>CAVTBG010000015.1:0-851110 GCA_963732895.1 uncultured Pseudomonadota bacterium | reverse complement strand
ATAATCGGCGCCGGCTTCGATGGCACGCGCCGGCGTCATCACCCGCTTCTGATCGCCGGTGGCGCTGCCCGCGGGCCTTCTCCCCGGCGTCACCAGCACCATGCCGGGACCGGCGATGTCGCGTAAGCGCGGTGCTTCCTCCGCCGAGCAGACGAGACCGTCGACGCCGATATCACGCGCCTGCTGCGCGCGCGCAGCGACAAGCTCGCTCACGCCCATGTCGTAGCCTGCCGCCGCCAGATCGCTATCGTCATAGGAGGTCAGCACAGTGACGGCGAGGATACGCAAGGATGAGCCGCGTTTTCCTTCCACCGCCGCCTTCATGGTTTGCGGAAAACCGTGCACGGTAAGAAAGGTAGCGCCGATGTCGGCGACGCTTTCGACGCCCTTCTGCACCGTGTTGCCGATATCGTGCAGCTTGAAATCAAGGAACACCTGCTTGCCGGCCGCGACCAAACCGGCCGCAAACGGCAGGCCGCCGGCGAAGCCGAGCTGATAGCCGATCTTGTAGAAGCACACGGCATCACCGAGCCGCGACACCATGGCTTCTGCTTCATTGACCGAGGGCACATCGAGGGCGACAATCAGCCGCTCGCGCGCGTCCAGTTTCACCATGCTCTCCTCACATCATAAGCCGCGCCACTTCGACCAGGCGATCGAGCTCTTTTCGGAAGAAGTTGTTGATGCCGACGTCGATGATGTTGTCCATTTCATCGAAGGCCTGCGCCGCGTTCGGGATCGAGACCTGCTCGGGAATGACCAACGCGCCGCAGCCGAGCTCGAGGATTTGGCGCAGCGCGATCAGCGAACGCTGGCCGCCGGACGGCCCAGTGGTCACAGCACCGATGGCGAAGACGCGGTTCTTGAATGCGGCATAGGTCGGATCGCCGCGCTCGCGAACGCGCGAAACCCAATCGATGGCGTTTTTCAGAATCGGCGTCACGGAGGCCGAGTATTCGGCGCTGGCGATGAACACGCCATGATGGGCCATGATCATCTGCTTGAGCCGCAGCCCGTTGGCCGGTTGCCCGGCGCGCGCGTCGAGATCGGCATCGTAGAGCGGCAGCGGATAGTCGGTGAGCGAGATGCGGGTGACATCGACGTCGGCCAACGTCAGCTCCTTGGCCGCCAGCGCCGCCAGCTTGGTGTTGTAGGAGCCGGTGCGGGTCGAGCCGGCAAAGACAAGGATTTTTAGCGCGGGCATCGGCGGCTCCGTCAAATTCCGCCTTTGCTTAGCACGCCCCGCTTCCGGCCGTCATTCCGGTGCCCGGAAGCCCGGGCTTACCGCTCACCGCGATAGACCCAGACCCGCGCCGGCGGCAGGTTCATCCAGATCACGTTCGATGCCTCGGCCCGGATGCCAGAGAGCGTCCTCGGGATCGGCGGCAGCATGCCGTAGGTGAACTGTACGAAGGGCGCATTCGGCTTGGTCAGCGCCATCACGTCGGCGGTGAGCCGCAGCCGCGTGCGCAACGGCTTGGTGAGCAGCGGCAGGCTCGAGACCACCGCTGCAGCCGGTTCATTCAACGTCTGCTGCACGGCCTTGCGCAGCCGGTAAGCATCGCCTTGCAGCACGGTCGCCGCCGGATACCGCGAGCGCAGCAGCCGGCAGAAGTCGGGATTGAATTCGACCAGCACCAGCCGTGCTTCATCGATACCGTGCGCGACCAGCGCTTCAGTCACCGGGCCGGTGCCCGGTCCGAGTTCGATCACCGGGCCGGTCCCTTGCGGATCGACATAGCGCGCCATGGTACGCGCCAGCGCCCGACTCGAAGGCATCACCGCGCCAGTGCGCAGCGGCTTTTCGATCCACGAGCGAATGAACTGCATCTCGTCATCGAGACGCAGGGTTCGTTTGGTAACGGCTGTCTGTGGAGCCATCGGGGTCACGCCAACGGGCGGCGACGCCCGCCGCGAGCCCCACCGGTATAGAGCGGCGGGCGGGGGGTCAAGGTACCTAGCCGGTATGGCTGCCGCGTGCCCCGAGCCCGTCGAGGAACTCCTTGACGCGGCTGAAGAATCCCACGGATTCCGGCTGGGTGTTATCGGACGACAGGCTTTCGAATTCGGCGAGCAGCTCGCTCTGGCGTTTGGTCAGATTCTGCGGCGTCTCTACCGCGACCTGCACGTACATGTCGCCGGTCTGTTTCGATCTCAACACCGGCATGCCTTTACCGGACAGGCGGAAGCGGCGGCCGGTCTGCGTGCCTGCGGGTACTTTGACCCGCGCCTTGCTGTCGTCGATGGCCGGTACTTCGAACTCGCCGCCCAGCGCCGCCGTCACCATGGAAATCGGCACCCGGCAATGGAGGTCGGCGCCGTCGCGCTGGAAGAACTCGTGCGGCGTGATGGAAAGGAAAATATAGAGGTCGCCCGGCGGCCCGCCGCGCAGGCCCGCCTCACCTTCGCCGGACAGACGAATGCGGGTGCCGTCCTCGACACCGGCCGGGATGTTGACCGAGAGCGTGCGCTCGCGCGTGATGCGGCCGGCGCCCGAGCAGCTCGCACACGGATCGTCGATCACCTGGCCGCGGCCCTGACAGGCGGGACAGGTGCGCTCAAGCGTGAAGAAGCCCTGAGCATGGCGCACGCGGCCGGCGCCGCCGCAAGTCGAACAGGTTTTCGGCTTCGTGCCCGGCTTGGCGCCCGTACCGGAGCAGGCTTCGCACGTTACCGAGGTCGGCAGCCGCACCTGCGCCGTCTTACCGGCGAAAGCCTCTTCCAGATCGATCTCCATGTTGTAGCGGAGGTCGGAGCCGCGCTCGCGGCCGGAGGCGCGGCCGCCGCGCGCGCCGCCCATGCCGAAGATGCCTTCGAAGATGTCGGCGAAGGTAGTGCCGAAGTCGGCGCCGAAGCCGGGCCCGCCACCCATGCCGCCTTGTTCGAAGGCGGCGTGCCCGAAACGGTTATAGGCGGCGCGCTTGTCACCGTCCTTGAGCACGTCATAGGCTTCGTTGATTTCCTTGAATTTGTGCTCGCACTCGGCGTCGCCCGGATTGCGGTCCGGGTGGTGCTTCATGGCGAGCTTGCGGAAGGCCGCCTTGAGCTCGACCTCAGTGCATTCGCGGGAAACACCTAAGACTTCATAGTAGTCGCGCTTGGACATGCCGCTTTGAACCTCGTGTCCCCGACACGGTCATGGCCGGGCTTAACCCGGCCATCCATCTCTTAACGAGTACAAGACGGCCCCCCGGGAGAACCCCGGGGGGTAATAATTCCGGGCCGGCCTGTGGCCTTGAGCATAAGCCGGCGCCTTACGCTTAGGCGGACTTCTTATTGTTCTTGTCGTCGTCGACTTCGGTGAACTCGGCGTCGACAACGTCTTCCTTGTTCTCCCCGGCCGCGCCATCTTCGTCGGCGCTGCCGGCGGCTGTTTCCTGCTGCTGCTTGTACATGGCTTCGCCGAGCTTCATGGAAGCCTGTGCCAGCGCGTTGGCCTTGGCCTGGACGGCGTCGGCGTCGTCGCCTTTAAGCGCTTCCTTCAGGTCGGCCATGGCGTTCTCGATCGCATTGCGTTCGGTCTCGCTGACCTTGGAGCCATGCTCCGCGAGCGCCTTCTCGGTCGAGTGCACCAGCGCTTCGGCGTGGTTCTTGGCTTCCACCGCTGCCTTGCGCTTCTTGTCCTCTTCGGCGTGGGACTCGGCGTCCTTCACCATCTTCTCGATATCGGTTTCCGACAGACCGCCACTGGCCTGGATGCGGATCTGCTGCTCCTTGCCGGTAGCCTTGTCCTTGGCCGACACATTGACGATGCCGTTGGCGTCGATATCAAAGGTAACCTCGACCTGCGGCACGCCGCGCGGGGCCGGCGGAATGCCCATCAGATCGAAATTGCCGAGCATCTTGTTGTCGGCCGCCATTTCACGCTCGCCCTGGAAAACCCGGATGGTCACCGCATTCTGGTTATCCTCGGCGGTGGAGAACACCTGGCTCTTCTTGGTCGGGATGGTGGTGTTGCGGTCGATGATGCGGGTGAACACGCCGCCAAGCGTCTCGATGCCGAGCGACAGTGGCGTCACGTCGAGCAGCAGCACGTCCTTGACGTCGCCCTGCAAGACGCCCGCCTGGATGGCGGCGCCGATGGCGACCACCTCGTCCGGGTTGACGCCCTTGTGCGGCTCCTTGCCGAAGAACTGCTTTACGACTTCCTGCACCTTCGGCATGCGGGTCATGCCGCCGACCAGGACCACCTCATTGATCTCACCGGCGGAGACGCCCGCGTCCTTGAGCGCCTTGCGGCAGGGCTCGACGGTCTTCTGGATGAGGTCGTCGACGAGCGCCTCGAACTTGGCGCGGGTGAGCTTCATGGTGAGATGCTTCGGACCGGAAGCGTCCGCCGTGATGAACGGCAGGTTGATCTCGGTCTGCGTAGTGGACGACAGCTCGATCTTGGCCTTCTCGGCAGCTTCCTTCAGCCGCTGCAGCGCGAGCTTATCCTTGCGCAGGTCGATGCCCTGCTCCTTCTGGAACTCGTCGGCGAGATAGCTGACTAAACGCATGTCGAAGTCTTCACCGCCCAGGAACGTGTCGCCGTTCGTGGACTTCACCTCGAACACGCCATCGCCGATCTCGAGCACAGAAATATCGAAGGTGCCGCCGCCGAGGTCATAAACCGCGATCAGGCCGGTCTTCTGCTTGTCGAGCCCGTAGGCGAGCGCGGCCGCGGTCGGCTCGTTGATGATGCGCATCACCTCGAGGCCCGCGATCTTGCCGGCGTCCTTGGTGGCCTGACGTTGGGCGTCGTTGAAGTAGGCTGGGACGGTGATTACCGCCTGCTCGACCTTCTGCCCGAGATAAGCTTCCGCGGTCTCCTTCATCTTCTGCAAGATGAAGGCGGAGATCTGCGAAGGCGAATAAGTCTTGCCGTCCTCTTCCACCCAGGCGTCGCCGTTGCCGGCTTTCACGATCTTGTAGGGGACGAGTTTCTTGTCCTTTTCGATGATCGGATCATCGTAGCGGCGGCCGACAAGACGCTTGACCGCGAAGATGGTCTTTTCCGGATTGGTGACCGCCTGGCGCTTGGCCGGCTGGCCGACGAGCCGTTCGCCGTCGTCGGTGAACGCGACGATCGAGGGCGTGGTTCGCATACCTTCGGCGTTTTCGATAACTTTCGGCGATGTGCCTTCCATGACGGCGACGCACGAATTCGTGGTCCCGAGGTCGATGCCGATGACCTTGCCCATTTTTGTTCCTCTCAAATTGCGGCAGGCCGGCCGGGCCACTTGTGCCTGTTAAGGCCTCTTGGCGCCCGTTAGGTGTGTCGGCGGCTCGTCCGCTGACCCCCTTGATCCAACCCCCTGGATACGCGATTCGCCGCGCTTCGCGGCTCAAACGCTCATATAGGAGGGCGGCCAGAACCCGCAAGTCAGCCGCTCACGAATTCGCGAGTTGGACCAGGGAGGTGGGCATGGCCTGGGGTCGTTAACCCCACGAGAACACTGTGCCTTGAGCCGCGCGTGGGTCCTCCCTGCGGGAACCGGGAGTTGCCGGCAACAGCTACTGGCGCTTGTATGGGGCAGCCCCTTTCCGGCCTCAAGCCTCCCGTGGAGCATCCCATGATCCAACTTCGGCGGCGTGAATTCACACTCGGCTTGGCTTCGCTGGCCTCTCTGGCGCTCAGCCGTCCCAGCTTTGCCGCCGGCACCATCAAGCCTGACGAAGCATCCGCACTGCTCGTGGTCGATGTGCAGAACTGCTTCCTGCCCGGCGGCAGCCTGGCGGTTAAGGGCGCCGACAAGATCATCCCGGTCATCAACCGCATCGCCAAAGGCTTCGAAAATGTGGTGGTGACGCAGGACTGGCACACACCTCACCACACCTCGTTTGCCTCCAGCCATCCCGGCCATAAGCCTTTCGAAACCATAAAGCTGCCCTACGGCCAGCAGATCCTGTGGCCGGACCACTGTGTACAGGGCACCGAAAGTGCAAGGCTTTCCAAGGACCTCCGTCTTCCGACCGCGGAACTGGTCGTGCGCAAGGGCTATCACAACGACGTCGACAGCTATTCGGCGTTTCTCGAAGCCGATAGGAAGACCCATACCGGGCTGGCCGGCTATCTGAAGGAACGAGGGATCAAGACGCTATTCATGGCCGGCATCGCCACCGATTTCTGCGTGGCCTGGAGTGCGGTCGACGCCCGTCATGACGGATTTGCAGTTTTTGTGATCGAGGACGCCTGCCGAGGCATCAACACCCATGGCTCACTGGCCAAGGCCTGGAAAGACATGACGGCCGCCGGGGTCAAGAAGATCCAGTCGATCGAGCTCGCGGTCTGACGGCTCGCCACTGTCCTGCCGTCAAACCGGGACATAAGCTCACGTCCCGGCTCAAGCCAACCGTGAGTTCGCGTCCGGCTTGCGCCCGTCGCCGCACCGATGAGGAACCCTGAATGCTGCGTACGATTGCTGCCGCCTTGCTGCTTGCGGTCATGGCCACCTTCGCTGCGTCGACTGCATCCGCGGCACCCGTCTTTCCGACCGGGCTCAGGGTCGGGCTCGAGCCGCCGCCCGGGCTCGTGCCGAGTCACCGTTTCCCCGGCTTCGAAGACCCCGCCCACCAGGTGCTGGTCGCCATTTTCGAATTGTCCGGCCAAGCCTATGACCAGATCAAGCAGGCCGACCTCGACAAGCGGACCCACGGCATGACCGACGTCAGCAAGATGGACTTTGCGGTAGCCGGCGGCCCCGGCTACCTGGTCAGCGGCGAGGCCAAGGTCAACGACCACGGCGAGCATCGCTGGCTTCTGCTGGCCAAGCCGACCGGCGGCAACAAGGGCGACAAAGGGACCGCCGTCACCACCCTGGTCCGGGTCGACGTGCCTGACGCAGCGCGGTCGGTCTATTCTGACGCGGTGGTTCACAAGATGCTGGCGAGCGTCGACTTCCGGCCGACGCCGACCAAGGAACTGCTCGGTCTGCTGCCGTTCAAGCTCGACGATCTCGCCGGCTTCCGCATCGCCCGCGTCCTGCCGGGCGGCGCGATCCTCACCGACGGGCCAACCGACGAGGCCGGCAGCGCCAAGCAACCTTATCTCATTGTCTCCGTTGGACGCGGTGGGCCGAGCGATCCGGCGCTGCGCGGAACCTTCGCGCGCGACATGCTGCGCAGAGGACCCTTGAACAACATAAGGGTGACGTCCTCCGACAACATCCGCATCGGCCGCGCGGCCGCGCTCGAGTTGCGCGCCGATGCGCAGGATCCGGGCGGCCAGGCGGTCACCGTCGTGCAATGGCTGCGCTTCGGCACCGGCGGCTACATGCGCATCATCGGCATCGCCCCCAAGGACGATTGGGACAAAGTGTTCAACCGCTTCCGTGCCGTGCGTGACGGCGTCGCGTCGCGCTAAGACTCCTAGAACGTGATCGTACTGCGCACGCCGGCCAGGAAGGCGTGATCGAAGCCAAGCGTCGGATCGTCCGGGTTCTGCCCGCCGTTTGGGTGCACGATCAATTGCAGGTCCGGCTGCACGACCCACCACGGCGCAATCTGCGCCGCGTAGTTCAGTTCGAACACGAGCTCGTGGTTGCGCGCCGCATTGCCGGCATCCCGGTCGGCGGCGACCGCATCGTCGCTGATCTTGGCGTAGGAGACGCCGAAGGTGAGCGTGTCGTCAGCGCGGCCGGGAACCAGGCCTTTGAAGCCGGCCCCGCCGTCGAAATAATACGAAACAAGATTGCGGTCGGCCGGCGCGTAGCCGGCGCGCGCAAACAAGTTCAAGCTGCGCTCGCCGCTGCGCCAGATCATCTGGTCAGCGATGCCGTAGATGCCCCAGTTGCCGCTGTGATTGAGCGGATCAACCACCGTTGGATCCGACAGCAACACCACGGCGCCGGTGCCGTCGAGGCCATAACGCTGATCGGCGAAATCGGCGGTCTGATACCAGCCGCCGACCTTGTAAACTCCGGGCAGGCCCATCGCGTCCTTGCCCTGATTGACGCCGTACTGCACCTCGCCCATCCACAGCGTGCCGCCCGAGAAGCTGAAGGTAGTGCCGTGCCGGTTACACTTCTGCGGATCGTCGTTGCAATTGGCGCCGGCGGGATCGCCTGCGAACACGGCGGCGAGCATGGTGAGGTTCTCGGCGGGCTTGACCTGCAACCGCGCACCCGGCGCCGACAACGGATAGGCCGGGCCGCCATTGGTCATGTTGGCAGCGACCACGTCGGCCCAACCGAAGGTGCCGTTGAACAGATTGCCCGCCGTCGGGCTCAACAGAAACTCGCTGTCGGCGGCGAGCAGGCCGAGCCGCAGCGAGGCGCGCTCGCCGGAGAAATCCTGCTGGAACCAGATGTCGGAAAACCGAGTGGTTGACAGCGCGTCAAGGTTGCTGGGGTCGCCTATGCTGCCAGCATTGGCAACCGCGTTGCGGCTGGTGTCGTGGATTTGGAACACAGTGACGTGGGTGTGGCCACCGCTCCAGCCGATCAGCTTCTGCAGATCGGTGTCGGCCGAAAACGTCAGCAGGCCCTCGTAGCTCGCATCCCGGTGCAGGCCGCCCGACAGCACCCCGAACGCCTCGTTGGCGTAGGTGATCGTGATGTCGATGCCCTTGGTCTGCAGTTCGGTGCGGGCGCCGCCCCAGTCGCCGGTCAGCTTGTCCTGCTCCCAGATCGAGGGCCGCGGCCTCACCTTTTCGGCAGCGCGGACCCCGCTCAAGCCTGTGACGGCCAGCAGCAGGATGAGTAACGCGCAAGACTTAATGGGCTTCATGAGCAGGCACCGGTCGGGAATTGATTTGAGCAAGAGACGCGAGCTGATGCAACGCGGCGAGGTGCACGCTTCTGACGGCCTTGTCATGGATGTGAATGGCGGTGTCGGGCACGCCGGGAAAAGCGGTGAGCTCGTCGAGCTCCATCTGCACGGTGTTCGGCGTGCGGACGTTTCTCGCACAAATGAAAATGCCGCGACGGCGCCTCACGCATCGTCGCGACAAAATCGCACAGGCGTATCAAAGCAAGAGCGCGCCGCTCAGTTCGCGCCGTTCGGGCCCGGATTGTCGTTGGCTGACGCTGGCGCCTTCCTCGGCGCGGCCTTCACCACACTGACCATGGCCGGGCGCAACACGCGCTCGCCGATCATGTAGCCGGCCTGCATCACTTGCGCGACATGACCGGGGGGCAATGCCGGATGCTCCAACTCGAACATCGCCTGATGCACGTTGGGATCAAACTTCTGCCCCTCGGGCGAGAACTTCTTCACGCCGTGCTTTTCAAGCGTCTTAAGCAGTTCGCGCTCGGTCAGCTCCACGCCTTCGATCAGGCTCTTTACCTTCGCGTCGGCGGTCTCGCGCAGCTCGGGGCCGATCGCCTCCAGCGCGCGATGCATGTTGTCGGCGACCGCCAGCACGTCTCGGGCAAAGCCGGCGATGCCATAGGCGCGCGCGTCGGCAATCTCACGCTCGGTGCGTTTGCGCAGGTTCTCCATCTCGGCCAGGGTGCGCAGCAGCTTGTCGCGGTAGTCAGCGGCTTCGCGCTGGGCCTCGGCGAGCGGGTCGGCGGGCGTGTCACTGGATTTGGCCGCGGGCTGCGGATCGGCCTCAGTGAACGCGCTCGGCGCCCCCGCGGCGGCTTCCGCCTCGGTGGCTGCGTCCTCGGCCTTGCGCGCGGTCGGGTCCGTCATCGTCGAATAATCCCTAAAATTGTTCCGGATACCCCGCATATCAGGGCTCGGGCGGCAAAAATCAAGTTCAGCCGGACAGCAGCCGGCTCACCACGCGGGCGGTGTAGTCCACCATCGGGATCACCCGGGCGTAATTGAGCCGGGTCGGCCCGATCACCCCCAGCACGCCGACGATGCTGCCCTTGGTGTCGCGATAAGGCGCGATGATGGTGGAGGAGCCGGAGAGCGAAAACAGCTTGTTCTCCGAGCCAATGAAGATCCGCACGCCCTCGCCGCGCTCGGCGCGGCCCAGCAGGTCGATCACCCCGCGCTTGGTCTCCAGCGCGTCGAACAGCGAGCGCACCCGCTCCAGGTCGTCGAGCGCATGCAGGTCTTCGAGCAGATTGGCGTGACCGCGCACGATCAGCTGGCGGTCTTCGCTTTCGCCGCCCGACCAGCTCGCCAACCCGGCGGCGATGATCTTCTGGGTGAGCTGATCGATCTCGGCCTGGCTCGCCTGGGCCGCGTTTTCCATGTCGGCGCGTAGTTCGGCCAATGTCTTGCCGGTGATGCGCGCATTGAGGAAGTTGCCGGCTTCCACCAGCACGTTGCTCGGCAAGCCGGCCGGAATATTCAGGATGCGGTTTTCGACCTGACCGTCCTCGCCAACCAGCACCGCGAGCGCGCGTTCCGGCTCCAGCCGCACGAACTCGATGTGCTTCAGCCGCACGTTATTCTTGGTGGTGAGCACGATCGACGCCGAGCGGGTGAGCCCCGACAGCATCTGCGAGGCGTCGGTGAGGATCGACTCTAACGATTGACTGCTGCCGGCGCCGGCCACCTGCGCTTCGATCGACCGGCGGTCTTCTTCGGTGAGGTCGCCGATCTCCATCAGCGCATCGACAAAAAAGCGTAAGCCCAGTTCCGTCGGCAACCGGCCGGCTGACGTGTGCGGCGCGTAGATCAGGCCGAGTTGCTCGAGGTCCGACATCACGTTGCGGACTGAAGCCGGCGACAGCGGGATCGGCAGGATGCGCGCGAGATTGCGCGAACCCACCGGCTCGCCGGTCGCCAGATAGCTCTCGACGAGCTGGCGGAATATCTCGCGCGAGCGCTCGTTCAGCGCCGCCAGGCTCACTTGGGCCGAACCGATCGGGATGTCGTGCGAGGCCACCTGTTTAACTCCTTGAGACCTAGCCAACAATTGACCATTCCTGCGCACTTGTTCAAGCCGGACGTATGGGTATGGTGGCCGTCCTTGTGGGACGAAGGCCCTAGCGCCTAGACGCGCCGGCCCCGATGGGAAGGAATATGCCCGATGCGGCCGAGCCGCCGAGAAGTCGACGAATTGCGCCCGGTTTCGCTCGAGCGCGGGGTTGTGAAATACGCCGAGGGCTCCTGTTTCGTGAAATTCGGCGACACCCATGTGCTGGTCACGGCGAGCCTCGAGGAGCGACTGCCGCCCTGGCTCAAGGGCCAAGGGCGCGGCTGGGTGACCGCTGAGTACGGTATGTTGCCGCGCGCCACGTCCGAGCGCACCCGCCGCGAGGCCTCGGCCGGCAAGCAGGGCGGCCGCACAGTCGAGATCCAGCGGCTGATCGGCCGCTCCTTGCGCGCCGTGGTCGACTTGGCCGCGCTGGGCGAGCGGCAGATCACCATCGACTGCGATGTGATCCAGGCCGACGGCGGCACCCGCACCGCCTCGATCACCGGCGCCTGGGTGGCGCTGTCGGACTGCCTCACCTGGATGAAGTCGCGCGACATGTTCAAGAACGGCCAGGTGCTGCGCGACCACATCGCGGCTGTATCGTGCGGCGTCTACAAGAATACCGCGGTGCTCGATCTCGACTACGCCGAGGATTCGGAAGCGGAGACCGACGCCAACTTCGTCATGACCGGCGCCGGCAACATCGTGGAAATCCAGGCCACCGCCGAGAGGATCGCGTTCAGCGAGGACCAGTTCATGATGCTGCTCGGACTCGCGCGCAAAGGCATCGGCAAGCTGGTGGATTTGCAGAAGCTGGCGGTGGCCTGACCTTCTTCATCTCTCCCCTGAAGGGGGGTCGATCTCGCCGCTAGCGCGATCGGGGTGGGTCAGCCTCACTCACACACAGAGCCCCCACCCGGCCCGCTGCGCGCGCCACCCTCCAGCCTAAGTCGGATAAATCCGACTTCGGCCGATTATTGACTGGTCGAACTCAGGTAAACCTGAGTTCGACTGCAAGCGGGGAGGGATAAGGAAACAGATGGCTAGAAAACTTATCGGCCCCGTCGTCATCGCTACGCACAATCCCGGCAAGCGGCGCGAGATGCGCGAGCTGCTGGCGCCCTATGGCATCGAGGCGCAATCCGCCGGCGAGCTCGGGCTGCCGGAGCCGGAAGAAACCGGCACGACGTTTGCCGCCAATGCGCGCATCAAGGCGGAGGCCGCTACCAAGGCCACCGGCAAACCTGCCTTTGCGGACGACTCTGGGCTGGTGGTCGAGGCTCTCGGCGGAGAACCTGGCATCCATTCGGCGCGTTGGGCCGGACCCGACAAGGATTTCCGCGCCGCCATGAACCGCATCCAGACACTTCTGATCGAACGCGGCGCCAAGACGCCGGCGCAGCGGCGCGCGCACTTCATCGCCGCGCTGTGTCTCGCCTGGCCCGATGGCCATGTGGAAGAATTCGAGGGTCGCGTCGACGGCGTGGTGGCCTGGCCGCCGCGCGGCGACAAGGGATTCGGCTATGACCCGTTGTTCCGCCCCGACGGCTTCGGCGCCACCTTTGGTGAGATGAGCGCGGACGAGAAGCACGGCCTGCCACCGAAGGGAAAGGGCCTTTCCCACCGGGCGCGGGCCTTCGTAAAGCTGGCCGAGGCGTGCCTGAAATAGCGCCCCTCTTGCGGCTGCGCGCGATCGTTACAATTTTAATCAACTCTCGCAGGGAACTTACCTTCGCGCTGGCCCGCTGCGCGCGACGCAGTCATACTGATTAACATGTCATTAACCACGCGCACCGAGCCGTTCGCCGTCCAGCCTTTTGCCGTCTATGTGCACTGGCCGTTCTGCCTGTCGAAGTGCCCCTATTGCGACTTCAACAGCCACGTCCGCCACAACGGCATCGACGAAGCGCGTTTTGTGCGTGCCATTGAAACCGAGATCGCCAATACCGCCGCGCGCATCTCCGGCCGCACCGTCTCGAGCATCTTTTTCGGCGGCGGAACGCCGTCACTGATGCAACCCTCATCGGTACAAGCAGTACTCGACGCGATTGCTAAACATTGGACCATCGCGCCCGATGTCGAGGTGACGCTGGAAGCCAATCCGTCGAGCGTCGAAGCCACGCGCTTTCGCGGCTATCGCGCCGCCGGCGTCAACCGCGTTTCGCTTGGCGTGCAGTCGCTCGACGACGCCGTGCTGAAAGAGCTCGGCCGCCTGCACAACGCTGAGGAAGCCCTGGAGGCAGTCGCCGTCGCGCGCTCGATCTTCGATCGCTATTCGTTCGACCTGATCTATGCGCGCCCGCGCCAATCGCTCGCGTCATGGTCCGCCGAGCTCAAGCGCGCCATCGCCGAAGCGGCGGAACACCTCTCGCTCTACCAGCTGACCATCGAACCGGGCACGCCGTTCTTCGGCCTCGCCAAAGCCGGTAAGCTGATCGTCCCCGATGAGGACCTTGCCCGCGATCTCTACGATCTGACGCAAAGCGTCTGCGCCGAAGCCGGACTGCCCGCGTACGAGGTTTCAAATCACGCCCGGCCTGGCGCGGAATGCCGGCACAATCTCGTGTACTGGCGTGGTCACGACTATGCCGGCATCGGCCCCGGCGCCCATGGAAGGCTCACGCTCGATGGCCGCCGCTACGCCACTGAAACTGAGAAGCGCCCGGAAAGCTGGCTGATGCGAGTGGAAGCGGGTGGCACTGGTCTCATCGTCGACGAAAAGCTTACGCCCAATGAGACAGCCGATGAGTTCCTGCTGATGGGTCTGCGGCTCGCCGAAGGCATCGAGCCCGGACGCTATACCGCGCTGTGCGGACGCGAGATCGACCCCAAGCGCGTTGCCATATTGCTTGAGGAAGGCGCGGTGGAAACCACCAGCAATGGACGCCTGCGCGTGACGCAGGCCGGTTTTCCCGTGCTCGACGCGGTAGTGGCGGATTTAGCCGCCTGACTTTCAAGTCCCTGGCCTGAATGACCTTGGCGCCGGGCTCACCACCTGGCCGCCGCTCGGCGTCACCCGCAGTACCCCGAGACCGCGGTCGTTGGTGCCGTCGCGGCGGAAGCGGAAGATGCCGTCGATGCCGGCAAAACCGGAGGCGTTGGTCAGGATCTGGGTGCTAAAGCGCTGCACGCCTTGCGTCTTCGCCAGCGCGGCGATCAGCGCCACCGCATCATAGGCGAGCGTCGCGGTGCGCACTGGCTCCTGCCCAAAGCGGGCGCGATAGCGCGCCGCGAAATTGCGGAAGCCGCCCGATTCCGGCGCCGCATAGAGGCCACCTTGCAGTTCTCGATCGGCGAAGACTTGTTGGTCATCCCACAGGCCGGTGCCGAGCAACTGAACGCGCCGCAAATTCACATGATCGGCGACGAGCGCACTCACCACCTTGGCGACCGTATCGCCATTGTCGGGAATGAAGATGCTGTCGACCCGGTGCGCCACCTGCGCCACCCGGTGCACCGACCGCGCGAGCCCCGACGGATCGAGCGGATATTTCTCGATCGCCAGAATGCGGCCGCCCCGCCGCGACACTTCCTGCTGGAATGCCGCCTGCACGACCGAGCCATAGGCATTGTCCGGCAACAGCGCGGCGAACGAGCGTTTGCCGCGCGAAATCTGGTAGTCGACGATGCGCTTGACGTCGGTCTCCGGCAAGAAGCTCAACAGATAGACGCCGGGGCCGGCCGCACTGGCGTCGGTGGAGAAGGCGATCACCGGAACGTTGCGCGGGCGCGCCATCGCACCCACTGCCCTAACTGCTTGCGCGAACAACGGGCCGACGATGATCTCGGCACCCTCACTCATCACCTGCTGGGCGCCGGCCTGAGCGGACTGCGCATTGCCGCCGTCGTCCTTCACCAGAAGCTGGATGTTCGGATTCTTGAACTCGTCGAGCGCCATCTGCGCGGCGTTCTTCATCGATTGCGCTGCAACGCCGGCATTGCCGGGCGCCGACAACGGCAGGATCAGCCCGACCCGGATTTGACCGGTGCCAATGGTCGCCTGAGGTTGCGGCGCCGCCGGCGCGCCCGGCGTCCCGGCTCCGATCTGATCGAGCTGAGTGTTGGTGCAAGACGACAAGAAGGCCGCCGCTGCGGCGACACAAACCGCCGCGGTTAAGCCGCGCAATCCGCGCATCAGCAATCCCTCATTGTTGCGCCGGGTCCCCTCAAACAGCCGCTCCCCCAGACAACACGCCCCCAAAGCTTTCGTAACCATAATCTCGCATAATGTCCTGCAAAAGTTAAAGCAATGAAAAAGAAAGGGAATTCGCCGCAAGGATAGCGCGCATCACGGCCCTTGGTTACACTGGGCGGCATGACCAGGGCCAAAAATGCTGACAGGAATGTTGGACGTTCGGCATCGGGAGCACAACCAAGCCGCTATGGAGCGCTTGGCGCTACGATCGAAGCACCGAAACCAACGCCGGGGCTCTATCTGGTCGCAACCCCAATCGGGAACCTCGGTGACATCAGCCTGCGCGCGCTCGAACTGCTGGCGGGCGCCGACGTCATCGCCTGCGAAGATACCCGCGTCACTCGCCGTCTGACCGAGCGCTACGGCATCACCACGACGCTGACGCCCTATCACGAGCACAATGCCGCCGAGGCGCGCCCGAAGCTGTTGACGCGGCTGGCCGCGGGCCAGGCCGTAGCGCTGGTTTCCGACGCCGGCACACCGCTCATTTCCGATCCAGGCTACAAGCTGGCGCTCGAAGCCCGCGATGCCGGACACAAGGTCACGGCCTTGCCCGGCGCGTCCGCGTTGCTCACGGCGTTATCTGTCGCCGGCCTGCCGACCGACCGCTTCTTGTTCGAAGGCTTCTTGCCGCCCAAGCAGGTCGCCCGGCAGAAGCGCATCGCCACGCTCGCTGCTGTGCCGGCGACGCTCGTGTTCTATGAAAGCGGGCCGCGGCTTGCCGCCACGCTCGCCGATCTTGCGTCCGGCTTAGGGGCACGCGTGGCCGCGGTCTGCCGCGAACTCACCAAACTGCATGAGGAGGTGCGCCGCGGCGACCTCGCAACGCTTGCGCATGACTACGCTCACGGCGCCGAGACCCGCGGCGAGATCGTCATCGTCGTGGCGCCTCCTGTTGACGAGGGTAGTAACGACAGCGACGTCGATGCGTTGCTACGCAGGGCGCTTGCACGAGTCTCGATGAAAGACGCCGTTGCCGAAGTGGCGCTCGCCACCGGCCGGCCGCGCCGCGAGGTCTATCAGCGCGCGCTTGAACTGAGCAAAGAGGACGGCAATGGTGGGCGATGAACCGAAAGCCCCGCGGCCCAAGCCGTCTACGCTGGGCAAACAGCCGCCGCGGCCGGAGCGTCAGGCCGCGTTCCGCGTCGGCATTTCGGCGGAAAGCCGCGCCGCCGCTTTACTGGTCGCAAAGGGCTTCCGCATTCTGGCACGGCGCTGGCGGAGTCCGGCCGGCGAGATTGATATCGTGGCGCGCCGCAAGCACCTGCTGATCTTCGTCGGGGTGAAGGCGCGCGCCGATTTCGACGCGGCGGCGGAATCGATCAGTCCCCGTCAGCAGCAGCGCATTGCCGCGGCAGCCGAGGCCTGGCTGGCCGCATTCGGCCAAGGCAACCTGCGCGACTTCCGCTTCGACGTTATTCTGGTCGTACCGGGCAAGATGCCGAGGCACATTCCGGCTGCGTTTGGGATGTGAGTTTCTTAAGCGCTCAGCCGCTCGAAGAACTCGTCGACCTGACCGCGGATGCGGGCAGCAACCGCGCCGAGGTCATCGGCCACGCTCTTTACGGCACCGGCGCTGTCGCGGGTGCCGTCGGTGGCGGTCCCCACCAGATTCACTTCGTTGGCAGTGTCCCTGGTGCGCTGGGCGGCGATCTCGACGCTACGGGCGATTTCCTGCGTCGCCGCGCCCTGCTGCGTGACCGCCGCGGCAATGGCGCCGCTGATCTCGCCGATTTCGCGGATGATGGTCTCGATCGACGTGATTGCATCAATCGAACGCTCGGTGGCGCGCTGCATGCCGGTGATCTGAGTCGCGATCTCTTCGGTGGCGCGGCTGGTCTGTCCGGCTAGCGCCTTGACTTCGCCCGCGACGACCGCAAAGCCGCGGCCGGCTTCGCCGGCGCGCGCCGCTTCGATGGTCGCGTTGAGCGCCAATAGATTTGTCTGTTCGGCGATGTCGGTGATCAGCTTGACGACGTCGCCGATACGCTTGGCGGCCTCGTCCAATTCCTGGACCGCGAGATTGGTGCGCGTGGCTTCGCTCACCGCCTTGCCGGCGATGGTGTTGGACTGCGCGACCTGGCGGTCGATCTCGTTGACGGAAGCCGACAGCTCGTCAGCGGCGGACGCGATATCTTGCACGTTGCTCGAGGCTTCCGCCGAGGCCGTCGCCGCGCGCGTCGTCTTGTTGGCGGCATCGTCGGCTGCGCTCGCAAGCTGGGTCGACGCCGCTAGCATCTGGTCGCTGATGCGGCCGAGCGCGACCAGGGTGTTCTCGACGTCGCTGGAAAAGTGCGCAACCTCATCCGAAATCCGTCCCTGGCCGAGCTGTGCCGCCTCGGAATCCTCGACGATCTTCTCGCTCAGCTCCTTGACGTGCTGCATCGCGTCTTGAAACACCGCGATCGATCGGGCCAGCGCGCCGATCTCGTCGCCACGCTCGGTGTAGGGGATTTCCAGGTTGGCGCTCCCGGCCGCCACTTGCTCGGTGACGCGAGTTACGACGGCGAGCGGTCCGGTCACGGAACGGCAGATGCCCGCCATGCCAGCCGCAGCGCCCAGCGCCGCCATCAGCGCGAAGCCGAGAAAGGCCCACGAGGTCCAGCCGAAACGCTGACCTTCAGCCGTCAAGGCGCCCATGGCATGCATTTGGGCGATGCCGATAAGCATCAGCGCCACGATCGCTGTGGCCAGCAGCGCAAAGATGACATAGAGCTTGGCTGCAATCGAAAGCTTCGGCAAAGTCAAGGAAACACCCTTGCCCCCAGCGACACCCGTTCCTTTCGGCAGTGTGCGTGAGAAACGTTAACGCTTTGTTTTCCTTAAATCTTCCCCAGGCATAGCAATCATGGCCTTGAACGTTGCGGTCCAAATGGATCCGATCGAGCGGATCAACATCAAAGGCGATTCCACCTTCGCGTTGCTCCTGGAGGCGCAGAAGCGCGGCCACATGCTCAGTTATTATACCCCCGACCGGCTCGCCTTGCTTGACGGGAAGGTGTTCACCGGCGTGCAAGGCTTGGAGGTACGCGACGTCGAGGGCGATCACTTCACGCTTTCTAACCCGAGGCGCGTGGCGCTCAGCGAATTCGATGTGGTTCTGCTGCGCCAGGACCCGCCCTTTGATCTTGCCTATATCACCAGCACTCACCTGCTCGAGCGTATCCATCCCAAGACGCTGGTGGTCAACGATCCGGCCAGCGTGCGCAACGCACCGGAAAAGGTGATGGTCACCGAGTTTCCGCAGCTCATGCCGCCGACGCTGATCACCCGCGACCTGGAAGAGATCAAGGCGTTCCGCGCCAAGCACGGCGACATCGTGATGAAGCCGCTCTACGGGCATGGCGGCGGCGCGGTATTCCGCGTCACCCACGACGATCTCAATTTTGGCTCGCTCTACGACATGTTCGCCAATGTTTTCCGCGAGCAATGGGTGGTGCAGGCATTCCTGCCCAACATCAAGCACGGTGACAAACGCATCATTCTGGTCGACGGCGAATGCGTTGGCGCGGTCAATCGCATTCCGGCACCCGACGATTTGCGCTCCAACATGGTGCGCGGGGGCGCGCCGGCTGCGACCGAATTGAGCCCGCGCGAGCGTGAAATCTGCGAGACCATCGGCCCGACGCTGCGCGACCGCGGGCTGCTGTTCGTCGGCATCGACGTTATCGACGGCAATCTCACCGAGATCAACGTGACGTCGCCAACCGGGATTCGCGCCATCAAGAAGTTTGGCGGCGCCGACATCGCGGCGCTTATCTGGGACAAGATCGAGAAGATGCGTTCAGGCCGCTAGCGCTAATGGATGGGGCGGCGCCTCGACCACCAGCCGCAACTCATCCGCGCCTTCGGTCAGGGCCAGGCGCTGCCAGACCGCCGGTCCGCGTCGCATCTCCCACAGCAGTTGCTCCACGTCGCTGCTGGCGGCCTCAGCCGCCAGACGGATCGAGCGTGCCTGCTCGAGTTCTTGCGCCACAGTCATCGCGTCGATCATTTGGACCTCCCTCCAGCGGGCCGTTAAAAATATCCTAAGGCGAGTCGTTTTGTTCTGCAAATGTTCTTGTACCTGTTCCCAGGAACCGCTATCCTACCTCCTAGGGTTGTAGGGCCGAGGGCGAGGACAAGCCATGGTGCAGCACGTCTCGACGGTTGCCTTCGAGGGCATCGAGGCCCGTGCCGTGGACGTGCAGGTGCAGGTCGCGCCCGGTCTGCCGGCCTTTAACATCGTCGGCCTGCCCGACAAGGCGGTGTCGGAGGCCAAGGAACGCGTGCGCGCGGCGCTCGTCGCCTCCGGTTTGGCGCTGCCGGCGCGTCGCATTACCGTCAACCTTGCCCCGGCCGACCTCCCGAAGGAAGGCAGCCACTATGACCTGCCGATCGCTCTCGGGCTGATGGCGGGGATCGGCGCGATTCCCCAAGACGCCATCGCCGGCTTCACGGTGCTGGGTGAGTTGGGCCTCGACGGCTCGATTGCCGCGGTGGCGGGAGTCTTGCCGGCGGCAATCGGCGCTAATGCGCGCGGGCAAGGCCTGATCTGCCCGGCCGCCTGCGGCGCGGAAGCCGCCTGGGCCAGCCCGGAAATCGACATCGTCGCGGCCCATTCGCTGATCCAGCTCGCCAACCATTTCCGCGGTATGCAGGTGCTCTCGCGCCCGCAGCCCAAGGTCCGCGAGTTCGACGGCGCAGCGCTCGACCTTGCAGATATCAAAGGCCAGGAAAGTGCCAAGCGCGCGCTCGAAGTGGCAGCCGCCGGCGGGCATAACCTGCTGATGGTCGGCCCACCCGGCTCTGGCAAGTCGATGCTGGCCTCGCGTCTGCCTTCGATCCTGCCGCCGCTGACGCCAACCGAACTTCTGGAAGTGTCGATGATCGCCTCGGTCGCCGGCGAGATCGAAGGCGGCGCGCTGACCAATCGTCGCCCGTTCCGGAGCCCCCATCATTCCGCTTCAATGCCGGCGCTGGTCGGCGGCGGCATGCGCGCGCGGCCGGGCGAGATTTCGCTCAGCCACAACGGCGTTCTTTTCCTTGACGAATTGCCGGAATTTTCGGGCCAGGTGCTCGATTCATTGCGCCAGCCACTGGAGACTGGCGAGGTCGCGATTGCGCGCGCCAATCATCGCATCACCTACCCGGCGCGCTTCATGCTGGTCGCCGCCATGAACCCCTGCCGCTGCGGACGTGCCAGCGACCCCGGCTTCATCTGCCGGCGCGGCGCCAATGCCCGTTGCGCGGCCGACTATCAGGCGCGGCTGTCCGGCCCACTCATCGACCGCATCGACCTGCATATCGAAGTGCCCGCCGTGACCGCGGCCGATCTCATCCTACCGCCGCCGTCGGAAGGCAGCCGAGAGGTCGCCGCTCGTGTCGCGCGCGCCCGCGACACGCAGCTCGAACGCTACGCCGCTATGGGGCTCGACGGAGTGCGCACCAATGCGCAAGCCGCCGGGCCGGTACTGGAGGAAGTCGCGCGCCGCGACGGCGCCGGGCTCACCCTATTGCGCGACGCCGCCGACGCCATGCAGTTGTCCGCGCGCGGCTACCACCGTGTCTTGCGCGTCGCCCGCACGCTCGCCGATCTCGACGGCGCGGCAAAGGTCGGCCGCGTCCATCTCGCCGAAGCGCTGTCCTATCGCGCGCTCACCGACGAAGTACGCCGCGCGGCCTAGCGCTTTATTTCGGTGCGCAGTCCGGTTAGAGCCGGTCAACTCCGGCAATTTAGCAAGCGATTAAGCATGACGGTTTTTGTATCCTCGTGCGCGAACCTGATCGCGCGAGCCCGGGGAGGTTGCCATGACACGCACGCTTATCCTTCCGCTGCCGGCGTTGGTGACATCGGCATCGGCAGATGCCGCTGCGTTGCTTGTGCGATACGACGTGGCGCCCGCACTCCCGAGATCGCCGCCCACGTCTAGTTGCCCCCGTTAACCCCGTATTCACCATCTCGGCGTGCCAGCACCGGCCGCGCCCGTTCAAAGAATGGAATCGCAACAATACGGGCCCCAGATAATAGATGAATGTGCGGCCACGCGGGCGGCGCGCGGACGTCGCAACGTCTGCGTCTGGCCATGGGGTATTATGCGCTCGAAGGCAAAATCCATCACGGCGGAGAGACGCGAGCGTGCTCGTAACCGGGCCGCGCTGGTGCTGTTCGGCCGTTCGGTGGTGGTCACGCTTTCGGTGATCTCCGGCATGATCGGATTCTTTTTCGGCACCCGCTTGCAGTCGGCCACCTACGACGCCAACGCTTACGCGACCGGTATCGCCGCGCTGTTTGCCATGGCCTGCACAGTAATCGCTTATCTGCTCATCCGCCGCCGCTCCCTGCGGCGGAACCTGCGCTGGCTCGAAGCGCGGGTGGAGGAATTGGCCGATCAGCAATGGGAACTGCGCGAGGCGGAAGAACGCGCGCGCAGCCTGTTGGAGGCGCAGGGTGATCTCATCGTGCGGCGCGACGGCGAAGGTCACATCACTTACGCAAACGACGCATTCTGTGCGCTCGCCGGTCGTGGCCGCGATACGTTGATCGGCAGGGTGAGCGATCTGCCGGTGCTCGAACAGGGCGCGGTGGCGGTGCTCACCGACGGCACCCGTATACACGACCAGAAGATCGAAAACGGCATGGGTGCGCGTTGGATCGCGTGGCGCGAAGTGCCGGTACGCACCGAGAATGGCAGCGAGGTCCAAGGCGTTGGCCGCGACGTGACCGGCCGCGTCGAGGCCGAGCAGGCGCTCGCCCTCGCACGCGATCAGGCGGAAGCGGCCAATCTCGCAAAGTCGCGCTTCCTCGCCACAGTCAGCCACGAGATCCGCACGCCGCTCAACGGCCTGCTCGGCATGACCGACCTATTGCTCGACACCTCGCTCACTCCCGAACAGCACACCTATGTCAAGGCGGCGAAAACCTCGGGCGAAACGTTACTGACGCTGATTGAGGAAATCCTCGATTTCTCGAAGATTGAAGCCGGCAAGCTCGAAATAGAGTCGCGCCCCTTTGCGCTGTTGCCGCTGGTCGAGGAAACCGTCGAATTGCTGGCCCCGCGCGCGCAAGCAAAAGGCATCGAGATCGCCTCGTTCGTTGATGACCGCTTGCCCGCCATGCTCGTCGGCGACCCGGCGCGCGTGCGTCAAGTGCTGCTCAATCTCGCCGGCAACGCCATCAAGTTCACCGAAAGAGGCGGCGTCGCCGTCATCGTCGAGCCAGACGAATTCGAAGACGCCATTCGTTTTTCGGTACGAGACACGGGTATCGGCATCGCACCGCAAAATCAGACGCGCATTTTCCGCGACTTCGAGCAGGCCGACGGTTCTTCCACCCGCAAATTCGGCGGTACCGGGTTGGGGCTCGCCATCTCAAAGCGCATCGTCGAGCGCATGGGCGGCACGATCACGCTTGAGAGCGAGCCCGACGTCGGCGCCGACTTCAGCTTTACGATGCCGCTACAGGCTGTCGACGACACCGAACGGTCCTTCGCCGCGCCCGATCTCGACAACAAGTCCATGCTGATCGTGTCCTCCTCCGAGGTCGAAGCCTCCTTGCTGGCGCGCCGGCTCGGCGGATGGGGAGCGAGCGTCACGATCGCGCACGATACGCAGCCCGCCTCGGCGCGGTTTGCCGATCAGCCGTTCGATGCGGTGCTGGTGGACATCGCGATCGCCTCAGCGCTCGCGCCGAAGATTCAAACCGTACCGCAGCGGATCGTTCTAATCGCACCCGGCGATCGTCATGAGCTGCCGGCGCTGAAGACGGCCGGCTTCACCGGCTATCTGATCAAACCAGTGCGCGCCGTATCGCTCGCGGCGCGCCTCAGCGACAACCGTTTCGAGCTTGCCCCACCGCTCGCGCCCGAGGCGGACGGCGATGTGGCGCAGGCTGGACCGGAGAGGCCACTTTCGATCCTGGTCGCCGAGGATAACGAAATCAATGCGCTGCTCGCCCGCGCGCTGCTCATTCGTCTTGGCCACCGGCCGACGATCGTCGGCGACGGCGATACCGCGATCGCGGCTTGGAGCACGGCCTACGCGGCGGGCATACCGTTCGATCTGGTGTTGATGGATTTGCAGATGCCGGGCATGGACGGGCTGGAAGCCGCGCTCCGCATCCGCGCCGCCGAAGCCGAGGACGTCGGTCAAAGACCAACGCCCATATTGGCGCTTACCGCCAACGCTTCCGAGAAGGACCGCGCCGCGTGCCTAGCAGCCGGCATGAATGGGCTGCTGGTCAAGCCGCTTGCGCGCGAACGGCTGAGCGAGGCAATTTCAGCCATTCCACAGCCACCTACTGCTCTTAAGACCTCAGCTTGAGCGGGCTTCCGCACGCTGTCATAATTTCGTATTCAGCCCATGATGTAGGGATGCCGCCAGCGGTAGACCGCTGATTCGCTGGCCTGAATTTGTCTGCAGGTTTCCCACTACCGCGCCGCAAAGGACTCCCAATGGCAAGCCGCCTCCCCTACGACCCGCCGCGTCGATTGCTGGAGCGCTTCCGTGCGGCACCGGCCGGAGTGGGCGGGCAGCGTCTGCTGTCCTCGCTGCAGGCCTATGGCGGGTTGCAGTCGTGGGCGGCACGCGCCCACAGGCCCTCACAGAGTCTCGGCCGGGTCGGATCGCTGGAGGTGCGCCTGGCGCGGACCGCGGCGGAAGTTCGCCAGGCCCAGAAGCTGCGTTACCGCGTATTCTACCAGGAGGGCTCGGCCATTCCCAATCCGGGCCGACTGTTCGCCCGTCGTGACGTCGATGGTTACGACCCGATCTGCGACCACCTTCTGGTGTTCGACCACGCGGCTCGCGATACCCACGCCGGCAAGCCGGCCGTCGTCGGCACCTACCGGCTGCTGAGGCAGTCGCTAGCTGAAGACCATGGCGGTTTTTACACTGCCGGCGAATTCGACATCGGCGGCCTGCTCACGCGCCACGACAACCTGCAATTCCTCGAGCTTGGCCGCTCGTGCGTGCTCGCACCCTACCGCAACAAACGCACGGTCGAGCTGCTCTGGCACGGAATTCACGCTTACCTCCTGCAGAACCGCTGCGATGTCATGATCGGCTGCGCCAGCCTCGACGGCGTCGAGCCCAAGCAACTCGCGCTGCCGCTGTCGTTCCTGCATCATTATGCGCGTGCGCCGGAAGAATGGCGCGCTGGCGCGTTGACGGAACGCTATGTGGAGATGAACCGGCTGTCGAAAGAGGTGATCGATCCCAAGGCCGCGCTGCGCCTGTTGCCGCCGCTGATCAAGGGTTACTTGCGGCTCGGCGCTTACGTCGGCGACGGTGCGGTCGTCGACTACGAATTCGGCACCACCGACGTGCTGATCGTGCTGCCGGTGTCGGTGATCAGCGCGCGCTATCTCGAGCATTTCGATCCGAGCCGCCGCGCCGCGTAAATCACAAATCCGTCGCGGCCTCTATTTCACCATCTCCGGCCATAGCCGTCTAAAGAATGGCGTGCTTTGCACGCTATGTGCCGGCATCCACGTCTTGGCGACTTTGCAATATTCACAAGCGGATATGGCCGGGATAAGCCCGGCCATGACAGCAATCCAAGGCGGTGCGTATCGGCTAAAGCTTCCGCAGCGAAACCTGCTCGACCATATGGCTTTCGCTCTTCTTCAAAATCAGATCCGAGCGCTGCCGCGTCGGGAGGATGTTTTCGTGCAGGTTCACGAGATTGATGCGCTCCCAGATGCCGGCAGCGGTCTCGACCGCTTCCTCGTCCGACAGGCTCGAATAGCGATGGAAATATGATTTCGGATCGCGGAAAGCGGTGCTGCGCAGCGTCAAGAAACGGTCGACGTACCACGATTTCAGCACGTCCTCGTCCGCGTCGAGATAGACGGAAAAGTCGAAGAAGTCCGACACGAACGGAATCGCCTTGCCGTCCTTCGGCAGCCGCCCGGTCTGCAACACGTTCAAGCCTTCGACGATGAGAATGTCCGGCCGGTCGACCTCGACCCATTGGTTGGGGATGACGTCGTAGATCAGATGCGAATAGATCGGCGCTCGCGCCGGCCGCTTGCCCGCCTTCACCTCTGTCAGGAAGCGCAGCAGCGCGGGCAGGTCGTAGCTTTCGGGAAAGCCCTTCTTCTCCATCAGGCCTTCCCGCTCGAGAATGGTGTTCGGATAAAGGAAGCCATCGGTGGTCACGAGATCGACCTTGGGCACGTTGGGCCAGCGCGCGAGCAAAGCCTGCAGCACGCGCGCGGTCGTCGATTTGCCGACCGCCACCGAACCGGCGACACCGATGACGTACGGCATCTTGACGTCTTCGGTGCTGAGGAAGCGCTCCTGCGCGATGAACAGCCTTTGCGTCGCCGCCACATACATCGATAACAGGCGCGACAGCGACAGATAGATTTCCTCGACCTCGCTCATGTCGAGCCGGTCATGGAGCGAGCGCAGTCGCGTGACCTCCCCCGGGGTCAGCGTCATCGGCGTGTCTTGCCGCAGCTCGGCCCATTCCGCGCGTGAGAACGTGCGGTAAGGCGAGACGATTTCTTCGGTGCGTTGTTCCATCACGAATACCGATCAGGCGCGCGAGCGGCTGGCCCTCTCTTCGTGGCCACTCTGTGCCGTCCGTTTCGCAAGCTCAGCCTCGACCTCAGCCAACGTCACGCCGCGCGCCTGCAAAAGCACAAGCAGGTGATAGAGAAGATCGGCGGCCTCCGAGGCGAGCCGTCCCTTGTCCTCCTGCACCGCGGCGATGGCGGTCTCGAAGGCCTCCTCACCCAGTTTCTTGGCGCAGTGGGCGACGCCCTTGTCGATCAGCGCGCGAGTGTAGGATTTGGTCGCGCTTCGCTGAGCGCGTTCTTGCACCCGCTTTTCGAGGTCCGACAGAGTGAATTGGCTCATTTCCGGGTTCCTTCGAGGCGGGGGTTTAGCACCCCTGGCCGCGCGCGTCATTCCGCCCCGGCCCGCGATCTTTGCCGGCCCGGAATGCGCAAATCAGGGGTCCAGCCGCATCGGCAGACCGGCTTTGGCCATATATTCCTTGGCCTCGCGCACCGAATGCTGCCCGAAATGGAAGATCGAGGCCGCCAGCACCGCGGTGGCGTGCCCGTCGCGGATGCCCTCCACCATGTGCTCGAGCGTCCCAACCCCGCCCGAGGCGATCACCGGCACGGTGACGGCGTCGGCCACCGCGCGGGTGAGCGCGATGTCGAAGCCGGTCTTGGTGCCGTCACGGTCCATGGAGGTGAGCAGGATCTCGCCGGCACCGAGCGCCACCACCTCGCGCGCATAGTCAACCACATCGAGCCCCGTCGGGTTGCGCCCGCCATGGGTGAAAATCTCCCAGGCCTCCGGCGTGCCGGGCTGCGATGCCTTCTTGGCGTCGATCGCCACCACGATGCACTGGTCGCCAAACTTCTCCGCCGCTTCCTTCACGAAAGCGCGGCGCGCCACCGCCGCGGTGTTGATCGACACCTTGTCTGCGCCGCAGGTGAGCAATTTGCGGATGTCCTCCACCGTGCGCACACCGCCGCCGACAGTGAGCGGCATGAAGCAGGCCTCAGCCGTACGTGTGACTACGTCGAAGATGGTGTCACGATTCTCGTGGCTCGCTGTGATGTCGAGAAAACACAGCTCGTCGGAGCCGGCGGCATCATAGGCGATCGCCGCCTCTACCGGATCGCCGGCGTCGCGCAGATCGACAAAATTGACGCCTTTGACTACCCGGCCATCTTTGACGTCGAGGCAGGGAATGACGCGAACCTTGAACATGTCGTTCTTTCTACATCACTTGACGCCGACGCTGACGCCGGCGGTGCAACAGCAGCAATATCAGCGCGACGATTACCCAGACAACAAGCACCATCGCTGCCACTGGAACCGTCATCATGGCGAACCAGTGGCTGGTGAACATAACGTGCAGCGCATCTCCAATATCGCGACCGAACACCACGCAGGCGTGCGCTCCGCTTTCGTTGAGCGGGCAGCCGAGCACGCCGGCGACAGCCGCCGCGGCTACCACTGCCAGCAACGGAGTCGCGCCGAACAAAAGGATCAGCGCCAGCACCACGATCATCAGCCGCTTGATCAATTGCGCCCCATTTCTCTCGCGCTATCCACCGCTGCCGGCAGGCACCTTGCCGCGCGATTGCCACATTAGCGTCAGCGCTTCGGCGGCATCGAGCCGCCCGTCATAGAGTGCGCGGCCGGCAATGGCGCCTTCCAGCTTCTTGGCGCGCGGCTCCAGCAGCGCCTTGATGTCGTCGATCGACGCCAATCCGCCGGACGCGATCACCGGGATGGTGATCGTCTCGGCCAGCGCGATGGTAGCGTCGAGGTTCAAGCCCTTGAGCAAACCGTCGCGCGAAATGTCCGTGTAAATGATGGCGGCAACGCCGGCGTCCTCGAAGCGGCGTGCGATATCGAGCACTGACAGTTCCGACGTCTCCGCCCAGCCCTGCACCGCCACCTTGCCGTCGCGCGCATCGAGCCCCACCGCCACGCGGTTGGGGAAATGGCGCGCGGCGTCCTTCACCAGCTCCGGATCGCGCACCGCCGCGGTGCCGATGATGACGCGTGTCACGCCCTTGGCGAGCCAAGCTTCGATGGTCGCCATGTCGCGCACGCCGCCGCCGAGCTGCACCGGGATGCTGACGTTTTCCAGAATGCGGTCGACCGCCGCCGCGTTCACCGGCTTGCCGGCGAAGGCGCCGTCGAGATCGACGATGTGCAGATATTCGAAGCCTTGGGTTTCGAACGCACTGGCCTGGGCCGCGGGATCGCGGTGGAACACGGTCGCGCGCGCCATGTCGCCCTGCTCAAGACGGACGGCAAGGCCTTCTTTCAGATCGATTGCGGGGAAAAGGATCACGGCGACCACCTCAAGAAATTCGCAATCAGCGCCAGCCCCAGCCGCTGGCTCTTTTCCGGGTGAAATTGCGTGCCCACCATGTTGTCGCGCCCCACGATGGCCGTGAGCGGGCCGCCGTAGTCGGCCTGCGCCACCAGATCGCTAGGCCGCGACGTCTTCAGTTCATAGGAGTGCACGAAATAGGCATGCAGGCCGTCGGGCCCGAGCGCGAGATCGGCGAGCAGCGGGTGCGGGGTCAACATGTTGAGCGTGTTCCAGCCCATGTGCGGAATCTTCAAGGACGGATCGCTCGGCGTGATCCTGTCCACCTCGCCGGCGATCCAACCGAGCCCCGGTGTCACCTGATATTCGCGTCCACGCTCGGCCATCAACTGCATGCCGACGCAGATGCCGAAGAACGGCGCGCCGCGCTGCAAGACGTTTTCGTTCAGCGCTTCCACCATGCCGTCAATGTCGTCGAGCCCGCGCCGGCAATCGGCGAACGCGCCGACGCCCGGCAGCACCACGCGTGAAGCGCGCGCCACCTTGTCGGGATCGCGGGTCACGACGATCGCCTGGTTGTGGCCGCTGTCGCGCACCGCGCGTTCGAAGGCCTTGGCCGCCGAGTGCAAATTGCCGGAGCCGTAGTCGACAATGGCGACGCTCACGGCGCGCCTCCCGGCTCCGGGAACAGCCCGATGACGTCGGTGCCCGTTAATGGCCCGCGCCGTACCGGCATCGCGTAGTGCGGCTCGCTCGGGGTTGGCGCCACAGCGGTCGGCTTGCGCGCTGCCCACTCGGCAAAGAAGCGCCGCTCCGCGTCCTCGAGATCGTCACCGACCACAAAGCCGAGCGTTTTCCAGCTTCGACGCTCAAGCGTCCAACGCCGCAACGTGCCGGCCTCCAGGCCGACCAGCAGCGCGATCAGAATGCCGGCAAACGCCTTCGCGGTCGCCGGAACGGCGAAGAACGCAAGGGCGGTTTCGACCGCGGCCACGACGACGACAAAAAGCACAAACACCAGCCACAGCTTGCGCATGAGCAGCCACAGCGGCGCCAGCACGAAAGCCCAGAAATGGAACCCGTCGCGCACGAACAAGAAGCGTTCGGGATCGGCGCTTCGGCCTTTGCGCGGTGGCGGTTCGTGTACGGTGTAGGTGGACATCGGACTTATCAAACTCCAACTTGTCATGGCCGGGCAAAAGGCGCGAAGCGCCGTCTTACCGCAAGACCTCCCGACCATCTCGCTTGGGAGCGCATTGCGTCCCTTTTCGGGATCGCCGGGACAAGCCTGGCGATGACAACGACAAAGGCCCTACGCTCACCCGCCGAGCGAACCCTTGGTCGACGGAACCTCGTCCTTGGTGCGCGGGTCGATCGCTATCGCCGCACGGAGCGCTCGTGCCAGCGCCTTGAAGCACGACTCCGCGATATGGTGATCGTTGGTCCCGTACAAGCAAGCAACGTGCAAAGTAATGCCGGCGTTCATGGCGAAAGCCTGGAACCACTCCTGCACCAGCTCGGTGTCGAAGGTGCCGACCTTGTCGCGCACGAACTCGGCGTTGAATACCAGGAACGGCCGCCCGGAGATGTCGAGCGCAACCCTCGTCAGCGCCTCGTCCATGGGCACATGCACATCGGCATAACGGGTGATGCCCTTCATGTCGCCCAATGCCTGTTTCACCGCCTGGCCGAGCGCGATACCGACGTCCTCGGTGGTGTGATGCTGGTCGATATGCAGGTCGCCCTTCGCCTTCGCCGTGATGTCGATGCGGGAGTGGCGCGCCAAGAGGTCGAGCATGTGGTCGAGGAAGCCGATACCCGTCGCAACCTGCGACCGGCCGGCGCCGTCGAGATCGACCGCAACCTCCACATCGGTTTCCTTGGTCTTGCGCGTCACTTTGCCGGTGCGCAGATTGCCGGAAGACATAGGCGCTCCTTTGGGCAGCCGCTCAGGCCGCGAACCCCTTGATCCGCGCGCCTTTTATCAGGGGTTTGGCAGATTTGCCACAGGTGGCGCGGACTCTAGCCCGACCAACAAGGTAAACCGCGCGTAATTTGCATCCCCCGCCACAGCCCCTTACATGTCCCTCACCCCGAGGGCCCCATATCTCATGTCATCGAGCGACCTTCCCACCTGGCACGGCACCACCATCCTCACCGTCCGCAAGGGCGACAACGTCGTCATCGGCGGCGACGGCCAAGTCTCCATCGGCCAGACCATCATCAAGGGCAACGCCAAGAAGGTTCGCCGGCTCGGTAAAGGCGATGTGATCGGCGGCTTTGCCGGCGCCACCGCCGACGCCTTCACGCTGTTCGAGCGGCTCGAATCCAAACTCGAGCAATATCCTGGCCAGCTCACCCGCGCCGCGGTCGAGCTGGCCAAGGACTGGCGCACCGACCGCTATCTGCGCCGCCTGGAAGCCATGATGATCGTCGCCGACGCCCAGGTGACTTTGGTGCTCACCGGCACCGGCGACGTGCTGGAGCCGGAGCATAATGTCATGGGCATCGGCTCCGGCGGCAATTACGCGCTCGCCGCCGCGCGCGCGCTGCTCGACAACGACATGGACGCCGAGGCGATCGTGCGCAAGGCGCTCGACATCGCGGCGGAAATTTGCGTCTACACCAACCGTAACCTGACCATCGAGAGTTTGAAGACGTGACCCCCATACGTCCTCATGGCTCGAGACGCATCGCTTCGCGATGCTCCTCAGCATGAGGGTTTCTCTCTCGCCTCATCCTGAGGAGGGCGCGTCAACGCCCATCTCGAAGGAGGAGGCGAGCCACGGAATAGAGCGTACATGACCGACTTCTCCCCCCGCGAAATCGTTTCCGAACTCGACCGCTATATCATCGGCCAGCACGACGCCAAGCGTGCCGTCGCGATCGCGCTGCGCAATCGCTGGCGGCGGCTGCAGCTCGACGACAAATTGCGCGAGGAAGTGCTGCCCAAGAACATTCTGATGATCGGCCCGACCGGCGTCGGCAAGACCGAGATTTCGCGCCGCCTGGCGCGGCTTGCCGGCGCGCCATTCCTCAAGGTGGAGGCCACCAAGTTCACCGAGGTCGGCTATGTCGGCCGCGACGTGGAACAGATCGTGCGCGACCTCGTCGAAATCGGTATCGCCCTCACCCGCGAAAAGAGGCGAAAAGACGTGAAGGCAAAGGCCGAATTGGCCGCCGAGGAGCGCGTGCTGGACGCCCTCGTCGGTCCCGGTTCCGGCCCCTCCACCCGCGAAAGCTTCCGCCGGAAGTTGCGCACCGGCGAACTCGATGACAAGGAAATCGAGATTGAGGTGCAACAAGGCGGCGGCATGCCGATGTTCGACATTCCAGGGATGCCGGGCGCGCAAATGGGCGCCATCTCCATCGGCGACATCTTCGGCAAGATGGGTGGCGGCCGCACCAAGACGCGGCGCGTCACGGTGAAGGATTCTCCACAACATCCTGGTCAACGAAGAGTCCGACAAGCTGCTTGACGACGACGCGCTCACCCAGGACGCGATCCGTACCGTCGAGCAGAATGGCATCGTCTTCCTCGATGAAATCGACAAGATCTGCGCGCGCGAAGGTCGTGGCGGCGCCGACGTTTCGCGCGAGGGCGTGCAGCGCGATCTGCTGCCGCTGATCGAAGGCACCACCGTCGCCACCAAGCACGGGCCGGTGAAGACCGACCACATCTTGTTCATCGCGTCGGGCGCATTCCACATCTCCAAGCCGTCCGACCTGTTGCCCGAATTACAGGGCCGGCTGCCGATCCGTGTCGAATTGAATGCGCTTACCCGCGACGACATGCGCCGCATCCTTACCGAGCCGGAAGCCTCGCTCATCAAACAATATATTGCGCTGATGGGCACCGAAGGCGTCACCCTCGACATCACCGAGGACGCCATCGACGCCATCGCCGACATTGCGGTGTCAGTCAATTCGAGTGTCGAAAACATCGGCGCCCGCCGCTTGCAGACGGTGATGGAGCGGGTGCTCGACGATATCTCCTTCACCGCGACCGACCGCCACGGCGAAGCCTTCAAGGTCGACGGCGCCTACGTGCAGAAGAACGTCGGCGACCTGGCCAAGAACGCCGACCTCTCGCGCTTTATCCTCTGAGCTGCTGTTCCTCGAGGCTTTGGCGCGGCCTCAGAAATCCGATCGTTCCGCGGCACGCCCGAGTCCGCAAGTTCTCCTAATGCTCGATTGGTAAATCACGCAACCTACGTTAAACTACTGTTGTTAAAGCGTTTTTACGGCCAAGTGATGAATTCGTGTCACCCTGAGTGACAAAAGAAGATTTACAGCCAGCCGCGACGGCGCAATAAGCGTCCGTTTGAGGAGCGAGGTCCCATGTCCGCGGATATCCGTGGCAATGCGACGGCCGGCGTATCGGGCGACGAACTCACTCCCGGCGAGCGCCTTCGAGCCGAGATCGAACGGCTGGGGTTGGATCAGGTCGCGGTCAGCCAAGCCACCGGCGTGTCGCGCCAGTCGATCAACAACATCGTCAATGGCCGCCAGCCGATCTCGCGCGCCATGGCCGGCAAGCTCGGCCATCTCACAGGACACAGCTCCGACTATTGGTTGCGGGCATCGTTTTCGCGCGCAGGCGCAACGCGCAGGCGCGCCAAGACAGTCGACGAATATGCGCGGCCGTTCGGCGTCGCTGTGCTGGTCAATCATCAGATTGTAAGCGCGGTGAAGGCCGGCATTGTTGAAATCGACCCGTTCGACGAAACCAATGTGCGGCCGGCCTCGATCGATCTCACGCTCGACAATTTTCTCACCACGACCGCCGGCGATAAAGTCGACCTCACCGACGGCGAGATGTTCGTCCTGAAGGGCGGCCACTCCGTCCGTGTCAGCACCAAGGAACGGATCGCACTGCCGCGGGACTACATCGGCCGGACCGGCCCCATGGCACGCCTCGCCAGCTCCGGCATCATGATCGCGCACGGCGTTCAAGTTGAGCCCGGCTTTAGGGGCCATGTGCACTTCAGCATCTTCAACGCCAGCGGCGGCGATGTCGAACTGCGTGGCGGCATGCCAATCATAGGCCTGGAGATCATGCCGCTCAGCGTCACGCCGAGCCGTGATGTGTCAAATAGAAGTCAAAAATAAATTGACAGGCATCGGTACCCCTGTATTCTTTTGGTTGTGGGCCAGCAGTTTCTAAACCATCGCGCGGCCCCCGACGGGAGCCAAAATCATGCGCAAGCACCGCAAGCCAGCGGCCCTCAGAAATCAGGCGCAAATCCAGCCGCCGGTGGTCAGCGACGATCCGATTGACGACGACCCGCACGACGCCATCGAACGGGAACTGCTCGGCATTTGGCTGAGCATCTCGCGGTTGCGTCAATTGATTCAGGACCGGCCAATGGCATCAGCTCGTCGCGTCATTTCGTGGCAGCGATCCGCGGCCAAAAAGGCGACGCACAAAAAGCCGCGCCGCAAGGCGGCCTGAGAGCGATACGGGCCGGTCGCAGACGATCTCTTCCGCCGCGCGCGTAGCCGGCGAAGCGACTACTTCGCCATCTCCTTCATGCAGTCCATGATGAATTTGGCGCGCTCATCCATCTTGACGTTCTGCTGCGCCGCCTTCTGCCGACACGCTTGTAACCGCGCCCTCTCGGCAGGAGGCATCATCTTCTTCGGCGCAGTGGGCGTCATGCCCGGCTGCGCGCTGGCTGCTCCAGCGCTCAACACCGCGCCGACGACGATGGTCGCGAGACAGATGGTCAGCCGCCGCATGGCGTCATCTCCAGGATCGCAACGTTGCGCATGATCGCGCGCCACGCTTGTGCCAGGCAAATCTCAGCGCTTATTCGGGGTCGTCGTCAGGAGCGGGCTCGGTGACCGCCACCGGATCGGAGGCTGGAAACGTATCCTCCAGGCCCTCTTCAAGATCGCGCTCGAGGTCTTCCTTGCTGGGCTTGTGTTCCTTGAAACTTGGCTTCTGCGTCCCCGATTTCGGCTTGGTGGCCATGTCCGCACCTCCGCACAAAACAAACAATCAACGGCTTTGCAGCTTGCGCAGTCTCACATAAAGCGCGCCCTCGCCGCCATGGGCAATATGGGCATCCTCGAATCCGATCACAAAGCTACGGAACTCGGGCAGCGCCAGCCACTGCGGCACCTGTCGGCGCAGCACGCCAACTTCACCACTGCGCCGGCCTTTGCCGGTGATCACCAGTACCAGCCGGTGTCCGCGCGCGCTGGCCGTACGTAGGATACGCAGGAGCTCGGCATGCGCCTCGCTTTGGGTCAATCCGTGCAGATCGAAGCGGGCATCGATCGCTTCGCGTCCGCGCGCCACACGCTGACGCATGCGCCGGCCGAGCGGCGCCAGCGGCGGGGCTGGCTGTGGCGGCGGTGATTTGAGAGCGACCGGCGCTGACTTTGTCGCGCGCTGTGGCTTGACGGGCGGCACAGCGACATCCGCCACTTCATCCAGTTCAGACGCAAGCAACGGCATATCGCGTAAAGGTGAAATGGATTGTGTCACCGTGCGCCACAGCACGCGCTCGTCACGGCTCAACACGCGCCGGCGGTCGCGCGCGCTCATTCCTGAACCTGTACTTCGGCCTTCGTTTCGGCTTGCGGCCGCGATTTCGGCATCGGCGTCGCCTTCTTGGCCGCTGCCAAAGTCGTCGCGTCGCCAGGCGTAAGAGCCGGCGGCTTCGGTCGCGGCAGCGGGATGTCGGTGTCCCCCTTCACGCCCAGGTCGCGCGGCACCAGCATGACGAAACGGCCATGCTGCTTGATGCGGCCGGCGACATGGTCGACGCCGTCGCCATGCCCGAAAAAGATGTCGGCGCGCGCCGGCCCGACGATGGCCGAGCCGGTGTCCTGCGCGATCAGCAGGCGGTTGAACGGCGTCTCCGGCGCCTCGCTTGTGATCGGTAATTCGGCCTCGACCCAAATTGGCGTCCCGTAGACGTGGATGTGCTTGTCCACTGCGAGCGAGCGCAGTGGCGTCAGCGGCACCCCCTCCGCGCCCTGGATTTCCGCGTTCGCGCTCAAGCCCGTATCCGTGAAGAATACGTAGGAGCGGTTCTTGCGCCGCAACGCCTTGCCTTCCGCCGGATTGGCCTCCATCCAGTCACGGATGCGATCCATCGACATGTCCTCGCGCGAAACGATTCCGCGCTGGATCAGATCCCGTCCGACCGGATAGTAAGGCTTGCCGTTGCTGGCGACGTAGTTGAGCCGCATCACCTTGCCGGTATCGAGCTTGACGCGCGCTGAACCCTGAATCTGCGCAAAGAAGGCATCGATCGGATCTTTGATCCAGCAGATCTCGAGGCCTTTGCCGGCGAGCACGCCATCCTCGATCTTGGCGCGGTTGTATTGCCCGAAGACCGTGCTGCGCCCGAGCAACTTCTTCGGCGGCCGGTAGAGCGGCACGGTGAACTTGTCGCTGGGAAAGCGCGAACCGGCAAATTCGGTTTCGTAATAGCCCGTGAAGAAGCCTTCCGTTTCGCCCGCGGGCGCAATGCGCACCGGTTTGAAATTGTCCTCGAAGAACTTGCGCGCGGCCGCGCGGTCCAGCGTACCGGCGGCAAGCGCACGCTGGCACGCCTTGTAGAGCCCGCCGTAGATCGGCCGTTTCCGCCGCATCGCCGGCGTGGCATGGCGTATCGCATCACAGCTTTTCAAGAACGCCTTGAAGGCGGCGGCCTGGTCATCTTCGTTCCAGCCGTTGAGCGCAGCAAAACTCAGCGGCGTGACCTGAGCGTGGCGCAGATTCAGCAGGGCGTGATGCGCTTTGTGATGGTGCCGTAATTTCTTCGCGGCGGCCGCCGGCGGCGCCGCGATCAGCCCAAGCATGGCCGCGGCCGCGACAAGGCCGGCGCTCAAGCGCTGAAGAGGAAATCCGAATTGAACAGCGGAGCGGAGATCGACCGCCTGCATGCGTTCATTGTCCGGCTTCGGTGGCGACCAGCTTCCAGTTCGGATCGCGCGAGGTGACGTCGCGGGCGAAGGTCCAGATATCTGTTACGTCGCTGACCTTCTCGACATTGCCGTCGATCACTTTGCCCTCTTTGTCGCGAGTGGCGGTGATGAGCTTGGAGACGAAACGCACGGTCACCTGCGCGGTGCGCTGGCGCAGTTCGGCGCCGGTGATCTCGGCCTCGTCGAGCGAAACGAAATGATTCTCCACCGTCTCGCCGCGCTTCTCGCGCTCCGAAATGGCGCCCTCGAAACCGTCATAGACTTCTCGCGACAGCAGCGATTTGAGCGCGCGGCGGTCGCCCTCGGCGTAGGCGTTGACGATCGTCTCGTAGGCGCCGCGCCCGCCGGCGATGAAGCTCTTGGCGTCGAAACTGGAATCCGCGGACGCGATGGCGTCAAGACCGGCAGCAACCGGCGAGCCAGGTGTGGCGACCCCCTTCCAGCGCTCGCCTGCCGGCACCGGTTCGGCCGGGCTGGCAGGGACGGCTTCGGCGTTGCGATTGGGCAGTGCGATCACCTTCTCCGCGGCCGGCTGTCCCGGCTTGCGCGACGAATAGGGATCGTAAGGCGGCCGCTCGCGGCCGGTGCGCTGGCCCAGCACGCTGCGCAGCCGCAGGAAAATGAACACTGCGAGTGCCAGGAAGATGATGGTGTAGATATCGAACACGTCTTGCATGCTTTCGGCAGCCGTGGTGGATCAGGTTCGGTCCCGTCGCCGGATTGGCGGCATGGCGGGCGCTTCCACCGTACCTATCTAAGTTGGTAGCCGCCCTGTTCCATAGGCCGCACGCCGAATCCGGCGCTATTTGGGCTCAAGGACAAACTGTAGACGATCGAAAGGCATACGCCAACACGGGGGACGGGAGAGAAGAGAACCATCATGAATGTGGCAAAATGGCTGCTGCTGGCGGTATTGGCGCTGCCTTTCGCGGAACTGGCCGCTTTTATCGCCGTCGCGGCCACGATCGGCTTCGGTTGGGCGCTGCTTTTGGTTCTGACGACCTCGCTTGCGGGCGGCATGGTCCTGCGCCACGCCGGCGGTAACCACATTGCCCGCGTTCGCATGGCGCTGGGTGGCGGCAATATCAGCGCTTTGCAAGCCGACGGCACTGGCTCGCTCGTGCTCCTGGCCGGATTTTTCCTGCTCGTTCCGGGGTTTATCACCGACGCCATCGGCTTGGTCCTGCTGCTCGCGCCGCTCGGCGCGGCGCTTCGACGCGGGCCCCCCACCCGCGCTGCCGATGGCGTACTCGACCTCGAGCCTGAGCACTGGCACCAGGTTCCCGACCCATCGCTGCCGCGCCACGACGGTCCCCGGCGCGACGACTAAGTCCCGCGCCCCGGGCGTTCTTGTTCCGCCAACGGCCCTATGTTAGCCAACCGGCGCGCTCGCTCGGACGGTTGAAGAACGCCAGCCTGGTTTCGTTCCGGGCGGCAGCCGCCGCCTTCCGAAACAAACGTACGCATCGACACGTTGGATCAACAGACCGGGCCTGAGCCGATCAGGAGCAAGGCGTTTCGCCGCGCGGAGGAAATTCATGACGATGACGAATGGCGGCCAGGGGACCACGGGCGCCGCGCCGGCCGAGGGCCCGCAACTCAACGTGGTGGCGCAATACATCAAAGACCTATCGTTCGAGAATCCGAACGCGCCGCAATCGCTGCAGATCCAGCAGCAGCCGCAGATCGGCATTCAGATCAACGTCAACGCCACGCCGCTGTCGGACACCGACATCGAAGTCTCACTCAGGCTCGAAGGCAAGGCCGAGACCGGCGAGCAGGTGTTGTTCGCCTTCGAGCTCGACTTCGCCGGCGTGTTCCGCATCCAGGGCGTGCCGCAGGAGAGCCTGCAGCCGGTGGTGCTGATCGAGTGTCCGCGTCTCTTGTTCCCGTTCGCGCGCGAGATCGTCGCCGCCACCGTGCGCAATGGCGGCTTCCCGCCGCTGCTGCTCGATCCGGTGGATTTCGTGGCACTCTATCGCCAGCGCGTGGCGGCGACGCAGCCGTCCGACCAGCCGGCGGTGTGACCACTGGCCGTCATGCACCGCGAAGGCGGGGCATCCAGTACGCCGCGGCGTTTCGATTTCAGTTGACCGGCTTGTGATTACTGGATCGCCCGCTTCCGCGGGCGAGGACGGTCACTAAACGTCGCTCTCGCGGTACTTCAGCCACAACGCACTCTCGCCCAATGTCGCGACAAACGCGCGGTGCGCAGAGCGGTCTTCATCGCTCACACGCGGCGTGAGCGCGACCGGACGCTGGCGCACCACCGCGACGCCGTCGGCCCCTTTGCTCTGGCCGTTGACATGCTCGGCGAGCCCGAGCGTTGCCTGGCGGCCGCCGATCAGCTCGAGATAGACTTCCGCCAATATCTCGGCATCGAGAAGCGCGCCATGCTTGGTACGGCGGGAATTGTCGATGTTGTAGCGCCCGCACAACGCATCGAGATTGTATGGCCCCGCTGAATGCTTGCGCCGCGCCAATATCAGCGTGTCGACCAGACGCTCGCGCGTGATCAGCGCGCGGTCGACCCGCTTGAGCTCGGCGCACAGGAAGCCGTGATCGAAACCGGCGTTGTGGATCACCAGGGGATCATCGCCGATAAACGCAAGGAAGTCGTCGGCGACGTCGCCGAACAGCGGCTTGTCCTTGAGAAACTCTTGCGACAGCCCGTGGATGGCGAAGGCTTCCGCCGGCATGTCGCGCTCGGGATTGAGATACACATGAAACGTGGCGCCGGTCGGAATACGATTGAGCAGCTCAACGCAGCCGACCTCCACCAGCCGATGGCCCTGGTTGGGATCGAGGCCGGTCGTTTCGGTATCAAGGACAATCTCGCGCATTAGGTTCGACGCCTGCTATCTTGACTCGGTTGTCATCATCCGCGAAAGCGGATGACCCAGTAGTCACCCCACCAAAGGCGTTTACCGGATTGCCCGCGTTGGCGTAGCCGACTCAGCGGCCCCGTTTCTCCATTGTAGCCGCCCGTTTAAGAATTTCACGCACCTGCGCCCGCGCGGCGTCGAAGCCTTTTCCACTATCCACCACGAAATCCGCCCGCGCCCGCTTCTCCGCGTCGGGCATCTGCTTGGCCAAGAGCGCTTGAAACTTGGCGTCCGTCATCCCCGGCCGCTCGAAAGCCCGTTTTCGCTGTACGTCGGCCGGCGCTGACACGACCACCACCGCGTCGCAACGTTTGTCGCCGCCGGTTTCGAACAGCAGCGGAATATCGAGCACGGCGACCTTGGCCCCGCCCTGCTCGGCCTCGCGCAGAAACCGCTGCTCGTCGGCGCGCACCAGCGGATGCACAATTTGCTCGAGTGTCTTGATCGCGGCTTCGTTGCCGAGCACCGCCTTGCCCAGCTTCTCGCGGTCGACCTCGCCGCCAGCCGTTGTCCCGGGAAAGGCCGTCTCGACTAGCGGGGCCGCCTCGCCCGCGTAGAGCCGATGGACCGCGGCATCGGCGTCGTGCACGGGCACGCCTTCTTCGGCGAAGAACTTCGCCGTGGTCGATTTTCCCATGCCGAGCGAGCCGGTCAGGCCGAGGATGAACATCGCGTTCCTCCTTTTTCCGGGTGCGGTGCGGCACGAAGTCGTGCACCGCTGATCCGGGATCGCACAACGTTATTGCTTATCGCGATCCTGGATCTGCGTCGCAACATCACATGTTGCGACGCGCCTGGGATGCGCGCCCACTAGCCCGCCACCCAGCCGTTCTGCCGCAGGAAAGCGAGCAGCGGCAATAGTGGCAGGCCGAGAATGGTGAAATAGTCGCCCTCGACCCGCTCGAACAGATGTACCCCGATCCCTTCGAGTTGATATCCGCCGACGCTGGCCGAAGCGGCGCTGCCGGCGGCATCGAGGTAGATCGCGATGAAATCATCGTCAAATTTGCGCATGGTCAGCCGCGCGCTGTCGACATGTTCGAACACGACCTCGCCGTCGCGCACCAGCACGATTGCCGAATGCAGTTCGTGGCTGCTGCCGCTCAGGCGGCGCAATTGTCCGGCGGCGGCGGCACGGTCAGCCGGCTTGCTGAAGCGTTCTGTGCCACGCGCCAGCGTCTGGTCGGCGCCGATCACGAGTTGACCGGGCCTTTCCATGGATACGGCGCTCGCCTTGGCGCGCGCCAGCAGTTGCGCCGCCGCGATGGGTCCGGGGTTGCCGGCTTGCGCTTCCAACGCGCGCTCGTCGAGATCGGCTGGCCTGATCTCGAACCAGAGGCCGGTCGCCGCCAATATCTTGCCGCGCACATCGCTGCGCGAAGCGAGCACCAGCGGATGATCGGCACGCCAAAGAGGCATTGCTCTGCCTTTCCCGCTCGCCTAAATCCCCGGCGCGCGTCGACGCTCGGCCAACAGGCGCATGACCGCCGCGGCGGTCTCCTCGATCGAGCGCCGTGTCACGTCGATCGAAGGCCAGTTGTTGCGCGCACACAACCGCCGCGAATAGGCCACTTCCTCAGCCACGGCATCCTTGTCGATATATTGGTCGTCTTCGCGGTGCGCCTTAAGCCCGAGCAGCCGGTTCTCGCGAATCTGCACGATGCGCTCCGGGCTTGCATAGAGACCGACCACCAAGGGCCGCGACAGTTTTTCGACCTGCGGCGCGAGCGGCACGTTCGGCACCAGCGGCACGTTGCCGGTCTTGATGCCGCGGTTGGCGAGATAGATCGACGTCGGCGTCTTCGAGGTCCGCGACACCCCGACCAGCACCACATCGGCGTCTTCCAGGCCCTCCACGTGCTGGCCGTCGTCGTGCATCATCGAATAGTTCAGTGCGTCGATACGCTGGAAATATTCGGCATTGAGCACGTGCTGTGCGCCGGCGCGGTGGATGGTTTCGGCGCCGAGATAGGACTTCGAACAGCCGCAGGATCGGCCCCAATACCGACATGCAGGGCAGGCCGAGCTCACGGCACTTATTTTCCAGAAGCTGGATCAACTCCTCTTCCAGGAGCGTATAGAGCACCAAACCGGGGGAATCGTTGATCTCCGACAGCACCCGGTCGAGCTGTTTCCTGGAGCGCACCATCGGGTAAAGGTGCTCGACCGGTGAGACGCCGGAATATTGTGCGGCTGCTGCCCGCGCGACCGTTATGAGGGTCTCACCGGTTGCGTCGGAAACCAGATGGAGGTGGAAATATCCAGTATTGGCCATAGGGACAGCGCGGGGAGGACCTGTGGATCGTGTGTGAGAAGGCCACGGCTTTACCCCCTCGGCAAGGCATCAATGACCCAAAGTCCACTTTTCGTCCACACCGGCGCCGGCGGGACGCCGTCCCGGATCAGATCGGGGACGAAACCAGAAATGTGGAGATCTAACTGGGGAGGAAGGGGGATAAGCCCTAAATACGCCGAGTGGCGCGCGCTTTGGCTGTGGACCGCTACGCCAGCTTTGCCATTGCAATTCTGGAACAAGCTTAGCCTCACAGTGGACAGTCTGTGATCTGCAAGGCATGAGTTTAATTAACGCTCCAGTAACCACTACAAAGAGTCTTAGAAGAGTCTTGATGGAAGCAAGCGTGCAAGAGGACAGGTCGGGGATAAAACCCCTGCTCCGCGTCTTGACGGGTGAACGGCAAAAGATTCCACCGGCCTGGATGATGCGCCAAGCGGGCCGTTATCTACCCGAGTATCGGGCGGTGCGTGAAAAGGCGGGGGGCTTTCTTGCTCTGTGTTTCAACCCCAACCTCGCATCCGAAGTCACCTTGCAACCTGTGCGGCGTTTCGGCTTCGATGCCGCAATTCTGTTTTCGGATATCCTGGTGGTGCCAATGGCGTTGGGGCGAAAGCTCTGGTTTGCCGAGGGCGAAGGACCGCGACTCGAACCGTTGAGCGAACCGCGTGATGTGATGGCGCTACGGCCAGAAGCTGACGACAAGATCCTGTCGCCGATTTACGAGACCGTGCGCCGCGTGAGGAGTGAGCTGCCAAAAGAAACGACTTTCATCGGCTTTTGCGGCGCGCCTTGGACGGTAGCCACCTACATGGTGGCCGGCCGTGGTACGCGCGACCAGGCGCCGGCGAAGGATCTGGCTACGCGTGATCCGGCCACCTTCCAGCACCTTGTCGATTGCCTGGTCGAGGCGTCCGTTGGTTATCTCGCGCGACAATTGGATGCCGGCGTCGAAGTTGTGCAGATCTTTGATACTTGGGCTGGCTCGTTGCCGCCGGAAGGCTTCGAGCGCTGGTGCGTGCAGCCAACCAAGAAACTGGTGGCGAAATTGCGCGAGAAGAAACCCGGCGCCAAGGTTATCGGGTTCCCGCGCGGTGCGGGGACCAATATCCCGCGTTATGTGGATGAAACCGGCGTCGACGCGGTGAGCCTCGAAAGTGAGATCGACCGGAGCTTTGCCCGCGACCAGATTCAGTCACGCGTGCCGGTGCAAGGCAATCTTGATCCGCAGCTTCTGCTAGCGGGCGGCGAAGCGCTTGATCGTGAAGTCGACGCTGTGCTCGAGGCCTTCGGCAACGGTCCGCATATTTTCAATCTTGGCCACGGCATCTTACCGCAAACGCCGATTGCTCATGTCGAGCGGATGCTCAAGCGGGTGCGAGGATAACCGCCGCCATGTATCTTTGGATCAAAGCCTTCCACATCATCGCGGTGATTGCTTGGATGGCCGGCATGCTCTATCTGCCGCGGCTGTTCGTCTATCACGCCTCGGCGAAGCCCGGCTCCGAAAGCTCCGAGATCTTCAAGGTCATGGAGCACCGTCTGCTGCGCTACATCATGACGCCGGCGATGATTGTGACCTGGCTCCTGGGAATCGCCCTGGTGCTGCAGGGCCAGTGGTTGGGCGCCGGCTGGTTCCACGCCAAGTTCGCCCTGGTGCTGGTTATGACGATCCTGCACGGCCTATTCAGCCATTGGACGCGCGATTTCCATTTCGACCGCAACCCGCGATCGCCGAAATTCTATCGTATTGCCAATGAGATACCGACCCTGTTGCTGATTTTGATCGTGATCCTGGTGGTCGTTAAGCCATTCTGATGGCTAAGGTTCATATTCTGGCCAGAGTGGACAGTTAACCCCCTTTCCGGTCCGGATTTCCCGCCCTCTTGCGCGAAGCACGCGCTGCGCCTATCTTGTATCCAATCCCACCGAACGCAGGCGGATGTGATCGCGTTCCGGCTCCCCTCGCGTTCGGGCCGATCGCACGTCGGGCCCCGGGATGCCTTCCCAAAGCGCCGTCCATTCCTGACCTGCAATCCCTTCCGTTTATCGAACCAGCGTCGCACTTCCGTTTTTTCCCACGAAGACGCCGCCGGTTTCTCTCCACTAGGACAAAACCCGCATGCGGGAAATGAAACTCCAGGACCTCAAGGCTAAGACTTCCCGCCGAACTTCTCGCTTTTGCCGAAGAGCACCAGGTCGAGAATGCCAGCACCCTGCGCAAGCAGGAACTGATGTTCGCTATCCTGAAGCAGCTCGCGACCCAGGAGGTCGACATCATCGGCGAGGGCGTCGTCGAGGTATTATCCGACGGCTTCGGCTTTCTGCGCTCGCCGGAATCCAATTACCTGTCAGGTCCCGACGACATCTATGTCTCGCCCTCGCAGATTCGCCGCTTCGCACTGCGCACCGGTGATACCGTCGAGGGCCACATCCGCTCGCCCAAGGAAGGCGAGCGTTACTTCGCGCTGCTCAAGGTCAATACGATCAATTTCGAGGACCCCGAGAAAGCCCGTCACAAGATCAACTTCGACAATCTAACGCCGCTCTATCCCGACGAGCGGCTGAAGATGGAATACGAGGATCCGACCAAAAAGGATCTGTCGGCCCGCGTTATCGACATCGTGGCGCCCATCGGAAAGGGTCAGCGCGCGCTGATCGTGTCGCCGCCGCGCACCGGTAAGACGGTGCTGTTGCAGAACATCGCGCACTCCATCACCGCCAATCATCCGGAGACCTATCTGATCGTTCTGCTCATCGACGAGCGGCCGGAGGAAGTCACCGACATGCAGCGCTCCGTGAAGGGCGAGGTGGTGTCCTCAACCTTCGACGAGCCGGCCTCGCGCCACGTGCAAGTCGCCGAGATGGTGATCGAAAAGGCCAAACGCCTGGTCGAGCACCAGCGCGACGTTGTGATTTTGCTTGATTCGATCACCCGCCTCGGCCGCGCCTACAACACTGTGGTGCCCTCATCCGGCAAGGTGTTGACCGGCGGTGTCGACGCCAACGCCTTGCAGCGGCCGAAGCGCTTTTTCGGCGCCGCGCGTAACATCGAAGAGGGCGGTTCGCTCACCATCATCGCCACCGCGCTGATCGATACCGGCAGCCGCATGGACGAAGTGATTTTCGAAGAGTTCAAGGGCACCGGCAACTCCGAGCTTATCCTTGATCGCAAGGTAGCCGACAAGCGCACCTTCCCGGCGATCGACATCACTCGCTCGGGTACCCGCAAGGAAGAGCTGCTTACCGAGCCGGCGGTGCTCAAGAAAATGTATGTCCTCCGTCGTATCCTCAATCCGATGGGCACCATGGACGCCATCGACTTCCTCTTGGACAAGCTGCGCAACACCAAGAGCAATTCCGAGTTCTTCGAGTTGATGAATACGTAGACTTCGCGATTAATCGCGCTGAAAGGCCGGGCCTCACGCCCGGCCTTTTTCGTGGAATTGTGGACCGGCGTGAATTGCTGAGCGTGCGACGGCCACGACAAATCGAGCCCAGGCGGGTATGAAGAGTGAGTCGCCGAACCGATTCGGAGTGAGGTAATGGCGCTCTATTCCCGTTTGCGCGCGATCGCCATCTGCTGGATCGGCGCGGCAGGCACTCTTTACATTTACGACCTGCTGCAACAAACCCGCGACGGCCTGACCAATGGCGCTTTGCGACCGTTCGGCGACGACTTCATCAATTTCTGGTCAGCGCCCTATCTGGGCTGGCACGGGCACGCTGCTGCGGTTTACGCCTGGAATGAGTTCCACGCATTCCAGGTTGGTGTCGTGGGCGCAGCGATCAACCTCTACCATTACAGCTATCCGCCTACGTTGATCGTGCTGACGGGGCCACTGGCGCTCATGCCTTATGTGCCCGCCTTGTTCGTTTGGCTGCTGGGCGGATGGCTCGCCTTTTACGCCGCGCTTCGGGTCGCGAGGCCGCAGTCTGGCACATGGTTGTTGGCGCTGACGGCGCCCGCCGTGTTCGTCAACGCTATCGGCGGTCAGAATGGCACCTGGACGGCGGCGTTGCTGGGTGGCGGCCTGGCGCTACTCGAGCGGCGGCCGGTGATCGCCGGCGTGTTGTTCGGGCTACTGACCGTCAAGCCGCAGCTCGGTGTGCTGTTGCCGATCGCGCTGCTGGCCGGCCGGCATTACAGGGCATTTGCGGTTGCCGGTGTGACGGCGGCGGCCTTGCTATTGGCGAGTATTCTGCTGTTCGGCGCTGATCTGTGGCCGCTCTATTTCAATCATGCGTCGGTGCTGCGGCATGCGATCCTCGAAAACGGGACCGGTGTGTGGCACCGCATGGTGTCGGTCTTCGTGTTCGCGAAGCGGCTCGGGGCGGATGTCCCGATGGCGTACGCGGCGCAAGCGGCAGTCGCGCTGGTCGTCGCCGGTTTTGTCGCGGTCGCCTGGTTCCGTGATATTCCGGCGGCAGCAAAGAACGCCCTATTGGTTCTCGGCACCTGCCTGGCGACGCCCTATGTGCAGGATTATGATCTGGTGGTTGGCGCTTTTGTCGTCGTGTGGCTGGCGGAGCTTTATCCCGCGGCTGAACAGGCGAAGCCGGCGATGATCGGCGCGACTCTGATCCTGCTCGGGCCCCTGGTGGCTGCCGGGCTTGCTCGGCTGACTGGGTTTGACTTCGGGCCGCTGTTCATCGCCCCGGTATTCTTCATCGCGGCGCAAGCGGCCTTCGCTGTACGGTCGCCTGCGGGTGGTGCGCAGTCGGTCGCGCCGGTGCGCAGTTCAGGATGAGTTGGTCTCGTTTCGGCCAGGCGCTTTGCCGCCCAACTTTTAAGCGTCGTTGCCGTTAATTGATGCGTGCCGCGGGCTGCGGGGGAAACTGTTTGGCAACTAAAATCAAGCGAACTTGCGCGTTGGAATTCCCTCTACGAGCAGGCAATGCCCCCGACAAGTCGCCGCCGATTTCCGAGCCCGGCACTGTGGATTTCGGTACCGACCTTCGTTGTCGGCGCGGCCGCGGCCCTCAGCCTGCAATTCTTCAATTCGATGATTCTGGCCTTTGCTGTAGGCGCGGCCGGCGCAGCTATCGTCGGCGCATTTGCGGAAGCTCGGCTGACGAACGTTATCGCGTCGATCAGCAAGATTGCCGCGGGCGATCGTTATCTCAGCCTGCCCGAATTGATCGGCGACGGCGCGCTGCAGGACTTCGGCCAAACCGCCGAGGTTATCCGCGGCGCGCTGATTGAGGCCGATACGCTCGCCGTCGACCAGAGCCGGCGTGAAACCGAGGCGCGGCTGCACCACGCCGGACGCGCCTTTTTTACCGGCAATTTCCGCAGCGGCATCGACGAGGCCGTCAACGCCTTTACCAGGGCCGGCGAGCGTATTCGCGGCACCGCGGCGGACCTTGCCGAGAGCAACCGGCTGATGGCGCAACAGGTGGCGGCGTCCTCGAACGCCGCCGAGCGGGCGGCGGAAGATGTCGCGGCCATGGCCTCGGCTGCTCTCGATGTGCAGACGCTGGCGGTCGATTCCGGCAAACAAGTTGAAGAGGCGCGCGCGGCCAGTCAGCGCACCGCCGGTGAGCTCGCCCGTGCCGAAGAGACCATGAAGACCCTGGGCGCGGCCGCTGGCCGCATCGAGCAGGTCATCAAGCTGATCGGCGCCATCGCTGAGCAGACCTCGCTGCTCGCGCTCAACGCGACCATCGAGGCGGCGCGCGCGGGCGAAGCCGGCCGCGGTTTCTCGGTCGTGGCGGCGGAGGTAAAGGAGCTCGCGCATCGCACCGGCCTGGCCACCAAGGAGGTGGGCGCGCAAATTCACGGCATACAGCGGGCTGTGCAGGATACCGGCACGGCCATCGGCGCCGTCGGTTGCAGCGTTTCCAATATGGGTGAAGTGAACGCGCGCATCACGCGCATCTTGGAGCAAGAGATCAGTCAACTTGATCTGATCGGCGCGGAGGCAAGCAAGGTCGCCATCGCCGTGAGCGAGGCGCTGCCCGGCATTCGTGCGGTTGTGACCGATGTCTCGCTGGCGGGTGATGCGGTGCTGTCGACCGCCGACGATCTGATCGGGCGCGCGCAGTCGCTGACCAATTCCGTCAGCCGCTATTTCGCGGACCTCGACCACGGTTCGATCAAGATCGGCATCCTGCATTCGCTGTCGGGCACGTTGACCACCAGCGAACGGCCGCTGCAACAGTTGCTGGTCATGATGATCGAGCAGCTCAATCGCGCTGGCGGATTGCTGGGCCGGCCGGTGGAAGCCGCGATCATGGATCCGCGCTCGGACGCGGGAGCTTATGCCGCGCAGGCCGAGGCATTGCTCGGCGAGCATGGCGTCGCCGCCATCTTCGGCTGCTGGACGTCGGCATCGCGCAAGCGCGTGCTGCCGGTGCTCGAGCGGCACAACGGGTTGTTGTTCTATCCGAGCCAGTATGAGGGCCAGGAGCAGTCGCCGCACGTGGTCTACACGGGTGCGACACCGGCGCAGCAGGCGTTGCCGGCGGTGGATTACATGCTCGGCATGGGGCGGCGGCGTTTCTTCCTGCTCGGCACGGATTTCGTCTATCCGCGCACCACCAACGCCATCATCCGCAATTATCTCGCCGCCAAGGGCATCGGCGATGACGCGGTGGACGAGCTCTATACGCCGTTCGGCGAGCGCGCCTGGGCCGGCACCGTGCACCGCATCCGCAAGTTCGCCGGGCGCGACGGCGTCATCATCGCCACGTTGACCGGCGATTCCAACGTGCACTTCTTCCGTGAGCGCGCCGCGCAAGGGCTCGATGCCGCCGGCCTGCCGGTGTTGAGCCTGTCGCTGGGCGAGGCTGAATTGCCGGCGCTAGCTCAGCGCAAGCTGATCGGCCACATGTTGGCGTGGAATTATCTCAACACCATCGACTCAGCCGAGAACCGCGCCTTCGTGTCGGAGTGGCGCGCCTTCACCGGCGATCCCCACGCGATGACCAACGATCCGATGGAGGCGAGCTGGATCGGCTTCCAGATGTGGGCGCAGGCGGTAACGAAGGCGGGCACCACCGAGCCGCGGGCGGTGCGCCGCGCGCTTGCCGGTCGTCGCTTGCGCGCGCCGTCGGGCTTCGACGTGATGCTCGATCCTGAGAACCAGCATCTGCACAAGCCGGGTGTGATCGGCCGCCTTGACGAACGCAATGTCATTCAGCCGGTGTGGATCAGCAATGGCCTGATCGCGCCCGAGCCCTGGAGCCGCTGGCTCGATCACGACGCGAGCGAATTGCGCAAGGCGGGCTAGCGTCAGCCTGCGCTCGCGCTCGTGCGCTTGCTTTTGGCGAAGCTCGGGCTCGGCATGCAGACCGCGTCCTTCTTGTGGCCGAGCGCTTCTTTGCATTGCTTGATGCTGGTGAAGCCGCAGCGCACTTGTGCATGCGCTTTGTCGAGGAATCCGCAATAGTTCTCAGCGCGGGCGGAAGCGAGCGAACCGGCCAGCAGGCCGGCGGCGGCAAGGCCGAGCAAGACACGCATTGTTTTGAGTCTCCTGGTCGCGCCCCCGGAGGACTGCAAATGTCCCGCCTTGGCGCGCGGAGATCAAGCCGCTTGCTGTGGCCGCATTGCTTTGACTGCTTCGGCGATCTTACCGGGCTCGCTCACCGGCAGCGAGCAGGCCTCACCCACGCAAATGAAGGCGGCGCTGCCGCTCACCGCTTTGAGTTTCTCCTGCGCCGGGTGCGACGCCGGCAAAGCGTCGGCGTTTGGCGCACGCAGCACGATGCGGTCGACATACGGCAGCTTGAGCGCCGCTTGCGCGAACGCTTCCGCCTCCGGGCCTGTGCAGACGATCTCGGCCGCGCGCAGGCGCAGGTCGAGCGCGTTGAGCAGCGCCACATGGGCGAACAGGTTGCGCGGCTGCGCCGAGATGATGCCCTCGATGAGCCGGTCGGCCCTCTCGCGCCATTGAGGATCGCCGGTGAGCGCGGCGAGCCGCACGAGGTTGCCCGCCGCTACTGAGTTGGCATTGGGCGTGGCGTCGTCGGCGGTGGAATGCGGCCGCACCACGAGGTCGCTGGCGTCGTCGGCCGTGAGAAAATAGGCGCCGCTGTCGCGGTCGGCGTAATGGGCATCGAGCTGGCGCTGCCAGGCCAGCGCGCGTTCAAGGAAGGGGCCCTCCCCGGTGGCTTCATAGAGCGCCAGCGCCGCCCGGATCATGGCGGCGTAATCGGAGGCGAGCCCCGGCAGTAACAACTGCCCTTCCCGCCAGGAATGGCCAAGTCGCGAATTGTGCCGGTCTCCCCGGGTCATTTGCTGCGCAACAAAATCGAAGGCTCGGCGCGCCATGGCGAGCCAGGACGGCTCGTCCAGGATGACCGCAGCGTTGACCAGCGCCGAAATCATCAGCCCGTTCCAGTCCGCCAGCACTTTATCGTCGAGTCCGGGCCGGATCCGGTTCTCTCGTTCTTTCAATAACTTACCGCGCAACATGGAAAGTTGTGCTGCAGCATCGGGCGCACCCCCAGCTTCGCAGGTGGCATCCCAGCCTTCCTTTATGCTGCGCGGTAAGTGTTTGATTTTGTTGAGGATGTTGTGCCCCTCGAAGTTGCCGCCGGGGGTTATGTCATATTGCGCTGCAAAAGAGGCGGCATCCGGCCCCAGCACAGCTTCGATCTCGGCCAGGGACCAGACGTAGAACTTGCCCTCCTCGCCCTCGGAGTCGGCATCGAGCGAGGCGGCAAACGCCCCCTCCTCCGTCATCATCTCGCGCTGGAGCCAGCCCACCGTCTCGCGCGCGCGCTCGGCGAACAGGCCCGCGCCGGTCCGCTGCCAGGCCAGCGCCAGCAGCTCCAGGAGCTGGGCGTTGTCGTAGAGCATCTTCTCGAAATGGGGCACCAGCCACGTCTCGTCGACCGAATAGCGCGAGAAGCCGCCGCCGAGATGGTCGTAGATGCCGCCCTCGCACATGTGCATCAGGCTGTGCTCGACCGTCTGGAAGAACAGCGGGTCGTGGGTGCGCAAGCCCGCCCGCCACAGGAACTCGAGCATCATCGGCTGCGGGAATTTGGGCGCTCCGCCCAGGCCTCCGTGCACAGTATCGAAGGCGTTGCCGATCTGCTTGGCGGCGCCGTCGAGTTCCCGCAAGCCGATGGTCACCCTGCCCTGCGGTCTTGCCTTCTCGGCGAGCTGGGCCAGCAGCGCCGCCCGGTTCTGCTCGACTTTCGTCGGATCCTCGCGGAACAGCCGCGCCACCTGGCGCAGCACGTCGACGAAGGCCGGCCTTCCGTAGCGGGAATCCTTCGGAAAATAGGTACCGCCCCACACCGGCTCGCCCGTCGGCGTCAGGAACATGGTCATGGGCCAGCCGCCGTGCTCACCCATCAGATGCAGCGCATGCATGTAGATTTGGTCGATGTCCGGCCGCTCCTCGCGGTCGACTTTGATGTTGACGAACAGATCGTTCATCACCTTGGCGGTGGCTTCGTCCTCGAACGACTCGTGCGCCATCACGTGGCACCAATGGCACGCGGCGTAGCCGACCGACAGCAGGATCGGCTTGTTCTCGCGCTTAGCCGTCGCGAGCGCCTCCGGCCCCCATTGCCACCAGTCCACCGGGTTGTGCTGATGCTGCAGCAGATAGGGTGACGTGGCGCCGGCCAGGCGGTTGGTGTGCGTTGGATTTTGGGTGGAGGCCATGGCGGAAGCCTAACCCGGATCGGCGACGCATGAAACGCCGAGGCGACCGTTCGCGGCGATGCTATGATGGCCGCCCTATGCCACCTTGAAGGTCAAATTGCCATGCGCAAAGCTCTGTTGTTGGTCGCCGCCGCGGCCACCGCCTTCATGCTCGCTCCCGCCTTTGCGGCGCCCGCGGCGCAAACCATCAACATCGGCGGCTCGCGCGCCGTGCTGCTTCGCCCCGCGCATCCGCACGCGAGCGTTATCCTGATGCCGGGCGGCGACGGCCGCATTAACGCGGGGACGAATGGCACTATTCACCGCCTCCGCAACAATCAGCTCGTACGTACGCGCTTCGCCTATGCCGCGCGCGGTCTCGCCGTTCTCGTCGTCGACGCCGACGTCGATGTGGCTGCTGCCGTCAACACCATGCGCAAGCTCAAATCGCCGGTCACCATCATCGCAACCAGCCGCGGCACGTTGCGTGCGGCGGAGGGCATTGCCGCTGGCGCGCGGCCCAATGCGCTCGTGCTTACGTCCGGTTTTCTCACCAATGAGTCAGGTAGCCACCAAAACGTCGCCAACATTCTCGGTTCGCCCGCGAAGCTGCCACGGACGTTGGTGATTCATCACCGTCGCGACGGTTGTCGTGTCACGCGTCCGTCCGGTGTCGCGCCATTCATTCGATGGGCGCATGGCAAGGCGCGCGTGGTGTGGCTCGATGGCGGAAGCAACGCCGGCAACCCGTGCAAGGCGCGTGCACATCATGGTTTCGCAGGTCTTGATGCGCGCGTCGTTTCGTTGGCCGCAATAGTTCGTTGAGCGTTACACCTAAAGAACCAGTAACGCTAACGTTTAGGACTATACGCTCTTTTCACTACGTGCTTTCACGTGGCTTTATCGCCCCGCGTGTGATCATCGCTCCCAACAATAATTGCGTTCGGGGCGTGTCAGATGCGGAGAGTGGCAGGCGTTCAACGGAGAAGCGCCAATTCCGATACCGGTTTTATGGCGGGTGGCCGTATTTTACGGGGCTGTTTGCTTGCGGTGACGGTGTCTGCGGGCTTGATGGGCGGCGATGTGGACGTGAGCCAGGCGAACCCGGTGCAGCTCGCCAGCTACAGCCCGGCCGATGATTTCGTCGCTTTATCCTTAAAGAATTCGTCGGCGATCTCGGCAACGGTTCGGCAAGATGTATTGTCGACTCGTTACGATATTGTCTCAAAACCGATCGGGCCGATAGTGTTGACGCCGTCGATCAAATCGACCCCGGCGGGCAGCGATTTAATCCAAGCCTATACCTCGCAAGCCGCTTGCCTGACGGGGGGCATGTTCGACTCATGCCCAGGTTTCATGGAGCTGCTGCAAAGCAAGCAACAGGCATGGCCGCGCTTCGCGGGCGTGCCGACGCCGGCGGCGAAGGCTCGCAACGTGGTCGTGGCGAGCTTGAGCGAAAATGTGAGCCTGGCGACGGAAGACATTACCGCGCCGGTTGACCAGCTCTCGCGAAGGACCGGCGAAGTCATCATGGGCGCGGCGTCGACGTATAACCCTTATGACGTTGGCGACAACGACGCGGGCGGCGCCGAGACCGCGTCCGGCGAACTCTACGATCCGATTGCGTGGACGGCGGCGATCCAGATCGGCCTGCGCGGCACGTTCGCTGGCGTGCGCTACGGCCGCCTTTACAAGCCGACGTTTGCGTTGGTGGAGCTGAATGGCAAGCGCGCCATCGTCAAAGTCAACGACGTCGGTCCGCTCAGGCCCGGCCGCGTGATCGATTTGAGCACGCAGTCGATGCACTACTTCGATTCGTCGCTGCGGCGTGGCGTGCTCAACGGCGTACTTGTGACGCCGCTGGTTGGCGCCAACTGGACGCCCGGTCCGCTCGGCACCACGCCGGCAGTTTCCGTGGCGAGCAACTAGTGAAACGAATTTGATATTTTATTCCGACGATTGCTCGGGAGCTTGCAGCAATGGGGATGCAAATGTCGGAATCGGACCACTGGCGTGATTGAAATTGCCCACAAGATTCAATTTTGGCCGGCTTCGTGCCGGCCATTTCGTTACGAGCGGTGCATTTCGGCGTGAGGCGATCTTGCCGGTTACGGCAAAATCGCAAACGCCCGCGCCGGGAAGCCGAAGCCGTGTCGCACCTTCGGCCAAGTGACGACGATGAGCGCGCCGGTTTCCGGTACCTTGTCGAGGTCGGCCATCACTTCGATCTGATAGTGGCCGTGCTGCAGGATGTAGGTTTCCGAATCCATCTTGTCCGTGGTGTCGGTGTCCATGGCCTCGTGACCAGTCGCGGTCACGCCGCGCTGTTCGTAGAGGAACTTGATGGTTTCGAACGCCCAGGCCGGAAACGGTTGCCGCTTGAAGTGCTCGGGGTTCTTGTCCCAATCCTTGTACATGTCGGTGCGCAGAGCGACGAACGAGCCGCGCGGCACCTGGCCGTGCTTCTTCTCCCAGGCCTTCAAATCGGCGACGGAGAAGGCGTGGTTCGGGTCTTTGCCCAGATATGGCGTGTCGTCCACTACGATGAGCGGCAGGATCATCTGCTTGAGCGGGATCTCGTCCATTGTCTTGCCGCCTTCGGCGAAATGCGCCGGCGGATCGACGTGCGTGCCGTATTGTCCGACCATGTTGTAATAAGTGGTGCGGAAGCCGTCTTGCTTGATGGTGTAAGTGCGATGTGTTTTCGGATCGTAGGCCGGTGTGAACACCGCCTGGCCGAAGCCCGACCACACCGGCGTCGTGGGCCCGAAACTGTGGGTGAGATCGACGAATTTCTTCGAGGCGATGATCTTGTAGGCCTGCGCGAGATCGCTCTCGGCGTGCGCGGAAATGAGCGTGGCGACGAGGAATGCCAGCGCCAAGGCGAGCTTGGTTCTTGACATGCGGATGCTCCCTGGTTTGGCGCGATAGTAACGCTCAATCCGCCACGGCTGCACGGGGTTAAGCTTGATGGCAGCCAGAGTTGAGCAACCCTTGACCCGCCCTCACCTCGGGGCTTCGTTGGGCCGCGATGAGCGACCACACCCGCGACACCATTTTCGCCCTCTCCTCCGGCCGGCCGCCGGCGGCGATCGCCGTCATCCGCATTTCCGGCCCGCGCGCCGGCGAGGCGCTGCGGGCGCTCGGCGTCAAAATTCCCGCGCCGCGCAAGGCCGGGCTGGCGCGCGTGCGTGACCCGCAGTCGGGTGAAATCATCGACGAGGCGCTCGCCCTCTTCTTCCCCGGCCCCAACAGCGAGACTGGCGAAGACACCGCCGAAATTCAGCTCCACGGCGGCCGCGCGGTGATTGCGGCGACGCTCGAGGCGCTCGGGCGCGTCGAGGGCCTGCGGCCGGCCGAGGCCGGCGAGTTCACCCGCCGTGCCTTCGAGAACGGCAAACTCGACCTCACCGCGGTGGAGGGCCTGGCCGACCTGGTCGCCGCCGAGACGGAAGGCCAGCGCCGCCAGGCCTTCCGCCAGATGAAGGGCGCGCTCGGCGGCCGGGCGGAAGACTGGCGGCGGAAGTTGATCCAGGCACAGGCGCTGGTCTCGGCGCGTATCGATTTTTCCGACGAGGCGGATGTGCCCGAGGACTTGGTCGCCCCGGCGCTGGCCGTCACTCGCGAGCTGGCAGGCGAGGTCGAGGCCGCGCTTGCCGACGATCGCCGTGGTGAGCGGCTGCGCGAAGGACTGGTCGTGGCGATTGCCGGCCCTCCGAATGCCGGCAAGTCGACCCTGCTCAACCGGATCGCCCGGCGCGAGGCGGCGATCGTCTCGCCCCACGCCGGCACCACGCGCGACGTGATCGAGGTCCATCTCGACCTTGAGGGTTGGCCGGTAACGCTTCTCGATACCGCCGGCATGCGTGAGACCAGCGATCCGGTCGAGATGGAGGGCGTGCGGCGCGCCCGCGCCCGCGCGGCGGCGGCCGATCTGGTGCTGTGGGTGGTGGACGCCAGCGCGGACGACAGCGACTTGGGGCTTTGCGCAGCGACGGCAGGCCTGTCTGCGTTGGACACGACCGGCCAGGCTGGCGGAGCAATGCCGGTTCCGGCGATTTGGCTGGTCCGCAACAAGATCGACCTCGTGAAGGGCACTGTCAGAAGGGATGAATCTGAGGATTGCAGCCGTTTAAGAAGTGAATCTTCGACCCTTGGTCGAGGAAAGAGTGAATCTAATATACGCATCAACGAACCGTTAATAGACGCGGTTAATCATGGGGTAAGACATAGAAATGAACTTAGAATCAGTGATAATGAACTCATATTCGGTCTTTCAGCGACCTCGGGTGAAGGGTTCGGCGCGCTGCTGCTGGCGCTGATGCACCAGGCTGAGGCTTTCCTCGCCGGCGCGGAATCGGCCCTGGTCACCCGCGAACGCCACCGCCGAACCCTGCAGGACGCGTTGGCCGCCCTGAAACGGGCCCTGCATCCGGATGTCGCCGGGCGCGAGGACCTGCTGGCGGAGGAATTGCGGCTCGCCGCGCACGCGCTCGGCCGCCTCACCGGCCGGGTGGATGTGGAGGACATCTTGGACGTTATTTTCCGCGATTTCTGCATCGGGAAGTGATTTTTCGGCCGCTTTTTGGCCTTTTCGGACTTTCTCCTCTTCAAGGAGCGCGTCTGGTACCTATCCTCGGCCGGACAGGCTCAGGGACTGGGGATAAGTTTCACGTGAAACATCGGGCGCCGTTTTCCTTGGTGCCGATCTCGATTCCCGCTACAAGGCCGCTATCTGAGGGCCAGGATGAGCACGACCTTCGACGTCATTGTGATCGGTGGCGGCCACGCCGGCTGTGAGGCCGCCGCGGCCAGCGCCCGCATGGGCGCGCGGACGGTACTTGTCACCCACCGCTTTGCCACCATCGGCGCCATGTCCTGCAATCCCGCCATCGGGGGCCTTGGCAAGGGCCATCTGGTGCGGGAGATCGATGCCCTCGACGGCCTCATGGGTCGCGTCGCCGACGCCGGCGGCATTCAGTTTCGGGTCTTGAATCGTCGCAAAGGCCCGGCCGTTCGTGGGCCCCGGGCTCAGGCGGATCGGAAGCTTTATGCCGCTTCGATGCAGGCGGAGCTAAAGAGGATATCCGGGCTTGAGATCGTCGAAGCCGAGGCCGACGACCTCGTCCTGAAGGAGGGCCGGGTCGCGGGGATCAAGCTGGCAGACGGCCGCATTATCCCTGCCGAGGCTGTGGTCTTGACTACGGGCACCTTCCTTCGCGGCCTCATCCATATCGGCGAGAAGCAAATTCCGGCCGGCCGAGTTGGGGAGGCGCCTGCGATGGGCCTTTCCAGGACCCTGGAAGCGGCCGGATTCGTCCTCGGGCGCTTGAAGACCGGCACCCCGCCCCGGCTGGATGGCCGCACCATCGACTGGGGCTCCTTGGAAATGCAGCCCGGGGACGACCCGCCGGAGGCGTTTTCGGTCCTCACCGAGCGGATTTCCAACCCGCAGATTCAGTGCGGCATCACTCGCACCACCCCGGCCACCCATGAGATCGTCCGGGCGAATGTCCACCGCTCACCCATGTATTCAGGTCAGATCGCCAGCACCGGGCCGCGCTATTGTCCCTCGATCGAGGATAAGATCGTCAAATTCGGCGAGCGCGACGGCCATCAGATCTTCCTGGAGCCGGAGGGGCTTGACGGCACGACGGTCTATCCGAACGGCATCTCCACCTCATTGCCGGAAGAGATCCAGCATGCCCTGGTGGCTACAATTCCGGGGCTGGAGAAGGCCGAGTTCGTGCGACCAGGCTATGCCATCGAATATGATTACATGGATCCGCGCGAATTGAAGCCGACCCTGGAGACCCGCCGTCTGAAGGGCCTATTCCTCGCCGGGCAGATCAACGGCACCACCGGCTACGAAGAGGCTGCGGGGCAGGGCCTTTTGGCCGGTCTGAACGCCGCGGCGTTGGCCGGGGGCGGGGCGGGGATAACCTTCGATCGGGCTGAGGCCTATCTAGGCGTCATGGTCGACGACCTGGTGACCCGGGGTGTCGCCGAGCCCTATCGGATGTTCACGTCTCGAGCTGAATATCGCCTCCAGCTCCGCGCCGACAATGCCGACCAGCGGCTGACCGGCAAAGGCATCGCTATCGGCTGCGTCGGTGCGAAACGGGCCGAATTCCATCGCGCCAAAAATGCCGCGCTCAATGCTGCGCGGAATCTCGCGGAATCGACCTCGGTTTCGCCGAAGGAGGCGGCCGGTCACGGCCTGAGCCTGAACAAGGATGGCCAGCGCCGCACCGCCTTCGAGCTCCTGTCGTATCCCAATATCTGCCTTGGAGACTTGGCGAAGATCTGGCCCCAATTTGGTGAGCTCGCCTCCAATATCGGCGAGCAACTCGAGATCGACGCCAAATATGCGGTCTATCTCTCCCGCCAGGCGGCGGATGTGGCGGCCTACCGGCGCGATGAGAGCTTCGAACTCCCCGAAGGCCTTGATTATGCTTCGCTGCCCGGCCTCTCCAATGAGATGAAGCAGAAACTCGCTCGCCATCGGCCCCGGACCATCGGACACGCCGCTAAATTGGATGGAGTCACGCCGGCAGCGCTCACGCTCTTGGTCGCCCATGTCAAAAGAGGGCGGCACAAGGCGGCGAAACGAGCGTGAAGGCACGCGGGCAGGGCGCGCTCGAGCTGAGCAGGGACCGCGCCGAGGCTTTGCGGCTTATCCCCGTTTCACGTGAAACAACTGAACGGCTAGACCGGTTCGTCGCGCTGTTATTGGAATGGCAGGCGAGGATAAACCTCGTCTCGCCGTCGACGGTCCGTGAAATCTGGACCCGGCACATCGCCAACTCGCTGCAGCTTCTGGAAGTTATCCCCGGTGCCAAGCTATGGGTCGATTTCGGCTCTGGAGGCGGCTTCCCGGCTATCCCGATCGCCTGCGCGCTCGCCGAAACTCCCGGCGTTCAGGTTCATCTCATTGAAAGTAAAGGTAAAAAGGCCGCATTCCTGCGTGAAGCCATCCGCCTTCTCCAACTCCCTGCACAGGTCCACAATGAGCGTGTGGAGAATTTTGGGGAAAGCTGGCCGGGACTGGCGGACGTTGTCATGGCGCGCGCTCTCGCCCCGTTGAAAACCTTGTGCGATCAGACCTTTCCCCTCCTCTCCAAGGGCGCGGTCGGCCTGTTCCCGAAAGGCCAAGATGTAGACGCCGAATTGACCGAGGCCGCTAAATATTGGACACTTGAGGCCTCAACAGTGCCCAGCAAGACGAGCCCAACCGGCTGCATCGTCGTGATCCGCAGCATCGAGCCTCGTATAAAGGCATGAGCCGCTGCCGAATGACGCCCGGTTCGCCAAGCATCGGGCAGCCACGTGGACAAACCATGATCGACACCAATACAACCGATACACCCGCTCCGGTTGAAAACAGCACCGAGGTCGAGGTCGTGCCCTTTAACAAGCCGGCCGCGCGCCCCAACCCCTCTGGGCCACCGCGCGTCCTGGCGATCGCCAACCAGAAGGGCGGCGTCGGCAAGACCACGACAGCGATCAATCTCGGCACCGCACTCGCGGCCATCGGCGAGCACGTGCTGATTGTCGACCTCGACCCGCAGGGCAATGCCTCCACCGGGCTCGGCATCGACCGCAAGGCGCGCCGCACCTCGACCTACGACGTGCTGACCGGCGACGCGAGCTTGCGCGAGGCGGTGCTGCCGACCGCGGTGCCGCAGCTTTTCATCGCCCCGTCGACCCTCGACCTCTCCGGTGTCGAACTCGAGATCGGCCACGAGCGCGACCGTGCATTTCGGCTGCGCAACGCGTTCAACGAACTCAACACCGGCGAGCGCGCTTACGATTTCTCCTACGTCCTGGTCGACTGCCCGCCCTCGCTGAACCTGCTCACAATCAACGCCATGGCGGCCGCCAATTCGATCCTGGTACCGCTGCAGTGCGAGTTCTTCGCGCTCGAAGGTCTGTCGCAACTGCTCAAGACCGTCGAGCAGGTGAAGACCAATCTCAATCCGAAGCTGTCGATCCACGGCGTCGTGCTCACCATGTACAACTCGCGCAACAACCTCTCCAATCAAGTGGTTGCCGACGTGCGCGAGTTCATGGGACCAAAGGTCTACGACACGGTGATCCCGCGCAATGTGCGCATCTCGGAAGCGCCGTCCTACGGCAAACCGGTGCTGGTCTACGATTTAAAGTGCGTGGGCAGCGAAGCGTATCTGCGGCTCGCCACCGAGATCATCCAGCGCGAGAAGGAATTGAAGGCGGGATGATGATCGCTCCCCCGAAGGGGGAGGGATAAGAAACAGAAGCGGCCAAACAAGAAACATTGAGGCGGGCGTGGCGGGTAATTCAGGAGCGGCGGCGATGGCGGAGCACAAACGGTTGGGACGCGGGTTGGCCGCGCTGATCGGCGACGTCGGTGAGGAAACGCCAACGACGGAGGGCGGACGCAAGCCGCGGCGCGCGCCGATCGAAAGCCTTAAAGCCAACCCACGCAATCCGCGCACCAACTTCACCGACGCCGAACTGAACGAGCTCACCGAATCGATCAAGGAGCGCGGCATCATCCAACCGATCATCGTGCGCACGGCCGATGACGGAAACTACGAGATCATCGCCGGCGAACGGCGCTGGCGCGCGGCGCAGAAGGCCGGCCTGCACGATGTGCCGATCGCGATCGTGGAAGCGACCGACGCGCAGTCGCTCGAATTCGCCATTATCGAAAACGTGCAGCGCGCCGACCTCAATGCGATGGAAGAGGCGGCCGGCTACGCCGCGCTGATGGAGCAGTTCAATCATACGCAGGAGCAGGTCTCCAAGATTGTCGGCAAGAGCCGGCCGCATGTGACGAACATGCTGAGGCTGTTGAAGCTGGCGCCGCCGGTTCAGCATTTCGTGCGCTCCGGCAAGTTGTCGGCGGGCCATGCGCGGATGTTGGTCGGTGTGCCCGACGCCGAGCAGATTGCCTGGCGCGTTATGGAGCTCGACATGAGCGTGCGTCAGCTCGAGGACGAGCTGCGCGCCGACCGTGAACGTCATGCGATCGAGGTGCCGGGCGGCAAGAAGCCGCGCAAGGCGAAAGGTGCCAAGGATCCTGACACAGTGGCGCTGGAGCGGCGGCTGTCGGATACGTTGGGACTCGCCGTGACCATCGATCATCACGGCGAGGGCGGCACGCTGCACATCAAGTACAAGGATCTGGATCAGTTGGACGCGGTGTTGAGGAAGTTGGAAGGCTGAGTGTTTCGCGCTCGCCGCACGTCGCGAGAACTTCACATTTTCGCTCTTGGAACCGAATGCTAGAACATCGCGTTGAACTCCGCAGACGCGGAGGCGACAATGCGGTTCATCCTACTCATCATCGTTATTCTTCTTTTGATCGGTGCGTTGCCGGCGTGGCCCTACAGCGCCGGTTGGGGGTACTACCCGTCCGGTGGGCTGGGGCTGATCTTTGTTATTTTGTTGTTGGTGTTGTTATTCGGCTAGGCGCGGCAGGTGCCGCTCTGGATTCCGGGCTCGCGCACTTCGTGCGCGCCCCGGAATGACGACATGAGTTACGCCGGCTTGGCTGCGTAGAAGCTGCACCAGCCGTGCGGGCTGATCTTGCCGGCGACGAGCTGGCAGGACCGCGGCGGGCGGAAGAAGCGGCACGTCGAGCACTCTTTGCCGTTGTTGGGCTGGTCCTGGTATTTTGCGACCTTCTTCGGCGTTTTCGATTGAGCGTCGGCCGGTCTGGTCTGGACCACTGCAAGGCCAGCGCTGACCGCCGCAGCGGAGCCGATCAACGTCTGGAATAGGCGCCGGCGGGAGAGACCATCACGGCACTGGGCAAGTTCGGATTTCTTCGGAAGCTCGGACATAGCACCTCGAGACGTCGCCCCCCGGTGCCGCCACCCTCGGAGGGAACGCGAGCCCGCGGCGCTGGTTCCCGGAGCGTGAAGAACATTCCAAGCGAGCGTCCTCGTTCCTGAACCTTCCGGTACGCGCCGGCCTGTACCGGCGAATTACACCACATCGTGAAAATCGCCGCCGCAGCGGCCGCGAACTTACGCTGGATTGCTGGGCCCTTTGACTGCTAAGCAACGCCCGCAATCACGCCTCAAGGAACAAGGGAGGAGAGCCTGGTGCCCGCACCCATGCACGGCGAGACGCTGCCGACCACTTATCGCTTCAAGCTCGGCGGCTTCGAAGTCGCCACCATTATGGACAGCTATGGCATCCGCCCGGGGCTGACGCCCAGCTTCGGCGGAGAGGCGCATGCGGACGAGGTCAGGGCGATGGCCAAGGCCAACGGCATCAGCGACGACAAGTATTTCCATCCGTTCACACCGATGCTGGTCAACACCGGCAAGGAGCTGGTGCTGTTCGACACCGGCAACGGCGTGCTCAGCCAGGAGAATGAGCAGCTCAAGGGCCGTCTGCCGCCCGGCAACCTGGTCGCGCGCATGGGCGAGCTCGGCTACAAGCCCGAGGACGTCGACGTGGTGGTGATCACCCACGGTCATCCCGATCATATCGGCGGTCTGGTCGCGGGCGGCCAGCCCGTATTTCCCAATGCGCGTTATGTGTTCGGCGCGGCGGAATACGATTTCTGGAACAAGGGTGAGAACGTGCGCGAGGCGCGCAAGTTCAACCGCGTGCTCTACATGAAGTATGCGGCGCCGCTCGCCAACAGCGCCACGATGATCAAGCCGGGCGACGTGGTGGTGCCGGGCATCACCGCGGTCGACGCGGCCGGGCATTCGCCGGGCCTGATGGCCTTCCTGATCGAGAGCGAAGGCAAGCGCATGCTGAACTGGGCCGACACCTGCAACCACTATGTGGTCGCGATCCAGCGGCCGGACATCCCTCTCGACGTCGACGACGACAAGGAGAAGGCGGTGGCGACGCGCAAACGTATTTTAGAGATGGTATCGAAGGAGGGGCTCTTGGTCGCCGGCTACCATATGCCGTTCCCGGGGCTCGGCTATATCGACAAGACCGCCGACGGCTACCGCTGGCGCCCGCATACGTATCAGATGCTGGTGTGAGGCGAGGCGCGCACGTCCCCATTCCGTTCATTCCCGCGTAAGCGGGAATCCAGTTCCGCAAAAAACACTGGGTCCCCGCTTTCGCGGAGACGAACGGTTAGGGGTTAGCCTTCGCGCCGCCGTGCATTCACCGCGATTGACAACAGCGTGCGTTGCGCGAGCGTTTCCGCCAGCGCTGGATTGCGGCGGGCGTCGAGCGAGGCTTCCGCAAGCTGCTGCATGGCGCGCAACAGACGCGGCGGGTTCCAGGCGCGTAAGGCAGCAGCCACACGATCAGCGCGGCTGAAGTGCACCGGCGGCGTGCCGCGTTTCATGGCGAATTCGATCTGGTCGCCGGCGTCGACCGCCAACCGCATCTTGTGCAGGTTGGCGACCTGGCGGATCGCCGCCGAAATGATCGCCGCCGGCGAAGAGCCGCTGGCGCGCGCCTTGCCGAACTCGTTTTCGGTGTCGGCGGTGCGGCCGGCAAAGGCGGAATCGATCACGCCTTCGAGCGCCAGCGCCGATGCATCGGCCACCACCGCCAGCACGTCGGCAAGCTCGACGCGCTCCCGCCCGAGCGCGTAGAGCGCGAGCTTGCGGATCTCATTGCGAGACGCGAGGCGATCGCCGCCGAGCAACGAGAGCAACGCCGCGCGCGCATCGGACGCGATAGCGAGGTTTGCCTCTCGCATTTCCGAATCGATGAGACGGGTGAGGTCGCGCTCGTTGTCGACGTAGCATGGCAGCGTGGCGACTACCTTGGCCTTCTCGCAGGCGGCACGCAGCGGCGAGCTCTTCTTGAGATCACCGGCTTCGATGATGACGCGGCATTCGTCCGACGGCGCGGCGATAATGGCTTCGACGGCAGGCGCGATGTTGCGCGTGCCGGCCTTGACCCAGACCGCTCGGCGGCCGCCGAACAGCGGCACGGTGTGGGCCTCTTCGATCAGCCGCGCCGGATTGCCGGAAAGATCCTCAGGCTCGAGCCGCGCGAGCGCGAATGGGTCGCCGACATCATCGACTGACGCCTGCACCAACGCATCGACCCGTTCGCGAACTAGACCGGCATCGGGCCCGTAGACCAGCACGATCGGCTGGCCCGGATCTGGCCGGGCGATGAAGCGGTCGACGTCGGCGGCTTTAATGGCGGTCATGGCGATTGCGGTGCGGCACGGCCTTAACCCTCTCCCACAGGGGAGAGGCGAAGCGAGCGTGTTGCGAAGTATTACGTCCCCGCCACGAAATAGGACGCGAGGCGCGCGTTGATGTTGCGGGCGATTACGTCGGCGGCGCGATTCTCGGCGTCGCGCAAGCCCCGCGCGCCGGCGAAGCGCTGTTCCTGTCCGGGGATGTTGTAGGACACCCGCGACGTAGCGGTCGAATTGAGCACTGTCTTGCCGGTGGCGATATCGACCATGCTGTAGCTGGCATTGAGGCCGTAATTCACCACTTCCGACCGTCCGCTGTTGATGTCGACGATCACCTGCTGCTGCGTGGCGGCCAGATGGATCTTCAGTCGGTAGCTCGGGCTCGCGGCCTGGCCACCGCCGGTGAGCGCGTAGATGAGTTGGTTGCGCATGTGGACGCTGATGCGGGCGAGCGAGGTGCCGTTCGGCGTGTCGATCGGCGGCACGTCGACACTGGCAAGCTTGCCGTGGATGTCGGCATTGCCGACGACGGAGACGTCACCATAAAGCGGCTGGAAGCAGCCGGCAGTGATCCCACCGAGTGCCACAACGCCAGCGAGCCGAAGGAAGCGGCGCCGCGCACGGTGCGAAGGGGTGTCAGGCCACGACATTCACGATCCTCTGCGGGACGACGATGACCTTTTTCGGGCTCTTGCCGTCGAGGGCCCGTTTTACCGCATCGAGGGCCAAAACGGCAGCCTCAATGTCCGAATTTCCCGCATCCCGGGCGACTGTGATGTCGGCGCGCTTCTTGCCGTTGATTTGTACCGGCAAGGTGATGGTGGATTCGACCAGGAGATCGGGCTCGACCGCCGGCCAGCCTTCGGTCGAGACCAAGGTGGTGTGGCCGAGAGCCGCCCAGCACTCCTCGGCGAGATGCGGCATCATCGGGTGGAAAAGGCGGACCAGGATGTCGCCGGCTTCGCGCAGGGCCCAGGCGAAATCGGGCGAAGGCGCTGTCTCGGCCGAACCGATGGCGTCGGAGAGTGCGTTGGCGCATTCGTAGATGTGGGCGACGCAGCGGTTGAAGCGCAGCTTGGCGATGTCGTCGGAGACGTTAGCCAGGGCGCGGTGCGCCGCCTTGCGTACGGCGAGCGCCTGCTCGGAGAACTGGGCGGGGCGGTCGGCCGGCGCGGTGATGTCGGCGATCTCGCCGACCAGCCGCCACAGCCGCTGCAAGAAACGCCAGGACGCCTGCACGCCTTCCTCGCTCCAGATCACGTCGCGCTCGGGTGGGCTATCGGAGAGCATGAACCAGCGCGCGGTGTCTGCGCCGTAGGCTTCGATGATGTCGTCGGGGTCGACCGTGTTGCGCTTCGACTTCGACATTTTTTCGATGGCGCCGATTTCGATCGCTTCGCCGGTTGAGCTTAGCGTCGCCCTGCGGACATCACCTTCACTCGTGATCGTCACCTCGGCGGGCATCGCCCATTCGCCGTTTTTCTTCTTGTAGGTCTCGTGCACCACCATGCCTTGCGTGAAGAGGCCGGCGAACGGCTCGTCGAGATTGACGTGACCGGTCTTCTTCATGGCGCGGGTGAAGAAGCGCGAATAGAGCAGATGCAAAATCGCGTGCTCGATGCCGCCGATATATTGGTCGACCGGCATCCATGCGTTGGCGACTTTCGGCGTCGTCGGAGCGTTCTCGTTCCACGGATCGGTGAAGCGGATGAAGTACCAGGACGAGTCGACGAAGGTGTCCATGGTGTCGGTCTCGCGCCGCGCCTCGCCGCCGCATTGCGGGCACTTGACGTGCTTCCATGTGGGATGGCGGTCGAGCGGATTGCCCGGCTTGTCGAACGAGACATCATCCGGCAGCGTCACCGGCAAGTCCTTGTCGGGGACCGGCACCACGCCGCACTTGTCGCAGTGGATGATCGGGATCGGGCAGCCCCAGTAGCGCTGGCGCGAAATGCCCCAGTCGCGCAGGCGATAATTGACCTGCCGCTGCGCCACCGGGCGGTTGCCGCGCGTTTCTTTTTCCAGGCGCTTGGCCACTTCGTCTTTGGCTTCTTGGATCGTCATGCCATCGAGGAAGCGCGAATTGATCATGCGGCCGTCACCGTCGTAGGCCTCGGTAGTGATGACGAAGGTCGCCGGGTCCTGGCCTTCCGGGCACACCACCGGAACATTGCCGAGGCCGTATTTGTTGACGAAGTCGAGGTCGCGCTGGTCATGCGCCGGGCAGCCGAAGATGGCGCCGGTGCCGTAGTCCATCAAAATGAAGTTGGCGACATAGACCGGCAGCGTCCATGACGAGTCGAACGGATGTACCGCCTTGATGCCGGTGTCGAAGCCCATCTTCTCGGCGGTGTCGATGGCTTCCTGCGACGTGCCCATGTGATGGCAGTCTTCGATGAACTTGGCGAGCGCCGGATTGTTCTTCGCCACCGCGGCGGCGAGCGGATGATCCGGCGACAGCGCCATGAACTTGGCGCCGAACAAGGTGTCCGGCCGCGTGGTAAAAATCTCCAGCTCGCTTTCGCCCGTCGGCGTCGTCTTCGGATCGAGCGCGAATCGGATGTGCAAGCCTTCCGAGCGGCCGATCCAGTTCTTCTGCATCAGCCGGACCTTGTCGGGCCAGCGGTCGAGCGTGTCGAGCGCTTCCAGCAGCTCTTCGGCGTAATCGCTGATCTTGAACACCCACTGGTGCAGGTCGCGCTGCTCGACCAGCGCGCCCGATCGCCAGCCGCGGCCGTCGATCACCTGCTCATTGGCGAGCACGGTCTGGTCGACCGGATCCCAGTTCACCTTGCGGTATTCGCGCGCGACCAGCCCGACTTTAAGGAAGTCGAGGAACATCTTCTGCTGGTGCTTGTAGTAGGCCGGGTCGCAGGTCGCGACCTCGCGCGCCCAGTCGAGCGACAGCCCCATGGACTGCAACTGCTTCTTCATCGCCGCGATGTTGTCGTAGGTCCAAGCCTTGGGGTGGACCTTCTGCGCCATGGCCGCGTTCTCGGCCGGCATGCCGAAAGCGTCCCAGCCCATGGGGTGGAGCACGGCGTTGCCTATGGCCCGCTTATAGCGGGCGACCACGTCGCCCATGGCGTAGTTGCGGACGTGGCCCATGTGGATGCGGCCCGACGGGTAGGGGAACATCTCGAGGACGTAGTATTTCGGACGCGGGTCGTCGTTCTTCGTGGCAAAGATGCCCTGCTCGTCCCAGGCCTTCTGCCAGCGGGCTTCGGCCACGCGGGCGTTATAGCGGTCGTTTTTGCGCGATTCGGCGATCATTTCCGGCTCATTTCAGGGGCCGGTGGGACGTGACATGAAAGCGGTCAGGGGGTCAACGGCCCGCTTGACGGGAAGCCCCTTTTCGCTGGCATTAGAGGCATGACCACGACCTCTGCCTCGACCGATACCGCCGATGCCGTTGAGCGGCTCGCCTCCGTCCGCGCCGAAATCGCGCGCGCCTGCCGTGACGCCTCCCGCGAACCGGGCGAGGTCGCGCTGATCGCGGTGTCGAAGACGCACGGCGCCGACCGCATCGAGCCGGTTATCGCTGCCGGCCAGCGTGTGTTCGGGGAGAACCGCGTGCAGGAGGCGAAATCGAAGTGGCCGCCGCTGATGGAAGTGCACGCCGGCCTTTCGCTGCATCTTATCGGGCCCTTGCAATCGAACAAGGCCAAGGAAGCGGTGGCGCTGTTCGACGCCATTCATTCCGTTGATAGACCGAGCCTGTGCGCGACGCTTGCGAAGGAGATCGACAAGCAAGGCCGCAAGCCGCTGTTGTTCGTCGAGATCAACACTGGCGCCGAGCCTCAGAAGGCGGGCGTGCTGCCGCAGGACGCCGATCTTTTTTTGGCCGCCTGCCGCGACACCTATGGCCTGGAGATCGCCGGACTGATGTGTATTCCGCCGTTTGAGGAAGCGCCGGGGCCGCATTTCGCCCTCACCGCCAAGATCGCCAAGCGCAACGGCCTGAAGCTGTTGTCGATGGGCATGAGCGCTGACTTCACCACCGCGATTCAGCTCGGCGCGACTCATGTGCGCGTCGGCAGCGCGATTTTCGGCGAGCGAGAGAAGACGACTTGAAAGGAAGAATATGAGTGCGTCTGAATTCGAGCGCTGGCAGGAACGGTTTGCCACGCCTGGTTATCTGTTCGGCACCGCGCCGAACGAATTTCTCAAGAGCCACGCGCATCTCTTGCGCAAAGGCGAGAAAGCCTTGGCCGTCGCCGACGGGGAGGGCCGCAACGGCGTGTTCCTGGCCGAGCAGGGGCTCGACGTGACGTCAGTCGATTTCTCGCCGCTCGCCCAGGAGAAGGCGCGCAAGCTCGCCGCGGAACGCGGCGTTACGCTGCACATTGAGCAGGCCGACATCATCAGCCGGGAGTGGCCGGCCGAAACGTTCGACGTTGTGGCCGCGATCTTCTTTCAATTCGTAGGGCCCGCTGGACGCGACAGGATCTTTGCTGGCATCAAGAGGGCGCTTAAGCCGGGCGGGTTGCTGTTGCTCGAGGGCTATGGGCCAAAGCAGCTCGAATACAAGACCGGCGGGCCGTCGAAGCTGGAGAACCTCTACACGCGCGAGCTATTGGAAAAAGCGTTTGCCGGCTTCGCGTCACTCGAGGTGCGTGAGTACGACAAGGTGATCGAAGAAGGCGCCGGCCACGGCGGGCTATCGGCGCTGGTCGATTTGATCGGACGGAAGTGACGTCCTACCTGGGCCGCGGCGGATAACCGGGCGGGCTGACATTCTGTGGCGCGCCCGCTCGGGCAGGCGCGCTTTCGGCAGGAGCGCCAGCGCCGGCATCGAGTGGCTTGCGCAACAGGCTGGAGCGCAGCGCTTGCCCGCGCGGCGAAGGCGGCACCGGCATCGGCGCTTGCGGCGTGTGTGGTGCCCGCGCGGCAAGCGGCGAGGCGGGTTGTTCCACTGGTCCTGGCTGTAGCGGCGGCGCTTCCGAGCCCAGGTCGGCCGACATTTCTTCGCCGGCACGGTGGCTCATGGAAGCGCTACGCCAGCGCTCGATCACCGAGGCGATGAGGCCGCGCTCGAGGCTATCGCCCGCGTCGGAGCGGGTATCGCCCGACGCTTCGCTGTTTGGACGCTGCTCCGGAGGCAGTTCCTTGAAGCGCATGCGGGTCGGCATCGCAACGGCGGAGCCGAAGGTGAACACTTCGCGGGTGCCGAGCGAGGGGATGAACGTCAACAGGTTTGCCGCTGCGTCCGACACCGCCGAGCGGATTAGATGCTGGTCGCGATCGTTGGCCAGCCGCATGACGAAGAAGGTCGAACACTGCGAGATGATGGTGGGGTCGATTTCCGCCGGCCGCTGCGTCACCAGGCCGAGGAAGACACCGTATTTGCGGCCTTCCTTGGCGATGCGTGAGAGCGCGCGGCGAGTTGGGCCGAAGCCGATCTTCTTGTCGGCCGGCGCGTAACGGTGCGCTTCCTCGCATACGAAAAGAAGCGGCGCGACGCCCTCGCTCCAAAGACCGAAATCGAAGGCCATGCGGCACAGTACCGAGACCACCGAGTCGATCACTTCGGCCGGGAAACCGGCGAGCTGCAGGATGGTCATCGGCACGCCCTGCGGCGGCAAGCGGAACAGATGGCTGAGCGTGTCGGCCATCGTATCGCCGCCGATGTTCGCGTTCTCGAACATGAACGCATAGCGCGGGTGATTGCGGAAGGTCTGAATGCGCGAGATCAGCTTGTGATAGATGACGCGCGAGGAACGGTTCTCCAGCTTGCCCATACGCTCGTCGAGCAGATTGATCAGGTCTTCGATGCGGTAGGGTACCGGTGTATCGGCCGTGAAGCCGGCATCGCGCGGATCACGCCGCTTTGAAAGTGGATTCGCGGGGCTGGACTTATACTGTAGATACGCTGACTTCGCGATCGGTATGACGTCGGCGAGAATCTCGACTTCTTCATCGGCGCCCGGCCGCCCGCCGAAGAACACGTCGACGATTTCTTCGAAATTGAAAATCCAAAACGGCAGCCGCAGATTTCGCGGGGTGAGCACCTGCGCCTTGTCACCAAAACAGCTGCCGTATTCGTTGTGCGGATCGACCAGGAAGATGCGAAGATTCGGCCGGGTGGCAAGTATCTGCTGCAAGATAATGGCGACGCCGCTCGACTTTCCGACGCCGGTTGCGCCGAGCACGGCAAAATGACGAGTTCACCAGGTGATCGATGTCGATGTGCACGCCGACGTCGGCATTCTGCTGCAGGTCGCCGATGTGAGCATGGTCGCCGTCGGCCGCGCCATAGACGAAACTGAGCTCCGCGTCCGTGAGCAGCTTGGCGGTGTCGCCGATGTTCGGGTATTCGGTGACGCCGCGCTGGAAGTGTTGCCCCCCGTTGGCATCGTGCCGGATTTCGCCAATCAGGTCGAGCCGCGCCATCTTGCGGTAATGGGGATTGAGACCGGAACCGGGCAGCGCCTCTTCGCCGACTTCGGTGATCAAGCCGATAATCAGACCCTTGCCGCTGTTCAGGCCCAGGAACTTACCGACCGTCGGCGGCTCGCCGTCCGGCACGCGCGGATCGATCTCGACGGTCGCCTGGGCGCCGCCAACGGCGGATACGCGGCCGATCTGATCGGCACTGATATATGCCCGTTCGGCAGGAGCGCTTGCGATTGGGCCGTTCATCATTCGCTCCTATCGCGGAGTATTGTTTCTTGTTGCCGGACAGCGGCATGCCTCGAGTTTCGTATTTCCCAGATTATGAAGGTGTATCTTAATGCCACGGTTACATTCGCAGCGAGTTACGCTGATGCTTAACCAGTTGCTGCCGACATATCGCGAATTAACGATTTATTGAGTTCTGTGACATGCGGGCCGGTGAGCGTGCCGAGAGCCGGAGCTCAGTGGTGTGAAAGGCACACCGGCAAGGCCCGCAAAGAAGCAGTGCAAACGGGAGATGCGGTGCCGCGAAATGTGCGGGAAATCTATTTCGAACCGGGACTATCGATCCCTGCGCCGATCACGATGTGTGTGTGCGGTCCAAGCTGGGCGAGGAATCGGCGCAAGGCCGACAGTTTGAGCGCGACGCAGCCGGCGGTCGGGGCGAGGCCCGCACGAGCGGCGTGGATGAATACCGCGCTGCCACGGCCGGACACACGCGGCCGCGTATTGTGGTCGAGCTCGATAACAAAGTCGTAAAGCGCGTCGGCGCGGGTGAGGCGGTCGGCCATTGACCCAGCCGGCACCTTGATCGGACGGTTGTAGTGGCGGTCCGCGGGATCCTCGCACCAGCCGTCGTCGGGGCGGATTGCGCGCACAGGCAGGGCGGTTCGTGGCCGCGGGTGGCGATCGGCGCGCCACCACAGCCGTACCAGGCGGAAGCGTCCGCGCGGGGTGGCTCCGTCACCTTCGAACTTGTTGGCCCTGATGCCGGAGCGGCCGAGCGCCACCGGCAGCGTGAGGGCGCCGGCGCGCAGGATACCTTGCATGCGCCGCCCCGGCCGCGTTCTGACGCGAATGAGAGAGAGGGTCATGTCACCGAACGCGAGGCGCGCTCACTCGGCGGCGCATGAAGTCGACATTTCGTTGTCGACGTGGTCGCCGACCGTGCGCAGGCGGTCCTTGAACGCGTCGATGTTTTGAAATTTCATGCCGATTTTCCGGTGAATGACCCGACTGTGATAGATGCTCTTGTAATAGTCGCAGCTTTGGCAGACTTGCCGAAACTCGCGGCGCTGCTGCTCCTCGATCAACCGCATGTAAGCTTGGTTGTCGGGCGACAAAATCTTGTGCAGTGGCGTCTCATTGAGATCGCCGATGCGCAGGGTCGCATCGACGTCGCGGCAGGCGCAGCCGTTGACGATCCCCGTCGACATGATCTGGTATGTGGTGAATAGGTGGCTGCAGGCGCCGTTCTTGTAAGTCCTGCTGGCGTCGTCCAGGTCGATCGAGAGCCCTTGCACGTCTGCCGCCGTCACGTAGCCGCCCCAGTTGTTATAGACATGGGCCCTACGCACGTGCACGCTACGCTCGCGAAAGCGCTCCACCAATGTCATCAGTTCGTTGGCCGGCCGACGCGGGGCGTCGTTGGTCGTGCGAATTCCGATATCGAGATGGAATGCGCAATGGTCCAACCGTTCGAGCAGCGCCGTCAGATTGGCGATGAGCCGCCGGTAGACCTTTTCGGTTGACAGAGTGATCGCGCGGAAGCTCTCCAGATCATGGCCGTAGATGCTGACGGTCAGGTTGCGCAATTTTCCGAGCCGCGTCATGCGGTCGATGTCCGCGGGTTTTGGAATGGTCAGGTTCGTGAAGAAGCGATAGCCGTCGACCGCTGGATTGTTGTCGAGGAATTCGAACTTGTTGAAGGCGCGGCGGTCCATGAACACGTCGCCGGTGCAGGGCGTGAGCTCGAATTCGGTGAACCCCATGGCGGTGGCCTGGGCCACGCATTTGCGGAAAAATGCGTCCGACATCGAGACCTTGGGGCTCTGCTTCTTCACGTAGCCGCAGAATCGGCACTTCAAGTTGCAGAGGCTGGAGGTCTCGATGTTGAGGATCCGGGTCTCCACCGGCACCAGCTCGCGGCCGCGCCACCGGTTGAGATTGATTTCGAGCCGCGACAGCGTATTTTTCGCGGCTCTGGCGGCAACGTGAGTCTTCATCGACCGGGATACCCGTCGCTCAAAACGCGTTAATGTAGCGGCCAATTTATGCTACCTGAAAAGCCGCCGGACCGCTAACGCCGACCGCTGGAATGACTAAGTTTATGAAAAATAGGCATTTTTTAGCCAGCGCGTCTGGTGATCAATGCGCTGCAATGCGGCTGGAATGGGCGCCTCGGCGCCGTCGTGGGGGCTCCTGAGCTATGTCCAACAAACGGACTATACTGATCGTCGACGACGATACCGAGCTGCGCGAGGCGCTGGTCGAGCAATTGGCGCTGCACGAGGAATTCGAGGCGATCGCGGTCGACAGCGGCGCCAAGGCGGTGCAGGAGGCGAAGAGCGGCCAGATCGACCTGGTGATCATGGACGTCGGCCTGCCAGACGTGGACGGGCGTGAGGTCGTGCGCATCATGCGCAAGAACGGCTTCAAGGCGCCGATCATCATGCTCACCGGCCACGACACCGACAGCGATACCATTCTGGGGCTGGAATCCGGCGCCAACGATTACGTCGTCAAGCCGTTCCGGTTTGCGGTGCTGCTGGCACGCATCCGCGCCCAGCTTCGCCAGCACGAGGCGAGCGAGGACGCGGTGTTCACCATCGGGCCCTACACCTTCCGCCCGTCGTCCAAGGTGTTGCTCACGCCCAAAGGAAGCAAGGTGCGGCTGACCGAGAAGGAAACCGCGATCCTGCGCTATCTCTACCGCGCCGGGCAGAAGCCGGTGTCGCGCGAGACGCTGCTGCAGGAGGTATGGGGCTATAATTCCGGCGTCACCACCCATACGTTGGAAACGCATATCTACCGGCTGCGGCAGAAAGTGGAGAAGGACGCCGCCGCACCTGCGATTCTGGTGACGGAAGCCGGCGGCTACAAGCTGGTGCCGTGATTTACAACTTGGGCCGACGCTTGCTCCACTCATTCCCGTGCAAGCGGGCATCCAGGATCAAGATTGTAGCGTCGGTAATCGCTTGGGCTGGGCCCCCGCTTTCGCGGGGCCGAGCGGATGAGCGGTTGTTGACGCGTCAATAACGCAAGCGGTGCCAATGGGCCTCGAAGACGACATCGCCTTTTTTGAACGCGTGCCGACCCTCGCGGTGTTGGGCAAGCAGGCTCTGCGCGTGGTGGCGATCGGCGCTGAGGCCCGTCACCTGCAAAGCGGCGCGGTGCTATTCTATGCCGGCGAGCTCGCCGACGGCGGCTATATCGTGCAGGAGGGTTCGATGGTGCTGGAGCCGGAAGGGCCGCGCGGCGGTGAATATACGGTCGGACCCGGCACGCTGTTGGGCGAGTTGGCGCTGCTTACTGACACGATCAGCCCGGTGACCGCGATCGCCAGGGAACCGACGGTGCTGATCCGCATCCCGCGCGGCCTGTTCCGCAAGATGCTGGAAGGCTATCCGGCTGCCGCCGTGCGGCTGCGCGACGAAATGGCCGGACGGCTTGGAGATTGGACGCAGGACCTTGCCGGCGTGCAGCAGCGCCTGGAGCGCGAGAAGAAGTAACTTCTTCCGCCCGCTTCCTGAGGCCGATTGAGACGAAGCGACTACAGTTCAAATTTCGCCGTCACCGGAACGTGGTCGGAGGGGCGTTCCGCGCCGCGATAATCCTTGGCGATTTTAATTTTCGAAACCCGGTCGGCGAGAGCGTCCGAGGTCCAAACGTGGTCCAGCCTGCGGCCGCGGTTGGCCTCGCGCCAATTGTCCATGGCGCGATAGCTCCACCAGGTGAAGAGCTTCTCCGGCTCGGGCGTCAGCACGCGCATGGAATCGATCCAGCCGCCGGACTTCTGCACGGCGATGAGCTTTTCGCATTCGATCGGCGTGTGCGAGACCACCTTCAGCATTTGCTTGTGACTCCACACGTCGTGCTCGAGCGGCGCCACATTGAGATCGCCGACTAGAATCGAGCGCTCGGACTTCTTGGGCCGCAAAGTTTTGTGCGCGCGCATCTCGTCGAGGAAAGAGAGCTTGTGTTCGAATTTCGGATTGATCCCGGGGTCAGGCTCATCTCCGCCTGCCGGCACGTAGAAATTATGCAGCGTGATCGGCTCATTCAGGCCAGCGCGTTCGCCCAGCACCGCCGAGACATGACGGCAGTCCGTCTTGCCGCAGAAGTTCTCAATTGACGTTGTCTCGAACGGCATGCGCGAAAGCACCGCGACGCCGTGATAACCCTTCTGCCCGTTGAGCGCGGCGTGTTCGTAGCCTAGCCGTTTGAAACGCTTGAGGGGGAAAGCGTCGTCCGGGCACTTGGTCTCCTGCAGGCAGAGCACGTCGGGCCGCGCGCTCTTGAGAAATTTGGCGACCAGGTCGATCCGCAGGCGGACGGAATTGATGTTCCAGGTGGCGACGGTGAAAGGCATGGCTGCAACATAATCGTCTGTCATGCTCTGCGAAAGTGGAGCATCCAGTATCTACACTTTGTCCAGTGATTACTGGAAGACCCGCAAATTCCGCTCCTTCGCGCAAGGGAAATCCCGGGCGGCTCGCGCAGGCTGAAACGGACTGGGTCCCCGCTTGCGCGGGGACGAGCGGGCGAGAACGCTAATTGTGATAATTCGTGTAATCGATCCGGAACATGCCGGGATCCGGCTTGGTGGTGGGATCGAGATTGTAAACCGCCACCGTGGTGTCGTAGCCCTGCGGGTCGGTCACGGTCCATTGCTTAAGCTGCATGTCCTTGGCCGAGAACATGATCATCAGCCGGCTGGTGCCGACAATGCCGTTCTTCTCCTCAACCACCACGGTGACGAACACGTCGTCGGCGTAGACCGCGACCAGATTGGTGTCCTTCAACAGATTGACGTGGTCGGCGAGCAGGAACCGCAGCGGTGTCTGTGACAACGGATAAAGGTCTTGCGTCGCCAGATTGCGGTCACGCACCACCACTGACTCGCCATCCGAGATGATCTCGGTCGGGCTCGGCGCATCGTATTCGAAGCGCATCTTGCCCGGCTTGGAGAGATAGAACTCACCCTTCGAACGGCTGCCGTCCGGCCCCACCTGGACGAAATTGCCTTCCAGCGTCTGTACGCTGGAGAGATAGCGGTCGACCTTCTGAATGATGGCGCGCTGCTTGGGGTCGAGGGCAGTGGTGCTGCCGGTCTCGCCCAGCAAAGCCGCGAAGGGATTGGAGACCGGGTTCGGCGCCTGCGCGGGGGAGGGCGCGACCTGCCCATGCGGTGCCGGCGCTTGCGCGCGGGCGTGCCAGACGCGCGCGGGAATGGCGGCGAGATCGGCGCCCTTGGAGCCGGTGTGGATGAAATGCGGTCGCGATCGCGGCAGCGGCACCTTTTGCAAGGTTGGGTTGGCCGACTGCGCCAGCACAGGGACGGCGGTGAGGCAGGTCAGCAGCGCGGCCAACGCCAGCTTGCGACCACTTCGCCCCTTGTGGTGTACCGCCATCACGATCTCCGCCATGCGTCCCCTCAGTCGCCAGTCAGCATAGGGGGTGGGTGTGGCTATTTCGCGACCCCAGCGATTCCCGCAACTCTCTTCCTTGCGCACGAACCTTGTCCGAAAACCGGTATCGGTTTTTCGGGATCATGCGTTCGGGCTTAAAGGTGAAGGGTGCGATTCTCAATAGCGGTCCTGACCCTCTTCCTCGATCAGGATTTCGCGTTTGCCGGCGTGGTTGGCTTGGCCGACGATGCCTTCCTGTTCCATTCGTTCCATGATGGTGGCGGCGCGGTTATAGCCGATCTGCAGGCGGCGCTGGATGTAAGAGGTAGAAGCCTTGCGGTCGCGTTTCACGATGGCGACTGCCTGCTGGAAGAGGTCGCCGCCTTCAGCCATCCCCATGCCGGTGGAATCGAACACGGCGCCGTCCTCGCCGGTCAGTTCTTCTTCGGAGGCGGTAACTTCCTCCAGATAGTCGGGCTGGCCCTGCGACTTCAGGTGCCGCACCACCTTCTCCACTTCATCGTCGGAAACAAACGGCCCGTGCACGCGGCTGATGCGGCCGCCGCCGGCCATGTAGAGCATGTCGCCCTGACCGAGCAGTTGCTCGGCGCCCATCTCGCCCAGGATGGTGCGGCTGTCGATCTTCGACGTGACCTGGAAGGAGATGCGGGTCGGGAAGTTGGCCTTGATGGTGCCGGTGATGACGTCGACCGAAGGACGTTGCGTCGCCAGGATGCAATGGATGCCGGCGGCGCGCGCCATCTGCGCCAGGCGCTGGATGGCGCCTTCGATGTCCTTGCCGGCGACCATCATCAGGTCGGCCATCTCGTCGACGATCACCACCACGAAGGGCAATGGCTCAAGGTCGAGCTCTTCCTTCTCGTAGATCGCTTCGCCACTTTCCTTGTCGTAACCGGTGTGCACGGTGCGGGTGAGCACCTCGCCCTTGGCCTTGGCTTCGGCGAGGCGCTGATTGTAGCCCTCAATGTTGCGCACGCCGAGCTTCGACATCTTCTTATAGCGCTCCTCCATCTCGCGCACGGCCCATTTGAGCGCGACCACCGCTTTCTTGGGGTCGGTGACGACGGGCGTGAGCAGATGGGGGATGCCGTCATAGACGGAGAGTTCGAGCATCTTGGGATCGACCATGATCAGCCGGCACTGGGCCGGCGTCAGCCGGTAGACCAGCGACAGGATCATGGTGTTGATGGCGACCGACTTGCCGGAGCCGGTGGTGCCCGCGATGAGCAGATGCGGCATGCGGGCAAGATCGACGATCACCAACTCGCCGCCGATGGTTTTGCCGAGGCAGAGCGGCAGCTTGGCGGTGTGTTCGTTGTAATCTTTGCCGGACAACAGCTCGCGTAACACTACCTTCTCGCGCGTCGGATTGGGTAGTTCGATGCCGATGGCGTTGCGGCCGGACACGACGGCGACGCGCGCCGACACCGCGCTCATGGAGCGGGCGATGTCGTCGGCAAGGCCGATGACGCGCGACGACTTGATGCCGGGCGCCGGCTCCAGTTCGTACAAGGTGACCACCGGACCGGGGCGGGCGTTGATGATCTCGCCGCGCACGCCGAAGTCCTGCAGCACGGTTTCGAGTGCCTGGGCATTGGTCTCGAGGGATTCCTTCGACACGGTGGTGCGGTCGGAGACCTTGGCCGCGCTTAAGAGATTGAGCGACGGCAACGCGAAACCGCTGCCGGAGCGCCGCGCGGGGATTTTTGGCGCGGCGGCGCGACGGCGCGGCGCGGGCGCGTCTTCCTCCTCGTCGCCGTCCTCGTACTCTTCCTCGTCGTCGAATTGCTCGGGCACAAGATGCGGAGCGCCGGCGCCCTCGAAGCGAGGCTCGACGCGGCGACCGGGGGCCGAAGCCCTGACGCGCGGGGCGCTTGGCCGCGGGCGGCGGATGAAGCGCAAGACGCGCGCCTTCCAGCTCAGCAATGCATGCACCACGAAGCCCAGCCAGGGATTGGCGCGGTCCGCCTCTTCCTCATCGTCTTCCTCCGGCTCCTCTTCTTCTTCGTCTGTGGCCGCGGCGCGCGGCCAATGCCATCCGGTGGCAAGAACGAGCGCGATTGCATTGGCGATGAAGAAGACGATCCCGCTCAAGAGCAGCGCGAGATTACCGAGCGGCCAGCCGAAGATCAGACCGGGGATACGCAACAGGGCGTCGCCGCAGACGCCACCGAGACCGGTCGGCAGCGGCCAGGAACCGATGCGCGGCAGCGTGGAGATGAAGCCGGCAGTGAGCAGCGTGACCGCGATCCACACCAGACCGCGCCATTTATTGCCGAGCGGCCGGTGCGACAGGAGCCGCCAGCCGAGCAGCGCCTCCGGCGCCAGCAGCAGCACGGCGGCCAGCCCGAGCAATTGCATCGCAAGATCGGAGAAGATGGCGCCGGGATAGCCGAGCAGATTGTGGATCGGCTTCTGCGTGGCGTGGCTGAGCGACGGATCCTGAACGGACCAAGTGGCGAGCGCGATGGCGCCGAGCAGCGCCACCGCCAGCAACGAGAGTCCGGCAAGCTCGCGCAGCCGCCGCCGCAGGAAATCGCGGGCGTGATCGGTGATGAAAGCGACGGCGTCGATGCTGCGATCCGTGGCCGGCATCCTTAACCCTTCTCTTTGCGCGTGATCTCTTCCGAAAACCGGTTCTCCCGTTTCGAAATCTTGCGCATCTTTACTACCCCAGCAACGCGACGAGACGATGTAATGCCTCCGCCGTCGCTGCCTTGTCTTGCACCATGGCGACGCGGATGTAGTCCGCGCCGGGATTCGAGCCATTGGCCTGATTGCGCGCCAGATAACGTCCCGGCACCACGCGCACGCCAGCCTCCTGCCATAGCCTTTTGGTCACGACCTCGCTGCCGCCTTGAGCGGAAACATCGAGCCAGAGAAAAAACCCGCCGGCCGGCCGTTCATAACCGTAGCGGTTGCCGATGATCTGATCGGCAAGATCAAATTTCGCGCTATAGAGGCGGCGGTTCTCCTCGACATGGTTTTCGTCGTTATAGGCGGCGATTGCCACGTGCTGCGCCGGTATCGGCACCTGCGGCGCCGCGACGTTGCGCAGCTCAAGAAAGGCGGAAAGAAAATTCTTGTCGCCCGCGGCAAAGCCGACGCGAAGGCCTGGCAGGTTCGATCGCTTTGACAGCGAATGAAACACGACCAGGTTGGCGAAATCGGGCGCGGCGACTTCGAGCATGCCGGGCGGCGCGTGCTCGGTGTAGATTTCGCAATAGCATTCGTCGGCGAAGATCAGGAAGCCATAGCGCCGCGCCAGCGCGGTCAGCTTGTCGAGATAGGCGCGGTCAGCCACCGCGCCCTGCGGGTTCGACGGCGACGCAATGTAGAAGGCGACGGTGCGCTTGAGCAGCGTATCGTCGAGCGCGTCGAGGTCGGGCAGGTAGCCACTCGCGCGCGTCGCCGGCAGGTAGACCGGCTCACAATTGGCGGCGAGCGCGCCGGCCGCATAGGCGGCATAGAACGGATTGGGAATCAGCATCGCCGGCTGGCCGAGGCGCGGGGCGACCCAGCGCTGCGCGGCGATAGCGGCGAGGAACAGGCCCTCTCGGGTGCCGTTGAGCACCAGCACTTCGCTTTCGGGATCGAGCGGGCGCGGCAGCGCGTAGCGCCGGCCGAGCCATTGCGCCACCGCCTCGCGGAACGGCGCGATGCCCTTGTTGGGCGGATAGCGGCCGAAGTCGCTGAGATGTTGCGCCAGTACCGGCCCCACGAAGGGCGGGATTGGATGCTGCGGCTCGCCGACCGAAAGATTGATCATCGGCTGGCCGGGTGCGATGCCGGCGATGAGATCGGTCAGCCGCACGAAGGGCGAGCGGGATTCGTCCGCCGGGGGCGTGACGGAGGCAGACTGGCGCTTTGCTGTGGTCGTGGACATTGCGATTAAGCTTCGCTGGCGCCTGCTCTTTTCCGGAAAAGCCGGTCCCCGATTGTGGAGCGGATGCGCGGCGGATTTGGGCCGGTCGCGCAAGGGTCCGGTTACCATAGAGACGGCGAGGTTAAGACCCGATTAACCATCGAGGCCGCGGCGCGGCGGCGTGTCTCTAGTCCAGCCGGATCGGGGAGTCACGGGCCTTCGGAAGTTGGATTTTACCGCTGTCGCCGCGGAGCGCCGATGCGCGGGTCGGCAGTCGTACACCGCCGTCAAAAAGAGAGAGGCCCCGGTCCTTTCGAACCGGGGCCTCAACGGGAGGGACAGTGCCGGGTTTCCGCCCCTACCGCTAGCTTGTCAGCGCATGATCCCGAAAAGTGTGTAGCGGTTTTCGGACAAGATCATGCGCCACCAAAGAGACGCTCAGGGCACCACCTCGCCGTGCAGCGAGAGGTCGAGGCCGTCGCGTTCCACTTCCTCGCTGACGCGCAAGCCCATGACTGCCTTGATCACGAAGAGGATGATCAGGGTGACCACCGCATCGTAGATGATGGTGGCCATCACGCCGTAGAACTGCAGCACCACCTGGTAGGCGTTGCCGTCGATCAGACCGGGCTTGGCGATCGCTGCGCTGGCGAACACGCCGGTCAGGAGGGCGCCGATGATGCCGCCGACCGCATGCACGCCGAAGGCGTCCAGGCTGTCGTCGTAGCCAAACATGTGCTTGAGGCTGGTGGCGCCCCAGTAGCAGCCGACGCCCGCTGCCGCACCGATGACCAGCGCGCCGACCGGGTCGACGAAGCCCGACGCCGGGGTGATGGCAACGAGACCGGCCACCGCGCCCGAGCAGATGCCGAGGATCGACGGCTTGCCCTTCAGGCCCCATTCCACGAACATCCAAGCCAGCGCCGCCATCGCGGTCGCGATCTGGGTGACGGCCATCGCCATGCCGGCGGCGCCGTTGGAAGCCACCGCCGAACCGGCATTGAAGCCGAACCAGCCGACCCACAGCAGCGAGGCGCCGATCATGGTGAGTACGAGGTTGTGCGGCGCCATGTTCTCGGTGCCGAGACCCTTGCGCTTGCCGAGCACCAGCGCGCAGCACAGACCCGCCACGCCCGCGTTGATGTGCACCACGGTGCCGCCGGCGAAGTCGAGCACGCCGAGATTGCCGAGGAAGCCGCCCGGGCCCCAGACCATGTGCGCGATCGGCGAATAGACGAACAGCGACCACAGGCCCATGAACCACATCATCGCCGAGAATTTCATGCGGTCGGCGAAGGCGCCGCAGATCAGCGCCGGCGTGATGATGGCGAAGGTCATCTGGAAGGTCATGAACACCGATTCGGGGATCGTGCCGTTAAGCGCGCCGACGGTCATGCCCCGCAGGAGGAAGCGCGAGCCGCCGCCCATGAAGCCGTTGCCGTCGGTGAAGGCCCAGCTGTAGCCAATGACCATCCAGAGCACCGTCACCAAGCAGGTAATGGCAAAACTCTGCATCACGGTCGCCAGCACGTTCTTCTTGCGGACCATGCCGCCGTAGAACAGCGCGAGGCCCGGGATGGTCATCATCAGCACCAGCGCGGTGGAGGTGAGCATCCAAGCGGTGTCGCCGGTGTCGAGCTTCGGCTTCGCCGCCGCTTGCGCGAAGGCGCTGTCGGCGAACGTCATTCCAATCGCAATTGCGGCAAGCGCTATTAGCCCCGCACGCGAGAATTTCTTCAACGTCATGGTCTTAACTCCTGTGGGTATCGTTTGCGGTGCGAGTCATCAAAGTGCCGCGGCATCGGTCTCGCCGGTGCGGATGCGCACGGCGTGATCCAAGCCGAAAACAAAGATTTTGCCGTCGCCGATTTGTCCGGTTTTCGCGGCCCCGGTGATGGCGCTGACGACCTTGTCGACTTGGTCTGTCGCAACCGCCACCTCCACTTTGATCTTGGGTAGGAAGCTCACCGCATATTCGGCCCCACGGTAGATTTCCGTGTGGCCTTTTTGACGCCCATAACCCTTTACCTCAGTAACGGTCAGTCCCTGCACGCCGATGGAGGTCAGCGCATCGCGGACCTCGTCGAGCTTGAAGGGCTTAATAATGGCCATGACGATTTTCATGGATTCGATCCCCGCTTGGGCCCGTTTTTACATTCACGCAGTGCGGGCGGGTCACTGAGCCAGGCTCACAAACGCTGCTTTCTGAGCATGGCCGCTCATAGGGAATCAAACACCGTGCCAAATCGAGGACAGAGGGCTAGGACACTGATTTGATGATCAAAATTTGAGGGACGTCAGGGCTACTCGGGTACCGTCGAAATTCGATGCTTAAAAAGGCACCAAGGTCGAAGTAGTCTGCATAAAAAATAGTCAGGAAAATTTATCAGAAATTGCAGGATGCCCCGCCGACGCCTGCTGGCTGTCGGCGGGGCAGAATGGGGCGCTACTGCAACGCTTCGCCGTGCTGGCTGACGTCGAGTCCCATGATTTCGTCCTCATGGCGGACCCGGAGCGGAACGAGGGCGCCGACCACTTTAAGAATCACAAAGGTGATCGCGCCGGTCCAGACTAGGGTGACCAGGACGCCGTAGGCCTGCGCCAGCAACAGATGCGGGTTGCCTTCCAACAGGCCGTGGATGCCGCCGGGATCGGCCGCGCTCGCCGACACTGCCCCGGCGGCCAGGACGCCGGCGAGCAGCGTGCCGGTCAGACCGCCGATGCCATGCACGCCGAACACGTCGAGCGAGTCGTCATAGCCGCATTTGAGCTTGAGCCAGGTGCAGGCCCAGAAGCAGACGCCGCCGGCGATGACGCCGATAAGCACACCTTCGATCGGCATCACGAATCCAGATGCCGGCGTGACGGTGCCAAGACCGGCCACCGCACCGGAGATCATGCCGAGCACCGACGGCTTGCCGCGGGTCCACCATTCCAATGTCATCCAGGTGAAGGCGCCGGCACTGGCTGCGAGATGAGTGGTAACGACGGCAGAGACAGCGCGCCCGTTGGCAGCGAGTGCCGAGCCGCCGTTGAAGCCGAACCAGCCGACCCACAACAGGCCCGTGCCGATGACCGCCATGGTGAGATCGAACGGCGCCAGGTTCTCATGGCCGTAGCCGTGTCGTTTGCCCACGACCATGGCGGCAACGATACCCGCGGTGCCGGCACTCAAGTGCACGACCAAGCCGCCGGCGAAATCGATCACGCCGTCACGGGCGAGGAATCCGCCGCCCCAGATCCAATGCGCCAGCGGCACATACACGAACAACAGCCAGAGTACCGCGAACAACAGGAATGCCGAAAAGCGCAGGCGGTCAGCAACCGAGCCCGCGACCAGCGCCACCGTGATGACCGCAAAGGTCATCTGGTAGACCATGAAAAGGCTTTCGGGGATGGTGCTGGCGAGTGGCGATACCGAGTTGATCGTCATGCCGTGCAGGAAGGCCCGCGACAGCGTGCCGATATAAGCACCATCGCCAGTGAAGCTGAGCGAATAGCCGAAGAATACCCACAGGATCGATATCAGGAAGGTGGCGGCGAGACATTGCGCCATGGTGGCGAGCACGTTCTTCTTGCGCACCATGCCGGCGTAGAACAGCGCCAGGCCCGGTATGGTCATCATCAGCACCAGGCCGGTGGCCGCCATCATCCAGGCGGTGTCGGCCGGACTTATCTTGCCTGTTTGCGCGAATGCCGGTGTTACGATCAGCGTTGCAGCGATCGCCACGATGACGGCGGTGAGGCGTTGATGCGCCGGTTTCATTTCATTTTTCCCCCGAAGTGTTTCGTCTGAAATCGCGTTGTCCCCGCGTTCCGCTCATTCCCGCGCAAAGCGGGAATCCAGCCATTCGATTTCTGGATCCCTGCTTGCGCGGGGACGAGCGGGTGAGTTCACGTGAACCGGCCGGCTAGAGCGCGGCGGCGTCGGTTTCTCCGGTGCGGATGCGCACGGCTTGTTCGATCGGCGTGACGAAGATCTTGCCGTCGCCGATCTGCCCGGTCTTGGCAGCGCCGGCGATGGCGTCCACCACTTGGTCGATGCGCGCGCTGTCGACCGCAATTTCCATGCGCACCTTGGGCAGGAAGTTCACGGCGTACTCAGCGCCGCGATAGATTTCCATATGGCCTTTCTGGCGGCCGTAGCCTTTTACTTCGGCGACGGTCATGCCCTGGATGCCGATACGGGTGAGGGCGTCGCGCACCTCGTCGAGTTTGAATGGTTTGATGACGGCGATGACTAGCTTCATGATTTTCTTTCCCCGGCGGAAAGGGCGCTGCGAGCGCGAACGCCTGGACGACACGGAAAGCCCGCCCCGGCCAAGGCCGGCACGGGCTGCTTCTGCCTACCTTAAAGACAATAGGGCTACAAATTAAGCGGAACCGTTGCCGCGCCCACAGGCAGACGCCGAATTTGAGGGCATTTTAGGTCAGCGATACTGTCTTATCGACCGTGGTGAGCGGTTGCCAGCCCCAAACTGCGGATCAGTCGCGGCAGCGCGCGGCGCACCTGCCGGCGGGCCATGCCGGGGCGGATCTGGGGGTCATACAAGAGCGAAAGCAGGGCGCGGTCATACACGGTCAGGTAACCGACCATCCGATTCTGGTTTAGCGTTGTCCAAGGGTTGCGCTGATCGTGGTTGGACAGGCCGAAGGCGTGCAGCATTTCGTGATAGGCGCAGTCGAGGAACACGTCCTCACCCTGGTCGACGATGATGAAGGACACCGAGTGCACGATGGCGCCGTCGCTGTCGGACTTCACCGAGGTCATGCATTGTGGATCGGTGCGCGCGATGAAAGCCTTTGTGATCTTGGCGCCGAAGGCTTCGCGTAAGGCCGAGCGGAAGTCTTTCTCGTCGATCAGCCGCACGTCGATGTCGGCATTTGCCGGGTCATGCACCACGCTGAGATGCAGGTTCGGCACCTTGCGTGCGTATTCCGCGATGACCCGCTGCATCTCGGCGGTACGGTCGACGCTGCCGCCAGCCATCACGCCGGCGCGGATTGGATGATCGAAACGTCGCACGCCGCGGGGCTTAGCACCGATGCGCAGATCAGAACCGAAGGCGAGCGCGAGAAATCCGCGCTCTAGTTCGCGTGCGCTGAAGCGGGTGTATTGCGGAGGAGCGCCATGGTATGCGCCGGGCGGGGCCGGTTCTCTGCCGGAGGCGGCCCGAGCCGGCGCGATCGGCTGTGTCGATAGCGCGAGAAGGGCGGTGACAGCCGCGCGTCCTACGTTTCGCATCCGACCAAACCGTTTCACCGCGTCGCTATTGCTCCCGCTTCAGCCGCGCCAGCCCTTCCTGCGCCACCGAGGCGACAAGAGTGCCGTTACGAGTGAATATAAGGCCGCGCGAGAAGCCGCGCGAGCTGTGCAGGTTGGGCGAATCCTGCGCATAGAGCAGCCAGTCGTCGGCGCGGAACGGGCGGTGCAGCCACAGCGCGTGATCGAGGCTGGCGGCCATGAACTCCTTTTCGAACAGCGTGCGGCCGTGGCGGATCAGCGAAGCATCGAGCAGCGTCAGGTCGGAGGCGTAGGCCAGCACGCATTGATGAATGGCGAGATCGTCGGGCAGCGGGCTGGTGGTGCGAAACCACAAGTTGAAGCGCCCGTCTGGGTATTTCTTGCCCGCGTAACGGTCGAATTCGACCGGCCGCATCTCGATCGGGCGCTCACGTTCATAGTACCGCCGCACTGGATCGGGCATGTTTGGCAGCATGTTCTTGCGCATCTCGATTTCGTCGGGAAGCTGTTCCGGCGGCGGCACGTCGGGCATGTCGGCTTGATGCTCGAGCCCGGGTTCCTCGCCGTGGAAGGAAACCAGCATCGAGAAGATGGCATGACCGTGTTGCCGCGCGGTGACGCGGCGGGTGGTAAAGCTCTTGCCGTCGCGGATCGGATCGACGTCGTAGATAATCGGTACCTTGGGATCGCCCGGCAGGATGAAGTACGCGTGCATGGAATGCGCCGACCGGCTTGCGTCGACGGTGCGGATGGCGGCGACTAGCGCTTGCGCGATGACCTGGCCGCCATAAACGCGCTGCCATCCGGTCTGAGGCGAGTTGCCGCGAAACAGGTTCACATCAAGCGTTTCAAGGTCGAGAAGCTGGAGCAAGCCTTGGACCGTAGAGGACATGGGCGATCCTTGCGCGGGATTCCGGTAGTGGGCTGCCGCCAATGACGCCGCTGGGCGTCGGTAAGTCAAGGTTGGGTGTGCCGATCAATCCGGTGCGGCGGGGGAGTGGCGGCTACCGCCCTGACAGGTGCTATAAGTGGCTAGTCGTCCGATGCCGACATTTGCGTCCCCGTTGTTGCAAGCCCCCGAGCAAATGTCGGAATCAAAGGACCACTAGCAATTGTTTTATTCTAGCGGAGCTTTGAATTTGACATTTGATGAGCGGGTTGCCGCAAATGGGTATCAAATGTCAAATTCGCTCCACAAGGATAAGGGTTGCGGATGGTTGGTATGAACGGGAAACGCGATGTCGTGATCGGCGGGGCCGGCTTTGCCGGCCTGGCGCTGGCGATCGCGCTCAGCGAAGCGCTGGGCGCGGGCTTCACGGTGACGGTCGTCGACCCCACGCTCAAAAACGAGAAATCGAAGGACCCGCGCGCCTCGGCGATCGCGGCCGCCGCCCGCCGGCTGTTCGAGGCGATCGGCGTCTGGAGTGCGGTCGAGGGAGACGCGCAGCCGATCCTCGACATGGCAGTGACCGATTCCAAGCTCGAGGATGCGGTGCGCCCGACTTTCCTCACTTTCGGCGGCGAGGTCGAGGAGGGCGAGCCGTTCGCACACATGATCGAGAATCGGATCTTAGTCGACGCGCTGGTCGACAAGGCCAAGACGCTCGGCATCGACTTGCGTGCTACCGCGGTGACCGGTTTCGAACATGCGCCGAATTCAATTGATGTCACGCTCGCCGACGGCGAGGCGTTGAGTGCCTGCCTGCTGGTCGGGGCCGACGGCGCGCGTTCCTCGATCCGCGAGGCTGCCGATATTGCAACGCATGGCTGGGACTATGACCAAGCGGCGATTGTCACCACGGTCGGCCACGAACGCTACCACGAAGGCCGCGCCGAAGAACATTTTCTGCCGGCAGGGCCGTTCGCCATCCTGCCGTTGACCGGAAAGCGTTCGTCGATCGTGTGGACCGAGAAACGGCGCGAAGCCGAGCGTATCGTCGCGTTGCCGGACGACGAATTCCACGACGAGCTCGAGCGCCGCTTCGGTCTGCATCTCGGAGATATTGAAGTCATTGGACCGCGGCGGGCTTTTCCGCTCGGTCTGTTCACGGCGCGCTCGTTCATCGCCGAGCGGTTGGCGCTGGTGGGCGACGCAGCGCACATCATTCATCCTATTGCGGGCCAGGGTTTGAACATGGGCCTGCGCGACGTCGCCGCTTTGGCGGAAGCGATGACCGACGCCGCTCGGCTCGGCCTTGACGTCGGCGCGCCGGATGTATTGGAGCGCTATCAGCGCTGGCGCCGCTTCGACACCATGACCATGGGCGTCGCCACCGACGGATTGAATCGATTGTTCTCCAATCGCTCCGATGTGCTGCGGCTGGTGCGGGATATCGGGCTCGGCATGGTCGAACGCATGCCGGCATTGAAGAACGTGTTCATCCGCGAGGCCGCCGGTTTCACCGGCGACGTGCCGAAGCTGCTGAAGGGTGAGGCGCTGTAGCAATTGATCCCTTCCCCGTAAGGGGAGGGTGGCCGCGAACGTTAGCGAACGGACGGGTGGGGGCCGTTCTGATTTAACTCCACCCACGGCACTTCGCGCCGGACCCCCCCTTCAGGGAACGGATAAGAAGCATCAACTCAGCGGAATGCTGCCTACGTGCTCCTGGAACGGCTTGCGGCTCGACACCGCTGCGTACCAGCGGTCGAGGTTCGGTGTCGACGGGCGATTCGGCACGAGCTGCAGGTAGCGATAACACATCACGCCGACCGGGATGTCGCCGTAGGAGAACGCGTCGCCGACGACAAATGTCGTCTTGGTGAGCTGCGCGTCGAGGATCTGCATCGCCGCGGCGGTCTTCTCCTGCGAGGTCTTGATCGCAGCCATGTCGCGCTTGTCCTCCGGCGTGCGGATCAGGCCCCAGAACGCAGGCGTGATGGCCGGCCCGACCACCGACAATTGCCAGTCCATCCACTGGCTGGCGAGCGCCCGTTGCTTGGCGTCCTTCGGCTCCAGCGCGCCATCCTTGTCGTGCTTGCCGGCGAGATAGCGCACGATGGAGTTGGATTCCCACAGCAGGAAGCCGCCTTCTTCTTCCAGTGTCGGCACCAGGCCGTTCGGATTCTTCGCCAGGTATTTCGGTTCCCGGTTCATGCCGTACTTGCCGCCGACGTCGATGCGCTCGTGCTCAAGACCGAGCTCGCCAACCGCCCACATCGCCTTCTGTACATTGGATGAGGTGTTGCGGCCCCAAATTTTGATCATTGCGATTTTCTCCCTAAAGGCGTTTTCGCTACGCGCCTGTGCGCGGCGATGACAAATCAAAAATGCGCGCGTGCAGTCACTCCAGCTTTCGCGCCTCCTCTGGCAGCATGATCGGGATGCCGTCACGGATCGGGTAGGCGAGCTTGGCTTTGCGCGAGATCAGCTCCTGCTTCTCGGCGTCATACTCCAGCGTGCCTTTGGTAAGCGGGCAGACCAGAATTTCCAGAAGCTTGGGATCGACGCTGTTGGCGGGGCGTTCGGATGGCAGGGTAGTCGGCATAGTCGGGCTCTCGCGGGCAGGTTTGGCGACTTATAGCACAATGGCCCGCTCGCGCGCTTCCCCTCTCCCTCGTCGGAAGCGGAAAGGGAGACCGCCGCGCGGTCGAGCCATCTATGGCTACTGCAATTGCGGCTCGCCCTCGCTGTCCCTTTTGGCGAGTTCGATTTCGGTGATGGCAACAAGAATTTCGGCGCGGGTCTTCAGGTCGGGCGCCTCCAGCAGCGCCTGTTTCTCGGCTGCCCCGTAGGGCGACATCATCGACAGCGCGTTGACCAGCGCCTCGTTGGGCGCCTTCTCGATGCCTTCCCAATCGGCGTTGAGGTTGTTGGCGTCGAGGAAATCGCGCAGCGCCGTCAGCACTGCTTCGCGGTCGACCTCGGTTTCGCCCTTGCGTGCGACGAAGTCGTCGGCGAACGGCGCGTAGGTTACGCGGCACTGGCGGTAGTCCGTCTTTACCGGCAATTCCTGCTCTATGTGGAAGCGTGCGATGCCGGTGAGCTCGATGAGATAGCGGCCGTCGCCGCTCTCGGCCAGTTCGGTGATGCGGCCGACGCAACCGATCTTGAACAGTGGTGGCGCCGCGGCTGCGGCATCGGCATGGGCGAGGTCGGGCTGGATCATGCCTATGAGCCGATGACCGTCGCGCAGTGCGTCATCGACCATGGCGAGATAGCGCGGCTCGAAAATGTTGAGTGGCATTTGTCCGCGCGGCAATAGCAGCGCATCCGGCAGCGGAAATACCGGAATCACCTCGGGCAGATCTATCGGCCCGCGATAGTGGGCGTTCATCGGCATTAATCAGCCCTCTCGCCGAGCTGTATCAGTCGCCGTTCTTCCTCCACTCATTCCCGCGCAAGCGGAAATTCGGCCTGGGTCCCCACTTTGGCGAGGACGAGCGGAAAATGGCTCACGAAAACAAAATCGACGACAATCGCTTGCGGCCTTCGACTGCCGCCGGATCGTCGAAGCCCCAGGCTTCGAAAAACTGCACGAGCTGCTTGCGGGCGCCGTCGTCGTTCCATTTGCGATCGCGTTTGATGATGTCGAGGAGCTGCTGTGCCGCCTCTTCGCGCTTGCCGTTGGCGTTGAGCGCGATGGCGAGATCAAAGCGCGCTTGATGATCGCCGGGGTTGGCGAGCACCTTTTCTTCCAGCTCGGCCAGCGGTCCAATCGACTGGGCCTGTTCGGCGACTTCCAACGCGGCGCGTGCGGCGGCCACCGGCGCCTCGTTTTGCTTGGCCTCCGGCACCAGCGCCAGCGTCTGCTTGGCCTGCTCGAGCGCGCCCGATTCCACGTAGCAGCGAGCAAGGCCGGCGAGCGCGTGCACGTTGCCGGCGTCGCCGGCGAGAATCTGCGCGTAGATTTCGGCGGCTTCGGCGGCGTTGCCCTCGACCAGCGCCGCATCGGCGGCTTCCAGCAGGTTCTTGTCCTCGGGGACGACCTTGTCCTTGGTCAGCCGCTCCAGGAACTGCAGCACCTGGCTCTCCGGCAGGGCGCCCATGAAGCCGTCGACCGGCTGACCGTTGGAGAAGGCGATCACCGCGGGGATCGACTGGATGCCCATTTGGCCAGGGATCGCCGGATGCTCGTCGATGTTCATCTTGGTGAGCTTGACCTTGCCCTTGGCCGCCTTCACCGCCTTTTCCAGCACGGGAGCGAGCTGCTTGCAGGGGCCGCACCAGGGGGCCCAGAAATCCACCAGTACCGGCTGGTTCTTGGATTCCTCGATGACGTCTTTCATGAAGCTTTGTGTGGTGACCTCTTTCACCACATCGGCGGCCGTAGCCGTCATTTCCCCGCCGTTCTGCAGCATACCGTCCTCGCCTTTGCCGCCCTCAACGCTCGCGCATGATCCTGGTGCGAAGCGGGGACCATGCGCCAGCGGGCGCGGCATTTTTAGGGTTCCATCCTAATTAAATGGTCATTCGGCAGGGGAATGCAATCGTTTAGGCCGATTCCAGCGGGAGCCCGGAGACCCGCTCGACGCGGGGCGGGTGGCCGGTGGCCTCGAGAAATTTGACCAAGTCCTCGCGCGAAATCGCCGTCGTCATCGTGTTGGTGAGCGGGTGATAGTTCAATGTCTCGTGGACCATCATCTCGGCATCGAGCACCACGGTGATGCGGTTTTCGGTGTCATTGATGGCCGCGAACGGGGTCACCGACCCGGGCTCCACGCCGAGTACCTCGCGCATCAGGTCGGCCGAGCCGAAGGAAAACCGGCCGGCCGCCCCCAGCAACCGGTGCAGGCCTTTGAGGTCGATCAAAGCGTCCTCGGGCGCCACGACCAAATATAGCGCGTGTTTCTTGTCGCGTAGGAACAGGTTCTTGGTATGGCCGCCGGGGAGTTGGCCGCGCAGGGTGCGGGCCTCTTCGACGGTGAATACCGCCGGGTGTGTCACCGTATTGTGGGCGATGCCGAGGCTGTCGAGGAAGGCAAAAAGCTGGTCGGGCGTCTGGGCGGGGAAATTGGCGGGGGCTTTGGGCACGGCTGGAAAGCACTATATGCGGGAACGGGGTTATAATCATCCCCAGACGTCACGAGGTCTACCATGCTGCGAATTCTGCTGGCGGCCGCTGCCCTGACCGCCGTTGCGACGATTGGCCCGCGACCCGCCGATGCCTACGGGCATGCGCCCTGGTGCGCTGTGATGGACATTGGCTGGGAAGAGGTGGTGTGGGATTGCAGCTATTGGACGATTGAGGCTTGCGTGCCGAACGTCATTGCCGGGAACAGGGGGTTTTGCAACCCGAATCCGGCCTTTCGAGGCCCGCTCGAGCGGTCCCACCGTCACATATACCGACATCGCCGCCACCGCTGACGGGCGAGTTGCCAAAGGGCCGCCCTTGTGGCTATAGGAACGGCCTCGCTGGCCGGTATCGAAATTTAACCGGCCGACGCTAAAGTATCTGCCGGATGCGGGTGTAGCTCAGGGGTAGAGCACGACCTTGCCAAGGTCGGGGTCGAGGGTTCGAATCCCTTCGCCCGCTCCAATTTTACCCAGTAAATTGGGCCTATTTGGTCTTTGCGCCGTTTTGGCATTTCTCATTAGCGAACCACCGGAAGCATACCGGAAGCACTCGGACCGATTTCGAGCGGTACAAGGCATTTGCCGGTTCGAAGCACGGGAAACATCTACCGCTCCCAATGGGTGCCGCTGACGAGTCCCCAATGGCCTTCCGTGTTTGGCCTGCGCCAGCGTGGCGCCGCCATTTTTGCGAGGGCTTCCAGAGCGTCCTTGAATGAATCAAACTTCTGTTCGTGTCCCTTGTGGGCACTTGTATCGATGACAAACCCTGAAACGTAAATTGCTCTGCCCCATCCATTAAGTTGCTGATCCAGTTTTGAGAATCAGCGACCCCGGTCGGTGAATTTCGTGATTTATCCCGGCTTTATCCCCGGTCCCGCCGGCGGGCAAAAGATCATGTGGATGGCCGGCTATCCCCGTTTTGCGTCATTTTTCTTTCATCCGACTAGGCATCGAAACCTAGTTTGGACGGGTGAGAAAAATGCTTTTCGCAGGGTCCATTTGGCTCAATACTGACCCTATTCTCACCACCGGGTGTCCCCGAAGTTCACCGGTCGGACACAAGATTTAGGGATTTAGTTACCCATACCCACTATGCGTTGTTGGCGAAATGGAATGTTAACGATAATATGCCTGCACCTCGGAACGAACGAGGCCGCCTAACCCCTGCAAGGGCGGCGGCCTCTAAAAGTTCCGATCCGCTCATCATAGCCGGGAGCGGAAAGGCAAGTCTGCAACACGAATAAATTATCATTCGGGCCTTCGGTCAACTCTCGGCTCCATGCGCCTGTGGTCCAGGCGCGTCTTGGAACGGAGAAGCCCAATGGCTTCGAAGCCCACTAAGATCACCATTAACCGCAGCGCGGTTACTGGGCGCATCGTCACGGCGGCCTATGCGAAGGCGCACCCGAAGACGACGGAGACTGAACACCGCGTTCGTGTTCAGCCGCCGAAGAAGAAGTAGCGAATGGGGGGCCGGCGGAAACGTCGGCCCCTACCCTTTTAGGGGCTTTCGAGGCGGCACAAAGTCAGCGTTCGGGTCTTTTGCCCGACCTGCGCGACTAGCTCATCAATCGCCTTTGAAAACCTTTTTGAGTACGGCGTTAAGCTTGTCCTCGTCCGTTTCGAGAGCGCGGGCCATTTCACGGAATTTGTCTATCTGAGACTTCTTGACCATGGCCAACAGATTCGTTTTTGCTGACGAAGCGGGGTGCTTTACTTTCAAGCGCAAAGAAGGTGCGAGTAGGTATTTCCTGCTCTGCACCATCGCAACTGACGACTGCGGATTGGCGAGCAAATTACTCGACATTCGCCGCGACCTCTGCGCTACCGATAATCCAAAGCACGATCGTGACAAACTACATGCTACAGCAGATGCTCAATCTACGAGAGATGCAGTTTTCGCGGCTTTAGCGCCTTGCAATTTTCGAATTGACGCCACGCTACTAGAAAAGTCGAAGGCGCGGCCTCATACACATGAGGATGACCCAACGTTTTACAAATACGCTTGGTATTACCATTTCAAGCACGTCGGCCCGCAGCTTGTTCCTGAAAACGGAAAGCTACTCCTGACAGCGGCAGCGTTGGGGCATAAAAAAACAAAAGCCGCCTTCAAAGAAGGTGTAAACAACGCGGTACAGCAAACCATTTCACGCGACCGTTGGAGCGTGAACTTTATGGACTCGGCCAAAGACCCGATGTTATGGGCCGCTGATTATTGCGCATGGGCCATCCAGAGAAAATGGGAATCCGGCGACGACCGATCTTATGTACTTATCGAGAATAAAATCGTGACCGAATTCAACTTATGGGAAATCGGCAAGATCCATTATTATTGAAATAAAAAACGCAGCCCGCTATTTTCAGCTATCCCTTATGAAGGGGAGATGCCCAGGGGCACTTTCGCTGAGTAAGGGCTGCGCTTTCAACATATAACCCCTTGATTCGTTAATTGGAATCCCAATTTTGAATTTATTTTCTCTTGCCTTTAGAGCAGGTTAGGTCCCCCATAAGTCAGGCATTTACCAATGATCCCTTTTAAGGCCCGATCCGGGCGACCCGCAGCGTCAACGCCTAGCTTAATGCGTTTGCTGTAGCGGAAAATCCAATTCCGCCGGATGGCGATGCAGGCGCTTTTCAGCGCAGTGCTAATAAACGCCCTTCATGCCGCGTTTGAAAATCGACTAGCAGTCCTAGACCGTGTTCGTGCCGATGTCGCCACGGGCCCACTCAAGCGCACCGTGATTGACCGCGCCTTGTTTGACAAATTCTTGACCGATGCCGACAACCTGACCAACTAGATAAGCGTATGCAGTGACTATTCTACGCCGCCGCCACCTCAACGTTATCGTAGTTAGCACAAAGCTCCTGATGCAGCGCCTCAATCGCGGGAAACTCATCACGATCGCGGAGGTCGCTAAGATCATGCCTGATGCAAAAATCTATGTCTTTTTGAGACATATAGTTTTCATGGATTAGCGCCTCGCGAATCTGATCGTGAGCTTCGGAATATTCGCGTTCTTCTGGGTCGTGGCTCTTGAGCAGAAAGTCGCGGTAGCATCTCTCGATGACCGGCCTTGAATGAGTTTGGATCTCGTCGGCAACGCGGAGAATTTCGGTAACCTTGATGTCCAGCGCTGCTTGGGTGCTGAAATAAATATTGCCGTTTGGATGGGCGGAATCATTCCGGTCGTCCACTAGCTTGGCATATGTTCCAATCTTCCCATTGTCGCAGGCGATGAGCTTGAGAAAGCGTAGCACGGTACGCTCAGGGACGATGCTGAACACAAACGGAGAAGTAGCCTCAACCAGAGCCTTCTCGTCGCGCCCAAACCCGATGAGCCCTTTTTCGAAGTCGAGGGGTTCTGCCCGCTTAATTTGCCAAATGTTGAAGTATACGAAGCTCATCGTAAGCATGTGATAGGCGAGGAAGGCAAACTGGTATCTGCCGTTAGAGTAGTTCATTTCGAAAGTGTCCCACAGGAATTCAATATACTCCTGCTCCTTCGGTGTTTTGAATGAAAGCGGCAGATAAGTGAAGATATCGGTGGCCTCTTCCATGCTCAAGCCTCCGGGATTACAGCTGCATCTTCGCCCCAGATGCGAGCGAGTGTAGCCTGGATCTTTTCCTCGAAACGGGCCACTAGCTCACGATTTCCGGCCACCAACGATTGCTCTGTTACGATCTCGGCGACGATGGCTCGTTGAGTGACTACGTCGTCTGGGATAGGAATTGGAATTCGATTTAGCGCCTCTTGGTTCAGTTTTGGCTGAGCTGCGCCTGTTACGAACTCTTCAATGGAAATGGAGTTAAGATAGAATTCTATGAATTTTTGAGTTGCGGGTTCAGCAAATTTCAAAACATGGGCATGGTTATTAACCCAGCACTTTCCTGAGACGGAGAATGCAATTGGAGTTGATCGGGCGAGCAGGTTTGCACCATCTTCCGAGATGAGGAGGATGTCTTCGTTAAAAATAAAATCGGCAACGTGGTCAACGACGCCCGACGCTCCGTAATATGGAAACGGGCCTCCTTTGCGATCCCCTTTTGTGATGGGGATGCGACGTGAATCCAGGTTTTCTGCAAGGCTACCAAGATTGCGTTTAGGCCAATCAGGGTGGATGGTAATGTGGGGGCGGTAGTGGTCGAGGACGGCGCGGGCACCGTTGATGATTTGCTGGTAGCCCTCGATCTCCGTCACGATATCCTTCTGCACGTCCATCGGAGGTAGAGGGATTTGGAGTTCGCAAAATTTGGACTTAGAAATTTCTGCGAACGTACCGCCCGTCGCCCAGGCTTTCATCGTAGGAACAAGTTTTGTTAGCGCGAGGGCAACATACTCTGGCATCCCACGCGCCAAATCTTCGATAATGATGTTTTTGAAACCTTGATTCGTCGCGATGGGAACCCTGTTAATCGCGATGCGCCCAATGGTGGCGCGCGTCGAGACAACAATTGAATTTTCCGGGATCATCTTCGCAGACGATTCTCGTAGCCCTTGTTCCGAGATCGTCCGTTTCGTTGTGGTGATTTGAGATATTAAGTCGGTTGCCGGAAGATCAACTAGGGTTGCCCAAGGAATTCCGCCACCCCAATACTCCTCAACGTCGGATTTTGGTGTACCTCCGCCTTCCACGCGGAACAAGCTGGTCTCGCCGAGAGAAACGAGCGGGAAGGAATGATTGCTTGCTGCGCCCTCTCGATACCGCTCGCCGCTTAGATTGTAGTCGCCATTCGTGGCGATCTTTTCTTTCGATACGATCAGGCCGCAGTTGGGCTGGAGGTCGGCAGTGGGTTGGCGGCTACGGAGGGCTTGGAGGTAAGCTGCGAGTTCAGCTTTGACCTGCGGGAGGTCGCTTCCCCCGATGGCGCGTCGCTGCGCGCCGAGACCGAAGCCGTCGTTCTCCACTTTGAAGAAAGCGATGCTGTCGCTCTGACGCGCAAGTGATTTGTCGAGAATTAGGATGGAGGTCTTCACCCCCGAATATGGATTGAAACAGCCTGCCGGGAGAGAGACGACTGCGACGAGAGAGTTTTCGACGAGCATCTTTCGCAGTTCTTTATAGGCAGTCTGGCTTTGGAAGATGACGCCCTCGGGCACGATGATGCCGGCGCGGCCGGTGGGTGTGAGATGCTCCGCCATGTAGTCGACGAAGAGAACTTCACTGCGCTTGGCCTGAATAGAAAAGCGACGGTGAGGCTTGATTCCGCCTTTCGGAGACATGAAAGGCGGGTTGGCGAGGATAACGTCAGCGAATTCGCTCCAACGTTCCTCAGATGTGAGGGTGTCGTATTCGTAAATGTGCGGATCGGTGAATCCATGAAGATAAAGATTAACCAGGGAGAGACGCACCATGTCGGGTGAAATGTCATAGCCCTTGAAGTTGGTGGCCAACATGCCACGCTCGTCCGGCGTAAGCAGGTCGCCACGGGACGGGGGAATTCTGGAAGAATCCAGCGCCGCTTTGTCGGTTTCGTCGACGGCTTGCGGAGCTACCGCTTCGGGTGAACTGTTGGTTTTCAGAATATATTTGTAAGCCGAGATCAAAAAGCCAGCCGTGCCGCAGGCCGGATCGAGCACACTCTCGTTCTTTTTCGGATCGAGAATTTCGACCATAAAATCGATGATATGGCGCGGGGTTCTGAACTGCCCCGCGTCGCCCTGCGAACCGAGGACGGAAAGGAGATACTCAAAGGCATCGCCGAGCCGCTCACTATGGTCGTAGGTGAACTCGTCGATGATTTTCAGAAATGACTTGAGCGTTTCGGGGTCGCGGTAAGGGAGGTAGGCATTCTTGAAGATGTCGCGGAAGAGTGGCGGGATACCAGGGTTCTCTGGCATCGTGGTGATGCCCTCGGCATAGAGGCCGAGCAATTCGTGGCCACCGAGCCCACCGCGCATGAGTTGAGCCCATCCATAACGGGCAAATTTTTCGGTAAAGAATTTACGCTTACCCCCCAATTCCTCCGCCTCGGCGTCCATGTCGTCCATGAACTTGTAGATTAGGGCGATGGTGATCTGCTCAACCTGAGACTTTGGATCGGGGACTTTGCCGACGAGAATGTCGCGGGCGGTATCGATGCGGCGCTTGGTGTCGGTATCGAGCATTATGATTCCTAAGCAGCGAACTGATTAAGGGACACGTAGTCCTTAATGTATTCAGGGATGAGTGTGCGATATTTCGCCGGCACAGCTCTAAATTCTCTAGTCGAGAAGAAAGGATTTGTGGCGAGATCGGTCAGTTGCCCAGTCTCGATGATGTGTCGGATTTGGTCGCTGGCAGCGTAAGCCTTGAAATAGGTCTTAATGGCCGGAATGGCCTCAGCTTCATCGGGCTTGTAGTCGGCGACAAATTTAGAGAACTCCTCTTCCAGCAGGTCGTTTTTTGATTTGAAGTGAGGAATAAGACCGAAGACCTTTTCGAGTATCTCGCGGAGCGAGAGGCGGCGGTCCACGCCAGCGGCCTTCCGTAGTTTTTCGAGAGTATAATACTCACTCGGCTTATCAAAAATCTCTTTGTTGACGTAATCGATGACACGATTCCACTGACCAGTCTCGACGCTGTTTGCGATGAAGGCGTTCTCACGTACGACATCTTCGAACTTTGCATAGAATTCTCGATCAATCCTCATTCCATCGTAGCCGATGGTTTCCACTTTGATCGTGGAAAGGATGTCCTCTCCGAGATGTTCGTATGGCTTTGGGGTAGAACGTCCATCTCCGCCGTCGTCCCCGCGCTCACCTGTTTTGGTTTTAGGTTTGGGGAGTTTGATGACCTGATCGTAGTTGAACTTCTCCTCGAAATATTCGCAGTTGGCGAAGAAGTCGAACAGCTTGAAAGCGGTCTTCTTCGGCTCCTTCACGTTCTCCCTCATCGCCTCATCGAATAGCTGCTCACGAAAGTCATGTTTTCTGGTGCCGCGTCCTTTGATCTGGATGAAATCTGTCGGTGAGAAAATCGGACGAAAAAGACCAAGGTTGAGGATATCTGGGCAATCGTAGCCGGTGGTCATCATGCCGACTGTGACGCAGACCCGCGCTTTGCTGGTTTTGTACGTTGGAATGAAATTGGCGGACCCCAGGAGATTATTGTTTGTGAAGTTGATGGTGTACTGCTGTGCGCCAGTTACCTCCGAAGTAACCTGCACGGCGAAGTCAGATTGGTATTTCCCCGGAAACATACGGTCGGCCATCTCGTTCAAAACCTGGGCGATCTTACCCGCGTGGTTCTGGCTCACTGTAAAAATGATGGACTTCCCGATCTCCCCACTAATGGGGTCGCGAAGGGCGTTTTCGAGAAAAATTTTGCAGAAGAGCTGGTTAGTGGCTTGTGAAAAAAAACGCTTCTCAAATTCACGCTGCTTGTATGCCTCTTCCTGATCTTCGCCCTCGTCGTCCTTAAATTGGACGACAAAACCATCATCCGACAGAAGCTGGGTGGTCACTTCGCTGCGGGCGTCAACAACGGTCGGGTTGACGAGGAAGTCGTCTTTCACGCCGTCGAGGAGTGAATATCGGAACGTCGGCTGGCCGTCATCGCAGCCGAAGGTGCGGTATGTGTCGAGCAATAGGCGGCGTTCAAATTCGCGAGGGTCTCGCGTCGTGGAAGAATCTTTGTTGAATTTCTTAAGGTAATCGCGCGGCGTGGCTGTGAGGCCGAGTTTATAGCCGATGAAGTAGTCAAAGACGGCGCGGGCATTACCGCCAATTGAGCGGTGCGCTTCATCCGAGATGACGAGGTCGAAGTCGGTAGGCGAAAAGAGCTGCTGGTATTTGTTATTAAAGAGCAGCGATTGGACGGTGGACACGACGATCTCTGCGTGGCGCCAGTCGTCGCGACTCTCTTTGTAAATGACGCTCTTATAGTCGTTCGCGAGAACCTTCTTGAAGGCTTTCAGCGCCTGGTCTTCCAATTCTAAGCGATCCACCAGGAAGAGTACGCGCCGGGCGTTGCTCGTCCGAAGGAACAGTTTGATAATTGCAGCAGATACAAGCGTTTTCCCGGTTCCAGTTGCCATTTCCAGAAGAAAGCGGTCGCTGCCTTTCGCAACTGCTCGCTGAATGGCAACAATTGCAGCCCTCTGGTATAGGCGGAGGAATCGGAGGCCGTTGACCTCAATGAACCGAGGGCGCTCGATTTCGTTCTTCCATGCTACTTCCGAGGCATAGCCGGGGCGCTGTGTGAGCGCGACGTAATCATCACCAACAACTTCCTCGACAAGCAGTTTCGGATCGGGGACGCTTTTCTGGTAGCCGGTGATGGAGGTCGGCGTCGGAAATGTTGTGATGACATAGGGATTGCCGCGTTCGAGGTCCCAGAAGTAGTGAAGATTCCCGTTCGACAGGATGACAAAGCGGCAGTTTTGCGACTTCGCGTATTTGCGAGCCTGTTCCTTGCCGACGAGCGGGTTTTTGTCCTCTGCCTTTGCTTCCAGAACGAGGAAGGGAAAGCCTTTTTCGTTCAATAGTAGGAAGTCGATGTAACCTTTGGACGCTTTCTCAAAATTCTCGCCCAGGTCGTTTAGCACCTGCTTTGTGAGGGCGACGCTGGGTTCAAGTTGAATGTTCGCCGGTCCTTTAGCGTCCGAGAAGAAGTGCCAGCCCGCCGCTTCGAGCAGCTTGTTGATTTTGATGCGGGCTGTGGCTTCTTTCATCAGCGATCTACGTTTTCCTGGAATTCCACGGAGGTCATGCGTTAATAATTCCGGTATTCAGTGTATACGGCCGCATAAATCCCTGTGTTGTCCTCACCTCCAAGACGTGTCTCAGACGTACCTAGCTATTTTGGCGAAGAAAGACTTCTATACAACCATATTCGGTTTTTCTGATAATGATCAGGAAAAACTGCACTGACGCTGGCTACCCTTCGTTTGTGGCGGCGCCAGTAAGGGGATTTCGAGCGGAGGACTAGCCGGCCTTATGAAGATTAAACCCGGGGCGATCCCGATCATCGTGCTCTGGCCATTCTGCTCTATTCGCTGTGCCTACGACCTGAGCGACACGACAGGCACCGAGGTGTATGACACAACCCTCGACCGCATGTTCGGAGAACAACTTCCGTTCAAGGCCGACGCGGCGAGAAAACTCGCCCGTCGTGCTTGGGGCAAACTGTGCGTGTGGTGGGGATAAAGGGCAAATGACCGGCACGATAACAAAGTGGTTGGGCGGGGCAGTGACTCTCGCTGGTCTGGTGATCGGAGCAACTACGGCCTATTACAGCGTCATTCGACAGACGGAGGAATTGCGCGTCGTTCTAGACGGGGACATTCTTTTGGAGGCAAACCTGGATAAATCAGGGCTAAATTTGTACGAACGTTTAAACATTGTATTTGCTAACACTGGAGACGTCCCCTTTTCAATATCGCGCGTCGCGGTGGAGATTTCCGATCACGGTTTTAAGTGTCGCGGCGATGTCATCGACTCTAATATCAAGCCTTTCGTTATCGAAGCGAAAAAAGTTATTCGCAAAGACATGGAGTTTTATCCGGACCCAGAGCGGACAAAGGCAAAGCGGGAGGCAAACGGGACAGTTAGCGTCCCTGAACCGGCAGCTTTGCGTGAAGGTCGCGAATATAAGGCAAATCTTTGTTTGGTCATTTCTGGGACATCTGCGACCCAAGGTGCGTTAAGAGGCGAGATTGAACTTATTCAATTGTCCGAAAAGAAAGATGGCGACGGAGCTGTCAGTATTGTGTTCGGTTCCGAACCAACGATTTTATGGCACAAGCCCGGATTAATCTTTTGGAAATGAACAAGTGAATCCGGCGCCCGCTATGCGGAAGATAATGTCGAGGTTCTGTTCAGTGCATTTGGCTCGAATAAAGCGCGCGACGCGACAAGGGCGACAGGTGTGGCCACCGCGAAGAAGGGAGCGGTGCAGCATCCTAAGTGGGTGGTGCAGGTCGCCAGTCATCTTAACGACGGTGCCCAGTTCACCACTCTTAACCGCGCCGTTAGTCGGTTCAACCGCGCCAACATCCGCGATTGCCTAACCGTCAGAAATCGAGAGAACGGCGTCGGAAGCTCGGTGGATCTAGCGCGCCGGCCGTCCTTCTCGATGTGCTTGAGGTTTTCGATGGCCGCAAGATTTTCGCGGAACTTTACGCCTTCGGTGCCTTCGCCAAGGCCAACCTCGTCGGTGATCCTGAAAATGACGGACGGGACACTCGGGGCATCTTCCGGCGCAACATCTACATTACCACGGGCGGGTTTTTATGATACTCGCGTTCCATTTCCGCGAGTTCCCTTGACTCCCAATCGTCCTCGTCGTTTTCCTCCGGCGGCAGGAGGATGAACTGCGGCAGCGCCACTTCCCGCGCTTCGTGTTCCTGATACCCCTTCGCCATCAGATGCTCGATCTGATCCTGTGCCAGGTTCGCCGCCCCGTTCAGAGCTTCCGTCAGTTTCCCCTCCGCCTTGAGGGCCTTGACCTTCTCCGGCAGCCACTTCGTCCAGTGCTTTCGGGCCAAAGAGGTCAGCTCTTGAATGCTCATCGCTGCTCTCCGTTAGTACGACCTGTCTTTAATCCCGGTCAGTAACCAAAAACGAATTTGCCGACGACGATTACAGCGATCCCCATGATCCACATGATGGCCTGATCTTTCTTCGCCGCCTTGACGAGCATTCGCTCGCGGTCGGTCCTCGGCACGGTGTCGTGATCTTCCATCCGGCAACTCCTTATTGCGGTGAGGTGCCGATCCCCGGCGCCTGACGGGCTTTGTAGCCTACGCGCGGATTGCACCGCTTGTCCTGCTGGTCATGTAATTTCTTGGCATAGGCGGCGGCAGCCGTAGGCGAACAGTTGGAGTGGGCGCTAAAAAACAATTGCCTCGACGAGGCGATTTAGTACTTCGAGCAAGTGCCTATTGAGCAGTGGAACTCATCTCCGGTAGAGCGTTGGGAACGAGATAGCTATCCCAAATGGCAATCTAGCGGGCAGACTAAGTGCCAATCGCTGCGGTGCTATTCAACCTCCGGACCGCCTATTGTCCGCTATGCATCCGATAGCGAACGTTTTACTGCAATGCAGCGATATTCGACCTTTCGCGTACAATTCATTCTTTTCTCTCTGGTGTAACCACTTCCTGACCCTCGATCACCGGAGATTCCAATGAAGGGAGTGGCTACTCCACCGGCGTGAACTTGCGCCCGCAAATCTCGGCGTAAAGCCGGGACAGCGGTGTGCCTTCGTCGGGAACGTGCGCGAGCTTGTAGCTTTCAGACCATTCTTTCGGCTGGCGGTTGGCCAGCCAGAACTTAGCGGCTCCAACATCTGCGGTAACGTGTTCGACGTAGCGGACGATGCTACTGCCGTGTTTCCCTGTGACGACCTTCTCGGCCACATAATCGTAACCAATGGCGCGCTCTGCGAGGCTTTCGACCACACGCTCGTCATAGGCGTATTTACCCCGCTCTATGGACTTGCTGAACTCAGTATAAACGGACCGCCATTGGTGGAAGGTTGCCCGGCTGATCCCCAGCGCTATGACCATTTCGGCGTTCGTTGCGCCCTTCTCAGCCAAGGCCTTAACGATAGTTGCAAACTGCTTTTGGTATTTGATCGGATCGCCGTAGCCTCCGATGTTGCCAAGGGCTCGCTTGTTGCCTTTCGGTGCTCCGGCTTTGCTGCCTGGGCGCTTGTGCTTTCGCCTCTGGCGCTTGATGATCTTTGCTGGCCTGCGTTGCTTGGGCGCAGTCCTGACCTTGCGCGCAGCCTGTGCGGGCTCGGTGGTTACAAGATCGACTGGCAATGTGGTTACAGGATCGGCCATGTAATCAAGCTGTAACGATGAGAACGATGCGCCGCATGTCTTGAATTTCCTCAATCCACGGGTTGTTTGTCAGCGCGCGCGGGCATCTTGCCCGGGTCGCCTCCGTCAGCGGAGAACTCCGCAACATCCGCAACAGGCGCCACGCCACCAGTCGGGACATTCTGATTTGTGTCGTGAGTTGCGGTTGTTGCGGACTTGTCTGGTTATGCAGGGAGATATCTGCGCCACGCATCTAACAAATCCTCGCGACGGTAACCTTTTGGCGTCGACTCTCCGACGCGAATCGTCTTCGATTTTACCCCGTATGGTTTGAGACGATTTGCTAGCCCGCGCTCATCCAGCGGTTTGCCGCGCAGGTCTCCCCACGGCGACTCATCGATCCTGTTAAGGGAGAGCAGGATAGTCTGGGTGGTCATCGCGTGAACATCGCCGAACACTTGGCGTAAGTCGGTCAGCAATCGAATTCCGAGGCTTGGTTCGAGATCCTTGGAAGCCGTAACAAGCGCCACACCAGCCGCGCGGGCGCGCATAGGCCAATCCCCACCGATCGCGTCAGCTACGGCTATGAGCGATTCCCAAACGTCAGCATCACGATCCTGGATTTCCGGTGGCATATTCTCCGGCCAGGAAATTTCCACGTCCTTAGCCCAAACCTCAATCTGTTTACGAACTTGGCCGCCTTTAGGGACTTCAATCCGGCGCCGGAACGGTTCGACGGTTTCGCCGGAGTGCCTGGGCCGCATACGAATGATCACCGACCGCGACAGGATAGTATCGGGAAGCCAGCCGAGACCCGCCAGAGCGACCGCTGCGTAGGCCGGGATCTCTTCCGTCAAAATCTCCTTCCCGCGCACCACACAGCGTCCTGCCACGGCACCGCGGCGATGCCCAGCATTTAAAAGTCCACGGATTTCTTCATTTTCACGGGCTTTCGGACCGAACACGGTGTCAATCTCATCGAAGAGAATGGTTGCACCCTCCTCGCAGCCAACCTTACGGAAAAGGTATGCCGGCGAGACATTGACCGCGCACACAGCGTTAGGAACCAGGAGTTCCGTAATCTCAAGCGCCCGCGTTTTACCTGAGGCCGGCTCGGCGCTCAGGAAAGCTAGGCGTGGAGTGGACTCCCATTTTTCCATGAGATGAGTGTGGATAATCCAGAGCACATGCGCGATCTGGGCGGGTTCACTCGGGTATGAGACGAACCGGCTGAGGAAGCTGTAAACGGCGTCCATCATTTGCTTACCCTTGGGTATCGTGGCCCTGGGTCGTCGGGACGGATTTTTCGTCTAACATCACTCTGAACCTCCGTCGCGAGGCACACCGCAGATGAAAAACGGAGCGCCAACATTGCGGAGACATTCGATGGCCGCGTCGCACGACATCAAGCCCGCCTTGAGACCGAGGCCGACTGCAATCACCTCGTTCTCTTGAAGGCGCAGGCGTAGAACCGCGTTACGGATCTCGGCCAACAGATATTCAAAGCGAACTTGCGTTAGTATGCAGGTTTGGCTATTTTCCAAATTGACCGAGCTGCCAAGCAGGTCACTTTCAAAAGCCCCGCGCGGTCCAGGCGCGGGGTTTTTCATTTCCTGGACTTTCTGATTAGCGACCATCGTTCACCTCCGTGTATTCAGAGGTGGTCTGGTTGAAACCATCATCCGAGGTCGAAAGGCGCGGTTCGCCGATGCGCGATTTAGCCCAGACATCTAGATCGGCCGGATGGTAGATCGGAAAGCGTCCGGCTTTTCGAAATACTGGCCCTCCGCCGACAACAGCCAGCTTAGCAAGCCAATTGGTCGAGCAGGGAAATCCGTACTCCTCGCGAACATAGTGCGCAGCGTCGGCGCGGCGAAGATAGCGTTGAGGTATTGGCTGAACCATTTTCATCTCCTTGCAAGGTGACCGGGATAAATCCGGCGTTTGCTGGAGACGGTTGTGAAACGTTACAGGTCCACAATAAATTCCTATAATATAGGCATAATATTTTTAATTCTGTGGCACCTGCTTTTTGCGCCATTCGCGAATTGCATTCTCGATGCTTCCAATTACTGGAGCCGGTTTCTTAGGATAAGCGTCCGCAAACCAAGTTGCGAGATACCGCGCTTCCTCACCCAGACTGGATTTTGCTTCGCCTGTCTTCAGCCGTCTTTCATGTTCGGGTATAACTAAGGCCGCCGTCGGGGGCTTTCCTGCGTGAGGGCGCTCAAGAGATTTAGCAGGCCATCTCGTCATGACCTCACTTCTGCTTACCTTGAGCTGAACCCAACCTTTTTGGCTAATATTCAATAATGCATCGCTGAGCTTGCCGTGCCATTCGTCGTCGTCCTCATATGGGAACGAGCGAAGCAACCAGCTGTGATCGCCCAAGGCTAGATCAAAGTCCGTATTGTTGTATGGACATTGGATAGCACAGTCAGAAAACCTGTAACCGGGCACAATCTCTCTCGGTTCGCTGGGTTGTGTCTCGACGAACTGCGCTTCGTCTCGTTCAATACCAGTCACAGTAATTTTGCCTGAACTAATGTACGCAAGTAATTCGATATATGCCGATTCCCAAACACAAAAATTTTCCGAATCGATAATCTTCGTGCCTTTTTGGGTGACGATCCACTGCGCCGCGCAGTAGAGGGGCATATAGTCGTCGCCTAGGGGATTTATGGGCGTATGCAACTGAGCTATCGATGTCATTGAGCTCTGGTCTTTTTTGGTGGTTATGGAGTGTGATCAAAGTCACCCAACTCGCGATTCCATTCGCTGACTTGAGACAAGTGGCGGCTATGCTTTTCTCAGTTCGATTACGTTACACGGCTCTTCCGTCTTGCCGTCTAGCGCCGTCGCAATGCGGGAGCAGATACGATCAGCAGCGGCAATCAGAGCAGCGTCGGGGCGTCTGATATAGTGTCGCGCTGTGACACCGCGACGAGCATGTCCAAGCAAATCCCCAATGGTGGAATCGCTGTAACCCTCGTCGTCCCCGATACTGCCAAAAGTCCGCCGTAGTTCCCGAGATCGGACATCGCTAAGGCCAGCGGCATTGAAAATCCTGGCAATGGGTTTTTTGAAATCAGCACTGCCCTGGTCTCGATTATTTGGAAAAACCCATTTGTCCGAAGCTTTGACGATCGTTTGAAGCGTCTCCTTCGCGGCAGATCCTATGGGACGAACTGATCGGCCGGTCTTTGTGAGCTCAAGCCGCAGACAAGATCCAGCCAGATCGATTTCCGCCCAGCGTAACCCGCATACTTCTTCACGGCGAAGGCCGGTTAGGGCGATCAGCCTAATAGCAGCGACTGGGCCGGGCATGGTGCCTGCGTTGGCCTCAAGCACTTTGCCGAGCGCGGAAAGCTCTCCTGGACTTAAAATCCGCTCTTTCGTTGAGCCGCGCGCCGTTTCGACCCCATGGGTGGGATTGAAGCCGGAAACTAGGCTTCGTTTCTCAGCCCAGGAGAAAATACCGCCCAGAAGGCCAACGACCCGCGTGGCCGCTACGGAGCCTCCGGTAACGATAGCCTTGCCCCGAGCCTTGCCGGTGAAAACGCCGGCGGTTTTACCTTGAGTGATAGCGTCAGCCATGCGCTGCACGTCACCTCTGGTCACGTCTCTAGCCCGGAGATGCCCAATCAGTGGGGTTATATGCCGAGCTATGCGTCCCTCATCTATTTTTAGGGTCGAAGTCCGCTTCGGAAGACGGAACCGGGTCATTACGAGATTAGCTTTAGCCGCCTCCAAATAACTGTCGCACATCTTGGCGACAGTGACGGCATCCCGGTCGTCAGTCTTCTCGCGCTGAGGGTCGCGCCCCTCAGAAGCCGCACGGATTATTTCCTGAGCGCGCTGGCGGGCTTGCTCCACCGTATATGCGCCGTAGATGCCAATTTTGATACGTCGCGTTGCTCGTCCAACGCGGACCTGACAGACAAAAACACGTTTCCCAGACGGATAGACGCGAATTCCAAATCCCGGGGTGCTGCTGCACCACAGAAAATAGTCGGCCTGCTTAGGCTTGGCGGCATCGACAAGGCGTTTGGTCAAGGCGGGCATGAGGATCCTTAAGCGGATTTACCGGAAGCATACCGGAAGCAGCAGAAGGATATTGCCGGCAAGTCAGGGTAATCGGGGGCTATCGGAAAAGCCAGATAATGTCGTATTTTCAATGCTTAATATAACTGGGGAAATTAGCGGGAAACCCGGTAAAACGTAATTCCTTACCTTGCCAAGGTCGGGGTCGAGGGTTCGAATCCCTTCGCCCGCTCCAGTCTCGGCTCCGCGCGGAGCCTCGGCTGGCCAGCCAGCCGGATACCACTCTTCCATCCACGGTCGAGCCCCGCAGGCCGATCCTCCCATCCCTCGCTTTGCTGTACGATTCCCGGCGTCGTGCATTTCGGGGCACACGCTTGGCTCCAGGCTTGGCTCCAGGATTGGCGCGAGGCCGCCTTCTTTGAGGTGACCGGCCAATCGGTGGACAAGTGGTTCGCCGAGATCGAGTGCTTTGTGTAGACTTGCCATTGACGAACGGCGTGCTGGCCGGCGCGGGCAAGCCGTGGGCGGCGGGGAGGCGGCGAATGGACCAGACCGTTTTGTTTCTGTTGTTCCTGCTCGCCATGTTGGTGGGATGGTTCGGCGGTCGCCGTGCGGCCGTGACGTTGTTCATCCTCACCTTAGTGCTCACCGTCGCCGACTTCTTCCATCACGCGACCAGCGCGCTCACACTGTCGTTTTAGGGGGCGACAATGACCGCACGCGCCGCCATCCTGCTTAACGTGCTCTCGCTCTACGCCGTCGCGCTGGTGCTGCTGCTTGCCTTCTACTTTCAACTGGGATGGCACGAATTGCCGTGTCCGCTATGCCTGCTGCAGCGCGTGGCCTTCGTCGGCCTGGCAGTTGGGCCGATCCTCAACATCCGCTATGGCCCGCGGCCAAGTCATTATGCGTTGAGCGTGCTGGCGGCACTGGTCGGCATGGTCGTGTCGGTACGCCAGGTGATGCTGCACATCCTGCCGGGCGACAAAGGATACGGCAGCCCGATCATGGGCCTGCACTTCTACACCTGGGCAATGCTGTTCTTTGTGCTGGCGATCGCACTGATTGCGCTGGTGGTGCTGTTTGACCGGCAATTCATCGATGCGCATTCTCCGCCGCCGGCCTATGCAAAAATCGCAGTTTGGTTGGTGATCTTGCTCACGGCGGCCAATGCGGTGTCCACGCTACTCGAATGCGGATTTGCCGTCTGCCCGGAAGATCCGGTGCGCTACCTATTCTTGCTCGGTGGCTGAGCGCGGCGCTCGCGGCTCAAGCGTCCTCCTTCACGTCCACCGTTTCGCCGCCGGTCATGCGCACGAGTTCGGCCGAGCTGGTTTGGAAGACGTGGCGCGGTGAGCCGGCCGCAGCCCAGACGGAATCGAAGATCATCAGATCGGCGTCGATGAAGATGCGCAAGGCTTTGGCGTGCCCAACCGGCGCAACGCCACCGATCGCGAAGCCGGTGTTGTCGCGCACCCAACGTCCGTCGGCGGGCTTCGCCGGTTGCCCGAGAAGCGCGGCGATCTTGGCGAGGTCGACGCGGTTGGCGCCGGAGGCGATCACCAGCACGGCCTGCTCGCCCGCACGCAATACGATCGATTTGGCAATCTGCGCCACCGCGCAGCCGACGGCGTTGGCGGCGTCCTGCGCGGTGCGAGTGCCATCCGGGAACATCATGATGGTGTCGGCTTGACCGGCGGCAACAAGCGCCGCACGCACGCGCTCGACGGAATCGCTCATGCTCAATATCCTGCCGCGAGCGAACCGCGGGTGCGTCGGTCGGCGGCGCCAACATATCCTTCAGATGTTACCGCGATCGAATTGGCATCGGTGTGCGGTTCGGTCGGCTCGATCGTGTGGCCGCGCTCCTTCAACGCTGCGAGTACGGCGGGATCGAAGCCCGGTTCGACGAAGGTCTTGTCTGGCTCCCATTGGTTATGCAGGCGCGGCGCGCTCACCGCGTCGGCCACCGGCATGTGGAAGTCGATGACATTGGTGATCACCTGCAGCACTGCGGTGATGATGCGGCTGCCGCCGGGCGAGCCGGTGATAAGGAACGGCTTGCCGTCTTTCAGCACGATGGTCGGCGTCATTGACGAGAGCGGGCGTTTGTCGGGCGCCGGCAGGTTGGCGTCATAGCCGACGAGGCCATAGGCGTTGGCGACGCCTGGCTTGGCGGTGAAGTCGTCGAGCTCGTTGTTGAGCAGCACGCCGGTGCCGCTGGCGACCAGCCCGAGCCCATAGGCGAAGTTGAGCGTATAGGTATTTGACACCGCATTGCCGTCTTGGTCGATGACGGAAAAGTGCGTGGTATTGTGGCCTTCGTTGTCGGCAGGCTGGCCGGGATGGATCTCGGCTGCGAGCGTCGCTTTTTCCGTGATCATGGCGCGCAGGCGCGCGGCGTATTTTTTCGACGTCAGGCGCTTGAGCGGCATCGTATTGAAAGCCGGGTCGCCGAGGTAAACGGCGCGGTCGGCATAGGCGCGCTTCATGGCTTCGATCAGATCATGAAACGACGGCGCCTCGCGCCCCAACTTGGCGAGATCGTAACCCTCCACGATGTTGAGCGTCTCGATCAAGGTTACCCCGCCGGACGACGGCGGCGGCATGGAGATGATTGTGTAGTCGCGATAAGTACCGCGCATGGGCTCGCGCTCGACCGCGCGATAATGAGCAAGATCATCGGTGGTCATGATGCCGCCGGCTTGCTGCACGGCGGTGGCGATCTGATCGGCGATGCGGCCGCGATAGAAGGCGTCGGGGCCGTTTTGCGCGATTGCCTGCAAGGTATTGGCGAGGTCCGGCTGCAGCAATCGATCGCCCTCGCGTAGCGGCTCACCATTCCTGAAGAAGATTGCCAGCGAGGAGGGCCAGCGCCCCACTCGATCCTTCATTTGCGGCAACGTGTTGGCTACATGGTCCTCGACCGGCAATCCGTTCTGCGCCAGCTCGATTGCCGGCTGAATCAATTCGGCCAGCGTGAACTTGCCGGAGCCATATTTCTGTTCGGCCAGCGCCAGCCCCGCGACCGTGCCGGGCACACCGACAGCGAGGCCCGAGTTCGCGCGATTTGTGCGGGTCTGCGTTGCCTTGCGCGTCGAGGAACATGGTCTTGCTCGCCGCGGCCGGCGCGGTCTCGCGATAGTCGATAGTCGTGTTGCGGGTTCCCAAGCTTCGATAATTGGCAAGATGGATCACCATGAAACCGCCGCCGCCGAGATTGCCCGCGACCGGATATGTGACGGCCATGGCGAATCCGACCGCCACCGCGGCATCAACCGCATTGCCACCACGCTTGAGGATATCGACGCCGATGCGCGCCGCGCGTGCTTCCTGCGCCACCATCATGCCGTGACGGCCGAGCGCTTCTTGCGCGGGCGGGATCGCCGGCTGTTGCGCGTGGGCGGCGACGGTGAAGAGAAATGCAACAATAAAAAGCGTGAGGCGGACGATCATAGTACTTGCATGTCCTGCGGCGCCGTCCCCGCGAAGGCGGGGCCCCAGTCCTCCGCGACCTATCGATAGTCTGCGGCGTACTGGGTTCCGGCTCTCGCTATCGCTCGGCCGGGACGACGGCCTCATCTACCTCGCCTGCCCGTGGTAGACCGTATTCGGCCGCATGTCGGTGGCAGACGCCACGCGGTTCGACATATTGAAGAAGCCGACGACCCCTGCGATGTCCCAGATGTCGCGGTCGGAAAAGCCGGCCTGGCGCAGAGCGTCGCGGTCGGCGTCCTCGACGGCCCAGGGTTTCGCCGTCAGCTTGTGGGCGAAATCGAGCATTGCGCGTTGGCGCGCGTCGAGACCCGCGACGCGATAGTTCATCACCATGTGCTCGCCGAGCAGCGGGTTGCCGGAATACTGCCGCACCGCGGCCCCGTGGGCGGTGAGGCAGTAGTAGCAGCGGTTGTGAGACGAAACCACGACCGCGATCATTTCGCGCTCGAGCTTGGACAGGTCGCTCGGCCCCAACATCAGGTCATTGTACATGGCAACGAAGCTTTCCAGCTTTGCCATGTCGAACGCATAGGCCAAGAGCACGTTGGGCACGAAGCCGAGTTTCTCGGTGCACTTGTCGAAATAGCGCTGCATTCCCGGCGAGAGTTCGGCTGGCGGCAGATCGAGCGCGATGACCGGCTGGTCGTCCGGCGCGGGCTTACGGGTCTCGACGGCGCGCAGCGCTGGCTTGTCTTGAGTCTTGACGGTGGCTTTGGTGGTCTTGCTCTTATGGCCTGTTTTGGGCATCGGCTTCACGCGCCTCTTGCTTGTTCCATTCCGCACCTAGAGTACAACGTTCTGCACTGCCGCGATATCCCGGCGGCGTCATACTTTCGCCTGCCAAGTCAGAGTCTTAGCACCAGAAAAAGCACGCGGTGCTCTGATCCCCAGTCTCAGCATGATCACCAAATAGTGCCTTGCTCTCGACGCGCGCTTGCGGAACGTGAACACTCACCCGGGCGATTCTCTTGAGATGATTTGCGAGGAACCTCATGGCCAGTGAGCTTCCAGGCGACGAGGAAGAAGGCCTGGCCCACGCCAGCCTGGCGGAGGCCGGCGACGCGTTGCACGGCCGGCGTCCCGACATCCCGGCAGGCTTCGTCGCGCAGCTTTACCGGCGCACGGTGCCGGAGGACGTCGTGCGTTACGACGCCGGCGAGCTTGCCGCGCTGGCCGAGCGCGCCTTCGATTTCCTCAAGGAGCGTACTCCCGGCCAGTCAAAAGTCCGCTGCGATACGGTGCGGTTGCACGAGAGCGGCGAACACACGCTGGTGACGGTGGTCGAGGTCGTCAACGACGACATGCCGTTCCTGGTCGATTCCGTGATGGGGGAACTGGCCGACCGCAAGCTTGAGGTACGGCTGGCGGCGCATCCGGTGTTTGGTGTGCGCCGCGAGAGTGGCCGGCTGGTCGGACTCGCTGGCGCCGACGCGCCCCATCACACGCGCGAAAGCTTCATCCACGTCCATCTCGAAACCATCACCGACGAAGCGGTTTGCGCCGGCATCGCCAGTGCGTTGGAGGCGGTGCTGAATGAGGTGCGGCTGGCGGTGCAGGATTGGCGGCCGATGCTGGATCGCGTCAACGCCATCGTCGCCGATCTCAAGACCAATCCGCCACCACTGCCGGTCGACGAGATCGCCGAAGCAATCCAATTTCTGCAATGGCTGGCAGCCGACAATTTTACTTTCCTTGGCGCGCGCAACTACACTTTCGACGGCCACGAGCTTCAGCCCGACTACGACAGCGCGCTAGGCATCATGCGCGACCGTGAACTGCGCGTGCTCAAGCGCGGCGACGAGCACCTGGAGTACACGCCGGAAATCATGGCGTTTCTGAAGGAGCCGCGCCCGCTGATCATCGCCAAGGCCAACATCCACGCGCACGTGCACCGGCGTGTCTATCTCGACTATATCGGCGTCAAGCATTTTGATGCGGGCGGCAATCTGCTTGGCGAGCAGCGCTTCGTCGGCCTGTTCACATCGACCGCCTATACCCGCTCCGCCCACGGCATTCCCTATTTGCGCCGCAAGCTCGCGGCGATCGAGCGCCGCGCCGGCTTTGCCGCCAACAGCCATTCCGGCAAGGCGCTTGCGAACGTACTGGAGCACTATCCGCGCGACGAGCTTTTCCAGGTCGACGAAGACACGCTCTACCGCTTCGTGATGACCATCCTGCATCTCGATGAGCACCCGCGCGTGCGCGTGCTCGCGCGCGGAGATCGTTTCGACCGCTTCGTGTCGGTCTTGGTTTATGCCCCGCGAGACCGCTACGATAGCGCCATCAGGGCCAAGATCGGCGCTTATCTTGCGCAGGCTTTCGTCGGCCGGGTGTCGGCTTTCTATCCGTTCTTCCCGGAAGGGCCGCTGGTGCGGGTGCACTTCATCATCGGCCGTTCGGGGGGGGCGACGCCCGAAGTGCCGCGCGCGACGCTCGAGCGCGAGATCGAGGCCATCATCCGCACCTGGACCGATGGCTTGCGCGACGCGCTCGAATTGAGCCACCCGCCGGAGGCCGCACGCGCCTTGTTCAAGCGCTATCGCGATGCGTTTTCCGAAGGCTTCCACGAAGCTTATGCGCCGCCGGTGGCCGCGGGCGACGCCGAAGCCATCGAGGGCCTCACGACCGAACGGCCACTTGCAGTCGATTTCCATCATCGTCAGGAAGAAGACCAGCGCACCGCTGGCCTGAAGATTTGGAGCTTCGAGCGGCCGCTGCCGCTGTCGGCGCGTGTGCCCGTGCTGGAGAACATGGGCTTCAAGGTGGTGGACGAACGCACCTACCACATCGAACCGCAAGGGCACGGCGGCGCTTGGTTCCACGACATGCTGCTCGAGCGCAGCGATGGCGAGGCGATCGATCTTCATGCCATGCAGGGCCCGTTGGAATCGGCATTCCTGATGGTGATGCGTGGGGCTGCCGAGAACGACGGCTACAACGCGCTTACGCTGATCGGCGGGCTGATGTGGCGCGACGTGGCGCTCATCCGCACGCTGTCGCGCTACCTGCGCCAAATCCGGGTGCCGTTCTCGCAGGACTACATGTGGACGACGCTGGTGAAGCACGCCGGCATAGCGCGCGACATCGTGGATCTGTTCCATGCCCGCTTCGACCCGCGCGCCGACGCGGCGGAAAGCCGCGACGGCAAACAGAAGGAGATCGCTGCTCGCATCGAGGAGGCGCTGCAGGCGGTCGAAAGCCTGGACGAGGATCGCATCCTGCGCCATTTCCTCAACGCGGTGCAGTCGGGACTGCGCACCAATTTCTATCAGATTGGCGACGACGGCCAGGCTAAACCGCTGATCGCCATCAAGTTCGAAAGCGGCAAACTCACCGCCCTACCGTTGCCGCGCCCGCTCTACGAGATCTTCGTGTATTCGCCGCGGGTGGAAGGCATTCATCTGCGTTTCGGCAAGGTGGCGCGTGGCGGCATACGCTGGTCCGACCGGCCGCAGGACTTCCGCACCGAGATCCTCGGTCTCGTGAAGGCGCAGCAGGTAAAGAATGCGGTTATCGTGCCGGTCGGCGCCAAGGGCGGCTTCGTGCCCAAGCTGATGCCGAAGGGCGCCCCGCGCGACGTGGTGCAGGCGGAAGGCATCGCCACCTACAAGTTGTTCATTTCGACCCTGCTCGACATCACCGACAACATCAACGCCGATGGCCGCATCGTTCCGCCTGCGAATGTCGTGCGGCACGACGACGACGATCCCTATCTGGTGGTGGCCGCTGACAAAGGTACCGCCACCTTCTCCGACATCGCCAATGAATTGTCGCTCGTGCACGATTACTGGCTGGGCGACGCCTTCGCCTCTGGCGGCTCGGCCGGCTATGACCACAAGGTCATGGGCATCACCGCCCGCGGTGCCTGGGAATCGGTTAAACGCCATTTCCGCGAGATGGACGTCAACATCCACGAAACGCCGTTCACCACGGTTGGCGTCGGCGACATGTCCGGCGACGTGTTCGGCAACGGCATGCTGCGTGAAACCACCACCAAGCTGGTGGCGGCCTTCGACCATCGCGACATCTTCATCGATCCAAATCCCGATCCGGAACGGAGCTTCGCCGAGCGCAAGCGGCTGTTTGAGCTGCCGCGTTCGAGCTGGCAGGACTACGACAAGTCGCTGATTTCGCAAGGCGGCGGCGTTTACTCGCGTTCCTCGAAGGAGATCCGCCTCAGCCCGGAAGCGCGCTCGCTGCTGGGCCTCAACGAAAGCGTGACGCCGCAGGAGCTGATGAAAGCGATCCTGAAGGCGCAGGCGGACCTGTTGTTCTTCGGCGGCATCGGCACCTATATCCGCGCCTCCACCGAGACGGACGAAGCGGTGGGCGACCGCGCCAACGACTCCATCCGCGTCACGGGCGGCGAGTTACGCTGCAAAGTGGTTGGCGAGGGCGCCAATCTTGGCATGACCCAGCGCGGGCGGGTGGAGGCAGCACTCGCCGGCATTCGTCTCAACACCGACGCCATCGACAATTCCGCCGGCGTCAACACCTCCGACGTGGAGGTCAATATCAAGGTGGCGCTTAGCCCGCTCATCCGTTCCGGCGCGCTGTCGTTCGACAATCGCAACGCGCTGCTCGTCGAGATGACCGACGAGGTGGCGCGGCTGGTGTTGCGCAACAACTACCAGCAGACGCTGGCGCTGTCGCTGGCGCGGCGGCGCGGGCTGGAGATTCTCGGTTTCCAGCAGCGGCTGATGCAGACGCTGGAAATGCGCGGCGAGCTTGATCGCGCGGTCGAATACCTGCCCGACGAGATCGCGCTCGCCGAACGGCGCAAGCGCGGCGAACCGCTGACCCGGCCGGAGTTGGCGGTGCTGCTCGCCTACGCCAAGCTCTCGCTCTACAACGAACTACTGGCTTGCACGGTGCCGGATGACCCTTATCTCGGCCGCGAGCTCAACCGCTATTTCCCGAAAGAGATGTCGGAGCGCTTTCCCGAGGCGCTGCAATCGCACCGGCTGCGCCGCGAGATCATCGCCACGCAACTGACCAACTCTATGGTCAACCGCGGCGGCGCCACTTTGATCGTGCGCATTGCCGACCAGACCGGTGCCTCGGTTGCCGCGATCGCTGCCGCCTTCGCGGCGGTGCGCAACAGCTACGGGCTGATCGAGCTCAACGGTGAGATCGATACGCTCGACAACAAGGTGTCGGGCGACACCCAGCTTTCGCTTTACGTCGCGGTGCAGGACCTGCTGCTCGACCGGCTGGTCTGGTTCCTGCGCAACGTCGATCTGACGGAAGGGCTCGACGCCATCATCGGCCACTACCGCGAAGGTATCGGCGAGGTCGAAGCGGCGCTCGATACGGTGCTGTCGAAACATGCCGCCGCCGTGTGGCAGGCGCGCATCGTGGAATTGACCGCAGCGGGCGTGCCGGAGCCTCTGGCGCGCCGCATGGCGAACCTGAGCGTGCTCAAGCCGGCGCCGGATATCGTGCTGGTGGCCGACCGGGCGGACAAGCCGGTGGACGAGGTGGCGGCGACATATTTCGCCACCGAAAGCTTCTTCCAGCTCGACCGCGTCACCCACGCGGCGGCCGGCATCGCGGTGTCGGATTATTTCGATCGTCTTGCGCTCGACCGCGCGCTCGATTCGATCGGCGAAGCCGAGCGCCGGCTCACCGCTGCCATGGTCGGCAACGGCATCGCCGGTGCTGGCGCGGTGGAGGAATGGGTCAAGCCCCGCCACGCCGACGTCGAGCGCATCCGCACCGCGATCCACGAGATCGCCGGCTCCGGGCTAACACTGTCGAAGCTGTCGGTGGCGGCGAGCCTGTTGGGGGATTTGGCGAAGAACTAGCCGCTTTATCTCTCCCCTTTCAGGGAGGGATAAAGCGACTCAATGCCTAAAATGCCGCGTTCCCGTGAACACCATCGCCACGTTGCGCTCGTCGGCCGCCTTGATCACGTCGGCATCGCGCATGGAGCCGCCGGGCTGGATCACCGCGGTGGCGCCGGCTTCGATGGCGACGAGCAGACCATCCGGGAACGGGAAGAACGCGTCGGAGGCGACGACCGAGCCGCGCGTCTGCGGCTGGGCCAGCTTCAATTCGCGGGCGGCGTCTTCGGCTTTGCGCGCGGCGATGCGCGCGGAATCGACCCGGCTCATCTGGCCGGCGCCGATGCCGACGGTGGCGCGGTCCTTGGCGTAGACGATGGTGTTTGATTTCACGTGCTTGGCGACGCGGAAGGCAAACGCTAAGTCGGCAAGCTCCGCTTCGCTCGGCGCGCGCTTGGTCACCGTCTGTAATTGCATGTCATCGACGACCGCGTTGTCACGCGACTGGACCAGCAGGCCGGAAGCGACTGTCTTTGCCGTGAGGCCCTTCGCGCGCGGATCGGGCAGGCCGCCAGCGAGCAACAGCCGCAGGTTTTTCTTGGCCGCGACGATCTCGATCGCCTCGCCGCTCGCGTCCGGCGCGATGATCACCTCGGTGAAAATCTCGGTGATGGCTTTCGCCGCTTCGGCGTCCAATGGGCGGTTGAATGCGACGATGCCGCCGAAGGCCGACGTTGAGTCACAAGCGAGCGCCTTGCGGTAGGCGTCCACCGTGTTCGCACCCTCCGCCACGCCGCACGGGTTGGCGTGCTTGACGATGACGCAGGCGGCCGTGCGCTTGGGATCGAACTCGGCCACGCATTCATAGGCCGCGTCCGTATCGTTGATGTTGTTGTAGGACAGCTCCTTGCCCTGCACCTGCCGCGCCGTGCTGACACCGAAGCGTCCGCCGGGCGTGCGGTAGAAGGCGGCGCTCTGGTGCGGGTTCTCGCCGTAGCGCAGCGATTGGATCAACTCGCCGCCGAATGCGCGATAGTCGGGCGCGTCGTTGTGAAGCGTGTCGGCGAACCAGTTGGAGATGGCCGCGTCGTAAGCGGCCGTGCGCGCGTAGGCCTTGGCGGCGAGCGCTTGACGCAATTCATAAGAGACCATGCCGGAGTGCTCGGCCATTTCGCCGAGCACCTTTCCGTAGTCGGTCGGTTCGACCACAACGGTGACGTCGGCGTGGTTCTTGGCGGCGGCACGGATCATCGCCGGCCCGCCAATGTCGATGTTCTCGATGCAGTCGTCGTAAGGCGCAGCCTTAGCGACGGTGGCCTCGAACGGATAGAGATTCACCACCAAGAGATCGATCGGCTTGATGTGGTGCTCCTCCATCGCCCTGGCATGTTCCGGGTTGGCGCGGATTGCCAGTAGCCCGCCATGCACTTTTGGATGCAGCGTCTTCACACGCCCGTCCATCATTTCGGGAAAACCGGTGAGCGCGGAAACGTCGGTGACGGCAAGCCCCGCGTCCTTCAGCGCCTTGGCGGTGCCGCCGGTAGAGACGAACTGAACACCGTATTTGGCGAGTTGGCGGGCGAACTCGATCAGGCCGGTCTTGTCGGAGACCGATAGCAGGGCGCGGGCGATACGGCGGGGGTGGCTGGTCATGGGAAGTGGCTAACACATGAGCGGGGCGAAAGTGTATTCAGCATGGCGATACATGCCCCGCGCGTCCACAAACAATGGCGCCACCATTGCCCGGCCGGGCTGCCGCCTATAGCGGCAATTCCGGCTCCGCCTCGCGGTCGGGGCGGGCGCCGGGCGCCGAAGGCGGTAAATGGCGGAAGCACCAGCGGACCTTGTTCCGGTCGCGAGCACGCCCGTAGATCACGATCTGGGTGGTCCGGCGGGGGCCGTCCGGCGCCGGCAGGAATACACTTTCCTCAAGTTGCACCGGGTCGCCGAAGGTATTGAAGGTCCATACTTCGCGGTCGGGCAACAGCAGGATGACGCCGTAACCGTCCGACAGGCGGCTCGCCTTTATCGCCGGGTGCAGGTGAAAGCGAATGGCGAATTCGTCCGGCGCCCGTGCGGCAAGCGCGCGGCCGTCGACACCGGCAAAGCTGTCCTCGCCGTCAACAATGCGCCCGTCCGGGCTCAAGCGCAGGGCGCGAGTATGCACCACCGAGAACTCGGGCACGTAGCCGTCGTGCGAGGCGCGCAGCCAGACGCCCTCCGCTTGCGTGCCCCGCTCCAGGCGCACGTTGCGCGGGCCGCCCACGATGGGAATGCCGAACAGCAACTTGCGCAGGCGTGCGGTCTCGAGGAAACGGCAGGACGACGTGTCATTGAAGGTTACCGTCGAATGCGCGGGCGTCGCGCGCGCCACATGGCGCCAATTCTCTTTGTTCACGGCCGGCAAGCCGCAATTGATCACCAGCCGCTGCTGGCGCCATGATAACTCGAATGACAGACAGCCGGCATGGGCCTCCTGGCTCACTGACAGAGGCGGCGGCCGTCCAGCATCCATCACGATTGCGCTGTCGCCGGCGTCGACGCGTTGATAGCCGGAATGCGGGGCGTTCGATACCGGCGTGCCGCGGGCATCGTCATAGGCGAGCACGGTGGCGAGCAAGTCGACCGGCGTCGGGCCCATACCGTTGAACAGGGCGAAATTGCCGTCCGCATGGCGGAAGAAGCGCAACATCGGCATCATGCGGTCGATGGCGTTGTTCATCGCCTGCGGCGGCTGCAGATGGCGCGCCGAGAACAACTGCCGCAGCGGCAGAAGGTCCGCGAGCAGGTCGATTATCACGCCGGGATTGCGGCCGATATGGCCGCCGTCCGGCAGAACTTGTCTGTTCAGCTCCTCGCTCAGCCGCCGCACATTGCCGCGCACCTGTCCGGACTGGCCCTGGATGGAGAGCGAAGCGCAGGTCAGCGCCATCATCGCCTGCAGACGCGGAAAGCCGTCGCGCGTCTCGTTGATGGTCTTGCGCAAGTACCGCACCTGCCGAGACAGGCTGCGGATGAAGCGGCGGTAGAAGCGCGCGTCGGCATCCTGCAGCACGAAGGGCGCCTGGCTCAGCCAGCAAATAATGCGGCGCGACAGGATGTCGGGCCGCCAGCCGAGCGAGTGCCAGCCGCCCTGCAGGTTGATCCATTCGTCGATCAGCGCGCGCGCGTTGGCGCGCGTGATGGCGGAATCGGCGGCACGCAGATGGCGCAGCCAGGAGAAGCTAAGCATCTCCACCGCCCATTCGTCGGAAGGCGGCGTGACCTCGAACGGCGAGCGGCGGTCGGAGACGACCACTTTTCCGGCAAAGGCAAAGCGGCCGGCGTAAATTTCGCTCGCACGAGTGGCGTCAGCGGTGCGCAGATCCTGCGGCGCGATGACCACGCGGTCGGTCTTGCCCGAGCCGAATCGCCAACGCGTGAGCGGGTGCGCATTGATGCGGCCGAACAAGCTACGGAATGTGCGGCGCCCAATGAGCGCGGAGAGCCTGGCCCGCTCCGCGACCGAAACCCGCATCATCAATCTGCCCGTCCCCTGCGCTCGGTGCCCCGCTTCCGAAGTTCGTGATACATGGCAGCATCCTCTGACACGAACTTCGGAAGCGAAGGGGCACTGTAGGAATATGATTCTAGTGCCGCTTTCGATTTGAAGTTCCTGAAAGAGATCGCGGTAAGTGTTGCAGGAACTTCAAATCGGCGGCACTAGGTGCGAATCCCGAGCGCTCGTCCCACGATAGCGAAGGGGAGCCTGAGGGCCAATATGCAAGGTCCCTGAGGATATTAGTCGGCCGACCGGATAAGCCGGGCGGCGTAGAATCCATCGAGTCCGCTCCAGCGCGGATCGGGATCGGGCCAATATTGCGGCAGAGTGCGGAGATCACCTTCGGGGGTCACCAGTTCGGCGCAGCCGTCGATCTCGGACGCGCTGATCGGCCGGCGCTTAAGGCTGGGTTCGCGCGCCAGCAGGGCCTCGATCTGCTGCTCGCCTTCCTCCGGTTCGAGCGAACAGACGCAATAGACCAGGGTGCTGCCCGGCCGGGTCAGCGCCACGGCGTGGTCGAGAAGCCGCTGTTGCAGCGAGGTCAGGACGGTGATGTCGGCCTCGCTTTTCAGCCAGGGGATATCGGGATGCCGGCGTATCGTTCCGGTCGAGGAGCAGGGCGCATCGAGCAATACGGCATCGAACGCTCCGCCATTGACCGACTCCGGCTGCCATTCTAACGCGTCGGCCGCGACGGTCTCGGCATGAAGGCCAAGGCGCGTGAGGTTCTCACGCAGCCGAACGAGCCGCGTCGGCGAGCGGTCGACCGCGGTCACCTTGGCGCCGGCATTCGCCAATTGCGCGGTCTTGCCGCCGGGCGCGGCGCACAAGTCGGCCACTGACCGACCATTGATATCGCCCAGCAACCGCGCAGGCAGCGCTGCGGCCGCGTCCTGGACCCACCAGGCGCCCTCGGTAAATCCCGGCAGCAGCGTGATGGACCCTTGCGCCTGGGTGCGCAGGGTGCCGGTCGGCAGCACGCGCCCGCGCAGACGCTCGGCCCAGTGTTCGGCATCTGCTTTTGGCGTCAGGTCGAGTGCCGGCTCATAGCCGTTGGCCCGTGCGATGGCCTCAGCCGTGCCCGCCCCGTACGTCTTGGTCCAGCGCTTTAGCAGCCAATCCGGCGTGTCGCGCGGCGTGTCGTCGGTGCGAAGCGCATCGCGATTCTGTGCAACGCGGCGAAGCACGGCGTTGACCAGCCCGGCATAGCGCCCCGCGCGCCGGTCGCCTTGCGCCAGCCTCACGGACAGGTCGACCGCCGCATGGTCGGGCACGTCGAGCCAGAGGATCTGGGCGGTGCCGAGCAGCAGAATGGTCTCGCAGCGCGGCGCGTCGGCCGGAAAGCCGCTCTCCAGAAGACCGCCGACCACGTGGCGCAGCGTGCCCAGCCGCCGCAGTACGGTGGCGGTAAGCCGTCGCATCAGCGCGCGGTCACGGTCGGCCAGAGCGGCAATACCCGGATGGGCGGACTTGCCTGACAGTTGCTCGTCGAGCGCCAGCCGTCGGCGCAACACGCCATCAAGGATGTCAGCAGCAATCCGGCGGGCGGCGAGGCCCGGGACTTCCGGTTGGGGGGAGGTTCGCGCGCGCGCCATGTGAAGACTTTTGCCACGAAATGTGGCTCTGTCGCGAAATTTACTGCAAAAACCTTCTCAATTCACAGGTTTACCGAGCCGGCAACCACGCACCGGTCAAAGCGGACTAGGGCCCTGTGTCTTGATTGTGATTATTCTTTCTGCGCTCTGATTTTGAGATATTGGCACAGACCTCACCGTTCCACGACCACCGGCGTGCCGACCTGGACCATGCGGAAGAGCCGGACGATGTCGTGGTTGTACATGCGGATGCAGCCGTGTGAGACGAAACGGCCGACCGACGATGGCCGATTGGTGCCGTGGATGGCGTATTCACCGCCGCGCAGGGTGAGCGCGGCGACGCCCATCGGATTGTTGGGCGCACCGCCAGGAATGACTCTCGGCAGACGCGGGTTCTCGCGCCGGATCATCGGAGGCGGCGCCCATGCCGGCCGGACATATTTGCCTTCGACATGCGCGGTGCCAGTCCATTGCATGCCGGCACGGCCGACGCCGACCGGAAAGCGCAACGCGTGGTATGGATCGAGCACGAAGTAGAGGTGCCGCTCGTGGGTCTTGACCACGATGGTGCCGGACGGGAACCCCTCGAAGCGCACGACGCCCGGCGCCGCATGCGCCAGCGCGGCCGCCAGCAGCGCCCACACCAGCACGATCGCGACGAACAGCGCCGTCCGCTTGAACACGAGCACCATGGGAAAGCCCCGGCCGATTGAATGGGCATAATAATAATGCGCCGCCATCGAGCTTTCCGGGAAAGCTCGCGGTAACGTAAATGGTTGTTAAACATCGAGCCTTTCCCCTCTCCCCGCATGCGGGAAGAGGGGGCTAAGAGGAGACTTACGCCCCCGTCTTGGCGTGGCGCTTGTTCTGCCGATTGTCGACCAGATCGTCGACAACGGCGGGATCCGCCAGGGTCGACGTGTCGCCGAGATTGCCGAACTCGTCCTCAGCGATCTTGCGCAAGATGCGGCGCATGATCTTGCCGGAGCGGGTCTTGGGCAGGCCCGGCGCGAACTGGATCAGGTCAGGCGAGGCGATCGGGCCGATCTCCTTGCGCACCCATTGCACCAGCTCCTTGCGCAATTCCTCGGTCGGCTTCTCGCCGGCCATCAAGGTGACATAGGCGTAGATGCCCTGGCCCTTGATGTCGTGCGGATAGCCGACGACGGCGGCTTCCGACACCTTGGGATGCGCAACAAGCGCGCTTTCCACTTCCGCGGTGCCGAGGCGGTGGCCGGCGACGTTGATCACGTCGTCGACGCGGCCGGTGATCCAGTAATAGCCGTCCTCGTCGCGGCGGCAGCCGTCGCCAGTGAAGTACTTGCCGAGATAGGTCTTGAAGTAGGTGTCGACGAAGCGCTCGTGGTCGCCATAGACCGTGCGCATCTGCCCGGGCCACGAGTCCGCGATGCACAGGTTGCCGGAGCCGGCGCCTTTGAGCGTATTGCCTTCGGCGTCGACGATTTCCGGCACCACGCCGAAAAACGGCCGCGTCGCTGAACCAGGTTTCAGCTTGGTGGCGCCGGGCAGCGGCGTGATGAGAATTCCGCCGGTCTCGGTCTGCCACCAGGTGTCGACGATCGGGCAGCGATCCTCGCCGACCACGTGGTAGTACCACTCCCAGGCTTCCGGGTTGATCGGCTCGCCAACGGTGCCGAGCAGGCGCAACGACTTGCGCGAGGTCTTCTTCACCGGATCGTTGCCGCCCTGCATCAGAGCCCGGATGGCGGTCGGCGCGGTGTAGCAGATGTTGACCTTGTGCTTGTCGCACACTTCCCAGAAACGCGAGGTGGTCGGGTAGTTCGGCACGCCCTCGAACATCAGGCTGATGGCGCCGTTCGAGAGCGGGCCGTAGACGATGTAGCTGTGGCCGGTGACCCAGCCGACGTCAGCGGTGCACCAGTAGATGTCGCCGTCGTGATAGTCGAACACGTATTGATGCGTGATCGAGGTGTAAACCATGTAGCCGCCGGTAGTGTGCAGCACGCCCTTCGGCTTGCCGGTCGAACCGGAGGTGTAAAGGATGAACAGCGGATCCTCCGCGCTCATCTCTTCGCACGGGCAATCGGCCGGCGCGCTCTTTGCCGCCTCGTCGTAATAGACGTCGCGGCCGTCCTTCATGGCCACCTTGGCGCCGGTGTGGCGCACGACGATCACGGTCTTGACCATGCCGTTGGCGATGTCGCAGGCGGCGTCGGTGTTTGCTTTCAGCGGAATCTTGCGGCCGCCGCGGATGCCTTCGTCGGCGGTGACGACGCAGGTGGAAGTGCAGTCGGTGATGCGGCCGGCGAGCAAATCCGGCGAGAAGCCGCCGAACACCACCGAATGGACGGCGCCAATGCGAGCGCAGGCGAGCATCGAAATCGCCGCTTCCAGTATCATCGGCATATAGATGGTGACGCGGTCGCCCTTCTTGACGCCGCGCGCCTTCAGCACGTTGGCGAAGCGGGAGACCTCGGCGTGCAGCTCCTTATAGGTGAGCTTCTTGTCGGTCTTGGGGTCGTCGCCTTCCCAGAGCAGCGCGGTCTGGCCGCCGCGTTTGGCGAGATGGCGGTCGACGCAGTTGTAGCAGGCGTTGAGCGTGCCGTCCTCGAACCATTTGATCGACACGTTGTGCGGATCGTAGGAGGTGTTCTTCACTTTGGTGAAGGGCTTGATCCAGTCGATGCGCTTGGCCTGCTTGCCCCAGAAGGCGGCCGGGTCCTTCACCGAGGCCGCGTACATCTCCGTGTATTTGGCGTCGTCCACATAGGCGCGCTTCTGCCAATCGGCGGGAACGTCATAGATCTTATCGGACATCGACTTTGCCTCCCTGCCCACGCGATAATTGCGGGGTAAATTGGGTTCCACCCTTAACCCCCATTATGCGACGGCGCTGCGGGGAGGGACAAGGCGCGGGATGTGCTCCTTTTGTTGGGGGCTTGCCCAAGATGCAGCGCAGCACGAGCCGTATGAGTGTTTACCCGCGCCGCTTCGCGCATCGCCCGGGATACCGAAGGCGCCCTACAGTCCACCCATCTTGCTGATCAACTTCCACTCTTCGGCCGTTACCGGTTGCACCGACAACCGGGATTGCTTGAGCAGCGCCATCTCCTTGAGCTTGGGCTCCGTTTTGATGGCGGCAAGCGTGACAGGCTTTGGCATCGGTTGCACGGCCTTCACATCCACCACCACCCAGGGCGTGCCGGCTTCGGCGGTGGGATCGTGATAGTGCCCGCGGATGATCTCGACGATGCCAACGACCTCCTTGCCGATGTTGGAGTGATAGAAGAAGCTGCGGTCTCCTCGTCTCATCTTCATCAGATTGAGCTTGGCCGTATGGTTGCGCACGCCCGACCAGGCCTCGCCCTTGGCGCCCTTCTTCACCTGCTGGTCCCATGACCAGGCATCGGGCTCGGACTTCATCAGCCAATAGGCCATTTCACGCTTCCGCCTTGATCGGCCGCGCCAGCAGCGACTCGATGGCTTGGTTCAAAGTCAATCTCTTAGCGAGCACGTCGGCGACCGCAAAGCCGATCGGCATTTCCACATTCTTGGCGCGCGCCATCTCCGTCAGCACCGGCGCGGTAAACGCGCCTTCCGCCAGCTTGCCGTGGGCGGCGGTGTCGGGCGCCTCACCCTTGCCGAGCGCGACGCCGAACGAGAAGTTGCGCGACTGTGGCGTCGAGCAAGTGAGGATGAGATCGCCGAGGCCGGAGAGGCCCATCATCGTCTCGACCTTGGCGCCGTAGGCCTTGCCGAAGCGCGCGAGTTCGGCGAAGCCGCGCGTGATCAGCGCGGCGGCTGCGCTGGCGCCCAAGCCTCGGCCCGCGACGATGCCCGATGCGATGGCGAGCACGTTTTTGGTCGCGCCGCCGAGCTCGACGCCGCGCACATCGGTGGAGTGATAAGGACGAAACGCGGCCGAACTGACGGCTTGTGAGAGCGCGGCCGCGGTGTCCGCGTCGCGGGCTGCGAGTGTTACCGCGGTGGGCAGGCCGCGTGCCACGTCGGCGGCGAAGCTCGGGCCGGAGAGGATTGCCGGCACCGCCTGGGCCGCGCATTCGGCGATGATCTCGCTCATGAACTTGTGCGTGCCGTGTTCGATGCCCTTGGCGCAGGCCACCAGCGGCGTGCCCTGACGAAGCGAAGGCGCCAGCGCTGTCACGACGACCCGCAGAACCTGCGCCGGCACGACCAGCAGGATGGCGTCGGCGCGCGCGGCTTGCGTCAAATCGCGCGTTACCTCGATCGAGGCTTCCAGCTTCACGCCGGGCAGGAAGCGGCTCTCGCGTTTTGCTTCCAGATGCTCGGCGTTTCCAGCGTCATGCTCCCACAGCGTGACGGCGCGGCCGGCGCGCGCAGCGGTCAGCGCCAGCGCCGTTCCCCAAGCGCCGCCGCCGAGCACAGCGATGTTCTGCATGGTCATGGACATCGGCTCATTTATAGGCCGCCGTGCGTTGCAGCGCGCCTTTGGCAGCGGCGATTTCGTCGAGCGGCCAGCGCGCGCGCGGCGCCACGTCGAGCGTGTCGGTGAGGCCCAGCGCCAGCCGCTCGGCGCCGGCCCAGGCGATCATGGCGCCGTTGTCGGTGCAAAGCTCCAGCGGCGGTGCCACCAACGCGGTATCAGCTTCGGATGCCAGGCGCTGCAGAACGCCGCGGATCGCCTGGTTGGCAGCGACGCCGCCGGCGGCGACCAGCGCAGTGGGCGTGCCGAAATGGCCGCGGAAGATCTTAAGGCCCGCCCGCAACCGGTCGAGCACCACGTCGACGATCGCCTGCTGGAACGAGGCACACAAGTCAGCGATGTCCTGGTCCGACAGCGGCGCGATGCGTTCGGCTTCCAGGCGCAGCGCGGTCTTAAGGCCCGACAGCGAGAAGTCGGCCTCCTTGCGGCCATGCATCGGCCGCGGCAACGGAAAGCGGCGGGCATCGCCGTGGGCGGCCTCCTGCTCCACCAGCGGCCCGCCCGGATAACCGAGGCCGAGCAACTTGGCGGTCTTGTCGAACGCCTCGCCGATGGCGTCGTCATGAGTCGTGCCAAGGCGCACGTAGTTGCCAACGCCGCGCACGGCTAGAATCTGCGTGTGGCCGCCGGAGGCGAGGAACAGGCAATAGGGAAACGGCGTGGCGTCGGTCAACCGCGCGGTGAGCGCGTGGGCTTCCAAATGATTGACCGCGACCAGCGGCTTGTCCTTGACTAGCGCAATCGCCTTGGCGGTGGTCAGTCCGACGATCACCCCGCCGATCAGTCCGGGGCCGGCGGCGGCGGTGACGCCATCGAGATCGTCGAAGCCGAGCCCGGCGGCCTCCATGGCTTCGGCGATGATGGTATCGAGCACTTCGACGTGGGCGCGGGCGGCGATTTCCGGCACCACGCCGCCAAAGGCCGCGTGTTCGTTGATCTGCGACAGCACCACATTGGAGAGGATACGCCCGCGGCCATCTTCGGTGCGTTCGACCACCGCCGCCGCGGTCTCGTCGCAAGTGGTTTCGATGCCGAGGACGATCATTTCTGCCTCCGACCCTCCCTTTTCCGGGGCGGGTGAACTACAAGGTGCCGTAGCATCGAGAGGATATATGGCGCAATCCACTGGAACCCTGCGTGTCGGCACGCGCGGCAGCCCGCTGGCGCTGGTGCAGGCGCGCACGGTCGCCGCGCGGCTCGCCGCCGCGGGCCTTGATGCGGAACGGATCGAGCTCGTCGTGATCCGCACGTCCGGCGACATCATCCAGGACCGGCCGCTGGCGGAGGAGGGCGGCAAGGGCCTCTTCACCAAGGAGATCGAAGAGGCGCTCCTGGATCGGCGCATCGACCTCGCCGTGCATTCGGCCAAGGACATGCCGACTGTGCTGCAGGGAGGGCTGATACTTGCCGCTTGCCTGGAGCGGGAAGACCCGCGCGACGTGTTCATCAGCCGTAGAGCGAAGACGCTAGCCGATCTGCCGCCGGGCGCGACGCTCGGTACCGCTTCTCTGCGCCGGCAGGCGGTGGCGAAGCGGGCGCGGCCCGATCTCAATGTCACCCCGCTGCGCGGCAATGTGGAGACGCGGTTGCGCAAGCTTGAGGAGGGCCAGGTGGAAGCCACGCTCCTGGCGCTCGCTGGCCTGAAGCGGCTCGGCCTCGAAGCGCACGCCACCCACGTCATGAGCACGCAGGAATTCCTGCCGGCGGTGGCGCAAGGCGCCATCGGCCTCGAAACCCGGGAGGACGATGCGCGCATGCGCGACTTGCTCGGGCGTATCAACCACGACGATACTTACACGGCAATTTCGTGCGAGCGTGCCTTTCTCGCTGCGCTCGATGGCTCGTGCAAGACGCCGATCGCGGGGCATGCGGTAGTGAGTGGCGGCACAATCGAATTTCGCGGCCTGATCGCGCGCCCTGACGGCGCCGCCGCCCACGACATCTCCGGCACCGGCCATCGCGACGACGCCAAGAAAATCGGCGACGAAGCCGGCCACACCCTCAAGCGCACCGCCGGGCCGAATTTTTTTGACTAGCGCACGATCCCGAAAAGTGAGAACCGGTTTTCGGATAAAATCATGGGCAAAAAGAAAAGATAGCATGAGACTGGTTATTACCCGTCCGCAAGCCGAGGGCGAACGCACCGCCACGGCCTTGCGTGCGCAAGGTCACGACGTGTTGGTGGCGCCGTTGATGCGCGTTGAATCCGTGCCCGCTGATCTTGCCGGCAAATGGGGCGCCGTCATCATCACCAGCGCCAATGCGCCGGCCGCGATTGCCGACAATGCCGCGCGCGAGGCGCTTCTCAAGTTGCCGATTTATGCCGTCGGACGGCGCAGCGCCGAGGCCGCTCACGCGGCTGGTTTTGCCAACGTCATTTCTGCAGGCGGCGACGTGCGTGATCTTGTACGGCTCATTGCCGAGCGTCATGCCGACGCGAAGGCCCCGCTCATCTATCTTGCCGGTGAGGACCGCGCTGTCGATCTGATCGGCGAACTCGCCGCGTACAGCATCGCCGCCGAAATTCGCGTCGTCTATCGAGCGGTCTCCGCACCGTATCCGCCGGCGCTCGCGTCGGCGCTGAACGAAGGCACGGTCGAAGGCGCGCTGCATTTTTCCAAACGCAGCGCCGAGAATTATCTTTCCGGCGCGCGCGCCGCCGGCCTTGGCGGGCTGGCACTGGGGGTGCGGCACTATTGTCTGTCGGCGCAGATCGCTGCGCCATTGGCTGAAGCCGGCGCCGTCCATATCTCCGTGTCGCCGCATCCGTCGGAGGCGGCGCTGATTGAACTTTTGACGCCGCCGCCGGTTTGATTTGGCGCAAGGTCGTTATCTGCGTTATGCACTAGAGACCAATTCGAGGGAGTTTGATGGCAGACAAGCGCACACCGCCGGAGGCGCCGGGCGGCGGCCCCCGCCGTAAACGCGCTGCGCCCACGATCGACCTCAAGGCCACCGAAGTGACCGATCGAGCGGCTGACGATCCGCAAGCCGCAACGCCCGAGCCGCCTCCCGAGACCCCGCCTGAATCGGCGCCGACCGCCGAAACGCCTCCTGCCGGACCAGCACCGGAGCCGGCTGCCGCCGCCGCGCCCGAGTCGCCGGCGGAAGAATCAATGAAGCCTGGGCCAGAATCGGCGGCCGCGCCGCCTCCACCTCCACGGTCGCGCGGTGGTAATGGCGCTGGCGTTGCCGGCGGCGTCGCCGGCGCAATCATCGTCGCCGCGCTAGGCGCTATGGCTTGGTATGGCGGTTACATCCCGGCGTCATCGACGCAGCAAAGTGATCTGCCGGCGCGCATCGCGGCGCTCGAAAAGAAAGTGCAGGGGCTGCAGAATCAACCGCCGCCCAAACTCGATACGTCGGCGCTCGACAAGTCCGTGGGCGCGCTGTCACAGCGCGTGAGCAAGATTGAAAGCGAATTGGGCAACCTGCCGCCTTCGGACAAGGCCGCCGCGCAGCGGTTAGGCGCGCTCGACAGCACGGTGAAGTCGCTGAGCGCTGCCGTGAGCGCGCTCGGCAAGCGCAGCGATGACATCGCCGCCAATACCAAGAGTGCGCAGCAAAACGCCGCGGCCGCGGAGAACGCGGTTAATGATCTGAAGCGGACCGTCGCAAAAGGCGAAACAACATCGATTGCGCCCAGCGCACTTGATGCCGTGCAGAAGAAGGTTGCGGCACTCGAATCCGAACTGATGACTACGCGCAACAAGATGGAAAGCGATATCAAAGATGTGCGCGGGGCGGTAACGAGTGCCCAAGACAAAATCGCCAAGGCTGCCGGCGGCGACCGCGCTACCCGCCTGGCGCTGAGCGCGGCGGCGCTGCGCAATGCGGTGTTGAGCGGTGCGCCTTACACCGCGCAATTGGCGCAGGCCAAATTGCTCGGGGCTGACGCGAAGACCTTGGCGCCGCTTGATCGCTTCGCGCAGATCGGCGTGCCGGGCCGCAACGACCTCGCCGCCGAACTGGTCAAACTCATGCCCGCTATGCGCAAGGCCGCCGGCGAACAGAAGGGCGTCGGCAGCTTCCTTGAACGGCTGCAAGCCAATGCCGGCAAGCTGGTGCGCATCACACCGGTCGAGGCGCCGGCCGGCGGTGACCAGACCGATGTATTGGCGCGCATCGAGGCAGAGGTCGCGCATGCCGATATCACGGGCGCGCTTGCCGATATCGCCAAGCTGCCGGACAAGGTGAGCGCCCCGGCGCGGAATTGGATCGTCAAGGTCAAGGCGCGGCAAGACGCGCTCGCAGCCGCGCGCCAGTTCTCGGCGCACGCAGCGCGTGCGCTCGGCAAGGGGTGAGGGCGTCATGATTCGTGTCGTCTTCTTCCTCATCGTGCTGGCCGCGGTCGCGCTCGGCTTCGCCTGGGTCGCGGACCGCCCCGGCGACGTGGTGGTCACCTGGCTCGGCTATCACATCGAGACGTCGGTGACGGTGGCGGCGCTGGCGCTCGTCGTGCTGGTGCTCGCCTTGATGTTTGTGATCGGGCTGGTGCGCGCGGTGTTGCGTTCGCCCGAGCAAATGTCGATGTTCTTACGCCACCGACGGGCGATGAAGGGCTATCAGGCGGTGAGCCGCGGCCTGATCGCGATCGGCGCCGGCGACCTGCGGCTGGCGCGCCGCAATGCCGACGACGCGGCGCGACTGACGCCTGGCGAGCCGCTCACATTGTTGCTCAGTGCACAGTCGGCGCAGATGGCCGGCGACCGGCCCGCCGCCGAGCGCGCCTTCCGCGCCATGACGCGGCATGGGGAGACCAAGCTGCTCGGGTTGCGCGGCCTTTATGTCGAAGCGCAACGCCGCGGCGATGCCGACGGCGCGCGCCGCGCCGCCGAACTGGCGGCCAAGGCGGCGCCGACGCTCACCTGGGCGGGGCAGGCGGTACTTGACGACCGCTGCGCCGCCAACGACTGGGCCGGCTCGCTCGCTGCGCTTGACCGCATGAAGGGCGGGCTGTCGAAAGAGGAGTATCGCCGCAAGCGCGCGGTGCTGCTCACCGCCCGCGCCCAGGCGCTAAGCGGCATCGAGCGCGACACCGCGCGCGGCTTGGCGCTGGAAGCTGTCAAACTCGCGCCCGACCTCGTGCCGGCGGCAGCCATGGCCGGCAGGCGGCTGGTTGAAGCCGGCGAGCTACGCCGCGCCCGGCGCATCCTGGAAGCCGCCTGGAACGCGAGCCCCCATCCCGATGTCGCGGAGGCTTACGCCGACCTGCGGCTCGGCGATTCGGCGCGCGATCGGCTTAGCCGTATGCAGAAACTTGCCGCCATGATGCCGGGGCAGTTGGAGGGCGCGCTGGCTGTCGCCCGCGCCGCGCTTGATGCACGCGAATTCGCCACCGCCCGGGCGGCGCTCGAGCCTTATGTCTCGGCGCCGACCCGCCGTGTCGCCACCCTGATGGCCGAGATCGAGGATGCCGAGCACGGCGACACCGGCCGGGTGCGCGAATGGATGGCGCGCGCTATGCGCGCCTCTGGTGATCCGGTTTGGACGGCGGATGGGGTGGTATCGGACCGCTGGCTGCCGGTGTCGCCCAATGGCCGACTGGACGGTTTCGAATGGCGGGTGCCGCTGGCCGAAATCGGCGTCAGCCGGCCGGTGATCGAGGTCACCCTGCCGTCCGCCGCGCCGCTCGAGCCAGCGGTCGAGCCGGCCGAGCCGGCCGAGATTGCCGCGCCGGAGGCAACTGCGCAGCCCGCCCCAGGGCCCGAGTCCACGCCGAACTCGGAACCAGAGGGTGAGCCAGAACCGAAGCCCGAGCCAGCGGCAGTGGCGGTCGAAAAACCCGCGGCGCCACCGCCTTCGAGCAAGCCGCCTCAGGCCAAGCGGGTGGAGCCCGTGATTCCGTTGGTGCATGCCCCCGACGACCCTGGCACAGGGGGTAGCGCCGATGCTGAGACCGGAGAGCCGGTGCCCCAGCCGGCCGCGCCGCGCGACGCCTGGTCTCGCTTCCGGCAGTTGTTCCGGTAGCGTCCTTACCTTGCCATCGCCGCCCCGCGCTTATATCAGTGGCCCGCGCTAGTGTCCCGAATCCGAAGTCCGTCAGATTGCGCAGCTTGCTCCATACGAACTTCGGATTCGAAAGGGCACTAGCAACTTTATGATTCTAGTGTGGTTTTGGATTTGAAGTTCGTTTACGGACTCGCTGCAAATGATGTAACGAACTTCAAATCCACCGCACTAGAGCGTTTCCAGGCGAAGTGGGAACCGGTTCGCCGTCCGGAAACGCGATGAGACAAAAACTTGGCCGGCGTAGCTCAGCGGTAGAGCATCCGCTTCGTAAGCGGGGGGTCGGGGGTTCAAATCCCTCCGCCGGCACCAGCGTTTTCCTCAGGCTTGAACGACGGGCCTGCGCCGGCGGTGGGAACGCCTGCTATAACCGGGCCATGCCGCCGCTCATGCTGTCGAGGCGCTTCGCGCCGCTGTTCTGGTGCCAGTTCTTCGCGGCGTTCAATGACAACTTCCTCAAGACCGCGCTGGTCTTTCTCATCCTGTTCCAGGTGGCGGGTGCCAACAGCGAGGCGCTGATCACGTCCGCGAGCGCCGTCTTCATCGCGCCGTTCTTCTTCCTCTCCGGCCTTGCCGGCGAGTTGGCCGACCGCTTCGATAAGGCGCGCGTCGCGCAAGTCGTGAAATTCGCCGAGATGTTCATTGCCGGCTTGTCGGTCTACGGCTACGAGCGCCAATCAGTCGCCATCATGTTCGTTGCGCTCGCTGGCTTCGGCGTTATGTCGGCGTTGTTCGGCCCGGTCAAATACGGCATTCTGCCCGACCATCTCCCGCGCGAACGGTTGCCGTCCGCCAACGCGCTGATCGAAGGCGCGACCTTCATCGCGATTCTCACTGGCACCATCACAGCGGGCTTGGCCGCGCGCAACGGCGGCGACATCGTTCTGTTCGGCGCGCTGGTGATGGCGTTCGCGCTCGCCTGCTGGCTTAGTGCGCTGCTTATTCCGCCGACCGGACAAGGCGCGCCCGGTCTCGCCGTGCGCGTCAACATCGCCGCTTCCACCGTCGCGATGTTCCATCACTTGCGCGCAGATCGCCGGTTGTGGTGGGGCGCGCTGGTGACGAGCTGGTTCTGGGTCGTCGGCATCGTGGTGCTGTCGCTGCTGCCGCCGTTGATCAAGGACCTGATCGGCGGTAACGAAGACGCCGTCACCGCCTGTCTGGCGTTGTTCTCGATTGCGGTCGGCATCGGCTCGGGCCTTGCCGCGTTTATCGCGCGCGGACGTATTGTGTTGATGACCACGCTTGTCGGCGCCGTGCTGCTGGCTTTGTTTGCGCTCGATCTTGGCTTTGCCGGCTATGGCCGCGCGGCGCCACAAGCGTTGCAAGAGCCATGGGTGGTGCTGACGTCAGGACTCGGCTTGCGTGCGGCCATCGATCTTTTCGGCATGGCGGTGGCCGGCGGCCTGTTCATCGTGCCGGCTTTCGCAGCGGTGCAGTCATGGTCGGATATGGCCTATCGCGCCCGCACCATTGCGGCAGTGAATGTCCTGAACGCCGCCTTTATGACCGCCGCTACCGTGCTGGTGGCGCTGTTGCAGAAATTCGGCGCCACGGTGCCGGAGCTGTTCCTCTTGATCGGTATTGCCAGCGCGCTTGTTGCGCTGGCGATTTGGACGACGATGCCGAAGACGACCTGACGATTACTTCTGCATCTTCAGCACGCGGTCGACCATCTCCCCCGCAACGCCCAAGTAGTTCGCCGGATCGACCAGCCTCTCCAGCGTCTTGCGGTCGGCATGCTGGCTGATCTCTTTATTTTCGACGAGCAGATCAATCAGCGGCCGTCCCGTCTTCACCACCTCGCGGCAGACGTCATAGACCACGTCGTGCGCGTAGTTGCGGCCCATCTTGTCGCCGAGGCCCATCATCACCGCTTCCGACATCAGCAACCCTTTGGTGATGAAGAGGTTCTCGTGCATCTTCTTCTCGTTGACCTGCAGCCCTTCCACGACAAAACGTGTCTGCGCCAGAGCGCCGGCGGCGAGCAGGAAGATTTCCGGCAGCGCGATCCATTCGATTTCCCACGGCCCAGTCGAGCGTTCGTGGTCCTCGATCATCGCTTCGAGCAGCGCGGCGACGAGCTGCTTCACCATCGCGGTCTGCGCGGTGATATAAACGGACGAGATCGGGTTGCGCTTCTGCGGCATGGTGGAGGACGAGCCGCGGCCTTGGTGGAACGGCTCCTGCACCTCTTCCACTTCGGTCTGCATCAAGAGCTTCACGTCGAAGGCAATCTTGCCGCACGAGCCGGTGACGAGACCAAGGAAGCAGCCCACTTCGGCGATGCGGTCGCGCACCGTGTGCCATGAGATGTCCGGCTGGCCGAGTTTGAGCTCCTTCATCAGTTCTTCTTGGCACTTGAGGCCGTCTTTGCCGAGCGACGACAGCGTGCCGGCGGCGCCGCCGAATTCGCCTACCAGCGCGCGCGGCTTCAATTCGTTCAAACGCTGCTTGTGGCGGTGGAATGCCGCCAACATGGTCGCCATCTTGTAGCCGAAGGTGATCGGCACCGCCTGTTGCAGGTTCGAACGGCCTGCCATCGGCGTGTCGCGGTATTTCTTGGCGAGCGCGGCGAGCGCGTTGCAGATGCCGTCGATCTCTTTCTCAACCAGCACCAGCGCTTCCTGGATCTGGAGGACAGTGGCGGTGTCGGTGATGTCCTGGGTGGTGGCGCCCCAGTGGCACCATTCGCCGAGCTTGTCCTTGCACGCCTTGACGAGCTGCTGCACTACCGGCAGCACCGGATAGCCGATGCGCTCGGTCGCTTCCTTCAGCTTCGCCATGTCCATTTCCTTGACGTGACAGTGCTTGACGATCTCGGTTGCCGCTTCCTGCGGGATGATCTTCAGCTTCGCCTGCGCCTTCGCCAGGGCGGCCTCAAAGTCGAGATATTTCTGCACCCGGTTCTCGTCGGACCACACCTCACGCATGGCCTCAGTGGTGAAGACGTTGCGGAAAATGTGGGAGTCGAAAATCGTCGCGGCCATGAAGCTCTCCTCGAATGCCGGGTGGCGGGGCGGACCATACCCATTCTGATGGGGCTATCAACATGCTCCGCTCACCCCCGCGGAGGCGGGGGTCCAGGCGAAATAAGGGCTGGATTCCAGCCCGCGCGGGAATGAGCGGGGGAGGGCCAAGGCTGCCTACCCCAGCTTCTCCTTCATCCAATCCGCGCTCTGCGACCGCCAGCGGTAGGCGCGGTTGGTGGCGATGTGGTTGCCGTCCTCGACGATCATCAGGTCGACCGGCCCCTTCACCTCGCGTGCGAGCCGCTCGGCGTCGGCCGCCGGCACGATGCGATCCTTGCGGCCGTTCACAATGTAGATCGGGCAGGTGATGTTCTGCGCGATGCCTTCGAGCGAGAGCGTGTCGGCAGTGCGCCGGGCTTTGTCCTGCGTCTTGCAATGGCTGCGCACACGGAAGGCTTCGCGCGTCAGTTCCGGCAGGCCGTCCCACGCCGCGCCCATATTGAATGGTCCACCCAGCGCGATGCAGGCCTTGATGCGCTTCTCGAACGCGGTGGCGCGCGGCGCGTAATAGCCGCCGAGGCTAACGCCCCACATGCCGACACGCTTGGCGTCGAGGTCGGCGCGCGTTTCGACGTAATCGATCACCGCCTTCCCCGCCACCTCGTAGTCGCCGCGGATGGCGAAGTCATATTGGCCTTCGCCCTGGCCCGGCCCGTCGAAGATCAACGTCGCGATGCCGCGGGAGAGGAATGGCGCCTCGTAAGCGTCGCCTTCCTCCTTGGTGGAATCCAAGCCCACCGCCATCACCACCACCGGCGGCTTCTGCACGCCGATCGGCTTGCGCAGGATTGCGGCGAGAGACTTGCCCTCATAGGGAATTGTCACCCGCTCGCCGGCGGGACGAAGGAACGGCAGCGCCGCCTGCCGGCAGGCGACGCCCTTCATGTGCGCCACTTTCATCTGCGGCACGTCGTGCACGAATAGGAACGAGGCGAAGTGATAATAGACCCCGGCGCGCTGCAGACATTCGGCGGCCGTCAGTTCGTGTCCGCGCGCCAGCGCCTCGCGGCCGAGCTGTTCGTGATGGACCGCGCGCTCGCTCCAAGCGCGGCACCAGTCGTCGTAGCTTTCGAGCTTGCCGGTGATTTCCTCGAAATCGGTGAGCACAACGCCGTTGGCGACGAAGCGCGGCCCCCAATGGGCGATGGCCGCCCTGACCTGCGGATCGGCTGTCATGATCGGCTCAGCGCGTCAGCTCGAACTGGGCCGCGGCCGCTTCCCGCATCAGCGTCGACCACACCTGCTCGCGCAGTTCGGCAAAGCGCGGCTCACCCAACGTGTCGCGGGTGCGCGGATGCGGGAGGTCGATGGTGATGGTCTCGTGAATGCTCGACGGCCGCCCTTTCAATACGATCACCCGGTGACCGAGCAAGACCGCTTCTTCGATCGAATGCGTGACGAAGACCATGGCGGTCGGCCGCTCTTCCCAGATGCGTAGCAGTTCGAACTGCAGGATCTCGCGGGTTTGCGCGTCCACCGCCGCGAATGGCTCATCCATCAGCAGCACGCTCGGCTCTAACGCCAGGGCGCGGGCGAGCCCGCAGCGCTGCTGCATCCCGCCGGACATCTGGTAGGGGAACGCCTGCTCGAAGCCACCAAGGCCCACCATCTTGATGAAAACCGGCACCTTACGCTCGATGTCGGCCTTCGACGCACCGGCCATGCGCAGGCCATAGGCTACATTCTCGTACACCGTTTTCCAGGGGAACAGGCCAAAATGCTGGAACACCATGGCGATGCCGGGGATCGGTTCCTCCACTCGCTGGTCGCCGACCCGGATCTCGCCGGTATCGTGCGGCAGCAGCCCATCGACGCAGCGCAACAGCGTTGTCTTGCCGCAGCCGGAAGGACCGACGATGGCAACGATTTCGCGTTGGCCCACGTCAAAGTCGATGTTGCGGAATACTTCCAGCGCGCCGTAGCGCTTGCCCAAGGCCTTCACGCGAATGAGCGGCTCGCCGTCGTGCGAGGCCGTGGCCGCCGAGGCGGCACTTGCAGTCTGTGGGGTGGTCATGTGGCGGCCTGCTCCGGTGCGAGCGGGCGACGGTGAGCTGTGGGCATTCACGCTTACTCCCAAACGGTCTTGTTGTGGGCGTTCGTTCGATCGGACGCGGACGAATTTTTTGGCCCCTGGGGGCGACGCCATGTTGCCGCAACGCGGCCGGCGCGGCAACCGCCCGACCGATTTTAGTAACCTTGCCGATTCCTTGCCAGCGGTTTGCCGAGTCGGGCACTTCGGCGGAAGGCGGGTTTAGGGGCCTAGCGCGCGCATTACGAAGCGTTAGTCTCAATCGACCCTTAGCGCGGGCCGACGTGATGGTCCGGTATTATTAATGAGCGGCGAGTTTTCGTTCAAGTTTAGCGTAGTTCGGATACCCGTTGTAAAGGATAGGAATTCAGCGCCTCTTCAGCATAGGTCCAAGTGTCTCTCCGACGTTAGTAATTGAATACTGCCTGCCGCCTAGTCTCGTTTCACCAACAGGCCGGGGATGAACCCCGGCGCGTCAAACGAGGCAGAAGCCGTGCGTGCCAGCACCATTGTGATGATCGGATTTGCCGTCGCCTTCGGTGTCCTCGCCGTATTTGTCGCGCAGGTCTGGCTCAATAACCAAGCGCACAAGCAGGCGCAGAATCTGGAATCGAAGCCGGTCGCCACGAGAACGATCGTGGTCGCGAAGCAACCGCTGCGCTTTGGCGCCACGCTCGCCGCGTCGATGCTGCGCGAAGTGCCGTGGCCTGCGGAAGCGATGCCGGCCGGCTCCTTCGCCAAGATCAGCGACGTCCTCGGTCACGGCAAGCGCGTCGTACTGACCGCCATCGAGCCGAACGAACCGGTACTTGCGCTTAAGATCACTGGTCCCGGGCAGCGCGCGACTCTATCGGCCTTGGTGCGTAAGGGCATGAAGGCGGTGACCATCCGCGTCAACGACGTTGGGGGTGTCGGCGGCTTCGTCCAGCCCGGCGACCACGTCGACGTGGTGCTCACGCGTCAGCAGGCCAAGGACGGCGCGACCTCGCAAGTCGTACTGCAGGATGCGCGCGTGCTCGCCGTCGACCAACGCGCCGACGAGCGCGCCGCAAAGGCGGCCGTACCGAAGTCGGTTACGCTCGAAGTCAATACTGTGGAGGCGCAGAAGCTCTGGCTCGCGGCCTCTGTCGGCAACCTGTCGTTGCTGCTGCGCAAAGCCGGCGAAACCAGCGAAGCGCACACGCACAGGATCACGCTCAAGGATTTGGCGAGCGGCCTATTCGGCAGTGACGGCTCCACCACCACCGTCGTGGTGATGCGGCCGAAGTCGCACCAAAGTTACACCGTACCGGTCGAAGGCAAGGACGGCTTGTCGGCCCTGGCTAGCGAGCCGAAGGGGGCATCCTGGTGATGCGCGTATTGAGTCAACCAATCAAGGGGTAGGGGGAGCGTGTCGTGACAAGCAAAGATGATTACGCCGCGGGCTTCGCCTGGCGGCGTGGGGACAGGACTGCGAAAAATGGTGGCTGGCCACGCGATATAGCGCTCGGCCTCGCCCTTGCGCTGCTGGTCTCGCTTCTCGCCATGGTGAGCGAGGCTCACGCCCAGGCGATGGTGGTCAAGATCGGCGGCAACAACCGCACCGCCATGGTCACGGTGCCGATCGGCAAGTCGCAGGACGTGCGTACCGATTCGAGTTTCGTCGACGTCGTCGTCGGCGATCCGAATATCGCCGACGTCAATCCGCTCACCGATCACTCACTCTCGATTCTTGCCAAGAAGATTGGCACCACGCGCGTTTCGGTCTATTCGGAAGCAAAGAAGCTGATCGGCATCTTCGACGTCGAGGTATCCTACGACGTCAGCCGGCTTAGGCTCGAGCTAAGGCGGCGCTTTCCACGCGCCCACCTGCGAGCATCGTCGGTCAATGGCCGCATCATGCTAACCGGCGACGTGCCCGACGCCGTCACTCTCGACCAGGCGGTGACCATCGCGCGCCAGTTCGGGCCCGACATCATCAATTCGGTGTCGGTGTCGCAGCCGCAGCAGGTACTGCTCGAGGTGCGTTTCATCGAGATCGCACGCAATGCCGGCCGCGATCTCGGCGTGCAGTGGAACCGGTTCGGTAGCCACTCGGTTACCAACATCGGCTCGCGTCAGCCCCCGATCAATCTGCCGATTAACGCGCCGAGCAGCAACACCAGCATCCCGGTCGGCGAAGTCGCAGCCGGTGTGCTCTCGGGCGGCTCGCCGTTTGGCTTCATGCTTGGCCGCATCATATCGAACGGCGTGAGCACCGACGTGCTGATCAACGCGCTCGAGCAGAAGGGCATCGCCCGCAGTCTCGCCGAGCCGAATCTGGTCGCATTGTCCGGTGACACCGCGAGCTTTCTGGCCGGCGGCGAATATCCGATCCCCGTGTCCAGCAACCTTGGTCAGGTGACCATCACCTACAAGAAATACGGCGTCGGCCTCGCCTTCACGCCAACCGTCCTAAACCACGGCTTGATCAACATGAAGATCCAGCCCGAGGTCAGCCAGATCGACAACACGCACCAAGTGGCGGTGGGAAACAATATCACGGTGCCGGCGCTGATTGTGCGGCGCGCCTCCACCACGGTCGAACTGCGTGACGGCCAGAGCTTCGTCATCGGCGGCCTGCTGCAGAGTGAGAACCATAACCAGATCGAGCAGTTGCCGTGGCTGGGCAGCGTCCCGGTGCTGGGTACGCTCTTCTCGTCCAAGTCCTACCAGAAGAACCAGACCGACCTCGCCATCATTGTCACCCCGCACATCGTGCGGCCGGCGGCGCCCGGCGACGTCGTCAAGTCGCCGCTCGATGGCACCCTGCCACCCAACGACGTCGACTTCTTCCTGCTCGGCAAGAGCGAAGTGTCGCGTGCGCACCCGGTCAAGCTGACGCCGGCGGCCGAGCGCTTTGCCGCCGCCGAAGCGCAGCCATTCACGGGCCATATGCTCGACATGCCTGAAGGAGCAACCAATGCGGCCATCCACTAATATATTGCGGGCGCTTGCCCTGACTGGCGTGCTGGTGCTGCTGGCGGGCTGTTCGGAGTATCTCGACCGCCGCGAGGCCATTACGCTCAACGCCGGCGATGCAGTCGCGGCCGACCAGGTCACCATGATGGTCGATCCCTGGCCACGCGTCAGCGCCGACAAGAACATCCGCTTCAACGGCGAACGGATGCAGAGCGCGATCGCCCGTTATCGCACCAACAGGGTAATCGAGCCGAAGGGTGACGGCACCTCAAGCGCCTATGAGGCGCAACAGGCTCCGTCAGCGGCGCCGGAGGGCTCTGCTCCCAAGCCGATTGGTCCGACAGTTACGCAATAAACCCCGAACCAGGGATAGAACAAAAACCGATGCGTATCGGCCGTAGCCCCAGCGACAACCGCACCCGCCTGGTCATCGTCACCGCCGACGAAGAGTTCGAGCGGGCAGCGCGCGAGACCTTTGGCGCGTCCAGCGCCATAGATCTCGCTATCGTCTCCGGGCAACTCGCAGAGCGCTGCGATAATCTCCCGCTCGACGGCGCCACCGTCGTGGTGGTCGATTTCGACGCCGGTCAGGCCGACGAGATGGCGGCGATGTCCGGCTTGATGGCGCGCATCGGCAATTGGCCGCCGGTCATTGCAATCACTCAGAGATTTGACGAAGCCGTGGCGCGCACGCTTCTGCAGATGCGTATCGCCGATTTCTTGGTGAAGCCGGTGGCGCCAGTCGATTTGGTGCGCGCCTGCGCCCAGGCCTCCAAGGGCCCGTCTGCGGCCAGCGAACCGGCCGACGCCCAGATCTACACTTTCTTGCCGGCAGTCGGCGGGGCTGGCGTCACCACGCTTGCCGTTCAGACTGCGATGCTGCTGCTCAACAGCGGCGGCCCGCACAGCAAACCGTCGACCTGCCTCGTCGACCTCGATTTTCAGCATGGCGCGGTTTCCGACTATCTCGACCTCGAGCCGAGGCTGAATTTGGCGGAGATCGAGCCGCGCCCCGACCGTCTTGATCGGCAGCTCCTTGAGATCATGCTGTCCTATCACGCCTCCGGTCTGGCGGTGGTGGCCGCGCCCAATCAGCCGGCCGAGATGCGCTCGTTCGACCCGGACGTTGTGACGCGCCTGCTCGATCTCGTTTCCGCCAATTTCCAATACGTCGTGTTCGACATGCCGCGCACTTGGTTCTCTTGGACCGACAGCGTGCTGCTCGGTTCCAACAAGCTGTTTATTGTCGCCGAGACCACGGTGCCGGGCATGCGTCACGCCAAGCAGTTGGTAATGGCGATCCGCGAGCGGCTCGACGGGCCCAATCCGCAGGTTATCGTCAACCGCTTCGAGTCTAGCATGTTCTCGTCGGGTCTGCGCTTGGGCGACCTGCAGGCCGCGCTCGGCGATGCCTTCACCGCCGTGGTGCCCAACGATTACGCGCTGGTGCGCGAGGCGATCGACCGCGGCGTGCCGCTCGACGAGGTCAAGCCCGGCAACAAGATCACGACCCAGCTCAAGAAGCTGCTGTTGGAAGACGACACTGGCAAGTCGGCGGCCGAGGTTAAGCCGGCGTCGATGATGCAGAAGCTCAAGCTGGCGGCCGCGCGCTAGCCAAGAACAGGAAACAGAAGAGATGGCTGGCCGATTTACAGCCCGACGCGCTGCGACGAGCGACTTGCCGGCGGCCGATGCGCCGGCCTCCGCGCTCGACGGCGTGGCATGGACCGTGTTTCCCGAAACCTCCGCTGAGCCCGCGGCGGAGAAACCCGCGATGCCTGCGGAACCAGCGCCCGAACCGGTGTTGCCCTCGCCGTCGCTGACGCCGCCGCCGTTGTCGCAGCCGCCGACCGCGAATCCGCTGCATAGCGAGAAGTTGCTCGATGCCAAGGTGCGCCTGCACCGCCGACTGATCGAGGAGATCAATCTCTCGGCGCTCGAAAAGTTGCCGGAAGAAGAAGTTCGCCGGCATGTGCAAGGGCTGGTGTCGCAGTACGTGCTGGTCGAGCGATTGGCGCTCAACGCCCAGGAACTCAACGACTTCGTCTCCGAAATCCTCGACGAGATGACAGGCCTGGGTCCGTTGGAGCCGTTGCTGAAGGATCCGTCGATCGCCGATATCCTGATCAATGGTCATGAATGTGTCTATGTCGAGCGCCACGGCATCCTCGAGCCGCTGGCGGTGCGCTTCAAGGACGAGCAGCACCTGCTGCGCATCATCAATAAAATCGTGTCCGCGGTCGGCCGCCGCGTCGATGAATCCCACCCGCTTTGCGACGCGCGCCTGCAGGACGGCTCGCGTGTTAACGTGGCGGTGCGCCCGGTCGGCGTCGACGGCCCGCTGGTCTCGATCCGTAAGTTCTCCAAGAAGAAGCTCGACCTCTCGAGGCTGGTCGAGGTTGGCGCGCTGCGCCCGCCCATGGCCGAGCTTCTAGCGGCAGCGGTGAAGGCGCGCATCACCACCATCATTTCCGGCGGCACCGGCTCCGGCAAGACAACCATGCTCAACGCGTTGTCCGCCTTCATTTCGGAGAAGGAGCGTCTACTCACCATCGAGGACGCCGCCGAACTGCAGCTTCAGCAGCCGCACGTCGGCCGTATGGAAACGCGTCCGCCCAATGTCGAAGGCAAAGGCGAAATCCGCCAGCGCGATCTGGTCAAGAACGCCCTGCGTATGCGGCCTGATCGCATTATCCTCGGCGAGTGCCGTGGTGAAGAGGCCTTCGACATGTTGCAGGCCATGAACACCGGCCACGAAGGATCGATGGCCACGATCCACGCCAACACCCCGCGTGATGCAATCTCTCGTCTGGAGCAGATGATCGGCATGGCCGGCCTGCCGATGACGGTCGCCTCGATCCGCGGCCAGATCGCCAACGCGGTGCAGCTCATCGTGCAGCTCTCCCGTCAGTCCGACGGCAAGCGCAAGGTGACGTCCATTGCCGAGATCACCGGCCTGGAAGGCGATATCATCCAGATGCAGGAGATCTTCAAGTTCGTGCGCACCGGCACCGCGCCGGACGGCACCGTGCAGGGCCATTTTCAGGCCACCGGCGTGCGCCCGCGCTTTCTCACCGAACTGGTCAGTCTCGGCATCAAGATTCCGGGCAACTACTTCGATCCCTCGAATCCGCTGTAGTTCCGATGTTCGATTTCAACCCGATCTATGTGTTCTATCTCTCGATCGGCGCGTCGGCGGCGATGTTCGCTGAGGGCATATACCTGCTGGCGTACAACAAGTCGTCCTACCGCAAGAACATCAACCGCCGGCTCAAGGTGATGGATGACAAGCCGGACCGCGAAAGCGTGCTGGTGCAATTGCGCCGCGAACGCGGATTGACCGCGAGCGGCGACTATCGGCTGCCGCTGCTCGCCATCAATAAGCTGGTTCTGCAGTCCGGCCTCACCATCGGGTTTTCCAAGCTGGTGATGTTCGACATTGTCGGCGTGGTGATGGTGTTCGCCGGCTTGGCGATGTTCGAAGGTAGTATCCTGCACGCCGTGATCGGCGCGCTGGTTGCTGGATTGACGCTGCCGTTCCTGGTGCTCCGATACCTGCGCAGACGGCGGCAGAAGAGGTTCTCCGCTCAATTTCCCGATGCCATCGACGTTATTACTCGGTCCCTGCGCGCCGGCCATCCGGTGCCGGTGGCCATATCGATGGTGGCGCGCGAAATGCCCGACCCGGTGGGCAGCGAATTCGGTCTCGTCGTCGACGAAATCACTTACGGCGCCGACCTCGAAAGCGCCATGCGCAACCTTTTCTACCGCGTGGGCACCGACGACCTGCCGCTGTTCGTCACCGCGGTGGCGATCCAGGGTTCCACCGGCGGCAATCTCGGTGAAATCCTCGCGAACCTGTCGCGCGTCATCCGCGAGCGCTTCAAGATGCGCCGCAAGATCCGCGCGCTCGCCGCCGAAGGCCGCGCCTCGGCGCTGATCCTCTCGTCGTTGCCGATCTGCATGTTCTTGATGGTGCAGCTGATGGTGCCGAACTTCTACGGCAGCGTCTGGCACGAGCATCTGACCAAGATCGTGCTGGCGATTGCCATCTGCTGGATGGGCGTCGGCAACATGATCATGTACCGCATGGTCAATTTCAGGATCTGACATGGGCGCGCTGGCTTCCACATTCGGCTCCATGTTCAATGACGGCGGCAGCCTGCTGACTGCGGTGCTGGTGTTCTTGGCCGCCGTCACGCTGGCCTTTTCGCTGATGGCTTTTGTACGCGTGCGCGGCGCGGTCAAGAAGCGCGCCTCGCGTATGATGATGGATGAGAGCGAGCGCAAATCGAACGCCGAGCGCTCGCTGCGTCATTCCAGCCTCAAGGCGGTCGGCCAGCTTCTCGAGTACACCACCAAGCACTATGCCGATTCCAACGGCGACAACATGAAGGTGCTCCGAAAGCGGTTGATCCAAGCCGGGATCTACGATCCGCGTGCGGTCGCCTACTTCTTCATCGGCCGGACCGTGCTGGCGGTGGCCCTGGCAGCCGCGCTGTTTATGTTGCTGCCGATGTTCGGCGTCCGCTACGGCGGTTCTTTTTTCGGGCTGATGGTGGTTGGCGGCGGCATCGCCGGCTATATCGGCCCCAGCCTTTACATCGACAAGCGTATCAAGGCGCGCGCGCTCGAGCACCGTTCCGGCTTCCCCGATTTCATGGATTTGCTGGTCGTATGCGCAGATTCGGGCCTGTCGATGGAGGCATCGCTGGAGCGCGTCGGCCGCGAGCTCGGCGACAGTTATCCGTCGCTGACTGCCAACATCCACATGACCAATCTCGAGATCCGCGCCGGCCGGGCGCTCAAGGACGCACTCGAGCGCTTCGCCGACCGCTTGGCGCTGGACGAGGCGCGATCGTTCGCCACACTTATTAATCAATCGATAGACCTCGGTTCTTCAATCACCGACGCCATGCGGGTCTATTCCGAGGATATGCGGCACCAGCGGCTGTCGCGGGCGGAAGAAAAGGCCTATGCGCTGCCGGCCAAGCTGGCGGTGCCGATGATGGTGTGCATCTTCCCGGTGATCTTCGTGGTGATCCTGTTGCCGGTCTTCGTGAAGCTCTACGTCGGGCACTATTTTTGACGTGCGTGAATTTGTTAACCCGTGGCTGGGGCGCGCCTGATGCCCGGGATTGAGTCCATCTTGCCGATAAATTCTTAACACCTGTCGCCTAATTTGGTGGTTCTATGATCCGGGGTGCTTCCGGCAGGATTTGTCATGCGTTGTCGTCTAGCCCGTGTTCTGACTGTCACGTTCGTAGGCCTTTGGCTGGCCGGTTGCACGACGTCGCACAATTTCTCCAATCTACTCGGCGCCAAGTCGTCGACCGATTCCACCGCCACCGCCGATGCCGGCGCCTCGCAGGGCGAGAGCGCCTACGCGGCGGCGCCGCCGCTTGGCGTGCCGATCGAAGCTGAAAAGGGCCTGCTCGGCAGCGACCCCTACGACGACCTCTCGCGCGGCAAGCGTCAGTATCGCGTCGGCAACTACGGCCTGGCCGAGAAGCATTTCCGCCACGCCGTCGAACAGCATCCGCGCGACGCCGAGGCCTGGCTCGGGTTGGCCGCGTCCTACGACCGGCTGCGCCGTTTCGATCTTGCCGACCGCGCCTACGCGCAAGCGATCCGTATCGTCGGGCCGACGGTGGTGATCCTCAATAATGAAGGTTATTCCTACATGCTGCGCGGCAATTACGCGCGCGCGCGCGCGACGCTGCTCAAGGCCAAGCGCAAGGACCCGCACAACAAATTCGTCGACAACAATCTGCGGCTGCTCAATCAAAGCGCCAGGCTGGGCAAGGCGATCGAGTAAGGCGGCGGATCACTGATCCGCCCTCACGTCTCCGCCGGCGCGGGAGACAGGCTCCAGCGGGGCATCCGGTACACGCCGACCTCTCAGCAATTACGGGTTTGCGCGCCTCCGCGGGCGATGACAGCCGCATTTAGTCAGCCTTCGCTGATTTTCACAAAAGTTGTGCACTGGGTGGAGCGCCTCCCGTAGCGCGCGCCTGCCGTGCCCGGTACCATCCGCGGGCAAACCGGCGATTCAAGACCGGATCATCTCAAGGGGAGCAAACACCATGGCCACCACCGTGAATGCCGGTGCGCGTCTCGACCGGCTGCCTGTCTCGTCGTTCCAGTACCGCATCTTCTGGCTGGTCGGCGCCGGCATGTTCTTCGACGGCTACGATCTCTATGTCGCCAGCGGCGTACTGGCTGCCACGCTGCACACGCATTTCTCCACGCTGCAACAGAACCTGCAGTTCCTGTCGATTACCTTCGTCGGCATGACGCTGGGCTCGTTGATCACCGGCTTCGTCGGCGATGCCTTCGGCCGCCGCTTCACCTACCAGATCAATCTGCTGATCTTCGGCTTGGCCTCGCTCGCTGCCGCCTTCACGCAGGACATGAACCAGCTCATCGTTTGCCGCTTTGTGCAAGGGCTTGGCCTCGGCGCCGAGATCGTTGTTGGCTATTCGACGTTGACCGAATTCGTGCCGCCGAAGACGCGCGGGCGCTGGCTCGCATTCATGGCTTTCATCGTGGTGGCCGGCTTCCCGATCACGGCGGTGCTCAGCTATCTGATCATTCCGGCCTGGGGCTGGCGGCCGATGTTCATCATCGCCGGCGTCGGCTCGCTCATCGTCTGGTACCTGCGCAAGAAGCTCCCCGAGTCGCCACGCTGGCTGGAGTTGCAAGGCCGCACTGACGAAGCCGAAGCGCTGATGACCGAGATTGAGAAGGAGGCTGCCACCGCGGGTGCCCTCCTTCCGGTAGCGGCGCCGACCGCGGCACCTGCGCCGGTCCCGGCCGCAGCCATGATGCGGCCGCCGATCCTGCAGCGCATGGTAGTGGGCAGCTGGGTGCTGATCACGATCAATACGCTGATCTTCGGCTTCGTGATCTTCCTGCCGCAGTTCTTCCTGCGCCAGGGACTGACCATCACGCATTCGCTCGCATACACGCTGGTGCTGTCGATCTCCTCGCTGATCGGCTGCGCCATCGGTGCCTGGGCGGCGGATTTCGTCGGCCGGCGCATCAGTATCATCGCCGCCTCGGTGGCGACCATCGTATTTGGCTGGATCTATGCGCGCTTCAATGCCGCTTCCGATCCGGCGATGGTTCTTGCCATCGGTTCGGTGCTGATCGTGGCGATCTACGTGCAAACCGCCATGTTGTTCGGGGTCTATACACCGGAACTGTTCCCGACCGAGATCCGCCTACGCGCCAACGGCATTTGCAACACGTTCGGGCGCGCCGCCACGGTGGTGTCACCGTTCGTCGTCGGCTCGCTGATGGTGCGCTACCACCTTCCTGGCGTGATCGGGCTGATGATCGTGCTGCTTGTGGTGCAGATCATCGTGGTCTGGGCCTGGGGCGTGGAGCCGCGCAACCGGACGCTGGAGGAGGTCGCTGGCGCTACGGCGTAAATCCCGGTCTCATGTGCGAACAAAGGCCGCCCGGTCTACCGGGCGGCCAAATTTGTTCATAAATGGGAGATAATCATCGTTGCCGGGGCGACACCGGATCGCAAACGCCAAGGAACAAACGCGCCCATGTTCGACGCTTTTCGCAGGTTGATTGCCGAGGTCGGCGACGGCGCCAAGCCCGCCCACCGTTTTGACGAGAACGACTATCGCCTCGCCGCCACCGCGCTGCTGGTGCACGCCGCGCGCATCGATGGTCAATTCGCCGAGAGCGAGCGCGCCAAGCTGCGCGCGCTGATCAAGAGCCGCTTCGACCTCGACGAGCCCGCGGCCGCAGAACTCATTGCCGAAGCGACCGAACTGGAGCGCGAGGCCATCGACCTTTATCATTTCACCGCCCAGCTCAACCGCGCCCTCGACGAGAAGGGCCGCGCCCGCATGGTGGAAATGATGTGGCAGATCGCCTATGCCGACGGCGTGATCAGCGAGTTCGAGGATAACCTGATCTGGCGGGCCGCCGACCTGCTCGGCATTTCCCAGCGCGAGCGCATCGCCTTGCGCAATCGGGTGGCTGAAAGCCGCCAGCAAGGTGGCTAATTGGGCCGCGTGTAGAATGGAGTTGTTTTCCTGCGCCGATGCAAATTGACCTCACCTCAACCATCTCCCTGCAAGGGGCAGGAATAAGGAGAGGGTCATCGCTGTTGTTGTTGGGCCGATCATGAATTCAGGATATCGAAGGTCGATGAGCAGCCTCCGCCCCGTTTCGGTCATCACCGGCGCGTCCGCCGGCATTGGCGTCGCGCTGGCGCGGGAGTTTGCGCGCCATGGTCACGAACTGGCGCTGGTTGCGCGGCGTGAGGACCGGCTCAACGAGCTCGCCGACGAGATCGCAGCGAGTGGCGCACCGCGTCCGCTCGTCATCACCGCCGATCTCGGCACTGCCGGCGGCGCGCAGCGCATCGGCGAGGCGCTCGCCGCCCAAGGCGTCGAGCCGCAATACGTCGTCAACAATGCCGGCTTCGGCCTCGTCGGTTCCGCCGCGGCGTGCGACCGTGCCGAGCAGCTCGCCATGATCGACCTCAATGTGCGCGCGCTCACCGAATTGTCGCTCGCCTTTGTCGACAGCCTGTCGCGGCACAAGGGCGGCCTGCTCAATGTCGGCTCCATGGCCGGCTTCCTGCCGGGGCCGGGCATGGCGGTCTACTACGCCACCAAGGCCTTCGTGCTGTCCTTCAGCGAGGCGCTGCATAGCGAGTTCGGTCCGCGCGGCATCAAGGTCTGCGTGCTCTGCCCCGGTCCGGTGCCGACCGAGTTCGCCACCCGCGCCGGCCTTAGGGAAGGGCTGGCGCCGGGCTTGCTCACCCGCAGCGCCGAGGATGTGGCCACGGCCGGCTATCGCGGCTTGATGGCCAACAGGCGCACGGTGGTGCCGGGTTTCGTCAACAAGCTCGTGACACTCGGAATCCGCCTCGCTCCTCGCCGGGTACTGCTGCGCATGGTCGATCAGCGTCAGAGCCGGCGCAGGTCCGCGCAGCAGGCATAGCGGCCCCGACGCCCACCGCGGTTTTCAAAGCGCGGCGAAGCGGTTAGGTAGGTTAGGAAGCCATGCTGAAGCCCGTTCTCATCGTCCTGCATCAGGAACACTCGTCCCCCGGCCGGGTGGGACAGGTATTGGGCAAGCTCGGTTATCCGCTGGACATCCGCCGCCCGCGTTTCGGGGACGCGCTGCCGGACACGATGGACGACCATGCCGGCGGGGTGATTTTCGGCGGCCCGCAGAGCGCCAACGACCAGGATGACTACATCCGCCGGGAGACCGACTGGATCGGAGTGCCGCTCGGCGCCAACAAGCCCTTTCTCGGCATCTGTCTCGGCGCGCAGATGATGGCGCGCCATCTCGGCGCCAGCGTCTTCCCGCATCCGGAAGGACGCGCGGAAGTCGGCTATTACCCGATCCGCCCGACTGCGGCCGGACGCAAGATTTGCCCGGAATGGCCGGACCACGTCTATCAATGGCACCGTGAAGGCTTCGAGCTGCCGGCCGGGGCCGAGCTTCTCGCCGAGGGCGAGAACGGATTCAACGTGCAGGCGTTCCGCTGTGGCAGCGGCTACGGCATCCAGTTTCACCCCGAGGTCACTCACGCCATGATGCATCGCTGGCTGGTACGCGGCGCCCACCGTATGGATGCGCCCGGCGCCAAGCAGCGGCACGAGCACGTCGCCGACCGCGCGGTGCATGACTATGCCTCGCGCCATTGGCTCGTCAGTTTCATGGACCACTGGCTCGGCCGCAAACAGGCCACTTTGGCGGCCGTGGCGTCCTGACGCGACGCCGCTTCACCGCATTGACAAATCGGCCCGCGCCTCATCGACTCTCGACGGGGGTGAAGAATAGCCACGCACGGATGGAGGCGTGCCGATGCGCGATGCGAATCACAAGCCGCGAGAGGCGCCGAGGCTTCCGGGCCTGAACGAGATGCTGCAAGCGTCCGGCGGTATTCTCGATCTCTTGCCCATCGCGACTTTCATCTGCGACGAGCGCGGCGTCATCCTGCAATATAACCGCAGGGCCGCCGAGCTCTGGGGCCGCACGCCGCTGCCCGGACAGACCCATGACGACTTCACCGAGGGCGCGAAGTTCTGGGAGGCCGATGGCGCCCTCGTGACGCGTTCACTGCTCGATGAGGTGCTGAGGAAAGGGACCTCGGTGCGCGACGTCGAGCGCCTGGTCGAGCGTGTCGATGGCACTCGCGCCGCCGTCTCGATCAACATCGATCCGCTGTTCAATGTGCATGGCGAGGTGTCCGGCGCGGTGCATTGCATGGAGGACATCACCGAGCGCAAGCGCGCCACAGAAGCGCTCGAAGCGTCGCGCCAGCACGCCCTTGAGCAGGAGCAGCGGCTGGCCGCGACCTATGAGCACGCCGCCATCGGCATATCCGAGATGGCGCCCGACGGCCGCATCCTGCGCGTCAACGAAGCGATCTGCGGCATCACCGGCTACAGCCGCGAGGAGCTGCTGGCGAGCGTGCTGTTCCGCTTCACCCATCCCGACGACGCCGACTCCGACCGCGAAGCGTTCCGCAAGCAGGTCGCCGGCAATCTGGAATTCTATTCGGTCGACAAGCGCTTCATGCGCAAGGACGGCCGCACGATCTGGGTCTCGGTGCGTTCGTCGCCGGTGCGTGGCGCGCAGGGCCGGCTACTCTACGTGGTGCGCGTGGTTCAGGACATCACCGAAGCCAAGTTGGCCGAGCGGCGCCAGCGGTTGCTGATCGACGAGTTGAATCACCGCGTCAAGAATACGCTTGCCACCGTGCAGTCACTGGCCGCGCAGACCGCGCGCCGCGCCGCTTCCCCGCGCGAGTTCAGCGAGAGCTTCGAGGGCCGGCTGATCGCGTTGTCCAAGGCGCACGACCAGCTCACCATGCATCACTGGGAAGCCGCCGACCTGCGCAAACTCCTGTCGGCGGGCTTGGCGCCCTATGGCGCAGGGCCCGGACGGGTGGTGCTGCGTGGTGAGGACGTCATGCTGTCCCCACGCGCGGTGCTAACTTTGGCGATGGCGTTTCACGAGCTGATCACCAACGCCGCCAAATTCGGCGCGCTGTCGGTGTCGGCCGGCTGCGTCGAGATCCACTGGCAGCCGGCGAACGATGAGCAAGGCCGCGGGATGCTGCGCATCGACTGGCAGGAGCGGGGCGGGCCGGCGGTCAGCGCGCCCGCGCGACGCGGCTTCGGCTCGCGGCTGATCGAGGCCAGCATCGGCGCCGAGCTCGGCGGCAGCGCACGGCTTGTCTTTGATCCGCAAGGCCTGCGTTGCGAGATGGCCATTCCGCAGGCTGCAATGGTTCTCGGTGTTCGCAGCAGCCGGGGTGAGGATTGGGCGATTTGAGGTTTCGGAAGCCGCCCTCGCCCGTCTGGTTAAGGCGCGGCAGTCTTCGCACGAAACGGGCTTGCCCAGCCGACGCTCGGTTAGGGGCGAAGGCTGGTGGCGGATGCAGTCGCAGTCGAACCGGTCTCCACTGCCAAATTCCCTGCTAGCAGGGAAAAGAACAGGGAATTTTGCAATTTTGGGCCAATTTGCAACTCAGAGGTCGTCATTCGTCCAATGATTTAGAGGACTTAGAGCGAAGTTCCCTACGAAACGGAGCAGGGAAGTTTTGCGAAGGATCAGGGAATTTGTACGCGAGAACAGGGAATTTGAACCGGATATAGTCCCGATTGATTTCCGGATGACACTTTCGGAAGGGACAGGTGAACCGCGTGCCCGTATCGTGGTTACAGCTGACATTCGTGAAATGCACTGCGCGCAAAAAATGAAAGACCGCCTTGCGGCGGTCCTTCCGAAATCCGGTCAGATGTTTTGATCAGGCGGCTGAGCGTGCGCCAACATTCTTCCGCTTCCTGCGCCGTGCCAGCAGACTCATCACGCCAACGCCGGTAGCGAAGAGCGGAAACGCCGCCGGAAGTGGCGTCGCAGATGCGACTGTGGTAATGCCCCAGGTGCCAGCGGTGAACACGTGGGCGGAATCGCTCGCAAGCGAGCCGCAATCTGGAGAAATACTTGTGACGCATTGGCCTGTGAAGGCATCATCCTCCACACCTCCAACGAGATTGGTGGAATAAATAGTATAAGTCATTGAACCGTCTATCGCAGCGTGCGGCGTGGCTAATTCAATCTGCCATAGATCAATCATGCCAGCGGCGTCGGTTGTCACATTGAAACTGGTGACGCTGGCGTCTTGATTCAGATTTGTGATGGTATTCCGTCCATCAAAGAATGAAAAACTCAGGATGCTCAGTTTGATACTTGCATACGGCAAGTTCGCGGCGAGAGGCAAAGCAAGCGTAAAGCTGCCGCTGACACTCATCGTGGCGTCGTATGCGCCGGAAGGCGGCGTCCCATCAGAAGTGAACGTATAATTATTACCCGTATAACTGTAGACGGTATTCGCACCGGCATTTGTCGGACCCAGCGCGCTCAGCGCGGCAGAAACAACGACAGCTAAACCTATTTGTTTCACCCCAGTCATGTCGCCCACTCCCCAATCGGCATGCCACTCTCTTAAGCTTACCGCCGCGCCAAGGCGCGCCGCGTCCCCCGATCGGGAGAGGCCCAAATTCGTATGTGACGGTAATGCGTTTCCGGCGCTTGCCCAGAGTCAGCCCAGGAGCGGGCTGGTGTAGCCGGCAAAGAGCTTGACCAGATCGGCCTGCCGGCGTGCGCCGGTCTTCTCATAAAGACGCTTGAGATGGGTTTTGACCGTGCCCTCGCCGATGCCGAGCGTCTCGGCGACCTGCGGTGCGCCGCCGACCTCCACGATGGTCAGCAGGACGCGCAGCTCCATCGGCGTCAGCCGGTATGTCTTGGCGATCACCTCGGGCGGGGAGCGCGTGGCCAAGGCGGCCTTCTGCACGAACAGGGCCGCCGCGGCCGCATAACTCACGCCGGCGCCGCGCCGTGCGCCCGACGAGAGCGGCAGGACATGGGCGACGTAGCGCTCGCCGTCGCGCCCGACCAGCGGCACAGCCACGCCCATGGCGCCAACCGCCGCATCGCCGGTGGCGGCAGCCAGAAAGATGTCCCGCAACGCGCGATTGACGTCCGGATCATCCGCGACGAGCCGGCCGAGCGACGCCCGCAAGACATTGCCGTCGGCAATCATGGCACGCCCCGCGGCGTTGGCGTGGGTGATGCGGCCGCTCGAATCCACGAACAACGTGCCTGCGCTCAGCCCGTCGAGCGCGTCGGCAAGCGTGGCGGCTTGCGCCGTTTTGAACTCGATGAGCTTTCCGATCAGCACGGCTCGGCGAAGATGCGGAACCAGGAGCCGCAGGCGCTCGCGCGACGGCTCGTCGGCGAGACCTTCGCGCTCATTGCGAAACAACGCGAACCCTGTGTGACCTTCCGGCACTTTGTCGAGATAGACGCAGATGTTGTCGATCCAGCCTCGCGGCCGGATCAGCTCCTTATAGAAGCGCGATTGCAGAAACTCGGGATGCGCCATGACCGTCGACGTGCTGAAGACTTCACCGACGTCGAGCACGAAATAGGTACCGGACAGAGGGTCGAGCGTCAGGTATTTCTCAACATAGAGCCGGCGGTAATCGGGGTCGGTGTTGAACTCGTAGGCTATGCTCAAGCTCCTTCGCGAAGAATCATGCGCGAAGAGGCCGCCCGCCGATCCACCGACAAAGGCCCCGATCTTGGGCAGAACGGCGTTCCAGATATCAGGATTCAGCGCGGCATCGTAAATGCCACCGATCAGCAGGAGCAAGGTTTCATCCAAGTCCATACGCAGGCGCCCCCCAGGCACCCGGCCGAAGCTAACCTATTTCCGTTGCAAACGATGTACCAAATTCCAGATTGTTGACGATAAGACCGCTTCTTTTGGCGGCTATTTCTTCATCCATTCGATACCCGAGTCCATTCATGTGGCCTGCACCCGGTTTGGATGACACCGACTTAAGCGAACCCGGCCTGCCGTTCGAACTCCATGGGGCTTAGATAGCCGATCGTCGAGTGCCTGCGCTTCGGATTATAGAAGCGCTCGATGTAGTCGAACACATCCGCCTTCGCTTCGTCCCTGGTCCTGTAAGTCTTGTTGGCCGTGCGCTCGGTTTTGAGCGACGAGAAGAAGCTCTCCATCGCCGCGTTGTCCCAGACGTTACCCGAGCGGCTCATCGAACAGACGACGCCGTGATCCGCCATCAGCCGCTGGAACTGCTCGCTGCTATACTGACTGCCGCGGTCGGAGTGATGAACCAGCGCGTCGGGCTTGCCACGACGCCAGATCGCCATCACCAGAGCCCTTGCTAATTCCGTGGGCCAAGCCACCGATCAAGAGGTTCAAGAACATCCTGCTGCCGGCCGGTGTCGAACGGCGCCGCACGCGGCCGATTAAGTTCGAGCGGCGCGCGGCGCTGCTCAAATCAATCGCTCGCGGGCGTGCCTGGTTGGACGAGGTCGTCTCCGGCACGACTACCATCGAGGATATTGCCGCTCGACAGAAGTGCAGCATGCGCCACGTCAACATGACGATCTCGCTTGCCTTCGTCGCGCCGGGGCTGGTCAAGGCCGCACTCGAAGGACGGCTGCCTCGCGGCATTGGCGTTGCGGCCCTGCGCGACGCCCCGCCGAATGGTCGCTACAGTATCAGCGGCTCGGTCTGACGCCAGCCTGACCCCCCACGCGCAAAAACAGCATCGCTCGCCGTGCATGGCCGGCCGCTTCCGCGCGCCTTTATCCGCCCAGCAGGCATTTATTGATCCCCTCTACTTTCGTGGGGCCGCAGCTCACAGGTGAAATTTTCAGCACCAGATTTTTCGGCGCCAGGAACGGGTATTTATGCCTCGGAGACGGGAGCCCGAATTGCGGCTCTCACCGGCTGCAGAGACTCGGAGACCGTATGTACGCACCGAAAAAGCCCGCAAAATGCGGGACAATTCGACAAGTCTCCCGACGAGGCTAGAAACCATAAATGCGTGGTGGAGCCGAGGGGGATCGAACCCCTGACCTCCTCATTGCGAACGAGGCGCTCTCCCAGCTGAGCTACGGCCCCGCCTTGGGACAACGGCTAAAACCGCCGTTGCACGGAAGATTCCGGCGAGTGGCCGCCATTTAGGGCCAGGGTCAGGGACTGTCAAGGAGAGGGCGGCGGCGGCCGTCCGGTCGGCTTGTTCCGGGCCATCGATGCGGTTACTTTCCGCCCGCTCCTCGAACGGACGGACACTCATGCGCTCGATTCTCGATATTCTTCTGCTGGTGCTGCAAATTTATATCTGGCTGCTGATTGCGGCTGCCGTTCTGTCGTGGCTGGTGGCCTTCAACGTGGTCAACACCCGCAATCAGGTGGTGCACATGATCGGCGATATGCTCTACCGGCTCACCGAACCGCTGTTGCGCCCGATCCGCCAGATGCTGCCCAATCTCGGCGGCATCGACGTGTCGCCGGTGATCCTGATCCTGCTGATCTTGTTCCTCGAAAATGTGATCGTGCGCTACATTTATCCTAACGTCTTCTAGTGGGACGAATGTGACATTTGATACTCGTTTGCGGCTATCCGCTCATCAAATGTCAAATTCAAAGCTCTGCTAGAATAAAACAATTGCCAGTAGCCCTTTGATTCCGACATTTTCTCGGGAGCTTGCAGCAACAGTGATGCAAATGTCGGAATCGGACCACTAGCGTGACCGTGCCGTGGGCGACGGCGGCGGGCGGTATAACGGTTCAGGTGCGCCTGACACCGAAGGGCGGGCGCGACGCCATCGACGGCATCGAGCAAATGGCCGACGGCCGCAGCGTTCTGAAAGCGCGGGTGCGGGCGGCGCCCAGCGATGGCGAAGCCAACGACGCCTTGATCCGGTTGATCGCCAAAGCCTTGAGTGTTCCGCCGCGCGACGTGACGATCACCGCCGGTGCCGCCGCCCGGCTCAAGCGACTCGTCGTCGCAGGCGACGGCGCGGCGCTAGTGGCGAGGCTGGAGAAGCTTGCGGGGTAACCCGTTTTCTGTCTCTGTCATGTCCGGCATGTCGAAATTCAAGCAACGGCAATAAGAATAACGAGCAAACGGGCGAGATGAGCGCAACGATTATCGACGGCAAGGCCATCGCGGCGGAACTGCGCGGCAGGATCGCGGCTGACGTCGCGCGCGTCACCAAGGCGCATGGACACGTGCCGGGTATCGCGGTGGTGCTGGTCGGCGAGAACGCCGCGAGCAGCGTTTATGTGCGCAGCAAGACCAAAGCCGTCGCGGAAGCCGGCATGCGCGCGTTCGATCACAAGCTGCCGGCGGATACGAGCCAAGCCGCGCTGCTCGCGCTCATCGCCAAGCTCAACGCCGACGACAACGTCAACGGCATCCTGGTGCAACTGCCGCTGCCGCCGCAGATCGACCAGCACAAGATCATCTTCGCCATCGATCCGGCCAAGGACGTCGATGGCTTCCATCCGATCAACGTCGGGCGGTTGGCAAGCGGCCTGTTTGCGCTGGCGCCGTGTACGCCGCTCGGCTGCGCGCGGCTGGCGAAATACGTGCATCCTTCGCTCGCGGGCATGGAGGCGGTGGTGATCGGTCGCTCCAACATCGTCGGCAAGCCGGTGGCGCAACTGCTGCTCAACGAAAACGCCACAGTCACCATCGCCCATTCCAAGACCCGCGATCTGCCGGCGGTGTGCCGGCGCGCGGATTTATTGGTCGCGGCCATCGGCAAGCCGGAGATGGTGCGGGCAGACTGGATCAAGCCGGGCGCCACCGTGATCGACGTCGGCATCAACCGCGTTCAGGGCGAGGGCGGCGAAAAGCCGCGCATCGTCGGCGATGTTGCAGCCGATGCAGCCGATGTAGCCGGTGCGCTGACGCCGGTGCCGGGCGGTGTCGGGCCAATGACGATCGCTTGTCTATTGCTCAACACGTTGCGCGCCGGCTGCGCGCAAAAGGGTTTGCCACTGCCGAAATTGTAGGCGGTCGTCCCCGCGTAAGCGCCGGTTCCACCCTGAATTCTCGATATGGATGTGGCTATGGGCCCCGGCCCGTAGTCGCTTCGCTAGCCTGGCCGGAACGAGGAAGATTCACCCCTGCCACGCGTAGGCGACCTTGTCGAGGGTCTTGCCGCCAAATCGTTCGGAGGAGCGTGCGACGGCGCGGCCGCCGAGGGCGCGATAGAATTCCACCGCCGTCTCGTTGTCGGACAGCGCCCACACCACCAGGCTCTTCAGTCCGCTCTGGATCAGGTCCTTGCGCGCGGCGTTGAACAGCCGGCGGCCGAAGCCCAGCCCTTGGAACTCGGGGCGCAGGTAGAGCTCGTAGACCTCGCCGTCATAGAACAGGCTGCGCGCGCGGTTGCGGCCGTAATTGGCGTAGCCGGCGACCTGCTCGCCGAACTGCAGGATGGTGATGCGGCTGCCCTTGCGGATGGCCGAATCCCACCAGTCCGGACCGCGCCGGTTGATCAGCTTGTCGAGCTCGTTGCCGGGGATGATGCCCTGGTAGGCCGTGCGCCACGCCTCGTCATGGGTCTCGGCCACCTCTGAAGCGTCGGCGGTCTTGGCGCGGCGAATCTCTATCAGGGTCGTGCTCATGCGAGAATAGAAGCAACGAACCTCGCGGCCTTCAAGCCCTATAATTAACGTCAGGTTAACGGTGTGGATTACTGGTCACAGCTGCGCAATAATGCCCGACGAACCTGTCGAAATTCGGCGCGCTAATTGAAGCCACGCCGCGGAGCGGTTTCCGGCTGTGCCATAATTGAACACCAGTGGCGGTGTTTTCCACCTCTCTCCACAAGGGGAAGATGGATAAAACATCACACCGTCTCGGCTTCCTTCGTCCGCTCGGCCTTCTTGCGGTCGTTCTCGTCCAAGAGCTTCTTGCGCAGGCGGATCGATTTCGGCGTCACCTCGACCAACTCGTCGTCCTCGATATAGGCGAGCGCCTTTTCCAGCGTCATGCGCATCGGCGGGGTGAGCTTGACCGCCTCGTCCTTCGAGGTGGTGCGGATGTTGGTGAGCTGCTTGCCCTTCAGCACATTGACGATGAGATCGTTGTCGCGGGTATGCTCACCGACGATCATGCCGGTGTAGACCTTCCAACCCGGCTCGATCATCATCGGGCCGCGGTCTTCCAGGTTCCACAGCGCGTAGGCGACCGCTTCGCCCTTGTCGTTGGAGATCAGCACGCCGTTGCGGCGGCCTTGGATCGCGCCCTTGTGCGGCGCGTAGCCATGAAACAGCCGGTTCATAATGGCGGTGCCGCGCGTATCGGTGAGCAGCTCGCCCTGATAGCCGATGAGGCCGCGGGTTGGCGCGTAGAACACGAGGCGCACGCGTCCGCCGCCGGAGGGCTTCATTTCCATCAGGTCGGCTTTGCGCTCGGACATCTTCTGCACGACGACGCCCGAATGTTCCTCGTCGACGTCAATGACGACCTCTTCGATCGGCTCTTCCAGCTCACCCGTGTCGTTGCGGCGGAGCAGCACCTTCGGCCGCGACACAGACAGTTCGAAGCCTTCGCGACGCATGGTCTCGATCAGAATGCCGAGCTGCAATTCGCCGCGGCCGGCGACTTCCATGGCGTCCTTGTCGTCACTCTCGCGCACCCGCAGAGCCACGTTGCCTTCCGCTTCGCGCAGCAGGCGGTCGCGGATCATGCGGCCGGTGACCTTGCTGCCTTCCGTGCCGGCGAGCGGAGAATCGTTGACGCGAAAGGTCATCGACAAAGTGGGCGGATCGATCGGCTGCGCCGCCAGCGGCGTCTCGACGGAAGGATCGCAGATGGTATGCGCCACGGTGGCGTTGGGCAGGCCGGCGAGCGCAACGATATCGCCCGCCTCGGCCTCCTTGACCGGCACGCGCTCAAGCCCGCGGAACGCCAGCACCTTGGTGACGCGGCCGCTCTCGATCAACTTGCCCTCGCGGTCGAGCACTTTCACGCTCTGGTTCGGTTTCACGCTGCCGGAGGTGATGCGCCCGGTGATGATGCGGCCGAGATAAGGATTGGGCTCGATGATGGTGCCGAGCAGGCGGAACGGTCCGTCTTCCACCTGCGGCGGCGGCACGTGGTTGAGGATGAGATCGAACAGCGGCTTCATGCCGTCTTCCTTCGAGCCTTCCAGGCTCGTCGCCATCCAGCCCTGCTTGGCCGAGCCGTAGAGGATGGGGAAGTCTAGCTGATCGTCGGTGGCGTCGAGCGCGGCGAACAGATCGAACACCTCATTCACCACTTGCGTTGCGCGGGCGTCGGAGCGGTCCACCTTGTTGATCACGACGATGGGCTTGAGCCCCATCTTGAGTGCCTTCGATACCACGAACTTGGTCTGCGGGAGCGGACCCTCGGCGGCGTCGACCAGCACCAGGGCGCCGTCCACCATGTTGAGGATGCGCTCGACCTCGCCGCCGAAGTCGGCGTGGCCGGGGGTGTCGACGATGTTGATGCGCGTGCCCTGCCACTCCACCGAGGCGGCCTTGGCCAGGATGGTAATGCCGCGCTCGCGCTCGAGGTCGTTGGAATCCATCGCCCGTTCGACCTGGCGCTGGTTCTCGCGGTAGACGCCCGATTGCTGCAGCAGCCGGTCCACCAGGGTGGTCTTGCCGTGGTCGACGTGGGCGATGATGGCGACGTTACGAAGGTTCATTTTCAACTCTCTCCCTCCCCGCTCTAGGGGGAGGGCTGGGGGACGGGCCCCTGCGGGCCGACCGGTTTCGTTGCTTCGGGCCTAGTGAACGGGGCCGGCGCGACGGCCCTCAAAACCAAAGCGCGGGCGCGCTTCCAGGCCCGCGACGCGACGCTATTGCGGCGCAATATAGTCAAGAAAAGGCCGGACGCAACGGGCCGCGCCGGATCCCGTCCGGTACGGCTAATACGCGCTCAGCACATTAACTTTGGCGTTGGCCTGGATCAGCCGCCCGGACAGGAGGGCAGCCAGGTTGCTGATGATGCGCTGGCCGCTGCGGCGGTCGCAAAATTCTTGAAAGCGGTCGAGCGGCACTTCCAGGCAGGTAACGGCGGTATCGGCCCACACGTCGGCCGAGCGCGTCTTTTCGAGCAGCGCCATTTCGCCGCATGCCATGCCGTGCGACAGGCTGGCGAGACGGACGCCGCTCGGCAGCTTCACGCTCACCAGGCCGCTGAGTAGAAAGAAGATCGAATCGGCCGGCGCGCCGGCGGTGATCATGCGCTCTCCGACGTGAAAGCGGCGCTCGATGGCTGCGGCGCGTAGGTCCGCGAGGTCCGTCTCGCTCAGGCCCGCAAGCAGCGCTTGCCGGTCGAGGGGCGAGGTATCGCGCGAGTCCGAATACCCGCCGTAGCGGTAGACGACTTGGTCCTCCGCCCATTCGATCGCTTCGTCGAGCAGGTCAAAGCGCCGTATGTTGCTGATGCCCTCGATCGCGCGGCCGATGGTCTTCCAGACCGGCGATTTCTTTTCGGCTCCGGATATCAGAATGGCGCCGTTGGCGTTGGCGATGACCCGCGCCATATCGGCGACGAGTTGCGCCGCCCCCTCAGTCGCCGCCGGCACCCGCCGCAAATCTATGATGAGAAATTCTGGTCGAATTCCCGATCTTAGGCGACGGGTCACGTAGTCGGCATTGGCGAAGCTCAATGCGCCGACCAATTCGAGCACGCGGATTTCATGCGCGTATTTATCGAGGATCGTCTGTTCGTTCGGTTGTCGGCTGCGGCGCGATGAAATGTCCTTGACGTCGTAATCGGCGATCACGGAGGTGCGAACGTCGGTCGAGCGGTCGAGCATATGTAGCTCGAAGTGAGACGAGATCATTTCGCAAACCTTGATGCCGCGAACGCTGTTGCCGTGGGCATCGAGCGGTGGCGAAAAGGTGCCGAGCCCGAATTGGCCGGGCAATGCGGCAATGATGCCGCCGCCTACGCCGCTTTTCGCCGGTATGCCGACGCGATAAATCCACTCGCCGGCGTAGTCGTACATTCCCGACGAGGTCATCACCGACAAGGTGCGCGCCACGACGTATGGCGACACCACCTGCTCGCCGGTTACCGGGTTGATCCCGCGATTGGCGAGCGTCGCGGCCATCATCGCGAGGTCGCGCGCCGTCACCAAGACGGAGCATTGCCGGAAATAGGCGTCGAGCACTTCGCCGACATTTCCATTGATGACGGCATAGTTTCGCAACATGTAGCCGATGGCGCGGTTGCGGTCGCCAGTCGCGGTCTCCGACGCGTAAACGGCCTCATCGATGCCGAGCTTGCGCCCGGCAAAGCGATTGAGTGCGTCGTGGATGCAGTCGAATGCGCCTGCGCCTTTCTCGCTGTGGATAAGCCCGGAGCAGGCGATGGCGCCCGCGTTGACCATCGGATTGAACGGGCGGTTATCGGCGGTGAGGCGGATCGAATTGAAGGCATCGCCGCTCGGCTCGACCCCGATGGCGGCGTTGACGCGCTCGGCGCCGAGCAACTCGAGCGCCAGCGCAAACACGTAGGCCTTGGAGATCGATTGGATGGTGAATTCGACCGCGGAATCGCCCGAACTCGTAGACATGGCCGTCGATGGTCGCGAGCGCTACACCGAAATGCTTGGGGTCGGCGTTTTTCAACTCGGGGATATAGTCGGCCGGCGTGCCGTTCATGTCGCCACAAAAGCTTGCGTGGCAATGGTCGAGAAAGCGCTCAAGCGCAAGCGGCACCACTGGGCCTGGCAATGGCAGGCCGGCCAGGCCCACCTCCCGTTGATTCACAGTTTGCTCCCGTGCATTCTGCTGTCGACGCGACCGGCCTCGCGACGCTAGGGCTCTTAATCTACACCCTCTTGTATTATGCAGAATTCGGGCCACGCCTGGGCACAGGCGGCGGTTACACCCCGGCTGCTCGTCCCCACGGCCCGATCCGGCCACCGCGCGGTATGGCGTCCTGCACCATCATCATCTCGGCTACGGTTTCGCCGGTGACAAAGCCGGTGAGCTTGCCGCCGGCATCGACCACGCCGACCGCCGGCACCGATTTCTCCTGCAGCAGCTTGAACGCCTGCTCCAGTGTGGCGCGATAGCCGACGGTGGGGAATTCCGGGCTCATGGCCTCCTGCACGCGGGCGTCCGGGCCCAGCGTCTTCAGCGCTTTGATCAGCGCGCCGCGGTCGAGCAAGCCGACCGGCTTGCCGGCGGCCTCGACCACCGGGAATTCACCCTGCGAAGTCTGCAACAGCGTCTGCACTGCCTCGTCGATATGAGCCTCCGGCGTCAGAGTTGCGAACTGGGTCATCATGGCGTGGCTCACCGGCACGCCGCGCGACACCGCGCGCAGCGCCACCATGTGCGCTTCCGACGACGCCGCGAGATAGACAAAGATGGCGATGAAGATCAGGAGCGGGTTGTACATCAACCCGAGGAATCCGAGCGCGAAGGCGACGAACTGACCGACGTTCGCTGCCACTTCGGTGGCGCGCACATAGCCCATGCGGCTCGCCAGCGCCGCGCGCAGCACGCGGCCGCCGTCCATCGGGAAGGCCGGGATCAAGTTGAACAGCGCCAGGAACAGATTGACCGCCGCCAGCCGGTCGATCATCGACACCTGCATGTTGCCGATGGCGGCGGCGTCACCCGCCTGCAGGTGCGCCCCGGCAACGACCACCAGCACCAGCGTGATCGCGACATTGACCAGCGGCCCGGCGATGGCGATGAGGAATTCCTCCCACGGCTCCTCCGGAATGCGCTCAAGCTGCGCCACGCCGCCGATCGGCAACAGCGTCACGTAAGGCGTACTGACGCCGAAATAGCGGGCGGTGAAAATGTGGCCGAACTCGTGCAGCAGGACACACAGAAACAACAACAGAATGAACAGCAGCGTGTCCCAGGCGGCAGCGGCGCCGCTCGTCGCGTAGCTGGCGGCGAAGATCCAGGCGAGGAACAGCAGGAAGGTGAGGTGGATGCGAACCACCGTGCCCGCCACTTTGCCGATATTCAATGACCAGGACATAAAAGCCTCGTAAGGTCTGAGCGTCAAAAGAGAGATAGTCGCGCGGCGAACTGTTTGCGAGAGTGGCGCGTTACGGGGAGGAGGTCTTTGTCATGGCTCAAAAGCTGACCGCGGAAGCCCGCAAGACCGCGTTGGGCAAGCTCGCCGGATGGTCGGAGCTGGCCGGCCGTGACGCCATCGCCAAAAAATACGTGTTCAAGGATTTCAACGAGGCCTTCGGCTTCATGACCCGCGCCGCGCTGGTGGCGGAGAAGATGGATCACCATCCGGAGTGGCTTAACGTCTACAAGACGGTGGAGGTGACGCTTGCCACCCACGACGCCGGTGGCGTCACCGAGCTGGACGTGAAGCTCGCCGAGGCGATGGACAGGATTGTGGCTGGCTGAAGCTCCCGTCCCGGCCTTCGCGGGGACGACAGGCGGGGTTACTTGCGCCACCCCGAAGCGCCGCCCACATAACCTCTATGACTACCGTCCGCACCTCCTTCTGGCGCGGTAACGCGCAGGACACGCAAGCGCTGATCCGCGACTTCTGGCGTAAGCTCGGCCGCGTCGCCGCGCGTCTGCCGTTCGCCGCCGACTTGTTGGCTGCCTATTACTGCGCCTTCGACCGCGAGACGCCATTGCGGGTGAAGGGCATGCTGCTTGGCGCAATCGCCTATTTCGTGCTGCCTACCGACGCTATCCCGGACGTCATGCCGGTTATCGGCTTTACCGATGACGCCGCCGTGCTTGCCGCCGCGCTCAAGCTAGTGGCCGACTACATCACGCCGCTGCACCGCGAAGCGGCGCAGGACAAGCTCAATGAACTGGCACGAGAGTAGCTGTGGTTGTCACTGGGCAGGCGCGGACGACAAGAAGATTCACACCCTTAAGATCACCTTGCCCATTACCTTGCGCGCGGCGATTGCATTCAATGCATCCGCTGCTTCGCTCAGCGGATAGACCGCGTGCACGTGCGGCTTGAGCTTGCCTTCCGCCACCCAGGCGAGGAGTTGTTCGGTGTTCGCGCGGTGACCGGCTTTGTCGCGCTCGATCCATGAGCCCCAGAACACGCCCTGCACGTCGCAGCCCTTCAGCAGCACCAGGTTGAGCGGCAGCTTGGGGATTTCGCCGGCGGCGAAACCGACCACCAGGAAGCGGCCGAGCCAGGCGATGGAACGCAAAGCCGCTTCGCTGTAGGCGCCGCCGACCGGATCATAAATAACGTCGGCGCCGCGCCCGTCGGTCACTCGCCGCAGCGCGTCCTTGAGGTCGTCGGCCTTATAATCGATGCCGTCGTCGGCGCCGTGCTCACGTGCAAACGCGACTTTCTCTGGCGAGGAAGCGCAGGCGATCACCCGCGCGCCCATTAGCTTGCCGAGCTCGACCGCCGCCAACCCCACGCCGCCGGACGCGCCGAGCACGGCCAGTGTCTCGCCTGGCTGAAGTTTGGCGCGGTCCTTCAACGCATAGAACGTGGTGCCGTAAGTCACACCGACGCCGGCCGCATGGTCGTCGTCGACGGCGTCGGGAACGCGCACCAATTGCTCGGCGGCAATCGCGACGCGTTCGCGCGCCGCGCCATAGACCGCATAGCCGAGCACGCGGTCGCCAACTTTAACCGAGGTCACGCCGTCGCCCAGCATCTCGACGGTGCCGGCGAATTCAGCCGCCGGCGAGAACGGCATCTCCGGCTTGAACTGGTATTTGCCGGCGATGATCAGCGTGTCGAAAAAGTTGAGTGCGGCGGCAGCGACGCGCACTACAGCTTCGCCAGCGCCGGGCGTGGGATCGGCGATGTCCGCGATCTCGAGATCGTCGGGCGTTCCATAACGTGTGCAGAGCAGTGCTTTCATGGTGTTCGGATCGGCTGGACTAGCTGGAGACGGCCAATGGCCGACCTCTCTAGCATGCCCTTGGGTGTTGGCGCGCGGGGGACAGCCGTTAATTGCGGGTGCAGATTCAACCGGGGACAGCGGCGCATTGCCGCCTTCACATTGCCGACTTTCATCTCTAATGCGCTTATATTCAGTGAATCCTCTGGGGGCGATTTCTGGAATTGTCGTCAATTTGACCGGTAGGGCCCGATGACTAAGACGTTTTTGCTCCGCACCATCTTTGTCGGACTGGCCGTTTCGGTCTGCTCCTTCGTGATGCCGGCCTCCGCGCAAAAAGCCAAGGAACAGGCGGTGCTGCTGGGGCAGTTCGGCGAGTGGGGCGCCTATAAGGCCACCCCGAACGGCAAAGAGGTTTGTTTCGCTTTGTCAAAACCGACCAAGGGGGAGACCGATCCGCCTGGCCGAAACCGCGACCCGGCTTATGCTTTCGTGTCGACGCGTCCGGCTGAGAAGGTGAAGAACGAGGTTTCGATCATCGTCGGCTATCCGCAGAAGCCGGGCGTCGACGCTACCGTCACCATCGACGGCTCCGCCCACTACGCCATGTACACCCAGGAGGACGGCGCCTGGGTGAAGAACGCCGCCGAGGAACCGCAGATGGTCGCCACCATGCGCAAGGGCGCCGAGATGGTGGTGCGAAGCGTCTCCACCCACAACACCAAGACCATCGACACCTATTCGCTGAAGGGCATTTCCGACGCCCTCGACAAGCTGGCGGCGGAGTGCAAATAACCGCGCGGGCCCCTATATTGCCGGCAGTTCCGCCTGCGGGCGGATTTGATGGCAAGACCTTATGGATACGACGGTAACAACCGCCCCGGCCGCGGCCCCCCTGATCGAGAAGACGCCGCTCGAGCGCTATGTGGCGCCCGAGAAGCCGTCTCCGGTGGGCCTCACGCGCGCGCAACTCGCCGACGCGCTCGGCAGCGTCGGCGTGCCGGAAGGCCAGCGCAAGATGCGCGTGCAGCAGCTCTGGCACTGGATCTATTTCCGCGGCGTGACGTCCTTCGACGCCATGACCAGCGTGTCGAAGGACCTGCGCGCCGCGCTTCAAGCGCGCTTCACCCTGGAGCGCCCCGAAGTTGTCGCCGAGCAGGTCTCGGTCGACGGCACCCGCAAGTGGCTACTGCGTTTGCCCGGCGAACATCAGGGCGAGCGCCCGCATGAAGTCGAGTGCGTCTACATTCCCGACACCGAGCGCGGCACCCTGTGCGTGTCGAGTCAGGTCGGCTGCACGCTCAACTGCTCGTTCTGCCATACCGGCACCCAGCGCCTGGTACGCAACCTCACTGCCGGCGAGATCGTCGGCCAGGTGCTGGCCGCGCGCGACCGGCTGGGTGACTGGCCGGGCGGCGTGCGCCCGACCGATGGCGTAGTGCCGAGCGGTGAGCGCTGTGTCACCAACATTGTCATGATGGGCATGGGCGAACCGCTCTACAATTTCGAGGCGGTGCGCGACGCGTTGCTCATTATGGCGGACGGTGACGGCATCGGCATTTCCAAGCGCCGCATCACGCTCTCAACCTCGGGCGTGGTGCCGATGATCGAACGTGCCGGTACCGAGATCGGCTGCATGCTGGCGGTATCGCTGCATGCGGTGCGCGACGACCTGCGCAACGAACTGGTTCCGCTCAACCGCAAATACCCGATCGCCGAGCTGATGGACGCGTGCCGCCATTATCCCGGCGTATCCAATGCCAAACGCATCACCTTCGAATACGTCATGCTTAAGGGCGTCAACGATTCCATAGAAGATGCCAAGGCGCTCGTACGTTTGCTCAAGGGCATACCCGCCAAGATCAATCTCATTCCATTCAATCCCTGGCCCGGCAGCAAATACGAATGCTCCGACTGGGAACAGATCGAAAAGTTCTCGCAGGTCGTGTTCGATGCCGGCTATGCCTCGCCGGTGCGCACGCCGCGCGGGCGCGATATCCTCGCCGCCTGTGGCCAGCTCAAGAGCGCGAGTGAAAAGCTCTCCGCCCGTGAGCGCATGGCGCTCCGCGCCATGGCGATGGTGGAATGATCTTTCTTCCCTCTCCCCGCTTGAGGGGAGAGGCCGCGAACGGAAATCCATGTCCCTCATCGGCCGCCTGATCGTCATTGTCTTCGCGCTGATTGTGGCGTCCCTCGCCGCCGGCGCGGCAATAGCCTTTGGTGTCATCGGCCCCGGCTGGCACCCCTACGACGGCGGGTTCGGCGAAGGCATCGGCTTCACCATCGCGGTATTTTTCGCCAGTAGCTTCACCGGCGCGGTTGGCCTTTTGCCGGCGGCGATCCTGATCGCGCTGGCGGAAGCCTTCAAAGTCCGTTCGCTGCTTGCGCATCTTGCCGTCGGCGCGGTGCTGCTTGCGGCGGGCTATTACGCCAGCGGCCTGGCGCCGCCGTCCTACGAAGAGTTGATCGACCGTCCGCCGCCGCCGATCTCGCGCGCGGCCGAAATCGTGGCCGCCGGCGGCGCCGTATTCGGTTTCGCCTATTGGGCGATCGCCGGCCGCAACGCAGGGCGCTGGCGCGAGCGCCGTCAGCCGCGCGCGTAGACGATACTTTCCGTTCGGCTCCCGCGAAAGCGGGTACCCAGTGCTCACTTGGTGTGGCTATGGCCTGGATTTCCGCTTACGCGGGAATGAAAGAAGAGTATTTCAGCGCGTCGCCCATTCCAGCGCCGCTTCCAGCCGGTCGTTGCCCCAGAACAGTTCACCGTCGGGCGTGACAAAACTCGGCGCACCGAAGACGCCAAGCCGCGCGGCTTCTTCCGTCTGCGCGCGCAAGCTTCCTTTTATGGTATCGCTTTGCGCTTCATCCAGCACAACGTGCACATCCTGCCCGACTTGCGTCAACACGCCGGCGAGCGTATCGGCCTCGCCGATATTGCGACCTTCGCCGAATTCGGCGGCATAGATCGCTCGGCAAAATTCTTCGCCCCAATCGCGCGAGAGTCCGACCATGGCCACCCGCGCCGCCAGAATCGTATTCTGCGGAAATACCGTCGGCCGCGTGAGGGGCAGCGAAAGCTTCCCGCAGATGCGTTCCAGGTCGCGCCACATATAGCGGCCCTTGGCGGGATAGATATTAAACGGCGAATTGTCCCAGCCCTGCGCCTTGAAGATCGGTCCGAGCAGGAACGGCCGCCAGCGCAACGTAACCTCGCGCGCGGCTGCGGCATCGCCGATCCGCATGGCTGCCGGATACGAATAGGTCGAGGCGAACTCAAACCAGAAATCGAGGGAAGCCGTCACGCTCGCACCGTCTGTCGAAAATCCAGAGGCCATCACAACCGTTGCCGCGCCGGGTACCAGTCCATAGGCTTGGGTCAAGGCGACGCCTTTCCTTTGCCGCCCGGCTCGGCTAGACCGCACCTTAGAGCAAGATCCCGAAAAGTGGGTACCGGTTTTCGGAAAGGGTCATGCTCAAACAAAATCTAAAGCGGGATGGCAATTCGAAGAAGGAGTCATCCGGCTTTAGCCAATGCGAACCACGGCATGAACCGCACCGGCCTCATTATCGCGCTCGCCATCGCCGCCGTCGTAGGCCTCCTATTCGGGCTCTATCCGCAGTTCGATCTAGCAATCTCGCGGCTTTTCTATGATGTCGACCATGTCCGGCATTTCACCTTCACCTGGCACCTGTCGCCGGGTCTGATGACCGCGCGCAACAACGGCCTCTGGATCAGCACTGTGCTGATTGCGCCGGCGGTTGCCGCGCTGGTCGCCAAGCTGATCCTGCCGCGCCGGAAGTCGCCGATGTCGGGGCGCGCGATTCTGTTTCTGATTGCGACCATGGCGCTGGGGCCGGGGCTCCTTGTCAACGTGGTGCTCAAGGATCACTGGGGCCGGCCGCGGCCGATCGACGTGACACAGTTTCGCGGCGATCAGCACTTCGTCGCTTGGTGGGATCCGCGCGGCGATTGTCCGAGCAACTGCTCCTTCGTTTCCGGCGATGTATCGGGCGCAGCCTGGGCGCTGGCGCCGGCGGCGCTGGCGCCGCCGCAATGGCGCGTGCTCGCCTATGGCGCCGCACTCGCGTTCACTGCTGCGATGGCGGGAATGCGCCTCATGGCGGGTGCGCATTTCTTCACCGACACGGTGTTCGCCGGCGTGTTCACTTTTCTGATCATCTGGCTGATGCACGGCCTGATCTACCGCTGGCCGCGCACGCGGCTCGACGACGCCTCGGTGGAGCGCGGCATCGCACGGGTTTCCCTCGCCTGCACGGGCACCGTCCGCTGGCTGCTCGCCCGCCTCGGACACGAGATCGCCGGCCCGGTAGACGAGCCTGCCGACAAGAGCCTGGAGCGCCGCCGCGGCTGGTGGTGACGGCGCCTGCGACGGTAGCGGACAACCCGCGGCGCCCCGTGTTAACCTCCTGTCATATTTCGCTGTGCGAGGAGGATTCGAGTGGCGGAGGCTGGTGATAGCGTCAAACGATTGTTGCAGATCAAGATGCGGGCCTTGGGCGATCCTGCTCACGTGCTGGCGCTGGTGCGGAGCGCCGCACCATTTTACCGGACCATGGGCGCCGCCAACTTCCGCGTGCTTCAGAACGTTGACGATCCAGCACAGTTCCTGATGGAGATCGAATACGAAGCTGCCGCCGCGCTTGAGCTGAACCGCCACAAAGTGGCGAGCGATCCGATGGTGCGCAGCTTCCTGCAGGGGTGGCGCACGATTCTTGCCGGCAACGCAGACATGGACGTCTATGAGGACGTGACCGCGCGGTAGGGCAAAGGCGGCCGGCTGCGGCATCGTGTGCCAGCAACGTGGGTTTGAATTAGCGCTCGCCGCCGAGTAAAATGAGGCACCCAAAAAGGATTCAAGATGAAGTTGCGCTTGCTCTGCATGCTTGCCGTGCTGTTCGCCTTCCCAGGCGCCGGACATGCCGCCGGCAAAACGGACGACGCGTCCACCAACGGTTCGAAGAAGCTGACGATTCCGTCGGTGGAAATGGGTGGCGGTTCGGTCGGCGTCAGCACGACGCAGCCCGACGATCCCAATGTGCCGGCCTTCAATGACCCCGACAAGAAGGACAAACCCACGGTGCCGTTCCTCGGGCTCAAATTCACCAAGCCGCTGGGAGGCAAGTAGGCCATCCCTGCCGGCTCGCGGCGCCGGTGCACCCAAGCGGGCGGAAACGGCCGCTCCATCACCGAAAACCACGGTGAGACAACCCGGATTGGGGCGGCCGCCCATGGGCTTGACCCCGTGCGCCCGGTGGGGGATTGAACGCTCATGAAGGTGCCCGGCGTGAGGCTGGGTGCTTTGGACAGAAGGACGCCGGCGGCGCCGCAGCGGTTTCAAGAATGGCTACAGCCGACAAGACGAAGCCCAAGAAGGTCGTTCTCGCCTATTCAGGCGGCCTCGACACCTCTATTATTCTCAAATGGCTGCAGACCACCTATGGCTGCGAGGTCGTCACATTCACCGCCGATCTCGGCCAGGGCGAGGAGCTTGCGCCCGCCCGCGAAAAGGCGCTGCGCGCCGGCATCAAGCCGGAAAACATCTTCATCGAGGATGTGCGCGAGGAATTCGTCCGCGACTACGTCTTCCCCATGTTTCGCGCCAATACCGTCTATGAAGGCCAGTACCTGCTCGGTACGTCGATCGCGCGCCCGCTGATCGCCAAGAAGCAGATCGAGATCGCGCACAAGGTTGGCGCCGATGCGGTCTGTCACGGCGCCACCGGCAAAGGCAACGACCAGGTGCGTTTCGAGCTCGGCTATTACGCGCTCGATCCCAACATCAAGATCATCGCGCCTTGGCGCCATTGGAGCTTCAAGGGCCGCGAAGAGCTGTTGAACTTCGCGCGCGAGCACCAGATCACGATCACCAAGGACAAAGAAGGCGAGGCGCCGTTCTCGGTCGACGCCAACCTGCTGCACTCCTCCTCGGAAGGCAAGGTGCTGGAAGATCCGGCGCAGGAAGCGCCGGCTATGGTCTATCAGCGCACCATCTCGCCGATGGAAGCGCCAGATAAGCCGACCGACATCGCGATCGGCTTCAAGGCGGGCGACGCCGTCAGCCTGAACGGCAAGGCGATGTCGCCGGCGACATTGCTCGCTGCGCTCAACAAGCTCGGCCACGACAACGGCATCGGCCGCATCGACTTGGTCGAGAACCGTTTCGTCGGTATGAAGTCGCGCGGCGTCTACGAGACACCCGGTGGCACCATCCTGCTTGCCGCGCATCGCGCTATGGAATCGATAACGCTCGACCGCGGCGCTGGACATCTCAAGGATGAGTTGATGCCGAAATACGCCGAGCTGATCTACAACGGCTTCTGGTTCGCGCCCGAGCGCGAGATGCTGCAGGCGGCGATTGATAAGTCGCAGGATCTGGTCGAAGGCGAGGTGCGGCTCAAGCTATATAAGGGCAACGTCATCGTGACCGGCCGCGAGAGCCCGGCGTCGCTCTATTCGTCGACGCTGGTCACCTTCGAAGACGACAAAGGCGCCTACGACCAGAAGGACGCCGAAGGTTTCATCAAACTCAATGCGCTGCGCCTGCGCACGCTCGCCCAGCGCAAGCGCAAAATGAAGCTTTGAACCTGTTCCGGGCGGCTCTACGGGTCTCGGGGGAGATCATCCGATGGCGAGAAATGCGGTACGTGCAATCTTGCTTCCGGCCTTGATGTTGACACTCGCCGCCTGCTCGTCGGGCAGTAGCAAAGTGGCGGCCGTCAATCCCAATGTCTACCCGGCACAATACAAGCAGCAGATCATCGCCACGCTGCGCACGATATTCGAAAAAAACGAGACGGCGACGGTGAGCGGCGCGCTAATTTCGCCGCCGGTGCTGACGCCAGTCGGCAATGACCAGCGCTATACGCTGTGCGTCCGCTACACCGCCTACGGCGTTGGCCACGACATTTCAGGCGGCGCTACCCGACGCGCGTATTTCTTCAGCGGCCAACTTAACCAGCTCATCCCCATCACCGGGGATGAATGCGCTGGCGTGGCCTATCAGCCGTTTGAGGAGCTGAACAGACTTTGCCTTGGCCAGGCATGCGAGCGAAAGCCCAAGCGAAGCTTCATGGGCGTATTTTAGTAACCGGCGGCGTCGGCTGGCCGCGCGTGCGCGACGGCCACTTTCAATTCCGGAACTAGCGGTAGATGGCGTCGCTCCTTGTCTTCGATTTCAGCGACGGTCTTGCGCATGAACACGAAGCGGGCCGGCGTCGTCGGATGCGTCGTGGCCAGGCGAATGCTGGCCGGGTCTTCAAACGCCATGGCGCGCCAGATATTGGCGGCGCCGGAGATATCGTAGCCGGCGCGCGCCGCGTAGTAAGCGCCCACATAGTCAGCCTCGCGTTCGAAGTCGATACTTTAAGCACTGGCGCCGGCCCTTTCGAGATGCTTGGAGAAGGTCCAGCCGGTATAGATGCCACCGAGCAGCAAGCCGCCGTCGATCACCGCGCCGCCAACCTCGCCCAAGAGCGCATTCTGTCTCTGCTTGTGCAGATGACCCAGATTTGCGTGCGCCAGCTCGTGGCCGATAATGACGGCGAGGGCGGCGTCGGTGCGCGTCACCCGCACGATGCCGGACTGAATCACGATCTCTCGGTCGCTGGCGGATGCATTTGCCGGTTCACCGATCTTGAGCACAATGGGGATCGAGCAGCCCATAACCGGATAGAGCGTGAGCCGGCGCGTTTTGCCGGCGCGCCGGATGGTCACGGTGATCGGCCCCGTGCCGTCCTTCTCCACGCTGTCGGCGATCCACCGCGCGGCGCCGGTCTTCGGTACCGTCTGGCCGTTGAGCGTGAGGACGTCGTCCCCCGCCTTGATGCCGGCGAGCGCCGCTGGCGCGCCGTCGTCTACCGCGATCACGCGTGGCGTGCTCCAGCTCAGGTCCAGCGCCTGGGCGGCGACCGGCTGATACCGATGCGGCAGGCTGCGCACGGTGCCGGCGAACAGGCCGATCTGCGCGGCCACCTTCTTCTTGCAGAAGCGTGTGTTGGCGGTCCGGATGCGGAAGGCGACGTTGTCGAGGCGGATAAGCCCGCGGTAATAGTCGCGCGCCTGCGCCAGCAGTTGCCGATACTGTTCGGTGGCGATGGCGGTCGGGGAGGCGTTAGGGAGCTGGCTAGCCGGACCGGCGCAGCCCGCGCACAGCCACACGCTCGCCAACGCGGCTGCCCACCCATACGAACGCATACCACAACCTCTACACCCTAAGATTGTACCAATTTCAAGATGAGATCAAGCTGGGGTGGTTGTTTCTGGAAGCCACAACCCGGCGTCAGCCCTTGAGTTGGCCGATCAGGCCGTGGATATCGCCCAGCACGTAGAGGTCGCGCACCTTCGCGCCCTCGAAGGCGAAGATCGGCATGCCGATCCACCACACGTGCTTGCCGCTTGGCGGCACACCGAACAGTTCCTTCCGGTGCAAGCCGTGGAAGCGCATCTTGCCGCTGACCCGGTTGCCTTCCTCGATCAGCGCCAGGATGTCGGTGGTGTAGTCGCCGAGCGCGCCGGTAACGTAATCGACATAGCCTGCGGACTGTTCGTGGCCGACGAGGGTCGGACCGAGCGAGCCGCGGAAGGTGAAGCCTTCGTGGAAGATCTGCGGGATCAGGCTCTTGTCGGCGTGATCCCACAGTTCTTTGTAGAACACGCGCACCACTTCTTTTTGCGGCGTCAGCGTGATGCCTTCGAAATCGAGTGCGGGTTCGTCCATGGCGGAGCCTTCACCCGCCCTCATCCTGAGGAGGCTGCGTAGCAGCCGTCTCGAAGGATAGGGCGGCCACATCCTTCTAGACGCGCACCGCCGGAGCGCTCCTCAGGATGGGGCCGGTCAACGCGGACCGCAAGACGCAGGCTTTACACCTGCCGCTCGACCATGTCCTTCTTCAACTCGGCAATCTGCTTCGCCGGGTTGAGACCCTTGGGGCAGGCCTTTGAGCAGTTCATGATGGTGTGGCAGCGATACAGCCGGAACGGATCTTCCAGATTGTCGAGCCGCTCGCCGCTGCCTTCGTCGCGGCTGTCCTGCACCCAGCGATTGGCCTGCAGCAGCGCGGCCGGTCCGAGATAGCGGTCCGAGTTCCACCAATAGCTTGGGCACGAGGTCGAGCAGCAGGCGCACAAGATGCACTCGTACATGCCGTCGAGTTTCACCCGGTCCTCGTGGCTCTGCGGCCATTCCTTCTCCGGCGGCGGGGAGACCGTCTTCAGCCACGGCTCGATCGAGGCGTACTGCGCGTAGAAATTCGTCAGGTCGGGCACCAAGTCCTTGACCACCGGCTGGTGCGGCAACGGATAGATGCGCACCGGCGCCTTGTTGTCGTCGATCGCCTTGGTGCAGGCGAGCGTATTAGTGCCGTCGATGTTCATGGCGCAGGAGCCGCACACGCCTTCGCGGCAGGAGCGGCGAAAGGTCAGTGTCGGGTCGATGTTGTTCTTGATCCAGATCAGCGCGTCGAGGACCATCGGCCCGCAGTCGTGGCGGTCGACGTAATAGGTGTCGACGCGCGGGTTGCCGCCGTCCTCGGGCGACCAGCGGTAAATGCGGAACTCGGTCTCAGCGCCAGCGTTCGGCGCGTGCGGCCAGGTGCGGCCCTGGGTGACCTTGGAATTCTTCGGCAGCGTGAATTCAACCATGGCAGTTTCCGCTCTCTCGCCGGCCTCATTGCCGGCCGCAAATCAATAAACCCGCGCTTTCGGCTCGATGTAGGCGATGTCATTGGTCAGCGTGTAGGTGTGCACCGGACGGTAGTCGATGGTGACCTCGCCCTTCTCGTTCATCCACGCCAGCGTGTGCTTCATCCAGTTCTGGTCGTCGCGGTCGGGATAGTCCTCGCGCGCGTGCGCGCCGCGGCTTTCGGTGCGGTTGCGCGCCGAATCCATGGTGACCACGGCCTGCGCCAGCAGATTGTCGAGCTCCAGCGTCTCGATCAGGTCCGAATTCCAGATCAGCGACCGGTCGGTGACATGGATGTCCGGCATGGCCGCATAGACGTCATGGATAAGCTTGTGGCCTTCCTCCAGCACCTCGCCGGTGCGGAAAACGGCGCAGTTATTCTGCATCACCTTTTGCATCTTCAGGCGCAACTGTGCGGTCGGTGTGCCGCCCGATGCGTGGCGGAACTTGTCGAGCCGGCCGAGCGCCTTCTCGGCGGAATCTTTCGGCAGGTCCGGCTGCTTGTCGCCGGGCGCGAGCAGTTCGGCGGCGCGGTGCGCCGCGGCGCGGCCAAACACCACCAGGTCGATCAGCGAGTTGGAGCCGAGCCGGTTGGCGCCGTGCACCGACACGCAGGCCGCTTCGCCGACGGCCATCAGGCCGGGGATGACGGTGTCGTCATTGCCATTCTTCTTGGTCAGCACCTCGCCGTGATAATTGGTGGCGAGGCCGCCCATGTTGTAGTGGACCGTCGGCAGCACCGGGATCGGCTCACGGGTCACGTCGACGCCGGCGAAGATGCGCGCCGATTCCGAAATACCCGGTAGCCGCTCGTGCAGCACCTTCGGGTCGAGATGGTCGAGGTGGAGGAAGATGTGGTCCTTCTCCTTGCCGACGCCGCGGCCCTCACGGATTTCGATGGTCATGGCGCGCGAAACGACGTCGCGCGAGGCCAGATCCTTGGCCGACGGCGCGTAGCGCTCCATGAAGCGCTCACCCTCGGAATTCACCAGATAGCCGCCTTCGCCACGCGAACCTTCGGTGATCAGGCAGCCGGCACCGTAAATGCCAGTCGGGTGGAACTGTACGAACTCCATGTCCTGCAGCGGCACGCCGGCGCGCAGCGCCATGGCGTTGCCGTCGCCGGTCTGCGTATGAGCGCCGGTACAGGTGAAGTACGCGCGGCCGTAACCGCCGGTCGCCAGCATGGTCATGCTGGCGCGGAAGCGATGGATCGAGCCGTCATCGAGATTGAGCGCGACGACGCCGCAGCAGCGGCCCTCGTCGTCCATGATCAGGTCAATGGCGAAGTATTCGATGAAGAACTCGGCCGAGTGCCGCAGCGCTTGCCCGTAGAGCGTATGCAGCATGGCGTGGCCGGTGCGGTCGGCCGCCGCGCAAGTGCGCTGTGCGGTGCCCTTGCCGTAATGGGTGGTCATGCCACCAAACGGGCGTTGATAGATCTTGCCGTCTTCCTCGCGGCGCGAGAACGGCATGCCCCAGTGCTCGAGCTCGTAGACCGCCTGTGGCGCGTTGCGGCACATGTATTCGATGGTGTCCTGGTCGCCGAGCCAGTCGGCGCCCTTGACGGTATCGTACATGTGCCAGCGCCAGTCATCCTCGCCCATGTTGCCGAGCGCGGCGGCGATGCCGCCTTGCGCTGCGACAGTATGAGAACGCGTCGGGAACACTTTGGTGATGCAGGCGGTGCGCAGGCCCGCTTCCGAACAGCCGACTACGGCGCGAAGACCCGAGCCACCGGCGCCGATCACCACCACGTCGTAGGTATGGTCGGTGATGGGATAGGCGCGCCCGTTAGAGGACGGCGCCCCGCCGTGGGATTTTCCATTCTTGTCCATGCCTAGACTCCGAACGAGAGCTTGAGGATGGCGAACGCGCAAGTGAACCCGACCGCGAACACAAAGAAGGTGTTGCCCATCAGGCTCAGGAACTTGAGCTTATCCTCGTGCACGTAATCGATGATGATCTCCTGCATGCCGATCCACATGTGGTAGCAGGTGTTGAGAATGAACAGCAGCATGATCACGGCGACCAGCGGCGAACCAAGAATCTGGATCACCGCCGCGTGGCTGCGGCCCATCAGCGCGATCACGATCACGATCAGTGCGATGGAGAGCGGGATGCCGGCGACGGCCGTCACGCGCTGATGCCAGAAATGTCCGGTGCCGGATCGGGCCGTACCCAAGCCGCGCACGCGGCGCATCGGCGTTACGATATGCTTGGGGCTGTCACTCATCGCGCGCCTCCCGCCACCAGATAGCCGATGCCCCAGATGATGAGCGTGAGAGCGATCGAGCCGACCAGGTTCGTGACCGCCAGCATTTCGCGTTCGGCAGGCTCGAAGCCGTGCAGGGTGTCCCAGATCAGATGGCGGATGCCACCGAGCATGTGGTGGATCAGCGCCCAAGTATAGCCGAACAGGATTAGTTGCCCGATGAGGGTGCCGATGAACCACTGAAAGGTGGCGTAGGCATTGGGTCCCGAAGCCGCCGCGATCAGCCACCAAGCCAGCAGCGCCATGCCGAAGTAAAGCGCGGCGCCGGTGATGCGATGCACGATCGACATCATCATCGTCAGCATCGGCTTATAGATTTGCAGGTGCGGCGAAAGCGGACGTGGACGTCGTGCGCCGGCAGCGGCTTGCGCCTCCAATTCGGCCATCGTCATTCTCCTCAACGCGCGTTGCCTGACAATGTTCGGCAGCGGCGACTGGGTTCCTATCGAAACTCACTTGACGCCGCAACGCATCATTCGGCGCAAACCGGTTTCGCCGTCGATAGCCGCGCGACTTCGCGTCCTTCTTGACGTCCTTGGCGTCCCGCGTGGTGGGAACGTTCCCCGCCCGGCGACCCGGTCGGGCGATGCGGACGACAAAACCTCGCCGGCACCCAGGGGCCCGACTAGCTTCTTTATTTGCGAATCATGGGCCCTAAAATATATCGATGCAATATGTGTCTTAGATAGTCTGCCTTCGCGAATTAAGAAGGCTGAGGTTTTCCCCATGCGCTTCGATCTCACCGACCTCAACCTGTTCCGCCACACCGTGGAGGCGGGCAGCATCACCCATGGCGCTGTGCGTTCGAACCTGGCGCTGGCCGCGGCTTCGACCCGCATCCGCAAGATGGAGTTCGCCTTCGGCGCCGAGCTCCTGGTGCGTGGACGGCAGGGCGTAACGCCGACGCAAGCTGGCCGCACGCTGCTGCAGCACGCGCGCGCGATCCTGGCGCAGACCGACAAGCTGAACGAAGACCTCACGCCTTATGCGCGCGGGCTCGCCGGGCAGGTGCGCGTGCTGTCGAACACCAATGCGCTTACCGAGTTCCTGCCGGAGGCGCTGAGCTCGTTCCTCACCGCCTATCCCGACATCAGCGTCGATCTCGAGGAGCGCCTGAGCGACGAGATCGTCGGGCTGATCGCCGACGGCGCCGGCGACATCGGCATCGTCGCCGGCACCGTCGATTACGGCGGGCTGCACACGTTTCCGTTCAGGAGCGACCGCTTCGTGCTGGTGGTCGGCAAGAGCCATCCGCTCGCCGCGCGCTCCCGCATCGGCTTTGCCGAGGTGCTCGACTACGACATGGTCGGCCTCGACCGCGCCAGTGCCATCCAGCGCTTCCTCGCCGACAAGGCCAACCGTATCGGTCGACCGTTGCGCCTGCGCGTGCAGTTGCGCTCGTTCGACGCCATCTGCCGGCTGGTCGAATGCAATGTCGGCGTCGGCATCGTGCCGGAGACGACGGTCGAGCGCACCGCCGGCAGCATGGCGATCAAGGCGGTGCGGCTCTCCGACCCGTGGGCCTTGCGCGAGTTGACGATCTGCGTGCGCGACGAGAAGGCGTTGCCGCCCTATGCGCGGCAATTGGTGGATCACCTGCGGGCAAGTGCGTGAATCACGTCTCCCCGCGTGCGGGGAGAGGGAAACCTCACTTGGGCAGCAACACCCAGTAATCGAGATCGAGGATCACCGCCGGGTCGTCTTTGTCGCCGTCCTTCAGCGGGAAATCGCCGCACGGCTTGTCCTTAGTTGCCACGGTGCGTAACCGCAATGCACCGACGTCATTGCGGCCCGGTAGCTCGGCGGTTTCCAGAACCTCGCTCCACGCAAACACCGTCAACCCGGCAAACAATGGCGCCACGTGCCGCCCGCCGTTGATGGCGGCGATATGGAAAGCATTGCCGAGTCCGTTGAACGACAGCGCGCGCGCCAGCGAGATGACGTGGCCGCCATAGATGAGCCGGCGGCCGAAGCGGCCTTTGCTCTCGCTGAACTGGTTGAAATGCACGCGCGCGGTGTTGTGGTAGAGGCGCGTCGCGATCATGTGCTCGGCTTCCTCCACGGTGATGCCGTCGACATGATCGATGCGCTCACCCGTCTTGTAGTCGCCGAAGCGGTGCGGGCTGCCGGCGAGTACCAAGTCATAGGCAGCCGCATCGATCGGCGGACAGCCGGCGCCGAGCGCATCCGGCGTCACCGCCTTCGGCAGCGCCGGCACGTTTTCCGCCGGCGCGGGCGCCGCCTCGTCGCGTTTCCGCACCATCACCCAGCGCGCGTAGTCGAGCACCGTCTCGCCGGTCTCGTCGAAACCGCGCGAGCGCACATAGACGATGCCGGTCTTGCGGTTTGAATTTTCCTTCAGCCCAATCACCTCCGACGCAGCGTTCAGGGTGGCGCCAGGGTAGATGGCTTTGACGAACCGGCAGTCGGCGTAGCCGAGATTGGCGACGGCGTTGAGCGAGACGTCCGGCACGGTCATGCCGAACACCATGTGGAAAACCAGCAGGTCGTCGAGGGGCGCCTGTCGGTAGCTGATGGCGCGCGCGAAGGCGTCCGAGGACTGAACCGCAAAACGGGGCCCGAATAGACCGTGATAGAGGGCCACGTCCCCGGCCGTGACCGTGCGCGGGGTGGCGTGACGAATCTGCTGACCGAGCCGGAAATCCTCAAAAAAATGGCCCGGATTGGTCTTGGGCGTCGTCGGCTCGCTCACAAACAGGCTCCTGGGTCGGATTTTCTCCGGTCCGCTATTCTCACAGAACCGTGAGCGGAACGCCAGATTCCGACAAGGAGACCTGATGCGACCGTGTGCGGAACCTCATGCTAGCGGAGGACTTGCAACGTCAAATTCTCAGGAGGATCCCCTATGAAGAAATCCGTTCTGCTCTCCGCCATCCTGTCCGCGGCCATTGCCGGCGGTGTCGCTCTTGCCCCGGCGGCCTTCGCCGCCAATTCGATGTCGAAGGACTCGATGTCCAAAGGCGACAGCATGAAGAAGGATTCGATGAAGAAGAAGCCGATGAAAAAGAAGTCGATGAAAAAGGAACTCGATGAAGAAGGACTCGATGAAGAAGTAATAGCGGTATGCGGGACCGGCCGGGCCCGTGCATCCGCGGGCCCGGCTGGCCCGTATATGCAGCCGGGAAGCAACCGGCTAGACTAATTCGAAGGTTAAGGGTTCGCCCGTCATGACTGCCGAAACCATGACCGAGACCGCTATGGGCGCCACCATCCATCCCGGATGGGTGCGCGTCTGCCACTGGATCAACGCCATCGCCATCCTGGTGATGATCGGCTCCGGCTGGCAGATCTTCAACGCCTCACCGCTGTTCGATTTCACTTTCCCCCGCGGCATCGCGCTCGGCAACTGGCTGGGCGGCGCGCTGCTATGGCATTTCGCCGCCATGTGGGTGCTGGTGATCAACGGCCTCATCTATGTGACGCTCGGCATTGTCACCGGCCGTTTCCGCCGCAAACTGTGGCCGATCAACCCTTCCGAAATCCTCGCTGACATCAAGGCGGCGCTCACCTTCAAGCTCTCGCATGACGACCTCTCGCACTACAATGCAGTGCAGAAGGTGCTCTATGTCGGCATCATCCTCGTCGCCATCATCATCGTTACCTCCGGCTTGGGGATCTGGAAGCCGGTGCAGTTCCAGGAAATCACCGCTTTCTACGGCGGCTACGACATCGCGCGCTATGTGCACTTCGCCGCCATGAGCGCAATCGTGTTGTTTCTCGTCGTGCACGTCTCGCTGGCGCTGATCGTGCCGAGGAGCCTGCGCGCCATGATCGTCGGGCGCTAGGAGCAACCAAGATGCCCGCTCGCAACAAAATCCCCGGTGTCGATCCGAAGCTGGTCATCAAGGATGCCGCCAAGCTGATGCCCGATCCAATGCGCCGCAACTTCCTGCGTGGCGCGGCGAGCGTCGGCGCGCTGACCTTTCTCACTGGCTGCAACATCATCGATAGTGACAGCACCGAGAACGCGCTAGAGGTCGTGTCGCGTTTCAACGACCGGGTGCAGGCCTGGCTGTTCAATCGTAACAAGCTGGCGCCGACTTATACCGAAGCCGACATCACCCGGCCCTTCCCGTTCAACGCCTATTACAGCCTGGACGAGGCGCCGACGGTCGATCCCATATCCTACAAACTTGAGCTCGCCGGCATGATCGAAGACAAGAAGCCGTGGACGCTCGCCGAGTTGCATGCGCTGCCGGAAGTCTCACAGATCACGCGTCACGTATGCGTCGAGGGCTGGAGCGCTATCGGCTCCTGGCAGGGCGCTCGCCTGTCTGAATTCCTCAAGCGCATCGGCGCCGACACCCGCGCCAAATACATCTTCGTCAAGTGCGCGGAGGGCTATACCAACACCATCGATATGGAGACCGCGCTGCATCCGCAGACGCAGATGTCGTTCAAGTTCGACAACAAGATCCTGCCGCGCGCCTATGGCTTCCCGATGAAGATCCGCATGCCGACCAAGCTCGGCTTCAAGCAGCCGAAATACGTGGTGGCGATGGAAGTGACCAACATCAACCACGGCGGCTACTGGGCGAACCAGGGCTATAACTGGTTCGGCGGACTCTAGCCCGCTTTTGTCTCGTCCGTCCGTTCCGGATGGGTGATCAGCCGCGCGCCGCGCTGGAAGGTCAAATAACTCCACAGCCAGGTGCCGGCGACGACGAAGCGGTTGCGTAGGCCGATCAGAAAATAGATGTGGATCGCGCTCCAGAAGAGCCAGCCGATGAACCCTTTCAGGCGCAGGCGGCCATAGGTGAACACGGCGGCGCGCCGCCCGATGGCCGCGATTTCGCCGAGATGCACGTAGCGGAACGGTTCGGGCTGGGGCCTTCCGGCGATGCGGCCGGCGAGCAGCGCCCCCACATAACGGCCCATCTGCTTGGCTGGCGGCGCCATGTTGGGTATCGGCGCGCCTTTGGCATCGAAGACCGCCGCGGTGTCGCCAATGACGAAAATCTCCGGCTGGCCGGGCACCGATAGATCAGGCTCGACTATCACGCGGCCGGCACGGTCGGCCTCCGCTGACAGCCAGCGCGCGGCGGGCGAAGCGGCGACACCGGCCGCCCACACGATGGTGTCGGCCTCGATGCGACCGGCATTTGTGTCGACGCCGCGGTCGTCACATCCGGTCACGCGCGTATTGGTTTTCACCTCCACGCCCATCCGTTCGAGGGTGGCTTGCACATAGTCAGTTTGTCCGGCTGGAAACGCCGGCAGCACGCGCGGGCCGGCTTCGACCAGCATGATGCGGGCCGAGCGCGGATCGATGTGGCGGAAATCGCTGGCGAGCGTCTGCTGCGCGACCTCCGCGATCGCGCCGGCCATCTCGACGCCGGTGGCGCCGCCGCCGACGATGACGAAGGTGAGCAAGCGCTGCCGCTCGGCCGTATCGTCGGTCACCTCGGCCCGCTCGAAGGCGATCAGGATGTGACGGCGGATGGCGGTCGCATCCTCGATGCGCTTGAGGCCCGGCGCGACGCGTGCCCATTCGTCATGGCCGAAATAGGCATGCATGGTGCCGGTGGCGATCACCAGATAATCGTACGGCTCGTCACCGAAATTCGTGTGCAGCAGCCGGTTTTGCGTATCAACGCCGGAGACTTCTTCCATCAACACCGTCGCGTTGCGCTGCGCCCGCAAGATGTGGCGGATCGGCCAGGCAATGTCGGCCGGCGACAGCGCGGCGGTGGCGACCTGATAGAGCAGCGGCTGGAAAAGGTGGTGGTTCTGCCGGTCGATGACGACGATGTCGGCGTCCGCGCGGCGCAGCGCCTTGGCAGCTTCCAGGCCGGCAAATCCGGCCCCCACGATCACGATTCTGGTACGGCGTTCGGTCATCATCGCATCCTTGGCTGTCGCGGCCTGATGACGCTTGATCGGGCACAATAGTTTCACGCAAAAGCCGGAGCGTCGATAAGTGGGGCGCGGGCGGCGCGGCGCCGCTCAGCCAGCGATCAGCAGCGCCACGCCGGCAACTGTCAGCGCCACGCCGAAGACAAGCCGCCACCCGCCGTCGATGTGGTGGTAAAGCGCTGCGCTGATAGCGATGGTCGCCAGCGGAAAGGTGGCGATGAGCGGCGACACCAGCGTCACCGGCCCGCGCGCCAGCGCGAGATAGAGCAGCAGCACGGCCAGTCCATTGGCCACGCCCACGCCCGCGAAAGCGAGTTTTGACGGCGTCGGACCCCCGGCGAGCCAGCGGCCGGTGCGCCTGCGCGCCACCAGGAGCACGATTGCCGCAGACACCGAATAGCCGATGAGCGTCGCCGCGATCGGGCTCGGCCATAGTGTGAGACCGTATTTGATGCTCGGCTGCGCCAGCCCGCGGATGCCCGAAGCCATGAGCGGCAGCACCAGATACCACGAGCGCCAATGGATAGCCGGGCCGCCGCGCGGGACCGTCAGCACCATGACGCCAGCGAAGATGACGGCGAGGCCCGACATCTGCCCCGGCCGCAGCGGCTCGCCGAGGAACAGGACGGCGAGCGTCACCGCGAAGATTGGCGCGAAATTGCCGAAGGTGCCGGTGATCACCGGTCCGATCCGGCGATTGGCGGCGAAGGTGAGCAAGGTGCCGGCCGCGGGATAGAGCACGCCGACCGTGGCAAAGATCGCCACCGCCGGCCACGACCATGCGCTCGTATCGAGACTGAACGGGGCAACGGCGAGAAGCAGTACCGTCGAGGTCGGAATAGCGATGGCCGCGCCGCCGACGGGCGGGATGCCGCGCAAGCCGATCTGCGACAGGATCAGCCCCAGCCCAAAGCAGAATGCAGCAGTGAGGGCGAGCGCGACGGCGGCGTTGGGCATGAGACACCACTATCGCCCAAACGCAGCGCGGGCGACACCGGCGTGTCACCTCAAAACGTCGCGCTGCCCTCGTAAAGGAACGTCAGAACCTTGGGGCCGCGCAGGTAGCCGGTCTCCAGTTGCTCGACGCGGAAACCGGCCGCGGGCAACTGATCGACGATCTTGCGGTTCAGATGGCAGCCGCCGGACAGGCGCTGCCAATACGGGTTGAGCCGCTCCTGCCAGTGCGCGACGCCAGCGTCGGGCGCGCGGCCGTGCTCGACGAACAGCAGCCGTCCACCCGGCCGCAGCACCCGCCGCATCTCGCGCAGCGCTGCGTCAACGTCCGGAATGCTGCATCCGACCCAGGTCATAACGATCGAGTCGACACTGCGCGCATCAAGCGGGATTTGTTCGGCGGAGGCTTCGAGAAAAGCAGCCGGAATGGACGCCTTCCGCGCGGCGCGGCGCGCCATCTCGATCAGGTGCGGTGACGGCTCGAGCGCAAACACGCGGCGGGCGTTGGGGCCGTAGAACGTAAAGTTGAGGCCCGAACCGATCCCGATTTCGAGGACGTCTCCTTCCGCGGCGCCGACGACCCGTTGCCGGTAGGGCAGCAGGCGTTTGCTCTGCATCGACAGATGGCAGAGCCTGGGAAGCAGCCAGTTGTTGTAAAATCCCATCATGACAGTCCCGCCGTCGTCTCTGCGGCCATTGAACCCGGGCAACATGGTGGGACGGTGGCAACGCCTTGCCAATGGCGGCGTGGCCCTTTAGCAATTCCCGCGACAATCTCCACCGCCGTCATCCGGGCCGGCACCCGCCCCGTTTGCGGACTGAAATATTGCGAATTGGCGAACGAGGTAACGCGTATGGCAACCCACAATCTCCTGCTGCTCCCCGGCGACGGCATCGGCCCGGAAGTGATGGCCGAGGTGAAGCGGCTCATCGATTTCTTCAACGCCAAGGGCCAGCACAAGTTCGCGACCGAGGATGGATTGGTCGGCGGCGCCTGTTATGACGCCCACCAGGTATCGATCACCGACGAGACCATGGAAAAGGCCAAGGCCGCCGACGCGGTCATTTTCGGCGCCGTGGGCGGACCGAAGTGGGACAAGGTGCCTTACGAGGCGCGGCCCGAGGCCGGCCTGTTGCGCCTGCGCAAGGACCTCGCGCTGTACGCCAATTTGCGTCCGGCAGTGACTTATCCGGCGCTGGCCGATGCCTCTTCGCTCAAGCGCGAGCTGGTCGAAGGCCTCGACATCATGATATTGCGGGAGCTCACCGGCGGCGTCTATTTCGGCGAGCCCAAGACCATCACCGATCTCGGCAACGGCCAGAAGCGTGCCGTCGACACGCAGGTCTACGACACCTACGAGATCGAGCGCATCTCGCGTGTCGCCTTCGAGCTCGCCCGCAAGCGGCGCAACAAGGTCACCTCCATGGAAAAGAACAACGTCATGAAGACGGGCGTTCTGTGGAAGGAAGTGGTGACGCAGGTGCACGAACGAGAGTTCAAGGACGTACAACTCGAGCACCAGCTCGCCGATTCCGGCGGCATGCAGCTCGTGCGCAATCCCAAGCAGTTCGACGTCATCGTCACCGACAACCTGTTCGGCGACATCCTGTCCGACATCGCCGCCATGCTCACCGGCTCGCTCGGCATGCTGGCGTCGGCTTCGCTTGGCGAGGTCGATCCCAAAACCAAGAAGCGCAAGGCGCTGTATGAGCCGGTGCACGGCTCGGCGCCCGATATCGCCGGTAAGGGCGTCGCCAATCCGATCGCGATGATCGCGTCATTCGGTATGGCGCTGCGTTACTCATTCGACATGGGTAAGGAGGCGGATGCGATCGATAAGGCGATCGCCGCCGTGCTCGACCAGGGCCTGCGCACTAGCGACATCGCCGCGCCGGGCACCAAGGCGGTTTCGACCTCAGAGATGGGTTCGGCGATCGTTGCCGAGCTGGAGAAGGTCTTGGCCTGAGACGAGTTATACTCCGTTCATTCCCCGCGGAAGCGGGAATCCGGCGATCGTCATGAAAAAAGTGAGGGATCCCCGCTTTCGCGGAGACGAACGCCGGTTATTGGGCCAATAGAATTAGCGATTGAAATCGATCCACGGATTATGCGGGCCCGACAGCGTCCACGGCCCGGGCAGGGCGGTTTCGTTGCCGCCGAATACCGTGTTGTCGAGCACGTCGTCAGCGCGTTGGTTCGGGCGCTGAATGTAGTCGAGCGTGCTACGTTCGCTCGGCAGCGGCTCGGTGCCAGGGTCGAGAAACGAGCGCTTCTGGATGATGATGCGGGTCCGTGTGCGGCCATCTTCGTCGTGGGTGACGACAACAGTATGGTCGCGGTTCGAATACACGCGCTTGTGCCGGGGCGCTGCTGTGGCCGGGGCGGCCGTAAGGCCCAAAGCTCCAGCAAACGCCAGCGCAACGGCGATGTGGTTCAAGCGCATGATGATCCTCACCTATTTCCTAGTCGGAAGGCACTTTAGCGCGCTTCGGTTCCCCCGAATAGCCAAATTCACAGCGATTTGTCCCCCCCTTGAGGACTAAGTTGCACCACGTGTCGCGGCGAACACGGTTGCGCTCAGCGGCCGATACGCCGTGGCATCGGCCGGTTCGGCAGCGCTTTCCACAGCGTGCGGTATGCCGGCGTCGGCGTCAGTATGGGGTCGCGTTGGCCGCAGAACCGGCGCTGCAACTCCGCATCTGCGAATAGCGCGCCCACCTTGGGCGCGCTGCCGGCCGACAGCAGCGTCAGCCGATCGAGCGCGCAGGCCAGCATCGAGCGCTCGATGTAATCCCCGCCGCGGCAGAACCAGCCGGAAAGCTGCAGGCGCGGATTATCGTACGACCGCACAAACCCGAGGCAGTGGCGCGGCGGGCCTTGGTCGGTGTCGAAAGCGATGACCGCGAACGGCCCGAACTTGCTCATGAGCGGCGCCTCGCTGCGCATGTCGATGGGTCCGAGCGCGCCGGCACTGTTGGCGATCTCGGCGCTGGCGGTGGGGAATTGGCGGATCTCGCTGCCGGGCCGGTAGATTCGAGCCTCCAGATAGGGGTCTGCGCTGTTAGGCTGGCCCAAACTGAGGATGTCTTTGCGGCCGCCACCCTCGACATTGTGCCGGATCGCGTAGTGGGAGGGGGCGTCGGCGGCTTCGGGGATCGACAAAGTGAAGGCCGGAAACGGCTTGCGGATATCGATCCAGGAGTCGCGCGGCGCCGGCGTCAGCACCTTGAGTGCGGTAGAGGTCTGAAAAAGATGGGCCCCGGCCATGGACAGCACCGCCGCCGCCCCCAGATATGCGAGCATGCGCACCAGGGAGCCAGGCAGTTCGTCGCGCCAGGAGTGCAAGGCGGGATGCATATACGCTACCAACGTGCCGCCGTTGTCTTGGGTGCCTTTCTCGCCTAGAAGCGCTGCTGCCCGGTTGCGCCAACGCAAAAGCGCCCGGTAAAATTTTTCGGAGAGTTAACAATGGGTTACAAGGTCGCGGTGGTTGGTGCCACCGGCAACGTCGGACGCGAGATGCTGTCCATCCTGGCCGAGCGGGAATTCCCTGCCGACGAGGTGGTGGCGCTCGCCTCCCGCCGCAGCCAGGGAACGGAGTGCTCGTTCGGCGACAAGATCCTGAAAGTGAAGGCGCTCGACCACTACGACTTCTCCGACGTCGACATCTGCCTGATGTCGGCCGGCGGCTCGGTGTCGAAGGAATGGTCGCCCAAGATCGGCGCACAAGGGGCGGTTGTTATCGACAATTCGAGCGCTTGGCGTATGGATCCAAACGTGCCGCTGATCGTGCCGGAGGTGAACGCTGACTCCGTCGCGGGCTTCGCCAAGAAGAACATCATCGCCAACCCGAACTGCTCCACCGCCCAGCTCGTCGTCGCGCTCAAGCCGCTGCACGACGCCGCCAAGATCAAGCGCGTGGTGGTGTCGACCTATCAATCGGTTTCCGGCGCGGGCAAGGACGCGATGGACGAACTGTTCTCGCAGACCAAGGCGGTGTTCACCCTCGGCGAGATCGAGAACAAGAAGTTCCCCAAGCGCATCGCCTTCAATGTGATCCCGCACATCGACGTCTTCATGGACGACGGCTACACCAAGGAAGAATGGAAGATGGTGGTCGAGACCAAGAAGATACTCGACCCGAAGATCAAGATCACCGCCACCTGCGTGCGCGTGCCGGTGTTCGTCGGCCATTCCGAAGCCATCAACATCGAATTCGAGAACCCGATCTCGGCGGACGAGGCGCGCGAAATCCTGCGCAAGGCGCCCGGCTGCCTCGTCATCGACAAACGCGAGCCCGGTGGCTACACGACGCCCTATGAATGCGTCGGCGAGGACGCGACCTACATCAGCCGCATCCGTGAGGATGCGACCGTCGATAACGGCTTGGTGATGTGGGTCGTGTCGGACAATCTGCGCAAGGGTGCGGCCCTCAACGCGGTGCAGATCGCCGAAGTGCTGATAAACCGCAAACTGATCCAAGCCAAAAAGAAAGCCGCGTAAAGAGCACCGCCGCCGCTTTATGCCGCTTGATCGGCTTACGACGCCTGGGCCGGCCGGGCGAAGCGCGGCGTTGCGTCCTTGTCGTCGATCCGCTCCGCCAACCGCTGGAAGCTGGAGAAGGCGGAATGGCGCTCTTTGTAGAATGAGATCACCCGCTGCGCGGTATCCGCGCGGAGCTTTTCGAAGCTGCGGCGCGTGGCATCGATGTCCTGCTGCGACATGCCAGCGGGGCTCCGGCGCAGCAAGCAGATCTCGCGCGTGGTCGGCCATGACAGGCCGGCGGCTCGGGTCAGCAACAGCAGGAATTCGTTGTCGCCGCGGCGGTCGGTCATGACATTTGCCACCAGCTCGCGCGGCGCCCGGCACAGCGCGGCCAGCGCCGAGATCGTGTCGTCGCGGCGGCCACTGGCGGCGAGTTCAAGTATGACGGCGTCGGGCGGCCGGCCGCTGAGCTGCGCGACGTCGAATTTCGTTCCGGCGTCGTTGCGGTTGGGCGCGGGTGCGACTTCCTGGCCGGTGATACCGGTCAGTACTTCCTGCACCTCGCGCACCGCTTCGGGATTGGCAGCCACCAGTTTCTCGTACACCACGGCCGAGGCTTTCGAGATCAAAGTGCGGAAATGCTCGCGCGGAATATCTTTGCGCGAGCCGACACAGGAGGCGAGCACGTCGTCATCGATCGAGCGGGTCACCAGCGTGCCGTAGCCACTGTCGGAGAAGCGGGCGCCTTGGTTGCTTGCAACTGACAGAACGACTTCGCGATTGCCGCGCGCGACCAGAACGTCGCTGACGTCCTCGCTGAGCGACGCGCGCTTGGAAATGGCGAGCAGCCGGTCCTGACGGTGGTCGCCGACAAGCGCGAGTAAGTCCTGCTCGGTCAGGCGTGGTGACTGGGTGAGAATGGGCCCGGCCACTTCGATCGCGTCGTCACGGGCGAGTTGACGAATAGTGGTCGGCGGGGCGTTTTCGATTGGCGCCAGCCGGCTGGCAAGCTCAGCCCGCGCCCGGACCTCGATCCGGTCGGCGAGCCGGGAAATCACTCCGTCGAACAGATCGACCTGCTCGTCGGAATAGCCCTTGGCGCCGATCAAAAACAGATCGGTCACATGCCGGAGAACCTCCAGCTGCTTTTCGGGCGAGCCCGAGGCGAAGTTACCTTCGAGCTTGGCGATGACCGATCGCTCTACCATGCAGGAACGGTTCCGGTGACGTGACCCGCATCAGGTAGCAGCCGGAAATTACCATCGCGTTAGGCGAGAACCGCGGATTTTCAGCAACGCCGCGCGTGTGCTCGAGGGTTAATCATTGGTAATCGATGATCGGAAAATTTGAATGAACCCGCAGGGCGTTGTAAGGCAAGCGTCTAAAAGCGCGGCACGTCGAAAGCTTTGGCGTACTGTTCCGCGGCGACCGGCACGAACGCGCCGCTTGAGCGGTCGAGCACCGACAGTTTGCCGGTGCCGACGCCGAAATAAGCCCCGTGCAGTGCGAGTCGCCCGCGCTCGGCCAGGATCTTCACGCACGGGAAGGTCATCAGGTTGTCGAGCGTCTTGATCACCGAGGCCTGTTCCAGCCGCGTCAGGTAATCGGCGAGCGCCGCGTCTGCGCGCGCGCCCACCGTCTCGGCGGCCGGCGCGATTAGTGCCATCCAGTGGCCGATGAAATCGCCCGGCGACAGCGGGGCCGCCTGTTCCGCGAAGGCGCGGATGCCGCCGCATTGCGCGTGGCCCAGCACCACGATGTGCTTCACCTTCAGCGCCTGCACGGCGAATTCGAGCGCCGCTGACATGGCGCGCGTGGCGCCATCCGGCGTGTAGGGCGGCACGAGATTGGCGACGTTACGCGCGACGAACAATTCGCCCGGCCGGGCGTCGAAGATCGCCTCCGGCGAAACGCGCGAGTCGCAGCAGCCGATCACCATGATCTCCGGCCGCTGCCCGGTCTCGGCGAGATCGCGGAAGCGGCTCTGCTCCAACGGCAGCCGTTCGCTCAGAAAGGCCGTGTAACCATCTATCAGCCGCTTGGGGAATTCCATCGTGCGTTGCTCCTGGCGGGCTTTATTTACGCCCAGATCGCCATTGGCAAGCCATAGGCGTCGCGTGGCGGGGGATAGGGAAATGGCCGCGCCACGCCGGCATGCAGGCGACGCGCGATAGCGGCGCAGGCGAGGGCGTCGATGGCGTCGTCTTTGGCCGCGCCTTTCGGCGGCGCGGCGGCAACCAGCGCGGACGGCAGCCCCGCCGCCTTCAAGAGCTCGCGTCGAAGGGCGAGCCCGGGCCCAAAGGCCCGGCTCTTCACCTTCTTCGGCTCGTCGAGCGCGCGCCCGTCGTTGAGCCGCCAGAACGCCAGTTCGGGATGCACCTCGTGGACGCGCGCCATCAGCGCGGGATCGGCGCGCAGCACCCCGTCCACCTCGCGGATCTTCGGCGCGATGTTGAACAGTTGCTTGGAAACCTTGCGTGGCGGCTCGGAAGTTTCCAGCGACACCAGGCACGCTTCTGCATAGTTCCCGGCATAGATCGCCGCCCGCGATGGCACCGAGAACACCGAAGACTGCCTGGCGCCCAACAACGGCCGCACCGCCTTCTCGGCCGCACGGCCGCCTGCGCCTGCGCGCTCCGCAGGCCGATCGGCATGTCGACCGCGACAATCGCCGGGCGCTCCGGCGCCGCCAGTACGTCGGCGAAGCGCGCGAACACCGCGAGCCGGCCTTGCTCGCCCGCCGGCTGCACGAAGGCCGCGACCCATCCCGCCGGACAGCCGTCGACACCGGCGAGCCATCCATTTTCGGAAACCTCTGGCATTGAGCGCACAGTGGCACGCGTGCCGCCCAAACGGTAGGCTGGCGCGCGATCGACAAGGGAGTGACCGAATGACCATCCGTCCGCGTCGCAGCGTGCTCTACATGCCCGGCTCCAATGCCCGCGCGCTGGAGAAGGCGAAAACGCTCGCCGCCGATGGCGTTATCCTCGACTTGGAGGATTCGGTCGCGCCTGACGCTAAGCAAGCGGCGCGCGATCAGGTTTGCGCGGCGGTGAAGGCCGGCGGCTTCGGAGCGCGCGAAGTGTTCATCCGCGTCAACGGCATCGATACGCCCTGGCATTCCGATGATCTCGCCGCCGCGGCGGCTGCCGCGCCCGACGCTATCCTGGTGCCCAAGGTGCAGAACGCGGAGACGCTGGAGCGTATCGGGCGCCGCCTGCTCGACATGGGCACCGACCACAAGACGCGAGTCTGGGCGATGATCGAAACGCCGCTCGCAATCTTCAACATTCTCGCGATTGCCGCCGAGGCACATGATTCGGAGTCACGGCTTGCCGGCTTCGTCATGGGTACCAACGATCTTGCCAAGGAGACGCGTGCACGGCTGGTGCCGGGCCGCGTGCCGATGCTGGGTTGGCTTTCGACCTGCGTGGCCGCCGCACGCACGTATGGCATCGACATTCTTGACGGCGTCTACAACGACCTCGCCAATAGCGATGGCTTCCAGATGGAGTGCACGCAAGGCGTCGAGTTCGGTTTTGACGGCAAGACGTTGATCCACCCCAACCAGATCGCGCCCTGCAACAACACATTCTCGCCGTCGGAGGAGGAGTTGGCTTGGGCGCACAAGATGATCGCCGCCTTCGATCTGCCGGAGAATAAGGGAAAGGGCGTAGTTTCGATCGACGGCCGCATGGTCGAGCGCCTGCATGCCGAGATGGGGCGCCGCACGGTGGCGATTGCGGAAGCGATTGCAGCGCGGGCTTGACCGCCCACGGCCGCCGGCCAATCAGGCGAAGACGGCCTCCGCCGCGCGCACCGGCACCGAATAGAGCAGCGCGCCTTTGACGTCACGCACCTGAATTTCGGAACCGATGCATTCGTCCTTTTCTGAACAGGCGAGATCGAGGGACACCGTTTCCGCCATGTCGCGGGCCTCTTCTGCCGTCCAGAAGTAGCGTCCGTGAAAGTCGTGGGTGCACGAGGCATCGCGCACAATATCGAAGAAATATCGCGTCATGATCGGCTGCCTTACGTATTTCTACTTCCGACGCACGAGTTGTAGCGGGGATCTGTTGGCGGCCTGTTACGGCGTTAATCTGCATTTTAGTGAACAAAAAAAGAATAAAATTCGCTTCGATTTGCGCCGATCCATCCGCAATGGGCCCCGGCGGTTCACCGCGATGGCCCTAACGTCGAATGGCCCGCTTTTCGCGGGCCATGAAAGTCTCGATCGGTCGGCTTTGACGAGATGCCGTTCAAGTCACGCCCAAGGCCGCGCCTCAGCGACTTTCGTTTCATAGCTCGCGATTTGGCCCGCCTTCTGCTTGGTCAGGCCGATGTCGTCGAGGCCCTTGAGCAGGCAGTGCTTGCGGAAGGGGTCGATGTCGAACTTGACCTCACCGCCGTCCGGGCCGCGGATCACCTGCTCTTCGAGATCGACGGTCAGCGTCGAGTTGGCGCCGCGCTCGGCGTCATCGAACAGCTTCTCCAGATCTTCCGGCGATACGCGGACCGGCAAAATGCCATTCTTGAAGCAGTTGTTGTAGAAGATGTCGCCGAACGAGGTGGAGATCACGCACTTAATGCCGAAATCCATCAGCGCCCAGGGCGCGTGCTCGCGGCTCGAACCGCAGCCGAAGTTGTCGTCCGCGACCAGGATCTTGGCGTTGCGATAGGCCGACTTGTTGAGCACGAAATCGGGGTTCTCGCTGCCATCGTCCTTGAAGCGCATCTCTGAGAAAAGGCCCTTGCCGAGTCCGGTGCGCTTGATGGTCTTCAGGTATTGCTTGGGGATGATCATGTCGGTGTCGACGTTGATCATCTTCAGCGGCGCCGCGACGCCCTCGAGAACCGTGAACTTTTCCATACTGGCTGAACTCCCGGCCGCCTTGGTTTTTGAACGGCCCCTGTTCATAAAACACCCGCTGCGCTCGTCAATAGCTCCGGCCTGCCGTCTGACATGCACTCTCCGCGCACGTCGTTGCCTCTTTCAATCCGCCTGAGCTTCGATCGCTTCCATGTCGTTGTCGGAAAAGCCGAAATGGTGGCCAATTTCGTGCACCAGCACGTGGGCCACGATGGCCTCCAGGCTGTCCGCGCTCTGGCTCCAATAGGCCAGGATCGGCCGGCGGTAGAGCCAGATCATGTTGGGCATGAGCCCGGACACGCCGGTCTCCGGCCGGAACGGCAGCCCGACGCCCTGGAACAGGCCGAGGAGGTCGTAGGGGCTGGCGAGCCCCATGCGCGCCAGCACCTCGGACGTCGGAAAATCCTCGACCCGGATCACCAGGTCCTCGCACAGTTCGCGGAAGTCGGCCGGTAGCCGGGCGTAGGCCGCCGCCGCCAGGTCCTCGAATTGCCCAAGCGTCGGGGCGGAAAGCCGCCCGCGGGTCGCCGGAGGGTCGGAGCGTTCGTGCATGGGGCTCATTTAGGGGGCCCCTTGGTCCCAGCCAAGTTGTTTAGTCTTCCTGGTTGCGGCATCGGCGGTACGCGACCTAGGATGGCGACGCACGTTATTGGAATGACCGCTAGCGGCTGTTAACGTCGCCCCGCACGATGATGGAGCGCGCGATGGCGAGACTGGCAGTTGGCTTGGGATTGATTGTGATGGCTGGCGGTTTGCTGGCTGTTAGCCTGCCGCCGGCGGCCGCCCAGGACGCCAACCACACGACGCGCCAGGTCGTCGCCCAGCGCCGACCGCAGGTCATCATCCATCCGCGCCATCGTCACCTTAGCCCCAATGCCACCCGCCACTGCGTCGCCTGGCTTGCGAAAGAATATCGGCCCAGTGGTACGGTGATCACGCCGCAGAGGCGCTGCTGGTGGGAAGACTAAACCGGTTCCGGCCGGCCGTTTGCACCTGTTTGCATTTAAGAAAACTTTTTCCGCGATTGTTCGTTATCTTTGGGGCCAGATTTCCGGGCTAGGGGGGCAGCGGAGGATCGATCATGTCTAAGCTAGCAAAGCTTTTCGTTGGCGCGGCACTTGCCGCCGGTCTCGCGCTCGCGCTGCCGGGCGCCGCGCAAGCGCAGCATGGCGGCCACGGCGGCGGCCATCACGGAGGCGGTGGCTATTATCACGGAGGCGGCGGCCATTACGGTGGCTACCGCGGTGGCTACTACGGTGGCTGGGGCCCGGGCTTCGCGCTCGGCTTCGGCCTCGGCTATGGGGGACCCTATTACGGAGGGTACTACGCACCGCCGCCGCGCTGCGGTTGGGTGCGCACGCGTTACTGGCGCTATGGCCGCCGGCACTGGCGCCGCGTCTGGCGCTGTTGGTGAGGCATTCTTAGTCCCTCCCCCGCAAGCGGGGGAGGGATAAAGCAAGTTACTTCCACTCGCGAATGTCGACGAAATGCCCGGCGATTGCCGCCGCCGCGGCCATCGCGGGGGACACTAGATGGGTGCGTCCTTTGTGGCCTTGGCGGCCTTCAAAGTTGCGGTTCGACGTCGAGGCGCAACGTTCGCCCGGCGCCAGCTTGTCCGGGTTCATGGCGAGGCACATCGAACAGCCCGGCTCGCGCCAGTCGAAGCCCGCGGCTCTGAAGATTTTGTGGAGCCCTTCGGCTTCCGCCTGTTCCTTCACCAGCCCCGAGCCCGGCACGATCATGGCGTTGACGTTGCCGTTGACGGTCTTGCCGTTCACCACGCGCGCCACTTCGCGCAGGTCCTCGATGCGCGCATTGGTGCAGGAGCCGATGAACACGCGGTCGAGCTTGATGTCGGTGATCTTCTCACCGCCCTTGAGGCCCATATAGGCGAGCGAGCGCTCGGCGGCATGACGCTTGTGCTCGTCGCGGATATCCGCGGCGATCGGCACGCGGCCGGAGATCGAAGCGATCTGTTCGGGGCTGGTGCCCCAAGTGACCAGCGGCGGCAACTCGTTGGCGTGCAGCCGGATCTCGTGGTCGAAATGCGCGTCGTCGTCGGAGCGCAACGTCTCCCAATAGCGCATGGCCTGGTCCCATAGCCTGCCCTTGGGCGCCTTCGGCTTGTCCTTGAGATATTCGTAGGTCTTCTCGTCGGGCGCGATAAAGCCGGCCTTTGCGCCGCCTTCCACCGACATGTTGCAGACGGTCATGCGGCCTTCCATCGACAGATCGCGGATTGCTTCGCCGGCATATTCCAGCGCGTAACCGGTGCCGCCGGCGGTACCAATCTCGCCGATGATGGCGAGGATGATGTCCTTTGCGGTGACGCCCTCCGGCAATTTGCCCTCAACGGTCGCGCGCATGTTCTTGGACTTCGACTGGATCAGCGTCTGCGTCGCCAAGACGTGCTCGACTTCGGAAGTCCCGATGCCATAGGCGAGCGCGCCGAAGGCGCCATGCGTCGCCGTGTGGCTGTCGCCGCAAACGATGGTGGTGCCGGGCAATGTGAAGCCCTGCTCCGGTCCGATGATGTGGACGATGCCCTGGCGCTTGTCGAACTCGTCGTAATACTCGATGCCGAAATCCTTGGCGTTTTGCGCCAGGGCGGCGATCTGCGTGATGCTTTCCGGATCGGGATTGTGCGTGTTCTTGCGGTCGTGCGTCGGCACGTTGTGGTCGACCACGGCCAGCGTCTTATCCGGCGCATGCACCTTGCGGCCGGCGGTGCGCAGGCCCTCGAACGCCTGCGGCGACGTCACCTCGTGCACGAGGTGGCGGTCGATGTAGAGCAGGCAGGTGCCGTCGTCCTGCTCGTCCACCAGATGGTCTTCCCAGATTTTGTCGTACAGCGTGCGCGGTTTCATGACTCGAAGGCCTCGGCTTTAATGGAATGAGAGAGATGGCTAGGCAACCGGCCGGCGCTTAACGCCGACCAAGCGATCAAAGCGCGGCCTGCGCGCATACCGCCAGCCGGCCGAAGAACCGCCAGGGCAGCCGCGTGTGGTCCGAAAGAATGATCCGCTGAGCCTTAGAAACCATGGCGTTTATATAGCCGCTTGTGCCGGCCCCGACAACGCGGGCGAATAGCCACGAAAAAGGGGCCGCGAGCGGCCCCTTCACTGAAGTCCGCCGTGAGGCGGCGATTACTTACCGGCGGCGGCCGTCTCGGCGCCGGTGCTGCTGGTCGCCTCGGCGATGCGGGCCTTCTTGCCGCGCAGGCCGCGCAGATAATAGAGCTTGGCGCGGCGCACCTTGCCGCGGCGCACCACCTTGATCGAGTCGATCATCGGCGAATAGAGCGGAAACACGCGTTCCACGCCCTCGCCGTACGAGATTTTGCGCACGGTGAAGTTCGAGTGCAGGCCGCGGCCGGAACGGCCGATGCACACGCCCTCATAGGCCTGCACGCGGCTGCGCTCGCCTTCCACCACCTTCACGTTCACCAGCACGGTGTCGCCCGGGCCGAACTCGGGGATTTCCTTGCCGGCGGACAGTCTTTCGACCTGCTCTTGGTCGAGCGTCTGAATGAGGTTCATGGGAATATCTCCCTCGGCAGCGCCAGCATCCGGCGCGCGGTGCTTGATTTCAAGGTCCTGAATGGGTCGGCGGGCTTCTACTGCAAGCCGGCCCCTTTGTCATGCGTTTTGTTGCGGGGGCAGGGGTCCGGGAACCCGGGGCGCCCAACTCAGGGGCCCCCGCAAAGGCCGGCTTTGGCGCGGATCCGGCCCGGCTTGGGCCGGGCTTGGACTTTTTGGCGCTCACTCCCCCTTCCGCGCGCGGTAGGCCGCCCAGAGGTCGGGGCGGCGCTCGCGGGTGAGGCGCTCGGCCTGCTCGCGCCGCCAGCGGGCGATCTTGCCGTGGTCGCCGTGCAGCAGCACCTCGGGGATCGGCTCGCCCTCGAACACCGGCGGCCGGGTGTATTGCGGGTATTCGAGCAGGCCGTCGGCAAAGCTTTCCTCCGCGGCGGAGGCCTCCTTGCCCATGACGCCCGGCAACAGCCGCACGCACGCGTCAAGCAGCGCCAGCGCGGCGATCTCGCCACCGGAGAGAATGAAATCGCCGAGCGAGACTTCCTCGAGCTTGCGCGTGGTGATCAGCCGTTCGTCGACGCCCTCGAAGCGGGCGCAGACAATAACCGCACCCTGTCCCTGTGCCAGTTCGGCGGCGCGCGCTTGCGCCAGCGGCTTGCCGCGCGGGCTCATCAACAGGCGCGGGCGCGTGTCGTGCGGCCCGGCATCGAGCGCGAGATTATCTAAAGCTCTTGCCAAGACGTCCGCCTTCATCACCATGCCGGGGCCGCCGCCGGCAGGCGTGTCGTCGACGGTGCGGTGTTTGTCGGTGGCCGCGTTACGGATGTCATGCGCGTCGAGCGACCATATGCCGGACGCGAGTGCCTTGCCGGCCAGGCTCACGCCGAGCGGCCCGGGAAACATCTCCGGAAAGATGGTCAACACCGATGCGCGCCACATGGCCATGACCTTTCAGCCTTCGCGGGCTTCGATTTCCCCAGGCACCGCAACAATGATGCGGCCCGCCTTCACATCCACCATTGGCACATTGGCTGTTGTGAAGGACAGCAGCAGCGGTACGCCTCCGTCGGAGGGTGCGATCTCGATGATGTCGCCGGCGCCGAAATTATGCGCCGCCGTCACCTTGCCGAGTGTATCACCGTCCGCCGTCACCACGTCGAGGCCGACGAGGTCGGCGACATAGAAGGTGTCATCCTCCTCGATCACCGGCAGCCGATCGCGCGGAACGTAAAGCTCGAGATTGCGTAACGCTTCCGCCGCGTTGCGGTCGTCGATGCCATTCAAGCGCGCGACGAAGTGATCTTTCGCCGCGCGCATACTCGCGATCTCGAAACGCCGTTTGCCGTCGTCGGTCTCAAGCGGCCCGTAATCGGCGATCGCGTCCGGCACTTGCGTGAACGACCACAGCCTCACTTCGCCGCGCACGCCATGCGCGGCTCCGATACGCGCGACGCAGACGCGCCCGGCCACGGCGGGTTAAGCCGCGATCAGCTCGCCGCCGCCTGCTCGGCCGCCTTGGCGGCCGCGGCGGCTTTGGCGGCGGCATCGGCGGCTTCTTTGGCCTTGAGCGCTTCCTCGGCCTGCACCTTGCGCTCTTTGCGCGGCACCGCCTTCTCCGGGTTGTTGCGCGCCTCGCGCTTCAACACGCCGGCGGCGTCGAGGAAACGCTTGACGCGGTCGGACGGCTGCGCGCCCTTCTTCATCCATTCCTGCGCCTTCTCGATATCGAACTTGAGGCGCTCGGTCTTTTCCTTCGGCAGCAGCGGATTGAAGTAGCCGAGCCGCTCGATGAAGCGGCCGTCGCGGGGGAAGCGCGAGTCGGCGACGACGATGTGATAGAACGGCCGCTTCTTGGTGCCGGCGCGGGCCATGCGGATAACGAGAGACATTTCAGAGTTTCCTTTCTCAGTATTCAGTTTGAACGCGTTTTGATTTGATCCGTCACCCTTCGTCGTTTGCCGCGTTCCTCGGCTTGCGTCTTAAGGTGATGCGAGAGTTCATTTCTTCTTTCCCAATCCCGGAAAACCCGGGGGCAATTTCGCGCCGCCCAGGCCCGGCAAACCACTCGGGCCGGCGCCGGGGAAGTTCGGTGGCAGGCCGGGCATATTCGGCGGCAGACCGGGCATTCCGCCGGGCATCCCGCCAGGCATCTTCTCGGCGAGCTTGGCCATTTCTTCGGGCGACGGCATGCCGCCGCCCAAACCGAGCATCTGACCGAGGCCGGCGAGCGGGCCGCGCTTGCCCTTGCCCATGGCCTTCATCATGTCGGCCATGCCGCGGTGCATCTTCAGCAGCTTGTTGATCTGTTCCGGCGAGGTACCGGAGCCGGCGGCGATGCGCTTCTTGCGGCTGGCCTTCAGGATGTCCGGGTTGCGCCGCTCCCGCGGAGTCATGGAGTCGATGATCGCAACCTGCCGCTTGAGGACGCTTTCATCGAGCCCGGCATTGGCGATCTGGTTCTTCATCTTGGCGATGCCGGGCATCATGCCCATCAGACCGCCGATGCCGCCCATCGCCTGCATCTGCTGAAGCTGCTCCCGCATGTCGGCCAGGTCGAACTGGCCTTTGCGCATCTTCTCGGCCGCGCGCATCGCCTTTTCGGCGTCGATGGTGGCGGCGGCCTTCTCGACCAGCGCGACGATGTCGCCCATGCCGAGGATGCGGCCGGCGATACGCGCGGGGTCGAAGTCTTCCAGCGCGTCGAGCTTTTCGCCGGTGCCGATCAGCTTGATCGGCTTGTTGGTGACCGCGCGCATCGAGAGCGCGGCGCCGCCGCGGCCGTCGCCGTCGACGCGCGTCAACACAATGCCGGTCAGTCCGACGCGCTCGTCGAAGGCGCGCGCCAGATTGACGGCGTCCTGGCCGGTCAGCGAATCGGCGACGAGCAAAACCTCATGTGGGTTGGCGGCCGTCCTCACGTCGGCCGCTTCCGCCATCATGGCTTCGTCGAGCGTGGTGCGGCCGGCGGTGTCCAGCATCACCACGTCGTAGCCGCCGAGGCGCGCTGCTTCGAGCGCGCGCTTGGCGATCTGCGGTGGCGTCTGGCCGGCGACGATCGGCAGCGTGTCGACCTGCGCGTCGCGCCCGAGCACGGCGAGCTGTTCCATAGCGGCCGGACGGCGCACGTCGAGCGAGGCCATCAGCACTTTGCGCTTCTGCCGGTCGGTGAGCCGGCGTGCGATCTTGGCGGTGGTGGTGGTCTTACCGGAGCCCTGCAGGCCGACCATCATGATGGCGACCGGCGGCGCGGCGTTGAGGTCGATGCTCTGCCGGTCGGAGCCGAGTGTGTGGACGAGCTGGTCGTGCACGATCTTGACGACCATCTGGCCCGGCGTGACCGACTTCATCACCTCGATGCCGACGGCCTGCTCCTTCACCTTGGTGGTGAACTCGCGCGCGACATCAAGCGCGACGTCGGCTTCGAGCAGCGCGCGGCGGATCTCACGCAGCGCCGCGTCGACGTCGGCCTCGGTCAGCGCCCCGCGCCGGGTGAGGCGGTCGAGGATGCCGCTCAGGCGATCCGACAGGCTATCGAACATCCGACTTTCCTTTCGCCTCGCCTCGCAGGGAGAGGGAAAACCTCAAACACAAATGACGCCCGAGGGCGCATCGCGCTGTCGGGCGGGAACCTCCGGCCTCTCAAAGGACCGGGCGGCGGAGCTTGAATTTCACGTCTCTATCGAGAACGCGCGGAACCTAGGGGCGGGGTATGGCGGAGTCAAGGCATTGATATTCCGCTGTCATTCCGGTGCGCTAGGCTGCCGACCTGAATTCTACGTCGAATTGATGTGTTTATGGGGTGGGTTCCGGCGGCCCGGGGAACCAGCCCCAATTTTTCGCAAAAAGTTTTGGCAGGCTGTCGATCCTGCCGGGTCTCGTTCGTCGTGTGAGCAGGGAGGCCGCGGGTGGCCTCCGCTGCACAAAGGAGAAAAGACGATGCGTGTCATGGTGATGGTTAAGGCGACCAAGGACTCCGAAGAGGGGATCAAGCCGACGGCCGACACGGCCGAGATGTTCGTGGCGATGGGCAAGTTCAATGAGGAACTGGTGAAGGCCGGCATCATGTTGTCCGGCGACGGTTTGAAGCCTTCCTCGCAGGGCAAGCGGGTGGCTTTCGACGGGCCGAGCCGAACCGTGATCGACGGTCCCTTCGCTGAGACCCGCGAACTGGTGGCCGGCTATTGGCTCTGGGAGGTCAAGGACATGGCCGAGGCGGTCGAGTGGGTGAAGCGCTGTCCCAACCCCATGTCGGGCCCAAGCGAGATCGAAATCCGGCCATTCTACGAGATGGCCGACCTCGCCGAGGCAATGCCGCCGGAAGCGACCGAAATCCACGACCGGGTCCGCGACAAGATCAAGGACCGCTGAAGCGCGGTGACGACGACGGGCGCGCGGCTTGCCGCGTCCCCCGCCGTGGCTTGCGTTGGCCCGCTTCGCTCGCTTAAGCGGGATGTGTGGCAGCGACCGAAACCCATCAAGCGATTGAAGCGGTCTTCCGGATCGAACAGGCTAGGCTCATCGCGAGCCTGGCCCGCATGGTGCGCGAGGTCGGTTTGGCCGAAGAACTGGCGCAGAAAGCGCTCGTCACCGCGCTCGCCGAATGGCCGAAGACCGGCGTGCCGGATAAGCCCGGTGCTTGGCTGATGGCGGCCGCCAAGCGCCGCGCCGTCGACACGTTCCGCCGCTACAAGATGGTCGAGCGCAAGCATGCCGAGATCAGTCGCGACCTTGAGGATGAGCGCGATACCAGTATCGAAGATATCGAAGCCACGCTCGACGATGATCTGGGCGACGAGCTTCTTGGCCTTATCTTCGCTGCTTGCCATCCGGTGTTGTCGCGCGAGGCGCGTGCGGCCCTGACGTTGCGTCTGATCGGCGGGCTGACGACCGACGAGATCGCCCGCGCCTTCCTGTCGAGCGAAGCGACCATTGCCCAGCGCATCGTCCGCGCCAAAAAGACGCTCGGCAATGCTGGCCTCGCCTATGAAGTACCGCGCGGCAAAGAACGCGATGTACGCCTCGCCTCGGTACTTGAGGTCATCTACCTGATCTTCAACGAAGGCTACGCGGCCACCGTCGGCGAGGATCTGATCCGCCCGGCCTTATGCGCCGAAGCCCAACGTTTGGGCCGTATCCTCGTCAGTCTGATGCCGGATGAGGCCGAGGTCTTCGGCCTTCTCGCGCTCATGGAAATCCAGGCGTCGCGTCTCAACGCCCGCACCGCGTCCGACGGTTCGTTCATCCCGATCACCGAGCAAAACCGCGCCCGTTGGGACCAGCTTTTGGTCCGCCGCGGTCTTGCCGCCCTCGAACGCGCCGAGGCGCTCGGTGGCGCCAATGGGCCCTATGCTCTGCAGGCCGCGCTCGCGGCCTGCCATGCCAGGGCACGCAAAGCGGAAGAGACCGATTGGAAAAGGATCGCGGCGCTCTACGACATGCTGTGCGACATCATGCCGTCGCCGGTGGTCGATCTCAATCGGGCGGTGGCCCACAGCATGGCCTTCGGCCCGGAGGCTGGCCTGACGCTCATCGACGAGATCGAAGAATCTCCGGTCTTGCGCAACTATGCGCCGTTGCCGGCGGCGAAGGGGGATTTCCTGTTTCGCGCCGGCCGGCTCGCCGAAGCCAAGGCCCAGTTCGAACGCGCGGCCGCGCTCACCCTGAACGAGCGCGAGAAGGCCTTTCTTCTCGGGCGGGCCGCGGTCTGCGGCGGCTGACCGCGTGGCCGCTCGCCGCCAGTCCGTGGAGGCTTACGGCCCCAGCTCGTAGCTCACCGTCACTGCCGCCCGCAGCATCTGTTCGCCCGGTGCCACCGGCGCGGCGCCAGCGCTCGCGCGCATGGCCTGGAACGGACGCGGCGGCGGGCTCGACCCCTGCTCCGTGACCGCCACCACCTTGCCGACAGTAGCGCCGGCGGCCTTGGCGTAGAGCACGGCCTTGCGGTGGGCGTCGGCGATCGCGTCGGCGCGCGCCTGATCGAGCGCCTTGGACTCCCCAGACACCAGGAACGAGATGCCCGACATCTCGTTCGCGCCGGCCGAAATCGCCTTGTCGAGGATGGACGGCAGGTCGCCGATCTTGTGAATGCGCACGGTGATCTGGTTGGTCACCTGGAAGCCCAGCAGCCGGTTGGTGCCGTTCTTGGGGTCGTATTGCGGCTGTAGCGACAGCCGCGAAGTCTGGATGTCCTTCTTGGCGATGCCGCTCTGTTCGATCGCGTTGAGCACCTTGGTCATCTGCAGCGCGTTGGCCGCGCTGGCCTCGCGCGCCGTCTTGCCCTGGCTGGTGACGCCGATCCCGATCATCGCGGTATCCGGCGCGACCGCCACCATGCCGTGGCCGGTGACGGTAATCACGCGCTCGGCGGCCTGCGCTGGCAGGGCCAAGGTCGCCAATGAGGCCGCCAGCAATGCGGCGGCGAGAACGGTGGTGCGTGGGTGCGGCATGCTCATTTCACCGGAACATAGACGTTCACGATCGATTTGTCCGCCGGGGGGAGGGGGCGGGCGGCCTATTCTACGGAGCGGCGGGCGGTCTGTTAGGCATAAGCCCCTGTCTTTTCGGCCCCAATGGCCATATAAAACGGGCCAAACCCGGGCAGGGTAGACCACAACAGCCACAATTGCAGTCGGTTCCAAGTCAATTCCATGGGCGCGCTCGCTAATCATGCTTTCGTGAAGATGAACGGCATCGGCAACGAGATCGTCGTCGTCGACCTGCGTGCTGGCGGGGCCAAGATCGCGCCCGAGGAGGCACGCGCCGCCGCGGGCCCGAGCGGCGCACCCTATGACCAACTGATGGCGATCTACCCGGCGCGCACCCCCGGCACCGACGGCTACATCCGCATCTTCAACAATGACGGCTCGGAGGCCGGCGCTTGCGGCAACGGCATGCGCTGCGTCGCCGATTACGTCGTCAGGCACGGCGGCAAGGACGCCCTTACCTTCGAGACCACCAGCGGCATCGTCAATTGCTGGAAGGGCGAAGGCGGCCTGTTTACTGTCGACATGGGCCGGCCGCGTTTCGCCTGGAACGAGATTCCGCTGGCGGAAGAATTCCGCGACACGCGTATGATCGAATTGCAGATCGGCCCAATCGACGCGCCAGTGCTGCATTCGCCCTCGGTCGTCAACATGGGCAATCCGCATGCGATCTTCTGGGTCGACGACGTGAACGCCTACGATCTCCCGCGGCTCGGGCCGCTGCTTGAAAACCATCCCATCTTCCCGGAGCGCGCCAACATCACGGTCGCGCACATCGTCGACCGCGGCTCAATCGTCATCCGCACGTGGGAGCGCGGCGCGGGCCTCACCAAGGCCTGCGGTTCGGCCGCTTGCGCCACGGTCGTCGCGGCGGCTCGGCTGAAGCGCACCGAGCGCAAGGTGCGCGTGACGCTGCCGGGCGGCGAACTCATAATCGAATGGCGCGCCGACGACCATGTGTTGATGACCGGCCCGGTGGAATTCGAATTCGAAGACAGTTTCGATCCGGCGCTGTTCGAGAAGGTTGCCGCGCCGTGACCATCGACGTTGTCACCTTCGGCTGCCGGCTCAACACCTACGAGTCGGAAGTGATCAAACGCGAGGCGAATGCCGCCGGCATTGCCGACGCCGTGGTGGTCAACACCTGCGCGGTCACCGCGGAAGCCGTGCGCCAGGCGCGCCAGACGATTCGGCGGCTCAAGCGCGAACGTCCGGACGCGCGGATCGTCGTCACCGGCTGCGCGGCGCAGACCGGGCCGGAAGACTTCGCCGGTATGGCGGAAGTGAATCGCGTCATCGGCAACGAGGAAAAGCTTGACGCCCGCGCGTGGGCTTCCGGCGAAAAGGTCGCCGTCTCCGACATCATGGCCGTGCGCGATATGCGCGCGCATTCAATCGATAGCATCGACGGGCGCGCCCGCGCCTTTGTGCAAGTGCAAAACGGCTGCGATCATCGCTGCACCTTCTGCATAATCCCGTTCGGCCGCGGCAATTCGCGCTCGCTTGGACTGGTGGACGTGGTGGCGCAGGTACGCCGGCTGGTGGAGAACGGTTACCGCGAGGTGGTGCTCACCGGCGTCGACATCACTAGCTACCGCGCCGGCGAAGCGCGCCTGGGCGCGCTGGTGAAGCGAATTCTGCGCGAGGTGCCGGAGCTGGCGCGGTTGAGGCTTTCTTCTATCGACTCGGTCGAGGCGGACGCCGATCTGCTCGATGCGCTGGGCAGCGAGCCGCGCCTGATGCCGCATCTGCACCTGTCGCTGCAGGCCGGCGACGATCTGATCCTCAAGCGCATGAAGCGGCGGCATTTGCGTGGCGACGCCGTTGCGTTCTGCGACCAGGTGCGGCGTTTGCGCCCCGACGTCGCGTTCGGCGCCGACATCATCGCCGGCTTCCCGACCGAAACGGAGGAAGCCTTCACGCGCTCGCTCGATCTGGTGGACGAATGCCGGCTGACGCAATTGCACGTGTTCCCGTTCTCAGCCAGGCCCGGTACGCCGGCCGCGCGCATGCCGCAGGTCGACCGTGCCGTCGCCAAGGAGCGCGCGCGCCGTCTCAGGGAAAAGGGCGAGGCCGCGCTGCGCGCCCATCTTGCCAATGAGGTCGGCGCCATGCGCCGCGTGCTCGCCGAGTCGGCGGCGCTGGCGCGCACCGAGCAGTTCACGCCGGTGCGTTTGGCGGCGGCGGTAGCCCCGGGCGAAATCCTCGACCTCATCATCGCCGATCATGACGGCCGGCAATTACTTGCAGCATAAGGGCAAAAGGAAATGATCGAATGAGCGCGAGCGATCATCTCTTGACCACCGTTGAGCAGCTCGAAGCCCATTACGGAAAGCCGCACGGTCCGGCGGTCATCAAGGAAATAGACCGCATCAACGACAACTATCGCAAGCTGATCGAAGCGGCGCCCTTCGTCGCCATCGCCACCAGCGGTCCGGAAGGGCTCGACTGCTCGCCGAAGGGCGATCCCGCCGGCTTCGTGCATGTCCTCGACGACAAGACGATCGCCATCCCCGACCGGCCCGGCAACAACCGTATCGATGGCTTCCGCAACATCATACGCGACCCGCGCATTGCGCTCTTGTTTCTTATCCCCGGCGTCAGCGAGACGCTGCGGGTGAACGGCCGCGCGTCGATCTCGATCGATCCGGATCTGCTGCAAGGTTTCGCCATCAACGGCAAGCTGCCGCGCAGCGTAATGTTGATCCATGTTGAGACAGCCTTCTTCCACTGCGCCAAGGCGATCGCGCGCTCCAAGCTGTGGGATGAGGCGACAAGAATCGACCGAAAGAGCTTGCCCTCGACCGGCGCCATCATCGCCGATCTCAGCCACGGTGAGCTCGGCGGCGAGGCTTACGACCGCGCCCTGCCCGAGCGCATCAAGGCGCAGCTTTACTGAACTCGTCTTTCCACCCGCACGCGCTCAACAGTTCACGCATGTGCTTGGGTACCGGCGCGGTGACGGTTACCGCCGGCTTGTTCTTGGAGATCGGCACCGTCACCTCGCGCGCATGCAGGTGCAGCGGCGGGCCACCCGTTCGTGACGCGTTTCCGTAGATCGTGTCGCCGACGATGGGGAAGCCCATCTCGGCGCAATGCACGCGCAGTTGATGCGTGCGGCCGGTCAGCGGCTCCAAAGCGAGCCAAGTGCGCCCGCTATCGTCCCGCCCCATCACTTTCCATGTCGTGGCCGACGGCAGCCCATGCGGGTCGGCCTTCATCCACCAGCCGCGGCTCTCGTCGCGCTTCGACAAAGCGATATCGATGCGGCCCTCGTCGGCTTCCGGTCCGCCTTCCACCACCGCCCAATAGGTCTTGCCGACCTTGCCCTGCTTGAACAGCTTGCCGAGCGCCGCGAGCGCCTTGCGATGGCGGCCTAGCACCAGGCAGCCGGAGGTATCGCGGTCGAGTCGGTGGGCAAGCGCCGGCGCGCGCGGCAGCCCAAAGCGCAGCGCGTCGAAATAATCCTCCAGCGCCTCGCCGCCTTTCGGCCCGCGGTGCACGGCGTAGCCGGCTGGCTTGTCGACCACCAGCATCAGCCCGTCGCGGTAGAGCAGGCGGGCCAGCATCTCTTCCGCCGTCATATTCAGTTACCAAATAGCGCCGAAACGGGTATCAGGGGCGCGGCGTAAGGACCTATCATGGACGACACGACGCAGAAAACGAGCTGGTGGAAGCGCCTGAGCGGCGGCCTGAAGCGTACGTCTTCGTCGCTCGGCTCCGCTATCGCCGACCTCGTCAGCAAGCGCAAGCTTGATGCCTCAACGCTCGAAGAGCTCGAAAATGAACTGATCCGCGCCGATTTCGGCGTCGATGTCGCCGACCGCATTGTCGAAACCTTGCGTACGGGTCGTTATGAGAAGGGCATCGCGCCCGAGGAACTGCAGAACCTGCTCGCCGCCGAGATCGAGAAGGTGATGGCGCCGGTGGCAATACCGCTCGAAATTACCGCCAAACCCTTCGTGGTGCTGGTCGCCGGCGTCAACGGTTCCGGCAAGACCACGACCATCGGCAAGCTTGCGGTCCGTTTCCGCGCCGAAGGCAAGAGCGTGATGCTGGTTGCCGGCGACACCTTCCGCGCCGCGGCCATCGAGCAGCTCAAGATCTGGGGCGAGCGCACGGGCGCGACCGTGAAAGCCAGCACGCAAGGGTCCGACGCCGCGGGCCTTGCTTTCGACGCGCTCGCCGCCGCCAACGCGGAAGGCGTGGACGTGGTGCTTATCGACACCGCTGGCCGCCTGCAGAACCGCGCCGAGTTGATGAGTGAGCTGGAAAAGATCGTGCGCGTGATCCGCAAGGTGGAGCCCGAGGCGCCGCACGCGGTGCTCTTGGTGCTCGACGCCACCGTCGGCCAAAACGCGTTGAGCCAAGTCGAAATCTTCCAGAAAACCGCCGGAGTTACCGGCCTGGTGATGACCAAGCTCGACGGCACCGCGCGCGGCGGTATCCTTGTTGCGATTGCGTCCAAGTTCGGCCTGCCGGTGCACTTCATCGGTGTCGGTGAGAGCGTCGAGGACCTGTCACCTTTCACTGCCCGCGATTACGCGCGCGCCATTGTAGGGCTGGAGTAGAAACCACGTTATGGCCGAGAAACAAAAGCTCAACCCCACGCTCAAACTGGTGCTCGATATCGGGCCGCTGGTGCTGTTCTTCGCCGCCAACGCCAAGTTCGGCATATTCGCCGCCACCGGCGGCTTCATGGTGGCGGTGCTGGCGGCGCTCGCGTTCGCCTATGTGAAGACGCGCCGGATCGAGGTGATGCCGCTGGTCACCGCCGTCATCGTCCTCATCTTCGGCGGCCTCACGCTCATCCTGCACGACGAGTTGTTCATCAAGCTCAAGCCCACCATCATTTATCTGTTGTTCGGCAGCGCGCTGGTGGTCGGGCTCTTGATGGGGAAGCCGCTACTCGGCCTGTTGTTCGATTCGGTATTTGATCTAACCGAAGAAGGCTGGCGCAAGCTGACTTGGCGCTGGGCGATATTCTTCTTCTTTCTCGCCGTGGTGAACGAGGTCGTCTGGCGCAACTTCTCCACCGACACCTGGGTGAGCTTCAAATTGTTCGGCGTGGTGCCGCTCACTTTCCTGTTCGGCGCGCTGCAATATCCGCTGCTGATGCGCTACGCGACGAACCAAGAAGAAGCGCCGTCCGGCGAGGGGGAGTAGCCGGATCTATTTTTTCGCCAGCGCGTTCTCGACCGCCGGCATCAGAGCGCCTTGCAGGTTTGCCGCCGAGATCGGCCCCACCAGCTTGTAGGTGATGTGCCCGCTGCGGTCGATCACGTAAGTCTCCGGCACGCCGTAGACACCCCAGTTGATCGAACTCACGGCCGCTGCGGTCGGCGCCACTCGCGACATAAGGATTGCCGTAGCGGCCGAGGAAGCGGCGCGCATCGGCTGGCGCGTCCTTGTAATTGATGCCGACGAGCTGGAAGCCCTTGTTGTGTGAAAGCTGTTCCAGGAACGGCACTTCATCGTGGCAGGGCACGCACCACGAAGCCCAGACGTTGACCAACGTCACCTTGTCTTTGAACGTTGCGTCGTTCAGCCCTGGCACCGGCTTTCCATCACGCGCGAGCCCTGCGATCGGCGGCAAGTCGGTCTTCGGCATCGGCTTGCCGATCAGCGCTGACGGCAGGATCGAGGGATCGCCGTCGCGCAGGCCCATGTAGAACAGTGTCGCGAGGCCGAGAAAAGTCACCAGCGGCAGCAACACCAATATGCCGCGCCGCATATTGCTGGGGCGTTCGCCCGGGGTGGCCGCGCTCATGATGCGTCCATTGCGCGGCTTGAACGCCGGCCAACGCCGCGTTCCTCGAGATCACCGAGCATGCGCCGCTGCGCCGAATAGTCCAGCACCACCCAGGCGATCAGAGCCGCCACCACAAACGCCGTCACCGCGTACGCCGCGACGATGAAGCCGGCCTCCTGCGCGAAAGTCATCGTCATGCGTTTTTTCCTTTCCGCATGGTCTTGTCCGAAAACCGGTGCCCACTTTTCGGGATCATGCAGGTAATTCCTGCGCCTGCATCAACTGCATGGTGCGCACGCGCCGGCGCAAGATCTCGTTGCGCATGGCGGCGAGATGCAGCGTGAAGAACAGAAACGTAAAGGCCAGCGCCATGATGATCAGCGGCCACAGGATCGACGGTGCGATGGTCGAGCCGCCGATGCGGAACACCGACGAGCCTTGGTGCAGCGTGTTCCACCAGTCGACCGAGAACTTGATGATCGGCAGATTGATGGCGCCGACCAGCGACAGAATTGCCGCCGCGCGCGAGCCGCGGCCGGGATCTTCCGCCGTCCAGTACAGCGCCATGACGCCGAGATAGAGCAACAGCAGCACCAGCATCGAGGTGAGCCGCGCGTCCCACACCCAATAAGTGCCCCAGGTCGGCCGGCCCCAGAGTGAACCGGTAACGAGACAAATGAAGGTGAAGGCCGCCCCGATCGGCGCCGCCGCCTTGCCGGCGACGTCGGCAAGCGGATGTCGCCACACCAATGTGCCGAGCGCGGCGATGCTCATCAGGCCCCAGCCCATCATGCCGAGCCAGGCCGCCGGCACGTGCAGATACATGATCTTGACGGTGGCACCCTGCTGATAGTCGTCCGGTGCGTTGACCGCGCGGTAGAGCCCGACCGCGAACAACACCACCGTGAGCGCGATCAACCACGGCAGCACGCGGTCGACCAGGCGCAAGAATCGCGTTGGATTGGCGAGATCGATAATGGCCATTGGCGGTTACTTAATCACAGGCATGGGCCCGGGCAACGGTGGGCTTGTCGCATGGCTTGGCGCCCTCACTCCAGTCCGTGCCTGAGCGCAGCCGCCGCCGCCACCGGCCCAAGCACCAGGCTCATCAAGGTCAAGGCGCAAAGAATGGTGAAAGGTGGGCCGAAGGGCGCGATCTTGTCGATCGCCGCGTTGGCCGCCGAGACACCGAAAATCAGCACCGGAATGGTCAGCGGCAGCACCAGCACCGCCAGCAGCAGCCCGCCGCGGCGCAGCGCGACCGACAATGCCGCGCCGATGAGCCCGATGAAGGTGAGCGCCGGCGTGCCCACTAGCAAGGTAAGCATCAGCGGCCCCATGGCGCCGATCTCGACATTGAGCATGAGCGCCAACAGCGGCGTGATCAGCACCAGCGGCAATCCGGTGGTCAGCCAGTGCGCGATGGCCTTGGCCGCCACCGCCAATTCCAGCGGGATCGGCCCGGTCATCAACAAATCGAGCGCGCCGTCGTCGTGGTCCATGGCGAACAAACGGTCGAGCGCCAGCAAGCTCGCCAAGAGCGCGCCCACCCACAGGATCGCCGGTCCGATGCGCGCCAGCAATTTCAGGTCGGGTCCGACCGCGAACGGCACCATGGTTACGACGATGAGGAAGAACAGCGCGCCCATCAGCGCGCCGCCACCGACTCGCACCGCGAGCCGCATGTCGCGAATCAAGAGCGCGGTAAACGCTTTCATGCCGGGCCCATTCGCAGTTCGCGTGGCGCCTCGAGCCCGATCGGCCCATGCGTGGCGGCGACGATCATGCCGCCACCCGCCAGATGCTGGCGCATCAGCCCCGCCAGCCGCTCCTGCGAGGCGGCATCGAGCGCCGAAGTCGGCTCGTCCAACAACCAGATTGGCCGCTTTACCGCCAGCAGCCGCGCGATCGACAGCCGCCGCCGCTGGCCCGCCGACAGGTAAGCCGCCGGCAGGCCGGCGAGGGAGTTAAGCGCCACCGCCTCCAGGGCCGGGTCGATATCGCCGGCGCCATTGCCGAGATAGGCCGCCCAGAAGCGCAGATTTTCGGCGACCGAAAGCGCCGGCTTCAGTGCATCCTGGTGGCCCAGATAGTGGACCTGCTCCCCGATGGTCGCCTCCGGATCGCCACCCTCCAGGGTGAGCTTGCCGTCCGCGAGCCGCACCAGCCCCGCGATCACCCGTAGCAGCGAGGATTTCCCGGCGCCGTTGCGGCCGGTGACGAGAAGGGCGTCGCCGTCCGCCACGCTGAAGTTCAGGCCGGTGAACACTACCCGTCCGCCGCGAATACACGCAAGGTTGTCGACCGCAAGGCGCATCAGGGTACTTGCGTCCCGGGCGGGCGCCGGCCGCTTTCAGCGTCTGAAAAACATGAATCTCGGCGCATGGCTGCAACATTCCCAAGAATTGTGGCGTCGACCGCGAAAAGACCTTATAAGCCCCGACCGGCGGCGTTACCTAAATCGAATTCGGCCGCGTGTCTTGTCTGGCGAGAAAAATTGCGTAACGCCAATAACTTGGGGCAGGGCCGCGGTAATCCACCCGCCAGGGAAACGGAACATCCGACATGACTTCGCTCGACAGTTTTCGTTGCTGCAAGATGCTTAAGGCCGGCGGCAAGGCCTACGCCTATTACAGCCTTCCCACCGCCGAGAAGAACGGGCTCAAGGGCATTTCGCGCCTGCCGTTCTCGATGAAGGTGCTGTTGGAGAACCTGCTGCGTAACGAAGACGGGCGCACGGTCACCAAGGACGACATTAAAGCGGTCGCCGAATGGCTGAAGACCAAGTCGTCGAGCCATGAGATTGCGTTCCGCCCCGCGCGCGTGCTGATGCAAGACTTCACCGGCGTGCCGGCGGTGGTCGATCTCGCCGCCATGCGCGACGCGATGGAGCAGCTCGGCGGCGACGCCAAGAAAATCAACCCGCAGATTCCGGTCGATCTGGTGGTCGACCATTCGGTGGCGGTCACCTTCTTCGGCAATAATCAAGCCTTCAAGAAGAACGTCGAAGAGGAATATCGGCAGAACCAGGAGCGCTACAAGTTTCTCAAATGGGCGCAGCGCTCGTTCGACAATTTCCGCGTGGTGCCGCCCGGCACCGGCATCTGCCATCAGGTCAATCTCGAGTACCTGTCGCGCGTGGTGTGGTCGAAGAAGGACAAGGTCAAGGCCGACGGCAAGGAGCAGGCCATGGAAGTGGCCTATCCCGATACGCTGGTCGGCACCGACTCGCACACGACGATGGTGAACGGCTTGTCCGTGCTCGGTTGGGGCGTCGGCGGTATCGAAGCGGAAGCGGCCATGCTCGGTCAGCCGCTTTCCATGGTGTTGCCGGAAGTGATCGGCTTCAAACTCACCGGCCGCATGAAAGAAGGCGTCACCGCCACCGACCTGGTGCTTACCGCCACCGAGATGCTGCGTAAGCGCGGCGTGGTTGGCAAGTTCGTTGAGTTCTTCGGTCCCGGCCTCACTCATCTTACCCTCGCCGACCGCGCCACCCTCGGCAACATGGCTCCGGAGTACGGCGCAACCTGCGGCTTCTCGCCGATCGACGATGACACGCTGGTCTATCTCAAGAGCACCGGCCGTCCGGTCGAGGTGATCAAGCTGGTGGAGGCCTACTCCAAGGCGCAGGGAATGTTCCGGACGGCGAAGACGCCGGATCCGTATTTCACCGACGTGCTCAAGCTTGACCTCTCCACCGTTGAGCCTTCGCTCGCCGGCCCCAAGCGGCCGCAGGACCGCATCGCGTTGAAGGACGTGAAGTCCGGCTTTACCGCGTCGATGGAAAAGGAGTTCCACAAGGCCAACGAGATGGCCAAGCGCGTGCCGGTCGAAGGCAAGAACTACGATCTCGGCCACGGCGACGTGGTGATCGCGGCGATTACCTCCTGCACCAATACGTCCAATCCGAACGTGATGATCGGCGCTGGCCTGCTCGCCCGCAAGGCCGCCGCCAAAGGTCTCACCGCCAAGCCCTGGGTGAAGACTTCGCTCGCGCCCGGTTCGCAAGTGGTGGGCGAATATCTCGAGAAGTCCGGTCTGCAGAAGGACCTCGACAAGCTCGGCTTCAACCTCGTGGGCTTCGGCTGCACGACCTGCATCGGCAATTCCGGCCCGCTGCCGGAAGAAATCTCGCAGACTATCAACGACAACGATCTGGTGGCTGCCGCCGTGCTGTCGGGCAACCGAAACTTCGAGGGCCGCGTCAATGCGGACGTGCGCGCCAATTATCTCGCGTCGCCGCCGTTGGTGGTGGCCTATGCGATCGCCGGTTCCATGCAGGTGGACGTGGCGAAAGAGCCGCTTGGTGAGGATCAGAAGGGCAAGAAGGTGTTCCTCAAGGACATCTGGCCGTCCAATAAGGAGATCGGCAGCTTCGTCACCAAGAACGTCACCAAGACGATCTTCGCCAAGAAGTATGCGGACGTTTTCAAGGGCGACGCCAACTGGCGCAAGATCGCGGTCAAGGGCGGCCTGACCTACGCATGGGACGACCGTTCGACCTATGTGCAGAACCCGCCCTATTTCGAAGGCATGGACAAGCGCCAGAAGCCGATCGAGGATATTGTCGAGGCGCGCGTGTTGGCGCTCTTGCTCGAACTCGATCACCACCGACCACATCTCGCCGGCGGGTTCGATCAAGCAAGAGAGCCCGGCCGGCGAGTATCTGCGCGACCATCAGGTGCGTCCGAAGGACTTCAACCAGTATGGTACCCGCCGCGGCAATCATCAGGTCATGATGCGCGGCACCTTCGCCAATATCCGGCTGAAGAACCAGATGGTGCCGGGCGTGGAGGGCGGATTTACGATCCACTATCCGTCCAAGCAGCGCATGACCATGTACGACGCGGCGATGAAGTACAAAGAGGAGAACGTCCCACTCGTCATCTTCGCCGGCAAGGAATACGGCACCGGTTCCTCGCGCGACTGGGCGGCGAAAGGTACGGTCTTACTGGGCGTCCGCGCGGTGGTCGCGCAGTCGTTCGAGCGCATCCACCGTTCCAACCTGATCGGCATGGGCGTCATGCCGTTGGTATTCGAGGAAGGAACGTCCTGGCAGTCGCTGGGCATGAAAGGTGACGAGCAGGTCACCATCCGCGGACTGCACGGCGAGCTCAAACCGCGTCAGCGCTTGATCGCCGAGATCGTCATGGGCGACGGCACGCTCAAGCGGGTGCCGCTGCTCTGCCGCATCGATACGCTGGATGAGCTCGATTACTTCAAAAACGGCGGCATTCTGCAGTACGTCCTGCGCCATCTTGCGAGTTAACGCCTCTCGCCGGCTTGATTGAGCTTCCCTGGTTGCTCACTGCGAAGTGAGTAGCCAGTGATCGCCCTTGCATCCAATATGCAAGCCTGGGCAGGGGTGACTATGGGTATGATCGCCATGAAAGTTCGTCCCCTCATTTTCGCGGCTGCACTTGTGTTCGGCGTAGGCATCGTGCCGGCGCTTGCAGGTCAGCCGCGCGCGGTCATCGAGCTATTCACCAGCCAGGGCTGTTCGTCTTGTCCGCCGGCCGATCGTCTGCTCGGTCAATTGGCGCAGGATCCCTCGCTGATCGTCCTCAGCCTCCCGGTCGATTACTGGGATTATCTTGGTTGGAAGGATACGCTGGCACTGCACGGCAACTCCGTGCGCCAAAGCGAGTACGCGGTCACGCGCGGCGACCGCGAAGTTTATACGCCGCAGGTCGTGGTCAACGGTATGGTGCATGCCCTCGGCAGCGATCAGGGCGCGATTGAAAGCGCCATCGCCAAGACGCATCATGAAGCCGACCCGCTTAGCTTGCCGGTCAGCCTCCACGTCGCCGATGGCGTCGTCACGGTAAACGTGCCGGCAGCAACGGGCGCGCATCGCAATGGTGAAGTCTGGCTCTGCCCTGTGACCGGCAAGGCGCGCGTATCGATCGGGCGCGGCGAGAACCGCGGGCGCACCATCGTTTACCACAACGTGGTGCGGCGCTGGTTCAAGCTCGGCGATTGGCACGGACAGGCGCAGACCTTCCGCGTCAAGATCAGTGAACTGCCGGACTCCAAATTTTCGCTCGTCGACATCGACCAAGCCGCGGTGTTGCTGCAGAGCGGCGGCAAGCAGGAGCCCGGCGTGATCCTCGGCGCGGCCATGACGCGGATGCCCGCCGCCGCGGTGCGGTAAACTTCCCAGCATCTCTCCGGCTCATCCCGAGAAGCGTCGCCAAAGGGTCCGCGCCAAGCGCGGCCCGATGAGAAACTCCGCGATCCGTCTCGAAGGATGGGGTGTCCACCGATCTCGGGTTTACGCGAGATCGGCCTCGTAAACGGGCAAGTCGGATAAACCCGACTTGCGACGTTCGGGACGCGCTTCTTTGCAACGCTCCTCCCCATGAGGCCGGGGCTAGCACACGCCCAAAAAAATCGGGCCGGCTGACTGGCCGGCCCGAAGGAACTTAGGGGATTGAACCGTACGCGGAACTCAATGGGCCCGATCGACCAAGCCCCGGGGGGCTGGGGGGCTGAGGAATCCGGTGCTCGAACCGACCGGGCCTTGAGGCAACGGTCGCTTTTTCCCATCGCACCATGTCTTGCGGTTGACCGAATTTAGGCGTTTTGGTGGTGTGGTTTGACGTGTTCGTGATCGATACCGTCGGTTTTTTATGGGGGTGGCTTCAATTTTTAGGCGAATGAGCCTCTTGCCGTCAGCCGCGCCCGGCGCGATCATTGTCACACAAACGCAAAGGAGGCGCCGCATGACGTTCGGTCCCGGCGAAGCCGATCCCAGCCAGTCCCATGGGGGCGGCACACAGGCGCGCAACGCGCCCGCCGCTCTCAACCAAGTCACTTTCAGCCGCCGCGAACTCAACCGCATTCTCGACCTTTATGGCCGCAAGGTCGCTGCGGGCGAGTGGCGCGATTATGCCATCGATTTCCTGAAAGATCGCGCCGTGTTTTCAGTGTTCCGCCGCGCGTCGGAAGTACCAATCTACCGCATTGAAAAAAATCCGAAGCTGGAGCGCCGTCAGGGCGCCTACAGCGTGATCTCGGCCACCGGCCTGATCGTGCGCCGCGGCCACGAGCTCGACCGCGTGCTGCGCGCGATCGACAAGTCGCAGCTTTCGGTGGTGAACTGAGAGACGGCCGGGGGCCAGCGACCGCCGGTCTCGGTGCAAGCGGGGACGGACCTGGACGGAAGGGATCCGGTCAGCCGGTGGCGCGCGTATTCCGCCGCTCTTGCCGCCCCACCGCGTCGTCTATAATGAGCCCCGGAAAGGGGCTTGCGGCGGGTCGCGGGGCCCGACAGCTTCCCAAGGAGATTCCCATGTCGCAGGCGGCCGCTTCGCGCGAACACAAGCCCACCATGCTGAAGGACTCCGCCTTCAACTGGGAAGATCCGCTCGATATCGAACACGATCTCACGGAAGAAGAGCGCATGGTGCGCGACACCGCGCGCGGCTTCGCGCAGGATTATCTGATGCCGCGCGTGGTCGAGGCCTGGCGCGAGGAAAAGAACGACCCCGACATGATGCGGGAGATGGGCAAGCTCGGCCTGCTCGGCCCCACCATCCCGGAATCATACGGCGGCGCCGGGCTAGGATACGTAGCCTATGGCGTGATCGCGCGCGAGGTCGAGCGCGTCGACAGTGGCTACCGCTCCGCCATGTCGGTGCAGTCTTCGCTCGTCATGTATCCGATCTACGCCTACGGCAACGAAGTGCAGCGCATGAAGTATCTGCCCAAGCTCGCGTCCGGCGAGATGATCGGCTGCTTCGGCTTGACCGAGCCCGACCACGGATCCGATCCTGGCTCCATGGTCACCCGCGCCGAGAAGATCGCCGGCGGCTACAAGCTCAACGGCGCCAAGACCTGGATCTCCAACGCGCCGGTCGCCGACGTCGCGGTCGTGTGGGCCAAGCTCGACGGCGTCATTCGCGGCTTTGTCGTCGAGCGCGGCACCAAAGGATTCTCCACGCCCAAGATCGAGGGCAAGCTTTCGTTGCGCGCCTCCATCACCGGCGAGATCGTGCTGGAAGACTGCGTGGTGCCCGACGAAAACGTGTTGCCCAATATCAAGGGCCTCGCCGGCCCGTTCGGCTGCCTCAACAATGCGCGCTACGGCATCGCCTGGGGCGCCATGGGCGCGGCGGAATTCTGCTGGCACGCGGCGCGCCAATACACGCTCGACCGCAAGCAGTTCAATCGTCCGCTCGCCGCCAACCAGCTCATCCAGAAGAAGCTCGCCGACATGCAGACCGAGATCGCGCTGGGGCTCTCCGGCGCGCTGCGGCTCGGCCGCATGCTGGAAGCGGGGCGTGCCGCGCCGCCGTCGATTTCGCTGATGAAGCGCAACAACTGCGGCAAGGCGCTCGACATCGCGCGCACGGCCCGCGACATGCACGGCGGCAACGGCGTTTCCGAGGAATACCATGTAATGCGCGTGCTCTCGAATCTTGAGACTGTGAACACCTATGAGGGCACGCATGACATCCATGCGTTGATTCTGGGGCGCGCGCAGACCGGGATTCAGGCATTCTTCTAACGCTTGATTTGTCGCCGCCGGGCAAAAGGCGCGAAGCGCTGTCCTCACGCTTCAAGTCCCGGCGATCTCGCTGAGGGTCGCGCGGACCTCCGGGGAAGCGGGATGTGCGGGGCACGCCCGCGCATGACAGCTTGATTTTTCTCCCGCCGGGAATTCGATTTTCGTGTTGTCAATTCATATCGTTCTGATGCTGTTCGGCAGCGGGCTTATTGCCGGCGCCATCGCGACCATGGTCGGCGGTGCCGCCGTGGTGACCTACCCGGCGTTGATTGCCGCCGGCGTATCGCCGCAGGTGGCCGCCATCGGCAATCTCGTCGCCATCATGCCGGCGACCATGCTGGCCGCGCTTTCCGACCGCTCGCAATTGCCGCCGTTCAACCGCGCCTTCGCCAGCTTGATCGCATTTTCCCTGGTCGGCGCCAGCGTCGGCGCCGCCTGCCTGCTGCTGACGCCGGAGCGAGTCTTCGTCGGCCTGGTGCCGGTGCTGCTCGGCTTTTCCACGCTGCTGTTCGCCTTTTCCGAACGCATCAGCAAATGGATCCGCGCGCGTGCCGAGAAGCGCGGCCACGAGATCACCTTCAACGTCGGCAGCCTGAAAGCGCTGCTGCCGGTGTCGTTCTACGGCGGCTATTTCGGCGCCGGCCTCGGCATCCTGATGCTCGGCATCTTCTCGCTGGCGACCGGCGGCGACTACCGCGCCGCCAACGTGGCGAAGAATTTCGTCGCCAGCCTCAACGGCATGGTGGCCTCGTTGGTCTTCATCAGCCATGGCGCCGTGCCGTGGCCGCAGACGCTGCCGCTGATGGCCGGCACCATCGGCGGCGGGCTGGTCGGCGCTTATCTCGCGCGCGTCGTGCCGCGTCCGGTCGTGCGGGTGCTGGTGGTGCTGGTCGGCCTCTCCTTGTCGATTTGGCTCGCCCGCCGCTACTGGTTTCAGTGATTTCTCGAAAATTTTCCGGCGGCTTCGCACCGTTCCGAGCGCGTCCAAAGCGACCGCAGTTGCAGCCGTCTTGTCCCGGAGGACGTCCCTTGCCCGCGCAAGAAGCAAAAAGGGGCTGGACAAGGGCGTTGGCCTAGTGTGGTATTAGGTATTATGTATACACGTGAAGCGGACCTGTGACTCGCGCCAGCGACGCCTTGCCGCAACGCACCTGAGGGGTTAACCCACCATCGGCCCGCATCCCGCGGTTCCCGATCCCAAATCGAGAGTTTCCCCACCATGGCGCGTAAGAAAATTGCGTTGATCGGCGCCGGCCAGATCGGCGGCACCCTGGCCCACCTCATTGGCCTCAAACAGCTCGGCGATGTCGTCATGTTCGACGTCGCGGAAGGTATCCCGCAGGGCAAGTCGCTCGACCTTGCCGAATCCTCGCCGGTCAACGGCTTCGATGCCGCGTTCACCGGCACCAACAGTTACGAGGCGATCGGCGGTGCCGACGTCTGCATCGTTACCGCCGGCGTGCCGCGCAAGCCGGGCATGAGCCGCGACGATCTGCTCGGCATCAATCTCAAGGTGATGGAGCAGGTCGGTTCGGGCATCAAGAAATATGCGCCCGACGCCTTCGTCATCTGCATCACCAATCCGCTCGACGCCATGGTGTGGGCGCTGCAGAAATACAGCGGCCTGCCGCAGCAGAAGATCATCGGCATGGCCGGCGTGCTCAACTCCGCGCGTTTCTGCTATTTCCTTGCCGACGAGTTCAACGTGTCGGTGGAAGACGTCACCGCCTTCGTGCTCGGCGGCCACGGCGACAGCATGGTGCCGCTCATCCGTTATTCGACCGTCGCCGGCATTCCGGTGCCTGACCTTGTGAAGATGGGTTGGACGACGCAGGCGCGCGTCGACGAGATCGTCAAGCGCACCGCCAATGGCGGCGCCGAGATCGTCAACCTGTTGAAGACCGGCTCGGCCTTCTATGCGCCGGCCGCGTCCGCCGTCGCGATGGCGGAAAGCTATCTGCTCGACAAGAAGCGAGTGCTGCCGTGCGCCGCCTGGCTCAACGGCGAATACGGCGTCAAGGACATGTATGTCGGCGTGCCGGTGGTGATCGGCGACAAGGGCGTCGACCGCGTCGTCGAGATCGAGCTCAACGGTTCCGAGCGCTCGGCGTTCGAGAAGTCGGCCGAGGCCGTGCAGACGCTGGTAGAAGCCTGCAAGAAGATCGCACCAAACTTGGCTTAGTCACGACTGTCATCGCCCGCGGAAGCTGGCGATCCGGTAATCGCCAGCGTTGACGTGTGAACGAGGGACGCGAGATTTGTGAATACTGGATGCCCCGTTTTTGCGGGGCATGACAGGCAAGGGATGGAACGCTCGAATGAACATTCATGAATATCAAGCCAAGGCGGTATTGCGCGAATTCGGCGTACCCGTGCCGCGCGGCGTGCCCGCGTTCAGCGTCGACGAAGCCGTCAAGGGCGCCAACGAGCTCGGTGGTCCGGTCTGGGTGGTGAAGGCCCAGATCCACGCCGGCGGCCGCGGCAAGGCCGGCGGCGTCAAGGTGGTCAAGTCCGTCGACGATGTGAAGAAGGAAGCCACCCGCATCCTCGGATCCACGCTGGTCACGCATCAGACCGGCCCGCACGGCAAGAAGGTCAACCGCCTCTACATCGAGGAAGGGTCGGCCATCGACCGCGAGTTCTATCTCTCGGCGCTGATCGACCGTGAAACGTCGTGCGTCGCTTTCGTGGTCTCCACTGAAGGCGGCATGGATATCGAGGAAGTGGCGCACAAGACGCCCGAAAAGATCCTCACCTTTTCCGTCGATCCGGCGACTGGCATCATGCCGCACCACGCCCGCCGCGTGGCGCAGGCGCTCAAGCTTTCCGGCGATCTCGCCAAGCAGATCGCCGATATCCTGCCCAAGCTCTACAACGCCTTTACCAGCAAGGACATGAGCCTGCTCGAAATCAATCCGCTGGTGGTGACCAAGGACGAAAAGATCATCTGCCTCGATGCCAAGGTCGGCTTTGACGGCAACGCGCTTTATCGTCATCCCGACATCGTCGCGCTGCGCGATCTCACGGAAGAAGATGAGAAGGAAGTCGAGGCGTCGAAGTACGACCTCAACTACATCGCACTCGATGGCTCGATCGGCTGCATGGTCAACGGCGCCGGCCTTGCCATGGCGAGCATGGACATCATCAAGCTCTACGGCATGGAGCCCGCGAACTTTCTCGACGTCGGCGGCAGCGCTACCAAGGACAAGGTGGCGGCCGCGTTCAAGATCATCACCTCCGATCCCAACGTGAAGGGCATCCTGGTCAACATTTTCGGCGGCATCATGAAGTGCGACGTGATCGCCGAGGGCGTCGTGGCTGCGGTGAAGGAAGTCGGCCTGCAGGTGCCGCTCGTGGTGCGCCTTGAAGGCACCAATGTCGATCTCGGCAAGAAGATCATCGCCGAGTCCAAGCTCAACGTCACCTCCGCCGACGATCTCGATGACGCCGCCCAGAAGATCGTCAAGGCCGTGAAGGAAGCCGCCTAATGTCCATCCTCATCGACAAGAACACCAAGGTCATCTGCCAGGGCTTCACCGGCAAAAACGGCACCTTCCATTCCGAGCAGGCCATCAAGTACGGCACCAAGATGGTTGGCGGCACCTCGCCAGGCAAAGGCGGGCAGACCCATCTCGACCTGCCAGTGTTCGATACCGTCGCGGAAGCGAAGGAGAAGACCGGTTGCGACGCCAGCGTGATCTACGTGCCGCCGCCGGGTGCAGCCGACGCGATCTGCGAGGCGATCCAGGCCGAGATACCGCTCATCGTGTGCATCACCGAAGGCATCCCAGTGATGGACATGGTCAAGGTCAAGCGTTCGCTGTCGGGCTCCAAGTCGCGGCTGATCGGGCCGAACTGCCCAGGCGTAATGACCGCTGGCGAATGCAAGATCGGCATCATGCCCGGTAACATTTTCAAGAAGGGCTCGGTTGGCATCGTGTCGCGCTCTGGCACGCTGACCTATGAAGCCGTGTTCCAGACCAGCCGCGAAGGGCTCGGCCAGACCAGCGCCGTCGGCATCGGCGGTGATCCGGTCAAAGGCACCGAGTTCATCGACATGCTGGAGATGTTCCTCGCCGACCCCAAGACCGAGTCCATCGTCATGATTGGCGAGATCGGCGGCTCGGCCGAAGAGGACGCGGCCCAGTTCATCAAGGACGAGGCCAAACGCGGCCGCAAGAAGCCCATGGTCGGCTTCATTGCTGGTGTCACGGCGCCCCCCGGGCGCCGCATGGGCCATGCCGGGGCCATCATCTCCGGCGGCAAGGGGGACGCGAAGTCGAAGACCGCGGCTATGGAAGCGGCCGGCATCAAAGTGTCCCCGTCGCCGGCGCGCCTCGGCAAGACCCTGGTGGAAGTGCTCAAGGGCTGACCCGCGCTCGATGGCGCTGGAGTCTCGCGCTGGTGGCCGGACAATACTGCCGCCGGCTCGACTACCCCGTGGCGCCGATTTGGGCGGGACCGCCCGGCGCGTCGTCCAAAATTGCGGCACCGCGATCGGATTGGGGATTAGTGGGGGCCGGAGCGGCACGACGCTGGTCGAAGTCTTGATGTTATGATTCAGTCCTTAGGACTTTTGTAGACTTAATCCCGTCATAAATAGGTTTAGAAGAAACCCTACCGTCGGAAACTGGCTCAGACTGGGCCTGGGGGTCGGCGATGTGCGGGCTTGAGTCGGCAGGACGGGCCGGCATGGACCGTGCAAGGGAACGCGCACGAGAAAACGCGCGGATTTCGCCCGCGCAAGGGAATTGGATCGCCATGTCCCGCCAGGACGCCAACGCTGCTTTCGCCCGAACCTCCTTCCTCTATGGCACCAACGCCGGCTTTATCGAAGATCTCTATGCCCGCTACGAGAACGACCCGGCCGCCGTCGATGCCGAGTGGCGCGAGTTCTTCCAGAGCCTGAAAGATGATGCTGCCATCGTCGCCCGCGAAGCCCGTGGCCCCTCCTGGCAGAAGCCGAACTGGCCGATCCGGCCCAACGGCGACCTGGTCGCCGCCCTCGACGGCCAGTGGGCCGAGACCGAAAAGCAGCTCGGCGACAAGATCTCCGCCAAATTGCGTCCATTGGCCCAGGCCAAAGGCGTGGAGCTTTCCGCCACCGACGTGACGCAAGCCACGCGCGATTCGATCCGCGCGCTGATGTTGATCCGCGCCTACCGCATGCGCGGCCACTTCCACGCCAAGCTCGACCCGCTGGGCTTGGAGCCCGAAAAGGACGAGGCCGATCTCGATCCAGCTTCCTATGGCTTCACCGACGGTGACTACGACCGCCGTATCTTCCTCGACATGGTGCTCGGCCTCGAATTCGGAACCTTGCGCGAAATCCTTGCCATCCTGCGCCGCACCTACTGCCAGACGCTGGGCGTGGAGTTCATGCACATCTCCAACCCGGCGCAGAAGGCCTGGATCCAGGAGCGCATCGAGGGCTGCGACAAGGAGATTACCTTCACCCGCGAGGGCAAGCGCGCCATCCTCAACAAGCTCATCGAGTTCGGAAGGCTTCGAGAAATTCCTCGATGTCAAATACACCGGCACCAAGCGCTTCGGTCTTGACGGCGCGGAGTCCTTGATTCCGGCGATGGAGCAGATCATCAAGCGCGGCGGTAATCTCGGCGTGCTGGAAATCTGCATCGGTATGCCGCATCGCGGCCGCCTCAACGTGCTCACGCAAGTGATGGGCAAGCCGCACCGCGCCCTGTTCCACGAGTTCAAAGGCGGCTCGGCCACGCCGGACGAGATCGAAGGTTCCGGCGACGTGAAATATCACCTGGGCGCTTCGTCGAACCGCGAGTTCGACGGCAACAAGGTGCATCTGTCGCTCACCGCCAACCCTTCGCATCTGGAAATCGTCGATCCCGTTACGCTCGGCAAGGTGCGCGCCAAGCAGGACCAGCATGACGCCACGCCGGAAGAGCGGCGCATGATCATGCCGATGCTGATCCACGGCGACGCCGCCTTCGCCGGCCAGGGCGTGGTGGCGGAGTGCTTCGGCCTCTCCGATCTCAAAGGTTACCGCACCGGCGGCTCGATCCACTTCATCGTCAACAATCAGATTGGCTTTACCACCTATCCGCGCTACTCGCGCTCATCGCCTTATCCGTCCGACGTCGCCAAGATGATCGAGGCGCTGATCCTGCACGTGAACGGCGACGACCCGGAAGCCGTGGTCTACGCCGCCAAGGTGGCGACGGAGTACCGCCAGCAGTTCCAGCGGCCGGTCGTCATCGACATGTTTTGCTACCGGCGCTACGGCCACAACGAGGGCGACGAGCCTTCGTTCACCCAGCCGCTGATGTACAAGAAGATCCGCGCGCATCCGACGACGCAGGAGATCTATGCCAAGAAGCTGGTCGCCGAAGGCGTCGTCACCGACGGCGAGGTCGAGAAGATGCGGGCCGACTGGCGCGCCCGACTTGATGCCGAATTCGAAGGCGCGCAAGGTTATAAGCCCAACAAGGCCGATTGGCTCGATGGCCGCTGGTCGGGGTTGAAGGCCGCGGTCGAAGTGGACGATCCGCGCCGCGGCGTCACCGGCATCGACGAAGCGGTGCTGCGCGACATCGGCAAAAAGATCACCACGGTGCCGGAGGGCTTCAAGGTCCACCGCACCATCCAGCGCTTCCTCGACCACCGCGCCAAGGCGATCGAAAGCGGTGAGGGCATCGATTGGGCGACCGCCGAGGCGCTGGCCTTCGGCTCCCTGCTGAAAGAGGGTCATCCGGTCCGGCTGTCCGGCCAGGATTCCGAACGCGGCACCTTCTCGCAGCGCCATTCGGTGCTGTTCGATCAGGAGACCGAAGCACGCTACACCCCGCTCAACGAGTTGGGCGGCGGCGAGGCGCGCTACGAAGTGCTGAACTCGATGCTGTCCGAAGAAGCCGTGCTCGGTTTCGAATACGGCTATTCCACCGCCGAGCCCAACGCGCTGACGTTGTGGGAAGCGCAGTTCGGCGACTTCGCCAACGGCGCCCAAGTCGTGTTCGACCAATTCATTTCGTCTGGCGAACGCAAATGGTTGCGCATGTCGGGCCTGGTCTGCCTGTTGCCGCACGGCTACGAAGGCCAGGGACCCGAACACTCGAGCGCGCGGCTCGAGCGTTATCTGCAACTCTGTGCCGAAGACAACATGCAGGTCGCCAACTGCACTACGCCGGCGAATTACTTCCACATTCTGCGACGGCAATTGAAGCGCGAGATCCGCAAGCCTCTGATCCTGATGACGCCGAAGTCGCTGCTGCGCCACAAGCGCGCGGTGTCGCGTCTCGAACAGCTAACGAATGGCAACACTTTCCACCGCATCTTGTGGGACGATGCACAACTGCGGCCCGACGAGGCGATCACGCTCAAACCCGACGATCAGATCCGTCGCGTCGTGCTGTGCTCCGGCAAGGTTTATTACGACCTCTACGAGGAGCGCGAGAAGCGCGGCGTCGACGACATCTACATCCTGCGCCTCGAGCAGCTCTATCCGTTCCCGACCAAGGCGCTGGTGTCCGAACTGTCGCGCTTCAAGCAGGCCGAGATCATCTGGTGCCAGGAAGAGCCGCGCAATCAGGGCGCCTGGTTCTTCGTCGATGTGTTTCTGACCTGGGTGCTGAACCAGATCGGCGCCAAGCACCGTAACGCGCGTTATGCCGGCCGGCCGGCGTCGGCTTCGACCGCGGTTGGCCAGATGTCCAAACACCTTGCCCAGCTCAAGCAATTTCTCGACGAGGCGCTGGGGTAATCAATGCAGTGTCGTGCTCCGTGAAGGCGGGGCACCCCGTAATCACCACGTGAACGATTTCCCCCCGTCGGTGGTTACTGGATCATCCGCCGTCGCGGATGATGACCGCAGAGTTTGAATTCATATGGATAAGCATCATGACTGACATCCGCGTTCCCACCCTCGGCGAATCGGTCACCGAAGCGACTGTCGGCAAATGGTTTAAGCAGCCGGGCGAAGCCGTCGCCGTCGACGAGCCGCTGGTGGAACTGGAAACCGACAAGGTCACCCTGGAAGTCCCGGCGCCCGCCGCCGGTGTGCTCGGTGAGATCGCGGTGAAGGACGGCGAGACCGTCGCGGTCGGCGCGCTGCTCGGCCAGATCACCGACGGCGCCGCCGGCGCCAAGCCTGCCGCCGCTGCCGACAAATCGGCCGAGGCGCCGAAACCAGCGCCCGCCGCCAAGGCCACCGATATGCCGGCGGCGCCCTCGGTGCGCAAGATTGCGGCCGAGAGCGGCATCGAGCCGTCCACTGTGCCCGGCAGCGGCAAGGACGGCCGCGTCACCAAGGGCGACATGCTGGCCGCGATCGAGCGCGCCGCCTCCGCGCCCACCCCGGTGCCGACCGCGCGGATGCGCGCGCCGTCGCCGGCCGACGACGCGTCGCGCGAAGAGCGCGTGCCGATGACCCGGCTGCGCCAGACCATCGCCCGCCGGCTGAAGGACGCGCAGAACACCGCCGCCATGCTGACGACCTTCAACGAGGTCGACATGAGCGCGGTGATGGCCATGCGCAACGATTACAAGGACTTGTTCGAGACGAAGCACGGCGTGAAGCTAGGCTTCATGGGCTTCTTCGTGCGTGCCTGCATCCAGGCGCTGCATGACGTTCCCGCCGTCAACGCTGAGATCGACGGCACCGACCTCGTCTACAAGAACTACTACCACATCGGCGTCGCCGTCGGCACCGAGAAGGGCCTGGTGGTGCCGGTCGTGCGCGACGCCGACCAGATGTCGCTCGCCGAAATTGAGAAGAGCATCTCCAATTTCGGCCGCCGCGCCCGCGACGGCCAGCTCAAGATCGACGACATGCAGGGCGGCACCTTCACCATCTCGAACGGCGGCGTCTATGGCTCGCTGATGTCGACGCCGATCCTCAATGCGCCGCAGTCCGGCATTCTCGGCATGCACAAGATCCAAGAGCGGCCGATGGTCGTCGGCGGCAAGATCGAGGCGCGGCCGATGATGTATCTCGCGCTCTCCTACGACCACCGCATCGTCGACGGCCGCGAGGCGGTCACCTTCCTGGTGCGCGTGAAGGAATGCCTGGAGGACCCGGCAAGGTTAGTGCTCGACCTTTGATTTTTCTTTTCCGTCATGGCCGAGCTTGTCCCGGCCATCTCGCTTAGGTAGGCACCGCGGTGCCCATCAGTCGGGATTGCCGGAACAAGTCCGGCGATGACCATCGATAGGTGATTGTTATGGCTTCCTACGACCTCATCGTCATCGGCACCGGCCCCGGCGGCTATGTCTGCGCCATTCGCGCGGCGCAGCTCGGCCTCAAGACCGCGGTCGTCGAAAAACGCGCAACCTTCGGCGGCACATGCCTCAACGTCGGCTGCATCCCGTCGAAGGCGCTGCTGCACGCGTCTGAGCTCTACGAGGAAGCCGGCCACTCGTTCGGCAAGATGGGCATCGGCGTTTCGCCCACGCTCGACCTCAAGGGCATGATGGCGTTCAAGGACCAGGGCGTTGACGGCAACGTCAAGGGTGTCGAGTTCCTGCTCAAGAAGAACAAGGTCGATGTCTATATCGGTGCTGGCCGCATCGCCGCCCCGGGCAAGGTCGAGGTGAAAAGCGCCGACGGCAAGACGCAGGTGCTGGACACCAAGTCGATCGTCATCGCCACCGGCTCCGACGTTGCGCGGCTGAAAGGCATCGAAATCGACGAAAAGCGCATCGTGTCGTCGACCGGCGCGCTGTCGCTGCCCTCGGTACCGAAGGACCTGCTGGTGGTGGGTGCCGGCGTCATCGGCCTCGAGCTCGGCTCGGTCTGGCGCCGGCTCGGCGCCAACGTCACCGTGGTCGAGTTCATGGACGGCGTCCTCCCCGGCATGGACGGCGAGGTGCGCAAAGCTTCGCAGCGCCTGTTCGAAAAGCAGGGCATGAAATTCAAGCTGTCATCGAAGGTGACCGCGGTCGACACCTCGGGCAAGCGCCTCAAGGCAACGGTCGAGCCGGCGAAAGGCGGCGCGTCCGAAACCATCGAAGCGGACGTCGTGCTCATCTCCATCGGCCGCGTGCCTTACACCGACGGCCTCGGCCTCAAGGAAGTCGGTGTGAAGCTCGACGAGCGCGGCCGCATCGTCACCGATCATTACTTCGCCACCAGCGTGCCCGACATCTGGGCGATCGGTGACGTCGTCGCGGGGCCGATGCTCGCGCACAAGGCCGAAGACGAAGGCGTGGCGGTGGCGGAAATCCTAGTCGGCCAAGCCGGCCACGTGAACTACGATGTCATTCCCAACGTGGTCTACACCTATCCGGAGATTGCCACCGTCGGCAAAAGCGAAGAGGAACTGAAGGCGGCCGGCGTTCGCTACAACGTCGGCAAGTTTCCGATGACCGCCAACGGCCGCGCCAAGGTCAACCAGACCACGGAAGGTTTCGTGAAGATCCTCGCCGACGCCGCGACCGACCGCGTGCTCGGTGTGCACCTGGTCTGTGCCGACGCCGGCAACATGATCGCCGAAGCCGCCATCGCCATGGAATTCGGCGCCTCGTCGGAAGACATCGCACGCACCTGCCACGCTCACCCGACGTTGTCGGAGGCGGTCAAGGAAGCGGCGATGGCGGTCGACAAGCGCGCCATTCATATGTGATCGGACGCGCCGCGCTCTGACCGCTTGCCCCTATGAAGTGGGGACGGGCATGAGCCGACAAAGGTCGACAAGCGGAGAGGCGAAGAGCGCGTGCGGCGGCGTCACACCCCGCCTTAATTGCACCCGGCCGCGGCGCTATTATCTAATCCATCATGCGCCGCTGGCTCCGCCCGCTCTGGATCGTTCTCGCCCTGCTATTCCTGCTGGAAGCATGGCTGTGGGATCATCTCGAGCCCATCGTCGCGCGCTTCGTCAATGTCGTCCCCTGGGGCCGGCTGAAGGGCTGGATCAAGCGCACCATCGAGCACCTGCCGCCGTGGGCGGCACTTGGCGTCTTCGTGGTGCCGTTCCTGGTGCTGCTGCCGCTCAAGTTCCTGGAAGTCTACTTCTTCGCGACGCGCAACTGGCTCGGCGCCGGCGTGGTGTTGCTGCTGGCGAAGCTCTTGGGCCTCGGCGTCACCGCTTTTGTGTTCGACGCCACACGCGACAAGCTTCTGCAGATGGCCTGGTTTCACCGGCTCTACGACTGGATGATGTGGGCGCGCGATCGAGCCCACGAGATCACCGAGCCGGTGCGTGAACGCGTGCGTCAGGTGGCCTGGCTCTTGAAGCCGCAACGCGCCGGCCGTTTTCTGCGCCGGCTCTTGCGCTTGCGCCGCCGGGCTTACCGAAGGGCAGCCTAGCTACCTCAAAACAAATGGACCGCGTGCGGCGCCCACAGGCCGATGGCGGTGAAGCCGAGGCCGATCACGCCAAGCAGGCCGGCGAACCAGCCGAGCGCCGCGATGGCGGTGATCACCTCCGCCGACGCCAGCACAATGCCGATCTGGAACGCAGCCGACGCGATTTCGTAGTGATGATAGCGCGCCATCGTGAGATCGCGTTTGTGCTCGGCGACCTTTGCCTTCTCGGCTAGTTCCTTGCGGCCCTCCTTGCCGATCGGATCGGTGTTGTAGCGAGCGACCGTCTTCTTCCAGTCCGCGACGATCTTGCTGAGCCGCGCCTTGACCGCCGGATCGCTGGCGCGGTCGGCCTCGATCTGCATCTGCTCGCCGGCCGCGCTCAGAATCGTCTGGCGGATGTGCTTGGCCTGGTAGAACGCCCAAAGGTCGTTGGCTGCAACGTTGTAGGTGATGGCGGATGTCTGCGCGCTCTTGCCCAGGGTTTCCGAGAAGGCGAGAAACAATGCCAATACCGATATCAGGAGAGCGATTTTCTTGCTGGAACCGGACGCATGCTGTGCATGTTCGGCATGCTCGAGGTTTTCGTGCGCGGACATCGCGGCCGCCTCCGTTTCAAGGAGCGAGACGTTGATAGCAAGTCGCGGCCGGAGGCAAGCAAAATTGATGGGGCAGGGTGTTACGCCCGCGGGTGGGCACTCGCATAAACATCGAGTAAACGCTCGGCGTCGACCTCGGTATAGACTTGGGTTGTCGATAGCGACGCATGGCCGAGCAGCTCCTGGATGGCGCGCAGATCGCCGCCGCGCGCCAGCAGATGGGTCGCGAAGGAATGGCGCAAGGCATGTGGCGTCGCGCTGTCCGGCAGACCGAGCGCGCCGCGCAAACGCGCCATGGCAAGTTGCACGATGCGCGGGGACAACGGTCCGCCGCGCGCACCGACGAACAGCGGTCCAACGGGAGGCAGATCATAAGGACAAATCGCGACATAGGCGGCGACGAGATTGGCGACTTGCGGCAGCAGCGGCACCATGCGGGTCTTGTTGCCCTTGCCGGTGACGGTCAGCACGTCGCGTTTGCCATCGGCATCTTTACGCTTCAAGCCTAGTGCTTCCGAAATGCGCAGGCCGCAGCCATAGAGCAAGCCGAGCACGGCGGCGTCGCGGGCCAACACCCAGGGTTCGCGTTTCTCGCCGGCACGCAGGTCTGCGTCGGTCATCTGCTTGGCCGCGCTCGCCGTCAGCGGCTTGGGCAAGCCTTTCGGCAGCTTGGGGGTGCGCACGGCCGTGAGCGCGGCGACCTTGCCCTTACCATTGCGCTCGAGATATCGGGCAAATGATCGGATGCCCGCCAGCGACCGCATCAGCGAACGGTTGCCGAGGCCAGCTGAGCGGCGCGCGGCCATGAAGGCGCGTATGTCGGCTGGTGTCAGCTTGGCGAGTTGGCGCAGCGAGGGCGGGGCGCCCAAATGACCAGTCAGGAATGAAAGGAACTGGCCAACGTCGCGCCGGTAGGCCTCCAGCGTCTTGCCGGACATGCGCCGCTCGGCGCCGAGATAGTCCAGCCAGCGGACGATTTCGACCTGGACGTCGGCGGTGAGGGGAAATTCCTTCATATCGTTTAGACTGGCAGGCCTTCCTTCAACCTTCCTTAACCCGATGGAATCGGTCACATATCATAGCCTTATGAGCACGCGCGTTGTCGATGTTTTGGTGCCGGTGGCGCTCGATCAGGAATATTCCTATCGGGTGCCGGCGAGCCTCGATCTCAAGCCCGGCGACGTGGTGATGGTTCCGCTCGGCGCGCGCGACACGCTGGGCGTAGTTTGGGCCGATAACCCCAATCCGAACCCACGCCTGCACAACCGTCTCAAAGACGTCGATGAAAAGCTCGACGTGCCGCCGCTCAAGGAAGAACTGCGCCAGTTCGTCGATTGGGTCGCCGGCTACACGCTGTCAGCGCGCGGTATGGTGCTGCGTATGGCTCTGCGCATGGGGGCGCATCTCGGGCCCGGGCGCGAACGCGTCGGGGTGCGGCGCGCCGGGCCTGCGCCGCAGCGTATGACCGCGGCGCGCGTGCGTGTTTTGAGGCTGTTCGAGGACGGTCTCACGCGTTCGAAAGGTGACGCCGCGCGCGAGGCCGGCGCCAGCGCCGGGGTCATCGACGGCTTGATCGACGAAGGCACACTCGAAACCGTGGTGCTGCCGCCCGAAAAATTGATGCAGGCGCCAGATCCGGACTTCGCCAAGCCCGACTTCGCGCTCGGCCAGTTGGCGGCGGCCGACGCCCTGCGCACCACGGTCGATCAAGGCGGCTACAGCGTCACCTTGCTCGACGGCGTCACCGGCTCCGGCAAGACGGAAGTCTATTTCGAGGCGGTGGCGGAAAACATCAGGCGCGGTCATCAGACGCTGATTTTGATGCCGGAGATCGCGCTCACGGCGCAGTTCCTCGACCGTTTTGCCGTACGCTTCGGCGTGCGGCCGGCGGAATGGCATTCGCAGCTTTCACCGCGCATTCGCCAGCGCACATGGAGCGCGGTGGCAGAAAACGAAGTGCCTGTAGTCGTCGGCGCGCGCTCGGCGTTGTTCCTGCCGTATGCCGATCTCGGGCTCATCATCGTCGATGAAGAGCACGATCCCGCCTACAAGCAGGAAGACGGCGCGCATTATCACGCGCGCGACATGGCGGTGGTGCGCGGAAGCATTGCCAAGTTCCCGGTGGTGTTGGCCTCAGCGACGCCGTCGGTCGAATCGGAAGTCAACGCCCGGCGCGGGCGCTATCGTCATCTGCATCTGCCGGAGCGTTTCGGCGGCGCGCACCTCCCGCAAGTCGAAGCGATCGATTTGCGCACCGAGGGCCCGCCACGCGGCCGCTTTATCGCGCCGCGGCTCGCGGAGGCGGTGCAGATCACCTTGGAGCGCCGCGAACAGGCGTTACTCTTTCTCAATCGCCGCGGTTATGCGCCGCTCACCTTGTGCCGCGCCTGCGGTTTCCGCCTGCAATGCCCGAACTGCGACGCGTGGCTGGTCGATCATCGTTTCAGGAAACGACTCGTCTGCCACCACTGCGGCTTCTCGATGCCGCCGCCGGCGGAATGTCCAAACTGTCACGCCACCGAAAGCTTCGCCGCCGTCGGTCCCGGCGTTGAGCGGCTGGAACAGGAAGCGGCCGAGCTCTTTCCGGGCGCGCGCATTCTCGTTCTGTCGAGCGATCTGGTGGAATTGGTCGAACTCTTGCGCACCGAGCTCGACGATGTGGCGGAAGGCCGTTTCGATCTTGTCATCGGTACGCAATTGGTGGCGAAAGGCCACCACTTCCCGCGGCTCAATCTGGTCGGCATCGTTGACGCCGATCTCGGCCTCGGCAACGGCGACCCGCGCGCCGGCGAGCGCACGTTCCAATTGCTGCATCAGGTGGTCGGCCGCGCCGGCCGCGAGAAAGGTCGCGGCGTCGGCTACTTGCAGACGCATCAGCCCGAGCATCCGGTGATGAAGGCGCTGATCTCGGGTGACAGGGAGGCGTTCTATTCAAGCGAGATCGAATTGCGCGAACGCACCGGCTATCCGCCGTTTGGCCGTCTCGCCAGCCTCGTTATCAGCGCCGGCGAGCGCCACGCTGCCGAGAGCTACGGCCGCTCGCTGGCGTCGCACGCGCCGAAAGACGAAACGGTACGCGTACTCGGTCCCGCCGAAGCGCCGATCGCGGTGGTGCGCGGCCGCCATCGCCAGCGTCTGTTGGTGAAAGCACCGCGCAACTTTGATTTGTCAGGCTATTTGCGCGCCTGGCTCGCCAACGCGCCCAAACCGCGCGGCAATGTGCAGTTGGCGGTTGACGTCGATCCGCAGAGCTTTTTGTGAGTCAAGAACGGCGGCGTCCGCTCACTCGGGCATCTCGTCGTGCTTGACGTTCGGCTGCAGCAGCACGCTCGCCGCCGCGGCGAAGATCAGCGCAAAGCCGATGATGTCGGTCGTGTTGGGCCGTTCGCCGGCGAGCCAGGCCGAACCAATCACGCCGACCACCGGCACCAGCAGCGAGCCGAGTGAAGCGGTCATCGCCGGCAGGCGTACGATGACGACAAACCAGAGGAAATAGGCGAGCCCCATGCCGAGCACGCCATTGTAACCAATCCACGCCAGGATGTGCGGCGGTAGCGACCAGAGATGTGGCACGCCCTCGAACGTCAGCATGCCGGCAATCAGGATCAGCGCGCCGAAAAGCAGTTGCCACGCCGCGATCGCAAGCGTCGGCGCGCGGATTTCGGCCCATTTCAGATAGACGCTGCCCGCGGCCCAGGTCCAGGCGCAGCCGAGCGCGAACAGCGCACCGAGGGGCAGGCCAGTCCGCGCCAGCGGCAAGATCAGGACGATCAGGCCGATAGCGCACAGCGCCAACGCGGCGAGCTTGATAGCGTTGAATTGTTCCTTGAGCAGGAAACGCGCCAAGAGCGACGCCCAGATGGGCATCGAATAAGCAATAACGATCGCGCGTGAAGTCGTTCCGTAAACTTGTGCATAGGCCGAGCAGACGTTGAAGATGGCGACGTTGAACACACCGGCGATGAGGATTTTCATGCGCTCGCCACGCGGAACGGCGATGCTGCGCCGGCCAATGAGGGCGGCGGCAAACAGCGTCAACGTTCCAAGTCCGATGCCGACGGCGCGCAACGTCCACGGACCCAGCGCTTCGAGAATGATGCGCGCGGCGACCCAGTTGAATCCCCAGATCAGGCCGATGACCACGACCAGCACCTTGGCGCTCGCGGCCGTCTCTTGCGACGCGGTTTTGCCGGCGGCGGTCATTCCGGCATCTCGGTGTGTCTCATCCCCGGCCGCAACAGCACACAGGCTGCCGCCGCGAAGATCAGCGCGAAGCCGATAATGTCGGGCGCGCTCGGCCGCTCGCCGAGAACGATGGTGGAAGCGGTAACGCCGATCACCGGCACCAGCAGCGAGCCGATCGACGCGGTCACCGTCGGCAGCTTGCCGACGATCGACCACCACAGGAAATGGGCAAGCCCGACGCCAAACAGGCCGACATACAGCACCGCCAGCAGCGCTTCGGTGTGCACCGGCCACAGCCGCGGATAGCCGTCGACCGCGAAGGTGCCGACGGCGATGAAACAGAATCCGAACAGCAGTTGCCACGCCGCGTTGGCGAGCGGCGCCACGGTCACCTTCATCCATTTTACGTAGACGGTGGCGAAGGCCCAACTGAACGCGCAGCCGAGCGAATAGACGACCGAGCGCGGCACGCCGCCGGAGATGAGCGGCGTGATCAATATTGTCAGGCCCGCGACGCACAGCCCGAAAGCCAGCCAGCGCACGCCGTTCAGCCGCTCGCGCAGCAGCAGGCGGCTCAGCACCGTGGCCCAGATGGGCATCGAATAGGTGATGATGATGGCGCGCGAGGTCGCCCCCTCCATCTGCGCGAAGGCGGACAGCACCTGGAAAAGCGCAACGTTGAAAAAGCCCGCCACCATCACGTGCAGACGTTCGCCGCGTGGCACGTGCAAGTCGTGGCCGGTCAGCAATGCCGCGCTGAACAGCGTAACGGCGCCGATGCCGGCGCCGGCAAAGCGCAGGCTCCAGGGCGGCACCTCGGACAGCGCGATGGCCGCGGCGGTCCAGTTGAGGCCCCAGGCGAAGGCGAGCAACACCACCAGCAGCCTGGCGGAGCCGGCGGCGCTCGGCCCGGCCTGCGCCTTGGCGGGCGCGGATTTGCTGACTTGAGCTTGCGGCATGCTAGTGGCCCGGTTCCGACGCTTGTATCCCTCTGCAGTGCGTTCGTTTACAAGCGTCGGAACCGAAAGGACACTAGCAACTCTATGATTTTAGTGCGGCTTTGGATTTGACGTTCCTATCAAAGACTCGCGGCAGCGCTGATAGAAACGTCAAATCTGCCGCACTAGCGTCGGCTTCCCGGGCTTGGAACTGGCGGCCGCCGCCGCTTTCCTCAACGCGGCCTCAACGCTATCGCGCTCGCGCCCGGCTGGCGAGGGATGGCAGCCATGCCGAGGGCACCGCGGGTGCCCCGTCCACCGAACGGTGGGGCCGGCGCCCGGCCCTCAATTGGGGTATAGGGGGACGTGCCGCGCCAAGCCGCCATGTTGCACCGCGTTGGCCGCTGTGTTAGCTAGCCCGTCGATTTCTGAGGGTTTTCCGCGGGCACCCGCGACGTCCTCGAAAATCGGAATTCCCTCTTGAATTCCAATAGTTTGGCGCCGCTCACTCCGCGACGGCGTCCAGGCTGTAATGATGTAGAAAAAACGGGCGTCCTCGTGGCAGGCAAAGACTCGATTATTTCCGGTATGGCGGGCCGCTACGCCAATGCTCTGTTCGAGCTGGCGCTCGAAGAGAAAGCCGTCGATGCGGTAAAGAGCGATCTCGACCAATTCGATGCGCTGATCACCGCCAATCCCGACCTCAACCGCCTGGTGCGCAGCCCGGTCTACGGGGCTGACGAGCAGTTCAAGGCGCTGTCCGCGATTCTCGACAAGGTCGGCATCGGCGGCCTGACCGCCAACTTCCTGCGCGTCATCACCACCAACCGCCGCCTGTTCGCCGTGCGTGACATGACCCGGGCTTTCCGCGCGCTGGTCGCCAAGCACCGCGGCGAAGTCTCGGCGGAGGTCACCGTCGCTGAGACCCTCAACGGCGAGAATCTCGAGGCGCTCAAGGGCGCGCTCAAATCGGTCACCGGCGGCAAGGACATCGACCTCGACCTCAAGATCGACCCCGCCATCATCGGCGGTCTGATCGTGAAGATCGGCAGCCGTATGGTCGATAGTTCGCTCCGCACCAAGCTCAATGCGATCAAGCTCGCGATGAAAGAGGCACGCTGATGGATATCCGCGCCGCGGAAATTTCCGCCATCCTGAAAGACCAGATCAAGAATTTCGGCCAGGAAGCCGAGGTTTCCGAAGTCGGCCAGGTGCTGTCGGTCGGAGACGGCATCGCCCGCGTCTACGGCCTCGACAACGTCCAGGCTGGCGAGATGGTCGAGTTCGAGAACGGCACGCGCGGCATGGCGCTCAACCTCGAAATCGACAACGTCGGCATCGTGATCTTCGGCTCGGATCGCGAGATCATGGAAGGACAGACCGTCAAGCGCACCGGCGCCATCGTCGACGTGCCGGTCGGCAAGGGCCTGCTCGGCCGCGTGGTTGACGCACTTGGCAATCCGATCGACGGCAAGGGCCCGATTCAGTCCGACGAACGCAAGCGCGTCGACGTCCGCGCCCCCGGCATCATCCCGCGCAAGTCGGTGCACGAGCCGATGGCGACCGGCCTGAAGGCGGTCGACGCGCTGATCCCCATCGGACGCGGCCAGCGCGAGCTGATCATCGGCGATCGCCAGACTGGCAAGTCGGCGATCATTCTCGACACCATCCTCAATCAGAAGCCGCTCAACGCTCAGCCCGACGAAAAGATCAAGCTCTACTGCGTCTACGTTGCGGTCGGTCAGAAGCGCTCCACCGTCGCCCAGTTCGTCAAGGTGCTGGAGGAGCAGGGCGCGCTGGAATACTCCATCATTGTCGCCGCTACCGCTTCCGACCCGGCGCCGATGCAGTTCCTGGCGCCGTTCGCCGGCTGCACCATGGGCGAGTACTTCCGCGACAACGGCATGCATGCCGTGATCTGCTACGACGATCTGTCCAAGCAGGCGGTCGCCTATCGCCAGATGTCGCTGCTGCTGCGCCGCCCGCCGGGCCGCGAAGCCTATCCCGGCGACGTGTTCTACCTGCATTCGCGCCTGCTCGAGCGCGCGGCCAAGATGAACGACGAAAACGGTTCTGGCTCGCTCACGGCGCTTCCGGTGGTCGAGACCCAGGCCAACGACGTGTCGGCCTACATTCCGACCAACGTGATCTCGATCACCGACGGCCAGATCTTCCTGGAGACCGACCTGTTCTATCAGGGCATCCGCCCGGCGGTGAACGTCGGCCTGTCGGTGTCGCGCGTCGGCTCCGCCGCGCAGACCAAGGCGATGAAGAAGGTCGCCGGCAAGATCAAAGGCGAGCTCGCGCAGTACCGCGAAATGGCGGCTTTCGCGCAGTTCGGCTCCGATCTCGACGCCACCACCCAGCGCTTGTTGGCGCGCGGCGCCCGGCTCACGGAGCTGCTTAAGCAGCCGCAGTTCTCGCCGCTGAAGATGGAAGAGCAGGTCGCGGTCATCTACGCCGGCGTCAACGGTTATCTCGATCCGCTGCCGGTCGACCGCGTGCGTGCCTTCGAGAGTGGCCTGCTGGCCCTGCTGCACAACCAGCACGCCGGTCTGCTCGACAGCATCGGCAAGAGCGGCGACCTGTCGGACGCCGACGCCGCCAAGCTCAAAGACGTGGTCGACGGCTACGCCAAGACCTTCGCTTAAAGCATCAATGATTATGGCCGGGCGCGCGCCCGGCCATGCCTCTCGAAACGAGTAGTTCGATAAAGGGCGACTGAGAAAAAGACATGGCCAGCCTCAAGGACATGCGCGTACGCATCGCCGCAACCAAGGCGACGCAGAAGATCACCAAGGCCATGCAGATGGTCGCGGCGTCCAAGCTGCGCCGGTCGCAGGCCGCGGCGGAAGCTGCGCGGCCGTTCGCCGAGCGCATGGACCGCGTGCTCGGCAACATCGCCGCCGGCATGGCCGGCCGCGCTGGCGCGCCTAAGCTGCTCGCCGGCACCGGCTCTGACAAGGTGCACCTGTTGATCGTCGCCACCGGCGAACGCGGTCTGGCCGGCGCTTTCAACTCCTCGATCGTGCGGCTTGCCCGAGAGCACGCCAATCGGCTGCTGGCCGAAGGCAAGGACGTCAAAATTCTCACCGTCGGCCGCAAGGGCTACGAACAGCTCCGCCGCCAGTTCGAAAGGCACATCATCGACCGCACCGACTTGCGCGGCGTGCGCGTCATCGGCTTCGAGCATGCCGAGGACATCGCCAAGAAGGTGCTGGCGTTGTTCGAGGACGACCAGTTCGATGTTGCGACACTGTTTTACGCCCAATTCAAGTCGGTGGTCTCGCAGATCCCGACCGCGCAGCAGGTGATCCCGGCCAAGCCTCCGGAAGGAGCCGCCGCTGGTGCGTTCTACGACTACGAGCCGGACGAGGACGAGATCCTCGCCGAGCTGCTGCCGCGCTACGTCGCCGTGCAGGTGTTCCGCGCGCTCCTGGAGAACGCTGCGTCATTCTATGGCTCGCAGATGAGCGCCATGGACAACGCCACGCGCAATGCCGGTGAAATGATCCGCAAACAGACTTTGACCTACAACCGCACGCGCCAGGCGATGATCACGAAAGAACTGATCGAGATCATCTCCGGCGCGGAAGCGCTGTAATTCGCTTAAAGAGGACGATATGGCCACACCCAACGCAGTCGGAAAGATCACCCAGGTCATCGGCGCCGTCGTCGACGTGCAGTTTGAGGACCACCTGCCGGCGATTTTGAACGCTCTGGAAACCGATAACGGCGGCCGTCTGGTGCTGGAAGTCGCCCAGCATCTCGGCGAGTCGACGGTGCGCACCATTGCCATGAGCGGTACCGACGGGCTGGTGCGCGGACAGGAGGTCGCCGACACCGGCGCGCCGATTTCGGTGCCGGTCGGCGAGGAGACACTCGGCCGCATCATGAACGTCATTGGCGAGGCGGTGGACGAGGTCGGCCCGGTCAAGACCAAGACCATGCGCGCTATCCATCAGGACGCGCCGGCATACATCGAGCAGTCGACTGAATCGGAAATTTTGGTCACCGGTATCAAGGTCGTCGATCTGCTCGCGCCCTACGCCAAGGGCGGTAAGATCGGACTGTTCGGCGGCGCCGGCGTCGGCAAGACCGTGCTGATCATGGAACTGATCAACAACGTGGCCCGTGCCCACGGCGGTTACTCGGTGTTCGCCGGCGTGGGCGAGCGCACCCGTGAGGGCAACGACCTCTATCACGAGATGATCGAATCGGGCGTCAACAAGGACCCCAAGAAAGGCTCGGTCGAGGGCTCGAAATGCGCGCTGGTCTACGGCCAGATGAACGAGCCGCCGGGCGCCCGCGCCCGCGTCGGCCTCACCGGGTTGACTGTGGCCGAATACTTCCGCGACCAGGGCCAGGACGTGCTGTTCTTCGTCGATAACATCTTCCGCTTCACGCAGGCGGGCTCGGAAGTGTCGGCGCTGCTCGGCCGTATTCCTTCGGCGGTGGGTTATCAGCCGACGCTCGCAACCGACATGGGCGCCCTGCAGGAGCGCATCACCACCACGACCAAAGGCTCGATCACCTCCGTGCAGGCGATTTACGTGCCGGCCGACGACTTGACCGACCCGGCTCCGGCGACCTCGTTCGCCCACTTGGACGCCACCACCGTGCTGTCGCGCGACATTGCCGCCAAGGGCATCTATCCGGCGGTGGACCCGCTCGACTCCACCTCGCGCATGTTGTCACCGCTGATCCTCGGAGAGGAGCACTACGCGGTGGCCCGTTCGGTGCAGGAAGTGCTGCAGCGTTACAAGGCGCTGCAGGACATCATCGCCATTCTCGGCATGGACGAACTGTCGGAAGAGGACAAGCTGGCGGTCTCGCGCGCGCGCAAGATCGAGCGCTTCCTGTCGCAGCCGTTCTTCGTCGCAGAAGTGTTCACCGGCTCGCCGGGCAAGCTGGTCGATCTGGCCGACACCATCAAGGGCTTCAAGGGTTTGGTGGCCGGTGAATACGATCACCTGCCGGAGGTCGCCTTCTACATGGTCGGCACCATCGAAGAGGCGGTTGAGAAGGGCAAGAAACTGGCCGCGGAAGCGGCGTAACGTCGGGCATCCAATGGCCAATTTCCATTTCGAGCTGGTATCGCCGGAAAAGCTTGTGTTCTCGGGCGACGTCGAGCAGGTCGACGTGCCGGGCGCCGAAGGCGACTTCGGCGTGCTGGCCGGCCACGCGCCGACTGTGAGCACGCTGCGGCCGGGCATTCTCACCGTGCACGGTGCCGGCGGCGCGCAGAAGATCGTCGTGCTCGGCGGCTTCGCCGAAGTATCGGCGGAGGGTCTCACTGTGCTCGCCGACGTGGCGGAAGCAGTCGAGGACGTCGACCGCGAAGCGATCGCCGCGCGCATCCGCGAGATGGAAAGCCGCATCGAGAAGATGGAGCCCGGCACCGAGCTCGATAAGGCGATCGCCCGGCTCGATCATTTCAAGGAAGTGGACCGCCACATCCAGACGACCGCGATGCACTGACGCAAAGTTCTTCCGCGGTTCATTCGCGGAAGATTGCCGGCACTCGAATCCCGGAGGGTGAGCCATGAGCACCCATCACGAATTGCCGGCGCGCGTGGGCACCGTGCAGTGGGGCTTCTATGATGCGGCGGTGCCGCCGATCCTGACCATCGCCTCCGGCGACACGGTCACGGTCGATACGCTCTCCGGCACGCTCAACGATCTCCCGCCAGACGACGCCGGCTTCACGCTGCTGCCCGAACATCGCGCCGTGCTCGAAGGCACCGAGCGTGGTCCCGGGCCGCATCTGTTGACCGGGCCGATTGCCGTCGAAGGCGCCGGGCCGGGCGACTCGCTGAAAGTCGACATCCTCGATATCAAGCTCAGGCAGGACTGGGCTTTCAATCTGATCCTGCCGCTGCTCGGTACGCTGCCGGAAGATTTCCCCAACCGGCGCTGCATCCATATTGCGATTGATAAGGAAAGCGGCTGCATCCGCATGCCGTGGGGCCTGGAATTTTCCGCCGCGCCCTTCTTCGGTTGCATGGGCGTGGCACCGCCAGCCGGCTGGGGCCGGCAGAGCTCGATTCAGCCGCGCGCTTTTGGCGGCAACATGGATAACCGCGATCTGGTCGCCGGCACGACTTTGCATCTGCCGGTCTTTCATGCCGGCGGCTTGCTGTCGATCGGCGACGGCCATGCCGCGCAAGGCCACGGCGAGGTCAATGTCACGGCGGTCGAGACCGCACTTACCGGTACGTTCCGGATAACGCTCGAAAAGAAGACCGGCATTGAACTGCCGTGGGCCGAAACGCCTGGCCACATCATGAGCATGGGCTTCGACGAGGATCTCGACGACGCGGCCAAGCAGGCCTTACGTGCCATGATCAAGCTCGTGCGTCAGCGCACGGGGCTTTCGGCGGAAGACGCCTACACGCTGTGCAGCGTGGCCGCCGACCTCATCGTCACGCAGATGGTTGACGGCAACAAAGGCATCCACATCATGCTGGCGGAATGGGCGCTGGCGGGTAAGGGCTAGCCTTTCGCGAATTTTTCAAATTGCTGCACCACCCGTTCGTAGATGTCGCGCTTGAACGGCACCACTAGGTCGGGCAGTTCGCCCATCGCCACCCAGCGCCAGGCGATGAATTCCGGCTCATGCGCGCCGCCGCCCGGCGTTTCGATATCGATCTCGCTGTCTTCGCCAGTGAAGCGCAGCGCGTACCATTTCTGCGTCTGCCCGCGGTATTTGCCGCCCCAGGCCGCGCCGATGATGTCGCGTGGAATGTCGTAGGTAAGCCACTCAGGCACTTCGCCAAGCCTCTCGACCGAGCGGATGTTGGTTTCCTCGTAAAGCTCGCGCAGCGCCGCCGGATAAGGGTCTTCACCGGGATCGATGCCGCCCTGCGGCATCTGCCAGACATGGGAGGCGTCGATGTGCTCCGGGCCGCTGGAACGGCGCCCGATGAACACCAGGCCATCGCGGTTGAGCACCATGATGCCAGCGCAGGGGCGATAGGGCAGCGCCTCGAAGGGGGGCATGGACACTCCGTCATTCCACCGGTGCGGCATTTGCCGCGTACCGCGGAACGACTACGACGATTTCGCCTTTACCGCTACCGTGGTGATCGGCACCAGCAGGAAGCCGCGGCTTTCGACTGTCTTGGCCCATTGAGCGATCGCCGTAATCGAACTCTGCTGCGCGGAAGCATATCCGACCGCGATGCCGCGGGAGCGCGCGGTCATTTCCAGCCGTTTCAACGCGTGCTCGATTTCGCTCGGCGTCGGAACGGCGTCAAGGATGCTGTCGGCCTTGGCAAAGGGCAGATTGAGCGTGCCAGCAATCTGGCCGGCATTGCTGCGCGGCGACGAGCCATCGTCGACATAGATCAGCCCGCGTTTGGCGGTCTCGCGCAGCACCGGTGCCAATGCCTGGTTGGACGCCGTGAAGCGCGCCCCCATGTAGCTTGCTAGTCCGACATAGCCTTTGATACGGGCCATCAGCCAATGCAGCCGTTCGATGTTGTCGGCGGTGCTGAGCGAGGTCAGCAGGGTGCGCGGGCCAGGGTCGTTGTTGGGATAATCCAACGGCTCCATCGGCACCTGCAGTAGCACCTCGTGGCCGGCACTGCGCGCGTGCGCGGCCAGCGTTTCGACGTCATTGCCATATGGTGCGAAGGCGAGAGTCACTGCCGGCGGCAATTTGATCAGCGCCGCCTCCGTGGTCGATTCGCTGATGCCGAGACCGCCAACGACGATGGCGATGCGCGGGGCGTCCTTGCGGTTCGCTGGCACCTCAAATTTGGTGGCGTAGCGGGCGAACGGGCGCGTGCCGTCTGACCCGATTTTCGGGATCATGCCCTGGCTGGTGTCTTGCAGGAGCTGTTTGTCGATGGTCGTCGTCGGCGCGTGGCCGCCGCCGTTGCCAGGAATGATCACGTCCTGATGCGTGCCGGAAGAGCCGTCAATGATAGTGACGGTCCGACTGCCGGGCGGCGGCATCTTTGTCTTTGCGGCGCCCCCCTGATCCGCCGCGTTAGCCATGCTGGCTTTTTGGCCGGCATTGCCGCCCTGCGGACTTGGCCCGGTCTTGGCCGGAGCAGTGTCGACCACGACCATGGGTCGGCCGCCGAGCGGGTCATTGGCGAACACCGCCCATCCGATGACCACCAGTCCGCACAGCCCGAGCACCCCTGCCAGCAATTGCGGCGCGGTGACCGGAAGCTGCAGACGCGTTTTCTTCTTCTTTTTCTGGCCGAGTGGCGTGTTCAGATCATCTGGTGCCACGGCCGCGATCCTCGCGAATCATCGGCAGAGTCTAGCACTCTTCGTTGCAGAGGCATTTACCGGAGGCGACCATGAAAAGCGAACGGGGCGGCCCATTTTCAGGCCGCCCCGCCACACATTCCTGAATTGAAGCGCCGGTCAGTTGGGAACCGGGGCCTTCGGGTTCGGCGGGAACGAGGCGTCCTTCTTGAGGCCGCGCAGCAGGTCGTCCGCCATGATCAGCGCCTTGTCCTTCTTGGCGTCGGGCGGAACATAGGACTGCGAGCCCTTTTCCTCCTTGCCGGCGGCCGCCTTGAGATGGCCGCGCAGCGAGGCCTCCCCCATGGTGTCGGTCTTGCCCTTGATGTCGTCCGGCACGTCCTGCATCACCACAACGTCCGGCTCGATGCCCTTGGCCTGGATCGAGCGGCCCGCCGGCGTGTAGTAGCGCGCCGTGGTCAGCCGCAACGCGCCGTTGCCGGAGCCGAGCGGGATAATGGTCTGCACCGAGCCTTTGCCGAACGAACGGGTGCCGACCAGGGTCGCGCGCTTCTGATCCTGCAGCGCGCCGGCGACGATTTCCGAGGCCGAAGCCGAGCCGCCGTTGATCAGCACGATCACCGGCTTGCTCTTGGTGAGGTCGCCCGGACGAGCGTCGAAGCGCTGGGTCTCGTCGGCGTTGCGGCCGCGGGTGGAGACGATCTCGCCCTTGTTCACGAAGGTGTCGACGACCGAGATCGCCTGATCGAGCAGGCCACCCGGATTGTTGCGCAGGTCGAGAACGTAACCCTTGAGCTGGTCCTCGGGCACCTTCGATTGGATGTCGGCGATCGCCTTCTTCAGGCCGCTGGTGGTCTGCTCGTTGAATTGGGTCAGGCGGATGTAGCCAATGTCCTTACCCTCGACATGCCAGCGCGCCGATCGCACGCGGATGACGGCGCGGGTAACATCGACCTCGATCGGCTTGTCGGCGCCTTTGCGCATGATGGTGAGCTTGATCTTGGTGTTCACCGGTCCGCGCATCTTCTCGACCGCCTGGTTCAGGGTGAGGCCCTGAACCTGGTCGCCGTCAAGCTTGGTGATGATGTCATTGGCGAGGATGCCGGCCTTGGCGGCGGGCGTATCGTCGATCGGCGCCACCACCTTGATCAAGCCGTCCTGCATGGTGACCTCGATGCCAAGCCCTCCGAATTCGCCGCGCGTCTGCACCTGCATGTCGCGGAAGCTCTTGGCATCCATGTAGCTCGAATGCGGATCGAGCCCGGCGAGCATGCCGTTGATCGCGGTTTCGACGAGTTTGGCGTCGCTCGGCTTCTCGACGTAGTCGGCGCGCACGCGCTCGAACACGTCGCCGAACAGATTGAGCTGCCGGTAGGTGTCGGCTGCGGCGGCCTTGGCGCTGGCGCCGACGAACATCAAGTGCGGCTGGGTTGCCAGCAGCGTCATGGCCGCTCCGGCCGCCGCACCGAGAACAATCAGGGAAGTCTTGCGCATCATCCGCGAACCTTTTCACCTTCGCCAGCTGCCCACCATGGGCCTGGATCGACGGGGCTTCCGTCCTTTCGAAACTCAACGTAGAGCACCGGTTGGCTGGAACCTGCCGCGAGGATGGCGGCAACTTGGGACCTATTTCCCATCACCGCAACAGGCTCCCCGGCCAGCACAAACTGCCCGAGGTCGACCGATATTCGTGCCATCCCAGCAAGCAGGACATGATACCCGCCGCCGGCATTCAGGATCAAGAGTTGCCCGTAGGAGCGAAACGGGCCCGCGTAAACGACCCAGCCGTCGGCCGGCGCAGTGACCTGGGCCCCCGCCCGAGTCGCGATCGAAACGCCCTTTTCGACCCCGCCGACGCCGTCCGACGCCCCATAGCCTCTGATTTTGATGCCGTTAACCGGTATTGGTAACCTGCCGTGCAAAGAGGCGAAAGCGACAGCCGGCGCCATGCGGCCAGGATCGTGCAAGGCGGAAAATGCGGCGCCGGGCTTGGTAGGGACTGATTTGCGTCCGCCGCGTTGGGCAGGGCCGAGACCCTGCTCCAGCTTGGCTATCAAATCTTGGAGATTGTCCGCCTTCTCCGCCAGCGCTCGGGCGCGCGCGCGCTCTGCATCGAGCGCGGTCTCGCGTTCCGACTGTTGTTTCTGCCGCTCGGCGATCAGCGCCGCCAGGCGCAAGCGCTCTTTGCCGAGCGAGGCGACCTCGTCCCGCAGGCGATTGCGCTCGCTGGCGATCTTCTTGCGCACGGCAAACAGTTCGTTGAGATCGTTGGTCAGTGCCTGCACGCGCTGCTGCATCTCCGGCAGCACCGCCCCGAGCAGCATCGCGGTGCGCACGGCCTTGAGTGCGTCTTCCGGCCGCGCGATCAATGCTGGCGGCTGATGATGGCCGATGCGTTGCAGCGCGGCCAATACCTCTGCGATTACCGCGCGGCGGCCGTTCAGTGATTTGCGGATATCGGCTTCTTTGGCGTCGAGCGGCTTGAGGCGCGCTTGCGTACTCGCCACCTCGGCTTCCAGGTCGCGCAAGGTGGCAGCGGTGTCAATCAGGCTTTGGTTGAGCTTGCGCCGGTTGGTGCCGAGCGCCTCGATCTCGCGCTTGAGTGCGGCTTCGGCATTCGCCGACTTGCCTTGTTCGCCGCGAAGCTTTTCCAGTTCCTGGTTACGCTGCTCGAGGGCGTCGCGCGGGTCGGCCGATTTGTTCTGCGTCTGCGCCGTCGGCTGCTCCTGCGCGCGCGCCACGCCGCCGAGCGCGATCGGCAACGCAAAACCAAGCCCCGCGATCAATGCGAAGCGCGGATCAATGCGATTGAACCCCCCAAGGCAAATCATTGCGTCCAAGTTACGCCCGCCATCTGGGTCGACAAGGGCTATGTGATCCGGAGTCATTGCGACGGGATTAAGACCAAAGCCCCCTGACCCGGCAGAGGGCGGTGACGAGAACGTGATGGGTCTATGCCCGATGGTAGGGGTGGCCGGTCAGGATGGTGGTGGCGCGGTAGAGCTGTTCCAGGAGCATCACGCGCACAATCTGGTGCGGCCAGGTGGCCGCGCCGAAAGCCAGCCGCAAATCGGCCTCCTGGCTGAGACTGGCGGCTAGACCGTCGGGGCCGCCGATGACGAAAACGGAGGCCGGGCGGTCGTCGCTGCGCCAACTGGCCAGCCTGCCAGCCAGCGCGGCGCTGTCGAGGTTCTCGCCGCGCGAATCGAGCAAAATGACCGCCGATCCTGAGGGAATGACATTGGCGAGGGCGATCGATTCCTCGATCATGCGCTTGTCCGGCTCGCCGGCGCGACTTTCCCTGATTTCGACGATTTCCACCTCGCGCAGGCCAAGACTGCGGCCGGTCTGCGCCGCCCGCTTCGCGTAGCGGGCGGAAAGCTCGGTTTCGGGCCCTCGTTTCAGGCGTCCAATAGCGGCAACGATGATACGCACGCCTCGTACACTATCAGCTCGCGCGGCGGCGGTCGCCCGGGGTGCCGGCCCACATCTTTTCCAGGCCGTAGAAATCGCGCACTTCCGGCCTGAACACGTGGACGATGACGTCGCCGGCGTCGATCAGAACCCAGTCGCCTTGCCGCATGCCCTCGACCCGCGCGTCCTTGATGCCACCCTTGTGCAGGTCCTTGATCACACGCTCGGCTATTGAGGCGACGTGCCGGTTCGAGCGGCCGGAGGCCACCACCATGTAGTCGGCGATCGATGATTTGCCGGAGAGTCCGATCGTCACGCTGTCCTCGGCTTTCATGTCGTCGAGACAGGCGAGGACGATACGCAGCGCCTCCTTGGCGGTCGGGCGCGGGGAGGCGCGCTTGGACGACGTGCGCGCCGTCCGTGAGAGGGCAGGTGTGGGCAGGGGTTGCTATCCTTTCGGTTCGTTGCACCCACCCCGGCGCGAACCGGGGATTCGATCAAGATAACTATTCCGGCCGGATTTTCCACTAGTGTGGCGTCTCGCAATTGCCGCATACATTTGCAGCATCCTCGGATCGGCAACTGCGAGACAAAAGCCACACTAGATTCAACAATTAGCTAGTGTCCCTTTGTTTCCGAATTGCCGATGGGCACTTGCTGAAATGTAGTCGGCAATTCGGAAACGGGACACTGGCGCGCGAATAAGCGGCCATCAGGGTTTCTTTCGGCGTTGCGCCCTGAGGTGGGTCGACGACAGCGGCGACTTGAGGCCGTGGACGAAGGCCCAGGCCGGGGCCTTGCGGCCCGGCAGCGTGGAGGCTGCGTGTTCCGGTATGCGCGCGTGCGAGAGCGCCAAGCCTGCGGGGCTGGCGGCAGCGTAAAGGCTCGGGCCCAGTCGATCGATCACCACAAAAGGGACTAAATTCGCTATGCCACGCCATCTCTGCCAGCGGTGAAAGCTCCGCAGGTTGTCCGCGCCCATGATCCAGACGAAGCGGACCCCCGGGCAGCGGGCGATCAACCAGGCAATGGTGTCATAGGTATATCGCGTCTTGATGACGGCCTCGAGCCCGGTGACGTCGATGCGCGGATGGTGAGTAAGCGCGCGCGCCGCATTGATACGCCCCTGGAGCGGGGCGAGCCCGCTCGTGTTCTTGAGCGGATTGCCTGGCGTCACAAGCCACCAGACGCGATCGAGCCTGAGCCGTTTGAGGGCGAGAAGACTCGCACCAAGATGCGCCTCGTGCGGCGGATCGAAAGTTCCACCGAACAGGCCGATCCTCATGCCGGGCGCATGGGGCGGGATCAGGCGCTCGGCTCGGGCGGGAATTTGCGAGTTCACGGACGGATCTGACCGCTGCCGCGGATGCGGTATTTGAAGGTAGTGAGTTGTTCGACCCCGACCGGGCCGCGCGCGTGCAGCCTGCCGGTGGCAATACCAATTTCGGCGCCGAAGCCGAATTCGCCGCCGTCGGCGAACTGGGTGGAGGCATTGTGCAGCACGATCGCCGAATCCACTTGCGCCAGGAATTTGTCCGCGGCGGCGGCATCGTCGGTGACAATGGCGTCGGTATGGTGCGAGCTGTAGCGCTCGATGTGGGCGATCGCGTCGTCCACGCCGTCGACCACGCCAGCGGCGATGACGGCGTCGAGATATTCCGCCAACCAGTCTTCCTCGGTTGCAGGTTTCACGCGCTTGTCGACCGCCTGCACCGCGTTGTCGCCGCGGACCTCGCAGTTGGCGCCGAGCAACATCTCGATCAGAGGCTTGAGAAGCCGATCGGCGCCGGCTCGATCGACCAGCAGCGTTTCGGCTGCGCCACAGACGCCGGTGCGGCGCATCTTGGCGTTGAGCACGATCCGCTTGGCCATGTCGAGATCGGCACCTTTGTCCACGTATACATGGCAGACGCCTTCGAGATGCGCGAACACAGGGATGCGCGCCTCAGTCTGCACGCGGGCGACGAGGCCTTTGCCGCCGCGCGGCACCAGGACGTCGATGTTGCCGTCTAGCCCAGAGAGCATCATGCCAACGGCGGCGCGGTCGCGGGTGGGGACGAGTTGAATGGCGGCTTCTGGCAAGCCGGCCGAGCGCAAGCCTTCAGCCAGGGCTTCGCAAATGGCGCGGCTGGAGCGCAGGCTGTCGGAGCCGCCGCGCAGGATCGCGGCATTGCCGGCCTTCAGGCACAGCGCGCCGGCGTCGGCGGTGACATTGGGGCGGCTCTCGTAGACGATGCCGACAACGCCGAGCGGCACCCGTACTCGTTCGATGGTCATGCCGTTGGGCCGGGTCCAGGCCGCCATGACGGTGCCGACCGGGTCGGCAAGGCCGGCGATGGTCTCGATGCCGGCCGCCATCGCTTCAACCCGCTCCGCATCGAGGGTCAGGCGGTCGACGAAAGCGGGAGTGCCGCCGGCGGTCCGTGCCTCGGCTACGTCCTCGGCATTCGCGGCCAGGATGGCGGATGCGTGGGCTCTGAGGGCCGCTGCCATGGCCTGCAGCGCCTCATTCTTCTGCGCCACGGAAGCCAGCCCCACGACGCGCGCGGCCGCCCGTGCCCGGCGGCCGATCTCCGCCATGACCGCGGCCATATCGCCGGTCCTCTCGATGCTCTTCAGCGGCGCCGTCATCGTCGCAAAATGCCCCCATAAAGCCCTTATCGGGGGGGGTCCTACCACGTCGGGGTGGCGGGGGCGAGGTGGCCAGCCCGTATGGCTGCCCCAGCGGTTAATTGGGGATAGCGTGGATAACTCGCCAAGGGGTGAAACCGATCAATTGCTTTACACATTGGGCTGCAAGGGTGGTGTCTTAGTAGGAGGGTGTCATGGCGTCCGTTACCAGTGGTCTACCCAGGCGGTTTCCTGTCGGCACGAAATTCGTCATCGAAGGCCGACCCGGCGGCAAAGGGCGAGTGTTCAGCCGCTATCTGGAATTCCCAGACGGCACGCGGCTGCGCCTGCCCAAACACGGGGAAAAGCCCAAAACAGCGGCGCCTTCTGCCCAGCGCCGCGCGCGCGGGGTGCGCACCCGCCGCCACTGAGCCGGGCACCCCGGCTCGTCGCAACCGCTCAAACGACAGATCAACCGGAAAAAAGAAAGGGGCCCGAAGGCCCCTTGGGGGATAGTCGTTGGTCGCCAGCATGGAACGTGCCGTCGACCGCGCCCGCAGCGTATGACCGGGAAGGGGTGCAGGAAGTATGCTTGAACCCGGCCGCCACGGTTTATGCGCACGAGTGAAGGGCAGGGGTGGCGTCGAAACAACCTGCCAAATCGTCACGTGAGCTAATTCGTCGCGGTGGTAGCTGTTTGACGGGCCCCGCCCGCGGTGGGCTAATTCGGTTTCCCGGAGTGGGTCTTTGTCGACAGCTATTCCCCGCCCAGCACCAGATCGTCGCGGTGGATCATCGCGGTGCGGCCGGTGTAGCCGAGGATCAGCATGATGTCCGCCGACGGCCGCCGCTTGATCTTGTTGGCGTCGGCGGCATCGTAAGCGATCAGCCCGCGGCCGATCTCGGCGCCGTCCGGCCCGCGCACCAGCACCGCATCGCCGCGCTCGAACTTGCCTTCGACCTTGATGACGCCTGCCGGCAGCAAACTCTTGCCGCCGTGCAGCGCCTTCACCGCGCCGGCATCGATGGTCAGCACGCCACGCGGCTCGAGGGAGCCGGCGATCCACTTCTTGCGCGCAGTGACTGGATTGGCCGGCGTCAGGAACCAGGTACAGGGCGCGCCTTCGACGATGGCGCGCAAAGGGTGCGTCACGCGGCCGGAGGCGATCACCATGTGGGTGCCGGCACTGGTGGCGATCTTGCCAGCCTCAATCTTCGTACGCATGCCACCGCGCGCCGTTTCGCTCGCAGCGGCGCCGGCCACGGCTTCGATCTCGCGTGAGATGCGTGGCACGACGGGAATGCGCTTGGCGCCCGAACCCTTGCCCGGCGGCTTGTCGTAGAGTCCATCGACGTCGGACAGCAGCACCAATAGATCCGCGCTCATCATGGTGGCGACGCGGGCAGCGAGCCGATCGTTATCGCCGTAACGGATTTCGGTGGTAGCAACCGTATCGTTCTCGTTGATCACGGGCACAGCGCGCCATTCGAGTAGTTTGGCAATAGTGGAGCGGGCGTTGAGATAGCGCCGGCGCTCCTCCGTGTCGGTCAGCGTTACCAGCACTTGGCCGGCGTTGACCCCGTGTGCCCCGAGCGCCTCGGCCCAGGCGCGCGCCAGCGCGATCTGGCCGACGGCGGCGGCGGCTTGACTGTCCTCGAGCTTGAGTTGGCCCTTGGGCAATTTCAGCATGGCGCGGCCGAGCGCGATGGCGCCGGAAGACACCACCAGCAGTTCGCGCGCGGCGTCGGGCTTGGCCGCCCCTTTGGCCGCCAGCTTACCGTTCCGCAGCGCGGCGAGATCGGCGGCCAAACTGTCGAGCCAATCGCGCTTGAGCCTGCCCGCGGCGGCGTCAACCAAAAGCGCGGAGCCGACCTTCACCACGATGCGGCGGAAATCGGTCAAAGACGGGGATTTGGGGGTGGCGGTTTTCGACATGGCCCGGCGGGGAAGGTGAACTGTGCCGGGGCTTTAGCATGGGGGCGGCGCGGCGTCATGCGGAGACGGGCGGAATGGTTGCCAGCCGGGGTGTCTTTCGTCAGTCCCCGCTCATCGATCGGCCTCCGGGCGTGCCGCGCGGATGATCGCCCGCGATGTTGAATTTGCGCCACACTGGAAGCAACGTTGGTGACGCTCGCCAAGTACAAGAAAGAGACCGGTTATGGCCTTTGTCGAGGCCGCACGCTCGTCCTCAGCCGGTCCATTTGCGCCAGTGTGTCGGGTCGACCTCAATCAGTCTGCCGGTCACAGCGTGCACCCATTGACCGCCTTTGCGGCGGCAAGGGAACACGAGAGGGTACACTTCGCCATTCTCGATGACGCTGAGATGCAGGTCACAATTGCCTTGCGCGGTCGATATGGGGTGCCACTCGTCCAAAGTCGGAATTCCGTGCTTCGCGCCATCGGTAAGGATGGAAGATAGCTTTCGGCTGCGAAAGGGCCTTGCGGTAGATCAACCGTTCGTGAAAAATCGCAAGCAGTGCGGCGTGGTTTCGCATCTGGCTTGACTGGGCCTGCGCGACAAGCCGATGAGGCCGGAATACGCAAAGGTTCAGAGGCGCTTGCTCTCGATGCTGCGCCGAAGCGCAGCGTGCACGCGCGCGATCACATCTGCGTAATTGCGGGTCTCGTCCTGCCGGAACAGGCGCGCGGTCGGATACCAGGGGCTCGTCTCGCGGTCCAACAACCAGCGCCAGTCGGGGATATAGGGCAGCAGCAGCCAGACGGGCTTTCCCAGCGCGCCGGCGAGGTGAGCGACGCTGGTGTCGACGGTGATGATCAAATCGAGTTTGGAGAGCAGCGCCGCAGTGTCGGCGAAATCGTTGAGCGCGTGGCCGACCTGCAGGATGTCGGTGCGCGCGGCGAGAACGCCGGCATCGGCGTCGCGCACGTCCTTTTGTACGCTAATGAAGCTCGCGTCGACGTCGATAAGGGGCAACAGCGCTTCGAGCGCGATCGAGCGGTCGGCATCGTGCAGATGCGTGGGGTTGCCCGACCAGGCAAGCCCGACGCGAGGCAGGCGGGTGTCGGCAAGCCGCGTTTGCCAGGCGGCGAGATCTTGCACCTGCGGCCGCAAATAAGGTGTGCCCGAAGGCACCGTGTCGAGCCGCGTGCCGAAGGCGAGCGGCAGGCTGAGCAGCGGGCAATGGGCGTCGAACGTTGGCAACGGCGAGCCCTTGGAGATGACTTGCGCGCCGCCAGCCAGCGTCATCATCAGCCGCTGCAGCGGCGCCTCGACCTCCAGGATCACGCGCGCGCCGCGGGCGGCGACCGCCGGCACGTAGCGGCAGAACTGCACGCTGTCGCCGAAGCCTTGCTCGCTGTGCAGCAGGATGGTCTTGCCGGCGATGTCCTCGCCGCGCCAAAACGGGTGCGGGAAATCGCGCTTGGCGGCGATCATTGCCGCGCGCTGCCAGCGCCATTCGTATTCCGCAAAGCCGCGCTCGAAATCGCCAGTGATGAGCCGGGCAGTAGCCTGGTTCCAGTGTACTTCCGGCAGGTCCGGCCTGAGCGCCAGCGCGCGATCGAAGTCGGCCAGCGCCTCATCGAGTTGCTTCAGATTGTACAAGGTGGCGCCGCGGTTGCCGTAGGCATCGGCATAGTCCGGCCGCAGTGTGACGGCGAGCAAATAGCTTGCCAACGCCTCGTCGGGACGCTTCATCGCGTCGAGGGTGGCGCCGCGATGGGACAGCGCTTCCGGATAATCGGGTCTGAGCGCCAGTGCGCGGTCGAAGCTTGCAAGCGCTTCCGCGTTGCGCGCAAGCGCATGCAAGGCGATGCCGCGGTTGGACAGCGCTTCCACGTAGTCCGGCCTGAGCGTCAGCGCAGTGTCGTAGCCTGCCAACGCCTCTTCATGGCGCTTGAGATCGTTGAGGAGGTTGCCGCGGTTCAAATGGGCTTCGGCAATGTCAGGCGCCAGCGCCAGCGCGCCGTCGAAACTGGCTAGCGCCTCGTCGAGCCGCTTCATCTCGCGCAAGGCGATGCCGCGATTGCAGAGCGCCGGGGCGTGGTCGGGGCGCAAGGCGAGAGCGCCATCGTAGCTCGCGATCGCTTCCTCGTAGCGACCGATGTCTTTCAGCGTATTACCTTGATTGAACAAGGTGCCGGAATCGTCCGGCGCAATCGCCAGCGCTGCCTGGTAGCTCGCGATCGCTTCTTTGTGGCGGCCGAGATTCGCCAGCACCACGGCGCGATTGTTATGGGCTTCGGCAAAGCTGGCATCGAGTGCAATGGCGCGTTCGAAGCTCGCCAGCGCCTCTTCGGGCTGCGCGAGCGCGTCGAGCACCAGGCCGTGGTTCAAGAGTAAGAACGCCGAAGGCGGACCGGCGCGCATAGCTGCCGCCACCAGTTGCAGCGCTTCGGCCGGCCGGCCGGTCGCGAAACGGATAAGCCCAAGGAAATGCAGGGCGTCGGGGTGGTCGGGCTTGGCCGCCAGGATCGCTGAATAAAGCCGTTCCGCTTCGGCCAGTTCACCTTGCTGGTGCAGTTCAATAGCCTGCGCCAGCGCAGGCGCCAGATTCAGCGTCTCAGCTTCCGGCTGGTGCGAGAGTGACAAGGTCGGCGAGGTCCCCGCTCGGTCGATCTACCGAGGGGTAAAAGAGTCGCCGCCGGTCGTCCAGGCCAGAATTCACGGGGAGCCCACCTGGGCTCCGGCTCGCTAGTTGCTGTCGTATGAAGCCCTGGCGGTGAGGCTTTCCGCCGAACGTGAGCCGTGCGGATCGACGATGGCGTAACCGCGGATGGACATCACGTGCTCGCGGGTCTTCCCGCCACCTGAATTTCCGTCATGAACCAGCCAGCGGTTGCCGTCGACGTGGCTCATCAAGATCATGACATGGTGCGTACGCACGGCCGCCATACCGGGTGCTGCCGCAGTGCGCGGAAACATGACCCGCCAGTTGCGGGCAACGTTGAGCGGCGGACGAATTTTACCGAAAACGTAGAGCGAAGCCTCGCAGCCACAGAAGGCATGCGGGCAACCCGCCGGCCGGTGACCGACGACAGCGCTGTTGCCATTGGCGTCGATGACGGGTGCGATTCCCGCGTGCGTGCCGCCGAGCGGTCGGTCGGTACAGCCGAGATGGTTGCAGACGACGATGCCGTGGAATTTGCGGACATGATGTCTGGGCGTTGCATTTGCAGTCGTCGCGATGAGTGCGACCGACAGGATGGCGAAAACAATTTTGGTTGCGTGCTTGATCACGGAACCTCCTTACGCAATTGCTTTTGTCACCGCTGGCCGGCTCCTTTACCGGCCGAGTGCGGATTTGTGACACATTGTTGACGGCTGAGACCTGTAGTAGTTCTGCACCGCGCGGGCGATTTAAACCGCGCAATAAGCTCACCAAGTAAGGTTAAGAGCGGCGCGATAAGCGAGATGACGGCGCCGGAAAACCGGTAGAAAATGCGCGCCTCGGCCTCGCAGCGCACATGGCTGCCATGTCGGCCGATCGTCGGTTGCCTGAAACGTGAACCGCAATCGAAATGCCACGCGGTCCTGCCGCGCTTGACGCCGGCGTTAATCCTTGTGCTTGCCGAGGATCGAGACGTCGGCGCCGTCATGATAGTCCGTGCCGCGCCAGCCGGTCTCATCGTAATCGGCCATGCATTTGTCGGCGAGCGCTTCCATTTCAGCCAATGCGCCCGAGGCGGTTGCCTGATGCAGCGGGAACAAGCGCACCAGTTCGTGGCTGCCGGCGTAGTTCATTTCATAGAGCTCATGACGCGCGCCGAATTCGCTGCCTATGGCGTCCCACAACAGCTTCATCGTCTTGATGCGGGTCTTATAGTCGATCCCATTGGAGCCGCGAACATACCGAGCGAGGTACTTGTCGATGTCCGGATTATTGAAGTCGCGCGCGTGCGAGGGCAGATAAATGAGTCCGGAGGCGATCACCTTCTCAACAATCGAACGCACCGCCGGGTAGGCCTCGGTCATGAACATACGATAGACCGTGGAGGCGCGCACGTTCGGCAGCACAGTGCCCTCGACCCAGGGCTCTGGATTGCAGGCCATGGCGTCGGTCAGCGACCAGAACAGGTTGCGCCAGCCGATCACTTCGCCGATCTGCGCCTGCACGCCGCGGAAGCCGTCGACGCCGGTGGTGCGCGCGGCCTTCACCAGCAAGCCGGTTATAAAATCGAGCTTGACGGCGAGCCGCGTGCAGCCTTGCAGCGTATAGCCGTTGACGAAGCCGGACTTCGGATAAAAGTCCTTCAGCCGCTGCACGTCGCGATGAATGAAGACGTTCTCCCAGGGGATGAACGCATTATCGAACACGAAGATGGCGTCGTTCTCGTCGAAGCGGGAGGTCAACGGATAGTCGAACGGCGAGCCGGTGGCGGCTGCGGTCATTTCGTAGGAGGCGCGGCAGATCAGCTTGATGCCGGGCGTGTCCATCGGCGCGATGAACATCACCACCATGCTCGGGTCGGTGATCTCCTGGCCCATGTTCTGGCCGAGGAAATTGTAGTGCGTGAGCGCCGAATTGGTCGCCACCACCTTGGCGCCGGAAACAAAGATACCGGCATCAGTCTCCTTCTGGATGGTGATGTAAACGTCCTTGACCTCGTCGACCGGCTTGGCCCGGTCGATAGGCGGATTGACCAAGGCGTGATTGAGATAGAGCACGGATTCCTGCGTGCGCTTGTACCAGGCGCGTGCGTTGTCGGCGAAGTCGCCGTAGAACGCGGCATTGGCGCCAAGTGTATTCATCAAGGCGGCCTTGTAGTCTGGGCTGCGCCCCATCCAGCCATAGGTGACGCGCGCCCAAGCGGCGATGGCGTCGCGCTGGGCGATCACCTGCTCGCGCGAGCGCGCGGCCTGGAAAAATTTGTGGGTGAAGCCGCCGGAGCCAGTATCGGTCGGGGCGGTGAGCACCGCATGGGTCGCCTGGTCATGCAGCGCGTCGTAGAGCTTGGCCACCGAGCGGGCGGCGTTGCGAAATGCCGGGTGCGTTGTGACGTCCTTGACGCGCTCGCCGTAGATATAGACCTCGCGTCCGTCGCGAATGGATTCCAGATATTCCGCGCCGGTAAAAGGGCGCCGTTTGCCTTCGACAAGTGATTCGGGGCGATGGCTCATGGGCTCAGGTGCCCTCCACAAAATCGAAGCGGAAGGCCTGACCCGCCGGCTCAATGGTGCCGCAGGTGGGCGTTGAGAAATGATGCGGCATTACCAGATTGCCGGTGCCGGCATGCTTGTCGATCAGCGCGCGGCGGGAGGCGCGCGACATGTCCATGTCGGAGTTGGCGCGGGTGGACAGATCCGGAAACAGAAGCTGCATCGGGTGGTGAATGGCGTCGCCGATGAATACGCCGCGCCGGTCATTCGACGTGACGTTCATGACCACGTGCCCCGGCGTGTGGCCATGACAAGGTTCGATCGAAACGCCATGGTCGATTTCGAAATCGTCCTCGACCAGGATCGCCTTCTCCGCCCGCATCAGCGGCAGCACGCTATCCTCGAAGGCGAGGGCGTGCACGTGACTGCGGTTGTTCTTCTCCTTGGCGTAGACCGCGTCCCAGTGATCGTATTCGCGCTTTGCCATGACGTATTGGGCGTTCGGAAAGGTCGGCACCCATTTGCCGTCGACCAGCCGCGTGTTCCAGCCGACATGATCCCAGTGCAGGTGCGTGCACATGACGTGGGTGACTTCTTGCGGCTTCACCCCGATGCCGGCGAGCCCGGCGAGGTAATCGTTCTTGCCCTGGTCGAATTGGCCACGGCCGGGCCGCGGCTTGTTGCAGCAGGTGTCGATGAGAATGGTGTGGCGGCCGGTACGGAGCACGAAGGAGTGGAAGCTCATCACCAGTTTGCCGTCGGCGCTGATGCGGCCTGGAAACGCGCGGTTAGCCTCTTCCAGCATGTCGGGCGTGGCGGTAGGGAAGAATTCCAGCGCCGAAAAGGCGGGAAATTCAAGTTCGGCCACGCGGCCGATGCTGTAGTCCCCGATGGTGAAGGGGCGCATCTGTCAGGGTCTCCCGGGGCGCTTATGACGTTTCTCGTTACCTGGCAGTTTAGCACGGCGATACCACACTGGAAGATGCCCGACAGTCGCACGGCATGTCGGAATTGCGCGGGTGGTTGAATGAAGGGAGTGGCGATGTGAAGTGATGCGACGACCGTCGTCCCGCTGCGATTGTCTGCCGCGTGTCTCGCGCCAGACGCGCCTGGCGCCAGCCTCTTGATTGACTTGCGTCCATGTGGGCAAGAGCGGCCCGCGCGGTTAGTCGCCGCGCAGCCCGAGCAGTTCGGGGCGGTACTCGAAATGCATCGTGTCATAGTGGTACCACTTGCCGCCCCAGATGAAGCCGTGGCGCTCGAAAATGTCGACGATCTCGTGCGGCACGCGGTTGCGATGGCGCCGCCTGTGTTTGCTCCGGTGCCAAAACCAATAATCGGAATAGCGGATATTGAGGTCGATGGCGGCGGCATAGCTATGCACGCTCGGCTTGCCGGTGTCGGCCACTGTGCGGCATGCGTAGACGCCGGTGATCGGATAAGCCGCCCGCTTGATGGGCTCGGGGAGGACGTCGATCTCACTGGAGATCGCCTGCAGCCGGCGGGCGACGCCGTTGACGCGGGTCACGTAGATTTGCCGGCCCCAGGTCCGCGGCAGCCAGACGATCGATACCAACTGAGGCCGCACGTCGTCCTTGCGGCAGTCGCCGTACATCTTGTTGAAGAAGGCTTCGTTGCGAAAACGGCCGGGATCGTCGTTGACCGGCGGATGGCTGTTGAGCCGCCCGCGCGGATAGGGCAGGCGGAATTGGTCGAGAATCGATGCGTTGCGCAAGAGTTCGTTGAACGGTTTATGCGGCCTGCCGTCCCGGACCCGCATGCGCGTGCCGTCACGCCAATAGATGAAAGTGGTGTCGTGGCGGACGAGGCGGCTCGGATACGCGGTAATCAGCGCATCGAGCGCGTCTGCTGCCGACTGCGCGCCCGCACTTTGTGGCAGCACGATTGTCAACAGTGCAACGGCGAAGCCCAACACAACGCGTGCGGAGAAGCGCCCTGGCATGATAACGCTTGCGTCATCGTGCATGGAGCGCTGCCCGTGGTTCGCCGGTATCGACCGGGAGTATTGCGGACAGGTGCGAGCGCCAGCGCGCCACTTAGGGGCAGCCGGCGCGAAGCTGTTCGCTCACGGTGAGCGCCGCGCAGACAGTGATGATGTGGGCGCCATTATAGTTATCGACGACCGCGGGACGGTAACGTTCCTCGTTGCGATGCGCGGCGGGATGTGGCGGCGACGCGCGGGCGAGCACCGGGCTCGCTTGCGCGAGAATTGGTTTCGTGCGTGCAATGGTGCTTGGCCGCGCGCTCGGCCTGGGCGGGGGCAGCGGGACCTGCACCATCTTTGGCTGCGCAAGGATTGGAGTCGGTACGGCCGGAGGGGTCGACGCGGGGAGAATTGAGCCGGTGGTATCTTCCGCCGCTGCGTCCGCCCACATTCGTGCCGCCGGGGCGGCGCTCGCGATCTTGACTGTCGGTCCGTGTGCCACGGGTGGAACGTGTGCGACCGGGCGCGAGACATAGGCGGCCCAGATCAGCGGCGTCATGACGCCCATGGTCATTCCGGCAACGAACAGGAAGCGATGCAGCATGGCGAGCATTCTCACGCGGATTTCTCGGCACCCGAGCCGGGCGACAGCCTACCTTGTCATCAAGGCGTCGGCAAAGCGCACCAATAAATCGTGGCCCTTCTGTGCCGATCGCGCTCATTCCGCAAGCGGCGCGCGGCGCTATAATAGGCTGGCGGCGGCATGGCCGCATTGGACGGCCCGAGAGCGCATTTTATGAGCACAGTGCCCTTGAGAAAAGACGTGCAGCCGGCGGCCGATGTCGAACGCTTCCGGCTGCGCCGGTTCATCGAACAGCTCGAGGCGGCCGGGGAACTCGATGTGATGAATGAGCCGCGCGATCTGGTCGACATCGCGGCGCACCTCGACGGCAACCCGAAAGCGGTGCTGATCCGCAAGGCCGGGCCGGAACAGGCGGAACTCGTCGGCAATGTCATGGGCTCGCGGCGGCGGCTGGCGCTTGCCTTCGATACCGAGGAGCCCAATCTGCTACAGGAAATCCTGGCGCGAGTGGAAACGCCGATCGCGCCGGTTGAGATAGAAAGCGGCCAGGCGCCCGTGCATCAGGTGGTGTTGACCGGTTCCGACGCCGACTTCACCAGGCTACCCATTCATTTGCAGCATGGCGACGACGGCGGGCCTTATATCTCGGCGAGTATCGACGTGACCCGCAGCTTTGATGGCAAGCGGCGGAACGTCGGCTATCGCCGGCTGATGCTACGCGGCCGCACCGAAGCCGGCATGGACTTGGTCGCGCCCAGCGACCTGCGCATCATGTATGGCGAGTTCGTCAAACATCGCGCGCGCATGCCAGTGGCTTTTGCCATCGGTTCGCATCCCGCCGATGGCGTCGCCGCTGCCTGCACCTGGACCGGCGCTGACGAGATGGCGATCATCGGCGCCTTGCGCGGTGCGCCGGTGCCGCTGGTGCGCTGTGCCACCATCGATGCCTGGGCGCCGGCGGACGCCGAAGTGGTGCTGGAAGGCTATCTCGACGAGAACGGCTGGCACGAGCCCGAAGGGCCGTACGGCGAGTTCCTCGGTTATTACGGTCACCTCAAGATCAACCCGGTGTTTCATCTCACCGCTATCACCATGCGGCGGGACGCGCTGTTCCAGACCGCGACCATCGGTGGGCGCTATCTCGACACCACCGACACCGCCGCGCTCAATACCATCCGCACCGAAACGGCGGCCTGGGCAGCGCTGCGTACCGCGGTGCGCGAGCCGGTGGCGCTTTATGCCACGCCCGCGAGCGGCGGCGTCTATAACCTGCGCCTTTCCATGCGCCAGCGTGTGCCGGGCGAAGCGCGCAACGCGATCGCCGCGATCTTCGGCTGCACCGCAGAGGTGAAGCACGTGTTCGTGGTTGATGAAGACATCGACATCTTCTCCGACGCGCAAATGGAATGGGCGCTGGCGACGCGCTTTCAGGCCGATCGCGATCTCGTCGTGGCGAGCGGCTTCCGTGCCGTGCCGCTCGATCCGTCCTTGCGCGGCGGACGCACCGGCGCCAAGGCCGGCTTCGACATGACCTTTCCGTTCAGCGCCGACCGGCAGGCCGAAGCTAAAGTGCCGGCGCCGCCTCAGCTTGGCGCGGCGGGCGGCAAGACCGTACGCGAAGCTTTGGAGGCGGGCCCGCAAAGCTTCCGCGATCTAATGGAAGCGACCGGAAGCCGCGACGGTCGCGACGTGCTGCTGGCACTCGACGAGGTGCGGCAAGCGGTTGGCTTGGAGCGGCTGCACGACGGGCGTTATCGGCTGCGCGGGCAAGAGCAGGCGTAATAAGAGCAGGACTGACGCGTTTCTCAAGAGCCGTTCTATCGCGGGGTGTGCGATGACGCTATTTCGAATAAATGTTATTACCGCGTTTGCATTGCTCGCCGCTTTTGCCGGCTGCCTGTCGCCGGCGTCGGCCGCCGACAAGGTCAAGCTCAGCCTCGCCGCCACAAACGACCCAGCCTATCTGCCGTTCTTCGTCGGCATCGACAAGGGTTACTACAAACAGCTCGGCCTCGAGGTTGAGCCGGTCTATGTCGGCGGCGGTATTGCCACGCCGGGGCTGATCTCGGGCGCGCTCCAGTTCAGCACCTCGACCGGCTCGGCCATCAGCGCGATTTTGAAGGGCGGCAAGTTGAAAGTGGTGATGAGCCTGTCGGAAAGCCCGCCGTGGAAGCTGTGGGTGACTGACCCGGGCATCAAGACGCTGGCCGCGCTCAAAGGCAAGGCAGTCGGCATCCAGTCGCACGGTGACCTCTTTGAGATGTCGATGCGTAACCTGCTCATGAAGCACGGCATGAGCGGCGACGCGGTCACCTATGTGCAGCTCGGCTTCGGTAGCGCGCCGCGGCTGGCGGTGATCAAGAAGCGTTTGCTGCCGGCGGTGCTGCTGACCAATCTGGAGGAGCGCATCGCGCGCAAGGAGCATCTATTGGGCGGCGCGCGTATGCTGGTCGACATTTCTAGCGTCATCCGTTCTCCCAATAACGGGTTGGCGGTGTCGAACGCGATGCTGGCGAACGAGCCTAACGTCGTCGAGCGCATGGTGCGCGGCACGCTGATGGCGGTGCGCTACATCAAGACCCAGCGCGCGGGCGCGCTTGTCATCTTCGCCAAGCACGCCAAGGGCGTTGCGCCGGACGTGCTGCGTGGCGCGCTCGACGACCAGGCGGCGAAGTTCCTCGATGACGGCGAGGCGTTGCTGGCCGCCTGGAAGGCGGAGCTAGCCGTGCGCGCTTCAATCGTGGGTCTGAAACAAGTGCCGGCGCCTCAGTCGGTGTTTGACTACGCGCTGGTCCGGCAGGCAGCGAAGACGTTGAAGGCGAGCGGCTGGAAGGCAGAAAACTAACGCCGCTTATCCCTCCCCCGCATGCGGGGGAGGATGGTCCACAATGTGCGCCGGGCTGGGCGGCTGCTTACGCCACCGCAATTTCCAGCGGGAAGTCGTCGACGATCTCGTGGCCAGTCTCGTTCACGATGAAGGTGTGGCCGAGAAAAATGCCGAATAGACCGTCGGGTGTGATCGGGTTGGGCTCGGCCATGATCACCATGCCGGGTTTGAGCGCCATGTCGATCTCGATGCCACGTACGTGTTCCGCCGAGACATGCGGGTTGTCTGTGACCATGTCGATGCCGTGGCACTGCGTCGGCCGCGACTGCATGCCGTGTTCGCGGAAGAACTTGCTCGCCTCGCGCATGGCTTCCGTCGGCTTGCCGGGCATGATCTCTGCCACGATCTTGTTGTAACCGGGCAGCGTGATCTCCTCCCAGAACTTGCGCACCATGTCGTTCGGCGGCCCGAGCGTGATCGGCGAGCCGATCTGCGCGGTGTAGCCGCGATAACCGGCGGCGAGCTCCATGTTGATGATGTCGCCCCTTTTCAGCACGCGGTGTGAGGGCCGCGGGTTGCCGAAGATCATCGCCGGACTATCCATCGGAGTGGAGCCGATGATGAGGAAGTCGATGTCGCCGCCGCCGTCCATGATAGCCGCCGCCGCCGCCGCGCGCAGCTCGTATTCCTTCACGCCGGGCTTGGCGCGCGCGATCATCGCTTCCATGGCGCGCTGGCACAAAACACCGGCTTTGCGCACGCATTCCAGCTCTTCCGCGCTGTGGATGACAACGAGTTCGTGCAGGAAGTTCTTGGTGAAGACGATCTCGGCGTCGGGCAGGCCAATGCGCAGCGTGTTGTACTGGTTGACCGGCATGTAATCTTCGTGGCGTGGGTCGATCTCCATCAGGCCGATACGTCCGCGCTCGAGCTTCAATTCCTTGATCCGCTCCAGCATCACTTCGGCATACCGGCCGTTGCGGCTGTGGCGCACGTCCTTGACCGCGATCTCGACATTGCGGCGCACCGCTTCCGCGTGCGTGCCGCCCATGGAATAGATCATGGTGGGTTCGCCATCGAGCGGCACCAGCACATAACAGGCGAGCGCGTGCCATTCGTAGTGACCGGTGAGCCAGGCCATGCTGCCGCCGAAACTCCAGTGGCTGGGGCCCCCGGCGGCGATCACGCAGTCGAGCTTGTGCTCCTTCATCTTGGCCCGCAGCGACGCGTAGCGGCGGGCGTATTCCTTCTCCGAGAACTGCTCATAGACCGCGTCGCGGTAATAGGGCGTGTCGCGCATATTGGCGAAGGGCAGCGCCTGGTCGAGCTTGGTGCGTACGACTTCCCAGGGCTGCGGGCCGATCGGACGGGGCGTTTGGACGTTCATGGGGGCACCTCGGATACTGGAGTAGGAGAACGGCGCGGCTCTTCGGCCGCGCCGCCTGTTGTCGGTTACTGCGTGCACTTGCCGATGCTGATCGGCCCGCCGAGCTTCTTGACCGCTTCGTTGGCGATGCCGGGGTCGAACACGTCCTTCACCGGCGGCTTCTTTTTGATGTAGCCGACTTCAAAGTCGTGGTTGACGGTCCATGCGACTCGCTTGGCGTCAAAGCCGGTGTTCACCGACCAGACGCAGTGCTCGGTCAGCGCTTTCCAGGCGTATTCGACCGCGTCCTTCGGCCGGCCGGTCGCCTTCATGATGATCGGCACCACCTTGGCTTCGTCCTTATAGATGGTGCGGTTGGCTTCGATCATGGCGGCGACCGCGTCGACCATCAGGTCATGATCGCGCTCGATCCAGGCGATCTGGGCGCCATAGGCGTTGTAGTAGAAATCGGGCATGAGGTCGGCGAGTGACGTGAGCACATGCAGTCCCGGATTTTTCTTGTGCGCCAGGAAAACGCTTTCCGGATGCAGCGACACGCCGTTGATCTGCCCGGACACCAGGCCCGGCAGGCGGCCGGCGGTGGCGCCGGCGATGAACTGAACGTCGTCGGGCTTGAGGCCGGCGGATTTCAGCACCTGGCTGCCCATGATCCAGTTGAAGCCGCCGACGCCGCCGCCGACCGCGGAGAGCTTCTTGCCCTTGAGATCCTTGGCGGTCTTGACGTCGGCCGTGACCATGTAGGACTGCGGCAGGCGCGGGGCGAGGCCCCAGATCTGCCGCACCTTTACGCCGCGGCCGATGGCGACCGGAGTTACCGCGACCAGCGCGGAGCCTTGCGCGGCCGCGGCCTTGGCCGCCGGCGATGAGCCACCCTCGAACTGGATGATACTGACGTCGAGGCAGCGCTTGGCGAAATAGCCGAGCGCCTTGGCCACATAGGGAGTGGTGTGCACGACGTTGGGCGGCGACACCGACACGCCGATATTCATCTTGCGCATGGTCTTGCACTCGGCCGCCGCCGCCGGATTGACGGCCGGGCCGGCGATCAGCATGCCGCCCGCCAGCAGTAGCGGGGCATACCAGAGCTTTTTCACTTGCATTGCCTATCCTCCCCTTGGTTCTCGTTTTTAAGTTTCGTTCAGTCTTGTCATCACGGCGGCAAGCGCCGTCGTGCGAAAACCTTAATCCTGGTTGCCGGCCTTAGTCCACGGCGCCACCCGCACCTCGACGAAACGCACGCAAGCGGTGAGCGTGACGCCGAGCAGGCCGAGAACCACGATCGGCACGAACATCTTGTCGACCTGATAGGTGCTGGCGGTGCGCACGATGAGATAGCCGATACCCGAAATGGCGGTGTAGAGGTCGGCCAGCACCATGCCGATCAGCCCGCGCCCGACCGCCAGCCGCAAGCCGGTTACGATGAAAGGCAGGGCGCCGGGCAGCACGATGTTGGTCCACAATTGCCGTTCAGAGCAGCGGAACGAGCGACCGACCTCGAGCAGCTTGGTGTCGACGTTCTTCACGCCCTGATAGGTGTTGATCACCATCGGGAAGAAGGCGAACAGGAACAGGATGATGACCTTGGACGTGAGGGCAAAGCCGGCCCACAACACGATGAGCGGCACCAGCGCGACGCTCGGGATCGAATAGAGGAACGTGATGTACACGCCCAAGCCCACGTCGAGCAGCCAGTAGCGTGCCAGCAGCAGCCCGATGACGACGCCAATGATCGCGGCGAGCGAGAGGCCGATCGCCAGCACCACCAGGCTGGGCGCAAGATAGGTCCATAATTCACCGCTCCCCACCATCTCTACTGCCGCGCTGGCGATGGCGGAGGGTGTGGTGAAGAGCACCGGGTCGATCTTACCGCCGAAAAATTGCCAGAGGGTCAGCACGGTGGCGAGCGAGATCAGCCGCACTGTGACGTTAAGCCCGAGCTGCTTGCGGCGGCGGCGGGCGGCGACCTGCTTGGCGCGCGCGCGGTCGTCGCTCTCCGATCGCGCCGCCATGGCGATCGCGCCGCCGTCTTGCGTTTGTACCGTCATGGCCGGGCTGCCTCCGCCACGCGCGGCCGCTGCGGCCGCGCGGTGTGGAGTTGATGCCAGATGTGCGTGCGCAGCTCGGCAAAGCGTGGATCGGCGCGCACCGTTTCGACGTCGCGTGGATGGCGAAACGGCGTATCGATGATTTCCTTGATGCGGCCCGGGCGTGCTGTCATCACTGCCACCCGGTCGCCGAGCAGGATGGCTTCGTCGATCGAGTGGGTGATGAACACCATGGTCTTGCGCTCTTCCGGACGCTCCATCAGGTGCAGCAACTCCTCCTGCAGTATTTCGCGAGTCTGCGCGTCGAGCGCGGCGAACGGCTCGTCCATCAGCAGGATGGACGGATTGATCGCCAGCGCGCGCACCAGGCCGACGCGCTGCTGCATGCCGCCGGAGAGCTGATATGGGTAATGCTTCTCGAAACCGGTCAGGCCGACGAGATCGAGATAATGGGCAACGCGTTCCTTGATGCGTGCGGCCGGAGCGCCGGCCATCGCGAGGCCGAAAGCGGCGTTGTCATAGACCGTCTTCCACGGCAGCAGGCCGAAGTGCTGGAACACCATCGCCACGCCTTCGGGCGGACCGGCGACCGGGTTGGCATGAACGAGGAGCTTGCCGTCGCTGATATCGGTCAGGCCGGCGATGCAGCGCAGGAAGGTGGTCTTGCCGCAACCGCTCGGGCCGACGACGCAGAGAATTTCCTGGTTACGAACGGCGAGCGTGAGCTGACGGAAGGCGACGACGGTTCCATCAAGAAAGAGCTTGCTTGCGCCGTCCGCGACGATTGAGAAACGACCGTCGGCGGCCGTTGGCGCCATGTTACGCGACCTCCCCAAGGATCAAGGTCATAAGGACCAAGGTGCCGGTACCCGGTCTTCGCCGAGCTTAGGCTCGCAAGAATTCTGCCGGAGGCGGGCGGAGTCAAGCGGGATGGCTTCGGGACGGCGCTATTACGGATATGCGAATCCCATTGCGTGGGCCGACCGGCACGGAGGCAGTGGTGGTTGAAAATGTCAGCCGTGCACGACTTGCAGCGTTACCGGGGCGAGCCCCGAGAAGCCGAGCGCGTGGGCGCCTGCGGGCGTCAGGTCGATGACGCGGCCGCGGACGAACGGACCGCGATCGTTGATACGCACGACGACGCTTCGGCCGTTGCGCCGGTTCGTGACGCGCACGCGCGTGCCGAAGGGAAGCGATCTGTGAGCGGCAGTCAGCGCCCGCGGCGAAGTGTGTTCGCCACTGGCCGTGCGGCCGCCTTTAATGGCGTAGACGGAGGCGACACCGGATTGAGCGTTTGCGTATGGAATCTGGGCGAAGAACAAGAAAGCGCCACCAAGGATGGCCGCCGTGCGCAGCATCATTATGCATAGTCTCCCGGATCGGCCCCCCAAGGACCGCGCCGGCTGATAAAGCGTGGATATGCGCTTTCGAGGCGAGAATGAGGCTATTTTGAGGAGGATACGCGCAAATTGATGCAGGTTCGCGCATGTCGGGACGGCGGTTTGATTGTGTATACTTATATTTAAGTCGAGCGGCGCGGCGCGAGCTAATGCGCTATAAACTAGCCGCGTGCAACGAGGGCCCCTGTTCCGACCGCTAGCGGGAACCCGGCCCTCATGCTGGCGTTGCCAAGCGGAAGCGCAAATACGGAAGCGTATGAATGCCGGGCAGAGGTATGTCGTTTATTTTGTATGTCGTCGTTTTGGTCGTGTCCGTCAGCAGTGTGATGATGGGGCTCGACTGGTTGTCGACGCCGCCGCCGCCATTGCCCAAATCGGTGCAGACGGTCAGCGCGCCGGCAAAGCCCGCTGCACCGGCGTCCCAAAAAATCGCATCCACGAATTCCGTGCCTCCGCATGTCGCCAACGCGATGAAATCCGCGCCGGCGAAGACCAATGCGCCCGCCGCAACGGGTGTCTCCGCGGCTCAACAGCCGAAAGTCGCGGCTGCTGTACCCGAAACCGCCGGCAGCGCGCCCACGAACGAAGCGGACGCCAAGCGCGCCAATACGGCGGATAGCGAAGCGACCAGGGTGACGCCCGCGGACGATGTGAACGGCGCAACTGCGCAAGCTAATGCCGCGCCGCCGCGCTGCGACGTGCAGGCCTGCGGGCGGCGCTACCACACGTTCACCGCATCCGACTGTACCTATCAGCCCTTCGACGGCCCGCGCCGCCTATGCACGGTCGGCAATCCGCCGAGCCAGGCAAATGTTGCGCCGGCGGGTGTGCAGACCTCCGATGCGCGCCAGCAACCGGCCTCGTGCAACTACCAAGTCTGCGGCGCGGCCTACCGTTCGTTCGATGCGGCGACCTGCACCTGGCAGCCTTTCGACGGCCCGCGGCGGCTGTGTGAGAAGTAGGCTGAACTCTCTCTGTGTGTCTGGCTGAATGCGCTGCAGACGTAATCCGCCCTCATCCTGGGAGCGGTCCGAAGGACCGCGCCTCGAAGGATGGGCGGCCACACGCTTCGAGGTGCGCACTTCGTGCGCTCCTCAGCATGAGGCTTGGTCAGGCCTGTGTGTGTAGGATCTCCGGTTTTGGAGACGACAGCGAGCGTGCCTCAATAAACCACAACACTGCGGATCGACTTGCCTTCGTGCATTAAATCGAAGGCGTCGTTGATCTTGTCGAGCGGCATGGTGTGGGTGATCAAGTCGTTGATGTTGATCTTGCCCTCCATGTACCAGTCGACGATTTTTGGAACGTCGGTGCGCCCGCGAGCGCCGCCGAACGCGGTGCCCTTCCACACACGTCCGGTGACGAGTTGGAACGGCCGCGTGGAAATCTCCTGGCCCGAGCCGGCAACGCCGATGATGATGCTTTCGCCCCAGCCACGATGGCAGCACTCCAGGGCCTGGCGCATGGTGGCGACATTGCCGATGCATTCGAAGGAGAAGTCGGCGCCGCCGCCGGTAAGATCGACGATCGCTTCCACCACCTTGTCGCGGCCGACTTCGTCGGGATTGATGAAATCGGTCATGCCGAATTTCTCGGCCATGGCGCGCTTGTCCGGATTGAGATCAACGCCAATAATCTTGTCGGCGCCGACCATCTTAGCGCCTTGAATGACGTTGAGCCCGATGCCGCCGAGGCCGAATACCACCACGTTTGCGCCCGGCCACACTTTGGCGGTGTAGATCACCGCGCCGATGCCGGTGGTGACGCCGCAGCCGATGTAGCAGATCTTGTCGAAGGGCGCGTCCTCGCGCACTTTCGCTACCGCGATCTCCGGCAGCACGGTGAAATTGGCGAAGGTCGAGCAGCCCATGTAGTGGAAGACGGGATCGCCGTCGCAGCGGAAGCGGCTGGTGCCGTCGGGCATCAGGCCCTTGCCTTGCGTGGCGCGTATGGAGGTGCAGAGATTGGAGCGGCGGGAGAGGCAGGTTTTGCAACTTCGGCATTCCGGCGTGTAGAGCGGGATGACGTGGTCGCCTACCTTCACGCTTGAGACGCCTTCGCCCACTTCGCGCACGATGCCGGCGCCCTCGTGTCCGAGGATGGCCGGGAAGATGCCTTCAGGATCGGCGCCCGACAGCGTGAAGGCGTCGGTGTGGCAGATACCGGTGGCCATGACCTCGACCAGCACCTCGCCGGCCTTCGGGCCTTCGATGTCGATGGTCTCGATGGTGAGCGGCTCGCCGGCCTTCCAGGCCACCGCGGCGCGTGTTTTCATCGGCTTGTACTCCCGCTTTGCCGGGATTTCTTAGCAGCGTGCTCCCGCGATGTCATTCCGGGCGCGCCTCGTCATGACAGTGGGCAGCAGCCTACGGGTGCCAGGCTTCTTCTTTCGGCGCCGGCTCTTCTTCGGTCGCCGCGCGCGCTGGGCCAATCACTTTGACGAGCGCACGCAGCACTTCCTGCACGCCCTGACCGGAGGCCGAGGACAAGACCAGCGGCGTCTTCTTGCAGCCCTTCTTCAGTTTCGTCGCTTGCGTCTTGATCCGCTCCGGGGTCATGGCGTCGGCCTTGGTCAGCGCCACGATCTCCGGCTTATCGGTGAGCCCCTTGCCATAGGCTTCCAATTCTCCGCGTATGATCTTGTAGGCTTCGCTCGGATCCTCGCTGGTGCCGTCGACCAGATGCAAGATCACGCGGCAGCGCTCGGTGTGGCCGAGGAAGCGGTCGCCGAGGCCAACGCCTTCGTGGGCGCCTTCGATCAGACCGGGCAGATCGGCCAGAACAAATTCGCGATTGTCGACGCGCACCACGCCGAGCTGTGGATGCAGCGTGGTGAAGGGATAGTCGGCGATCTTCGGCTTGGCCGCGGTGACCACCGACAGGAAAGTGGACTTGCCGGCATTGGGCAGGCCGACCAGGCCGGCATCGGCGATCAGCTTCAGCCGCAGGCGGATGGTCATCTCCTCGGCCGGCTGGCCGGGATTGGCGTGACGCGGCGCGCGGTTGGTCGAGGTCTTGAAGTGGGCGTTGCCGAAGCCGCCATTGCCACCCTTGGCGATGGTAACGCGCTGACCGACTTCGGTGAGGTCGCCGAGCAGGGTCTCGCCGTCTTCCTCATAGACTTGCGTGCCGACCGGCACTTTCAGCAACGCATCCTTGCCGTTGGCGCCATGGCGGTCCTTTCCCATGCCGTTGCCGCCGCGCTCGGCCTTGAAGTGCTGCTGGTAGCGGTAGTCGATCAAGGTGTTGAGGCCGTTGACGGCCTGCACCACGACGTCGCCGCCACGGCCGCCGTCACCGCCGTTCGGCCCGCCGAACTCGATGTACTTCTCGCGCCGGAACGACACGCAGCCGTTCCCGCCCGCGCCGGACAGGATGTAGACCTTGGCCTCGTCGAGGAATTTCATGGGCTCGATATAGGCTATCGAAGCCCATCTTGCACCTTCTCCTTGGCGTCATCGCGCATGCAGGAATCGGGTCGTTCCGTCTTGCTTAATGCGCTCCAAAAGGTCGACCTCCCAGGACAAATAGGCGTTCATCGCGGCCTCGTTGTCGTTCGGCCGTTCATAGGGCTTGAGCCAGACGTCGACCGGCTCGTCGGCCAGCCTATCGGCGGTGGAGACCGGGAAGCCGGCGGCAGACCAGGCTGCGTTGCCGCCCTTGAGCCAGTGCACGGGGCGGTCCGTCAGCGCCTGGGCGCCCGCGACCGCGAGGCTTGCCAGCACGCCATCTTCCGAGGTGAGGATCACCTCGCCGGTGGGCGCGATTGTCTTGAAGGCGCGGTCGAGCCGCGAGCGGATGGCGAACCAGGCGCCAGGTATATGCCCGCGCCGGTAATGCGGGCTGGTCGAGAGATCGATGACGGTGACGTCGTCGATGGCAATCGCGGCGGAGGGCTCGACCGACCGCGGCGACGGCGTGCCGAGCAGCACCGGCGCCGGCCGGCCTTTCTCGTTGCCGGCTTCCGCCAGCACGTAGACCTCCTGCCAGCCCATCTGCCTGAGCCAGGACGCGGTCATCAGCGCGCGCACTTGCCTGTCGTCGCTCACGACGACGCGCGCGCCCAGCACGCCGGCATAGATGTCGGTCGCCTGCACCAGTTGGCCGCCGGGCGCCGAGATGGCGCCGGGATAGTGGCCGCCCAGATACTCCGCCGTCTCGCGCACATCGAAGACGTAAGTGGTGCGGGTCAGGTCCTTGCGCCATTTTTCGACCGTGGCGGAGTCGGTATGAGTAACGCCGAACTTTTTCGCCACCGCTTCGGCCTGACCCTTCGCCCAGGCGAGGCCTTTGTCCGTGTAGCCCGGCGTGCCGCCGGTTTCCCCGCTCGCACAGGTGAGTCCCGCGAGATGCCAGCCCATGGTGCCGTTGCGCAGCGCCATCACCTTGTTCGGCACGCCGGCGTTGATCAGGCTCTGCGCGCCGATGATGCTGCGGGTGCGCCCCGCGCAATTGACAACGATGGTGGTGTCGGGCGAAGGCGCGATGTCGTGCACGCGCAGCACCAGTTCGGCGCCGGGCACGTTGATGCCGGTCGGGATCGAGACGCGCGTATATTCGTCGAACGGCCGGCTGTCGAGCACCTTGAGGTCCATGCCCGAGCGCATCAGCGCATCGAGTTCGCTGGCGCTGATGCTGGGCGTTCCGCTGTCATGCTCGACGAATTCGCCGAATGCCTTGCTCGGCACGTGCACGCCGGAGAAGGTAACGAAGCCGCCCTTTTCCCATCCGGCCACGCCGCCGTCGAGATAAGAGAGATCGCTGTAGCCGGCGCGGGCGAGAATATCGGCGGCGCGCTCGACCATGCCGTCATTATCGTCGCACAGAACGATGCGGGTGGTCTTGCGCGGGACGAGCGTCGCGAAGCGCAACTCCAGCCGGCTCAGCGGTGCATTGCGTGCCCATAACAAGTGATTTTGCGAGAAGGTCAGTTCCTCGCGCACGTCGATGAGCGCGAGTTCCGCATTGTCGCCGATCACGGCTTTGACGACGGCGGGGCTGACGGGGCGGAGCTTAGCTGTTTCGAGCATAATTTATCCTTAGGTCACGCGCGGGCTTGACCCGCGCATCCCGCTCGAGCGGGCACTGTGCCTTTCTAAGCGAGATAGCCGGGACATAGGCGTTCTGAAAGGACGCCGTTCTTCGAACGGCTATGCCCGGCCATGACAGAGTCGTTGATGAAACAGCTTACGTCGCCTGCTGCGGCGTCATCTGCTCGACCTCGCCGCTCTTCAGGTCGATCTTGATGCGGTTGATCTGGTCGAGATTGGTGCCGGTGACGCGCACGAAGCGCGCATAGTCGGGATAGTCGATGGAGTGAATATCGCCGTCCTGATAGATGCCGGCGTGGCCCGGGGTCAGCCGGTACTTGGTCTTGATCTTCAGCTTGGCGTGTTTGGGATCGGTCCGATCGTCCTCGCGCTCCCACTCGGTCATCTCGGTGTATTTGGTGGCCTGGCCGTAGATCGCCCAGGAGGCGCCGTGGTCGTGCGGCGGCGATACCCGTGCCTTGTCATTGATGTGCGCGAGCACCTGGAAGCCGAGCTTGGGATCCTCGTAGAGGAGCTTCAATCCGCGCGGCTGATCGTCACCGCAGTACTCACGGATGAAGTCCGCATTGGCGAGCAGCTTCTCAAGGTCGAGCCGCACCTGCTCGCGGCCGGCCGGCCCGGGATTCTTGGCGAGCGTCGTGCGACAGTCGGCGATAAACTGGTCGAGGTCATAGGCCATGGCGTCCTCCTAGACTAATTTTGGTGGATTCTTGCCCAAGTCAGACGTCGGCGCCAGTGGGGTTCTTTCGCCTCTCCCCACGTGGGGAGAGGGAAAGCGTCTCACATCACCCGTTTCATCCGGCCCCAACCCTTCAGCGCCGACCAGATTCCCCGCTCGAGCCGGAAGCGGTCGATCGGCGCCGACGAGTTGATGGCGCGGATGCGGTAAAGGCCGACGCCCGTCCATTGGAAGCCGCACTTCTCCAGCACCCGGCGCGAGGCTGGGTTGGTGACGCGGGCGCCCGCCTGTAGCGCCTCGTGGCCGAGATCGGTGAAGGCATAATCGATCACCGCGTGCAGGGCTTTAGTGGCGTAGCCCTGGCCCCAATAGGGCGCGCCGAGCCAATAGCCGATCTCCTGCGCATCATCCTGCGCCGCGACGCCGCAAGCGCCGATGATGGTCTCGTCGCGCAGCGTGATCAGAAACACGGCTTCGCCGCCCTGCTTGTTTGCTCCGGAAATAAAGCCCTCGGCATCCGAGACATTGTACGGATGCGGAATACGCGCCGTGTTTTCGGCAATGCGACGGTCGTTGGCGAGCATCGCTACCGTTTTAGCGTCCTCGAGGCGCGGGGCGCGCAGGGCAAGCCGCTTCGTCTCGAGGACGGGGATACTCGCCTCGCGGAATTCCCTTCCGGGCAGTTGTTCGCAGAGTGTCATGGCTCGGGCTCCAGTTGCGGCAGCGGAAGCGCTGCCAAATGCGAAGAGGGGGAGCCGGCATCCCGTCTCCCCCTCTCGGAACCCAATGAGCCCCGCCGGTTTGACTGAATGCCGGCGGACCTCGAATTTAGTCCACCGTTTACTCGGCCGCTGCCTCCGTCATCGGTACAACCGACACGATTTTGCGGCCTTTGGCTTTGGTAGCGAACTGAACCTTTCCATCGATAAGAGCGAACAGCGTGTGATCCTTGCCGACACCGACATTGCGGCCGGCATGCCACTTGGTGCCACGCTGGCGCGCAAGAATATTGCCGGCGAGACAGGCCTCACCGCCGAAAAGCTTCAACCCAAGACGCCGGCCCGCCGAGTCGCGGCCGTTGCGTGAAGATCCGCCTGCTTTCTTGTGCGCCATCGTTTGCTCTCGAATTCTGCTCTACTGTCTACACCGATTCCGTGACGGAATCATCTCACTTCTTCTTACCTTTTGCAGCCGCGGTCTTGCCTTTGGCCGCCGGCTTCTTCGCGGCGGCGGGCTTCTTAGCCGCAGCCTTCTTGGTGGGCTTGGCCTCGGCTGTGCCGGCTTCCACCGCCACGCCGTCAGCCGCCGCTTCGGGTTGCGGCTTGGCCGCACGCCTGGGCCGGGGTGGCGGCGTGTCCGAGGGCTTGGCGCCGTCGGTCAGAATCTCGGTGATGCGGATCACCGAAAACTCGTGCCGGTAGCCGCGCTTGCGGCGCGAATTCTGGCGCCGGCGCTTCTTGAAGGCGATGACCTTGTCACCGCGGCTGTGCTCGATCACCTCGCCAGCCACAGTGGCGCCAGCAACCGTCGGCGTGCCGAGCTGCGCGGTGTCGCCACCCACCATCAGAACTTCGCCGAACGCGACCACCTGGCCGGGTTCGCGCCCGACCCGGTCGATCCGGATTACATCTTCCGGGGCGACGCGGTATTGCTTGCCGCCGGCTTTGATGACTGCGAACATCTTTTTGTCCTCGTGTTCGTCACCCCGGTGCTCGGACCCAAAAGTCCGGACCGGCTTCTTTCAGTCGGTTAAGTTGTGTGTTTTCAGGGGCTTAGAGCGCCCGTCAAAAAGCACACGGACCCGAGGGCCCGCGGCTGGCGTGGTTATGGCGATGCGGGGCCCAACTGTCAAGGAAATGGCCGGACGCCGTCGAAGGGCCCGACTCGGCGGAAGCCGTAGCCGTCTGACCCGGATGATGGGTCGCATCCGACCGAAGTGCGGCCCTTCTCAGCTTGACCTCAAAGCCCCTTCCTCTCCAATCTGCGGTACTCAAGTTGCGGGGCGGCGGTGAAGATATCTGAGCAGGCGGATGGATTCGTTGCTGACGCCGCGCCATAAGCGATCTAAGGCAAGCGGCAATAAAAGCATTAAAGGGAGGAACGCGAAATGCTGCACAAAACGATACTGCCGGCGCTGGCTGCGCTTGGGGTGCTGGGAATGGCGTCGGGGGCCTCGGCCCAGCAGCCGATCGCCATCGCCACGCCGCCGGCCGGCTCCATTTACAATTCGACCGCTGCCGCCATCGGCAAGGTGCTCGCCGAAAAGGCCGGCATGAAGCTGACCGTGCAGGCGCTGGGCGGCTCCAGCCAGTATTTGCCGATCGTCAACGCCGGTGAGGTGCCGTTCGGCATCGCCAACGTCTACGAGACCAATCTGGGTGTGAACGGCACGGCATACTTCAAGGGCCGGCCGCAGAAGGACATCCGTTCCGTCGCCGTCCTCTATCCGCTGCGCAACGCCATCTTCGTCCGCAAGGACAGCAAGTATAAGACGCTTGCGGATCTCAAAGGTGCGCGCGGCCCGGTCGGCTTCACCAACCAGAAGGTTCTCACCGCCGTGACTGACGCGGCGCTTATTCCCGGTGGGATCACGCTCAAGGACGTCGAGGGCGTGCAGGTGTCCAACATCATCGCCAACGCCAACGCGTTCAAGGAGGGCCGAACCGATTTCTTCGTGTTCGCGCTCGGCGCGGGCCCGATCAACGAAGCCGATGCGGCGGTGGGCGGCGTGCGCGCGCTGACCGTACCCAAGCCGACTCCGGAGATCACCGCCGCGATCAAGAAGATCGTGCCGGTTGCCTATCTGCTCCACCAGACCCCGGGCAAAGGCAAGACCGGGCTGTTGGCGCCGGGCTACATCGTATCTTATGGCGTCAACCTGTTCGCCAGCACCAAGACGCCGGACGATGTCGTCTACAAGATGGTGAAGGCGATGCACGAGCACGCCAAGGAGTTCGGCAAGGTGTTCCCGCCGCTGCGGCTGTTCAGGGCCGACGCGATGGCCCAGGATATTCCTGGGGTGCAGTTTCATCCGGGCGCCATCAAGTACTACAAGGAAATCGGTCAGTGGCCGCCGAAGAAGAACTAAAGCGTGAGCGTCCAACGGGACGTTCAGAGCAAGTATGACCGACAACAACAAAAATCGACATGGGCTGCTCTCCTCCGGGAGGGCAGCCTTGCCCTATCCGCGCCGTCTCATCGACACATTGGCGCTCTTGCTCACGCTGGGCGCTATCTGTTTTGCGCTCGACGGCTTCAATCGCGTCGGTATCGCGATCTACGATCAGCAATATCTCGCGGGGATGCTGGCGATTACAGTGACGCTGGGGCTTCTGAAGCTGCCGGCCACCGGCAAGGAAAAGACCGATCTTCCCTGGTATGATGCCGTCGCCGCCGTCGCCGCCTTTTGCGCTATCGGCTATCTCGCGACCTTCTATCCGCGCATAGTCGATCTGGTTTATCTGCGGCAGACCGACAGCGTCATCGTCAGCGTCATCCTAATCGTGCTGATGATCGAGGCGCTGCGGCGTGCAACCGGCTGGATCCTGCCGATCCTCGTCATCGTCTTCATACTTTACGCCTTGTTCGCCAGTCACTTGCCCGGCTCCGGCCTGCAGACAGATTGGCGCAAGCTGGCGCTGTCGCTCGCCGCCAACTACACCGGGATCCTCGGCCTGCCGATCAAGGTCGCGACCACCATCGTCATCTCCTTCCTGCTGTTCGGCCAGGTGCTGCAAAGCACCGGCGGCATGCAGTTCTTCACCGATATCTCCATAGCGCTGATGGGCCGCTTCCGCGGCGGCGCCTCAAAGATCGCGGTGCTCGGCTCCTGTCTGTTCGGCTCGATTTCCGGCAGCGCGGTCGCCAACGTGGTGGCGACCGGCATTGTCACCATTCCGCTGATGAAGCGCGCCGGGGTGCCCGCGCACAAAGCCGGCGCTATCGAGGCGGTGGCCTCGACCGGCGGCCAGTTGATGCCGCCGGTGATGGGCGCCGCCGCCTTCCTGATCGCCGAGTTTCTGCAGACCTCTTACGCCGCGGTGGTGAAGGCCGCGATCGTGCCGGGCTTTCTCTATTACATCGCGCTGTTCATCCAGGCCGACCTGGAGGCCGCCAAGGAAGGCATTCCGCCCGTCGAGCCCGACAAGATTCCGAAATCGGGACCGGTGTTGCGTGCCGGCTGGTACTTTCCGCTCGCCTTCGCGGTGCTGCTGATCGGCCTGTTCTACCTTAACTACCAGCCGGACAAGGCGGTGCTGTGGGCGATCGTCGCGCTCATCGTGCCGGCCGCCGTGTTCGGCTTCCAGGGGCGGCGGCCGAGCCTGCGCGTATTGTTCGAAGCCCTGGTCGAGACCGGACACAGCGCGCTCGATCTCATCCTCATCACCGGCGCCGCCGGCATCGTCATCGGCGTGCTGGCGATTTCCGGGCTGGGTTATCAGCTCACGCTCGGACTGGTGCAGATCGGGCAAGGCCACCTGTTCGTGCTGTTGCTGTTGTCGGCCATCGTCTGCATCGTTCTCGGCATGGGACTGCCGACCGTCGGCGTCTACGTGCTGCTGGCGACGCTGGTGGCGCCGTCGCTGGTCGAGGTCGGCGTCAAGCCGATGGCGGCGCATCTTTACGTGATGTACTTCGGCATGATGTCGATGATCACGCCGCCGATCGCGATCGCGGCTTTCGCCGCCGCCTCGGTCGCTAAAGCAGATGCGATGCGCACCGGCTTTGCGGCGATGCGTTTCGGCTGGACCGCATTCATTGTGCCGGTGCTATTCGTCTATTCGCCGAGCCTGCTGCTGATCGGCGCGCCCGTCGCGATCGCCGTGGCGGTTGCGACGGCGGTGTTCGGGGTGTGGCTGATTTCATGTGCGGCCGTCGGCTATTTCATGCGGCCGTTCAACTTGCCGATACGGCTGCTGTTCGGTGCCACCGGCCTGGCGGCGCTGATCCCCGCCGGCGCGATCCCGCAATTCGGCGTATTGCTCGATATCGTCGGCGTCGTCGGCGGGATTGCCGTGGTGCTCTATGAGTATATGGCAGTCACGCGACAACGCGCGCTCACCGCGCCGAAGGCAGGCGAGACGGGCGCGTGAAACGCAGCTTCCTTCCGGCTATGGACCTCCTGCAATGACCGTCATCGACGTCCACACTCACATGCTGACGCTCGACTGGATCGAGCTGTTGCGCCAGCACGGCGGCGGCAAATATAGCGTCAAGAACACACGCGCCGGGCAGAATGCCATCCACCTCTATGATGCGCCGTTCATGACGCTGATGCCGGGCATGTGGGACTACGATCTGCGCATCGCGGCAATGGACAAGGCCGGTGTCGACGTCGCCATCGTTTCGCTTACCTGTCCGAACGTGTTCTGGGGTACGCGTGAGGTCAGTCTGCGCGCGGCGCAAATCGTCAACGACTCGATGGCCGAGCAACAGCGCGCCAGGCCCGATCGTATCCGCTGGTTCGCCTCGCTGCCCTGGCAGTTCGCCGACGATGCCAAGGCCGAACTGGCCCGCGCTTGCGCCGGCGGCGCGGTTGGCGTGATGGTGCTGGGCAGCATCGGCGGCGAGGACCTCACCAATCCGAAGTTCGCATCCGTATGGGCCGAGATCGACAAGCGCGCCTTGCCGGTGCTGGTGCATCCGACAGCCCCGCAGGGATTGCGCGAGATGCACATGGACGAGTTCAACATGATCCCGCCAGTCGGGTTCATGTTTGACACGACGCTTGCGTTTACGCGCATCATCTATTCGGGATTCATCGACAGGTATCCGAACCTGAAGCTTATCGCCGCCCACGGCGGCGCCACGCTGCCTTACCTCGCTGGCCGGCTCGACCGTTGTCACGAAATGATCCCGGCCTGCTCGGAAGTGATCAAAGACAAGCCGAGCATCTACTTGAAGCGCATCTGGTACGACACGGTGGTCTACGAGCGGGATGCGCTGGACCTGTGCATCAAGGTTGCGGGCTCGGACGAACGGGTGCTTTACGGCTCGGACTATCCGCACAATATTGGCGATATGGCGGGCTGTCTGGCGCGGGTCAACACGCTGAAGCCCGACACGGCCAGGCGCATCGCCGGCAAGAACGCTGAGAAACTGTTCGGGTTGTGAGCCGACCGGTTTAAGATTGGCCGGCCGACGCCGTCTCGGTGCTGGTGGTGACGCCGTTCTCGCCTTCGCCGCCCTGCGCCAGCCGGTAGCCGACGCCCAGTTCGGTTACCAGGATGCGCGGCGAATCCGGGTTCGGCTCGATCTTCTGGCGCAGCTTGCGCACGAAAATCCGCAGGTAGTGGGTGTCGTGCACGTGCACCGAGCCCCACACCTCTTTCAGAAGATGCTGGTGGGTGACGACATTGCCGGCGTGCTGCGCGAGCACCTGCAGCAGGCGATATTCCTTCGGCGTCAGCGCCAGCCGCTTGCCGTTGAGCAACACCGCGCGCGCCGCCAGGTCGATCGTGAGCGGGCCGATCTTGAGCGTGGGTTCGCCGCTCACGGCGCGCATTTGCCGGCGGAGCGCCACACGCACGCGGGCGAGCAACTCCGCCATGCCGAACGGCTTGACGATATAGTCGTCGGCGCCGAGCTCGAGGAGCCGGACTTTTTGCGCCTCGGTCGCCCGCACCGACAGCACGATGATCGGTACGCTCGACCATGAGCGCAGGCGTTCGACCACGTCGGCGCCGTCCATGTCAGGCAGGCCGAGATCGACGATGACGAGATCGATCGGCCGCAGCGTCGCGAAGCGGATTGCCTCGGTGCCGGTGCCGGCCTCGTGCACCGTGAATCCATTGAGTTCGAAACCCGTGCGCAGGAAGCGCCGGATTTGTATCTCGTCGTCGACGACGAGCACGGCTGCAGAATGCTCATTCATCTTCATCGGTTTCCAGTTGCGGGACGGCGGCTTGCGTAGCCGGCAATTCAATTGTCATCGTGGTACCGAGGTCGGGGCCCGCGCTTGTCGCGCTCATGGTGCCGCCGTTGGCTGCGACGAAGGCATTGGCGATCCACAGCCCGAGGCCGGAACCGCTGGTGATGGCGATGTGGCGCTCGCCACGTTCGAAGCGCTCCCACATGCGCGTGTGCTCTGGCTGGGTCAGGCCGCAGCCTTCGTCGGTCACGCTGATGACGGTGTGGCCGTCCTGGGTCTGCGCCGATACGGATATGGTCGACGCGGGCGGCGAATATTTCACCGCATTGTCGAAAATCTGAATCAGCGCTTGCTGGACCAGCACCGGATCGACATGGACCAGTGGCAGATCGGAAGCCAAGTCGATGAGAATCACGCGATCGGCGAGTCGGCGGCGGCAGCGGTCAATTGCCGAATTGATGATGTCCGAAGGTTCCGCCCATTCGATATGGGGCGTCAGTCCATTGCTGCGGATGCGGGTGGCGTCGAGCAGGTTTTGGATGTCGTTGTTGAGCCGCTCTGCCTCGTTGCGCACATCGAGTACGAGCGCCTTGAGATTGTCCTCTCCGGCGAGAGCCGGAGCCGCGCTCAGCACCGTGGCGGCTCCGAGGATCGAGGCGAGCGGCGTACGCAATTCATGGCTGACCGATTCGATCAGCGCCTCGCGCAACTGTTCGGTGTGCGAGCGCATGCGCGCCTCGCCGATGGCATGGGCAATGTCGAGCCGCTCGAGCGTGGCCGTAGCGTCAGCCAGCACCGCGCCGGCGCGGCTGCGCAATTCGCCCACGCTCTCTGCCGACTCGCGCTCCCGGCCAAGATTGATGGCGATCACGCCGAATTCCGCGGTCTTCGGTGAAACCGCGCGGACGATCCAGGCCTCGCCGCCGTCGACAGTCACCGTTTCGTCGGACGCGGAGGCAGTTCGAACGGAGGCCACCTCGATAACCTTATCGAGGACCGGTTTCGGCACCGTCACGTTGGCAGTTGGGCCGTTGGCAGCGCTGACGGCGTCGCGCGCGCTGGCGAACAGGGCGACCTTGCGCTGGGTGACGGTGGCGAGGTGGTCCTCGATGGCCGCGTGGATGTCCGATACGGCAAAGGCGCCCGCCAGGCGGCGCATGAAGGCATAGAGGTTGCGTGTTTCGATTTCGCGCTGGCGCGCCAGCTCCAACTGCCGTTTCAACCGGCTGGCGAGCTGGCTCACCACCACGGCGACGAAGACGAAGAGCAGCAAGTTGATGACTTCCTGCGGGTCTCGAACGCGCAGGCTGTAATAGGGCGGGAAGAAGAAGAAAGCCGACGCCATCATGCCGCAGACAGCGGCGATGAGCGCGGAAATGAGACCCCAGCGGGTGGCAGCGATCAGCACCGGAATCAGGTAGATGACGGTGCCGCGCGTATAGCCGATCTCGCGGATGAGAAGGTCGATCACCACGCTGGTGATGGCGACCGTAATCAGGGTCAGCGCAATTCCGCGCAATTCCCTGTGGAGACGGTCGAATTTGTGGGCGCTTGGCATCCGTGCCGGCTTTGGCGGCTATCCTGCGATCGGGGAAGTATAGGCCGACTGCCCTTGTCTGTCTTGGCTCGCTTGGCTACATAGCCACCGTCCGATTTGGGCTTTTTCAAGCCGTTCAGGACATTTGGAGAGGTGGCAGAGTGGTTGAATGCACCGCACTCGAAATGCGGCATACGGGCAACCGTATCGGGGGTTCGAATCCCTCCCTCTCCGCCAGATTTTAGTTCCGCCCGATCCCGTTCGCCCTCGCGAAAACCCCTGAAAATCAACGATTCTAGCCCGCCGGAGCCAACCGGGGGCAGAGCACGCTCCCGATCAGGCCCGTAACGCGTCCCCGCGGGGGCCCCGGGACGGGTACTCTTGCGGACGGCGATGAATTAGAAATGAAGCCGGCTGGCGTTAAATTGGCCGCCACGGGAGGCATTTCGGGATCATGGACGCAGCTAACCCCTCAGCCATTCCCACCTTCGCCAATCGCACACCCCTGCATATCAGCGCCACGGCCCTTGCCGTGCGCGACCTCGACCGGGTCGCCGGCTACTACCGCAGCTTGCTCGGCCTCGCCGAGATCGACCGCACGGCCGGCGTCGTGCGGCTCGGTGCCGGCGGGGTGCCGTTCCTTACGCTTGAACACCGTCCCGACGTCAAGCCGGACGATCAACGCGCGGCCGGCCTCTATCACAACGCTTTCCTGATGCCGACGCGGCTCGATCTGGCGCGCTGGATCGCGCACATCATCAAGCATCGCATTCCGGCGTCAGGCGCTTCCGACCATGAAGTCAGTGAAGCGGTCTATCTCGACGATCCCGAAGGCAACGGTGTCGAGGTCTATTGCGACCGGCCGGCGTCATCCTGGCGCTGGCAGGACGGCATGGTGGCGATGGCCACCGAAGCGCTTGACGTCGAAGCGATCCTGCGGGAACGCGACGACAAGACGCCGCCCTATGAGACCGCGCCCGACGGGCTCAGGGTCGGCCACATCCACCTCCATGTCGGCGACGTCGGCAAGGCGGAAGCTTTCTATAGCGGCATCCTGGGGCTCGATGTGGTCCGGCGGCGCGGCGGCGCCACCTTTATGTCGTCGGGCGGTTACCATCATCATGTCGGCGCCAATGTCTGGCGTTCTCCCGGCGCCGGCCTGCGCGACCCCGAACGCGCCGGGCTCTCGTGGTTTGCGTTCGAAGCCGAGGACGGCAAAACCTATGAGGCGTTTGCCGCGAGGCTCGCGGCGGCTGGCATCCCCGCCAGCAAGGGCGCTGACGGCCTGGACTTCGCGGATCCGTGGGGCACACGCGTTCGTCTTGTGAAGGCGTGACGCCACCGGCCCGCTGGCGTCAGCACCGCTCGGTTCCCGTCCGCAGCGGGCCCACCGCGCGACGGCCATTACAGTCGGATTTTAACGAATTAGTCCAACGCAAGGCGATGATCGGCGCGCCGTCCCTGGCGATATGATCAACAAGGGGTTGCCGCTTCCGCCAACGGCCAGGTGGAAATTATTCATCCAAATCAAACGTGTAGAATTTTGATAAACTGGATTGTTGTTTCGGAGCAATGCTCCAGAAATGTATTGCAAGCGACGAACATTAACGACCCGCATTAACCAATCCGCAAGCGCGTCACCCCCACTTTGAGGGGACAACATTCCGTAGTTGCGGCCGTCACCAAGGTCCCAAACGTCTCAGAGCAAGTCACCAGACATCATGACCGAGCTAGCTATTGCTTCGGCGCCCATCGGCGCCGGTTCCGTAGAGCATGGCAACTTGGCCGCTGGCAACGCCGCAGGCGCCGAGACGGTTCCAAGCCAGTTGATCAGCTTCGCCATCGGCGACGATCAGTACGGCGTGGACATCATGGCGGTGCGCGAAATCAAGGGCTGGACTGAAATCACACCGCTTCCGCGTCAGCCGCAATATGTCCGCGGCGTGCTCAACCTGCGCGGCATCATCGTTCCGATCGTCGATCTGCGCTGCCGGTTCGGCCAGGGCCTGACGCAAGCGACCCCACTTCACATCGTCATCATTGTGCACGTCGGTTCCAAGCCGGTCGGCCTGCTGGCGGATCGCGTGCTGGACATCGTTGCGGTTAACGCAACGGAGATCAAACCCGTTCCGCGCGTGGCTCAAGCCCAGCGTCTCAATTTCCTCTCCGGCCTGGTCACGAACGAAAATGCAATGATTGCGCTCATCGATCTTCCCAACCTGCTTTCTCTGCCCGTCGACGAGGCGGGCGAGAATGCAAATGTCGCTTACGCAGCAACTGCTTAAAATAATCAGGAGAGGGCATGATCATTCTTCCCAAGTTGCGCGCCCGCGGGACGGCCGGCCGCCACGATGTGGAGAAGCTGAAGGCGAGTATTGTCGACAAGGTGTCGGCGGCCATCATGATGGTCGATCGAGACTTCGTCGTAACGTATGTAAACGAACCAACTCGAGAGCTGCTGAAAAAGAACGAAGCGGCGTTCCGCGCGGTCTGGCCGAGCTTCAATGTCGACAAGATCATCGGCACTTGCATCGACACGTTTCATAAGAATCCGGAGCATCAGCGTAAGCGGCTTTCCGACACGTCGCACCTGCCGATCAGGACCGAGATCGCCATCGGCGATCTCAAGATCGAGCTCTTGGTCAACGGCGCTTTCGACGCCAAGAACAACCACGTCGGCAACATTCTCGAATGGCGCGACGTGACCGAGGAGCGGCTCAACGCCGGCATGCTCGCGGCGATCGACAAGGCGCAGGCCATCATCGAGTTTTCGACGGACGGCAAGATTCAGAACGCCAACGAGAACTTACTGAAGACGCTCGGCTACTCGCTCGACGAGATCAACGGCCAGCACCATTCGATGTTCGTCGACCCGGCCTACCGCCAGAGCCCCGAATATCGGGCGTTCTGGGAAAAACTCGGGCGCGGCGAGTTCAACTCCGGCCAGTACAAGCGCGTCGGCAAGGGCGGAAATGAAATCTGGATTCAGGCCAGCTACGATCCGGTCCTTGATGCCAATGGCAAAGTGCTAAAGGTGGTCGAAATCGCGATCGACATCACGGAGGAAAAGCGGCGCAGCGTCGACTACGAAGGCCAGATCGCCGCCATCCGTCAGATCCAGGCCGTGATCGAGTTCTCGATGGACGGCAAGGTCCTGAACGCCAATGATAACTTCCTGAAGGCGCTTGGCTACTCGCTCGATGAGATCAAGGGCCAGCACCATTCGATGTTCGTCGATCCGGCCTACCGGCAGAGCCCCGAATATCGCGCGTTCTGGGAGAAGCTCGGGCGCGGCGAATATGATGCCGGTCAGTACAAACGAATCGACAAAGGCGGCAGCGAAATCTGGATCCAGGCGAGCTACAATCCGATCCTCAACGCCGATGGCAAGCCATTCAAAGTCGTGAAATACGCGACCGATGTCACGGCGCAAGCGCGCGCCAACCATCTGATTCAGTTGGCAGTCCAGCAAACGCAAGAAGTCGTCAAGGCCGCCGAAGCCAGCGACCTCACACCACGCATTCCGATGGAGGGCAAGTCGGGCGACATCGCAGCGCTTTGTTCCGGCGTCAACGGCCTGATTGAAACGATGGCTTCGGTCATCAAGAAGATCAAAGGGGCCGCGGGCGAGGTGTCCAACGCCTCGGCAGAAATCTCGGCAAGCACCACTGACCTGTCGCAGCGCACCGAGGAACAGGCCGCGAGCCTGGAGGAAACCTCCGCCTCGATGGAGGAAATGGCTGCGACGGTGAAGAAGAACGCGGAAAATGCCCAGCAGGCCAACCAATCCGCCAGCGGCACCCGCGAAGTTGCCGACCGTGGCGGTCAGGTCGTCGCGCAGGCGGTTGAGGCCATGGCGCGCATCGAGGAATCCTCGCGCAAGATTTCGGACATCATTGGCGTCATCGACGAAATCGCGCGCCAGACCAACCTGCTTGCGCTCAACGCTGCGGTCGAGGCCGCACGCGCCGGTGACGCGGGTCGCGGCTTCGCCGTCGTCGCTTCCGAGGTTCGTAGTCTCGCGCAGCGCTCCTCACAGGCGGCCAAGGACATCAAAGACCTGATCACCAATTCCAACGGTCAGGTGAAAGACGGCGTTGGTCTGGTCAACCGCGCGGGCACGGCGCTCACTGAAATCGTCAACTCGATCAAGAGCGTCGCCGAACTGGTCGCGGATATCGCAACCGCCAGCTCCGAGCAGTCGACCGGCATCGAGCAGATCAACCGGGCGCTCACGCAAATGGACGAGGTGACGCAACAGAACTCCGCGCTGGTCGAGGAAAATGCCGCTACCGCCAAGACACTGGAGCAGCAGTCCTTGACGATGACCGCCGAAGTCAGCGTGTTCAAGATCGGCGACGAGAACAATGCGCCTATCATGTCGCCCGTCCTGAAACGGCCTGTAGCGCCGCCTCGGAAGCCCGCTGCGCCGGACAGGGCCGCAATGAAGTCCGACGCGCCGGCCAAGGCGTCGAAGTCTGCCGTTGCTCCCCCGCGCCGGGCCACCGTTGGCCAGATGCAGAATGCGTTGGCAGCCGCCTACGACGACCCGGAATGGAAGGATTTCTAAATGTCCTCGGCCCGCGGCAGTGAGGCTCGGACGCTAGATCCTTCCGAGTCCGCTCTCAATTCAGCCCGTGAATTCGCGTTCTCGGATGTCGACTTCCGCCATCTCGTGCAACTTGCGTACGAGTATGCCGGGATTTCGCTGAGCGAGAGCAAGCGCAACCTCCTGTACAGCCGGCTGTCGCGCCGGCTGCGCATCCTCGGGCTCGAGGCGTTCAGTGAATACCGCGAACTGCTCGCGCGTGACGAACGCGAGATCGAGAACTTCATCAATTCAATCTCGACCAACCACACCAAATTCTTCCGCGAGGCGCACCACTTCGATCATCTGCGCACGCACGTTGCAGTGCCGTTCGCGCAGAACGCGGCTGTGAGCGGCAGCCGGCGGCTTCGGATCTGGTCCGCCGGGTGCTCAACCGGCGAAGAGCCTTACACGATCGCGGTGGTACTCAAGCGCGAGATCCGCGATTTTCGCGGTCACGATGTGCGCATCCTTGCTACCGATATCGATACGGACGTCCTGACCAAGGCTGGCCGCGGTGAATTCGCCAGCGCCACGGTCGACGAAGTTCCAAAGCCGTATCTCGAGCACTTCACGCGCTCGGACGACAAGGTGGTGATGGACGCGGAAGTCAAATCGCTCATCACGTTCCGGCGTTTGAACCTGATGCACGAGCCTTGGCCTTTTCAGGGCAAGTTCGACGCCATCTTTTGCCGCAACGTCATGATCTATTTCGACGGTCCAACCAAGGCGAAACTGATCCAGCGATTCGTGCAGCAGATCAAACCAGGCGGCTGGCTTTATATCGGTCATTCCGAGTCGCTGATCGGCGCCCATCCCGGACTGCAATCATCCGGCCGCACCATTTACCGGAGGGATGAGTGAGCGGCGCGGCGGCATTAAAGGACGCGACGAGCTCCGGCGGCAGCGGTGACCTGCAGGCGGTCGCCGGTCGCCGTGTCTTTGATGCGGCCAACGAGGTCTGGATGGTCAAGGTTTTCCCGGGTGAGTATTACCTCACGCGGAAGACCGACGAAATGATCGTCACCGTGCTCGGATCATGCGTCTCCGCCTGCATTCGCGACCCGATCTCGGGCATCGGCGGCATGAACCATTTCATGCTGGCCCAGCACACTTCCGGTGGCTGGGGCAACGATTTGCGCTCGGCGCGCTTCGGCAACTTCGCGATGGAGAAACTCCTCAACGAGCTGACCAAGGCCGGCTGTCGTCGCGAGCGGCTGGAGGTCAAGGTATTCGGCGGCGGCAACGTCACCGAATCCAGCAATGCGGTCGGCACCGATAATGCGGAGTTCGTTCTGCGCTATTTGCAGGCTGAGGGATTGCGTTGCGCTGCCCAGGACCTGGGCGGCTCGCATCCACGACGAATTCACTACTACCCGGGAACCGGCCGCGTCGTGCGTCGGCTGCTTGGTCTGGGTGAATCCTACGTCGTCCGGCGCGAAGAGAACGATTACAAGTCGCGTCTGCAGGCCGAGAAGAAGACGTTTGGCGATATCGAGCTGTTCGGAGAGGACTGATGACAAGGCTAGGAGCGCCCGCGCGTGTGCTTATCGTAGACGATTCCGCCGTCATGCGCCAATTGCTGTCGGCGTTGTTGTCGGCGGATCCAGACATTGATGTCGTCGGCACAGCGTCAGATCCGCATATTGCGCGTGAGCGCATCAAGGCGCTGAATCCAGATGTCGTCACGCTCGACGTTGAAATGCCGCATATGGACGGCCTCACTTTTCTACGCAAGATCATGACACTGCGTCCGACGCCTGTGGTCATGGTGTCGACGTTGACGCAAGCGGGAGCCGAGGTGACGCTCGAGGCGCTGGAAATCGGTGCCGTCGACTTCGTCGCCAAGCAAACGGCCGACCTCGCCGGGAGGGATCAATTCGCCGCCGAGCTGCAGGCGAAGGTGAAAGCCGCCGCCCACACGCGTGTGGGCGCGCGTCGCAACGCGCCGGCGCGTTCCGTGCCGCAGCGGAAGTTCCAGCGCTCGGGCGAACGCATCATCGCGATCGGCGCCTCGACGGGTGGCGTCGAAGCGCTCAAGCGCTTGCTGACGGGTATCCCGGCGGACTGTCCGCCGATTCTCGTCACTCAGCATATGCCGCCGCGGTTTACCGAGGCGTTTGCCCTGCGCCTCAATCGGGAATTGCCGATGACGGTGTCGGAGGCGAAGCACGACGAGCCGATCGAGCCTGGACATGTCTATATCGCTGCCGGTTCGCACCACCTCGAGCTCGGCCGTAGCGGCACGCACAGCCGCTGCGTTCTTTCGGACGCCGCGCCGGTGTCCGGCCACCGTCCGTCTGTCGATGTTCTCTTCCGCTCGGTGGCGCGCGTTGCCGGGCATACGGCCGTCGGTGTCATTCTGACCGGAATGGGCAAAGACGGCGCCGAAGGGTTGCTCGAATTGCGCAAGACCGGGGCGATCACCCTGGGGCAAGACGAGGAGTCGGCCCTGATCTATGGCATGCCGCGCGCGGCATTCGAGTGTGGCGCAGTCATGCAGCAACATTCTTTGGACCATTTGGCGTCGGCGATCCTGGACGCCTGCGAGCGTGAAGCACCACCGCGGCCCGCGCCCGCGCGCCATTCCATCGATGCCGCATAGTTGCCGGACCGCGAGACAGAGATACTGAACATGCAAGGTGAAACTGACACCCATTTGCGACTGCCGGCGATTTTGGATCTCGCCGCGTCTGAAGCCTTTCTCGACATCGTGCGCGCCGCATGCGAGTCGGAATCGTTGAAGGTAAATGCGTCCGACGTCGAAGTTCTGACGATCCCTTGCATCCAGATCATTCTGGCGGCGCTCAAAGTTAATCCTGGAATGACAATCGAAAATCCGTCCGAGGCGTTCGTCAGCGCCTTTTCGGACCTCGCTCTCGAGTGGCGCCAGGAAGGCCAAGAGGACACGCGGCAAGCCGCGGAACCCGATGCCCGGCCAGACGGTCAGCTCGATGCCGAGCCCGACGTGCAACTCGATGCTGAGTCGAACGGTCAGCTCAATTCGCAGAGCGACATTTCAGCGGCGGTCGCGGACGACCCCGAAAGCGATACTTGCATTACCCCCGATACCCAAATGGATGAGGCTGGCATGACCAAGCAAATCTTGACGATCGACGATTCAAGAACCATCCGGGACATGCTCAACCTTACGCTCTCGGAGGCCGGCTTTGAGGTCTTGCAGGCGGTCGATGGCCAGGACGGCATCGACGTGCTCGAAAAGCAGGATCGGATCGACGTCGTCATCACCGATATAAACATGCCGAATATGGACGGCTACGGGGTCATCCGTCACATACGCGGCCAGTCCCGATACAAGAGCATGCCGGTGCTGGTGCTCACCACCGAGAGCGAAAAGGAAAAGCGAAATGTCGCGCGTGAGGCCGGGGCCACTGGATGGATGGTGAAACCTTTCGATCCCGAACGGCTGATCGCAACGATCAACAAGGTTACACCGTAAGACCGTTGAAATCGACTGAAGGCGCGGCTCTATGACAAGCTTGGACCAACTGAAGCAAACCTTCTTCGAAGAATGCAACGAGGCGCTGCAACAGATCGAAAGCGGCCTCACTGAGAATTCGCGAAGAGGGTGGGTCCGACGACACGATCAATGCCGTGTTCCGGTCGGTGCATTCGGTCAAAGGCGGCGCCGGCATTTTCGGGTTCGAAGACCTGGTCAGGTTCGCGCACGTCTTCGAGACGGTGCTCGACGCCATGCGCGCCAACAAACTGGTGCCGAATCACGACAACGTCGATCTCATGTTGACGGCCAATGACATCCTCAACGATTTGATCGCAATGTCGGGTGCGGGCGAGGCCATTCCACCCGACCTCGGCAGCGAATGTCGTGCGGCCCTCGAGAAGCTGCTCGGTGAAGAAGGCGCCGGGGCAGACGGCGACACGTCGGCGGCGGCCGACTTCGAAGGTCTCGATTTTGTGCCCGTGATGGTGGGCGACATGGATGCGAACGACGCGGACGGCAAGCGCGTCTTTCATATCGTGTTCCGGCCGAAGCCGGACCTGATCAAGAAGGCCAATGAGCCGCTTTATATCGTGCGCGAGTTGCGAAAGCTTGGCGAGTTGGCGCTGGTCGCGGAGACGGACGTCCTGCCGCCGTTGGCGGAACTGGAGCCCGATCGACCTTACATCGGCTGGACCGGAACGCTCACCACCGACGGGACCCGCGAGCAGGTTGAGGAAGTTTTCGAATTCGTGACCGGGGATTGCGAACTCGACATCACCGAAGAAACTCTGCAGCCCAGCTTCGCGTCAGCCCTCGGGCCGGAGGCGTCGGAGATGGAGACTAGCGCAGAGGTGAGTATTCCCACCGCTGCGGCACCCTCCATCGTGCCGCCCGAGCCAGGTGCTGTCATCGCCCGTCCTGCCGCCGCCGCCGAGGCGCCTGCGGCTGCGCGCGCGGCCCCCGCGAAAGCGGTTGCAACCACGATGCGCATCGAACTCGACAAGATCGACCGCGTCGTCAACTTGGTGGGTGAACTGGTCATCGCGCAGGCGATGCTGGGTCAGGTAGTGCACGGCTTGCCGGAGGAAACCACCGGACGGCTGGTTCAGGTGCTGGAAGAAGTCAGCCATCACACCCGAGAGCTGAAAGACAGCGTCATGTCGATGCGCGCCCAACCCATCGGCGCCGTCTTCCAGCGCATGCCGCGGCTGGTGCGTGAACTCGCCGCCAAGACTGGCAAAAAGGTAAGGCTTGAAATGCACGGTGAGGGGACCGAGGTCGACCGCTCGATCATCGAGCGGCTTGGCGATCCACTCACGCACATCATCCGCAACTCGGTCGATCATGGCATCGAGTCGCCGGACGCCCGCGTTGCCTCCGGAAAGAATGAGGAAGGCACCGTTCGCCTGATGGCCGAACACCGCGGCGGCCGTATCGTCGTCGAGGTCATCGATGACGGCGGCGGCATCGATCCGGATCGCGTGCTCAAGAAGGCGCGCGAACGCGGGATCGTCAGCCCGGACGCTGTGCTCACCGAGGACGAGATCAACAACCTCGTTTTCGCCCCTGGTTTTTCCACCGCCGAGACGGTCTCCGATATTTCAGGTCGCGGTGTTGGCATGGACGTCGTTCGCCGCAACATTCAGGACCTCGGTGGCCGGATCACGCTAAAGTCGGAGCGCGGCAAAGGCATGACCTTGCAACTTGCGCTACCGCTGACGCTTGCCGTGATGGACGGCATGGTCATCAAGGTCAACGCCGAAACTTATGTCGTTCCGATGTCGGCCATTGTGGAATGTCTGCGGCCGTCGCGCTCAGACATCCACAATCTCCTGGGCGGACGCGGCATGCTGCAATTGCGCGGAAATCTGGTCCCGCTGGTGCATTTGTCCGATCTGCTTGACATCGGGGCGGAAGCGAACGCCTCGGACGAAAGAGTTGTGATCATTGCGGATGCCGGCGACGGTTCCGGCTTTGGAATTATCGTCGACGAGCTGTGCGGCCACCAGCAGGTCGTGGTCAAGAGCATGGAGGAAAGCTACGGGGCGGTGCCCGGTGTCGCCGGTGCGACGATCCTCGGTAACGGCCGCGTCGCGCTTATTCTCGATGTCGAAAAGCTCTCGGAACTCGCAACCAGTCAGCAAAATCCCGTCGCTGCGGCCGCCGCCATGCTTGGCGAGTCCGCGGTAAACGCAACTGTCAACTGAGATCCTCAGCGACACATTTTTAGGAGCGGTGACCATGCCGAACGTAGCAGCCCTTAAAGTCCTCATCGTCGACGATCAAAAGAGTGTCCGGCAAGTGACGCGCATGACACTCGAGGAGATCGGGGTCCGCACCATCCACGAGGCTGAGAACGGCGCCAAGGCGATCGATACAGCCTCGCTCCAGCCGCTCGACCTGATCATCTCGGACTACAACATGCCAGAGATGGACGGTCTCGGCCTCCTGCGGGCAGTGCGCGGTCATCCGGCGGCGCGCCGGGTACCCTTCATTCTGGTCACCGGGCGCGGCGACAAGGAACTGGTGGTGAAGGCCGCGCAGGCCGGCGCCAACAACTATGTGGTGAAGCCGTTCACCGCGGACATTCTCAAGCAAAAAATCGAACAGGTCATAGGGAAGCTATCGTGACGCGTGCGGAATCTGTTGCTGAAGTCTCTGTAGAGTCGGTCGAAAGTTCTCCGCAAAAGTCTTCGGACGAAATTCGGACCTTTCTGGCGGCCATATCGACCGTGTTGCATGAAACGGTCGCGGCGTTCGAACTGACCGTCAGCCGTATCACCGAAATCACGGTGACGCGGCCGGGCCGGGCGGATCGCGACCTTGTCGTCGCGCTACAGGATTTCGACCGCTTGCAGCAGGAATTTGCGACCCTGGGGCAGATCCTCGGCAAGCTGTCGACCAAGTCGCAGGCGGGCGCCGCGGAGCAGGATGTGGGCCATCATGAGGTGATCGCCGACATATCGATCGCCGATCTGAAAGAACGGCTTGCTCACCACTTGATGGTCCTGACGTCGGATATCTCCGACGTGCCGGCGGAAGACGTCGAGTTCTAGCGGCGCGCGGTTCAGCTCGGCGACGTGCTGACGTGATTGACAACGCGGCGCAGGCCGTTCGTCAGCTCAGGCACCTGTTCTGGCTTCAGGCCCCAATACCGCCGCTGCCGCGCCAGAAACAAAGCATCAACGTGGCAGGTGATCGAGTCGATGTTGCATGGCGCACCGGCAGAAACCTCATCGAGGATTTCACACAGCGAGCCGGCGATGAATGTGAGGAGCTCCGAACCCATCGTCGTTCCGACGTCGCGCAGATGGCGGGCGTGGCGGTTGGCCACGTCGATCCAGTCCGGCGGCGCCTCGCCGCTTTGCGCCTTTCGAACCACGTCGGTCAGGGCTTCCAATTCCTTGCCGAACCATTCATCGAACTCGGGTTTGATCTCTTCGACCCTGGCCAGTGCGTACATGATCGCCCGCTCCCGCGGGATGCCGCCCGCACGGCGAGCCTGCTTTTGATACGTCGTCTCGACGGGGAAAACCTGCGGGTTTTCGCTGTCGCTTTCCTCCACCATCAGTCCTTCCCCATGCGAGCGGCGCTGAACAAGTTATCGATGTCGTCCTGGGCGAGCGCAGGACCGGATTCCTCCGCGACGTCGAGGGCATTGTCTCCTTTGCGGCGCCCGACGCCGTTCGGGTAGCCTTCGATTTTGAAACGCCGGTCGGGGCCGAAATAGGTCGGCGTGTCGACAAATTGACGCGGCGTGAGGGCGACCCAGGCCAAGCGGTCATAAAGGCTGGCGGGCGAAATCGGCTTGGCGATGACCATGTTGGCGCCGGCATCGCGCGCCTGCTTGATCGCCGTCTCCCGCGTATCGCTGCTCATCAGCAGGATCGGAATGGTGCGGTTTTCGTTGTCGACCTTGCGTCGGATCATCTGCGTTACGGTCAATCCGCCCAGCGGAGGAAGGTTCGCATCGCAGAGCAGGACGTCGATCTTCTGATCTGTCAGGGTTTGCAGCAGTTCGACCGAGGTTCGGCATTCCATGATCTTGTTCGCGCCGAATCCACGCAGCATGCGGTGGATGATCATTGAAAGGTAAGAACTCGAGTCGGCGATAAGCACGACGAGATCGCGAAGATTGATCGTGTGTGTTGCCATACGACTATAATCGACTTCGCGGGATGGGATTGCCGGGACGCATAGCGCGCGAAATGATTCGTTCAACGCGGGGTGCGCTCAGGCCGGTCTCTCTGCGCATACGGATGCTGGCGGCCTTCCCGAAGCGAGGCAGTTATCGGCGGTACTGAAATCCCGATCGAGCGAGGAATTCCGGCCGACGAAGCCGAAGGACTTACCTATACCCAACAAAACTCATCCGATTCGCAGCAGGCAGCCCAGAAAATTTCCCTTAATCCACAATTAGCGCACCGGATATTAATCTAGGACATGCCGTGGCCGAGTTCGCTGCAACGCCTGGCTGGCAATTGTAGCAAGAAGCTTATTGTGCATTATTAATTCAAATAGGCAAAATGTAACAAGTCAACATTGCTTTACCATGCCTACCCCTGCATTACTTTTAGTATGTATCGATTCGGAATTCTATCGAGCCTTCGCCACTCGCTAAGTTAGCATTTTGTGGGAATACCGAGCGGCCTAGCGCGCGATAGCTGTATTTTTCGTCAGGATCGCGTTGCGTGATTTTCCAGCGTTGTTTTGGTCCGACGGTGTGCGGCGCACAATAGTGAAGTCGCCGGTGCAGGTATCGAGGTATTGAACCGAAAAACAAACAAGACAAACAAGCAATAAGAGAAGAGATTAGGCTCTAATGAACGGTCAGGCTGGACTTCGTAGTCCCTACGGTGACGAGCACCGCTCGGCCGCAGGGGACTTCGCCTGCAACCTGTGCGCGGCCCTCAAGATCAACATTTGCCTGTCGCCTAGTACCGACACGCAGCCGGCCACGCGTGCGACGCCGATTCGCCAATCGGGCCATTTGGTTCCCGCGCGGCGCATCCTCTGCCGAGGGCAAGACCTGCATGACATCGTACCCGTCATCTGCAGCGGCTGGGCGGCGTCGATCGTGATGCTGTCGGACGGAAGCCGGCAAATCATCTCGTTTCTACTTCCCGGCGACATGATCTCGACGACGATGTTGTTCGATTCGAGGCCTTACTGCCTCGTCGAAGCCATTACCGACGTTAACTTCCGCACTTTTGATAGGACCGACTTAAGAGCGCTTATCTACCAAAAACCGGAACTGCTGGACGCGTTCTTCAAGGCCTGGGTCGATGAGAAAACGCGCGCCGATCAGTTGATCGTCGACCTTGGGCGCCGTACCGCCGATGAACGGATCGCGCGGCTGATATTGAATCTGGTCGACCGGCTGGCCAAGCGCGACATGGTAAGCGACAATCCGACCGAGTTTGATTTTCCCCTTCGCCAGCACCATATCGCCGATGCCACGGGCTTGACGCCCGTCCATGTTAGCAAAGTACTTAGCGATTTTAGGCGCAAAGGGCTGATCAACATTAGTGAGCGTTCGATCACGATCCTTGATCCGGTTGGATTCAGCCGTGTCGCCAATATGCGCTAGCCCGCCCCCGCGCGCCTGCCACTACACAATCTGAGACTGCTGCCAATCGTTCTTGCGCTGAAAGGCGAGGACTTGGCGCGCCGTTCCCGGCTTCATACGGGAGAATGTCCCAAGGCAGTTTTCGAGAGTTTGCGGCGATACGCCTTGCCCGTCTCGGCGAAGCGCCAGCACGGCTTTGACCGTCGGCCACGATAGCCCGACTGCTTTGCCCAAGATCAAAATGGTTTCCGGCCGATCACCCGCCATCGCCGTCTCAATGGCTTCTGGCGGCATGTCGCACAGGCGCGCCAACGCCACCGTGGCCTCCTCGGCCTTGCGCTCCTTGGCGAAGGCGGCGACGGCGGCTTCATTGAGCTGGCCGGTGGCCTGCAGATCGTCGACTATAGCCCGCGCCATCGCATAGTTGCGTGACATTTGATTGGTCTTGGTCTGAACGTAGGTCGTCGCCTCGGTGACGGCGGCCCGGATCGCCTCGGCGCCGAGCGGATCGGCCTGCTCGAGCTTCCGGCGCACCGTGTACGACGCCTGCGCAAGAAGCTTCAGCAGATAGTGGCGCGGAAGACCCCGGCGCGATCCGACGCAAGCAGCGAGTTCGTCATCGTCCTTGGCCCGCGCGATCATTGTGGTGAAGCCGAAATCGGAAAACTGAGCGCCCGGGTTGCGGGCTGTGTCGAGCAGCACCGTGCGGTCGCCCCGATCGACCAGGATATCGGTTACCCTTTGGTCAAGATAACGCCTGTGCGCGATGGCCAGGAGATGTTCCTGGCTCTTCGTGCGCGCGAATCCGGCGAGCGTCGCGCCGTCGAGGTTGGCGCAATGTTTGAGAACCGGGCCCGCCACGGCAATGGTTTCGTCGGCCGCGAGTACGCGGCTGATCGTCGGCGGTGCGCGGGGGACGACCGCGAGGCGCGCGGAGAGCGCTGCTCGGGCCGAGGTCTCAATGCGGGCGACGAGACGCATAAAGATATCGTCAAACACGGCGATCTGGTCGTCCGAGTAATTTGCCGCGCCGAGTGCGAACAGATCCGACAGTTTTCGCAGGATCGCGGTCTGGCGGTCAGACCCGCCGGCAGCCAGCACGCCGTCTAGTTCGGCCAGCAGTGCCGCATGCGTCTTCATCAGGCTTTCCGAACCGGTTGCTGCGTTACCGACTTACGTGGTCAGAGATGGCATCGCAGCGGTTGTCGAGTTGCCCGGTGCGGCCTGCCAACTCTTACTCTGCGCTCGAGGCGTTCACGCCGCGAACAACTCGTCTTCACAAGGATCGGCGGCGGTCGATACACCGTTCGATCAACGGCGTTGCATAGAACCGGCCGCGTGACGGTTTGCAGTTAGCATCCCCAGCGTGGAGATTTTTCGAAACTGCCCTGCATCAAGGCGAACCCTCGAGTCTCCTTGGTGGGCCCCCGGGATCGATAAACGCTACTTAAGCAATTTTAACGATTCGTGAAAAAACACCGCAATATAGCTTGCTAAGCCAGGATGGCGTGTCTGGCGCGAATGTTGCCGCCTTTATGCTTGTCCGCCCGCTCAGCCGCTCAGCCGCTCATCCTCGACTTGTGCGCCCAGCGGGTGCGGATCGTCTCTTCCCGCTCGATGGTGTCGAGCTGCTCGTCGACGTGCTTGATTGCGTCTTCGACCTCCGGCAACAGCACTTTTTCGAGCGCTTGGGCGCGCCGCTCGGTGCGCCGGTATTCGCGCGCCAGCCGCTGCAGATTGCCGTTGCGCACGCCGATGTCGGCGGCCATCGTGAGCAGCGCCTCAAACGCCGCGCGGCCGGCTTTCGCTTCCGGCGAGGGATCGACGGCGGGCGGCGTCTCTCGCACAGTCGAAGATGCCTCTCCCACACTCAGCATGGTGATCCCAAGAAGCAGAGTCCGCGTGTTGCCAGGGATCGCCGGCGGTTCGGGCGCCGGATAGACCTGTACTCCGTCGAAGCCGTGTCGCTCGGTTGCCTGCGCCAGTGCATCGGCAGCGCGCTTCATCGCTTCGTTGAGTTGCGCGACGCGCTCCTGATAGATGCGCAACTGCCGCAGCATCTCGGTCGCTAGCAGCGTGCGCTTCTCGTCGAGGAACTCGTAGCCCTGCCGCATCAGCTTGCGTTCGTCGGCAAGCTCGAGCGCTGCGCTGCGCGTCGGCGTGACCTCACGCATCTGCCTCGCCTTCTTGCACGATGTATTGCGCGATCTGCGCATCCGACAGCCGCGCCAGCTCGCTCTGTGGCAGCAGGCGCAAGATCGTCCAGCCCGCCGCCATACTCTCTTCCAGCGTGCGGCGGCCGGACTGGCGGATCAGCGCGCTCTCGAACTGGTCGGCGAAGTCGAGATATCTCAGGTCCAGCTCGGTCAGACCGTCGCGCCCGACCACGCTCGCCAGCACGCGCACCCGCACCGCCCTGGCGTAAGACGCGAAAAGCTGGTTGGCGAGGCCGGGATGGTCGGGATGCGAATAGTCTTTGCCGATGCCCTGGTCCATCAAGCGCGACAGGCTGGGCAGGACGTTGATCGGCGGGAACACGCCCTTGTGGTCGAGCGCGCGGTCGAGCACCACCTGGCCCTCGGTGATGTAGCCGGTGAGGTCTGGAATCGGATGGCTGATGTCCTCCGCCGGCATGGTGAGGATCGGCAGTTGCGTCACCGTGCCCTTGGCGCCGTGGATGCAACCGGCGCGCTCGTAGATCGAGGCGAGGTCGGAATACATGTAGCCGGGATAACCCTTGCGGCTCGGCACCTCGCCGTGGCTCGCCGACACCTCGCGCAGGGCTTCGCAGTAATTGGTCATGTCGGTCATGATGACGAGCACGTGGCGCTCTTCCTCCGCCGCCAGATATTCCGCCGCGGTGAGCGCGAAGCGCGGGGTCAGCAGACGCTGGGTCGACGACTCGCTGGCGAGATTGAGGAACATCGCGGTGTGCGCGAGCGCGCCGGAATCCTGCATGGCGCGGCGGAAGGTCTCCGCGGTGTCGTGTGAAATCCCGATCCCCACGAACACGATGGCGAAGCCCTGTTCACCGGCGCGACGCAAGCGTGCATGCCGCGCGATGTCGCTGGCGATGTGATCGTGCGGCATGCCACCGGCCGAGAACAACGGCAGCTTCTGCCCGCGCACCAGGCTGTTCATGAGATCAATGGCTGTGACGCCGGTCTCGATGAAGTCCTTCGGTAATTCGCGCTGCACCGGGTTGATGGGGATGCCGTCGATGCGGAAGCGCTTTCGCGCGGCGACCGGCGGGCCGCCGTCGGCCGGCTCGCCGACGCCGTTGAACACGCGGCCGAGCAGCCCGGGACCGAGCGCGAAATGCAGTGGCTCGCCGAGGAAGCGCACGCGCACGTCGCGCAAACCAAGGCCTATAGTCGATTCCAGCACCTCGACCACCATGGACTCCTGATCGAGCGCGGCGACACGGCCGAGCTTGGGGGCTGCGTCGGGGCTCAAGATCTCCACCGCTTCGTTGAGGCCGACCTCGACGTTGCGCCGCAGGAATAGCAGCGGGCCGTCAATGGCCGTGGCGGTGCCCTGCACGAAAAGATCAGGCCGCATGAGAACCCGCCTTTTCCAGGTCGGCGATGGCCGCTTCCAGCGCCGCGCCAAGCTCGGGCAACTTGTCCAACTGGTCCTCGCCGATCTCTTCGCCCATGCGCTGCAGCCGCCGCAGCACCGGCAGTTCGGCGATTTTTTGCGGCGCCACGCCGTGCTCGAGGGCGGTCTCGGCCAGCGTGATGAAATGCAGGATCAGGCCCAGCATCGCAGTCTGCCGCTGCGGCGAGCAGTAACGATCGACCTCCGAGAACGCCGACTGGCGCAGGAAGGCCTCGTTGACCAGTTCGGCGCAAAGCAGCGTCAATTGCTGCGCGGGCGGCAGAGCGTCCTTGCCGACGATGCGTGCCATGCGTTCGAGGTCGGCCTGTGCCTCCAGCAGCGAAAGCAATCTTTCGCGATGCGTGTGCCAATCTGGATTGCCGCGCTCGGTCCACCAATCGGCGAAGCGTACGGCGCTTTCCGAATAGGACTGCAGAGGATGGATAGCCGGATAAAAGCGCGCCTGGGCGCGCTCGCGGTCGAGGCCCCAGAAGCAGCGCACATAGCGCTTGGTGTGACTCGTCACCGGTTCCGAGAAGTCTCCGGCCGGCGGCGACACCGCGCCAATGATGGTGAGCGAGCCTTCGCTGCCGGAAAGCGTCGTTACCTTGGCCGCGCGTTCGTAGAATTCGGCGAGGCGCGAGCCGAGATAGGCGGGGTAGGCGGCTTCGCCAGGTAGTTCGCCAAGCCGGCCGGACACTTCGCGCAAGGCTTCCGCCCACCGGCTAGTCGAATCCGCCATGAGTGCGACGTGCAGGCCCTGGTCGCGGAAATATTCGCCGACAGTGACGGCGGTGTAGATCGAGGCCTCGCGCGCGGCCACCGGCATGTTGGAAGTGTTGGCGATGATGAGCGTGCGCTCCATCAGCCCGCGACCGGTGCGCGGATCGGAGAGCTTAGGAAACTCGCGCAACACTTCAGCCATCTCGTTGCCGCGTTCGCCGCAACCGACATAGACGATGACGTCGGCGTCGCACCATTTCGCCAACGTCTCCTGCAGTACGGTCTTGCCCGTGCCGAAGCCGCCGGGAATGGCGGCTTGGCCGCCGCGCGCGACGGGAAAGAGTGTATCGAGGATGCGCTGGCCGGTGATCATGGGCGCATCGGCGGGAAGGCGCTGGCGCACTGGTCGCGCCTGGCGGATCGGCCAGCGTTGGAAGAAGCCGATGTCGCGGATCCTATTGTTGGCGGCCTTGACGGTGCAAAGCGTTGCGTCAGCGGCGTGGTTGCCTTCCGCGACGATGGTCGCGACCGTGCCGCTCACGTCGGGCGGACACAATACTTGTTGCTTGATGCCGTCGCCGGGCAATTCGCCGATTGACGCTCCAGGGGCGAGCTCGTCGCCGGCTTTGACCAGCGGTTTGAACGCGAACGTTCCGTCGGGCTCCGCGTCGAGCGGGCGCAGGAGGCCATCGAAGATGCGACCGAGCAGCCCGGGACCGAGCCTGACCGACAGCGCCGCGCCTGTGCCGTGCACGGGGTCGCCGGGCCGCATGCCGGTGGTGTCCTCATAGACCTGGCCGACCAGCTCATCGCCTTTCAGGCGGATCACTTCGCCGGGCCGCCGGTCGGCGCCGACCTCCAGCGCCTCGCCGACACGGAATTCGCCTTGCACGCGGGCGTAGAGCACCGGCCCGCCGACCCAGCGGATGCTGGCCTCGCTCATGCAGTTGCTCCCTTAGTCAATTCATCGAGCAAGAGGGCGGCGATGGTGCGCGTATCCGCTAGTAATCCGTCGGACGTGGCATCGAGCGTGGCCTGGTCGACGCTGATGCGAAGCCCCGCGCTCAGGTTCTTGTCGGCCTCGAAGATGATGTCGTCCGCTTCCCCGACCGTCGCGGCAAAGTCTTTCTGCTCCGTGGCGCTCCATTCGGCCGGATGCGCGATCTGCCACGTCCCGCGCCGCAAGCGCGTGACGGCAAGCTGTGCGACCGTCGTGGTCCATTCCTTCCGCGCCCGTGCGTCCTGCCAGCGCGCATTGAGCGCCTCGCGCAGCAGCGGCATGGCGTCAGCCACGGCGCGTCCTGCCTGGCGCTGTGCTTGCGCGCGCAGTTCGGCGTCCAGTTGGGCATGCGCGCGGGCGAGCCGGGTCTCGGCCTCGCGGCGCAATTCAGCGATCGCCTCGTGCAATCGCCCGCGCGCACTGGCACGCGCTTGCGCTTTGATGCCGCCGGCCTCGACCTCCGCCGCGGTGATCACGGCGGCGGTTTCGTCCTTGAGTTGCTGCTCGATTTCGCGCGCCAGCGCGTCCGATTGCAGGGCTGGGATGAGACTGGCCGGGCTCACGCTTCAATTCCCAACACACTTCTGAGCTTCTTGCCGAGATCGGGCGGTTTCCGGCTCAACAGCACATCGGGAATGATGGCCAGCATCGGCGTCTCGCCCAGGATGACTGCCTCCAGATCGGCGGGCGGCACATGCTCAGCAAATTCAGCGGTTATGATCACCAGCGCGGCGCGCTTACGCGCGTCTTCCAGCGCCGCGCCGGCCTGGCGCGGCTCCGGTACAATGGTCTCGATGCCGATAAGGCGGAAACCCGCCGCGCTCAGCTCGTCGCCTATAAAAATTGCGTTGCTCATCGCCAATCAGATCCGGTTCAAGATGAGTACCGCGACGATCAGCCCGTAGATGGCGATGCCTTCGGCAAGACCGACCAGAATGAGCACACGCCCGAGCAATTCCGGCTTCTCGGCGAGGGCCCCGACGGCCGCGCTGCCGACCATCGCGACAGCATAACCGGCGGCAAGAGTTGATAATCCAGCGGCGATCGCCGCCGCGATCATGGCGTAGGGCGCCACCGCACTGTTGGCGGCAGCGCGCACCGGCTCGGCCGCCCCCGCCGGGACGATCTGAAACAACAGAACGGTAACGCCGATCGCGACCATCGCCGCCGCCGCCAGCATCAGCGCCGGCAGTCGTACATTCAGTCTCATGAGGTGCCCCCTAAAGTTGGCTCCGACAAGTTTCGGTTGGGTAACGCGGGCGGCGGCAACGGCTTGAAGGCGCGGCCAGCGCCGGTGAGGAAGCGGATAAAGAATTCGAACAGCAGCAGGCGCGTCGTCTGAATGCTCACCACCACGCCTTCGAGCGCGATCACCAGCACGTTGCCGACGACCAGCACGATCCAATAGCCGATGGACCCGCTCGCTTGCGCCATCTCGATGATGGCGACCGACAGGCCGGCATGCGCGAGCGCAAAGGCGCCGATGCGCGCGAATGACACGGTGTTGACCAGCAGCCGCAACGCCTGCTCGACGAATTCGGCCGCCGCTGCCGCGAGAGCGGTCAGCCTGCCCTCATGCACGATGATCGCGCCGCCGATGATGAACCAGACCGCGCCGGCCGCCGTCACCAGCAAGCCGTCGCGCCACAGCGGCGTGACCATGAGGCCGGCATAGGCGACCACCAGGCCGGCGCGATGCGCCCACCAGTGCAGCCCCTCGCCGCGCCAGTGCATCTGCACCGCGTCGAGCAGCAGCCCGATGGCGATGATCGCCATGCCGGCGATAACGCCAACGAGCAGCAGCGTGATCGGGTCGCTCAACGGGCGCATCCACAAGGCCGGTACGATGTCTTCGCGGCAGAACACGCTGCCGAACAGGAAGCCGAACAGGATCGCCATGATGCCGCCCGGCACCATCAGCCGTGTCAGCGGAAAGCGCCGGCCGAGCACCAGTCCGCCGATCAGCACCACCGCGCCCTGGCCGACGTCGCCGAACATGAAGCCGAAGATTAACGAAGCGATGACGGCGACGATCTGGCTGGGGTCGCTCTCGTGGCGCCCCGGCGTGCCGAGCATCTGCGCGAACACTTCGAACGAGCGCGCCCAGTCAGGGTTGGTCAGCACCAGCGGCGGGCTCAAGCTATCCGGCGCTTCCGTCATGCGCAGGATGTAGCGCACGTCGCATTGTTCCAGCGCGCGGCGCAGGCGCTTGCCCTCGACGTCGCTGGTCCAGCCCGTGACCCAGGCCAGCCGCTCGCTCCCGCGCAGGTCCTTGGCGTGTTCGTTCAGCCATTCGACCAATGCAACATCGCCGAGCGCCCGGGCGATATGCAGCCGCTCGGAAAGCGCGGTCAGCTCGGCATCGAGATCCTCGCGCTGCTTCTGCATCGCCGCCTGCCGTTGCGCGACGGCAGTCACGGCTTCCCGCGGCGCAGGCGGCAGCCAGGCGGGCAGGGGCACCAGCCGCCCCTTCAGGGCCGGAAGTTGCGTTTCGATCTCCGCGATGTCCGCCGGCCGCCCGAGCATCAGCGCGTAATTGGCCTGCGGCGTCTGCCACGGCTTGTACAGCACCAGCGTCGGCACCTCGCGCAACAACGCACCGGCCGGCAACGTCAGCAGTCGCACTTGCAGTTTTGGTCCCGCGCCGGCGAGCAGGTGCAAATCGGGAAAGCCGTCGGCGGCGGTGGCGAGCGCCGCGTGCAACTGGGCGAGGTCCGTCGATTCTTGGGTCAATTGCTCGAGCTCGGCAATGATCGGATTGGCCGAATCCATCCAGGCGGCGAGCCGCGCCAGCGCGCTCTTCAAAGTCTCGCTCAAGGGTTCGGACGCGCGGCTTTCGACCGCGGCCGGCGCCGGCCAATAGGTATGATAGCGGCGGGCGAGTTCGCGTTGCGCCTTGAGCGCCTCGTCGAGCCCGGGAAACAGCAGTCGGTCGGCAGCGCTACTGCGCGCCTCCAACTCCACCGCGCCGGTGCGCGACAGGCATTCCATCACTCGCGCCAGTTCCTTGTGCACGGTGACCAGCTCGAACCATTGCGCGGGCGTCGGACGCAGGCTCATGCCGCTTGCCTCCGCTGCGCCGGTTCGAACAGCCGCCGCCGCACGATGCCGCCGCGCAAGCGTTCGAGATCGAGCGCGACGAGCATGAGATGGCTGAATACCGCGGTGGGCGAGGCCCCGTGACGGCGGAACAAGTGCGCGGCGGCTTTTTCGAGTTCGCGGCGGTCGTTTGCGCTGGTTTGTTCCGCGCCGGCTTGCGCCAGCCGCTGAACGTAAGTCTTTAGCGCGCGGGCGAGGGCGTTCAATGCGCGCTGGTCGGCGGTGCTTTGCTTTGGCCACAACGCGCGCCAATGGCGGGCCCAGTGCGCCGCGAGCGGAACGCTCTTGCCTTCGGCGGGCAGCAGCGGTGCGAACGGCGAGGCCTGCAACGCGGCGAACCGTAGTGCCGGATCGGTTTCCATAAACAGCGCCAGCGCCGGGTCTTGCCTCGTCCACGCCGGCGCTTCGCCTTCGAGCAGTGCGTCCATGGCCGGCAAGTCGGGTAACAGCGCGGTCCACGAGACCGCCGGCCGCCATTCCGCCGGTAGCCAGCCCGCTACTTCGTTGACGTAAGCGCGCCAGGCGCCGCGCAGCACGCGCTCGATGGCGTGGGTGTTCATGACCGCGTTCACCTGTTCGGTGAAGCGGCGCAAGCTCGTCGCCCGCGACCGTTCGAGAAAAGCGTCGACCGTTTGCGCGGCTTCGAGCGCGTGCCAGTCGGTTTCCGCCAAGCGGTCGCCGTGGCGCGCCTGGAGTTGCGCCTGGACGTAGTTCCAGTGCGGGCCGGCGCTCATGATGTCCCCGTCAGCCGGGCGGCGATGCGTTGCGCCGCCGCCTGCAACGCGTCGCGGCGATAGGACGGATCCTCGCCGCCGCGCGTTGCCGGCCGCGCCGCATTCAGCGCTTCGACTTCGCGCTCGATCTTTTTCAGGTAGGCGGTGTGCAGGCTGGAAATGCAGCGGTCGGCGCGGCGGGCACTGCTTGCGGCTTGCGCCCGCGCTTCGGCTAGCAGGCGCTGGGCGTCTTCCTCGCTGCGCCGAAGCGCTTCGACGCCCTCGCGCTCGGCCTTCAGCACCCGCTCGATGGCGGCTACCGTGTCGTCACTGTGCGCAGAATCTGATTGCCGCGACATGGCCGTCCGGTTGGGTCAGCGAATGGCACAAGGGCACAAAGGGGACAGCCCCTCGGCCCGTAAAGTGTGGCGAGTTAAGCCGAGCCCGTCACCCCGATCATTGTTTCAAATCAAATCGTTGGCGTAACAACAAAAGCGGGAGGGGGCGCCTCCCTCCGCCGGCACCGCCAAATCGAAATCAATCTATCGCCGGCCGGCCAGATATTCAGCCACTGCCCGGCGCTCGTGCGGGTTCAGGCGAGCGGCGAGCGGGTCCATGACGGTGGCCCGGCGCTTGCCATTCGCGAAGGCGTCGAGCTGTTGGACGGTGTAGCCGGCGTGCTGGCCAAACAGGTTGGGCACCGCGGCGGTGTTGCCCATCATGCCCATGCGTCCGCCCCCGCCGCCACGCATCATGCCGCCGCGGCCGCCCATCATGCCCGGGCCGTAGCCGCCAGGGCCGTGACAGGCCGCGCAGGCCGGCACGCCGCGGCCCGCATAACGGAAGATGCGCGATCCGAGATCGGCGACCTGCCGGTCCTTGATCGTGTCGGGCTTGACCTTCTGCCGGCTGAAGAAGCGGGCGAGCTCAACGATTTGTGCATCCGACAGGGCAGAGGCCACGCCCGACATTACATCCGATTTGCGCGTGCCGCGCTTGAAAGCGCGCAATTCGGTACGCAGGTAATAGTCCTTCTGCCCGGCGATTTTGGGATATTGCGGATCCGGGCTGTTACCTTCGGGGCCGTGACAGCCGGCGCAGTAAGCGTCGGCAAGCTTCTGTCCGTGCAGCGGCGTTGGCTTTTCCGTCGAGGAGGACGGTGTTTGCGCGCGGGCCATCAGCAGGCCCGATGCCAGCAGTACAGCCGGCAGCGCGATCATTGCGGCGCGTGGATACATTGCGATCTCCCAGACCTACCGATCAATGCGCCGCCGGCATCGGCGCCAGCGGCGACGGCGAACTGTCCGGGAGCTGATACTTGATGAACGGCACCTTTTGCGCCATGTGGCAAGCGTTGCAGCCCTGGATACCGGCCTTGAAGGAGGCTTCGAAGCGTTTGAAATCCTTCGCTTCGATCGTCTTGCCGAGCGGGTTGAGGAATGACCGTTCAAACGCCTTGAGAGCGTCGGCCTTCTCGGGTCGTGTCGTTTCGCCGACCTCCTGAATTTCCAATTCTTCCTTCAACTCATACGCCGCGAGCGGCCAGTTGCCGGCTTTGGCGGCGTAGTACATCGTTGAATACCGGTGCGAGTATTCAATCATGACCGTACCGAGGCCGGGCTGAATGTCGGCAAGCGTTTTGAATTTCTGCTCGGCGCCGCCTTTGAGCCAACCGGAGGCGGCATAAGCGGCGCCCGCCAGGGCCGTCAGGCAAATGGCGACGGCGGAAACGCTGCGAATCGCACACATGACGCTTCCCCTTTTCGTTGGGTCCTGCCGCCAAGAGGTTAGAGCCGGAACGGTACGAGCGCCAGTTGTTGCCGCCCGCCGGGTCGTTGCATCGCAAAAGGGCCGTTTCCAACGGTCGCACGCAGCAAACGCGGAAAGCGACAAAGAGATGCGTTTAATCGCTAGTCTTGCATTCAACGCATCTGGTTTTGGCCGCCGCCGGTGGTATCGAGCGCCTTGCCGCACGCCGCGGAAAGCTGTTTGCGGTGCTGGACGAGGCAAGCGCGGGTCTGCGCCGCGCCGTGGCCGGTCTCGACGCAATATCGCATGATCTCCTTCGTGCAGACGGTGGCGACTGGGCCCATGCCGGCGTCTTTGCCCGCCCGCGCTACCACTCGCGGCTGCCGCCAAACCCGCAGCAGCCACAAAGGCTGCCACTATTCTCAGCCTTTCAGCCACACCATTCGATGAAGGCCGCCACGCCGACTCATTTCACCAACGGGTTGCCGGCCTTCGCCCAGTCCTGCAGGTTCATGATCACCGCGACGACATTGGTGAAGCCGATCTTTTCCAGCGAGGCGGCAGCCAGGGTGGCGCGCCCGCCGGTCAGGCACTGCACGTAGATCTTCCGATTGGTATCAACCTTCTGCGGGTAACCGAGTGCCTTGTAGATGCGGAATTCAAGCAGTCCGCGCGGAATGTTGACCGAGCCGGGCACATGACCCGCGGCGAATTCCTCCGGCTCGCGCACGTCGAGCAGCAATGCGCCATTCGGATTCTTCACTGCCGCCGCGTAGCCGGCCATGTCGGTCGTCTTGACGGTCTTACGCGTGGAGGCGACGTAATTGCTTACGATGTCCGGCCAGGCGGCTTGCGCCCATACCGGCGTGGATATGGCTAACGCGCCGAAAAAGACGATGGCGAAACTCAGCTTGCGGTTCATGGCAATAGGCTCCTTTGATCCGATGGTGTTGCCTCCCGCAAATCTCGCCTGTGGTGGGGAACAATCATTGACCTACGTCAACGCACGGTCGCCGGTGGCGGGCCAGAAAAAGCCTGGCGAGCATTGTCGAAAGGATGGGCGGCGGAGCGCGTCTGATCAAAGTCGAGGAGCGGCATCATGATCGAGCAATTGAAGGGTTTTCCCGATAACGTCCTCGCCGTCGTTTGCCATGGCCGGATCACGAAGGGGGATTACGAAACGGTAATAGTGCCGGCCGTTCTCGATGCGCTCAAGAGCCATGACAAGCTGCGGCTCTATTATGAAACGGCGAGCGATTTCGGCGGCATCGAGCCCGGCGCCGTATGGGAGGATTTTATGGTCGGCGTGGAGCACTTCACGCGCTGGGAGCGGATTGCGCTGGTCAGCGACGTCGACTGGATCAAGCACACCATGCATTTCTTCAGCTTCCTGATGCCGGGCATGATGAAGATTTTCTCCAACGCGCAAGCGGCGGAAGCGCGGGCCTGGATCGCCGGCAAATAAGCGCTATCGGCGAGACGGCTCCTTGACCTGCATCAAGGACGCGCCCGCCTGCTTCCCGCAGGTTTTCATCTGCTTTTCATTTGCAGCCCCGGAAAGCTAATGGGTTCGACCATCCGCCCCTTTTGGCACCCGCTTACGGCCGGCCTCGCGCTGGGGCTGGTGTTGTTGCTGACCTTCCTCATCAGCGGGCATGGGCTCGGCGCCAGCGGCTTCTTCACGCGGCTGACTGCCTGGTTCGGCGCCGAGCTTGCCCGGTCGGCGACCGAGGCAAATAGCTATCTCGGCCCCTTCATCAAAGGCGCGCGCGGCGTGATCAATCCGCTGGCGAGCTGGATCAGTTGGGAGATTGTCGGCGTCGTGGTCGGCGCATCGATCGCCGCCGTGACCAGCGGCCGTTTCCGGGTTCGATTCGACGGCGCAAAAAATCTTCCCACTAGCGGCCGGCTGACATTCGCCGTCGGCGGTGGCATCCTCACTGGCTTCGGCGCGCGGCTCGCACGTGGCTGCACCAGCGGCATCGGCCTCTCCGGCGGCGCACCGCTTGCGGTCGCCGGCTTTCTGTTCCTGATTGGTTTCTTCGTTGCCGGTATCGCCGTCAGCTACCTCATTCGGAAGGCTTGGATATGAGCCTTCCTCTCTATGACGGTGGCGTGGCCTCCGGTCTCTTGAGTGGCGTCCTGTTCGGCTATGTGCTGGAAAACGCCGGCTTCGCCAGTCCACGCAAATTGACCGCACAATTCCGCTTGACCGATTGGTCGGTCTTCAAGGTGATGTTCACCGCCATCGTCGTCGCCGCTATCGGCCTCTATGGCGCCGTCGCGCTCGGCATGATGCAGCCAAACGGCATCTTCATACCGACGACATTTTTTTGGGCGACGCTTACCGGCGGCGCGTTGATCGGCGCCGGCATGGCGGTCGGCGGATATTGTCCCGGGACATCGGCCGCCAGCGTGGCGTCGGGGCGGCTCGACGGTCTATTCTTCATCGTTGGCATGGTGATCGGCACCGGCTTGTTCTCGGGCATGTTTGAGCCGATCAAGGGTTTCTATCTGGCGGCCCAGGGGCCGCGCGGGCAGACGCTGATGGCGTTGTTCGGTCTCCCGGCCTGGGCGGTGATCGGCGGCCTGATCGTCATCGCTGCCGGCGGCTTCGCGCTCGGAAGCTGGTGCGAGCGCAAATTTGGCGGTCCGCTGACTGCCGACGAATTGAATGACGGCCAGCGGGGCGAAGTCGTCGAGACGATCGAAATCGTGAGCCTGCGAACCAATTGAAAGGAGCGCTTCCAATGCAGACCAGGCGAATCAAGACCGCCCTGTTGGCCGGTGGCCTGTCCACCATTGCGGCCGCAATAGTGATGACCGCTGAGGCGCCGACTCCCGTGGCGGCGAGCCCGCTGCAGATGGCGCAGATGCAAGGTCCCTGCGGCCCCAGCAGTCCCTGTGCGCCGAGCGGCGGCAAGGGGATGAACGCCGCCAGCCCATGTGCGCCCGCCGGCACCAGCGGGAGCAATGGGCATGTCATGCAGAGCCCCTGCGCACCCGCTGGCGGCAAGGTCTTGGCCTCGCCGTGCAGCCCGTGCGCGCCGGCTTCCGGCAAAAGCAAGGCCGCGCCGGTCGCTTCGCCCTGCAGCCCCTGTGCGCCGCACTCGTAAACGGCATGACGTCGTGACGGCGGCGATAGATCAGGCGCAATTAATCGGTCGGCTGTGTCCGCTCGGCCGCGACGAATTGCTGGCAATGTATGCCGCCGCCGCGGACGTCACCGAAGCCATCGCGGCGCTTGCCGAAGCCGGCAAGAATCCAGTCACAGCAGTGCTCGGCGGCGCCGACGTCGTGGAGGAATGGGCGCACTTCCCGGCCGGCGATGTGTTCGATGCGGCAACGCAGAGTCAATATTATTATCACGCCCATGCCGCAGACGAGCGCGTTGCCGGCGAGCACGGCCACTTCCACACCTTCGTGCGGCCGCAAAGGCTCGACCCGACGCTCACGCCGGTCGCGCTCGCTGGCAATGCGAATCTTGACGATCCGGCGTTGTGGGTGATGCATCTGGTCGGCGTTTCCACCGACGCGTCGGGCCGGCTTATCCGGCTGTTCACCACCAACCGCTGGGTGACCGACGAAGCCTGGTACGGCGCCGACGACGTCATCAGCATGATCGACCGTTTCGAGATGACCGGGGACGAGCCGTCGGCCGCCCTCAACCGCTGGATTACCGGCATCGCCGGCATGTTTCGGCCGCAGATTGCCGATCTCGTTCGCACGCGTGACGAGGCGGTCGCCGGCCACCGGCGCGCGCATCCCGACGGCGACGTCTTCGAAGACCGCGAATTGCAGGTCACGTCCGAGATGCCAATTGATTTCCTCGCCCAAGTGCGTGCCATCGAAGCCGCTTTGCAGTTGGAGCTTTAGACTTCGACTGAAGCCGTGCGACGTCAGCCGCCGGTCATCGGCACCATCGACAGCTTCGTTTCGGTCGCCGGGATGTCGGCCTGCTCGATCCCCAGTTCCTTGCGCACCATGTTAGTCGCCCGCGTCAGCGCCACCATCTTGTAGAAGGCGTGCATGCGGCTCACGCCTTGGCGTCCGAAGCCGCAGTCGCTGGTCAGGATCAGCCGCTCAGGTTCGATGTATTTCAGCGCCTTGCGGATCAATGCGGCAATCTCTTCCGGCCGCTCTACCTGTAGCGTGCGGTGGCTGATGACCCCGAGCGCCACCTTCTTTTCCTTGCCGATCAGCTTGCCGAAGTGCTCGAGATCCATGCCTTGATTGAACGCCCCTTCGACCGTCAACACGTCGACGTCGAGTTCGTTCAGATAGGGCAGGGCATCCTTGTAGGACTGGTCCTTGCTCGCCACCCGCTGCGCCGCCGGCGAGCCCCAGCAGGTGTGGCACCATACTTCGCATTTGCCGCGCAGGCCCGCGGCCTCGGTGTTGAAAGCCTCCACCCACTGCGCAGGCTTTATCTTCTGGTTCGGGTCCGCGATCACCTGGTGGATCGCCGGCTCCTCGATCTGCACCATCGGCGCGCCGGCGTCGGCGAGGGCGTGGTATTCCTTGTTGAGCGCCGCCGACAGGTCGAACAGGAGCTCCAACCGGTCGCCGTAGTGCTCGTCGGTCAGCATCAGCGCCAATATCTGCGCCGAGATCGAACCTACCTTCACCGGCTTGTCGGTCATCGGTGCGATCGCCTTGTAGGTGCGGTCGAGTTGCAGATCGGCAGGGCCGATTTTGCCGCTGACCGGCGGCGTCATGCGAGTTTCAATCACCTCCCACATGATGTCGCCGGGGCCCTTGTCCTTCATGACGCCCGCCGGCGGCACCTCGACCCGGGGCGCGCCGATTCCTTCGACGCGCTCGGTGACGTAACTCACCCACGAACGTCCGGCGACGTCGTCGTCGAGCCGCGTGTCACCGTCCACCATGATGTCGATGCCGGCGCGGTGTTGGGCCGCGACATGACAGGCGAGACAATCGAAATGCTGCTCGCGATAAGCCAGCCGCGAAAAGCCGTGCGACAGCGGCAGGCCGCGCAGGTTTTCGGTGTACCAGCTCGGGCGCGGCAAGGCGCCGGTGGTGGTGGTGAGCAGAGCCTTGTCCTTGGTGGCTGTGAACACGCGTTACCGCCCCTTTTCATTGTTCGAAATATTGTGTTTCGTTTGGTTTTGTCTTGTCGCGACTGAATAAGTTGAGGACGTGCAGGTCAAGCGGCGCTGAGCGCCGTTGCTTCGATTGCATCCGGTACGGCGGGTTCGATGCGCCCGCCGCATGCCGTGACAAGAGATCCGTTCCCGGCGTGCAGGCCGGCTTTAACCCCTTGATTCCGCTCCACTGGACATGTCCCCGCCGGCGGCGGCATGGTCATCTCGATGGCGTCCGAACCCCTGCAAATTATCCCCCGGCTCACTGCGCTTTCCGCCCTCCTGGGCCGGATCGACGCTGAGGTGCACCCGGTCACCCCGCGCTCCGTCGATCTCGGAGCGGCGATTGGACGGATTCTCGCCGCCGACGTCATGGCATCGGTGCGTCCCAGTGCTCCGCTGGCATTGGTGGACGGTTGGGCGCTTAACGCGGAGGCGACCTTGGACGCGGGCGGCTACGCGCCCGCATTGCTCGGCAAGGTGCCGCCCAAGGTCGAGGTCGGCCAGGCGATGCCGCCTGGCACCGACAGTGTGGCGCCGCTCGATGCCGTGCTGGTGGATAGCGGCCGCGCCGCTGCTCTCGCCCCGGTCAGCCCCGGCGACGGCGTGCTGCCGGCCGGCGGTGACTGCATGCCGGCTCCGCCTTTGCGCGCGGCCGGCGAGCGGCTGCGCGGAACCGATCTCGCCGCCTTCGCGGCCGCCGGCGTCACCCGCGTCGCCGTGCGCCAGCCGCGCCTGCGCGTGGTGCCGTTGCGGATGAGCAGCATGGTGGCTGCCGCTGCGCGGCTTATCGCCGGCGATATCGAGCGCCGTGGTGGCGTGGCGCGCGTCGACGAGTTCAGGCGATCTCAGCGTCGCGATGGTGGCTGACAACGTCGATGGCTTCATCGCTTTGGGCGGTACCGGAAGCGGCCGCCGCGATACCAGTGTCGCGACGCTGGCGCGCGACGGCGCGGTCGCCGTGCACGGCATCGCGCTTACCCCCGGCGAGACCACGGCCTTTGGCTTCTCCGGCCGGCGGCCGGTCCTGCTGGTGCCGGGGCGGCTTGATGCCGCGCTCAGCGCGTGGCTGGTGGTCGGGCGCCATGTGCTGGCAAATCTGGCCGGTGCTGATACGACCAAAGTCGAAGACCCGGCCCCGAGTTTGCCGCTGGCGCGTAAGGTGACCTCCGCGGTGGGCCTGGCTGAAGTCGTGCCGGTGCGCCGCGTCGGCGACAAAGTTGAACCCATAGCCCACGGCTATATGCCGCTGTCCGCGCTCACCCGCGCCGACGGGTGGATTCTGGTGCCCGCCGAGAGCGAAGGCTATTCCGCTGGCGCCTCGGTTTCGGTATGGCCGTTGCCATGAGCGAGCAGCCTCATCTCCGGCCCGGTGACGAAGCCGATCTGATCGCGCGCGTGCGTGCCGCCGCGCGCCAGGAACAGTTCCTCGAAGTGGTCACGGCGGAAGTCGCGCGCGAGCGCTTCGCGCGGCATCTTGATTTGTCGCCGTTGCCGAGCGTGACCGTGCCGTTGGCGCAGGCGCTCACCCGCGTCCTCGCCTCCGACGTGGTGGCGGCCGTCGATGCGCCACCGTTCGACCGCTCCAATGTCGACGGCTTTGCCATCCGTGCCGCCGACACGCACGGCGTCAGCGAACCCAATCCGAAGCAACTGACGCTTAACGGCGAAGTGATCGCCTGCGGACACGCCCCGGCGCTCGAAGTTAATCCGGGCACCGCAACCGCCATTGCGACCGGCGGTGTTATCCCGCGCGGCGCCGACGCGGTGGTGATGCTCGAGCAGACCGAATTGATTGAAAACGGCGCTCCGGCCATTGAGCTGCGCCGAGCGGTCGCGCCCGGCCAATTCATTTCTTATGCGGGCTCCGACATTGCCCGCGGCGAAACCTTGCTCCGGCGCGGCACCCCCATCGGTTCGCGTGAGATCGGCATGTTGGCGGCCTGCGGGCTCGCGGAGGTCGACGTCGTGCGGCGGCCGAAGGTGGCGGTGCTTTCCACCGGCGACGAACTGGTGCAGCCGGGAGAGCCGCTCAAGCCGGGCGGCATTTACGACAGCAACGGCGCCATCCTGGCGGCCGCCATCAGCGAGACCGGCGGCGAGCCGGTGCTGGTCGGCGCCTTTCCGGACGACGACGCGGCGCTGGAAAAAGCCGTGCGCGCCGCGCTCAGCGTCTGCGACATGGTGGTGCTCTCGGGCGGCACTTCGAAGGGCGCCGGCGATCTCTCGCACACCATCGTCTCGCGGCTCGGCAAGCCCGGTATCGTCGTGCACGGCGTCGCTCTCAAGCCCGGCAAGCCGCTTTGTCTGGCGGTCGCGGAAGGCAAGCCGATCGTCGTTCTGCCCGGCTTCCCGACCTCGGCAATATTCACCTTCCACGCTTTCGTCGCGCCGGTGATTCGCGCACGCGCCGGGCTGCCACCGGAAGCCGCCCAAACCGTCGCCGCCCATGTGCCGGTACGTGTCGCTTCGGAAATGGGGCGTAAAGAATTTTTGTTGGTGTCGCTGGTCGACAGCGATATCGGACCCATGGCTTTCCCGACCGGCAAGGGCTCCGGTTCCGTCACCAGTTTTTCGCAAGCCGACGGCTTCATCGAGATCGACCAGCTTGCGTCCGCGCTTGATGCCGGCAGCGCCGCGCAAGTGACGCTGATCGGCAGCGCCGCGCGTGCGCCCGATCTTGTGATCATGGGTAGCCACGACGTCGCGCTCGATGTGGTCGTGGGCGCGCTGTCCGAGCGCGGTTTCACCGCGCGCACGCTCGCAGTCGGTAGTCTTGGCGGCGTCGCGGCGGCGACCCGAGGCCAGTGCGACATTGCCCCGGTGCACCTTATCGATCCGTTGAGCGGCAAGTATAATGTGCATCTCGCGACACCGGAGCTCAGCCTGGTGCCGGGTTGGCAGCGCATGCAGGGCATCCTGTTCCGTCCCGGCGACAAGCGCTTTGAAGGCAAGAGCGTGAAGGAAGCGCTGGCCGTCGCGATCAGTGACGCGAGCACGCTCATGGTCAGCCGCAACGCCGGCGCCGGCACCCGCGTCCTGATCGACAAATTGCTCGATGGCGCCCGCCCGCCCGGCTACGCCAACCAGCCGAAATCTCACAACGCTGTAGCGGCGGCGATTGCGCAGGGCCGCGCCGATTGGGGGCTCGCGATCGAGCCGGTGGCGAATCTCTATGGTCTCGGCTTCCTGCCGGCGGCTCCGGAGCATTACGATTTTCTGGTGGTGGAGAAGCGCAAACACCGCCCGGCGGTGCAGGCGTTCCTCGCCGTGCTGCGCGACGAAGCGGTGCGTGAGCGCATCCGCGCTATTGGCATGCAGCCCGCCTCATAATCCTCTAAATTGCCCGTCTTACTGGGTCCCTGTTATGTTCCGTCGGATCAAGCGCGTCACTCTTGGCCTGCTCGTGCTGTCGTTCGCGGTTGGCGCCGCGCACGCGCAGTTGCGCGGCCACGGCGGCCCGGTGCGCGCGCTCGCCATTTCGCCCGATGGAACCCGCGCGGTTTCCGGCAGCTTCGATACTTCGGCAATCCGCTGGTCGCTCACCCGCAACGTTGCCATGCAAGTGATGCGCTTCCACGACAATGCGGTGAACGCCGTCGCCTTTCTCAAGGATGGCCGCATCGCCACCGGCGGCGCTGATGCGCACATCGCGATCTGGACGCCCGGCAAGCCCAAGCCCGACACCGTGTTCAACGGTCACACCGCGCCGATCGTCGATCTTGCCGTCTCGCCCGACGGCAAGCTGCTGGCCTCCGCTTCCTGGGATCACACCGTGCGGCTGTGGTCGCTAAACAGCGGCGAGTTGCGCGTGCTCAAAGGCAACGAGCAGAACGTCAACGGCGTCGCCTTCACCCCCGACGGCAAGCACGTCATCAGCGCCGGCTACGACACCACCATCCGCATCTGGTCTTTGCATGGCGACGGCATCACCGTCCGCCATTTACCGACGCCGCTCAACACCGTGGCAGTGGCGCCCGATGGCGAAATCGTCACCGCTGGCGCCAACGGCAAGGTCTATTTCCTCTCGCCGCAGGGCGAGATCCGCGCCGATATTGAGGCGTCGAAAACCCCGATCATCCAGGTCGCCATCTCGCCCGATGGCAAGCTGGTGGCTGCCGCCGGCATCCGCGGCTCGGTGGCGGTGATCGACCGTGAACACCGCAAGCTCGAGCGCACCTTGGTCGGCCCTGGCCTGCCGGTGTGGTCGGTGGCGTTCCTTCCCGACAACAAAACGCTGCTGACCGGCGGCGCCGATCGCATGATCCGGCGCTGGAACGCGATCAGCGGCGAGCCGGTCGATGCCGTCATCGTGGGCGCGCTCGACGATCCGCTCAAGCAATACGCCGGCGATCCCGGCGCGCAGGTGTTCCGCGCCTGCGTCGCCTGCCACACGCTGAAATCCGGCGAAGTGCAGAAAGCCGGGCCCTCGCTGTGGCATGTCATGGGCCGCAGGATCGCGACGTTGTCCGGCTATAATTTCTCGCCGGCGCTGAAAAAGATGGGCATCGTTTGGTCGAAGAAGACGATCGCAAAATTGTTCGAGATCGGCCCGGCGCATTACACGCCCGGCACCAAGATGCCGCAGCAGACCATCGGCTCGGAGAAAGACCGCGAGGCGCTGGTGGACTTCCTCGCCAAGGCGACGAAGTGATTTCGTCATTCCGGGTTCGCCGCTCACTCGGCGCCCGGGAATGACGCTTCAGGATTCGCCCTTCTGCTCCCGCTCGCGTAGATAATCGTCGGTGGTGCGCACGGCCGGTCGCTGAGGCGCGGCGAAGGGATCGAATTTTTCATTCATCATGGCCTCAACGCGGCAGTCGGCGCACATCTTGACCACGTCGAGCCGCTTCTTGGAGTCCTTGAACATCCAATGCTTGCCTTCCAGGCTCGCCACCACGCGTTCGACCGAACTCTTGACGCCGAATGGCGTGCCGCAACTGATGCACAGGAACGGCTCTTCTTCCTTGATGACGCGGCTTGAAGCTGTGGCGGCGCGGAAATCGATCTGCGGCTTGAGCGCGATCACTTTTTCCGGGCAGGTCGCCTGGCAAAGCCCGCACTGCACGCACGCATCCTCGGCGAAGCGCAGCATCGGCCGCTCGAGATCGTCGGAAAGCGCACCGGTCGGGCAAGCGGAGACGCAAGCCAGACACAGCGTGCAGCCTTCGACGTTCACCTCGACCGTGCCGAACGGCGCGCCTTCCGGCAGCGCGATAACATCGACGGGTGACGGCGCCGCCGCATGCAGCTCGCGTAAACTGAGCCGCACCAGGTCGCGCTTGTCGCCCACCGCGGCGAACATAGCGGGCCTCACTGCGCCGTCCATAGCCTCGATCGAGCGTAAATCCGCACCCAGCGCATCGGGATCGTCAGTTTCGATGGTGGCAACGCGGTTGCCTGCAAAACCGAGTCCGGTCAGCACCGGCGCGGCGAGCGCGATCGTTTTATGCAATCCGCTCAAATCGTGGCGCGGCTTGGCGCGCGTCAGGAAGCGGACGGCGACCGCGCCGTAGGCAAAAGCACCGGCCACCGCTTCCAGCCCGACTTGCGTGATCTCGTTGACTTCGACCGGCATCACGTTCGCCGGCAGACCGTCGCCATAACGCGCCAACGCGTCGATCAATGGCGTGCCTTGCTCGCCATCATGGAAGAGGATCACTGGCAGCTCACCGCCGACTTCGCGATAAGTCGATAGCAGCGTGCGCAATTTGCGCAACAGGAAGTCCGACGGCGGCAGCGCGTATACCGCGGCGCCGGTGGGGCAGGCGGCGGCGCACTGGCCGCAGCCGGCGCAGATATGCGCGTCGATCGCCACATGATCGCCGGCGGGCGTAATCGCGCCGGTCGGACAGAGATCGAGGCAGCGCCGGCAGCCGACCAATTTGTTGCGCGCATGCGCGCACAGATCCTCGCTCACCGTCACATAGCGCGGCTTGTCGAAGGTGCCGGTGAGGTCGCGCGCTTTTAGTATCGCGCGCAGCACCGACGCCGGATCGCCGGGATCGGCGCGCAAATATCCATCGCGCAGATCGGCGGCGGGGAACAGCGAAGGGCCTCCGCTTACGTCGATCAGCACATCGCAATGCAATGCAGTATCCTTGCGCGCGGGACCGAACACCAACTCGTCGCGTGACGACGGGTTGGGTATGGCGTAGTCGTCGAGCGTCAGTTCGAAGGCGCCGAGATAACCCTTGGCAGCACGGATCGTGCCCTTCACCAGTGCGAACTCGGTCGTCCGTTGCGGCGGCACCTCGGCCGGCGGCACGATCAGCACCGTGACGTTAAGGTGGTTCTTCAACAGTTGCGCGGCTTCGATGGCGTGCTCGTCGCGGCCGTAGATCACCGTCGCGCCGCCGCTGGTGAAGCCGACCGCGGCCGACTCCGGCGCCGGCTCCACGCTTGCAGCGATCAGTGCCGCCATCTTCGGCCCGGCGTCTTTTGCGTCCTTCGACCAGCCGGCGGTCTCGCGGATATTGACGAAGGTGAGCCGTGCGTCCTCCACCTCACCGGCGTTCGGCGCCAATTCCCTGAACAGAGGCGCCTCCTGGGTGCAGGCGATGGTGATCGCTTCTTCGCCGGCCAACGCGTTCTGAACGCGCGATAGCTCCACGCGGCACAGGTGCCGCCCGGCCAAGACCTCTGTGCCACGGCAGGCTCGCCGCACCAGGTCCGCATCGAGCGGCATGGTGTCTTCGCAGGAGCACACTAGGATTTTACGCGGCCCGTCGGCCATTATCGTCTCTTTGCGGTTGTCGTTGGTCCGCTGGTTTCGTCAAAGCGCATTCGGCGCCTTTTTTCCGGCATTAATCCCGTTCGGCCGCGGGACTGGCCCCGGGTCTCCTGAAGTTATAGTTATAGGCATTCTAGGAAGAAAGGTAGTGTGGAGGTTCTATGGCGGTCGACGCGCGGTTCCGCCCGCAGGAACAAGCGGAGGCGGAATTGGCGCTGCCGCCACTTTATACGGCGGTGCGGCTGCGCGAGTTGGGCGACGCCTTTGCCCACGCGATCGCCATTGCCGGCGACAACGGAGCCGGCACTTTGGTGCATGTCGGCCGCTTCGACGTTGCCGAATTCGCCTTGGTGCTGGAGCCGGAGGAGCCGCTGCGCACCGCACGCCGCGCCCTCTATGCCGGTGTGGCCGCACTCTCCGACGCTTTGATCGGTTGCTCGGAGCCCGAAACCGCCGTCGGCATCACATGGCCCGACGCCGTCACGGTCAATGGCGGGCTGGTGGGCGGCGGCCGTCTCGCTTGGCCGCATGGCGTCAGCGAGGACGACGTGCCGCCGTGGATCGTATTCGGCGCCATGGTGCGGCTGGAGTCGACGAGCGGCAAGGAACCCGGCGCCGATCCCACCATCACCACTTTGGCAGAAGAAGGCTTCAGCGGCGTGATGTCGCATAGGATTATCGAGAGCTTCGCGCGCCATTTCATGGTGACGATCGACGCCTGGCACGAAAACGGCTTCAACGCGGTCGCCAAGACTTACTTCGAACGTTTCCCGCGCGAGCAGGGCCTGCGCCGCGATATCGCTGACAACGGCGATCTGTTGCTGCGTCGCATGGCGAGCGACAAGGTCGAACGCAAGCCGCTCGTCGAAGCGCTCGCGTCGCCGTCGTGGCTGGATCCGTCAAACGGAGCACCACGCGCGTGAAGCTCTTGCGTACCATACGACTCGATCCGTCGGATACGTTCGTGTTCGAACGCGTGGCCGAGCCGGGCGAATGGGCCGTGTCCGGCGCCTTCGCGTTCTGGGCGAGCGACCCGGCGGCGCTGGAAGGCAAGGCGCGCTCCGCGTTCCGCAGCGGCTTTCTCGGTGTCCATTCGCTCGGCTGGTCGACGCTGGTGCAGATCGTGGAAGCGAGCCAGGCCGACCGCATGAACCTGGTCGAAACCTTGGTGCAGCGTCTGGTCGAACACTATGGCGCGCCCGGCATGGACGCCGCGCGCGGCGCGGCGGAAGAGGAGGTTGCCTTCGCCGAGTCATTGTGCGAGCAGCCGCAGGACACGTTGGTCGCCGTGCATCGCACGTATGAGGAAGGCCAGTTGCGCGAAACGTTCCGCACGCTGCGCCCGCGCGAAGGCTCCAAGCCTGCGCGCGCCTTCTCGTTCATGGAAGTGGAAGGCGAGGACGACGAAGCGCCGGGCGAGGAAGTGAATCTGGTCGATTTGGCGGAACGGGAGCGTAAATGACCGATTTCTGGCTCTCCTGCGGCCATCATCTGCTCGACCGCGACGAAGGCGGCGGTCTCACGGTGACTGACGATTTCCTGAAGGTTTACCTGGCGCGGCCCGAATTGATCCCGCCGCCGGAGGCCTGCACGGTCGAGCGCACGCTGCACGGCGCGCTGCTTGCCAATCCGCAAACGCCGGTCGCGGCTTCCGACATCGCGGCCATCGAAGACGAAGACGCGCGCGAGAACTGGCAGTTGCTGATCGCCTTCCGCGATCACCTGCTGCGCCACAAGACCCTGGAGGCCGCCTACACCGAGATGGTGCGGCACGGTCTCTCCGGTACGCCGCCGCTGTTCATCAATCAGCTTGTGCACGTCATCCTGCGCAATGCGCTCGACGGCATCGACGATCCGCGCGTGTTGCGCGCCGCCGAAATGTTCTTCCGCACCCAGCGCGTCACTGTGCACGACGGCTCGCTTATCGCCGCCGACGAGGAGACCATCGGCGGCGACAACACCTCGCCGATCTCGCCGCTGGTCTCCATGCTCGGCCTGCCGGCGGAAGCCGAAATCGACGTCATCAACGACGACAACGCCGAGACCTACTGGGAGCGTAGCGATCAGTTCGACATGGCGATCGACCTTTCGGCCGGCCGCGAAGGTCTCGCCGTGCTCGCCGTGGCGATGGAGCATTGGATCGCGCATCTGCTCGGCGTATCGGTTACTATCGAGCCGCTCACCGAACTGCACGATGAGACGCTGAGTTGGTATGTCGGGCTCGATGCCGACGCCACCGGCATCGGCGATCAGTTGTGGAACGGCGAAGACATCGACGAGGCCATCATGAGCCGCGTGGTCGGCCTGTTCCGGCTCACCTTCGACGACCCGGAGGTCATGCTCGACCGCGTGCGCGGCGAGTCGGTCTACCTGATCCTGGCCATGACCGCCGACAACCTGATCCGCATGAAACCACAGAACCTCGTCTCCGGCCTGCCGATCAAGCATCTCGAAGCGGTGAGCTAGGGCGTGTCGACCGATCAACACACTCGAATAGCTTTTGGAGAGACCGCCGTAAGGCGGTCCTTCTTTTGCGTTGTACGAGTCTGCTTTCGGCCAGTTCTGTTGAAAAAGTCGAAAGTTGAGCCAGAATAAGAACCGTCAAAATGACTTCGTTATATTTGCTCGGCTCAGATTGACGCTGCAATTCCATTTAGAGACTGCCACTGTCGTCGGAAGACAAAGGATGAGGTTCCCCGCGTCCGCTTTCCAAAAGAGAGCCTGTGCCGCTTAAACAATTTGGTCACGGCGTCACTCGGACTTTTTCAACACAATCGAGCCGAAGCGGGCATCGAGTCTCAGCCTCAGATAGGCCGGTCACACGGGGAATGCCGGTCGAGATAGCATCGCGGCGCCGGCGCTTGCAGGCCGCTCGGCAATACTGCAACGTGCGCGCCCGCCCGGCAGGAGGACTCGCATGGCTGCCCCCGAAGAAATCAACGCCGACATGCTTGCCTTCTGGAACGGGAATGGCGGCCAAACCTGGGTGGCTCGACAGGCGCATACCGACATCACGCTTACGCCCGTGACGGACGCCTTGCTCGCCTTTGCCGAGCCGCGCGCCGGCGAACGGGTGGTGGATATTGGTTGTGGCTGTGGCGCGCCTACACTGGAGTTTGCGCGCTCCGTCGGTCCCTCCGGCCGCGTGGCGGGGCTGGACATCTCTGGGCCGATGCTGGTTGAGGGTGAGAGGCGGGCGAGCGCCGCCGGCATCGCCAATGTCGATTGGCGTGGGGACGATCCCGCCACGGCGACGCTGGACGAATACGATTTGCTGACCTCGGCCTTCGGCGTCATGTTCTTCGGCGATAGGGTGGCGGCCTTCACCAATTTGCGCCGCGGCGCCGCTCCGGATGCACGCATGGCGCTCGTGTGCTGGCGCACGCTGGCCGAAAACCCGTGGATGGAGGTGCCGATGGCCGCAGTCGCGCAGCACCTGCCACCGCGGCCGAAGCCGGTCCCGAACGCTCCCGGAATGTTCGCCTTCGCCGATCCAGAGCACGTCACCGAGGTGCTCACCGCGGCCGGCTGGGCGCCGCCGCGCTTCGAGAAGCTCGACATGGACCTCGACATCGCCGCCGGCCGCGGGCTGGAGGAGGCTGTGGTCCAGTCAACCCAAATCGGCGCCGTAAACAGTTGGTTGCGTAACCAGCCGGCAGAGGTCGTCTCGGCCGCCGTCGCTTCCCTCCGCGAGGCGCTGGCGCCCTATGCGGACGGTGCGAGCGTGCGCCTGCCCGGTGCGATGTGGTTGATCAGCAGCTCGCCCGCCTGAACGAGCGCTGCTGCTAATCCGTTTTTTTCCGCGCATGAGTTCGCCTTTGGCCGATTGTGTTGAAAAAGTCCGAGTGACGCCGTGACCAAATTGTTTAAGCGGCACAGGCTCTCTTTTGGAAAGCGGACGCGGAGAACCTCATCTTTTGTCTTCCGACGACCGTGGCAGTCTCTAAATGGAATTGCAGCGTCAATCTGAGCCGAGCAAATATAACGAAGTCATTTTGACGGTTCTTATTCTGGCTCAACTTTCGACTTTTTCAACACCATCGGCCCTTTGCGGACATGCCAGCGTATGCGTCCACTGGCCGTTTTCTGGGGTAAAGCGGATGTCATACCAAGCCCACTTAGTCGTACCAAGCCCACTTATATGAGTACGTGCTAGTTTCCCCTCTGCCCGCGTGCGGGAGAGAGGACAAGGCGCCCAGTTGACCCCCCTCCGCCCTCGCCGCTAACTTCTCCTGGTGACAGTGAGAGATGACAGACCGATGCGCGATCCGGGTTTGAGCGAGGCGATCCGCGCCGCTGGCGGCGTGAGCGAACTCGCGCGCCAGATCGGCATTTCGCAGCCGTCGGTGTCGAACTGGAACCGGGTGCCGGCCGAACGCGTGGTCATCGTCGAAACCGTCACCGGCGTCGACCGCGCCATCCTGCGCCCCGATCTCTACGGCGGCGAAGCTGCCAGCGAGGCCGACGAAATCGACGCCGCGCGTGCGCAGGAATATGCACTGATTGCCGCGCTGCTGTTGCGCGCCCCGAACGCCGATCTCCTGACGAGCCTCGCGGAATTGCGGGGCGACGCCACGCCGCTGGGCGTCGCCCATGCCGCGCTCGCCGACGCCGCGGCGCAAGCGACCGTCCAGACGGTCGAGCGCGAGTACTTCGATCTCTTCATCGGTATCGGGCGCGGCGAATTGCTGCCCTATGCTTCTTATTATCTCACCGGCTTCCTGCACGAGCGCCCGCTGGCGCGGCTGCGCGACGACCTCATTGAGATCGGCGTCACCCGCTCGGAAGGCGTCGTCGAGCCGGAGGATCACGCCGGCATCTTGTGCGAGATCATGGCGGGGCTGGCGAGCCGCCGCCTGCCGGCGCCGGCTGGTGCCGAGCGCACGATCTTCGAAAAGCATATGGCGCCCTGGATCGGCCGCTTCTTCGCCGATCTGGAGCAGGCCGAAACCGCCAACTTCTTCCGGCGCGTCGGCACCGTCGGCCGGATTTTCGTCGACATTGAAGCGGAAGCTTTTGACCTGCCGGGTTGAGGCGACGTCCTTAAACGCGGCTTCACGGAGGAGGGACTGGACGATGCGGGAACAGGACATGAGTAAGCTCGGACGCCGCGATTTCCTGCGTGTGATCGGCCTTGGCGCCGGCGTTGCCGCGACCGCTGCGGCCGCCGCGTCGCTTGTCGCCACCGAGGCGGCCGCCACCGAATTGATGTCGGAAGCCAAGAAGAAGCGCTACAATCCCAATTCCGAAGACATCAAGAATTACTACCGGGTCAACCGGTATTGATCGGGCACCGCCGCCGCACGACATGAAGCGGCGGAACGCCCGTAACGAAAGGTGAAAGCGGCATGGCTGCCGACGCCGTAATGCCGGTCAGCGTCGTGGTCGAACGGCGCGCGGTGAACAGCGAGTGGCTCGATCACGCGTGGCGTCCGATCGGTGTGCTGCCCATCGCGGCCAACGATCACGGCAAGCTTTTGGCTGAAGGCGAAGGTTGGGCCCAGTTCCACGGCGGCACGCTCGATCTCGAATTGTTCCGTGGCGAAACCGAGGGCTATCTCTTCAACCTCTCGCAGGTTCCGCCGGTGGTTTATGTCGTGCTGCGCAAGAACGAAGAGGCCCAAGATCCCGAAGAAGGCCTCGAATTCGAGCCGTTCCTCGCCACCGTCTGTCCTTACGAAGCCATGGGCTACAGCGAGGGTAATGACGACGTGGTCGACGGCGTGCCGATGCCGCCGGAGATCCTGGCATGGGTGCAGGATTTTGTGACGCGGCACCACGTCGATACGCCGTTCGTCAAGCGCAAGAATAAACGCCATCAGGACGACTTCGGCGGCAAACCGCGGGCGATTCGCGAACGAGGCGCACCGTGAGCGACGAGCGCAATATGCTGTCGCGCTGGTCACAACGCAAAGCGGCCGTGCGGCGCGGCGAGGCTCCGCCGGAGCCGGCCGATGAGGCGCCGCCCGCGCCTCAGGACGCGCAAACCACTCCCCAGGTCGCTGCCATTGAGCCGAACCAGGAGGTGAGCGCTGAAGGAGTCCCAGCCGACGACGACATGCCGGTGCTGCCACCGATCGAGGAGCTTGATTTCAATTCCGACTACACAGTGTTCCTCAATACCAAGGTGCCGGAAGCAATCCGGCGCGCGGCCTTGCGCAAGCTGTGGACCAGCGATCCGGTGCTGGCCAACCTCGACGGCCTCAACGACTACGACGAAGACTACAATCTTGTGGATACGACCATCACCGCCGCCCAGACCGCCTACCGCGCCGGCCGCGGCTACCTCGAGGAAATCGAGAAGAAGCTCGATCAGGTCGACCGCGCGCTCGGCAACGACGCTGCTGCCGGCGAATCACAAGAGCTGTTCGAGAGCGGCGAAGCATCCGAGCCCGTGCGTGAAGCTGGTTGGGTGATCGAAAGTGATGCAGCCGGGGAAAATTCCGCTGACGCACCGCAGCAGGCCGCGGCCGCCGCGCCGGGGCCCACGCCCGAGCCCGAGTCCAAGCCTGCCCACCAGGGCGAAGACCGCAGCGAATAAAGTAATTTTGTATATGCTGCGTTGCAGCATGAGTGGGCCGTGATGTGACTGATTACATCCAAGTGGTAGCCCGTGATTACGGAAAATTATTTGTCATTCATAGCCATGGGCTATACGCTTTCATTGTTCTAATGCTTGGGTAGCGCTCCATCGAAAAGGCTCTTGAAGAGCCAAATTGGGAGGGGAGATGGCTTCCGCAACGACAGCCCGCGATGAGGCAGTGCGCGCGACGTTGATCGCGGGTGCCTTTCAAGGTGTGCGGGCCCCCGCCGCGGCATCGGAGATGACATTTCACGTTTCACCGGAGGACTGACAATGCGCAAAGACAACGAACGATCGTCCAAGATCGCGCAAAAGATCGACCGCCGTCGTCTTCTGACCGGAGCAGGCTTGGCCATCGGCGCCGCCGGCGCGGCTGCTGCCACTGGCGCTAATACCGCCGTCGCCGCGAGCGAGCCGAAGAAGCCGCAACATAACGGTTACCGCGAAAGCGAAGAGGTGAAGACTTACTACCGCCTCGCCCGCTTCTGATCGTTCCGCCATTCCGCGCCCGCGCGTGAAGCGCGCGAGGCCTGCGCCGACCCGAATTCAGGAGGAAAACATGCTCAGGAAAAAGTCCAGCGGCACCGCCAAGTCCTCAACCTTGCAGCAAGCGCTCGCCGGCAATTGCGGCGGCACGATTGATCGCCGCTCCTTCCTGGCCCGTTCCGGCCTGCTCACCGGCGGCGTGGCGCTGGCAAGCGCGCTGCCGCTCGGCATGGTGAAGAAAGCGGACGCCGCTGAAGCCGGCCCGCTCACCGCCGGCGCCACCCGAATCAAATCGGTCTGCACCCATTGCTCCGTCGGCTGCACCGTCATCGCCGAAGTCAAGAACGGCGTCTGGGTCGGTCAGGAGCCAGGCTGGGACAGCCCGTTCAACATGGGTTCACACTGCGCCAAGGGCGCCTCGGTGCGCGAGCATGCGCATAACGAGCGTCGCCTGAAATATCCGCTCAAGCTCGAAGGCGGCCAGTGGAAGAAGGTTTCGTGGGAGCAGGCGCTCAACGAGATCGGCGACAAGATGCTCGAGATCCGCAAGAAGTCGGGCCCCGATTCGGTCTACTGGCTGGGCTCGGCCAAGTTCAACAACGAACAGTCCTATCTCTTCCGCAAGTTCTACGGCTTCTGGGGCTCCAACAACGGCGACCACCAGGCGCGCATCTGCCACTCCACCACGGTCGCGGGCGTCGCGAACACGTGGGGCTACGGCGCGATGACCAATTCCTACAACGACATGCACAATTCGAAGCTGATGATTCTGTTCGGCTCGAATCCGGCCGAGGCGCATCCGGTCGCCGTGCAGCACATCCTGCATGCCAAGGAGAAGAACAAGTCGAAGCTGATCGTCTGCGATCCGCGCTTCACCCGCACTGCCGCGCATGCCGACGAGTTCGTGCGCTTCCGCCCGGGCACCGACGTCGCGCTGGTCTGGGGCATCCTCTACCACATCTTCAAGAACAAGTGGGTCGACCAGGAATACGTCAAGCAGCGCGTCTACGCCCTCGACCAGGTCGAGAAGGAAGTGATGAAGTGGACGCCGGAGGTGACCGAGAACGTCACCGGCGTGCCCGGCGCGCAACTCGAAAAAGTCGCCAAGATGATGCACGACAACAAGCCCGGCACTCTGGTCTGGTGCATGGGCGGCACTCAGCATCATAACGGCAACAACAACACCCGTGCCTATTGCGTGCTGCAGCTTGCGCTCGGCAACATCGGTGTCGCCGGCGGCGGCGCCAACATCTTCCGCGGTCACGACAACGTGCAGGGCGCCACCGACATGTGCGTCTTGGCCGACAGCCTGCCCGGCTACTACGGCCTCGCCACCGGCTCCTGGAAGCACTGGTGCCGGGTCTGGGACGTCGACTACGAGTTCATCAAGGCCCGCTTCGCCAGCCAGAAGCTGATGGAGTCGAAGGGCATTCCGGTGTCGCGCTGGATCGACGGCGTGCTCGAGAAGAAGGAAAACATGGACCAGCCGGACAACATCCGCGCCATGGTCTACTGGGGTCACGCGGTCAATTCGCAGACCCGCCTGCCCGAAATGAAAAAGGCGATGGAGAAGCTCGACCTGATGGTCATCGTCGACCCGGTGCCGACCTTCGCTTCCATCATTCCCGACCGCAAGGACGGCATCTATCTTCTGCCGTCGACCACGCAGTTCGAGACGTCCGGTTCGGTCACCGCGTCGAACCGCTCGCTGCAATGGCGCGACCGGGTGTTCAAGCCGTGGTTTGAGGCCAAGCCCGACCACGAAATCATGTACCTGTTCGCCAAGAAGTTCGGCTTCGACAAGGAGATGTTCAAACACATCAAGGTCAACGGCTCCGAGCCGCTGATCGAGGACATCACCCGCGAGTACAACAGGGGCATGTGGACCATCGGCTACACCGGCCAGTCGCCGGAGCGCCTGAAGGCGCACATGGCCAACCAGGACAAGTTCGACCCCACCACGCTCAAGGCCAAGGGTGGGCCGGTCGATGGCGACTACTACGGTCTGCCGTGGCCGTGCTGGGGCACCGCCGAGATGAAGCATCCCGGCACGCCGATCCTCTACGACACCTCCAAGCCGGTCGCGGATGGCGGTCTCACGTTCCGCGCCCGCTTCGGCGTCCAGCACAACGGCACCAACATCCTGGCCGACGGCTCCTACTCGGTCGGTTCCGAGATCAAGGACGGGTATCCTGAGTTCACCATGGCCATGCTCAAGAAACTCGGCTGGGACAAGGACCTGACACCGCAAGAGACGGCAGCGATCGAGAAGGTCGCCGGCGACAAGACCAACTGGAAGGTCGACCTCTCCGGCGGTATCCAGCGCGTCGCCATCAAGCACGGCTGCGCGCCCTTCGGTAACGCCAAGGCCCGCGCCATCGTGTGGACCTTCCCGGACCCGGTGCCGATCCACCGCGAGCCGCTCTACACGCCGCGGCGCGATCTGGTGGCGAAGTACCCGACCTACTCGGACCGCAAGGAATGGCGCCTGCCGACGCTCTACGCGTCGATCCAGAAGCAGGACCACTCCAAGCAGTTCCCGACCATCCTCACCTCCGGCCGTCTGGTCGAATACGAGGGCGGCGGCGACGAGTCGCGCTCCAACAAGTGGCTCGCCGAATTGCAGCAGGACATGTTCTGCGAGATCAACCCGGCCGATGCCGGCAAGATCGGCGTCAAGGACGGGGCTAAGGTCTGGGTGCTTTCGCCGGAAGGCGGCAAGGTGCTGGTCAGTGCGCTGGTGACCGAACGCGTGGCCGCCGGCGTCGCCTTCATGCCGTTCCACTTCGGCGGCTACTGGCAGGGCAAGGACCTGCGCGGCAAGTACCCGAAGGGCAACGACCCGATCGTGCTCGGTGAAGCGTCCAACATGGACGGCACCTACGGCTACGACGTCGTCACCCAGATGCAGGAAACCAAAGTCACGCTCTGCCGCATCGAGGCAGCGTAAGGCGAGGGACAAAGGAGAACGACAATGGCACGTATGAAATTCCTTTGCGACGCCGACCGTTGCATCGAGTGCAACGCTTGCGTCACCGCCTGTAAAAACGAAAATGATGTCCCCTGGGGCATCAACCGCCGCCGCGTGGTCACGCTCAACGACGGCAAACCGGGCGAACGCTCGATCTCGATGGCCTGCATGCACTGCACCGACGCGCCTTGCGCGGCGGTCTGCCCGGTGAACTGCTTCTACACCACGGCGGACGCGGTGGTGCTGCACAACAAGGATCTGTGCATCGGCTGCGGCTACTGCTTCTACGCCTGTCCGTTCGGCGCTCCGCAGTATCCGAAGGTCGGCAACTTCGGCTCGCGCGGCAAGATGGACAAGTGCACCTTCTGCGCCGGCGGCCCGGAAGCCGATGGCAGCAAGGCGGAGTATGAGAAGTACGGCGCCAATCGGCTGGCCGAAGGCAAGCTGCCGCTCTGCGCCGAGATGTGCTCGACCAAGTCACTGCTCGCCGGCGACGGCGACGTCATCGCCCAGATCTACAAGGAACGCGTGAAGACGCGCGGCTACGGCTCCGGCGCCTGGGGTTGGCAGACCGCCTATCACGAGACCATCGCGAGCTGATCCATGCGGCGGTGCGAGGCTTGGAAAGCCCCGCGCCGCCGGTCCTTGTCTAAAGAACACTCGGGGTAAGGGAAGGGAGAGGATACCATGGCGAAGCTCTTCGCTACGATCCGCTTCATCGCTGGCGCGCTCGCGCTCGCGTTTATTGTGGCCACGGTTACGCCGCCGGCGCCCGCGTTCGCGCAGGGCGGTCCGGCGGCAGCCACCAGCGAGCAGCAGCTTCTGCAGCAGCTCAAAGGCGGCGTCATTCGCGGTGACGTCAGCATTCCGGACAAGAAGTCGGCTAACCTGATCCATCCGGCCGGCCGTAACTGGCAGACCTTTCACACCGTCTATCTGAAGTGGATCGGTGGCATTGCCATCCTCGGCATGCTGCTGCTGCTGGTGCTGTTCTATCTGTGGCGCGGCACCATAAAAATCGAGGGTGGCCGCTCCGGCCGCACCATGGTGCGCTTCAACGCGTTCGAGCGCTTCGTGCATTGGCTTACCGCTTCGACCTTCATTGTCCTCGGCATCACCGGGCTGAACATCACCTTCGGCCGCGCGCTGATCCTGCCGTGGCTCGGCGCTGACGCCTTCAGCGCCTGGTCGGAATGGGCGAAATACGCTCACAACTACCTGAGCTTCGCCTTCACCATCGGTGTGGTGCTGATGTTCTTGATGTGGATCGGGCAGAATTTCCCGACCGCGGCCGACGTCCAATGGTTCAAGATGGGCGGCGGCATGGGCAAGGGCGGCGGTCACGCGCCGGCCTGGAAGTTCAACGGCGGCCAGAAGCTGCTGTATTGGTTCATCGTGCTTGGCGGCGCGGCCATGATCGTTACCGGCTACATCCTCATCTTCCCGTTCTCCTGGGGCTTGGGTGTCGGCGACATGGAACTGGCGCAGATCTTCCACGGCATCGTCGGCGTTCTGTTCGTCGCGCTGATCCTCGCCCACATCTATCTGGGCACGGCGGGCATGGAGGGTGCCTTCGAATCCATGAGCCAGGGCACGGTCGATGTGAACTGGGCCAAGGAGCACCACCCGCTCTGGTACGAGGAGGAGCAGGGCCACGGCACCAGCAGTGCCCGCACCCAGCCGGCGGAGTAGCGATCTCCGAACAAAATACCTCCAAACTGATAGACGCCCGGCCTCAGCGCCGGGCGTTTTGTTTGTCCAAAAACGTGTCCCCGCTCGCTCGATCGCTCTTATAGTGTACGTCGTCCGGCTCGACTGAGGGCGTCATCTAGAGGCGTCTCGATGATGGAGCCGCCTTAACGGGGCCGATATCGGGTAAGGCCGACATCGGCGATGCGGTGCCTGCGGGCAGGGAACAGAACGCATCCCCCCCTCCCGGGCGGCGCGGGGCACGCGCAAACAAGTTTACGCAGTTTGCGCAAACGCAAGCTGCTATGCCCGAGGCACTACGACCCCCTAGAGGATCTGCCTGACGGCGCGAGTCTTCGAGACCTTGCTGAAAGCGTGGCCAGCGCCGGAAAGACACCGCGATGGAGCGCCGCGGGGCGCGCGGGACCGTGTTAGTGGCCCGCACGCACCGCACGGTGTGGACTAAGATGGTTGCTCCTCGCGGCGCTCCATCTCTCTCGCGTCATGGAAGGACGAAGGCGATTAGAGCGAACCCGACGCACGTCAAACAATACGGGCGTCGGAGCTATGCGTTTGCCCCCGAAAAGTGGATACCGGTTTTCGGACAAGGTCGCGCGACAAGTAAATCGGAAGTTTTACGATCAAATCGGTGAAGGACGTGCGAGCCGGGCACTTGCGTTCCCTCTCCCCGCCACGCGGGGAGAGGGAAGAATGCGGAGCTACGGCCGCGTCGCCTTCTTCAAATCGACGCTCACCCGCGTGCCAAGGTCCGCGATCGAGTTCGTGCAGTAATTGCGCGGCGTAGGTCGGATTGTGCGCGTAGGCGCCCGGATCCTTGGTGACGAACTGGTAGTTATAAGCCGCCTTCATCATGCGCGGCGTCCAGTTCTTGTACTGGTTGGGAAACTTGGTCTCGTTCTTTTCCGGCTTGCCGTCACCGTTGGTATCGACGAAGAAATAGGGGAAGTCCGGCGCCGAATAGACCACAGGCTTGCCAGCGACCTTCTTGGCATAATCCTGGATAGCGGCGAGCAGCTTGGCACGGAGATTGGCGATCTCCTGCGCCACGCCTTCGTTGGTGTTGCCGCTGCCATCAAGGTCGACCTTGTCGGCGCGGATCATGTGCAGCGAAGCCTCGTTTGTGACCTCCTTGTGGCAGGCGGCGCAGTCCTCGACCTTCACTTCCAGCGTATGCGTCGCATGGCAGGCCGTGCAGCTGGTGTAGGGCGCGCGGTGCTTGAGCAGGCCCGCATAGGTCTTGCCGGGATATTCGTAGCCGCCCTTGACCATGGTGCCGTATAGCGTGGCGCCGGCGGCGGCATAATGCACGTTGATGAACGTAGCCTTGGGCATGGCCTGATCGTCAGGCAAGCCGGCAATCGCCTTGTTGACGCTGGCCGTCGACTCGCGGCCCTGATGGCAGGTCATGCAGCGAGCGTTGGCGTCCAGGTGCTCGACCTTGATGCCGGACGGGAAGACGACGGTGGAGAGCCTCACGGTCTTGTCGTTGTGGCAGGCGACGCAGGTGATCACGGTGCCGACCGGCGCCGGATGATCGACCTTGAACGGCGTCGAGCCGTCGGCGCCAACATAGTCGCGGAAGCCGGGGGTGGAATGGCAGCGCGCGCATTCGGCCGGGATCACGCCTTCTTTGTTCCAGTGGTTGAACGGCTCGGCCTTGTGGTTCGCGTGTGGCGATGACGCCCAGTCGGCGTAGAACGGCACGTCGGTGGTCGCGATCATGCCGGGCGGAGCGGCTGGCGGCGGGGCCGGCGCGGGCTTGGCCGCCGGCGGCGCAGGCGGCGTTTGTGCGCGCAATTGCGGCGCCATCACCAGGACGGCGGCCGTGAAACCGCCGGTCAGGAGCGCGGCGGCCAGAATCTTCGAAATGCTTTTCGACATGCGGCCTTGCTTGCTCATCGCCTTCTCCTCGAGCGCGCGTCTCGCACGCGGCTATTTTTTCGTCCCGGCGTTGATGCCCGAGCCGCGGATGAACGCCATGGTCGGCGGCACCGGCGCGTGCACGATATTGAAATGGCAGTCGATGCAGGTCATGCGGCCCTCGCGCATCAGTGCATGCGCCGCCTGGCCGCGCGTGCTGGTGGGCCGGACGGCGGCGCGCTCATGGCACGAGCGGCAGGTCACGCTGTCCTGCGCGCGCATGGTCTCGCGTACCTCGTGCGCTAGCTCGACCCGGCGTTTGGCCCAGATCTTGGGGTCGCTGTAATCGTGGGTGTATTCTGCGATCACGTCACGGAAGCCGGAACTCACGTGGTCCCAGGTCTCGTCGAACCAGTTGGTCTTGACGATATGACAGTCGCCGCAGTTAGGCCGCACGCCGAGCTCGTTGCTGCGGTGCGCAGAATGGATGAAGTGCGGGTCATTGCCGACGAACGCCATGCTGTGGCAGGAGGTGCAGAAGGCGTCGGTCGATGTGTAGCGATTGATGAAATCGCTACCGATCACTGCGCCGGCGCCAAGAAAACCGCCAACGAGTATGATGATCAGCAGTAGCCACCAGCGTGTGCGCCTCATGATCTTGCCTCGGCCGTCAGCATCGCCTGTCGTGAAGCGACTCTAGGACGATCCAGCCAACATTTTCAAACAAAAACAATTAACAGGCGTAAGACGCGATTGATTCAAATCAATATGTTGTAGTGCGTTATGTGCTTGCCGCGATTCCAGCCGCGAGACACAGCGAGAATGCAACGGTGAGCATGGCGAGCCGCGGCGTCAACGGCACCAACTCGGCGAAGCGGTCGCGCGTCCACACCGCATGAGCGACCATAACCGCGAGCGGCAGCGTGATCAGCGGCAGCAGGACCCAGGCGCTGAAGCCGAGCGACAGCCACAGCCAGAACGGCGTCAGGTAGGCGAAGGCGAGCAGGCAAACGAATTCCAGCCGGCTCCAGCCCTTGCCGAAGCGCACGGCGATGGTGTTCTTGCCCTTCTCGATGTCGAATTCGCAGTCCCGGATGTCGTCGATGATCAGGATGTTGGTGATCAGCGCGCCGATCGGCAGGCTGACGGCGACTGCCGTGAACGGCAGCGCCTCGCGCCAATGCTCGGGCCCAAGCACGACGGCGGCCTGGACGTAATAGGTGCCGATCACCGACATCGTGCCGAAAAACAGGAAGAACAGCGGGTCGGCGAAGCCGTGCCGGCCGAACGGCCAAGGGCCCGCGGAATAAGCCCAGCTCGCCAGAATGCTGAGAAGCCCGATCACGATCACCGGCCAGCCGGCGATTACCGTGAGCACCGCGCCGATCGCCACCGCCACGCCATAGCTGACGAGAATCGTAGTGCGCATGAACGAGAGCGACAAGAGGCCGCTGTTGACCGCCTGTACCAGCTCGGGGTGCTCGCGGTCGTCGGGCTGGCGGATCAGATTAGTGTAGTTGTCGGTGACCACGCCCGCAAATTGGATCAGCCATCCGGCGACGAAGGCGAGCAGCGCCGGTCCCGCGGCCAGTACGCCGTCATGTTGGGCCAGGCCGATGCCGACCACGACCGGCGCGATCGCGGTCGGGAAGGTGTGCCCTGGATAAAGCAGCTTGCGCGTCCACACCTCGCGCCGCGACCACGCCGAAGCCTGCTCCATGTCGCACCACTCCCCCGGTTGGGCCCGTCCACGCGAACTTGCCCACATCCGCCCGCGCCGGCAATCCCGTAATATGCCGGAGGCCGCGGCCACGCCGGGGCGCGCGCGTTGACGGCGTCAAACGTGCTATATGTGGCGGTTCACTCTTGGGAGCAGCAGCCTTATATGAAGCCCATGCGTATTATCGGTCTCGCCGGCTGGAGCGGGTCGGGCAAAACCACCCTGATCAAGAAGGTCATTCCGTGCCTGAACGCCCGCGGCTTGAAGGTCTCCACCCTTAAGCACGCCCATCATGGCTTCGATCTCGACCAGCCCGGCAAGGATTCGTTCTTTCACCGCGCCGCCGGCGCCACCGAGGTGGTTGTCAGTTCGTCGAAACGCTTCGCCATCCTGCACGAACTGCGCGAGGAGCCAGAGTGGGATCTGCCCGCGCTGGTCGCCAAGATGTCGCCGGTCGATCTGGTGCTGGTCGAGGGCTATAAGCGCGACGTTTTCCCTAAGCTTGAGATCCATCGCGCCGCCAACGGCAAGTCGCTGATCCATCCGGAGGACCCGCACATCTTAGCGATTGCTTCCGACGTCCCGCTGCCAGCCGCGCGCGTGCCGGTGGTTGATCTCGACGACATCGAAGCCATCGCCGACCTGCTCGTCAAGCACGCGGTGCCGGTCGGCGACATCGCGCTCGCCCCGACTTCATAGCGAGAGCGGAAAAGATGGCGCAACTGACCGACGACTGTTTCGCCTTCTCCGGTCCGCTGATGCGGATCGACGAGATGGATCGGCTGATCGGCGAGCGCATCGAGCCGGTGGCCGAGACCGAGCGCGTGCCGCTGCACGGTGCGCGCGGTCGCGTCACCGCCGCCGACATCACCGCGCCGGTCAACTTGCCGCCGTTCGACAATTCCGCCGTCGATGGTTATGCGGTGCGCTCCGCCGATCTCAAGCCCGATGGCGACACCACGCTCACTGTCGCTGGCCGTGTCACTGCCGGCGCGCGCGCCGACTTCAAGCTCGGGCCCGGTGAGGCTATTCGCATATTCACCGGCGCAGCTATGCCAGCCGGTGCCGACACCGTGTTCATGCAGGAAGACGTGACTGTCGACGGCGACCGCGTCACTGTGCCGAGCGGATTGAAACGCGGCGCCAACCGGCGGCTGGCCGGCGAAGACGTGCCCGCCGGTCATGTCGTGCTGCCCGCCGGCACGGTGTTGGAGGCGCAGCACGTGGCGCTTGCCGCCGCTCTCGGCATCACCGAGATCGAGGTGCGCCGGCGGCTGCAGGTGGCGATTTTCTCGACCGGCGACGAAGTAGTTGAGCCGGGCAGCCCGCGTGACGGTGCCGCCATCTTCGATGCCAACCGCTACCTGCTCAGCGAGTTGCTGGAGCGCCTCGGCGCGGTGGTCACCGATCTCGGCATCCTGCCCGATCAGCCGGAGGCGCTCACCCGGGCGCTCGAACACGCGGCCGCCGGCCACGACCTAGTCGTCACTTCGGGGGGTGTCTCGACCGGCGAAGCCGATCACGTGCGCAGCGCGGTCGAGCGCATCGGTAGCTTGGTGTTCTGGCGGGTGGCCATCAAGCCAGGCCGGCCGGTCGCCATGGGGGTAATCCGGGGCGCCGATCCAGTGCACCGCGCCGCCTTCGTCGGGCTCCCCGGCAACCCGGTCGCCGTTTTCGTTACCTTTGTGCGGGTGGTGAAGGCGCTGCTGCGCCGGCTGTCCGGCGCGCAGCCGGAGCGGCTGATGGCACTGCCGGTGCGCGTGGCCTTCGCCTACAAGAAGAAAAAGGATCGCCGCGAATATGTGCGCGTGGCTTTGCGCCGCGCTGCCGACGGCGAGATCGAGGCCGTCAAGCATCCGCGGGACGGCGCCGGCATTCTGACGTCCTTGACCGAAACCGACGGCCTGTTGGAACTCCCCGAAGGCGTCACCACCATCGAGCCCGGCGCCCGTGTCGGCTTTCTGTCATATGCCGCACTGACGGGCTAAGCCCCGCGCATTAGGCCCCCAGCCGTACATAGCTCGTCGAATAGGCCTTCTGGACCGGCTCCTGGATTCCATCCAACACGAACGCGCCAATGATGGCGATGACAATGGCGACGGCGCAGGCGACGATGAAAGTCTTCATGGCGTTGGCTCCTCTCCCAGATAGCCCCATAGCTTCTCACTATAGATAAGGATGGGGCACGAGTCCGGTCAAGGTTGATTAGCCGCCGACATGCTGCACTGCAATGCGTTCCGCCTCGGCGACGTCATCGGGCGTGTTGACGTTGAGGAATGGATCGACCGGATCCGCCGGCCAGTCGGCGACCGCGATTCCGTGGCGCGCCGTCCACACCTCGATCTTACGCAGGTCCTCATCAATCAGCGCCTTGCGCAGGTCTGCACGCAGCGCCAGCGGCCAGAGGCCGATCACCGGATGACGCCATTCGCCGGAGCGCGCGCAGGCGAGCGGCACGCCGGCGCCCATCTTGCGCCGTGCCCGGTGCAGCCGCTCGACCAGATCGTCGGGCAGGAACGGGCAGTCACCCGGTACGCTCAGCAGCCATTCGACGCCGTTGTCCTGCGCCGCCAGCCAGTCGAGGCCGGCGAGGATGCCGGCAAGCGGACCGGGATGGCCAGGCACGTTGTCGGGGATCACCTCGCAGCCGGTGTCGGCGAAGCGCTCCGGATCGCCGTTGGCGTTGATGACGATGTCGACGCACTGCGCCGACAACGTCGCCAGCACGCGGTCAAGGATGGTGATGCCGCCAATCGTAATCAGCGCCTTGTCGCCGCCACCCATGCGGCGCGCGAGGCCGCCGGCGAGCACGAGGCCGAAGGTCGGGGGAACGGGGATGTCAGCCATTACTCGTCGTGCACCGCCGCCTTGCGCCGGTGTTTCGAACCCTCGTCTTCGACAAAGCTGAGGTCCTGGTCCAACACGATGCGCTGTTCGCCGGCGAGTGCGACGAAGCGTTTTCCTCGCGCGCGCCCGATCAAGGTCAGGTTCGTCTTGCGCGCCAATTCCACGCCCCAGGCCGTGAAACCCGAGCGTGAGATCAGGATCGGAATGCCCATGCGCACGGTTTTGATCACCATTTCGGAGGTGAGCCGGCCGGTGGTGTAGAATATCTTGTCATGGGGGACGACCTTCTCTTTGAACATCCAGCCGGCGATCTTGTCGACCGCATTGTGGCGGCCGACGTCCTCCATATAGACCAGCGGTTTGTCTTCCCGGGCCAGCACGCAGCCGTGGATGGCGCCGGCTTCCAGATATAGCGAGGGCGTGGTGTTGATCTTGTGGGTCAGGGCATAAAGCCAAGAGGTGCGCAGGGGCGCGTCGGGTAGCGCGACGTTGTCGAGCGCCTCCATGAGGTCGCCGAATACGGTGCCCTGCGCGCAGCCAGAGGTCTGCACCTTCTTCTTCAGCTTTTTCTCGTAGTTGGTTTTGCGCTTGGTGCGCACCACGACGACCGACAGTTCCTCGTCGTAGTCGACAGCCGTCACCTCGTCGTCGGGAAGCAGCATGTTCTGGTTGAGCAGATAGCCGATCGCCAGGTATTCGGGATGGTCATTGATGGTCATGGCGGTGACGATTTCCTGGCCGTTGAGGAAGATCGTCAGGGCGCGCTCGACCGTTACCGAGGTGTCGATCTGGGCGCCGGTCTGATCGATGCCGCTGACGCGCTCGGTCAGCCGGGCGTCGCCGGGGTCGGGGCGGATGATGTAGTCGTCCTGGTCTTGGGGCTCGTTCATGCCGCCAATATAGGCCATTCCAACCCATATTGCAGGGCCAGAAGCGGCCGCCAGATCTTAAGAAGTGGTCACCGAACTGCCCAAAACTGGGACCCGGGTTTTGAACCGATTTCAATTCGCCGCGTCTAATAGAGGTGCAAGCAGGAATTTACGGGGGTCTCTCATGCGCCTCATACTTTGGTCGCTCGTTGTTTTAGCCTGGAGTTTTGGCCCGTTTTACGGCCCCAAGTCTCCCACGTTGTCAGCGCCTCAGGTGCCCGCGCCGGCGGTCGAGACCGCGGCTCCGACCGTTGATTTCGACAACCTGCACGCCCAGGCGCGCGACGCCCTGGACCGGCTCAGGCAGTCGCAGGCGGCCCGCCAGGTGGCCATGGCGAGCGCCAGCGACTTCTGAGCCGCCGCTTAGCCCGGCAGGAACGCCACCGCCCCGGTTTCCGGGTCCACCAGCCGCTCCACGGGCGCGCGATAGAGCGCCTCCAGCTTCTCCCGATCGAGCACCGCCTTCACCGGCCCGTCGGCGACCCGCGTGCCCTCCCGCAGCAGGAAGGCGCGGTCGGCGGCGCGCAGGGCATGATTGGGGTCGTGGGTGGTGAACAGCACGCCGTGGCCCGAGGCCGCCAGCGCCTTGATCTCGGCGATGACCTTTCCCTGGTTGCCGAAGTCGAGGCTGGCGGTGGGCTCGTCCAGCACGATGAATTGCGGCTCCTGCGCCAGCGCCCGGGCCAGTAGCACCAGTTGGCGCTCGCCGCCGGAAATCTGCGTATAGGGCCGCTGCGACAGGCGGCCGATGCCGAAGCGCTCGAGCGATGCCTGCGCGACTGCGCGATCATGCGCGCTCGGCCGGCTGAACAAGTTGCTGTGTGCTGAACGGCCCATCAGCACCACGGTCTCCACCGTAAACGCGAAGGTGCCGATATGAACCTGCGGCACATAGGCGACGATGCGCGCACGTTCCGAAATCGAATAGCCATCGAGCGGCTTGTCGCCAACGCGCACCTCGCCGACCTTGGGCTTGAGCAGCCCGAGCAGGGTCTTCAACAGCGTGGTCTTGCCGCTGCCATTGGGTCCAAGCAGCGCCAGCACCTCGCCGGTCTCGAACCCGACATCGAGCCCGCGCCCGACGGTGTGGTCGGGATAGCCGATGGTGAGGTCGTGGCCTTCGAGCCTCACGACCAGTTCCTCTGCATGTGCGCGAGCAGCCAAATGAAAAACGGCGTGCCGACCACGGCGGTGAGAATGCCGAGCGGGATTTCGACACTCGCGGCCGTGCGCGCCAGCGTGTCGATGAGCAACAGATAACCACCGCCGAGGATTGCCGCCGCCGGCATCAGCCGCGCGAAGTCGGGACCAACCAGCGAGCGGGCGAGATGCGGCACCACCAGACCGACCCAGCCGATGATGCCGGCGGTGGCGACGCTCGCCGACGTCACCAGCGTTGCCGCCGCGACAATGACGATGCGCAACGGCCCGGTGGAAACGCCGAGTGCGCGTGCTTCTTCTTCCGGCAGCGACATCACGTTCATGCGCCACCGCAGCGCGATCAGCACCGCGGCGCCGAGCGCCACCGGGCCGAACAGCGGCAGCAGGTCGGAGACATCGGTGGCGGCCAAGCTGCCGAGCAGCCAGAAGGTCATGGCTGGAAGCTGGTTGTAAGGGTCCGCGAGATATTTGACCAAGCCGACCCCGGCGCCGAGGAGGGCGCCGACCACCACGCCGGTCAGCACCAGCACCAGGATAGGATCGCGCGCGCGCACCATCGAGCCGATCAGATAGACGGCGGCGACTGCGACCAACCCGCCAACGAAGGCGAGGGCCTGGATCGCGAAGATGCCGAGCGAAAAGAATATGCCGATCACCGCGCCGAGCGCCGCGCCCGAGGAAGCGCCGAGGATGTCGGGCGAGACCAGCGGATTGCGGAAGAGGCCCTGGAACGCGGTGCCGGCAACGGCCAGCGCCCCACCGACCATGACGGCGGCGAGTACGCGCGGCCCGCGCACCTGCAGGATGACGCTTTGCACCGCTGCCGGGACGTGCGGCTCTTGTCCGGTCGTCTTTGCCAATAGCACGGTGATGAGATCGTTCAATGACACCGGATAGCGCCCGACCGTGAAGGCGAGCACGAGCCCTGCGATCAGCACGATGATCGCAATCGCCAAACCGGGCAGGGCGGAGCGGGTCATGATTCCCTCATCATTCCGGGACGGCGCGAAGGCGCCGGGCACGTAATCCAGGGCAACAATGCAAAGAGTTTGCGGCCTCTAAATTCCGGGTTCTCGGCCTTCGGCCGCGCCCCGAAATGACAGAATAGACTAACCCCGCCCCGCGAGCACATGCGCGATCTGCTCGGTCGTCGGTGTGCGGTGATAGAACATGGTGTAGAACTCGCGAGTGAGCTTGGTCATGTCCTCGGGGAAGCGGTCGGGATAGAGAATCTTCGCCAGCCACCACAGCCCGATCAGCCGATTGACCGATGGCGGGAAATCGACCCAGCCGAACGGCATCTTGGGCGACAGATGCACGCGCCCCTGACGCACCGCGGCGAGCGCCTGCCAGCCCGGATCGCCGGCGACGGTTGCCGCAAAGAACTGGTCGATGGTCACGATCACGTCCGGATTCCACACCAGCACTTGTTCGATCGACACGTTCGCCAGGCCGCCGTGCTGGCCGCCCGCGACGTTCTGCGCCAGGAACTCGATGGTTTCCACATTGATCGAGCCGCCGAGGCCGGTCACCAGCCCGCGCGGCCCCCGCGCGTAATAGACGCGGGGGCGCTTGTCTTGTGGAATGTCGGCGATACGCGCTTGAATCGTTTTCAAGGTGTGCTCGGCATAGTCGGCGAGCTTCTTGGCGTCGTCCGGCCTGCGCACCAATTCGCCGAGCTTGCGATAGGTTTCCGGGATGGCGCCGAAGCGGCCATCGAGCAGCGCGTAAGGGATACCGGTCTGCTCCTGCACGCGCTTGGCCAATGACACGAAGGTAGCGCGCGTTGAGCCGACGTCGAGGATGAGATCGGGTTTGAGCTTGAGCACCACTTCAAGATTGGCGGTATTGCCGCGGCCGGTGAGGCGGCCGACGCTCGGCTTGGCGCACACATCGGGCAGGAGGTAGGCGCATTCCTCCGAGCGGTTGGCACGCGGCCAGCCGAGCAGGAGATCGGGCGCCAAAGTGTAGAGCAGGATTGCGGCCGGCGGGCCGGCAGGAAACACGCGGGTGACTTTTTCGGGGATGGACAACGTGCGTCCGGTGGCGTCCGTGACGCCGGCGGCACGCGCCAGCCGCGGCGCCAGCGCGGCGGCGGAGGCGGCGGCGAGGAATGTGCGGCGGGTAATGCTCATGGCCTCTACTCATACTCGGCTGTCATCGTCCACGATAGCCGACGGTCCAATCATCACTGACCGTCCTGCGGTGGTGTAAAGCCGTATCGCGCCAAAATCTCCTGCCCCCGTGGTGAAACGATGAAGTGGCAAAGCGTTGCGCGGCTTCCCGCGCGCCAACCATCACGGTGAGCCCGTAATCGGCGCCGACCCGCAATTCTTTCGGCAATTCGATGGCCTGCTGGCCCGGATACTGCGCCTGTGCCGCCACGGCGTTGGTGCGGTAAGTCAAAAAGATGTCGGCGCGGCCATCCGCCATGTGCCAGCCATAGGGGCTGCGGCCGGCTGGCGGCGCGATGCTGCCCTTGGCGCCGGTCAGTTTGATCGCCTTCTGCTCCAGCGTCGCCCGCGCGCCCGGCTTTATTGCCTCGGCTTTGCGGAAGACTTCGAACGCATAGTCGCCGGAAGGGTCCGCTAGCGGCGTCGAGGTGCCGAGCTTGATGTCGGGATCGAGCATCGCGCCGAGCAGCGTCGCAGGCCTCACATTAAGGCCCTCCCGCACCAGCGCGCAGAGTGTGTTGCGGGCAAAACAGATGACCGGACGGCTTTTGCCGGTCTCATGCAGCGCTCGCGGGTGCGCCATGTTGGCGGACGCGAAAACATCCGCCGCCGCACCGCCGGCTATCTCGTTCTTGAGCAGGCCGGAAGGGCCGAATTTGCCTTCGACCTTCTCGCCGCCCAACGCCTCGAATGCCTTCGCCGCGTCGCCGAGCGCCTCCTTCAGGCTACCGGCGGCGAACAGGCGGAGGGGGGCCATTGTCGATACTCACTTGGCGGCGGCTTCCCTCTCCCCGCGTGCGGGGAGAGGGAAAGCAAGCACAACGTCACGCGTTCGGATTGTCGGCGTCCGGGTAGAACAGCTCTTGGCCACCCACCTTGTAGCCTTTGATTACGTTCTGGCCTTCCGGCGAGATCAGGTAGTCGATGAAGGCTTGGCCGAGATCGACCTTCACGTGCGGGCAGCGTTTCGGGTTCACGAGGAACACGCCGTACTGGTTGAAAAGCCGCTTGTCGCCTTCGACCTCGATCACAAGATTCTGCTTGTTCTTGAAGTGGATCCAGGTGGCGCGGTCGGTCAGCGTGTAGGCATTGGAGGCGGCGGCGGTATTCAGCGTCGCGCCCATTCCCTGGCCGATCGCCTTGTACCAGGGGCCCTTCTGCTTCTCGATGTCGATGCCCGACGCCTTCCAAAGTCTGAGTTCGGCCTTGTTGGTGCCGGAGTTGTCGCCGCGCGAGATGAAATCGGCCTTCTTGTTCATGACGATGGTGAGTGCCTTGCCGACGTCCTTCATGCCCTTGATGCCAGCGGGGTCGCTCTTGGGGCCGACCACGACGAAGTCGTTGTACATCACCGGATGGCGCTTCGCGCCGTAGCCTTCCCTGATGAATTTCATCTCCGCTGCCTTGGCGTGCACGAACAAGACATCGGCGTCGCAACGGCGGCCGGTGTCGAGCGCCTTGCCGGTGCCCTGCGCCACCACCTTCACGGTGATGCCGGTCTTGGCCTTGAACTTGGGCAGCAGGTAGTCGAACAGGCCGGAGTCGCGGGTCGAGGTGGTCGAAGCCACGATAATCGACTTTTCTTGCGCGAAGCCGGGCGGGGTAGCAAGCACCACGGCGCCGAGCGCGGCAGCGGCGATCCAATAGCGACGGATAAGCATTATGATCCTCCTTCTAGGTTTTATAGAACTCACACCAGCAATTCGCCGGCGATGAACTTGCGCGCTTCCTCGCTGCGCGGGGCGGCGAAGAATTCCTCGGCCGGGCTTTGCTCGATCAGCCGGCCGCGATGCAGGAGCACCACGTCACCGGCCAGCCGCTTGGCTTGGCCGAGATCGTGGGTAGACATCACCACCTTGACGCCGCGGGCGGTCACGTTGCGCACGATGTCCTCGATCGCCTTGGTGGCGGCGGGGTCGAGGCTGGCGGCGGGCTCGTCGAGGAACAGCACTGCGGGATCGAGCGCGAGCGCGCGGGCGAGCGCGAGGCGCTGTTGCTCGCCGCCCGACAGCCGCCGCGCAGGCCGCTTGGCGAGGCCGGCGAGACCGACCTCGGCGAGCAGGGCTTCGGCACGCGTCGGCTGTTCGGTGCGCGGCACGCCGGCCGCCGCCAGCGCATAGCGGATGTTCCCGGCGGCGCTGCGTCTCAGCATGGCCGGGCGCTGGAACAGGATGGCGCGTCGGTCCGGCGGCGCATGCTCGCGGCCGCCCCAGGTGACGCGGCCACGGCTCGGCGCCAGCAGGCCCATGGCGACGCGCAAGAGCGTCGTCTTGCCGGAACCGTTCGGCCCGATCAACATTGTCGGCCGGCCGGCGTCGAACGTGAGCCGGATGCCATCGAGGATCGTCACCTCGCGCGCGAGGACGGAGACGTCGGCGAGCGTGAGCGGCAGGTCGGTGACGGGCGCACGCATTGGCTTCATCCCGCGTAGCGTTCGCCGGCGCGGCGCGCGCCCCAGGCCAGCGCGTTGATGATGATGACAATGGTGATCAAAATCATGCCGAGCCCAATCGCGAGCGGCAGATCGCCCTTCGAAGTCTCGAGCGCGATCGCCGTGGTCATGGTGCGGGTGAAATCCTTGATGTTGCCGCCGACGATGATGATGGCGCCGACCTCCGCCGCCGCCCGGCCGAAACCAGCGAGCAGCGCGGTGACCAAGCTGAAGCGAGCGTCCCAGATCAGGGTAACGATGCGGGCCAGCGGCCCGACGTTCATGGCCGCGAGCTCGTCGTGATACTCCAGCCACAGGTCTTCGATAGTCTGCCTCGAGAGTGCCGCGATAATCGGCGCCACCAACACGGTCTGCGCGATCACCATGGCCTGCGGCGTGAACAGGAGACCGAATTCGCCGAGCGGGCCGGAGCGCGACAGCAGCAGATAAATCATGAGACCTACCACCACCGGCGGAAGGCCCATCAGCGCGTTGAGCACGACGATTGTCGTCTCGCGGCCGGAAAAGCGGTTGAGCGCGAGGAAGGCGCCAACCGGCACGCCGATCAGGACCGCCAGCAGCACCGCGCTGAGGCTGACCTCCAGCGACAGGACGACGATGGCGAACAGCTCGAGATTGCCGCTGAGTACGAGCTGCAGTGCCGACAGTTTGTCGCCCGACATCGCAGGTTCCCTAACTGGTTCTGCCGCCTCGTCCTGAGAATTCAGGGTACGGCCTTACTTTTCCCATTTTACGCATAGTTTTCATAGAGGCCTAAGATACAAAAAATATGCATATAAATAGGTAGTTTATGCAGGTATGACAGGAACGACATGGATGGGTTGTCTGAGGCGGGGCCGCCGTTATAGTGCCGGCCGCCAGCGGCCTTCCGCAGCGCAGCGAGTGGAATTGGACGGCAATCGGCTGATCCGCAGCACCAATTTGGAACGGCTGAGGGCGCAAGAGACGCGCCTTACGCTCGTCTTCCTGCTAAAGACGCGCGCCGAGACTAGGTTTGGAGAGGTGGCCGAGTGGCTGAAGGCGCACGCTTGGAAAGCGTGTATACGGGAAACCGTATCGAGGGTTCGAATCCCTCTCTCTCCGCCAGCCTCCGGTCCGCTGCTATAATGGTTCGAAACTCAGCGGAGAGGGATTTCCATGAGTGCGCGTCGGCCGGCTTTCAAGACATCGCCCAGCAATCCGTCGCTGGCTGAGATCCAGACCACGCCTGAGCGCAAGCCGGACATGCCCTATGCCCCGGCGATCAGGGTCGAGGCGCCGGGCGATCTGTTGTTCATCTCGGGCGCCACGCCGTCGCCGCTTTATCACAAGCACCCGCACGATTTCTCGGAGCACAATCATCCGGTTCGCATCGAGGACCAGACGCGGTTGGCGATGGAGAACATCAAGACCATCCTCGATCACGAGGGCTTGACCTGGACCGATGTGGTGAAGGTGACGAAATATCTCACCGACATGCGCGACATGGATGGCATGGTGACGGTGCTGGCCAACTATTTCGGCGACTGGACGCCGGCGAGCACGACCGTGTGCGTCAACCAGCTCTCGACGCCCGGCGCGCGCGTCGAACTCGATATGATCGCGGTATTTCCGAAGGCCAGGTAGCAACTACGCTGTTCGCCTCCGCTTCGCCACTATGTGCCTTGTGGCGCGCGCCTGCACGTCGAGATCGTCGGCGATGCCGGGCAGTTCGGCGAGCATGGCGCGCAGCTGCGGCCGTTGCGTCTCGCGTGCGCGCGGGTCGAGCGTGTTGCCGGGGCGCTTGACGTCGTCACAGCGCGCCAGACCTTCGATTTCGTCACCGCCGTCTGCAAGTCGCGCCAATAGCGGTGTCAGGTCGTCGACGCGCTCGGCGATGACATGAATGACGCCGGATTCTTCCTGCATGCGGCCGATGACGCTGACAAAACGCGCGCCCAGTACGATCGGGCGGAAGCGCTCGAAGGTCCTTGGCCAGACGATGACATTGGCAATGGAAGTCTCGTCCTCGATGGTCATGAAGATGACGCCCTTGGCGGTGCCCGGCCGCTGGCGCACAGTGATCAGTCCGGAGATGTGTACCCGTGCGCCGTTGCGTGTGCTGCGCAACATTTCGTTTTTGACGATGCGGCGGCGGTTGAGATCGGCGCGCAGAAACGCCGAGGGATGAGCGCGTAACGACAGCTTGAGAAAACGATAGTCATTGATCACTTCTTCACCGGGCGGCATCGGCTTGAGCGCCACATCGGGCTCTTGCATTGCCGCGTTGCCGGCGCGGAACAGCGGTAGGTCCTCATGATCGCCGGTGCGCTGAAGCGCTTTCACCGCCCACAGCGCATCGCGGCGGGTGAGCCCAAGCGAACCGAAGGCGTCGGCGTCGGCCAGCCGCTCGATCACCCGCGGCGATAGGCCGGTGCGTAACCAGAGGTCGCGCAGAGAGTTGTAACCGCCGCTACGCTTGCTTCCGATCGTTTCCGCGTCCCCCTCCTTCAGCCCCTTGATCTCGCGCAGGCCGAGGCGGATGGCGCAGCGGGTTCTGATGTCGCCTTCCATCTCGCGATGCAAAGCATGCAGGCGCGGCGTGGCATCCGGTCCCAGCTCCAGCGTCGCCTCGTAAGCGGAATGATTGACGTCGGGCGGCCGCACTTCCACCCCATGCTCGCGCGCGTCGCGCACAATCTGCGCTGGCGCGTAGAAGCCCATCGGCTGCGCGTTGAGCAGCGCGGCGGCGAAGACATCGGGGTAATGACATTTCAGCCAGGCCGATGCATAGACCAGAAGTGCAAAGCTCGCCGCGTGGCTTTCGGGAAAGCCGTATTCGCCGAAACCTTCGATCTGGCGGAAGCAACGCTCGGCGAAGTTGCGGTCATAGCCGTTCGCCGCCATGCCTTCGATCATCTTGCGCTCGAAGGTGCCGATAGTGCCGACTTTACGAAACGTCGCCATGGCGCGTCGCAACCGGTCGGCCTCCGAGGGCGTGAAGCCGGCGGCGACGATGGCGATCTTCATCGCTTGTTCCTGGAACAGCGGCACGCCCAGGGTCTTGCCAAGAACGGCTTCGAGTTCCTTTGAAGGGAAGCTCACCGGCTCGATGCCCTGCCGTCGGCGCAAATAGGGGTGCACCATGTCGCCCTGGATCGGGCCGGGACGCACGATGGCGACTTCGATGACGAGATCGTAGAAGGTTTTCGGCTTCAGCCGCGGCAACATGCTCATCTGCGCGCGGCTTTCAATCTGGAATACGCCCAGCGAATCCGCGCGTCCTAGCATGCGGTAGACGGCAGGGTCCTCGGCAGGAATGGCGGCGAGGGTGAGGGGCTGCCCAGGATGATGCGGCAATGCCTCCGGATATTGCCGGCCCATCAGATCCAGCGCCTTGCGCAGGCACGTGAGCATTCCAAGCCCGAGCACGTCGATCTTGAGAATCCCCAGCGCGTCGAGATCGTCCTTATCCCATTCGACGTTAGTGCGATCCTCCATCGCCGCGTTCTGGATCGGCACCACTTCGTCGAGTTCGGCCTTGCGTGATGACGAAGCCGCCGACGTGCTGCGACAGATGGCGCGGCATCGACACTACCTCGCCGATGACGGCGAGCATTCTCTTCACCGCCGGGCTCTCCGGTTCGAGCCCCACGCGACGCAGGTCGGCGTGGCGCACTTCGCCGCCGCCCGAGCCCCAGATGCTCGACGACACTGCGCCGATGGTGTCCTCCGACAGGCCGAACGCCTTGCCCACTTCGCGCACCGCCGAGCGCCCGCGATAGCTGATGACGGTTGCCGCCAGGCCAGCGCGTTCGCGGCCATAACGCTTGTAAATGTACTGGATCACCTCTTCGCGCCGCTCGTGCTCGAAATCGACGTCGATGTCGGGCGGTTCGCGCCGCTCGGCGGATACGAAACGCTCGAACAGAAGATCGCAGCGTTCGGGGTCAACCTCGGTGACGCCGAGACAGAAGCACACCGCGGAATTAGCCGCCGAACCGCGACCCTGACAGAGGATGTTCTGGCTGCGCGCGAAGCGCACGATGTCGTGGACTGTGAGGAAATAGGGTGCGTAATTGAGCGAGGCGATCAAGGTGAGCTCGTGTTCGAGGTTTGCTTTCACTTTTGCCGGAATGCCGTCGGGATAACGTTGCGTTGCGCCTTCATAGGTGAAATGCGCGAGCGCTTCCTGCGGCGTGGCAAAACCTGCGCGCGTCTCGTTGGGGTATTCGTAGCGTAGTTCGTCGAGCGAGAAGGTCAGCCGCTCGGACAAATACAACGTCTCCGTCACGGCGTCGGGGACGTCACGGAACAGCCGCGCCATTTCAGCCGCAGGTTTCAGGTGGCGCTCGGCATTGACCATCAGCCGCCGGCCTGCTTCTTGCAAGGTCACGTGCTCTCGAATGCAGGCGAGCACGTCCTGCACCGGACGCCGCTCGGGTGCGTGATAGAGCACATCGTTGACTGCGATCAGCGGCACGCCGCTTTGCCGCGCTTCTTGCTCAAGCCTCGCCAGCCGCGCGCGGTCGTCGCCGCGGTAGAGCATCGACGCCGCCAGCCGCACGCGGCCCGGGGCGGTCAAGCGAATACGCGAGAGAAATGCCATTCTCTCCTTTTCTCTTTCAGGGGAAGATAAAAAAGAAGAAACCATCATCACTAGCTCCAACCCTTTCGCATGGGCGAGCAAATCGTCGAGCATCAAAATGCAATCGCCCTTTTCGGCGCGGCGGTTGCCGAGCGTCAAAAGCCGAGTAAGCCGGCCCCAGGCGGCGCGGTCGCGCGGGTAGGCGAGAATGTCCGGCGTGCCGTCGCTGAAAACAAGGCGTGTGCCAGGATGATAGGAAAGCTTCAGGTCGCTCTCGCGTTTTGCGACATGGGCGCGCACCACGCCGGCCATGCTGTTGCGGTCGCAAAGTCCGAGCCCGTCGAGCTTTAGCGACGTCGCCTGCGTCATTAGTTCTTCCGGGTGCGACGCCCCGCGCAGGAAAGAGAAGTTCGAGGTACAGGCGAACTCGACGTAACGCATGGCTGATCTCACGCGAACAAACCGTGCAGGAACCAGGCGGGCATGGCAGTGTTGCGGTAAAGCCCGGCGCGGAAGATCCAGAAGCGGTGGCCGCTTGTGTCCTCGACGCGGAAATAGTCGCGCGCCAGGTTCTCGGTCGTGGTGCCATCGTCGCGCCACCAGGCGCCTTCGATGCGCTCCGGGCCTTCCGCCGCGGTGACCTCGTGCAGCGCGCGCCGCCAGCGGAAGCGCAGGGGCGGACCGTCCGGCACGCTAGCCACCGCTTCGATCGGTTCCGGCCGCGCCAGCAGGCGCAAGGGCCGCGGCGGTAACTCCGCCGCCATGCGGAAGCGGCGGAAAGCGTCCCAGCCGCGGTCGGCGTCGGCCAACGCGCTTTGCGCTGGCATGCTGACTGCGGCGAGCTCGGGCGTGTGGCTGTCCTGCGCTATCAGTTGTGTAACCCGGCGCGCGCCCAGCCGCGCGCTCACCCGGTCGACCAAACGGTCGAGATCTGCGTCGTCATGGCTCTCTTCGATGGCGATTTGCTGCGACGTATAAGTTTCAGCTGTGACAACGCTGAGCCGCGCCAGATCGAAGCCGAAGCCGGGATCAATGGGGTCGGCCAAGGCCGCCAGTCGTTCGACGAACAGCGCGCGCACTTCGCCGGCGTCGCGGATCGGCCGCGAGGTGCCGGCTTCGATGCGATGCACCTTGCCGTCGGTGCGGAATAGCGCGAGCTGTACCTGCCGCAGGCCTTCGCCGCGTCGTTCCAGCATCACCACCAGCCGCCGCGCTAGCCGCTCGGTGACGGCGAGGATGTCCTCTTCGCGCGCGATCGGCTCGGGAAACGGTTGCTCGGCAAAATAGGACGCAACCGGTAACAGCGGCGTCAGCGGCTCGCCTTCCCGCCCCAAAGCACGGTCGAGGTGGCGGAGGACCTCTGGGCCGAATCGTGCGGCGAGCGGCGCGCGCGGCAGGTCGATGATGTCGCCGATGCACTTGAAGCCGACGCGGCCGAGCGCCGCCGCCGTCTCTTCATCAATGCGCAGCGCGGAAAGCGGCAGCGACAGCAGCCGTTCGCGTTCGCAGCCGGGCACGATGAAGTCGCCTTGTCCAAAGCGCGCCATCGCGTGGGCCGCGCCGATGGTGGCGGCGATGCCGACGGTGCCGTCGATGCCGACGGTGCGCAGGCGGCGCATGAGGTCGTCGATCAGCGCCGCCTCGCCGCCGAACAGGTGCGCGCAGCCGGCGATGTCGAGCAGCACGCCGTCTGGCGCATCGAGCCCGACCAGCGGCGTATAGCGCTGGCACCAGTCGGCGATGTCCTTCAGGAGCCGGGCATCGGCGGCGGCGTCCTCTTCGGCGACGATGAGGGCGGGGCACATGGCGCGCGCATGCGCGAGGCTCAAGCCACGCCGTAAGCCTAAGCGCTCGGCCACGGCATCGAGCGCGACCACCTCTTCGGCATTGCCGCGCTTGCCGGCGACCGCGAGCGGCCGCGGGTCAGGCGCTTGCTGCCGTAAGAGGCGGTCGGTCGGAAGTCGCTTCAGCCACAGGCTGACGATCCGCTGCCGCGATGTCGAAACGCTGGCTGTCACTGTTCCACTCCAAGAGCCACGAGCCGATTTGTCCCTGCCGGTTGCGCGTAAGCCGGACAGAAAGTCGCGGCGGTCCGGGTCCATAGTGCTGCCCATCGCCCTGCGCCGAAGGCGCCGCGCCGATCACCCAGCGGGTGGCGGCAGAAAGCGGCTCGGGAGAGGGCGTTGCGCGCAGCAGGAAGGCGGTGGCGCCGTCGCGCCCCGCGGCAAGCGATAGCCGGCGGCTGGCGGTGAGGCCGATCTCGCCGCCGCGCATCTCGCCGATGACGGCGCCGACGCCGCGGCCGCGCAACGCTTCCTCCATGGCCCAAGGCACCTCGCGCGCGTTGGCGACGGCGATGCGAATGAGCCGCTCAGGAATAAGCCCGAAGCTATCCAGCGCGGGACCATAGGGGACGCCGTTTTCGGCGAGCGCCATGTCCTCGGCGATCCACACCGTGGCGCGCCGCCCGGCGACCCAGGCGGAAAGCGGCAGCACGAAGCCGGTCGCCGCCGCGATCTCGCTTTCGCGCGCGGCTGCGATTTCGTTGAGCGCGGCAAGCGCAACAGCACCAGCAGCAGCAGCGCAGCCGCTTAAAGGTCCGTCATCACTGCGCCGCGCGCGCGGCAGGTCCGCCCCTTCGATCGAGGCAAGCCTTCTGCGCAGCGCGGCAAGGGTGCTTGCCGCGTTGGGTGACATCGCCAATTCTGCAAACGTGCGAGTTCTCTATTTGTTCTCATTATGCCCCGGCGGATGGGAAAGTCAATGCCAGGGCTAATCCATGGATCTGGGAGGGAAAAAGCGCCGCGGCGCCGCCTATTGGCTCAATCGAATCCCGCTGCCGGTGAGCGATCGCCAGTTGAGGATGTTCCGCCCGGCACAACAGCCGAGCACGGTCAGGATGAAGACGCTGCCGAACTGCCAGACCAGCACCATCAGGCTGGCGTCCTGCGGATGAAACAAGCGCAGCCCGAAATTTCCCAGCCCTGCCGCGGCCAGCGCGCCGAGCCCGGCGGACAGATAGGGAAAGAGCGGCGCGCCCCGGCGCAGCATGATCACCATTGCCACCGCCGGTATTGCGCCAACCAGAACGATGGCGGGCAGACAGAACCAGTCCGGCCGCAGCGATAAGCCATCCGGCCCCAACCGCATCAGCGTTTCGACGCAACCTTCGCCGAGGCTGCCCATCCAGACGGCGAGCGGTAGCGCGGGAAGCAGCAGAACCTTACGGCTGTATCCTGGAATTGTGCTGGTGAACGCCGCGATGGCTGCCGCGATGCCGGTCGTCAGCGCGGCGATTTGTTCGATGAGGAAGAGCGCCTCCGTCACCTTCACCAGCAGGCCCGCGCGCGGCGAAATGACGATAATGACAAGCGCCATGTAAGGAACGGCGATGGCCAGCCATAGGACCGTCCGCGTCCATGGGCTCGCCAGCGGCCGCACCGGCGCGCCGCCGCGGCCAGCGATTGGATAAGCTTGTCAGTCTCCACGGCCGTTACTCGTCGTGAGAAGCTTGCGCAGGGTGGTCATGGCGCGATGCACCGATACCTTGAGCCCACCGTCCAATGCGGACACACGCGAGTTCATTCGGCGGGAGTACGGAAAAGGTTACGCGGGTCAATGACGCGGCGGCGCGCGGTCGTTCGCCGTCCACCGGTGGTTTGTGCTTTGTTCTCGCTGGCGTCGGGTGGGGAGCGCGAATGGCAGTTAAAGTATGGAACTTGCGAGGAAAAAGTCTCAACAGGGCCCGGTGACGGGCTCGCTCCTGCTGACATAATGTCTGTTCTTGATATCTCGTCTTGAGCTTACGTTACCGTTCGGCGATTTCACCGGCCACGCGCGTCACGAACACCATGAATGTCCGCTCCGATTCAGTCCCACGTTCAGGTCCCTGGAAATTGTTCGCCGCGGAGTTGATCGGAACGGCGTTGCTTGTCGGCGTGGGGTTGTCCTTCGTGATTGCGAATCTTGGTCATGGCAGCCCGCTGGCCACCATCGTTCCCGGCGAAGGCGGGCGGCGAGCGATCACCGGCTTTCTGTTCGGCTCGACCGGCGCGCTCATTACGTTGTCACCGCTCGGCAAGACGAGCGGCGCGCACATCAATCCCGCGGTCACGTTGGCGTTCTGGCTCATGGGCCGCATGAAGTCGCGCCACGCCTTAGGCTATGTGGCGTGCCAGCTCATAGGCGCGGTTTTCGGTGCGGTGCCGCTCCTGGCCTGGGGCGCGATGGGGCAGAGTGTCGCCTATGGCGCCACGGTCCCCGGTCCCGCTTATGGCGATACGCTGGCCCTGGCAGGCGAGATCGTCACGACCTTCGCTTTGGTCTTTGGCTTGTTCTTTTTCCTGCGGCACAAGACGTTGCGGGCTTTCACGCCGGCGCTGCTGCCACCGCTTTATTGCTTCATGGTCTGGCTTGAAGCGCCGATTTCCGGCACCAGCACCAATCCAGCCCGCACCCTCGGGCCCGCCGTCATTTCCGGTGATTGGCACGGCTGGTGGATCTATTGGATCGGTCCGCTGATCGGTACCATGCTGGCTGTTGCCGCCTACAAGCTGGCCGGCTGGGAACGGCGCAAGATCGAAGTCGCCAAAGTTTATCACTTCGACCACGATCCCGCCGGGATCTTTCATCTGCAGCGATAGCGGTCTACGCCAGCGTCGTCGCTGCCGCCCGCCGGGCTATGACCGATGGCGCCCAGCCGGCACCGTAGAGCCAAACCGACCAATCGACCTAATGCCACGTTGAAAACAATAGGCAGTTCCGGCGCAGCCGTTTAAAGGGTCATCATCGGTGCGCCGGCGTGGCGAAGAATCAGGGAGCCGGCTTAAGGCTGCCTCGCCGCCATCGTCGAAGGTCGAACTACTTCGCCGCTGAGAATGCGACGCCTACCACTGCAGCTTTCAGCAACTCAGTCGGGAGTTCAAAAAAGCCAGCGACCTCGCTTGGGTTCTTGGATTCAAACGATGAGAGGATGCCGTTGTCGAAGGTTAGAGCGGTGCTGTTCGAAACAAAAGCGCGTCGATTGAATTGAACATAGCCATAATGATCCAGTGAAGGAGCAACCACGTTAAAGATCATTGGAGGACTATTGAATGTTTCGCCGGTTAGGCTGGCACTTGCCGTAATCTTGTAACCTTGTGCGAGCCGGAAACAGACGGCGTATATGCACCCTCCATGGTAGTTACCATGCATGGCGATTGGAGGAGCATAGCCGTGGACATACATCACGGTGCCGGCGATTGGCTCGACCTCAACCTTGATTGTAATTTCGCATGTTGTCAGTTCGTCCTTAAAAGACTTTGTTTGCGAACGAGGTGGTTGCGACGCCTTCGTTATCTCAAAGTCATGCGACAGCGACATGTTACGGCACTTTTTTTGGCCCTCTGTTTCCTTTGCTGCCGGCTGGGCCAGCGCCTCGCGGGTCGTTTTAACTTCGCTAAGTAACCCGGTCAGGGCTTTGACGGTATCGATCGTCTTGTCTTCCGTTGTGGATGCGACCTTTTTTAAGAGGACACCATCGAACTCTACGGTGACATCGTCGCTTGAAAGCCCTGAATGTCTGTAAGACAGCACTTGTCGGCCTGCGTCGAAGTCAGGTTCCGCCTTGACTTGGCGCGTTGAGCTTAACGTGAGCGTTTCGTCTTTAAAGTCGGCGGAGATGGAGACGACACCCTTCGGCAGGGCGTAAGTTAGTGTTGCGCCGTCATATTGCGCCCTTGGACTATGGGAATTTACGTTCCAAACCGACGAACCGCCACATCCGGCCAAGACTAGGGATACTAAGGCTAAGGACAATGAGAACTCCGCATATCACGTACAAACGCATAGCGCCCCCCCAATTAACACGCTGCAACCCCAAGTTTAGTTAACGGCATGCGTGCATAATTGGCAAGTGGCTATCTGTAGTGTGCCTCCCCCTGCGGACATGCAGTCGCCGCTCAACGGTGATGTTGAATAACGAATGCGTTGATCGAAGACTGACGACGAAATTAGCGGAGTTGACGATCCAGGAGCGGACCAGGGAGGCGGGTGACTACTTCGCGGGGGCTCCGCGTTTTCAATTTGCCATCTCGTCCTGCTCTCTAATAAAAATATATATTCACAATTCCGTATATATACGGAGTTGGCGGTCCAGCGCCCCTGGCCCAGCTAAGCCCTTGAGCCACGTCAATGACGGGGGGCCGTCATCGCGAGACGAAGACCCCAAACCCGCCGCTGCCAGAAGGCGGCCCGGGCACGATGAGGAATTGAGATGCGGATTGCCGTCCTGTCCACGGTCCTGCTGGCGCTGCTCATCCAGCATGCGCCCGCCCAGCCCGCCACCTTCACCGTCGAGCCGCACATGGTCGCCGACGAGAAGGCGGTCTTCGCCACGGTCGAGAGCGCCAATGTCGTGCCGGCGCGCGCCCGCATTGGCGGCACGGTAGCCGAACTCTCGGTCAAGGATGGCGACGAGGTCAAGCAAGGCCAGGTGCTCGCCATTGTCGGTGACGAGAAGCTGGTGTTGCAGATGAAGTCGCTGGACGCGCAAATCGCGGGGCTGGAGGCCCAGCTTTCCCAGTCGCAGACCGATTTGAAACGCGCCGAGGACCTGTTCTCCAAGGGCACCATTCCGCGCACCCGCCTCGACGAAGCGCGCACCGCCTTCAACGTCGCCACCAACGCCCATCGCGCCAAGATCGCCGAGCGCTCGGTGGTCGAGCAGCAGCTCAATGAAGGCAAGGTGCTGGCACCCACTGCCGGGCGCGTGCTCAAGGTCCCGGTCACCGCCGGCGCCGTCGTCCTGCCGGGCGAGCCGGTCGTCTCCATCGCTGAAAAGAATTTTGTGCTGCGGCTGCGTGTGCCCGAGCGCCATGCGCTTTATATGAAGGCCGGAGATACCGTGCGCATCGATGGCACGGAACTCGGAGCTAACGGCGTCAAGTTCGGCACCATAAAACTGGTCTATCCGCAGATCCAGGACGGCCGCGTGATCGCCGACGCCAAGGTCGACGGTCTCGGTGACTATTTCGTCGGCGAACGCATCCGCGTCTGGGTGGCGGCCGGCAAGCGCGAGAGCGTCGTGGTGCCGTCCACCTTCATCATTACCCGCTTCGGCATCGACTACGCGCGCGTGCGCAAGGACGGCCAAAAAGACGGCCAAGTGATTGACGTGCCGGTGCAGCGTGGCCGCTTGATGCCGCGGCCCGACATGCCCGATGCCCTTGAAATCCTGTCCGGCCTGCAGGCGGGCGACGTTCTGGTGAAGCCGTGAGCCTTGGAATTTCCGGACGCTTGACGCAAGGCACAATCCGCTCGCCGCTGACGCCGCTGTTCCTGATGGCGGCGCTGGCCGTCGGTCTGCTCGCGCTGTTCACCATTCCGCGCGAGGAGGAGCCGCAGATCAGCGTGCCCGTGGTCGACATTCGCATAAACGCGGACGGCCTCAAGGCGCCGGACGCAGTGGAGCTGGTCACCAAGCCGCTTGAGTCCATCGTCAAGGGCATCAACGGTGTCGAACACGTCTATAGCCAGACCGTCGACGACCGGGTGATGGTCACCGTGCGCTTCCAGGTCGGCACCAATGCCGACGACGCCATCCTGCGCGTGCACGAGAAGATCAAGGCCAACGTGGATCGCATCCCGGTCGGGATACCGGAACCGCTGATCGTCGGCCGCGGCATCAACGACGTTGCCGTGGTGGTACTGACCTTGTCGCCGAAACCGGATGCAGCATCGCGCTATACCGAAAAAGACCTCTACCAGATCGCGCGCGAGCTGCAGTACGAGCTCGACAAGACCGACAACGTCGGCCTCACTTATATTTCCGGCGGCAACCCGCAGCAGATTCGGGTCGAGCCCGATCCGGAAAAGCTCGCGCTTTACGGCGTCACCTTGCAGCAGCTCGTCGGCAAGGTGCGCGAGGCCAACCGCTCGTTCCTCGCCGGCCAGGTGCGCGACCAGGGCAAGACCAAGGGCATCGTGCGCGACGTCACCGCCGGCCAGACGCTCGCCGGCATTCCCGATATCGGCCTGTTGCTGGTGACCACCCGTGACGGCCGTCCGGTCTATGTGCGGGACGTCGCCAAGGTGGTGATCGGCTCCAGCCCCCAGGAACACCGGGTCTGGTACGAGCAGCCGGAAAAGGGCGGCCATTGGGACCGCGTGCCGGCGGTCAGTGTCGCCTTCGCCAAGCGGGCCGGCACCAATGCGGTGGTGGTGGCTGAGCAGTTGCTGAATCGCTTGCAGACGGTCGAAGGCCGGCTGGTGCCCAAGGACGTCGCCGTCACGGTGACGCGCGATTACGGCGAGACCGCCAACGAAAAGGCCAACGAACTCCTGTTTCATCTGGGGCTGGCGACGGTGTCGATCGTCGTGCTGATCGCCTTCGCCATCGGCTGGCGCGAGGCGGTGGTGACAGCAGTGGTCATCCCGACCACCATCCTGCTGACGATGTTCGCCTCGAAACTGATGGGCTACACCATCAACCGGGTCAGCCTATTCGCGCTGATATTTTCCATCGGTATCCTGGTCGATGACGCTATCGTGGTGGTGGAGAACATCGCCCGCCATTGGGCCATGCGCGATGGCCGCAGCCGCATGCAGTCGGCGATCGAAGCTGTCGCCGAGGTCGGTAACCCGACCGTCGTTGCCACTTTAACCGTGGTGGCGGCGTTGCTGCCGATGCTGTTCGTGTCCGGGCTGATGGGCCCCTACATGGCGCCGATCCCGGCCAATGCCTCCGCGGCCATGCTGTTCTCGTTCTTCGTCGCCATGGTGATCGCGCCTTGGCTGATGCTCAAGATGCACCCGGAGGGAATGCCCGTGCACGAGCATGAAGCCGCGCACGGGGAGGGCTTTCTGGGCCGGATTTACCGGCGTTTCGCCACCCCCGTACTGTGCACCCGCAAGCGCGCCTGGATATTCCTCATTGGCGTCGGCGTAGCCACGATCGCGGTGTGCGTTCTGTTCTACACCGAGAGCGTGACGGTGAAGCTCTTGCCGTTCGACAACAAGTCGGAAATGTCGGCGGTGGTCGATCTGCCCGAGGGCTCGACCCTCGAAGATACCGAACGCACTCTGTTTTCGATCGCCGACGTGGTGCGCAAGGTGCCGGAGGTACGCTCTATTGAAACCTACGCAGGCACGCCCGCGCCATTCAACTTCAACGGCTTGGTGCGGCACTATTACGTGCGCAACTCGCCCGAGCTCGGCGAACTGCATATAAATCTCGCGCCACGCAGCGACCGTAATCGCACCAGCCACGAGATCGCGCTCGACCTGCGTGCGAAGCTCAAGAGCGTGACGCTGCCCGCCGGCACCGTTTCGCGGCTGGTCGAAGTGCCGCCAGGACCGCCGGTCCTCTCCACGTTACTTGCCGAAGTCTACGGCCCGGATTCGCAGACGCGGCGCTCGGTGGCGCACGAGGTCGAGAAGATATTCAAGTCGGTCCCCTATATTGTCGACGTCGACAATTCCATCGGGCAGCCGCGGCCCCGTCTACACATCTCCATCGATCAGGACCGCTTGGAATTTTTCGGCGTGCAGCAGCAGGACGTCTACGACACCATCCAGTCGCTGTTCGGCGGCATTACCATCGGCTATTCGCACCGCGGCGAGGGCCGCAACCCGATCGAGATTGTGGTCGGGTTGCCGAAGAGCAATCTGTCCTGGAGCGAACTACTGGCTTCCACGCCGGTTCCGGCCAACACTGTGCCCGGCAACAAGGGCGTCGTGCAGCTCGGCGACGTCGTCCACGTTACCAAGGAACTCGGCTCGCCGGCCATCTTCCGCCGCGACGGTCGCTTCACCGACATGGTCATGGCTGAAATGGCCGGCGCTTACGAAGCGCCGATCTACGGCATGCTGGCGGTCGATAAGCTGATCGATGAGCACAACTGGGGCAAGCTGGAGAAGCCGGTCGTCCACTTCCATGGCCAGCCCGAGGTCGAGGCCAAACCCGCGGTGCTGTGGGACGGCGAATGGGAGATCACCTACGTCACCTTCCGCGACATGGGTGCCGCCTTCATGGTCGCCATCGTGGCCATTTACATCCTGGTGGTGGCGCAGTTCGGCAGCTTCAAGCTGCCGCTGGTGATTCTGACGCCGATCCCGCTGACATTGATCGGCATCGTGCTCGGCCATTGGCTGTTCGGCGCGCCGTTCACGGCCACCTCGATGATCGGCTTTATCGCGCTCGCCGGCATCATCGTTCGAAACTCGATTCTTTTGGTCGACTTCATCCGCCACAGCGGCGGTGCGGGCAAAACCCTGCGCGAGGTCCTGCTGGAGGCCGGCGCGGTGCGTTTTAAGCCGATCCTGCTGACCGCGCTTGCGGCCATGATCGGCGCCGCCACCATCCTGGTCGACCCGATCTTCCAAGGGCTGGCGATCTCGCTGCTGTTCGGCCTTGCCTCGTCCACTCTGTTGACGGTGCTGGTAATCCCGGCCATTTATGTGGTGTTGCGGAATGCCGACCGGGTCACCGGCTAGAGCGTTTCCAGGCGAAGTGGGAACCGGTTCGCCGTCCGGAAACGCGATAGAAGAAGGACGGCATCTCGCGTCACCGATCGAGGGGCACCGATGGCCGACAATCCGTATCCGCTTCCCGAACGGCTGAGTGCGACCCTGCAGCGGGTGTTCGACTACTGGAACGACCTCAAGCGCGGGGGCAACGACATGCCGTTCTGGGACGACGTCAAGCCGTCGGCGCTTCCGGACGTGACAAACCGCCTGCTGCTGGTCGATGCCTTCGCCGACCCCGAGCGGTTCCGCATCAACAGCATCGGCGCGGATGTCGGCGAGAGTTCCGCCCTGCGCGGCAAGTTCATCGACGAAGAACAGTTGCCTGGCCGGCTCGATTATCTGGTCTCCCAGTGCAGCGCCACGATCGAGGCGCGCGCGCCCACGTTTTTTACGCATACCGGCGCGCCGCCCTATACGCGCCTTCTGCTGCCGATGTGGGGCGACGGCCGTATCGGCATGCTGCTCGGCGCGGTGGAGTTGGGGTAGGGAAGGATCGCGCTAAGGCAAAGCGTCGTAACGAATGATGCGGTGCTGTCTCTTCCATTGATGCAGATAGCACGGGCACCGGTTCACAAAACGCTAAGTCTCTTTTCGCTCGCCCTTGTGCGATTGCTTCACCTCTTCCTCGACAAGAAGACGCATGAGCATCGATCGCTTTGCCGGATCTGTTTCCGTTTCCAGCAATAATCTGAATCGATCGATATTTGCTTGAGCGATGCTATACATGTCTAACTCCCCGCTAGACCGAACTGACCCACCAGCGGTTCATTCCCAGTGTTGCGGCGAGACAGCTCTTCAACTGGAAGCTTCAAGCTTCCACAATGAGAACTTGCGCGCACTGCTCACACGCATAGTAGGTCACAGGCGTACCCTTGGCCTTCGGCCTGATACTCGTCAGCATGTGAAGCCGTCCGCCGCACCGACTGCATCTGCGGTTGATCGCGGGCGCGGCGGCACCAGCGGGCCATGGCCTCAATCGAAACGTCAGCGGTCTTCCCGCCAGATCGTCGGTGTGGTGCGAATAGCAAAAAAATCCCGGCTTTGTCTGCCGGGGCTCTGGGACCTCGGACGCTCCGGGGGTTGGGGCAGAAGACATCCAAGTTTGCATCAGAGACGAGTTTCACTTTGAACGCCTGCGCTCTAGCCGCAGCGGCGCGTTTCGGATGGAGGTAAGGGCACACCGGCAAAGGTTGTCGCCGGACCTCTAACCCCGCAGGCTCCTTTGAGCCGCCGCCCAAATCAGATGCCCATTAACGGCTGTCGTCTGTTCAGAATTGACCACGGTAATGGATGGCCACTGTCCAAAGCTGAGCAGATGAAGATAATGAGCCGCGCCGGGCTAGCCTGGGCGGCATGAACCGGGCACTAGTCGCGCAGAACGACACTCAGCAATGAGCTGTGGACTTTCAAGTCACCGTTGTACTCGATGAAGCCGAGTTTCCTGAATTTGTTCATGAAAAAACTGATGCGCGGGCGGGTCGTGCCGACGATGTCTGCGAGCGTCTCCTGGCTGATCCTGGTGGTGATCGGCTGCGGCGTACCGTCTTTGCCGAAGTTCGCCAAAATAAGAAGCGTTCGCGCCAGGCGTTTTTCGCTCGAATTGAACAGCTGATCGACCAAATCTTCCTCAATGCGGCTGTTGCGCGTCAAGAGGTGCGTCGTGAACTTTTCGGAAAAAGACGGCTCGGAGTGAAGGACACGGTTCATTTCTCCTTTTTCCACCCGCGTCAATTCGGTCTCGCTCATGGTGCTGGCCGTTGCCAAACGCGTCGGCTGACCAATCAAGCATCCCTCCCCGAAGAACTCGCCTGGCCCAAGGATCGCGACCACCGCTTGCCTTCCTTGCTCGGAGGTGACCGTAATCTTGACCTTGCCCTTCTGGAGGTAAAAGACAGCATCCGCAGGTTCTCCCTGCGAGTAGATCGTCTCATCCTTTCGGTAGTTGGCTAGCTTACGACCGCCATTCACGGTGGCCAGAAACAATTGGGATCGAAAGGGGGCCGTTTTGATTTTCGCGCCAAGTGTCTTTCCATCACTTCGGGATAGGTTCCGATTGAATTATTTTTACGCATGCTCCGGCCAGCGTCAATATTGCCTGCCTTCTCTTTCTCAACTCGCAGTGGAATAAATTATTTTGCGCTGCACCCGCGGTGGACGTCGGTCGTCAGCGCCAGCTCAGACGTGTCCAATTTTGGACACTGGCCCTCGGGCGAATGCATGTAAGTAAGCTCTCACCAAAGGTTTCTTGGCTGGCATATTTTGATTCGGACCAGGTTGAGATTGCGTTTGTCGGGTCGCCCACAGCAGGCGAGTCCAGGGAGGGTCTATTTTTTCTGTGCGGCGGCTCGTCTTTCGTTGTCACAAATCGAATGAGGAATTCGATAGTGGCTTTACAGCCACGTCGGCGGAGCTCGCCCAAGTTCCGCCGGGAGCAATGATTCGCTTGAAATGCAAAGTCTGCCAGGATTTTCACGAGTTCAGAGTTTGTCAGGGGCGGCTTGCTGAGACGTCTCAGTGACCAAGCAGATAAATTGCATAGGCGCTGAACAGATAGACCAGCAGCAATGACAGGCTGACCCAGCCGACGGTGCCGCGCAGGCGCGTTTCCGGGCGGAACAGCATCGCCACGATGAAGATGCCGGACATGATCACCGCCGCGAAGGCCGTGATGGCGTGCGCCGGTGACACAGACGCCAGCAGCGGGCCCTTACGATAGGCGATGTCGTCGGCGGCCAGGATCAGAATATCGAACAGATTGCTGCCGAGCAGATTGCCGATCGCCATGTCGACGGCGCCGAGCCGCAGCGCGCTCACCGTCACCACCAGTTCCGGCACGGAAGTGGTGAACGCGATCAGCAGCGTGCCGACGAAAGTGGTCTTCCAGCCCATGATCGTGGCGATGTCGCTGCCGATAAACGGCAGCCAGGTGCCGGCGACGACCACCACGGCGGCGGCGGCGAGATAGCGGGTGACGGCGATCCGCAGCGTAATGTCGGTTTCCGTCTTCAGGAGCTGCGGCGGGCGTGGGGTGCGGCGTTCGTAGACGAAGGCCGCGCGCATGGCGACCAAGTAGAGCACGATAATGAAGGGCGTGTAGCCGCTGATGTGCAGGAAGGTGAAGTTCAGCCCTTCCTGGCTGAGCAGCACCAACGCGCCGGCCGAGCCGATCAGGATGACGCCGAAGCCGGCGGTGAGGACGTGACCCTGGTCGAGCCGGCGGTACAACGGCTCGTCGCGGCTCAGTTCGTCGAGCAGCACCAGCATCACCAGGTTGAACACGCAACTGCCGAGCGCGTCGCCGACCGCGATGTTGGGCGTGCCGGCTATGGTGACCGAGCTGATGCCGGTGAACAATTCCGGCAGCGACGTCGCGCTGGCGAGCAGCACCAGCCCGACCCAGGAGCGCGACAGGCCGGTCAGCCGCGCGATGATGTCGCCGTATTGCGTGAGCACCGGGCCGGCCATGCCGATCAGCGCGGCGCAGATCAGGAGCTCCAGCCAGGGCAGCAGGATTGCCGTCATCGCTCAGGGCCTCGATCGCTGCGTTGGGGTCAGAGCGGTGACCGCTTGGATCACCAGCATTGGCGCCAGACTTAAGGCCAGGATGATAGCCCACATGGCGGCGGTCGGCGGCGCCAGATGCAGCACGTCGGCAACGGGCGGGATATAGGGCGGCGCCGCTAAGAGCGCGGCGCACAGCGCCAGCGCCGCCCAGACCCACGGGTTGCGGGTGATTTCGTTGAGCCACACGGTCGAATGAACGCTACGCATGTTGAACACGTGCCAGAGCTGGGCGAAGGCAAGCGTCAGAAAGGTGACGGTGATGACCGAGCGGCTGTCGAGATTGAGCTGCAGCCGCGCCAGCGCCAGTGCACCGAAGGTGCCGGCGGTCAGCACCAAGCTCTGCAGCACGATGACGGTCCATTGCGCGCGGCCCAGGATCGGCTCGCGCGGGTTGCGCGGCGGGCGCTCGAGCACGTCGCGCTCGCCTTCGCCCATGGCCAGCGCGAACGCCGGGAACACGTCGGTGACCAGGTTGAGATAGAGGATCTGCAGCGGCATGATCGGCAGCGGCAACGTTGAGAGAATCGCCAGCCCCACCACCAGCACCTCGCTCAGATTGCACGACAGCAGATAGGCGACGAACCGGCGGATATTGCCAAAGATGACGCGGCCCTCGCGGATCGCTTTGACGATGGTGGGGAAGGCGTCGTCGAGCAGGATCATGGCGGCGGCTTCGCGCGCGACGTCGGTGCCGCGTAGTCCCATGGCGACGCCGATGTCGGCCTGTTTCAGCGCCGGCGCGTCGTTGACGCCGTCGCCGGTCATGGCGACGATTTCGCCCGCCGCCTGGTAGGCGCGCACCAGATCGAGCTTCTCGGCCGGGCTCACCCGCGCGAAGATGCCGGCCTTGAGCAGTTCGCCATTGGCGCCGTCGGCGAGCGCGCCGAGTTGGCGCCCTTCAATGACATGGCCTTCGGCCTCGCCGAGGCCGACGGCGCGGCCGATGCTGCGCGCGGTGACGGCGTGATCGCCGGTCACCATCACGACGCGAATGCCGGCTCGGTGGCAGTCTTGGATGGCGTGCGGCACGTCGGCGCGCGCCGGGTCTTCCAGGCCGATGAGTCCGAGAAAGGTCAGTTCTTCGTAAGCGCCCGCGTCGGCCTCAGGCGTGCGCTTCATGGCGCAGGCGAGCACGCGCAGGCCGTGATGGCCGAGATGCTCGACACGCTCGGTCCATTCGCCGCGCGTCTTGTCGTCGAGTTCGATGTCCCCGTCTGCCGATATCACGCGCGCCGCGGCGGCTAGCACCGCTTCCGGCGCGCCCTTGACGGCATAGAGGAAATGATCGCCGCGGCTGTGCACGGTCGCCATCATCTTGCTGGTCGTATCGAAAGCCTCCTTGTGCACTGTCCGGTACTGCTGTGACAACGCGTGCCGCATGAACCCGGCCAGATGGCCGGCGCGCAGCAGCGCCAGCTCCATGGGATCGCCGGTGCCGTCCGCGCCGTCGTCGCCGAGGGTGGCGTCGTTGCACAGCACAGCGACCTCCAGAAGAGACGCGATTTGCGGATCGCCGCCGAATTGGGTGGCGTCACCGCCGCCGTCGATCTCGATCTCGCCGGAGGGCACCCAGAGCCGGCGCACGGTCATACGGTTCTCGGTCAGGGTGCCGGTCTTGTCGGTGAGGATGACGGTGGTGGCGCCCAAAGTCTCCACCGCCGACAGCCGCTCGATCAGCGCGTTCTGCCGCGCCATGCGCAACATGCCGCGCGCCAATGCCAGCGTGGCAACGATTGGCAGCCCTTCGGGGATGGCGGCAACCGCAAGCGCGATTGCCGCCTCAACCATGAGGAAGGCGTTCTTGCCCTCGCTGACGCCAACGACCCCAATAATGAGCGTGAGAGCAATGACGGCCCACACCAGTTGGCCGGAGAGCTTCGCCAGCCGCCGCTCGAGCGGCGAGGTTTCCGGCTCCGCTTCCTCGACCAGCTTGGAGATATGGCCGAGCTCGGTCGATAAGCCCGTCGCGACCACCACGCCGACGCCGCTGCCGCGGGTGACGGAGGTGCCCTTGAACAGCATCGAATGGCGGTCGCCGAGGCGAGCGTCGGCCGCGACCGGCGCGGTTGATTTTTCCACCGCCACCGACTCGCCGGTCAGTGTCGATTCGTCGGCGCCGAGATGAGAGGCCTCCACCAGCCTGAGGTCGGCTGAGACGGAATCGCCGCCTTCCACCAGCACGATGTCGCCGGGCACCAGCTGCTCGGCGGATACCAGCCGGGCGTGACCGGCGCGGCGCACCCGCGCCGACTTGGTGCCGAGCGCGCGCAGTGCCTCGATCGAACGCGCGGCCCTGATCTCGGTGACAAAACCAATCAGCGCGTTGATCGCCAGCACGATGATGATAGCGCCGCCTTCCTCGAACTCGCCGAAATAAAAGGCGAGCGCCGCGGCGGCGGCGAGCAGATAGACCACCGGGCTTTGGAACTGATGCAGCAGCACGGCAAGCGCGCCGACCGGTCGCCGCGCTACGATGGCGTTGCGGCCGAAAACTTGCGTCCGCTGTTTGACCTCCTCGTCGCCAAGGCCGGCGCCGACCGACACGTCGAGTGCCGCCAGCACCTCGCCAACTGGCTGTGAGTGAGGCGCCTTGGGAAGGTCATCAGGCGTCGTCGGTAATGTCATCGCACCGTGCCGAAAATTTAGTCAATTTCGCGCCTCCGTGCGGAAGCGGGCGGAGAACAATGGCTTGGGTGGGTGGTAAATCATTGTGGCACCTTGCCGCCGTCAATATTTCAACGTTTTGACCTCCCTCAATGGAGCGAACGCTTTCATGCGGCACAAGAAACCGATCCCAAACGCGTTCTGGGAAGGGGGCGCGCATCGGCCAAGCGAGTAGGCTATGACGCTGCAGTCTGAAGAGCGCGCGAGCGATGCCGTCAATGCCGCGCCGCTGGCGGCGGCGCCCACTGGCCTGACCTCCGAACAGGCCCGGCAACTGCTTCAACAATATGGCGAAAATGCCCTGCGCGAGCAGCGCGTCAACCCGCTGCTCAAGTTCCTCGGCTATTTCTGGGGCCCGATCCCGTGGATGATCGAGATCGCCGGCGTCCTCTCCGGCGTAACGCGGCGCTGGGATGAATTCGGCATCATCCTCGCCATGCTGCTGCTCAATGCCGGAGTCGGCTATTTCGAGGAATACAAGGCCGACAACGCCATAGAGGCGCTCAAGCATCGGCTGGCGCTCTCCGCGCGCGTGCTGCGCGACGGTCACTGGCAGGACATCGCCGCGCGGCTCTTGGTGCCCGGCGACGTGGTGCTGCTCAAGCTCGGCAACATCGTGCCGGCGGACATGAATCTGCACGATGGCGAATTCTTGAGTGTCGACCAGTCGGCGCTCACTGGTGAATCCCTGCCGGTCGACAAGAAGCCCGGCGACGTCGCCTATTCCGGCTCGGTGGTGCGCCAAGGCGATATGCGTGGCGTTGTCACCGCCACCGGCGGCAGCACTTATTTCGGCCGCACCGCCAGGCTGGTCGAGACCGCCGAAACGCATTCGCATTTCCAGCAGGCGGTGCTGCGCATCGGCAATTTCCTGATCCTGACCACGCTGGCGTTGGTCGCGCTGATCTTCATGGTCGCGCTCTTCCGCGGCGATCCGTTGATCGACACCGTGCTGTTTGCGCTGATCCTGACGGTCGCCGCCATTCCGGTCGCGCTGCCGGCGGTAATGTCGGTGACGCTCGCCGTCGGCGCTTCGAAGCTCGCGCATATGAAGGCGATCGTGTCGCGGCTGGTCGCCATCGAAGAGATGGCCGGCATGGACATCCTGTGCACCGACAAGACCGGCACGCTGACCAAGAACGAATTGATGCTGGGCGATCCCATCCTGATCGGCGCCCGCTCGCGCGACGAAATGTTGCAGGCCGCGGGCCTCACCTGCGAATGCGATGCGCCCGATCCGATCGACGCCGCCATCATCGCGGCGCTGGGCGGCAGCGCGCCGGCCGGCAAGGTGATCAAGTTTCAGGCGTTCGATCCGGTGCGCAAGCGCGCTGAGGCGACGGTGCAGGCGGCCGGCGGCACTTTTCAGGTAGCCAAGGGCGCGCCGCAGGCCATTACTGAGTTGGTCAAGGCGGATGGCGCTTTGGCGGAGAGGGTGCGCCAAGCCACCGACAAGCTCGCCGCCGGCGGCTACCGCACGCTCGGCGTCGCCAGGACCGACGGCGACCGCTGGCGCTTCCTCGGGCTATTGCCGCTGTCCGATCCGCCGCGCGATGATTCCGCTGAGACCATCCGCGTCGCCGAGACCATGGGGGTCGATGTGCGCATGGTTACAGGGGACCATGAGGCGATCGCGCGGGAAATCGCCCGCAAGGTGGGGCTGGGGCAGAACATCGTTTCGGCGCGTGAGATCTTTGTCCACGACGACGCGGACGGCGACGGCGCCCGCATCGAAAACGCCGACGGCTTCGCCGAGGTCTTCCCCGAGCACAAATTCAAGATAGTGCAGACCCTGCAGCGCGCCGGCCACATCATCGGTATGACCGGTGACGGCGTCAACGACGCGCCGGCGCTGAAACAGGCCGATGTCGGCATCGCGGTGAGTGGCGCCACCGACGCTGCCTGCGCCGCCGCCGATCTGGTGCTGACCGCGCCCGGCCTCTCGGTGATCACACGGGCCATCGAGGAGGCGCGGCGCATCTTCGAGCGCATGACCGCTTACGCGATCTATCGCATCGCCGAGACCACCCGTGTGCTGCTGTTCATGACGTTGTCCATCGTCATCTTCAATTTCTACCCGGTGACGGCGGTGATGATCGTGCTCTTGGCGATCCTCAACGACGTGCCGATCATGATGATCGCCTACGACAACGTGACGGTGGCGGCAAAGCCGGTGCGTTGGGACATGGCGCGCGTGCTGACCGTCAGCGCCATGTTCGGGACGCTCGGCGTCATTGCATCCTTTTTGTTGTTCTGGGGCGCGGACCGTTACCTGCATCTGCCGCGTGAAACGCTGCAGACCGTCATTTTTCTGAAATTGTTGGTGGCGGGCCATCTCACCATCTACTTGACGCGCAACAATGGCTGGTTCTGGCAGCGGCCGCTGCCCCATTGGCGCTTGTTCTTCGCAACGGAAGCGACCCAGGTTCTGGGCACCCTGGCCGCCGTCTACGGCTGGTTCGTCGCCCCCATCGGCTGGAAATACGCCCTGATTATCTGGGCCTACGCGCTCGCCTGGTTCGTGTTCAATAACGTCGCCAAGGTTTTGATCTATCGCATGTTACGGGGCGGGCCGCGCTTTATGCTGCGGAGGCGCCTCAGCGCCAACGTGCGGGAACAATGGTAAACGCGACCGGCGGGATGGCCGCTGCCCAAGGAGGCCGATTGATGCTTGCTCCGGATCAACTCGAGCCCAGCGAATTCAAGCTCGCGTCTGTCGAGGATTACGAGCTGCTGATCGGCGCCGAGGCGGTCGAGCGCATCTTGAAGAAGGCCGAGCGCCTGCACGACATCCATGTCGTCAATATCAACTCGACCTACTACGGCGGCGGCGTCGCCGAACTGTTGTCGTCGCTGACCCTGTTGATGAACGGCTCCGGCATCCGCACCGGCTGGCGGGTGATTCAGGGCAGGCCCGACTTTTTCAGCATCACCAAGAAAATGCACAATGCTTTGCAGGGCGGCGACATCAACCTCACCGAGCTCAAGACCCAGATCTATGAGGAAGTTGCCTTCGAGAACGCGGCGCGCCTGCATCTGGACCATGACATCGTCATCGTGCACGACCCGCAGCCGCTGCCGCTGATCCGTCATTTCCGGAAAAAAGCGCCGTGGGTCTGGCAATGCCACGTCGATCTCAGTCAGCCCAATCCGGATTTGTGGAATTACCTGACGCCGTTGGTTGAGCGCTACGATGCCGTCGTGATGTCGATGCCGGAATACGCCCAGAATCTCAGCGCGCCACAGCGCTTCATCATGCCGGCGATCAACCCGTTCTCCACCACCAACACGGACCTCGGCGACATCGAGATCGACGAGCGCCTGGCCCACTACGACATCCCCACCGACCTGCCGCTGGTGGTGCAGGTGTCGCGCTTCGATACCTGGAAGGACCCGCAAGGTGTCATCGACGCCTTCAAGATCGCGCGCAAACAGGTCGATTGCACTTTGGTGCTGGTCGGCAATGTCGCCACCGACGACCCCGAAGGCCAGGAGGTGTTCTCCAAGGTGTGCAGCAGCGCGGGGGAGCGCATCCGCATCCTTTCGGTACAGGACACCGCTCTGGTCAACGCCTTGCAACGGCGGGCGGCGGTGGTGTTGCAAAAATCGCTGCGCGAAGGCTTCGGCCTGACCGTCACGGAAGCGATGTGGAAAGGCACTACCGTCATTGGCGGCAATGTCGGCGGCATCAAGCACCAGATCGAGGACGGTGTGAATGGGTTCCTGGTCAACAATGTCGAGGAGGCGGCCGCCCGTATCGTCGAGGTGGTGAAGGACAAAGGCTTGCGCGAGCGCATTGGCCGCAAGGCGCGCGAGAGCGTCACGGAGCGCTTCCTGATGACGCGGATGATGGAAGATTGGCTCGATCTCATCAGCGCCTTCGAGGTGCAGTTCCATCTTAAAGGGCGACGCAAGGACGATTGACACGGCGCGCGCTTACGATTCAGGAGAGACATGGCATGGCGGCAAATAGCGTACAGGTGCTCTGGTTCGAAAAGCTCGGCAGTGGCGACGTTGCCAAGGTTGGCGGCAAGAACGCGTCGCTCGGCGAGATGGTCGCCAAGCTCGGCGAGCGTGGCGTACGCGTGCCGCCCGGCTTCGCCACCACGTCGGACGCCTATTGGCGCTATATCGAAGCCAACGACCTGAAAGCGAAGATCGCAGCCGCCCTCGACCAGCTCGCCGCGGGCAAGGCGAGCTTGCAGGAGACCGGCGCCGCCGTCCGCACGATGTTCCTCAAGGGCGAGTGGCCGGCCGACACCGTCGACGCCATCCGCAAATCCTATGCCGAGTTGTGCAAGCGCGCCGGCAAGGTCGAGGCCGACGTCGCCGTGCGTTCCAGCGCTACGGCGGAGGACCTGCCCGACGCCAGTTTCGCCGGCCAGCAGGAGTCCTATCTGAACATCCGCGGCGATGCCGCGCTGCTCGACGCCTGCCGCCGCTGCTACGCTTCCCTCTTTACCGACCGCGCCATCAGTTATCGCATCGCCAAAGGTTTCGACCACATGAAGGTCGCGCTCTCGGTCGGCGTGCAGCGCATGGTGCGCTCGGACGCCGGCGGCTCCGGCGTCATGTTTTCGCTCGATACCGAGACGGGCTTCGACAAGGTGGTGCTGATCAACGCCGCCTGGGGCCTGGGCGAAAACGTGGTGCAAGGCGCCGTCGATCCGGACGAATACATCATCTTCAAGCCGCTGCTGGAAAACGCCGCACTCAAGCCCATTGTCGAAAAGACGGTGGGCAAGAAGGCGCAGAAGATGATCTATACCAGCGACGGTGCGCACCCGACCAAGAACGTGCCGACTTCGAAGGCTGAACGCGCCGCCTATGTGCTCGGCGACGACGACATCTTGCGGCTCGCGAACTGGGCCGTGATCATCGAGAAACACTATGGCCGTCCCATGGACATGGAATGGGCCAAGGACGGTGAGAGCGGCGAGCTGTTCATCGTCCAGGCGCGGCCGGAAACCGTGCAGTCGCAGCACACAGGAACTGCCTTCCGCACCTATCGCGTCAAGTCCAAGGGCAAAAAGCTGGTCTCTGGCCTCAGCATCGGCGATGCGGTGGTGGCCGGCCGCGCCTGTCTGATCGACAGCCCGCGCGACATCGAGCGCTTCGTCGACGGTTCGGTGCTGGTGACGCAAACCACCGACCCGGACTGGGTGCCTATCATGAAGAAGGCGGCGGCCATCGTCACCGATCATGGCGGTCGCACCTCGCACGCTGCCATCGTCAGTCGCGAGCTCGGCTTGCCGGCTATCGTCGGTACCGGCAATGCGACCGAAGTGCTGCACAGCGAGCAGGAGATCACCGTTTCCTGCGCCGAAGGGGATGAGGGCTTCGTCTACGAAGGCGTGGCCGACTTCGAGTTGCAGGAAATCGATTTCTCCAAGGCGCCGAAGACCCGCACTCAAGTTATGCTCAATCTCGCCAATCCGGCGGCCGCGTTCCGCTGGTGGCGCATCCCGGCCGACGGCGTCGGTCTGGCACGCATGGAATTCGTGGTCAGCAATCATATCAAGGTGCACCCAATGGCGCTGGTGCACTTCGACACGCTCAACGACGAGGCAGCGAAGGCCGAAATCGCTGCGCTCACGGCCGGCTATGACGACAAGGAGGAGTATTTCGTCGATCGCCTCGCACGCGGGCTCGGCCGCATCGCCGCTGCGTTCTATCCGCAGCCGGTGATCGTGCGTATGAGCGACTTCAAGACTAATGAATATGCCGGCCTTATCGGCGGCGCCGAATTCGAGCCCAAGGAAGAGAACCCGATGCTCGGCTTTCGCGGCGCCTCGCGTTATTATTCGCCACGCTACAAGGAGGGCTTTGCGCTCGAATGCCGCGCCATGCACCGGCTGCGCGAGCAGATGGGCTTCACCAATGTGATCGTGATGATCCCGTTCTGCCGCTCGACCAAGGAGGCAGACCGCGTGTTGGCGGTGATGGCGGAGAACAAGTTGAAGCGTGGCGAGAACGGACTTCAGGTCTTCGTGATGTGCGAAATCCCGTCGAACGTCATTCTCGCCAAAGAGTTCGCTGAACGCTTCGATGGCTTCTCCATCGGCAGCAATGATCTCACGCAATTGACCCTCGGCGTCGACCGCGATTCGTCCGAGCTCGCCGGCCTCTTCGACGAGCAGGACGAGGCGGTGAAATGGATGATCCACAGCGTCATCGAGGCCGCGCACCTGGCCGGCGCCAAGGTCGGCCTGTGCGGGCAGGCGCCGAGCGATCATCCGGAATTCGCCGAATTCCTGGTCGAATGCGGCATCGATTCCATGTCGGTCAGCCCGGACAGCTTCCTGGCGGTCAAAGAGCGGGTGGCGGCAAGCGAAGCCACGGCCCCCAAGGGCCGCACCAAGAAGCGGGCGTGACCGTGCCACCCATCCCGCTCGTCCCCGTGGAAGCGGGAATCCAGGGCAGCATGTTCTGCATTCGCGACGGCGGCTCTGAATTGCCGCTTGCGCGGGAATGAGCGGAGTTTGGGGCAACGGATGAGCGAATTACGGCAAGACCGAACCGGTGGGGGCTGGGTCATAATCGCGCCGCGTCGCGGCCAGCGCCCGCAGGCTCATGCCACGGCGCGGCCAGCAGGCAAGTTGCCGCGTTTCGATTCCAAGTGTCCGTTCTGTCCCGGCCATGAAAGCGAATTACCCGGCATTCTTGCGGAGACGCCGGCGCAAGATAAGCCCGGCTGGACCGTGCGCGTGGTGCCAAATAAATATCCGGCGGTGCAGGCGCAAGTCGAAAGCCCGCACATCGCGGAGCACGTTGCGCACGCCGGCTACGGCTTCCACGAAGTCATCATCGAAAGCCCGCGCCACGACGCCCAACTCGACACCTTGTCGGCGGAAGAGAGGCTGGCAGTCGTCACCGCCTATCGCGACCGCTCGTGGGTGTTGTTCGCCGAGCCGCGTATCGAAACCGTGATGTTGTTTCGCAACCACGGCCCCAGCGCCGGCGCCTCGCTCCTGCACCCGCATGCCCAGGCTGTCGCCCTCGACATCGTGCCGCCGCGCCTGGCCGCGCTCAACGAATGGGGCAAGCGCCATCACGCCGAGCACGGCGCCTGCGCCACCTGCACCGAATTGCAGGTCGAGACCAGACACCGCAATCGCGTGATTGAGGAGACCGACCGTTTCATAGCGCTGGTGCCGTTCGCCGCCGAGCACCCTTATGAGATATGGGTCGTGCCGCTCGATCATCAGGCGTCGTTCATCGAGCTTGAGGGGAGCGCCATTTCCGAATTCGGCGATCTACTCGCGCGCTGTCTGCGGCGTCTCAAAGAAATGCTGAACGATCCGCCCTACAATTTCGTTATCGATTCCGCGCCCAAGCATGAATTTGGCGCCGCCCATTTTCATTGGCGGCTGCGCTTGGTTCCCGATGTCGCCATCTGGGGCGGGTTCGAACTCGGCGGGAGCCTGCCGATCAACCCCTCGAGTCCAGACGACGATGCGGCGGCGCTGCGCGCGGCGTCATCGAAAACAGCATGATCGACGCGCGCTGACATCCGGGATAGTTTGATGGACATGCAGGGTTTAGGCCTCGTCGCCGACATCGGTGCCACCAATACGCGGCTCGCGCTGGTCGAGCCGGGCGGGATCGTGACGCGCGTGCGCGTGTTCGCTACCGACGATTTGCCTGGCCTCAGGGTGATGATCGAGACCTATCTTGAGGCCGAAGCGCTCGCCACGCGGCCCACCGCCGCCGTGCTGGCGATCGCCGCGCCGGTTACTAGCGACGAGATTACGCTCACCAATTTCCCCTGGACGTTCTCGATTCATGATCTGCGCGAGCGCCTGGGCTTCAAGCAGTTTCGCGTTATCAACGACTTCGTCGCCAATGCGTACGCCTTGCCCCATCTCGGCGTCGGCGACCGCACGCAGATTGGCGGTGGTGCGCCGGTGCCGGGCACGCCATGCGGTGTGCTCGGCCCCGGCTCGGGGCTCGGCGTCAGTGCCATCGTGCCGGGGCACGGTCGCGCTTTGATCCCGATCAGCGGCGAAGGGGGTCATGTCACGATGGCGGCGACCGACGAGCGCGAAGCGGCGGCGCTCGATCTCATGCGCCGGCGTCTCGACCACGTCTCGGCCGAGCGCGTCTTGTCCGGCCCCGGAATTCTCAATCTCTATAATGCGCTCTGCGAGTTGTCTGGCGAGCCGCAGGAGCAGTTTAGCCCGGCGCAGATCACTGACGTCAAGATCGGTGAGGAGCATCCGCGCGCGCGCGAGGCGACGCAGATGTTTTGCGCTATGCTCGGCACCATCGCCGGCAATCTCGCGCTTACGCTCGGCGCCCGCGGCGGCATCTATATCGCCGGCGGCATCGTGACGCGACTGGGCGCGCGGTTTGCGGAATCGCAATTCCGCGAACGCTTCGAGGCGAAGGGCCGCTTCCGCGACTATCTCGCCACGGTACCGACCTTTGTCATCACTCGTCCGTTCCCGGCGCTGCTCGGCGCGGCGAAGCTGCTGGAAACTCTGTGAGAGCGTAGCGGCGCATGTCCATCCGTAATCTCGACCGCATGTTTCGGCCGCGCTCGATCGCGGTGATCGGCGCGTCCGACAAGCCGCACTCGGTCGGCGCCGCCCTGATGAGCAATCTCTTGGGCGGCGGCTTCAGGGGACCCATTGCGCCGGTCAATCCGCGCGCCGAGGCGATCCACGGCCTCGCGGCCTACAAGGACGTCGCCAGCCTTCCGTTTACGCCCGATCTTGCCGTCATCGCCACGCCGCCCGACACGGTGCCGCCGCTGGTCGAGGAACTGGCCGCGCACGGCACCCGCGCCGCGGTCATTCTCACCGCTGGCTTTGGCGAAGTCAGCGCGGGCAAAGAACGCGCCCAGCAGATGCTCGCCGCCGCGCGCCCGCATCTGTTGCGCATCGTCGGGCCCAATTGTCTCGGTATCGCGATGCCCGGCCTCGGCGTCAACGCCACCTTCGCGCCGGCGAAGCTGCTTCCCGGCAACATCGCATTCCTCACCCAGTCGGGCGCCATGGCGACCAGCGTGCTCGACTGGGCACTGCCGCGCAGCATCGGCTTCTCGGCCATCGTCTCCATGGGCGACATGAGCGACGTCGATTTCGGCGATCTGCTCGAATATTTTGCGCTTGATGAAGAAACCCATGCCATCCTGATCTACGCCGAAGCAGTCACTCACGCGCGGAAGTTCATGTCGGCGGCGCGCCGCGCTGCGCGGGTGAAGCCGGTGATCGTGGTCAAGGGCGGTCGCGCCGAAGAGGGCGCCCGCGCCGCCGCCTCGCACACCGGCGCGCTTGCAGGCGCCGACGTGGTCTACGAGGCGGCCTTCCGCCGCGCCGGCATGTTGCGGGTGAATGAGGTGGAGGAGTTGTTCGACGCCGCCGCGACTTTGTCCAGAATGTCGCGCGTGACCGGCGGGCGGCTCGCCATCGTCACCAATGGCGGCGGCGCTGGGGTACTCGCCACCGACCGGCTGATCGAGGAGGGCGGGCATCTCGCCCCTTTGAGCGGCGACACCATCGCCAAGCTCAACGAGGTGCTGCCGCCGACCTGGAGCCACGCCAATCCGGTCGACATCATCGGCGATGCCGACGCGGCGCGATACGGTAACGCTGTCGATATTCTGATGAGCGATCCGAACGTCGACGCGCTGCTAGTCGCCTATTGCCCCACGGCCGTCGCCTCCTCGGAGGACGCGGCGCAAGGTGTGATCGACGCCCTGGCAAAGCCGGCCAGCGGCGTGCGCAAGAACGTGTTCGCCTGTTGGATGGGCGATGAAAATGTTCGCGCCGGCCGCGCACGGCTGATTGACGCCAAGATCCCCGACTTTGAAACCCCGGAACGCGCCGTGCGCGCCTTCATGTATCTGGTGCGCTACCGGCAGAGCCAGGAACTGCTGTTGGAAATGCCGGAGGCGGTGGCGGAAAGTTCCACCGCCCATATCCAGCACGCGCAAGCGATCATACAAAATGCGCTCGCCGACGGCCGTGAGTGGCTCGACCCCGCCGAGGTCGCGTCGTTTCTTTCCTGCTATGACATTCCATTCGCCCGCACCGAAGCGGTGGCGACGCCGGACGACGCCGCCAATGTCGCCGCCGCGATCAAGGCGCCGGTCGCGCTCAAGATCCGCTCGCGCGATGTCATCCACAAATCCGACGTCGGTGGTGTAGCGCTCAACCTGACCGGCGCGGAAGCGGTGGAGGGTGCCGCCCGCGCCATGAACGAGAAGGTTTCTACGGCGCTGCCGAAAGCGAAACTTGAAGGCTTCATCGTGCAGGAGATGATCCACCGCGCCAGCGCTTTCGAGCTGATTGCTGGCGTCACCACCGACGCCACTTTCGGCCCAGTGGTCCTGTTCGGCCACGGCGGCACCGCGGTCGAGGTACTGCGCGACAAGTCACTGGAATTGCCGCCGCTCAACACCGCATTGGCGCGAGCGCAGATCGAGCGCACCCGCATCGCCAAGCTTTTGCACGGTTATCGAGATCGGCCCGCTGCCGACATCGACGGCGTGGTCAATGTCCTCGTCCAGTTGAGCCGCATCGTCGCCGACCAACCGCAAGTCACCGAGCTCGACATCAATCCGCTCCTGTGCGATGCCCGTGGTGTCATTGCGGTGGATGGCCGCGTGCGTGCGCGCGCATCGAGCGGCGCTGCGCAGGCGCGGTTCGCCATCAGGCCCTATCCGCAACGCTTCGAGACCACGGTGCAATCGCGCGATGGTAAAACGTACGCGGTGCGGCCGATCCGACCCGAGGACGAGCCAGCGTTGCGCACGTTTGCCGACGCGGTCGACACCAACGATCTTTGGCATCCGTTTTTCTCGCCCTTGCGCGCGCGCAGTCACGAGACCGCGGCGCGCCTGAGCCAGATCGACTACGACCGCGAGATGACGCTCGTCGCCTGGGAAGGCGACGCGGTTATCGGTCTCGCACGCTCAGTCTCCGACCCCGATTTCGACACCGCCGAATGTGCGGTCATCATTCGCGCTAATGCCCGTGAACGCGGGCTCGGTACCGCACTGATCGCTGCGCTCACCAAGGCGATTGCTGCGCTCGGCATCCGCCGCGCCGCGCTCGCTTTCCCGCAGGATCGCATACACATGGTCAATTTGGCCGCCGAACTCGGCTTCGCCATGACGCCGGACGCCGGCGACCCAACGAGGGTGCGCGCCGCCAAGCCGTTGCGGAAAGACTGATGGCAAAGCCCGCCGACATCGTCCTCGTCGGCGGCGGCCACGCCCATGTCCACGTGCTGGCGGCGTTCGGCAAATGGCGCGACCCGAACGTCCGCGTCACGCTTATCGCGCGCGACCTGATGACGCCCTATTCTGGCATGTTGCCAGGCATCATCGCCGGCCTCTACACGCATGAACAGGCGCATATCGATCTCGTCGCGCTCGCCGCCGCTACCGGCGCGCGGCTGATCCACGCCGCCGTGAACGGTCTAGACCGTGCCAACAAGCAGGTATTCTGCAACGGCCAACCGCCTGTGCCTTATGATCTTGTTTCGATCGATGTCGGCAGCACGCCTTCGCTCGACTCCATTCCCGGTGCGCGCGAGCACGGCATCGCGGTCAAGCCGATCGGCGAATTCCTAGCCAAATTCGACGGCTTGCGCGCGCAATGCGCCAAGCCTGATGGCCCGCGCCGAATTGCCGTGGTCGGCGGAGGCGCCGGCGGAGTCGAACTCTTGCTGTCGGCGCGCACGCGCCTGCGCGCCGAGGCTGAGCGCGACGGCCGCAACCCCGACGCCTTCTCGTTCCATCTCGTCACCGACGGCGAGATTTTGGCGACCCACAACGCGTGGGTACGCGCCGCCTTCCGACGGGTCTTCGCGGAGCGCAACATTGCATTGCACGAAGGCCGCACAGTGGTGGAGCTGCGCCCAGGCCACATTAAGTTGGCGTATGGGGCTTCGCTTGCCGCCGATGCGACCTTCGTCGTCACGCAGGCGTCGGCGCCAGGTTGGTTCGCTGCCACCGGCCTGCAACTCGACGAACACGGCTTCATCGCCGTCGGACCCACGCTGCAGTCGCTCAACGATCCTTCCGCTTTCGCCGCCGGCGATTGCGCGGCGCTCGTCGAAACGCCGCGCGAAAAGGCCGGCGTCTATGCGGTGCGCGAGGGCCCGCCGCTCGCCGTCAACCTGCGCCGCCTTATACATGGTGAGGCTGCCCGCGCCTGGCGACCGCAAGCGCGCCATCTCGCGCTTATCTCCACCGGCGAGCGTTACGCCGTTGGCTCTCGCGGTCCCTTCAAGCTCGAAGGCGCTTGGCTGTGGACAGCGAAGGACTGGATCGATCGGAAATGGATGCGACAATATCAGAACTTCTGATCACCATAATCCCTTCAGCCGGCCGCCGTCCATGTTCAGGGACACGCCGGTGATGTAGCTCGCCCGCTCCGAGCACAGGAACACGGTGGCGTTGGCGAGCTCTTCCGGCTTGCCCATGCGGCCAAGCGCGTTCTTCCTGGCGGCGAGCTTGCGCGCTTCGTCTTCGCTCTTGACGCTGAGTTCCTTCTGCAGGCCTTGCGCGTTCATGCGCCACAGGTTGGTGTCGACCCAGCCGGGGCAGATGGCGTTGACCAGCACGTTGTCGTCGCCGAATTCGGTCGACAACGACTTGGTGAGGTTGAGCAGCGCCGAATTGGTCATGCCGCTGCCGAACATATAAGGATCCGGCTCCTTGCCAGCGCCGCCGATGGTGTTGACGATGCGACCCCATTTCTGCGCCTTCATCATTGGATAGACCGCGCGGATCGCGCGCAGGAAGCCGAACAGCTTGGTCTCGAGCTGGTTCTTCATCTCGTCGTCATTGAGCGCGGCGAAGCGGCCGGAATACATGGTGCCGGCGTTGTTGACGAGGATGTCAACGCCGCCGAGTTTTTCCTTCGCCGTCTCGACCATTTTCGCAATGTCGGATTCTTTCGTCATGTCGGCGGCCACCGCGTAGACCTCGCCGCCGGTGCGTTTTGCGAGGCCGTCGCGCGCCTTGGCCAGCTTGTCCGCGTCGCGGCCGGTGATCAGTACGCGCGCGCCTTCTTCCAGGAATTGGCGTGCGGTCTCGAAACCGATTCCGCTCGAGCCGCCAGTGACGACGGCGCGGCGGCCCTTGATTCCCAAATCCATTCTCTTCCTCCTTCGGCTTGACGCCTGTCGGCGCACCATAGAGTATTTCGCGCCCGCGCAAAGCCACTCTTACGACTCTTAGGAGATGAGACTTTGCACGCTACAGCAGGGGAGGCGCCGGTGCTCACCGTCGGCAACGCGACCATCACGCGCATCGAGGAAACCTACGGTGCCTGCTATCCGCTCAAGAAGAGTTTTCCCGACATTACCGCGACACAGTTCGCCGAGCACAAGCACTGGCTCGCGCCGCACCATTACGACTCCGCGCAGGATCTCATCAAGCTCAGCGTGCATAGCTGGCTGTTGCAGGTCGGTGGCCAGAAAATCCTGATCGACAACTGCTGCGGCAACAACAAGACTAAGCCCGGCCGGCCGTGGTGGAGCGATCTCAACATCGACTATCTCGGCCGGCTCGCCGCCGCCGGCGCGCGGCCGGAGGAAATCGACATCGTGATGTGCACGCATCTGCATCACGACCACGTCGGCTGGAACACGATGCAGAAGGACGGCAAATGGGTGCCGACCTTCCCCAACGCGCGCTATGTCTTCTCCAAGGCGGATGTCGATTACTTCTCCAAGATAGACGCCTCGGACGAAGGCCCGGCCGAGATCGGCACTTTCCGCGAATGCGTGGTGCCTATCCTGGAATACGGCCGCGCCGATCTGGTCGAGGGCACCCACCGGCTCAACGACTTCATCGAGATCGAGCCGGCGCCCGGCCACGCGCCCGGTCATGTCTTCTTCAAGCTCGAGAGCAAGGGTGAGCGTGGCGCCTTCATCGGAGACGTCTGGCATCACCTGTTGCAGGTCTATTACCCTGACTGGAACTTTCCCAAGAACTCTGACGCCGAGCAGGCCCGCGTCAGCCGCCGCAAGGTGCTGGATTATTGCGCGGCCACCGGCGCGCTGGTAATGCCCGGTCATGTCGGAATGCCATTTGCCGGGCGCGTCGAGAAAACGGCGGGCGGCTACCGGCCGGATTTTCCCGCCTGACCCGCCAAGGAGCTCTATTCTTCGAATGAATGTGTGCTATTGCCACTATGAATTTGGCGAATAAGGGGATGGCCCCCTAGGTTGACGCTCCAAAGGCGCCAAAAGGAAGCGATGTCCGAAACGCAAAATGTCTGAAACGAAATCAACTCCGGCGCCCTGGTATGAGGTCGTGCTGGCCACTCTCAAGGCCAACGACGTCAAGCTCGCCGTCTACGTTCCCGACCGCGTGCTCACCCCGCTGATTAAGGCGCTGCACGCCGATCCGTTCTTCAGCACTTTCGCCTGCACGCGCGAGGAAGAAGCCCTCGGTGTTCTCACCGGCGCCTGGATGGGCGGCATGCGCGGCGCGCTGCTGATGCAGACCTCCGGATTTGCCACGCTGCCCAACGCGCTGGCGTCGTTGGTGCTGCCGTCGCAGATACCGGCGCTAATGTTCGTATCCGAGCGCGGCACGCTCGGCGAGTTTAATCTCGGCCAAGCCATGGTCTGCCGCACCATGCGGCCGGTGCTGGATGCGCTCGGCGTCGAGCATCACACCATCACCCGCCACGACGAGCTCGAGTTCATCGTCGACCGCTCGATCAAGCAGGCGGTGATGACGCAAGCCCCGGTTACCTTCATCCTTTCGCCGCTGTTGACCGGCGGCAAAGTGTTCCAAGCGTGAGGGGAAAGCGATGACCCAGACCGGAGCCATCGGCGCCCACAACGCCAAAGTGATGAACCGCTTCGATTTGACCAAGCGGCTGGTGGCGCAGCTCAAGCATGAGGAAGCCGTCATCGGCGGCATCGGCAACGCCAATTTCGATTTGTGGTCGAGCGGCCAGCGCCCGCAGAATTTCTACATGCTCGGCAGCATGGGGCTGGCGATCCCCATCGCGCTCGGCACCGCCATCGCCCAGCCGCAGCGCCACGTAGTGGCGTTGGAAGGCGACGGCTCGCTGTTGATGCAGCTCGGCTGCCTCGCCACCGTCGCATCCCGGGCGCCGAAAAATCTCACCATGGTTGTCTGGGACAACGGCATCTACCAAATCACTGGCGGCCAGCCGACTGCCAGTGCCTCGGCCGCCGATCTCGTCGCCATTGCGCGCGCCTCCGGCATCGCAAGAAGCGCTTGGGCGGCCGACGAGGAAGACTTCGAGCGTTTGTTCGCTGCCGCGCTCGCAGAAGGCGGGCCGACCCTGATCGCCGCCCGCATCGACGACAAGCCCGGCGTCGGAACCACGGACCGCGATCCGGTGCAGATCCGCGCCCGCTTCATGGCCGGGATTGGCGCCAAGCAGTGAGACGACCCGGCTCTTCGCGCACGCGGGGAGAGCAAAGATGCCTGGCGATATGGGGTGCGCGCCGCCCCAATTGTGAAACGCGCCGTACTTCATCTACACTCGCCCCAAAAGACAGCCGTCAAATACGGCGGGGGAGGGAACATGGAGACGGTCGGTCTCGTCGGCCTCGGCAAAATCGGATTGCCGATTGCGGAAAATCTGATCAAGAGCGGTTATCGCGTGCTCGGCTACCGCCGCAGCACCATGGCGAATTTCGAGCGCGCTGGCGGCGTGCCGGCGGCCTCGCCGGCGGCGATCGGTGAAGAAGCCGATATCGTGCTCACCTGCTTGCCGTCGGCGGAGGCGCTCGACGAGGTGGTGCAGGGGCCGCGCGGCCTCGTGCATTCGGCGCGGCCGGGGCAGATTGTGGTCGAGCTCGGCTCCCATCTCGTGCCCGACAAGGAGCGCCAGATCGCGCCGCTTGCCGCCAAAGGCGCGGTGTTCATCGACGGTGAGGTCGGCGGCACGCCCGGCATGGTCGCCGCGCGCAAGGCGGTGGTCTATCTCGCCGGCGATGAGGCGGCCGCGCGCAAGGCCGAAATCGTCGCGCGCGGGTTCTCCGATGTGGTGCATTATTTTGGTCCGTTCGGCGCGGCCAGCACCGTGAAATTGATCAACAACCATCTCGTGACCATTCATATCGCCGCCGCCGCCGAGGCGATGGCGCTGGGCATGAAAGCCGGCGTCGATCCCGAACTGATGATCAAGGCGGTGGCCGGCGGCAGTGGCGGCTCGACCCAATTCGGCATCCGCGCGCCGTGGATGGCGCAGCGGCGCTTCCTGCCGGCGCAGGGAGACGCCATCGGCCTCTCGCATTACTTTGATCTGATCGGTGATTTCGCCGACCGTGTCGGGGTGGCGACGCCGCTGCTCGATCGCGCCGTTGAGCTCTACCGGCAATGCATCGACATGGGGCTGGGCAAACACGACAACGCCGTTATGGTCGATGTGATCGGCGGCATTCCGCGCCGCAAGCCGGCAAAGGCCGGACACAAAAAGAAGGCCGCGAAGAAGAGGGCCAAACCAGACGACAAGAAGGCCAAAGCCAAGACGAAAAAGGCGAAAGCAAAAGCCAATACCGCTAGCAAAAAGACAAAACGTCCATCGAAGTCGCGGAGGAGAGCAGCATGATCCGGGTCCATAAGATCGCGCACGCCAGCTACGATATGCCCGATCCCGTCCAGCAGACCGAGTACTATACCGACATCCTCGGCCTTACCCTGGCCACCAAGGACAAGGACGCCGTCTATCTCGCCAACACCGTCGACCACCATTCGGTGGTCTTGCGTAAGGGCGATCACGCGCAATGCACGCGCGTCGGTTTCCAGATCGCACCCGATGAAGACCTCGGCGAGTTCGAGAAACAGACCGAGGCACACGGCATTAAGGTCACCCGGAAGAAGGATCCCGAGCCGTCGATCGCCGACATGCTCTCGTTCGAGGATCCCAAGGGCACGACCATCGAGGTGTTCAAGCGCAAGGACTTTGCGCACCAGAAATTCGGCGGCAAGGGCGTGGTGCCGCACAAGCTCGGCCATGTCGCCTTCCATTGCGAGGACGTCAAGAAGGTTACTCAGTTCTATATCGACGTGCTGGGCTTCCGCGAGTCCGACTGGATGGCGGACTTCTTCGTGTTCCTACGCTGCGGCCCCGACCATCACACCATCAATCTGATGGGCACCGGTTCCAACCGCCATTTCCACACCGCTTTTGAGGTGCGCAACTGGGGCCATTTGCAGACCGCCTGCGATTACCTTTCGCTCAACGGCTACAAGACCCTGTGGGGCCCGGGCCGCCACGGCATCGGACATAACCTGTTCGCCTATCACCGCAGCCCGAACGGCCTGATCACGGAACTGTTCGCCGAACTCGACCAGATGCAGGACGAGACGCTCGGCTATTTCGCACCGCGCCCCTGGCACCGCGACAATCCGCAGATACCGAAGGTGTGGCCGAAGGATCCCTCGGCGTCGAACCTGTGGGGCCCTGGCCCACCGGAAGAGATGATGAAGTAAGCCTGCTTGTATTTTGCGCCACGTGAGCGCGCCATGCTCTCAGTCGTCATCGCCGGGCTTGTGACCGCAACTCGAGTTCAACTCGGCTTGCGGCGTTGAGGCGATCCCGTTTCGGGGCGCAGGGCATTGCCTTCCTAAGCGAGATGGCCGGGACGAACCCGACCATGACAATCGCGAGGCTTATGTGCAAACACCAGTTTATCCGTAGAACAATTTCGGCAGCCACAGCGCGATCTGAGGGAAGAAGAACATCAGGATAATAAGCGCCAGCGGCGCAAACAGGAACGGCACGATGCCGCGATAGATCTTGCCGATCTTGATGTCGGGCGCATGCGCCTGGATTACGAACAGGTTCAATCCCATCGGCGGGTGGATCAGCCCGACCTCTGCGACGATCACGACGATCACGCCGAACCACACGGGATCGTAACCGAAATGCTGCACCAGCGGCAGGAACACCGGCACGGTGATCAGTACCATGCCGATCGCTTCCAGGAAGCAGCCGAAGAAGATGTAGGCGCCGATGATCATCACCATCACCAGCGGCCCGGACAGGTTCAGCGCTTCGGCGCCTTCGGCGAGCGCGTTCGGCAGATGAGTTTGCACCATGAAGGATGAGAAAAGGTTGGCGCCGAAAATTATCACGAACAGCAGACCGCAGGTGCCGACCGTGTTCTCGACCGACGTTACGAACTTCTTCCAGGAGAGCCGCCGTCCGGCGGCGCCGAGCAGGATGGCACCGGCGGCGCCGACCGAAGCCGCCTCGGTCGGGCTGAACACGCCGGCGTAGATGCCGCCGATGGTGCCGACGAACAGCACCAGGAATTGCCAGGGGTCGCGCAGCGCCGCGATCCGTTCGCGGAAGCCCACGCTCTCGCCGGCGGGCGCATAGTCTTTGCGCAGCGTTGCCACGATCCATACCACGGACATGTACAAAGCGGTGAGCAACAGGCCGGGCACGAGGCCGGCGGCGAACAGGCGCGGCACCGACTGTTCGGCGATCGCCGCGTAGATGACCAGGATGATCGACGGCGGGATCAGGATGCCAAGGCTGCCGCCGGCGGCGAGCGACCCGGAGGCGAGGCCGGCGTCGTATCCGGCCTTGCGCATTTCCGGCAGCGCGATACGCGTCATGGTCGCCGCGGTCGCGACCGACGAGCCGCAGACCGCGCCGAAGCAGGCCGAGGCGGCCAGAGAGCCGACCGCGAGGCCGCCACGCACGCCGGCGAGGATCACCCGCGCCGCCTTGAACAAGTCGGCCGACAGGCCGGTGACCGAAGCAACCTCGCCCATCAGGATGAACAGCGGCAGCACCGCCAGGTCGTAGGAGGAGCCGACGTCGAACGGCACCGTGCCGGCAAGCGCGAAGGTCGGGTCGAGCCCCAGTACCAGGGCGTTTCCGACGAAACCGACCAGGGTTAGTGCGATCCACACCGGGACGCGCAGGAGCAGCATCGCGAACAGCGCTAAGACGCCGATGCCGCCGATTGCCGAAGCGCTCATTCGAACGGCTCTTCCTGGTCGTGATGTCCGGTGTGAACGGGCGCGAGCAGCGCGCCGCCGGCGCAGGCGATCGCGCCGGCCATGCCGATGCCGGCGATCACCCACAGGATCCAGATCGGCAGTTGCAGCTCAAGCTTGCGGTCGCCGTAGCTGTAGGCCTGCATCGCCGGAGTGATCATCGCGTAGGCGAACATCACCAGCATCAGGATGGCTAGCACGTCGGCGACGCGGATAAGCACCGCAACGACATGCCGATGAGTGAAAGAGTTGATTAAGTCGATAACGATGTTGCGCCGCTGCAGAAAAGCAGTGGACATGCCGTTGAACACGAACACCACCAGCATCGACGACACCAGGTCGTAGGCGCCGCGGATGGGGGCGTTGAACACATAGCGCAGCGTGACGTCGGCAATCGTCACGCTCATCATGACGATGAGCGCAACCGCCGCCAGGCGGAGCTGCACCCGACGCAATCTTTCGAGGGCTGCTAGGGCTCGGCTTCGGTCCATTCGTCGCTCAGTTGTCGATGATCGCAATTTCCGTCCGGGGCGCGTGCCGGACGTTGCGAACCTGGGAATTGACCGTACGCATGAAGGCGCGGGCTGCTTTCAAGAAATTCTCCGGGGCGCGCGCTTCACGCGTGCGCCCCGGAAAGAGCCGGCCGTCTTACTTGGTATAGGCGTCGAAGAACGCCTGCGCCGGCTTGCCTTCGGCTTCCAGCTTGGCGATCGATCGCTTGATGATGGGCTTGGCCAGTTCATGCATCTTGGCAACCTCGGCTGGGGGCAGGGTGATGATTTTCAGCCCCATCTTGGTGGTTTCCAGGTTGCGGGCGAACTTCTCCTGCGCTGCCCAAGCCCGGGCGAAGTCCATGGCGCCCTTGACGCCGGCTTCCTTGTCGAGGATGGCGCGCAGGTCCGGCGGGAGCCGCTTGTAGCTCGCCGGATTCATCACCAGCGCGAAGGTAGCAGACGCCATTGGCGGCTCGATCGCGTAGTGCACGACCGAAGCGAGGTGATAGGCGAGGCCCGCCTCGTGCGGGAAGGTGGCGCCCTCCACGATGCCCTTGGCCAGCGCGTCCTGGGTCGCTGGCGGCGGCACCAGCGATGGCACCGCGCCCATGGCGTCGAGCATTTCCTTGTTGGTGATGGAGGCGTAGCGAATCTTCTTGCCCTTGAAGTCCGCCACCGAGCGGATCGGCTCCTTGGAATAGACCACCACCGGGTTGGCCATATTCATGAACAGGATGTGCAGGCCCTTGTGCTCGGCAGCGAGATATTTCGGCGCCAGTTCGGTCATGCGCTTGGCCATTTCCGGCAGGTTCACCCCATCGGACGGCCATGTGAACGGCAGGTTGGCGAGTTCTGTCATCGGATAGCGGCCGGGCGTCACGCCGTGCAGGCACCACGCGATGTCAACGATGCCGTTGCGGGCGGCGTCGAACTGCCGGTTCGGCGGACCGACCAACTGGCCGTTGGGATAAATTTGAAACTTGAGCCGGCCATGCGATTCCTTGGTGATCATCTCGGTCCACTTGACCACCCATTTATGGAACGCGTGCTGCGGCGGCACGAAATGCGAGAGCTTGAGCGTATAGACCTTGTCGGCGGCGTGGGCCGCGCCGGCGCTGAATACGACGGCGATGGCCAAGGCGCAGGCCTTGGCAAGCTTATTGAGCGACATCGATATCCTCCCCGTTTATGCCGGCTTCTGACGAGCGGTTCATGTTGATCTTAAACGGAAAACGCCACGGATGTCACCCGCCAAAAAGGTCAGGAACCTGACTTTTTGCCATTTGTAGGGCACCCAACTTTCGCCATGCGGTACAGCCTTTCAGTCGGGCACCATCTTATTGTTCAGAACGCCGCAACCGGCGATTTCGATTCTCACTTCGTCGCCGGCTTTGAGGAATTCGCCGCGCGGCATGCCGACTCCGGCGGGCGTGCCGGTGGCGATCACATCGCCCGGCTGCAACGTGATGTGGCGGCTGAGATAGGCGATCTGCTCGGCGATCCCGTGCACCATGCGGCCGGTGTTGGAATCCTGCTTGAGCGCGCCATTCACCCACAGCTTGATGGTCATATCATTGGGGTCGGCCACATAGGCCGCAGGAGTAAACCAGGGGCCCATGGGGGCGGCATCCTCGAAGCATTTCTGCCCCAGCCAGTCGTAGATGAAGGGCGTGCCTTCGCGTTTCATGAGGTCGCGTGCCGATAGATCGTTGACAATGAGATAGCCGGCGACCGCGTCGAAGGCGTGGTTTTCCGAAATGTTGCGCGTTGGGCGTCCGATCACCACGCCGAGCTCAGCCTCCCAATCCACTTGGCTTGAAAAACTCGGCAGCCTCGCCGGCGTATCGGTGCCGATGATGGAGCCCGCGGTGGTCTTGAGAAAGAACCACGGTTCCGGGTTCTTGGTCATCGCCGGACGCTTGCCCGTGGCGCGCTCGGCGATGTCCGCCATTTCATTGAGATGATCCCAGTAATTGGCCCCCGCGCAATAGAGCACGCCGGGATAGAGGATCGGCGCCATGAGCTTGATTCCGCTGAGCGGGACACCGGCGTCGGGCTTGATGTTATGCGCGGCCGCATGCAGGCGCGGATGCGCCTTGTCCCAGGCGCGCAGCAGGCCAAGCACCGAGGAGGTGTCGATATCGCCGACGCCCGGTATGAGCTCTGCCGGGGGCACCACCCTTTCCCCGATCAAAACACCAGGCTTAGGCGCGCCGCCATCCGCATAACTCACCAGCCGATATCCGGACGTCATTCACGCCTCCCCATCCATTCTTGATTGCGCGTTCTTGATTGCCGCAGCCGTACTCGACCACCGCGGCCAAGCGTTGGCAAGGCATGCGGCGGCCGTCGCGCTTACCCGTTCGTGCCTTCCAGGATGCCTGCCATCATCGCCATGCGCACCAGGTCGGACAGACTGTTGGCCGCCATTTTGGTCATGAGGTTGGCGCGATAGATCTCGACCGTGCGCGGGCTGATGCCAAGGTCGAAGGCGATGGTCTTGTTCGGCTTGCCCGCCACCAGCCCGTCCAGCACTTCCCGCTCGCGTTTCGACAGCACGTTGAGCTTGTCATCGATCTCGGCAACGTCGGCCTTGCGTTTGGCGACGTCGGCGTCTCGGTTCAGCGCCGCGCGCACCGACTGGATCAGCAACTCGTCGTCGAAGGGCTTTTCCAGGAAATCGATGGCGCCGAGTTTCATGGCCTCCACCGCCAGCGGCACGTCGCCGTGGCCGGTGATGATGATCACCGGCAGGTCCGGCTTGGTCTCGCTCACCTTGCGCAGGACGTCGATGCCGGTGATCTCCGGCATGCGCACGTCAGTTACGACGCAGCCGTGCTCGATCTTTGGAAGCTCTTCGAAAAAGGCTTTGCCGGAATCGAAACCGTGCACTGTGATCCCAACGGTCTTCATCGAGAACTCGATCGACTGCCGGACGGCGTCGTCGTCGTCGATGACGTAAATCACCGGCTCAGGCTGCATCGTCGACATCCCCTTCGTTGACCGCGGTCAGCGTGAAATTGAAAATCGTGCCGCCAGCCGGGTTGGGCTCCGCCCAGATGCGTCCGCCGTGCGCCTCGATGATGGTGCGGGAGATCGACAGACCGACCCCCATGCCGTGCCGTTTGCTGGTGATGAACGGCTGGAACAGCTGCTCGGCGATCTCCGGCGCGATGCCCGAGCCTGTGTCGGTAACACTGACCTTGACCAGATTGTCGTCGCTCGGCACTACCGCGATTACCAGGCCGCGGACTACCGAATCCTCCATCGCGTCCATGGCGTTGCGGATCAGGTTGAGCAACACCTGCTGGACCTGCACCCGGTCCGCCAGCACGAGGTCGATCGAGGGGTCGAACTGGAAGCCGACTCGGATGCCGCGGTCCTTAACGCCGACCAGCGCGAGCGCGCTCGCTTCCTCGACCAACTTGGTGATGCTCTCCACCCGCCGCTCGCTCTCGCCTCGCGCCACGAAATCGCGCAGGCGGCGGATGATCTGGCCAGCCCGCATGGCCTGGTCGGCGGCCTTGTCCATGGCATCGCGTAGCATGGTAGTTTTTTCGTCGGCCGCGTCGCTCAGCAACCGGCGCGAGCCCTTCAGGTAGTTAGAGATCGCCGACAGCGGCTGATTGAGTTCGTGCGCCAGCGTCGAGGCCATCTCGCCCATGGCGGTTAGCCGCGAAATGTGTACCAGCTCCGACTGCAGCTCCTGCAGGCGTGCCTCGGTCTTCTGCCGCTCGGTGAGATCGCGGATGAAGCCGGTGAAGTAGCGCCGGTCGCCTGACCGCATCTCGCCGACCGCGAGTTCCATCGGGAAGGTCGAGGCGTCCTTGCGCTGGCCGACCACCACGCGGCCGATGCCGATGATGCGGCGCTCGCCGGTGTTGCGATAGCGCTCGAGATAGCTGTCGTGGCTTTCGCGATAGGGCGACGGCATCAGCATTTTGACGTTCTGGCCGATCGCCTCCTTGGCCTCGTACGCAAACAGCCGTTCGGCGGCGCTGCTGAAGTATTGCATGTTCCCACGCTCGTCGATGACGATCATGGCCTCGGGCACTGTGTCGAGAATTGATTGCAGATGCGCTTCGCGCGCCAGCGCGTCGCGGGTCATCAGATTGGTGCGCTGGCGACCGCGACGCAGCAGTTCGCCGCCCCAGGATACACCGATGCCGATAGCGGCGAAGGCCGTCATGTTCATGACGGCCGTCCCCGGCAGCGTGGCGTCGCTGATCTCGAAAAGCCCGGTGATCGCCATCATGCTGGCCGCGGTTGCGAGCAGGCCGGGGCCGATACCGCCGATGCCGGCGGCGATCAGGATTGCCGGCACGAAATAGATGAAGATGCCGTCATCGTGCAGAATCGGTACCAGCAGCGCACGCAAGCCGAATAGCAATGCCACGGCGAGCGGTGCGGCAGCGTAGCGCAGCGTCCGATGACGGTCGTTTTCCGGTAAATCTGTCGCCTTTTCAATGACTTGAGACATGGTCCGGCGGCCAGTGCCCCCTGTTGTCGAGGCGGCCCCCACCGCCTCCGGTAAATCCCCTATGGAGATTATCTGAATTTTCGCATGGCCGGCCAGCGCGTATCCCAAACCCATGGAATTTCGGGAGAACGCCATGCACGCCGAGACCCTCGCCGCCCGCCACGCCACTCTGCAGCCGGCCCACCCGGCCCCGGTCAGTCCGAAGAGCCTCGGCTCCTCGGTCGAGATGATGGGCGCCCCCATGCCGTTTACCCGCAACGCCGAGATCTACGGCGAGAACGAGCCGGCCGAATACCTCTACAAGGTCATCAGCGGCGCGGTGCGCACCTACAAGGTGCTCAGCGACGGGCGCCGGCAGATTGGCGGCTTCTACCTCCCCGGCGACATTTTCGGCATGGAATGCGGCGACGAGCACACCTTCTCGGCGGAAGCCATCACCGACTGCAAGGTGATGGTGATCAAGCGCTCCAGCCTGGTCTCCTTGGCCGCGCGCGATGGGGAAGTGGCCCGCCAGCTCTGGACCATGACCGCGAACGAACTGCAGCGCGCGCAGGACCACATCATGCTGCTGATCAAGACCGCGCAGGAGCGGGTCGCCGGCTTCCTGTTGGAGATGGCCGCCCGCGGCGCCTCGATTGGTGAGATTGAGTTGCCGATGTCGCGCCAGGACATTGCGGACTATCTGGGCCTCACCATCGAGACCGTGTCGCGCACGCTGACGCAGTTGGAGAAATCCGCGGCGATCGCAGTGCCGACCTCGCGCCGCATCGTGCTGCGCAACCGCGCCGCGCTCAACCGCATGAACGGCTGATTTCTCCTCCGAACTTTAGGCCGAACCTCGCTCCTCCCTGACATCGTTCGGCTAGACTGACCCCGGCATTCCCCTATGCCGGGGTTTTTATTTTGACGTTCAAGTGCTTGACTTGCGTCAATACGCATCCATTCCGCGCGTGGTTTCTTCCCATCTGGACTTGCCCACGGAGGACACCCCCATGAACGCCCGCGATGTGATGACCCGCAACGTGATTTCGATTGCGCCCGACGCCACCATCCTGCAGGCGGCACGGATGATGCTGGAGCGCCACATCAGCGGCCTGCCGGTAGTGGATAACGGCAAGCTGGTCGGCATCGTCTCGGAAGGCGATTTCCTCCGCCGTCAGGAGACGCAGACGCAGCGTCGGCGCTCCCGCTGGCTGGAGTTCCTCATGGGCCCCGGCCGTATGGCTGAGGAATACACCCGCACCCACGGCAGTAAGGTCTCCGAGGTGATGACAACCGCGCTGCAGACCGCCACGGAAGACACCTCGCTTGAAGACATCGTCCGCCTGATGGAAAAACATCACATCAAGCGCGTGCCGGTGCTGCGCGCCGGCACGATGGTCGGCATCATCACCCGCGCCAACCTGATGCACGCGATGGTCGGCCTCGCCCGAGAGGCGGCGCCAGTCAAGGCGAGCGATACCGCCATCCGCGAGCAACTGATGAAGATCATGCAGGAACAGACTTGGGCGCCCGCCGCCATGGTCGACGTGCAGGTGCATGACGGCGTGGTCGAGCTGTGGGGCACCATCCTCGACGAGCGCCAACGCGACGCGCTCAAGGTCGCTGCCGAGAACATCGCCGGTGTCAAAAGCGTCAAGGACCATCTGGCCTGGATCGAGCCTCTCTCGGGCACAATCGTCGAAAGCCGGGACGGCGCGGCCGCCTGAGTAGGGGCCAGTGCAAAGCGCGCTCCCGCAGCCGAGGTGGCGCGGGGCGCGTTTTTCGTTTGGGCACCCCAAACCACTGCGCTCTTACCGCCCTTGGCCAGCCGTCTGGCGGTGCCGGTTGTCCGCCGCATGCCCCATGGGCCGCCCACCCGCCATCCCCTTCCAAAAGTCCAAGCCGAACCCGCTTCCTGACCGGCTCCGGGCGCGATTCCTCAAGGAACTCAGCTTCCTTTGACCTGCATCAAAGAAGCTGCGGCGTGGCCAGCTAAAAAATTCGTAACGTTCAGATTTCCCTCCCGGCCAGCCAAAAACGGAATTGCAGCATGGCGAACGCAACCGTCGCTCCTCAAAAAACCATGAGTCTTGGCGAAGGCGGGGCCGCTCTCGCGTTCACCGGCTTGGCCTTCCTGTCCATCGTGGTCGCCGCCAAGGCCTACACCCCAGCCTACGCCTTCCACGCCTATCTGTTCTGCGCGGCAAGCGTGGCGGCGGTGTTCGCCATCATAAACCGTTACTACGACCGCCCGGCCGCGGCCCCGCCGCTCGAGATCGACGGCAAGCCGAACTACAACATGGGCCCGGTCAAGTTCGCCACGGTGGCCGGCGTGTTTTGGGGCCTCGCTGCCTTCACCGTCGGGCTGTTCATCGCGCTCGAACTTGCCTTTCCGATTCTGAATCTCGACTTGTTCATGAATTTCGGGCGCCTGCGCCCGCTGCACACCTCAGCCGCCATCTTCGCCTTCGGCGGCAACGTGCTCATCGCCACATCCTTCTATGTCGTGCAGCGCACCTCGCGCGCGAGGCTCGCTGGCGACTTGGCGCCGTGGTTCGTGGTGCTCGGCTACAACTTCTTCATCGTGATCGCGGGCACCGGCTATGTGCTCGGCATCACTCAGTCGAAGGAATACGCCGAACCTGAATGGTACGCCGACCTGTGGCTGACCGTCGTCTGGGTCACCTATTTCCTAGTTTACCTTGCCACCATCATGCGGCGTAAGGAGCCGCACATCTACGTCGCCAACTGGTTCTATCTCGCCTTCATCATCACCATCGCGGTGCTGCACCTTGGCAACAACGCAGCCATCCCGGTGTCGCTGTTCTCGTCGAAGTCCTACATCGTGTGGTCGGGCGTGCAGGACGCCATGGTGCAGTGGTGGTACGGCCACAACGCGGTCGGCTTCTTCCTGACCGCTGGCTTCCTCGCCATCATGTACTACTTCATTCCGAAGCGGGCCGACCGTCCGGTCTATTCCTACCGGCTGTCGATCATCCACTTTTGGGCGCTGATCTTCATCTACATCTGGGCCGGTCCGCATCATCTGCACTACACGGCGCTGCCGGATTGGGCGCAGACGCTCGGCATGACCTTCTCGATCATGCTGTGGATGCCCTCGTGGGGCGGCATGATCAATGGCCTGATGACGTTGTCCGGCGCGTGGGACAAGCTGCGCACCGATCCCGTGCTGCGGATGATGGTGGTGTCGGTCGCCTTCTACGGCATGTCGACCTTCGAAGGGCCGATGATGTCGGTGAAGATCGTCAACTCACTGTCGCACTACACCAACTGGACCATCGGTCACGTCCACTCTGGCGCGCTCGGCTGGGTCGCATACATCTCCTTCGGCGCCGTCTACTGCTTGGTGCCGTGGCTGTGGAACAAACGGCTCTATTCGTTGAAGCTCGTCAACTGGCACTTCTGGATCTCGACGATCGGTATCGTGCTCTACATCACCTCGATGTGGGTGGCGGGCATCCTGCAGGGCCTGATGTGGCGCGCCTATACCTCGCTCGGCTTCCTCGAATACTCCTTCGTCGAGGCGGTCGAGGCCCAGCACCCCTTCTACATCATCCGAGCCCTTGGCGGCGCCCTGTTCCTGATCGGCGCGGTGATCATGGCCTGGAACCTCTGGATGACTGTCAATGCGGCGGAATCCGCCGAACCGGCTGACGTCGCGTTGGCGCCGGCGGAATAAGGCGGAGAGAAGACAATGTCCCTTTGGCAAAAACACGCCATCATCGAGAAGAATTCGATCATTCTGGTGATTGGCATACTGATCGTCGTCGCCATCGGCGGTTTGGTCGAGGTGGTTCCGCTGTTCTACCTCAAGAACACGATCGAGAAGGTCGACGGCGTGCGGCCCTACACTCCGCTTGAGCTCGCCGGCCGCAACATCTACGTCCGCGAAGGCTGCTATCTTTGTCACTCCCAGATGATCCGCCCGTTGCGCGACGAGGTCGAACGCTACGGGCACTATTCGCTCGCCGCCGAAAGCATGTACGACCGGCCTTTCCAGTGGGGCTCGGAGCGTACCGGTCCCGATCTCGCTCGCGTCGGCGGCAAGTATTCCGACGCTTGGCATCGTGACCATCTGCGTGATCCGCGCTCGGTGGTGCCGGGCTCGATCATGCCGAACTACGGCCGGCTGGAAGAGACCGACCTCGACTACAAGCACATCGCCAACGACCTCAAGGTACAGGCCGAGCTCGGTGTGCCCTACAGCAAGCAGGATATCGCCGACGCGGTCGAGGACGTGCGCACGCAGGCGACCAACAACGCCGAGAAGGCCGATGATCTGGCCAAGCGCTACCCGAAAGCCAACGTGCGCGACTTCGACGGCAACCCCGACCGCATCACCGAGGCTGACGCGCTGATTGCCTATCTGCAACTCCTTGGCACCGAGGTGAATTTCAAGCTCTACGACGACAAAGCCAACATCCGGTGAGACGTGATGGACCCGACCTATAAAGCCGTTGCCGAGTTTGCCCAGACCTGGGGCCTGATCTACTTCACCGCGCTCTTTCTGGTGGTGTTGGTCTACGCCCTGTGGCCCTCGCGCAAGCAACAGAAGCGATTTGATGACGCGGCACGCATTCCGCTGCAGGAGGACTGACCGGTGGCCGAAGAACACAAAGAAGTCGACAAGCTGACCGGAACCGCGACTACCGGCCATGAGTGGGACGGCATCCGTGAGCTCAACACCCCGCTGCCGCGCTGGTGGTTGTGGCTGTTCTACCTCTGCATCATCTGGGCGGTGGGCTACTGGGTGCTTTATCCGGCCTGGCCGCTGATCAACAACTCGACGCAGGGCGTGCTCGGCTGGCACGCGCGCGCCGCGGTCGAGACCGACCTCAAGGAGCTGCGCGCGCAGCGCGGGCCGATGGTCACCAAGCTCGCCGCGGCTTCGCTGCCGCAGATCGTCAGCAACACGGAGTTACTCGACTTTGCCCGCGCCGAGGGACGCGTCGCTTTTGCAGACAACTGTGCGCCCTGCCATGGCGCCGGCGGCGGCGGGGCCAAGGGCTATCCCAACCTCAACGACGACGACTGGCTGTGGGGCGGCAAGCTCGCGCAGATCGAACAGACCATCATCCACGGCGCGCGCTCCGGCGATGACAAGGGTCACCTGGGCAACATGCCGCCCTTCGGCGGTGCCAACGGCGTTCTCAAGCCCGACCAGATTTCACAGGTCGCCAACTACGTGCGTTCGCTGTCGGGATTGGGCGTCGAGCCCGGCGCCGATCTCGCCGCCGGCAAGCAACTCTTCGCGACCAACTGCGCGGTCTGTCACGGTCCCGACGGCAAGGGCAAGCTGGAGCTCGGCTCGGCTAATCTGACCGACAAGATCTGGCTTTACGGCTCCTCCAAGGAGACCATCGTGCAGACCATCACCAACGGCCGCGGCGGCGTGATGCCGGCTTGGGGCGGGCGCCTCAGCGATCCGACCATCAAGGCCCTGACCGTCTATGTCTGGACCTTTGGTGGCGGAGTGAAGTAACGGCTTGGACGGAGTGACAGCAACATGACGGCCGCCACGACTGCATCGCTTGAGCATTCAGCAGCGAATGTCTCCGAGCTCGGGCGCCTCGTCGAGGCGGCCGAAGTCCACGGTGCTCCTCCGGAGCCGCCCGAAGATGAAATCCCGCTCTATGCACCGCGGCGCAAGATCTATCCGCAGAGCACGCACGGCCTGTTCCGCCAGATCAAATGGGCGGTGCTGGTCATCACACTCGGCGTCTATTACCTGTTGCCGTTCGTGCGCTGGGATCGCGGCCCCAACGCGCCGCACCAGGCAGTGCTGATCGACTTTCCGACCCGGCGCTTCTACTTCTTCTTCATCGAGATCTGGCCGCAGGAAGTCTATTACCTTACCGGCCTGCTGATCCTGGCGGCGATGGTGCTGTTCCTGATGAACGCGGTCGCCGGCCGCATCTGGTGTGGCTACCTCTGCCCGCAGACGGTGTGGACCGACCTGTTCCTCGCCATCGAGCGCTTTGTTGAAGGCGACCGCCGCGAGCACATGCAGCGGGACCGCAAGCGCTGGTCGGCGGTGACCTGGGCGCGCAAGTGCGTCAAACATTTCCTCTGGCTGATGGTGGCGTGGTGGACCGGCGGCGCCTGGGTACTGTATTTCGCCGACGCGCCGACGCTGGTGAAGGAACTCGCCACAGGCCAGGCGCCACTCGTCGCCTATGCCTTTATCGGCATTCTTACTTTTACGACCTACGCGCTCGCCGGCCACATGCGCGAGCAGGTCTGCCTCTATATGTGCCCGTGGCCGCGCATCCAGGCCGCGCTGACCGACGAATATGCGCTCAACGTCACCTATCGCTACGACCGCGGCGAGCCGCGCTGCTCGGTCAAGAAGGCCGAGCAATTGCGCGCCGAAGGTAAACCGGCCGGCGACTGCGTCGAATGTCTGCAATGCGTGCACGTCTGTCCGACCGGCGTCGATATTCGCGACGGCGCCAATCTCGGCTGCATCCAGTGCGGGCTATGCATCGACGCCTGTGACAACGTCATGGTCAAGCTTGGCCGTCACACCGGGCTGATCGGTTACGACACCGACATGAACATCAAGCGGCGCTTGGAGGGCTTGGAGCCGATCGTCCGGCTTTTCCGCTCGCGCACGCTGCTTTACGCCGCCGTCATCGCGATCGCCGGCGGCATAATGATCTACACGCTTGCCACCCGCGGCGACCAAGGCATCGACGTCATCCACGACCGCAACCCGATTTTTGTGCGGTTATCCGATGGCGCCTTGCGCAACGGCTACACCATCCGCATCGTCAACAAGGACCTCAAAAAGCGCGAATTCATCGTCGCGACCGATGGCCTGCCGGCCGCACTCATAGACTTCGTCGGCGTGCCGCAGCGCGCCGACGGGCGCTTGGTGGTCGATGTCGGTCCCGACACCACCCGCGAAGTGCGCGTTACGGTCACCGATTACAGCCGAACGGCGCCGCCGGTGTCGAGCCCGATCACTTTCAAGCTGATCGACGTCGATACAGGTCTGGTCACGCAGGTGCGCGATCATTTTTTCGCGCCCGAGGCTCCGAGGTGAACCATGACGCTCTTTTCCCGAAGCGATAAGCCCCGCGAACTCACCGGCCGAGCCGTGCTGCTCTGGTTGATCGGCTTCTTCGGCGTCGTGTTCGTGGTCAACGGAATCATGGCGAAGGCGGCGATTTCGACGTTCGGGGGCGTGGAAACTCAGAGCTCCTACAAGGCCGGCCAGATGTTCGAGGACGAAGTCGCTCGCGCAATGCGTCAGGACGCGCTGCGCTGGAAAGTAGGTGGCAAACTCGACCTCGACCGTGTCGGCGAGGCGGTGCTCGATATGACGGTGCGCGATGCGAAGGGACAACCGGTCAGCGGACTGACCGCAGACGCGCGCCTCTGGCATCCCGCCGACTCCCGGCGCGACCACGTCATCCCTATGCGCAAGACCGGCACCGGCGCCTTTCACGGCGAAGCCCATGCGCAATCCGGCCGTTGGGAGCTGATCGTCGACTTCTATCGTGGTGACCGGCGCATGTTCCGCTCGCGCAGCGAGATCGTGTTGAAATAGCCCAACCACCGCCCATTCCGGTCAAAGCGGGGATCGGGGGCGGAAAGGAGTGAGTTTCGGTTGCAGCACTGGATTCCCGCTCGCGCGGGAATGAGCGGAGAGTGAGGCACCGAGCCGAGACACTGAAATGGCTGACACCGCCCTCGATCTTTCACTTTACGCCAGGCCTTGCGGCGAGCACACGCTCGGCATGGATCTGGCGGTGGAGGGCGTGCATTGCGGTGGTTGCATCGCGCGCATCGAAAGCGCGGTGAAAGATCTGCCCGGCGTCACCGAGGCGCGGCTTAACTTCACCAATCGCCGCCTGCACGTCGCCTGGTCCGACGGCGAGATCAGGCCGGTGCAGATCGTCGAGACACTGGAGCGTATCGGCTATCACGGCTATCCGTTCGTGCCGCAGCGCGCCGAAGAGGAAGAGGCCGCCGAAGCGCGCCGCCTTACGCGCTATCTGGCGGTCGCCGGCTTTGCCGCAATGAACATCATGCTGCTGTCCGTATCGGTGTGGTCGGGCAGCGACATGACGCCCTCGAACTCGCGACTTCTTCCACTGGGCCTCGGCTCTGATCGCGCTGCCGGCCGCGGCCTACGCCGGCCGACCGTTCTTTACCAGCGCTTGGCGTGCCTTGCGGGCGCGCTCGCTCAACATGGACGTGCCGATCACGGTTGGCGTCAGCCTCGCGCTTGCTATGTCGCTGATCGAGACCGCCGATCACGCGCACGACGCCTATTTCGATTCCGCGATCATGCTGCTGTTCTTCCTGCTGCTCGGGCGCACGCTCGATCACGCCATGCGACGCAAGACGCGGGCGGTGGCGGGCAACCTGGCGGCGCTCAAGGCCGATACCGCGCGCCGTTTCGCCGGCGACGAATTGGTCAGCGTGCCGGTGGCGGCGCTGATACCCGGTGACCGCGTGCTGGTGCGGCCCGGCGAGCGGGTGCCGGCCGACGGCGTGATCGTGAGCGGTGCTTCCGAGATCGATGAAAGCCTGATCACCGGCGAGACCACGCACCGCAAGGTCTTGGTCAACGCCAAGGTCTATGCCGGCAGCATGAACTATTCCGGCGCGCTCACCGTGCGCGTCACGGCGTCCGGCGATGACTCGCTGATCGATGAAATCGAGCGGCTCCTGGAAAAGGCCGCAAGCGCCAAGTCGCGTACCCGCCAACTCGCCGACCGCGCCGCGCGCATCTATGCACCCATGGTGCATCTGACAGCCGCGCTCACCGGCGTTGGCTGGCTGATCGCCGGCGCCTCGCTGCACGACGCGGTGGTGACCGCCATCGCCGTGCTGATCATCACCTGCCCATGCGCGCTGTCGTTGGCGATCCCCGCCGTGCAGGTGGTCGCTTCCGGCGCGCTGTTCCGCGCCAACGTCATCCTCAATGCCGGCGATGCTATCGAGCGGCTGGCGGAAGCCGACACCATTGTCTTCGACAAGACCGGCACGCTCACCTTGCCAGAACCGCGTGTCACCAATGCCACTGAGATCGCGCCCGATCTGTTGCAGATGGCGGCGCGTCTGGCGCTGTCGAGCCGACACCCGCTAGCACTTGCGCTCGCGCGCGAAGCCGAAAGCGCCACACCTTTCGACCTCGCGACTGAGGAGCCGGGGCAGGGCGTGCGCGCCATTGTTGATGGCGCCGAGGCTCGGCTCGGCAACCCCGCCTTCTGCGGCCTGTCGCAGGTCGTCGCGCTGCGGCCCGACACGTCCATGCTCATGTTCACCCATCGCGGGCGCTCGGCTGCGTTCGCGATCAGCCAGAAGCTCAGGCCCGATGCGGTGGCAGTGGTCAAAAGGCTCGCGGGGTGCGGCTATGATTTGCATATTCTTTCCGGCGACCGCAATGAGGCGGTGGCGCCGGTTGCGCGCGCGCTTCGTATCACTCGTTGGCAGGGCGAACTGACCCCGACCGAGAAGATCGCCTATATTGAGACGCTCAAGAGCGAAGGCCGCCACGTGCTGATGGTTGGCGACGGCCTCAATGACGCACCTTCGCTCGCCGCGGCCCACGTTTCGCTGTCGCCGATTGCCGCCGCCGATCTGACGCAGGCGCAAGCCGATGCGGTATTCCTCGGCGAGCCGCTGGCGCCTGTGGCAGAGGCGCTTGCCGTAGCGCGCCGCGCGCGCGCGTTGATGACACAGAATCTGTGGCTGGCCGCAGTCTACAATACCATTGCGGTGCCGGTTGCCATCGCCGGCCTGGTGACGCCGCTGATCGCGGCGCTCGCCATGTCCGGATCGTCGATGATGGTGACGCTGAATGCCATGCGTGCGAGAGGGGGCGGCTCGCGGCGCGAAGGCGGAGGTCGCACATGAATGTGCTGGTCTATCTCATTCCAATGGCAGTGGGCTTGGGCCTGATCGGCCTGTTCGCCTTTCTGTGGGCGCTGCGCAGCGGCCAATACAATGACGTTGAGGGCGCCGCCTTGCGCGTCCTGTCCGACGACGACCTGCCGCCGGAGCAACGCGAAGCGTCGCATTAATCCGCTGTAGCGACGGTAAGTTCTGCGTCGTCCTCCACGCTTGGTTGCGTTTCGACGGCCCGAGCACAGAGTCCGGCGGAGGAACTCCTAAAAACCGAACTCACATGACGCGATATGCTTGTTGTCCCTCTCCCCGCGTTGCGAGGAGAGGGATGAAGTCGTCCACTCAGCGCCGGTGATGCAGACTTGCGTGCCGCCGCCGCGGGCTTGAGCTGAGCGCGAAGATGGCGATGACGTCGCCACGCGGATAACCGAGCTGGAAGTTGCCGCCGGCGGCGACCGCCACATATTGTTTGCCGTCGACCTCGTAGGTAATCGGCGGGGCGTTGACGCCGGCGCCCAGGTTATAGTGCCACAGCTTGTGGCCGGTCCTGGCGTTGAAAGCGTCGAACCAGCCATTACCCTCGCCGGTGAACGCCAGGTTGCCAGCGGTGGCGAGCGCGCCGCCCATCATCGGCTGCGGTACCTTGGCCTGCCAGTCGACCTTGCCGTTCTCGACGTTGATGGCGGTGAAAGTGCCGCTCTGCTGCGCCTTGTCGCCCTTGACGTTCGCGAACGTGCTGCCGAGCCGGATGGTGCCCGGAAGGTTGGTCACCTCCGAGGTGGTGAAGGTCATGAGTTGGTTGAGTCCGAGGATGTAGACGTCCTGCGTCTTCGGCGAATAGGCCGGCGGCGACCATTCGGCGCCGCCATTGGCGCCCGGCAGCATCTCCACGCCTTCCTTGGTCGGCGTGGTAAACATGTTCTTCGACAGCGGCACGAACGGTTCCGACTTGCGGATCAGCTTGCCGGTGTCGCGGTTGACGATGAAGAACCAGCCGACCTTGCCGGCTTCGCCCGCCGCCGGAATAGTCTTGCCGTGCTCATGCACGTCGAACAGAACCACGTTGCTGACGGCGTCGTAGTCCCAGACATCGTGCTTGACCTCCTGATAGGCCCATTTCAGCTTGCCGGTGTTGACGTCCAGCGCGACGATCGAGTCGGTCCAGAGGTTGTCACCTTTGCGGGCCTCGCCGTTGAGGTCGGGGTTGGGATTACCGGTGGAGAAGATCACCAGCCCGCGCTTGGGGTCGATCGCCGGCGTCGTCCACACCATGCCGCCGCCGCTCTTCCAGGAATCGCCCTCGAAGGTATTCGAATCGGTGGCCTGCCAGCGCCAGTCCTGCTTGCCGGTCTTGCCGTTGTACGCGGCGACGAAGCCGCGGATCCCCCATTCACCACCGGAGCTACCGACGATAACCTTGCCGTCGTAGAGCTGCGGCGCCATCGTTTCGGAGAAGCCGGCGCGCGGATCGGCAAGCTTGGCCTCCCACTTCTTCTTGCCGTCCTTGGCGTCGAGCGCCAGCAGCTTGTCGTCGAGCGTGAGCACGTAGACGTTGCCGTAACCGACGGCGACGCCGCGGTTCACCGGCCCGCAGCAGATCTTGAAGTCGCCGAGATCATAGGTGGTCTCCCAGATGCGGTCGCCGCTGGCGGCATTGAAGGCCATAATCTTCATCTTGCTGTCGACCACCGGCGTGGTTGCGTACATGACGCCGTCGACGACGATGGGCGTGGTCTCGAAGCTCGCCGGCATGGCGGTCTGGATGAGCGCGACCGGCTTCAGCCCACGCACGTTGCGGGCGTTGATCTGCCGCAGTGGCGTATAGCGCTGGTTGGAATAAGTGCGCCCGTGCAGCAGCCAGTCTCTGCGGTTCCTGCCTGCCGCCTTCATGTTGTCGTCGGAAACGTTGACGTCCATGCCCGACGGCACCATGCCCTGCACCGACTGGCTGGTGTCGCTCTTGACGATTTCGTTTTGCTGAGACTGGGCCTGGGCAACGGGCGTCTGAAGCACCAGGGCCAAAGCTGCAGTGGAAACACCAAGCGCCAATCCATGCGGACAGGCGCGATGGCCGGTAGCGACAAGTGCGCGCAAGAGACCGTTCATCGTCTTAACTCCTCGGGTGTTTTACTTCTGCCGCCCCCTTGAGTTACTGAAAATGTGATTGCGTGCTCGCCTGACTATTGTGTTGCGCGCCGTTCGACCCCGGATAGGGCAGCAGCTTGACCTGACTGAGCGTCTGTTCGCTCAGCGGTGCCGATCCGACGGGATATCCGTTCCGGGAAAGAATGTAGGCCAGCGCCTGCAGATATTGCTGCGTGGTCAGGCTGGCGGGCTTGTCGGCCGGCATCTGTGTCTTGATGAAAGTGAACATCTGTTGCGCCGACATCTTGCTGTAGGCGAGATTGGCGGCGAATTTCGGCCCGGCGAGTGGCGGGCCGGCCTGCCCCTGCAACTGCGGGCCGTGGCACTTGGCGCAATATTGGGTAAAAACCTGTTGGCCGGCCAACGCCTGTTGTTGGGTGTAGCCGCCCGTCGCAGCCGCAAGCCGGCCGGAGCCGGCAGCGGTCAAGATCAACGCCAGAATATAGATACCGGCAATCGAGCGCGCGCGCCACCGACGTGCCGTTTTCACAATGGCGGGTCCGGCAGGCTCGTTCAGTCCCATGAACTCGTACATTTCATCGAAAGTTGCACCCGAAACCGGGCACTTCATACGCCGACACACGTCCAGCAAAAGCCGTGCGGGAAAAAAACCAAACATCTCGTTGGGCGAGTGAAAGCCCAACGATTCTTATCATCGATCATGAAACGGCGATGGCAACGGAAAGTTCCCGAGATGAAGCAGAACGCGCTCGGATTTATAAAAAAGCGCGCGTTTCGCAATAGGCTGGCGTCAGGCAGCCGAACCGGACGCCCTCCGGGTACCAAGGATCAGAGGTGTGCCGCCCAGGCTGAATCGCGCTTGGCGGCACGCAACGGCGGCGCCTTGGCCAGTTCCAGCGGGATAACGTTGTCGTCCTCCGGCAATTTCAACGCCTGCATGAACTCGGCGAACCAGGCGTGGACCGAATGGCGCAGCAGCGCGTCCATCATGTGCTGCCAGCGGGCGCGGCGTTCCGCGAGCGGCATCGCCAGGGCGGCGGCGATGCGGCGCGCGACGCCCTCGATGTCATGGGGATCGACCAACAGGGCCGCCTCGAGTTCGCGCGCGGCGCCCGCGAACTTCGACAGCACCAGCACGCCCGGGTTCTCTGGGCTCTGGGCGGCGACGTATTCCTTCGCCACTAGGTTCATGCCGTCCTGCAGCGGCGTCACTAGGCCGATCGCGGCCGAACGGTAGAAGCCGGCCAGCGTCGACTGGCAGAAACCCTCGTTGAGGTAGCGCAACGGCGCCCAGTCGATTTCGCCGTGGCGGCCGTTGATGTCGCCGACCTGGGCCGCCAGTTGACGCTGCAGCGCGCGGTAGCTGGCGATGTTCGAGCGCGAGGGCACCGCGATCTGCAAATAGGTGAGCCGGCGCTTGAGCCCGGGATAGCGGGTCAGCAGATGGTCGAAAGCCTGAAAGCGCTGGCTGAGACCCTTGGAGTAGTCGATGCGGTCGACGCCCACGATCATCTTCGACTCGGCCAAGCTGGCGCGCAGCCGCTGCACGTCGGCGTCGTTGACGACGTCAAGTGCGCTGTCGGCGAATTCCTCGGTGTCGATGCCGATTGGGAAGGTGCCGAGCCGGCACGTGCCGTAAGGCCCTTCGAAGCTCATGCCTTTGCCCGGAATGTGCAATTCGTGGCGCAGGATGCTGGCGAAATTGTCGAGGTCGCGGTCGGTCTGGAAGCCGATCAGGTCGTAGGCGAGCATCGCCTCGGCCAGTTCGCGGTGCTGCGCGAGGTGCGCAATCGTGCGCCGCCCGGGCCACGGCGTGTGCAGGAAAAAGCCAATTTTCTCCCGGACGCCGAGCCGGCGCAATTCGCGGCCGAGCGGCAGGAAGTGATAATCGTAAATCCAGAAGGTGGAATTGCGCGTGGCGAAACTCGCCAATGTGCGGGCCATATAGGCATTGACTGCGCAATAGGAGGCATAGTCTTCAACGCGGGCGTGGGCGAGGTCGGTGCGCGAATGCAGGACAGGCCACAGGCAGGAATTAGCATAGCCCTCGTAGAAGCCGGTATAATGCTGTTCGGGCAGGTCGACGCGCGCGATGGTGCCGCGGCCGTAGCTTTCTACCTCCACTAGCGGAGCGTCACCGGGCTCGATATCGCGCAATTTTCCGCTGGAGCCAAACCAGACCACGCCGGATTTTTTTACCGCCGGCAGCAATGCGGCCGCCAGCCCTCCGACCATGGGTCCACCGGGCGTTAGTCGCGCCACCCGATTGGATACGACAATGTCCATGGCGGTTAAGCCCCACTCGCCAAATTATCTTGTATGGTTGAATTCAAGAATCATGCCATTCAACGAGGCTGATGGAACTTCGCTTTGATCCATATCAATCTTTCTTCCACTCTGCTTTTTGTGACGGCCAGATGACAATGGCACCACCCGATTGATAGTCGCGAATATTCGCAACACGCTGGCAACGCGCCTCGGATGTGATGGTTCCGCCTCGAGTCAAACGATTCGGCAGGACGCGCATGGATGCGGCATCTCGCTCAAACGCGGCGTAAAACGCTGACCGGCATTTGGCGAAAAAAATGCACGAGATTTAAGTCAGTCGTACGAAATCTCGGATACGGGTCGATGACATCGATGAAATTTCCTGGCCTCGGCGGATCGATGACCGCGTCCATCCCAGCGGGCCAGTGCCGGCCGCCGTCGGTGAACGGGGCGAAATGTCGCGCAACGGCGACGATGAGCTGCTGGCGCTTCCAGGTTCTTGCAAAGGCGATGACATGCTCAGCCTGCGGCCCCGCAACAGCGAGCGGCTCATAGCTGCCGCGCCGAAACAATTCACCATGCTCGTGCCGCAACTTCAGCAGGCTGCGCGTTAATGACATCTTTATGCGGCCGTCGCGCCAATTTGTGGCGAGCTTCTGCCAGTCCTCGGGTCCGCTCGTCAGTTCGCCGGCGCGCGCGTCGAAATCGACCGGCCGGCGGTTGTCGGGATCGACCAGCGAGAAGTCCCAGAATTCTGTGCCTTGGTAGAAATCCGGCACGCCGGGCAGCAATACCTTCAGCGCAAGTTGCGAGAGCCCGTTAAGCGCGCCAAGCAGCGCCGTCCGCTCAGCAAAATTCGCAAACGAATCGAGGAAGGGCGTTGAAATCTTCTCATCGAGCAAATTGCGCACGAACTGCTCGAGTCCCGCTTCGTAAGGCTGGTTGTTGTTGGTCCAATTTGTTTCTTCCTTGCCTTCGCGCGCGGCTTTGATGGCGTAGCCGACCATGCGCTCAGTGAAATCCGCGTCACGGCGGTCGGGCCAGGCCCCGATCAGCGCCTGATAGAGCATATATTCGTGGCCAAGCGACGGGCGGCGCTCGCCGTTGCCGTGACGGATCAGCGGCGCGTTTTGGGTGCGCCATTCATGCACGGCCTCGTCCCATTCGCCGGCGAACTCCGACAGCGCCAGGATACGCGCCCGGGCATCCTCGCCGCGCTTGGTGTCGTGGGTGGCAGTGGCGGTGAGCCCGTTCGGTTCGGTCTCGGCATGCTGCTGCTGGCGGCGATGAAACTCGTCGCGGGAAAGCGCCGGCAGCGCTGGTTCGCCGCCGACCTCGCTGAGCGCGATCAGCCGGTGATAGCGGTAGAAGGCTGTGTCTTCGAGCGCCTTGGCGGTCAGCGGCCCGGTAAACTGCTGCAGCTTGAGCGCGAAATTGCGCACGCGCGGCGCGCTGTAGGCAGGGTTATGGGCGAGATCGAGTGTGATGACATCGCGTAGGAAATCGAAGATGCCCGGGTCGGGGCCTTCCCAATTGTCGCGCGCGCGCGCAATCGCGTCCTCGATGAGCTTGCGGTCTCCCGGCGAGGCGCCGGCTGCGGTGACGTAGGTGCGGTAGACCGGAAAGGCGAGCACATAGGCCTGCAGGGCGGCACGCAGGCGGTCGATGGTGAAGTCGCGCGTCGAGAGATGGCCGGCGGCGATGCGCGCCAGTGCCCGGCACAGCACGGTGAACTCGCTCGCCAGCATGGTTTCGATGACCGTTCGTTTGGCCGCCTCCACCATGCTCTCGAACGTGGCGCGCTCGCCGGTGAAGTCGCGCCAGGTGCGTTCCAGCGGGTCGAGGCCAATGCCATCGACCAGGATGCGCGAGATGACGTTGAGCCATTCGTAACCGGTGGTGCCGGCGACGCCGGGAAAATGCGGCAGCGGCTCGTCGTCGGCGAGGATCTTCTCAACCACCACATAGAAGGCCCCGCGCAACTTTGCCTGCCGCCGCGCCTTCTGGACGAGATGGCGCAGGCGGCGGGTGTATTGAACCGGATCGCGCAGGCCGTCGATGTGGTCGAGGCGCAGTCCCTGCAGCCTGTTCTCGCCGATCAGCCGCGCCACCAGCTTGTGGATAGCGCGGAAGGTAGCGGGGTTTTCGACGCGCAAGCCCGCAAGGTCGTTGATGTCGAAGAAGCGGCGGTAGTTGACCGACGAAAACGCCACGCGCCAATAGGCTAGGCGGTAGTTCTGTCGCTCGAGCAGGCGGTGCAGGGCTGCGGTGCCGGCCTCGTTGTCACTGTGGTAGGCGGCAAGTCCGCCTTCGATCACCTGTGGCGCGCCTTCGATCTCGCGCAGGCGCTGCTTGAGCGCGGCCGCGTCTCTGTAGGACGGCGCACCTTGCGCGCGGTAGTCGTCGGCAAGCACGATAAGCGCATGGCCGGCCGGGTCTTCCGCAGCGTCCGCGGCGGTCACGATGGTGCGCAGTATTTCGCTGTAGCGCTGCGGGTTGATGGGCAGTTTGTGATCAAAATACCAGGCGGCGAAGCTGCCGGTCTCGGCGTCGTATTTCAGCTCGATCTCGCCGGCCTGCAACGCGTCGCCATAAGGGCGGCCGAGGATTGGCAGTAGCACGCCGGGATGGCGGCGGTGCGGCAGGGCGTCCCAGTCGATGTCGAAGAACGACGCGTAAGGCGAGCGCTGGCCCCATTCGAGCACATCCAGCCACCAGGTGTTGTCGGAATGGCTAACGCCCATGTGGTTCGGCACGAAATCGAGAATCAGCCCGAGGTCGTTGGCCTTCAACGCCTCGCTTAAGCGGGCGAAGCCTTCCTCGCCGCCGAGCTCGGGATTGAGCCGGTCGTGGTCGACGATGTCGTAGCCGTGCGTGCTGCCGGGACGCGCTTTCAGAAACGGCGAGGCGTAGAGATGGGTGATGCCGAGTTGCTTGAGATAGGGCGCGAGCGCCGCCGCGGCGTCGAAATCGAAATCCTTGGTGAGCTGCAGCCTGTAGGTCGCAAGCGGCACCGCGGGTGGCATTACGTGCCTCCGATGGCAGCGTACACGGACCAGGGCGGCAATTCTTGCGGCGGAGTTTCGCCCCAGATCGGAACGCCCCAGCTTAACGCGTCCGGTCGCAGCTTGGCACTCTCGGAGAGATTGGCCAGCAGCATCAGCGTCTTGCCGCCGGCGGGCCAGTTCGCACGCAGCAAACTGCTTTCAAGACTGGCTTCGCCTGCGCCGTTCATCGCTAGCAGCAGCGGCGCAATGTGCTCGCGGCGGACTTTCAGCAACGCACGGACAAGCACGAGTTGTTTGGCGTGCGCTGGTTCGTTTAAAACGCTCCAGTCGAGCACCGCCGCATCCCTGGTCTCTTTCGCCAGTGGATCGGGAATGCCGTCGCCGGCCTGCGTGTGCCATTCGGCGTACTCAGCCTTGCGGCCCTTGCGCACGGCCTCGCCGAGATCGCCTTTGAAGTCGCAGAAAAAGAGAAACGGCTCGGTCGCGCCCCATTCATCGCCCATAAACATCAGCGGCGGCGAGGGCTGGAGCATCAGCACGGCGAGCGCGGCTTCCAGCGCTTCGGGTCTGACCAGCACGGACAGCCGTTCACCAAATGGCCGGTTGCCAATCTGGTCGTGGTTCTGAATGAAGTTGACGAAGTCGGCGCGTGGTAGATGCCCACATGCTCCACCGCGCAATTGGTCACCGCGATGGGCGGAGGCTTCGCCTTGATAGGAAAAGCCTTGCGCCAGCACGCGTGCGACGTGCGCAGCCACGCCCTGATAGTCGCGGTAGTAGCCGCCGCTCTCTTTCGTCAGCAGCACGTGCCAAGCATGATGATAATCGTCATTCCATTGCGCGCGATAGAAGCCATCCGAGACCTTTGCTTCCGGCGTCAGGAATTGCGCGGCGTTGTCGTCATTCTCCAGGACCAAGTGAATATGCCTTCCGCATTCGGCGGCCAGCAAGTTCACCGCCTTGGCGAGCTCGTCGAGGATATGCGGTTCGCCCGGATCGACAATCGCGTGCACGGCGTCCAACCGCAATCCATCGAAGCGGTAGTCTCGCAGCCAGTGCAGCGCATTCTCAATCACGTAGGCGCGGACTTCCGGCACGCGATAATCGATGGCGACGCCCCAGGGAGTATGCGCCTTGGCGAAGAATGGCGGCGCGAGACGGTGCAGATAATTGCCTTCAGGTCCAAAGTGATTATAGACCACGTCGAGGATCACCATGATCCTGCGCGCGTGCGCGGCGTCAATCAGCGCCTTCAGGTCGTCGGGGGTGCCATAGGCGCTATCGGGCGCGAACGGCAGCACCCCGTCATAGCCCCAATTCCAGCGGCCGGGAAAATCAGCGAGCGGCATCAGTTCAAGCGCAGTGATGCCGGTATCGGCAAGATGATCGAGCTTGGCCGCCATCGCGCGGTAGGTGCCCTCAGGTGTGAAGGTGCCGACGTGGGTTTCCAGGAACACCGCGCGCTCCCACGGCAGGCCTTTCCAGCCGGCGCATTGCCAGCGGTAGACGCTGTGGTCGATCACCTCGCTCGGGCCGGTGATATCGTTCGGCTGGAAATGCGAGATCGGGTCCGGTATGTCGAGTTCGCCGTCGATGCGGAAGCGATAGCGCGTGCCGGGTCCGGCGTCCGCCACGTGCGTTTCGAACCAGCCGCCGATCCGCGTCATCGGCACCGGCGCGTCGAGCAGCAACGCGGCGTCGCGTGCTGCCGGCGCCCACAGGCGGAAGGTGACGCCCGCGTCCGAGAGCAGCGGTCCGAAGCGATATTGTCGGGTCACGGCCGCCCCGTGAAGATCAGCACCGACCGTGCTTCCGCGTTCCAGGTGACACCGGGCGCGTGCGAGCCCGATGGTAACTCGCCGTTAGCGGTGTCGAGCAGGCATAGCCAGCGCGCCACGCCTGGCCATGGTGGAAAAATGATCTTGACGACATGGTCGGCGCCGTTGAGTACGATGTAGAGTGGTTCGCCGGTTCCACCCGGCCCCGCCAGCACGTAGGAAAGAAAGCGCCCGTCGGGATAGTTCCAGTCGGCATCTTGCATCTCGGTGCCGGCGGGCGTCAGCCATTTCACGTCGTATGTGTCGTCGGCGCCGTGGCCCTCCATCCATTTCTGCGATTTGAGCTGGGGGAAGCGCTGGCGCAGCCGCGTCAGTTCGCCGATGAAGCTGGTGAAGTCGTCCTCAGATCCGAGATTCGACCAGTCGATCCATCCGGTTGGGTTGTCCTGGCAATAGGTGTTGTTGTTGCCGCCCTGGCTGTTGGCCACTTCATCGCCGGCGAGCAGCAGCGGCACGCCCTGCGCCAGGAACAAGGTGGCGAGCTGGTTCTTCCGCAGCCGCCGGCGCAGCGCGAGAATTTCCTCATTGTCGGTCGGACCTTCGACGCCGCAATTGGTACTTTGGCTGTCGTCGGCGCCATCGCGGTTGTCCTCGCCATTAGCTTCGTTGTGCTTGTGCTCGTAACTCGCCCAGTCGGCGAGCGTGAAGCCGTCGTGCACGGTGACGTGGTTGATGCTGGCGCGTGGGCTGCGGCCGTTGTGATGGAACTGCGCGGCCGAGCCGGTCATGCAGTGGGCGAGGTCGCCGATCAGATTGCCGTCGCCGCGCCAGAAGCGGCGCGCGGTATGGCGGTAGAAGTCGTTCCATTCCGACCAGCCGGTCGGGAAGGCGCCGACCTGATATCCGCCGGCGCCGACGTCCCAGGGCTCGGCGATCAACTTGACGTGGCAGAGCACCGGATCCTGGCGGATGGCGGCGAAAAACAGCGCAGTGGGCTCGAAGGCCGGCCCGCGCCCGAGTGTCGTTGCCAGATCGAAGCGAAAGCCGTCGACGTGGAACGCCTGCACCCACAGCCTGAGCGAATCCATCACCATCTGCAGCACGCGTGGATGCGCGAGCTTGAGCGCGTTGCCGGTGCCGGTGAAGTCGTCGTAGTAGCGCGGCTCGTCCGGCTTGAGCCAGTAATAGGAAGCGTTGTCGATGCCGCGATAGCACAGCGTCGGGCCCATCTGGTTGCCCTCGGCGGTGTGGTTGTAGACGACGTCAAGGATCACCTCGATGCCGGCGTCATGCAGCGCGCCGACCGTCGCGCGGAAGTCGTTGATGATGTTGGTGCCGGTGCTGTAACGGGCCTCAGGCGCGAAGAAGCTCAGCGTGTTGTAGCCCCAATAGTTGCGCAGGTTCCGGTCGGCCAGCACTCGATCGTCGAGGAAGGCGTGCACCGGCAGTAGTTCGATCGAGGTGACGCCGAGCTTGCGCAAATGCGCGATCGTGCGCGGCTCGACGAGAGCGCGATACGTCCCGCGCAGTTCCTTCGGTAGGTCCCAGCGCTGTTCGGTCAGGCCTTTGACGTGTGCCTCGTAAAGGATGGTGTCCTGCCAGGCGGTTTGCGGCCGCCGTTCGGCCGTCCAGGTGTGCGCCACGTCGACGACCACCGATTTATACATATTGCGGGCGTTATCGCGCCGGTCGAACGACAAATCCGCAGCCTTGTGCCCCGTGCGGTAGCCGAAATGCGCGTCGGTCCAGGTGAACTGCCCGGCGAGCTGCTTGCTGTAAGGGTCGATCAACAGCTTGTTGGGGTTAAAGCGGTGACCGGCCTCGGGCTCATAGGGGCCGTGCACGCGATAGCCGTAAAGTTGCCCGGGGGTCACATTGGACAGATAGGCGTGCCAGACGTTCTCGCTATGCTCCGGCAGCGGGATGCGGCCGGTCTCGCGCCGGCCGGCGCCGTCGAACAGGCAGAGGTCGACGCGCGTCGCGTTTGCAGAGAACAGCGCGAAGTTGGTACCGCGGCCGTCCCAGGTCGCCCCGAGCGGGTAGGGCGCGCCGGCGCCCACGTGACCGCTAGACTTCAGGAACGAGAAAGACGGCAGCAAGGGGTGGGAGGACAAGATGAAGCTCCGGGCTGTCGCGCGTCACAACGGTGGAGACGGCGCCGGCGTTGCCGGTATTGCTTCCGCCATAAACCGCCGCATCGGAATTCAATACCTCCCGCCACGTTCCCGCAAAGGGTACGCGCACGCGGTAGTCGCGCAATACCTCCGGGGTGAAATTGACGATCACCACGCAGCGCTCGTTGAAGTTCTTGCCCTTGCGCAGCCAGGCGAACACGCTGTGGGCGGCATCGTCGGCGACCAGCCACTCGAAGCCGGCGGCGTCGCAGTCGAGCGCGTGCAGCGCCGGCGTGTCGCGGTAAAGCTTGTTGAGGTCGCGCACCAGCCGCTGGATGCCGGCGTGGCCTTGCTGCTCGGTCAGGTGCCACGGCAGGCTGATGTCGTGATTCCACTCGGTGTCCTGGCCAAACTCCGAACCCATGAACATCAGCTTCTTGCCGGGGTGGCCGAACATGAAGGCGTAATAAGCACGCAAGTTGGCGAAGCGCTGCCAGTTGTCGCCCGGCATGCGGCCGAGGATCGAGCGCTTGCCGTGCACAACTTCGTCGTGCGACAGCGGTAGGATGAAGTTTTCCGAAAAGGCGTAATGCATCCCGAACAGGATGTTGCCGTGGTGATGGCGGCGGTAGATCGGGTCCTTGGAAATGTAGTCCAAGGTGTCGTGCATCCAGCCCATATTCCACTTGTAGCCGAAGCCGAGCCCGCCCCAATCGACCGGCCGTGACACCATCGGCCAGGCAGTGGATTCTTCGGCCGCGGTGGTGGTCTGCGGATAGTCCTTGAAGACTTCGGTGTTGGTGCGACGTAGGAAGGCAATGGCGTCGATGTTCTCGCGGCCGCCGAACTTGTTTGGCACCCAGGCGTCGGCCGGGCGGCTGTAGTCGAGATAGAGCATCGAGGCCACCGCATCGACGCGCAATCCGTCGACGCCGTAGCGGTCGAGCCAGAACAGCGCGTTCGACAACAGGAAGTTGGTTACTTCCATGCGGCCGTAATTGTAGATCAGCGTGCCCCAGTCGAGATGGCGGCCCTGACGCGGGTCGTCGTGTTCGTAGAGGCCGGTGCCGTCGAACTTGGCGAGGCCATGTGGGTCGTCGGGGAAATGCCCCGGCACCCAGTCGAGCAGCACGCCCAGCCCTGCCTTGTGCAGAGCGTCGATCAGATAAGCGAAATCCTCCGGCGTGCCGAAGCGGCTGGTGGGCGCGAACAAGCCGGTTGGCTGATAGCCCCAGGAGCCGTCGAAGGGATGCTCGGAAACCGGCAACAGCTCGACATGGGTATAGCCCATGTCGGCGGCATAAGCGGGAAGCTGCTCGGCAAGCTCGCGGTAGTTTAGCCAATACTGGCCGCGCTCGCCCTTGCGCCGCCACGAGCCGAGATGCACCTCGTAGATAGACATTGGTTTGTCGAGCGCATTGATGTGATCGGGCGCCGGCGCCGGCCGCGGCAACGTCGTGGCGTCGACCACGACCGAGGCGGTGGCCGGCCGCATCTCGCTCGAAAAGCCGAACGGGTCCGATTTCAGCGGCAGCAGCGCGCCGTTGCGGGCCACGATCTCGTATTTGTATTTGTCGTCAGGCTTGGCGCCGGGCACGAAGATTTCCCAATAGCCATTTCCGCGCACACGCATGGCGTGGCGCCGACCGTCCCAGAAATTGAAATCGCCAACAACGCTAATCCGCTGCGCGTTCGGCGCCCAGACCGCGAAGGCTGCGCCGGAGACGCCATCAATCTCCATCGGATGGGCACCGAGCTTGTCGTACATCTTCAGGTGATTGCCCTCGCCGAGCAGATGGAGGTCGTAGTCCGACAGCACCGGCGGAAAGCGATAGGGGTCTTCCAGCTCCACTTCGTTTTCGCCAAAGCGCGCGCGCAGGCGGTAGTGCCGCAGCCCGTCGAGCGGGCCGGCGAACAGCCCGGCGGAATCGATGCACTCGAGCTCGTGCTCCTGGCCGTCGCCGACGGCCACCACGCGGTCGGCGTCGGGCAGGAACACGCGCACCACGTTGCGGTCGTTCTCGGTGTGTGGCCCGAGATAGCTGAACGGATCGGCGTGACGGCCAGCGATAATCTCGCGGGCGGCTGGAGCAAGATCGGTCATGTCGCTCATGGGCTGATCACCTTGCGCTGTTCGAGGATGCGCAGCGTCGCTTCCAGGGGAATGTGCGACCAGGTCGGCCGGTTGGTGATCTCGTATTCGATCTCGTAAAGCGCTTTTTCGAGCAGGAACAGCTCGAGCAGGGCGCGCGTCTGCTCTTCGTCGGCCGGCCATAGGCGCGTGTCGCCGTCGAGCGCCTCGCGGTAGCTCTCCCAATAAGCGTCCCGCATATGCGCGGCCCATTCGCGGATGCGCGGGTCGAGATTCACGCGCTCCTCAGCGGTGAGGTCGGGGGAGCGGTCGATGGCTGCGCTCGCCGCATAATCGATCGAACGCAGGAAGCCGGCGACGTCGCGCGCCGGCGGCGCCTTGGCGCGGCGCTCCTCCAGGCTGCGACGCGGCTCGCCCTCGAAGTCGAGAATGAAGGCGTCGTCCTTGGCGATCAGCACCTGGCCGAGATGGAAGTCGCCGTGATGGCGGATCTTCAGGCCGCCGAACGCCATCTGCCGTTGACCTTCGATATAGGTCATCACCGCATCGCGGTGATCGAGCAGGCGCTGGGCGAGCTGCGCCGATTGCGCCGTCAGGTTCTTGAGCAGCCGGTCAAGCAGCCCGAAGGCGTTCTCGGTGCGGCCGCCGAGATTGTTGGTCCAGTGTGCCACGTCCTCGGCGGAGATCGGCTCCGGTCGGAACGCCGGGTCCTCGTCGCTACTGGCAAAAGCGAGGTGCATCTCGGCGGTGCGCCGGCCGATCTGCCGCATCCGTTGCAACATGGAAGCATGCTCCAGGCTCTCCAGCGGCGCTTCGGCGGCCAGCATCCGGTGCTCGTCGATCAGCCGGTCGAGCGCGGCGGCGGTAACGCTCCAGGCGTCGCCCTGGTTCTCGACGTAAGTGTGCACCACCGCCAGCGCGCTGTGGCTTTCGCCCTCCTTCAGCTCGACCGAGCCAAGGAGTTGCGGCGCGTTCTTGAAATGCGCGACGTCGGCGAGGAAGCGACCGACTTCCACTTCCGGATGGACGCCGGCGGTGATGCGGCGCAGCACCTTGATGACGTATTTGTTGTCGACGATCACGCTCGAATTGGATTGCTCGCGGGTGATCGCCGTCACGTTCTGGATTTCCGGTAGCGGCTCGGCGGTGAACGACGCGGTCGGGCGGAATTCGATTCCGCCGACCGCGTTACCGACCGTCTCGCCGGCGTGGATTTTCGTCAAGATCGCGACGATGAATTCGGGCTCGGCGGTGGCGTCGAGCAGCACGCCTTCGCGCGGGCCGCGGCGCACGGCCGCAAGCACGCTGGCCGGCCCCTTGTCGATCGCCGTATAGCGCGTCCAGCGGATAGTGAGCGGCAGGAAATAGCGGCTGGCATCGCCGTTGACATTGACGATGGCGGCGAGGAAGTGATTGTTATCATGCTCAATGGGGATGGCGGCCGAGCATGCCGTCGAGAGCGAGCGCGCCGCCTTGTCGGCGAACCAGCGCCGCTCCGGCAGGAAGCCCGGCAGCACGTCGAATTCGAGCGTCCGCCGCGTCCAGCCGGACAGCATCGAGTCCCAGCCGGGGCCGAGAACGAGCGTGGTGATTTCGCGCGGCAACACATTTTCCGGCACGGGCTCGGCTTCCTGCGTGAGCGAGAACCAGAAGAAGCCGTAGGGCGGCAGCGTCACCAAGTAAGGCAGTTCGCCGATACGGGGAAAGCGGGTACGGCCCAGCATTTCCTGAGGGATTCGGCCCTCCCAGGCGCGCATGTCGAGTTCGACCGCTTGTGCCGAGCGCGAGATGTTGGCGACGCAGAGGATCGCTTCGTCGCCGAGCTGGCGCACATAGGCGAGTACCGCGCGGTTTGCGGGGCGGATGAAGGTCAGCGTGCCGCGGCCGAATACCTTGGTCGACTTGCGCACCGCGATCAGCCGCTTCATCCAGCTCAACAACGAGGAGAGCGAACGGGTCTGCGCCTCGACGTTGACGGCCGAGAAGCCGTAGACCGGGTCCATGATGCAGGGCAGAAATAGCTGCGCCGGGTCGGCGCGCGAGAAGCCGCCGTTGCGGTCGGGCGTCCACTGCATGGGCGTGCGCACGCCGTTGCGGTCGCCGAGATAGATGTTGTCGCCCATGCCGATCTCGTCGCCGTAATAGATGATCGGCGTGCCCGGCATCGACATCAGGATCGAGTTCATCAGTTCGATCTTGCGCCGGTCGTTGTCCATCAAGGGCGCGAGGCGTCGCCGGATTCCGAGATTGATGCGCGCGCGCGGATCGGCGGCGTAGGTCGACCACAGGTAGTCGCGCTCGGCGTCGGTCACCATCTCCAGCGTCAGCTCGTCATGATTGCGCAGGAACATGGCCCATTGGCAGTTGCCCGGAATTTCCGGCGTCTGGCGCATGATGTCGGTGATGGGGAAACGGTCCTCCTGCGCGATCGCCATGTAGATGCGCGGCATCAGCGGGAAGTGATAGGCCATGTGGCATTCGTCGCCGTCGCCGAAATAGGCTTGCACGTCTTCCGGCCACTGGTTGGCCTCTGCCAGCAGCACTTTGCCGGGGGCGTAGTCGTCGAGCTCAGCACGTAAACGTTTGAGAACCCCATGGGTTTCCGGCAGGTTCTCGTTGTTGGTGCCCTCGCGCTCGCACAGATAAGGCACGGCGTCGAGCCGGAACGCGTCGACACCGGCGTCGAGCCAGCGCTTCATCACCTGCAGCACTGCGCTCACCACGCGCGGGTTGTCAAAGTTGAGGTCCGGCTGGTGCGAGAAGAAGCGGTGCCAGTAATAGGCGCCGGCCTCGTCGTCCCATGTCCAATTCGACTTCTCGGTGTCCGTGAAGATGATGCGGGTGCCGGAATATTTCTGGTCGTTGTCGCTCCAGACGTACCAGTTGCGCGCGCTGGTGCTGCGGCTGCTGCGCTTGGCGCGCTTGAACCAGGGATGTTGGTCGGAGGTGTGGTTGATGACAAGTTCGGTGATGACCCGCAGGCCACGCCGCTTGGCCTCGTGCATGAAGCGGCGGAAATCCCGCATGTTGCCGAACTGTGGATTGATGTCGCCGTAGTCGGAAATGTCGTAGCCGTCGTCGCGCCCGGGACTGGGATAAAACGGCAGCAGCCACAGCGTGGTGACGCCGAGCTCGCGCAGATAGTCCAGCCGCTCGGTCAGGCCGGCGAAATCGCCGACGCCGTCGCCGTTGCTGTCCTGGAACGCCTTGACGTGGAGTTGGTAGACGATGGCGTCCTTGAACCACAGGCCGTCGTCCTCCTCGGTCTTTTGATCGGCGTCGATGGCGGGCCTGACGTTCATGAAACCCCTTACGCGTAACAGCGGAATAGCAGAGCCGGGTCTTCCTGCGGATCGATGCGCAGCCGTACGCCGTTCCATTCCAACAGATGGCGTTCGCCGGTCGCCAGGTTCTCGATGGCGCGCACCGGCTTCTTATCGTCGTCCGGCCCGATGGTCATGTCGCCGAAGTGGAACCAGAATTCGTGCGGCATACTGGTGAGCGCGATCGCCACCGCCACCGCATTATCGCCGGCAACCAACTCCTTGATGAAGCCGATGACGCCGTCGTCGTCGACGAGCAGAAAGCGCAAATTGGTGGTCTGCAACAACGCCGGGTTCTCGCGGCGGGCGGTATTCAGCCGCCTGAGATAGCCCTTGATGTTGCCAGGCTTGTTCCAGTCGCGCGTCTTCAACTCGTACTTCTCGGAGTTGATGAATTCCTCGCGGCCGGGTATCGGCTCGTATTCGATCAGTTCGAAGCCATTATAGATACCGTAGTTGGACGAGAGTGTGGCTGCCAGCGCCGCTCGCGTCTTGAATAACCACGGCTCGCCGGTCTGTAACTGTACCGGCAGGATGTCGGGCGTGGTGACGAAGAAGTTGGGCCGGTAATAGTCGCGCTCGGGATGGCTGGTGAGCTCGCTCAGATATTCCTGCAGCTCACTCTTCTCGGTGCGCCAAGTGAAGTAGGTGTAAGACTGCGAAAAGCCGAGCTTGGCCAGCGCTTTCATCACCTTCGGCCGGGTAAAGGCTTCCGCCAGGAATAGCACGTCGGGATGGCGCATCTGCACGTCGTGGATCAGCCATTCCCAAAACGGCAACGGCTTGGTGTGCGGATTGTCGATGCGGAAAATCTTCACGCCGTGGCCGACCCAGAACAGGATGACGTCGCGTAGCGCCTCCCACAGCGCGATGCGGTCGGCGCAGGTGAAGTCCGGGTTGACGATATCCTCGTATTTCTTCGGCGGGTTCTCGGCGAACTTGATCGAGCCGTCCGGCCGATGGCTGAACCATTCCGGATGCTCTTTCAGCCACGGGTGATCAGGCGCGCACTGCACGGCAATGTCGAGCGCCACCTCCATGTTGTGCTTGGCGCAGGCCGCGACCAGCTGGTGAAAATCGTCGAGCGTGCCGAGATCCGGGTGAATGGCGTCGTGGCCGCCTAACTCATTGCCGATGGCGTAGAAGCTGCCGGGGTCATTTGGTCCGGCCTTGAGCGAGTTGTTCTTGCCCTTGCGGTTGGTGTGGCCGATCGGGTGGATGGGCGTGAAATAGAGCACGTCGAAGCCGAGGTCGGCGATCTCGGGCAGCCGAGCGACGCAGTCGTTGAAGGTGCCGTGCTTGCCGGGCACCTTGGCCTGACTGCGCGGCACCATTTCGTACCAGGCGCCGGAACGCGCGCGTTCGCGGTCGGCGACCAGCGGCACAACATGGCTGCGGGTGAGGTCGGACCGGATGTCGGTTTTCTCGATCGCCGCGGCCACGACGTCGTCGAGCAGCGCCGCCGGGTCCTTCGTGGCCGCGAACTGGCGTACCGCCCTCTCGATCACGCGCCTCACCTCGCGCTCGCGCGGCATCAACTCGGTGAGCAGACGGTGGCCTTCCTGCGCCTCAACGGCGACGTCCTGGCCGGCTTCCTGTTTGAGGTGGAATTCCTTGCACCAGGTAGCGTATTGGTCGGTCCAAGCCTCGATAGCGAACAGGTACCAGCCCGGCTCCGGCGGGGTGAAGCGGCTCTGCCAGCGGTCGTTGGAGTGCAGCCGCATGGGCTCGCGCCGCCAGTCGCCGTCGGCCTCTCGCCGCCACAACAGCGCCGCTGCCAGCACGTCGTGGCCTTCGCGAAAAATGTCGGCCCAGACTTCGACAGATTCACCGGCAATGCGTTTAACCGGATAGCGGCCACCATCTACGCAGGGGTAAATGTCTTCGATACGGAAACGTGGACCGGTCGGATCGGCTGGGGAAAGTTCCCAGGTGTCATTCGAGGGATACGCTCTCATGCGTACACCGGTACGCTCCGCTCCGGGTTGCTTCATGCGGTGTCCTGTTTTGGGCTCGGACCCCACAAAAGGAACCACAAATGCCCTATGAGAAGAACCATAAAAGATGCCCAAAGTTCCATACGGTATATGGCACCCTCGGTGCCTAACTTTTTGGCAGAGTTTAAAAAGTACCACCAATGAATGACTTAACGGCGACAGCCCGCGCCTGGGGCGTGGAACCCGAATATTTTGATGTATTCGGAAAACGATACGCGGCGAGCCCGGAAACGTTGGCGCGGCTGATCGACGCCGTCTCCGCCGGTCGCGTCGGCCCGGCTGAAGTCGGTCCGGCGCCGGAGCCGGCCATGCGTTGCTGGCAGGGCGATGGCCGGCGGTTGTGGTTACTGGCCGTGCAGCTTTACGCTTTGCGCTCCCGCCGCAACTGGGGGATTGGCGACTTCACCGATCTCGGCCAGCTCATCGAGCGGGCCGCCGCGCACGGCGCCGCCGGCATCGGGCTCAATCCGCTGCACGCGCTGTTTCTCGAGCGCGCCGATGAGGCCAGCCCCTACGCGCCCAACAGCCGCATCTTCCTCAATCCGCTCTATATCGACGTGGAGGTGATCCCGGAATTCCCGGGCCTTGCCGCAGCGGGGCTTGCCGACGAAGTTGTGCGCTTGCGTGAGACGATGCTGATCGCCTACACGCGCGTCGCCGCCGCCAAGCTCGCCGGTTTGCATCTTGCGTATGACGGCTTTCGTGCCAAGGCGAGTGCCGAACGCCGCGCCGACTTCGAAGCCTTTCGGGAAGAGCAGGGCGACGCGCTGTTGCGCTTCGCCTGCTTCGAGGTGTTGCGGCGCCGATATGCGCCGGCGCCGTGGAGCGATTGGCCGCAGCCATGGCGCAGTCCCGAGATCGCCGACCTGCACGACTTTCGTTTCAGACATCACGACCAAGTCGCATTCGAGGAGTTTGTGCAGTGGGTGGCCGACCGTCAACTCGCCGCCTGCCAGCATGCGGCGCACCGGCACGGTATGCCGGTCGGGCTCTATGTCGATCTTGCGGTTGGTATCGATCGTCACGGTGCCGACGCCTGGACCAATCACGGTGCGGTTTTGAACGGCGTCTCCATGGGCGCGCCGCCCGACGAGTTCAATCCCGGCGGCCAGGATTGGGGGCTGGCACCGCTCAATCCACACAGATTGCCAGAAAACGATTTTCTCGCCATTCGCTTATTGATGCGCGCCGCGATGCGCCATGCCGGTGCGATTAGGCTCGACCACGTGCTCGGCCTGCAGCGCGTTTTCATAATTCCGCTTGGATCGCCGGCACTCGAAGGCGCCTATGTGCGGTTTCCGTTTCGTCAGTTGCTGAGCGTGATCGCCGAGGAAAGCGTGCGGCTCAAATGCATCGTGATCGGCGAGGACCTCGGCACCGTGCCGGCGAACTTCCGCGAGACTATCGCGCGTTGGGGGCTGTGGTGCTATCGCGTGATGCTGTTCGAGCGGGAGGGCGATGGCCGTTTCAAGCTGCCGGAGGCTTATCCTTCTGCAGCGCTCGCGACCTTCAACACCCATGACCTGCCGACCTTCCGCGGCTGGCTCGATGGCCACGATATGCGGGTCAAGCGCGCCATCGGTTTCGATCCAGGCGAGAGCGATGACGCGCGTGCGTGGGGACGGCAGAAGCTGCGCGAGATGCTCGGCGAACGGGCGCCCGACTATGCGCCTGATGACATCGCGGCGGTGGCTGAATTCTTAGGTGTTACACCCTCGCATCTGGTAGCGATTTCGCTCGACGATGTCCTGGGCGAACGCGACCAGGTCAACATCCCCGGCACCACCGACCAACACCCGAACTGGCGCCGCAAACTTCCGCTCCCGATCGAGGCGCTCGATGGCCATGACACCTTGCGCCGTATCGGCGAGGCGTTCGCGAAGGCGTCGCGGAGTATTAAGGGCTGACGCTCGTCAGGAAACCGGAACGTGCCAGATTTCTTCCGCATATTCGCGGATAGCGCGGTCGGCCGAAAACCAGCTCATGCGGGCGGTGTTGAGTATGGCGGTGCGCCACCAGTTGGCGGGGCATTGCCACAGTGCATCGATAGTGCGCTGCGCTTTCCAATAGGCCTCGAAATCGGCCGCCACCATGAAGCGGTCGTAATCGCCGATCGCGTGCACGATTGGCGCGAAGCGGTGATGGTCGTCGGGCGAGAATTCGCCGGCGGCGAGGCTCGCCAACACCGCGGCCAGCCGCGGCGAAGCCTTCACCGCCTCGGCGCCCCTGAAATGCACGTTCTGGCGCTCGGCCACCTCGAGCGCATTGAGGCCGAAGATGAACATGTTCTTCGCGCCCACATGCTCGCGCATTTCGATATTGGCGCCGTCGAGTGTGCCGATGGTGACGGCGCCGTTGAGTGCCAACTTCATGTTGCCCGTGCCGGAGGCTTCCATGCCGGCGGTGGAAATCTGCTCCGATAGATCGGCGGCGGGGATGATCTTTTCGGCCAAACTCACGTTGTAATTGGGCGCAAACACCAATTTCAGCCGGTCGCCGACCAGCGGATCTGAATTGATTATGGCGCCGACATCGTTCGCCAGCTTGATGATCAACTTGGCGCGCTCGTAGCTCGCCGCCGCCTTGCCGGCGAAGATCTTCACCCGCGGCACCCAGTTGCCGTCCGGATGCGCGCGAATCGCCTGGTAGAGCGCGATCGTCTCCAGGATGTTGAGTAGTTGCCGCTTGTATTCGTGGATGCGTTTGATGTGTACATCGAACAGGGCGTTCGGCGAAACGCGCACGCCGGTGCGATGGCGCAGAATTTCAGCGAGCTGCCATTTGTTGAGCGTGCGCGTCTTCTGGTACTTGGCGACGAAATCGAGGTCGTCGGCGAGTGGTTCGAGCTCCTTGAGACAGCGCGGATCGTCGAGCACGCGTTCGCCGAGCGTGTGCACCAGAAGCTCGGTCAGCGGCTCGTTGGCGTCGTAAAGCCAACGTCGGAAGGTGATGCCGTTTGTCTTGTTGACGATCACGGTATCGGTAGTGCGCGCGATGTCGTGGAACACGGTCTTGCGCAACAGGTCGGTGTGCAGCGCTGACACCCCATTGATGCAATGCGAGCCGATGAAAGCGAGTTGCGCCATGCGGATCAGTTTGCTGCCGTTCTCATGCACCAGCGAGACACTAGCGAGGAAGTCTGGATCGGTGAGGCCGGTCTGCTCGGTTTCCTGCAGGTGATACCAGTTGATCAGATAGATGATCTGCAGATGGCGCGGCAGCAGGCGGCCGAACAATTCCACCTGCCAGGTTTCCAGCGCTTCCGGCAGCAGTGTGTGGTTGGTGTAGGAGAGCGTCGCCCGCGTGATGGCCCACGCCTTCTTCCAGACGATGTTGTGCTCGTCGACCAGGATGCGCATCAGCTCGGCGACTGCGATCGCCGGATGGGTGTCGTTGAGCTGCACCGCGGCGCGGTCGGCCAGCGTTTCGAGCGTGCCGTGCTCGCCGAGGTGACGGCGCACCATGTCCTGCAGCGAGGCGGAGGTGAAGAAGTATTCCTGCCGCAGGCGCAGTTCCTGGCCCTCGGCGGTGGCGTCGTTGGGATAGAGCACGCGTGAGATCGCTTCCGCGCGCGCGCGGTTGGCCGTGGCACCAACCACGTCGCCGTGATCGAGCGCCGACAATTGAATCGGCGAGGACGCGCGCGCCGACCACAGCCGCAGCGAATTAGCGTGACGGCCGCGCCAGCCGCCGATCAGCGTGTCGTATGGCACCGCCAGCACGGTTTCGTTGGCGTGCCAGTTGGCGCGCGCGGTCGAGCGGTCGCCGCCGTGATACTCGACCATGCCGCCGAACTTGATGATGTAGTACCGGTCTGGATGCGCGAACTCCCAGGGGTTGCCACGCGACAGCCAGTCCTCCGGCACTTCCTGTTGCCAGCCGTCTTTGACACGTTGCTCGAACAGGCCGTTCTCGTAGCGGATGCCGTAGCCGTAAGCCGGAATGCCGAGCGCCGACATGCTGTCGACGAAACAAGCAGCGAGTCGTCCCAGCCCGCCGTTACCAAGCGCGGCGTCGGGCTCACATTCGCGAAGCGTGTCGAGATCGACGCCAAGGCTGGCGAGCGCCTGCCGCGCCGGCGCCGCCAGCCGTAGATTGGTCAAGGTGTCGAGCAGCAGGCGGCCGATGAGAAATTCGATCGACAGATAGTAGACACGCTTCTTCTTCTGCCGCTTGGTCTCTTTGCGCGTCGCCATCCAAATGTCGATCAGACGGTCGCGTACGGCCAGTGCCGTCGCCTGATACCATTCGTACGGGGTGGCCGTGTCGGGATTCTTGCCGAGCACGTAAGTAAGCTTCGCGAGGATCGCGGCGCGCAACTCGCCCGCGGGGCTGTTCGGATCTGGCAGCGGAGCCTGTCCGGGCTGGTGTTGCGGTTGCGACATCTCGGCCATAGGCGGCTTTCAAGCTTGAATGGCAAACGGGCGACGAAGCCGGGGGTACAAAATGCAACGGGCGGGTTCCATTCCGCCCGACGCGGAACTCGAAGGAACGCCGCCCCACGGCTTGCTATATGCACAATTCGAGCCGTGAGAATAGACCATTGGGGGCACGCTCCCGGCAATTCTCCTTGTGCGCGAGCGAACGGCTTTTCTGCGCTGCCGCGCGAAAATCTTGCAGCGCGTAATGCGTTCCGCAAAGCCCCGGAAAAACCCGCTCGGTAGGAAAGATAACTCGGTAGGATAAGATAAGAAGCGAGGTTGAAGCCGGCGCATTTCGCCATGCGCGGGGTGCTTGTGCCGCCGTTTTGGGCAATCCGGTATCATTTCACGGTATGAGTTGACATCCCACAATTTCGCAAAATAGGGTGGAAACCCATTAACGCCGTTCATTTCCGGGCTGCTTGCCGGGGCAGTGTGCGGGCCCCGAAACTGCCTGGACGTCCGGCCGCGCCGGGCTGAAGTCTGGTCCGCCGCGATTCCATCTTTCCGCTCAAGGAGACCGAGCCGATGTCGGGGCGCAACGTGCTCAATGGCGCGCAAGTCATTGTCGATTATCTGATCCAGGAGAAGGTGCCTTGCGCGTTCGGCCTGTGCGGTCACGGCAACATCCAGTTCATCGATGCGCTCTACGAGCGCTCGCACGATATCAAGACCATCTCGGTGCATCACGAGAGCGTCGCCGGCTTCATGGCCGATGTCTATTACCGCGTCTCCGGCAAGGCGACCGCGACCTTCACCAGTTGCGGCCCGGGCTCGGCCAACCTGCCGATTTCGCTCGCCACCGCCTATCTCAATTCTGTGCCGTTTCTGGCGGTGACCGGCAATGTGCCGACCAGCCAGTTCAACCGCGGCGCGTTCCAGGAAATGTATCGTCAATATCAGGCCGATTTTCCCTCCATGGTGCGTTCAAGCTGCAAGAGGGTTTTTCAGCCGACGCGCGGCGAGATGGTGCCGCTCGCGATACGGCAGGCCTGGAAGACCATGGTCACCGGCCGGCCGGGGCCGGTGGTGCTGGACGTGCCCTTCGACGTCTTCATGGAAGCGGCAGCCGAGGAAGCGCCGAAACCGGAAGAATGGAGCGCCAATATATCGAGCCGTTGCGGCGCCGATCCGGAAGGCGTCGTGAAGGCCGTCGACATGCTGCTCAGTGCCGAACGTCCTGTGATCTTTGTTGGGCAAGCGATCCGCCACCGCGGCGCTTCCGAGGAACTGCTCAAGTTGGCCGAGCGCTTGCAGATTCCGGTGGCTGCGTCGATGAGCGGGCTCGGCGCCATCGACACCCATCATCCGCTCGCGCTCGGCATGATCGCGCGCGGCGGCCACTATCAGGCCAACCACGCCGCGCGTCAGGCCGACGTCTTGCTGTCGCTTGGCGCGCGCTTCGACGACCGCACGTCGAGCTCGTGGATTCCCGGCTATTCCTTCACCATCCCGCCGACAAAGCTTATTCACGTTGACATCGACGCGGAAGAGATCGGCCGCAACTATCCGGTGGCGCTCGGCCTGATGGCCGACGTGCGCACTTTCTTGCGGCAAGTGCTGGCCGAGCTCGACCGCCGCAAGGACGTTGATAAAAAGATCGATGCGCGCAAGAAATGGCTCGGCAAGATCGACGGCTACCGCAAAGAATGGGATAGACTGGTCGCGCCCGGCTTCACCGACGATACCCAGCCGATTAATCCGCAGCGCGCGGCGATTGAGATTCAGAGGGGGCTGCCTGACGATGCGATCTTGGTCAGCGACATCGGCGTGCATCACAACTGGCTGCTCGGCTACTGCAAGCCGCGCCACCCGGATTCGCTGATCAGCTGCATGGGCTTCGGCGCCATGGGCTTCGGCGTCGCTGGCGTGCTGGGCGCGAAGTTTGCAGCGCCCGACCGGCCGTGCGTGTCGGTGTGCGGCGACGGCGCCTTCTTCATGCATGCCAACGTGCTCGGCACCGCGGTCGAATATAATCTGCCAGTGGTCTGGGTGGTGTGGAACAACTATGCCTACGCTTCGATCCGCGGGCTGCAACGCGGCTATCTCGACGGCCGCGAGCTCGCGACCGACTTCCACGACCCCAATACGGGCGAACGCTACAGCCCTGACTTCGCCGCCATGGCGCGCTCCTGCGGTGTCGAGGGCGTGCGCGTCGACCGCGCCGCCGATCTGGCCGAGGCCATCCGCAAGGGCATCGCCGCCAACAAGCCTTATCTCATTGACGTGGACATCGCCGCCGACATCAATCCGGCCGGCGCTGGGGTGTGGGAATTACCCGGCCTTGGCGTCAGCAAGCCGTCTATCGGCATGCGCTACGTGCCGGGCGAGGAGTAAGGCTATCTCTGATTTGTCGTACCGGGGCATAGTCGTTCGAAGAACGGCGTTCTCCCAGAACGCCTATGTCCCGGCCATCTCGCTTAGGCGAGTATCGTGCCAGCCTAAACGGAATGCGCGGGTCAAGCCCGCGCATGACAGTCGAAAGGCGATTGCTAATCGCTATTCCTTCTCAGCCGCCTGGTAGAACTTCGCCGCGTCCGTGCTGAACGCCTTGCGCGAGGTCGGGTCGAGGTAAAGCATGTGTCCGCCGGGATAGAGCTTGAGCTCGACGCGGCCCTTCGGCGGCAGCGGCGGTAGGTGATTGATGACGTATTGGCTAGCCGCGAATGGCGTCACCAGGTCACTGAGCCCGTGCGCGATTAGCAGATGGAACGAGTTATCGAAGCTGAGCAGCACCCGCAGGTCGCTGTCGACGCCGACGCTGGAACGGCTGCCGTTCCATTTCCAATGGCGGGTGACGTCGTTGGCGAGCAGACTGTAAGTCATCGGCGTCTTGAAGCTGAGCTCGTTGCGTGCGTAGGAGGCGAAGGCTCCGCCATAGGCGCGCGCAACGCCGGCAAGGATCGGATCGGGCTGATGCGAGCCGCGCTGCTCGGGGAACGGGTCGTCGACGGCGAAGGTCGCGTCATAAATACTGATAATCTTGCTTTCGCTCGAACGCAGGTTCTTCACGACCCCGCTGTTGACGAAGCCGCGCTGTTGCGTAACCACGTCGAACGGTAGGCCGCTCATGTCGGCTACCTTCTGATAGAACGCCTTCGCGGCCGCGCCTTGCGGCGGCGCGCCGGCCAGCGTCGAGAGATAATCGCCGAGCGCGAATTTCTCCGCCGCCTTTAGCTTCTCCGGCGCATAGCCGTGGGACTGTTCGAGCCGCGCCGCGGCCAGCGACGGCAGCAGCAGCGCCGAATTCAGCGCCGACTGGTCGTCGCCGAAGGTGAGCCAGCCTTCCAAGAGCGGCGACAGCATCACGATGCCGGCGGTGACAATTCCCTGTTCGCTTTGTAGTTTGCGCGCCACCTTGGCTGCGCGGAAGCCGCCATAGCTTTCACCCAACAGATATTTCGGCGAACCGTCGCGGTTATTACGGGAGACAAAGAGCGCGATCGCCTTGGCCATGGATTCGGCGTCGCCGTCCACGTTCCAGAACGCCCTGGCGTCGTCTGGCTTAACCGTGCGGCTCCAGCCGGTGCCGATCGGATCGATCAAAACCAAGTCAGTAAAGCGTAGCCAGGTGTCAGGATTGTCGATGAGCTTGGCGCGGGCGGCGTCGCGGGCATGCGGGCCAAGATCGAGGATGCGCGGGCCGACCAGGCCGAGATGCAGGAAGGCTGAGGCGGCGCCCGGCCCGCCGTTGAATGCGAATGTGATCGGCCGGTTGGTGCCGCCGTTCTTCTTCACATAGGCGGTGTAGAAGACCGAGGCGCTCTGTTCGCCCGACTGGTTATAGAGCGGCAAGGTGCCGGCGGTCGCGGTGTAGGAGAGCTTGCCTTCCGGCGTCTGAATCGTGTGCTCGGTGACGCTGTCGGCCGGCAGCAGCCGCAGCACGCCCTTGTTGCCGGCGGGCTGAAGCTGGGCCGCGCTGTGCCGGACCGGGTGTTCTTTGTCCTGGGCGGCAACGGGGCCGAAAGCGCCGGCGGTGAGCAGCGTCAGCGCTAGCGTGAAACGCAGAGCAGAAGATATTTTCGTCATCGTAGGCCCAATAAAATGCCGTGTTCGCCGCCGGGTCGAGCGCATTGCCGCTCGGCTACAATGCTTGCGGGCAAAAGACGGCTATTGTCGGGCGGTAACGCGCAAAGGGGCGAGCGAGATGAAAACGGAGCCGAATGACAAGAAGGCTCACCTCGCCAAGGTCTTCACCTGGTCGCGCGAGACTCGGATCGATTGGGTGGCGATCCTCGGTTCGGCCATCGGCATGGCGGCGCCCATTCTGCTTGGCGCCGCCCTCGGCAATCTCGGTCTCGGCCTGACCATGGCGGTCGGCAGCCTGTTGGTCGGCGGCATTGGCGCCAGCCGTGACCGGTACGCGCAACTGCACGCGCTTGCCGCCGCGCTCATTCCCGCCACCGCGGCGGCGATTGTCGCTGTGCTTTTCGCCGGTCATGGCTGGGTGAGTGACGCTTTGATGACGCTGCTCGCCGCCGCCGCGGCATTACTGGCGGCAATGGGCCGGCCGGTCGCGCCGCTGGCGATCCGTTTCATCCTGCTCATGATCATCACTTTTGCTGTGGCGGAAAGCGTGCCGACTCGCGGCGGTCTATTGCTGCTGGTCGCGACCGGTGCGCTGTGGACTTGCGCGGTCAGCCTTTTCCTCGGCGCGCTGGCACGGGCCAACGGCGGCGCAACTGCCGCACGAAATACAGAGGGCGGCGCTGTCACCGAGCTTGAGGAAGCGTCGCCGCCGCCCATGACGGTGCGCCGGCGGCTGACGCGCTGGCGGCGCGCGTTGACGCAGCTTGCCGGCTGGCAATATGCGATGCGGCTCGTGCTCTGTCTCGCTTTGGCAAGCATTCTAAAATCGCTTTGGCCCAACCACCACATGCGCTGGGTGGCGCTCACGGTCGCGCTTCTGGCCGAATGGCAGATCGACGCCTTTCCGGTGAAGACTACGCAGCGCGCGTTTGGCGCGGCGCTCGGCGTGCTGGCGACCGGGTTATTGCTGCTTGAGCCCCTGCCGGCCTGGGCGCTGGCTGCTGGAATCGGCGTTCTGGCGGGACTGCGGCCGTTACTCCGCGCGCGCAACTATCTCGCCTATACCGCCGCCATGACGCCGCTGATCATTGTGCTGTTGGACGCTGGCGCCACGCCCGGAACCGCCGTGCTTGTCGACCGGTTGGTCGCCACCTTGATCGGCGCCGGCCTGGTGATCGCGACTAATTGGCTGTTTGGGAAGATTCTGGGGAGCGGTGCCGGCGCCTAGCCCGTTCGTCCCCGCACAAGCGGGGACTGAATGTCAATTCTACTGATTCTGAAATTGCTGCTTAGCGGCGGCGGAAGTTCGGCCGGCGTTGCTGCGGTGACGGCGATGGCGCTTCGCCCTTATGGCGGAAGCTGATGCGACCGCGCTGCAGGTCGTAGGGCGACATCTCCACGATTACGCGATCGCCGACGCCGGTGCGGATGCGAAACTTGCGCATCTTGCCGGCGGTATAGGCCAGTACCTCATGCTCGTTGTCGAGCTTCACGCGGAAATTGCCGTCCGGCAGCACTTCGGTCACCGTACCGTCGAACTCCAGCATTTCTTCTTTCGCCATCCAGTCCTCTCCAGTTGAATCAGCGCGTTCCGTTCATTTCAGCGCGGTGCGCGGTGGCCGCCCATCCGGCGCGGCGCGCCCGGGCGCTGCATGAATGTAACATTTTCGATTGACTTTGGCTGCTCTTTCCCTTGCTCGGGATTCCCGCCACGTGGCCGGTTGCCAAGGTGGCGCGGCTCGCCGCCGACGGCCTGCTCGCCATAGCGCGTGCGCCGCTTATTCTTGCCCCGCTGCTGCGGCCGGCCGTTTTGGCTCTTGCCGTTGCTGCCATTGCGATGCTGCGCTGCCGCATGCGGCTGCGCTGGTCGTTGGCCGCCGGTGCGCCGGTCGGTCGCAGGCAGCGCCATGCGGATCAGTTTTTCGATGTCGCGCAGATAGGCGTGTTCCTCGTGGTCGCAGAACGAGATCGCCACGCCCTCGGCCCCTGCGCGCGCGGTGCGGCCGATGCGGTGGACGTAGGATTCCGGCACGTTGGGTAGGTCGTAATTGATCACATGGCTGACGCCGTCGACGTCGATGCCGCGGGCGGCGATGTCAGTTGCGATCAACGTGCGTAATGAGCCATCGCGGAAGGCGGCGAGTACGCGCTCGCGCTGGCTCTGCGACTTGTTGCCGTGGATGGCCTCGGCGGTGAAGCCGGCCTTTTGCAGGCCGCGCACCACCTTGTCGGCGCCGTGCTTGGTGCGGGTGAAGACCAGCACGCGGTCGATCGGTTCGGCTTTCAACAGCTCGGCAAGCAGCGCCTGCTTTGCGGCTTTGTCCGTATGGATCACGCGCTGGGCGATACGCTCGGCGGTGGTCGCCTGCGGAGTCACCGATACCTTCGCCGGATCGCGCAGCATTTGGGCCGCGAGCTTGGTGATTTCCTGCGGCATGGTGGCCGAGAAAAACAGCGTCTGCCGCTCCTTCGGCACCATGGCCACGATCCGTTTGATGTCGTGAATGAAGCCCATGTCGAGCATGCGGTCGGCTTCATCGAGCACCAGCACCTCGATCTGATCGAGACGCACGGCGCGCTGATTAACCAGGTCGAGCAGACGGCCGGGGGTCGCCACCAGCACTTCGGCGCCGCGGGACATGCCGCGGACCTGGCGATTGATCGGCACGCCGCCGATCGCAAGCTCGACCGCGAACGGGCGGATATGGCGTCCGTAGGTGCGGAAGCTATCGGCGATTTGGCCGGACAGCTCGCGCGTCGGCGACAGCACCAGCACGCGGCACGACTTTCGCTCGGGGCGCAGGCGCTTGCTGTAGAGGTGATTGAGGATCGGCAGCGCGAAGGCCGCGGTCTTGCCGGTGCCGGTCTGGGCTATGCCGACGACATCGCGGCCCTGGAGGGCGAGCGGGACGGTCTGAGCCTGGATCGGAGTGGGGGTTTCGTATTTTTCTTCGGCGACGGCGCGAAGGATCGGCTCTGCGAGGCCGAAGTCGTGAAAAGAAGTCAAAGAGTCTCTTTCTTATAAAGCGAAGCGGCCGGTCCGCTGCTGCGGACGGCGGAATCGCGGGGTTTTAGACATCCCGCGTGGCCAGGGTTGTCGGTCGTTCGGAAGTCGGATGGGCGGGGCGAAATTGGTCTTAAAACCGGTTTCGTGCACGCAGCCCGCTGACCTTTTAGAATCAGGTCTCTTCATCCGCAGCGCTCATATGACAGCCATGCGTGGTCTTTTCAAGGCCGGTGGCGCCGAATTTGGGCGCATGATGAACAAATTACGCTAGAACCGGCGGGCCGTTCTGGCGGCAGGCAGCCCGAGGAGGTTGGGGGGATAGCGCGGCTCGTCTTTTTCGGCTTTAACGCCGTCCCGACCATTTTATTTTGTCCGGAGGTCGTCAATGCCCTTTCCCCGGGCCTCCCAGGCTCTCTCCCGTTTCACCGTTCTCGACTTGACCCGCGTGCGCTCAGGGCCGACCTGCGTGCGCCAGCTCGCCGACTGGGGCGCCAACGTCATCAAGGTCGAGACCCCGCCGCATCTGGAGAAAGGCGAGGGGCCGGGGGGCCCGCGTCACAACCCGGACTTTCAGAACCTGCACCGCAACAAACGCTCGATCACCCTCGACCTGAAGTCGCCGCAGGGCTTGGCGGCCTTCAGGCGCATGGTCGAGAAGGCCGATGTCGTGGTCGAGAACTTCCGTCCCGACGTGAAGAATCGTCTCGGCATCAACTACGAGCAGCTCAAGAAGATCAACAAAGGCATCGTGCTCGCCAGCATCTCCGGTTTCGGCCAGGACGGGCCCTATCGTGCCCGGCCCGGCTTCGACCAGATCGCGCAGGGCATGGGCGGGCTGATGTCTATCACCGGCCTGCCGGGACAAGGCCCGGTGCGTGTCGGGATTCCGATTGCCGACCTCACGGCCGGTTTGTTCTGCGCCATCGGGATCCTCACCGCCTTGCTCGAACGCGATGTGTCGGGTGAAGGGCAGTGGGTCTCGACTTCGCTGCTCCAGGCGCAGATCTTCATGCTCGACTTCCAGGCCGCGCGCTGGCTGCAGGCGCAGGAGGTGCCCAAGCAGGCCGGCAACAACCACCCGACCAGCATCCCGACCGGCGTGTTCAAGACCAAGGACGGACACATGAACATCGCCTCAACGGGGCAGGTGATGTGGGAGCGGCTGTGCAATGCGATCGAGGCGCCCGGGCTGATCGACGACCTGCAATACAAGACGGGCGCGCTGCGCTCGAAAAACCGCGATGCCATCAACGCCGAGATCGAGAAGCGCACGGTGAACAAGACCAGCGACGAGTGGATCGCCATCTTCAACAAAGCCGGCGTGCCCTGTGGGCCAATCTATTCGATCGACCAAGTGTTCGCCGATGAGCAGGTGAGGCACTTGGGGATCGCGCAAGGCGCCACGCGCCCGGACGGCAACGAGCAGGTTTTCGTCGGCCAGCCGGTCACGCTGTCGCGCACGCCGAGCAAGATCGTTGTCACGCCGCCTGAGCAGGGCCAGCACACCGACGAGGTGTTCAAAGAATTCGGCTTTTCCGACGCCGAGATCGACGAGCTGCACAAGGCGAAGACCGTCTGAAGAGCAATGAGGCAAGGAGCAGTTTATGACTTCAGACCGACAAAATGTTGTCCCGCAAAGAGGGCGGCGTCGGCTATCTCATCTTCAACAATCCGGAGCGCCATAACGCGGTGTCGCTTGAAATGTGGCAGGCGGCGAGTGGCATCCTCGATGACTTTGCCAAGGATAACGCGATCCGCGTCGTGGTGCTCACCGGCGCCGGTGGCAAGGCCTTCGTCTCGGGCGCAGACATCTCCAAGTTCGAGAGCGAGCGCTCCAGCAAAGAGGCGATCGACCGCTACAACGTCGCGGTCGACGAAGCCAACGCCGCGATCTATGAGTTTCCAAAGCCGACCATCGCCATGATCCGCGGCTATTGCATCGGCGGCGGTATGGGGCTCGCGCTTTGCTGCGACCTGCGCATCTGCTCGGATAATTCCAAGTTCGCTGTGCCGGCCGCCAAGCTAGGTCTCGGCTACGGCTACAAGGGCATCAAAAAGCTGGTCGATGTCGTCGGCCCGTCCTTTGCCAAGGAGATTTTCTACACCGCTCGCCAGTTCACGGCGCAGGAAGCGCAAATGATGGGCCTCGTCAATCGCGTGGTTCCGGCGGACGAACTCGATGCCTATGTGGGGAATTACGCCGACACCATCAGCGGCAACGCGCCGCTCACGGTCAATTCGGTGAAGTACATCGTCCGCGAGACTGTGAAGCCGGAAAGCGAGCGCGACCTTGATCGCTGCGCCGAGCTGGTGTCGCAATGCTTCGCCAGCAAGGACTACATCGAGGGCCGCAAGGCCTTCATGGAAAAGCGCAAGCCCCAGTTCACCGGCGCGTGACCGGCCGGAGGCCGGTCAACCCTTGTATTCCAGAATATACATACCGCCGTTGAAGTCGGTTGTGTAAATCAAGCCGTCAGCGGTCACGTAGACGTCGCAGGACTGGATCACCTTGGACCGGTTCGGGCGGCGGTCGGCGAGCTGCGTGGGCTCGGGCGGCACGAAGGCGGCGACCTCCTCGGGACGGTAGGCGTTGCTGATGTCGGTGACACGAAAGCCGGCGTTCTGATAGGTCGAGAAGATCAGGTCCGAACTGACCAACGCGTCCGGCCGGTTTTCATAGATGTTGTGCGGCCCGAAGTGCGCGCCCTTCTTCACGTAGTCGGCTTCGTCCGGAGTTCGGGAACGTCGATATGCTGATCGGGTTGGTCGGCTCGCGGATGTCGAACATCCAGATGTATTTGGTGCCGTCCTCGCAGTGGTCGAGCACCGCCTCGTCCGCCACGACCAGCAGATGACGGTCGGGCAGGGGCAGGCAGTTGTGCGTTCCGCCACCATAGGGCGGACACCAGTTGTGATGCGTGATGAGTGTGGGCGCGGTGCGGTCGGCAACGTTCATCATCACCAGGCCGCCGTCGCGCCAGGCGCCGTAGGCCGTGTCGCCGTTGACGATGGCGTGGTGCAGTCCGTAGCGCCGGTTTGACGGCCAGTCCGGTGTTTCGCCGGCCGTCGTGTTCATGCCGGGCAGCCAATAGCGGCCGGATTCCTTCGGCTTGGTGGGATCGGCCATGTCGACGGTCATGAAGATGTAATCGGTGAAGCCGTCGAGCATCGCCGAAACATAGGCCCAGCGCCCGCCCACGTACCAGATGCGGTGAATGCCGCCGCCCGCGACCGGCATGAAGCCGATCTGACGCGGCTCGGCTGGGTTCGAGATGTCGTAGACACTCATGCCCGCCGTCCAATTGCGCTTGCCCGCACCGCCCGCTTCGGTCGTGGACTGCTCGGCGTGCGAGCCCCGATAATACTGGTGCTCGTCCTGGAATTCCTCGGCCGCGAACATGTCCCGGGCATTGATCACCAGCAGCAGATCGCCGTGGGTCTGCAGGTGGATCATCCAGGTGTTCGGCGGCGCCTGTATATATTTTGCCGGCTTGGGATTGCGTGGATCGCGCGCGTCGATCACGCTGAATCCCTTGGAGAACATGTGGCCAACGAAGGCGTAGCCCTTGTTGATCATCAACTGCACGCCGTCCGGACGCCCGCCCTGATCGGTATGTCCGACCAGCTTCATGTTCTTGGCGTAATCCGGCTTGGGCAAATCTTGGCTGCTCATTCGTGTCGTTCCCGAGTTTGCGCGACGCCGGCGCGAAAGCCGCCGCCTGAACCGGCGCTAAAGAAATTCACGTTCTTTGTTGAAAGGAGCGTCCATCGTGTAGCCATGCGCCGCGCGGTAGCCATCATAGCGGTAGCCCTTGTATTCCAGCACAATGGACGCAACGAAGACGAGGAGCACCATGGCGATGATGAACTCCGCCAGCCCCGGTATGGGATATTGCATCAAGCCGCTGGCGATCGCACCGGCGGCGAAGAAGTAGACGAAATAGCCCGCGGTCTTGTGATAGGCCTCGAACGTCCGCCGGCGCGTCGTCATGTTGTAATGATCGCCGAACCAGGTCGCGGGATCGTCCGGCATGGCCGTATAGTAATTCTTGCCGCCGTGCTTGCCTCTGAGCCAGCCCCCCATGATCTGCAAGCATCCGAGCGTCACCGTCGTCAGGCCGAAGATCGAATGCAGCGAGCCGCTGAAGCCGCCGCTGGCCGTCACCGCCACGAGCGCGCCCGCGAGCGCCAAGCCGATCGAAAACATCAGTCCGTATTTATGGACGCTGAACCACCACCACTCCGGATTCCGGATCGATACCTTGACTCGGATGCCGGTGAGCGTCGGTTTCGGTTTTCCAAATCGGATGACGAGGATGCAGATCGGAACCAGCACGAACCAGACCGCGACCATAAGGAGGGCGTGATAATTCCAGTGAACCAGGATCGTTCTGCCGAGGAAGCCGACATAAAATTCTGTCGGTATGTGCGGGTGTATTCCCATTGTCGTCTTCTCCGTCCGTCTGTCCCCATCAGGGTCCGCAGATGGAATGTTAGCTGAAACGAGGTGCTTCGATTAGAAGATTCGACTTTACCGCTTCCACGCATGAACTTTTGAGAATCCGTGCCAGGCGCGATGTGGGAGGACATATTTTCTCAATTTGAAAGTGTGGATTGCGATGTGCCTAGCGATGGTACCGCGGCGGGCGAACTGATAAAGCTTCGCTCCGCTATCAACAGGAGACGGGACAAAGTGATCGACAATAACGTGCTCGCCGGCAAGGTTGCGGTCGTGACCGGCGCGGGCCGCAATATCGGCCGCGCCATTTCGCTGGCGTTGGCCGCCGACGGCGCCGCGGTCGTGATCAATGCGCGTTGCAACAAGGTGGGAGCGGATGCGGTGGTCGGCGAGATTGAGGCCGGCGGAGGCAAGGCGACCGCCCACATCGGCGATATAGGCGATCCGGAAACCGCGCGCACGCTCGCCGCACTTGCGCTCGACCGCTTCGGCCGCATCGATATCCTCGTCAACAACGCGGCGCTGCGCCGCGAGAAGCCGATAGGCGAGATGTCTTACGCCGACTGGCGCGAGGTGATGGATGTGACGCTGGACGGCGCCTTCCATTGCGTCGCCGCCTGCCTGCCGGCGCTCAAGCGCAGCGGCGAAGGCCGCATCGTCAACATGGGCGGCATGAGTGCGCATATAGGCGCCAAGAACCGCGCCCATGTGATGACCGCAAAGGCGGCCTTAATCGGCTTCAGCCGCGCGCTCGCGCATGATCTCGCCGCCGACAAGATCACTGCTAACTGCGTCGTGCCGGGGGCCGTAGACACATCGCGGCCCGATACGTCGCCCGCGCCCGCGCTGCATCTCACCCATCATACGCTGACCGGCGAGCGCGCCCGTCCTGAGGACGTTGCCGCCATGGTGCGCCTGTTGTGTGGGCCCAACGGCCGCTCGATCACCGGTCAGGCGATTCACGTCAACGGCGGCGGGTTTCTGGGTTAGAGCTAGCCGCCCAGGAACAGCCTTGCCACGTCCGGGTCTTCCAGCAGCGCCGAGCCCTTGCCGGCCTTGGCGAGTTGGCCCGACACCAGCACATAGCCGATATCGGCGAAGCTCAGGCCCTTCTTGGCGTTCTGTTCGACCATGACGATGGTCTTGCCCTCGTTGTGCTGCAAGTCGTCAAGGATTTCGAACACCATGTCGATATAGCGCGGTTCGAGACCGATCGATGGCTCGTCGACCAGAAGCACGTCCGGCTCCATCACCAGCGCGCGCGAGATTTCCAGGAGGCGCCGCTCGCCGCCGGACAACACGCGCGCCGGCTGGTGCCGCCGCTGGGCGAGGCGTTCGTATTTGGCGAAGATCTTGTCGGCGGCCGCATGCGCTTCCGCCGGTTTGGTCTTCAGGAAGCCGCCCATCCAGAGGTTTTCCTCCACAGTCATATCGGGGAACACGGAGTTGTCCTGCAGGATATAGGCGATGCCAGCTTCCTTGAGTTTGTCGTTGGAGCTGAGCCGAGAGACTTCCTTGCCGTTCACCTGGATGCTGCCGCTCATCACGGTAGCGAAACCGAAGATCGAATGCAGCACCGTCGACTTGCCGGCGCCGTTCGGTCCGATCAGGCAGAGCGACTGGCCCTTGCCGACCCGCAATGAGAAATCGTGCAAAATCTCCATCTGTCCATAGCCCGAGCGCAGATCGTCGATGATGAGAAAGCTGTCGCCCTTCACCAGCGTCTCGAGCGCACCGATTGAAGGTGCGTGCTCGGCGATGCGCTCGGCCTCGCGCTGCACCGCATCGACCGACATGATCGAGGTGACGTCGCCGTAGCCATAGCCCCGGATGTCCTGTTCGCTCATCTCAGTGGGCCCCCAGATAGGCGTCGAGGACATTTGGATCGTTGCGGATCTTCTCGGGCGGTCCGGCCGCCAACAATTCGCCGTGCGCGAGGCAATAAATGTGCTGCGCCAGGTTCATGATCACCCGCATGTTGTGCTCGATCACGAACAGGGTGATGCCGAATTGCGCGTTGGCGCGCTTGAGCCGGTCGATCAACCCGTTGATCAGGGTCGGGTTGATGCCGGCGGTGGGCTCGTCGAGCATCAAGAGCCGCGGTTCGTTCATCAGCGCCATGGCGAATTCCAGCAGCTTCTGCTGGCCGAACGACAGCGAGCCGGCGCGCAGGAAGCGCTTCTCGTAGAGGCCGACGAATTCCAGCATGTCCTCGGCGTGCTTGCTTACGGCGGGATCGTGCTGGCTGTGGAACAACTCGCCGAAGCCGCGTTTGCGCACCGAGGCGGAGATGAACATGTTCTGCATGCAAGTCATCTGTCCGTAGATGCGCGTCTGCTGGAACGTGCGCAGCAGCCCGAGCCGTGCGATCTGCGGTACCTGGAGCCTGGAAATCTCGTCGCCTTCGAAGCGGATCGAGCCGCCGTCGATCGGGTATTGCCCGACGATCGAGGAGAACAGCGTCGTCTTGCCGGAGCCGTTTGGCCCGATCAGCCCGACGATCGAGCCCTCCGGCACGATCAGCGAAATGTCCTTGTTGGCCTGTACGCCGCCGAAGGATTTGGAGACGTGGTCGACTTCGAGAAGCGCGCTCATTCCGCCGCCTCCCGTGCCGGCGTGCCGGCCGGTTCGCCGGCGCGCCCACGGTCGACGCGGTGGCCGAACCATTCGGGGAACTTCTCGCGCATCCAGCCGAGAATCCCTTGCGGGAAGAACACCACGATGAGCACGATCATCAGCCCGAGCGCGACGCGCTGCCAGCCGAACAGGTAGATCCAGAACACTTCCTTGAGCACCTGGAAGATGGCGGCGCCGATGACGGGCCCCCAGATGGTGCCCTTGCCGCCGAGGATCGCCATCAGCACCATCCACACGCCGTAGGTCTCGCCAGCAAAGGCGACGTCGAGCGGATCAATGAAGCGCTTGAGGTTGCCGAGGATGCCGCCGGAGACGCCGAGCAGCACGGCGGCGACGCACCAGGCCGTCACCTTGATCCAGGTGGTTGGCAGGCCCATGGCCTCGGCTTTGTCCTCGTCGTCGCGGATGGCGTTGAGCGCCAGCCCGAAGCGGGTCGAGAGCAGCCAGCGGATCACCACGAAGGTGATAATCGCCAATATGAAGGCCAAGTAGTAGAGCAACTCGCTCAGATCGCCGAGCTTGACCGGCGCGTTCGGCGACGACAGGCCGTCGCCAGCGCCGATCCATTGCCAGCCAGCGGCGATCTGGCCCGCCGCAATACCGAGACCGAGCGTGCAGATAGCGAAGTAGTGCCCGCGCATACCGAGCACGATGCGGCCGAAGAACAGCGCCACCAGGCCGGCGGCCAGACCCGCCACCGGCAGGCCGAGCGCCAGACCGGTGAGGTACTGCGGCACGTTGAAGGTGAAGATGGTGGCATGGCCGCCTTCCGCCGCCGTGTAATTGGCCACGCTGTAGACCAAGCCGATCTGCGTCACCGCACAGGCGTAGGTGCCGACGCCGATGAACAGCACGTTGCCGAACGAGTTGTACCCGGCCTGGCCGCCGACCAGGTCCCAGGTCAGTGCGAACACGACGAACAGCCACAGTTCGGCGAGCTGCGAATGATAGGCCGGCATCAGGAAAGGCGCAGCAATCCCGGCGAGGAGCAGTGCGCCGTAACCGGCGATTTTTTGCATGGGCAAATTCATTTGAGGTACTGCCGTTTTGCGCCCAGCCGCGCGTTGCGCCAGATCAGCACAACGACGAGCAAGCTAAACACGAAGGCCAGCTGAAACTGGCTACCGAGAATGAAGCTGGCGACGTTTTCAGCGGCGCCAAGGCCGAGCCCCGCCAGCACGACCCCGAAGATGTTGCCGAGCCCGGCGACGATCACGATCATGAAGGCGCGGATGGTGTAAGGCAGCCCGATATAGGGATGGACGGTGTAGGCCATTGCCACCAGTGCGCCGGCGGCGCCGCAGATCGCCGCATTGAGTCCGAAGGTGACGGCGTAGACCCGGTCGGTATCGATGCCTAGAACGCGCGCTGCGCGCGGGTTCTGCGCCGTGGCGCGGATCGCTTGGCCGAGGCGCGATCTGCGCATGAATACCACTAGGCAGCCGCCCAGGATCATCGATAGCACGAATGCCAGCATCTTGACGTTGGAAAACGAAATCTGACCGCCGAAGAACTGGGTGTCGCCGAGATGAGAGCTCGCGGTCTGCACGTTGCCGGTGAAGATAGTGTTCATCAACTGCTGCAGCAGGATCGACAGCCCGAAGGTGGCGAGCAGCGAAACGAACAGGTCGCGGTCGACCACGCGGAATACCACCAGCCGGTAGAGCGCCCAGCCGAAGAAGAACAGCACCACCGGCGCCACCAACACCCCGAACAGGGGGTGGATGCCGTTCCAGAACAGGATCATGGTGACGTAGCCGCCGAGCATGACGAACTCGCCCTGCGCAATGTTGATGATGTTCATCACGCCCCAGACCAGCGCCATGCCGTAGGCGGCCAGCGCGAAAATCGAACCGATTAGTAGGCCGTTGATGATCAGGCCGATGCTGATCACTGGCACCTGGAACAGCAATAGGAAATTGTCGAGCAAGGGAAAGCTCCCGCTCCTTGAGCGTCTTGTTGTTAGGTCGCCCCGAAGGAATGAATGGCGTCAGCCGGGGCCGTTTGACGGGCCCCGGCTGCGCGCTGATGTACTCGCGATCAGTTTACGTCCGCCGGACGCGGAACGACCGCTTTCTCCGCGGCGAACTTCGCGGGCGCCACGACAACGTATTTGCCGTCGAGGATCTGGTACAGCGCCATCGGCTTGGCGATGTTCTTGCCGGTCTTGTCGAACTTGATGTGACCGTAGAACGTCATCATGTCGGTCTTGGTCAGCGCTACGCGCACCGCTTCCTTGTCGAGCTTGCCGGCACGGTGAATGGCGTCGGCATAGGTGATCACGGCCGCGGCTGATTCCGCCGCCTGGTAGGGCGGGGCAACCTTATATTTGTCGACGAACGCCTTCTCGAAATCGCCGGCCGTCCCGAACACCTTGCCCTTGTAGGTCAGCGTCGGCGCCCACTGGGTCGGGCACAGGAAGCCTTCGACGCCCTTGCCGAACTTCTTGATGATGGCGCCGGAATCGCACTGGGTCATGGCGACGACTGGCGTGGTGATGTGCTGTTCGGTGATCTGACGGGCGCCGGTCACAGCGCCTTTGGTGTGGCCCGAAATGAACAGCAGGTCGGGTTTGAGCGCCTTCACCTTGGTCAGCGTCGGCGTGATGTCGCTGAGATCGGCCGGCATCTTGTCGTCGATGATCAGCTTCATGCCGTATTTCTTCATGCGCTCGACCACGCCCGCCCGGATGTCCTTGGAGAACGGGTCGTTTTCGACCACGATCGCGACCTTAAGCTGGTTCGGCTTTTTCTTGAGGGCGCTGGCGTTTTCGGCGGCGAGGTCGACCACGCTGGCCATATACTGGTCGGCGGTCGACAGCGTGGCGAAGATGTACTTGTAGCCGTTGGTGAACAGCGAGCGGGCCGCACCGTTGGCTTCCACCATCGGGGTCTTGAGCCGCTCGGTCTCGGGCGCGATCGCCTTGGTGAGGCCGGACGAGTAGGGCCCGAGGGTGAACTTGATGCCGTCCTGCTTGATCAGGCGGTCAACCAGTTCGGCGCCGCGCGCCGGGCTCGAATTCATCGTCGTAGAACTTGACGGCGAGCTTATAGGTCTTGCCGCCGACCTTCACGCCGCCTTGCGAATTGATCTTGTCGACCGCGAGATTATAGCCTTTTTCCGTAAAGACGCCGTTGGCCGAGTACTTGCCGCTTTCAGAAACCGCCGCGCCGAGGGTGATGACTTCCTCGGCCGATGCCACATTGTAAGCCAAGATCGCGCCGGCAAAGCCGAGCGCAAGCGTGATGGGCAAACGCATGATTGAACCTCCCAGGTTGTTATTTCCTCCGTCTGGCGTGGCGCTATTTTTTCGAGCTCTGACGGCCCGTTATCGATCCGCCCCACCCGCGTTGTTCGCGGTACGGTGCGCCACTTGAAACAATCATATCATTAGAAATTCCGTGATTGCCAACCCCAATTGTATCGGCCATTTTCTGCCACCGATATTCCGCGACCTCTAGCCGCGGCTGCCCAATCTCCAGGCAAAAAATGCCACTATCATTGTGGTGTCCGCGGCGCTTAGGTGCGGCGCACACAAGCGTTATGCCACATTGTGAGAAGGCAAGGCCGGTCTGCGTTGCCACCGCCCGAGTGGCCGCGCCGCAGCGAAAGTGCTAATGCAGCGCCCGACAGTTCTTCCGGTAACTATGAGGTTCCGCATGTACACCGATCTCGCGCTTTTCATCGACGGGCAATGGCTCAACGGCAAGGGGCGCAAAGGCGAGGATGTCATCAATCCCGCGACGGCCAAGCCGCTTGCGTACCTGCCGCATGCCTCGACCGCCGACCTCGATGCCGCGCTGGCCGCCGCCGCCAAGGGCTTCGCCCAATGGAAGGCAACCTCGGCCTATGACCGCTCCAAGCTGATGCGCAAGGCCGCCGACTTGTTGCGCGAGCGCTGCGACCACGTTTCCAAGGTGATGGTGCAGGAGCAGGGCAAGGCTTATCCGGAGGCCCGCGCCGAAGTGCTCACCTCCGCCGACATCATCGACTGGTACGCCGAGGAAGGCCGCCGCGCTTATGGCCGCATCGTGCCGGGCCGGCAGCCGGGCGTGCGCCAGCTCGTGACGCAGGAGCCGGTCGGTGTGGTCGCCGCCTTCACGCCGTGGAATTTTCCGGTGCTCACCCCGGTGCGCAAGATCGCCGGTGCGCTCGCCGCGGGCTGCTCGATCATCCTCAAGGCTTCGGAAGAAACCCCCGGCGCCTGCGTCGAGCTGGTGAAATGCTTCGCCGATGCCGGTGCCCCGGCGGGCGTGGTCAATCTGGTGTTCGGCGTGCCGGCGGAAGTGTCCGAGTACCTGATCCCCTCGAAGATCGTGAAGAAGATTTCCTTCACCGGCTCGGTGCCCGTCGGCAAGCATCTCGCCGCGCTGGCCGCCAAGGGCATGAAGCGCGCCACCATGGAGCTCGGTGGCCATTCGCCGGTGGTGGTGTTCGAAGATGCCGATCCCGAGAAGGCTGCCGACATCATTGCCGGCTTCAAGTACCGCAACGCCGGCCAGGTCTGCATTTCACCGACCCGCTTCTATGTGCACGAGAAGAGTTACCCGAAGTTCCTCGCCCGCTTCACCGAATACGCCAAGGGCCTGAAGCTCGGCGATGGCCTGGAAAAGGGCATCACCATGGGGCCGCTGGCCAATCCGCGCCGGCTCGACGCCATGGATAGCTTCGTCAAAGACGCTAAGGATCGCGGCGGCAAGGTCGTGACCGGCGGCGAGCGTCAGGGCAATCAGGGCTTCTTCTTCCAGCCGACGGTGATCACCGACGTGCCGGACGACAGCAAGATCATGACTGAGGAGCCGTTCGGGCCGGTGGCGCCGATCGTAACGTTCAAGACCTTCGACGAGGTGGTCGAGCGCGCCAACTCGCTGGAGTTCGGCCTCGCCGCTTACGCCTTCACCACCTCGGACAAGAACGCGGCGGCGATCGGCGACGCCATCCAGTCCGGCATGGTCGGCGTCAACAGCGTCATGATCTCTACGCCGGAGACGCCGTTCGGTGGCATCAAGGAATCGGGCTACGGCTCCGAAGGCGGCCTCGAGGGCCTGCACGCCTACATGAACACCAAGTTCATCTCGCAGGGGTGAGCTAGCCGCACTTGAAATGAAAATGGCCGGGCAATGCCCGGCCATTTTTTATTTGCGGGAGAGGGAAGGTGGGTGCCTCGGCGCCTTCTTCTTATTTCCCCGTAGCTTGCGTCTTCTGACACGCCTCCCACACACGCGCAGGCGTCGCCGGCATGTCCATGTGGTCGGCGGCGCCGTTGGGAATAGCGTTTGAAACCGCGTTCATCACCGCCGCGATCGCCGCTGTGGTGCCGGCTTCGCCGGTGCCTTTGACGCCAAGGGGATTGGTGGTCGACGGTACGGAATACATCGCCTCGCGTAGCTCCAGCGGCATGATCTCGGCGTGCGGCATGCCGTAGTCCATGAACGAGCCAGTGACGAGTTGGCCGCTCTCGGCGTCATAGACCGTGTTCTCGGTCAGCGCCTGACCGAGCCCCTGCGCCAGGCTGCCGTGCACCTGGCCTTCGACGATGATGGGATCTAGTGGATTGCCACAGTCGTCCACTGCCGTATAGGTGACGAGGTCGAGTGCGCCGGTCTCGGGGTCGATCTCCACCTCGGCGATGTGGCAGCCGTTGGGGAAGGTGAGCGGCGCCTCGGCCTTGTCCTTGGTGTCGAGGCTTTCGCCCATCTCCTTGGCGTGCCGCGCGGTTTCGAACAGCGTGATCTTGCGGTCGGTGCCGACCACGCCGAAGGCGCCGTCGCGGTATTCGATGTCCTGCTCGCCGGCTTCCAGGAGCGAGGCGGCGATTTTCTTGCCCTTCGCCAGCATCACGTCCGCAACATGGACGACGGCCGTGCCCGCGCACATCGCCGAGCGCGAGCCGACCGAAGCGCCGCCGGTCAGGCCCAGTGCCGTGTCGCCGTGCCGGTGCTCGATTTTTGCCGCGTCGATGCCGAGCTTGTTCGCCAGCAACCGCCCGAACACGGTCGCGTGGCTCTGCCCCGTCGATTGCACGTTCAGCCCCATGATCAGCTTGTCGCCTTCGGGAAACGCCAGCGAGGCCATTTCCATCGGCGTTGCGCCGGAGTGCTCCAGCATGCAGGAGATGCCGATGCCGCGATACTTCTTGCGTTTCGCCGCTTCGCGCTTGCGCTTGCTGAAATTGGCGTAGTCGGCGAGCTCAAGCGCCTTGTCGACGATGCCGGGGAAATCGCCGCTGTCATAGGTGTTGATCGGCGTCTTGAACGGCATGGCCGACTTCGGAATGAGGTTCTTTTTGCGCAGCCGCAACGGGTCCATCTTGATGCGGCGCGCGGCTTCCTCGACCGCGCGCTCGAGCGCGTAATTTGCTTCGGGCCGACCGGCGCCGCGATAGGGCGCAATCGGCACCTTGTTCGATGTATAGCAGGCGACCCCTACGTCGATTTTGGGAACCCGGTACATGCCGGGGAAACAGCGCGCGAAGTTGTTGGTGTTGATGTTGACGCCGGCGTTGGCGATGTAGGCGCCCTGATTGCACAGATGCCGCACGCGCAAGGCTAAGAACTTGCCCTTGTCATCGAGCGCGAGCTCGACATGGGTCAGCGCGTCGCGCGCCTGGGCGTCGGAAATGAAGGCTTCCGAGCGTGTCGACTGCCAATGGACGGGCCGGCCCACTTTCTTCGCGGCTACCATCACCGCGATGTATTCCGGATAGACCGTCGTCTTCATGCCGAAGGCGCCGCCGACGTCTTCTGTAATCACCCGCAATTTATCGTTCGGCACGCCCATGATGGAGGCGGCCTGGCCGCGCAAGGCATCGGCGCTCTGGGAGCAGGCGTGCAGCGTGTAGCCGTCGGTTTGCCTGTCGTAGACGCCGGTGGCGCCGCGCGTTTCCATCGACGCCACGATAAGGCGCTGGTGGGCCACGCTGACGCGCGCCACGTGCGGCGCCTTGGCGAGGATATCGGCGACCTCGCGTTCGTTCTCCAGGTTCTCGGCCCATCCCGGCCAGTCGACGATGAGATTACCGGGCAAGTCGGCATGGATCTGCGGCTCTCCCTTCATCGCTGCGTCGAGCTCGACTACCGCCGGTAGCTCATCGTATTCCACCTGCACCAGCTCGCAGGCGTCCAGCGCCGCCGCCGCGCTTTCCGCTACCACCATGGCGACTGGATCGCCGATATGCATGACCTTGTCGCCGGCAAGCGCAGGACGAAACGGGATCACCATCTTCTTGCCGCCGCGGCCCATTGCCGGAGGATGGCGCGAGATGCCGCCGATACCGGCCGCCGTGATATCCTCGGCGGTCAGCACCGCGAGCACGCCCTTGGCGGCGCGCGCCTCGTTGGCGTTCACCGACACGACTCGGGCGTGCGCATGCGGCGAGCGCACAAAGGCGGCATAGGCTTGGTCCGGCAGCCGCGGATCATCGGTGAAATGACCGACGCCGCGGACCAACGCGTCGTCCTCGACGCGCGGCTGGTTCTTGGTGCGGGCGGGAGGCATCGCGTTCATGCAGGTATTCCGGCTTAAGAGGAGGTGGGCGTTCGGTTTATAGCCTAGAGACTACGGTTAGACAGGGGCTTGCGTCACCCCACCCAGTGCGGCACTCAAGCCCCTCCCTTCAGGCTGCAGTCGCAGCCTCCTTTTCAGGTGGCGAAATGACCGACACACGAACGATCGATACCCACACTCATGTGCTCACCGAGGAAACCATCTCCCTCCTCAACAAGGAGATACCCAAGGTCCCGGTGACCAACGTGGCGATCGACGCCGACAACACCACCCTGTCGGTCGCCGGTGTCGCGTACCGGCCTTATCCGCGCGGCGGCTTTGACCTGGCGCATCGCATGCGCGACATGGATGCCGCGGGCATCGACGTGCACGTGCTGTCGGCGACCCCGCAGACCTACATGTACGAGCAGGAAGCGGCGATCGGCGTTACCGCGTCGATCATTCAGAACGACCAGATGGCCGCCCACATCAAGGCGCATCCCGACCGCTTCATGGGCATCGCCACCTTGCCGATGCAGGCGCCGGAGAAGGCCGCCGACGAGCTCAAGCGCTCGATCACCAAGCTCGGCCTGAAGGGCGCCATGTTCGGCTCCAACGTCATGGGCAAGAACCTCGACGATCCGAGCTTCGAGCCGTTGTGGGCGACGGCCGAGGAACTCGGCGCCTTCATGGTCATCCATCCGACGACCGTCGCCGGCAGCGACCGGCTCAAGTCTTATTATCTGAGAAATCTCATCGGCAACCCGCTCGACTCGACCATCGCCGCTGCCTCACTCTATTTCGGCGGCGTGCTGGACCGGCATCCCAAGCTGAACTTCGTGCTGGTGCACGGCGGCGGCTTCACGCCTTACCAGGCGGCACGTTGGGAGCACGGCTGGCGCGTGCGACCGGAGCCGAAGGTGAACGTCAAGACCGAGCCCAAGGACATCGCCAAGCGTTTCTTCTACGATACCATCCTGCATTCGGCGCCGGTGCTCGAATTCATGATCGGCCACGTCGGTGCCGACCGTGTGCTGCTCGGCAGCGATTATCCTTACGACATGGCGATGCTCGATTGCGCCAATCACGTGAAGGGCCTGAGCATCTCGGCCGCTGACAAGACGACCATCCTCGGCGCCCATGCGGAGAAGTTGCTGTCAGGAAAGGCTTGAGGCCAGGGATTCCGAATATGGACACCAAGACCACCCAGCGTCCGTCGGTCGCCGCCGTCACCGGCCTGATCACCGATGCCATGATCAAGTCGGGCGTGCCCGACGCCGACGCCGCCAAGGTGGCCAAGCTGATGGTGCAGGCGGACCTCACCGGCGCGGATGCGCATGGCGTGTTCCGCCTGCCGCAATATGTCCATCGTCTGAAAGTGCTCAGCACCAATCCGCGCCCGAATATCAAGGTCGAGCGCACCGCGCCCGCCACCGCCCTGATCAACGGCGACAACGGAATGGGTCATCTGGTGGTGTCGCGCGCCTGCGAGATGGCGATCGAGATGGCGCGCGAATGCGGCGTCGCCTGGGTCGGCATGAACATGTCGAACCACGCCGGCGCCGCCGGCGTCTATGCCGCGATCATGTTGGAAGCCGACATGATCGGCGTCTACGCTGCGGTGGCCAACGCCAACCATATGCCGCTCGCCGGCGGCGCCGAGAACCTGCTCGGTACCAACCCGATTGCGTTTGCGATCCCCGCCGGCAAGGAGCCGCCGCTGGTCCTCGACATCGCCACCTCGATCGTCTCCTACGGCACCATCAAGAACCACCGCCTGCAGAATATTCCTTTGCAGCCGAACTGGATGGTGGACCCGAAGACCGGCGAGGTCATCACCGACCCGCAGAAGACTGTCGACGCGCTGCTCTTGCCCATGGGCGGCTACAAGGGCGCGGGGCTTGCACTGATGATCGGCATGTTGGCCGGCACGCTCAACGGCGCGCTGTTCGGCCGCGATTGTGTCGACTTCAACGCCGAGCCGGGCAAGGTCACGAACACCGGTCAATTCGTGGTGGCGCTCGATCCGGCGCGTTTCCAGCCGCTCGACAAGTTCAAAGCCGAGGTCGACCGCCATTCGCGCGAGTTGCGCGCCTCCAGAACACTGCCCGGACAAACCGTCCGCCTGCCCGGCGAGGCGCGCGCCGAGCGCATCGCGGACCGCAGCCGCAATGGCCTGACGTTGGCACCTGAGCTTGTCGTGCAACTCGACAAGCTGGCGGAGGAGCTTAGAATTGTCCCCTTGCGGCAACGTTAGGGCATGATCCCGAAAAGCGAGAACTGGCTTTCGGATTAGATCGTGCGACAACAAGATGTTAGGGACGCTGGGTGATTCGATCTAACCTCGTTTGGCGCTAGAGGCGGTCCGGATGGCGGATCCCGTGTTCGACCTAGCTGAGAGCTTCAGCCGGGCGTTAGAGGCCTACAGGGCGGGAAATCTCCTCGAAGCCGATCGGCTGTGCCGGCAGGTTATCCTCGACAAACCGGATCATTTCGAAGCCACCCATATTCTAGCGGTGGTGCAGGCTGGATTGCGTCAACACGAGCAGGCGCTTGCGAGCTACGATCGCGCGCTGCGTTTGCGGCCGAACGACGCCGATGTGCTCAACAACCGCGGCAGTTCCCTGCTGGCCCTGGGCCGGTTCGACGAGGCGCTGCAAAGCTACGATCGCGCGATCGGCGCGCGGCCGGAGTTTGCCGAGGCGATTTCCAACCGGGGCAGCGCCCTCGAACGGCTCCATCAATACGGCGCCGCGCTCGCTAATTACGACCGGGCCCTGGCCCTGTGGCCGAACTTTGTTGACGCGCTGTACAACCGCGGCAACGTGTTGAAGGAGATGCGGCGCTATGACGAATTGCTGGCGAGCTACGACCGTGCGCTGGCGCTCGCTCCCAATCATGCCGAGGCGTACAACAATCGCGGCCAGGTCTTGAAGGATCTGATGCGCTACGACGAGGCGTTGGCGAGCTACGACGCCGCCTTGGCCGTCGAGCCGCAGCATGTTGCGGCGCATTGCAACGCCGCGGCGTTACGCTTGCTGACCGGCGATTTGGCGCGCGGCTGGCCGCATTACGAGTGGCGCTGGAAAAAAGATTTGCTTGTCGGGGCGATCCGCAATTTCCCGCAGCCGCAGTGGCGGGGCACCACGCCCGTCGCCGGCAAGACGATCCTGATCTACGCCGAGCAGGGCCTAGGCGACACAATCCAGTTCTGCCGCTACGTGCCGATGCTGCTGGCTGCTGGTGCGCGTGTCATCTTCGAGGTGCAGGCGCCGTTGCACGTGCTCATGTCCGACTACGTCAAAGGTGTGCAGGTCATCGTCAAAGGCACGCCCTTGCCCCCCTTCGACCTCCACCGTCCATTGCTCAGCCTGCCGCTGGAATTCGACACTCGACTGGAGACCATTCCCGCCGCCGAGTTGTATCTCCACGCGCCGGCGGAGAAGTCGGCAACGTGGCAGGCGCGGCTTGGGTCGATGCGGCGCCCGCGGGTCGGATTGGTCTGGTCAGGCAATATCAGGCACGAGCGCGATCGGGAGCGGTCGATCGGACTACGCGCGCTGCTGCCGCTGATGGACGTGAATGCGACCTTCGTGAGCCTGCAAAAGGAGCTCGGCGCCGAGGACGCCGACATCATGCAGGAGCGCGGCGATATTCGCCATTTCGGCGACGAGCTTGCGGACTTTTCCGCCACCGCGGCGCTGATCTCGCAATTGGATCTGGTCATCTCCGTCGATACCAGTGTCGCCCATCTCGCCGCCGCGTTGGGCAAGCCGACGTGGATCCTGCTGACCTTCATCCCCGATTGGCGATGGCTGCTCGGCCGCGACGACAGTCCCTGGTATCACTCCGCTCGCCTTTTCCGGCAAGACGACGCAGGCGCCTGGGAGAGCGTCATCGCGCGCGTACGTGACGCCCTCGTCGATTTATCCGCCGGCTTTGGCGAATGAATTGATCGCGTGCTGATTTGGAAAGCGTTAGGCCGCCGCCTTCATATCGTCCAGGTCGAGCGGCAGCTTCACCGGCGCCTTGCGCTTCGCCGACAGATCGAGCGCCTTGGTCAGCATCAGGTTGCGGTGTGCTTCCTCGACTGTTGCTGCCGGTGTCGGCAGGCCGAGTGAGACGCGGTCGAGCCAGCTTTGGGTCTCCAGCGACATCGGCCCGCGCAATTCGCCGAGCGCCATGTCGCCGGGCGGATAGCTGCCCATGAAGTCCACCAGCCGCGTGGGGTCGGGATTGTAACCTTCCGATTGCCCCTTCGACACTGCCAGCACGATGTCGCTATGGGTATCGTCGATTGTCAGTATGCCGGCGGTGCCGGAGATGCCGACCGCGAGCGAATAGACCGCGGCCGGCCAGGTCACCGGCATCGCCCACGACATGCTGAGATGATAGACGGTGCCGTCGTCGAAGGTGATCATGCCGGCGGTGGCGTCGATGCCGTTGTAGAGCGGGCCCAGGACCTTGTCGATCGACCGCGCGTAAACTTCGACCGGCTTCTTGCCCTCTAGGCACCACATGCAGATGTCGAGTGCATGGGTGCCGGAAATCACCATCGGCGAGATGGTGGAAGGATCGTCGGTGCGCTTGTAGTTGTCGATCGCCACCAGCCGGTTCATGAAGGCGCGCGAGGTCACCAGCGTGACGTCGCCGAGTGCACCTGTGCGGCATTTCTCCTTGGCCGCCAGCCAGCGGCGGCGGAAGCGCTGGGTATAGCCGACCACGGCGTCGACCTTGGCATCCTGGATCGCCTTTAGCACCTGCGCGGATTCCGCCAGGCGGGTAGCCAGCGGCTTTTCGATCAGCAGTGGAATGCCGCGCTCAAGCGCCACCATGATCGGGTCGACGTGCAGGTGCTCGTCGGTGGCGATGATGGCCGCGGTCACTTCCGGGCGCTGCAGCAGTTCGACGTGGTTTTGTGTCACGAAATCGGCGCCGATCTTGGACGCGACCTCGCCGGCGCGGTTGGGGCTCTTCTCGGCGAGCCCGATCCACTCGACCGCCGGGTGGCGGTTCGCCACCTCGCCGCGGAACAGACCGACGCGTCCACCGCCGATGATGGCGAGCCCGACGCCCTTTGCTGACTTCTTCATTGCAGATTGGCTCCCGACCGGTTTTTCTCTTTGAATTCGGCAATCGCCGAAATTGTTTCGTTCGTCAGCGGCAGATCGACCGGCTCGTTGCGGTCGGCCGAAAGGTCCGCGGCGCTGTAGGTTTCCATCACCCGGCGCGCGCTTTCCGGCGTCACCATCACCGGGGTGTCGCGGATGCAGGCTTCGAGGAAGTGGATGGTCTCCGGCCCCATGCCGCCGGCGAATACTTCGCCGACCTGCTCGCCCGGCATGGTCGACATCGGGAATACCTGGCCATTCTGCATGGTGTTGAGCCAATTGTCGCGTTGTGTGTCGTCGAGCACCAGCGCGCCCTCGGTGCCGGTGATCTCGATCCAGGTGGCGCAATAGTTCGGATAGCTGGGCGGGAAATTCCAGCCGCCGCCGATCATCACCACCGTGCCGTTGTCCATGGTGACGGTGGTGAACATTACATCGTGCGAGCCGTTCACGGGCTCCATGTAGCCGTAGGCGCCCTGCGAATAAACGCGCACGGGCTTTGCCGGCTCCAAGAGCCAGAACACGAAATCGAGATCGTGGGTCGATTCCATGACAACAGGAGAGAGCCGCACGCGGCCGGCGATCTTCTTGCCAAGTGAGCGCGACAGATGCCGGCTGACCAGCACCGAGACCACGTTGCCCAGCGTGCCATCGGTGATCTTCTTCTTGGCGTAGGCGATCTTGGTGTTGAATTGCTGCGAATAGCCGATGGTGAATTTCAGGTTGTTGCGCTTGGCAAGCTCGATCAACTCGTCGGCTTCCCACAGTTCCAGTGCGATCGGCTTTTCCAGCATCACGTTCTTGCCGGCCTTCAGGCAATCGCGGCAGATCGGATAGTGGTTGGTCTCCGGCGTGGTCGAGATATAGACGACCGAGATATTCGGATTGTTGATGATGTCGTTGTAGTCGGCGGTGGCGGTGGCCGGCTTGTAGAGTTCCTTCACCTCGGCCAGCCGGTCGGGCCGGATTTCGCATAAGTGCAGCTTATCGACCAGCGCGGTGCGCGACAGCGTTTCCGCCCGCGTGCCCCCAACCCATCCGACGCCGATCACCGCTGCTTCAACCGTTTTCACCGGACACTTCCTCCTCGGTCATTGTTCTTAATTCACGCCATCAACCGATGACGCGCGGACACTAGCCCAGGTGTGTAGCGGCCGAAAAGAGGCGCTCGTTTTCAGCGGGCGAAAGCGGCCTCGCTGACTCCGAACACCTGCGCGGCGAACTGTGGATAGACCTCCGCCAGTTGCGGCGCCACAACCTCGCGCATCAGCTTGAGCGTATCCGGGGAGGGCGCCGGTGTTCCAGGCACGGTCTCGGGGCGTGAGAAGTAGAACCCGGTGTTCTCAATCACCTCTTCGACCGTGTGGCCGGGGTGCACGCTTTGCAGCGTGAAATGCCCGTCGCCGAACGAGAACAGGCAGCGGTTCGTGACCAGCGCGATCGGACCGCCGGGGCGGTAGACATTCGGTTCGCTCATGCCCGGCGCGCTGACAAAATCAACGTGCGGCACCAGTGTGCGGCGCGAATGCTCGGTGCGGAACAGGATTACCTTCGGCACCACGTAGTAGAGATAGGTCGAGCCGAACGAGCCGGGAAAGCGCACCTTGGGGTGTGCGTGATCACCAATCTCGACGAGATTGATGTTGCCCTGGCCGTCGATCTGCCCGCCGGAGAGAAAGAACACGTCGACGCGGCCTTGCCCGGCGCAGTCGAACAGTTCGCGCGCCCCGTCGGTGAAGAAGTTGTGCTTACGGCTTTGTAAGAGCGAAACGTAAGGCCGCTCGTTACTATTACGCTCGCGCGCCAAGAGCGCGGCAGTGGCGGGAATGGGAGAGGCGTTGCCCACCGCGACGTGGCGCACATCGCCGATGAGCCGCGAGATCACGTCTGCGAGCAGCTCTTCGTCGCGGAAGTCAGTTGTCACGCTGCCGCCTCTGCACTAAGCCACCTGCTTCTCATACACATATTTGTCCAGATAAGCGTCGAACCCTTCGCGCGTTGCGGCCATTCCAGCGTATTCCGCGAGATGCTCGGCATCGGCGCCGTAGTGGTCCGGGAGTGGCAGCGGCCAGGCGCCGCGTTGAGCGATCGCAACGCTCTCCACATAGAAACCGGGCAGGGTGCCGGCCGCGAGCACCGGATCGGTGAGCAGGTCTTCGTCGACGATTTTTTCCACCGTAACGATCGTCTTGGCCGCAGCGTGCGCCATCATCATCAGCTCGTGCTGGCGCCCGATCCAGACATTATTGAAGCGGTCCGCCATCGGCGCATGAAACAGCGCCACATCCGGCCGGATCGCCGGCAGCAGCACGATGGGGTCGCTGTTACCGAACGGGCTATCGATCACCTTCCAGTCGTCGCGGTACTTCAGCACGTCGGAACCGATCAGCCCGCGCAACGGCATGAACGGCACGCCCTTCTCCGCCGCCTGTAGTCCTGCATGCAGCGCCGGGCAGGTGGCGTCTTTCATCGCGATGCTGCCGGCGCGGATAGCGTCGGAAAACCGCGGCGCGGGGCCGAACTCGCCCAGGCTCACGGCGCTCGTCTCCAGCGTGTCCACGCAGCCGGCGCCGATCAACAGGTCTGCCTGCAGGCTGGAGGTGGGCAGCGCCACCAGATGCAAGCTTTTCACCCCGCGCCGGATCAGCGCCCGCGTCGCCGCCATCGGCACGCCGGATACCTCGCGCGGCACTACCAGCATTGAGCCGTCGGTTATGATCGAAAGTGCCTCGTCGAGCGTTATCGTCATGGGAAAATTCCCGTCTTGCCCAATGCACGGCAGCCATGCCGGCGGCGCAATGTCTCATTGTTGCGCTTGCCAGGTCCACTGGATTTTGCGACCTGAATTCTCATGAATTTGCAGGAAAAGCTGGTCGCGCGTCACTTCGTGCTCACCGCCGAGGTGACGCCGCCGGTATCCGTCGACCGCGGCGAACTGCTCGCCAAGGCGCTGCCGCTGAAAAGCCTGGCCGATGCGGTCAACCTCACCGACGGCGCGGGCGCTCGCGCGCATTTGGGCGCGGTGACCGCAGCCGCGATGCTGGCGGCCGAGGGCATCGAACCGATCCTGCAATTCACCTGCCGTGATCGCAACCGCATTGCGCTACAGAGCGATCTGATGGCGGCGGCCGCTTCCGGTGTGCACAATCTGCTGATCTTGCGCGGCGACGACCCATCCGCCGGCGATCAGCCCGATGCCAAGCCGGTGTTCGATCTCGATCCACGCCAGTTGCTCGAGACCGCGCGCCTGATGCGCGACAAGGGTGAACTGCCGTCGGGCCGCAAGGTCGGCGGACGCGCCGACTTCTTCCTCGGCGGCGCCGACAATCCGATTGACCCGCCGGCCGGCTGGGAGCCGAAGGGAACTCGAAACCAAGCTTGCCGCCGGTGCGCAATTCATCCAGACCCAGTTCTGCATGGATGCCGGCATTGTCCGCCGCTACATGGCGCGGCTCGCCGAGCATGGTCTTGCCGACAGGCTTTATCTGATCATCGGCCTCGTGCCGTTGCGCTCGGCCAAGTCCGCGCGCTGGATCAGGGACAAGCTCTTCGGCGCGATCATCCCCGAGGCCATCATCGCGCGCATGGAAGCGGCAAGCGATCCGGCGGCGGAAGGCCGCCGCATTTGCGTCGAGGTGATCCAGGAACTGGCCAATATCCCGCAGGTCGCCGGCTGCCACATTATGGCCCCCAACCATGAAGAAGCCGTACCGGCCGTTATCACCGCCGCGCGCGAGAGCATCGCGCGCTTGGCGGCGGTATGACCCCCGCCGGGACTCGCAATGAAACCCGGCCCCTCCCGCTTGCCTAGGCGCGGTTCGTCCCGCACACTGCGCATGGAAACGTCTGCAGCCACAATGATGCTGCGCGCGATACGACCCGACAAAAGGGCGTGTTCGAACGGGAGCAGGGAGGAAACATAGCCATGCGTATGATCACTCGGTTCGGGCTTGCTGGCATGGTCGCCGCCGCGAGCGCGCTAGCCATGGCCGGTCCGGCCGCGGCGCAGCAGGTCTGGCGCCACGGTTTGATCAAGGCCAAGGCCGACGCCGGTATTTTCATGATGGTGACGACGCGCGATTTTGCGAAAAAGCAAGGCCTCAAGCTGGAGACGTCGCAGTTCCGCAACGACCAGATCGCCCTCAAGGCGCTGCTCGCCGGCCAGATCGACAGCTATGAAGGCGGTCCGCAGGGCGTGTTCTCCGCCGATGCGCACGGAGCCGACGTGCGCATCATCGGGTGTCATTGGATCGTGGTGCCGCACGGCATTTATACCAAGGACAGCATCAAGAAGGTCTCCGATCTCAAAGGCAAGACCATCGCGGTGTCGGCCCCAAATTCGATGCCCGACATGTTGGCGCGCTTCGCGCTGGAGAAATACGGAGTCAATCCAAAGGACGTGAAGCTGGCCGCGGTGGGCGGCGACCACGACCGATACAACGCATTGGTTAGCGGCGTGGTCGACGCCGCGGTGGTGTCGAATGAAGTTGAGCCGGTCATGCCGAAGACCCTCCACTTGCTGGTGGCGGGCCGCGACGCAGTGCCGAAGTTTCTCCGTGTGTGCATGATGACCAGCCAGAAGGTGCTCGACCAGAAGGGCAAGGAGGCGGCGCATTTCCTTGCCGCCGAAATGAACGCGCTGCATTACGCGCTCAGCCACAAGGCCGACACCGTAGCGTTGACCAAGAAGATCATCCACAGCAAGCCGAACGATCCGCGCCCGGCTTTCGTCTATGACGACGCCGTCAAGCACCACGCAGTCGACCCCACGCTACCGTTGCCGATGGACAAGTTCAAATGGGTCGAGGACCAGCTCATCAAGGCGGGCAAACTGAAGAAGCCGGTTGATCTGAAGACGGTCACCGCGCCGAAAGTTCGCGAAGAGGCGCTGAAGATGGCCGGGAGCTGAGGTCTCTTCCCGCGCGCCTTTATTGTCATTCCGGGCTCCGCGTGCCGCGCGCGCGTCCCGGAATGACGAGCAAAAGAGACGGCCTTTATGGGTGAAGTTACTTTCGTCGACGTCTCCAAGCGCTTCACCTTGCGTGTGGACGGCGAGGTACATCAGGTGCGTGCGCTGGACCGAGTCAGCTTCAAGGTGGCCGACGGCGAGATCGTCGCGCTGATTGGCCCCTCCGGCTGCGGCAAGACCACCGCCCTGCGCGTCGCCATGGGGCTCGACACCGCCAACGGCGGCCGTGTCATGGTGGACGGACGCATGGTGCGCGGCTGCGGCCACGACCGCGGAATGGTATTCCAGCACGCCGAATTGCTGCCCTGGCTCTCCGCCTTGCAGAACGTCATGTTCGGCCTGGAAATGAAAGGCGTGCGCGGCCCAGTGCTGCGCGAGACCGCGGAGAAATATCTCGATCTGGTCGGACTCACCGACTCGCAGAATCGCCGCCCGCACCAGCTCTCCGGCGGCATGAAGCAGCGCGTCGGCATCGCCCGCGCGCTAGCTATCGATCCCTCCGTGCTGCTGATGGACGAACCGTTCGGCGCGCTCGACGCGCAGACGCGCGAGACGTTGCAGGCGGAACTGCTCGACATTCACGGCCGCACGAAAAAGACCGTGCTGTTCGTCACTCACGATCTCGACGAAGCCGTTCTGATTGCCGACCGCATCGTCGTCATGCGCGAGGGCCGCGTGCAGGAGGTGATGGCGGTGCCGCTGCCCCGGCCGCGCCCCGATCTCGGATTGGTGCGCGGGACGCCGGAATTCGCCGAAACCCGCTACAAGGTCTGGCGCGCACTGCACGCCGCGCCAACGACACACTAGTAACAACCAATGGCCGATCTCGCCGACACGCATCATGACACCGAAGCGCCGCCCGCGCCGGCCGAGCGGCGGCCGCTGCCGCGCTGGGTGATCACCACTATCTCGGTCGTCTGCGCGCTGATCTTGTGGGAGATTATCGGTCGCAACACAAACCCGATCTTCGGCTCCTATCCGAGCGCCATCGCGGTGGCGTTCTGGCAACTTACCGTCAGCGGCCAGTTGTGGGACGCGCTTTCCGACAGCCTTAAGTCGTTTGCGGCCGGTTACAGCCTCGCCATTGTCCTGGGCGTCCCGTTCGGGCTGTTCATCGGCCGCTTCCGCACCGCCGAGGCGGCGCTGGGCATCTATGTGACCGCCGGCTATGCCATGCCGCTGGTCGCGCTGGTGCCTCTTCTGATGTTGTGGCTCGGCCTGGGCGTTGCGGTGAAGATCGCCGTGGTATTCCTGATGTCGGTGTTTCCGATCTGCATCAATACCTGGCTCGGCGTTACCGCCGTGCCGAAGACGCTGATCGAGGTCGGTAAGTCGTTCGTCGCGCCGGATTTCGTCATCCTTCGCCGCATCATCCTGCCGGCGACGCTGCCCTACATCATGGCCGGTATTCGCCTGGCGGTCGGCCGCGCCGTGGTTGGCATGGTGATTGCGGAATTCTTCACGACCATCACCGGGCTCGGTGCGGTGATCATCAACTCAGCCAACAATTTCGATACCGCCACCATGTTCGTGCCGATCATCATCCTGATGGTAATGGCCATCGGACTAAACAGCTTCATCGGCTGGGTCGAGCATAAGGTCGCGCCCTGGCAGGCGGAGATCACGGGACGGGATCGGGAGTAAGCGGAAGCAGGCCGCGGATCGCCACGAACAGCGTGCGCACCTGCGCTTCCGAAATATTGCGCGTGATGAACACCACCCGGCTCTGCCGGTTGCCGTCGGGCCAAGAGTCGATCTCCACCGGGGGGTGCGCGAGGTGCTGCACGAACTGCACCACCACCGGGCCTTGGCAATCCTCCACGTTGAGGAAGCCCTTTACCCGCAGCAGGTCTGCGCCGCGCATGGTGATCAAAACGTCCATGACGCGCGCGAATACCGCCCACGGCATCGGCGAACTCTCGGTCAGCACGAAGCTGGCGATGCCGTCGCTGTGTTCGGCTTCCGCCAGAAACGTATTGCGTTCCTCGCGCGCCGGCTCGATCAGCGCGCGCGGATCGAGCGCGCCGTTGACGGCTTCAAGAATGTCGGCCCCGGCATTGAGCGACCGCAGTTGCGCCGCCATCCGCTTGGTCGCGTCTGGGTCCGCGATATCGCCCTTTGTGATTACCAGCCGGTCGGCCAGGATCGCCTGCTTGCGCGCCTCGGCCGACCAGGAAAGCGTCTCGGCGCCAGTCGCCGCGTCCACGACAGTCAGCACCACGTCGAGATGGAACACCTCTCCGAGCGCGCGATCGGTGGCGAAAGTCTGCAAGATGGGGCTGGGATCGGCCATGCCGCTGGTCTCAATCACCACGCGCTGGAAGTTCGGAATCTCGCCGCGCTCGCGCTCGATCACCATCTTGCGCAGCGCCACCTGCAGGTCGGTGCGGGTAATGCAGCACAGGCAGCCGTTACCGAGCAGCACGGTCTCGTCGGCGCTTTCGCGCACGAGCGCGTCGTCGATACCGATTGAGCCGAACTCGTTGACGACCACCGCGGTGCCTTGGCCCTCGGGCGTTTTGAGGAAGCGGCGCACCAGCGTTGTCTTGCCGGCGCCAAGGAAGCCGGTGACGACGGTCACCGGCGTACGCGCCCCGCGCGCGCGCCGTTGTCTGCGCCCGAACGGGCCTGCGGCCTTGGAGGGGAAGACTTGGTCCATGGCCCTACTATAGCGAGACGTTGACGATGCCGCGAATGAGGGAGTGCCCCCTCTCCCCGTTGGGAGAGGTGACACGGAGTGTGCGGCGCGTTTGGAGGCCTAGAAATCCATCTCCAGCGTGTACAGTCCGCCCGTGAGGCGGTCGACCGTGTAGACGATGCCGCGCTCGTCGACGAACACGTCATTGAGTTGCACCGCGCCCACCGGCGAACCGGCAGGCGCCGGCGGCACGAACGCCGCGACTTCCTTCGGTTGATACGCGTTCGATATGTCGAAGGCGCGCATGCCGCCGTTGAAGAAAGTGCCAAAGATGATCTGGTCGGACTGGAACGCGGTCGGCACCGGCGGGTTCTCGTGAATGTTGTGGGCGCCGAAGCGGCCGCCGCGGTCCTTGTAGGCGTCGACCGGCGGCATCGGCAACGTGGCGAAGGATACCGGATGGGTTTCGTCGCGCGCGTCCAGCAGCCATACCAGCTTGGGCCAGTCCTTGGCGTTGTTCTCGGTCGACTCTTCCGTCACAACGATCAGCCCGCGGTCGAACAGCGGCACCGCGGTGTGCGTGAAGCCGGTATAAGGCGGCGAGTTGGTCCAGTGTGAGATCACCTTCGGCTGCGACTTGTCCGAGATATCCATCACGTACATGCCGCCGTCGAGATAGCAGAGGTACATGCGGTCGGGCCGCTGGGTGTAGACGTTGCAGTTGTGCGCGCGATAGCCTTTGTCGAGCGAATGGCGCGGCGGCGGCGCCACATTGTCGCCCTTGCGCGTGCCGGAGAGCCACCAACGGCCAATTTCCTTCGGCTTCGAGGGATCGCGCACGTCGATGCAGCGGTAGAACTGGTCGTCGTTCGGATGAGCCGCCTCGAAGTCGGGTGAGCCCGCCGCGATATGGACGTATTCGCCGTCGCAGAACCAGAGCTGGTGCACGCCGCGCGATGTCGCGCCCGAGCAGTCGAAGAACGAGATCGAGCGCGGGTTCTCTGGCACCGACACGTCGAACAGTTCGACGCCGGCGGGCTGCAGACCTTTCTTCTGGGTCTGATAGGCCACGGCCATGATGTTACCGGAGCACTCCAACGAGTTCGAACGCATGTGTGCCTGCGGCAGGTCGGTCTGTACGACGACCTTGGGATTGCGCGGATCGGAAACGTCGACGCCGGTGAAATTCTTAGGCGCGCTCTCATGCGCCAGCCAGATAATGCGGCGGCCGTCCTTGGCGATGGTCACGGCCATGCCTTCGCCCATGCCGCCGAAGCCGCCGAGATTGTTCTGGGCGAGCAATTTGAAATTCCAGGTTACGGGTTCACCGCTTTGCGTAAGCGGGCTGTTTGCGGCGGACATTCACGTCTCCGGTGCTTGGGCGTTGGTCGCTGAAAAGGCCGGCGCGGGAACCGCACCGGCCGGGGTTTTTACTCTATACGGCTCACGCCGTCATCACTGATGCGCCACCGCGATTTCCCAATAGATAGAAGAACCACTCGTAATAGATGAATGGCATGACGCAGGACTTTCGCTTGGGTCAGGCCGATTCCGCCTTCTTCATGAAGTCCTTGCGGAAGCACTTGCTCCATTCCGGCGTTTTCTTGATCTTGTGCGCCTTCATCAGCACCTCGGCGTGGTGCGCCATGTAGCCGTCGAGGTCGGCCGGCCAGCCCGGGTGTACCTCGACCCGGCCGAGCGCGTTGGCGAAGGTCTGCTTCGACATCTTGTAGCCTTTCGAGGTGTAGAACGAGTAGATCGAATTCGGCGACCTTCTGCGGCTCGTTCTTGAAGTCCTTGGCGACCTCCAGCCAGGCCTTCAGATAGGGCACGATCGCGTCGCCGTTCTTGTCGACGAAGTCCGGCGTCGCCGCCATGAATACCGGCAGCTTGTCGAAGTTGTAGTAGTCGACCAGCGTATTGGCGATGCCCTCCGATTCCGCAATCGCATTGTAGGGCTCGACATTGGCCATGGCGTCGACGGTCTTGGCGGCCATGGCCGCCACCATGTCGTTCACGTTCATGCGTACTTCGGTGTAGTCGCCCTTTTTCAGGCCGGCCTTGGGCAGGATCTGGTCGACCAGGATGTTGCCAATCGACGAACCGGTCTGGCTGGCGATCTTCTTGCCCTTGAGATCCGACACCTTCTTGAGCCCGAGCTCCTTGCGTGCCATCACGCGCGCGGTTTTGCCGACGTATTCGACCATGGCGACAGCAATCAGCCCGCCGCGGTCATGACCAATGACGAAGGACGGGCCGGCGAACGTGCCCATGTCGACCTGGCGCGCCACCATCTGCTGCATGGTCAGGTTGCCGGATGGCACCGCAAATTCCTTGGCGTCGATGCCGTGTTTTTTCAGGATGCCGGAATGCAGCAGGTAGTAGGTCGGCATGCCCCACATGTTGGTTTGATATCCTTGGCGTACCGTCGTCGCCGCGAATGACGGACGCACGCCCAGTCCTGCCGCCATGATGCCGGCGCCAGTTGCCGCAAGCGCGTCTCGGCGGGTAATTCCCCTGATAAATTTCGTCATCGTTATCCTCCCTTGTTGTTTGCGCGGGGCCTTTTGAAAGCGAGCCCCAATTGTCGGGACCAGCCTTTCTGAATCATGCGTTCGTCGCCTGCCCGTTGCTCTTTGCCGGGGACGTCTCGGCCCTACCGATGGCTTGTCCTGTATCTTGGCCGAGATGACCTAGTAGGACCTTCTGCCATTCCAGGAATTCCGCGCTCAGCGGGTCGCGCGGGCGTGGCAGCGGAATCTTGACCTCGGTCTTCACCGTGCCGGGATGCGGCGACATTACCACCACGCGGTCGGCGAGGTAGACAGCTTCAGCCACATTGTGCGTCACGTAGATCACTGTCTTGCGTGTCTCCCGCCACACATCGGCGAGCAGCCGCTGCATCTCGTCGCGGGTGAGCGCGTCGAGCGCCGCAAACGGCTCGTCCATCAGCAGCACCGCCGGATTGTAGGCAAGCGCGCGCGCGATAGCGACCCGCTGCTGCATGCCCCCGGACAGATGATGCGGAAAGGCGTTGGCGAATTTCTCCAGTTTCACCAGGCGCAATTGCTCGCGCGCGATATCCTCACGCTCCTGTTTGGGCACTCCCTTCATCTCCAGCCCGAAGGCGACGTTGCCGAGCGCGGTCCGCCACGGAAAGAGTTGTGCGAAATCCTGGAACACAATGCCGCGGTCCTGGCCGTGGCCGGTGACCGGCTGGCCGCCGATCCGGATTTGCCCGCCGGTCGGCGTCAGGAATCCGGCTATAATGTTCAGCAACGTCGACTTGCCGCAGCCTGAGGGACCGACGAGACAGAGGAATTCGGATTGCTCGATCGAAAAGCGCGCATCCTTTACGCCTTCGACACGGCCAGCCGGGGTATCGTAGGAAAGCGAAACATCGGCGATTTCGATATGGGGCATTCTTTTTGCCTTTTGATCCTTATTGGTTTTTGGCTTTTGGCACCGGCACCCAGCGCGCCGAGCGCTTTTCCATAAAGGCGGCGAAACCTTCGGCGGCTTCGTCTGATTGACGCTTGGCGGCGTGCGCTTCGATCAGTGCGCTGAACGTGGCCTCGTCGAGATGGCTCCAAGCCGAGCGCAGCGCGCACGTCTTCGTTGCGGCGACGGCTTCGGGGCCATTCGCCAGCAGATGTTCGACGATTTGCTCGCCGGCGGCCGTAAGCTCGCCGGGCGTCACGACCTGATGCACGAGGCCGATGCGCAGCGCTTCTTCCGCGTCGAAGCGTTCGCCCGTGAGCGCATAGCGCCGCACCTGGCGCAGCCCGATGGCGTCGTTGAGCTGGGGAATGATGATAGTGCCGGCGATCCCGATCCTCACCTCGGCGATCGAGAAGGTGGCATTGTTGGCGGCGATGACGATGTCGCAGGCGGAGATGATGCCGGTACCGCCGCCGAAGCAGGCGCCCTGCACCAGCGCCACTGTCGGAACCGGCAGCAGGTTGAGCCTCTGCACGGCCTCGGCGGTCATGCGCGAGGCGTCGAGGTTTTCCTGCGGAGAGGAGCGCCGCACTGCGTCCAGCCATTTGATGTCGGCGCCCGCCTGGAAATTGCGGCCGTTGCCGGAGATGACCACCGTCCGCAAATCCTGGCCGGCGAGCGCATCATAGGTTTCGAGCAACTCCGCGATCAGTACGCCGTCGTAGGCGTTGAAGACCTCTGGCCGATTGAGCGTGACATACGCCACTCCTCGCTCGTCGACGTTGCACAATACCGGAGAAGCGGCTTCGCTCATATCGCGCTCACCCTTTCGCCACGCGCACCATGCCCCATTTCTGCACGGTGGCCTTTTCGATCGAGCCGAACACCAACCGCTCGAATACGAAGCCGATCACTCCGATCACGACGATCGCGGCCAGCATGATATCGGCTTGCAAGAATTCCTTGGCGTCGAAGATCACCCAGCCTAGCCCCCAGTCGGAGGCGGCAATCATCTCGGCGCCGACCACCGCGATCCAAGAGCGCAGAAAGGCCTGCCGCACGCCCGTGATGATGAAGGGCGACGCGCCCGGAATGATTACCTTCCAGAACAACTTCTTTTCGTTCGCCCCCATGGCGCCGGCCGCTCGCAGCCACAAGGGGTTGACCGAGCGCACGCCTGACCAGGTATTGAAAAGCACCGGGAACGTGGCGGCATAGAACACGATCAGAATGGTCGTGGTATTGCCGATGCCGAACCACAACATGAACAGCGGCACCAGCGAGAAAGAGGGGATCGGCATTAGCGCCGAGACCAGCGGCAGGAAGAAATTTTCCACCGGCTTGAAGCGCGCCATCGCGATGCCGAGCGGAATGCCAAGCGTCAGCGCCAGGCAGAATCCGACCAGCACCCGGTAGAGCGTGGCGCCGGCGTGCTCGAACATGACGCCGTCGGCGAGCATCGACCACAATGTTTTCGCCACGGTCTGAATGGTCGGTAGCAGGACCTGCGGAAAGTAGCCGCTGTAAGCAACGGCTTCGTAGAACGCCGCGGCCCCGAGAATCGCGAGCGTGCCGCGGATTAGCGAGCGCCGGTGCTGGGCCTGATCGAGGGTCATTCCATCGCCTCCACCATGCCCCAGCGCACCACGGTGTAGTTCTCCAGCTTCTGGAATACGAATTTCTCCAGCGCCAGGCCGATCACCGCAATCACCACCACGCCGGCCATCATGGCGTCGGTGTTGAGGAATTCGCGCGCGCCGAAGATCAGCCAACCGAGCCCCCAAGGCACGGCGGCGAGCATTTCCACCGCCACCAGGATGCGCCAGGCTTGCGCCAGCCCCAGCCGCAAGCCGGTCAGGATGTAGGGCAGTGCGCCGGGCAAGATGACATGGCGGAACATGCGGTGCTGGTCGGCGCCCATGGCCATTGCCGAGCGCACCCAAATTTCCTTCACGGCTTTCACACCGGTCCAACTGTTGTAGATGACCGGAAACATCGAGACGAAGGCGACCAACAACACGGCCGAGACTTCGCCCGGTCCGAACCAGAGCAGGAATAGCGGCGTATAGGCGAGGCCGGGAATGGGCGCGAGAATGCTCACCAGCGGCAGGCAGATGTCTTCGGCGCGCCGCGAGCGGCCCATCAGCACGCCGATGGTCAAACCCACCACCGCGGCCAGCCCAAAACCGGCTAGCAAACGCAGAATAGTGTCGAGCGTGTGATGCGGCAGGATGCCGGACGTGGTCAGATCGACGAATGAGGCCGCGATTTGCTCCAGCGTCGGAAACAGCTTAGCCGGCATGGCGCCGGAGCGGGCCACCGTTTCCCAGATCGCGCCCACCACGATGAAAGGAAAAGCGTTGCGCGCGATCACGCGCAAACGTTCACCGATGCGGCCACTTGGTGGCGCGGGGGCAACCGCAATGCTGACCGCATCCTGCATGGTGCCGGCCGGCCTCCTCCCGATGTCTCTTGTTGGTCGGCCTCTTGCGGGGCCTTAGCATGCGCTTTTCAACGGCGCGTAGCGCAGGATACGGCTCATCGAACGCGGACCACAAGGGTAGGCGGCTCTGTGGCATCGATAAGGCGCTTATTGCGGCTGGCGGTTTTTGCGGAGAAGCGGTAAAGCGCGCGCACGCCTCTCGCCAAGCGGGCGCGGATTTAACGGGAGAGTTTCGCAATGTCGAAGAATGCGCAAAAGATCGGCTGGATCGGCGCCGGACGCATGGGATCGCCCATGGCGGAGCGCCTGCTCAAGGCCGGCCATGACGTGTCGGTGTGGAACCGTACCCGCGCCAAGGCGGAACCGTTGACCAAGAGTGGCGGCAAAGTAGTCGACACGCTGAGCGATCTCGCCGCCTGCGACGTTGTGTTTTCCATCGTCTCCACCGGCAAGGATCTCAATCAGGTGCTGTTCGGCAAGGACGGCGTCGGCTCCGCCGGCAAGCTGCCCAAGGTGGTGGTCGACTGCTCGACCATTTCGGTTGAGGAATCCGCCGACATCCGCAACCGCCTGAAGGAACGCGGCGCGGACTACATCGCGGCGCCCGTTTCCGGCAACGCCAAGGTGATCAAGGCCGGCCGGCTGTCGTCGGTGCTGTCGGGAGACGAGGCGGCGGCCAAGGCGGTGGCGCCGCTGATGGAGGTGATCGCGCCGCAGGGCGTGTCGTATGTTGGCGAGGGTGAGCTCGCGCGCGTCTGCAAGATCGCCCACAACGTCATGCTTGGCGTCGTTATCGAGAACCTGATCGAGATCACGCTGCTCGTGAATAAGATGGGCGTGCCTCGCCACGCCTTCCTCGCCTTCCTCAACAACGGCGTGATGGGCTCGATGTTCACCCGCTACAAGTCGCCGGCGCTGGTTAATCTCGACTGGACTACGACCTTTACCCCGGAACTGCTGCGCAAGGACCTCGATCTCGGCCTCGCGCTCGGCCGTGAGATGGACGTGCCGATGCCGGTGACGGCGGCCACGCGCGAGGTGTTACAGAGCCATTTCGGCGCCGCCACGCTGCAGAAAGATCCCGAGGCGTATTTGCAGAAGGACTTTGCCGCGCTCATGGAGACCATGGCGCTCGCTGCCGGCATGAAGCTGACGTCGGAAAACAAGAACGTGCCGACGGGTTTGGAGAGCTAGTCCGGGCATCGACGAGCAATTCAGGCTGTCATCGCCCGCGAAGGCGGGCGATCCAGTAATCACGGCAGGGTTTGTGAGCACCGGATGCCCCGCTTTCGCGGGGCATGACGGCGTCTGCCTTTGGCGTGCGTGAAGCCCCTACGGCTTCGCGATCTTCCACGCACCCTTGAGGAAACCGTCACCGGTGATGTCGCCCGGCTTGTGGTCGTTCTTCCAGGTGTAGAGCGGCTTGCCCTTGTAAGCCCACTGCATGCTGCCGTCGGCGCGCTTGATCTTGCTGTAGCCCTTGCCGCCCTTCTCGCCGGCGCTCACCATCAGCGGCGGCCAGTTCGTGGCGCAGCCACCATTGCAGGCAGACATGTGCTTCTTGTCCTTGGCGAAGGTGTAGAGCGTCATGCCGTGCATGTCAGTGAGCACCTTTCCCTTGGCGCTCTTGCCGGCCATGGCCGGAGCCGCGGATGCGGCACCCGCAAAGGTCACGGCTGCGGCGGTGGCTGCAACGATGATAATTTTTTTCATGAGATCCTCCTGTTGGCTATGATTGATTGTCTCATCCAAAAACAAGAAACCCGGGAATGTGGTTCTATTCCACCAGCCACGAGGGGAAATTCCTTTTGTGGCCGGGCCGTCACAATCCATTCTAGCAAGAAAAAAGGGCCGCTCGCGCGGCCCTTTGACGTGCACATTTGGAGGATGGTCGCCGCACAGTGGTAAGGGAGGAAACAGCGACCGCGCACGTTATGTGAGTGAACCGAGCGCGCTCCTCGACCACAAGTAAATACGGCATAAATTCACTACTGGATTTTCTCGTCAGGGCGATACAGCATCACGCAAACGGACAAAATCACGCATCGGGAGGATGAGAATTGTCTTTCAAGCTTTATAACGCACCGCAATCGACCTGCAGCCAGCGGGTGCGCTTCGTGCTCAACACCAAGAAACTGCCTTTCGACGAAGTAAAACTCAACTTGCTCGAAGGCGACCAGCTCAAACCCGACTATCTCAAGCTCAATCCCAATGGGGTCGTGCCCACGCTCGACCATGACGGGCAGATTGTCATCGATTCGAACGTTATCATCGAGTACCTTGATGAGGTGGAAGAAGAGACGAGCTTCACGCCCGAGGATCCGGTCAAACGTGCCCGCATGCGCTCGCTCCTGCACTTCATCGACGAGATGCCCGCCGCCTCAGTGCGCGTGCCGACCTTCAACCTGGCCTTCCTTCCGAAATTCCAGGCGATGAGCCGCGACGACTTCCTCGCTATGGCGGAGTCCAAGCCCCTGCGCAAGGAATTCATGATGAGCATGGGCCAGACCGGCTTCCCGCAGGCCGAGATGGACGCCGCGCTCGCGCGCCTGCGCCGCTCTTACGAGCGCATGGATGCCGAGATCGAGCGAAGCGGCGGGCCCTGCCTGCTCGGCCGGGACATTTCGCTTGCCGACATTTCGGTGATGCCAGCGCTGGTGCGTATGCACGATCTCAACATGGGGGACTGGCAGGACCTGCCGCGCGTTGCCGCCTGGTTTGACAATATTCGTGCGCACCCGTCGTTCAAGCCGACCTACTATCACGGCTCGTTGTTGAGCGAGCGCTTCCCGCATCTGCGCGAGCGCACGGCGAAATCGGGATAAGCCGAGTCGCGAGCGGCGGCAATTCACAGCGAACGGCTGGTGTTAGCGGCGGTTGACGACAGCACGCGATCGCGCGTGCGTCGCATATTATGACAAATGTAACAGCAGCGTGACTTAGGTTTCAGCCATGTGACCCGGCCATTAACAGCGCGGGAACATTTGTCCGTTTATATCGAACGGGTTTTCGCCTTCGGGATTTGCAATGAATCGCCTGCTTCGTATGCGCCTGCCGATCGCGGCCAAGGCCGTGCTGTTAATCGGCGCTCTTGGCGTGATGTCGGCCGCTGCCAACTGGTTCTGCGTGCGCAGTCTGCATGCAATTGACCGCATTGATACAATCGTGAACGAGCAAGTGGCGCCGGCGCGGCTCACGCTGACCGAGGCGAAGATCGCCGTCGAGTTCGATGGGTCTTGCGACCTACAAGATGACCGGCACCAACGACTCTGCCACCATGCGCGAGGCCATCGACGAGCGCGCCGGCGAATATGCGGCCGCCAAGGTCTGGATCAATAGTGTGCTCAGTTATCTGCCCCGTCATCGCGAGGATGTCGCCGGCATGCGGCGGCGGCTCGAACTGGTCAATTCGATCGCGGAATCTGCGCAAACGTTGACAGTGGCCGGTGAGCACGAACGGACCCGGAGGCTGCTCGAATTCAAGTTTGACCCGGCACTGGTCGACGCCACAACCAGCATGAACCGGCTGATCGATATCCTCGGCGGTCAGAACAAGATAGCAATGCAGGAGGCCGCCGAGAACAAGGCCTGGATCTACAAGCTGCTGACGGCCATGCTCGTCGGCGGCACAATCCTGACTGTGCTGCTCGCGATGTGGCTTGCGCACCATGCGGTGGCGCGGCCGCTGCAGCGGCTTGCCAAGGTCGCGCGCGAGATCGCGCAAGGTGGCTTCGAGGCGTCGGTCGACGGCCTTTCGCGCGGCGACGAAGTCGGCGTCATGGCGCGCGCCGTACTGGTGTTCCGCGACAACGGGATTGCGCTGCGCGAGGCGCAGGCTCAGCGCGAGAACGAACGCGAGCGGGCAGCGGCCGAGAAGCGCGCCGCGCTCGATACACTCGCGCGTAGCTTCGAGCACAAGATCCTTACCGTGGCCGCCGCGCTCGCCGCCTCGGCCGCTGAACTCGATGGTTCGGCGCGCGCCATGACCGGCATCGCCGAGGAGTCAGATCGCTCCGCGGGTGCCGCCGCGGTAGTGGCTGAGCAGTCGACCCAGGTGGCGCGCACTGTGTCGGCCGCGATCGACGAGTTGTCGACCGCGATGAGCGACATCGATGCGCAGCTTGCAAATGCTACCGGCGTGGTGGTGGAGGCGACGCGCCGCGCCGATGTTGCGGTCAGCAATGCCAATGGTCTGGTAGCGACCGTCAGCGAGATCGACCAGGTGGTGGGCATGATCCAGACCATCGCGAGCCAAACCAATCTTCTGGCGCTTAACGCGACGATCGAAGCCGCGCGCGCGGGCGAAGCCGGCCGCGGCTTCGCGGTGGTGGCGCAGGAAGTGAAGACACTGGCCGCCCAGACAACTCAAGCGCTTGACAATATTCGGGACAAGACCGGCGCGGTCGGCGACATCATCGACGGCGTGCGCGGCGCGACAAGGTCGATGTCGACCGTGGTCGCGCAGATCGGCACCGTGTCGCAAGCGATCACCGGTTCGGTGCGCATGCAAAGTGATGCCACCCACAGGATAGCGGAAAGCGTCGATGGCGCCGCCCATCGCGCGCGTCAGGTTGCCGATAGCATTGCCGGTGTGAATGACGTCGCGAGCCGCACCCGCACCGGCGCGCAGATGATTTTGCAGGCGGTGGCGGATCTCAATCGCCAAGTGACATCCTTGCAGCAGGAGGCGCAGGCCTTTGTCGCCCACGTTCGCGCGGCGTAAACGAATGTGGAAGGTCAGCCCGCCGGCAGCGTAACCGTCGGCTCCAGCTCGCCCATCTTCCGCGACTCTTCGAATCCGTGCATGCCGAGGCGCCATTGCAGCGCGACCACCGCGCCCTTGACCGGTTGCAAAAGGCTCATGCAGATCGACGCGGCGACCGTCAGCCAGACCGGCAGCGACAGCCACATTGGCGGAGCGAAGGCGGTTTCTACCGCCAGCACGATCGGAACCAGGATATGGCCGGTTATGACGATCACCAAATAGGCGGGGAAGTCGTCCGCGCGGTGGTGGTGCAGTTCCTCGCCGCAGTGCGGGCACTCGTCGGCCACCTTCAGATAGGCGCGGAACATGTGGCCCTGACCGCAGGCCGGGCAATAGCCGCGGAAGCCCCTCATCATGACCTCGAAGGTCTCGTTGCGCAGGTTCGGCGGCTTTGCGGCGGCCTTGAACTCAAGCGGGTCGGGTTTGTACGTGCGCGTATCCATCAAGCTTTCTTTCGGCAGGGGCCAGCCCATAAATAGCGATCCGGGGCCGGTTTCGCCACCGCCGGTTCGCAAGGCTGCCCTGCGGCGTGCTGCCGCCCTGTTGCTTTGGCCCCGCGCGCCCCTAGGATGCGCGCCAAACGACGCGAACGACAAGAGGAAACGCCATGCTCAGCGCCGCCCGCAACGAAATGCTTACCCGGGTCGGGCCCGGCACCCCCATGGGCGAGTTGCTACGGCGGTATTGGATGCCGATCGCCGGTGCGAGCGAGCTTGACGCGGATCCGATCAAGCCGGTGCGCCTACTGGGCGAGGACCTTGTGCTCTATCGCGACCGTTCCGGCCGCCACGGCTTGGTGGCGCGCCAGTGCTCGCACCGCGGCGCCGACCTCTCTTACGGCACTGCGGAGGAGACCGGCATCCGCTGCTTCTATCACGGCTGGAAATTCGACCGCGACGGCGCTTGCATCGAGCAGCCCTACGAGGACATCGCCAACCCCAACCCGAAATCGCGCGAAGGCTGCGGCATCGCCGCCTATCCGGTGCGCGAATTGGCGGGCCTGCTATGGGCCTATATGGGTCCGCAGCCCGCGCCGGAATTGCCGGTATGGGCGCCGTTCACCTACGAAAACGGCTTCCGCGAGATCGTCACCGCCGAAATTCCCTGCAACTGGTTCCAGTGCCAGGAGAACTCCATCGACCCGGTGCATTTCGAGTGGATGCACGAGAACTGGAGCGCGCAGTTGCGCGGGGTCGACAAGCAGGCGGCGCGCCACCTCAAACTCAGGTTCGATGAATTCGAGCATGGCTTCGTCTATCGGCGGGTGCGCGAGGGTGGCGACGAAAGCGATCTCAACTGGACCGTCGGTCGCGTGGCGCTGTGGCCGAACGCCTTCTATCTCGGCATGCACTTCGAATGGCGCGTGCCGGTCGACGACGAGAACACGCTCAGCATCAGCTGGTTTTTCATGCGCGTGCCCAAGGGCCGCGAGCCTTTCGTGCAGCCAAGCGTGCCGGTGTGGCGGAGCCCGATCATGGACGCCAACGGACGCTGGATCGACAGTCATGTCATCAACCAGGACATTATCGGCTGGGTCGGGCAGGGCCGTATCGCCGACCGCACCAAAGAGAACCTGCGCTCGAGCGACATTGGTATCACCGAAATGCGCAAGCGCTTCTTCGCGGACGTGGACAAGGTGTCGAAGGGCGAGGATCCGTCGGGGATCATCCGCGATTCTGAAGCGGCCAAATGCGTCGAGCTGCCCGACGTCATGCGCAAATACAATGTCGAGGGCGTGCCGCTCGCCGATTACGACAAGCATCCGCTGCTCAAGGAACGCCTCGCCGGCTTCCGCCATCATTTCGGCCAGCCGGCCGACGTGCGCCGCGCCTTCGAACAGGCGATGGGAATTTAGTTATTCCGCCGCCATGCCGGGCGCGGCTACATCAAGCGGCGCGGTCGTGGCATCGTAGTCGTAGAGCCAGCCGCCGTCGGTGCGGCCGCGCATCCACACATTGCGGTGCGAAGTGACCTGGATCTGCGCCGTGCGCGCGCGGCGGTGCGCCTCGAATGTGCGGAAGGCGCCGGCGACGTCCTCAAAACCGAAGCGTTCAAGACAGCGCGCCATCACCATGGCGTCCTCCAGCGCCTGCGCTGCCCCTTGAGCCATCGTCGGCGTCATCGGGTGCGCGGCGTCGCCCATCAGCATGACGCGCCCTTCGCTCCAGCGGGGCATCGGATCGCGGTCGGCGATCGCCCACTTGTGCACGGCGGGGCAGGCGTCGAGCACGCGCCGGACATCCGGATGAAAACCCTCGAATGCCGCGCGCAGTTCGCCGAGATCGCCCATGGCCGACCACGAATCCAATTTCCAGTCCGGGTCCGGTACGCTGGTGACGAAGTAAAGCTCTTCCTGCCGCGGGTTGAGGTAATAGATCACGATGTGGCGGTCCGGCCCCCACCATTTGCAATTGTCGTCGAGCACAAGGCCGTTGAGGAGCGCAGCAGGGAACACCGCGCGGTAGGCGACGGTGCCGGTGAAGCGCGGCTCGCCCGTGCCGAACAGGATTTCGCGCGCGCGCGAATGCAGTCCGTCGGTAGCGATCACGATGTCAGCGGTCGCCGATGAGGCGTCGGCAAACGAAAGAGTCACGCTCGTTTCAATTTGGCTGAGATCGGTCAGCCGCTTGTCGAGCGCAATTCGCTCGGCCGGCACGCGCGCGAGTAGGGCCGCGTGCAGGTCGGCGCGGTGGCCGAGTAAATAGGGCGCGCCATAGCGCTGCTCGGCCTCATCGCCGAGCGTCAATTCGTTCTGCATCTTGCCGGTGTCCCAGGCGCGGTTGCGCCAGTAACGCGGCTGGGACGCGACCGCGCGGATGTGGTCCTCGAGATCGAGCGCGCGCAGCACGCGCAGCGCGTTCGGGCTCATCTGGATGCCTGCGCCCACGCGCGCAAAGGCCTTGGCCTGCTCGTAGACGGTCACGGTGCAGCCGGTGCGATCGAGCAGTGCGGCCATCGCCAGCCCGCCCATGCCGGCGCCGAGCACCGCGATTGTCGGTTTGGCCACCATCGCTGAACCTTATCCCGCCAGCCAATGGATCAACACCGGAACCAGCAGCGCGGTCAACAAGCCGTTGAGCCCCAGGGCGATGCCGGCGAAGGTGCCGGCGAGCGGCGACACCTGGAAGGCGCGCGCGGTGCCGATGCCGTGCGAAGCCAGCCCCGCAGCGAAGCCGCGCGCGGCGTAGTTTTTCAGCCGCAACAGGTTCATCAACGGCGTCACCACGATGGCGCCGGTGATGCCGGTGAGGATCACCAGCACTGCGGTCAACGCCGGATCGGCGCCGATCTTCTCGGCGATGCCCATGGCAATCGCCGCGGTCGAAGATTTCGGCGCCAGCGCCAGCACCGCGGCGTGGTCGAGCCCGAGGGCCGTCGCCAAAAGAACGGCGGAGGCGATTGCAGTCAGTGAACCGACCAGCAGTGCCGCCGCCATCGGCACTGCGGTGCGCCGCACATGCGGCAGATAGCGAAACAGCGGCACCGCCAGCGCCACCGTCGCAGGTCCCAGCAGGAAGTGCACGAACTGCGCGCCCGCGAAATAGGTCGGATAGTCGGTGCCGGTTGCGAGCAGCAGCGCTGCCACCAGGATCACCGAGATTAGTACCGGGTTGGCGAGCGGATGGCGCTTGAGTGCGCGCGCAAAAGTGTCGGCGGCAACATAGGCGACGAGCGTTGCGGTCAGCCACAGGAGCGGTTTGCCGGAAAGATAGACCCAGAGCGAGACGAAATTGCTCATCGCTCGCCCACCTTGGGCCCGCCAGCCTCCGTCGCGCCGGTCTCATGGTGGTCGGCGGCGGCCTCGTCAACGCCGAGATAGCGCGCGAGATATTCGAAGGTGAGGGCGGTGACAGCTAGCGCAATGATCGTCGCTAGCACCACGACGGCGATCAGCCGCCCGCCCTCGTGGCCGAGCGTGGCGAGATTCTGCACAACGCCGACGCCGGCCGGTACGAACAGCAGCGACAAGTGCTTGAGCAAACCGTCCGAAGTCGTGCCGAGCTCTTTGGGCAATGGCGCGCGCATGAGCATGGCGAGGAACAGCAGCACCATGCCGAGCACCGGCCCGGGCACTGGCAGGGCGGCAGCCCGCACGATCGCCTCGCCGGCAAGCTGACAGACCAGAAGGGCGGCAAGCGCGGCGAGCATGGCTTTCTATCTCCCCCCCCCCCGCTTACTGCAGTCTTCACCTTCCCCCGCAAGCGGGGAGAGGTAACCGGCATCAATACCGATGGCTGATCGGCAATTCCTCCGCCGGGAACAGCGAGATCACGCGGCAGCCCTTGTCGGTGACCACCATCTCTTCCTCGATGCGCGCGCCAGAGTAGCCGTCGGTTGCCGGGCAATAGGTCTCCAGCGCGAACACCATGCCTTCCTTGATCTCGGTCGGATGCTCGAGCGAGATCACGCGGCTGATGATCGGCCGCTCGTGTAGCGCCAGGCCGAGGCCGTGGCCGAACTGCAGGCCGAAGGCCGACAATTCATCGGGGAAACCGAACTCCTCCGCCTTCGGCCAGGCGCGCGCCACCTCATCGGTAGTGACGCCCGGCTTGATCAATTCGATCGCGCGGTCGAGCCACTCACGCGCCTTCTTGTAGGCGTCGTGCTGCGCCGGCGTGGCGCGGCCGACGTTGAAGGTGCGGTAGTAGCAGGTGCGGTAACCCATGAACGCTTGCAAGATGTCGAAGAAAGCCTGATCGCCGGGCCGGATCAGCCGGTCGGTGAAGTTGTGTGGGTGCGGGTTGCAACGCTCGCCGGAAATGGCGTTCACCGCCTCGACGTCGTCGGAGCCGTGGCGATAGAGGAACTCGTTGACCTTGGCGACGATGTCGTTTTCGCGCACGCCGGGCTTCAACTCCTCGCTGATCATGTGATAGGCGCCGTCGACCATGGCGGCGGCGCGGTTGAGCAACGCGATCTCGTCCTGCGACTTCAGCTCACGCGCTTCCAGCATGATCTGCTGGCCGTCGACCACCTTGATGCCTGCCTTCTGCATCTCGAACATCATCGCCGGCTCGACGATGTCGACGCCAACCGGCATCTTCTCGACGCCGGCTTCCTTGAGCAGCGAGAACAATTCCTTGGCGTGCTTTTCCATCAGCCCGAACGAGGGCTGCACGGTGCCGCGCAGGCCGAGCAGGCCGGCCTTGCAGTTTTCCGGCTTGAGCCAAGGGGCGTAGAGCTTGTGGTGGACGGCGGCCGAGCCGAAGTCCCACAGGATCGGGTCGCCGTCGCGGGTGAGCAGCGCCCAGCGCGAGATCTTGTCGCGCTCCCATTCGCCGATCTTGGTCGAGGTGAGATAGCGGATATTGTTGACGTCGAAGACGAGCAGCGCGCCGCACTCGGAATTCTCCAGCACCTGCTTGGCGCGGCCGAGCCGATAGCGGTGCAGGCGGCGGTAGTCGACCCGCTCCTCGAAGTCGACGCCCATGATGCCGAGCGAGGGTAGCGCCCGGCCCCAATTGTAGCGCGGGTTGATGTCCTCGGGGAGAATCTCGATCAGTTCGCGCGTCCTCTCGTCCATGGCGGTTCTCCTTGTTCTTGCGTGTGCGCCCTCGGCGCGGCGCCAGCGTTTTCCGTGCGGTTATGCGCCGACAGGCATGGGGCTCGCAAGACCATAGTAGGATCACCCGCGGGACGGGCGTGGACGTGACCGTGCCGCTATAATGGCTGTTGTTGGGACAGGTATACGCCTTCCGCCGGCTGCGGCGTGCAGCCGGCGGCGCAGCATTGGCTGATGTCCTAGCGCCTGGAGACTGTGCTCAGTAGCCGCCCACCAGGCCGTGGCCGAAAGGCTCCGCCCGGTAATAGACGCTGCGGTTCATGGTGCACCAGCCGCCCATCGGCTGGGCGTCGATCCTGCATTGCTGCCGGTTCATATAACCGCAGCTATCGGTGCCGCCGGAACTGCTTTGCAGGCAGTAGCGGCCTTGGGGTGCGGGCTGTGCATTGACGACGCCCGTCATGCCCACGCCGCCGACGGCGGCGGCGAACGCCAGCGCAGCGATGGTGCGCGCGAGTTTCATGATCGATCTCCATTTCAAGTGTTCGGGGTCGCCCACCCCTGGAAACGCCCTCCGGCCTGCTTGTTGGCGTCATGTTGGCGTCATGGCGCTTCGTCATGGCAACGCGACGGACATGCACGTCGTTCCGGAAGTCGCCCGCAAGAACAATGAAATCATCGTGAGGTTGGCACTCGCTTCCCGCAATTGGGGAAAGGGAACGACCGCCTCACGCCGCGCTCTTCCTGCCCCACAACCGGGCCGAGGCGATGTCGGCGCCCTGGCGGATGGCCGCGAGCTTCAGCCACACCGCCGGCTCGATCACCCATTCTCTATTCGTAAACGTGCCGAAGCCGCAATCCGTGCCGGCGATCACGCGTTCGCGCTCGCCAACCGCCGCAACTGCTTCCTCGATGCGGCGCGCCACCACTTCGGGATGCTCGACGAAATTCGAAGTGGTTTCCACCACGCCGGGAATCAGCAGCATGTCGGCCGGCAGCGGAGCGGCTTTGAAGGCGGCATATTCGTGGGCGTGGCGCGGATTAGAGAACTCGATCGACAGCGCGCCGACCTGCGCGTCGTAGAGCGCCGGCAGAATCTTCACGAGCGGGATGTCGTGGATATGCGGCCCTTCCCAGTTACCGTAGCAGACGTGCAGCCGCACGCGCTCGCGCGGAATGCCTTCGATGCCTTCGTTGATCGCCGCCACGTGCCGCTCGACCGCCTTGGCGAAGCCGGCGTCGTCGAGGTCGCGGTACATCATGGTGCGGTCCATGGCGAGATCGGGCGCGTCGATCTGCAGCAGCAGGCCAGCTTTGTAGATCGCCTGATATTCGTTCTTCATCTCGCGCGCAATGGCGCTCAGGTACTTGTCCTGCGAACCGTAGAAGGTGTCGAGCATGGTTGACGAGATGATGCCGGGCGAGGGCGCCGTCATGAACGTTTCGGTGAAGCGGTCGTCGGCGATGCGTTTGAAGCGCGCGATCTCGTTTTCGAGCGGTTTGATGTCGAGGTATTTCAGCTTACCCTGGCACTCGGGCGCGTTCTGCTGCTTGCTGACGTAGGGAAAGCGCCGCATCAGGCTCGCCACCAGCTCGGGGAATTCCTCGAACTCTTGCCCGCGCCGGCGCTTCGATACGCCGCCGAAGCCGCTCATGCGCTGCGGCACGTAGGTCTGGAAGCCGACGCGCTGCTGCTCGCCGTCGTTGCCGATACCGATGCCGGCGGCGGCCTGCTTGTCCACCACATGGGTCACCGCGCGGTCGAGCTCCGCGGTCATCTCGGCGGGATCGAATTTTTCGCCCGCCTCCTGGCGCACCAGGAGGTCCGACAGCTTCTCGTTGCGCGGCAGGCTGCCGACGTGGGTGGTCAGGATGCGTTCGTGGCTGAGAATCATCGCTGGGGCTCCCTACAAACAGGCTTACGTTTGGCGCGAACCATAACGGCAAATGCCCGGCTGTACAGCGGTGGGCCGAAAAGAACACCTCAAGTGGCCGGCGCGCCTGGAATTATATTCACATTGCGATAATGGCCCACGGCTCGCATAATTCGCCCAACATAAACGACACACGGCCGTTGTGCCGCTTCGGGAGGATGAATATGACGACCGCGATTTCGGCGGCCGATGAGGCCATGGGCGCGATCCCACGCGACTACAACTTCGCCGCCGATGTCCTGCAAAACAATCTTGCCGCCGGCCGCGCCGACAAGCCGGCCTATATGGACGGGCGCCGCACGCTCACGTACCGCGAGCTCGCGGATCGTGTCGCGCGCTTTGGCGCCGCGTTGCGTGGCATGGGTATCCGGCGCGAAGAGCGCGTGCTGATGGCGATGCTCGACACCGTCGACTGGCCGACCGCCTTCCTCGGCTGCCTCAAGAGCGGCATCATCGCGGTGCCAGTTAACACGCTGCTGACCGAAGACGACTACCGCTTCATGCTCGCCGACAGCCGCGCCAGATGCCTAGTGGTGTCGGAAGCGCTTTTTCCGAAATTCGAGAAGCTGATCAAAGATTGCCCGGACCTCGATCACGTCATCGTCTCCGGCGACAATCCGCATGGCTTTAGGCTGTTCGAGGATCTGATCGGCGCCGACGAGCCGGAAGACTACACCGCGCCGACCACCTCAGACGATATGGCGTTCTGGCTCTACACGTCGGGCTCCACCGGGAACCCCAAGGGTGCGGTGCATGTGCACGCCAGCCTCAAGCTCACCGCCGATCTTTACGGCACACCGATTGTGGGCCTCAAGGAAAACGACGTGGTCTATTCGGTGGCGAAGTTGTTCTTCGCCTACGGTCTCGGTAACGCCATGACGTTTCCGCTCACCGTCGGCGCCACCACGGTGCTCAACCCGGAGCGGCCGACGCCGGATGGCGTCGCTGCGCTCATCAAGCAATATCCGGTGACGGTGTTCTTCGCGGTGCCGACCTTCTACGCCGCGTTCCTCGCCAGCAACAGCGCGCCGGTGCGTGACGAGGTAAAAATCCGCCGCTGTATCTCCGCGGGCGAGGCTCTCCCTGAGCAAATCGCGCGTGGCTGGCAAGAGCGTTACGGCGTTGAAATCTCCGACGGCCTCGGCACAACCGAGATGCTGCACATCTATCTCACCAATCAGCCCGGCGCGACCAAATACGGCACCACGGGCAAGCCAGTGCCGGGCTACGAGATCAAGCTGGTCGGCGAAGATGGCGAGCCGGTGCCGCGGGGCGAGATGGGCGAGCTCCACGCGCGCGGGCCGACTAGCGCCATCATGTACTGGAACAACCGCGCCAAGTCGCGCTCGACGTTCCAGGGCGAATGGACCCGCTCCGGCGACAAATATATCGAGGATGAGGACGGCTACTATGTCTGCTGTGGCCGTGCGGACGACATGCTGAAGGTGTCGGGCATTTATGTCTCGCCGTTCGAGGTGGAGGCGGCGCTGTCCTCACACCCGGAGGTGCTGGAAGCCGCGGTGGTCGGCTGGTTCGACGAGCAGAAGCTGATTAAGCCGAAAGCCTTTGTCGTGCTGAAATTGCCCGACAAGGCCACTGAGGAACTGGTCGGTGTCTTGCAGGAGCATGTCAAGCAGAAGCTGGCGCCGTACAAATATCCGCGCTGGATCGAATTCCGGACTGAATTGCCCAAGACCGCGACCGGCAAGATCCAGCGATTCAGATTGCGGGCTGAAGGCAATTTGTAACACGATGGCTCTTGACGACTCCGGCTTCCTCCAAATCGGCGACCAGCGTCTCGAATACCGCATGATCGGCCCGCGCCCGGATGAGGCGCCGACGCTGGTGCTGCTGCATGAAGGGCTCGGCTGCGTCGGGTTGTGGGGCGATTTTCCCGACAAGCTGCAGAAGGCGACTGGCTGCGGCGTCGTCATCTATTCGCGCGCCGGCTACGGTCAGTCGAGCCCGGTCGCGCTGCCGCGCCCGCTCACTTACATGCATGACGAGGCGCGCGAGGTGCTGCCGACGTTGCTCGAGACAATCGGCTTCCGGCGCGGCCTGCTGGTCGGGCACAGCGACGGCGCTTCCATCGCGGCGATCTATGCCGGCACCCATCAGGATCACCGCGTCGGCGGTCTGGTTCTGATTGCGCCGCATTTCTTCACCGAGGACCCGGGCATCGCGTCCATCGAGCAGGCGCGCACAGCCTACGAGACCGGCGACCTGCGTCCGCGTTTGGCGCGCTGGCACGCCGACGTCGACAACGCCTTCAAGGGCTGGAACGGCGCTTGGCTCGATCCCGGATTCCGCCAATGGGACATCACCGAGCCGCTCGCCTACATCAGGGTGCCGATCCTGATTGTGCAGGGAGCGGACGACCAGTACGGCTCCGTCAAGCAGATCGAGGCCGCCGAGCGGGAATGTTACTGCCCGGTTGAGGTGACGCTGCTGCCGGGCGTCAAGCATTCGCCCCAGCGCGAGGCGCCGGACGCGGCCTTGCAAGCGATTTCCGCCTTCGTGGCCCGCACGTTGGAAGCCAATAATTGGGTGGCCGCAGCCTGAATGCTGTGCTGCGGCAACAAAAAGACTGGTCTTCTGCGCGATCATGCGGTTGATTCACGTTAGTGCTGACTTGGGGGATTGTTGAGGAAGGCTGCGGCCTCATTTTTTTAGGGACAGCAAACATGCGCCCGCTGCGCTACCTGTTAGCATTGGCCGCGGCGGTCTTGTGGACCAGCAGCGCCATGACTCAACCGACGCCACGGCAATCCGGTGCCGCGCCCACGGGGGCTCCCATGCCGACCGTCGCAGGCTGGATCGAAACCGTCACCTTTCCGGATCAGGGCATCACCCTCGAGGCCAAGCTCGACACCGGCGCCGTTTCCGCCTCGCTCAGCGTCACCGATCTCGAGCGCTTCAAGCGCAATGGCAAGACCTGGTATCGCTTCACCATGCACGGCGCGGACGGCAAGGCCGCCACTGTCGAGCAGCAGACCAGCCGCCTCTCCCGGGTGATGCGCGCCGAGGTCAAGGACACGCTGCGCCCGATCGTACGGCTCAAGGTCTGCCTCGCCGGCCATGAGGCAGTGACCGATTTCAACCTGACCGACCGATCCAGCCAGGAGTACCAGGTATTGATCGGACGCAAGTTCCTCGCCTCCCGCGTGCTGGTCGATTCCGGCCGCACTCATCTTTTTGCCAAGCCGTGCGAAGGCGGGAAATGACCTAATGCGCAATCTGCATGTCTATATTCTCGCCGGGGTGCTGACCGCCATCGGCTTTGGCCTGTTCGCCTACAAGGTACTCGTGGTCGGCCTGCCGCTCAACGCGCACTTAGCCACGACCGCCTGGGAAGTGGAAAGCGAAGTCCGTGTCATCGCCAACGGCGGCCCGCTCAAGATCTCATTGTTCGTCCCCCAGGCCTCGCGGAACCTCAGCGTGCTCGATGAACGCGTGGCGGCTCCCGAGTTCGGCATCACCATTGCGCCCGAAGGCCCCAATCGCCGCCTCAACCTGACCGCCCGCGAGGCCACCGGCCAGTTGGTGGCGCGTCAGCGCTTCTTGCTGCATCGGGACCGGGGGCGCGCTGCCGAACTTCCGAAGACGCCCGTGGAGCAGCAGATCACGCTCAGCCAGACCGCGCAGACGATCGCCCGCAGCCTTTACGCGGCGGCGCACGCCAAATCGTCCGACGAAATCAGCCTGGTATCGGTGATCCTGCGAGACCTTATTTCGCCTGATCGGCCGGAGAACGTGCGCTTCTTGCTCGGCGCGGACCGCTCGCCGCAAAAGGTGGCCGCGTTAGCGGCGCAAATCCTGCGCGTCAATGACGGCGTCGCGCGGGCGGTCCACGGCGTCGACCTCGCCAAGACGGGTATCGCGGCTGACGAAAAGACGTGGCTTGAAGTCTATATCAAGGAACATTGGCAACTGTTCTCGGTGACCACCGGTCAGCCGCGTGTGCCGCTGAGCTACTACGCATGGTGGCGCGGCGATGAGCCCTTCGTGACGGTCGATGGCGGCAAGCTCAATCGCCGCCGTATCAGCGTGACGCGCGTCGACCAGTCGGTGCTGCGGCAGACGCTGTCGGTCGGCAAGCTGACCAATTCGTTCCTCACCACCTACTCGCTCTACTCGCTGCCGGTGCAGCAGCGGCAGGCATTCCGCATCATCATGACGCTGCCGTTCGGTATTTTCATGCTGGTGGTGTTGCGCAACGTCATTGGCCTGCGCGGGGTCGGCACCTTCATGCCGGTGCTGATCGCGCTTGCTTTCCGCGAGACCCACCTGTTGTGGGGTGTCGTACTGTTCAGCGTGGTGCTGTCCGCCGGTCTCCTGGTGCGCCTCTATTTCGATCGCTTGAAACTGCTGCTGGTCGCCCGGCTCGGCGCCATCGTCATGTTCGTGATCCTGTTCATGGCAATGATGACGGTGCTCTCCGACAAGCTCAATTTCCAGCCCGGGATGTCGGTCGCGCTGTTTCCGCTGGTCATCCTCACCATGACCATCGAGCGGGTCTCGGTTTTATGGGATGAAAGCGGGCCGGCCGCGGCCATCAAGCAGGCGGTGATGAGCCTGGTCATCGCGTCGGTCTGTTATCTCGTTATCTCGTGGCAGCCGCTCCAGCACATCTTCTTCTCGTTCCCTGAATTGATCCTGGTGCTGGCGGCGCTGACGTTGTTGATCGGCCGTTACACCGGTTATCGCTTGAGCGAACTCGTGCGCTTCCGGGTGCTGGCGGAGCAAAAGTCATGAACCTGTGGAGTCTGGCGCATCGCCTGCACGACGTCGGCCTGCTCGGCATGAACGGGCGCAACGGCGACTACATCTCGCAGGTCAATGCCCGCAAGTTCTATCCGCTGGTCGACGACAAGCTGCTGACCAAACAACTGGCGGACAAGGCTGGTCTGGCGACGCCCGAGCTCTATGCAACCTTCAACCACACCGTCGAGATTCGGCGCGCGCGCGAATTTCTCGACAAGTACGAAAATTTCGTGGTCAAGCCGGCCAACGGCAGCCGCGGCAATGGCATTCTGGTCATCAAGGGCCGTATCGGTGACAACCTGCGTCTTGCCAGCCATCGTATGATGACCTGGTTCGATCTGCGCTTCCATATGCAGAACATGCTCAGTGGCATCTACAGCCTCGGCGGCCAGGACGACCACGTCATCGTGGAATATTGCGTTGAGTTCGATCGCGTTTTCGAAAGCATCACCCATCTCGGTGTGCCGGACATCCGACTTATCACTTACAAGGGCGTTCCGGTGATGGGCATGCTGCGGCTGCCGACCAGCACATCCGAAGGCAAGGCCAATCTGCACCAGGGCGCCATCGGCGCCGGCATCGACCTCGCAACCGGCCGCACGCTCACCGCGGTGTGGCGCAACAGCATCGTCAAGCAACATCCGGATTCGCTGGCTGATGTCACCGGCGTGCAAATCCCGTCGTTCGACCACATGCTCGATATCGCCGCCGGCTGCAACGAGATGACTAATCTTGGCTATGTCGGCGTCGACCTGGTGCTCGATCGGACCAAGGGCCCGCTGATGCTCGAGCTCAATGCGCGGCCGGGCTTGAATATCCAGATCGCTAACAACGCCGGCATCGGGGCGCGGCTCGAAGCCGTCGACCGCGCCAATGCCGGCAGCCTGTCGCGCTCTGAACGCGTCACCTTTACGAAAGAGATGTTCGGGGTCGGCGGGAAATTGGATCGGGCGTCAAACCGCAACCCGCTCATTCCCGCGTAAGCGGAAATCCAGGAGCCAAAGAGATGCGTCCCCACTTTCGCGGGGACGAGCGGCGGAGAGATGCGGCGCCCCTAAACGAAATGGCCGGGACAAGCCCGGCCATTCGAAATCATCGCAATGGAGCGAAGACTTATTCCGCCGCCTTCTTGGTGGCGCTGCCGTGTTCGGTGGTGAGGTAGTCCATCGCCGCCTGCACGCCGCCCTTCTTGATCGACACACCGGCGAGCTGCAGCGCCATCTCGGTGATGCCGAGGGCGCCGACCAGCGCGCCGTCGTTGATGTCGCCGAGATGACCGATACGGAAATACTTGCCGGCGTAGGCGCCAAAGCTGGAGCCGTAGGAGATGTTGAAGGTCTCCAACGCGAACGCGCGGAACTTGTCGGCATCGTGGCCTTCCGGCAGCATTACCGCCGTGATGGTCGGCGATACCTGGCTGACGTTCTTATTCAGGTTCTCCAGCCCCCACACCTTGATGGCGCGCCGGGTGGCTTCCGATAGCCGGTCATGACGGGCGAACACGTTGTCGAGGCCTTCTTCGTGCAGCATCTCGATGCCGGTGATGAGGCCATGGATCATCTGCGTCGCCGGCGTATACGGGAAGAAACCGACCTTGTTCATGTTCAACATGTCGTCCCAGGCGAAGAACGACTTCGGCAGCTTGGAGGTTTTGTTGGCGGCAAGCGCCTTGTCGCTGATCGCGTTGAACGACATGCCGGGCGGCATCATCAGACCCTTCTGCGCGCCGCCGACCGAAACGTCCACGCCCCATTCGTCGTGCCGGTAGTCGGCGGAGGCGAGCGAGGAGATGGTGTCGACCATGAACAGCGCCGGATGGCCGGCGGCGTCGATGGCTTTGCGGATCTCGGCGATCGGCGCCAGCGCGCCTGTCGAAGTCTCGTTGTGCAAGACGCAGACCGCCTTGATCTCCTTGTTTCTGTCTTCACGCAGCTTGGCTTCGATCGCCTTCGGGTCGAGGCCGTTGCGCCAGTCGGTCGGGATGAAGACGGGCTCGAGGCCGATGCGCTCGGCCATCTTCTTCCACAGCGTCGCGAACTGGCCGGTCTCAAACATCAGCACTTTGTCGCCGGGCGACAGGGTGTTGGTCAGCGCCGCTTCCCAGGCGCCGGTGCCGGTGGCGGTGTAGATGATGACCGGGTTGGTGGTCTTGAAGATGGTCTTGATGCCCTCGAGCGCCCGCTTGGTCAGCTTGGCGAAGTCCGGACCGCGATGGTCGATGATCGGGGTATCCATCGCCCGCAGGATGCGGTCGGGCACCGGGGTCGGGCCCGGAATATGCAGAAAATGGCGTCCGACCTGACGCGAAGAATTCTGAGCCATAGAAGACGCTCCTAAACGCGGCATTTTAAGGGGTTTGTGGCTGAACCACGGCACCTCCCGGCCAGGGCCGGTGCTTGTGGCGTTGAACTATGAATGCGACATTGCGGTCAAGCAAATTCCCGCAACGCGAATACGCCCTGAATGCATAGGCTCACCAAAGCCCAACGAGGAAGCGAGCCGTGGCGACGTTAAGGCCCGGCCTGGAACGGCGGTTAAAGGCCGAATTGAGCGGGGATGTGCGGTTCGACCGCTATACCCGCGGCCGTTACGCCACCGACGCTTCCCATTTCCAGGTCATGCCAGTGGGCGTGGTCGCCCCCTGCACGATCGAAGAAGCCGATCGGGCGATAGGCATCGCTCGGGCGGAGGGGGTCACCGTGCTCGCCCGTGGCGGCGGCACCTCGCAGGCCGGGCAGACGGTGGGCGAGTCGCTGGTGGTCGACTGCTCGAAATACCTCACCCGCGTCCTCGACCTGGACGTCAAGCACCGGCGCTGCACGGTCGAGCCCGGCATCGTGCTCGACGACTTGAACCGCCAGCTCAGACCGCACGGGCTCTGGTTTCCGGTCGATATTTCGACTGCCTCGCGCGCCACCATCGGCGGCATGGCCGGCAACAATTCCTGCGGCGGCCGCTCCATGCGCTACGGCACCATGCGCGACAATGTGATTTCTATCGATGCAATTCTCGCCGATGGAACGCTCGGCCATTTCGGCAGGATCGGCGGCAACATCAACGATCTGCCACTGCCGTTGCGGCCACTGGCGAAAGACCTGCTGGCGATCGGCGCGCGCGAGGCCGACGAAATCGAGGCGCGTTTTCCAAAAGTGCAGCGCCGGGTCGGCGGCTACAATCTCGACGCGCTGGTGCCCGGCAAGAACGACATCAACCTCGCCCACATCCTGGTGGGCGGCGAGGGCACGCTGGCGTTCTCCACCCGTATCGAACTGAAGCTGTCCCCGCTGCTCGGCCGCCGCGCGGTCGGCGCCGTGCATTTCGGCAGCTTCTACGAGGCGATGAATGCCGCGCAGGCGATCGTGCGCTTGGCGCCGATCGGCGTCGAACTGATCGACCGCACCATGATCGAGCTGGCGCGTGAGATCGCCATTTTCCGGCCGACGCTGGAAAAATTTGTGTGCGAGACGCCGGAAGCGATCCTGCTGGTCGAGTTCGGTGAAGAAAATCCGGAAGAAAACCTGCGTCGTCTGTTCCAGTTAAAGGAATTGGTCGGTGACCTCGGCTTCAACTGGCGCAACAGCGGGCCTAAGTGGGGCGGCGTCGTGGAGGTGCTCAATCCCGAGCTGCAGGCTGCGATCACCGAAGTGCGCACCTCCGGCCTCAACATCATGATGTCGATGAAGGAGCAGGGCAAGCCGGTGTCCTTCGTCGAGGACTGTGCGGTGCCGCTCGAACATCTCGCCGAATACACCACGCGGCTCACTGAAGTTTTCGAGAAGCACGGCACCCGCGGCACCTGGTACGCGCACGCCGGCGCCGGCTGCTTGCATGTGCGGCCGATCCTCAACCTGCGCCAGGACAAAGACGTGCATGCCATGCGCGAAATCGCCGAAGAGGCCTTCGCCATGGTGCGTGAATACAAGGGCTCGCATTCCGGCGAGCACGGCGACGGGCTGGTGCGTTCCGAATTCAACGAGCCGATGTTCGGCTCGCGGCTGGCGCGCGCCTTCGAGGAGGTGAAGGACCGCTTCGATCCGAATGCGCTCTACAATCCCGGCAAGGTGGTGCGGCCTTCGAAGTTCGACGACCGCAGCCTGTTCCGCTACGCGCCCGGCTATCACGGCGAGGACATCAAGACCGAACTCGACTGGTCGGCCTATCCCGGTTCCGGTGGCGGGTTCCAGGGCGCGGTCGAGATGTGCAACAACAACGGCGCCTGCCGCAAGCTTGCCGGCGGCGCCATGTGCCCGAGCTATCGCGTCACCCGCGACGAGCGCGACGTCACCCGCGGCCGCGCCAACACGCTGCGGCTGGCGATCTCCGGTCAGCTCGGACCCGACGCGCTGACGTCGAAAGCAATGACGGAGACGCTCAAGCTATGTGTCTCCTGCAAGGCCTGCCGCCGCGAGTGTCCGACCGGCGTCGACATGGCGCGCATGAAGATCGAGGTGCAGGCGGCGCGGGTGAAGAAGCGGGGCCTGTCGCTGCACGACCGGCTGGTCGGTTATCTGCCGCGTTATGCGCCGTTGGCCGCGCGCCATGCGGCGCTCGCCAACCTGCGCGACGAGAGCCCGATCCTGCGCCGCGCATCGGAAACATTCGCCGGCTTCTCGACCCGGCGCAGCCTGCCGAAATGGCGTGCCGACATCTATCGCGACCGTTCCGACTGGCGCTATCGCGCGATAGACCTTGATACGCCCGCGGAGCCGCAACGCGATGTGGTGCTATTTGCCGACACTTTCAATCGCTATTTCGAGCGCGAGAATCTCGACGCCGCCCTGCGCGTGCTGGTCGCGGGCGGCTATCGCGTGCACGCGGCGCTGCCGCCGGATGGCGACGAGCGTCCGCTGTGTTGCGGCCGCACCTTCCTCTCGGCCGGGCTGATCGACGAGGCTCGCCGCGAGATGCAGCGCACGCTCAATGCGCTCGCGCCTTATGTCGCGCAGGGCATGCCGGTGATCGGCCTGGAGCCGAGTTGCCTGTTTACCTTTCGCGACGAACTGCCGGCCTTGATGAAGGGCGAGGCGGTCGGTGCTCTCAGCACTCAAGCCCTGCTGCTGGAGGAATTCCTCGCCCGCGAGCAGAAAGCCGGCACGCTTGATTTGCCGCTCGGGCCCTTGCCAAAGAAAGCCCTGCTGCACGGCCATTGCCACCAGAAGGCCTTTGACGCGATGGGTGCGGTGGAAAGCGTGTTGCAGGCGGTGCCGGAGCTTTCAGTCGAAACTGTGGAATCGAGCTGCTGCGGCATGGCCGGCTCGTTCGGCTATGATGCCGACACCATCGACGTTTCGCTCAAGATGGGTGAGCTGTCACTGCTGCCGGCAGTGCGCGAGGCACCAACCGACGCGTTGATCGTTGCCGACGGCACCTCCTGCCGCCATCAGATCCACGACGGTTCGAACCGCGCCGCGCTGCATGTGGCGCGGGTGCTGGAGATGAGCCTCGCCGCTGAGGCCTGACGCTCATCATGTCGGCTGTTCTCGCGATAATGGCATGAACGTTGGCGCCGCGGTGGGTCCGAGTTGGGCCATAACCAGCCCTGCGTCGGCGAAAAAGACGTCATTATTCGTGAGAGCCGCTGCCGGCCTGGGTCTGAACCACGCGCGCCATCGGCGCCATCGGCGAACTGGCGAAATGGCGCACGATGAAGTTGGCCATCGCCTCGGCTGCCGGGTTGGGCCGGCGGGCGGCGCGAAACAACATCAGCTCGACTTTCGGCAGCGCTGGGAAGCTGTCGTTGCGGCCCAATACGTGCATGCCCGGCAGCACCGAACTTCGGCCGACCACGCTGACGGCAATGCCGGCAAAAACTGCGGCCTGCAATCCGCCAATGCTTTCGCTGACGCAGGCGAGGCGCCAAGTGCGCCCGATACTCTCGAGCGCAGCCAGGCCGAAGTCGCGAAAAATATTGCCCGGCGGCAACATCGCCAGCGGTACCGGATTTTCGCGATGTACGGTGCTGCCTTCGGCCGCTACCCAGACCAGTTCTTCCTGGGCGATCAGTTCGCCGTTCTTGAACGCCGGCATGCCGGTTACCATCGCTAGATCGATTTCGGCATGCTCGACAGCGTTCATCAACTTACTCGACAGCGCGCAGCGCAGTTCGACATTGACGTTCGGATAGGCGCGGCGGAAGTCGGACAAAATCGCCGGCAGCAATTAGGCGGCATAAAGATCGGGGGTGCCGAGGATCACCTGGCCGTCAAGTTTGGGCGCCGCCAGGCGCGCGCGCAATTCGTCCTGCAGGCCCATGATCGTGCGCGCGTAGCCGAGCACCACCTCGCCGTGATCGGTCAGCACAAGCTTGCGGCCGACCCGCGTGAACAGGACGTCACCGGTCACCTCTTGCAGGCGGCGCAATTGCAGGCTGACGGCCGGTTGCGTTCGGCCGAGCCGACGCGAGGTTTCCGAGAAACTGCCGGTTTGCACCAGGACGATGAAGGCCTGCAGCAGCCTGAGGTCGAGGGGGGCGAGCATGGTCAGACTATAAGGTCAGCTTATAATTCCGATTTAAACAATAAATTTTATAAAATATTGCGCTGCACATAGAGTGGTTTCTGCCGGATCAGCCGCCACGAGGACCACTATGTACCCCACATCCCGTCGAAATTTCCTCCGCCTCGCGGCTTCCGCCGCGGCGCTTTCCACCACCAGCCTGGGCGCTTTCGGCGCCGATCGGACCATCAGGGTTGGGACGCTGAAGCTCATTCACGGCATCACCCCCTATTTCTACGCAAAATTCGCGCCGGCCGGCATCAAGGTGCAGGTCGTGCCGTTCGAGAGCCCGACCGACGGCAAGAATGCCGTCGTCACCGGCACTGTCGATTTCGGCATTTACGGCTTGGCCGCAGCCACCCTCGGCGCCGCCAACGGCGAACCGGTCGTCGTGGTGGGTGCTGCCTGTAACCGCGGCATGGCGGTCGTCGCCGGCATCAAGTCAGGCATCAACTCGATCAAGGACCTCAAGGGCAAGCGCGTCGCGATCTGGCCCGGCTCAACGCAGGAAGTCGTGATCCTCGACCGCCTGTCGGCCGAAGGCATGACCATCAAGGACATCAAGTCGGTGCGCGTGTCGTTCTCCGACATGGCGCCCGCGCTTGAGCGCGGCGATATCGACGCCTATGTCGGCGCCGAGCCTGCCGCCGGCATCAGCTTGGCCAAGGGCGTCGGCAAGATCGTCGAATATCCCTACTCGACCCCGACCGGCTCGCTCAACATGGTGCTGACGACCCGCCGCGAACTGACCAAAAAGGAACCGGAATTCGTCAAGTCATTCCTCAAGATGCATCGCCAGTCGAGCGAATATGCGATGGCCAATCGCGACGCCTTCGTCGAGATGGCGATGAAGAAACTCGGCCAGCCCAAGCCGTCGATCGAAAAGGCGGCGCCGAATGTCGAACTGACCTGGAACATCGACGACAAGTTCATGACCCAGGCGCACTATTACGGCACCCAGATGCTGGCGAAAAAGCAGATCCGTCAGTTGCCGGACTACAAGACCTTCATCGACCCGACCTTCGTGAAAGCCATTGCCGCTTCGTGAGGACAGAATGAGCGTACAAACCGTGGTAGCCGCGCCGAAAACCGGCTCGGCTACCGGCACGGCGAAAACAATGACCGGCAAAGTGTCGTCGCAGTTGCGGCAACGCTTGAAAGCCATCGCGCTGGCGTCGGTGGTGCCGCTGGCGCTGTTGTTTTTATGGGACTTCATGGTGCGCTGGACCGGCACGCGGCTTATCCCGCCGCCGTCCGGCGTCGCCACCATGATGTGGGATTTTGCCTTCGGTGGAATCTACGACGATGCCTATAGCGCCAGCCTGCCAATCCATTTCTGGAAATCGGTGCAGCGCGTCTACGGCGGATTTTTCCTTGCAGCCGCGACCGGCATTCCGCTCGGGCTGATGCTCGGCCGCATTCCGCTGTTGCGCGCCATGCTCGATCCGATGCTGTCGTTGTTGCGGCCGGTGCCGGTGACAGCCTGGCTGCCATTGTCGATGATATTTTTCGGCCTCGGCCCGAATTCGGCGATCTTTCTCGTCTTTCTCGGTGCGTTCTATCCGATCATGTTGAACACTGTGTTCGGCGTTAAATCGGTCGATGCCCGCCTGTTCGAGGCCGCCGAGATGCTCGGCTGCAACGGCTCGCAAATGTTTCGCGCGGTGGTATTGCCGGCGGCGCTGCCGAGCATCTTCAACGGTCTGCGGCTCGGCGCCGGCTTTGCCTGGATCCTGATTGTGGTTGGCGAAATGACCGGCGTGCCGGAAGGCCTGGGAGCCGTCATCATGGACGGCCGCACCCTGTCGCGCACCGATCTAGTCACCACCGGCATGATCATCATCGGCATCACCGGCTATTTCTCGGACCGCATCCTGGTTCTGATCAGCAATTACTTCCTGCGGTGGAGCCCGCAACACAATGCTTGATACACCCACCAAGATGGCATCGGCGCAGCCGATCCTGCGCGTCATCGGGCTGCACAAGGAATTCGCCGCCAGCAACGGCATCGTCGAGGCGCTGCGCGGCGTCAACATCAGCATCAACAAAGGCGAATTCATCTGCCTGCTCGGCGCCTCCGGTTGCGGCAAGTCGACGCTGCTGCGGATCATCGCCGGCTTTGAGAAATCGACGCGCGGCTCGGTCGCGGTCTATGGCACCGAAGTCGACCGCCCCGGTCCCGACCGTGGCATGGTTTTTCAGGACTACGCTTTGTTCCCGTGGCTGACGGTGCGCGACAATATCAGCTTCGGACCGCGCCAGCGCGGCGTACCGAAGTCGACTGTCGTCAAGGAGACTGAACGCTTTCTCGACATGGTCGGCCTTGTGCCCTTTGCCGACCGCTATCCGCATCAATTGTCGGGCGGCATGAAACAGCGGGTCGCGATCGCGCGCGTGCTCGCTAACGACACGGATATCCTGTTGATGGACGAGCCGTTTGGCGCGCTCGATGCACTGACCCGCAGCAAGCTGCAGGAAGAACTGATCGATATCTGGAAAACGACCAAGCTGACGGTGATCTTCGTTACCCACTCGGTAGAGGAAGCCGTGCTGCTCGCCGATCAGGTGGTGGTGATGACGGCCGGACCGGGTCGGATCGATTGCCAGATCAAGATCGATCTGCCGCGCCCGCGCGACGTGTCGTCGCCGGAATTCAACGCGCTGCGCCGCGACGTGACACGCCGGCTGACCAGTCACGTCGCCGGCGGCCGGCCGTTGACCGCTACCGCGGACTCCTGAACGTGACCGACACCACGCAGCCCGTGGCGCGCAGCGCGCCGATCTACCGCGGCATGAATCAGGCGGCGCTCGACGCCGCCTACAATAACAGCGCGGCGGTCGCCGACAGCGGCGAATGGCTCGCCGACTGGCGCGTGCGCAGCGGCGCATCGCGAGCGCTTGCCGAGGCGCAACTCGATATACCATATGGCGAGCAGGAACGCGCGCGCTTCGATTATTTTCCCTGCGGTGCCAGAGGCACACCGCTGTTCGTGTTCATTCACGGCGGCTATTGGCAGCGCAACGCCAAGGAGATTTTCTCCTTCGTATCTGAGGGCCCGCGCGCCCACGGCATCGACGTCGCCGTACTTGGCTATACGCTGGCGCCGGCAGCGCGCTTGTCGGAAATCGTCGCGGAGGTTCGGGCGGCGCTGACCTTTCTCGGCAGCAACGCCGGCCTCTTCGGCTTCGACCCGGACCGGATTTACGTCGGCGGCTGGTCGGCCGGCGGCCACCTGGCCGCCCTCGCCAGCGGTTGGCCGAACGTACGCGGTGCGCTGGTCGTCAGCGGTATCTTCGATCTCAGACCCATCGCGCTGAGTTACATCAATGACTTGCTGTGCCTCGGCCGTGATGAGATCGAAAATTACAGCCCTCTCAATCTATTGCGCCTCGGCGCCGCGCCGCAAAGCCTCTGCGTCGGCAGCAAAGAATTGGCCGAGTTGAAACGGCAAGCTTCCGATTATGCGAAGGCGTCGCTCCAACTCGGCTTGCCGGTGAAATTGCGAATACTTTCAGGTCATCACCACTTCTCAATCTTGGATGAACTCGCCAGAGCGGATGGTGAATTAACCGCCGAGCTTCTGCACATCATGTCCTGATGCCGGAAACGCTTGCGCGTTGTGTCGTCGTGTGAGCTTCTGCCTCGCGCCCCTCGCACCGTCGCCCGGCCAAGCCGGACGAGGGCAGGGGAGCCTGCTCAGTTCACGCTTCCGTAGAACAGATGCACCAGCGTCAGCGAGATCGCCGGTACATAGGTGCACAAGAGCAGCACCACGCCGATCGCCGCGATATAAGGCAGGTTGACCTTGGTGGTCGCCCAGATGTCCGATTTGGCGATGGCGCAGGACGTCATCAGCACGCTCGCCACCGGCGGCGTCTGCTGGCCGATGGCGAGGTTGAGCGTCACCACCAGCCCGAAATGGATCGGCTCGATGCCCACCGCCTTCACCAGCGGCATCACGATCGGCACCACCAAGATGATCGCCGCCGCCGAATGCAGGAACATGCCGAGCACCAGGAAGGCGACGTTGAGCAGCAACAGCACCACGTATTTGTTGGTGGTGAGTTGGGTGATGGCGTGGCCGAGGGCCTGCGGCAGTTGCGCTTCGGTGAGGAAGGTGCCGATCAGAGCGGAGGCCGCCACCAGCAGCATCACCACCGCCGTCTGGACGCCGCCGTCGATGCAGGCCTTGCGTAAGGTCTTCAGATCGATGTCGTGGTAGATCACGCCGCCGACCACCAGCGCGGCGAATACCGCCATACCGGCACCTTCGGTGGCGGTGACGATACCGCCGAAAATGCTGCCGAGGATGGCGACTGGCAGGATGAAGGCCCACAGCGCCTCCTTGAAGGTGCGCCAGACGTTGCCGATGCGGAAACGCTCCTCGATCGGGAAGTTGAACTTGACCGCGTGGTAATAGGCGACTCCCGCCATGCTCAGCGCGCCGAGCAGACCGGGGATAATGCCGGCGACGAACAGCTTGACCACCGAGGTCTGCGCCATCACCGCGTAAAGGATCATGGGGATCGACGGCGGGATGATGATGGCGAGGCTCGCCGACGACGACATGGTCGCGGCCGCCACCTCCTTGGAATAGCCGCGGCTCTTCATGGCCGGGATCAACAGCGTGCCGAGCGCGGCGACGTCGGCGACAGCGGAGCCGGAAATTTCCGCGAAGAATACAGAAGTGCCAATCGCCACCATCGACAACCCGCCGCGGATGAAGCCGACGAGCGCCGAGGCAAAAGCGATCAGCCGGCGCGAGATCGATGAGGCGTTCATGATGGCGCCAGCCAGGATGAACAGCGGAATTGCCAGCAAGGGGAAGCTGGAGGCGCCGTCGAACATGACCAGCGCCACGTTTACGAGCTGGCTCGAGCCCTGCACGATGACGATCGCCGCCATGGCGACAATGCCGAGCGCCACCGCGATCGGCACATTGATCAGGGCCAGCGCGATCATGCCGGCCAGCATGAGGCCAATAGTCACGGACGCGCTCCGCTTTGCGACGCCGCCTCAGTCGATACGCCCGCGTGCTCCAGCGCTTCCTTCAGTTCGATATCGGCGAAGCCCGAGCCTGCGGCGTCACGCAGGACCTGCGGTAGACGAAAGGTTTCCGCGATGATGAACAGCACCGCGCCGATGGGGATCACGGATTGCGTCAGCACCAGCGGTATTTGCGGCAGGCTAACCAGATGGTCGCCGCTCAGCACCGTGAGCACTTCGAAGCCGGTGAAAGCCAAGACGCCAAAGAACAGGAACACGAAGCCTTCGGCGATCAACGTCATGACAACGCGAATACGCGGCGGCAGCGCATTGACCAAACCGGGGACGCCGATATGGGCGCCGCGCAACGCTGCAAGCGCCGCTCCGTAATACGTGAGCCAGACCAGACCGACTTCGGCCACTTCGTCGTACCAGTCGAGCGCATGGCCGGCGTATCGGAAGGCGGCGCCGCAAATCACCAGCGCGGTCAACGCCCCCACCAGGGCGATGACGATCCATTCCAACAAACGCTCGAACGCTGTGCGTAAGGTATTGAACAAGGAGAAGGGCTTTCGATCACTCGAGGTCAATTTAAGCGAGTTGCCTCTCGATCGTCATGCGCGGGCTTGACCCGCGCATCCATCCTTTTGTGAGAGATGATGGATTGCCGGGTCACGCGCTTCGCGCGGCCCGGCAATGACCAATCTGGGTCGGCTTTCAGCTCACGAGCCCGGGGCCAGCGCCAAGGCTTCGTCGACAAGCTCCTTGCCGCCTTTCACTTCTTTGGCGAACTCGTCATAGATCGGCTTGCTGGCCTTGATGAACGCGGCGGTGTCGGCCTTGTTCACCTTCATGCCTTTTTCCTTGAGTTTGGCGAGCAATGACTTGTCGAGCTCGGCGCCGATTCCCAGCGCCACCGGTTCCATCTCGACCGCGGTATCCTTGAGAACCTTCTGCACGTCCTTCGGCAGGCCGGCGAAGCTGCGGCCGGCGGTGAGATAGGCCGGCGTATAGACGTGGTTGGTGATGGAGAGATACTTCTGCACCTCATAGAAGCGCGCGGGGTAAATCTGCGCGTAGGGGTTCTCCTGGCCGTCCATCGCGCCCGTCTTGAGCGCCACAAACACTTCCGAGAAGGCGAGTGGCGTCGGGTTGGCGCCGTAGGCCTTGAACATCTTCACCCGCCACGTGCCCTTCGGCGTGCGCAGCTTGATGCCCTTGAGGTCCGCCGGCTTGTCGATCGGCCGCACGTTGTTGGTGATCTGGCGGAAGCCGTTTTCCCAGACGCCGAGGATGTGAAAGCCGTCCTTGTCGGCGATCGGCACGAGCTTCGGGAACACGATCTTTTGGCGGATGCGCGCCATGTGCTCGCGGTTCTTCACCAGATACGGCATTTCGAACAGGCCGAACTGAGGTACCTGCGACGACATCACGGTCGACGGCAGCGCCAGGTCGATGGTGCCGAGCTTGAGCTTCTTGAGCATCTCGGCGTCCTTGCCGAGCTGGCTCGAGCCGTAGACTACGACCTTGTAGTCGCCGGGCAGCTTGGCGAGCTTGGCGTTGGCGCGCTTGGCGAATTCCGTGCAGGACTTATCGAACAGCGAACCGGGTGCGCCGACATGGCCAAGCTTGATTTCCCGCGCGCTTGCCGTTCCGGCGAGCAGCGCCGCGAAAGCGACTGAGAGCAGAGCTTTGGTGAGCTTCATGGCGTTCCTCCCGAGGACTTTTGGCGTGTCCCGCCGGCCGCATCCTCGCTCGACCGGCAGTTTAAGTTCCGGACGCATCAATGCAAATCGGCGCGGCGATGACAAGCACACTATGCGCTTGAAAACGTGCGAATCCGCCGCACGCGTGGAACCGCGCGCTGACGCAAGCAACGGGAAGTGCGCATGATGAAAAGGCGACCCGCCCGGTCGGGGATACCGGGCGGGTCTTACGGATCGGCGCTGGGATGGACGGGGGGCGCGCGCCGATCGAAAGGGAGGTCTTGTCGATTAGTAAGGCTCGACGTCGCAGATCTTGACCACGCGCAGCTCGCCCCAGCGATTGTAGCGCTTCACGTAGCGGCACTCGTAGGCCGGCTCGGCGTAGGCGTTGGAAGCGGCGGCTGCGGCGGCAATCGTGCCGATGGCGAGGCCGACGCCGAGAGCGCCGAAGCCATGATGATGGTGGGGATGCCAGGCGAACGCGGGGGCACTGGTGCCAACGACGGCGCCGGTGAGGGTGACGGCGGCGAGGGCCGCGGCGATGATCTTGGACTTGGTCATGATCTGCTCCATCCGGTTATTCGGGGCGGCGCTGTCCGGCCGCGATATCCATGGGTCGTGGCGTCCCCGGGAAAGGTTCAAATTTTTTTTGGCGCGGCTCGGGCCGGGGCGTCCCTTTGTTTCCGGTCTGCTTGTGAAGCGTTTCCGGCAAAACCGGCCGGCTGGGTGGGGGGTAAACAGGGCCGCGGGGATGGAGTTTGCGCCGCAGCAATGAGACAATATTGCTCGTCATATTCAGGGACTTAGAAATGAAGAAAATCGCCGCAATCCTGCTGGCGCTCGCCGCCGGACTGACTGCCACGCAGGCGCAAAAGCTCGACAAAGTCCGCTTCGGTACCAATTGGGTGGCGGAAGCCGAGCACGGTGGCTTCTATCAGGCGTTGGCCGACGGCACCTACAAGAAGTATGGGCTCGACGTCACCATCGTCCCCGGCGGGCCGAACGTGAACAACCGTATCCTGCTGCCGGTCGGCAAGATCGACTTCTTCATGAGCGCCAATTCGCTGCAGACCTTCGACGCGGTCGAGCACGACATCCCAACTATCGCGGTGGCGGCGAGCTTCCAGAAAGACCCGCAGGTGATGATCGCGCGGCCGGACGTGAAGAAGTTCGAGGATCTCAAGAAGCTGACCCTGTTCATCTCAAAAGAGGGCATGGTCACCTTCTTCCAGTGGATGAAAGCCGACTATGGTTTTGATGATAAGAAGGTGAAGCCCTACACTTTCAATGCCCAGCCATTCCTTGCCGACAAGAACTCGGCGATGGAGGGCTATGTCACCTCCGAACCTTACGCCATCGAGAAGCATGCGCACTTCAAGCCGTCGGTATTCCTGCTCGCCGATCACGGCTTCAACAGCTATTCGACCCTGATCGAAACCCGCCGCGAACTGGTGGAGAAGAACGCCGATCTCGTGCAGCGCTTTGTCGATGCCTCGGCCGTCGGCTGGTATCACTACCTCTACGGCGATCCTTCGCCCGCCAATGCGCTGATCAAGAAGCACAACCCCGAGATGACCGACGACCAACTTGCCTATTCCATCGCCAAGATGCGTGAGGACGGCATCGTCGATTCCGGCGACACCATGACGCTCGGTATCGGCGCCATGACCGGCGCGCGTTGGAAGAGCTTCTACGATAAAATGGTGCATGCCGGCGTGGTCAAGCCTGGCCTCGACTACAAGCGCGGCTACACGCTGAAATTCGTGAACAAGGCGGTCGGCGTGAGTTTGCGGCCGAAGAAATAAGCTATCGCCGGGCTATTTGCGCCGGATGGACCTTCCGGCGGATGTGCTTTGCGTTATTGCCGCCGATGACTTGTTTGATCTGCCCCTTGGGCAGGTGTCGTCGTCGACCAGAACCATCTCGCCGTGGCGGAGGCTGCCCTATGCGGGCATGTGCTTGAGTGCCGGTTGCGCCAGGGCGGCGGAGGCGAGCCGGGCCAATGTGACAATTACAACGGCAGCCTTCATCGACGAAGCCCCTCAGGCTGGAACATGCGAAACGTAGCCGCCTGACAATCGGGCGGACAAGTGCTGTGATGCGACTCGCCGAATCATTTGCCTCAACGGTGCTGTCATCGCGACCATCCGATCCGAGCCGGTAATCGTCTCCCTGCGCCATGTCGGCAAGGCTTTCGCGCGCGGCACCGTCGCGCTGCAGGGGTTCGACCTGAGTGTCGGGGAGGGCGAATTAGTCTCGCTGCTCGGGCCCTCTGGCTGCGGCAAGACGACCGCGTTGCGTATCATTGCGGGTTTGAGCGAACCCTCCGAAGGTACGGTGGAATGGCCGGACGCCGGCGCGCCGGACGCCGGCGCGGTCGGGTTCGTGTTCCAGGAGCCGACGTTGATGCCCTGGGCGACGGTCGCCGCCAACGTGCGGCTGCCGCTCGAGCTCACGCATAAAGACGGCGCCGCCGCCGACGCCGCGGTGACACAGGCACTGGAGCGGGTCGGGCTTGCCGAATTTGCCCACGGCTATCCGCGCGAGCTTTCCGGTGGCATGAAGATGCGCGTTTCCATCGCCCGCGCGCTCGTCACCGAGCCGCGCCTCCTGCTGATGGACGAGCCGTTCGCCGCGCTCGACGAGATCGCCCGTTTCAAGCTCAACAACGATCTGCTGCTGCTGTGGCAGCTGCTGCGGCGCACGGTCATTTTCGTCACCCATTCGGTGTTCGAGTTCGGTTTACTTGTCGCAACGCATCGTGGTGATGGCTCCGCGGCCCGGCCGTGTGTTCGCCGAGATTCCAATCCCTGCGCCTTATCCGCGTGACGAGAACTTTCGCACTTCGGCCGACTATGCTGGCTTCTGCCGGCTGGTGTCCGAAGCGCTGCGCGGTGCCATGGCGGAGGACGTCGTATGAGCGACCGCCTGCTCCGCCTTTCGCTACCGGTCGTGGTTCTGGCGCTCGGCGTCGTGCTGTGGGACTTGGTTGTGCGGCTGAATCACATCCCGCCCTATGTGCTGCCGTCGCCCACTTTGGTGTTTTCGACGCTCATCGCCGACGGCGCTCTGCTCGTCCATTCACTGCTGGTGACGCTTACCACCACTGTCGAGGGTTTTGCGCTGGCGGCTGTCGGCGGCATCGGGCTTGCCATCCTGTTCAGTCAGTCGCGGCTGGTGGAATACTCGCTCTATCCATATGCGGTCATCTTGCAAGTAACGCCGGTCGTTGCGATCGCGCCACTGCTATTGATCTATCTGCCGCAGTCGCTGGCGGTGCTGGCCTGCGCGTGGATCGTGGCGTTCTTCCCGGTGCTCGCCAACACGACGCTGGGGCTGAACTCGGTCGACCACAATCTGCTGGCGCTGTTCCAGCTCTACAAGGCGTCGCGCTGGCAGTTGCTCTTGCAGTTGAAGCTTCCGGCCGCGCTGCCGCAGATGCTGACGGGCCTGCGCATCGCGGGCGGGTTGTCGCTGATCGGCGCGGTGGTGGCGGAAATTGCGGCCGGCTCCGCCGGTGCAGGATCGGGGCTTGCCTACCGCATCGCGGAATCCGGCTACCGGCTCAACATCCCGCGCATGTTCGCGGCGCTGCTGCTATTGGCGGTTGCGGGCATCGTGATCTTCTTCGTCCTGTCGGCGCTCTCCCATCTCGCCTTACGCCGTTGGCACGAAAGCGCACTGCGGCAGGAGCATTGACGCGCCGCAGCGCTGCCCATGCATTGCACGTGCGCAATTTCATCCCTCGTCAAGGGGCGGAGGCTTCGCTAGCCTGCGCGGGGAGGAGTCATGACCAACAAGATTGATCTAAGCGGCCGCAATGCGGTCGTGACCGGCGGTGCGCAGGGCATCGGCCGCGCGGTCTCCGCGCGCTTCCTGGAGTTGGGGGCGAGCGTAGCGATCTGGGATCGCGATATCGAATTGGCGCAGATGACCGCCGCGGAATTGCAAGCACAGGGCCGCATCTTTGCCGTTGCGGCCGATGTCGGCGAGTATGCCGCCGTCGAGCGCGCGCGCGACGAGACGCTGAAGACGCTCGGGCGCATAGACATCCTGGTCAACAATGCCGGCATTTCCGGGGCCAACGTCAAGACGACGGAGTATCCGCTCGACGCGTGGCGAGCGGTCGTATCGGCCAACCTCGACGGCCCGTTTCATTGCTGCCGGGCGGTAGTGCCCGGGATGGTGGCGCAGAATTACGGCCGCATCGTCAACATCGCCTCGATTGCCGGCAAGGAAGGCAATCCGAACGCGGCGGCCTATTCGGCCACCAAGGCGGCGGTGATCGCGCTCACCAAGACGCTGGGCAAGGAGCTCGCAGGCAATGATATCTCTGTCAACTGTCTGACACCGGCGGCAGCACGCACGGCGATCTTCGATCAGATGACCCAAGAGCACATAGATTTCATGCTGTCGAAAATCCCGCGCGGCCGTTTCGTCACCGTGGAGGAGATCGCCGGCCTGACTGCCTGGTGCGCGTCGGCTGAGTGCTCGTTCACGACTGGCGCGGTATTCGACATTTCCGGCGGGCGGGCGACCTATTGAGCGACGAAGCAAGCCAGCGCCGCCAGAGGCTGATCGGCATCACACTGATGTGCTGCGCGGTGGCGCTGTTCGCGTGCCTCGACACGACCGCGAAATATCTCAACACGCACATGGCGGCCCTGCAGATCGTGTGGGCGCGCTACACCAGCGCCTTCCTGTTGACGTTGATTGTCTCCAATCCACTGACCACGCCCGGTCTGATGCGCACCGCCAAGCTGCGGCTACAGCTTACGCGCTCGCTGCTGCTGGTGGCTTCCACCGCGCTCAACTTCCTGGCGCTGCGCTACATGCAGCTCGCCGACGTACTGTCGATCATATTCACGTTTCCTTTCATCGTGGCGATCATCTCGGGCCCGATGTTGGGGGAATGGATCGGCTGGCGGCGCTGGCTTGCGATTATGTTCGGCTTTGGCGGTGTGCTGCTGATCGCCCGGCCGGGCTCCGGCAGCATGCAGCCGGCGGCGCTGTTCTCGCTCGCAGCCACCATCTGCTACGGGTTCTACGCCGTGATCACCCGCATCGTTGCGCGCACCGATTCCAACCAGACCTCGCTATTCTACGGCAATATGATTGGCGCACTGGTGATGCTGCCGGTGTTGCCCTTCGTCTGGCAGGCGCCGTCCGGTTGGGGCATCGCGGCGCTGATGCTGGGAATCGGGGTGCTCGGCAGCCTCGGGCATTTCTGTCTCATTTCCGGCCACAAGCTGGCGCCGGCCTCGGTGCTCTCGCCCTTCATCTATACCCAGCTCATCTGGGTGACGATCCTGGGCTACTTGGTGTTCGACAACCTGCCCACCGGTTTGACGCTGGCCGGCGCCGCCATGGTCGTCGGTTCCGGGCTCTACCTGCTTTACCGTGAGCGCAAGATGGGCCAGCGAGCGGCCAGCGAAGGCGTGGTCGAGGGCCCATTGGAATAGGCTTGGGAGCAGGCTTGGGGCTCGCCTTGCGGTCTTGCGTTCTTCGGCGCTAAGTTCCGCCCGCCAAAAGAACACGCTTGAGGAAATCCCCATGGCCACAGCGAAAGACCGGGCGCCGGCGTCCGGCGGCATCGGCTTGAACGACGACATCGGCGAACAGAAGCGGCTGGCCCTGTACCGCTCGCAGGTGCGCCTGCGCGAGGCGGAGCAGCGCGCCTACGACCTGTTCCTGCAGAATCTGGTCAAGGGCACCAGCCATCTGTCGCTGGGGCAGGAAGCGATCGCCGCCGGGTTTGCCGAGGCCATGGTGAAGGGCGACTTGAGCTTCTGCACCTATCGCGGCCACGCCCATACGCTGGCGCGTGGCGTACCGGTCGAGAAGGTGTTGGGAGAACTGATGCAGCGCGACAACGGCCTGATGCGCGGCAAGGGCGGTTCAATGCACCTGACCTCGGAGGAGCACGGCGTGATGGGCTCCTATGCCATCATTGGCGCGCATCTGCCCATCGCCTGCGGCGCTGCCTGGCGCGCCCAATATAAGGGCGACAAGGATGTCTCGGTCTGCTTCTTCGGCGACGGCACCACCAATATCGGCGCCTTCCACGAGGCGCTCAATTTCGCCGCGGTATGGGAACTGCCGGTGATCTTCGTCTGCGAGAACAATCTCTACATGGAATATACGCCGATCGGCGACGTGACTGCAGTCGAGCACCCGGCCGCCGACCGGGCCGGCTCATACGGCCTTGAGCGTATCGTCATCGACGGCAATGACGCCGACGAGGTCTATCGCACGGCGCAGGCCGCCTTTGCCAAGGCGCGCGCCGGCGGCGGCCCGTCGCTGATCGAATGCATGACCTATCGCCACAGTGGTCATTCGCGCGCCGACCCGGCCAAGTACCGGCCCGAGGGCGAGTTGGAGCGCTGGAAGCAGCGCGACCCGATCAATATCTACAAGGAGCGGCTACTGCAGTTCGGCGTCAGCGCCGCCACGATAGAGGAGATTGAGACGAGCGTGCGCAAGGAGGTCGACGACGCGACCGAGGCCTGCAAGGCCGCGCCCAACCCGCCGCTCGATATCATCACCACCGATGTCTACGCCGATGGCGGTTGGGCATGGAGAAACTGACATGCCGGAAATGACCTACCGCGACGCCGTCATCCGCGGCATCGCCCAGGAGATGAGCCGCGATCCCGACGTCGTGTTTCTCGGAGAGGACGTGGCCAAGGCCGGCGGCGTGTTCAAGGCGACCGTGGGTTTGTACGAGCAGTTCGGGCCCTTACGCGTGCGCGACACGCCGATTTCCGAACAGGCGATTCTCGGTGCCGCCATGGGCGCGGCCATGACCGGTTTGAAGCCTATTGCCGAAATCATGTTCTCGGATTTCTTCGCGGTGTGCTTCGACTACATCGCCAACGAATTCCCCAAGAGCCGCTATATGTCCAACGGGCAGACGAAATGCCCGCTGGTGGTGCGCACGGGCAACGGCGCCGGTTCGCGCTTCGGTGCGCAGCATTCCCAAAGCGTCGAGAACTGGTGCATGATGATCCCCGGCCTGAAGGTGGTGGCGCCGTCGTCGCCGGCCGACGTCATCGGCCTGCTGGCGGCCTCGGTGCGCGATCCCGATCCGGTGATCTTCCTCGAGCACAAGTCGCTTTATGCCAGCAAGGGCGAGGTGCTGGACGGCGAAATCGTCGACACGCTCGGCACCGCCAAGATCGTGCGCCCCGGCAAGGATGCCACCATCCTGGCGTTGGCGTTGATGGTGCCGCGCGCCGTGGAGGCGGCGGAAAGGTTGAAGGCAGAACACGGCATCGATTGCGAGGTTGTCGACGTGCGCTCGCTGGTGCCGCTCGACACCCAGACTATTCTGGGCTCGGTGGCGCGCACGCACCGGCTGTTCACCGTCGAGGAGAACCCACGGCTGTGCGGCTGGGGCGCCGAGATTATGTCGATCGTGGCCGACGAGGCCTTCTACGATCTCGACGGCCCGCCGGTGCGCATCACCACGCCGCATATCCCGTTGCCGGCGGCGGATATCCTGGAAGACATCGTGCTGCCGACGCCGGCGCGGATTGTGGAGACGGTGAAGCGATCGTTGAACAGTTAAGTTGTCAGCTCGCGCCCGCGAAGTCGGGGACCTCGCGCCGGATTCGCGCTTGCGCGGGAATGAGCGGAGCAAGTTGAGAGGTATCGCTATGTACGACAATCTTCTCGCAAACGTCCCGACCGACCTGTGGATCGGCGGCAAATGGTGCAACGCTTCCGACAACGCCCGCTTCGACGTGGTTGACCCTGCGACCGAGCGCACCATCGCCTCGGTCGCGAGCGCCACAGTGGACGACGCCATGGCCGCGCTCGATGCCGCCGAAGGCGCCTTTGCCGACTGGGCCGGCCGCAAGCCGCGCGAACGCGCCGAGATCCTGCGCAAGTGCTACGAGCTGATCATGCGCGACGCCGAGCGCTTCGCCAAGCTGATCACGTTGGAAAACGGCAAGGCGCTGCCCAACTCGCGCGGCGAGGTGGCTTATGCTGCCGAGTTCTTCCGCTGGTATGCCGAAGAAGCCGTGCGCAACAACGGGACCGTCTCTATGGCGCCGGCCTCCGGCGCGCGCATCGTCGCGCACCACAAGCCCGCCGGCATCGCCGTGCTGGTGACGCCGTGGAATTTTCCCGCCGCCATGGCCACCCGCAAGATCGGCCCAGCGCTCGCCGCCGGCTGCCCGGTGGTGCTGAAACCCGCTTCCGACACCCCGCTCACCATGCTGGCGCTGATGCCGGCGCTAGAAGAAGCCGGCGTGCCGGCGGGCGTCGTCAACGTCATCCCCTCGCGCTCGTCGGGCAAGGTGGTCTCCGCCATGCTGCATGACCCGCGCGTGCGCGTTGTGTCGTTCACCGGGTCCACCGAAGTGGGCCGCAAGCTGCTGCATGAGGCGGCCGACAACATCGTCAAGCCGGCCATGGAACTCGGCGGCAACGCGCCGTTCCTGGTGTTCGACGACGCCGACATCGACGCGGCGATCGACGGCGCCATGGTCGCAAAGATGCGCAACATGGGCGAGGCCTGCACCGCGGCCAACCGTTTCTATGTGCACGAGAAGGTGCATGACGAATTTGCCAAGAAGCTGACCGCCAAGATGGCCGGCCTCAAGATGGGCAACGGCCTCGACGACGGGGTGATGCTCGGGCCGCTGGTCAACAAGGACGGCCGCGATAAGGTGATCGAATTGGTCGACGACGCGGTCAAGAAGGGCGCCAAGGTCATGACTGGGGGTCAGGTTCCGGATGGCCCCGGCTTCTTCTATCCCGCGACGGTGCTCGCCAACGTCTCCGACGACGCCAAGATGCTGAACGAGGAGATCTTCGGGCCGGTCGCTTCGATCCAGACCTTTAAGACCGAAGAGGAAGTGATCAAGCGCGCCAACGACACCGAATACGGCTTGGTCGCCTATCTCTACACCAAGGACCTGAGCCGGGGCCTGCGTGTTTCCGAGAAGCTCGAGTTCGGCATGATCGGCTTGAACCGCGGCCTCGTCTCCGATCCGGCGGCGCCGTTCGGCGGCGTCAAGCAGTCTGGCCTCGGCCGCGAGGGGGCGCAGGAAGGCATGAAGGAGTTCCTCGAAACGCAATACGTGTCGGTGGCGTGGTGAACGGGCGCAGAAGCAAGGCATGAGTGCGAGGACACAAGGCGAAGTCGCCAAGAAGCTGATGGGTGCCTGGCGCTATGTCGGCACGCGGATCAATGGCGGCAATTGGGATCGCGGTCCAAATCCGAAGGGCATGATCTACTACGGCCGACATGGCGAGATGGCGGTGCAGATCGCGCCCGACGTCGCGCGCAAACGCGCCGGCGACGCGATGACTTCGGAAGAGGCCAAGATCGCGCTCACCGATTACATCGCGTATTTCGGCACCTATTCGATCGACGAGGAAGCCGGGACGGTGACGCATCATCGTCAAGCCAGCATCCAACCGGGCGACTCCGGAGATTTGGTGCGCCGATACCAATTCACCGGCGATCGGTTGGTGTTGCGGCCGCCTAATTCGACACTGGAAGTCACTTGGGAACGCATCAAGTGACACGAGGGAAGTAAATGGACGTCCTGATGCCGCAGCTCGGCGAGACCGTCGCCGAGGGCAAGATCGTCAAATGGTTCAAGTCGGCCGGCGACAGCGTGAAGCCGGGCGAGAACCTGTTCGAGATCGAGACGGACAAGACCTCAATGGAAGTGCCGGCCACTTCAGCGGGAACGCTCACCGATATCCACTTCCAGGTCGGCGAAATCGCCAAGGTCGGCGCGGTAGTGGCGGTGATCAACGATGGCAGCGGCGCAACAGCGAGCGCGCCTGCGCCTGCCGCTGTCGCTGCAAAACCCGCCGAAGCGCCTTCTCCATCCGCGCCTGCAAAAGTTGCAGTCCGGAGCCAAGCATCCCCGGGGCCCCGTTTGCGCGAGAATGAGCGGACGGAGAAAGCATCCTTTGCCTATCCGAACATGGATCCCTTCCGCGAGGTGCGCACGCCCGAGCGCAATTACGGGCCCGCCCGGTTGCCCGGCGGCGCCGTGATCACGCCGCTGGCTCGGCGGCTCGCCGGCGAGCGCGGCATCGATCTTTTCAACGTCAAAGGCTCCGGCCCCCGTGGCCGCATTGTCGCCGCCGACATCGAGAAGGCCGCGCCTGCCGCAGCGCGTGCGCTTGCGACCGGCGCCACCGCCACGCAGGTCAAGGCGCTGTTCGAGGGCATCGAATACGATGAAGTGCCGCTCGATTCCATGCGCGCCACCATCGCCACGCGCCTCACCGAGGCGGTGCAGACCATCCCGACTTTCTATCTGATGGCCGACATCGAAATCGGCCGGCTGATGACGATGCGCGAGGAGGCGAACAAAGCGGCACCCAAGGGCAAGGACGGCCAGCCAGCGTTCAAGCTCTCACTCAACGACTTCATCATCAAGGCCTGGGGCGCCGCGCTGATGCGCATCCCCGCCGCCAACGCGGTGTGGGCGCAGGATCGCATTCTGCGTTTCCAGCATGCCGACATCGGCGTGGCGGTGGCGCTTGACGGCGGCCTGATCACGCCGGTGCTGCGCAACGTGAATGCCAAGTCGGTCACCGCCCTTTCAGCGGAGATGCGCGATCTCGCCGAACGCGCGCGCGCCAAGAAGCTCGTGCCACGCGAATATCAGGGCGGCGCCAGCGCCATCTCCAATCTCGGCATGTACGGCATGCGCGAGTTCACGGCCATCATCAATCCGCCGCACGCCACAATCCTGGCGGTGGGCGCTTCGCGCCGGGCGCCGGTGGAGACGGAAGATGGGGGCGTGAAATTCGTCAGCCAGATGACGGCGACTTTGTCTTGCGATCACCGCGTGCTCGACGGCGCGCTCGGCGCCGAATTGCTGGCGGCGTTCAAGAACCTCGTCGAAATGCCGGTCACCGCGTTGGTCTGACGCGTGATCCCGAAAAGTGGGCGCCGGTTTTCGGATAAGATCACGCGTAAGAAAGAGGAGAAGCTCATGGCTGGCGAAAAGCCCGATGTCCTGCTCGTTGGCAACAAGAAGCCGGTCATCATGGCGGGGCTGGAAGGCAAGGTCGCGCTACACTGCCTGATCGACGCTCAAGACAAGGAAGCCCTCCTCGCGTCACTCGCCGACAAGGTACGGGCGATCGTGGTGTCCTACACCAATGAGCGCATCGGCCTGGAATTCATGCAGCGTTTCCCCAAGCTCGAGCAGGTCTCGAGCTTCGGCGTCGGTTACGACCACGTCGACGCCAAATGGGCGGGCGAGCACGGTATCATCGTCACCAACACGCCGGAAGTGCTGAACGAGGAGGTGGCGGACACCGCACTCGGGCTCTTGCTGTGCACGGTGCGCGAATTTCCGCAGGCCGACCGCTACGTGCGTGCCGGCAAGTGGCCGAGCGCGCAATACCCGCTTACCGATGCCACCTTGCGCAACCGCACCGTCGGCATGGTCGGCATGGGCCGCATCGGCAAGGCGATCGCGCGCCGCCTGGAGGCGTTCGGCGTGCCGGTGGTTTACCATTCGCGCAACCCGCAGAGCGGCGTGTCGTACAAATATTACCCCAAGCTCGTCGACATGGCGCGCGACGTCGACACCTTGATGGTGATCGTGCCGGGCGGCGCGGCGACCCAGAACCTGATCAACGCCGAGGTGCTGAAAGCGCTGGGGCCGAACGGCATCCTCATCAACATGGCGCGCGGTTCGGTGGTCGACGAGCCAGCTTTGATCGAGGCGTTGAAGAGCCGCACCATCTATTCCGCCGGCCTCGACGTGTTTGCCAAGGAGCCGCACGTACCAAAGGAATTACTCGAAATGGACCACATCGTCGTGTTCCCGCATCTCGGCTCCTCGACCGAGGTGACGCGGGCGGCGATGGATCAGCTCGTGGTCGACAACATCCTCGCCTGGACGGTGGGCAAGCCGCCGCTCACGCCCGTACCCGAGACGCCGTATCCGCCGAAACGTTCGTGACCGAGTCGGAGCTATGCCGTGATATCATTGCGATCGTTCCGGCTCGTGCCCTTCGGGCGGTCTCGGAGTGACGCCGAAATTCACTCGGTCGCCATGCTTCGTATTGTGATAAGCCTCGCCGCTTTTTCTCTCGCCGCGTCCGCATGGGCGCAAACGCCGCCGATCAACGACGCCGCCAAGGCGATGATCGGCGCGTGGGAATTCTCCGACGCCGCGCGCACCAAGATCTGCACGGTCACCTTCAGCGGCAGCTCGGCTAAAGTAGGTTACAAGTTGAAATTCGATCCGGCTTGCGCCGCGCTGTTCCCGGTGGTGTCGAACGTGGCCGGCTGGCGCTACCCGGACGACGATCTGCTCTACCTGCTCGACTCCAAGGGCGAGGCGCTGGTCGAGTTCAGCGAGGTCGAGGACGGAATCTTCGAGGCGCCGACGCCGGGCGTCGGCGTGTTGCACCTGCTCAACCCGGCGATGGCCGAACCGGATAACGACGAACCGCCGGGAAGCGTCGACAATCCTCAAGGCAATCCATCGGCCGCGCCGGAAGAACGACCTGCGCCGCAGCGAATGCCCGCGCCCAAGAACGACGGCGGCTGACCGTCAAATCAGTCGCAATCCCTTGAAACTCGCGTGGCCTTCCTTGCCGACGATAATGTGGTCATGCACGGAAATCCCCAAGGGCTTTGCCACTTCGACAATCGCTTGCGTCATCTGGATGTCGGCGCGCGACGGGGTCGGGTCGCCGGAGGGGTGGTTGTGCACCAGGATGATCGCGGTTGCCGACAATTCGAGCGCGCGCTTGACCACCTCACGCGGGTAGACCGGCGTATGGTCGACCGTGCCGGTCTGTTGGACTTCGTCAGCGATGAGCTGGTTGCGCTTGTCGAGGAACAGGACGCGGAACTGTTCCTTGTCGGCAAAGGCCATGTATCGAATGACAATATAGTTTTTGCATGGACAAATAGATTTTACCTAGACAAATATATTTTACAGCATGTACTTGAGCAAACTCTGTAGGAAGGCAGGCTGCAATTCTGCCGTAGCGATCAGTCCGCACCCATACCATTTGGCTGACGATGGCTGTTCCCCCTAAAAAGCTCCCGCCAATCAATCACCGCAGACTCGCTGACCCCAAATCTCGCTGCTGCTGCCCGCGGTGTCATTCCCTCACTTTCCATGGTTTGGATCACCCGCTTCCGAAAGTCCTGAGGGTAAGTGCGGGATTCAATCACCTTAGCCAGGATTGCCGCACAAGCTGGCATCTTCGAAGCCTTCTGCTTCAGCGCCTTAATGCCAGTCTCTTCCTCAAGCGTACGGTAAGCTATCTGTCTTGCAGGCACCAACTCTTTAAGTCGTGCCACTGCGGCGATTAATCGTGGCGCATAGTCCTTGTCGAGAGCGGCCCAATCTTTTGATCGTCCCTTCCCGTTCCGCGACGTCGATTTCTTTTGCGCCAGCACCCACTCCCGATCAACTCGCAGCAATTTTAGATATAGCCTATTTTCTTTCGACTTTTTCCATTCTCTTCGCAAATCAAGAAGCTCTTTTTTGTTCAGCTCATAACGATTCTTCTCACCTGAAACCAACCGTGTAGCAACCTCATGACAGACTTTCATCTTGGCCGCTATTTTATAGATCGAAAGCCCCATCCGTTTTAGTCTCTTGGCTTCAGCTTCATAAAACGGCCCCCAGGCGAAGACTCTTGTAATATCGGGAAGAAGAGGGTCCAGCTCCAAACCACCTGAGAAAGAAAATCCAAACCCGCACGAACAGTGCACTGAATATACAGTCTTACCCCAACGATCCCTGCGGGTTGCATTCTGAATGCGAAATGATCGATCGTGGTCTGCATATGGATTAGGGCATTTCCAACCCGTAACCAAGACATCGCTGCCCCGCTTGGTCACGTTTGACGAACTGTGAGTAGGGCTGTTGAAACGCAATTCTAAGAAGATCTGAGTTAATGCGTGGAGTAATGGATGAAAGTGATTTTTGCCGGTCGTCCTAAAAATTCGCAAGAGCCAACTCGATCGCGGGCTAAACTCACAGCCCAACTTTTTTAGAAGATCCGCTCCAAATAGTTTCTCGAAATCCGAAATTATCTGTTGCGAGGATGTCCTAGTCCCGCTTATCGCGCAGCCGTTTGCCCTAACTTCATGGCAGTATAAAGAGGGAAGATGCGCAGAAATCCACTCTGTGTCGCATCCATGCAGGAAGTCAACGCAACGGCGAGCTACCTTGTAGGCAATATCGATCTGTTCGGGGCTGAGAGCGGCGCATTCGGGCGCCGCACTGATATCAATCGAGGTGGTTGCGTCTTGGGGCTTCTCTGCCTTTCCATGAGTCACGGAAGCATTCGAATTGCGCAACACTTCCTTGTGCTCAAGACAGACCAGAGCCCCAGGCAACTGATGCGTTCTTCGCCAGTACGTCTCTCCGTAAGCCTTCAAGTCATTAGTTGCGCAGGACCTACAAAATCTCAAACGCTTTGGCTGTTCGACGCTGCCCTGACTTTGCGATCCGACAATTACGCTAATGTTACCTTTGGCCTGCCCTTTCACAATCTTCAAACATTCCAGATACCGTTTTGGCTGCATATAATAGCCATAGAATGGCAGTAGCGTATATTCTTCGATGATTTCCAGTCCGGATAGCCCCCAAATCGCTTTCGTTTCTTCAGCGACTTTATCGAGGTGCGAGCCAAATAGGACTGAAAAATGACGCCCACCGAACAGCGCCGCGTTGCCGGAGTTGACTGCGGCAGGCGCAGCATAGACGAAAGCTCTCGCGAACACTGAGTAGAGCAACTCGTCGTCATATGGCTTCGGAAGCGGCAACATGCGGCGCTCTCGTGCTTACCCATTCACATCATTTAAAGTCGATGAGAGGGCCGTGACGAAGTCAGTACCCTCTGCCTTTGCCTTTTTGAACAGATCAATAAGACTCCCTGCATTCATTTCTGAAGCATTCTCGGCGATTTTGACATGAGGCGCTGACGTCTGTCTTCGTTAACAGCATCGCTGGAAAAGAGATCGTCGACCATACGTTGCGCATCCTTTTGATCCACTCCCAACGAAATAAGATTGGAAATAGTTTTCACGCGTTCTGCCCGAATTCGCTTTCTATTACTTCTAATTTCATCCACCGCTGTCTGTTTGCTGACAGTGGCAACCTGGGAATGAAGGTCAGAAAGGCCAGCCGTCAGCAGGTCTTCGTACTTTTCAACCTGATCTCGATCTCCGCTCCGTAGCGCGGTCAATGCCGAACTCAACAATGAAAATTTTTCTGAGACGACCTTATTTATCAGGGCTACGCTAATTCTTTCGCTCTTGTCCCTTATGGCCTGAATTTGCGAAAGCTGAAATAGTCTAACCACTAGGGCCCGAATTCCCAAAGTATGGAAGTAAATCGCCTTGGATAATTTTGCTTCGCTTATGTCGACAGGAGTCAGTGTCCATTGATATTGACTCAGCTCACTCAAAAAGAATTCCCACTCATCACCCAACTCCATTCGATCCCAAGAAACAGATCCATGGTCACTTACGCGCCGTGCTTCTCTAAACAAAGGTTCGAGCATTCTTTGCGCTTTAGGCGTCCCGAGTACGACAATTGGGATTTTCACCTCGTTCGCAAACGTCACAAAAAAGTTCAGCATCTTTGCTGGTCCGACACCTGATGCTTCAAGTAAATTCTGAATTTCATCTACAACAAGCAGTCCGAGGTGGTGTTGCGCGGCCACTCTTGCAACATCGACAAGTAGTTCGTCGACTGTAGCCCGCTTTGACATTTTCGTGTGCTCGGTTCCCAGAATCATGTCAATGCGATAAAGGAAGTAATTCAGGAGCTGCTTTAAGCTGCCGTCTAAGGGGCAGTCGAGTTTGAGCCACACAACTTGCGAAAATCCATACTGAGGATGGGCAATCGCCTGCGGATAAAACGAAAGAGTTCGTTCAACGACGCTGCTCTTTCCTGCCCCAGAAACTCCAAATAACGAGAACGATGGAGCTGTCGAGGGTCCGGAAGTGCGAAGCGGGCATATCTTTCCGGCCATGCTTTTCCGGTATAGATCAACTAACGCCTTTCTATATTCCGGACGCGTTGGGTTGCGGTAGGTATAACCGCTATGGATCAACAATGGGATTTGTTCAACGACATCAAAGTGAGCGACCAATGGCTCTAAATAGCCATTAAGACGCGAAACCGCGAGCATTCTAGACGCCGCAGGGAGTTTTCGTTCGCGTTCGTCAAATTGCGGGTATGTTCCAAAGTGTTCCAAGAGCTCTTCTGCGGTCCGGAAGGGCGGCAGGGCTTCGATCAGGGGATTGCCTCGATGCTCCGCGAGTTCCGCGACGCGGTATATCGCCGGCAGCAACTCGGGCTCCTGCAGACTACTCATCCTAAGAATTTCCTTTCCGAGCGGATTTCATGCGCTTGAGAGTTGCGAGCGACGACGCCTCATACGCTCCAACGTCTTCTATGCTTTCCGAGTCGGCCGACGATGAGGGTGAGCAGCTCTCTTCAGGCACAAGGTTGATTGCCTCATCTACTCGCCAGACGCCGTTTGCCGGCTTCCAGGAACTCTTTGGACCAGGCGTAATAGAGGCTCTCGGCGATGCCTTCACGGCGGCACAGCTCGGCGATGCTGGACTCGCCGCGCAGACCGTCCAGAACGATCCGGATCTTCTCTTCAGACGAATGGCGCTTGCGGGTTGCCCGGCGAATGTCCTTCACGATCCGCTCGGACGAGGATTCAGCGTGTACGGATCTCTGTCTCATCTCCACTCCTTGATGGTTACGATGAGCCAGAAATCCTCCCTTCCTCAAGCCACTAAATCTGTCTCACAGGCGCTGACGCCGGACACCAGCCGCTGGCGGCGGTTTTCGACGGAGGTACGATACTCGGCGACAAGGAGCACCAAAAGACCGCCGATCAACGCGGAAATCAGAGAGATCAACATCTGTTGCATGGGCGGTCGCCTTACCCCAAAATTCGTTACCCACGGTGAGGCACTTCTCCCCGCTGCCTTGCGGGTAGAATTGAGGGTAGCGCTCTTTCACAACAGAAAGCCATCGTTGGACCCCACAATGAAGCAGATCCTGATTCATAAGCCCGGCGGGCCCGAGGTCCTTCAGTTGGTCCATGCCGTCGAGCCAACCCCTCGCACCAACGAGGTTCTCGTACGCGCAGAGGCGATAGGTGTCGGGCGTCCAGATGTCCTCATCAGGACCGGCACGTATAAGTGGATGCCGCCATTGCCGGTCAGCCCGGGGAGCGAACTGGCCGGGCGCATCGTGGCTTTGGGTCCTGGCGTCGACCGGACGATGCTGGGGCGCGCCTGTCTGGTGTCTGCCCGTGAATTTCCTGCGAGAGGCGGATGCTACACTGAGATGATCGCGGTGCGGGCCGACGACCTATTTCTGTTACCGAACGAAATATCCCTGGAAAAAGCCGCTTGTTTGGGGAATTTCCAGGTTGCGCTCGCGCTCTTATCGGACGCGGTATACGGCGGAAAACCGCGCTCGGTTCTCATCTATGGTGCAGCGGGCGGCGTTGGAAGCGCGGCCGTGCAAATCGCTCGGGCCTTCGGCGCCACTGTGATCGGTCTCGTGAGTAGCCGCGAGAAAGCGAGGTTCGCCGAACAGCAGGGCGCACATGAAACGATCAATTATCGTCAGGAAAAAATCGCCGAGCGAGTAAGAAAAATGACGAATGGCCGAGGCGTTGATTTGATCTGCGATCACGTTGCAGGCCCCGACTTTACGGAGAATCTAGCGCTGTTGGCTCCATGGGGAATGGTCGTCTCAATTGGCGCCCAAGACAATTTTCCGGAGAAAGATCTGTTCCGTGAAATGAGAGCTCGCGCAACGAACAGCCCAGCCGTTCGTTGTTTCTCCATGCACGTTTACGATTCGGACCGCACGTCTCGTCGCAGACTGATGGACGAAGCAATCCGGCTTTTAGGTTCTGGAACAATCGATCCACCGGTCGCAGCCAAATTCCCGCTCGCCTCCGCCGCCGACGCCCATCGGATGCTGGAAGCCGGCACCGCGCTCGGTCGAATATTGCTGATCCCCTGAGAACGGACTCGTCGGTATAGCACGCGGTTGTCCGGGACCGATCAGCCGATCAATCGGGAGCTTGCTAGATCAAGCACTGTCCTTCGCGGTCGGAAGCAACGGCATCGAAAGATACGATTCATGGCGTCCACCCGTACCTATGGTGTTTATGCCGCCGAACTCTTCGGCAGGGCGGTCGAGCGGATGATTATGCAACATGCGTCCCGGCGCTCCTCCAATTTGGAAATCGCGCCCCTGCAAGGTGAGGACGAGGCGGTAGCCTTTCGGAAAAACCATGCTCGTCGGCCAAATTTCGACGTCGAGCGGATAGAATTCACCGGGCACAAGTTTTTGGACTTCGTCATGCGCGTGGAACACCCGGAATGGCAATGAGCGGGCCAGATCGATCTTACGATGAGAAGCCCGCAACCAGCCCTTTGTCATCGTCGTCGTTTCATGGGCGCCGACAAACGTGACCTCATCGCCGGCCGGGTCGAATACCCGCAGAGTAACGAAAACGTCCATGTCGGTTGTCGAGGAGGAAGCCCATAGACGCGCCGTCACAAACCCGCAAAACTCGGTCTCTTCCGTGAACGGTGCAGTGGAAAAATAGATGCCATCGCTGAGCGCGGGGTAGCTCACCGTGGACTCGGTAGCCGGACTTTGTCGACTGATTGAACGGTTTTCGGCGTCCAGAAAATAGCGCATCCAATTGGTGCGTGAGAGTGGAAACTCGCTTTCCATCCGCCGGAACGAACCGTCTGGCCGCCGAATAGAAAGCTGCACGCGCGGTTCTCTGTCCCATCCATTGTTGGTGCCTTTCAAAAAGTGGTCGAAGAACCGCTTTTGTAGCGCAACGTATTCGGGAAGGTAGAAGCTTTCGTAATGAGTTCCCACATGCAGCGAGAGCCACTTCTGCTTGGACCCAGCGCCGAGGAAGCCCTCGATGTTGCCACGGAGATGCAGGCCGGGCCCGCCCCAATTGCCCGCTGAAAGCAGCGGCACCAAGATCCGCTTGAGATCTGGAGTGCGCTCACTGTACCACTCGTCGTCAAGCGGATGCTCCAGCAAGTCCCTGGGATAGTCGGCGCGATTGCCCTTGAGAATGGCCTCGCTCAGCGCCGGGCCTCCGGTGGTGCGCTCGCCATTCTCGCGATCGCGATGGCTGGTGGTGCCATTGCCGTATTGGTTGACGAGTACCTGACGAGGCCACCAGGCGGTCGTGAAGCCGTTGGAGAAGATGCCGCCCTGGTGCGTAGAGTCTCGATAGTAATCGACAAATCCCTCCCACGGACAAATGGCGGCAAGGTGAGGCGGCTGCATGGCCGCCACCGCCCACTGAGTAAAGGCGTAATATGAGATGCCGCAAAGCCCGACCTTTCCATTGGACCAGCTTTGCGTCCCCGCCCACTCAATCGCTTCGCAATAGTCCTGCATTTCTCGCGGCGAACGTGGATCGAGATAGCCCGGCGACTTACCCGTACCGCGGGAATCCACCTGGATCACGACATAGCCATCGGGCACCCAGCGCTCGGGATCGACAGTCTCCCAGCGCAGATATTTCCCACTCGATCCGTTACGGCATATATCGGGGTAAATTTCGATGAGTTTGTCCCATTGTGGTTTGAAGGCGTCGGCGAAATGAACGTCCTTGCCGTAGACGCCCTGCGCCATGACGACAGGGAAGCGCCCTTGCGACGCTGGCCGAAAGACGTTGCAGCAAAGGTTCACGCCATCGCGCATCGGAATAGCGACGTCCTTTTCGATCAGCATTTCATATCGATTTTCGTTCATGGCACTCCCTATGGGCTTCCTTCGCGTTTTGCGGTCGCGGGATGACTAAAATTGCTTTTGAACGGGCAGCGGGTGGCTTGTCGTTGGCCGAACAGGCTGGTCTCGAGGTTTCGCTTCGAGACGTCGACCAAGACGCGCGGACGCAGTTTGATTCGTTCCAAGGCCGCGCGATTGTTGCGCAGCGCGCCCTCGTCTTCGCAGCCTCGATCGATGAATTCGAATAGCCCGCGAGGCAGACGTCGGCGTGCGAGCTTACGGAGCTCCTCCAAATTGCTGGCGCGCATCCGGGTCTTCAGTATGGCGGGTTCCGCAGGGGCGAGCAGCGGTAGCCCGCAATGAACTTCGGTGAGGCGATCAATTCAGGGTCGTTACCAACAACAATCTTAAATGGCTTGCCACCGATAAAAAACGATTCTTTGCTCTCAAGGCATTAATGATCGATGATATTGACGCCTGCGGTCAGCTACTTTAGGCTCAGTTGCATCGTTCTGAGCACGCCTGGACCTGGGCGTTGCTGGTCAACGGCGTGGGGCCGCCGCGCCCTGGACTGACGTGAAAGGGCGTAATCGCGCCTTCAGGATGTTGCGCGCGCAGTCGACGCAGCCACCGCGCCGCCTGCCCCATACAGACTCAAAAAACTGGCCACGGGAGGACCGGATGACATTCATCAAACGACTGACGTTATCGCTTGCTTGCAGCGGGGCGCTGCTCGGCCTCATCGCAATTCCGTCGGTCGGCGCCAAGGCCAAAGAGCTGGAAACGCTCAATCTCAGCTACCCCACCTCCAATGCGTTCTACTGGGATTTCGACGTTGCCCGCGACAAAGGCTTCTTCGCCGATGAGAATTTCAAGGTCGACTACAGTACAATTATGTCGACACCGCAGGCGATTCAGACGCTGATTTCCGGCGACATGCAGATGGTCACACCACAGCCGGACGCATTGTTGGTTGCGATTACGCGCGGCGGCGAAAACCTTGCGGTCATCGCACAGCCGGCGCTCGTACCAGACTGGATACTGGTGGGCGGCAAAGGTATTCACAGTTTCCAGGACCTGAAGGGCAAGAACCTTGGCGTTAGCGCATTGCATGGCTCGGAGCAGGCGCTTGCCGATTCCGTCCTGGCCAAACACGGCCTAAAAAAGGGCGACTACAAAGTCATCGTGTCCGGCATTACGCCGCAGAAATACGCGGCATTGCAAAACGGTTCGATCAGCGTCGCGGTGCTCTATCAACCGACCGCCCAACTGGCGATAGATAAGGGATTGACCCCGCTGTTCCGATTCAGCCAGCTCGAGCCAGCCTATCCGCCCAGCTATTACGCCGTCACCCGCAAATGGGCGGGCGAAAAGAACCATGCCGAACGCATCGAGCGCGTGCTGACGCGGGCGCATAAGTGGCTGTGGGATCCGAAGAACCGCGAAGAAGCGATCTCGATCCTGCACAAATACACCAAGCGCGACGCCGCTTTGCTTGGCAAGATCTACGACCAGTACTTCGTCAGCGACAAGATCTACTCGCCGGATTCCAAGGTGCGGTTGGCGGGTGTGCAGACCATCATCGACGCCATGGTAGCCCGCGGTGAGCTCAAGAAGGGCGCCTTGAAACCGCAACAGGTCGTGCTACCGATCGCTGTTGCCAAATAAAGAGCTCGAGCAACAGTCTCGCGTTTCCGTCATGTCGGGGCGGGCGTCGCGCCCGCCCCGGGATGATGGAAAAGCTCACGCCTCCTGAATCCGCGCGGGGAAATCGTCGTTGAAGCGCTCGAATCCGTCGTTGCTCAGGGCGCCGGAAGTGCCAACCCAGACACCCTTCTCGGTCCCGGGCAGGCTGATCCAAACCACGATCGTATAAGTTTCGCCCGGACGGAATACCCAATCGCGGAACGGCGTGACGAGGTCGCCCTGCTTGGTGCCGGGCGCTCCGCCGGCCTGGGGATTGTGGTTGATCGCGCTCCAACCCGAAATCAATGGATAGCGAACGTCGTAGCCCTGCTCACGCAGGCCAACGGCGACACGGTCGTAATCCTGCGTGCGGGTGCCCGGCTTGAAGTCGTTGAGCAGTGCGTCGTGGGTTCTCGCCGCGTCGGCAAACATCCGGACGTAATCATCCGGCGGCTGGCCGCAGAACCAAGTCCCCCAGATCTTGCCCCAATAGGTGCCGAAGCCGAGGCAAAGCTCGGTGTAGACCACGTCGCCGGAGTTCACCTTGCGATCATTCGGATAGTAGTCGGGGTAGCATTCATGCGGATCAACGGTCGGAAACGACCCGATGTGGCAGAAAACGTAAGTGCCACCGGCCTCGGCGCAGCGCACGTTGACCAGCCGGCGCAAATCGGTTCCGCTGACGCCGGGGCGCGTCATCGCGACCATTTCCTTGAACACGCTGTCGCACAGCTTACCGGCCCGGCGCAGCACATCGAGCTCCTCCTTGGTACGCACGAGGCGAATGGTCTCATAGTCGTCGGAGGCGTCATCGAGCACGGCTTCCGGCAATCTCCCGCTGATGATCCGGTGATGTTCGAACGGAATGGTCATGCGCGTGGTCGGCCGCCCCACATGCGGACCGACAATGCCGACGCGGCCCTTCTGAGCGCCGAGTTCGCGCAGCCGGTCCGCCACACCGTCCGCGACCGAGTAGACCGCACGGATGTCGTCGATGAAGGTCAGGTCGCGGGCGTTGGCCAAATGGTGGGCGAGCCGGATGATCAGCGTCAACTCGCCGTTGCGGGCGACCACCAGATAGCCCTGGATGCAGGCGGCATAATTGGCAAGCCACATCAGATTGGTTTGTCCGCCACCGCTGCCGAACAGCACACCGAAGCCGCCCCAGATAACCAGAGCGTCGTAGCCGCGCTCCTGCATCATGGCGGCGGTGCGCCGGCGGCGATCCATCATCTCGCCGCGCGTGAATGGCGGAAAGAAATCATTGCCGGGACGAATATCGGAATCGCTCACGCCCGCGCTCCTAAAGAAGTCGGCCGAATTCACAAGAAGTCTCCCTGATCAGACCGCTTCGTCGTATCAATACGTTTGGTGGACGGGGCCTGTCTGCCCGGCTGACCCAAAGCACCATCGTCGCTCTTATTTGACCGGCGGGAAGCCGAAGAGCTCGGCGGGATTGTCGACGAAGATCTTGTTGCGGGTCGCCTCGTCCGGCACCCATTCGAGCATCTGATCGAGCAGGTCGACGTCATTCGGCATCGGCTTGAAATATTGCGGATGCGGCCAGTCCGAGCCCCATAGCAGCCGGTCCGGAAAATGCTCTACGAGCACTCGCGCGTAGGGCAACATGTCGTCGAATGGGAAGTTCTCCTGCTTGGATGGGCGCGGCGACAGCTTCAGCCAGCATCGGCCGGTATCGAGGCACTCGCGCACGAACTTGAAACCTTTGCTGTCCAGCCCCTTGTCCGCCTCGATGCCGCCCATGTGTTCGAGCACAAAGCGGCCGGGCGACGCCAGTATCGTCTTGCGCCAGTTGTCAGGCGCCTCTTCCGAGCGCACCAGATAATGTATGCCCCAGCCGTGCTCATGCACGCGGGCGATCATGCGGGTGTCGATCGTCTTCTCGAGCCGGTTAGTCACCCGGTAGCCGACGACGCCCGCCTTGGTGAGGATGTCGAGCTCGCCGTCGGTCGTCTCCGACCACGGAATGCACACTGCGCGCAGCCGGTCAGGAAAGCGACATTGGCCGTGCAGGACGATCTCGTAGTTATTCTCGTACATCATCGACTGCACATGCAGCCCGCGCGACAGGCCGAGCGCGGCTTGCATCTTCAGCCAGTCCTCGATCGAAGTGTCCTCGAATTCGAGATGGCTGAAGACGTGATTGGGTTTGAGCGGAAATTGCTTTTGTGGGCCGATGAAGTGGAAATGGGTGTCACACGCCCCTGGCGGCAGCTTCAGCTTCGGGGTGCGGTAGGCGCGGTCGATGACTGGCGACAGGGGACGAGACACAGACGAATTCCCTTCATTCGGCATTGTCATTGGAAGCGCGGCCCGCCGCCGGGTCGTCAAGCGCCGGGCCGAAACGGCGCGGCGTTGCGTACAAAGCGGGAGCCCTTGGCGGCGCAAGGGTAGTTTGATCGATCATTGGATTCGTGGTCAAGTATAATCGACAATAATTGCCAGTTGCATCCCGCAACCGGGTGGCTTCGCCCGCAACCACGGGAATTTCATGGACCTCGGATTGGCTGGCCGAAAGGCCATTCTTTGCGCCTCGTCTCGCGGTCTCGGCCGCGCCTGCGCCACCGCACTCGCGCGCGAGGGCTGCGCCGTTGTCATCAACGGACTCGACCGCGACCGCCTGGAGACCACCGCGCTGGAGATACGCACGCTGTCCGGCGCCGAAGTGAGCGCAGTCGCCGCCGACATTACCACCGAGGCCGGACGCGACAGCCTTGCCGCCGCCTGTCCGGACGCCGACATCCTAGTCAACAACAATGAAGGGCCTCCGCCGGGTCGCCTCGCCGATTGGAGCCATGACGACTGGTTGGCTGGACTCGAGGCCAATATGCTGGCCGCGGTCTTCATGATCAAAGCGTTGCTGCCCGGCATGCGGCGGCGCAAGTTCGGGCGTATCGTCAACATCACCTCAGCCATGGTGAAATCTCCCCGCCCGGCGATGGGTCTATCGACCGCCGCGCGCGCGGGGCTGACCGCGCTGTGCAAGTCGATATCGATCGAGGTCGCGGTCGACAATGTGACCATCAACAACCTGCTGCCCGAGCGCATCGACACAGACCGGCAACGGTTCATGGCGGAGCGCATGATGCGCCTCGACAACATCTCTTATGAGGAGGCGCGTATTCGCATCGCGAACACTATCGCTGCCAAGCGCTTCGGCCGACCGGAGGAGTTCGGCGACGCCTGCGCCTACCTGTGCAGCGCGCAAGCCGGCTTCATCTCCGGGCAGAACTTGCAGATCGACGGGGGCTCCTACCACGGGCTGATTTGAGCGGAGCGCTGAGCCTCAGAGATGGGCCATGGCGTTCTCGCGTTGACCCGGCCCCGCGATCAACTCCCAGACGTCTTCGACAATGGCCTGAAACTCCGGCTTGCGTTTCAAGGCGAGCGTGCGTGGCTTGGGTAGATCGACATCGATGATACGTGCAAGGCGGCCTGGCCGCGCAGTGAGCACGGCGATGCGGTCGGCCAGGAGCACGGCTTCGTCGATCTGATGGGTGATAAAGAGGACCGTCTTGCCGGCTTCCCCAGCGATACGGACGAGTTCCTGCTGCATGGTTTCGCGGGTGAGCGCATCAAGAGCGGCGAAAGGTTCGTCCATCAGCAGTATGTCGGGATTGACCGCGAAGGCGCGCGCCAGATTAACACGCTGGCGCATGCCACCCGATAATTCGTACGGATAGTGGTGCTCGAAGCCGGCAAGGCCCACCAGCGAGATGATCTCGTGAGCCTCGCGGTCGGCCTGTGCCCGCGGTCGCCCCTGCAGTTCCGGACCGAAGGTCACATTGCGCAAGGCCGTGCGCCAGGGAAACAGCGAGTCATGTTGGAAGACAAAGCCGCGGTCGGGCCCGGGGCCCGCCAGGGGCCGGCCATCGAGCTTGATCTCGCCGGTCGCCTGTTCGAGCCCTTGGATGATGCGCAGCAAGGTGGTCTTGCCGCAGCCGGATTGACCGACGATGACGAAGAACTCGCCGCTGCGCACCTCAAAACTAATGTCCTCGAGCACGACCAGCGGTTTGCCGCGGGTATTGAACGACTTGGTCAGTCCTGACACCGACAGTTTGATCGGCCGGCTTGCCGCGTTGGTCTGGGCCATTCAGTCCTCCAACTCCACCGGCTTCCATCGGATCACGCGCCGCTCCAGCCATTGCAGCATCCAAGTCAACGACACGCCGGCAAAGGCGAGGCAAATCACGCCAACGAACAGCGCCGGCACGTCGAAGGTTTGTCCGGCCGTGAAGATGAGGTAACCGAGCCCGGCGCTGGCGCCGAACAATTCGCCAATTACAACTCCGACAATCGCGCGACCGATGGCCAACCGCACACCGGTAATCACAAAAGGCAAACCGGCCGGGATCAGCACTTTGAAAACAATTTGACGCCGTGTTGCACCAAAGGCGTGCGCGACGTCGAGAAAGTGCGCGTCGACATTACGCACACCGGATGCGGTGCTTATGATGATCGGAAAGACCGAAATCAAGAATACAACGGCGATCTTCGAGCCCAGTCCGATTCCGAGCCAGAGAATGAGCAGTGGCGCAACAGCGACGAGTGGCGTGGAATAAAGCGCGTTAATGTATACTTCTGTGTAGTCAGCGACCGCGCGGCTCGCGCCAAGGAAAATGCCGAAGCTGATGCCGACCACGATGGCCAGTGCCATGCCATACCCGATCGCGGTGAAGCTCGCAGCGACGTCCTTTTCCAGCTCGCCATCGAGCGACAGCTTGACGAAGGCCACGACCACATCGGAGAGCGGGACAAAGAACAGTTTGTTGGTGAGGAGGAAGCGGCCGACGAATTCCCAACCGACCAGAAAGATGACCAGCGAAATCAGCGAGCGATAAACACGCGGTCGCGTAATGGGGCGCACAATGCGAGCAAGCGCGGTGCCCGGGGCCCCTCTCTTTTCGCGGTTGTCTTCCGTCGCCACTCTCACCTCAGACGCCAATTCGCCTCTCCAATCCTCGGCCCTCTGCGTGAGACGGTTACGTGGTGGCCAGCATCGCTTCGCAAATGAAGCACCGGCTCTCAGGACCTGTCAACTTTTCGATCCTTTTATCGATAGATGTACGATAATCGATCATTTGCTGTCCGAACTTACGCGCGCCGTGGCTTGGTGCGGCGATTCCTCGTTGGAACGCCATGACGAGGCCGCCGGCGCGAGCGCTGCCGACCACCGCGTGGCGCCGCCACAGCTTCACGACATGAACTGGCGTGCGTGGTCGGCGATATCTTGTCGTGTGGTAATCCACACATCGTCGCGGCCTTTGGTTTTGCGCGCGAGCTCTTCGAAGGCCCAGGCGCCACCGGGGCGGCCGTAGCAGTGCGCGTGCGCGGTCACGTCGATGATGATCGGACCGTCATCCGCCTTCAGGGTATGGGCGAGATAGGCATCGAACATGTCGATATATTGCTGTGGCGTGCGGCCAAACCGCATCGCATGCGGCAGGTCGTTAATGTCCATGGTAAAGGGAATGGCCATGATATCCCCGGCAGCTAAGCGTTGCACATAGGGACGATCGCCATCGAGCACGTCGCTGTGCCATTCGTAGCCGGCCTTAATCAGGTTCTGAACCGTGCTCGCGTTCGGCGTGCCGCGCGGACTCACCCAGCCGCGCGGTCGCGTGCCGGTCACGGATTCGATCGCCTCCGTGGTTTTCTTGATATTGTCGACGTCCTCATCTGCCTTAAGAGAGGCCGGCACCACGTCCTGCGCGTAGCTATGCGCGGCGATTTCATGACCGGCGTTCACGATCGCCTTGACGGTTTGCGGATGCCGCTCCGCCAGCACCCCACTAACCATGATGCTGGCACGCATCTTGGTCCGGTCGAGCACGCGCAACAGCCGCTCGATCCCTTGCGTGGAGCCGTAATTGCCCCACGACAGCGCGTTGGTATCGAAGGCGCCAGCCGGCAGCGGATTTCCCATCGGGCCAATCCCGGGAGCCTTACCCTCGGACCACGCTTCGTAGGCGACGTTAAAGATGATCGCCACGTGCCGCCCGCCCAGCCAGCGAAAGTCGGGGCGCGTGCGGATGACGTGTGGTGGCGCCGATGAGCTCAAACGTTGGTCGGCCATGATGAATCCCCGGAAAAACGGTCGATAGGCAGGTGACCGAAGCTAGAAAGCCACACGAAGAGTGTCAATAATTGATCGCTTATTCGATTTTTCCGATATAATAATCGACTATCGCTCGAGTTTAAACTTGACTACTCGATCTGGCGATCGAATATCGCTTAAAGGTTGAGGGGAACGCTGACGATGCCCATTGGTACCGAGCGGCGCCAAAAGCGCAGCGAGACGCATGTCTCCTTGATAACCAAGGAGTTGCGCCAAAGCATCATTTCGGGTCAGCTTCCTCCGGGCGGCAAGCTGAAAGTGCGGGCACTGGCGGAACGGTTCGGCGTCGGGCTCAGCCCAATCCGCGAGTCGCTCAATCGGTTGTCGCGCGAGTGGCTGGTCAACCACAATGAGCTGCGTGGGTTCTCAGTCTCCCCGGTAACCGAGCAAGATCTCGATGAACTGATCAAGGCGCGCTGTTGGCTGAATGAGCGCGCATTGCGCGAGTTGATCGCCCATGGTGACGCCGCTTGGGAAGAAAACGTGCTGCTCACCTATCACCGACTGTCGCGCATCCTCTGGCAGGGTCCGGCTGGCCGTGAAAGCTGGAACCCGGCCTGGGAGAGCGCCCACCGAATATTCCACCGCAGTCTGATCAGCGGGTGCGGCTCGCATTGGGTCGTCGAAATCTGCGATCAGTTGTTCGACGTAGCCGACGTATACCGCCACATTTCACGAGCAGCCTCCGCGCAGCTCGATCAGGAACGCGGCGACGAGCATCTACCAATCATGAGAGCGACGGTTGCACGGCAGGCCGACAGGGCGGTTGAATTGCTCACGGCTCATTTCAAGCGCACGGCCGAACTCTGTCGTGAGCCACTTCGACAAATTGTGGCCAGAGCCAAATAGATCCTTCCTGCTTCATCGCAACCGTCGATTCGCGTTCTCTCAGAGGGATCGTGCTTGCGATAAGACTTCAGCACCGTCAACGATGAGGAAAAGGTCGGCTGAGCCGTTTAGTCGTGCAATATCGACCTCGATATCCGCAATGCGCTGTGAGGCAGCACAAAAGGTGTCTCCGGCTGTGGAAATCGCCCGCGATCCAGAGCAAGCGCGCTTCCCATCATAATCGCCACCGCCATCGCGCTTTGGCAGAACATGCCGGCGAAAGGGCAAACGAGCGTAAACCGAGAAGAAGCAGAGACCGCGGTCAAGCTCCTAAAGACATCCTTCAGCTGTCGTGACGTCTCATCTAGCTCATTTCAACTTCAAACCAACGGTCGATTGGGCACCGCCTCACGATGGAGGCTGGGCCAATCGGGCCGTTACGCCTGCGCTGTAAATAGGCGCCGAAGGATGCCCCCGGCCCGATCCATTCCAACCGCCTGATATTGTAGACTCAATCGCGCATACGGCGGGGTTATCGTCGGCGCCGATCGTGACCCGACCTCCCGGTCAAAATGGTGTAAGAATCAATGCGCTGCATCAGATTCAAGCGGGGGCAACTTCAGCGCTTACCCACACCCAGACTTCGCGATCGACGGACCCAGCGCCCGGCACGGGAACGAATTGTTCAAATATGCCTTCGATGCGATTTGCCCTCGGTTTGGCGGTTCCGGTGCCGCGCAACGAGTACGCCTCATGCCTTAGCGGCTGCGGATATTTAAACAAATCGGGATCGAAGGTGCGCGAGATCAATAGCTGCGTTCAGCCGACTCGCTCCGTCGTCCGCTTCTCTATTTCCAGAAGTGTTGCCAAACCGGTGGTCTGCTGCGCACGCTTCATCTCCGCGACGGCACCGCCGGCCCCCAGAAAGGGATCAATCTCCCCGCGCGCAAGATATTCGTAGGATTGGCGCGCCGCCTTATGCATCGCCGCGAACGCCGTGCCGGAGGAGGCTGCAAGACGAAACCCGAGCGTTGCGAGATCGGCGGGAGACATCTCAAAGCTGCCGAAGCCGTCTTCAGGCACAAACATCATCAACGGTGGCGGCAAACGCTCACCGATCCGACGCAGCTCCTCCGGATCGCGGGAATGAATGAACAGCATGTCCGACCCCGCACGATGGTACATTTCGCCACGACGAAGGGCCTGACCCTTGACCTCGGCGAGCCGCGTCACCGGCGCCGCCACTACCTCCGCAAAGGAGCCGAACTTGGCGATCAGCTCCTTGGCCAGCGGCTTGACGTCGCGTTGGGGGATGGCACGGAACAGCACCAGTTCCAGGAGTTTGTAGTCGCTCACCGCTTCGGCGCCGGCCTCGCGGAAGCGTGCGCGCAGCCTTTCACGGTGGCCGTGATAGTGCGGCTGCCCTTCGGAAAGACCGCTTTTCGGTTCGCTTCCGTCCTGTTTCGCCGTCATGAAAGACATGCCCACCCGTTTACACCCCGGTTCGCGGCATGATTGTAATTCACTCCGACGCCCCCGACGAGGGGAGGTCTTCCGGCGTCTTCGCTCCGCCGCCGGGCGGAGCCGGCGTCAGCGCCTATAAGGCGGCTTGTCGAGCTCGGCCGGCGAAAAGGTGAACACCTCGACGCCGTCCTCGGTCACACCCACGCTGTGCTCGAACTGGGCCGACAGCGAGCGGTCGCGGGTCACCGCCGTCCAGCCGTCAGACAGCACCTTCACATGCGGGCGGCCGATATTGATCATCGGCTCCACGGTGAAAAACATGCCGGGCTTCAAAACGATGCCTTCACCCGGACGGCCGACGTGGACGATATTGGGCTCGTCGTGAAACAGTCGGCCGAGGCCGTGGCCGCAGAAATCGCGCACGACGCTCATGTGCTGGGCTTCCACATAGGTCTGGATGGCGGCCCCGATGTCGCCTGTCGTTGAGCCCGGGCGGATGGTGGAAATCCCGAGCATCATGGCTTCGTGGGTAACCTCGATCAGCCGTTCAGCGCGGCGTGGAATCTGGCCGATGGGATACATGCGGCTCGAGTCGCCGTGCCAGCCGTCGAGGATTAGTGTCACGTCGATGTTGACGATGTCGCCTTCCTTGAGCGGCTTGTCGCCGGGGATGCCGTGGCAGACCACGTGGTTGAGCGAGGTACAGGTCGACTTCTTGTAGCCGCGATACATCAGCGTCGCCGGCAGGGCGCCGTGATCCATGCCGAACTCGAACACCAATTTGTCGATGGCATCGGTAGACACACCCGGGCCGACATGGTCGACGAGCATATCGAGGCAACGGGCGACCAGTTGGCCGGCCTTCCGCATGCCTTCGAAGGCCTCGGGGCCGTGAATCTTGATCTGGCCGGTTTTGCGTAGAGGCGCGGCGGCGGCGTCAACGTAGGTCATGGAGGGCAATTTAAGCCTTGGCGCGCGTGGTGCAAGTTGGCTAGTCGGCCATGGTCACCGGCTCGGCCACGGCGATACCCTCGCGCGAAATGGCACATTTCCAGGCAAACGCTTCGACGCCCATTTTCCGGGCACGGTCGAAGGCCTTGCCATAGGTTGGGTCTATGTCGCGGGCGAGTGCGAAGCGCTCCGCCGAGCCTATCTGGACTACGAACAGCATTACCGCGCGAGCGCCGGCTTTGGTCATGGCGGAGAGCTCGTTGAGATGCTTGGCGCCACGCACCGTCACGCTGTCCGGGAATTCGGCGAGGCCGGTAGCGCGCATCAGATGCACGTTCTTGATCTCGACATAGCACGGCGGCCGGCCGTCATTTTCGAGCAGGAAGTCGATGCGGGAATTCGTGCCGTACTTCACCTCGCGGCGAACCGACGTGTAGTCGGAAAGCCCGGGAAAGAGCTTGTCCTTGAGGGCTTCGCCCACCAGCGCGTTCGGGTGGGCGGTATTGACGCCGACGAGCTCGGCGCCGCCGCCAAAATCCACCTCCACCAGTTCCCACGAGTAGGGCAGCTTGCGTTTCGGATTGTCCGATTTCGACAACCAAACTCTTGAGCCCGCCGCGTTGAGACCGGTCATGGCGCCGGGATTGGCGACGTGCGCGGTGACCTCCACGCCGTTCGGCAGCACGACGTCGGCGAGAAAGCGCTTGTAGCGGCGGATAAGCGTGGCGGGTATCAGCGGGGTAGGGAAGCGCATCAGTCCGCGATCTTCCCGCCCAGTTCATCCTCGATATGAGCGCGGATGATGTCGTCGAACGTTTTCTCCACCTTGAAGCCGAGCGTCAGCGCGCGCTTGGGGTTGAAGCGTTGCGGCCAGCCGGCAACAATCCGCGCCACCAACTCGTCCGGCTCGCGGCGGATGCGGGCGGCGACCTTGCCGCCGGCGACGCGGCGCAAGGCTTCGATTTGTTCGGCCACCGTGCAGCACACGCCCGGCATGATGAGGTTGATGCGGTCCCCGAGCTGCGCGCGGGTGAGCCCGGCGCCGTGGATGAGGAAGCCCACCGCGGAGCGCGGGCTGGCGTGCCAGTGCAGCACCGTGTCGGGTACGGGCAGGATGGCCTCCTGTCCCGCCAGCGGCTCACGGATGATTCCAGAGAAGAAGCCGGACGCCGCCTTATTCGGCTTGCCAGGCCGCACCACGATCGATGGCAGGCGGATGCCGACGCCATCGAGGAAGCCGCGCCGCGAATAGTCTGCGAGCATCAGTTCGATCATCGCTTTCTGGGCGCCGTAAGAAGTGAGCGGCGTCAGATGGAAATCGTCGGGAATGGCCTCGGGGAAGGGCGCGCCGAACACCGCGAGCGATGAAGTGTAGACGAATTTCGGATGATAGCTGTCACCCGCTAGACGCACGGCGTCCAGCAGCGCGCGGCTGCCGTCGAGATTGACCCGATAGCCTTTTTCGAGATCGACCTCCGCTTCGCCCGACACGACGCCAGCGAGATGGAAGATCACGTCCGGCCGGCCGGCTATCGCCTGCGAGGCGGCGCCGGGCGCGGAAAGATCGCTGGTCGCGGCTTCCACTTGGCCTGCAACGCCGGCCGGCTTTTCCGGTGCCACCACGTCGATGAGTGTGAGCCGGTCGATCTTGCTGCCGTTGAGGCTGCCGTCTTTGACCAGGCGGGCGGTCAGCTTGCGCCCGATCATGCCGGCGGCCCCGGTGATCAAAATGTGCATCGCGATCCTCTTTAAGTTTTTACGTCACGCTCGTCTGCTGACTCGAAGTGGTCGATCTTGCGCAAGCTCGGGAACAGAAACATCCAGATCAGCGCCACCAGCAGCGAGCCGATGCCGCCGATCAAAACCGAGGGCACCGCGCCGAGCCATGCGGCAACCGTGCCGGATTCGAACTCGCCCAATGTATTCGACGAGCCGACGAACAGATAGTTGATCGCGCTCACCCGCCCGCGCATGGTGTCCGGCGTCTCGATCTGCACCAACGAGAAACGGATCACCACGCTCACAGCATCGGATAGGCCAAGTACGGCGAGTGCCGCGAGCGAGAGCGCAAACGACGTCGACAGCGCGAACGCGATGGTCGCCAGCCCGAAGACGCCAACCACCGCGAACATCTTGGGGCCGATGCGGCTTTCGATCGGATAGTGCGACAGCCACACTGCCGACAGCAGTGCGCCCACCGCCGGCGCCGACCGCAACAGGCCGAGGCCGATTGGCCCGACGTGGAGGATATCGCGGGCATAGACCGGCAACAGTGCGGTGGCGCCGCCGAGCAGCACCACGAACAGGTCGAGCGTGATCACGCCCAGCAATCGGCTGCGGCCACGAACATAGTGGAATCCGGCCATCACCGAGCGGAACGTCGGCGGTTCGCGTTTCTCTACCACCACGCGCTCGACGCGGATCATGCTGACGAAAATGATGGCGGCGGAAAAGAACACCAGGCATAGCGCGCTCACCACCACCGGGCTGAAGGCGTAGATCAAGCCACCCAACGCTGGCCCCGTGATCACCGCGATCTGGTTGGCCGAGGCCCAGCCCGCCACCGCGCGTGTGATCATGGGCGTCGGCACCAGCGAGGGCACCAGCGCGCTGGTGGTCGGAACTTCGAAGGCGCGCGCGCAGCCGATCAAGAACACGGCGACAAACAGGATATTGCGGCTGATGAAGCCGGTGAGCAGCGCGGCAGTGATGACGGCAGCGGCGACAGCTGAAATGGTTTGCGCGCCACGGATGATCAACCGGCGGTCATAGCGGTCGGCGACGTGGCCGATCAGCAGCGTGAGCAGCGCCGAGGGCACGAACTGGATCAGCCCGACCAGGCCGAGGTCGAACGCGGAATCGGTGAGCTGGTAGAGCTTCCAGGCGATGGTCAGCGCCAGCATCTGGATGCCCATCGTGCTGGCGACGCGCGCCAGCCACATGAATACGAAGGGGCGCTGGGCGGTTAGAGATGACGGCGAGGTGGCGATGGAAGTCATGCGGTCCCGTCGTTGAGGGCGGCAAGGCTTTCGATCTGCCTCCCGTCGGCGTCGAAATTCTGCGGTGAAAGCCAGCGCTCGAAGCGGGCTTTGCGGGCCGGCCACTCGCTATCGAGCATGGCGAGCCAGGCGGTGTCACGATTATGGCCCTTGGCGATCATATGCTGGCGGAAGATGCCCTCGAAGGTAAAGCCGTAACGCAGCGCCGCGCGACGCGATGGCGCGTTGAGCGCGTCGCATTTCCATTCGTAGCGCCGATAGCCCAGCGTCTCGAACACATAGCGCGCCAGCAGGTATTGCGCTTCCGTTGCAAGCGGCGTGCGCTGCAAGGCCGGCGCATAGAGCACATGGCCTACTTCGACCACGCGATCCTTTCCGCGGATCGCCATCAGCGCCATGATGCCGAGTGCGCGTCCGGTCCTGTCGACAATGGCGTAGGAGCGCGGATCGTCGAGCGCGGCGCGCTCGGCAACCCAGGCGCTGAATCGGGCGGCGTCGGCAAAGGGCCCGTAACTCGGCATGTACGTCCAGATATGGTCGTGACCCTGCATCGCCTCCCATTGGCTCGCCGTGTGCTCCGCCTTGAGGTTTTCAACCCGGCCGAAGCGGCCTTGCAGCGTGGCCACGCCCGGCCTTTCAGCTGGGCGTGTGTCGACTGCGGGGCCGAGCGGTTGTCCGGTGATGCGATGGAGTTTACTCACGGCTTTGGCCGGCGCGACAGGTCGTCTTGGAAGAAATTGTTGATGTCGGCAAAGGGCACCGCGCCGGCGAAGCTATCGAACTTACCGTGCTCGGCGATCTCATGTGCCGAGCGCATCAGTGCACCCCAGGCAACGCGCGCCAGCGTTGAGCCGACGCTGATGCGCCGCGCGCCGAGGCCGGTGAGATCGGCGGCCGTCAAACCAAGGGCGCCCGGCATCAGCGCGTTCACCGGCTTGGGCGCTACCGCCTTGATCACCGCGGCGATCTGCTCGCGCTCGCGTAATCCTGGTGCATAGAGCACGTCGGCGCCGGCGTCGGCATAAGCGCGCAAGCGGCGGATAACCTCGTCGAGATCGGGCCGTCCGACCAGGAAGCATTCGGCGCGCCCGGTGAGCAGCACCTCGCCGCCGGCCTCGTCGATGGCCGAGCGCGCCGCGCGCATGCGCGCCACCGCGTGGTCGATGTCATAGAGCGGCTTCTGCGCGTCGCCGGTGGCGTCCTCGATCGACAGGCCCGCGACGCCGGTCTCGATGCACAACCGGACGCTGTCGGCGACGCCCTCCGGGTCGTCGGCATAACCGCGCTCGAAATCCGCGTTCACCGGCAGGTCGGTGGCGGCGACGATCTCCGCGATATGGCCGAGCATCATGGCGCGCGTCACCGCGCCGTCGGAAATGCCTTGCGCGAAGGCGAAACCCGCGCTGGTGGTGGCCAGCGCCTTGAAGCCGAGATGCTGCAAATAACGGGTGGTGCCGACATCCCACGGGTTGGGAATGACGAAGCAGCCGCTCTGGTGCAGGGCGCGGAAGGCCCGGCGTTTTTCGGAGGGGGTCGCCATGAAGGATCCTTGCGGAACAGGGGCCGCGAAAGTGCCACGGCGGGCGGCACCGGGACAATGCCGGTCTCGGCAAGTGTCCCGAATCCGAAGTTCGTCAAACCGTTCAGCTTGCTTCGTACGAACTTCAGATTCGAAAGGACACTTGCAACTTTATGATTCTAGTGCGGTTTTTGATTTGAAGTTCGTTTTCGGCCTTGCTGCAAGCAATATAACGAACTTCAAATCCAGCGCACTAGGTTGAATTGATTTTCGCCGCCCGATCGGGTGAACATGCCGGCGAAATAGCGCCCAAGGGAGTGGTTTCATGCTCAAGACCATCGCCGCCTTCGACCGCATCGGCGAGGAAAACGCCTTCGCCGTCCTTGCCCGCGCCAATGCACTGGCCGCCCAGGGGCGTGACATCATCAATCTCGGCATCGGGCAGCCGGACTTCCGCACGCCGGACTTTATCGTCGAGGCGGCGGTGAAGGCACTGCACGAAGGCCATCACGGCTACACGCCGGCGACCGGCATCCCGCCGCTACGCGAGGCGGTGGCGGAAGACCTCGCCAAGCGCTTCAGGGTCGAGGTCTCGCCCGATAGCGTCATGATCATGCCCGGCGGCAAGCCGACCATGTTCGTCTCGATCCTGATGTTCGGCGAACCGGGCGCAGAGATCATGTATCCCGACCCCGGCTTTCCCATCTATCGCTCAATGATTGAATTCACCGGCGCCAAGCCGGTGCCGGTGCCGATCCGCGAAGAGAACGGCTTCGCTTTCTCGGCGGAGGAGACGCTGTCGCTGATCACGTCCAAGACGCGGCTGTTGATTGTCAATTCACCCGCCAATCCCACTGGCGGCGTCACACCCAAGAGTGAAGTCGACAAGTTGGTTGCCGGCCTCGATAAATGGCCAGACGTCGCGATCATGTCCGACGAGATCTACGACCACATGGTCTATGATGGCGAAAAGCACGTCTGCCTGCTCTCATATCCTGAAATCCGGGACCGGCTGATCCTGCTCAATGGCTGGTCGAAGACCTATGCCATGACCGGCTGGCGGCTCGGTTATGCGGTGTGGCCGGGCAAGCTTTATGACTACGCGCGTAAGCTCGCGGTCAACTTCCATTCCTGCGTCAACGCCTCGGCGCAATTCGCGGGGCTCGCCGCGTTGAAAGGTCCGCAGGACGAAGTCTGGAAGATGGTCGCTGAATTCGACAAGCGGCGGAAGGTGGTAGTCGAGGGCCTGAACAAATTGTCCGGCGTGTCGTGCGCCACGCCCAGGGGCGCGTTCTATGCCTTCCCCAACATCAAGGCGACCGGCTGGAAGGCGAAGGAACTCGCCAGCGCGCTGCTTGATGATACCGGCGTCGCCATCATCGGCGGACCGGATTTCGGCATTCTCGGCGAGGGCTATGTGCGGCTGTCTTACGCCAACTCGACCGAGAACATCCTGAAGGCGCTCGACCGCATGGGCGAATTCCTGAGCAAACGCAAAGCGGCGTAGGTCGCCTCAGCCCGCTTTCGCCGCCTTGAAGCGCGCGAGGCTTTCGGCCGGCCAGTATTCGGCAGGCTTATAGAACTCCGGCACCGCGGGAACGCCGTCGGGTAGGACGACCCACGGCTGCTTCGTCGAGGTGTAGATGTGGATGTCCGGCGGCACGCACGAGGGATCGTCGAGCGTCCCCACGCGGACGAAATTGAAATTGAGTCCGGCGCCGGCGTAATTGCTCCAAACCGTCACGCCGCAATTGGGGCAGCGCGACAATACCTGACCTTTACCGCTTATGGTGGGGAGCGTCGTATGCACCGGCTGCCCCCTCAGAAGCTCTACCTGCGACGCCTCGATGAAAGCGTTGACGGCAAAGGCCGATCCGGTCTCGCGCTGACACCACGTACAATGACAGCAATGCACAAAAATCGGCCGGCCGTTCAGGCGAAAGCGCACGGCGCCGCAGGTGCAGCCGCCCTCCGTCTCGACACGTCGTTCGTTTTTCATTGGTGCGCCTCGCAATTTTCAGGCAGAAGCGTTTACTGCGCGGCATTGCGTTATCTCTTTGACCGCTTTGAGTCGTCTTCGCGCTCGACCACGACATGGAACGGTCCGCGCGGGTTGAGGTCGCGCTGCGGGAACGGAATCTCGATGCTCTCGCGCTTGAACGCGTCCCACAGCGCCAGCATCACCAGCCCGCGCACATTGGTTATGCCGTCAACCGGATCGCGGATCCAGAAGCGCAAGATGAAATCGACCGAGGAATTACCGAACGCCTTGAGATGGCAGACCGGCTTTGGGTTCGCCAGGACGCGCGGGATTGGCTGGATCGCTGCCAGCGCCAACGCGATCACCTTGTGTGGGTCGGCGGCATAGGAGACGCCGAACTCGACGTCGATCCGCACCTCGTTATTCGAATACGACCAGTTGATCACGCGCTGGGTAACGAAGTCCTCGTTGGGGATGAGGAATTCTCGGCCGTCGCGCGTTTCAACCGATGTGTAGCGGGCGCCCATGGAGCCGACCCAGCCGAAACTGTCGCCGACCGAGATAACGTCACCCGGTTTGATCGACTTGTCGGCCAGAAGGATGATGCCGCTGACTAGGTTGGAGACGATCTTCTGCAGGCCGAAGCCGAGCCCCACGCCGACCGCGCCGGAGAAGAAAGCGAGCGCCGAAAAGTCGATGCCCACAGTCGACAGCACGGCCAGGATGGCGAAGGTGATCAGCATCAGCCGGATCAGTTTGCTGATCAACACCTGGATCGACGGTGTGAGATCGGCGCTGTGGCGCACGCGCCGCTCAAGGAAGTCACTCGCGGCGTTCGCCGCCCACAGTGCCAGCAGCAGCAGAACTGTCGCCTTGATAACCAGGAGCGGCGTGATGCGCAGGCCCCCGATCAACACGCCGACCGAGTCGAGCGCATTCATGGCTGGCTGCAATAACCGTAGAATGCTCAGCGCCGCGATGGCCCAGGCCGACACCGCCACCAGGCGATAGACGAACTGATTACGGATGAGGCCGGCGACCAGCGCGATCACCACCCAGGCGGTGGCGAGACTGAAGGCAACGCCGAGCAGGTAGGAGCGGCTCGGCCAAGTCAATGCCAGCATGGCGGTGTGCATGATCGCCGCGAGTACGACGAATATGATCGTACCGATGTTGGCCATCACGTGGCGGGCGAACTGACGTGCGAGCGCCGGCCAGCCCATGGTCAGCGCCGTGAGGTCGACGCGGCGTCGGATCACCATGGCTGCGAGCGTCGCCACCGCGGCGGCGAGGAAAATCAAGGCAAGCTGCAGCAACAGATTGCCCGAGGTCAGCTGTTCGCCGACCGTGCGCAGAATGTTGCCGGCGGCGCCGGTCAGTCGATGGACATTGTCCATAACGCCCTATCGCGCTTTCATTGCGCGCTCCTAGCCCCCGGTGGAATTAGACCGCAAAGCAGATCAATATCAAATTGCGGCTGGAGCCGGACATTTCACGCCGCGAAACGACAGGGGTTATGCACATGTACGACCGGGGATTGTCTGAGGAACAGCGGATGATGCGGCAAAGCTGCCGCGATTTCGTCGATGAGGTCGTTCTGCCCTTTATTCGCGCCGATTGGCAGCGCGAATGGTCGATGGCTCCGGAGGACCGGCTGCCGCCGCGCATCCTGCAGGAGGCGGAAAAAATAGGCATCCGCACCCTCGGCGTGCCGGAAGACTTCGGCGGCGTGGAGTTGGAGAAGGGCACCGAGGTCAGGACATTCGCGATGATCTCGGAGGAGATCGCGCGTGGGGATTTAGGGCTTGCAGATAAGCTGGTGCAGAACTGGAAGGTGTCGGTGCTGCTGCGTCAACTCGCGCCGCGCCATCTGCAGGAAAAGTGGTTCAAGCGGCTGGTCGAGGACCCACAATTCCTCATGGCCCATTGCCTGACCGAGCCGCGCGGCGCGTCCGACCGCTGGCTACCTTACAACGTGCCGGAAGCGGCGATGCAGACAAAGGCCGTGAAGACGAACGGCGGATGGGTGATCAACGGCCGCAAACAATTCATTTCCAATGGCTACGACGCCGGCCTTTACGTTGTTTACGCCAACACCAATCCGAAGGTCGGCATGTTGCAGGGCACGTCATCGTTCCTGGTGCCGCGCGACACCAAGGGCTTTTCAGTCACGCGCTGCAACGAGACGCTCGGCTGCCGCTTCATGAACAACGGTGAGATGGTGTTCGAGGACATGTTCTTGCCGGACGATCATTTGCTGGCGGAAAACGACGCGCTCGGCAAGGCGGGTATCTATTTCCGCCCCGGCAAAATCATCCAGGCGGCGAAGAATCTCGGCGTCGGCGTGCGCGCTTTCGAGTCGACCGCCGATTATGTGCAGAATTATGTGCAGGGTGGCCGGATCCTGATCAAGCATCAGGCGGTGGCGCTCAGGCTCGCGGATATGGCCACGCGCATCGAGGCCGTGCGCGCGCTGCTCGATCGTGCCGCATTGGCCGTCGACGACAACGCGCCCGACGCCGAGGTCCTGTGCAACATGGCCAAGATGTTTGCCTCGGAGGAGATCATGAAAGTCGCCCAGCATGCAATCGAGCTGCACGGCGGCAACGGCATCATGCTCGATTTCGGCATCGAAAAGTCTTTGCGAGACGCCGTCATCTTCCTGCACATGGACGCAACCGTCGACGTTTCGAAGTTCAAGATCGTCAAGATCATGTTTCCGGATACCGCAGGCAAGTATGCGGGGCCGGAGTGACTTTCTTCACTTCAAAGCATACCTGAAGCCGATCAGGACCACCACCAGTCCAATCAGCTGCGGCAGGCTCGGCACCACGTCGAGCGCAAGATAACCGATGATCAGCGAGAAGCCCGGCACCAGCGCCGGAAATACCGCCGCCCGCCCGGCGCCGATCAAGATCACCGCCCGCGCGAACAAGAAGATCGGGAGGACGCCAGCAAGGAGGCCCTGTACCACGATCTGGATCAGGTTCTCCTTCAGGCTCATGTGCAGGATGTCGCCATAGCCGATGAATAGCGCGTGCAGAGGTGCGAAAATCAACACAGACACGACACCGACGACAGCGGCTGCGCGTGTGCCCGACACGCTCCAATGGCGCAGCAGCACGCCGAAGATCGCCCAGAACAGCCCGGCGCAGACGAACAGCAGATCGCCGCCCACGCCTTCACGGCCGATGGTCGTGAGCGATTCGGCGCCGAATACCATTAGGCCGCCGATGATGGTGGCGCCGCCTATGATGCGGGACAGCGTGGCGCGCTCATGCAACAGGAGGATCGCCAGAATTATACCAAACAGTGCGGCGCAGGCCGGCTGGATGGTGGTGCCGTGGCCGAGCGGCACTAGGATGAAGCCGGAATAGGCTAAGACGGCCTGCGGCGGGCCGGCCAGCACCGCCATCACCACCGCGCGCCGCCAGCCGATGCCGCCGAGTTGGACGACGCCTTGCTGCATGGCAATCGGAACCAGAAGCAGTCCGGACCAGAAAAAACGATGGAAGGCTAGATCGTACGGTGAGAATCCGACGTTGATGCCGTGCTTGGCGGCCACGAACCCGGCGGCCCAACCTAGCGCCGCGCCGGTGCCGCACAGCACGCCGATCAAAGGACCCGAGCGGGCCGCGTGAGCTTGACCGGTCACGTCCAAGGCGAAATTCCCATGCGCAGGTGACTTGAGACCGCCTGATACTCTAGGATCGGCGCGTAAGTCCAATCGCGAAATCAACCACTACCTTCACCGGGAAGAAATGCTCATGGCGAAATCGCGTAAAGTCATCATTACTTGTGCCATAACCGGCTCGATCCATACGCCCTCGATGTCGCCGCATCTGCCGGTCACGCCTCAGCAGATTGCCGACAATGCCATCGCCGCGGCTGAGGCCGGCGCCGCGGTCGTTCATCTGCATGCGCGCAACCCAAAAGACGGCCGGCCCGACCAGTCGCCGGAGGCCTTTGCTCCCTTCCTCCAGGTGATCAAGCAGCGCTCCAACGTGGTGGTGAACATCACAACCGGCGGTGCGCCGACTATGACCGCGGAAGAGCGCGTACGCCCGGCGGCGACCTTCAAGCCCGAAATCGCATCGCTCAATATGGGCACGATGAATTTCGGGCTATATCCGATGATCCCGCGCTACAAGGGCAAGTTCAAATACGACTGGGAGGAGCCTTATCTCGAAGGGTCGAAGGCGGGCATGTTCAAAAACACCTTCGCCGACATCGAATACATCCTCACCACTTGCGCCGGGAATAACACCCGATTCGAAATCGAGTGCTACGACATCGGCCACCTTTATACGCTGCGCCACTTCCTCGATCGCGGCTTGGTCAAACCGCCGCTCTTCGTGCAGTCGGTGTTCGGCATCCTTGGCGGCATCGGCGCGCATCCGGAAGATGTCATGATGATGAAGCGCACCGCCGACCGTCTGCTCGGCGACAATTATCATTGGTCTGTGCTCGGCGCCGGCGCCAACCAGATGCGAGTGGCGGCGATGGCGGCGTCGATGGGCGCCAACGTCCGCGTCGGCATGGAGGACTCGCTGTGGATCGGCCCTGGCCAACTCGCCGAGTTCGAATGCTCAACAGGTCACCAGAGTGCGTCAGATCCTCGAAGGCCTCGGCTTGGAGGTCGCCAGTGCCGATGAAGCGCGAGAGATCCTGTCGCTCAAGGGCGGAGACAAGGTGAACTTTTAAATGTCATTCCGGGACACCTCTTTCGCGCCGTCAGGCGAGGGAGAGGTGGCCCCGGAATCCAGGCCAAGGGGCATGGCCTATTTTGTTTATATCTTGGCAAGCGATCGAAACGGCACCCTATACTTCGGGGTGACCAACGATCTGGTCCGCCGGATTTACGAGTACGAGAAACAAGATCGTTCGCGGGTTCTCCAGTCGTTATGATGTGGACCGTCTTGTCCGGTTTGAGGTTTACGACGACCCCGCTACCGCCATCGTACGTGAAAAATAAATAAAGAAATGGCGGCGGGCATGGAAATTGCGTCTCATTGAGCGGTCGAACCCGCAGTGGCTCGACCTTTACGAGTAAATCAGTCAGTAGCTTAATAGCCCTGGATTCCGGGCTCGCGGCAACCGATCTCGGGTTTACCCGAGATCGGAATTAAGAGGTCCAAGTCGGCTATAGGCGACTTGGATGCGCCCGCGCCCCGGAATGAGGAGGAGAGGCAAGGCGCGGTACGCATGACACTGCTCGACGGCATCAGCGTCGCCATCCTGCTCGGCAGCCTGCTGGTGCTGGCCGGTATCCTGTCGAGTCTGGTCGCGCTGCGCGTCGGCGCGCCCTTGCTGCTGGTGTTCCTGCTGGTCGGCATGCTGGCCGGTGAAGGCGGTCCCGGCGGCCTCAGGTTCAGCGACGTCGGTACCGCCTATACCGTCGGTTCCATCGCCCTGGCGCTGATCCTCTTCGACGGTGGCCTGCGCACGCGGCTCTCCAGCTTTCGCAGCGTACTGGCGCCGGCGGTGACGCTGGCGACCGCCGGCGTGCTCGTCACCACGCTGGTGATGACGCCGCTCGCCAAGCTCGTGCTCGGCATCGGCTGGACGCAGGCGCTGCTGGTCGGCTCGGTGGTCGCTTCGACCGACGCCGCGGCGGTGTTCTTCCTGATCAACGCGCGCGGCTTGCGCCTGCGCCCGCGTGTGCGCTCGACGCTGGAGGTCGAATTGGGGACCAACGATCCATTTGCGGTTTTCCTGACGCTGTTGCTCATCCAGATCCTGCTCGGGGGCAACGAGAGCTGGTCGCACGCGCTGCTGATGCTGGCGCGCGGCGCCATCTTCGGCGGTATCATCGGCTATCTCGGCGGCCGCCTGATCGTGGCCGCGCTCAACCGGCTCGAGTTGCCGCAAGGCCTGCACGCGCCGTTCGTGGCGGTGATGGCGCTCATCGTGTTCGCGTTCGCCAACGCTGTGCACGCCTCCGGCTTTCTCGCCGTCTATCTCGCCGGCCTGGTGATGGGCAACCGGCAGACCCGCGCGCACAACTCGGTGGTGGTGTTTCTCGATGCTGTTACGTGGCTTGCACAGATCGTGATGTTCGTGCTGCTCGGCCTGTTGGTTTGGCCGCAGCGGCTGGGCGAAAGCTTCGGCGGCGCGGTGACGGTGGCACTGGCGCTGATGCTGATCGCGCGGCCGGCGGCGGTGTTCCTGTGCCTGTGGCCGTTCGGCTATCAATGGCGCGAAAAGCTGTTCATGTCGTGGGTGGGCTTGCGCGGCGCTGTCGCGATCTTTCTCGCTTCGATCCCGCTCTTGGTCGGACTGCCGTCGGCCTATCTCTATTTCGACGTCGCCTTCGTCGTGGTGCTGTTCTCGCTTCTCATCCAGGGCTGGACCGTGGCCTTGGCCGCGCGCAAGCTCGATATGTCATTCGCCCGCGCCGATCCGCTGCCGCGCCGGGTCGAGCTCGATCTGCCCGGCCAGCTCGCGCGCGAGATTGTCGGCTATCCGGTGCCCGCCAACAGCCCGTTCCTGAGCCGCGGCCTGATCCCGAACTGGGCGCGGCCGACTATGGTGGTGCGCGACGAGGAAATCCTCACTCCGGCGGAGGCGCAGCCGCTGCGTGAGGGCGACTACCTCTATCTGCTGGCGCCACCGGAGAAGGCGCAGGCGCTCGATCGCTTTTTCGTCGACATGCCGCCGCCGCCGGAGCCCGATTCGCGCTTGCTCGGCGATTTCTTCGTGCCTGGTACCGCGACTCTTGGCGCGCTCGCCGACATCTATGGGCTGCAAGTGGCCGCTGCCCATGCCGAGCTGCCGCTCGGCAACTATTTCGCCGAGCAGCTCGGCCGCGCGCCCAAGGCCGACGACGTTGTCGAGCTCGGGCCTATCGCGCTCCTCGCTCACACGGTCGAGGACGGCCGCGTCACCACCGTGGGCCTGAGGCTGGCGGCACCCGAGCCGCCCAGGACCTGGGCTGAGCGCGGCAAGATCCTGTGGGCGCGTGTGCAGAAGTTGCTCGGGTAGCGCATGATCCCGAAAAGTGGGAACCGGCTTTCGGAAAAAGTTCATGCGCAAACAAAAACGTCAGGAATGGACAGCGTTCAATCCAATCGACAAATGCTGAAGCCCCAAAAGCGAAATGGCCGGGCTGAGCCCGGCCATCGCAATGCTTGGTGTTTCGGAATTTCTCAGAGCGCGCGGCGGCCGAGCACGGGCCCGTGCTGCACGAACCAGGCGCCGCCGAACAGCACCGCGGTCCAGGCGAGGTCGCCGAGCACGGTGCGGTCGAGGAACGGCAGCGCCGCCACATAGCACTCGGTCAAGCCTTGCCAGGTCAGCGGATACATGCCGCTGAAGGCCCAGACCGCGAAATTCGTGGCGGCGAAGAAGATCAGCGAGCACGACAGCATGGCGGCGATCACGGGGGCCGCGCCGCTCCAACGGCGGCTGTAAATGCCGGCAAGGGCCGGTAGCGCCATCGCCGCATAGACCACCAGGGTCACCTGCCAGCTATCGGCGGCGAAGGCGAGCCCGCTCAGCGCGATAGCGGCGAGCGGCACCATGACCGCAAAGATCGGCACCCGGAGCACGCGGCCGGCGAACAGCGCGCTCGCGGCCACCGGCATGAAACCCGGAATGTGCGGCAGCAGCCGCGCGGTCACGTCGAAACCGATGAGGAAAGCCACCAGGGCGAGATCCATCCACAGGTCGGCGCGGGCGTTCTTGGTCGGCTGCTGCATTGCGATGAGGTCCCTTAACGTCGCTCTTGATCGTCCATATCACGGCCAAGCCCATGCTGGCTATGGGCGGTGAAAGCGCCGCTATTTCTGGGCTTTTCCGGCGTGGTTTTCAACCCAGTCGCTTACGATTCGGCCGAGTGCATCGAGTTCCGGCGGTGAGCGCGGCCGGCCCCGGCTGCAGGATCAGCGCCGATTTGACCTCGTGCAGGGAACCGGTGGCGACGGCGGGAACTTGGGCAAAGCCGGGACGCCCGGCGACCTTGTCCGGGACAAACTTCTTGCCGCACCAGGAGCCGATAATGATGTCAGGCTTTGCCGCGATCACGGCCTCCGGCGCCACGATGCGGTCCTTGGCGTTCTTGCGCGAGGCAAGCTCGGGGAACACGTCGATGCCGCCGGCGGTGTCGATGAGTTCCGACACCCAGTGGATGCCGGAAATCATCGGCTCGTCCCATTCCTCGAAATAAACGCGTGGCCGCCGCGGCAACCGTGCGCTTTGCGTACGGGCGGCGTCGACGCGGGCGGCGAGTTTGGCGGCGAGCGTATCCGCTTTCTCCGCCGCTCCGATGAGCGCACCCAGTGTGCGGATCATGGCGAAGATGCCGGCGATGTCGCGCTGATTAAAGGCATGCACCGCGACATTGGCGCGGACTAGGTCGGCAACGATGTCGGCCTGCAAGTCGGAGAAGGTGAGCACCAGGTCGGGCTCGAGCGCGAGGATCTTCGGCACGTCGGCAGAGATGAAGGCTGAGACGCGCGGTTTCTCCTTGCGCACCCGCGGCGGACGCACCGCGTAGCCCGAAACGCCGACGATGCGGTGATCTTCGCCGAGGAGATAGAGCGTCTCCACGGTTTCTTCGGTCAAGCAGACGATTCGCTCGGGCGGGAACATGCCCGCATCATACACTGGCGCCGGCGAGTAGGTCCGCGCCGTTCACCGCCACCACGCGCCCCGCCTCCAGCATCACCACCCGGCTGGCGATACTTTTCACCTCGTCCGCCGCATGGCTGACATAGATCATCGGCACGCGGGCTTCGTCGCGCAGTCGCTTGAGATAGGGCAAAATCTCGGCCTTGCGCGCGGCATCGAGCGAGGCCAGCGGCTCGTCGAGCAGCAAAAACCGCGGCTTGGCAAGAAGCGCGCGGCCGATCGCCACCCGCTGGCGCTCGCCGCCCGACAGCCGGCCCGGCCGGCGCGTCAGCAAATGGCCGATATCGAGCAGCGCCACCACGTGCTCGAATGCGGCCGGGTCGAAGACGTGGCCGTTCATCCAGCGGCCGTAATCGAGATTGTGCTTGACCGACAGATGCGGGAACAGCCGGCCTTCCTGAAACACAGTGCCGATGCGCCGCCGTGACACCGGCACGTCGATGCGCGCTTGCGAATCAAAGATCGTCTCGTCGTCGAGCACGATGCGCCCACGGTCCGGCCGCGTCAGGCCGGCGATCATGGAGATAATGCTGGTCTTGCCCGCGCCGGACGGCCCGAACAGCGCGGTGCAGCCGCCTGCGGCCTCGAAGGCTGCAACAAGCGAAAACTCGCCGAACGACTTTTCGATGTTCACGGTAAGCACGCTACGCTCCGTGCAAACGGGCTGTAGCGCGGCGCGCCAGCCATTCCGACATCATGAGCGCGGCGAGCGAAATCAAGATCGCCACGACGACCAGATGCAGCGCGGCAACGTCGCCGCCGGGAATTTGAGTCAGCGTGTAGATCGCCGCCGAGATTGTCTGGGTCTCGCCCGGGATGTTGGAGACGAAGGTGATGGTGGCGCCGAACTCGCCCAATGCCCTGGCAAAGGCCAGCATGGCGCCGGCGATAATGCCGGGCAGCGCCAGCGGCAGGGTCACCGTGATAAAACACCAGAAGCTGTTGGCGCCGAGCGTGCTTGCTGCGTCCTCCAGCTTGCGGTCGATCGCCTCGATCGACAGTCGGACCGCGCGCACCATCAGCGGAAACGCCATCACGCCGCATGAGATCACGGCGCCAGTCCAGCGGAATGAGAACACGATGCCGAAATGCTGGTCGAGGAAGGCTCCGATTGGCGCCTTTCGCCCGAGCGTGATCAGCAGCAGATAGCCGGTCACCACCGGCGGCAGCACCAGCGGCAGATAGACGATCGCCTCGACCAGCGATTTGCCCCAGAACGACTTGCGCGCCAACAGCGTCGCCAGCGCGATGCCGAACGGCAGCGTCACGATCGTCGCCACCGCCGATATCCGCAGCGACAGCGCGATGGCGGTCCAGTCCTGTGCGGTGAGCTCGAACACCGTTTTCCTTCCGCTACGACACCGGCTTGATCAGAAAGCTGAAGCCGTATTTCTCGAAGATTGCCTTGGCCGCCAGCGAGCGGAGGAAGTGCAGATATTGCGCCACCGCCTTGCTCTTGGCGTCCTTCAGCGCCGCCATCGGATAGGTGATGGCTGGGTGCGCATCATCCGGAAACCTGCCGACGATCTTTACCTTCGGCTCTACTTGAGCATCGGTCGCGTAGACGATGCCGATCGACGTCTCGCCGCGCGCCACATAGGCGAGCGTTGCGCGCACGTTTTCGGCCTGCGCCAGCTTGGGCTCGGCCGATTTCCAGGCTCCGAGCGATTGCAGCGCGGCCTTGGCGTAGAGCCCGGCCGGCACCGCCTTGGTGTCGGCGACCGCGATGCGGCCCGAGCCGGCCAGCTTGGCGATATCGAAGCCCGGGCCGATTTTGACGTGGCCGAGCTTGGCAGACTTCGGCGCGATCAGCACCAGCGCATTGCCGAGCAGGTTCACGCGCGTCGCGGTCTGCACCAGCTTCTGTTCCTGCAGATAGTCCATCCATTTGATGTTGGCCGAGACATAGACGTCGGCCGGCGCGCCTTGCGCGATCTGCTTGGCGAGCGCCGAACTTGCTGCATAGCTCGCCGTCACGGCCGCCCCGGTTGCCCTGGTGAAGGCTTTGTCCACATCGTCGAGCGCGGTGCGCAGGGAGGCGGCGGCGAACACCGTCAGCCTGTCTTGTCCCGCTGTGGATTGCGCGGCGGCTGGTTGCGGTGCAGCGGCAAAAGTGAGCAACAGGCAGAAAGCGGCCAATAGCCGTGCAAGCATGGCGGTTCTTCTCCGGCGCGTGTGACACGCGCTCAACGGGCGTCAGAGCGAGATGGAAAATGACCGCAGGTCGGAACCGCCGTTCCGGCAACGCGGCACATGCACAATGCACCGCAGATCGAGGGGGGAGGTTAGCAAGTCTTCGCCCGCGCGGTAAAGTCCCCGCTAGGGTCCCGAATCCGAAGTTCGTCAAGTTATTCCGCTTGCTCTGTACGAACTTCGGATTCGATAGGACACTAGCAACGTTATGATTCTAGTGCGGTTTTGGATTTGAAGTTCGTTTACGGACAAGCTCGCAAGCACTGCAACGAACTTCGAAACCACCGCACTAGGGAGAATCAGCATGAGCGAGCCGGCGCCCATTGCGGGTGAATTCGACTACATCGTCGTGGGCGCGGGCTCGGCCGGTTGCGTACTGGCCAACCGACTGTCCGCCAATCCGGGCAAGCGGGTGTTGCTGCTGGAGGCGGGGGGGCGCGACAATTGGATCTGGTTTCACATCCCTGTCGGCTATCTCTTCGCCATCGGCAATCCGCGCGCCGACTGGCTGTTCAAGACTGAGGCCGAGCCGGGCCTGAACGGCCGCAGCCTCAGCTACCCGCGCGGCAAGGTGATCGGCGGTTCGTCGGCCATCAACGGTATGATCTACATGCGTGGGCAGGCGGCCGACTATGATCACTGGCGCCAGTTCGGCCTGCCCGGCTGGTCGTGGGACGACGTGAAGCCCCATTTCGACAAGCATCTCGACCACTTCCTGCCGAGCCAGGCACACGGCGGCGAGTGGCGGGTTGAGCCCATGCGGCTGTCTTGGGAAATCCTGGAGGCGTTCCGCCAGGCCGCGATCCAATACGGCATTCCTGATACCGACGATTTCAACACCGGCGACAACGAGGGCGTGTGTTATTTCCACGTCAACCAGAAATTCGGCCGCCGCTGGTCGGCCGCGCGCGGGTTCTTGACGCCTGTGATGCACCGCCAGAACTTGCAGGTGGAATCCCGCTGCCTGGTGGAAGGGCTCGACGTCGATGGCAAGCGCGTGACCGGCGTTCGCTGGCGTCAGGACGGCGTTATGCGTTCAGCGCGTTGCCGCGGCGAGGCGATCTTGTCCGCGGGCTCAATCGGCTCGCCGCAACTTCTGATGCTGTCAGGCATCGGGCCGGCTCAAGAGCTGGCGAAGTTCGATATTCCGGTCATGCTCGACAAGCCCGGCGTCGGCGGTAATCTGCAAGACCATCTGCAACTGCGCATGATTTACAAAGTCTCCGGCGTCAAGACGCTGAATGTCACCTATGCGTCGCCGATCGGGCGCGCCGGCATGGGGCTCGACTATCTGTTGCGCCGTCGCGGGCCGATGACCATGGCACCCTCGCAGCTCGGTGTATTCACGCGCTCAGAACTCCACGCAGGATCGCGCCAATATTCAGTATCACGTGCAGCCGCTGTCGCTCGACAAGTTCGGCGAGCCACTGCATCCGTTTCCCGCGTTTACCGCCAGCGTTGCGAATTTGCGGCCGACCAGCCGTGGCAGCGTAATGTTGAAATCGAAAGACCCGGCCGAGACGCCGGCCATCAAGCCGAATTATCTCTCGACGCCGGAGGATCGCCGCGTCGCCGCCGACGCCATCCGGGTTACCCGTAGAATTGTCTCGCAACCGGCATTGCGGAAGTACACGCCCGAGGAATACCTGCCCGGCAGCGCCTTCCGCGACGACGACGAGGCCGCGCTGGAAAAAGCCGCCGGCGACATCGGCACCACCATCTTTCATCCGGTCGGCACCGCGCGAATGGGCCGCGACGACGACGTCCGCGCGGTGGTCGACGCCCGCCTGCGTGTGATCGGGATCGAGAATTTGCGGGTGATCGATGCATCCGTGATGCCATCGATCACGTCCGGCAACACCAATTCGCCCACCATCATGATTGCCGAGAAAGGTGCGGCGATGATTCTGCAAGATGCCAAGCGTTGATTGAAGAGTTGATTGAAGCGTTGATCGTCAGGACCACATCCATGGAGGGGTGACATGAACCTCGTCGACCGTGCCAAAGCAATCCTGCTGCAACCGAAGTCAGAATGGAAAGTGATCGAGAGTGAGCCCGGCGATGCCGGCTATCTGTTCCCGAACTATGTGCTGATTCTCGCCGCCATTCCGCCGGTCTGCACATTCATCGGCACGACGCTGATCGGGATTGGACCGATTCACGTCGGCATCGGCAGCGGGATCAGCCACGCTTTTATCAGTTATGTGCTCTCGCTGGTCGGTGTTTACGTGATGGCCTATGTCATCGATTTCCTTGCCGGCATGTTTGACGGCCGCAAGGATCTCGGCAGCGCCATGAAAGTCTCGGCCTACGCGCCGACCGCCGGCTGGCTCGCCGGCGTGTTCGGTCTCATTCCGATGCTGTCGATCTTGTCGCTGCTCGGCCTCTACAGCATTTATTTGCTGCATACCGGTATCGCGGCGCTGATGAAGCCGCCCGCGAACAAAGCCGTGATCTACACGATCGCGGTCATCGTCGCCATGATTGTGATCTGGCTTGTGGTCGGCGGCATCGTGTTCGCGATCTTCGGCATGGGCGCAATGATGTAGCCGTCGCGCATGATCCCAAAAAGTGGATACCGGTTTTCGGAAAGATCATGCGCAAACAATAACGCCTCTTACGGCAGCGCCTTCAAGTGGCGGATCGGCTTGCCGGGCGCGATTGATTGCGCCGCGGCGACAATGGCGTTCGCGTCGATGCCGTAGTGGCGGTAGAGATCGGCCAGCGAGCCGGTCTGGCCGAAATGCTCGACACCGAGCGAGCGCGTGCGGTGGCCGTTGACCGAGCCGAGCCAGGCGAGCGTTGCCGGATGCCCGTCGAGCACCGTGACGATGCCGCAATGAGGCGGTACGTCGGCGAGCAGCCGCTCGATATGGGAGCGGGCGTGGACAAGGCCGCGCTCGCGCGCCCGCTGCGCCGCGGTCCAGCCGGCGTTGAGCCGGTCGGCCGAGGTGACGGCGAGCAGGCCGACATCGCGGCGGTCTTCCGCCATCAGCCCGACGGCGGCGATCGCCTCCGGCGCGATGGCGCCGGTATAGGCGACGATGACCTGCGCGTTTGGCCCCGGCTTGCGCAGCCAGTAGGCGCCGTCGACGATGTCACGTTCGAGCTCGGGCACTAGGTTGCGCGCGATTTGTTCTATCGGCCGTGTCGACAGGCGCAAATAGACCGAGCCGCCGGTCTCGTCGCGTAACCAGTTCTGCTCCGAAGGAGACGCGTCGCCGCCCTTCTGCATGTATTCGAAGGCCCATCGCATGATGACGGCAAGCTCGTCGACATAGGCCGGTTCGAACGCGGCGAGGCCATCCTGCGCCATGCCGATCAGCGGCTCCGAGATCGACTGGTGCGCGCCGCCTTCGGGCGCGAGCGTAATGCCCGAGGGCGTCGCCACCACCATGAAGCGGGCATCCTGGTAGCAGGCGTAATTGAGCTGATCGAGGCCGCGCGCGATGAAGGGATCGTAAAGCGTGCCGATGGGTAAAAGGCGCACACCGTTGATGGTGTGCGACAGGCCAAGCGCGGAGAGGAGAATGAACAGGTTTGCTTCCGCGATGCCGAGCTCGATGTGCTGGCCCTTGGGCGAGAACTCCCAATTGAATGTCGACGGGATGCGCTCGTTGCGGAACGTGTCCGGCATCGCCTCATGGGCGAACAGCCCGCGCCGGTTGACCCAGCCGCCGAGATTGGTTGAGACGGTGACATCGGGCGAAGCGGTGACGATACGCTGGGTGAAGGCATCGTCACCGCGGCCGATGTCGTTGAGGATCGCGCCGAAACCGGCCTGCGTTGAATTCACGGCCTGCGGTGGCGGTGGCAACTTGTCCGGTACCGGGATTTGCGGGGCTTTCAACCGGCGCTCGCCGGCTGCCGCGAACGGCACGCGCGTGAGAAATGCTTCGACCTCTTTCGCGTGCGGGACGCCTTCGAACTTGTCCCACTCGTGGCCCGGGCGAACATTGTTGGCCTCGCGGAAGACATCCATCTGCGCCGGCGTCATCAGCCCCGCGTGATTGTCCTTGTGGCCGGCCATCGGCAAACCGAAGCCCTTCACCGTGTAGCAGATGAAGCAGGTCGGCTTGTCGGTCTTGACGTTGCGGAAGGCTTGCAGCACCGCCGGCAGATCGTGGCCGCCGAGGTTGTTCATCAGCGCGGCAAGCTCGTCGTCGCTGCGCCTTTCGATCAGCGCGCTGACGTCGCCCTGGTCGCCGATCTCGTCGTTCAGCCGCTTGCGCCAGGCGGCGCCGCCGGCGAACACCAGCGCTGAGTAAAGCTGGTTGGGGCAGCGATCGATCCAGCGCTTGAGCTTATCGCCGCCCGGCTCCCCGAACGCGGCTTGCTGCAGCGAACCATATTTGACGATCACCACGTCCCAGCCGAAGTTTTCGAACAGTTGCTGGTAACGCTCCCACAGACCCTCGCGCACCACCGCATCGAGGCTCTGCCGGTTGTAGTCGACGATCCACCAGCAATTGCGTAGGGAGTGCTTCCAGCCTTCGAGGATTGCCTCGAAGATGTTGCCCTCGTCGAGCTCGGCGTCGCCGACCAGCGAGATCATGCGGCCCTCCGGCCGCTCCAGCCCCCAGCCGTGCGCGCGCACGTAGTCCTGCGTCAGCGAGGAGAACAAAGTCTGCGCGACACCGAGGCCGACCGAGCCGGTGGAGAAGTCGACGTCGTCGGCATCCTTGCTGCGGGAAGGGTAGCTCTGTGCGCCCTTGTAGCCGCGGAACGCTTCCAGCCGTTCGCGCGTCTGCCTGCCGAGTAGGTACTGGATGGCGTGGAAGATGGGGCTGGCGTGCGGCTTCACGGCGACGCGGTCCTGCGGTCGCAGAACGTCGAAATAAAGCGCGGTCATGATGGTGGCGAGCGAGGCGGAGGACGCCTGGTGCCCACCGACCTTCAGGCCGTCGGTGTTCTCGCGCAGATGGTTGGCGTTGTGGATGGTCCAGCTCGCCAGCCACAGCACCTTCTTTTCCAGTTCGCGCAGGGTTTCGAGAGTATCGGCCATTGTCTCAGTCTAGCGCGCGAAGGCGCGCGCGTGAACACGTTCGCCGATGCGGGCTCCCGGCGCCAACGCATATTCCTGATCAACCGATCAGCGAGCGCGATGGTTCACCCGCCCTTTTCAGCGGTTCTCGGATGCCAGGTGGCTCTTTTTGGCCGGCGCGTTGAGCACGACTTTGCAGGCCGCCGGCAGGTCGGCGAGCATGATCTGCTTTGCCGGTTTTGGGTGCTTCGGCGGCCTGGGATGCAGCACTCGGTCCGAAAACCAGAAGGCCAGTTCCTTGCTGCTGCAGCCCTCGCCGCCCGGTACCGGCGGCTGGTGGCGGCAGTGCGGTGAATTGGCGGGGCACTTCAGCCGCACGTGCATGTGGTCGTTGTGCCCATACCAGGGCCGCACCTTGGCCATCCAGGCGACGTTGCGGGTGCCTTCGAGCTTACAAAGCTCCTTCTTGATCACCGCATTGACGAAGATGCGCTCGACCTGAGGCTGCTCGGCCGCGGCCTTGATGAAGGCAGCGTCGGCCCGCGTCCAGGTCTTTGGATTGAGATGCTTCCAGTCGGTGGCGACCAGGCTGGTTGCCGACATGGTTTCGCGTTCTTTGCGGTTGAGGCGGCGGTCGGGCATCGGCCGGAACCAGATATCGACGTCGAGGCCGACCTGGTGGCTCTTGTGGCCGAACGGCAACGGGCCGCCCCGTGGCTGCGCCATGTCGCCGACGAGGATGCCGGGCCAGCCGGTGACCTTGGCGGCGAGCGGCGCAAAGCGTTCGAGGAAGCGCACCAGTTCCGGATGGCCCCAATTGCGGTTGCGCGACAATCGCATCACCTGCCAGCTCGGACCGTTGACCGGCAGTTCGGCGCCGCCGGCGAGGCAGCCCCTCGGGTAATAACCGATCGCCTGCGAGCGGCCGGCCGACGGCAGCTTCTTGGCCGCGAAAAGATATTTGGCGGGTTCGCGGCGTTCGATTTTGGAATTCGAAATCGCCGGCCGCTTTTCCGGGAGCGGTGCTATGACCGTGACCGACGCCTCGGACTTGGATGGCGATGAGGCGATAGCGGGCGTTGTTCTCTTTGTGGGGGTTTGCGCGACTGCAAATGCGCTGCTCGCAAACGTGAGCAAAACGGCCGGAAGGAGCACAAAGCGGTTGTTCATGGTTCTTTCCGTCTAGCGGCTTCGCTGCCGTCTGTCAGGTAAATTGCGAAGCGAGGGGCCTACTCATCCGCCGCACGACGCCCGTGGGCGATAAGCGGCCTCCAAGGATCGGGCGGAAATTCGCAATGTATCAAGAAGTTACTACGATACTACCGTTTGCGCCGTCAGCCAAGCGAGCTGGCGCCAGCACGAAGCCGGTCGCGGCCGCAGGGCCAACTAAATTTATTATTTGCGCGAAAGCACGGTGCGCCAGCGCCTTATTTGTCTTAACATTCTTCTAGTTTTGTGTAGTCCCTGAGTTCCCGATGTCGCGTTTTTTTGTTTTCGCGTTCGCCGCCGTCGGAGTCCTGTTTGCCGGCCTTGCCCGCGCAGAGGCGGCGGTCGTCATTACGGTTGACAAGTCGAGCCAGCGCCTGTCGGTCGTCGTCAACGGAACCGAGCGCCACGAATGGCCGGTTTCGACCGCGCGCTGGGGCTACTCTACACCGAACGGCACGTATCGGCCGGAGCGGCTGGCGCGTAAGTGGCACTCGCGCAAGTACGACTGGTCGCCGATGCCCTATTCGATTTTCTTCCATGGCGGATATGCCATTCACGGCAGTTACGAGATTTCCCATCTTGGCCGCCCGGCTTCGCACGGCTGTATCCGCCTGCTGCCGAGGAACGCGGCGGTACTGTTCAAGATCGTGCAGGCCAACCGCGGCGACACCAAGATCGTGGTGACCGGCGAGCGGCCCACGTATCGCGCGGTGGCGCAGCGAGGCCGCGTGAGCCGCAAAGAGACGAGCGCACGGCGTCATCGCTATGGCGAGCGCTTGGCCGAGCGGCGCGCGCGCAGGCACTATTTGGATTTCGGCGATGCCTTTGGGCCGCCTCCGCGGTATGTCTACGGCAATGCGCCATATTCGGGCTGGCGCGTTTCGCCGGATAGCCGCACGCATCGTGAGATGCGGCGTTGGTGACACGATCGTTAGCTAAATTTTCGGGAGTGCGCTGCTAGCGTCCGCGCTGCTTGCGGATGCGCGCTGCCTCCTTCGCGTTGCTACCTCCCCGAGCCGAACGCCAAGGTGTAAGTTTAGGTTCCCAGTGCGTGGAAGGTCGGCCATGATCATCATACGTCTTGCCAAGATCGTCATGGTCGCCGCCATGGCGCTGTTCGCCACTCTCGTGGCCTTCGGCAACGTCACCGACTATGGCATCAACTTTGTTTTCGTGCAGCACGTCCTGTCGATGGACAGCGTGTTTCCCGATTCGCGCATCGGCTACCGCGCGATCACCAGTCCGGTGCTGCATCACGCGGGCTACGCGCTCATCATCGCGGCAGAAGCCGCTATGGCGGTGCTGTGCTGGATCGGCGCGGCCACCATGTTTCGGCGCATCGGGGTCAAGGCCGCCGCGTTTCAGCGCAGCAAGACCTTTGCCGTGCTTGGGCTCATGCTCGGCTTCCTGATCTGGCAGGTCGGCTTCATGACCATCGGGGGCGAATGGTTCGGCATGTGGCAGTCTCAGCACTGGAACGGCGTGCCAAGCGCTTTCCGCTTTGTGATGGCGATCATCGCCGTGCTGATCTTCGTTGTCATGCGTGACGACGAGCTTGAGCCACCCGGCAAAGGTTAGGGCCGCTTTCTCCGCGCGCTTTCACCCGCGCTTGACGTTTCCGATGCCGCCCAGCCGTCCGATTAGCGCATTGGCGCCGATGGCGATCACGAACAGGATGATGAGCAAGGCGTACATTTCCGGCATTCTGAAGAAGTCATAGGCCTGAATAATCAGGAAACCCATTCCGCGATTCGACAACTTCGTCTCCGCCAAGAGCGTGCCAATCAGCGCAACACCGAGACCGAGGCGTATCCCGTTGACGACCGGATAGCGCATGGCCGGAAGATAGATCTTGGTCACCATTTGCCAGGTGTTGGCACGAAAGCTTCGTCCCACACGGATTAATACGGAATCGATTTCGCGCATGCCGCCGGCGGCATTAAGTGCGATCGGAAAGAAGCACGAAATCGCGCCCATGGCCGTCTTCGATCCGGGGCCGATGCCAAACCAGAGGATCATCAGCGGGAAGAAGATGATCTTCGGACAGGGGCCGAGATAGTAGAGATAGACTTCGTAGGCTTTCGACAAGAGCGGACTGCCGCCGAGCAACAATCCGACGATGAGGCCGCTCACGCCGCCGAACAGCATGGCGAGCGCGATTTCATAGAAAGTCGTATAGAGGTGGAAGTAGAATGGCGGATTCACAACCGTGTCGATCAAGGCGCCGGCGATCGCCGGCAGCGACGGTACCACGTCGCGGTAGAGCAAACCCGACACCGCGATGGCCTGCCAGAAAGCCAGCACGCCGACTATGAGCGCGAGGCGCAGCAGCGTGACCGGCCGTAGTAGCAACGGCTTGGCCGGCCGGCCTGCCCGCACAGGCATGATTACGGTCTTAGCCACCGTTCGAGCCTTTCGATCAGGATGAACACCAGCACGCTGACCAGAACGACGAACAGAATAGCGGCATAGGTTCCCGGAACGTCGTAGCGGTCAGCCATTTCGTTGATGAGTTGCCCGAGGCCGCCAAAATTGACCAGGAACTCAACGCCGACGACGTTGAGCATCGTGAAGATCAGGCCGATCCGCAGGCCCACGAAGATGGTTGGCAGCGCGGCTGGAAACAGAATCTTCCTGAATTGCTGGGACGGCGTCAGGTTGAAGCTGCGCCCGACGTTGATGAGAACGACTCGCGTGGCGCAAAGTCCTTCCAGCGTCTTCAGTATGACGGGCGCGAGTCCGGCCACGAAACCCATCGCGATGATGATGGCGGTGGTGCGGCCGAAGATGACCAAGAACAACGGATAGAGCAGAACGGTCGGCGCCGAGGCCGCCGCGGCGACCCAGGTTTCCGTCGCCTCGCGCAGCAGGGCGAACCGGTAGAGCAGGGCGCCGATGGCGATGCCCGCAACAGCGACCAAAAATCCTGCCGCCAACGCTTCGCCCGCCGTGACCAGGAAGCGCTGGAACGCGCCTTCTTCGATGACGATGCGCGGCAGCGCGGCGAGCACGTCCGTCGGCAGCGGTACGACGAACCGATTGAGCAGGCCGGCGAAAACCGCCAATTGGAGCACGACTAGAACGCCGACGAAAGTTCCGACGCCCAGAATGAGTGGAAGCGCGTCCGACCTCGCGACGGCCGAAGACGTCCTCATCGGCGCTCGCCCTGCAACACATGCGCTTCGTCGTCGCGCATTCCCTTGGTCGCTTCCTCGCGCAGGTCACTCCAAATCCGCGCCACGTAGTGGCCAAACTCGTCACTGGAGACGATCTCGGAGCTGCGCGGCCGCGGCAGCTTTATCTCCACCACGCGCTTAAGCGTGCCGGGCCGATAGGTCATTACCAGGATGCGGTCGGACAGTTGCACCGCTTCGGTGATGTTGTGGGTGATCAACAGGGTGGTCTGTTTGAGTTCCTGCTGGATCTGCAGCACCTTGTCGCCCAAAAGGAGCCGCGTTTGCTCGTCGAGCGCGGCGAACGGCTCGTCCATCAGCATGATTTCGGGTTGCGCGGCGAGCGTGCGCGCCATCGAGACGCGCTGGCGCATGCCGCCGGACAATTCCGAGGGGTATCGCTTCTCGAAACCGTCTAGCCCCACCAGCTTCACGAAACGCCGCGCGCGGTCCTGGCGCTCCGATTTCGGTACATGAGCGATTTCCAGCGGAAAGGCGACATTGTCGATGACGGTTCGCCACGGAAAGGTCGACTCGTCCTGGAAGATCATGCCGATCGACGGGTGTGGTCCATTGACCGTTTCGCCGTCGACCTTGACTGTGCCTTCGTCGGCCTCGAGCAGGCCGCCGATCACGTTGAACAAGGTCGACTTGCCGCAGCCCGACGGTCCGATGACACTCACGAATTCGCCCGGCGCAACGGTGAGCGACATGCGGTCGACCGCCGTCAGCACGCCGTCTCGCGTTTCAAAACGTTTCACCAGGTTTTCGACGACGAGAATGGCGTTTGCATCCGCGGCAGACGATCGCTCCGTGCCGCTATGTCCTGCCGAAGCCGTGGCGGCCGCCCTCGCGTCCACTTTGCCTCTCCTGTGCAACAAGGCGGACGGGCTCGGCATCGTTTCGCAACGGCTGCCGCCCGTCCGACAAAGACCGGTTCCCCCGCCTCACCGATATGGCGGCGGAACGCGCGGATGAGCCGTTCTACGAACCCGGCTTGTAGACGATGTCGATCATGCCAGCGGCGTCCTCCACCGTCTTCTTCTTGGTGACGCGCTTGTATTTCAGCGCCTCGTCCAACGTCTTCTGCAGGCCCTCGATCTTGGTGAGCTGCAGCGCAGACTTCGGGTAGAAGTCATCGACCGTCTGCTTGGCGACCGCCGGCGAAATCTTGGCGATTTCACCGTACATCTTGTAGACCTCCGGGTCGCCGGAATAGGCCCAGTCGATCGCGTGCGAGACCACCTTCATGAACTTGGTGATCGCCTCGCGCTTGGTCTTCAGCGCATTGGCGTTGGCGACATCGACGCGGATGGTCTGGCCCTGCATGCCCTTGATGTCGCCGGCTTTCACCACGATGCGCGTCTTGCCCTCGCTGACTTCCTTGAGGCCGAACGGCGCCACCGACCAGCCGGCGTCGATCTGGCCGGACATGACCTGGGTGTGCGTGGCCGGAGGGCCGCCGGTCGAGACCGGTTTGGCCTTGACGTTGTTCTCGGCCAGCAGATTGAGCAGCATCAGGTTGGTCGAGGAGCCGGGGCGTGAGAAGGCGACGGTCTTGCCAGCGAGGTCCTTGACCGTCTTGATCGGGCTGTCCGCCTTCACGTACCAGTAGACCTCGTGCACGCCGGTCATCTCGGCGCCGATGATCCGCACCGGCGCGCCCTTGAAGTAGGCGCCGACCACGCCCAGCGTGCCGTTCGACATGGCGATATCGGCGCTGCCGGAGATAGCGGCCTGCAGCGTTTCGGAGCCGCCATGGGTCCAGAAGATCTCGACTTCGAGGCCTTCCTTCTTGAACCACCCTTTCTTCTGCGCAAATTCAACGAACTCGCTGTCCCAGAATCCCTTTTGCGGAACGGCGACTTTCAGCTTTTCTGCGAAGGCGGTTGTCGTCAGCGCGGACAACAATATTGCCGCGAGCATCGTTACGCGTGCGCGCATGTTGTTCCTCCCGATTGGCGGATCTTTTGATGTCTTTTTTGGTTAGCTTGCCGCGAAACGTGTGGCCTGGCAACATGATTGCGTCGGCATGATCGCGGTATCGACGTCGTGGCCGGTGTCGCGTCAGGTTCCCGCTTGTCGAACCGGCCACATCCGGACCCCGGACCTTCTCCGCACCCCGACAGGCCTCATACCCGCGCGATGACGGCGACCGGTCCGCCGCCGGGCGGGCCCTGATGTTCGGCGCCACCGGACACATAGATGGCGCCATCGCCGGCAAGGCCGGCAATCAATCCGCCGACGGCAGCGCGCGCGTGCCGGGTGGAGCCGATGTCGGAATCCTCCAACATGGTATGGCGGAATCCGCGCACGCTGCCGTCCGGCGAGGCTTCGGCCTTGGCGAAGACATTGACGAGCCGGGTGTCTGCCGGTTGAAGCCCCGCGCTATCGAAAGCGTCACGCACCGCGGTAAGATCGACGGCATCGCGCATCACCGCATGGCCGACGACGAAGGGGCTCGTCGACGCCGCCGAATTGCCCATGACGATGACGACGTTATGCATCAGTTCGATGCCGGCCGAGGTGGAGGCGACCGACGAGAACAGGTCCCAGTTCTTCAGCACCTCGCCTTCCGCGACGTCGCGCGCGATCTCGCCCAACGCGGCCGCAACCCCGAGCGCCGAGGCGCCGCGCGAATAGCCCATCGAGCCGTAGGCGCTGCTGGTCACCGGTTTGCAACCGCGCCCAAGCGCGGCTTCCACCCGTTCGCTGGTCAGCAGCGGGCACTTGATCTGCACAAAGTGGACGTCTCTCGTATCGTCGATGCCGGCGTCACGCATGGCGGCGTGCACCGCCTTGACGGTTTCCTCGATCTGCGCGCCGCGGCCGAGCTCCTCGGGCAGGAAGTCGCGCGTCTGCGCAATGCCGATGGCGAGCCGCTTGCCTTCGATCGTGGCGCCGTCTTTCGCCTCGTTGCGCGCGAAGACCGTGATGTGCGGGCTGAGCACGCCTTCGGTCCCGCCCGACATTACAAAGGCGATTTTTTGCTCGACCTTTCGTGGTGTGAGGCCGAGGTGCGGCGCCAGCGCGTCGCAGAGCGCGGCGACGGCGTATTCGCGGGTGAAGTCGTTGACCCCGCCATTGCCTTCGGTTTTGCCCATGACCGCGAGGATCGTCTGCGGCGCAAGCTTTCCCGTTTCGATGAGCTGCATAAGCCCGGACACGTCGCCCGGACCTTCGGTCGGGATCCGGATCACATCGACTGACATCGCGCGCATGGCCACTCCCGGAAGTGTTCGCGAACTGGACGGCCGCCGCCCGGCAAGGCGGAGTCGCTCGAACAGGTGCTTTCCCGGCAGGGAGGTTCTTCTTACACGGCGGGATTCAGAGGGGCAATGGAGGGTGGCTACACATCCACCTTCAGTGCGTAGCAACCATTAAGCCGTGGCCGGTCTTTGGGTCCACGGCGTGCCGCGCTGGACGACGGTGTTGGCGTAGACCAGCAGCTTCCTGGCGCATGCGATGAGGGCAGCGTTGTGAGCTTTTCCGCGTGCCGTAAGGCGAGCGTAGAGGTCTATCAGAGCTTTGTTCCAACGGAAGGCTGCCGGCAGCGCTGCTGCGAAGAGTGAGCGGCGCAAGCGGCCTCGGCCACCAGCGATGTGGCGCTGACCTTTGTGCTTGCCGCTGTCATCGTCAAAGGGAGCAAGTCCAGCGAGCGCGGCGGCTTCCTCACGGCTGACGCGTCCGAGTTCCGGCATGCGGATGATGAGAGCGAGAGCGGTCCGCTCGCCGATACCAGGAATGCTCAGGACAAGATCGAGGCGCTGGGCGAGGTCGTCATGGGCGCGTAGTTCCGTGCCGATCCGCAGCAACTCGGCCGAGCGCCGTGTCTTCAAGCGAGTAATATCGGCCATCACGATGCGCCGCAGTCGCGGATCGTCGACATGTTCGAGCCGGATCTTGAGACGCGCGATATCCTCTTCGACCTGCTCGACGAAGGTCAGATGTCCCGCCAGTTCCGTCAGCCGAATATCAGGCTCGATTCTCGGCTGATCGATGGAAGCGGCACAGGCAGCGATGAGGGCTGCGTCGAGTGCATCGTTCTTGGCTCGCCGCAGATGCACGCGTGCATAGGCCCGAACTTGGATCGGCTGCAGGACCAGGACGGCGAAGCCCTCCGCTCGCAGATGTCCGACCACGCCACGCTCATAGCCTCCCGTCGCCTCGATGCCGACGCGCACGACGCCGGCCTTGGCCAGGTCGACGGCCAAGCGCCGCCAGCCGGACACAGCATTGGCAACCTGCCAGCGTTCAGCCCTGCCGTGAACCGCGATGTCGAGCTTGACTTTGGCCGTATCGATTCCGGCCGTCGTTGTGATAGTCTTTGTCATCTTCGTCGACCCTGCCTTGTGAAGCGAACCAACTTGTTCCGGCAACCATCCGGGTCCGATGAAGGTGCTGACGCGATCACGCTACGGGGCAGCCACAAGCAGCTCAGGGCGGGTTCGATCCGATCGCCAGCGGCTCTGCCGCGGATGGCCGTCCGCGGCAGAGCATTCCTTTCGGAACACCACGAGGATAATCGGTTTCGCTATTACGGGTTAGCCGAAGGCGTAACCTGCCGCGCCTTGGTTTATAATGGCGGATTGCGCTTCGCCAATCCGACCTGCGGGCTACGGGCCAGCTGGTTTGTGCCCCGTAGCTTGCCCGAAGCGCGATCTTAATATTGAAGGAGTTCGTTTCAATAAGATCCTTAATAAGAGCTGTATCTTAGTGGATAATGGAACAACAATGTCGTTTTCAGAGGCCGTTTTAATCGCAAGCGCATAAACATCTGATCTTGTGGCGGCGCCAAGCAACTGTACGTGCGGATAAAAGGTTCGGAGCATTTCAGCTAGCCACTTTCGATCTTCGCGTTTCATCCGGGCGCCAAAAGTTACTCCGTCGAGTTCGATTGGGTTGAAGGTAATATCTTCGTGTATTCCAGAAGTTCGCCCCCGGCCCGAATAGATGCGCCATTCTGCTTCATGCGCCCAATGACACGATTTAGTGTAAACCAATTCGTCCATAATGCGCCTTTCGTCCATGCCTTTGTAACCGGCCAGCATGTCGGACAACGCCTCGTCATCAAATAGCGACGGCATTTCTTCAACGTAGCGGACAGGCCGAGCCATCGAAATTGGGTTGTTTGGAGTCGTGTCTGTAAAACGAAGATCGGCGCCGGAGTGGTTTTGGGCGTAGTAGGACCACATCAAAATGTTGTCGTCTTTTTTCCGAAAGACAGAGAATCTTGTCGGACGAGAAATGCTCTTTCACTATCGCGTTAAATTCTTTCATTTGCTGTTCAATGTTATCAAACGATGCCTGTAAAGCATCACCAATCTCACGCCGAAATTGCTCGCGTCCCATATGTGGAAATTTCGCGCGAAATTCTCGAATTGGACATCCGAGCTTATTCAATGGGCGGTCTAGTGGCTTGCCATAATAGTGTTGCCAGCTTTTTTCCAAAGCCATTTCGACGGCATTCTGCCGATCCACGTTCAATTGAAATGCAAATTGCATATCAAATGGGTCGTTCAACAACGTTGGAGATGTCCAACGAAGAGATTGAGTGCCGATAATTATTTGAGCCGTGCTTGGCGTCACATATTTATAGAGGTGCATTGCGTCAGCCCCAACTTGGGTTTTCGGACGCGGCGTCACTAAGTTTTGGCGGCCGGCAAAGTAGCGCCTGCGTTGTGCGGGCGCTCCGGTTCAATGTACACTATTTTTCTGAAAATTCCTGTTATGTGAAGGTGTCAAGCCGTGCGCGGCTCCCCTCATACATCCACCTTCAGTGCGGCAATAAACGCCTCCTGCGGGATATCCACCTTCCCGTACTGGCGCATCTTCTTCTTGCCCTTCTTCTGCTTCTCCAGCAGCTTGCGCTTACGCGTGGCGTCGCCGCCGTAGCACTTGGCGGTGACGTCCTTGCGCAGCGCGCGCACGGTTTCGCGGGCGATGATCTTGCCGCCGATGGCGGCCTGGATCGGCACTTGGAACATGTGCGGTGGGATCAACTCCTTCAGCTTTTCCACCATGCCGCGGCCGCGTGTCTCGGCGCGCGTGCGATGCACCAGCATCGACAGCGCGTCGACCGGTTCGTCGTTGACCAGAATCGACATCTTCACCAGGTCCGACGGCTTGTAGTCGGTCAGGTGATAGTCGAACGAGGCGTAGCCTTTCGACACCGACTTGAGTCGGTCGTAGAAGTCGAACACCACCTCGTTGAGCGGCAGGTCGTATTTGACCATGGCGCGTGAGCCGACATAGGTCAGTTCTTTCTGCACGCCGCGGCGGTCCTGGCACAGTTTCAAGACGGCGCCGAGATAGTCGTCGGGCGTCAGGATTGTCGCTTCGATCCACGGTTCTTCGATTTCCAGAATCTTCATTACGTCCGGCATGTCGACCGGATTGTGCAACTCGATATGAGTGCCGTCGCGCAGGTTGATCTTGTAGATTACCGAAGGCGCGGTCGCGATCAGGTCGAGATTGAACTCGCGCTCCAGCCGCTCCTGGATGATCTCGAGATGCAACAGGCCGAGAAAGCCGCAGCGGAAGCCGAAGCCGAGTGCGGCCGAGGTCTCCATCTCATAGGTGAAGCTGGCGTCATTGAGCCGCAATTTGCCGACGGCGGCGCGCAGGTCTTCGAAGTCGGCGGCATCGACCGGAAACAATCCGCAGAACACGACGGGGATGGCTGGTTGGAAGCCGGGGAGGGGCTCGTCGACGGGGTTGCGCTCATCGGTGATGGTGTCGCCGACGCGCGTGTCGGCCACTTCCTTGATCGAGGCGGTGATGGCGCCAATTTCGCCGGGGCCGAGTTCGTCGACCGGCGTCAGCTTAGGCGTGAACACACCGACGCGGTCAACTTCGTACGTGGCATCGATGCCGATCATGCGGATGCGCTGGCCCTTCTTGAGCACGCCGTCGACGATGCGCACCAGCACGACGACGCCGAGATAGACGTCGTACCAACTGTCCACCAGCAGTGCCTTGAGCGGCGCGTCGCGGTCGCCCTTCGGCGGCGGCAGGCGATTGACGATCGCTTCCAAAACGTCCGGTACACCGAGGCCGGTCTTGGCGGAGATCATGATGGCATTGGAGGCATCCAAGCCGATGACGTCCTCGATCTGCTTCTTGATTTTTTCCGGTTCAGCCGCGGGCAGGTCGACCTTGTTCAAGACCGGCACGATTTCGTGGTTGGCGTCGAGCGCATGATAGACGTTGGCGAGCGTCTGCGCTTCGACGCCCTGCGAGGCATCGACCACCAGCAGCGAGCCCTCGCAGGCCGCAAGCGAGCGGTTGACCTCGTAGGCGAAGTCGACGTGGCCGGGGGTGTCCATCAGGTTGAGGATGTAATCCTGGCCGTCCCTGGCGCGGTATTTCAACCGCACGGTCTGCGCCTTGATGGTGATGCCGCGCTCTTTCTCGATGTCCATCGAGTTCAAGCACCTGCTCCTTGCCCGCCATTTCGCGCGCGTCGAGCCCGCCGGTGAGCTGGATCAGCCGGTCGGCCAGCGTCGATTTTCCGTGGTCGATATGGGCGACGATGGAGAAATTTCGAATGTTTTGGATGGGAACGGCCGTCATGGCGGGCAGATAGCACTCGCCCCCGTGACCTTCAAGCGGACAGAAGGCGCAATAGACGCCCGCCGAGCCGGCATGCCATAAGGCGGCTCCCATGCGCTTTGCAGCCCCGATTCAGGCCGTTCAGCGGGCGGCCGGTGCCCTGCGCGATGCGTTCGTCGACGCGAACGGGCGCGAGCGCAACGTCGTGCTGGCGCTCGCCCTCTATGCGCTGGTCTGGACGGCCTATGGCACCATCGCCAAGGGCAGCCAGGGCCTGCACCCCGACATGAGCGAGCTGATCGCGTGGTCGCGCGAACTGGCCTGGGGCTACCAGAAGCACGGCCCGGTGGGCGCCTTGCTGGTACGGGTCTGGTTCAGCGTGTTCCCGGTGGCGGAGTGGTCCTATTACCTCCTGGCCATGCTGATGCCGGTTGGCGCGCTGTGGATCATCTGGCGGCTGTCGGCCGATTACCTCGATGTCGAAAAGCGCGTCGTCGGCGTGGCGCTCCTGACCTTCGTGCCGTTCTTCAATTTCCATGCGCTGAAGTTCAATGTGAACACCGTGCTGCTGCCGGTGTGGGCACTGACCACCTGGTGGTTCCTGCGCTCATTTGAGCGGCTAAGCCTCGTTTACGCCGCGCTGGCCGGGCTGGCGGCGGCGGTCGCGATGATGACCAAATACTGGTCGGTGTTTCTGCTGGCGGGGCTGGCTATTGCCGCGCTGATCGACGCCCGGCGCCTGCGCTATTTTCGTTCGCCGGCGCCCTGGGTGGCGGTCGCCGCCGGCATCGCTCTGCTGGCTCCGCATCTTTATTGGCTGACGCAACATAACTACGCGCCCTTTTCCTACGCGGTCGGCGTGCACGATAAGGACCCATACATCGCCGGCGTGAAAAGCGTGCTCGGCTATCTCGCCGGTTCGCTCGGCTACGCAGCCGCGCCTGTCGTCGTCGTGCTGGCGGCGGCGCGGCCGAACCGCTCGATGCTCGCCGATTTGGTCTGGCCGAGGGAACCGCATCGCCGTCTTGTTGCAGCGGCGTTCTGGGCGCCGTTCCTGTTGCCGGTAGCGGCGGCGCTCGGTAGCGGCGTCGAGATCACCTCGCTGTGGTCGATGTCAGCCTTCACGCTGCTGCCGGTGTTGCTGCTGTCGCCGCTGGCGGTGAGCTTACGTCCGGTTCACACCGAGCGCATCCTGATCGCTGCGGTGGTCTTTCCGATTGTGATGCTGATCGCCTCGCCTTTCATTGCCATCGTCGACCAGCGCAAGGGGCCGCCACCGGCTTCGGCACAGGCGGCGCCGTTGGCGACGCGCATCGAGCGCGACTGGCATAACCTGACGCCGCAGCCGCTACGCTATGTCGGTGGCCCTGCCGATCTTGCTTATGGGGTTGCGGCGTATGCTGCGGACCGGCCGCTGTCGCTGCCGAATCTGCCGCAGCCGAGCGCGGCGGAGCTCAAGAAAGTCGGCGTGGTATTTCTGTGTTTTGCCGAGGACAAAGGCTGCCGCCAAAAAGCGGCCACGCGAGCATCACGCATTGGCTCAAGCCGTCTGGTCGAAATCACGCTGACGCGGGCTTTTCTCGGCATTCCCGGGCGCCCGCAGAGCTATGCGGTCACGCTGGTACCGCCGCAGCGCTGACGCGCCGCGTCAGCGCATGACGTCAAACGTCGCCAGCAGATAGACCAGCGCCGCGACCCAGAGGCCCACGCTCCATAGCGCGACGGCGTCGAGCTCATCCTCGCTCGTGCGCCGCGCAACCACCCTGGCAATGGCTTTTTTCATGATGCCCTCCGTCTCGGGACGTGCGGATCATCGCGTTGCTGCCCGAGATAATCTTGATCCCGGTCAAAAAGTTCCCTCCGGAGATCTACGTAAAACGCACCGCCAAAACGAAACGGCCGGCTTTTGGGCCGGCCGTCCCATTTCGCGCTCTTGGGCAGCAGCGCTTAGTTTCTTATTTGAGCATGATCTTGGTCCGAAAACCGGTTCCCACTTTTCGGGATCATGCTCTAGTAGCGGTAGTGATCCGACTTGAACGGGCCCGCGACCGGCACACCGATGTAATCGGCTTGGTCCTTGCGCAGCTCGGAGAGCTTGACGCCGATCTTGGCGAGATGCAGGCGCGCGACCTTTTCGTCCAGCGTCTTCGGCAGCACATAGACTTCCTTCTTGTACTTGCCGTCCTTGTTGTTGGCGAACAATTCGATCTGCGCCAGCGTCTGGTTGGTGAACGACGCCGACATCACGAACGACGGATGGCCCATCGCGTTGCCGAGGTTCACCAGGCGGCCTTCCGACAACAGGATGATGCGGTGATTGTCGGGGAAGGTGATCTCGTCGACCTGCGGCTTGATGTTGTCCCACTTCAGGTTCTTCAGGGCGCCGACCTGAATTTCGTTGTCGAAGTGGCCGATGTTGCACACGATGGCGCGGTCCTTCATCGCACGCATGTGATCGATGGTGATGATGTCCTTGTTGCCGGTGCAGGTGACGAAGATGTCGGCCTGCGGGCAGGCGTCTTCCATGGTGACGACCTCGTAGCCTTCCATCGCCGCCTGCAGCGCGCAGATCGGATCGACTTCCGAGACCATGACGCGGCAGCCAGCCTGACGCAGCGAGGCGGCCGAGCCCTTGCCGACGTCGCCGAAGCCAGCGACCATCGCGACCTTGCCCGACATCATGACGTCGGTGCCGCGGCGGATGCCGTCCACCAGCGATTCACGGCAGCCGTAAAGGTTGTCGAACTTCGACTTGGTGACCGAGTCGTTGACGTTGATGGCTGGCCACAACAGCGTGCCGGCCTTCTGCATGTCGTAGAGGCGATGCACACCGGTGGTGGTCTCTTCCGACACGCCTTTGATGTTCTTGGCGAGCTCGGCGAAATAGCCCTTCGGCTTTTCCTTCAGAATGCGCTTGATCAGCGCGTAGAAGACTTCTTCTTCCTCGCTGTTGTGCTGATCGAGGAACACCGTGTCGCCGTTCTCGGCGCGCAGGCCCTGATGCACGTACATGGTGGCGTCGCCGCCGTCATCGAGGATCATGTTGGGCGTGCCGCCGCCGTGCCAGTCGAACATTCGGGCGGTGTAGTCCCAATAGTCCTTCAGGCTCTCGCCCTTGATCGCGAACACCGGAACGCCGGCGGCCGCGATCGCGGCGGCGGCGTGGTCCTGCGTCGAATAGATGTTGCAAGAGACCCAGCGCACGTCGGCGCCGAGCGCGACCAGCGTCTCGATCAGCACGGCGGTCTGAATGGTCATGTGCAACGAGCCGGCGATGCGCGCGCCTTTCAGCGGCTGCTTCGGGCCGTACTCTTCGCGCGTCTGCATCAGGCCCGGCATTTCAGTCTCGGCCAGCGAGATTTCCTTGCGGCCGAAATCGGCGAGCGAGATGTCCTTAACGACGTAATCTTGGGCTGGCGCGGTTTTCTTGGCGGTCGCAGTCATGACAATCCTTTTGCAACTGACGGAAATGGATGGGTGGGCTGGCCGTGCCTATAACAGGCCTCGGGCGCCCCCGCAATGCATATATAAAGATTTCTTTATGTAGCGTCCAGGATGGTTTCCCGCACCAGCACGATCACGGCGGCCAGGGCCTCAACCGCTGCGCAGATCTCGAGCGGAAGCTGGTAGCCGCAAAAGGCGTCGCGCAGCACGCCGAACAGGCCGGAGCCGAAAGCGAAGGTGAATTGGCCAATCGCGGTCAAAAGCCCGATCAGCAGGGCGAAGGACCTGGCGCCGAATTCGCGGTGGATGATCAGCGCCTGGTTCGCGGGATAATCAATCGTCTTCGCCGAAGCGGTTCGACACCAGCCCACACAGCGCGTCGACGGCGTGAGCGGCTTCTGTGCCGGTGGCGCTGATCGTGATGGTGACGCCGGGGCCGGCGGCCAGCATCATCAACCCCATGATCGAGGTGCCGCCGACGGTTTCGTGGCCGCGGGTGACGCTGACGTCCGCATCGAACTGTTCGGCGGTCTGCACGAATTTGGCTGAGGCGCGGGCGTGCAGGCCCTTCTTGTTGACGATCTCGACCGCGCGCACCACCGGGACGGCGCCGTCCCCCGCGGGACCGTCCGCTGCGGCAGCGTCGTTCATTTACCGTTGAGCACCCGGCTGGCGATGGTGCAGTACTTGCGTCCGGCTTCCTGGGCGGCGGCGACCGCATCCTGCAGCGGGCAGGTCTCACGCACTTTGGCGAGTTTGATCAACATCGGTAGATTGATACCCGCCAGTACCTCGACCTTGGGCTGGCTCATCACGGAAATCGCGAGGTTGGAGGGGGTGCCGCCGAACATGTCGGTGAGGATGACCACTCCGTCCCCGCTCTCCACCCGCTTGACGGCCTCCAAAATGTGCTTGCGGCACTGCTCGATATCGTCGTCGGGGCCAATAGTGACCGACTCGATCTGACGCTGAGGACCCACCACATGCTCAAGCGCCGAGCGAAACTCGACGGCGAGCCGGCCGTGGGTCACAAGAACAAGGCCGATCATACCGCACTCCGCGCGGGAATTTCGCTGCACCGCAGGATAAGGCGGGCATTCAGACCCATTTGGAGTCCCGTTGCAAGGGCCTCTGTCGCTATATGAGCGCTTTGCTGCACTGCGAAGTTGGGGTGCCAAGATCAGGCTCGAGGGGTCCATTGCGGGCGCCGCGATCCTAGAACAGTTATGGTTAATTTTTCCAAGACCGCGTCGCGGGGGCCGGGAGTAGCCCAAGTCCCCGGGCGAGGTCAATCGGGCGCTATCTGGGTGTGCAGGATTGCCAGCACCAGGGGGCGGGCATCGGCCCCGGGTGCGGCAGCGAGCCGCGGCAGGGTGACCCCGGCAATAGTGGTCCCGCCGGCGCTTGCCGCCGGGTGCCGCTCGGCGTCCGGCGCCGCCAAGTCGACGATCAGTCCCACCACCGCCATCGGCTCGTAGGCGAGCCGCCGGATGCCGAGGCCGTGCACCTCGATGAGGCCGGCGAGCGCTTCGGCGGGGCACACCAGCAGCCGGCCGCCGCAGGCTTCCACAGAAGCGCGGTCGTCGGCCACCAGCCGCGTGAAGGGCAGGGTGCCGTTACGACCAGCCTCGATCAGCTCCCAGGCGAGCCGCGACTTGCCGGCGCCCGAGGGGCCACGGATCAGCACCGCCTTGGCGCCAATCAGCACCGCGGAAGCGTGGATGGTGGGGGTGTCGTTCATCGGGCGCGCATCAAACTCCGCTCGTCTCCGCCAAAGCGGGGACCCGAACTCTTAACCGGTTTCCCGCTTGCGCGGGAATGAGCGGGGTGAGATTGCGGTTACTCCGCCGGTAGGTGAACCACGAAGCGGGCGCCGAGCACCTTGGGCTCTTCGCCGCCCGTGGCCCGGGCAGTGCGGTTCTCCGCCCAGATATCTCCGCCATGAGCTTCCACGATCTGCTTGGAGATCGACAGCCCAAGCCCGGAGTTCTGCCCGAAGCCCTGGTCCGGGCGGTCGGTGTAGAAGCGCTCGAAAATCTTTTGCGTGGCGTCGGGCGGAATGCCGGGGCCGTCGTCGTCGACGAGGATCTCCACCGCATCTTTCAGCTTGCGGCCGGTGACGTGGACTTTGCCACCAGGCGGCGAGAATGAGCGCGCGTTGTCGATGAGATTGCTGACCACCTGGCCGAGCCGCGAGTCGTGACCGGGCACCTTGAAATCGTCGGGCTTGCCACCCTCGAAGCTCAAGGTGACGGTGACGTCGTTGGTGTGGATTTCATTGGCGGCGGCGACCAGCGCCTCGAGCAGTTTCGTCAGTTCGACCGGCGCCGCTTCCTGCCGCTGCAATTCGGCGTCGAGGCGGCTGGCATCGGAAATGTCCGAGATCAGCCGGTCGAGCCGCTTGACGTCGTGCTCGATGACCTCGAGCAGGCGTTTGCGGCTTTCCTCGGTTTTGGCGAGCGGCAGCGTTTCCACAGCCGAGCGCAGCGAGGTAAGCGGGTTGCGCAGCTCGTGCGCGACGTCGGCTGCGAAGCTTTCGATCGCCTCGATGCGGGTGTAGAGCGCGTTGGTCATGTCGCGCAGTGTCCCCGATAAATGACCGATCTCGTCGCGCCGGCGGGTAAAGTCGGGGATTTCGACGCGGCTGCGGATACGCCGGCGCACGCGGTCGGCGCCGTCAGCCAGCCGGCGCACCGGGCCCGCGATGGTGCCGGCGAGCAGCATCGATAACACCACCATGACGCCGGCCGCGACCAGGAACACCTTGACGATGGCGAGCCGCTCGGCCTCCACCATGTCGTCGATGTCGGCGCCCTGCGTCGACAGCATCAACGCGCCGCGCACCGCGCGGAAGCGCTGCACCGGCACCGCCACCGACACGATGACCTCGCCGCGGCTGTTGACCCGCACCATGCTGGCGTGCTGCCCGCGCAACGATTGCGCCACCTCCGGATAGCCTTTGCCGTTCTCCGGTCCGAGTTCGCGATAGAGCGGCAAGTCGCCGCGCCCGAACCAGCGCCTGAGCGCGATGAAGGCGTGCTCGATCAAGCCGGGCTTCTCGGCGCTGGGTGGCGGCAGGTCGAAGCGCAGCACGTCGCCGCGGCCGTAGAGATTGCGGCTGTCGAGAATCAAGACGCCGTCGCGGTCGTAAATGCGCGCGCGGGTCTTGGTCGGCGATACCAGCCGGCGCAGCACCGGCGCCACCCGCTCAGGATTGATCGGGAATTCGATGCTCGACATCGAATTGTCGGACGGGCCGAAGCTCTGCCCGGTCTGCAATTGCAGGAGCCGGTCGGGATCGATGGTGATGGAATCGGTGTCGGAATCGGCGGTCGCCGAGGCGGCGATGGCGCCGGCGATGATCTCGCTCTGCACCAACAGGCTCTGCACGCGCGCGTCGATCAGCCCGGCGCGGAACTGGGAGAGATAGAGAACGCCGGTAACCAGGGCGACCAGACCGGCGAGATTGAGGATGACGATGCGGCGGGTGAGGCTCGAGAAACTCTGCCGCACGAAGAACTGCCAGGCGAACTGCCCGGCGCCGCGCAGGGCGTCCGTCACGCGCTTGCGCGCGCGCCGCGGCTTCGCCTCGCCGGGCCGTTCGGCGTCGGCGTTCGGCTTCGGTGCGATGATCTCTACGGTTCGATCGAGCACGGTTGAAAGCCAGCCGGGTTATCGTGGACCGTTTTCAGGGGCGCATGATCTTACCCGAAAACGGCCGGATCGTGCGCGGTATCTGCCCCCTGAGACTTTACCGCAAGCCGGGCCGCTCCGTCAGTCAATCACCCGCGATGGCCGCATTAAACCTGCGTCATCATTCCTTGAAGCGGTAGCCGACGCCGTAGAGCGTCTCGATCATTTCGAAGTCGGAATCGACCACCTTGAACTTCTTGCGCAGCCGCTTGATGTGGCTGTCGATGGTGCGGTCGTCGACATATACTTGGTCGTCGTAGGCGGCGTCCATCAGTGCGTTTCGGCTTTTCACGACGCCGGGACGCGCGGCCAGAGCCTGCAGGATGAGGAACTCGGTGACCGTCAGCGTCACCGGTTCGTTCTTCCAGGTGCAGGTGTGACGCTCGGGATCCATGCGCAACTGTCCGCGCTCAAGCACTTTGGCGCTGTCGGTCTCCTTGACCGGAACGCCGTCCTTGGCGCCGCTGACGCGGCGCAGCACCGCCTTCACGCGCTCCACCAGGAGCCGCTGCGAGAACGGTTTGCGAATGAAGTCGTCGGCGCCCATCTTGAGGCCGAACAGTTCGTCGATCTCTTCGTCCTTGGAGGTGAGGAAGATGACGGGAATGTCGCTCTTCTGACGCAGCCGGCGCAGCGTCTCCATGCCGTCCATGCGCGGCATCTTGATATCGAGGATGGCGAGATCCGGCGGCGACGTCTTGAAGCCGTCGAGGGCGGAGGCCCCGTCGGTGTAGGTCATGATGCGATAGCCTTCGGATTCGAGGGCCATTGACACCGAGGTCAGGATGTTGCGGTCGTCGTCGACGAGAGCGATTGTTGGCATGAGCCCCTCTTAGAAGCCTCTCCAGGCTGACGTCCCGCGTGTTTGAACGCCATAAACGGGGTCTGAAATGTGGCCTCTTTGCAACAACTATGTGATTCGATAGCCATTTCAAGATCGTTGGGTCCAAGATGGCTAAAGATGGCTTGGTTGGCGCAAGATCGTCACCCGGCTGAACAAAGGTTAACGCGCCAGACGCCCGAAACACCCCCCCTCGGGAGCTCCAAGGGAATTCCATGACACCCGACGCACCCTTCGATGCCCGAAAGGCCGCCAAGAAGCTCCTGCGCGAGGGCCGCTCGGGCGCGCTGGCGACCCTGATCCCCGTTTCGGGCGATCCCTATTGCTCGCTGGTCAATGTCGCCACCGACCCCGCGGGTGCTCCGCTTCTGCTGCTGTCGACGCTCGCCTTGCACACCAAGAATCTGCTGGCTGATCCGCGGGTCTCGCTGATGCTGGACGAGCGCAAGGAGGGCGACCCCTTGGAAGGCGCCCGTATCATGCTGATGGGCACCGCCGCGGCGGTCGAGGACGCGGCGGCGCGTGCGGCCTATCTGCGCCGCAATCCGGAGGCGGAGATGTTCGCCGGCTTTGCCGACTTCGCCTTTTACCGAATGACCATCACGCGTGCGCATCTCGTTGCGGGCTTCGGGCGCATTGTCGATCTCGGCGCTGCCGACGTTCTCACCGATCTCAGCGATGCGCAGCCACTGGTCGAAGCCGAGGACGAGGCCATCGCGCACTTGAACGCGGACCATGCCGATGCGCTCAGAACTCTATGCGATCAAGTTGCTCGGCGCAGCCGATGGAGACTGGGCTTGCGTTGGTCTGAACCCTGAGGGCGTCGAATTGCAGCAGGGGCGCAGCGGGCTGTGGCTCGCCTTTCCGCAACGCGTTAACGGACCGGGTCCGCTGCGGCAAATCCTTAAGCAACTCGCCGCGGATGCGCGCGGCCGTTAACGCGGCCGCTCGAGCAGCCGAGTGATGGATCAGACATCAGCGCTGGTTTTTGCACTGCGGCAAAGCCCACTATGCAATGCACTACGCATGGTTTGCATGGCATTTAACCTTGCGCCATCAATATGGTGGCGACTATGGTCGCGCGCCGCGAGACGAGGGGCTATACTTATGTCTTACGCGGATGGACCCGGACGGGTCCCTGAGGGGTTTAAGTCCAAGGCGTTCCGCCTGTTGGGAGGATTTCGTGCAAGAAACGGGTGTGCGGAACGGTGCCTACGGCGCCGACAAATTCGGTTTTAAGGATCTCGCTGAGATCCATTGGAATCTCGGTGCGCCGGCGCTTTACGAGCACGCCGTCGCCGCCAATGAGGCGACCATCGTGGAAGGCGGCGCGCTTTGCGCGGAGACCGGCCATCACACCGGCCGCAGTCCGAAGGACAAGCACACGGTCGTCGACGACCTCACCGAGAATTCGGTGTGGTGGGACGGCAACCGCAAAATGAGCAGGGAGAACTTCGATAACCTGCTCGCCGACTTCATCGCGCACGCCAAGAGCAAGAAGCTGTTCGTCCAGGATCTCTATGGTGGCGCCGATCTGAAATACCGGATCAAAACGCGTGTCTTCACCGAATACGCCTGGCACTCCCTTTTCATTCACCAATTGCTGATCCGGCCCGACCAATCCGAACTCGCCAAGTTCGTTCCCGAGATGACCATCGTCGATCTGCCGTCGTTCCGCCCCGACGCCAAACGTCATGGCGGTCGCGAGGGATCCGACACAATGGTGGCGATCGACTTCACGCGCAAGATCGTGCTGATCTGCGGCTCGTCCTACGCCGGCGAGATGAAGAAGTCGGTGTTCACGACGCTCAACTTCTATCTTCCGGCCGAGAACGTCATGCCGATGCACTGTTCGGCCAACGTCAGTCATGACGGCGAAAGCGCGTTGTTCTTCGGCCTGTCGGGCACGGGCAAGACGACGTTGTCGTCCGATCCGAATCGGATTTTGATCGGTGATGACGAGCACGGTTGGGGCCCGGACGGCATCTTTAATTTCGAGGGTGGCTGCTACGCCAAGACCATCAAGCTCAGCCAAGAAGCCGAGCCGCAGATCTGGGACGCCACTAACCGCTTCGGCACGGTGCTGGAGAACGTGGTCTTCGATTCGGTGACGCGTAAGCCCAACTACGACGACGGGTCCAAGACGGAGAACACGCGCTCGGCCTATCCGCTCGACTACATCCCGAACGCGTCGCGCTCCGGCCGCGCCGGTCATCCGAAGAACATCATTTTCCTGACCGCCGATGCCTTCGGCGTGATGCCGCCGATCGCCAAGCTCAATCCGAACCAGGCGATGTACCACTTCCTTTCCGGCTACACCGCCAAGGTTGCCGGCACCGAGAAGGGCCTGGTGGGCGTTGAGCCGGAATTCTCCACTTGCTTCGGCGCACCGTTCCTGCCGCGGCATCCGTCGGTCTATGCCGACCTGCTGAAGGAATACATCAGCGAGCACAAGGTCGACGTTTGGCTGGTCAATTCCGGCTGGACCGGCGGCAAGTACGGCGAGGGCCGCCGCATGCCGATCAAGGCGACGCGCACGCTGCTCACCGCCGCGCTCGACGGCTCGCTCAGGCAAGCCGACTTCCGCACCGATCCTTATTTCGGCTTCTCGGTGCCGACCTCGGTGCCGGGCGTTGAGCCGCATCTATTGAACCCGATGAAGACCTGGCAGAACAAGGCCGAGTTCGACAAGACCGCACGTGCGCTCGTGGCCATGTTCCAGAAGAATTTCGCCAAGTATGAAAGCCACGTTACCGCCGAGATCAAGGCGGCGGCGCCGGAGGTGCGCATCGCGGCCGAGTAGTCTCGCACCTCAGGGTAATAGCGAATATGAAATGGCGGCCCCCAGTGGCCGCCATTTTCGCTTCTGGCGATCCCTCTGGATTGTGACAGCGCACTGCGGTTGGATAGCCGCAATGGCAACAAAGCGGAATTGAAGATGCGTACCGTCAAACTTGGCTCGAGTGAGCAGGTTATTTCCCCCGCCGGGCTCGGCTGCATGGCCATGTCGGGCGGCTACGGCGCGCCCGACGACGCCGAAAGCATCGCCACCATCCACGCCGCATTGGAAGCCGGGATCACGCTGATCGATACCGCCGACTTCTACGGCATGGGCCACAATGAAATGCTGATTGGCGAAGCGCTCAAAGGCGGCAAACGCGAGCGCGCCTTCCTGTCGGTGAAGTTCGGCGCCTTGCGCAGCCCTGACGGCGCCATGACTGGCTACGACCTCAGGCCCGCCGCTGTGAAGAACTTTCTCGCCTACACATTGCGCCGGCTAGGCACCGATTACATCGACCTCTATCAGCCCGCGCGTTACGACCGCGCGGTGCCGATCGAGGATACGCTCGGCGCGATCTCCGACCTTGTGAAAGCGGGTTACGTGCGTCACATCGGCCTGTCGGAAGTCTCTGCCCGCACGCTCAAGCGCGCGGCCGCAAGCTTTCCGATTGCGGAGCTGCAGATCGAATATTCGCTGGCGAGCCGTGGCATCGAGAAGGACATCCTGCCGGCGGCGCGCGGGCTCGGGATCCCGGTGGTCGCCTATGGCGTGCTTTCTCGCGGGTTGCTCAGTGAGGCGACGCTTTCAAACGGCACGACGCCGGGCGCCATCCGCAGCCGCATGCCGCGTTTCAGCGGCGAGAATTTCGAGCGTAACCGCGCTTTGGTCGCGGCGCTCGGCAAAATCGCCGAGCTGCGCGGCGTGAGCGTCGCCCAGCTTGCGTTTGCCTGGCTGCGCACGCGCGGGGGCGACATCGTGCCGCTGATCGGCGCGCGCACCCGCGCGCAGCTTGCCGATGCGCTCGCCGGGCTCGATTTGACGCTCACCGATTTTGAACTGGCCGCAATCGAACGCGCGGTGCCGAAGGATGCGGTCGCCGGCGAACGCTACGGTCCACTGGCGATGAAGCATCTCGACAGCGAACTGATGGGGTGAATTTTTTTACTTTCCTCCCCCTGAAAGGGGAGAGTTGGGGAGGGGATCTTAATTTAACGGAGAAACGCGGCGACGGTGAACGACCCTCACCCGCCCGCCTTTGCTAACGCTTCGGCGGGCGACCTCTCCCTTGCAGGGGGAGGTATGGAGCAAGCAGCGCGCTCAACCCCCGCGCAGCTTGGCGATCAGGTCGGCGGTAGGCCAGGAATCGGCCGGCATGCCGATCTTGAGCTGCGCCTTCTTCACAGCTTCGCGGGTGCCGTTGCCGAGCTTGCCGTCGACCTCGCCGGCGTCGAAGCCGTCGCGGTTGAGCAGCGTCTGCAATTCCTTCAGCTGTTCGGTCGACAGCGCCTTTACCGTCTTGGTGGCGGCGTGGCTGACCACCGGCGCGCCGGCAAGGCGCGTGGCGAAGTAGGCAACCGTCGTGGAATAGACGAAGGACGAATTCCAGCCGAGGAACACTTTGAAGTTCGGATAGGCAAGGAAGGCCGGGCCGTGCCGCCCCATCGGCAGGATCAGCGACGCCGGCAGGCCCGGGCGCGGCAGGTGGCCGTGCGCGGCGCGCACACCCCATTTCTCCCATTGCGACACCGGGTGCTGGATGGCGACGTCGGCCTCGCGCCAGGGCATGCGCGCGGGCACGCGAACTTCCTGCAGCCAGGGCTCACCGCGCTCCCAGCCGAGGTCCTTCAGGTAATTGGCGGCCGAGGCGAGCGTGTCCGCCGTGCTCCGGATGATGTCGATGCGGCCGTCGCTGTCGAAGTCGACGCCATACTTGATATAGCGCGAGGCGGTAAATTGCATGCCGCCGAATTCGCCGGCCCAACTGCCGATCATGTCGGCGACGCGCTGGTCGCCGCGCTGGACGATGCGGAGCGCGTCGATGAGCTCGGGCCGGAAATAGTCGCCGCGCCGGCAGTCATAGGCCAGCGTGGTGAGCGCGGGCAGGATCTTGAACTTGCCGAAATTGCCGCCGTAGTCGCTTTCCAGCCCCCAGAACGCGGTGAGCACCGGCGCCGGCACACCGAAGCGCTGTTCGATGCGGCCGAACAGTGGGGCGTGCTTCTTGATCTGCTTCTGGCCGTTGGGGATGCGATAGCTGCCGAGTAACTTGTCGGAGAATTCGAGAAAGGTCTGCTGGAAGAACGCCTGGCCGCGGTCGCGGCGGATAACGGCGGGGTCGTATACAAGCTCGGTTGCTGCTTCGGACAGCACTTGCTGTGAGATGCCCTGCGCCAGCGCGTCGTGTTTGAACTGGTCCAGCCAGCGCGCGACACTCTTGGTGTTGTGACAGCTCGCGGCCATGGCCGGGCCCGCCAAGGCGGTGCCGAGCATGCCTGCTGCGAATATCAGAGCTATTTTCCGCATCGCTGAAAGCTCGCCTGTTTCGAGGGATTTGGGACGAATTTGCCCAACGGCGGGGTCGCGTCAAGCGGGGATACCCATAAGCTTTAAAACCGATTTGCGAGCAAATGATGGTTTTATTTCGCGGCCAGGAATGCTTCTTTGGATTTGACATTTGATGAGCGGCTAGCCGCAAATGGGTATCAAAAGTCAAATTCGCTCCGCTAGCGAGACGGAAAGTTGCAATGCAAGTCCTGGTGATTGGTGCCGGCGTGGTCGGCTTAGGCGCCGCCCGCGCAGCCGCCCGCGCCGGCCATGAGGTGGTGGTGGCCGAGAAGACGTCCGGGATCGGCAACGGCATTTCCTCCCGCAATAGTGAAGTCATCCATGCGGGGCTTTACTATCCGCCCGGCTCGCTGCGCGCGCGCCACTGTGTGCGTGGCCGTCGCATGCTCTACCAATTCTGCGCGTCGCGCGGGGTGCCGCATCGAAAGTGCGGCAAGCTCGTGGTGGCGGAAAATGACGCCGAGATAGAACGGGTTGCGTCGATCATGAATCAGGGCTGCGCCAACGGCGCCGAAGGCCTGGAATTGATCGACGGTAAGACCGCGCAAGCGCTCGAACCGCAATTGCGATGCCAGGGCGCGTTGCGCTCGCCGGAAACCGGCATCCTCGATGCCCATGGCTACATGCTGGCGTTGCAGGGCGAGTTGGAAGACGCCGGTGGCGCCATTGCCTTCAACACGCCGGTACTCGGCGCCGCCCGCGAAGACGGGCAATGGTCGGTACGTTTCGGCGGAGCCGATGCCGGTACGTTCGTCTTCGACGCCTTGGTCAACTGCGCGGGGCTCGGGGCGCAAAGCGTGGCGCGCGAAATCGAGGACTATCCGGCCGCGCGCATTCCGCGCCAGGTGCTGGCCAAGGGCAATTACTTCACCTTCACCGGCAAGCCTGTTTTCACACGGCTGATCTATCCGACGCCGATGCCGGGTGGCCTGGGCGTCCACGTCACGCTCGATCTCGCGGGGCGCATGCGCTTCGGCCCGGACGTCGAATGGATCGAGCGCGAGAATTACGAGGTCGATTGCAAGCGCGCCGATATCTTCTACGAGCGCATCCGTACCTATTGGCCGGGATTGCCCGATCATTCGTTGGCGCCGGACTATGCCGGCATCCGTCCCAAGCTCACTGGCAAGGGTGAACCCGCGGCGGACTTCGTGATCGACGCGCCGCCGCAGCACGGGTTGCCGGGCCTCGTTCAGTTGTTCGGAATCGAGTCGCCGGGGCTGACCAGCTCGCTGTCGCTGGGCGAGGAAGTCGCCGGCTATCTCTGAGCGGTTCGATTGCCGGGCATGCCGCTCGCCGCCGACGTCGGCGGTGTCACCGGCGTTTCCGCGGTGCCGCGCTGATCAAGCGGGGTCACTTGCAGCGCCGAGAGCTTGGCGCGCTCGCCTCTGGAAAGGCCGCCATAGGATTTGACTGGCGTGAAGTTGCGCGCCTGACCTCCGCCATAGGCAAACAGGCCGTTCGGCGTCGCCACGATGTCGCCGCGGCGCAAAGTCGGGTCGCTCTTGGATGCGATCTGCGCCAGGCCCACCGCGCTACGGCCGTTGCAGCTGCAGCCTGCGATCAGTTGCTTGCGATAGAGATAGGCGTTGGGGAGGTTGATATAGCGGCTGCCGTCGCGGGCCGCCGCATAGTCGATTGTCGTGCCGTAATAGAGGCGAGTCTGGCAGGCCGGGCAGAACGAATGACAGGCCTGGGCGGCGTTCAAGCCGGCGTGCGGATGGACCGGGAAGTAGCGGCCGTCGCAAGTGCGCACACAGAAGACATGGCGCGGACCGCCTGGGCCGCTTTCACCGAGACGCTCCCGGGGAACGATTGGCCGGGGGCTGAGCGGCTCGGCATAGGCGGGCGTTTGCGGCGGGGGTGGGCCGCTATCGAATGTGCGGCCAAGACCGCCGAAAATGCTTTCGAACAAGCCGGCCGCGGAAGCTGGTGCTGACGCAACGGACAGCACCATGGCGGCGGCCAGCACGCCTGCCGCTCCAAGCAAGACCGTAGCTGCGCTGCGCCTTGCCATCACCCCGAACCTCACCTTGCGCGGCTCCTTCGCGGAAGCCGCCCACGTCCAACGCTCCGGCGCGCCGAAGGTTTCGCCTCGAGTGTTGGTCGCGGCGGCGGGCCGCGCGGTTCAGTCAGAAATGGCTGGGAGTCGTAAAAAGCCCGTTATGGAACCGCCGCCGGCGCATGCCGGCGGCCTCTTCCATGCGCACGATGGCTAACGGCGGGTTAGCGGCGGCGGTCCTTCAGAAAAAGCGCCACCAGACATAGACGTTGCAGATCGCCACCGAGACGATCATCATCGGCGCTGCATAAAGCGTATAGGTGAGGAAGCGGAATGGCACGCCTTCGCGCTCGCCGATGCCGGCGACCGTCAGGTTGGCCGAGGCGCCGATCAGCGTGCCGTTGCCGCCGAGGCACGCGCCCAGCGACAGGCACCACCACAGCGACTGAATGTGCTCCGGTCCGCCAAAAGACGGCGCCATGTTCTTGATTAGCGGGATCATGGTGGCGACGAACGGGATGTTGTCGACGATTGCCGACAGGAACGCCGACGCCCACAGGATCGAATAGCCGGCGGTGGCGATATTGCCGCCGGTGGCGGCGACTAGCTTGTTTGCGAGCAACCCAAGCAGGCCGCCGACGTCGACGCCGTGCACCACCACGAACAGGCCGATGAAGAAGAAGATGGTGATCCACTCAACGTCGCCGAAGGTCTGGTGGATATTGTGCGCGGCTTTCTCGGCATGGTGCGACCAGTTGTCGAGCAGCATTAGGATGGCTGCGCCGAACAGCGCGATGGTGGCGGGCTCCAGATTGAGCGGCCGTGCCAGCACGAAGGCGATCATAACCAACGTGAGGATGGCGAGCGCCTGCTTGAGCAGCACCCAGTCGGTGATCGAGTTGCTCGCCTTCATCGCCATGACGCGCTCTTCCGCGTCGTGCGAAGCCCTCAGGTCCTTACCCCAGAGGATATGGATGATGAGCGCCTGAACCGCCATCACCACGAGGATGATGGGCGCCAGGTTGACGACGAAATCGTTGAAGGTGAGGCCGACCTGCGAGCCGATCAGGATGTTGGGCGGGTCGCCGATCAACGTGGCGGTGCCGCCGATGTTGGAGGCAAAGATCTCGGCGAACAGGTAAGGGTAGGCGGGAACCTTGAGCGTCTTGCAGATCGCCAAAGTCACCGGGACGATCAAGAGTACGGTGGTGACGTTGTCGAGGAAGGCCGACAGCACTGCTGTCGTGACTTGCAGGATGATCAGGATGCCGGCGGGATGGGCCTTCGCAACCTGCGCCGACCACACCGCCAGATATTGGAACATGCCGGAGCGGCGCGAGATCGACACCAGAATCATCATGCCGGTGAGCAGGCCGATGGTGTTGAAATCGATGCCGCGGATGGCCTCGTGCTGGTCGAGCACGCCCACCAGGATCATCAACCCGGCGCCGACCAGCGCGACGATCGCGCGGTTGACCTTCTCCGACATGATGGTGGCGTAGGTGATGGCCAGGAGGCAGGTCGAAACCCACATCGCGTTCATGCCGAAAAATGCGTGCGAAACCGCGTGCGCGGCCATAGGCGAGTTCCCCCAAATTCACGGGTACTCGGCCTTGTGGCCGTTCGCACCCTGCACCCCGGCGGGGAAACTCCGGCAACGGCGCTAATGAGTCAAGATGGCAGTCCGGCTTGTCCCGGATCTGCTACGTACCACTTCGTGCCGCGCCGCGTCCGGGGCACGCATCGCTTAGAAATACCGCCACCACACATAAACGTTGCAGATGGCGATTGAGACGACGGTCATCGGCGCGGCGTAGAGCGTGTAGGTGAGGAAGCGGAACGGCACCCCGTTACGCTCGGAAATGCCGGCCACCGTCAGGTTGGCGGAGGCGCCGACCAGGGTGCCGTTGCCGCCGAGACAGGCGCCGAGCGACAGGCACCACCACAGCGGCTGAATGTGGTCCGCGCCGCCAAAGGCCGGCGCCACGCTCTTGATGAGCGGAATCATGGTCGCGACGAACGGGATATTGTCGACGATCGCCGACAGGAAAGCGGACGCCCACAGCACCGCATAGCCGGTCGCTGGCAGGCTTCCGCCGGTCGCCGCCACCAGCTTGTTAGCGAGCAGGTGCAAGAGGCCGCCGACCTCGACGCCATGCACCACTACGAACAGGCCAAGGAAGAAAAAGATGGTGATCCATTCCACGTCGCCAAAAGTGGTATGGATATTGTGCGAGGCCTTTTCGGAATGATGCTGCCAATTGTCGAGCAGCATCAGGACGGCGGCGCCGAACAGCGCGACAGTGGCGGGCTCGAGATGAAGCTCCCGCGCCAGCACGAAGCCGATCATCACCGCGGTGAGCACGGCAAGCGATTGCTTCAGCAGGGTCCAGTCCTTGATTGCGTCGGCCGGACGCATGGCCATGACGGCCTCTTCGGCCTCTCGGGTGGCGCGCAGGTCCTTGCCCCACAGGATGTGGATCATCACCAATTGCACCGCGAGGATTACGACGATGACCGGCGCTAGGTGGTAGAGGAAGTCGTTGAAGGTGAGGCCGACCTGCGAGCCGATGATGATGTTGGGCGGGTCGCCGATCAGCGTGGCGGTGCCGCCGATGTTGGAGGCCATGATCTCGGCGAACAGATAGGGGTAGGGCGGCACCTTCAGCGTCTGCGTCACCGCGATTGTAACCGGCACCATCAGCAGCACGGTCGTGACGTTGTCGAGCAGGGCGGACAAGACTGCGGTCGCGAGCTGCAGCAACAGCAAAATGCCGCCGGGGTGCGCCTTCGCCGCCCGCGAAGCCCACACCGCGACGAACTCGAACATGCCCGAGCGGCGCGATACCGACACCAGGATCATCATGCCGGTGAGCAGACCGAGCGTGTTCCAGTCGATGCCCTTGATGGCCTCTTCCTGGTCCAGCACGCCGATGATGATCATGATGCCGGCGCCGGCCAACGCCACGATGGCGCGATTGACCCGCTCCGACATGATGACGGCATAGGTGATGGCCAGGACGCAGGTCGCGACCCACATCGGGTTCAAACCGAAATAGACGTGAGACGCCGCGTGTGCGGTCATGGCCTGCGCTCTCCCCCCTCGGACGTGCGCGGCCGCGTGCGGCGTTGCGGTAGTCCAAATCCTTGTCACCGCGCGAAATTTGTCGACGACGGGGGTTGTGTCAACGTGCCTCGCCGCGACCTAACCACGCAGGCTTATTCAAGAATCTCAGCCTCCAATCCCGATGTCATCAGCGGCGGTAGCGAGCGGCGCCCCTCGGGGATATGAAGGACGGGCGACTCACGACGCGCTGCACCGGGGGAGACGACGCTGATGGCCAGTAATTCCCACGAGCAGGGTAAAACGCAAGACAAAACGGTGGTGACCGCTGCGCGCGATGCGTTCAGCGATTTCTTCAGCCACGAGGCGGCCGGCGGCGTGGTGCTCGGCATCGCCACGCTCGCCGCGCTCGCGTTCAGCAATTCGCCCTGGCGCGGCCTCTACACCGAATTCACCCAGCTACCGGGAACGGTCGATGTGGGCGGCATGCTGGTGCTCCACAAGCCGCTGCTGCTCTGGGTCAACGACCTTTGGATGGCGATGTTCTTCTTTCTCGTCGGGCTGGAGATCAAACGCGAATTCGTTGAGGGCGAACTGGCCTCGCCCAGCCAGGCGATCCTGCCGGCGGCCGCGGCGCTCGGTGGAATGGTCGTCCCCGCCGGCGTTTACGCGCTGATCAACGTGGGCGATGCGGTGGCGCTGCGCGGCTGGGCCATTCCGGCCGCGACTGATATCGCCTTCGCTCTCGGCATCGTCATGCTGCTCGGCTCGCGCGTGCCGGCGTCGCTGAAGGTGTTTCTCACCGCCGTCGCCATCATCGACGACCTCGGCGCCATTGTGGTGATCGCCGTGTTCTACACCGCCGATCTGTCGCTCATTGCCTTGATTCTGGCTTTGGTCGGGATCGCCGGCCTCTTCGTTCTCAACCGCGCCGGCGTTCGCCGCGCGGACGCCTATATTGTCGTCGGCCTGGCGATCTGGGTCTGCGTTCTGAAGTCGGGCGTCCACGCTACCCTTGCCGGCGTGGTGACGGCGCTGGCGATACCGATGAAGGACCGCGACGGCGCCCCGCTGGCCGGTGCGCTTGAGCACGCGCTGCATCCGTGGATCGCGTTCCTGGTGCTTCCGACATTCGCCTTCGTCAACGCCGGCGTAACGCTGGTGGGGCTCTCGCCGGAAAGCCTGTTGAACGCGATACCGCTCGGCATCGCCGCCGGCCTCGTCGTTGGCAAGACGGTCGGCATCTTCGGCATGTGCTGGCTCATGCTCCGCACGGGCCTCGCCGCGGCACCGGCCGGCGCGTCGTCGCGTCAACTGTTCGGGATCTGCGTGATATGTGGCATCGGGTTCACCATGAGCCTGTTCATCGGCTCGCTGGCCTTTGAAGGACTGGACCCGAGCTACGAGACGCAGCTCAAGCTGGGCGTGCTCGCCGGTTCACTGATCGCAGGCACGTTCGGCACGCTGATCCTGCGACGCGGCTAACTCGATCTTTGAGGCAGTTCGTCACCTCATTTCCGCCGCCGCTGTCATTGCTGCTCAATCGTTAGTCACATTCGTTCCGTTCGGTATCAAACAACCGTCACCGCTACAACCGCCGGCAGTGCTGTGTCGATTAGAGCCGTCATGAGTTGTCGCGCGTGACGCATTGTTCCGCTTGAGCCGCCGTTCTGGCCCTCATGGCGCAACTTTATTGTTCTCGGCTCCGCAAAAAAAGCCAAGGCTATTGAGCCATATCAAAGGTCGATTGTCGTTATATTTGCAAGTTGCTATTAAGTTTGCTTGGGAGGCGACGATTGATGAGGTGTCGTTTCTCCCAATTGCGGTCGAGTTTTTCAAACATTGCTCTGGGGAGACACGAATGAAGCGTCTGATCATCGCCGCGATTGCTTGCACCTTTGCGATCGCCACCACCGCTCAAGCTGGAACTTGCAAAGCGACCGCCACCGGCAAAAAGCTGCATGGTGCGGCGCTCACCAGCTTTATGAAGAAATGTGAGAAGGACGCCGGGGCGTCATGCAAGACGCAGGCAATGACGAAGAAGCTGCACGGCGCCGCTCAGACAAGCTTCACCAAGAAATGTGTTCACGACGCAGTCGGGAGCTGAAGTGACAGCACGGTTTGCACGCGCAAAGGATGTCTGATCATGGGTTTGTTTGATCAACTAGGAAGCGGTCTGAAGGGTGCCTTGGGCGACCTCGCAGGCCAAGCCATGGGACAGCTCGGAGCCAACGCACCGGCATTGATGAGTTAGGTTCTCGGCAAGTCCGACCTCGGCAGCGTCGGCGGCTTGCTCGCCAAGCTGCAGGAAAGCGGGCTCAAGGACCAGGTGTCGTCGTGGCTCGGCAATGGTGCCAACCTGTCAATCACGACCGAGCAAGTACGCGAAGCGCTTGGGAATGAACAGGTGCAGCAAATTGCCAACTCGATCGGCGTGCCGACCGACAAGGTTCTCGAGATGATGTCCAAGTATCTACCGGATACGGTGGACAAGATGAGCCCGAATGGGACGCTCGATGAGCCGACCGAAACGTGAGCTGGCGTCTCGGTTGCACAGGAGAAGACCGCCGCGGCGTTTGTTCGCGGCGGAGGTTCTAATGGTGATTCGGCCACGCTGGAGGAGAACGATTCGATGAATCGTCAATCGAGACTGATCTGTGCGTCTATTGTCTTGGCTTTTGCCATTGCTGGCAGCGGGCCGGCGATGGCGTTGACCATGAAGGAATGCAGCGCGAAGTATAAGGCCGCGCAGAAGGCCGGTACGCTCAAAGGCATGAAGTGGAACGACTTCCGCAAGGCGGAATGCGGCGCCGCAGCCAAGCCTACGGCGGCTGCCGCGCCCGCTGCGGCGCCGGCAAAGCCTGCGAAGAAGATGGCGAAGAAGCCGATGGCGGCGCCGATGCACGCCACCTCCGCGGTGTTTCCGCGGGCAGTCAGCTCGAAATACGCCAAGGAGTCGCCGGGCAAGGCGCGTATGCACACTTGCCTCGACCAATACAAGGCCAACAAGGCGAAGAACGCCAATGGCGGTATGAAGTGGACTGAGAAAGGCGGCGGCTACTACAGCGAGTGCAATAAGCGGCTGAAGAGCTGACCGCCATCCATCTGTCTGCATTGTGCCGCAGGGCGCGCGTGCAAGGCGCGCCCCGCTTTTTTATGCGCCCGATATGCGCCGGCACGCAAATAAGAACGCCGCCTGACGTCAGTCGCCGGCAGGTGAAATGGGATGACAGCTTGGCGGCTGGCGCCTAGTATATCGAGCGGCAGCCGTTGGAATTTCGGGAGGCCGTGACCGCCACCGGTCCGGCGGTGACCGCGGATCGGCGGTAGGGGCACCGATGCGTATTCGAGTTGCGTTTACGTTGATGGGCATCGCGCTCGCGCTCGGCGGCTGTGCGACTGTGTACAATCTGCCGCTCAACAAACCTTCCACCAATCCCTTTGCCGGCACGCTCATCCAGGCCGCGCAGGCGGCCGAACGCAAAGGCGACACCGGCGGCACCGTTGTCGGCCTGGCGTTTTCCGGCGGCGGCACGCGCGCGGCGGCGTTCGCCTTTGGTGTGCTCAAGCAACTGCAGCGCACCCCGACGCCGCATATTGGTGGCCGCGACCTGCTCGACCATGTCGGCATCGTTTCCGGCGTCTCCGGCGGATCGGTCATCGCCGCATATTACGGGCTGAAGGGCCGTGCCGCGCTCGACGATTTCCGTCGACAGTTCCTCACACAGGACGTGATGGCGGCATTGAATACCCGCGTCAGCCTTATCAATGTCGACCGCGCGCTCGGCGGCGGCGTCAACACCGACAACGAACTGCGCGACTGGTTCAACGCCCATCTTTTCCACGACGCCACATTTGGCGCGCTGATCGGGCGCCGGCCGATCGTGCTGATCAACGCCACCGACATTTATAGCCGTACGCCGTTCCTGTTCGCGCCGCTGACTTTCGCCGCCATGTGCAGCAATCTCGCCGAATATCCGGTGGCGGGCGCGGTGGCGGCGTCGGCCGCGGTGCCGGGTGCGTTCGCACCGATCGTCATCGAGTCGTTCCACGGAGAATGCAAAACGCCGTTGCCGGCGATGGTGGCGCAGGCGGCCGGTAAGCCGGGCGAATCGCCGCTCCTCTATGCCTATGCCAAGGGGCTCGAACGCGCGCGCTCGGGCCAGGTGAAATACGTCAAGCTGCTCGACGGCGGCCTGGCCGACAATTACGGCCTGAGCGGCCTCACCATCGCGCGCGCGGCTTCCGGCACGCCGTACGGGCCGTTGCGGCCGGCTGAGGCGGCGAATCTGCGCCGCTTCTTGTTCGTCGTGGTGGATGCGGGCGTCGGGCCGCAGGGCAACTGGTCGCAGACGGTAGAGGGCCCGGTCGGCAAGGAATTGATCGGCGCCGTGATGGACACCATGCTCGACGCCAACAAGCGCTCGAGCTACGCCGCCTTCCAGGCCACGATGAACAACTGGCGCGGTCAATTGATCCGCTGGCGCTGCGGCCTGAAGAGCGCCGAGGTGGCGCGCCTGCGCGGCAAAGCCGGCCGCTGGAACTGCCGCGACGTGAAGTTCACCATCGTGCGTGTGTCGTTCGAGCAACTGGACGCCGAGCGCGCCAAGCGGCTGAACGCGGTGCCGACCTCCTTTACGCTGCCGGCCGCCAGCGTGGACGAACTGACCCAGGCCGGCGGCGACGCGCTCAAGACCAATCCGGCATATCAGAGCTTCCTGCGCGGCCTTTAACGGTAGTAGCCTAGGGGATACTGGCGTTCGCGCTCCGCCGGCGCTAAGGGAAGTGGCTTGGACCACCCCGCCGAGTTGCTGGAATGCGTATCACCAATATCATCGACATCGTCGTTCCCATCTCGTCCGCGATCCGCAATGCCTATATCGACTTCTCGCAGATGACCGCGAGCGTGGTTGCGATCTTCACCGACGTGGAGCGTGACGGGAAGCCCGTGGTCGGCTTTGGCTTCAATTCAAACGGGCGCTATGCGCCGCAGGGTCTCCTGCGCGAACGTTTCATCCCACGCCTGAAGAACGCCAGGCCGGACGAAATCATCGACGAGCGTGGCCTCATCGACCCGGTCAAGGCGTGGGATGTGATGATGCGCAACGAGAAGCCGGGTGGCCACGGCGAGCGCTCGGTTGCCGTCGGCGTGCTCGACATGGCGCTGTGGGACGCGGTGTCGAAAGCCGAAGGCGTACCGCTGTGGCGACTGCTCGCCGACCGCTACAACAACGGCCAGGCCGACGAGACGGCCTGGGTCTACGCCGCTGGCGGCTATTACTATCCGGAAAAGGAGGTCAACGGACTGCAGGACGAGATGAAGCACTATCTCGACCTCGGCTATTCCACCGTTAAGATCAAGATCGGCGGCGCCGACCTGGTGACCGACCTCATGCGCATCGAGGCGGTGCTCAAGATCGTCGGCAAGGGCGAGAATCTGTGCGTCGACGTCAACGGCCGCTACAGCATCGACGGGGCGCTGGCCTGCGGCGACGCCATCGCGCCGCTTAAACTGCGCTGGTACGAGGAGCCGCTCGACCCGCTCGACTATCTCATGCACGCGGCGTTGGCCTCGCGTTATCGGCCGCCGCTCGCCACCGGCGAGAACCTGTTCTCCATGCAGGACGCGCGCAACTTGATCCGCCACGGCGGCCTGCGCGCGGACCGCGACTGGCTGCAGTTCGATCCCGCACTGTCCTATGGCCTGGTCGAATACCTGCGCACCCTCGACATGCTCTACCAGCACGGCTGGTCGCGGCGCCGCTGCGTGCCGCACGGCGGCCACCAGTTTGCGCTCAACATTGCGGTTGGCCTCGGGCTCGGCGGTAACGAGTCTTATCCGCAAGTGTTCGCGCCATTCGGCGGCTTCGCGGACGCCTGCAAGGTGGTGGACAGCCGGGTGGCGATGCCGGACGTGCCCGGCATCGGCTTCGAGGCCAAAAACGATCTCTATGCGGTGATGAAACAACTCTTGGGCGAGAGCGCCGAGCCGGTCATGAGTTTCCCCTCGCGCAGGCGCAAGCCGGTCGGGGAGAAGGGGTGAAGTGCGCAGCTGTAGCTTGATCGACGCGGGTTGGATGAAGGCAAGGCAGTCGGCAGCGGGTTCATCGTAGCGAGTTGCGACCCGCTGATACTATTCGGTCTTGTGGACGAACCGCTCAACTAAGTCCCGTCACCGCAGGCGTCGGTATCCCGATTATACTTCCGTATTAGGGGGTACCGCCGACATAGTCGGAGATGCCGTTGGCGACGTCCTGGTCGAGAATGACCCGGAATAGACACCGGTGGCCGCCGTACCGGTAATCCGATCTGGTCAAAGGCTGTGAGACGATACCCCTTTGCGTTGCTGGTTAATGGGGATGATGTTACAGATGCGGTTGATTTCTCGCCCATTTGGAGGACGTGGTGGCATCTTATCGGCCGGAAGCGAAGCGCCGGTTTCAGCTGATTTTGGTCAAGCCGTCCCATTACCACGATGACGGATACGTTATTCGCTGGTGGCGGGCGCTGATCCCTTCCAATTCGCTCGCGGTCCTCTATGGCCTGGCAGTCGATTCCGCTGAACGGCAGGTACTCGGCCCCGATGTCGCCATTGACATCGAGGTCATTGACGAGACCAACACCCGCGTAAAGTTCCGGAAGCTCATCCGGAGATTTCGCAAACACGGAAACTTTGGTCTTCTCGCACTGGTCGGGGTGCAGTCCAACCAGTACCCGCGTGCACTTGATATCGCTCGATCGTTCCGAGCGGCGGGTATTCAAGTCGCAATGGGCGGATTCCACGTTTCCGGTTGCCTGTCGATGCTCGACGGATCGGCGGTCGATCTCGATAGCGCGCGCGATCTCGGAATCTCGCTCTTCGCCGGCGAGGCGGAAAATCGCTTTGACGATTTTCTGCGCGATGCCGCGGCGGACGCGATGAAGCCGCTTTACAATTACATGAACGACTTGCCCGGCATGGGCGGCACGCCAATTCCGTTCCTGCCCCGGGAATTCGTGAAGCGCACGGCCGGAACCAACACGAGCTTCGATGCTGGCCGCGGCTGTCCGTTCCAATGTTCGTTCTGCACCATCATCAACGTGCAGGGCCGCAAATCCCGCTATCGCACGCCCGACGATATCGAGAAGATCGTGCGCGACAACTGGAAGCAGAACATTACGCGGTTTTTTATCACCGATGACAATTTCGCCCGCAACAGGGAGTGGGAGGCTCTTTTCGATCGACTGGCGAAGTTGCGCGAGGTGGACAAGATCCCGCTCGGCGTGATGATCCAGGTTGACACGATGTGCCACAAAATTCCGCGGTTCATCGAAAAGGCCAAGCAGGCCGGCGTCACGAGGGTGTTCATCGGGCTGGAAAATATCAACCCTGACAATCTTGTTGCTGCCAAGAAGAAGCAGAATAAGATCACCGAATACCGGAAGATGCTTCTCGCCTGGAAGGCGCAAGGCATCTTCGTCTACGCCGGCTACATTCTCGGGTTCCCCGGCGAAACGCCGGAAACGATCCGGCGCGATATCGAGATCATCCAGCGCGAGCTTCCGCTCGATCTTGTCGAGTTCAACCTCCTGACGCCGCTGCCGGGGTCGGAAGACCACAAGGTGCTGTGGGGCAAACAGGTCGATATGGACTCCGACCTTAACAAGTACGACCTGGAGCATGTTGTTTGCGACCACCCGAAGATGTCGCGGGATGCCTTGCAGGCCATCTACGAAGAGGCCTGGGCCCGCTACTACACGCCCGAGCACATCGAAACGCTGCTGCGGCGGGCGGCGGTGACCAATGTCCCGATGATGAGTCTCGCAAAGGTTCTGATCCAGTTCTCAACCATGATGCAGCTCGAAAAGGTGCATCCGTTGCAGAGTGGCCTCATCCGGATGAAACATCCGAGCGAGCACCGACCTGGGCTGCCAAAAGAGGGGCAGTTGGCATTCTATCTTGGTTATTGGCGCGACTTGCTTGTGAGCAATGCGCGGTTCATCAAGACCATATGGCAGATATTGGCTCTCAAGCGCCGCATCGAACGTGACCCGAATTATCGGTTCTATACGGACCAGGCGCTCACCCCGGTCCTGGACGACGAAGAAACGACGTTCGACTACCTGACCAAGACTGAAGGCGCGAAAAATGCCATCGACCATCTCAAGAAGGTGGCGGCACTTACGCATAAGTGACACGCGTCATTCTCCGCAGAGCGCGGCCAGTGGGCCGCAATCTAAACTTCGCTGCGGGGGCTTCGACCAAGGGGCGCCCATTTCTGCTGTCCGATGCGAAAATTGGCGCAACGGCAGCTTCTGGCCCATCGCTACAGTTTAAGCCCTTGCCGACCGGCGGTCGCTTCCGGGGCGAAGCAGACATTCGAGTGCATCGGTCCTTGATTATTCTAGTCGCGAATGACCCACATGTGACGCGTATGCGAATTTCCGGCCGCGCCACACGGAGGGTCAGCTCGTCCAATCAGCGAGGTGAGCTGATGAACTCTTACAGCATAGGCCCGCATGTTAAGAACACATAGCCCACTGCAATCATGCCTGATAGGCTGAGAAGATCGGTTAAGTCAAAATTCCGGCGAAGCGTAATAGGAACGATATTTTTCATTTCATGCTCCCGTCTGCCGAAACTATTCGTGGCTGTGCGAGCCTTGGTTCATACTTGGCTTTCTCTTGAAAGCATCGCCCGCCCGGATGAAGGAAGGGTGTGAGAGTCAACTCGATTTTTACTTTCTAAAAATCGAAGGACGTGGAACCTTGCTGCCGGGTTCCACTCCCTTCGTTGAACTTGTCCTCTGGGACCCGTCCAGACTTTCACGCGACCACAATCCGTTCGGATCAATGGATGTCCGCTTGTGGCCCGAGTCAGCTGTCACGCGGGGCGCGCCTAACGTCGGCTGTGGCGGGTATCGCCGACCTATATCGCACAAGAGCTAACCGCTGAATCTGACCGAGGTCGTGTGAAAACGCGATTGCATGACCACTGATGACAGGCCGCTCTTGCGCGTGCAGCGATGGCACGCGCCGACAGGCAAGCGTGGTCAGGCGACGATGGCCCTCATCAGCGGCTTGGCGCCGAAAATGTTGATCATTCGTTTCATATTGTATGCCAGCACCTGTAGGCTCATCTCGGTTTGAACCCTTGGGAGGGTCTTGGTCAGGAAATGGGTGCTGCCCATCCATGTCTTTAGGCTCGCGAACGGATGTTCGACGGTCTGCCGGCGGATCGTCATGGCCTCCGGCATGCGGTCGAGCCTAGCCTGCATCTTGTCGAGAACGCCTTCGTGCTCCCAGCGCTTCACGCGCTTTACCTTATCAGGCGTGCATCTGGATTGGAGCACGCATGTCAGGCAGGCCGTGAGGTTGCGGTATTGATCGATATTGTCGCGCCGATCGGAGCGCACCTTGCCCCTGGTCAGGAACTTGCCCGCAGGGCAGGTGTAGCGGTCGTTCTCGGCGTCGTAGATGAAGTCCGCCACGGTGAAGAGGCCGCGCTTGGCGTTGCCGGAGGTCTGGGTCTTGGGGATTACGGGCAGAATGCCAACGCCCTCACAGGCCAGCACCTCGTCGCCGTTGTAATAGCCGCGATCGGCCAGCACCGTGATCTCCCCGCATCCGGTCGCCTCGCGGGTCTTGTGGCCCATCGAGGTCAGTTGCGCCCGATCGCTGCCGATGTTGGTTACCTCGTGCGCGACAATCAGATGGTGCTCGGCATCGACGGCGATCTGGACATTGTAGCCGACGGTGCCGGTGCCCTTGCCGCTGGTCGCCATCGAGCGCGCGTCGGGGTCGGTCAAGGAGACCTGCTTGTCGGGCGCTGCCTCGACCTGCCTTCCCATCTCCTTGAGAGACTGCATCTGCCGCCGCAGCCCCTCGATCTTCTCCTTGAGGCGGGTTGTCGTGGCCTCGGCCACATCGCTGTCCTGCCGGTCGGCACGGTCCAAAGCGGCCAGGTAGCGCGTAATGCTGGCCTCCGTCTGCTCGATCCGCTTGGCGACCTTGGCCACCGTGAAGTTCTTGTCGCGGTTGTTGACCGCCTTGAACTTGCTGCCGTCGATGGCCACGACGGCCTGGGTGAACAGGTTGAGCCTGCGGCATAGCTCGACGAACTGCGCGCCAGCCGCGCGGATCGCCGGTCCGTTGTCGCGGCGGAAGTCGGCGATGGTCTTGAAGTCGGGCATCAGCCGACCCGTCAGCCACATCAGCTCGATGTTGCGCTGGGTCTCCCGTTCCAGCCGCCGGCTAGACTGGACGCGGTTGAGATAGCCATAGAGGTAGATCTTCAGCAGCGTCGCGGGATGATAGGCTGGCCGCCCGGTCACCTCCGGTACAGCACCCGCGAACCCCACCGCTTGCAGGTCCAACTCATCAATGAAGGCATCAATGACACGGACCGGATTGTCCTCCGTCACATAGTCTTCCAAGCTATCGGGAAGCAGTGTCGATTGCCGTCGATCCTCGCCCTCAATGAACCGCTTCATTCCGATCCCCCGCTGATCGGAATCACTCTATCAAATCAATGCGTTTCCACACAGGCTGGACCCAAGGCGGACATCGCGGGCTGATTGCCACGGCCACAGTTATGGTAGAAGACACTCAAAACTAGACGGAGCCATCATGCACTCGCATTCGATCGAGGATTTCCGCCACAGCCATGTGTTCCTGGGCGACGCACACGAGAGAAACGAGCGCAAGACCTGGGCCGTCATCGCCATCTGCACCGCCATGATGGCGGCGGAAATACTGGGCGGCTGGTGGTTCGGCTCCGTGGCGCTGATCGCCGACGGGCTGCATATGTCGACCCACGCCGGCGCTCTCTTGATCGCCGCGCTCGCTTACAGCTATTCGCGCCGCTACGCCCATGACGCGCGGCTCGCCTTCGGCACCGGCAAGCTCGGCGACCTTGCCGCCTTCACCAGCGCCATCGCGCTTGCCATGATCGCGCTGCTGATTGGCTACGAGAGCATCGAGCGTTTCATCTTCCCGGTTCAGGTCGCCTTTAGCCAGGCGATCCCGATCGCGGTGGTCGGTCTCGGCGTCAACCTCTTGAGCGCCTATCTGCTGCGCGACGATCACGAGCACCATCACGGCCACGGGCATGTGCATCACCACGTGCCCGATCACGCGCATGACCACGATCATGAGCATGGCGGCCATGACGATCACGCCCACGGCGCCGCCGCCATCCACGCCGATCACAATCTGCGCGCTGCCTTTGTGCACGTCATGGCCGACGCCGCCGTCTCGGTGCTGGTCATCGCCGGTCTGCTGCTCGGCCGCCAGTTCGGCTGGCTGTTCATGGACCCACTGATGGGGCTGATCGCGACAGTGGTCATTCTGAGTTGGTCGTGGACGCTCATCCGCTCGGCCGGCGCCATCCTCATCGACACCTGCCCCGATCCCGGCCTCGCGCGTAAGATCGCCGCCCGCATCGAACAGAAGGGTGATCGCATTTCCGATCTGCACCTCTGGCGCATCGGGCCCGGCCATCTCGCCGCCGTCATTTCAGTGGTGTCTGACGAACCGCGCTCGCCCGGACAGTACAAGAAGCGGCTCGCCGGTCTCCCGGGGCTGTCGCATGTTACCGTCGAAGTGGAGCGCTGCCCTGGGGAGCACCCGCACGATTGATTTTCGCATCCGGGGACGCCGTGTCGGCTATTGGCCCTTCTGCGAAGTGCCGGTCATGCCGGGCTTAGGTCGGGTTGTAGGCGAAAAGCAGCCAACCCGGAGACCCGCCCGCTTGGACCGGACCTGACCCACCACCGACATGGCGCGTGCATCACAAAAGTCATGTTTGGACCGAAGCGGCATCCGCTCCCGCTAGAAGCAACCACGCTGTACATGATGGGAAAGGGCAGATTTGTCTATCGAATTTGCATTTTCCGGGGTCACAAATGATCCGTTTGCCCCATTTCTCGGCTACCGGGAGCAAGCTCTATTGTTATTGCGCAGCGTCCCGATTAGGCATTTAATTTTAATCGTGGCAACCTTGCATAGAGGTCGGTGATGAAGAACCCCATGGTTTGGACGAGCGCCCTCGCTTTCGCACTTTTCGCTCTAGCTACTACACTTGTCGCCGGGCCCGCCTCAGCGGGCACGTTGTTCATCGGTTCCGACCAGAACTCCTTCGACGGCGTCCTTCCTGATCAATTCGGTGTGGCGACGGTAAACGGTGCCAACTTCGTCAGCGAAACAAATAACGCAACAACGTTCAACATTAACGGAATGACTGACGTAAGTGGCCAAAACTACCTTTACGCCGGGGACCCTTTTAGTAACGCAATCAACACGGTCAGCTATACCGGTGCCTTGCTGAGCTCGACTCCGATTACGGGAATGGCAACAAGCTGTTGCAATGAAGATATGATCTGGACGGGATCTCAGCTTTATCACGCCCAATACGGCAACGGCATCCAGCTCATTGATTTAAACACCGGAACCATCTTAAGCACGCAGTCGCAACCTGATGTGGTCGGGATGGCCTATGCCAACGGACAGATCTGGATTTCGAATTGGAGTGCACAACAGGTTGGCACTTGGGATCCTAACACGGGTATTTTCACTTCCGCATTCAACACGCCCTCCAATGCCGGCGGGATAGCGTTTGACCCAGTCGCCCAAATCATGTGGGTCGGCCTCCAAGGTGGGTTCGTGGTCCCCTATAACCTTTCTGGAGTTGCTCTCAATGCCGGCTTCCAACCGTTTGGTGCAATTAACGACACGATTGACGGGCTGGCGTTTCTTGGAGAAGCGAATGCTACCCCGCTCCCTGGCGCCCTACCGCTGTTTGGCACTGGCCTCGGGATGATGGGACTGCTGGGCTGGCGTAGGAAGAGGAAGAACGCAAACGCGGTCACAGTCTGATCAAAAAATTGGAAAGAAATTCGAGAGACCGCCGGGAGGCGGTCTCTCTTTTTGTTGCGATGCATGAGTCCGCTCGTGGCCGACCCCTAGCGTCAATTCGTGGCGACGCGACAATTCGGTCGCTTTCGGGGCGAAGCGGACTCTCGGGGGTCTGTGGCCCTGATCGGCCCAGTCGTAATTGGCCGATGCTGTTGAAAAAGGCCTCGCGCTAAAGGGCGAACAGTGATTCCGTCTGTCTGGGGCTTTCGGCTGCGGAGGTTTGCCATGATGGGCCGGCAGAGGGGCGATCAGAGCCAGCTTTTCTATCTGTTCAATCTTGAGCGGCGCATTCCGGCAGGCCATCTGCTGCGGCGGATCAACCCAGTCGTGACGGGAGTGCTGGCTGACCTGGGCGAGAAGCTGGCGCCGTTCTACAGCGAGATCGGCCGGCCTTCGATCGATCCCGAACTGATGATCCGTATGTTGATCGTGGGCTATTGCTATGGCATCCGCTTCGAGCGGCGGCTGTGCGAGGAAGTCGAGCTGCATCTGGCCTATCGATGGTTCTGCCGGCTCGATCTCGACGATCCTGTGCCCGACCACTCGACCTTCTCGGTCAACCGCTACGGCCGATTCCGCGACGGCGACATCCTGCGCCAGGTGTTTGAGGCCGTGGTGCGGGCGTGCATAGCCGCCGGTCTGGTCAAAGGCGAAGGATTTGCCGTCGACGCCAGCGTGATGGAGGCTAACGCCAGCCGCTACCACGGCAAGGCGCCGGACGAGATCGAATGGGCGGAGCCCGAACGCCAGACGCGCGCGGTCAAGGAATATCTCGCAGCACTCGAAGCCGAGATTGAACCCAATCCCGACCGCAAGCCGCCGAAGGTTATATCGCCGAGCGACCCTTGCTCGGCATGGACCGCCAAAGCCAACAAGCGGGTGCAGTTCGGCTATGGGCTCAATTATCTCATCGACATCGAGAACGCGGTCATTGTCGACGTCGAGCCGACGCCAGCGCGAACCTACGACGAGGTCGAGGCCACCAAGACGATGCTCGATCGCACCGAGCGATGCTTCGGTATAAAGCCGAAGCGGCTCGCCGCCGACACGGCTTACGGGACTGGCCGTTTTCTGGGCTGGCTGGTCGGTCGCCGGATCGCTCCGCACATTCCGGTTCGCGATGCCAGCGGGCGCGACGATGGCACCTTCTCGCGCAGCGACTTTCGCTGGGACCGGCACCGAGGCGTTTACGTCTGCCCCAACAACAAGGTCCTGCATACCACCGGCACCGTGTACGATGGCACCTTGCTCCGCTATCGCGCCTCAAAGTTCGACTGCGATGTCTGTCCGCTCAAGATGAAGTGCTGTCCCAACACGTCCGCGCGCCACGTTCCCCGCGATTTGCAAGAGGACGCCCGCGATGTGGCGCGTCGGCTGATACGCACAAAGGCTTTCCTCAAGTCGCGTGATGAGCGCAAGCGCGTCGAGATGCGCTTTGCTCACCTCAAGACCCACCATGGCTTCGAGCGAATGCGGCTGCGAGGTCTTTCCGGAGCGCGCGACGAGTTCCATCTCGCCGCCATCGTGCAGAACCTCAAGACCATGGCGCTCCGCGCCCTCGGACCGCCGCCCAACCGGCGGCAAGCGTCGTTTGCGTAAGCGTCCGGTGCCAAGGCTGCCGATCGAAGTTAGCGTCAAGCCGGCGCCAATCGGGCGGCCCTAAAGGCAAAAGTCGATTAGGTGCCAGCCCATCAAGATCGCTCCAGGGCGGTTCCCAGCCGAAACGCCGCCTTTTTCAACAGCATCGACCCGACTCAGACATCTTTTTTGCACTGCAAAATTCGTATTTGAGCCTTGGCGGAAGCTGGTGCCGGATTCATTAAAAAACGTTCACGAAACCTCGGTTGTACCGCTCGGTGCCCGCGCTAGTATCTTTACGTGGCGGTTATGTGTGGGGGCGCATAGTGGGGAATATTTCTATGAAGGTAGTTTTTAGGACATTAGCTGCGTGTCTTGTCACACGACGGCGAATCTTCACACCGGCGCTCTATGTCGCCACTGCGGCGGCGGCGCTGTGGGCGATATCGCCGGCCTTTGCATCAACGCTGACGCAAAACTACACGGTCGACTTTTCGGCGCCGTCGCAATCGTTCTGGGGGCCGGGGCAATCCTCTGCGAACTTCAACTACAATTACCTCCTGGGTAGCAGCGGTTTCGGAGTGCGCTTCCAGACTGGGGCGAGCACAGGAACCGTCAGTGCGAATTACAACGGTTCCGTCTCGGTGTCGTATGACAGTGCCGCCAATCAAGGCAACGTACCGCTGACCATTGGCTATTCAGGCGCATCCAACGGTGGCAATTTCCAGACCGCGCTCGGCGCGTTTGTTGACGTCACGGCGTATTTCCCGGTGCCAGTCGTCGGGACCGTCCCAGTTACCATCACCAATCCGAGCTATGCACTGAATACGGGCGCAACGTTCACGCCATCGCCGCCGGATGCCCCGCATGGCACCGATTCCTTTACGCCGGCCTCCAGCGCCATTGGCCCCAACATCGGGGTCCTCTCAGGGCAGGCCGGTATCAACTATAACATTGTCCAGAATTCGACGCTCAATATCAACGCTTTGACCGGCATCGCGACGGCCACAAACGAGAACAGTGGCCACATGCAAACCGCATCATTCTCCCTCGGCTCTCTGGACACCATAAACCTCAATCTGAACGAGCCGGGGGTGTGGGACGTCGCACTGAGCAACCTGGGGCTCTCCAATCTATTTTCGACCAATTTCAATCTCGCGCTTCAGCCGTACGTTGAGTACTCGATCGGGATCAATTGCGGCGACCTTTCTAATCCCAACGACAATGGCCTCGGCTGTGTCGCCAACCCAGTGCTCGCTACGACGATCGCGAGCTTTCAATTCTACAAAAACAATCCATTCGCGCTCGGTTTTGGCACGAACGACACGCTATCAACTTTTCAGATCGACGTTGCCGCGGCCACGCCCCTCCCAGCCACGCTCCCGCTCTTTGCCTCCGGCCTCGGCGGGTTGGGTCTGCTTGGCTGGCGCCGGAAGAAGAGGACGCAAGCGACGGCTGTGGCCTGAACGGCCAACAAAGTTCAGCAACCCGAAGGACCGCCGCGAGGCGGTCTTTCTTTTTGTGCCGATCATGTTGCGGTGCATGAGTCTGTTATTGGCCTTTCGCGTCATTTCTCGGTGATGCAGCGATTCCGTCGCTTTCGGGGCGGAGCGGACATTGAGGAGGCGGCGTTGGCGGCACCGGTTTCATGAGTGCGTGACTCAACTTCCCCTCGTCTAGAAGGACCGCGCGCGGCGCGGCGTCTCGAAGAGCCTGCGCCGGACTTGATCCGGGTAAGAAACTGGTCGCGAGAATGCCTGATGCGAAGCGGGACGAGGACAAGAGCATAAACATCTATCGTGCGTGGTGCGATCTCAAGCCGGGGGTGAGCGACACCGCATTCGTCGACGGCGTCGCCAAATACATTGACCATCTCCGTTCAAAGGGCCTGATCGAGGGCCGGCGGCCGACGCGGCGCAAGCTCGACCTCGGGCCCGAGAGCCTCGGAGAATTCCATTTGACGATGGAAGCGCGCGATCTCGTCCAGCGCGACCGCGCCTTCGAACACGTCGCGGCCCGCAGCGAGCCGGTCGAGGGCTTTCACTTTGGCGTCAATTCGCTGGTGCAGAATGAGCGCGCGCTAGTGCGCCTCGTCCCAGTTATCGGCGGCGCGGGCCTCGACCTGTAGAGGCACGTGCAGCGCGACCGCCGGGTGCGGCGCGCCTTCCATGACGCTCTTCACGACCGGCAGCGTCTTTGCGACCTCTTCCTCCGGCACTTCGAAGATCAGTTCGTCGTGCACCTGCAATAGCATCTGCGCGCGCAGCTTGACTTTATCCAGCTCGGGCTCGATGCGGATCATGGCGCGGCGAATGATGTCGGCCGCCGAGCCTTGCAAGCGCGCGTTGATGGCCGCGCGCTCGTTGAAGGCACGGATCGACGGATTTGAGTTTTTGATCTCCGGGTAGTGGCACTTGCGGCCGAACAGCGTGAGCACGTAGCCGTGGGCGCGGCAGAATTCGCGCGTCTCGTCCATGTAGGCGCGGATGCCCGGGAAGCGCTCGAAATATTTCTTGATGTAGGCGCCGGCTTCCTCGCGCTCGATGCCGAGCTGGTTGGCGAGGCCGAAGGCCGAGATGCCGTAGATAATGCCGAAGTTGATCGCCTTGGCGCGGCGGCGGACCTCGCTCGGCATGTTTTTCACGGGCACGCCGAACATTTCCGAGGCGGTCATGGCGTGGATGTCGACGCCGTCCAGGAACGCCTTGCGCAAGGTCGGCACGTCGGCCACTTCGGACAACAGCCGCAACTCAATCTGAGAGTAGTCCGCCGACACCAGCTTCATGCCGGGCGAGGCGACGAAGGCCTTGCGGATCTTGCGGCCGTCCTCGGTGCGGATCGGGATGTTCTGCAGATTCGGCTCCGACGAAGAGAGCCGGCCGGTTGAGGTGGCGGCGAGCGAGTAAGAGGTGTGCACGCGCTGCGTCGTCGGGTTGACGTAGGTCGGCAGCGCTTCCGTGTAGGTCGAACGCAGCTTGGACACCTGCCGCCAGTCGAGGATCTTGCGCGGCAGCTCGTGCTGTTCGGCGAGCTCTTCGAGCGCTCGCGCGCCGGTCGACCACTGTCCGGTCTTGGTTTTGGTGCCGCCGGGCAGGCTGAACTTGCCGAACAGGATATCGCCGATCTGCTTCGGCGAGCCGGGGTTGATCGGCTCGCCGGCGAGCTCGGTGATTTCGTCGGCCAGCCGGGCCTGTTCCTGCGCGAACTCGCCGGACAGGCGCGAGAGCACTTGCCGGTCGATGGAAATGCCGCGCCGCTCCATGCGCGCCAGCACCGCCGGCATGGCGCGCTCCAGCGTCTCGTAGACGGTGGTGACGTGTTCGGCGGGAAGCCGTCCCTTGAGCGCGTACCAGAGGCGCAATGTGACGTCGGCGTCTTCGGCCGCGTATTCGGTCGCCTTTTCGATGGCGACGCGGTTGAACGTGATTCGGTTCTTGCCGGAACCTGCGACGTCCTCGAAATGGATGGTGTCGTGGTTGAGCACGCGCTTGGCGAGATCGTCCATGCCGTGGCCGTTCTTGCCGGCGTCCAGCACGTAGGAGATGAGCATGGTGTCGTCGTAGCCGGCGACCTCGATGCCGCGCTGGGCGAACACCAGCCAGTCATATTTCATGTTCTGCGCGATCTTGAGCACGGCGCGGTCTTCGAGCAGCGGCTTGAGCGCGGCGAGCGCCTGGTCTTCCGGGATCTGGTCGGCGCAGAGCTTGGGTTCCGGCGCGAACAGGTCGGAGCCGCCGTCGCCGCCGCCTTCTTCATGACCGAGGGGCACGTAACAGGCTTCGTTGGGCGCCACGGCAAGCGAAAACCCGCACAGGCCCGCCTGCATGGCGTCAAGGCTGGTGGTCTCAGTATCGACCGCGACCACGCCGCTGTCATGCGCGCGGGCGATCCAATCGTTGAGCCGCTTCAGCGTGCGCACGCACTCGTATTTGGCGCGGTCGATCTCGGCGGTGCGTGCCGCTTCGCCGCGTGTGGTGGCGAGCGCGATGGGGGTGAGGGCAACCTGTTTTTTCCCTCCCCCTGGCAGGGGGCGGGTGGCCGGCGAAGCCGGCCGGGTGGGGGTCGTTTCCGAAGTAGCCCCATCCGGCGCCGCTGGCGCGGCGCCACTCTCCGCTTGCTGGGGGGGGATCGTAGTGGTCGAAGTCAGCGACGCATCCGCTTCGACGGCGCTGGCGTCGATGCCGCTCTTCTCGGCGACGCGGCGCGTGATGGTGGAGAACTCCATCGCCTTCAGGAAGGCGATCAGATGTTTGTAGTCCGGCTCGTGTACCGCGAGCTCGTCGACAGGCACGTCGAGCGGCACGTTCTGGTCGAGCGTCACCAGCCGCTTCGACAGCCGCGCCTGGTCGGCGAACTGGATCAGGTTCTCGCGTCGCTTGGCCTGCTTGATTTCGTGAGCGTGGGCGAGCAGCGTTTCCAGGTCGCCGTATTGGCCGATCAGTTCTGCTGCGGTCTTGGGGCCAATGCCCGGAACGCCCGGCACGTTGTCGGTGGAATCGCCGATCAGCGCCTGCGCCTCGATGACCTTCTCCGGCCCGACGCCGAACTTCTCGACCACCTCGTCAGGGCCGATGCGACGGTCCTTCATGGTGTCGTACATGATGACGCCGTTACCGACGAGCTGCATGAGGTCCTTGTCCGACGACACGATCGTTGTCGTCGCCTTGGCCTCGCAGGCGAGCCGCGCATAGGTCGCGATCAGGTCGTCCGCCTCGAATCCGGCCTGCTCCAGGCTCGGAATCTCGAAGGCATGTACTGCTTCGCGGATGAGCGGGAACTGCGGCCGCAGATCTTCAGGCGCTTCCGGCCGGTGCGCTTTGTATTCGGGATAGAATTCGCTGCGGAAGGTTTTTTCCGACTTGTCGAACACGACGGCCAGATGGGTCGGCTTGTCTTCCGACTTCATCTCGGCGAGCAACTTCCACAACATGTTGCAGAAGCCGAGCACGGCATTGACCTGCAACCCGTCCGATTTGCGGGTCAGAGGAGGCAGCGCGTGATAGGCGCGGAAAATGTAGGACGAGCCGTCGACCAGAAAGAGATGGTCGCCCTTCTTCAGCGGCCGCGCGGAGGGGTTGGTCGGCACGGCACTTGCCGCGGTCTTGGCGGTATTGGAAGGGGCCTTGTGGGCCGCTTTGGGCTTGGCGGCGGGCTTGGATTTGGTGGTGGCTGGCATGGTGTGCAATTTGGTCCGGCGCGGCGTGTTAATCAATCCGGCATTTAAGCTGGCCACAGGGAATGGACGCTTGCCGTGGCTCTCGCCAGGGTTGGTATGCTCTGCTATGGAGATCCGCCCGCCGGGCTTAAATCTGTGATGAATTTGTGACGGAAGTTCCATGCGCGTTGCCATGATCGGCACCGGCTATGTCGGCCTCGTTTCCGGGGCCTGCTTTGCCGACTTCGGCCATGAGGTCACCTGCGTCGACAAGGATGCGGGCAAGATCGCCGCCCTCGAACGTGGTGAAATCCCGATCTACGAGCCCGGCCTCGACGATCTGGTCGCCGGTAACGTGAAGGCTGGGCGGCTGAAGTTCACCACCGAACTTGCGCCCGCCGTGAAAGCCGCCGATGCGGTGTTCATCGCCGTCGGCACGCCCTCGCGCCGCGGCGATGGCCATGCTGACCTGTCCTACGTCCACGGTGCCGCGCGCGAGATCGCGGCTGCGGTGGACGGCTTTACGGTGGTGATCACTAAGTCGACGGTGCCGGTCGGTACCGGCGACGAGGTCGAACGCATCATCGCCGAGACCCGGTCCGGCTGCGACTGCGCGGTGGTGTCGAACCCCGAATTTCTGCGTGAAGGTGCCGCCATCCGCGATTTCAAACATCCCGACCGCATTGTTGTCGGCACCGAGGACAAGCGCGCCCGTGAGGCGATGAGCGAGCTCTATCGCCCGCTCTACCTCAACAGCGCGCCGTTGCTGTTCACCGACCGGCGCACCGCTGAGTTGATCAAGTACGCCGCCAACGCATTCCTCGCCACCAAGATCACCTTCATCAACGAGATCGCCGATCTCGCCGAAAAAGTCGGCGCCGACGTGCAGGAGATCGCGCGTGGCATCGGCCTTGACAACCGCATCGGCTCCAAGTTTCTGCACGCCGGCCCCGGATACGGCGGCTCATGCTTCCCGAAGGATACGCTGGCGCTGATGAAGACCGGCCAGGACTACGCCGCGCCGCTGCGCATCGTCGAGGCGGTGGTCTCGGTCAACGACCAGCGTAAGCGCGCGATGGCGCGCAAGGTGGCATCTGCGCTTGGCGGCGAATTGCGCGGCAAGACGGTTGCCGTGCTCGGCCTCACTTTCAAGCCGAATACCGACGACATGCGCGAGGCGCCGTCGATCCCGCTGATCACGGCGCTGCAGGACATGGGCGCCAAGGTGCGCGTCTATGATCCCGTTGGCATGGAGCAGGCAAAGGCCGTGATCGACAACGTCACTTTCTGCGACGACGCCTATGACTGCGCAAAGGGTTCTTCGGCGCTGGTGATCGTCACCGAGTGGGAGCAGTTTCGCGCGCTCGATTTCAAGCGCCTGAAGGAGATCATGGCCGAACCTGTGCTGGTCGACCTGCGCAACATTTATTCGCCCGAGGAGTCCGCCCGCCACGGTTTCGTCTATGAATGCGTGGGCCGGGCGCGGAGATGATGCTCATTAACGTGCGACCAGATAGCAGTCCTCGTCCCCCGCGAATGCGGGGGACCCAGTAAAAACCGACATCGCGTTGGCTTGAAAGCCTGTGTTTGCTGGATCATCCGCTTTCGTGGATGGTGGCTGCCGAGAATCATGCGTACCTTCGACACGAACCTCCCCATCGACGCCGCGCTGCCGGACCTCACCGCGGCGTTGGCGACGAGCAATGCCGCCGTGTTGGTGGCGCCGCCCGGCGCCGGCAAGACCACGCGTGTGCCGCTGGTGCTGCTCGACGAGCCCTGGGCGAAAAACAAGAAGATCCTGGTGCTGGAGCCGCGCCGCCTCGCCGCCCGCGCCGCCGCTGCGCGCATGGCGTCCACGTTGGGCGAGCAAGTTGGTGACACCGTGGGCCTGCGCGTGCGCTTCGGCTCCAAGGTCACGAAACGCACCCGCATCGAGGTGGTGACAGAGGGCGTGTTCACGCGCCTCGTGCTCGACGATCCTTCGCTCGAAGGTGTCGCCGCCGTGCTGTTTGACGAATTCCATGAACGCTCACTCGATGCCGATCTCGGGCTGGCTTTGGCGCGCGACGCACAAGCCGGCCTGCGCGACGATCTGAAGCTGTTGGTCATGTCGGCGACGCTGGATGGCGCGCGCATTGCCGCGCTGCTCGACGGTGCCCCCGTCGTCGAAAGCGAAGGCCGCGCCTTTCCGGTCGAGACCCGTTATCTCGGCCGCGACGCGCGCGCGCGAATCGAGCCGCAGGTGGCCGACGCGGTGACTCGTGCTCTACGCGCCGACACCGGCTCGCTGCTCGTCTTCCTGCCGGGCGCCGGCGAGATACGCCGCACCGAGACGCTGCTCAGGGAACGTGTCGGCAACCCCGACCCCGACATCGTCGCGCTTTATGGCGCGCTTGATGCGCGCGAGCAGGACCGCGCCATCTCGCCGTCGCCGGCGGGCCGGCGCAAGGTGGTGCTGGCGACCTCGATCGCGGAGACCTCACTCACCATCGAGGGCGTGCGCGTCGTCATCGACAGCGGCCTCGCCCGCGTGCCGCGCTACGAACCGGACGTCGGCCTGACGCGGCTCGAGACCGTGCGCGTTTCACGCGCCGCCGCCGATCAGCGCCGCGGCCGCGCCGGCCGCACCGAGCCCGGCATTTGTTACCGGTTGTGGGACGAGCCGCAAACCGGTTCGCTCGAAGCTTACACGCGGCCCGAAATTCTCTCTGCCGATTTGTCATCTTTTGTGCTCGATTTGGCGCAATGGGGCGCTAGCGATCCCTCGACGCTTTCGTTTCTCGATTCGCCGCCGCAGGCCGCGCTCAACGAGGCGCGCACGCTCTTGCGTGAGCTCGGCGCCATCGACGCGCAAGGCCGCATCACCGACGAAGGCCGGAGCTTGCGCCAGTTGCCGCTGCCGCCGCGGCTGGCGCGCATGGTGGTCGACGCCGCTCGCGAGCGGGCAGGGCTGTTGGCGGCGGAAATTGCCGCCGTGCTCAGCGAACGCGGCCTTGGTGGCGACGACGTTGATTTGCGCCATCGTCTCGACCAGCTTCATCGCGATCGTTCGGCACGCGCTTCGGACGCGCGCGCGATGGCCAAAAGGTGGGCTGATATTGCGGGGGGTGAACGCGGCAGAACGGATCTGTCGCCCGGCGCCATCCTCGCGCTCGCGTACCCCGACCGCATCGCCAAGAATTGCGACGGCGGCCGCGGCGGAGGGGCGGGCACCTTCCTGCTCGCGAGTGGCCGTGGTGGCAACGTCGATGCGGCGTCGTCGCTGGTGCGCGAACCGTTCCTGGCGGTGGCCGAGCTCACGGGCGCGGCAGCGGCGAGCCGCATCGTGCTAGCGGCACCGATCACGCGGGAGGAAATCGAGGCGCGTTTCGCGAACCAAATTGAAGACCGGGAATCCGTCGCGTTTGACAACGGCTCGGCCTCGTTGCGCGCGCGCCGCCTGCGCAGTTTGGGCCCCCTGGTGCTGGCCGAGCAGACGAAGCCCGTTACGCCTGACGCGGGCACGGCGCGTATTCTGGCGCAAGGCATCATCGGACTTGGCCTCGATCGTCTGCCCTGGAGCAAGGCGGTGCTGCAATTCCGCCATCGCGTCGGCTTCCTTCGCCGCGCCGAAGGAGATGAATGGCCGGACCTTACGAATGAGGGGCTGACTGAGAGCGCCGCCGGCTGGCTCGAGCCCTTGCTCATGGACAAAGCGGCGCTGAGCGCGCTTACCGCCGGCGAACTGTCCGACGCGATCATGAACCTGGTGGCCTGGAGCATGCGCCGCCGGCTCGACGACGAGGCGCCGACCCATTTCACCGCGCCGACCGGCTCGGCTGTGCCGATCGACTACGAGGCCGAGCAGGGGCCGACCGCCTCGATCCGGGTGCAGGAGCTGTTCGGGCTGGCCCGGCATCCAACCATTGCCGGCGGCCGCGTGCCGCTGGTGATCGAGCTGCTGTCGCCGGCGCACCGGCCGGTGCAGGTGACGCGCGATCTCCCCGGCTTCTGGCGTGGCAGCTATGCCGTTGTGCGCTCCGAAATGCGCGGGCGCTACCCCAAGCACCCCTGGCCCGACGACCCGCTCACCGCGCCCGCGACCCGCCGCGCCAAGCCGCGCTCTTAGTTCTATCCCACCCCTGAAAGGGAAGGGATAGAGAACGCCGCAGTGCCAAGCCGCGCGGGCAATAGATCGACTTGTCACGATTGACTTAACGTGGCGCCCACCACGGCCAAGCGTGGCGGTGTTCCGTTAAGGCGGCATTGGGCGTATCCGTGCGAAACGGGACGCATGCGACAGATCGTGCTCATTGCCGCCGCCGTGATGGTCGTTGGCGGTTACGCCGCCCGCTTCGCCGACCAGGAAACCGCGCCTCCCGTGCCTCGCGCGGCTGCCGTGCAGCCGGCAATGCAGGCGCCGGAGCCGAGCGACTATGGCCGCAGCCTCACCCTCGATGCCAACCGCCAGGGCCACTTCCAGACGGATGCGCGCGTCAACGGTCAGCACATGGGCTTCATGATCGACACCGGGGCATCCCTGGTGGTGCTGCGGGCCTCGGCCGCGGCCGAAGCCGGTATCCGGCCGATCCCCGCCGACTACACCGCGATCGTCTCGACCGCCAACGGTACGATCAAGGCTGCGCCAGCCAAGCTCGACCGCATTGAGGTCGGCGACATTACCGTCTTCGACGTGCCCGCGCTGGTGCTGCCGGATAAGGTGCTGAGCCAGAATCTGCTCGGCGTCTCCTTCCTCTCGCGCCTCAAGCGCTACGAAGTCGCCAACGGGAAGATGGTGCTCGAGCAGTAGCGCCTCTTTTGCTTCTGCCGGTTTGCATGATTTTCCGAAGGACGGTACGTGAGTCCGGACCGCTTTTCGCGGATCGGGCGTTAGGGTATGGATCACGCGCCCCGCTCGTCTCCCTTCGAGGATCTGATGTTTCCCAAGCCGAAATCCGACCTGAAGCCCAACACCTACGCCTATGAATCGTCACCGCTGGTGAAGCCCACGGGTTTCCGCGAATACGACGCGCGCTGGTTGCTCGAAAAAGAAATTAACCTGATGGGCGTGCAGGCGCTCGGCATGGGGCTCGGTACCCTGATCCGCGAAATGGGCGTGAAACCGGAGATCGTCACCGGCCACGACTTCCGCAGCTATTCGGCCGCGGTGAAGGTGGCGCTCACCTCCGGCCTGATGGCCGCCGGCTGCAAGGTCTACGACATCGGGCTCGCCATCACGCCAATGGCTTATTTTGCTCAGTTCGCGCTCGACGTCCCCTGCGTCGCCATGGTCACTGCTTCCCATAACGACAATGGCTGGACCGGCGTGAAGATGGGCGCCAACCGTCCGCTCACCTTCGGCCCCGACGAGATGACGCGGCTGAAGGAGATCGTGCTCAATGCCCAATTCAAGACGCCCGGCGGCGGCGCTTACGAGTTCGTCGAGAACTTTCCCGAGCGCTACATCGCCGACGTCACCAACCGGCCCAAGATCAAGCGCAAGCTGAAGGTGGTGGCGGCCTGTGGCAACGGTACCGCCGGCGCGTTCGCCCCGCGCGTACTGGAGGCCATCGGTTGCGAAGTGGTGCCGCTCGACTGCGAGCTCGATTACACTTTCCCGCACTACAATCCCAACACCGAAGACATGAAGATGCTGCATGCCATGCGCGACGCGGTGCTCGCCAGCAGGGCCGACGTGGGCCTCGGCTTCGACGGCGACGGCGACCGTTGCGGCGTGGTCGACAATGAGGGCGAGGAGATCTTCGCCGACAAGGTCGGTGTCATGCTGGCGCGCCATCTGTCGCAGGAGCACAAAGGTGCGACGTTCGTGGTCGACGTCAAATCGACCGGTCTGTTCCACACCGATCCGGTACTCATCACCAATGGCGCCAAGACTGATTACTGGAAGACGGGGCATTCCTACATCAAGCGCCGCGTCAACGAGCTGAACGCGCTCGCCGGTTTCGAGAAGTCCGGCCACTTCTTTTTCAACAAGCCGATTGGCCGCGGCTACGACGACGGCATGATCTATGCGCTCGCCGTCTGTGACATGCTCGACCGCGCCCCCGACAAGAGCATGGCGGACTTGCGCCGCGCGTTGCCGAAAACATGGGGCTCGCCGACGATGTCGCCGCATTGCGACGACGAGAAGAAGTACGGCGTGGTCGACGCGGTGGTGAAGCATTTCGAGAACGCGCAGAAGAAAGGCGACAAGGTCGCGGGGCAAAAAATCCGCGACCTCGTCACTGTCAATGGCGTCCGCGTCACGGTCGAGGACGGCACCTGGGGCCTGGTGCGCGCGTCATCGAACAAGCCGGAGTTGGTGGTGGTGGTGGAAAGCCCGGTGTCTGAGGCGCGCATGCGCGAGATGTTCGCCGCGGTCGACGGCGTGCTGCGCACGCACCCAGAAGTGGGCGAGTACAATCAGACGATATAAGTAGCTGTCATTCCGGGGCGCACCGAAGGCGCGGGCCCGGAATCCAAGAGCCAAAAATATGGGCGTTACCGCGGTGCCCTGGATTCCGGGTTCGCGCGCTTGCGCTCGCGCCTCGGAATGACATCATCAAAACATCCAATATCGCCCGGTGCCGCCGATGACCACCACGATCAGGCCGATCGGCAGATTGATGGCGATGATACGGCGGATGAGGTTGAGTTGCTCGCCGGCGGCCGGCCAATCCTGCGCGTCGACCGCGCGCTTGAACTTGAGCCACGGTCCGTGGAACAGCCCGACATAGAGCAGGATCATCACCCAGCCGAGCGCCTGCATGTAGTTGACGTAAGGCGGCGCGTTGGAGAATCCGCCGAAATGGGTGAGCAGCATCCAGTAGCCGGTGACGACCAGCAGCAGCACCGAGGCCCACACCCAGGGAAAGAATTTCTGGAAGAAGCGCCGCCACAGCATGAGCCGTTGCGGGGCCTCCAGCGGTCCAGCGGCGGGGCGCAAGCACATATAAGCGGCGAACATCCCGCCGACCCAGACGACGGCGCTGAGGACATGCAGGGTGAGGGCGAGGGTGATCGTGATCATGGGGGACTCGCAGCTTCAGCGGTGAATGAACGCGTACCGTAGCACGCTTTCAATGGAACGATAATTCCGCTGCTAACAACGTCCACGCGCTTCCGCCTCTGCCGGCAGTCTGCAAGACTGCCGGCATGCGTATCGCCATCCTCGGCGCCGGTCCCGCCGGCCTCTATCTCGCCTATCTGATCAAGCGCCGCGATCATCGCGCCGATGTCACCGTCATCGAGCAGAACCCCGCCGATGCCACCTTCGGGTTTGGGGTAGTGTTCTCCGATCGCGCGCTGGAATTCCTGCGTGAGGATGATGGCGACACTTATGCCGCGATTGCGCCGCACATGGAATCCTGGAACGACATGACGCTGAGCCTGCACGGGGAGCGCGTCGTCATCGACGGCATCGGCTTTGCCGCCATCGGCCGCCTGCATCTGTTGCAGCTCCTGCAGGCGCGCGCAGCTTCGGTCGGCGTCGCGCCGGCTTATGAGCTTACGGTTAAAGACCTTGGCGAGCTCGGCGGTTTCGATCTCGTCGTCGGCGCGGACGGTGTCAACTCGCTGGTGCGCCGCACGTATGCCGCGGAACTGCGCGCCAGCGTCGGCTATCTCAACAACCGCTTCGCTTGGTTCGGGGCCGACAAACCCTTCGAGACGCTGACGCAGACATTCATTGAAACCGGGCGGGGCGCTTTGAATGCGCACCACTACCGCTACACGCCAGGACGAAGCACCTTCATCGTTGAGATGAACGCCGACACTTTCGAAGACATGGGCTTTGCCGGCATGGGCGAAAAGAAATCCGCCGAAACCTGCGCACGTCTCTTTGCTGAAACACTCGATGGCCAGCCGCTCATCTGTAACAACTCGATCTGGCGGCAGTTTCCAGTCGTGCACAACGAGCGATGGTCGTACGATAGATACGCGCTCATCGGCGATGCGCTGCACACCGCGCATTTCTCCATCGGCTCGGGCACGCGACTCGCCATGGAAGATGCCATCGCGCTCGATAAGGCGCTTGCCGCGCACAGGGACGTGCGCGAGGCGCTGACGTCCTACGAATCCGCGCGCCGGCCGGTGTTGGAGAAGCTGGTCGCCGGCGCCAACGGCAGTGCGGACTGGTACGAGCATTTCGCCGACCACATGAAGCTTGCGCCCGCCGACTTCGCCATGAGTTACATCACCCGCTCCGGGCGGGTGGACCTGGAACGCCTGCGCAGGCTGTCGCCGAAGTTCGTTGAACGGTATGAGAAGGAACGGGCCTAGCCGTTTCTTCCTTCTTCTCGCAGCGCCGGCAGGCCGATGCCGGTGGCCTCGAAGCCGCCGTCGACGGCAAGCGTCTGCCCGGTGATGTAGCTGGCGCGCTCGCTGCACAGAAAGAAGATCGCCTCCGCCAGCTCCTCTTCCAGTCCGTAGCGGTTGAGCGGGATGGCATCGTGATAGGCGGCGCGGATATCCGGCGTATGCACGGCCTTGGCCATGGCGGTATCGACCGGGCCGGGCGCCACCGCGTTGACGCGAATGCCGATGGACGCGAACTCGATGGCTTGCTGCTGGGTCAGGTGCGCCAACCCCGCCTTGCTGGTGCCGTAGGCGGTGCGCAGCGTGGACGCGCGCAGGCCGGATATGGATGTAATATTGACGATGGCGCCGCCGCCGCTGTCGCGCATCAAGGGCGCCGCCGCCTGCGCGCACAGGAACGGGCCGGTGAGGTTCACCGCCAGCACGCGTGCCCAATCCTCCGGCGTCACGTCGAGGATCGGCTTGAAGATGGCGATGCCGGCATTGTTGACCAGCGCGTCGAGCCGGCCGAAGCGCTCCTTGATCGCGACAATTGCGCGCGTGACGCCTTCGCCGTCGGCAACGTCGCAGGTGATCGAAAGCGTCACGTCAGGCCGGGCCAGCGCCGCGTACGTGCGTTGCAGGTTGTCGCCGTCGATGTCGAGCAGTGCCACCCGCCAGCCCTCGGCCAGAAAGCGCTTGGCGGTAGCCAGCCCGATACCGCGTGCGGCGCCGGTGACGAGGGCAGTCTTCGATTGGCTCATGCGGCGGCTCCGGCTCACTTTGCTTCAACAGGTACTAGCTCGATCGACGGCCGTCGCGTCAGCCGCCGCAACCACGATATGGAACGGCGGACGAATGTTCACGCTCATCGTCTCGCCGCCGATCTTGCCATCATTTCAGCATCAACGATCAAGCGAATCTTAACGTTCGACACCTACTTTTGGTTGTGTGGCGGCGGGAGGCATGATGCAGGGACGCTCTATTTGGCTGGTGGCGGCGATTGGCATCCTGGCTTGCATCGCGGTTTATCTCGAATTCGTGATCGACTTCCGAACGCCCCGTTCATCGCTTGCGATGCGGGGGGCGCTCGTCACCAGTAACAAGCTCTCGCCGGAAACCCTTGCCGCGGTTACCGCGGCGTTGAAAGCGAAGTACGGCGAGGCCGTCAAAGTCTGGCAAGGTAGTGCGGGAATCAATGCCAGCCTCGACGGCAAGATCGTCGCCACCGCGCCGGCGGATACTTACTTTTACGAAGCGTTGGGGATCACTCAAGTCGCCGACAAAGCCGGCGCGATCAGCACATTCCCCTTCAACGTCAGTCCCTTCGAGGCGCGTGACAGCCTCCCTTCGCGTCTGGTGCCGATGATAAAAATGGTCGTTGGGCCGGTCTTTCCGGTGGGTAGCCTGGACTTTGGCCGAAACGACTTCGCCATCGAGCAATGCCAAATGCATTCGGCGCGCGAGCTCGGGCTGGGCCTCGCGAACTTGATTCTCGACCTCGGCAATTCGACGATCTGCACGGTCGTGTGGAAGCGTGCGCCGTCGCGTCGCATGCTGGTGGGCGTCGTGATTTCCCGTGGCGGAATTTGGGTCAGGCCGTTCGTTCGCGGCGTCTGCCGTATGTTGTCATACGCCTGGCTCGCGAGCGCGCAACGCGCCAATTCGGGGCGACGGCTGGACTACGCTCAGTGTAGCCTGGTCGATGATCCCGAAAACCAGCCGCCTGGCTCCGGCCTATCGTCGGTTGCCTACGAGGTCCGCAAGGACGGTTCGCTCGCCGTATTCGGGTCCGAGCCGCGCGCGATCATCATGGCGCCATTGAAGCCCGACCCGCGCCTGCCGACGTTTCATCGGGTGCGCAGTAATATACAGCATTAGGCGAAAACGCATTGGCCTCGGCGCCGGCGTAACGCCGCCCGCTCAGTCCTTCTCTTCCTTGAACGTCTCGCGGAAGGGATGCGATGGGTAGACGCCAAGTACGCGCAGTTCCTTGGAGAAGAACGCCAGCTCCTCCAGCGCGAACACCAGCGCGCGGTCGTCGGGATGGCCTTCGACGTCGGCGTAGAACTGGGTGGCGAAGAAGTTGCCGCCGACCATATAGCTCTCCAGCTTGGTCATGTTGACGCCGTTGGTGGCGAACCCGCCCATCGCCTTGTAAAGCGCGGCCGGCACGTTGCGTACCCGGAACACGAAGGTGGTGATCACCTTGCCGTTGCCGGGCTCCGCCCATTTCTTTTCCTTCGACAGCACGATGAAGCGCGTGGTCGAGTGGGACTCGTCCTCGACATTCTCTTTCAGGATGTCGAGGCCATAGATCTCCGCCGCGAGCCTTGAAGCAATTGCCGCGCGGCTGGGATCGTTGGCTTCAGCCACTTCGCGCGCCGAGCCGGCAGTGTCGGCGGCGACGATCGGCTTCAGTTTCATCTCTCGGATGATGCCGCGGCACTGGCCGAGCGCCATCACATGGCTTTCCACGCTTCTGACGGTCTTCAGGCTCGCGCCCTTCGGCGCCATTAGTTGGTTGCGAATCGGCAGGAACCATTCCGCGATGATGTGGAGGCCGGAATCCGGCATCAGGTGATGAATATCGGCGACCCGTCCGGCGACCGAATTCTCGATCGGGATCATGCCGATATCGACCTCGCCGGCGGTCAGCGCCGTGAAGCAGTCCTCGAAGGTCGGGCAGGGCACCGGCTCGTAATCGGGATAGGCCTCGCGGCAGGCGAGGTGCGAATTCGCCCCCAGCTCGCCCTGGAATATGATCTTTTTCTGGCTCATGACCCGACCCCGTACGCAAACTGGCGGTTGGTTACGCGCACCACCATAGCCCGTCAACCGGCGAGCCGAGCGCGCGCCTTGGCGAGTTCCTCCGGCGTATCGACACCGAGGGGCACGCTTTCCACCAGCGCCACATCGATCCGCATGCCGGCATCGAGCGCGCGCAATTGCTCGAGCTTCTCGCGTTGCTCATTGGCGGAGGGCGGCAGCTTGACGAAACGTTCGAGCGCCGCGCGCCGGTAGGCGTAAAGCCCGATGTGGTGATAGTGGGCCCCGGGCCCCTTGGCGTCGGCGCGGGTGAAGGTGGTGGCGCGCAGCCGCCCGGGGGAAATCAACGTACCGATCGCCTTCACCACATTCGGATTGGTCAACTCCGCAGGATCGGTGATCTCGGCGGCGAGCGTCGCAACGTCGACACTCGGGTCGGCGAGGGGGCCGAGCGCGGCGCGGATCTCGGCCGGGTCGATGGTCGGCATGTCGCCCTGCAGGTTGACCACGATCTCCACCCGGCGCTCCGGGTCGAGCGCCCCCAGCGCCTCGTAGATACGGTCGGAGCCGGTGGCGTGGTCAGCACGGGTCATCACCGCCCGGCCGCCCGCCTTTTCCACCGCCGTCGCCACGGCCTCCGAATCGGTCGCAACCACCGCCTCGCCAACGCGGGCGGCCTCCGCCCGGCGCAGCACGTGGACGATCATCGGCAGGCCGGCGATGTCGGCCAGCGGCTTTCCAGGAAGCCGGGTCGAGGCCATGCGGGCCGGTATCAAAATCAGGATCTCGGGCATCGGAAAACGCCGCTGGAGCCGGCCGGATGTGACGATCGGGCCAATTATGGCGGCGCTTATACGGGTTGCCACGGCCCAGGCAAAACGGTATCTCTCGCCCGCCGCCGGGACCCCGGCGCCAGTCCACTCAAGCCTCCGCTTCGCCCCGCTTCGGGAGCCTACCTTCGATGAACTCGTTCGAACTTAATAAGGTCCTTGGCGCCATTCTCGGCACCTGCTTGATCCTGCTTGCCATTCATCTCGGCGCACAGTCCATTTTCGCGACCGAGAAGCCGGAAAAGCCCGGCTATAAAATCGTGGTGGCAAAAGCCGAGACCGGCAAGGCCGCGGCCAAGAAGGAAGAAACTCCGCTGCCGGTGCTGCTGGCGAAGGCCAGCGTGGATAAGGGCAAGCAGATCGCGCGCCAGTGCGAGGCCTGCCACACCTTCGCCAAGGGCGAGCCCAACAAGATCGGCCCCAATCTCTACGATATCGTCGGCAGTGCGCGCGGCGAAGATCGCGGCGGCTTCGCCTTCTCCGATGCGATGAAAAAGAAGGGCGGCAAGTGGACCTATGAGGAGCTGTTCAAGTTCATCCACGATCCGCGCGGCTACATCCCCGGCACGTTGATGACCTTCGCCGGCATCAAGAGCCCGGAGCAGCGCGCCGACGTCATCGCCTATCTGCGCACCCTTTCGGGCAGCCCGCAGCCGCTGCCGAAGGTGGAAGCCGCGCCCAAGGCCGCCGCCGCGCCTGCCGCCGAGCAGAAGTAGGCCGCCGCCTCGGCTGAAAAGACGCTGGCGCGGATGTTCGCCGACGCGTCGGTCGACAAAGGCAAACGGACCGCCAAGCAGTGCGAGGCCTGCCATACGCTCCAGGAGGGCGGTCCCAACTGGGTCGGGCCAAATCTCTACAACATCGTCGACAGCCCGCGCGGAGAAGACCGCGGAGGCTTCGATTTCTCCGCGGCGATGAAGAAAAAGGGCGGCAAGTGGACCTATGACGACCTGTTCAAGTTCCTCAAGGATCCGCGCGGCTACATCCCGGGCACCCTGATGAACTTCGCCGTCATCAAGAACGACCAGCGTCGTGTCGATGTGATCGCCTGCCTGCGCACGCTGTCGGACAATCCGGCGCCGCCGCCGAAGTAATCCGCTCCAGCGGTCCAGTGCCACGAAATGCACGGCCGGGCTCCACGCCCGGCCGTCTTCGTTTGGAGGCCCTTGGGCGCCCCTGGCCCTCGCCGCCAGGTCCGCCGGGCTGGCGTAGGCGCGTCAGCGGGTCACTGGTAGCGGGCCGGAAAACCGACATAATCGCGGGCGATCGCATTATCTCGCCGGGCGCTGCATCTGGGAGCATGTTTTCATGAAGTTGAGCCGCCGTACCCTGATCCGCGCTACCGCCGCGACCCTGGCCGCGCCGGCGTTCCAGGTCCTGGCCCCGCCGCCGCTGGCGCGTGCCGCGCCCGGTGCGGAAGCCCCGGCGGGCACGTGGAAGCATGGGCTCTCGCTCTTCGGCGAACCGAAGTATCCCGCCGGCTTCAAGCATTTCGACTACGTCAACCCGCAGGCGCCCGTCGGCGGCAGCGTGCGCCAGAGCGCCTTCGGCACCTTCGACAACTTCAACCAAGTGGTTGCCGGCATCAAAGGTACGCTGGCGAGCGGGCTCGACCTCATCGGCGAAAGTCTGACCACGCCGGCGTTCGATGAGATCTCCACCGACTACGGCCTGCTGGCGGAAGCCGTGAGTTATCCGCCAAACCGCGCGTCGGTCACTTATCGTCTGCGCGTCATCGCACGCTGGCACGACGGCAAGCCCGTGACGGTGGAGGACGTCGTTTATTCATTTGATACGCTGAAAAAGAACAGCCCGTTCTACAACCGCTATTTTGGCCACGTCACCAAGGCCGAGAAGACCGGCGAGCGTGATATCACCTTTCACTTCGACGGCCCCGGCAACCGCGAGCTACCGCAGATCGTCGGTCAGTTGCCGATCCTGCCCAAGCATTGGTGGGAAGGCACCGATGCGAAAGGCAAGAAGCGCAACATCACGCAGACCACATTGGAGCCACCGCTCGGCTCCGGTCCCTATCGGCTGAAGGAATTCTCGCCCGGCCGCACGATCATCTACGAACGCGTCGACGATTACTGGGGCAAGGACCTCAACGTGATGGTCGGCACCAATAATTTCAAAACCATGCGCTTCGAGTACTACCGCGATTCCACCGTCGCCCTGCAGGCATTCAAGGGCGACCAGGTCGATTGGCGCACTGAGAACAGCGCCAAGAACTGGGCGACGGCCTATAGTTTTCCGGCCGCGCGCGACAAAAAGGTGGTGCTCGAGAAATTCGCCGTCCGCAATGTCGGCATGATGCAGGCCTTCGTCTTCAACATCCGGCGCGACAAGTTCAAGAGCCCGCACCTGCGCCGCGCCTTCAATTTCGCCTTCAATTTCGAGGAAATGAACAAGCAGCTGTTCTACGGTCAGTACCAGCGCGTCGACAGCTATTTCGACGGCACCGAGCTTGCTTGCTCCGGCACGCCTAAGGGCGAGGAACTCGACATCCTCAAGGCGGTGCAGAAGGAGGTGCCGGCCGAGTACATGCCGGCGGAGCTGTTCACCAAGCCTTACACCAATCCGGTCGGCGGCAACCAGCAGAAGGTGCGCGAGAACCTGCGCCAGGCGCTGCGGCTCCTGCACCAGGCGGGCTACGCAGTCGAAAATACCAAGATGGTCGACGTCAAGACCAGAGAACGGCTCACCGTCGAATTACTGGTCAATGATCCGACGCTGGAACGGGTGATGCTGTTCTACAAGCCGTCATTGGAGCGGCTCGGTATCGGCGTCTCGGTGCGGACGATCGACAGCGCGCAATACGAAAACCGCATGCGGCAGTGGGACTTCGACATCACCATCGCGTCATGGGGCGAATCGCTGTCGCCCGGCAACGAGCAGCGCGGCTATTGGAGCTCGGCCGCAGCCGATATTCCCGGCTCGCGCAACCTGGTCGGCATCAAGAATCCGGCCGTCGACAAACTGATCAACCGCATCATCTACGCCAACGACCGCGCTGGACTGGTGGCGGCGACCCACGCGCTCGACCGCGTGTTGTTGTGGAATTTCTACGTGGTGCCGCAATGGAACTATCCGTTCCAGCGCACAGCGCGCTGGGATCGCTTCGCGCATCCGGCTAACATGCCGACATATGGGGCGGCGGCGTTCCCCTCCATCTGGTGGTGGGACGAAAGCAAAGCCGCCAAGCTCCCGCAACGGACCTGACCGCCATGGATCTCAACCGCCGCCGCACGTTGACCTTGATCGCGGGCGCGGTGACCGCCGGGGCCGGCAGCCGTCTGATGTCGGCCGCCGCCCAGACTTTCCCGGCCGGCGAACGCCACGGCCTGTCGGCTTTCGGCGATCTCAAACAGCCAGCGGACTTCAAATATTTCCCTTACGTCAATCCGCAGGCGCCCAAGGGCGGCAAGTTCTCGCAGATCGGCCCCAATGCCCAGTTCAACCAGAACTTCCTCACCTTCAATTCGCTCAACGGCTACATCCTGAAAGGTGATGCGGCGCAAGGGATCGAGCTTACCTTCGCCACTATGATGGTGCGCGCGGGCGACGAACCGGACGCCATGTACGGGCTCGCCGCGCGCGCCGTGCGCATTTCCGACGACGGGCTTACCTACACGTTTCTGCTGCGGCCGGGGGCCAAGTTCCACGACGGCGCGCCGCTCACCGCCCACGACGTTGTATTCTCGCTCAAGACCCTGAAGGACAAGGGCCATCCCATCATCACGCTGCTGTTGCGCGACATGGCAGGTGCCGAAGCGACCGACGACCATACGGTGGTAGTCCGCTTTGCCCCCAAGCGTGCGCGCGACGTGCCGCTGTTCGTCGCCGGTCTGCCGATCTTTTCGCGCGCCTATTATTCGAAGCACAACTTCGCGGAATCGAGCCTCGACGCTCCGCTCGGCAGCGGCGCCTACAAAGTCGGCAATTTCAGCGCCGGCCGTTATATCGAATACGAACGGGTGAAGGGTTGGTGGGGTGCCGATCTGCCGGTGTCACGTGGGCAGAACAATTTCGACATCGTGCGCTATGAGTATTACCGCGACCGCGAGGTCGGCTTCGAAGGCTTTACAGCCGGTAGCTATCGGTTCCGCGAGGAGTTCACCTCGCGCACGTGGGCGACGCGCTACGAATTTCCCGCCTTCAAGGATGGCCGTGTCAAGCGCCGGATCATTCCGGATGACACGCCGTCGGGCGCGCAGGGCTGGTTCATCAATACGCGGCGGCGCCAGTTCAAGGACCGTCGCCTGCGCGAGGCGCTGATCGATGCTTTCGATTTCGAATGGACCAACAGGAACATCATGTACGGCGCCTATAAGCGCACTCAGTCGGTGTTCGAGAACTCACCGATGAAGGCCGTTGGAATGCCGAGCCCGGCCGAGGTCAAGCTTTTGGAGCCGTACCGGGGCAAGGAGCCGGACGAAGTCTTCGGCATGCCGTACCTTCCCCCGGTCACTGACGGCTCCGGCCACGACCGCCGCCGTCTGCGGCACGCCGTCACGCTGCTCGAACAGGCCGGCTGCCACCTCAAGGACGGCAAGCGCGTTTTGCCGGACGGCACGCCGATCACCATTGAGTTTCTGATCGACGAGCCGAGCTTCAAGCCGCACCATCTGCCCTATATCCAGAACCTCGCTATCATCGGCATCGACGCCTCCTTGCGCATCGTCGATCCCGCGCAATACCGATCCCGCGTCGACAGTTTCGATTTCGACATCACGGTCAGCCGCCTCAGCTTCTCGTCGACGCCGGGCGATTCGCTTCGAACCTATTTCTCGTCGCAGGCGTCCACGACCAGGGGCTCACAGAATCTTGCCGGCATCGCCGACCCGGCGATGGACGCGCTGATCGACGACGCCATCGCCGCCAAGTCACGGGACGAACTCACTGCGGCCTGCCGGGCGATCGACCGGGTCTTCCGGGCCGGCCGCTACTGGATATCGCAGTGGTATTCGGCGTCACACCGCATCGCCTATTGGGACGAATTCGGCTTCCCGCCACGCCAACCGCACTATTTCCGCGGCATTCCGGCGACCTGGTGGTACGACCCCGCCAAAGCCGCAAAACTGGAGCAGAAGCGCTGAATGTAGTCCCGGCCGGTCTTGTTCAATTCGGCCGCGTCTTTTTGTTGCCGATATGTCATAAGACGAGACATCGCTGATATGGCAGAAGTCCCGCTGGCCGCGGCTGGCGCGGGCAAGGCTCGAACACCGGTAACGCCAAATCCATGACCGCCTATATTGTCCGCCGCATCCTGCTGATGATCCCGACCATGTTCGGCATCATGCTGGTCGCCTTTGTGGTGGTGCAGTTCGCGCCGGGCGGGCCGGTGGAGCAGGTGATCGCCAAATTGACCGGCGGCGGTGGTGGTGCCATGTCGCGCGTGTCCGGCTCTCCGGGGGGTGATTTCGCCCCCGGCGCGCTGCAAGGCGGCGCGCAAATGGATACGGTGTCGTCGAAATACCGCGGCGCTCAGGGGCTCGATCCCGAATTCATCAAGAAGCTCCAGAAGCAGTTCGGCTTCGACAAGCCGGCCTATCAGCGCTTCTTCATCATGCTGTGGGATTACCTGCGCTTCGATTTCGGCAAGAGCTATTTCCGCGACGTGAGTGTCCTCCAGCTGATCAAGGAGAAATTGCCCGTCTCCATGTCGCTCGGCATATGGATGACGCTGCTCACCTATCTCATCTCGATCCCGCTCGGCATCCGCAAGGCGGTCGACGACGGCTCCCATTTCGACATGTGGACCTCGACGGTGATCGTGATCGGCTATGCCATTCCAGGCTTCCTGTTCGCGATCCTCTTGATCGTGCTGTTCGCCGGTGGTTCGTTCTTCGACATTTTCCCGTTGCGCGGGTTGGTGTCGGAAAATTTCTGGTCGCTGCCGTGGTACGCCAAAATCGGCGACTATTTCTGGCACCTGACGCTGCCGATCGTGTCGATGGCGCTCTCCGCCTTCGCGACCATGACGCTTTTGACCAAGAACTCGTTCCTGGACGAGATCCGCAAGCAATACGTGCTCACCGCGCGGGCCAAGGGCTGCACCCGCAACCAAGTGCTTTACGGCCACGTGTTCCGCAACGCGATGCTGATCGTGGTGGCCGGCTTCCCCGGCGCTTTCGTTTCCGCCTTCTTCACGGGCGCGCTCCTGATCGAGACCATCTTCTCTCTCGACGGGCTCGGCCTGCTCGGCTTCGAGAGCGTTCTCAACCGTGACTATCCTGTGGTGTTCGCGACGCTCTACATGTTCTCGCTGATCGGCGTGGTGGTGAACCTGATCTCCGATCTCACCTATACGTGGATCGATCCGCGCATCGACTTCGAGACGCGGGAGGTGTGAGTGGACGATCGCACCGGCATCAAGTCCCCGGACACCTCGGCCGTCGGCGTCGTCGAACTGGCGGTGCCGCCTGAACGGCGCTGGATTTCGGTCTCGCCGCTCAACAAACGCCGCTGGCAGAATTTCAAGGCCAACAAGCGCGGCTACTGGTCGCTGTGGATTTTCCTCATTCTATTCATGGTCTCGCTCTTTGCCGAGTTCATCGCCAACGACAAACCCATTTATATTCACGTCAACGGCCACTCATATTTTCCCGCGGTGGTGACGTATCCCGACACGGCGTTCTCCACCAAGCCGGACCCCAACCTGTTCGGCACCGCCGCGGACTACCGCGATCCTTATTTGGTGAACCTTATCAAGAACGAAGGCGGCTTCGCGATCTGGCCGCCGATCCGCTTTTACTACAACACGCAGGTGAGCAAGCCGCCGTCGCCGTTCCCATCCAAGCCAACCTGGGCTCTGACTAAGAAGGATTGCGACTTCGCCGCCACTCATGGTTTCGCCAAATGCGGCGACCTCGAATACAACTGGCTCGGCACCGACGACGGCGGCCGCGACGTGCTGGCGCGGCTGATCTACGGCTTCCGCATATCGGTACTGTTCGGCCTCTGCTTGACGATCGTCTCGTCGATAATTGGCGTCGCTGCCGGCGCGGTGCAGGGCTATTTCGGCGGCTGGACCGATCTGTTGTTTCAGCGCTTCATCGAGATATGGACGTCGATCCCCTCGCTCTACCTGCTGCTGATCATTTCCTCGGTGCTGGTGCCGGGCTTCTTCGTGCTCTTGGGGATACTGCTGTTGTTCTCTTGGGTGTCGCTGGTCGGCCTGGTGCGCGCCGAATTCCTGCGCGGGCGCAACTTCGAATACGTCCAGGCCGCGCGCGCGCTCGGGGTGTCGAACCTCCTCATCATCTTCCGCCATCTTCTGCCCAACGCCATGGTGGCGACCATGACCTTCCTGCCCTTCATCCTGTCGTCGTCGGTGATGACGCTGACGGCGCTCGACTTCCTGGGCTTCGGGCTGCCGCCCGGCTCGCCGTCGCTCGGTGAATTGTTGAATGAAGGCAAGGCTAACGTGCAGGCGCCCTGGCTCGGCCTCACCGGCTTCTTTTCGCTCGCCATCATGCTGTCGCTGCTGATCTTCATCGGCGAGGCGGTGCGCGACGCCTTCGACCCGCGCAAGACGTTCAGGTGAGCGCATGAGCGAGCCCCTTCTTTCCATCAGCGACCTTTCCGTCGCCTTCGGCCAGGGCGAGCGCCAAGTGTTGGCGGTCGATCGCGTGTCGTTCGACATCGCCAAGGGCGAAACCCTGGCATTGGTCGGTGAATCCGGTTCCGGCAAGTCGGTCACCGCGCTGTCGGTGATGAAACTTCTGCCCTATCCGCCGGCGCATCACCCGTCCGGTTCGATTCGCTTCAAGGGCAAGGAGCTCTTGAGCATGCGGGAGAACGAGATCCGCGAGATCCGCGGCAACGACATCACCATCGTGTTCCAGGAGCCAATGACCTCGCTCAATCCGCTCCACACGATCGGGAAGCAGATTGGTGAAATCCTGCTCATCCATCAGGGCCTTTCCGGCGCCAGGGCGCGCGACCGCATTCTTGAATTGCTGGACCAGGTCGGCATACCCGATCCGGAAACACGGCTCGCCAGCTATCCGCATCAACTCTCTGGCGGTCAGCGTCAGCGCGTGATGATCGCCATGGCCTTGGCGAACGAGCCGGATCTTTTGATTGCCGACGAACCGACGACGGCATTGGACGTGACGGTGCAGGCGCAGATTCTGCAATTACTCAAGGACATCCAGAGGCGGCTGGGTATGTCGATGCTGTTCATCACCCACGATCTCGGCATCGTGCGCAAGCTCGCCGACCGCGTCTGCGTCATGAACAGCGGCAAGATCGTCGAGCATGGGCCGGTCGAGCGCGTGTTCACGGCGCCGGAACATCCGTATACGCGCGATCTCCTCGCCGCCGAGCCCAAGCCAGATCCGGCGCCGCCGCGACCTTCAGCGCCGGTGGTGGTGCGCACCGACGACCTGAAAGTCTGGTTCCCGATCAAGCGCGGCGTGATGCGCAAGGTGGTCGGCCACATCAAGGCGGTGGACGGCATCAGCATCGAAGTGCGCAAGGGCGAGACGCTCGGCGTCGTCGGTGAATCAGGCTCGGGAAAGACCACGCTCGGCCTCGCCATCCTGCGGCTGATTTCCTCCGAGGGGCCGGTGGTGTTCATGGGCCACAGCATCCAGGGCCTCAAGTTCAAGGACATGCGGCCCTACCGGCGCAACATGCAGGTCGTGTTCCAGGATCCCTACGGCTCGCTTTCCCCGCGCATGTCGATTTCCGACATCGTTGAGGAGGGCCTGTGGGTGCACCATCCGCATCTGAAGCCTGCCGAGTGCGAGCAGCGCGTGGTGGCTGCACTCAACGACGTCGGCCTCGACCCCGACACCCGTCACCGCTATCCGCATGAATTCTCCGGCGGCCAGCGCCAGCGCATCGCGCTTGCCCGCGCGCTGGTGCTGGAACCGACCTTTATCGTGCTGGATGAACCGACTAGCGCTCTCGACATGCTGATTCAGGCGCAGATGGTCGATCTGCTGCGCGACCTGCAGAAAAAGCGCGATCTCACCTATATGTTCATTTCGCACGACCTGCGTGTGGTCGCCGCGCTGGCGAGCCGCCTTGTGGTGTTGCGTCACGGCAAGATCGTGGAAGCGGGTGCGGCGGCTGAGTTGTTCAAGAGCCCGAAAAGCGATTACACGCGCGCGTTGTTCGCCGCAGCCTTTAACCTCGAAATCGCACCCGAAGGCGTCGTCGCCCAGTAGCGCATGATCCCGAAAAGGGTGAACCGGGATTCGAAAAGATCATACGGAAGAAAAATAGTTCAATGGCGGATAAATCTGAACTGGCCGATTTGCCCGCAGATGTCTCTGTTTCTCCGCCCGATCGGCTGGCCAAGGGCTATCGCGACTACCAGCGCTACCATGTGACGCTCAGTGGCGCCGACGGCGCGACCGTCGAGCAGCAGCGCGATATCTTGCGCGCCGGTCAGGTGGTGGCGGTGCTGCCCGTCGATCTCGCGCGCGACGAAATTGTGCTGATCCGCCAGTTCCGCCTGGCGGCTCATCTTGCCAACGGACGTGGCGATCTGGTCGAGATCGTGGCTGGGCGGGTCGAAGACGGCGAGCAATTGGCCGCCGCTGCGCGCCGGGAGTGTGCGGAAGAAATCGGAGTTGCGCCGGAAAAGTTGGTGGAACTATTCACCTTCTTGTCGACGCCAGGCGTCACCGACGAGGAAATCACCGTCTTTCTCGGCGCCATCGATGCGTCGCAGATTAAAGAAGGTGCGGTCGCCACAGTGGACGGCGAACAACTCCGCATCCTGCGCGTGTCGATCGTGGCCGCCATCGGTGCGCTCGACAGCGGCGCTGTTCATGAGGGTCCAATGCTGATCGCGCTGCAATGGCTGGCGCTCAACCGCACCCGCTTGGCTGCATTGCTGCTATGACGTGACTCAATTGTTTTTGATTCGCTAACTATTCCTGGGCATGACAACTGTCGCTTGTCGGCTAAACCATACTGCCTGCCAAATGAACAGCAATGGCCCGTCTCTTTCGCGTGATCGCGTGTCTTCTCGTCATCGTTCTGTTGCCGCTCGCCGCCCGCGCCGATGAAGGCTCGTATTACCCTGTTAAGGCCGACGACGGCACCGTCATCGCCAACCACCGCGTGCCAGTGGAAATTGAAAGCCTGATCGAGAAACTACCGGGCGTTGTAGTGCTCGGTAATCCGCGCGGGGAAATCACGCTCAACGAGTTCTACGACCTCAATTGCCCGTATTGCCGCAAGGCGTCCGTTGAGATCGAGAAATTGCTGCGCACGGTCAAGGAACTGCGGCTGGTGCTGGTGCCGTTTCCGGTTCTCGGTATTCCCTCGATCCAGGCCGGCAAGGTCGAGCTCGCCGTGCTGCAACAGGCGACGCCGCAGCAGTTCTACGAATTCTATCGCAAGGCTATGGCCAGCCGTGGCGTGATGGATGGCAAGCGAGCCTTCGCCATCGCCCAGACGATCAGTCTCGATGATAAGAAAGTGGCGAAAGCCGCCAGTGATGAAAGGCTCGCCGACATCATGATTTCCCATGTGCGGCTCGGTAACGACCTCGGCATTCAGGCGACGCCCGGCTTCGTCATCAAGGGCGTGGCTATCAACGGCTATCCGGGGCCGAAGTCGTTGGCGCGCATCGTCAACTCGGTCGAACGTTGCGACAATGTGGTGTGCGAAGGCAAATAAGATTAGCGGAGCCGCCGTACGCTGGTGACCTCGCTACCCGCCGCCTTGATGCGCGCGACCACTTCCACCACCGGCTCGACTGCCACCGCCATGTGAAACGCATTGGCGTGGACCATCGTATCGCCGTCGCTCGCAATGGCGACGTGCCCCTTCCAGAAGATCAGATCGCCGCGCCGCAGGTCGGAAAAGGCGAGCCGCTGGCCGAGCGCCTGCTCCTGCAAATCGCTGTCGCGTGGGCAGGGAAGTCCGGCCGCCTGCAGCGCCACCTGCACCAGCCCCGAGCAGTCGATGCCGAGCGATGTCTTGCCGCCCCACAGATAGGGCGTGCCGAGGAATTTCTCGGCGACTGCAACGTAGTCGAATTCGGTGGCGCCGACCTCGGCCAGATGCACCGCTGGTAAATAAAGTCCGCCGGCGGTGATCGCGAAACGCTCCTCGGACTTCACAATCGCGATGCGCGCGCCGAGCGGCAAGGCGGTGAGCGGCGGCAGCTTGATGTCGGGCCCCGGAAAGCCGAGCGTGCGCAGCGCTGAAACCTTGTGCGTGGCCGTCGGTCCTGGCGGGCTCAGCGCATTGGCCGACAGCCAGCCGACATAGCCATCGCTTTCCAATTGCCCCCAGGCCCAGCCTTCCTCGGTAGTCTCGTAGACGATGACGCGTTCACCGGTCAGCGCCTGGGTGTCCTGCGGTGCCTCGTGCGTCGGCGCGCGGCGCAGGGCCGTCACTGGTTCGATGATCTCGTAGGGCGCGCCCTCAACAAAACGTTTCGCCTCGACCCGGCCGCGCAGATGTGCCGCCGCCAGATCGGGGCGATAGGGGTGAAGGCGGGGATCGAGTGATGCCATCACACACTGCTTAAGAATAACGCGCCTTGAACAGCGCATAGAGTGCGCGCGCTGTCATCAACTCGCCGCCTTCCGGCCGCGCCGGCTTGGCCGAACCGTTCCAGGCAAAGATGTCCAGATGCAGCCACGATTTCGTTTCCACGAAGCGGCGCAGGAAAAGCGCGGCGGTGATCGCGCCGCCGTGGCCGCTGGAGCCAACATTGTTGAAGTCGGCGACCTTGGAATCGAGCATGCTGTCGTAGGGCCGCCACAGCGGCATGCGCCACAGCGGATCGAACTCGGCCGCGCCCGCCGTCATCAGCTCGCCCGCAAGATGATCGTCGTCGGTGAAGAACGGTGCCAGCTCCGGACCCATGGCGACGCGCGCAGCGCCCGTGAGCGTCGCGAAATCCGCGATCAGCGCGGGCTTCTCCTCGTCGGCGAGCGCCAGCGCATCGGCCAGGATCAGCCGGCCCTCCGCGTCGGTGTTGCCGATCTCCACGCTCAGACCTTTGCGCGACACGTAGACGTCGCGCGGCCGGAAGCTGACGCCGGAAATCGAATTCTCCACCGCCGGGATCAGCACGCGCAGGCGCAGCTTTAGGCCGTACCCCATGATCATGTGCGCCAGCGCCAGCGCGGTCGCCGCCCCGCCCATGTCCTTCTTCATGTTGAGCATGCCGCTCGACGCCTTGATGTCGAGTCCGCCGGTGTCGAAGGCGACACCCTTGCCGACCAGGGTGACCTTGGGGTCGCCGTCCTTGCCCCAGGTTATGTCGATCAGCCGGGGCGCGCGCTTGGAGCCTTTGCCGACCGCGTGAATTAGCGGGAAGCCTTTTTCCAGCGCTTCGCCGCTGACGACGTTAATCGCCGCGCCATGCTGGCCGGCCAGCTTGCGGGCGGCGTCCTCGATCTCGGCCGGCCCCATATCATTCGACGGCGTGTTGATGAGATCGCGGCAAAGCGCCACGGCCTCGGCGATGCGGCTGATATCCTCTCCATCGACGCCGTCCGGCACCACCAGCCGCACATTGCGCTCGCTGCATTTGCGGTAGCGCGCAAACTGATAGGTCCCCAACGCGAACGCGAGCGCCGCCAGCCGCGCGTCGTGCGGCGCATTGGCGAAGCGGTAAGTGCCCGCTGGCAGCACGCTCACCAGCGCGCCGGCGCGGAACAGGTCGCGCGCCGGATCGTCAGCCGCTTCAAGCCCGAACAGTACGCCGGCAAGGTGGCCTTCGGCGTCCGGCACCAGCAAATGCTTGCCGGCCTTGGCCTCGAAGCCGGCCGCACTTACGAAGGTGCGCTCGCGTTCGCCGAGGATCTTGGCCGCCTCGTCGAAAGTGGCGGCGGTGACAAACAGGATAGGGACGGCTTTCGCCTCGCCGGCTTTAACGAAAACAGGGTGCATGATCATTCCGCAGCGTGGGGGAGGGAATCCTTCGGGCGGTAGCCGTCGCGGGTCTGCGGCAGCTTCCAGCCCAGCATTTTACTGGCGACCAGCGTGCGCAAAACCTGTGCAGTGCCGCCGCCGATCGTGAACATGCGCACGTCGCGCGCCATGCGCTCTAGCGGCAGGTCGCGCGAATAGCCGCGCGCGCCGAAGAACTGCAGCGCATCGTTGACGATTTTGATAGCGCTCTCGGCGGCGAAGATCTTGGCTTGCGCCGCCAGCATGGGGTCGGGGAAGGCGCTGCCGCCGGGTCCGCGCGAGCGCGCCGCTTGATAGAGCATCAGCCGTGAGGCAGTGAGCTGCGTCTGCATGTCAGCCAGCATCCATTGCAGGCCCTGGAACTCGGCGATCGGCCGGCCGAACTGCTCGCGCTCTTTCGCCCATTCAAGGGCGTGTTTGAGTGCGCCCGCCGCGATGCCCATCGCTACCGTGCCGGCGCCGACGCGCTGGCTGTTATAGGCGTTCATCAGGTCGCCAAAGCCGCGTTTGAAACCGGAGGGCGGTAGCACCACCATCTCCGCCGGGACTTCCAAGTCCTCGAACGTGAGCTCGCCTTCCGGCATGCCGCGCAGACCCATGGTCTGCTCGCGCTTGGTCACCGTCAGCCCCTTCGGCGTGCCCTTGTCCGGGTCGCGCTCGGCGAGGAAGCCGCCGACGCCCAGGTTCTCGCCTTTCGCGCCGTAAACGCGCGCGAATATCAGATGCAGCCGCGATACGCCGGCGCCGGTGATCCAGTGCTTTTTTCCGTTGATGATGTATTTGTCGCCGCGTTTGTCAGCGCGCGTGCTCATGGCCAAGGCGTCGGAGCCGGCATCGGGTTCGGTGATGCAGATGGCGGGCTTGTCGCCTGCGAGCACCAGCCTGGCCGCAAGCTCCTTTTGCGCCTGGCTGCCATAAGCCATCACTGTCGAGATCGCGCCCATATTGGTTTCGACCACGATGCGCGAGGTCACCGTGCAGACCTTGGCCATTTCCTCGATCACCAGTACTGCGTCGAGGAAGGTGCGGTCCTGGCCGCCGAGCGCCTTCGGGATGGTCATGCCGCAGAAGCCGGCTTTGGCCAGCGCTTCGACGATGTCCCAGGGGTACTGCTCATTACGGTCAATTTCGGCCGCGCGCGGGCGCACGACTTTCTCGGCGAATTCGCCGGCGCGCGCCTGAAGGCTGAGTTCGTCGGGGGAGAGCCCAAGGTCCATCATTTCGATCCTATAGCGGACTTTGCCGGTTTGGGTCTGGGCCCAAGCGGGGCCGGATTTGACGGCTATTTTACAAGTTAACTGTGCTTTAAGGTTAACGTTTTATTGCTTGGGATGAGCCGTTGGAATGTCAGCCACGGGGTCCCATGCGTCCTGAACGCCCTTCTACTACGCGCCTTCTCGCCTCGGCCGCTCTTGCTGCCGTCCTTGCCCTTTCGGTTGGCGGTTGTAAGACAACCGGCGACGATATTACCGGCTCGCTCGGTTCTCTCGGCGCACCGCAGGCGCCGCACACCGACGCCGACTGGCGCAAATACGCCGAGGTCTGGGGGGCGCGCTACCACGCCAATACCGGCGACGCCAAGGCTGCCATGGCCTACGCTGAGGCATTGCGCAAGACCGACCAGCGCGCCCAGGCCGTGGCGGTGCTGCGCCAGGCCGCCATGCGCAATCCGAGTGACAAGCCGCTGCTTGGCGCCTATGGCCGGGCGCTGGCTGCCGCTGGCGACTATCACGATGCGCTCAATGCGCTGGGCCGGGCGCACACGCCCGACAATCCGGACTGGCGCATCGTGAACGCGCAAGGCGCCGTGCTCGACCAGATGGGCCACCACAAAGAGGCGCAGCGCTATTACTCGTCCGCGCTCAAGATGGTGCCCAACGAGCCGTCCGTGCTGTCCAATCTCGGCCTGTCCTATGCGCTCGAGAAGCATCTGAAGCGCGCCGAGAAGACGTTGCTCCTTGCGGTTGCCCAGCCCAAAGCCAATCCGAAGGTGCGCCAGAACCTGGCGTTGATCGTCGGCCTCGAGGGCCGCTTCGCCGAGGCCGAAAAAATCGCACGCGCCGATCTGCCGGCCGACCAGGCCGAAGCGAATGTCGCCTACCTGCGCCAGATGCTCGCGCACCAGCATCAGTGGTCGAAGCAAGACCGCCACCGCCAGCGCCACGTCTCATCCAAAGGGAATTCCTGATAGCTCCGTCATCCTGAGGGGCGAGCGTGCAGAGCACGCGAGCCTCGAGGGATGATCGGCCAACGCCCTTCGAGGGCGCTTCCCGCGCCACCTCATGGCGGCGGATCGGCTCAGTGCATAATGCCCATGACCTTGATCGCGGCGGGGCCGAGAATCACGATGAAGAGTACCGGCAGGAAGAACAGGATCATCGGCACCGTCAGCTTGGGCGGCAGGCCGGCCGCCTTCTTTTCGGCTTCCGACATACGCATATCGCGATTTTCCTGCGCCATGGTGCGCAACATAGTGGCGAGCGGCGTGCCATAGCGCTCGGCCTGCTGCAAGGCCATACACACCGATTTCACGCCTTCCAGGTCCGTACGCTTGGCCAGGTTCTCGTAGGCCTGGCGCCGTTCCGGCAGGTAAGACAGTTCCGCCATCGTCAGCGTCAATTCCTCGGCCAGCGCGACCGACTGCGTACCGATTTCTTCGCTGACTTTCTTGAACGCCGCCTCGATCGACATGCCGGATTCCACGCAGATCAGCAATAGGTCGAGGCTGTCGGGAAAGGCGCGCTGGATCGACAGCTGGCGCTTCTGAATCTTGCTCTTCAGTATCATCAGCGGCAGGTGCATGCCGGCATAGGCCGCGGCGATGCAGATGCCGATTTTGACGGTGAGTGGCTGCTTCATGTGCAGCACCAGGAACACATAGAAGGTCGCGAACACGCAGGTCGCAACGGGCGTCACCATCCGGAAGAACAGATAGGTGACGTAGGGCGCCTGTCCCCGATAGCCGGCCTGCACCAGCTTCTGCCGCGCCTCCTCCTGGCCCAACCATTTGCTCAGGTTGAAGCGGTCGACGATGTCCTGGACATAGGCCTTGGGCGACTGGCGCAGGCTGACCTTCTGCTGGTCTTTAACCATGCGCTCGCGTTCGCGCTGACGGATCTTTTCACGCTCGAGCGCGACCGCCTTCATGCGCTTGTCGAGCGGGTTGGCGAAGACGAACGGCATCGCCACCGTCAATACCGTCGCCGCCGCGGCAATGGCCGCCAGCACCATCGTGATGGTCTGGACGTTGATCGCGTTTTCAAACAGTTCGAGCATCGCCTGCCATCTTCTTAGAAGTCGAAATTGATCATCTTCTTCATCACCATCACGCCGATGAACATCCAAACGACTGACCCCGCCAGCATCAGATGTCCCGTCGGCGTCGTGAACAGGAGCGACATGTATTTCGGGCTTGTGATGTAAACGAGTGTCATCACCGCGATCGGCAGCGCGCCGATGATGGCGGCGGAAGCCTTGGCTTCCTGCGACATGGCGCGGATTTTGGCCTTCATCTTCTTGCGGTCGCGCAACACACGCGACAGATTGCCCAGCGCCTCGGCGAGATTGCCGCCGGCCTTCTGCTGGATCGAGATCACGATGCCGAAGAAGTTCGCTTCCGGCACCGGCATATCCTCGTAAAGCTTCAGGCAGGCCTCGCCCAGCGGCAGGCCGATGGCCTGGGTCTCTACGATGGCGCGGAACTGGGACTTCAGCGGTTCGGGTGCTTCGATGGCAACCATCTTCACGCAGTCGAGCAGCGGCAGGCCGGCCTTGACGCCGCGCACGATAATGTCGACGGCGTCAGGGAACGAATTGAGGAATTTCACCTCGCGCCGCTTTTTCCGGTACGACAACAGCCAATTGGGTGCTCCGAGGGCGCCCGCGAAACCGAGCGCCATGGCGCCGGGAAGGCCGGTGCCGAGCACTATGCCGGCCGCGGAGCAGCCGACGCCGATGACGAGCGAGATCAACAGGAATTGCCGCTTCGACCAGCTCAGGCCGGCTTGCGTGATGCGCACAGATAACGGCAGGCGGCCTTTTCTTCTTTTGTGCCGCTCGTCGAATTCCTTGAGCGTGCTTTCGACCTGGTCGCGGCGGGAGCGCTGATTGCGGGCAACGCGCGCGACGGGCTCCGCCTTGGCGACGTTGGCCACGCGCTTTTCGGCGTGCCGTTCACCCGACAGGAGCGGATAGACGAAGACCCACGCCACGCCGCCGATCGCAACCGAGACGAGGAAGAACAGGGCGATCGATTCGATCGGCATCGGCTTTAGCCTCGCAAGGCTTCGCCGGCGGCTTCGGCAGCGTCGAGCGCGAGCGCCAGGCGTTGTTCCTCGCCGTAATAGCGAGCGCGATCCCAGAAGCGCGGCCGGCCAATGCCGGTAGAGCGGTGGTGACCAATGATGTTGCCCTGGGCGTCTTCGCCGGTCATGTCGTAGATGAAGAGGTCTTGCGTCACGATGACGTCGCCTTCCATCCCCATCACCTCGGTGACGTGGGTGATCTTGCGGGAGCCGTCACGCAGGCGAGCGGCCTGGATCACGACGTCGACAGATGCCACGATCATTTCGCGGATGGTGCGCGAGGGCAGCGTGAAGCCACCCATGGTGATCATCGATTCCAGACGCGAGAGCGCCTCGCGAGGATTGTTGGCGTGCAGCGTGCCCATCGAACCGTCGTGGCCGGTGTTCATCGCCTGCAGCAGGTCGAAAGCTTCGGGTCCGCGCACCTCGCCGACGATGATGCGTTCAGGACGCATGCGCAGGCAGTTTCGGACCAGGTCGCGCATGGTGACCTGGCCTTCGCCCTCGAGGTTTGGCGGCCGCGTCTCCAGACGCACCACGTGCGGTTGCTGAAGCTGAAGTTCGGCGGCGTCTTCGCAGGTGATGATGCGTTCGTCGTTCTCGATGAACTGGGTGAGGCAGTTGAGCAACGTGGTCTTGCCGGAACCGGTGCCGCCGGAGACCAGCGTGTTGACCCGCGTGCGGCCGATGATCTGCAGTATCTCGGAGCCCTGCGGGGTGATGGTACCGAACTTGACAAGCTGAGCGAGGGTCAGCTTGTCCTTTTTGAACTTGCGGATGGTGAGCGCGGGGCCGTCGATCGCCAGCGGCGGAGCGATGACGTTCACGCGAGAACCGTCGGGCAAGCGCGCGTCGCAGATCGGCGAGCTTTCGTCGACGCGGCGGCCGACCTGGCTGACGATGCGCTGGCAGATGTTCAGCAGCTGCTGGTTGTCACGGAAGCGAATGCCGGTGCGCTGGATCTTGCCCGCGACTTCGATATAGACGGTGCCCGACCCGTTCACCATGACGTCGGCGATATCGTCGCGCGCGAGGAGCGGCTCGAGCGGGCCGAAACCAAGCACGTCGTTGCAGATGTCGTCGAGCAGTTCTTCCTGCTCCGAGATCGACATCACGATGTTCTTGATCGCGATGATCTCGTTGACGATGTCGCGGATTTCCTCGCGCGCGGAATCGGCGTCGAGGCGGGCGAGTTGGGCAAGGTCGATGGCCTCGATCAGCGCACCGAAGATGATCGACTTGACCTCGTAATAGGTCTCGGAGCGGCGCGAATCGACCGCGCTTGGCACTGCCGGCGCCGAAGGCGCGGCCGGGGCGCGGGTCGGCGCCGGGGCCGACACCAGGGGCGCGCCTAGGCCTTCGGATGGAAAGGGCGTGCGCCCGCTGTCGCTGGCACTGGCCTCGGCCATTTGTGCGGCGGGTGCCGAGCGCGGTGTACCCGCGTCCTCCGGCACCGCCGGCTGAAGCGGTGGCGACGGCGAGTGGGCGTCGTTGGCTCCGTTGCGCTTACCGAACACGGCTTGTTACTCCAGACGTTCGTAACAGTTCATCAGCCCTTCAGCTTGGCGAACAGCGGGCTCAGCAGGCCGCCGCGCCGGCGTTTGGCTTCGGTGCGGCCGGTCATGATCTGCGCCAATTGCCGGAACATGTCCGCCGTTTTGTGGTTCGCCGACACTTCGGCGATCATTTGACCGTTGTTGGCGGCGGTGCCGAAAATCTGCGGCTCGAACGGGATCACGGCCAGCGGCTGGTCTTCCAGCGCCTTGGCGAAATCCGCCGCCGAGATCTCCGGCCGTTTCGGCACACCCACTTGGTTAAGGCAGTAGTAGGGGCGGTGATCGTTCGGCCGCGCGTTGCGCAGCAGGTCGACCAGGTTCTTGGCGTTGCGCAGGTTGGCGAGGTCGGGCGCCGCCACCACCAGGATGTCATCGGCGGCAACCAGCAGCTTTCTGGTCCAGCCCGACCAGATGTGCGGCACGTCGAGCACCACGCAAGGTATCGAGGTGCGCAACGCGTCGATGGTGGAGTCAAAGGCGTCGGGGTTGAAGTCATAAGCGCGGTCGAGCGTTGCCGGCGCGGCCAGCAGGCTGAGATGGTCCGTGCACTTCGACAGCAGCCGGTCGACGAAGGCGGTGTCGATGCGGTCGGGCGAGAACACCGCGTCGGCGACGCCTTGCGGCGGATCCTGATTGAAGTCGAGGCCGGCGGTGCCGAACGCGAGGTCGAGGTCGGTCACCACCGAATCGAGCGCGAGGTCGCGCGCGATCGAGAACGCGACGTTGTGCGCAACGGTCGAGGCGCCGACGCCGCCTTTGGCACCGATCACCGCCACGATGCGGCCGACCGGCTTGGCGTCCGGCGCCACGAACAGCCCGCACACCGCGCGCACGACGTCGATGGTGCCGATCGGTGAGATCAGGTAGTCGCTCACCCCGCGCCGGGTCAGTTCGCGATAGAGCGTCACATCATTGACGCGCCCGACCACCATCACGCGGGTGCCGGAATCGCAGACCTCAGCGAGTTCGTCGAGCGCGTTCAGGATTTCGTCGGCGCGCTGGTCCGATTCGAGGATGATGACGTTGGGCGTCGGCGAGCTGCGATAGGCCTCGACGGCGGCGGCGCCGCCGCCCATCTGGATTTTTACATGCGCCTTCGCCAGGCGCCGGTCCTCGCCGGCAGCCTGCACCGCGGCGGCGGTTTCCACCGTTTCGCAGAAGGCCTGCACCGAAACACGCGGTGCGGGTGCGATGTGTTCCTCGGTGGCGGCCACTTCGGCCGGCACTATGGGTGCTTCGCCTTCGGCGACGACTTGTGAAGCGTGCTTCATCATTTTCCTAGATCGCTGATCTTGGCTTTGTCATAATCGCGATATTGGCCGGACGGATCCTGACCCTTGGTGTAGTGGTCGAGTGCCACCGCACGGCGCGCTTCATAGGCCGGCGTGGTGCCTCGCGGCTGCACCAAGTCGGCGGGATTGGCCACCATAGCGGCAATGTTGTGCTGCGTCGCGCAGCCGAAGTTCCAGTACGGCCGGTTCGACAGGTACATCTTCCCGCTGCCCGGGCCGAGATCCTTCGGCCAATCGCCGCATGGCCCGGCTTCGGCGACCAGCTTGGAATAGTTGAGCTTGATGCTGGCGAGCGAGGAGCCGCTCACGGAGTGGCGGCGCACATAGACCGCGCGACGCGGGACGCCGGAGGCAGCGAGGATCGAGAAGATCTGACGCAGCGAATCCGAAGACGACCGCGCCAGCGTCCTGCTCCTGGGCACGTCGATGATGATGCCGCCGGTTCCCTCGTGCCGCCAGCCTTGCGCGAATGACAGCACGTCTGCGCTCTGGCTGGGCGTGAGCCCGCCGCGGTAGCGGCTGAGGAAGACCTCGACCGTGTGGCGGCCCTGCGTGATGGAGATGGGATGGCGCTCACGGAAGTCGTACGGGTAGTTGTCCTGCGCCTCGGTGTGCTGGTAGCAGCCCGCGAGCGTGGCGGCGAGGCCGCCGAGTGCCGCGAATCGCAGCGCGGCGCCGGCGTAACGCCTGACGATCGTGCGGTTGGATTTGGTCATCGATCGTCTCCGCTCAATCGAGGATGAAGCCGTATTTGCCGTGATAGCCATGATCATTGCCGACTGACGATTGATGTTTATTGCCGTAGATGCGGGTGAGATTGCCGAGGAACACGGTCGACGGATCGGTCGGATCCTCGTAGCCGTCGTCCGGGCGGGCCAGTTTCTTCTCGGCGACCGCACGCACGACATAAGGCGTCACCAGGATCATCAATTCGGTCTTGTGATTGATGAAGTCGCGGCTCCTGAACAGCACGCCCAGGATCGGGACCTGCATCAGTCCGGGCAGGCCGTTGATGGTCTGCTGGGTCTGGTCCTGGATCATGCCGGCCATCGCCAGCGAGCCGCCTGAAGGGATCTCCACCGTGGTTTCCGCCCGCCGGGTGCGGATCGACGGCACCGTCAGTGAGGATGTGGAACCGGGAACGCTCAGGGTGATGGCGTTTTCTTGCGACAGGTCCGACACCTCGGTCAGCACTTTGAGGCTGATGCGGCCCTCGGAGAGCACCACCGGCGTGAACTTCAGGCTGACGCCGAACTTCTTGTAGTCGATTTGCGGCTGGCAGATGGGTGGCGACTTGGTGGTGTCGCACGACAGGCCTTTTGGAATTGGGAACTCGCCGCCGGCGATGAACGTCGCGTCTTCACCGGAGACGGCGGTCAGCGTGGGCTGGGCCAGCGTGTGGATCACGCCCGCACGTTCCATGGCGCGCAGGGTCGCGTTGACGTTCCGGAAGGAGCCGCCGAGAAAGCTGTTGGAGAGCTCTTGCCCGGTGGCGGAAAACGGATTGTTGGTGTTGAAGTTCACGACCGCGGTGCCGTAGCTCAGGCTACCGTTGAGATCGATGCCGAGCTGCTTGACCACGTCGCGCTGCACTTCGGCGACCGTGACCTTGATCATCACCTCGTCGCGCCCCTCGACCTTGATGGCGTTGACCACATTTTCGCCGGCAAGCCGCTTGGCCATTTCGAGCGCCTGCTGCGCTTCAACGGGGCTCGGCGCGGAGCCTGACAGGATCAACCCCTTGTCCATGCCTTCCACCTGAATATTGGCGTCCGGCAGCACGCGCTTGAGTGCGGCGCGCAGGCCGTTGAGATCGCGGGTGACGGCGATGTCGAAGCCGGCGATCTGGTGGCCCTTGGCGTCGAAGAAGAAGATATTGGTCTGCCCGACTTTGACGCCAATCATGTAGACCCGCCGCGAGGAGCGAATCACTGCATTGGCGATCTTGGGATCGGCGACCAGCACGTCCTTGATGTCGCGCGGCAAGTCGATGGCGACCGACTTGCCGACGCCGAGCGGAACAAAGCGGGAGACCGCGTCGCTGGCTGCGACGCTTATCACCGGCACGCTGTGCGACACGTCGGCGGCGGTGGCGGGTCCCTGCGGCGCCAGTCCGGCGGCGAGGATCACGGTCGCCAGTGAGGCGGTGCGGATCAGCATCCTTGTCGACATGTCCACTTCATCCCCTTGATCGGTTATCGCGGTGTGCTCGAGGTGGTCACACCGAAACGGACGACGTTCACGGCATCATGTTCCGGACGGTTGTCGCTTTTCGCCTTCGGCGTTTTCTTGCCGATGTCGGCGATGCTGCGCAGCGCCAGCGAAAGCGAGCCGACCTGTCGCGACAATTCGATGTCTTCGACCTGCTTGGGCGTGAGCTGTAGCGTTGCGGTCTTACCGACGACAACCTTCTGGCCGTTCTTCTCGGCCAGGTTCTGATCGATGGCTAGGACGCGCACGTCGCTGAGGATGGTGCGGCTGGTATAAACCTGTGTACCGGTTGCCTTTTCGGCGTCGCGGTCGCGCTGCGTGAGCACCACGTCGACGTGGTCATTCGGAAGGATGAACCCGCTGGCGCCGGACTCCGGCGAAACGCCGATGGACACCGCACGCATGCCTGAGGGCAGGATTGCGGCCATGTAGCCGGAACCTTTGGCCTGTATCAGCTTGGCCTGGCGGATCGGCTCCCCGGCCACGAACGGCGCGCGTACAATCGAGTCGCCCAGGCCTTCGATGGCGTTCGGATGCTGGTTGCGGCGAATGAAGTTTCCGGTGTTGGCGTCGGCCGGCCAGGCCTGCCAGGTAACGTCCGCCGGGGAGATTTTCTGCCCGATGGCAATATCCGACTTCGCCACCAGAACGTCGACGGTGGCGAGTTGGGCGACCGGACCGACCTTCGGCGCCGGATGTTTTGTCGACCGACCGGCCAGCATGGCGGCAACACCACCTGCTGCTAGGGCGACGGTCAATACGACGAGACGCGCGGCTTTCATACGCTCAACTCTCTACCTGCGACCGACTTGGCCGCGCAAACCACTTGGCGGTCAGCGCCGCCGCATGCACCGCATTTGACCAGCCAAACGTCAAAGCATGGTTAAGGAGCGGTATCTAAATCGAGTTAATATTGGGTTGCATGTGCGCCGGACGTTATTCGTCCGCGCGCATTCCAGAACGTGAGTGAAAGTTTTCGAAAAAAATTAGAAGGCGCCCGGCATCCAGGGCGTGTTGGGGTAGACCATGAGCGCCGCCGCGGCGAGGGCGACGCCATAGGGCACGCCGCTGCCGGCGTTATGCAGGCGCTGAATCCATTTCTGGCGGGCGAGCACTGGCGGGAGCGCCAGCCTGCGGAATTGCAATAGCAGCATGGTCAATGCCCCGCCGAAGAGCGATGCATAGATTAGATAGTCGAGCAGATGGGCAAAACCGAACCAAAGCGCGGTGGCGGCCACCAGCTTGGCGTCGCCGCCGCCGATCCAGCGGAGGGCGAAGAAAGTGAACGCAATCACCAGCACCAGCGCCGCGGCGGCGAGGTGCATGCCAAGCGCCGGCAGGCTCATGCCCGTCATCAGCGCCAGCAGGAAGAAGCCGCCGGTCAGCGCCAGCGAGAGCCGGTTCGAGATGGTCATCGTGAACAGGTCGCTGGAGGCGGCAAATGCCATCAACGCTGGAAACAACAACAACCTGATTTCGTCCGTCACCGTGGTCGATCCTTCGCTGCCGCCGTGGCTAGGTTACGGTGCCGAAACTTGCTGTTCGGTTAGCGGCCCGAGGCGTGCTGCCGGAGGGCAGGGCCAAAACAAAAATGGCCCCGGCCGGTCGGCCGGAGCCCTTTTCGCACGGATGCGAGATCCGAATTTGCTTACTTCAGGGCAGTGCTGACGCTGGTGAAGGTCGCGTTCAGATTGCTGCCGAGGCCCTGCACGACGGCAATGATGGCAACCGAGATGCCGGCCGCGATCAGGCCGTACTCAATGGCGGTTGCGCCGGAGTCGTCCTTCATAAAACGCACGAAGAGGTTCTTCATCGGTAGCTCCATTTATGATCCACACGTGGCTGTCTGAGCTGACTCAGGCGACTGCCTTTTGATGAGCAGCTCGCCAGGGCCATGGCGCACGCTACCGCCAAGGTCTTGCATGCGGGTTAATATGATTGTCGAATTTTCATGTATTCGTTGCCGTATTTAACGTAGTTAACAAGTTGTTCTTTCAAGTAAATCGCAGTTAATGAAGAGTTTATTCGTTTTGTGACAAGTAATAGCGTCTAGGTCATTAAAATATACATTACGAATTGGCTTGAGGACTATGACGCGCAGGATGATATTGTGATTTATTCTTCTTGCGGTCGGCACGGCAATACGTGCGGCGGCGGCCAGTTTGCCCTCATGGCGCTACGCCGGAGGCCGCCGAGCGGCGCGCACATGCCGATTCACATGATTTTCATGTGATTTTAACTGCGGTGGCCCGATAGATGGCCCTCTCGTAACCGCGCGTATCGGGGTCCACGATGCTTATCGAACTGTCCGCCGTGATTGTTGTCGCCGGTCATACCCTGCTCAAGCTGGTGCCGGTCACCATCGCTCTCGGGGTCGTCTTCGCCTTGCTCGAACAATGGAGCGCCTGTAACCCCGGCCGGCCCTGGTGGAGCAAGCGCGGGATCGTCACCGACGTCGTCTACTGGTTCATGATTCCATTGATGGCGCGCTTCGTGCGTATCGGGCTTTTGGTGCTTGGCGCTGCAATCTTCTTCAATATTCATGGCGAGAGGCAGCTCGTCGCCTTCTACGATCACGGTTTCGGCCCGCTGTCGAAAATGCCGTTATGGCTGCAGGCGGTGACCTTCGTGGTCGCTTCCGATTTCCTGATGTACTGGATTCACCGCGGTTTTCACGGCGCCAAGCTTTGGAAGTACCACGCCATCCATCACTCCTCCGAGGACGTGAACTGGATCTCGGCTGCCCGCTTTCACCCGGCCAACATCTTCCTCGGCTCTGTCCTGGTCGATGTTACGCTGCTGCTCGCCGGCATCTCGCCGAACGTGATGCTGTGGGTCGGGCCGTTCAACATTGCCACCTCCGCCCTGGTGCACGCCAATCTGAACTGGACCTTCGGGCCGTTCAAATACTGGTTCGCCAGCCCTGTCTTCCACCGCTGGCACCACACCGGCCTCGACCGCGGCGGCAACAGCAATTTCGCCAGCACGTTCCCGATCATCGACTGGCTGTTCGGCACCTTTTACATGCCGGAGGGCGAATTGCCGGATAATTACGGCATCGGGGAATCGGACTTTCCGGCGGGCTTTGGCGGCCAGATGCTCTATCCGCTGCGCCACTGAGCCAGAAAGCCGACGAGCAAAGAAATCAGCATGCTGGTTAACCGTTCTTTGCACTTCGTTCATGAATTTACAGTCAACTTAGGACCATATCCACGGTCCTGCCGTGACCGTCTTATTCGTGGAGCTTAGCGTGTTGGAGAATGGGATGTCGGCAGTTTTCGGGCTCCGAAAGTGGCGCTTGGGTCTTTTCCCGGCGACGTTGTTGTCTCTGATCGTGTTCGGCGCTGGCGCCGTGCGAGCCGACACCGTCACCGTCCCGATCGATTCGGCGCGAAGTCCTTCAACTGCCCGGCGGGGTCGCTACGGTGGTCATCGGAAACCCGCTGATCGCCGACGCCAGCCTGCAGCGCGGCGGCGTGCTGGTGGTCACCGGCAAAGGCTACGGTGCGACGAATCTGCTGGCGCTTGATCACGACGGTCGCGTCGTCCTCAAAAAGACCGTACGCGTGCAGGAGCCGTCCCAACGGGATCTCGTAGTGGTCTACCGCGGCGTGGACCGCGAATCATATAGCTGCGCGACGCAATGCGAGCCTCGCATCACCCTCGGCGACGCCAACAAGTTTTTTGCCAGTACGCTCGCACAGACGACGGCCCGCAACGGCAGCGCCCAGTCCGGCGGCAGCAGCGGCAAGCCCGCGTCACACTGAATGCAGGTTTAAGTGCGGGTTCGCCGCCGGCGTGGTTAGCCGGTGGTTAATATGATACCCCGCTGTCTCTGCAATGGTGGAAACAATTCGACAAGATGCGTCTGCTATTCACGAGGCAAGGTGCCTCGCACCGGAACTATTGGGTTGCCGATCATGTTTGATGCTGCGCGAACCAAATTTGTCACCGGAATGCGCCGACTGGTCCCGCACCGCCTCGCGCGCCGCTTCATGCGCCGGCAGGACGGTACGGCGGCGGTCGAATTCGCGCTTGTCGCGCTGCCGTTCCTGGCGCTGACCTTCGCCATTCTCGAAACCGCATTGGTATTCTTCGCGGGACAGACACTGGAAGCGGCTGCCGCCGATTCCGGCCGGCTCATCATGACCGGCCAGGCGCAGAACGGCGGCTTCGACAAGGATGCCTTCAAAACGGCGGTCTGCGCCCATGTCTACGGCCTGTTCGATTGCGCTAACGGCATCTATGTCGACGTCAGGACCTATACCGACTTTTCGTCAAGCGGGACTGCGGTCAGCGCCTCGCCGATTCAGAACGGCAAATTCGATACGACGAAAGTGCAATACAATCCCGGCGGGCCCGGCCAAATCGTGGTGGTCTCGCTCTACTATCAGTGGCCGATTTATGTGACGCTGCTTGGCAACAATCTCGACAATCTCAACGGCGGCAATCGCCTTTTGGTGGCGACATCCGTCTTCCGTAACGAGCCCTACCAATGAGTTTGCGCGCCATGAATGCGATGTCCTTGTGGCTGCCGCGCCTGCTGGCGCGCTTTGCCGGCGACCGCCGCGGCGTGTCCGCGGTTGAATTCGCCCTGCTGGCCCCGATCATGGTAGCGCTTTATCTCGGCCTAGTGGAAATTTCAGACGGCATCGGCGCCGACCGCAAGGTTAGCCTAATCGCTTCGACGCTGGCCAACCTGACGGCGCAGGACACCACCATCGACCAGAACGAAATGAGCAACATTCTCGACGCCTCCCAGGCGATCATCGTGCCCTATTCGGCTGGCAAGCTCGCGTTGACGGTGACGTGCCTGAACATCGACTCCAACAAGAACGTAACGGTGAAGTGGAGCGTCACGCGCAACGGCATCGCGCGCAGCGGTACGGTGTCGATTCCATCCGACTTGCAGCTGCCCGACTCGCAGTTGATCCTGGCGGAAGCCTCCTACGCCTATACGCCGGTCGTCGGTTACACCATCACCGGAACGCTGAACCTGTCGGACCGCATGTATATGGGTCCGCGCATCACGGCGCCGAACTACGACGGCAAGGCCTGCGCGTCCTAAATCGCCGGGCGACGCGCCCCCCGCTTCCAGTTGCTGGGAACGTCTACGCCGCCGCCGGGATCGGCAGCACGGTGGTCGACTTGATTCGCTCCATGGCGAAGCGCGACGTGACGTTCTTCAGCGGCACGGCGGCGATCAGTTTCTTGTAGAAGGTGTCGTAGCCGGCGATGTCCGGAACCACCACGCGCAGCATGTAATCGACGTCGCCGGCCATGCGGTAGAACTCCATCACCTCCGGCATCGCGCTGACCGTTTGGGCAAACTGCTGAAGCCAGTCCTCGGAATGGTCGCCTGTCTCGATCGACACGAACACGGTGATGCCGAGCCCGATCTTGTCGGGGTCGACCAGCGCCACGCGGCGGGTGATGACGCCGTCCGCCTCGAGCCGTTGCAGCCGCTTCCAGCATGGCGTCGACGACAGCCCCACGCGCTGTCCGATTTCGGCGACCGAGAGCGACGCATCCTTCTGGATCTCGGCGAGGATTTTGCGGTCGATGGTATCCATTTTCTCATTTCCCGACACTTTGGGCTAAACATCTAACGGAGAACATATAGGAAGAATAATATTCCGAACATTGTCATGGTAGCATCAATATATAGAAATAAATTCTAATTCAAGTCCTAGGCGGCACGCCTGTGTCGCCTGCGTAGGAGGCCCGGTCAGCGGTTGGAACGCAGGAGGTCCAGGTCATCGGGCGGCGCGCCCTTGCAGAAAGGCTGCTACCTCCACCCGGCGAGGCGCGCCGGCGCCGCCGCCGAAGCGCATGCATTTGAGCGCGGCGGCCGCGCTGGCAAAGCGAAAGGCGTTTTGCAGGTCTTGTCCTTCGGCGAGCGCCACCGCGAAGCCGGCGTGAAACACATCGCCCGCACCGAGAGTGTCGACCGCCGGCACCTTGAAGCCCGGCATATGCCGCAGCGTGTCACCCTCGCGCCAATAGACGCCGTGTTCGCCGTCGGTCACCGCCAGAAACCCGGTGAGGTGCTTGGCGAGCAGCGCCAGCCCTTTGCCTAAATCCTTCTCGCCGGTCGTACCGCGCAGGGCCTCCGTCGAGGCGATAACGTGGCTGCCAAGCTTGAGCAGCACATCGTCCGTGCGCGTCGCCTGGTCGAGATCGATGACGATCGGTAATCGACGCGCCACGGCGGCGCGGCATACGGAGGCGACAAATTCCGGAAAGCGGTTGTCGACCAGCACCGCATCCGCGTCCGCCACCACGGCAGCGGCGTCGCGCGGCAGCACCTGCTCTAGCCCGCTGCCGCGTCGCGTGGCGATCGATTTTTCGCCGGCCGCATCGATCAAGATCAGTGATACCGAGCAGGTTCCGCCTTGCGGCCGCACGACGTCGCCGCAGTCGATGCCTTCGGCGGTCAGATCGCTGATGATGCGGATGCTCGCGGCGTCATTGTCGTCACCGAGCGGACCGGCGAAAGCCGCGCGTCCACCCAGCCGCGCCACCGCCAGCGCGGCATTGGCGGCGCAGCCGCCGCCGGTGATGATGAAGTCGGAGCCGCGCACTTTGCTGCCGGGCGCAGGGAAACGCTCCACCCGCATGACGATGTCCTGCACGGCGATGCCGGCGCAGAGCACCTTCGGCGCGGCGGGCTCAGTCAAAGACGGCCTCGCCGTCGAGCCAGGCGCGGATGATGTGGTGCGCGATCGCCATCGGAGGCGGCGTCGTGAGTCCATCATCGTGCTGGCTCAACAGCATCGCCGTCACCTCATCCCTGCTGAACCAGCGGGCGCCTTCCAGTTCGGTACGGTCGACCACGACGTCGAAAGTGGTCGCTTCCGCAAAGCATCCTATCATCAGCGACATCGGAAACGGCCAGGGCTGGGAGCGGAAATAAGCCACGCGGCCGGTCGCGATTCCAGCTTCCTCCCAGGTCTCGCGCCGAACCGCGTCCTCGATCGCCTCGCCCGGCTCGACGAAGCCGGCAAGGCATGACCACATTGTCGGCGCGAAGCGCGGCGAGCGTCCGAGCAAGCAGCGATCGCCGTCGACCGAGAGCATGATCACCACCGGGTCGGTGCGCGGAAAGTGCAGCGCCTTGCATTGCAGGCAGTCGCGCCGCCAGCCAGCTTGCACCGCCTGTGTCTCGGCCCCGCAATTGGAGCAGAAGCGGTGGCGCGCGTGCCAATGCAGCACCGCCTTGGCTTCGGCGATCGCCGGCAGATGATCGGCATCGCACAGGCCCCGCACCGCCACCGAGCGCAGGTCAGTGACCGTGAAGCCGTCGCGTGTCTTCAGGGCTTCCGCCGCCGCCGCCGGCAGGCCGATGCCGAAGCAGGCGGCGCCGTCCTCAAGGCCGAGAAAAACTGTTTCGGCCGCCGGCCCCAGCGCGCGCGCTTCCTCAAGGGTGAACGCCGGCTCGTTGAGCGGCGCGCCGGTTTTCATCACGATCCAGTCGACACCAATCACGTAGGCGCGCGCGCGCGCGTCGGCGGCGAGCGCGGCCAGTCCGGCCTCATCGGTGCGCCGGTCGGCGGCGCGGTCGATGCGGCTGTCGGTGTAGCCGAGTTGCGGTTTGGGGCCGAGGTCGAGGCGGGGCGACATGCAGGTCGGAAAATCGCACGGACGCGAAAGCCGCGCAATGCATCACATTATCGTCATATCGGGCGATTCGGGCGGCGTCAGGCCAGCGCTTTGTCAACCGCGGCCAGCACCTGCGCTGGCTGAAGCTCATCGAGGCAGGCGCTGGCGCTGTCGACGCGCCGCTCACAGCCCTCGAAAGTGCAGGGCACGCAGGGCAGGGGGTTCTGCACGAGGAACACGTTGCCGCGCTGCTGGAGGGTTCCTCTCGCCTGCCAAGGTTCGCCTAAACCTCCGACCGGAAACGGACCCCATTCGCGCGGGTCTATCGGCCCGAATAGCGCCACCGTCGGGCAGCCCGAGGCGGCGGCAAGATGCGTCACCGAAGTGTCGGGCCCGACGTAGACGCGTGCGCGCTTCAAGAGCCACATCGTGTCGGCCCAGCCCGTTTGATGCACGGAGGCGACGCCTTGCCACACGTCATCGAGATAGCGCTTCTCGGCGATGTCCGGTCCGCCGATGGCGATGACCGTGAGCCCGCGCTCTTTCAAGCCGGCGGCGAGCGCGCGCCAGCCGGCTCGCGTCCATTCCTTGTAGCGGAACATGGGCGCGGCATGGATGACGGCGAAGTTCTTCCCAGGCTCGAACGACGCCGGCGTGTCGGCGGGACACACCATTTCCGGTACGCGCGCGATGCCGACGAGGTCGGCGAGCCGCAGCATCTGTTCGACGCGATGCAAATTCGCCACCGAAGGCGTGCTGCGGTGGAGCGCGAAGCGCTTGAGTGCGCCGCTCACCGCCGGGCCGCTGGGCTCGGTGAGCCCGGCATGGTTGCGGCCGGCGATGAGCGTGAAGAATGTCGGCCGGTCGCCGCTTTGGGTGGAAACGCTGAGATCGTAGCGCTTCCACAGCCGCGCCATCAGCTTGGCGGATTCGACGAAGCTCGGCCGCGCCGGCATTGCAATGACGCTGTTGATGTCCGGGTTGCCGGTGACGATGCCGGCGGTCGCCTTGAAGACCAGCACGTCAATTTCGGCATCCGGCCAGGCGCGCCGGAGGCTGCGAATCAGGGGTGTGGTCAGCAGCACGTCGCCGATGCGGCGCAGGCTCACCACAAGCAGGCGCGGCCGCGCGGGCAGCGCCAGAGGGGCATTTACGCTCGTTCCACTCTCTGTTGCCGGCAGTGCTACCATTGCGCTCCAGCGCGGCCGAGGCCGGCAAAAACCGAGACAATTCCGGCTTGCTAGCAGAATTTCCCGCGTGTCTCCACGTAGCGCCCGGGCGCCGCCTTGATCCCTCGGCCCGGCGCCGATAAGGAGACCCGGCCTTTAGCAACGGAAATGTAACCGAATGACCACCGCGCCGACCGTCGAAGTTTCCTGGGGCGAACTCGTCGACAAGCTCACCATTCTGGAGATCAAAGAGCGTCGGCTGTCTTCGCCCGAGGCCGTCGCCAACGTGCGGCGCGAACTAGCCGCCTTGAACAAGGTGCTGAATTCGCTCCAGCCCCCGGCCGGGCTCAACGCGCTCAAGCAGGGCCTCACCGTTGTCAACGAAGCCTTGTGGGAGATCGAGGATCAGATCCGCGCAAAGGAAGCCGCCTCCTCGTTCGATCGGGAATTTATCGAAATTGCACGGTCGGTTTATTTCAACAACGACAAGCGCGCCGCCCTGAAGCGCGAGATCAACATGCTCTTGAAGTCGGACCTAATCGAGGAAAAGCAGTACACGGCGTACAGGGCCTAAGGCTCCACGGCCACCGCCCTCAGCCGTGCGCGGAGCTGCTCCAGCAACGTCTCCATCTCTCCTGCGCCATATACGCGCGGAGGCACCGCACCCCACACCGGCCTCGGCCAGGCCGCGTCATTTTTCGTGCGCGCGATCACGTGCACATGCAGTTGCGCCACCAGGTTGCCGAGCGCGGCAATGTTGAGCTTGTCGCAGGGCACGGTCTCTTTCAGCGCCTCCGCCGCTGCGGCGATTTCGCCCAGCAGCTCCACCTGCTCGTTTTCTGCGAGGTCAATCAGCTCGCTGACGCCCGCCCGCCGCGGCACTAGGATCAGCCACGGGTAATTGGCGTCCTTCGCCAGCAGTACGCGCGCGAGCGCCCGATCGCCCACCGGCACGGTGTCGGCGGCGAGTTGCGGGTGCAGGGTCCAAGGGGAAGTCATTTTTGTAGCCTAGTGCGGAAACTTATCCCCGTCATTCCGGGGCGCGGCCGAAGGCGGCGAACCCGGAATTCATAACCCCAGTGCTGGAAGTATGGATTCCGGGTCCTCCGCTTCGCGGCGTCCCGGAATGACATGGAGGGTAAACTTGCTTTCCGCGGCCGTTCGCCCGATATAGGGCGCGGGAGGTTGGCGGTGGACGAACCACTCGCCAACCGGGTCAGATCCGGAAGGAAGCAGCCCTAACGAGCACGGATCGGGTCGCTCGTCAGCCTCCCACCCAATTTCCACGCTTCACTTGGCGACAGGCGCGCCCTGAGGGGCGCGCAAGTGGCAAAAGGTGCGCCCGCGGGCGTACGAGCGGATGGCACGATGAGCGAGCCCGCGAACCCGGCCGGCCCTGGTTCCGCCCCGGCCGACGCGCCGGCCGGCGGCTACCGCGTGCTCGCGCGCAAATACCGCCCCGCCAGTTTCGACGACCTCATCGGCCAGGACGCCATGGTCCGCACGATCTCGAACGCGTTCGAGAGCGGCCGCATCCCGCAGGCTTGGATCCTCACCGGCGTGCGCGGTGTCGGCAAGACCACCACCGCCCGCATCCTCGCCCGCGCGCTCAATTACGAGTTGTCCGACGGCTCGGTCACCGCGCCCACCATCACGATGCCGACGATGGGCCTGCACTGCCAGGCCATCATCGAGAGCCGCCACATCGACGTGCTCGAAATGGACGCCGCCTCGCACAACAGCGTCGACGACGTGCGCCAGATCAACGACGCCATCCGCTACGCCCCGGTGTCGGCCCGCTACAAGGTCTACATCCTCGACGAAGTGCACATGCTCTCCGGTGCGGCGTTCAATGCGCTGCTGAAGACGCTGGAAGAGCCTCCGCCGCACGCCAAGTTCATCTTCGCCACCACCGAGATCCGTAAAGTTCCGGTGACGGTACTGTCGCGCTGCCAGCGCTTCGATTTGCGCCGGGTCGATGCGTTGCTGCTGGTGCGGCATCTGCAAGGCATCGCCGACAAGGAGAGAATCGAGATCGAGCCGGCCGCGCTGGCGCTGATCGCGCGCGCGGCGGAAGGCTCGGTGCGAGACTCGCTTTCGCTGCTCGACCAGGCCATCACGCACGCTGCCGGCGCGGTGCGTGCCGAAGACGTGCGGCAGATGCTGGGTTTGGCCGACCGAGTGCGGATCGTTGATCTATTCGAATCGGTCATGAAGGGTGACGCCGCCGCGGCGCTCACAGAATTGCGAGCGCAATACGACATCGGCGCCGATCCGGTGGTGGTGTTGAACGATCTTGCCGAGTTCACCCATTTCGTCACGCGGGTGAAAGTGGTGCCGGCGGTCGCCGACGACGTCTCTCTGTCGGAAGCCGAGCGTGCCCGCGGCCGCGACTTCGCCGGCAAGCTGTCCATGCGCGTTCTGTCGCGAACCTGGCAGATGCTGCTCAAGGGCATCGGCGAGGTGCAAGCCTCCAACCACCCCGTCGCCGCCGCGGAGATGGTGCTGGTGCGCATCGCTTATGCCGCTGACCTGCCGACACCGGATGAAGTGATCCGCTCGCTGGGCGAGGGCGGGACCACTTCCACGCCCGCGCCGCAGGGCAACGGCGGAGGTGCGACTACGCAGACTTCCCCACAAAACTTCGCACCGCGCTACGGCGCGCCACGCGGCAGCCCACGCGCCTCGGCCGCGGTGTCGCCGCAACCTTCGTCCGACGCGATTGCTCAGGAAGCGCCGACGCTGGCGCTCAATACTTTCGCCGACGTGGTGGCGCTCGCTGCCGAGAAGCGCGACATCGGTATGAAGCTCGCGCTCGAGCGCGACGTGCGGCTGGTGCGCTGCGAGGGCGGCCAGCTTGAGATCGCGCTTGAGCCGAACGCGGCCAAGGGCCTGGTGCACGACCTGCAGCGCAAGCTCTTCCAATGGACCGGCAAGCGCTGGATCGTCGTGGTGTCGAAAGAGCAGGGCGAGCCCACCCTGCGCGCCCAGGCCGAGGCGCAGGACGCCGAGATCAAGCGCGGCGTGCAGGCCGACCCGCTGGTGCAGGCCGTGCTCAACCGCTTTCCCGGCGCGACCATCGTCGGCGTGACGCAAGCTGCGCCGCCGGAGGCGGAGGAGATCGTTCCGCCGCCGCCTGAAGAGGACGAGGACTAGCGCGTGATTCCGAAAAGTGGGAACCGGTTTTCGGGGGCACGCGCAGAAAGGAATATGCATGGCTGACTTCATGGGCCTGATGAAACAGGCCGCGGAATTCCAGTCCAAGATGCAGGAGATGCAGGCCGAACTCGACAACGTTGAGGTCGAGGGCACCGCCGGCGGCGGTCTGGTCACCGTGCGGCTTACCGCCAAGGGCGATCTGAAAGGTATCAAGGTCGACGATTCGCTGATGCAGCCGTCGGAAAAGGAAATTCTCGAAGATCTACTGGTAGCCGCCCATGCCGACGCCCGCCGCAAGGCGGAAGAGGTGATGCAGGAGCGCATGAAGGCGCTCACCGGCGGCCTGAAGCTGCCGCCCGGCATGCCCAATCCGTTCGGATGATGCTGCATCAACATGGCCACCGCCGTCGCCGGACCTGAAATCGAGCGCCTCATCCAATTGCTCGCGCGCCTGCCCGGCCTCGGGCCCCGCTCGGCGCGCCGCGCCGCGCTGCATCTCATCAAAAAGCGGGAGGCGCTGATGGCGCCGCTTACCGCCGCACTCGAGACCGCGATGGAGAAGATCGAAGTCTGCAAGGTGTGCGGCAACATCGACACCCAGAACCCGTGCACGGTCTGCACCGACGCGCGCCGCGATTCCTCCATCATCGTGGTGGTCGCCGACGTTGCCGATCTCTGGGCGCTGGAGCGCGCGCACGCGGTCAATGGCCGCTATCACGTGCTCGGCGGGACGCTGTCGCCGCTCGACGGCGTCGGCCCGCGAGACCTGACCATCGATCAGCTTGTCACTCGCGCCCACGAACCGCAGGTGATGGAGGTGATCCTGGCGCTCAACGCCACCGTCGACGGTCAGACCACCGCGCACTACGTCACGGAGCTGTTGCAGGACGCCAACGTGAAGGTAACGCGGCTTGCCCATGGCGTACCGGTCGGCGGCGAGCTCGATTATCTCGACGAAGGCACGCTCGCCGCGGCGATCAAGCAGCGCACGTTGTTTTGAATCAATCCGTCATCCTTCGAAAGCCGCGCGAAGCGCGGCTCTCGAAGGATGGACGGCCCGGGCTGTCACTCTTCGAGGCTCGCTTCGCTCGCACCTCAGGGTGATGGTTGAGTTTGTTCACTTCTTCCCTGGAGCCAGACGCCTGAAATGCCCTTGGGCCTGCAGCCACGCGAGCAACAGCAGCCCCGGAATAGCCGACAGCGCGCAGATCGCGAAGAACCAGACCCAGCCGGTCGCTTCCGCGACAAAGCCCGCGCTCGACGACAGATACGTGCGCCCGATCGCCGCAAACGCAGTCAGCAGCGCGTATTGCGTCGCCGTGTGCAGCGGATTGCGGCAGAGCGCGGAGAGGTAGGCGACGAAGATCACCGTGCCGATGGCGCTGGTGAAATTCTCGACCGTGATCGCGAAGCTGAGCCACGCGATGTCGTGGCCGACGACGGCCTGCCAGGAGAAGGCCAGATTGGCGGCGGCCTGCAGCAGACCGCCGATCCACAGGCACGCCGCAAGCGGCAGCGAGCGTGCGACATAGCCGCCGGCGAAGCCGCCGACGATCGTCGCGACGAAACCGAGGCCCTTGATGATGGCGGCGTATTCGTTGCGCGTGAAGCCGAGCTTGACGGCGAACGGCCCGGTCATCACGCCGGCGAGCGCGTCGGTGAGCTTGAACAGCACGACAAATGCGAGCACGACGAGAGCAATGTGCATCCCGTCCCGCAGGAAAAAGTCGGTGAAAGCGCCCGCGATAGTGTGGCTGAGCCGCTTGAGTGCGGGTTCGTGGTGCTGCGCCGCATCGGCGCGGACGGACTTCTCGGGTTCGGTGGCGAACAAGGTCGTCAGCACGCCGACGACCACCAGCACGGCCATCACCGTGTAGCTGGCGGTCCAGCCGCCTTGGCGGCTGAAACCGAGACCCTGGAACGCCGTGACCAGGAACAGCGCGCCGGCGCTCGATACCAGCATGGCGACACGGTAGGCCGCGACGTAGGAAGCGGCGCCGGCGGCCTGTTCGTTCTCCGGCAGGCTCTCGACGCGGAAAGCGTCGATCACGATGTCCTGTGTCGCCGATGCGGCGGCGACCATCACCGCGCCCAGCGCGACCATCGCTGGCGCGGCAACCGGATCGTTGGTGCCGAGCAGCACGATGGCGGCGATCAGGACCAGTTGCGTCAGCATCAGCCAGCCGCGCCGCCGGCCGAGCCAGCGCCCGATGAACGGCACGTCGAAGGCGTCGACGACGGGGGCCCAGAGGAACTTGATCGTGTAGGGCGTGCCGACCAGCGCGAACAGGCCGATGGTCTTGAGGTCGACGCCGGCCTCCGCCATCCAGAACAGCAGCGTCGAACCGGAGAGCGCCAGCGGCAGGCCGGAGGAGAAACCGAGGAAGAAGATGACCAGCACGCGCGACTGGAAATAGACCGCGGCAGCATCGAAGAAGCTGGCGCGCGTGCCGGCGTCGGTGGGTTGGGCGCTCTCGGGCGCGGTCATGGGCTACTCGCCGGTGTCCTGCTTGGGTTGACGCGCGTCCGGCAAGGCGCTCGCGCTTATCCCGTCGTTGGTGCTGATTAGTTCGGCTGATTGAACATGTCGAGGAACTGTATCGATTTGATTTGGAATGGGGATTTCCTTGTCGGTCGGAGAAATAGGCAAATCCTTGAGTCTTCTCGCACTGACTAACACTCGAGATTCAAGCGTTCCAACTGTGTCGTTGTATCTTTCGACAGCGCTGCGGAGAGAGTTACCGACACCAACAAAATGTGTGCCCAAATTAGAAATACGTTCGTAGAGCTCTTTGCCTAACGTGCCGATTTTCTCGGCATCTTCCGCCAATCGTTCTTGCCGCCATCCATATGCGACGGCCTTCAATAGGGCGATCAAAGTGGTTGGAGTAGCCAAAATAACCCGTTGGGACGAGTTCCCCTCAATCAATGCTGGGTCTGCTTCTAGCGCGGCGCTATAAAAAGACTCTCCTGGCAGAAACATAAATACAAATTCTGGCGCCGGCTTGAACTGATCCCAGTACGCTTTGTTGCTTAGGTCGGACATGTGGCCGCGGACTTGCGTAGCAAATTGGGCCAGGTGGATGCGCCTTGTCTCCTCGTCCTGGGCATCCATTGCCAAAAGGTATTGGTCTAAAGGTGATTTTGCGTCGACTACGATAGTGGTATCGCCCGGTAAGCGCACGATTAAGTCAGGTCGAAGACGGCCGCTTTCTGTCGTGACAGACTGTTGTTCGAAGAAATCGCAATGGTCGATCATGCCCGCAAGTTCGACGACACGTCGGAGCTGAATCTCTCCCCATCGTCCTCTTACTCGTGGCGTTTTTAGTGCGCCGACGAGATTTGCGGTTTCGGATCGCAAATCTTTCTGAGACTGAAGTAGGCCATTCACTTGTGCTGTAATGCTTTCATATGCACCAACTCTAGCTTTCTCTAGCTCTTGTACTTTAGATTCGAATTTATCCAACGACTCCTTCACTGGCTTGACCAGGCCTTCAATGGCTTTTTCCCGTTTCTCCAGGTCGGCCACAGTTCCTTCGCGATATCGCTTAAATGTTTCTTCGGCGGCTTGGAGAAAGCCTTCATTGTTTTTTTTCAACGCGTCTGCCGCGAGAGACCCAAAGGTATCCTTCATGTTGGCGAGGCGCTCTACGCTCACTTTGCGCTCGACCTCAAGAGCGTTGGCGAGGGTGCCCACCTGTCTGGCGAGTTCGGCAATCCTTTGTTCGGCGACGGAATTGATCTCGGCGGGCCGGCGGCGAAGGAGCAGGGCAATAAATGCAAGCACGCCCAATACGAAGATCAGGCCGCTCACAATAAAGGTGGTTTGGGTCATGGGCGCCTTCTAGCGTGATTCGCGGGCGGCGCGAACGAAGGGCGAACGGTAGGGCCGTCGGCGGGCCGGCTCAAGTGTACATTTCGGGCGCATTTCGCCGGTGGTATCGGTTCCATTGACCCCCGCCGCCCGACCCCTTACATCGCGATCATGGCCAAACGCGACATTCTTATTCTCCCGGACCCGAAGCTGCGGCTGAAGTGCGAGCCGGTGACGGCAATCGACGCTTCGGTGCGCGCGCTCATCGACGACATGTTCGAGACCATGTACGACGCGCCCGGCATCGGGCTTGCCGCCATCCAAATCGGCGTGCCCCAGCGCATCGTCACCATGGACCTTGCCAAGAAGGACGACCCCAAGGCGCCGCAGGTGTTCATCAACCCGGAGATCACCTGGTCCTCCGAAGAATTGGCCATTTACGAGGAAGGCTGCCTGTCGATCCCTGAATATTACGAGGAGGTGGAGCGCCCGGCGGCGGTCAAGGTCAAATACATGGACGCCGACGGCAAGCAGCACGAGATCGAGGCCGATGGCCTGCTAGCCACCTGCCTGCAGCACGAGATCGATCACTTGAACGGCGTGCTATTCATCGACCACATCTCCAAGCTCAAGCGCGACATGGTGATGAAAAAGTTCAAGAAGGCGGCCAAGCGCGGCGACACCACCCGCGCCGCCTACAAGGAAGACACTCCCGAGCACCGGATCGGGTAATCTATCGGCCTCGCGGGGGACGCGCCCGCGCGTGACCATCACGGGGCCATTTGAATGCCTCTCCGCCTCATCTTCATGGGCACGCCCGATTTCGCGGTGCCGACCTTGATCGAGCTCGCCGCGCGCGGGCATGAGATCGCGGCGGTCTATACCCGCGCGGCCAAGCCCGCCGGCCGCCGCGGCCTGGAATTGCAGCCGAGCCCGGTCGAGCGCGAGGCTCACCGGCTTAACCTTCAAGTGCTCACCCCGAAGACACTCAAGACCGAAGAGGCGCAGGCCGAATTTCGCGCGCTCAACGCCGACGCCGCGGTGGTCGTCGCCTATGGTCTGATCCTGCCGAAAGCCGTACTCGACGCGCCCAAGCTCGGCTGCTTCAACGTGCACGCGTCATTGTTGCCGCGCTGGCGCGGCGCGGCGCCCATCAACCGCGCCATCATGGCGGGCGATGCTGAGTCCGGCGTCACCATCATGCGCATGGACGAAGGCCTCGATACGGGCGCCATGGCGATGCTCGAGCGCACGGCCATCACGCCCGACATGACCGCCGGCGAACTGCACGACAAGCTCGCGCCGCTCGGCGCCGATCTGATGATGCGCGCGCTGTCCGCGATCGAGCGCGGTTCGCTCACGCTGACGCCGCAGCCGGAGGATGGCGTGACTTACGCGGAAAAAATTTCAAAAGAAGAGACCCGCATCGATTGGGCCAAGCCATGGCAGGAGGTGCGCAACCATATCAGCGGCCTGTCGCCGTTTCCGGGCGCCTGGTTCGAATTGGACGGCGTACGCATCAAGGCGTTGCGCTCGACAAGGGGCGAGGGTGGCGGTTCGCCCGGCACCGCGCTCGATGACCAACTCACCATTGCTTGTGGTGACGGCGCCGTGCGCCTCGTGCAAGTGCAGCGCGCCGGCAAGCAGCCGATGGGCGCGGAGGAGTTCTTGCGCGGGACGAAGCTGGAGAAGGGTGCGCGGGTCGCATAGCGATCTGTGTCGCGGGCGCAGCGCAGCGCCCGGAACAAACAAACTCACGCCGCGTGAAAGCCCGCCCAGTGGTGCCGGCGCGCCTCGACGAATTCGGCGAGATCGGCATCGGTCACCTTCACGAGGTCACTGTGGCCGAACCCTTTTGAATAATCGATCACAGAGACGAAATCGGGCGTCAGCCGCAACGTCGGCACCGCGGCCGGGTCGGGGCGCGGCATCACTTTGTATTCGGGATAGCGGGCGAGCAGTATCTCCGCCGCATGCTCGCGCTCGCCTTGGTCGGTGACCTCTTCCACGCGCGCGGCGATCGACAGGCCCTTGATTTGCAGCGGCTGAGTTGCGTCCTTGGCAATCGCAAGCGAGACCCGCGGGTCGCGCATGATGTTGGCGTATTTCTGGCTGTCGCGCGCAACCTGGCAATAGACGACCAGCCCGTCGTTGGCGTAACTGACGATCGTCGCCTGCGGCCAGCCGTCGTCGCGGTTGGTGGCGATCGTCATGATCCGGTGTTGCCCCAAAAGGTCGACGATCTGCCTTTTGAATTCTTGCTTCATGACCTGAACCCTCACTTGCTGCTCCCTGTATAGAGGGCCGGCCGTCCGGCGGATTTGAGGTGAATCAAACGCTCCGCTTGCGCAAACGGGTGCGGCCCCGGCTGCAATGAGCCAGGGCCGAAGGGTCGTTGCGGCCTTGTGGTCTAGTCGGGATCAGCGGTTTCCGCCGCCGCCGCCGCCGCCGCCGCCGCCATCGCCGCCCATAATGTCGATCGCGTTCTCGCGGCCGCGCAGCGACGCGGGGCGTCCGGTGTTGTCGCAGCGGTCCCAAAAGCCGGCGCCGCTTCCGCTGGTGTAGACCCAGCAATATTGACCTTGCTGGATCGGGCCGCCGACGTCATGGCCCTGCGGCATCGAGTTGGCGTTCGCGACTGAGAAGGCGGTGATGGCCAAAGCCGCACCAAGAATAGCGATGGATTTCATGACGGATCTCCTTGCTGATCGTGCCGTCTCGGCGAACCGCAGGAACGCTGGTTGCCGGACGCGATACCTCTTTGTGTTGCCCGGAGCCGCGGGGGTTCAACGCCGGCGGCAAAGAAATATCGCGGCGAATTCCGCAATGCCCGAAGGCACTTATGCCCCAATGGGATGCAACTGCCGGGGCGCCGTGACTTTCGGGGGATTTACGTCTACTGGGGCAGCCGGCCGCGTCGCGCGGTCATGGATCGTTCGAGATGACGCGTTACAAGCTGATTATCGAATATGACGGGGCGTCGTTCGCGGGCTGGCAAATCCAGGCGGACGTGCCGACGGTGCAGGGCGTGCTGACCGCGGCGGTGGTGGCCTTTGCCGGCGAGAGCACGCTGGTGCAGGGCGCCGGGCGCACCGACGCCGGCGTGCACGCGCGCGGCCAGGTCGCCCATATCGATCTTGCCCGCGACTGGGACACCGACACCGTGCGCGATGCGCTCAACGCCCACCTGCGCCCGCATCCGGTGGCGATCCTGGCCACAGAACGCGTGGCCGCCGATTTCAATGCCCGCATGTCGGCAATAAAGCGTCATTACCTTTATCGCATCGTCAACCGCCGTCCCGACCTGACCCTCGATGCCGGCCATGCCTGGCGGGTGCCGCGCCCGCTCGATGCCGCGGCGATGCACGAGGCCGCCCAGCGCCTCGTCGGCAAGCACGACTTCACCACCTTCCGCGCCGCCGAATGCCAGGCCAAGTCGCCGGTGAAGACGCTCGATGCGCTCGACATTGTACGCGAGCGCGACGAGGTGCACGTCCTAGCCTCGGCGCGCTCGTTCCTGCATCATCAGGTGCGCTCGATGGTCGGCTCGCTGGCGCTGGTCGGCGACGCGAAGTGGAGCCCCGACGACATGGCGGCAGCGCTTGCCGCCCGCGAGCGCACCGCCTGCGGCCCGGTCGCGCCGCCCGATGGGCTTTATCTGATGCGGGTGGATTATTGAGGGGTTTCCTCTATTGCACGACGGCGCTTGTCCCGGCCAATTTAGCTCACAGCTGGAGAAATTGTGGTTTGATCGGACGATGCTCGGTGAGGACAGCGGTTACGTCTTGCCTAATTGCTTGGCCACATCGCGCGCGCATTGAATGAAAATCTGCGTCACGGGGTTGGCCGTTCGGTTTTTCAGTGTGATGATGGCGACCGGCGGAGGCGTGGCCGGAATTTTGACGGGAAGCGCCTTTATGGATTGGCGCAATGTGCCGAAAGACAACAACGATCGCGGGAACAATGCGAGGAAAGAACCTTGCGTTACCAATGCGTGATGCATTTCGACGGAACGGCAGGTTACGACGGCACGCGGGGCATCCAAGCCGGCCTTGAGAAAGGCGCTCCTTATGAACGAGCCGAGCTGAAGGTCCATGGGAGGGAGCGACCATGGTTCACCCGACAGATCGGCAAGCTTGAGCTTTCGCCGGCGTGCCAGCGGGTTCTGTACGCCAACCACGATTGACCACGGTTCGTCAAACAAGGTGTCGACCGAGATATGGTCGTCCATGAGGGATTGCGTTGCGCGTCCAACGATGAGATCGACATTGCGCTCCCTAATCTGACGTTGCTGATCTTCCACCGTGACCGTTTCAGTGACGTGAAATGTGAGGCGCGGATGTTGCCGGGAGAGGCGCGCGAGAACGGCGGGAAGGAAGCCGCCCAAGATGGGGGGCGGCGCACCAATGCGGAGCTCACCTGCCGTCGGATCGGCGAGGAACCGAAGTTCGGTCACGCCCTGTCTGACATCGTCGAATATCGCGGCAGTCCACTTGAGCAAGGCCTTGCCGTAGCGGTTCGGCTCCACGCCTTGCGCGGTTCGATCGAAAAGCGGCACCCCCAACGTGAATTCCAGATCGCTGATGGTTTTGGAAACGGCGGGCTGGGACAGGGCGAGCTGATTGGCGGCCTTCGCCATGCTGCCGCATTGCGCCACAGTCTGCACGGTGTCCAGATCGCGCAATTTCAGGCGCCGCCTGATTCGGGCGTCGATCTGCTGCATCTTCCCTCCTATAATTAAAAGTTATAGCCCTATTCCTAATCGCGTCTTTTATATATACCCCCTCCAAGCTAGGTTATTCAACAAGAGGGCCGCGGAGCCGGCCGGCGCAAGGTCTATGGGCGTGCAATGACCATTGGTCGTCGGTTGTTCAATTGCGCGGCGGGGCTCGCACTTATTGCGGCGGCTTGGGCTGCCGCCGCACGCACCGCGGATTATCCGACGCGGCCCATCGCAATTATCACGCCTGCGCCGGTCGGCTCGGGCCCGGACGTGATCGCGCGCATCATGGCCGCTTCGCTGGGCAAATCGCTTGGACAACAGATTGTCATTCTCAATCGACCTGGCGCCGGCGGTTTGATCGGCGCGCAGGCTGCCGCGCGCATCAGGCCCGATGGCTACACACTGTACATGCCACTATCGTCGACCTTCGTCGTCCTGCCCATAACCCATCCTCGAAAAATGCCAATCGACCTCGAGCGTGATCTGGTTCCGATCGGGTTGATCGGCGAGCAGCCAATGATCATTGCCGTGAACCATGGTCTCGGCGTGAAGACGATGGCGCAGCTGGACCGGCTGGCGAAAAATCGACCGCATGCGATTTTCTACGGTTCGAATGCAGGCAGCCTGCCGAGCCTGACGGCCATGCTCCTGCAAAGACGAACGGGTATGAAAATGACCTTTGTTCCTTATGCCAGCGCGGCCAAGGCGACCCAGGATACGGCTGGCGGCACGCTTCAGTTGGTCATCGAAAGCACCTCAGGCCTGGCCGGCCCGATCAGGGCCGGCGATTTGATTCCGCTTGCCGTCGCGGCCGACAAAAGGCTGGCGGACTTCCCCGATCTACCAACCGTCAGAGAAGCTTTGCCTGGTATCGGGCGATTTGAGGCGCGCGGCTGGTTCGCCCTGATGGCGCGTGCCGGCACGCCGGGCGCCATCGTCCAAAAGCTCCGCGCTCAACTTCAGCGCGCGCTCGCACAGCCGGAACTGCAGCGTCGATTTGCAGCGCTCGGCACCTACGTCAGGCCGATCTCGTCAGCCGACCTCAAAACCTTCATCGACGAAGAGCAGGCGCTCTGGCGGCCCATTGTCAAACACGTGCTTCTGACGAAGCATTGACTGCCTTGAGCGGCGGCCTCGCGCGCGAAAGCGCTTTAGAAATCGTCAAGATCGATCCGGCGTATGACGTTGGCTCTGATCTTTTGCAGGTCGAGAGTGCATAGCACGTGCCGGTGCGTGCCCGCGGGAATGCCCCACTTTTCGCAGTAGAATCTGCTTTCAGCAGTAATTTCGGCCAGCCGTTGGCTTTCCATGCGGGCGCGCGCGGCGGGAATCCCGGGGATTGCGAAGACGATGGCGTAGAGAACGAAGACGCACAGCGCCGCCCACAACGCCGCGTGGACATTGTCATAGGCGGCTTCGACGATCGTCCGGATTTTACTCATGGCGAGCGGGCGGTGCATTTGCGGTGCAATGAGGCTGGTGTTCGCTGACCATCTTTCATTTCACTTTATCGGGAAGAACGATGTCACCCGTCGTGTCACTGATGCAAACCTCGCCAATCGGCGAATAACCCGACGGACAAATGTGCCTGGAGGCATCTTTGGCATGAAGGATAGTCCCTGCGAGCACGGCGAATGCCACGGCCAGAATTGGTCGTTTCATATGGCTCCTCCACGGACTCTCGATCTCGGTCAGAGAAATTCGACCTGGTGAGAGTCGTGGATCGAGGATGTTCCTTATCGCGGAGGCAGGGAATTTCTATTTTTCTCTACCGCTATAACTAATATGGATGATCAAGAAGGAATCGAAAATGTGAGTGACGGACGTAACGACATAGTCGTCGGTGCGGCATTGGACCCCGGCTCAAAGTGCGGACGAACTACTCCGCCGCGGCCACCCGCAGCACGCGCCATTGCGCGAGCAGCGCGCGTAGGGCGGCCGGTTTCACCGGCTTGTGTAGCACCACGATTTTCTGCACGCGCGCTTCCTCACGCACCGCCGGCGAGCGGTCTGCGGTGATCAGGATCGCCGGCAGTTCGCCACACACACGCCGCAGCGCCACGATCGCCTCGATGCCGTTGCCGCGGTCGAGATGGTAGTCGACCAAGAGGCCGTTCGGCGTCGAAGGACCCGCCGCGATCATCGCCAGCGCGGCGCTGAGTTCGGGCGCGGTCATCACCTCGCAGCCCCAGCCGCGCAGCAGCGTCTCCATGCCGTCGAGCACCGACGGCTCGTTGTCGATGCACAGCGCCATGGTGCCGGCGAGTTGACCGGGATCGACGCGCGCGTCGTCGCGCGCCGGCAGCGTGATCGGCGCCGCGCTCGACAGCGGCACGCTGACGGCGAAATGCGAACCGCGCCCGGGCGCCGATGTCAGCTCCACCGTCGCGCCGAGCACCCGCGCGACACGCTCCACGATCGACAGCCCCAACCCCAGCCCGCGCGCGACGCGCGCACCCTGGTCGAGCCGGTGGAACTCCATGAAGATGTCGCGCTGTTTGTTCTCCGGAATGCCGAGCCCGGTGTCGTAGACGTCGATGCGCAAATGGTCGCCGCGGCGCCGGCAGCCCACCAGCACGCGCCCCTGCGGCGTGTATTTGACGGCGTTGGAAACCAGGTTCTGGATCAACCGCCGCAGCAGCCTTCGGTCGGAGCGCACCACCAGCGAACACGGCACGAAGGTGAGCTCCAGCCGCTTGCTCACGGCGAGCGGCGCGAACTCGACCGCGATCTGGCGCATCAAATCGTCGATGTGGAAGCTGGCAAGTTCGGGCCGCAGCACGCCGGTGTCGAGCCGTGAGATATCGAGCAGCGCGCCGAAGATTTCCTCCACGGCTTCAAGAGAGGCGTCGATATTGTCGATCAGCGGGCGGTCGTTGGCGCCGCGCTGGCGCTCGATCAGGCTGGTGACGTAGAGCCGTGCCGCGTTCAATGGCTGCAGAATGTCGTGGCTGGCGGCGGCGAGGAACTTGGTCTTGGAAATGTTGGCTGCATCGGCCTCGCCCTTGGCGCGTGCCAGCGCGGCGTTGAGCGTGGTCAACTCCTCGGTGCGCTCGTGCACGCGCCGCTCCAGGGACTCGTTGGCGCGTTCGAGCGCTTCGGCCGCTTCCACGCTGGCCGTAATATCCGTGAAGGTGGTGACGATGCCGCCGTCCGGCATGCGGTTGGCGCGCACCTCGATCGCCACCCCCGGCTCGGCGAAGCGTTCGCGGAACGGCTCGCTGCCTGAAAGGTAGCGCTCCAACTGCTGGCGCACGAACTCGTCGATACGGTCGGGCGGCACTTCGCTGCGCCGGGCGTTGAAGCGCAACATGTCGGCAAGGTTGATGCCGACCCGGATCAGGCTCGGCGGCAGGTCGAGGATGTCGCCGAACTGCCGATTCCAGCAGATCAACTGATGCTCTTTGTCGAACACCGCGATGCCCTGGCGTACGTGGTCGAGCGCGGTCTGCAATATCTCGCGGTTGTACTGGATGGCAGCATTGGCGTCGTCGAGCAGTTTCAGCGCCGACTTTGTCGACAGCGTGCGTTTGCGCAGCAGGAGCGACAGCACCAGCCGCGACGAAGCGGCGCCGATGGCGGAGGCGAGGAAATGCTCGGCGTAGCGCATCAACCGGAAGTCGGCCTCGTCATTGGGCTCGAGGCTGATACGGTTGCTGGCAGCGAAGCTCTCGAATGCGGCGCGCGTGCGCTGCTCCCCGAGATAGCGCGCCACGGTCTGGCTGAGTTCGGCCACCGTCACCGAAGAGCGCCATAGCCGGAAGCTCGGCGCCATCGGCGCGAGTTCGGACGGCACGAACAGATTGGCCTGCAGCCGCTCGATCGGCGAGGGCGCCCGCCGCAGCGAGAAGCCGACAAAAGCCAGGATGTTGAGCGTCAGGCTCCACACCACGCCGTGCACGAGCGGCGGCATATCAAGGCCGAATAGATGCTGCGGCCTGAGAAAAGTCAGCCCCCACGGCCCATGCGTCAGGATGTGTTCACCGACAAAGCCGACATCGGCGAAGCTCGGCAACAGCAGCGTATAGGCCCAGATGACGATTCCGGCGCTCATGCCCGCGATGGCGCCGCCGGCGGTGCCGCGCCGCCACAGCAAGCCGCCGAAAAAGGCCGGCGCCAGTTGCGCAATGGCCGCGAACGACAACAGGCCGATGGCCGCGAGCTGGGTCTCGCCCGCCGAGCGGTAGTACATGTAGGCGAGCGCGACGATGGAAAAGATCGCGATCCGCCGCACGATCAGCAACAGAGAGCCGACGTTCTCGCGGCCGGTGATCAGCGCCTCGCGCCGCTGCAGCACGAGCGGCACTACGATATCGTTCGACACCATAATCGACAGCGCGACCGATTCCACGATCACCATGGCGGTTGCCGCCGACAGCCCGCCGACGAAGGCGGCGATGGTCAATATGCTGGAGCCGGCCTGCAGCGGCAGCGCCAGCACGTACATGTCGCTGTCGAGCGTGCCGGGCGGAAAGGTCAGCAGGCCCGCGAGCGCGATCGGCACCACGAACAAATTGATCAGCACCAGATAAAGCGGGAACAGCCAGGCCGCGCGCTTGATCTCGTTTTCGCTGTGGTTCTCGACCACCGCCACGTGGAACTGGCGCGGCAGCATGATGATCGCCACGAACGACAACAGAGTGGTGGCGAGAAACGTGTCGAACGGAGGGCTGCGGGTGAAGATCGCCTCCGTCGGCGGATGCGAACGCGCCATCTCGAGCAGCGCGCCGGGCCCGCCGAACATCCAGAAGGTCACGAACACGCCGACGGCCAGGAAGGCGAACAGCTTGACGATCGATTCAGTCGCGATCGCCAGCATCAATCCATCTTGATGTTCGGTGGCGTCGATGTGGCGCGTGCCGAACAAGACGGCGAAGATCGCCATCGCCGCCGCCGCGAACAAAGCGATGTCGCCGAACACCGGTTGCGGCGCGTTGGCGCTGACGTGGGCCTGCGCCAGGATCGTCTCCAGCGAAGCCGACACCGCCTTGAGCTGCAGCGCGATGTAGGGGACCGTACCGATAATGGCGATCAGCGCCACCGTCGCCGCCACCGCCTGATGCTTGCCGTAGCGTGCCGCGATGAAGTCGGCGATAGAGGTGATGTTCTGCGCCTTGGCGAGCCGCACCACGCGCACGATCAGCGGGGAGAACAGGCCGACCATCAGCACCGGCCCGATATAAATGGTGAGGAACTCATAGCCGGTGCGCGAGGCCGAACCGACCGAGCCGAAGAACGTCCACGATGTGCAGTAGATCGCCAGCGACAGCGGATAGATCAAAAGCCGCGTGCGGCCTTCGCCGCCGAAGCGGCGCAGGCGGTCCCCGTAGCTCGCCACCAGGAACAAAAGGCCGATGTAAACAAGGGCCACCGCGATGACGACCCAGCCGTGCAGCATTAAGTGCTCCAGTTACGGGGCGCTCGAGGCCCTGCCGCCAAAAAAGGTCTTCTCGGCTGCTAGGTCACCATAGAACGGGACAGGGGTCCATGCCGGCGCACCCGCAGCGCGGGTAAGCCCCACCGCCAGCGTCCTACGGTCTATACGTCTTTTTTGCATCCCAAGGCGACGATCCCATACCCTGGTAGCGAATTTCCATCCCATGTTACCTACTAAGACTTTGATTCACATGGCATTTTTAACCGGATTCAAGCAATTCCGGTCGTAAGCTGGCCGCTAGTGGGAGGTGCGAATCATGCCGATGCCGGCTTCGGCCCGGACTATCATTGTCGTCGACGACGACCGGTCGATGCGCGACGCGCTCGCGGTCGTGTTCACGGTCGCCGGTTGCCGGGTCAGTCTCTTCCCCAACGCGGAGTCGTTCCTGGCTGCTGTGCCGGTGACGGCTCCGGCGGCACTCCTGATTGATCTGCATCTGCCCGGCATGTCCGGCCTCGACCTGCTCAAGCGGCTCGATGCCGCGCGTTACGGCGCGCCCATCATCGTGATCTCCGCCGACGCCGACGTCGCCCATGTGGTCGCATCAGTGAAGAGCGGCGCCTTCGACTACTTGGTCAAGCCGCTCGACGGCCGCGATCTGGTCGCGCGTGTCGGCAGCGCCATCGCCATTTTCGAGAAGCGCGCCGAGGCAGGCGCGCCGCGTCTGGTGGTCAATAATTTTCCCGGCCGGGCCGCATTGACGCCGCGCGAACGTCAGGTGCTCGCAGAGATCGCCGGCGGCGCCTCGAACAAGGAAGTCGGCCGACGCCTCGGCATCAGTCCGCGCACCGTGGAAGTGCACCGCGCGCGCATCATGGACAAAATCGGCGCCCGCAATACCGCCGACCTGGTGCGCATCGTGCTCGGCGGCGGACACAACGACCACGACGGCCACGGCGCCCAGCCCGAAATGGTGGCGTAGTTGATCTTGTCATTCCGGGGCGCACGCGTCAGCGTGCGAACCCGGAATCCAGCGCCAAGCACGCGTTCATCTCTGGATTGCGGGCTCGCGCCTTCGGCGCGCCCCGGAATGACAATGATTGAGAAAACCTACTCCGCCGCCAGCGCCGGCCGGCGCTTCGGCAGTTGCAGCCGCTCCCACACCTCGACCAGGGCTTCGGCCAACGCATCGACCAGCGCGTCGTCGTGATAGGGGGACGGCGTGATGCGCAGGCGCTCGGCGCCGCGCGGCACGGTCGGATAGTTGATCGGCTGGATGTAGATGCCGTGGTCGGCGAGCAGCATGTCGCTCGCGGTCTTGCACTTCTCCGGATCGCCGACGAACAGCGGCACGATGTGCGTCGATGACGGCATCACCGGCAGGCCGGCGGCGTTGAGCACGGACTTCACGCGCGCGGCGCGGTCCTGATGGCGCTCGCGCTCCCAGCTCGAGGTCTTCAGGTGCTTGATGGCGGCGGTCGCCGCGGCGCAGATCGCCGGCGGCAAAGCGGTCGTAAAGATGAATCCCGGTGCATAGGAGCGCACCGCGTCGACCATCTCGTCGCTGCCGGCGATATAGCCGCCCAGGCAGCCAAATGCTTTGGCGAGGGTGCCCTCGATCACGTCGACGCGGTGCATCGCCTGATCGCGCTCGCAGATGCCGCCGCCGCGCGGCCCGTACATGCCGACCGCGTGCACCTCGTCGCAATAGGTCATGGCGCCGTATTTCTCGGCGAGATCGCAGATCGCATGCACTGGCGCCACGTCGCCGTCCATCGAGTAGAGGCTTTCAAAGGCGATCATCTTCGGCCGCGCCGGATCGGCGGCCTTCAACAGCTCTTCGAGATGGCCGACATCGTTGTGCCGCCAGATTTGTTTTTCGCAGGCCGACTGGCGTACGCCCTCGATCATCGAATTGTGGTTGAGCGCATCCGACAGCAGCAGGCAGTTCGGCAACAGCCGCGCGATGGTCGAAATGCCGGTCTGGTTCGAGACATAGCCGGAGGTGAACAGCAGCGAGGCCGGCTTCTTGTGCAGGTCGGCCAATTCGCGTTCGAGTCCGACCAGCGGATGGTTGGTGCCGGCGATGTTGCGGGTGCCGCCGGCGCCGGTGCCCATGCGGGTGGCGGTTTCCACCATGGCGCCGATCACCTTCGGGTGCTGGGCCATGCCGAGATAGTCGTTGGAGCACCAGATCACGACCTCGCGCCGGCCTTCGCCGGCGTGCCAGTAGGCGTGGGGAAAGCGGCCGGCAATACGCTCCAGGTCGGCAAACACCCGGTAGCGGCGCTCGTCCCGCAACTGGTTCAGGGCCGATGCGAAAAAATCGTTGTAATCCATAGGGTTGTTCTTCCGGAGGATACGCCCCAGTGCTCTCTTTACTTAGAAGAGTTCGAGGGGATTTGTCGAGGCAAGATTCGTCGCATCGCCGGGCGATCCAAGCCTTGATCGAGGTCAAAGCCTTGAACCGGCACGGGGATCCTCCGCGGGTCGGCCTCCCGGCGCGGGTTCCGTCAACCGCCTTTGGGACCTCGCAGCGACGGCTCGCCGCCGGTCGCGGCTTGGCCCTGCGTCTCGGCCGCCTGCGGCCGCCGGTAATCCCCGCGCGACAGCACGCGCTCGATGAAGCAATAGAGCACGATGAACAAATAGCGGCTGCCCATCTCGCGGATCTTGAGCTTCGACACCCCCGAGGTGCGGTTGGTCCAAGAGATCGGGATGACGGCGAAGCTGTAGCCGCGGATCACCGCCTTGAGCGGGAGTTCGACTGTGAGATTGAAGTGGTGCGCCAGGATCGGCTCAAGCCCCGCGATCACGGTCCGCCGATAGCATTTGAAAGCATTGGTCACGTCGTTGTAACGCAGCCGGAAAAGCACGCTGACGAACCAGTTGGCCAAACGGTTGAGGATCAATTTGTGGGTCGGGTAGTCGATCACCTTGCCGCCGGCAATGAAGCGCGACCCGAACACGCAGTCGTATCCCTCCCGCAGCTTGGCGTGGTAGGCGACCAGATCCGAGGGCGCGTCGGAGCCGTCCGCCATCATGATGGCGACGGCGTCGCCGCGGAAATTCGTCAGGCCCGCGCGCACCGCCAGCCCGAAGCCGTTGGGCGGCGGATTGTCGATGAAGCGCACGCTCCGATGTTCGGCTGCAAGCTTCACCAGCGCGTCGCGGGTGCCATCGGTGCTGCCGTCGTTGACGATCAGGATCTCATGTTCGATGCCGGCGTCCTGCAGCGCGAGCACCAGTGTCGGCACGACGACCGGCAGGTTGTCGGCCTCGTTGTGCGCCGGGATGACGACCGAGAACAGCCCGGGAATGCCGGCGGCCACCCAGTCGTGCCCGGCGTTATGAATGACCATCAGCCCGCCGCCGTCGTTGCATGCGTACGCTCGCGCATGGCTTCGTGGATTTCTGTGAGGATCGCGCGGATATCGTAGGTGAAGCGCCAGTCCGGATAATGCGACTGGAAACGGCGCACGTCGCTGATCCACCAGATGTGGTCGCCGATCCGGTTGTCCTCGGCATACGACCAGTTCATCGGCCGGCCGGTGAGGCCCTCGCACATGGCGATCGCTTCCAGCATCGAGCAATTGGCGTGCCGTGCGCCACCGATGTTGTAGACCTCGCCCGAGCGCGGCTTCTGGAACACGTGCCAGAATGCGTTGACCAGATCGAAGCTATGGATGTTGTCGCGCACCTGTTTGCCCTTGTAGCCGAGCACGCGATAGGGCGCGCCGGTCACCGCGCACTTCATCAGGTACGAGAGAAAGCCGTGCAGCATCGCGCCTGAGTGACCGGGACCGGTCAGGCAGCCGCCCCGGAAGCACGCCGTCTTGAGCCCGAAATAGCGGCCGAATTCCTGCACCATGAGGTCGGCCGAGGCCTTCGACACCCCGAACAGGCTGTGCGTTGAGGCATCGATGGACATCGTCTCGTCGATGCCGTGCTCGGCGTATTGATGCTCGGGAGACAGCTCCCAGCGCGTCTCCTGTTCCACCAGCGGCAGGCGGTTCGGCGTGTCGCCGTAAACCTTGTTGGTGCTGCAGAAGATGAACGGCGCGTCCGGGCAGTGTTCCCGCGTCATCAGCAGCAGATTGAGCGTGCCGTTGGCATTGACGGTGAAATCGGTGATCGGATCGCGCGCCGCCCAATCGTGGGAGGGCTGCGCGGCCGTGTGTATGACCACGGCGATGTCGCGCCCGTAACGGGCAAAGACCTCACGCATCGCGCTTTCGTCGCGGATGTCCGCGTCGACATGCCGATAGCCGGAGAGCGTCGTTTCGAGGTGGTGGCGCGCCCAGTGCGTGCTGGCGTCGTCGCCGAAGAAGCGCCGGCGCATGTCGTTGTCGATACCGACGACCGACAGGCCTTTGGCGCTGAACTGGCGAGCAGCCTCCGCGCCGATCAAGCCCGCTGAACCCGTTATGATCGCGATACTCATCGTCTCATTACCTTACTGGGAAAGCACCGGTTCAAGCATTGCACGTTTCTCGACGAGCCAACGATGGACGTCATCGAGCAGCCGCGCGAGCGGGCGCTGGGGCTTCCAGCCGGTGGTTCGCGTCACCGCGTCGCAGTCGCTGACGTAAAAGGGAATATCGGCGTCGCGTGTCTCGGCGACCTGACCGATTGAAATGGTGCGGCCCGTCAGCTTCTGGCACATGCCGGTCAGTTCACGCAGCGAGACGCTGCCCGCCATGCCACCGCCCACGTTGAACAGCTTTCCGGAATAGTCGTCCAGCTTGCTCCACTGCAGGGCGATCAGATCGTAGAGATCGTCGACGTGCAGCACATCGCGCACCTGCAACCCGTTGCCGCCGAAGCCCATATAAGACAGCGGGCCGCCGAACAGATGGCGGGCGAGCCACAGCACGACGAAGCCTTGATCGACCTTGCCCATCTGCCACGGGCCCGAGAGCACCCCGCAGCGATTGACCACCGCGCGTATCCCGTACATCGCGCGATACTCTTCGATCAGAAGCTCGGCCGCGAGCTTGGTCGCCCCGTAGAGCGAGCGATGTCCGTCGAGCGGAAAGGTTTCGGCGATTCCCGCCGCGCTCACCCCGGCTTGTTGCAGGGCGGCCCGCCATACGAAACGGCTTTCGGTCTCCTCGACCGGAAGCGCGCGCAACGCGTCGATCGGATAGACGCGGCTGCTCGACAGGAAGATGAAATCCGAGCCGTGCCGGCGCGCGTATTCGAGACAGTTGGCGGCGCCGAACAGGTTGGTGTGGACGAGATAGTTGGGCGCGCCGTCATAGCCGGCGTGCACGCTCGGTTCAGCCGACGCCTCGATGAGGAGATTGGCGGCTCCCGCCGCGCCGAGGTCGTCCATGTTGCGGACGTCCCCGTGCACGAATTCGACGCCGCCGGCGCGCAGGCGCGACAGTGTCAGTTCGCTGCCGCGGCGCTTGAGGTTGTCGAAGGCGATCACCGTCGCCGAAGGACGGTCGCGCTTGAATGAGAGCGCCAGATTGGAGCCGACGAATCCGGCCCCCCCGGTCACCAAAATACGTTCGGACATGTAGGGCCCGGAAAAGAGGAACGCGCTTGCCAAAGGCTCATATAGCAAAACCGGCTTCTGCTTACCAAGTCGGCGGTTCCGCCGGCCGCCCGGCCCGATTTTGCGCTGAAAACCGGGATCGTCAGGAAGTCCCGGATCGATGCGAGGGCTCTTTTTCAGGGGCGCCGTGGTATAGCCCCCTTTGCTAGGAGGCAACCCCGCGCGCCGGTGCCGGCGGCGGCTGGGAGAGTCCGGGGAGCATGAGCGATCCTACCTGCACGGCGGCGCGCGGCTGTCCAACGGCGCTGAGGCTTGGTCTGCGCGCGGCCGCGCTCGTTCTCGCGGTTGTTGCCATCGGGGTGCCGGTCAATCATCTGTTCGGCTATGCGCTTTTGGTGATCGCGGCGCTGCTCATCTTCGGCGGGCGCGTAACCCGCCGCCCCGGCCGCTGGCTCGCGGCATTGGCCGCAGTCGCCGCCGCAGCCGTGCTGCCGATGCTCATGGCGCCCTCGCCAATCGCGCAGGGGCTCAACGCCTTCTTGCCGACCAAACCCGGCAACGTGTTCGAGCGCAAGCTGCCGTCAGATGTCTATCTTGCGCTGAAGGCGGAGTTCGATGCGCTCTACCCGGCGCCAGTGCGATGCAAGCCGGGCTCGCTCGGCTGCTGGCAGGACGACGGCCAGCCCGACCGTCTTTACGCTTTCTCCGCCGATAGCCTGTTCGCCGGCTTGGATTATTCCCGCGCGGTCACCGGCATCGACTTCACCGATCCGGTCAGGTTGCGGCTCGGTTTCGTCAACGACAAACGCTACAACTGGTACACCGCTGCGCCCGACGTGCATCGCGCCGATCGCGATGGCCGCTTCTGGATGGGGCTGCACCGCTGGCACATCGCGATGCCGTGGCTCATGATGGTACGCTTTCCGGTTGACTATGCCGGCTCGCGCCTGTGCTGGCGCGGCGAGATGATGTGGCCCGACGCCCGCGGCCACTATCAGCCGCTGCGCAACGGCTCGCTGGTCTGCCGTGCGCTCGCGCCGGAAGACATCGGCCAGCCGATCTTCGGCGCGGCGATCAAGCCCGGTTCGCTCGCCGTGGTGCTTTATCCGCCGGCGGCAATGCAGGTGCGCCTGATCGCGATCGCCGCGATCCGATTGCTGGCGATGATCGCACTGCTGGTCCTGCTGGTGCGCGTCAAGCCCCGCGACCTGGTGCGTCCCGCGATCTTGATCGTGCTGGCGTTGATCGTCATCGCGATCATCGACGCCAGCTTCATCGGCGGCTGGCGACCCATGGATGGCGGCGACGACGGGCTGTTCTATACCGGCACCGCGCGTCAGATCCTCGAGCATCTCGTGCACGGCGATATCGCCGCCGCGCTCGTCGGCGGCGAGAAGGTCTACTATTACGGCGGCCCCGGCCTGCGCTATTGGCGCGCGCTCGAGATGATCCTCTTCGGCGACACCAATCTCGGCTACCTCTCGCTGGTGCTGCTGATGCCGATGATCGTGCTCGGCCTGTTCAAGCGCTTCCTCCCCGACACGTTTGCCTGGCGGCTGGCCCTGATCTTCACCGCGCTGCCGCTTGGCGAGATCGTCGGCACGAGCTTCATCGACTACGCCAAATGGGCGGCGCGCGGCTTCGCCGATCCGGCCGCGCACATCTTCTTGATCGCGGGCGTCTGGGTGATGGTGGGCTCTCGCACTCGGCCGGAGAACCGCTTCGCCACCGCGGTCGGCGGTGCGCTGCTATGCGCGCTCGCCGTTTTCACCAAGCCGGTGGTCGGTCCGATCGCCGGCGTCGTGCTCGGCGGCGCCGGTTTAGCCGCGCTCTGGCAGCGGCAAGGACCGCGGCTCGCCGGCATGTGCATCGGCTTCCTGCCCGTATTCGCGATGCCGTTGCACAATTGGTACTTCGGTCACCAGCTTGTCTTGCTGAGCACCAATGCCGACCAGCCGAGCCTGCTGGTGATGCCGCCGTCGGCCTGGCTCGCCGCGCTTGCCGATCTCGCCAGGCTCGACTTCGCCGGCCCGCATCTCCATGCCGCGTTCATGCAGATCGTCGGTTGGCTGAGCGGGCCGGGCGAAAGCGCGGCGTTTATTCCGTTCAACGCAGCCGCGGTCGCGATCGTCGTCTACGTCGTCCTGCGCGGCCGCGATTTCGATCCCTGGCTACGGCTGATCGGCGCCGCGGCGATGGCCGAATACGCGGTCGATCTTATCTATATCCCGACCCAGCGCTATTTTTTCAGTACCTGGCTGTTGAGCCTCGTCCTCGTCGCCGCTTTCATCGAGCGGCGGTTGCCGGCGTGGCTCGCCGCGCGCAAGTGGCCGCGCGTCAGGCAGATGCTGGAGCGCTTCATCGGCGATGAACCGGCGCAGGCGGCGTGACCCCGCTTGCATTCGGCGCGGCACAATTGCACAAGATTGCCGCATGAACGAACCGGTTGGCATCGCCCACGGTCTCACCAACTACGGTGACCGCGATTTCTCTCTCTACCTGCGCCGTTCCTTCGCGCAGTCCATGGGCTATTCGCGCGACATGCTGAAAAGGCCGGTGGTCGGCGTCGCCTATACGCCCTCCGGCTTCAACAATTGCCACCGCCACTTCCCCGAGATGCTCGACGCGGTGAAGCGCGGCGTGCTGGCAGCCGGCGCGCTGCCCATGGAATTCCCGACGATTTCACTGGGCGAAGTTTTTCTGTCGCCGACCAGCCTCAAGTTCCGCAACCTGATGTCGATGGACACCGAGGAGATGGTGCGCGCCCAACCCATGGACGCGGTCATTCTGATGGGCGGCTGCGACAAGACCGTGCCGGCGCAGTTGATGGGTGCGGTGTCGGCGAATAAGCCGGCGATCGGCCTGGTCGCCGGCCCCATGATGACCGGCCGCTATCATGGCGAACGGCTCGGCGCCTGCACCGACTGCCGCCGCTTCTGGGCGCAGTATCGTGCCGGCAAGATCGACGATAACGAAATCAGTGAGATCGAAGGCCGGCTCGCCACCACCGCCGGCACCTGCGCGGTGATGGGCACGGCCTCGACCATGGCCTGCATCGCAGAAGCTCTCGGCATGATCTTGCCCGGGACGGCGGCGATCCCGGCCGTGCACGCCGACCGCCTGCGCGCGGCGGAAGCGACCGGCGCTGCCGCGGTCAGGCTGATCGGCTCCAACCTGACGCCCGACAGAATCGTCACTCAGAAGTCTGTCGAGAACGCATTGCGCGTCTTGATGGCGATCGGGGGCTCGACCAATGCGGTGATCCATTTGGCCGCCATCGCCGGGCGCGCCGGCATCCCCGTGTCGCTTGCGCGTTTCAACGAGCTCAGCGACACCACGCCGGTGCTGGTGAACCTGAAGCCTGTCGGCAACGGCTACATGGAGGATTTCTTCGCCGCCGGCGGCGTCGGCGCGCTGCTGCGCGAACTCAAAAACATGTTGCATCTCGATTGCATGACCGTGACCGGCGAAACGCTGGGTGAGCGGCTTGCGCAAAGCGAAGGCGACGGCTGGGTCGACCGCAGCATCATCGCCGAGCGCGCCACGCCGCTCGAGCCGCAGGGCGGGCTCGTCGCGCTGTTCGGCAACCTCGCGCCGGAGGGCGCCATCCTCAAGCGCTCCGCCGCCGATGCCAATCTATTCGAGAAAGAGGGCCGGGCGGTGGTGTTTACTTCGCTTGAAGATCTCGCCGCCCGCGTCGACGATCCCAAGCTCGACGTGACGGCCGACGATATCCTCGTGTTGCAGAACGCCGGCCCGCATTCGCCCGCCGCAATGCCGGAGGCCGGTTATCTGCCGATCCCGAAGAAGCTCGCCGCCGCTGGCGTGAAGGACATGGTGCGCGTGTCCGATGCGCGCATGAGCGGCACCGCCTTCGGCACCATCGTCTTGCATGTCACGCCCGACTCTGCGTCTGGCGGTCCGCTCGCGCTGGTGCGCAACGGCGACCGTATCAAGCTGTCGGTGAAAGGACGCCGCGTCGATCTTTTGGTCGACGAGGCAGAGCTCAAGCGCCGCGCCGCCGCGCAGCCGCAGCGGCAAGAGAAGCCGGCGCGCGGCTACGCCCGCCTCTATGCGCAGGAAATCCTAGGCGCCGATCAGGGCTGCGACTTCGCCTTCCTGAAAGCGCGCTGAAGCGCTACGCCGGCAACCTCAGAATGGTCGCTAGAAGTCGCGCAACCGCGAGTGCGGCTTCGCGCCGACTCGTTTACGGCTTGATAGCGCTAACGGCCAATTAACCATCGTTTCGCGACCAAATTAACCCGGGCCCAAACGTACTCCCCTACGTTGCGCGAACGATACGGCGGCCGCTCCTTTTACGTGCCTCGTTGCGAGCCGAAGCCGGGGTCATGTTTCACGCAATCAACGGTTTGAGTTCCGAGCACGACTGGCGCCTGGTCATCCTGGCCGGGGCGGTCTGTTTTCTGAGCACGTTCACCGCCATCAGCCTGTTCCATCGCGCCTGCGCGCTGAACCGACGCGCCCGCCTCGCGTGGCTGCTGGTCGCGGGCGCCGCTACCGGCTGCGGCGTGTGGGCGACACACTTCATCGCCATGCTGGCGCTCAAGATCGGCTTTGCGGTCAGCTACGATGTCGTTCTCACCCTGCTGTCGCTCGTCGTCGCGATTGCCGCCAGCGCCGTCGGCTTCGCCTGGGCGATCTATGGCACGCAGCGCTGGCGCGCTCCTCTCGGCGGCGCGATCATCGGCCTCGGCGTCGCGGCCATGCATTTCATCGGCGTGGCCGGCATGCGGATGCCCGGGAGCGTTGTCTGGTCGCTCCCTCTGGTGATCGTGGCAATTGCCCTCGGCACCTTGTTTGCCGCTGCCGCGCTGACGGCCGCCGCGCGCGGCGACGGTCCGGCCGGCTTCCTCGGCGGTGCGCTGTTGCTCGCGATCGCGATCCTCGCGCTGCATTTCACCGCCATGGGCGCCGCTGCAATCGTCCACGACCCCACCTTCCGCCTCATCGGAACGACGTCGCTGTCGCCGGACTCGATGGGCGTCGCGCTCGCCGCGGTGGTCGGCTCGGTGCTGGTGATGTGCCTCGGCGGTTCGATCTCCGACCGCGGCACGCGGCGCAAGATCAGCGCGCAAAATCTCAGGCTCGACGGCGCGCTCAACAACATGAAGCAGGGCCTGTGCATGTTCGATGCCGACAACAAGCTGGCGGTCTGGAACCAGCGCTATGTCGACATGTACCGCCTCGACCCAAAGCGCGATTGGCTCGGCTCCAGCATCCGTGACCTGCTTGACGCGCGCATCGCGGCCGGCACGTTTCCATTCGAAGCCGGGGAGTATGCGACCGAGCTGCGCACCGCGCTCAACGAAGGCAAGTCGTTTACGCTAAATGTCGAACTCGCCGATGGCCGCATCATCGCCGTGGTCAATCAGCCCTCGCGCGGCGGCGGCTGGGTGGCGACCCACGAGGACATCACCGAGCGCATGCGCGCCGAGCGTGACCTCGAGCACACCCGCGCCTTCCTCGATACCATCATCGAGAACGTCCCGTCGCCGATCTTGGTCAAGGCCGCGCCCCGCCTCGAATACGTCTACGTCAACCGCGCCGCCGAGGCATATCTCGGCGTCAGCCGCGACACCATACTGGGCAAGACCGTCTACGACGTCATGCCGGGAGCGAGCTCTGAACTAGTCGACGCCGATGACCGCAAGGTGCTCATCTCCGGCGAGCCCATCTTCACCGACGAACACACCGTCGTGACGCCGGGCAACGGCACCCGTATTACCACCGAGAACCGGCTGGCGGTCTCGGCCTCCGACGGGCAGCCGGAATACGTCATCGTCGTGGTCAATGACCTCACCGAGCGAAAGCGCAACGAGCAGCGCATTGCCCACATGGCGCATCACGACACGCTCACCGATCTGCCAAATCGCGCCGCCTTCAATGAATGCATCGGCACCACCATCGATCTCGCGGCGCTGGCCAGCGAACGATTCGCCGTGCTGTCGATCGACATCGACCGCTTCAAGGCGGTCAACGACGTGTTCGGCCACTACGTCGGCGACGCGTTGCTGCGCGAGGCCGCCCAGCGCCTGGCGACTGCGTGCGAGGGCGCCTTCATGGCGCGCACCGGCGGCGACGAATTCGTCGTCATCTCGCCATCCGGCCCGCAGCCGGCGATCGGCGCGGCGCTGGCCGCACGGCTGCAGGAAGCGCTGGAGCCCGCGATCGACATCCAAGGCCATGCCCTCCACGTCGGGCTCACCATCGGCATTGCACTCTATCCGCAGGACGGCGCCGACGCCGCCACTCTGGTCGCCAACGCCAACGCAGCGCTCTATCGCGCCAAGTCGGAATTGCGCGGCGCGGTGCGCTTCTTCGACCAGTCGATGGACAAGCATCTGCGCGACCAGCGCGCGCTGCAGCAGGATCTCGTCAGCGCCATCGCCCGCGACGAGCTCACGCTTCATTTCCAGCCGCAGGCGCGCATCAACGGCGAGGTGATCGGCTTCGAGGCGCTGGCGCGCTGGCAGCATCCGCGCCACGGCATGGTGCCGCCCTCGACCTTCATTCCCCTTGCCGAGGAAAGCGGCAGCATCATCGCGCTCGGCGAATGGGCCTTGCGCACCGCCTGCCGCGAGGCGGCGAGCTGGCCGAAGCCGCTGACCGTCGCCATCAACCTGTCGCCGGTGCAGTTCCGCGACGGCGACCTGCCAAAGCTCGTGCACGAAGTGCTGCTGGAGACCGGGCTCTCCCCCGCGCGGCTCGAGCTCGAGATTACCGAGGGCGTACTGATCGGCGATTTCACCCGCGCGGTCGGCATCCTGCGCCGGCTGAAGGCGTTCGGCGTGCGCATCGCCATGGACGACTTCGGCACCGGCTATTCATCGCTCAGCTACCTGCAGTCGTTCCCGTTCGACAAGATCAAGATCGACAAGGCGTTCATCACCAATGCCACCGACAGCGAACAATCGGCCACCATCGTGCGCGCGGTGATCGCGCTCGGCCGCGGGTTGGCGCTGCCGGTCATGGCCGAGGGCGTCGAGACCGCCGAGCAACTCAAATTCCTGGCGGAGGAATCCTGCGACGAGGTGCAGGGCTATTACATCGGCCGGCCCGAGCCCATCGCCGAGTATGCCGAGATGGTCGGCCGCGTGCCCTTTGGCCGTAAGCGGAAGACGCCCTACATCGCGATCGCGGGGTGAAGCGGCAAAGCCCTGGTGCTGCCGGAAAGGATTGAACTTTCGACCTCTCCCTTACCAAGGGAGTGCTCTACCACTGAGCTACGGCAGCGATTGAAGGTGGAACCGGCCCCGAGGGGGCCGAACGCGGGCGGAAACTGCCACAGGGGCGGCCGTTGGCGCAAGCTTGAGCGCTTGAAAACCATGCTTGCCGGCCGGTGGCACCCGCCGATATGAAGCCCTCGCGCACGATCCCGAAAAGTGGGAACCGATTTTAGGATAAGATCATGCGCAAACAAGATGTTAGGTAAGCAGGGCAGCCCAATCGAGCCGCATCACGACCTATGGCACGCGACGCTCAAGACGACAAGAAATCCGGGGCCGGAAGCCGCGACGCCCGGCTCAAGGCCGCCTTGCGCGAGAACCTGCGACGGCGCAAGGCCCAGGCGCGTGGGCGGTCCGGCGAGGCCCAATCGACGGCCGAAACGCCGCAAGATCCGGCGCCGCCTCGGGAAAATGGCCGTTGAAGTGGCGCATACCCGCTAACCCTCGCACATTTTAAGCTTTGCAGCGGGCCGCCCGGCGGTCCATAGAACAGGCTGATCGAGTAAAAGGCCGCGAAAAGCGCGGGGGCAGAATGGACCGGATTCGTATCGTCGGGGGCAATCGTCTCAATGGCACCATTCCGATTTCCGGCGCCAAGAATGCCACCCTGCCGTTGATGATCGCGAGCCTGCTCACCGAGGACACGCTCACACTCGACAACGTCCCCAATCTCGCCGACGTCAGCCTCTTGCAGCTCATTCTCGGCAACCACGGCGTCGACATCATGATCGCCGGCAAGCGCGCCGGCGAGAACGGCCACAACGGCCGCACGCTGCACATCTCGGCCAAGAATATCGTCGACACCACCGCGCCCTACGATCTCGTTTCCAAGATGCGCGCAAGCTTCTGGGTCGTGGCGCCGCTGGTCGCGCGCATGGGCGAGGCCAAGGTATCGATGCCGGGCGGCTGCGCCATCGGGACGCGGCCCGTGGATCTCCTCATCATGGCGCTGGAAAAGCTCGGCGCCGAGATCGAGATTGAAGCCGGCTACGTCATCGCGCGTGCGAAAAAAGGCCTGCGCGGCGGCACCATCGAATTCCCCAAGGTCACCGTCGGCGGCACCCACACCGCGCTGATGGCGGCCTCGCTCGCCCGCGGCACCAGCGTGATCGAGAACGCCGCGCGCGAGCCCGAGATCGGCAATCTCGCCGATTGCCTCAACGCCATGGGCGCCAAAATCTCCGGCGCCGGCACTTCGCGCATCGTCGTTGAAGGCGTCGACAAGCTCAACGGCGCGCACCATTCGGTGCTGCCCGACCGCATCGAGACCGGCACCTACGCCATGGCGGTGGCGATGACCGGCGGCGACGTGCTGTTGCAGAACGCGCGTCCCGAACTGCTGCAGGCAGCCCTTGATGTGCTCACGCAGACCGGCGTTCAGGTGACGCCGACCAATGAGGGCATCCGTATTGTCCGTGACGGCGTGCCGCTCGCGCCGGTCGAAGTTTCCACCGCGCCGTTTCCCGGTTTCCCGACCGATCTGCAGGCGCAATTGATGGCGCTGATGACGCGCGCCAGCGGCACCTCGCACATCACCGAGACCATCTTCGAAAACCGCTTCATGCACGTGCAGGAGCTCGCCCGCCTTGGCGCCCGCATCAAGCTCAACGGCGACACCGCAATGATCGAAGGCGTCCCGCGCCTGAAGGGCGCGCCGGTGATGGCGACCGATCTGCGCGCCTCGGTGTCGCTGGTGATCGCGGGGCTTGCCGCCGAAGGCGAGACGACCGTCAACCGCGTCTATCATCTCGATCGCGGCTTCGAGCGGCTGGAAGAAAAGCTCGCCGCCTGCGGCGCGGCCATCCAGCGTATCAGCGACTGATTGCTATTCGGCGGCGCAAGCCCACTGCGGCTCCGCGGAACGTGGCGCCGGCTCGATCGATTCCGCGGCGCGGCTCTGCTGCTGCGTGAGCTTCGGCAACAACTGCATGATCGCCTTGTGGACGGTCGCCGACTCGCGCGCGGCGGCCGCGCGCGCCACTCGCTCGCGCTGAAGTTCGGCTACCAGCTCGGCTATTTTTTGCTGGGCGGTGTCGCGCTCCGCTTGCAAGGTGGCATCGAAAAACGTGGCGATGGCCGATTGCGATTCGAGTTTCTCTTGCGCGGCCCGCCTATCCGCTTCGAGCGAGGATGCGTTCGCCGTCAGTCTCTCGCAGCGCGCGGTGAGCCTGGCGGTTTCTTCCTCGAGGATTCTGATGCGCTCGTTGCGCGCGCCGATCATGTGCGCGAGCTCTTCGGTCTGGGTCTCGAACTCGACGCACCGCCTGGTGAAGTCGCGGTAGTATCGCGTCTTGGCTTCTTCGATTGCGGCCGCCAGATCGGCGGTGCCAGCGCCTTTTGCGGACAATTCCGCCTTGAGCGATACGATGCGTTCCCGCATCGTCGCGATGTCGCTTTCCCTTTGGTCGAGCGCCTCGCTCATATCGGTGGTCTTTTGCAGCAACTCGGCGAAGTTGGCTTTGGTGTGGTCGAGTTGCTCGCGCAGCGCGGCCATTTCGTTCTCCGAGCGCCGCAGCGCCTGCTTGGCGAGCTCGTTCTCTTTCTCTTTTTGCGTCAGTGTCTCGCGTGCGAGTTCGAGGGCGGCGGTCTGTCTATGCTGGACCTTTTTCAGCTCGGCGATCTCGGTGCCCCTGCTCGCGCGCGCGCGCCAGGGATCTTCCGCTTTCCCTTCGGGATCGTCCGCGCGCAGACGCGGTTCGGGCTGGATATCCAGCAATACCTTGTCGCCGCGGCGGGCGGCTTCCGCCTCCCTGACGAGATTGGCGATTTCGAAAGCCTCGTCGCGTTCGCCCTTGAAATCCGGAGCCGCAAGCCGTTCCCGGCCGGGGCGCGTCAGCCGTGTCATTTCATCAATCGCGGGCAGTGGTACAATGTCCATCCTGGCCGGCGCGCCGCTGCGGCCGGGCCCTCGATCGTCCGGCGCCCATTCCCCGGCGGTTTTGGTCAGGCGGATGGCTGTCACGGATTGCTTCCGGCCAGTGCTTGTTTGCAAGACGCTCGGACAATCGAACCGCACTCGGTCGAATCGCACGCGGTCCTCGGATGTAACAGTTTACCGGCGTGGTTAACCGTTCGTTAATCCCGGTAAATTCTCGGTCCGCCCGCAAGTTCTCCAGCGCGAATGCGAGGGGCCGGGGCCGGCTGGCGCGCAGGACCGGGGATAAGATTATTTTCTCCATCGTCCATTGACGGCTTAAAGTCCTATCTTATATCCTTGCGCATCCCGCCCTTCGCTACCGAGGGGTCTGCAGTCTCCAGACGCGGGGCGGGGAGCGGTGGCCGGTTCGGGGGCGTCGGAGATGCGGCGCTGAATTCCCCAGCCGGCGGTCCAAGCCGCACCGTCCCGGCGCGCCAGCCGCGCGTCAACCGGCCCCCGTGATGGCGTCGCGTTGCATCCGGTCACTGGACCGCAGCGACGACCTGGGCCAACAGCGGTGGATAGGCGGCCTGCCAATTCGAAAGGAGAGGCAGGGTCGCCTGAAAGGTAAGTCCACCGGGGGCGATGCGGAGCAAACCTACAAACACCGCGCGCGGGACGCCGAAGGACTGGCGGACTTGCGGCACTATCAGCTTCGACAAGCCTCGATGTCGCGAGGCGTCGAGGCCCGTGGGTCTGAGCACTTTCAGTTTGCGCACGCTCGCGTGAACTTGAGTGCGCCCGGACCCGACAGCGTCCCGCGCGCCCTCGGTTCTTTTTCGAAGGCGGCGGACACCTAACGTGCCGGATGCCGGGCAAGCCCGGCATCCGGTTGGATGGAAGAGGGCGCACCCGGCGCCGACCAAAGAATGCGGGCGGCGGAGCTTGCCCGTTTCACGAAGGGATCATGACAGGGCACGAGCGAGGCCGCGCTTTCTTGCCCCCTCGAGTGTGAGGAAAGAGAGAAAGCGAGCCCCCCGCCTTGACCCTCCCGCCAGCATTGCGCATTCGAATGCCGTAGAAATTGGGGGAGTAAACGTAATGGCCACTATCAAAGTCCTGAGCGCCGGCGCCGTCGAGGCCATGGTGCGAGCGATCGGCGCCGAGTACGCAAAAGCCACCGGCGACCAGCTCGACCTCAATTTCAACACGGCCGGCGCGCTGCGCGATCGCGTGCGCACTGGCGAGGCGACCGACCTGGTCATCCTGCCCCCGCCGGTTGTCTCGGCGCTTGAGAAGGACGGCTTTGTGGTCGCCGGCAGTGCGATCGATCTCGCGCGCACCGTCACCGGGGTGGTAGTCAAGGCGGGGGCCACGGCTCCTGATATTTCGACGCCCGAAGCCTTCAAGCAGGCGCTGCTCGATGCGCCAACGGTCTCCTATACCGATCCCAAGGCCGGCGGCTCCTCCGGCACCTTCTTTCGCGGGCTGCTGGAACGGCTGGGCCTAGCCGAGGCGGTGGCCAAGAAAGAAGTGCTCGGCAATCGAGGCACCGATGTCGCGCGCATCGTCGCCGAAGGCCGCGCCGCCATCGGCACCACCTTCATCAGCGAGATCCTCACCGTGCCGGGCACTAAAGTTGTCGGCCCGCTGCCGGGCGAATTGCACAACGTCAACACCTATACGGCGGCTATCGCTTCAACGAGCCAAGCGCGCGAGCCCGCGGCCACCCTGATACAGGCGCTCACCGATCCCGCCCACCGCCAGCGCTGGATCACCGCCGGCCTGGAGCCGGCGTTTTAGCTACTTTCCCGATCATTCCCGCGAAAGCGGAGATTCAACGTTGGATGTCCGCTTGCGCGGGCATGAGCCGGGGTGAAGGCTATCGCTTCGGATACTCTTGCGGCGGGCCGCGACCCTGCCTAGCTCTAGGCCGTTGAGGGGAGCGCAACACCATGGACCCGTTGAAGTTCATCGTCCTCGATGAGGAGGATCTTGAGGTGGTGTCCGCCCATGTGCAGGATGCCGTGGTGAAGGTCGCCGATGTCATCTGGCGGCCCCGGGAAAATCGGCTGGTGATCGGACTCAACCGATTCGACTGGGAAAGCGCGCAAGACCTGCATCCCGACTACCGCCGCCGGCGTTCGGCCCTGCGTTTCGAACGGGTGCTGGCCTGCAAGTGCAGGGACGTGAACCCGGCCGGTAAGGACGCGGTGCTCAACCTGCTGGCGGTCGAATTCGACGAGACCGACGCGCCGGCTGGCGTCGTGACCCTGACTTTCTCCGGCGGGGCGGCGCTCAAGCTCGACGTCGAATGCCTGGAAGCCGAACTCGCCGATCTCGGCCCGGTCTGGTCGGCCGGCCACTGCCCGAACCATCCCGCCGACCCCACCGAAGCCCCTCCGACCTCCGAGCACGCCTGAGGCGCCGCTGGCTTGTCGCTAGCGTCCAAATTGGCTGCAAATTCCCGTCCAAACGCTCCTCGGGGCCCCGCAGCCGCAACTCGGCTTGATCTTTTTCGGCGCCGGTGGCGTACTACCGTTTATTCTGAACATGGGGGTTGGACCAATGCGAAAAGTCCTTCTGATAACAGGGTTGCTCGTCGGCGGTGCGCTGTTCACTGGCGCGCCGGCTTTGGCCGCGACTGGGTGCGCGTGCGCGACACTCACCAAGGCGCCGGTTTGCGTGGCTTCGGTTGATCAATGCGTTGCGGGCATGCATGGCCTGTGCGTCGCGCCCTGTGATTACAAGGCGCCGAAGATGACCAAGAAGATGCATAAATCGAAGAAGAAAATGAAGAAGATGTAAGCGGGACGACATCGTTTCGTTGCCTTGCAACGAGGCTCCGTCCCAGGACGGAGCCTTTTGCTTTGGGGCTTATGACCCCCTCTGGCCCGAGGGTTGACGGCAAGGAGCCGATCACCCATTGACGGTGGCGACCCGGCGCGATGGTGCGCCCTTGACCGTTCCCGGATTGCAATGCCGCTCCGCCTCGACAGCCAGAGTCCCGATTTTGCCGACCGTTTCCGCGCCTTCCTCGGCGTCAAACGCGAGGCCGCGCAGGACGTGGAGCAGGCGGTGCGTGCCATCATCGGCGAGGTGGCGGCGCGCGGCGACAAGGCGCTGACCGAACTGACCCTCAAATTCGACCGCGTCGATCTTGCCAAAATCGGTATGCGGGTGAGCGCGGCAGAGATCGACGCCGCAGAGAAGGCTTGCGACAAGGCGGCGGTCGACGCGCTCAAGCTCGCGCGCGACCGCATCGAGGCCTATCACATCCGCCAGAGGCCGAAGGACGAGCGCTTCACCGATCCGCTCGGCGTGGAGCTCGGCTCGCGCTGGACCGCCATCGAGGCAGTGGGTCTTTACGTTCCCGGGGGCACCGCGGCCTATCCGTCGTCGGTGTTGATGAACGCGGTGCCGGCGAAGGTCGCCGGCTGCGAGCGCCTCGTGATGGTGGTGCCGGCGCCCGACGGCAAGCTGGCGCCGCTTGTTCTCGCGGCCGCGAAGCTCGCCGGCGTCGATGAGATCTACCGCGTCGGCGGCGCCCAGGCGGTGGCCGCGCTCGCCTACGGCACCGAAACGATTGCGCCGGTCGCCAAGATCGTCGGCCCCGGCAACGCCTACGTCGCCGCCGCCAAGCGGCTGGTGTTCGGCAAGGTCGGCATCGACATGATCGCCGGCCCCTCGGAAGTGCTGATCCTTGCTGACGGCTCCGGCAATCCCGACTGGATCGCCGCCGACCTCTTGGCGCAGGCCGAGCACGACGTCAGCGCGCAGTCGATTTTGATCACCGACAGCGCCGATCTTGCGGCGCAAGTCGAGAAGGCGGTGGAAGGTCAGCTCAAAATGCTGCCGCGCGCCGCCATCGCCGGCCCGTCGTGGCGCGATTTCGGCGCCATCATCACCGTGCCGAAGCTCGAAGACGCCATCCCGCTGGTCGATCGTCTCGCGCCTGAGCACCTCGAAATCGAATCCGCCGACGCCGAGGCGCTCGCATCGAAGGTGCGAAACGCCGGCGCCATCTTCCTTGGCGCCCATACGCCCGAGGCGATCGGCGATTATGTCGGCGGCTCCAATCACGTGCTGCCGACCGCGCGCTCGGCCCGCTTCACCTCGGGCTTAAGCGTGCTCGACTTCATGAAGCGCACGTCATTGCTCAAATGCGGCCCCGAGCAGTTGCGCGCTTTGGGCCCGGCTGCGATCGCGCTCGGCGAGGCGGAGGGCCTCACCGCCCACGCGCGCTCGATCGCCATCCGCCTCAACCGATGATGAGCCCGGCGAAATCAACCGCTGCCAAGCAGCGTCTGATGGCCGTCACGCTCGACGAGGAAACGATCGGACGCTCCAATCCGGACGTCGAGCACGAGCGCCAAGTCGCGATCTACGACCTGCTCGAACAGAACTCGTTCGCCCCTGTTGGCCACACCAACGGTCCTTACACGCTGCATCTGAGCATCACCGGAAACCGGCTGGTATTCGACATCCGTGACCAGGATGGCAAGCCGGTCATGGCGCATCTGTTGTCGCTGACGCCGCTGCGCCGCATCGTCAAGGACTACCACCTGATCTGCGACAGCTATTATCAAGCGATCCGCACCGCGACCCCCGATAAGATCGAGGCCATCGATATGGGCCGGCGCGGCGTGCACAACGAGGGCTCGCGCATTTTGATGGAGCGGCTCAAGGGCAAGGTCGCCCTCGATATCGACACCGCGCGCCGCCTGTTCACCCTGCTTTGCGTGTTGCACTGGAAGGGGTGAGCGCATGATCCCGAAAAGCATGTGTTCGACCCCGGTCGGAGATGGGAATCGATTTTCGGATAAGATCATCGGCAAAGGAAAGTAACTCATGGCCGCCGAGCGCAGCGCGCGCCCCCAGGCGGTGTTGTTCGCCTGCGGCATGAACACTGTGCGCTCGCCGATGGCCGCCGCCTTGTTCCAGCAGATGTTCGGCAAGTCCGTCTATGTTGCCTCCTGCGGCGCCATGAAGGGCGAGCCCGACCCGTTTGCGGCGGCGGTCATGGAGGAGATCGGCATCGACATGTCGCGCCATCGGCCGATGACCTTCGAAGACCTCGACGACCTGGAGGGCCTGAATTTCGATCTCATCGTCACGCTGTCGCCGCCGGCTCATCACCGGGCGATCGAGCTGACGCGCACGCTTGCCGCCGATGTCGAATATTGGCCGACGCCCGATCCGACGGCGGCCGAGGGCAGCCGCGAGCAGCGGCTGGACGCCTACCGCGACGTGCGCGATCAGTTGCTGGAGCACATCCGCCAGCGCTTCGGCCAGCCGGGCGTCGGCAACGAGTAACCGCGCCGAGTGGTCGATTCCGCTCGGGTTGTGAATTGGGGCCCGTTCCGCTAGCTTCCGCGCCTCATTAGCAGCGAATCTTGCCCCTAAACCCATGATCGGCCGGCCCAAATTCGTGCTCGCTTCCGGCTCGCCGCGCCGCCTGGCGCTGGTCAACCAGGCCGGCATCGAGCCAGACGCGCTCAAGCCCGCGGACATCGACGAATCCCCGCGCCGCGGCGAAATCCCGCGTGCCCACGCCACCCGCCTTGCGCGCGAAAAGGCGAAGGTGGCGCTCGACAACGTCAAACTCGATGATGAATTGCGCGGCGCCTATATCCTGGCCGCCGACACCGTGGTGGCGGTCGGACGCCGCATCCTGCCCAAGGCGGAGCTGCTCGACGAGGCGGCGCAATGCCTGCGGCTCCTGTCCGGCCGCAACCACCGGGTCTTCACCTCGGTCTGCCTGGTGACTCCGAAGGAAAGCTTCCGCCAGCGACTGGTGGAAACGCGGGTGCGCTTCAAGCGGCTGTCGGAGGAGGACATCGAGGCCTATCTCGCCTCCGGCGAGTGGCGCGGCAAGGCCGGCGGCTATGCGGCGCAGGGCATCGCCGGCACCTTCCTCGTCAAGATCATCGGCTCCTATTCCAACATTGTCGGCCTGCCGCTTTACGAGACCATGACGCTGCTCGGCGGTGAGGGCTATCCGATCCGGTTCGGGTGGCTTAACGCGACGTAGGTCCGCTATCCTGTCATCCCGGGTTTGCGGCCTTCGGCCGTACCGCGGAATGTAGAAGAGGGATCGCGATGAACCTCGCTCTGTGGCTGCAGCGTGCGGGTCTGAGTCATCCCGATATGCCGGCGGCGGCGTCGGGTACGCGCGTGGTGGCGAACTATGGCCAACTGGCGGAGCGCGCCGCGCGGCTCGCCGGTGCGCTGCGCGGCCGTCTCAATCTTGAGCCAGGCGATCGCGTCGCCATTGCCGCCAAGAACACGCCGGACTATCTCGCGCTGCTTTACGGCGTTTGGCACGCCGGCCTTGCCGCGGTGCCGGCCAATGCCAAGCTGCACGGTTCCGAGCTCGGCTACATCCTCGAGCAATCCGGCGCCCGTGTCTGCTTTGCCTCGAAAGGCATTGATTCCGACATCGCACCGCACGCGCCGAAGACGCTTGAGCATCTGATCGCCATCGGCAGCGCCGAATACGTCGCGCTCTTTACGACCGACGCCATCGATGTGGTGCCGCGCACCGGCGACGATCTCGCCTGGCTGTTCTACACCTCCGGCACGACGGGGCGGCCGAAAGGCGCCATGCTCACCCACCGTAATCTCAACTGGGCGAGCCACGCCTACGCCACCGAAGTCGATCCCACGTCGCCGGGCGACGCCATCCTGCACGCGGCGCCGATGAGCCACGGCTCCGGCATCTACATCATGCCGCACGTGGCGCGGCTCGGCGTGCAGGTGATCCCCGAAAGTGGCGCGTTCGAGCCGGATGAAATCGCCGCGCTCATCAATCATTGGCCGCGCACGTCGATGTTCGCCGCACCCACCATGATTAAGCGGCTGGTCGCCGCGCCGGCGCACTGCAACGCGTCGAACATCCGCACCCTGATCTGGGGCGGCGCGCCGATGTATGTGGAGGACGCGCTTGCCGCTCTCGACCGTTTCGGCCCGTGCCTCGCGCAAATATACGGCCAGGGCGAAGCGCCCATGACCATCACCACGCTGTCGAAGGAAGACATCGCCGCGCGCGGGCACCCGCGCTGGCGCGAGCGTCTCGGTTCGGCCGGCAAGCCTTACGCTTGTGTCGAGGTCATTATTGCTGACGCCAATGACCAACCGGTTCCGCCTGGCGAGACCGGCGAAATCTTCTGCCGTGGCGATGTCATCATGGCCGGCTATTGGCAGAACGAGGACGCGACCGCGTCGTCCTTGCGCGGCGGCTGGCTGCACACCGGCGACGTCGGCATCATCGACGAGGAGGGCTATCTCCATCTCAAGGACCGCTCCAAGGACCTCATCATCTCCGGCGGCTCCAACATCTATCCGCGCGAGGTCGAAGAGGTACTGCTGACCCACGCGTCGGTGCGCGAGGTTTCCGTCATCGGCCGGCCCGACCGCGAATGGGGCGAGGTGGTTGTTGCCTATGTGGTCGGCGCCGCCAGGCGTGAGGAGCTCGACGCGCATTGTCTTGCGCACATCGCGCGCTTCAAACGGCCCAAGGACTATGTCTTCGTCGAGGCGTTGCCGAAGAACAACTACGGCAAGATCCTCAAGACCGAGTTACGGGTGTTGGATGCGGCACGGCACAAGAATCCAGTTTGATTGCGGCTAACCAGATTGAGACATTCGGGGGTGCGAGCAAAGCGAGCGAACCCGGAATCCATAATCCCTGGCTTGCAGCATCCCAGCTGCTGCAGCGTATGAATTTTGCGTCCGGCGCTAACGCGTCGCACCGGAATGACGTCATAAGAGAGACGCGCCGTTGGGGCTTGAAGGCCATGGCCGGCTGCCGTAGACGTAAGGGTCAAATGTATGACCCATTGGAGTTAGCTGACTATGGCGGACATCGTTCTCGGGATCGGAACCTCCCACAGCCCGCTGCTGAACTCGCCCGCCGAGGACTATCCCAAGCACGCCGCCATCGATGCGTCCGGCCGCAAGCTCATCGACAAGAACGGCAAGCCCTGCACCTACGGCGAATTGCTGGAACAGGCCGATCCCTCGATCGCCCAGCAGATCGAGCCCAAGGTGCTGGAAGAACGTTCTGCCCGCTGCAGCGAGAACATCGCGCACTTGGCGCAAGAGATCGCCGACGCCAAGCTCGACGCGTTGATTATCATCGGCGACGACCAGCACGAGCAGTTCTTTGAAGACAATATGCCCGCGATGCTGGTCTACTGGGGCGAAACGATCGAGAACAATCCGCTGCGCATGGCCGAGGACGCGCCGCTGTTCTGGCGCAAGGCGCGGTCGCAGTTCCACGAGACCGAAAAGCCGCGCGATTATCCTGTCGCATCCAAGCTCGGCCTGCATCTGATCGAGAGTTCTGATCGATCAGGGCTTCGATATCAGTCAGGGCAAGAAGCTGTCGAAAGAGCACGGCGAAGGCCACGCCTTCGGCTTCGTGCATCGCCGCATGATGGATGACGGCCATATCGTTCCCATCGTGCCGATTGCGCTCAACACCTATTTCCCGCCCAACCAGCCGCGGCCGCGCCGCTGCGCGCAACTCGGACAGGCCATCCGCAAGGCGGTGCAGGGCGCGAAAGGCGACGAACGCATCGGCATTCTTGCGTCCGGTGGCTTGAGCCATTTCACCGTCGACGAGGAACTCGACCGCGGCGTGCTTGCTGCCTGCCAGAAAAACGACGTCGAGGCGCTGGCATCGATTCCGGTCGAGAAGCTCAACTCCGGCTCGTCGGAAATCCGCAACTGGATCGCGGTCGCCGGCGCTTCGACGCACTTGAAGAACACCTGGCAAGAATATATCCCATGCTATCGCTCGGCCGCCGGGACCGGTTGCGGCATGGGCTTCGCCCTCTGGAAATAGCGGGCCAAGCCTTCACTCGAGGCGCGCATGAACGCGATCGACCGAAAGACAATGGCTGCCCGCTGCCCGATCTGCAGCAAGCCGACCGATGCGTCGATTCGACCCTTCTGTTCCAGGCGATGCGCCGACATCGACCTCAACCGCTGGCTCTCCGGTGTTTATGCGGTGCCGGTGCGAGAGGAAGAAGACGAGGATGGCGAACGTCCCGATGAAGGCAATCCGGGAGACGCATCGTGACTGCGGCAGTTCAGATTGCAAGCTGGCCGGACGTCCTGTTCGACACCCTCAAAGGCGCCGACGTCCGCCAAGTCGGTTACGTGCCCGATGCCGGCCATTCCCGGCTGATCGAGCGATGCCGTGCTGACAAAGACATTCGTGATGTGGTGCTGACCACCGAGGAGGAGGGCGTGGCGATGGCCGCCGGCGCCTGGCTCGGCGGCCAGCGCTGCGCGCTGCTGATGCAGTCGAGCGGCGTCGGAAATTGCATCAACATGCTTTCGCTGTCGCGCATCTGCCGCTTTCCCATGCTGATGTTCATCACCATGCGCGGCGAGTGGGAGGAGTTCAATCCCTGGCAGGTGCCGATGGGCTCGATCGTCGAGCCGGTGCTCAAGCAATGCGAGGCGGAAGTCTACCGCGCGAGCAAGCCGGACGAAGTGCCGGGCATCGCCGAACGCGCGGTGCAGCAGGCTTATGGCGATGAGCGCATCGTCGCGGTGCTGTTGTCGCAGGAACTGATCGGCAAGAAGGTGTGGACCAAATGAGGCCCTTGTCATGAGTTTTGACCGCCGCGAAGCCATGGCCGCGCTGGTCGCCGACCGTGGTGACGACCTCTTGGTGGTGCCGGGACTCGGTTCGACCACCTATGATCTCGCCGCCGCCGGCGATGATGATCGTAACTTTTATCTCTGGGGCGCCATGGGCGGCGCTGCCATGATCGGTCTCGGCCTCGCGCTGGCGCAGCCGGCGCGGCGCGTGGCCGTGATCACCGGCGATGGCGAGATGCTGATGGGCATGGGCGCGCTTGCCACCATCGGCGTCCAGCAGCCGGAAAATCTCGCCGTGATCGTGTTCGACAACCAGGCCTATGGCGAGACCGGCGGGCAGGCGAGCCACACCAAAAACGGTGCCGACCTCGTGGGTATCGCGCGCGCTTGTGGCATCGCCACCTGCATCGAGGTCACCGACGAAGCCGGTCTCACCGACCTCGCCGAGCGGCTGAAAAGTCTGAAAGGGCTCCTGTTCGCCCGCGTGGCCATCGATCCCGGCGAGCAGACGCGGGTGTTGCCCTTGCGCGACGGGGTGGCGCTGAAGCAGCGGTTTCGCGCGGCGGTGGGCGCCAAAGCCTGATTTTCGCCACCGCGCGGGCCCCAAACGGGGATTTTGGCCGCTTCTGGACAGGCCGAAATCCAGCCTCTATAACGCCCCGCGCTCTGCTTCCCCGCGGTTTCGCGGGGTCGGTCGCCCAGGTAGCTCAGTTGGTAGAGCACGTGACTGAAAATCACGGTGTCGGTGGTTCGATCCCGCCCCTGGGCACCATTAAATCAACCACTTAGGAACCGCCAATCCTGTCGCGACCATACCGTGTCCGCGTTGTGTCCGCATTAACGCTGCGGTCGGGCTGCGGGTCGGCTGGCGCAGCGCCATGTTCCCGCATCCAATGTAGCTCGAAGAGCCTTGCCGGCGGGTCGTCGGGCAAGGGGCCAGGTTGCCGCCTCCACCCCAACTCACCAAGACGCCTGTTGAAAGCCGCAGCGGGCACATGGCCAGCGTGAAATACCCCAATGCTGGTTCCGGTCCGCAGATCAAGGTCGTAAGGCAGCTCATTGAAAGCCCGCCGCTGTAACCCGGAAGCAACTGCGCTCGCCATAGATGCCTTATGCCGCGACTTTGGCCGCTGTCGCAGCCGCTTTCGCGGCCATGGCTTCTTCGTATAGCTGCCGCCACTCGGCATCGGTTCGCCTGCGCCTAATTTGTGATGGCGCGGCGAGTAATGCGTTTCGCTGTTGCTGCCTGATTGCTGCGTGAATGGCGGCGCCATCGGGAAAGGGAGTGCCGCTGGCACAGCGCGGCTTCGGTCTTGCCGGCGTCCCTAGCGAAGCTAGAAGTTCTGATCGCTGTTTGGCCAAAATAGCTTGCTCTACGGCCTCGCCGTAAGCGTATCGGTCCTCTTTCGACAGGGTCGCAAGTCCATCGCGCGCCAGCCAACGATATTTGCTGAGCTTTGCGCTTTTTACATCGTAGGATGGAAACGCGCCGGAAGACCTCGATGGCACAGCACAACCCTCCAGTGATAGCGGCTAGGCCGCGCTCGATGCTGGCGCGCCAAGCGCCAAGCCGCGCAAATAGTCGGCCGCTCTGGAAGCCCTGTTGCATGCTGTGAAGAATGCGCGCTTGTCCGCCTTCAGCAGATCAATCCAAGTGGCGATGTAGCAGGCATTGCGCACGTCCCCGTCGAACCCGAATTCGGCACAGAGGAACGCGGCGCCCAGTTCGGCAATCAGCTCTTCGGCCGCGTAGCCGCGCGAGCCGAACCGCTTCGCTAGGTCCCGGTCGAGGCGCGACTTGTGCCCCGTCCAATGGGTTAATTCATGGAAGACGACGTTGTAGAAGAGATCGGCGCCCTTGAAGGCCTCAAAAGGGGGCATCGAAATGAAATCGCGGCTCGGCACATAATACGCTTCGCCATGCCCTTCGCGAATGTCCGCGCCAGTTGAATGCAAGAACTGGTCGGCCAGCGCATCCCGCGCGTCCGGATTCCTGACGCGCATCGGCTTTCCGGTTTTGACGCTATCGGGCAGATTTTCGCATTGTTCGACGTTGAATACAGTGTATTCGCGTAGCATCGGGATTAGGCGGGTGTCAGCCTCGTCGCTGGTGTCATCTTTGATCTGCAATTGTTTGACGAAATAGACCTTCGTCCCATGCTCGCCTCTGCGGACGTTTCCGCCGGCCTCGATCGCCTGCTTGTATGTCAGGAACCGCGGCGCTGCCCAGCCATTAGAGCACGCAAGCCATAACAGGATGACGTTGCAGCCCGAATACGGTCGGTTGGTTACGGCATTTTGTGGGACGTTCTGACTGGCCGTTGCTGACCAAGGCTTGACCCAGGGGGCTGTACCTTCCTCCAGCTCCGCGACTATACGCGCGGATACTTCTGCGTAGAGATCGCGTTTCACGACACCGCCTCGTTGTTGGGGCGCAGCCGTGCTTCTAAGGACGGCCGCGTATCATTGCGGTGTCGGGCAGATTTTCAGCGGCGCTAGCGCGCCCTCGGACCCCACCCCCTAGCTGGACAGGCCCGGGTGTCTTGCGCACGCGAAGAGGTGGTCAGGAAAAATATCTGAGTTTCAAAACCGCCATTAACTTTTGAGCGGATTTAACATCCTCGTTCGGAGCGAAGCGGACTTCACCAGAAATGTCGCTGGCGGCCTCCAAGTCGAGAATTGCCCCTTTCGGTAGTCGCGGACTATGGGCGATGGCCACTTGCGCCCGGTAGGTGCGGGGTCCATATGGAACGAAACCCCTTTAGATCATCTGGGAGGCCGTGAATGCTGCGTCGGCTTCCCCATTCCATAAGACGCGCAAGCACGAACCGCTAATGCCGACCATCTCTTCGTCAAATGTCCCGACGCCTAAATCATGGGACGAATTTGAGGACATCGCCCTTGCTGCGGCCAAGCTTCGTTGGAATTCGACCGACTTTTATCGGAATGGGCGGCCGGGACAGAAACAGGACGGCGTCGATATTTGGGGCCATGACGACGATGCTCGTCACATTGGCGTCCAGTGCAAGAATACTGTGGCAGGCGTTTCACTGAAGACGGTCAAGACCGAGATTACTAACGCCGAGGGCTTCGAGCCTAAGCTGGACCGCTTGTATATCGCGACGACGGCGAAGCGCGATGCAACGTTGCAGAAGGCTGTCCGCGAGCTTTCCGCTGAGCGGGCCAAGGCAGGTGCGTTCAAGGTCGACGTGCTGTTCTGGGATGATGTTTGTCAGGATTTGGCGAAGGATGACGAGATTCTTTTCCGGCACTATCCCCAATTCAGACAGGGCGCCGACCCTGTTAAGGAGCATGATAAGAAATTGTTCGATGGATTGGTTGCACTGCTGTCGTCGGATGGCGTGATAGGGTTCATCAACCGGAATAATATGGCGGGTTGGCTATTCCAGGATATCGAGCTTGAACCGCTCGTCGAATTCTGCGCGCGCTGGGACGCGCCGGAGCGAAATTTCATTACCCCTGAAGTTGAAGCAGCCCGGCGCGCGCTTTGGTCAAAGGCGAACGAATACTTGCGGGCTATCAATGAGGAAACCTTTCCGGCTAGTGCTCCAGGCTGGCGGTCGGTACCGTCGGAGTGGGAGGAAGAGCAGCCTGAACGGTTCGAACGGGCGGTTGAAAAACTTCATTCCCTTGCGGGCGAAATTGTTAACCTGCATGCTGATCTTGTGCGCGTCGGACGACGGCACCTTATCGGGGGCCGAGATTAAACGGCGTGACGAAGCCACCAAATTGACCCTCGGTTATGCACCGGCAGTTAACGGTAGCAAGGTGACAACCAGCAGATCAGAGCTTTGAGTCCGATGTGCCGGGTTTCTTTATGCGCTACAGCGCATTACACAACCTTCTCATCGAAAACTGAATCACTCCAGAGTGTTGCAGATAATTTTTGATCCATTCCGGTCTGTTACAAAATTATCTTGGGCCCAAGATTTTTGGCCGTTTCCGGCCGCGGTTCGCGTTCCTTTTGGTGTGAAGTCACCATGCGTGTCAGAAAGTCCGAAACATCGTCAATGCCTCTCATCAGCGGATCGAGCGTGCGCTTAGCGTTTTTCAGCCGAAAGATTGACGGCGGCAGCTTCTAGCGGCCATGGCCGCTCCGTCATGATATCAGGATGTCGCGGATCACCACTTGCCATTCCGTACTCGTCACGCAGGTGGTCAATCGAAGAAAGGCATTTTGAGGCGAGGGCAGCTTCCCTTGGAGTTCCGCCTAGAAGTGCAAACAGCTTTTTGCGCAGGCTTCCAACGGGAGCCGGATAAATGTTGTATGCATTCGGGCCTGGTCCCCAGACAGATATCGACCGGGGACCGCACCATCCTCGGCAGGATCTCGAAGCGCGGCAACCGATACCTGCGCGTGCTCTTCGTACAAGCTGCCTGGGTTGTTCTCATCAAGCCGACGGTCTGAAAGCGACATGGGCTCAGACCCTGGATCGAGGCCGCCAAGAAACGCCTGCACCACAACGTGCTGGCGATCGCCCTCGCCAACAAGCTGGCCCGCATCGGTCGAAGAACGTTTCAGGCGCAAAGCTGAAGCCCGGGGTCTCGCCCCGGGCTTCGGACGAAACCAAAATATTTGGGATAACTCGGTTCAGGTGGCGCGGTTGAGCACCTTTGCAACGCCCGTCTTGAGGTGCTCCGCACTCGCGAGTGTGACCTTCTGAGCCAGCGCTGCGAGTTCTTTGGTCTGCTCGGTTAGTACCTTGAACTGCTCGCGTGAATGGTCGGTCGACAATTCGACGAAATCTGAAGGCGATTTCACGCTCGACAGTTTTTGGAAGAAGTCGAGAGCCGCTTTGGTATTGGTTTGAGCGAACTCGATAACTTTGTTGTTGTAGTCCTGCGCACCTTTAACCCCCGTCGAAACGCGGTTCTTGAGCAACCCAGCGGCTTCAGCGGCCGCGGCGCTCACCTTCTCGTAATTCTCTTTGGCTTGCGTAGCGCCCTTTTCGGCCATTTCGCGGAATGCCTCCGGGGCCTCCGTCATTGGGGCGTTGGCGGGCTTCTGAGCTTTGGTTTTGGCGGTCGCAGTCATGTTGTTTCTCCTTGGGGCGTACCCTTCTGTGCACTTCCGGACGCGACGCCCTGAGCGCTGGTCGGATGTCTCTTACGGAGCACCAATGCAAACGCTTGAACCTTGCACATGGTTAGCAAATGTCGCAGCGCAATGGGCCGGCGCAAGTGTTCAGTCCAATTCTTGTCCAACAGCAAATGACGCTACGCTAAGGCAGATTGCGCCTGCGACATTGATTGACGGCAGGGGAAGCCACGTCCGCACATAGAGCCACATCTTACGGTCCTCAAACGTGGGTCTGTCACAATGTCTGCGATGGTCTAACAGGCAACATTGAACGCTTGGCCGAATTGTACGAGATCGCCAACGGGGCGCCCTTTTGTTCCGACCCCGCCACCGTACACGCACGGGGAATCGGGGGCTGCGGGGGGGGGCGCTCGGCAACGGGGCCGGAATGGGACTCATCGTTTATCCGGCGCATTATGGAGTTTGTTCAAAACAGACCACTTTCGCAATTGAGCCTCTCCCTATTTCATAATGGGCCATTTCTGAAGCTGCCTAGCGGTACTGCAAAATCACAGTTTTATAGCGACCACAGGGGACGCAATCGAACGTGCGCTTACCGTCTTCCGCGTCTTCACAATCAAATCGGGAGAGCATCATCGTCGCACCACACTTTGGGCACGCCGGTCGGTCGTAGCTCCGGTGCCGAAAGTGAGAATTGGCCGACATGAATAAGCCTGGCCTTGCTGGAGGTCACTTTTTCCTCACTAAGGTGGCCTCGAAGAAGGCCCCGACAATTCGCGGCCGAAGACGAAGCCCTCAATAGATTTCGGATAATTGCTTAGAAGGGCGAGAGCCCGGCTAATGGACTAACCGGGCTCTCTCTGATCACGCTGTGCGCGCGATCAAAGCGTAGACCGGGACGGGGAAATCGCGGTCTCCGCCAGCAATCGGCGTTCGGATCGGCACGTCCCCTCTGCGAAACGCTTTTAGTGCTTCCGCATAAAGCCGAGCAGGATCCCGCTCACCATTCTTGGCGGCTTCAATGATACGTTTGGCGAGGGTCTCGCGCGCTGCGCTGCTGCGGCTAATGTCCCGGAGGGACTTACACGCCTGATCGAACGCGAGCCCTATTGCGAGGGTCGCCTTGTCGTCAAACGCGACATCCTGGATCGGAACGACGTTCATTTTTTTACCTCCCGAATATCACGGGCGGGAGCGCTGAACTGTCTCTCGGCCACCGAAGCCCAAAGGCCGTTTCGGTGGTGAAGCCACACTAGTCCTATCGGATAGACGGCCGCCGTTCCATTCAGACCACTTTTCGCTTTTTAAGGCCAAATTAACACCGAAAATCATGCCTGCGACAAACAGTCATATGATCATGACCAATTCGCCTCGACAAACGGCACCGAATTGACTTGGACTCCTATGTGCGGAAGCATAAACTGGCGTATCAGCAACAGAACATCTGTATCAGGCGTCGGTGGCTGGGAGACAATTATGCTCTCGCCTGAATGGAGGTGTTTCCGTCGTGTCCCATCAACCTAAATCGAAGCCGGCCAAGCGCAATAAAATCCGCAAAGCAGCCAAGGTCCCGCTATTTGACCCTGCGGCATTCTTGGCTACGGCGGGCGTCGGTCGCACCATCTCCACCTACTCGAAGAAAGAAGTTGTTTTCGCTCAAGGCGACGACGCGAACGCGGTTTTCTATATCAAGAAAGGCAAGGTCAAAGTCGCCGTTCTATCCAAGGACGGAAAGGAAGCCGTTGTCGCCCTTTTGGGGCCCGACGAATTTGTCGGGGAAGGATGCCTGCTCGGACAGCCGAAGCGTCTGGCGACGGCGTCTGCAATGACGGAATGCGAGGCGATGCGCGTACAAAAGAGCGAAATTCAGCGGGTCATTCATGACGAGCCCGCATTTGCGCAAATGTTTGTCTCTCACATTTTGGCGAGGAATGCCCGGGTCGAAGAAGACTTGGTCGATCAGCTCTTCAACTCAACCGAAAAGCGCCTTGCGCGCCTATTGCTGCTGTTGGCTAACTTTGGGAAGGACGGCCGGCCCGAGCCGATTCTCGCGAAGATCAGTCAGGAGATGCTCGCCGAGATGGTCGGCACGACCCGGTCACGCGTCAGCCATTTCATGAATAAGTTCCGAAAATTGGGCTTTATAAATTACAACGGACATCTCGAAGTCCATAGTTCTTTGCTGAGCGTACTGCTGGCCGATGCGCCGCGCACAGTCAGCCCGCCAAAGTAACATTTTTCGGAGGCGTGCTGCGCCGCGCAATTGCGTCGATGATAATCGAGTATGCATTGCCGGCCAAGCGCGGTCGTCAACGAACACGGCTTACTTTTCATTGGCCGGTGCGCAGCTCCTTCCTTCTTCCTCCGCCAACATCTTTGACAGCTGACACCGCTTCGTTTCGTGCGGCATCTCGGCCAACTGTTTCCGAAAAATCAAAAGGTTCTGTTCGTGGATGAACATATCCATCGTCAGCGCCGCATGCCAATAACGACCACAAGGCGGGACCCGCGGCCAGTTTTCGCAAAGTTCTAGTCTCATTCCGTTCAACCGGGTCATTTGACGCTGTCTGTGTTTAAAGGCTGGCGGAACGATCCGAGGCCTGTCCGGGCATCCCGCGGGCTCTATCGGCCCCGTCGAGCGAGGTTGCCAGCGGAACGCGATTATCATGCTTCAGAACGTCGGTAGCGACGCCGGTTCGGTTCACTTCATGCCGCCTTAGGCAGCAACGCCGCTACCGCAACGTAAGGCGGTTAAGTCCGCCGCTTGGCTATTCGCCCGCATCGTTACTTCTGTTCACTCTGGTCCGACTCGCTCGAACCAGATCCGGTTGTCGAGGATTCATTCGTGATGATCTCGGCGACGGCTCCGGTATCGGGATGAATCAGAAGGATGCGGTCTGGCATCTTGACGAACATGTACTTATCCGTCGTTGGTACCTGCGCTGTCACAGCGCCCGGTAACGGCTGTGCCTTCACTGTCTCCGGTAGCTTGGTGCCAACCGTGGCGTCTTCGGCTTCCGTTGACGACTGTGCCGGCTCGCTGGCCAGGCCTTTCATGACGTCTTGCTGTTGAGCGGGACTGAGCTTGAGCTGCCCCTGGTCGGACATGCCCTGTGCGGCTGCGAGGCCGACACTGCCCATGAATATGACCGCGATCGCGAACGCGTAGGAACGAAGGTCGCTTCGCATGAACGTCTCCTGTATGTGTTGGAAGTATGCCGTCGCACTGTGGACGGCATCGCACCAACGAATGCCTTACGACGTCCGTTCCATAAAAGGTTCATAAATAAATCACGCTCACGCTTTGATCGCGTAGAATCACTTAGACGATAGACCTTAGGGAGTGATCCTGAATTTCCAACTGCGCCGCTTTGTTTATTCTGTGGTGCAAGTGGGATTGTGCCATGCTCATCAAAAGCGTCCTTCTGTATTCATTACCCTACGTCGTAGGGGTTGCGAGTTCGATGGTGGCGACGCACCACTTCGCTCCCTTGCTCGAAACAATCGCAACGACTTTGTCGGCGCCACCCTCCCCGGAAGCGGCCTTTCGCGGCCAAATCGTAAATCGTTCACTTAAAGGCGACAAACTCGTTGTCCATCATGGGCCGCCTCATACTAAGGATAAGGTCTACATAAATATCCCGGCCCGAATGGTGCCGAGGCCGCGACTCGATCTTCCGTGCACCCAGCCAGTTGACGTACCGGGTCGCTGTTTTGCCGCTGTCGACAGAGCCTTTCGACTTATTTGACGGCGCTGCGCGCTGCGGAGTTGTGTTGCTTTCCCCGCTTCTCTCACGTCAGGGTTAACCGAGTTGGTTCAACGATGCTGTGAGTGGCAAGCGCAGCTCGTCGCTCCACGCCTGCCCCGCCTCGCTCTTTGCTGCGCCCCTCACATTCGTCCTCGGACACACTATATGCTCCTCATAGGCCTGAACGATTTGTTCTCGACGGAAGCTCGCCTCGCGCCACGCCTCGTTCGGGATTGAAAGGCCAGAGCGCCAGTCGATGCAAAGCGGTGCTCCAATGCACCATAACAATAGGCGGCTCCATCGTGGATCATCGCGCAAGGTTCTCAACGTTGAGTGCCAGATACGACGACTTTCTGTTTGCGCCGGTATGCGACGACGCAAACGGGATGCGCCTCAGCGTTCTGTCCGCTCTGGCCCGGATGAATGTGGATCCCTGGGAGGAGGCAACGCGATTGTCGGCAATGCCCAGGGCGATTGCGGAGAAGACGCTGATCTCGATCCTCGATCTCGTCTCGGGCCGAAGCTGGAAGCCGCCTGAAGCGGCGGCCATTGCGGCGCGGCTGGTGCAGCTACTCCCGCAACCGGGCGAGGCTAAAGCCATAGCCGCCACGGGAACTGCGCACGCGACAACCGGCCCCGTGAAGGTTTCAACGCAACTGACACATTACTGGTGGGTGTGGTTGGCCTTTTGGGTGGCAATGTCGTTCATGATGCCGCACCGTCAGTCAACGACACCGAACCCCGGTGCCGCCACAACGGAATCCGCAGCACGACCCCAATTGAAGAGCAGCCCCTCGATTCAGGTCGGCCAGTCCCGCTAGAATCGGGCGGCACCGACGACGCATGTAACCCGGACCCCGACCAAGACTGAAAGCATGGCACCCCCTATGCTGGACTATTATCGCGCGCAATACGCGACGCATTGACCGACGACGTCGCCCGCAACCGTCGCCACCTGCCGCAACATTAGCTCGCCAACGGCTTCGGTCGGGCCTTGGCAATACGACTCGGGCGCCAAAATGTCGGCGTAGGGGTAGCAGTTGGTCGAGTTCGACTGCGGTTGCGTCCGACGTGCTGCCAGAGACAGATGTCCAGAAGGCCCTGTTATGCAGGGTGTTACATCATCGCCGAAATGCCAGATCCAAACAGACCGCTTTGGACTGCGCAGCAACCTCCCGACTCCACGGTTGCGAGGTTCATTCAAATTGACTTCTGAAATCATTTTGGTTGCAAGTCGCGCCGGCTCCCAGACATGGCGAGAGTGAGCAGTATTGGACAGTTGTTTAGGGACAATTGTCGCTTAGCTAATGTTCAGAGCTAATTCAAAACGGAATTGGAGCAGACAATGAAGCGACTTCTATTCGGCTTGGCCGCCGTCGCCATAATCGGCATTGCGGCGCCGGCTAGTGCGCAAGTGTTTCTCGGTGCGGATTCCCACGGCGCGGGCGTGCAGGTCGGCCCGCTCGGTGTCGGCGTGGGCCCCCGGTTTAGCGACGACGGTTACAGGCATCGCAGAGGCTATGACGCCAACGACGCTTACTACGGCAATTGCCGCACGATTCGCGTGCGTACCGTGTCTCGCAATGGTCATGTGAGGTATAGAATGCGGCGAGTTTGCCGCTGACGTCACCTAACCCCAAATGGAGGTGGCTTCGCGCGAGCGAGGCGCCTCCATATGCGGCGTCATGAACTTGAAATTCGCGCGGTGTGGTGGCTTCTGCGCCGGTTGCCGATTTGTCATTTGGTGAGCGCGTCCGTGCGGCCTTGCCGCGACTCCATTTTGTGCGGATCGCGGCAAAGATTGTGCCAGCGCCAGGCGGGCCGAGGCCATACTTGTCACTTAGCCATCCGCCAAGCAAACAGCACCACAGCGGCGCCGGCTGCGGCCGCAACAACCGCTGTCACAAGCCCGCTGCCAGACGCAAGCAGCACAGCAATGTGATAGCCGACGAAGGCGCCTGCAATGCCCACAAGCGCGCTCGTGACGATCCCACGATAAGATCCAGAGAATTGGCGGGCGAGCCAGGATGGCCCAGCAACTCGATCGAAGAGAATACCGGCCACGATGCCGATTACGAGAACGACAAGAAACGTCACGGCGGGGTCGGTGGTGCCCATGGACTTGATCCTCAATATTGCAAAAATCGATTGAATACCTGCGAGGCTTCCGTGCGACTGATTGCGCGGATGCGGCGCATTCCGAATAGTGCATTCAGCGCGCGTGAAGCCCCATTGCCAGCAGCGCGGCGCCTCCGAGGATCATGTTGATCCCCACAAGCAGCCCCATCGTCCACGACGACGTTCCCGGTAGACCGAAAATGATGATGCTCGCGAGCACGATGTCGACGACGCCGCTTGCCAACATCCAAGCCCAGCGCCCCGAGAACTGGCGGCGATGCTCCACAGCGAACATGATGGACGCGCCGCCTTCGACCAGGAAGAACAGGGCTAATATCGGCCGCAACGGACCGGCCGTCTCGAATGGCCAGCCAAGCAGGCCGCCATACAATTCCTGGGGCTCGTTTACGATCAGGATCACGCCGACAAGAACCGCGAGCAAAGCCGATACGAGGGACCACCAGAATCCCGGCGCTTGCCGTGCCCAGAAGGTCGTTGCCAACCCTATGGCTCCGCTGCCGAGAAAGACCCACCCCAGGGCAACGGTCAGGTATGAGGCGGCGATCGAGGGAACGATAATCGCCACCAACCCCAACGCAATAAGCGCCACGCCTTCGGCCACAAAGAGGATCCAGTGATCATGGATCGACTTCGTGGCGGGGGCCGAAATCGCATCGCTTGCCGAAGAGCCGTTCGTCGTCATTTGAGTTCAGCTCTCCGGCCGCTCGCTTTTCACTTACCTGATCGGATGCGGTTATCCGCTCATGGACACGGATGACGGTAACCGTCGTAGCCGAGATAGGTACCGCTGCGCGGGTCATACGACTTGAACCGCCGCATGCAGTAGCCCACCGCGTCGCCACCGTAGTAGCCGGGGCCATAGGATGGGCCCGGGGCATAATCGTAGTAGCGGGGACCTGCGAGCATCCCGCCCAGGATCATGCCGCCGATCACGCCCGCAGCGACACCGCCGCCGCCGCCACCACGCCTGCCTCTGCTGTAGTGCCCGCCGCGTCTGTGATATTGCACGGTCTGGATAAGCGTCGCGGCAGCATTACTTGTGGCGACGGACTTGTTGATCGGCATCGCCGATGCAACGTTCGCGACCGGCGCAATGCTCAATGCGAACAATGCCGTCGCCGCGAGGGTAAACGATCGAATTGTCATGGCTTTTCTCCACCGTCTTGCGGCCCGCCGATTTCAGCGAGCATTTTGCGCGATAGGTCGGCCGAACTGGTATTCATGCCATGCAGACGATCACCTGGTGTTGATGCAGATCAAGCGGTGTCAGGCCATTTTGCTGGCCGCAACGAGTCCCCGGTAGCGGCAGGGTCACAGCAAGCAAGCATTGCGATACCACCCACCGCGCCGCAACAGTAGCAGGCGCTGCCCGCAATCCAGCGAACGCCCGAACGTCGCAACAGTCCGAAACAATGTCAGTCTGACCTGTGGCTACAGCCAATTAATGCCCAATAGCGGCAACACGCGCTGCAAGATCGCCGCCAGGCAAACAAGCACCACGAGGAGTTTGAGAAGGCTTGCCAAGCGGCCCTCATTGACAAACTTATCGATGGCCCAAAAGCAAATTGCACCAATGACGCAGATAATCAAAATGCCGATTAGGATCGAAATCATGGCAACCCCCTTTTGTTGGTGCGGTAGCGCCTCTCGGCGGCAACACGCGCTGCGCCAGAGGGAGCCATCGACCCTGCTCGCTTCTCACGCTGCGCCGACTTTTCGGAACGCTCTGCGGAAACCTCCCGCGAGGTATTGATTCAGATCAACGTCGGTTTGCCACGACGGCATTTCATCAAACTCAAATCGACGATTGCGCTATGTCAAGACGCCTTTAGCCGATTTCCGAAATGGTACTACTCAGATTTCCATCGGTCCTAGGTCCGCTGAATAGTCGGCTGACTTCGAGTGCAGGGCCTGACGATGATCCCTATCAAGGTGCCCAGTATCCGCCTTAGCCGCCGGGCCGTCTCGAGCGGGCTGTGCCTTCTGCTCGCCGGTTGCGCTACGGCTGCGCAAAGTCCGCTTTTAGCTAAACAGAAGGGCAGCGACCGGTACGCCTCGATCTACGGCCCCACCATGGATGGGTCCCACGAAATACCCGCGCTCGAACTCGGCGAAGTGGACCACGACTTGCTACGCCAAGAGGTGCCGGTTTCCGGACGGTACAAGCCGGGGACCATCGTCGTAAACGTCTCTGAACGGCGCCTGTACCTCGTTGAACCGCGTGGCCGGGCGCTACGCTACGCCGTGGGCGTAGGGCGGGAGGAAGCGATGAATTTCCGAGGTTCAGCAACCGTCGCCCGGAAGGCAGAGTGGCCGAGGTGGATTCCAACCGCGGATATGATCAAGCGGATTCCGCGCTATGCCGCCTACGCGAAAGGCATGCCAGGCGGTCTTGACAATCCGCTCGGCGCGCGGGCGCTCTACCTGTATGTGGGCAACCGGGACACCTATTTTCGAATCCACGGCACAAACGAACCAACGACCATCGGCAGCGCGGTCTCGAGTGGCTGCATTCGCCTGTTCAATCAAGACATCATCGATCTTTACAGTCGCGTTTCAGTTGGCGCTCCGGTGATCGTTCTCTGACCGCCAAAGCTTCACCATGCAGTTCTGCGAAGCGATCCATGATTACCATATCTACCCTGCTTGTGGTCGCGTTGCTGCAGACCGCCTTATTGCAGCCGACGCGCGCGGCCGATAAGCGCCTCGACGAGTGCGGCCTGGCGTCAGTTTACTCCTCCACCAGCGAAGCAACGGCAAGCGGGGAAGACACCATGGCGGAAGATTTCACCGCCGCCCATCGAACCCTGCCGTTCGGAACGCTCGTCCTCATCGTGGCCCAAAAGTCCGGTCGCTCGACCGTCGTAAGGATCACCGATCGCGGGCCTTTCATCGCTGGAAGGATAATCGATGTATCCCAGATTGCCGCGCGCCAACTCCACATTTCCGGTTTGGCTCAGGTCTGTCTCAAGATCGTCTGGAGTCCCGATAGTGGAGATGCAGGAAAAGCCGATCGCTGAAGCGGGTCGCTGTTAGCGGCGTGGCCACAACTATCAGATAACCACCGAACGTGTCCGGGCGCCAACGAATAACGGCATCACCAAATTCTGGCGTGACGCACGCTCGATTAAATATAAGCCTTTCACTTTATTGTCGTCACGGCCTTGCGTACCAGCGGGGCGAGAGTCAGCCCCTGCACTATTATGGAAAAGATAACAACCGCATAAGTCGCGGCCAGGATAAGAGGCTTCTGAGTGAATTCCGGGACCGATAGCACCAAAGCAATTGAAATCCCGCCACGCACACCGCCCCAGGTCAACACCGGAATCGTTCCCCTCATGAACGGCACGCGGACGCTCAACGCAGCGACCGGAGCTGCCACCGAAAGAAACCGTGCCGCCAGGACGATGGGGATAGCCAGAAGGGCGATCGGCATTACGGCCTGAGTCGGGCGCAGCACAAAGACTTCGAGCCCAATCAACAGGAAGAGTACGATATTGAGAATTTCATCGATCAGCGTCCAAAACCCAAACAGATAGCGCTGTGTCGTTTTACTCATGGCGTCGGCGGGTCCGCGTTCGCCGATCAGCAGGCCGGCACATACCATCGCAATCGGACCGCTGAGATGGAATTTCCCCGCGAGCGCGTATGTACCCATGACCATCGCCAGTGAGATCAGCACCTCAATGTGAAAATCGTCGATAAGCCGCATAGCGCGGTAAGCCAGGTAGCCGGAAACCAGGCCGAGAATTGCGCCACCCATCGCCTCGACGAAAAACACTTGTGCGACCTGCGCGACGCCAAACCTTGAGCCTTCTGCTCCAACAGCTGCGGCCACGAGAACGGTAAACATCACCACGCCAACGCCGTCGTTGAGAAGAGCTTCGCCCGTCATCTCGACTTCGGTATCTTTCGGAACATGCACGGACTGCAATATGCTGAGCACCGCAACCGGATCGGTCGGACTAATCAACGCGCCGAATACAAGCGCCCATACTAGCGGGATAGGACTGCCGAGCCAGCCGGCAACCAGCCAAAAGCTGACGCCCACAATCGCCGTTGAAAGCACAACGCCAACGGTCGCGAGAAGCCCAACGCTCGCGGCCCTACTCTTCAATTCGCCCAGGTCGACCTGCAGCGCGCCTGCAAACAGCATGAAGGCCAACATGCCGTGCATCAGTGTTTCCGTGAAGTCAATCTGGCGCACCGCATCGGATAGCGTGCGAGTCAATTCCGTTCCCGCGGTTAGCAGTTCGACCCCGATAAGGATGAGCGAGGCAGCGAGCCCCATGATCATGACCCCTATCGTGGTCGGCAACCGCAGTAGCTTCGCATTGACAAAGGCGAAGATGGCGCTGACCGTCAGCAGGATCGCTACGAGATCGAATATCGATAGCAAATCGCGCTCCTAGTTGCTTAAGCTGTTCACGGAGCACTGTGGCAACGAGAAACATCTCATCAGCCTAGCATGGCGGTCCGCGGCCCCAGATTCAGCCTGGAACCAGTGGGGCGGCGGCAAGGTAAGACTGGCTGGCACCGAAAGGTACGCCCCACGGTTCAGCCCATCTTGTCTCGCCTACCTCAGAGTTTGTGCGCCAGCAAAATCATTCCGACCAGTACCGATAACAGCACCACCGACAGCGCAATGGCGATGCGCGTGGCCTTCGCAGCCCGGTCCTTCTCCCACCAACTGGTCGGCTTGATGCCTTGCAACACAAATGTTGTCACGCCGGCCAAGTTCACGCAAATCAGGTTCACCAAAAACAGCGAGAAAGCGCCGATTGCCAAAGCGGGATGCCCGCCGCCCAGCAGCAAGCCCGATGTCGCCAGTGGCGGCAACAACGCCACCGCCACCATGACGCCGATCAACGTCGCCGAGATACCGGTCGTGAACGCCAGGGCGCCCGCACTGCCCGACGCCAATGCTATCACGATGTCGCCCAACCCCACCCGTGTGCGCGACGCCATCTCGGACAAGGTCGGGTCCACGTTCAGCAGCACGCCGATGATCACGGACAAGACCAACGCCGCCGCAACGCCTGCCAACGCCGTCAAGAGTCCCTCTCGAACCAGCGACAGGTCGCCCAAGGTAATGCCGAGCGACAAAGCCACGTTCGGTCCGAGCAATGGCGCAATCACCATCGCTCCGATGATGACGGCCACGCTGTTGTCATTCAGGCCAATGGCCGCCACCACGGTGGACAGCGCCACCATCGACATATAGACGCGCGATAGCCGCGCGCCATGCTTGATGTCTTCGTACAACTCCTCGCGGCCGATCCGCTGCGGCGGCTCTTCCCCGGGCGGCTGCAGCTCGGACGTGGCAGCCGGTTCCGGCTCAGGCTTCGCCTGCGCGCGTGGCAATGTCGCTTCGACCGGCAGAACTACCACCCGGTTACCCTCGGCATTGGAGTAGCGCTTCTCCAATAGGTCCATCACCGTTTCGCTCTGCTCCGCATCCAGCAGGATACGGACCAAAACTTCGCCGTCCGCCAGCCGGATCTGCCGATTTTCGAGCACCTTGCAGTCCTTCAGGAGCGCGCGGACGCCCGCGCCGTCCTCCTCCTGCAACACCATCTCGATCAAGCGCAGCGCCATCGGGTATCATCCGTTCGATGTCAGATCGCGTCACAAGGCAGAAGGAATTAGCGCGATTGGATCCGTTTTAATAACTCCCACATCGGCAGTGCCGTCGCTCCGCCGACAAGCCCGCTCAGATAACTCGGAATGTCCGCGTTGAAGAGCCAGCGCCACAGCAGGCCGGCGACGAAGCTCGTCACCAGCATGGTTGCAAGCGTGATCAGCAGCCTTTGCCAAAGCGGCATGTCATCGTCTCCCGGCCTCTCGCGGATTTGCCATTGTCGACCCCAGTCGATGTATCCCCGTCGGCGCGCGCAATCTTCAGACAACCGTACCGAATATTTTTCCGATACCGGCAGTGAGCGCCATTGCCAGTGCCCCCCAGAATGTCACCCGGGCCGTCGCGCGCAAAATGTTTGCACCGCCGGCTTTCGCGCCAACCGCGCCCAGCAGAGCGAGAAATCCCAATGAAGCGGCCGAGACGATGGGGACAAGCGCCGTGTCGGGCGATACCACGACCATAAGCAACGGCATGGCCGCGCCGACCGAGAACGTGGCGGCGGAGGCCAGCGCGGCCTGGACAGGACGCGCGGTGGTGATTTCCGAGATCCCCAACTCGTCGCGTGCGTGCGCAGTCAAGGCATCTTTCGCCATCAACTGCTGCGCAACCTGACGGGCTAGCGCCTGCTCGACGCCACGTTCGACATATATCGAGGCGAGCTCATCCAGCTCAAATGCGGGGTTCTTGGCCAGTTCCTCGCGCTCGCGCGCAAGATCGGCCTGTTCGGTATCGGATTGCGAGCTGACGGACACATACTCGCCGGCGGCCATCGACATAGCGCCGGCCACCAAGCCGGCAACCCCCGCGATCAAGACATCGCTTTGCGTGGCCGCCGCCGCGGCGACGCCGACGATCAAGCTTGCAGTCGAGATAATGCCATCGTTGGCTCCGAGGACCGCCGCGCGCAGCCATCCAATGCGGCTGACGAAGTGATTCTCCGGATGTACATGAAGGCGGCTCATCCAACTCAATCCCCGTAAGGTCAGATCCGGCCCATCAGCACGAGGACGACGAGGATGATCAGGATGATGCCGATGACACCGACGCCGCCGTGGCCGTAGCCGTAGCCGTAGCCGCCGAAGCGGCCGCTGAAGCCGCCGAGCAGGAAGATGACGAGGAGGATAATAAGAATTAGTCCTACTGACATGGCTCTATCTCCTTGGGCTGGACCTGGTTAAGTTCGCGCTTCTTCGCATTCAGGCGTGAAAGCCTTGATCGGACTTCCCGAAGTACCGCGCAGTGCCGGGCGCTATCCAGAAACCACCGATCTATTTCTTCTCAATGGAAATCCCGCTCTTCCCGAGGCTTATTTCTATGCCAGTCGTTTTTTGCCGCTCCTGATAGAGCTGATAGCCGAAGACCACGGCAGCGAAGGCGAGCACCCCGATAGCGAGATAGAGAATGTTCCGATTCATGGTCTGGCCGCCCTCCGAAAACAGCATCGTGCGAGATTGGCGCATGGTTGCGCCCCGGGGTTGACCTAGATCAACGCAGTGCACAAAGGCGGTGTATTCATTAGTAGCAAGGAGCCTCGGCGCATTTTCAACGCAACTGAGGATTAGGATTAAATGACGGTTCGGTGGGCCATCGTCGGGGCTGTGATCGGGGCCATGTTAGGCAGCATCATCACCGCTGGGACGTTGCTGTATACCTCAACGAAAGCGCGACAAGAAACGACCGCGCGTGAGCTTCTGTCTGAAGTGATAGTCTTGATGTCGTTGAAAGAGGGTTGGCTCCTTCAGGGCGGAGGCAGCCAAACCGCAAAGTTGTCAGACCACCCAGGGCTTTCGGAAACGGAAAGCCGTTCCGGTCTTTGGCTCTTGCCCGTGGAGCTTAGGGCAATCCTGGACGAAGCCCAATGGAATGCCCCGCCAGATCAGAACTACGGCTTTATCCAAGGGCGCCGGGTCTGGATTGTCAGAAATGAAATAACGCCGGACGCTCCACTTTCATATTCGGGTCTTTCCCAGAATCATTTCCCCGCTCTCATTAGCATCGCCGGAATGCAAGAGCTGTGCGCTTGGATCGAGCGTGTTCAGATTGCCTACAATGGCGGGACGCTGACAGATCGCGGGCTTGCGGCACTCAGGCCCTATCTGGTGCCTTTAGCTCAGGAAGATCGGGTGAATATGCTTCGTGTCCTGCTGTCTCCAGATGCGCGAAAGTTCTTGGCTGAGATTCGAGCGCGCTGGGGCAAGAAGCTGATAGCAGATTAGCTGCCAGCTCTGGACGATCCTGGCCGCAGTCGGTCGATGAGGTGCCGTTTGTAGCTGTTCGAAAAGGACAGAAAATGCTCTTACTGCGCCGTTTGAGCTGGAGGATAGTGTCTACTTTATTGTTCGCCGCGCTGGCGCTGTCAGGCTGCATTACGTCGAATGAACTCTTGTTGCATGCCGCAACCACACCGTTAAGAGCTGGAAAGTATGAGGTTCAATATCACGTCGACGGAAAGTGGACGAAGTTTGCCGCAGGTTCTCTGACTTTGGCCGATCGAACATATACATGGACAGAACATGGGGAGGCGTCGTCGCTCTTGAGCTCGCATCCTAGTCGATTTAATTTCACCTTAGTTGATATCGGGAATAACTATTTCATCGTTGTTTTTGCCACGGCCGAACTCAGAAACCCAATATGGGCTGGAAATTATATGTATGGAATCGCACGGCGCGCCGGCCGTGCGCTCTTGTACGAGTTCCCGAGCTGCCTGGACTTGCTCATGTCGCAAGATGTTCTGGATTTCAAGATCGATAAATTCGGGGCGTACGAGTGTCAGTATTCCAGTGAGGCAACACTCATCAGCGCGTTGACTGCCTATGCAAAACGTACGGTCATGTGGAAGCGACTGGCGCCGTCCGGTCACTAGAGCTCGCTGCTTGCAAGGCCGTGGGACACGAGCCAAGAGGTACGCTCTTGCGGCGATCGCGCTGGTGCTGCTGACGCTGCCCGTGCGCGCCGCGCAGGAGGAGCGCGAACGCATCCCCGCCGAATGCAGGGAGCTTGCCGATCGGATTGGGCTTCCCCTGACGCTAACCCATGCTGAAGCGGCGCGCGCCATCGCCTACGTCAGGCTCATGAACGGCCAGGACCCGGCAGTACTGCGCTGCCGCGCGGCGATCCTCCGCCTCAACCGTTAGTCGGATCACCGCGATTAGTCTTGGGGGCTCTTTGGTAATAGCGATTCCAAACTGACGCCCTATCGTTCTCAGGTATCCCGTCAGCTTGTTTCCAACGTAATTTTGTAACCGGCATTATTGAGAGCCGAAACGACAGCAGTTGTGATGGTTTTGCATTCAGCAGTTTCTTTGTAAGTTTGTGGCCACGTCGTCCCATTTCTGGCATCTGGAAAATCGACGAAAGCCGATTGAACTGCACGTTCAATTCTCCTTTCGAGCTTCTCATCTCGTGTCATTTCCATCTCCCCCAAGTATCGGGATCGTTACCGAATCGCCCCTGCCGCCGGAGGTGGCAGACGATCCGACTTCCGCTTCTTGCCCGCGATCCAGACCTCGTATTGATGAAAATTAGCTGGTTGGCGAAATTCGCACGATTTGTCCGCGTGATCGATCGGCGGCTGGAGGGCGGGAAGCACCGAGGTCATGAGCGGCCCAATTGCGGCCGCATGGCAGCGAAGCGATATAGCCAATTGACTATTACAAGATATCGAAAGAGCCTGTCATTCATTCCAATTCGGGAGGTAGCCGACGAATCCCGATTCATGGTGCTCCGTATCTCTTACTGTGACCCAAAATGGCTCGCGTTGTTGGCAAAATGCCGCGTTTAATCACAGCATTTCCCCGTCTAATCCCCGCTGGGCCGCGCACCAGGAGAGCCATCACGTCATGAGGGAAGTCATGTACGACCGAAGTAGTATCTTGATTGTATCAGGTCTTTTATTTTGCATGCTGCTGTCCATGGAAATTGGCTTTCGAAGCGGCCATCGCAAACATCGGAAGGTGGCTGAAGCAATCACACAAGCCAATGCCGTCCTGGTCTCAATGCTAGGACTTCTGGCGTTGTTGTTAGCATTCACATTCTCCGCGGCTCTACAACGCTACGATGATCGCAGCCAGAAGGTGGTTGCTGAAGCCAATGCCATCGGCACCACGTATCTCAGGGCGCAACTACTTCCCGTGAGGATTCGCGATGAAGTGCGGGCTTCCGTTCGCCAGTACCTGGATCTTCGCATTCGGGAAGGCCGCGTCGATTTCGCGTACGCCGTTAAGCTTGATTCACTGCTGGATCAAGCGAAGCTGATTGAAGCGCAACTCTGGAGCCTTGCTGCGAAGGCGGCCGAACAGGACGCGAGATCCGTCCCTATTGGACTCTTTATCCAATCTCTAAATGATCTCATCGATGCTTCCGGCACCAGGCAGGCGGCAAACAATCGACATGTTCCGGAGGTCGTGATCCTCTTGATGTTTGCGACAGTCGTAATAACGACGGGCACTCTCGGCTATGCATCGGGAATTGCCGGGCATCGGGTAACCCTCGCGGCATTCGTCCTGGCGTTGCTCATCGCCCTTGTCGTCTACCTTATTATTGACCTGGACAGGCCTCGCCGCGGCTCCATCCAAGTGAGCCAGGAAAGTCTGTTGAGCCTTCAAAAAGCTATCGGACTGCCGCAAGCCCCCCTTACCCAACCCAGCAATCTACTAGGCACGTCGCGGCGGTGACGCCCATGTCAACCGGTCATCGGGGCGACTGAAAATGGGATCAGGCTATTGTTTTTGGACGTTGGAGCCGCGGCTTTCGAAGGGGCGAACTGTGCCGGCTTCGCTGGCGCACCGCGCGCCTACCCCTCTCAGCGGCGGAAATGCAGGGTCTCCGAACATGGCGTTCGTGCTAGAATTCAACTTGGCCAGCGTCACTCAATTATCGGGTCAGGGTGATCGCGACGCGCTCCGTTGACGTCTGAACAGATAAGCAATTCAATACGTATCGCTCTAATGGCAGCACGGGAGGCTCAGTGTACGCCGAGCTATTGCAGACTCTGGAACAATGGTTGTTTGACCCGCTGACCGGTAAGCTTGTGCTGGTCCTCGGCGGGCTCACGGTGATCATGGTGGTGACGTGGCTGCTGCGCGGAACAGCGGCGCGCTACGTGCGCGACAGCGCGACCCGATACAAGGCACGGAAGGTCGTAACTTTCTTCGGTTACCTGGCCGTGGTGATTTTTGTCGTACTCGTTTTCAGCGACAAGCTCGGCGGCTTCACGGTCGCCTTCGGAGTGGCGGGAGCGGGGGTGGCGTTCGCGCTCCAGGAAGTCATCGCGAGCGCGGCCGGATGGATGGCGGTCTCATTCGGCGGCTTCTACAAGGTCGGCGACAGAGTGCAGCTTGGCGGCATCAAGGGCGACGTGATCGACATCGGCATTTTGCGCACCACCATCATGCAAATTGGCGAATGGGTGAACGCCGATCAATACAATGGGCGTATCGTGCGGGTGGCCAATAGCTTCGTTTTTAAGGAGCCAGTGTTCAACTACTCCGCCGAGTTTCCATTTCTTTGGGACGAGATCATGGTCCCTATCAAGTATGGTAGCGATTATCGACTGGCGCGCGAGCTTATTGAGCGCGTAGCTGAGGAGATCGTGGGTGATTACGTTCGGGCGGCCGAGCAAGCATGGGGCCCGATAACCCAACGCTTTATGATTGAGGCGGCGAGCGTTCGCCCAACGACGACGATTATTGCCAACCAAAATTGGATCGAGTTCACTCTACGCTACGTTGTCGACTATAAGGTCCGCCGATCGACCAAGGATAGACTGTTTACGCGCATCCTCGAGGAGATAGACAAGACGGCCGACCAAGTCGGTATTGCGGCGGCGACGCTCAATATCGAAAAGCTTGCGCCGCTTGAAGTACGATTGTCTCGTTCATAGCGACCACAGAATGCATCGAGGCGCTTGTGCGTTTCGATTGCAAGCGTCCCATGACCGCTTCGGGTCAAAAGACGGCACTGAGCGGGTGTCCATTAGAGGTCCGTTTTGCGGCCAACTACGGAATAGGCAGCACGATCACGGCGCTGACATGCCGCTTGCGGTCTAAGAAATTAGAAGGTGGCAAGTAGAGCTGCGCGTTCGGATTCAATGCCCCCGTGAGGATGTGGAACGACTAGGTTCACTTCAGCGCAAATACGAACGGACACTAGCCAGCCGTTACCGTTTCACCTTGCGAGTAGGCGAAACGAGAAAAATGGTGGTTGCGCCGTATCCATCCGGCGTCGGCCGTCTTGCGTGAATCGTCTGGCGGATAGTTGATAGTCAGTATGGATATCATTACTGACAGTCATCAGATCAGTCGGCTTGAAGTGGTCGATACCGGGCGTCGACGGCGCTGGACGGCCGAGGAGAAGCTTCGGATCGTGGCGGAAAGCTTGTCGCAGCCGCGAGCGGCTTCGGCGACGGCGCGGCGGCACGGGATCTCCCGACAGCAGATATTCACGTGGCGCAGGTTGCACCGGGAAGGACGGCTTGGCGCGACGGCCAGTTTTGTGCCGGCGACAATCACACCGGAGCCGCTCGCGCAGGCGGTCGAACCGGTCGGCGGTCGGGTTGAGATCGTCAGCGCGAACGGCCGGCGCATCATCGTCGATCGTGATGCCGATATCGGTGCCGTGTTGCGGCTGGTCCGCGGGCTTGAGGCACTGCCGTGATTCCGCTTCCGAGCGGGGTGCGGGTTTGGCTGGCGACCGGGCACACGGACATGCGGAAGGGATTCCCGGGCCTCTCATTGCTCGTGCAGGAGGTGCTGCGGCGCGATCCGCTGAGCGGTCACCTCTTTGTCTTTCGCGGCCGTCGCGGCGATCTGTTGAAGGTTATCTGGCACGATGGCCAGGGAGCCTGCCTGTTCGTGAAGCGATTGGAACGGGGTCGATTTTATGGCCGAGCGCGGCCGACGGCGCGGTGACGATCTCGTCGGCTCAGCTCGGCTACCTGCTGTCTGGAATCGATTGGCGCAATCCGCTGCAAACCTGGCGTCCGACGTCGGTTGGATGACGGATTTTCTTTGCAGTTGCTGACGAATATGATTCTCTTGGGCCTATGACATCGGCGTCTGAACCTCTGCCATCCGATCTTGCTGCCGCTCACGCGATGATCCTGGCAGAGCGTAACGCGCGCGTCCTGGCAGAGGCCAATGCAGCGGTTGCCAAAGCCGAAGCGGCCAATGCTCAGGCAGATCTTTCAAGCAGTGAAGCGCTGATTGCCCATCTCAAGCTGGCAATCGAAAAGCTGCGGCGGGAGCTTTATGGCAGCCGCTCGGAGCGCAAGGCGCGGCTGCTGGAGCAGATGGAACTGCAGCTGGAAGACCTGGAGGCGGCGGCGACCGAGGATGAGTTGGCGGCCGAGCAGGCGGCGGCCCGGACGCAGACAGTCCAGTCGTTCGAGCGCAAGCGGCCTTCGCGTAAGCCATTCCCCGAACACCTGCCGCGTGAGCGCATCGTCATCGCCGCGCCGGAAAGCTGTCCCTGCTGCGGATCGGCGAAGCTGTCGAAGCTGGGTGAGGATATCACCGAGACGCTGGAGGTGATCCCGCGGCGGTGGAAGGTGATCCAGACGGTGCGCGAGAAGTTCTCGTGCCGGGAATGCGAGACGATCACGCAGCCGCCGGCGCCGTTCCATGTCACGCCGCGCGGCTTCGCCGGGCCGAACCTGCTGGCCATGATCCTGTTCGAGAAGTTCGGCCAGCATCAGCCATTGAACCGGCAGAGCGAGCGATACCGGCGCGAAGGCATCGATCTGAGTGTGTCGACACTGGCCGATCAGGTTGGCGCCTGCACGAGCGTCCTACAGCCCCTGCATGCGCTGATCGAACGCCACGTGCTGGCTGCCGAGCGGCTGCATGGCGACGACACGACGGTGCCGATCCTGGCCAAGGGCAAGACGGTCACGGGGCATATCTGGACCTATGTCCGTGATGATCGGCCCTTTGACGGTCGCGCGCCGCCGGCGGCGCTGTATTACGCCTCGCGCGATCGACGGCATGAGCATCCCGTTCGCCATCTTGCAAGCTTCACCGGCATCCTGCAGGCCGATGCTTATGGCGGGTACAACGCACTTTATGATCCGTCGCGAGTGCAAGGAGCGATTACTTCGGCGCTGTGTTGGGCCCACGCAAGGCGGCAGTTCTTCGAACTGGCCGATATCGCGGCCAATGCCCGGCGTGGAAAAAATGCGGCGGCGATCTCACCGGTCGCGCTGGAGGCGGTCAAGCGCATCGATGCGCTGTTCGAGATCGAGCGCGGCATTAACCGGATGAACGCCGACGAACGTCTGCGCGTGCGCCGCGAGCAAAGTGTGCCACTTCTGACCGCTCTGGAAGCATGGTTACGCGACGAGCGATCCCGCCTGTCGCGCTCGGCCTCGGTCGTCAAGCCGATCAACTACATGCTCAAGCGCTGGGATCGGTTCGCCGGCTTTATCGACGATGGCAGGATCTGCCTCACGAACAATGCGGCCGAGCGCGCCCTGCGCGGATTTGCAATAGGTCGCAAGTCTTGGCTGTTCGCCGGCTCCGAACGCGGCGCCGATCGGGCGGCGGTCATGGCGACGTTGATCATGACGGCCAAGCTCAATGATATCGATCCGCTCGACTGGCTCGCCGACGTGCTCGCCCGCATCGCCAACATCCCGCAAGCGCGGCTTCCTGAACTGCTGCCATGGCACTGGAAGATGGCGAGCCTGCAAGCAGCCGCTTGAGCCATATGCCGCAAGCAAAATCCGCGCACCTGCGGTACTCGGCGGATGCTTACGTTGCGCCTTACGCGCCTTGAGCTTCATCTGCGCGACGCCGACGTGCGAATGCAATGGCGCCGCCTTCATCCTCGGGTAAGCTCGCGATCCAGCGCAATCCACTTGGAGGCGAGTGCAAGTGGCAATACTCAGCGAGATGCATTGCTGCTTGATACTTTGAACAGATAACTGGCGTTGATCCGAAAACGAAGGTCAACACCTCGCTTGGCTGCCCATTCTTCCGACCGAGACCCCACCGTTCAATCGTCCAGCAACCATGGAGAGCGTATTGTCTAACGACCAATTCCAAGTCGCAGTCCGTCCTACCAGCCGGATATTTAGTAATTATATCACGACGTAGCTTCTTCCAGCCGACGGGACGATGTGATCCACGACGACAGCCAATCTTTCGGAGCAAATAATCAGCGGCAATCGCAGCGCCGCGTGCCAGAGGAGCAAACCGTTCAGGTAGCTCGACTTCGCTCCTATCAAGGACCTCCTTGAAAAGGTAGGGCGAGAATTGTTTGTGGAAGGTCTGCCAATCAGACCGTGACACGTCGGGGTGATCAGCATCGTAAAACATGGCTTTGCTCTTTGCGTTGTGGCTCCAGGACATGCCGATGGTTACGCTGAGTTGTTCCGACCGTTTTACCTTGCGCGAGACCGAGCGCGGGTTCGCGAACAGGCTGAGCCCAACCCCTTGCCACCGTGTCGCGGAAGCCGCCAGGCATAAGCCGCCGTGACTTGATAGGCACAAAGCCCAATGAACGCATCGTCGTGGCGATCCGGCGGGCGTTGCCTGTCGTCTTCGCCACTTCGAGCAAGTCGAGCAGTGCCGCGGTGCTAATCGCGTCCTTACCATGGACAGCCGCTTCCACTTTCGTCCGAAAGGGGTCGGCGCTCTGTCGGTCACGGTCAGCCTGCAAGCTGCGGAGTTGTTCAAGCCAAGCCATTTGGATCACCTTAACGCCTGCAACGGGTCCATCCGGCGGATCATCCGCCACATGTCATTATGGGCATCGAACTGATGAGGAAGGGTAAAGGGGTGGCAAATGAGTTCTTAAGCTGGACCCATACAGAAGCATTGCCGAGTTGCGATTGGCTCATGACAAGGTGAAAGGCCCAAGGGGCCCGCGAGGGTGGCACGCTTGGCCAGCAATAGTCGCGCCACCTTGTCACCCCACGGCCGCATCACGTTGGGCGAGGGCAAAATCTGACGTTTCTGACATGGACCGTCAGAAGCGTCAGATTGAAGACGACACCGAAGGACCCGGACAAGTGCCCAAATCGAGGCCTAAGCAGCTGCAATTCAAAATACGGGCGCTAACCGCGCGATTTGGCGCGGTCAAACAATCTTGCTGGAAAGAGAAAGGATCAAACGCAACACAATCCAAAAACGTCGCTTGCACCATCAAAAGAAAGCCGCCTAAACTAAAGTCAGATGAGCCGGTCCCTCCTGTAGTTCACACCGCCATCTGTCTCAAATTATCTGACGACGGACAAAGATTTGTACGAGGCACAACTCAATCTTCGTTATTGATCCGCCTAGTGCAAAAGGTTAGTGGTCAGGCTGAGAATCACCTTGATCCAAGTCAAATTGTGGTCAACAGGCCGGAGAATGTTGCAGACTGGCTGTCCACACGCCAGGATAAAACGGACATCATGCGGACACAGCGACCAAGTCCCCGTTACTGACCCATTAGCGGATACGGGCGATGAACCGGTGCCGCTTAAACGAAACTGGCCGCATACGCTTTCTCGTGTTGGGCCCCCCGATATGTTGCCCTCAAGACCGGAGAAAGTTTAGCGTAAACTTGACAGCTCCCTATGTTTTTTCAATTGCGCCGGGTTCTTTCTTTTCGTCGGCGGTCCGTTCGTTCTCGTCTTGGAGGGGTTCGGCCGAAAGTGGCTCGCTTCCGACCTCTTGGAGTATCTCCGCCGTAGCGTTGAAATCTGGTGAGCCAGGCGGCGGGTAACTCACTCTGTTTTCCAATTGCTTCAGTCGGGCCTCCGCGAAGTTCGGAAACGGCAATTGGCCAGCGCGCCGCCAGGCTGAAACTTGCTGCTTGGCCTTCTCGCCAAGATCGGCGTTAACGCCGTCGTCCTTGCTCATGTAGAGTGTCTGCGATGGGAAGGCGAAACCGGTGCCGGACTGCTCGACAATGGTTTTGATGCGAAACAGAATATCTTCCTTAATCGCGAAAAAATCGTTCCATTCTCGGGTCATGGCATAGACCCGAATGCTGACGTCGAGCGACGAAGCGCCATAGTCTGAGAACCGCACGCGAACAGTGTCGCTGTCGATTCGCGGATGACCGATGAGCATCTCTCGAAGCTTCACGAGCAGGTATCGTAATTGGTCCTCATCGGTCTCATATCGCAGACCTATGGTTTGCATGATAAGCATGCGGTCGCATTGCGCCCAATTGATGATCTGCAGATCCGCGAACTGAGCGTTGGGCACCGTGATCAGCGTCCGATCGAGCGGCCGGATCTGGATCGAGCGGACGCCAATGCGCTCAACCGTCCCGCTATGGTCGCCAAAGGTGCAAAAATCGCCGACCCGGATCGGTTTATCGAGGTAGAGAATAACCCCCCCGATCAGGTTCTCGAAGGTCGGCCGGATTGCGAGCGCGATGGCAAGCCCACCAATACCGAGACCTGCAAGTAGGCTGAACACTGGCAGGCCGATATCTTGCCCGCCATAGGCCAGTATAGCGAGTCCGCCAATCATCCCGATAATCCGGGCGATCAGTCGCAGCATTTCCGCATTGAAATTCTGCGCGGGGAGGTCTCCTTTTTCAATTGCGGTCTCGCAGACGGCCATCACGCAGACCCAGAACGCCCATGCCATGGTCAGATAAACGACCAGTGTCAGCGTTTCGAAGACCATCGTCGCGAACTGGCCTATAACCACGATCTGACCGGCGAAGAAGTAATGAAGGCCAAATGCTGCGACTAGTACTGCTAATGGGCTCAGGAGCCGCCGCCAGCGTTCCCCAACTATACCCCCCCAAGTCGGGTTTCTTGTTGCGCGGTTCCAGATAAGCAGAAGAAGCACCACTATCATCGTCAGCATAGCAACCGCAATGATCTTCCAGATCGGGGTTCCAAAGACTGGCTGCCTCAGGTTTTTCGGGATCGCTTTGAGGAGCACAGCCGGCACCATCGGCCCGGTCAGTTGACGTAACTCCTGGACCCAGCTGCCGACCATCTTCGACGATCTAAGAGGCAGATTCTCAACTTCACGATGGAAGCGTGGAGCCATCTGCACCGTATGCGTGCTAAACAGGAACTCGCCCTGTCGTGGCCCGCTCTGGATCCGAACAATTCTGAACGGTGTATTTGGTACCTGGAATGAAGCCGGGCCATCTGTCTTGAAGGTGGTGGCATCGGGCACATCCCCAGGGGCGGGTAATGCGATCCGGTTAAAGATGTCAAGAAGATATGTTCCTGTCAGCGCACCGACCAGCTGGCGAGTCGCAACGGGAACCTCTGACAGGTCGATGAGCGAGCGCCATTGATCCGCGACAAAGTAGATATGCTCTGCCCTTTTGCGATCTTTCATCTTCTCGTAGTCGGCAAAGACAACTTTAAAATTCGCAGACACCCGCTGAAAGCTGGAGAGTGTTTCTCGGGGACTGTTCGTGCGCACGGCGTACCGCAGTCCATCGTCCGGGCCACTTGGGGTTCGGTCAGTCGCGGACTGGACGCCAGCGTCATTGGGTGCCTGCTGCGCAGACGAAATCACTGGTAAAACCAACAGTGCTGCGAGGCTCAAGATGGCGATCTTGCCGAACCGGAGCATGCTGTTTGAAGCACGAGCGCGTGAAGAAGAGCGCATTGATATCCCCTCACAACTTGGTTTCAATCCTAAGCCTATACTATGCCGCAAGCGTGTTTTATGCGGCTGGTACGTGCGGCATGAACGGGGTCTCGTCCGTGAGCATCGAGGTAAGGATTTTGATCATCTTGTTCAGGCAGGCGATGGGTGCGCATTTGTATGCCCGGCCGCGTTCCGTCAGTCTGCGATAGAGTTGTTGGAGCCTAGGGTTCGAACGATAGGGAGTCCGTATAGCCATATTAAAGTGTCTGGCGTAATTCGGCGCGGCCACGACATGCAACTGACAATGGTTTCGCTCGAATTCCTTTGGCTTGGTGTCGTCGGAGCCTTCTGAATTATTCTGTTGTGGCGGCTGCAATCAAGAGAACGTCCGCTCTTAGCCGATACTGTTGAAAAAGTCCGGGCGGCGGGGCGATCAAATTGTTTTATCCTCATAGGCGCGTTTTTGTAATGCAGACGCGGGGGACCTCATCTTCTGCGGTCGGACGAACGTAGCGAACTCCAAATAGATTTGTAGCGGTCATTTCAGTCTGTCGAAGAAGTCGATAACATTTCGACAGTGTTGCCGAGCGGCTCAACTTTCGACATTTTCAACAGAATCAGCCCTTAGCAAACTCAACCTACGCGCCGATAAATGCCCGCTTTCGGCGGTAAACAGCCCCTCAACGCCCAGGTCGCAGGTTATTACAATGTCGTTCGTCCGGATGGAGCCGCCGATTAGCAATTACGGCTCCAGCTCTCGCTGCTATTCCCCCGCAAATGAACGCATTCGATCGATAGTCGGCGGGATGAATGTGAGTTCAATGAATTTGCCTCGGAAAATTCGACAATCCTTTTTCGGCTGACTGCTTCTATGGTGCAATTCTGCCACACCAGTCGAACTTCACATGGAACACAATTGCGGGCGGCAGGTCGAAGCGGCGCTCGCTTGCCGCCGATTAAAGCTTTGCTGGAATGTTCGGTCACAACGACACTCCGTTGGATGGGACTGTAAATCAGCACCGGAGTCGGACCCCACGGGTTGATTGCGGTAATGCTTTGACAAATGGGACATTCAGTATCAAGTGGGGTCCCGATCGGCGCAGATGGGGACCCCTGTGACCAATCGAATTTCTTCATCCAATTAAAGCGTTCGGATTGAATTGGATGGAGGTTCTCGGACCGTGCCGATTCACATTCGGCTTTGGGGTAGGCTCGGCCATCAATCGATTAAGCAAGGCACTGGTACTTCGGGCAATTCTGCAGACATTGGTGCCGCCATTCGACGCCGAAACCGTGCGGTTTCTCTAGGAGATTCTCCAAACAGCGCCCGATATGCAACGGCAAAGCGACTGAGATGGCTGATGCCATGATGAAAGGCAACTTCTGTGACGGTCCGCTCGCTCCCGCGTGTTGCGATCAATGCGCGCCTTGTTTCGTTCAGGCGGTGTAAATGGATGAACTCGCGCGGACTTACACCAAAGACATCATGGAAGGCGTACTCCAGTTGTCTGCGGCTTACGCCGATAGCGGCACACAGCCGCGCTATTGGAATCTGTTCGCCGATGTGGGCGCAAATAAAATCCCTGGCCTGATGGGCCTGGCACCGGCGGCGGCGGACCGATCGGTCAATTGCCTCGTAGCGATCCTCCCCAAAAGCATACGCCTCGGCAAGGGATGCAGAATATTGATTGAAGGTGTCCTCAAAATCCCGTTCGGAACGCTGTTGCGCCGTGGCGGTCTCAAACTGGCTCAAGACCTGCGAGACGAGTGTCCTCAGCCGCAGGGTGTGCTCTGCGCCCAACTGTACAACGCCGGGTTCACAGCTCATACCGGTCGCGTACGCCTGTGTGGTGTGCCACTGGTCCGCGTCCATTACGGCACCGGCATAGGAAAGGCCGGGGTAGATGTTTGCCTCTAGGGCCGCACCGGGTGGAAGCGTTACGAGAAGACCTTCACGAAGCGGTATGCCGCAAATCCTGGAATCGCCGCCTCGGAACACAAGCAACGCTGCCATCTTGCCAGGTTGCAGAGCACCATCAGCATAAATCCGGCTATTCAATTCGGTCAGATCAAGTCCCCAATGACCCAGCGACCGTGTCTGCCGGCTAAATGAAGGTCCGGATCCCCGGGAAAGGCGATTGACCTTAAGCTCCGTCTCTGACGCGACGCTCGCAAGCTGGTCAGGGTGAACAAAAGATGCCCGGTAAATTGACGATCGCGGCCGATTATCCATCGAAAGGTCTGCCAGGTCGTTTTGCGCAATTCGGATAGATTTACGATAAACGCCTAAGGTAGAATCAACAGAACATAACGTCCGTCGGCAAGGCAGACATGAAGTAACGGGAGGGCATCGCCAAAAGCCGTGCGGCGGAAGTTCATGCTCTGCGTGCGTGACTTTACTTCATTGCCGATGGAAATGGCAACAATTTGACTTGGAATGGCTGTCGTCGCCGCGACGGCTCTTGCGGGCGTCGGCCTCCAAACGGGGGTCAACAAAGCCCAGGAGACGATATCGCGGGATGCCTATGTCAGTTGAATAGGGTCTGCCCCGGACGTGCGAAAACGAAAGCAAATCAAATATTTACAGCTTGGGAGTTTTGGAGATGGGTGACAACGGCAATACCGCGGGTCGGAGTTCACGGCGCGATTTTTTGACCCTGGCAGCAGGAGTTGCGGCGGCGCCGGTCATCGGCGCTGCGGGCTTGAGGACCGCGATGGCCACAACGTCACAATCGGCGCCGGCTGTGGTCAAGGGAACAGGCAAGGGAACGGGCAAGCGCGGCAAGCCCAATATCCTCTTCATTTTCACCGATCAGGAGCGCTATACCACAAAGTGGCCGAAGGGCCTCTCGCTGCCCGGCCACGAGCGGCTGCAGCGAACCGGGGTGACATTCCACAAACACTATTGCCCGGCCGTGATGTGTACGTCCTCGCGGGCGGTACTGCTGACAGGTCTCCAGACACCCGACAACCGGATGTTTGAGAATACCAATGTGCCGTGGGTCAAGGATATGTCGACAAAAATCCCCACCATCGGCCATATGATGCGCAAGGCTGGCTATTACACCGCCTACAAGGGCAAGTGGCATCTCAACCGCGAATTCGACGACGAAATACCGGATCGTCTGTTCACCAAGGAGATGGAGGCCTATGGCTTTTCCGACTTCTTCTCGCCTGGCGACATCATCGGTCACACGCTTGGTGGCTACCAGTTCGACCACCTGATTGCGGGCAGCGCCATTACCTGGCTACGCCGCCACGGACGTCCGCTCGCCGACGAGGGCAAGCCCTGGTCGTTGGTCGTGAGCCTCGTCAACCCGCATGACATCATGTATTTCGACACTGACCTGCCGGGCCAGAAGGTTCAGGACACCGGGCGGCTGATGATGCACGCCGCGCCGGCACCTGAGAACTCATTTTACAAGGCAACCTGGGACGTGCCGTTGCCGGCACACCTCACTCAGTCGTTCGATGGCGCGGGGCGCCCGCAGGCGCATGGCGAGTTCGAGAAGACGTGGAACTACGTGCTCGGCCACATCCCGCCCGAAGAAGACCGCTGGCGCCGTTTCAACGATTTCTACATCAACAGTATTCGCAGCGTCGACGCTCAGGTCGCCAGACTCCTGAGTGAACTCGACGCACTCAGCCTGAGCGACAACACCATCATCGTCTTCACCTCGGACCATGGCGAAATGGGGGGTGCGCATGGCCTGCATGGCAAGGGTCCGTTCGCGTATGAAGAAACGACGCATCTGCCGATGTACGTGGTCCATCCCGACGTCAAGGGCGGTCAGGACTGCCGCGCGCTCACCGGGCACATCGACTTCGTCCCGACGTTGCTTGCCATGGCAGGAGTAGGCCCCGGCGGTTCGGGCGAACTGGCAGGCCGCACCCTGCCGGGCAAGGACATCACGCCGGTCCTGAGCAATCCCGGCGCCGCCGATCTTCATGCCGTGCGTGATGGCATACTCTTCACCTACAGCGGGCTTGGAACCAATGACAGCAACCTGTGGCGAGAGGTCGACAAGGCGAAGATTGCGGGCAAAAACCCAAAGCTCTATCTCCTCAAGCAGGGCTTCATCCCGGACATGAAGAAGCGCGGCAGCCTGCGGATGGCCTTCGACGGGCGTTACAAGTTCACGCGCTATTTCTCTCCGCGCGAGCGCAACCGGCCCACCACGCTCGATAATCTATACGCGAAGAACGACGTCGAATTGTTCGATCTCGCGAACGATCCCGGCGAAATGGTCAACCTGGCGGCCGACAAGGCAGCCAACGGCGAACTAGTCCAGACCATGAGCGGCAAGCTCGAAGGCCTGATCAAGATTGAGATCGGCGTCGACGACGGGCGGGAAATGCCGAACATCCCGCTCATTAAATGGACGATCGACCGGGTTGACCTCTAGCAGCTTAATAAAGACTATGACAAGCGATTCAGCTTCGGGTCACGCTGCCAGATTACGATGATTATGTGGCTTAGGCCGACGACCGCGTAATAGTGGGGCTGATCGGCCGGAGGGGATAACATGGGTTCGGACCGCTCTTCCTGGATTACCGCTACGCTTGCTGCGCTAATCATGGGACTGGGGACGCCGTCAGGCGCAAATGCCGCCGACATAGCAATGCCGGTCAAAGCCATCAAAGCGCCCGCTCCGATCGCCGACGCATGGACCTTCAGCCTTACACCATATGCCTGGGCCACATCACTCAATGGCTCGACAACCGTATTGGGCCGAACCACCGACATTGACGCGGGCTTTTTTGACATACTCGACCACACCGAGTTTCCTAAGGACCTATTCCAATTGTCCGCTTTCGGTGAGGCTCGATATGGAAAATTCGGGATCCTGACCGACATCGCGTACATGAAAATTGGCGTTAACGGAGACATCGCTCATTCGCGGGGTGTTGACGCGTTGAATGCCTCGGTCGGCGTTTCGGCGGGCCTTAAGGTGCAAATGATCATCGCCGAGATTGCAGCGGCCTATGAGGTCGGACGCTGGGGCGCATTAACTTCACCAACTTCCGGTACCGCACTGGACATATATGGCGGCGGTCGCGTGTGGTGGCAGAAGGCCGACGCTGACTTCGCTGTAACTGGCACTGTAAACATTTTGGGCCTGACCCGGACCGGAACCCGCAACTTCGCGGCGTCTGCAGACGTCAGCTGGGTTGATCCGGTTGTCGGACTAAGACTCCGCCACGAATTCATGCCAGGTCTCGATCTGGGCGTCAGTGGCGATATTGGCGGCTTTGGAGCTGGCAGCAAATTCTCCTGGCAGGCCCTTGCGGCCCTGAACTACGAATTTGCGAAGCAAGGCAACATTTCTTGGAACGCCATGCTCGGCTATAAGGCGCTTTACGTCGACTATGAGCAGGGCTCCGGCCTTTCCCAGTATGAGTACAAAATGACCATGCACGGCCCGATTTTCGGCATAACGGCCCGTTTCTAGCGCCAGTTGGCATCGGAGTTTCAATAGTGCGTCGCAGGGGCCGACTACGGCAGCATGCGTTTCGGCAGGCTCAACCAGGATTGTAAATTTAGTTTAGAGCTTGCTACGGCGCAGACTTATTCCCGCATTCCCCGGATGAGCCACTGAACTGCACCGCTCTCGCGGCGATTCAGATATAGGCATCAGCACCCTATCCTGGATCAACCGAGGCGATCACGGCGCTCCCAGCGGGTGAATCAAGAGACGGGGCTCCCAAGCTCGATTTCGACCGTCGCCTGATGGTGCAATTTCGCGGCTCCGTGGTCACGTCCGATGCGGGATTGTTGGCGTATCACGAACTCGACGACGCGCTCGGGCTGAGCGCTGTGGCAGGCGAGACACTCGCTGACACGCGCACGGGCAAGAACGGCCGCCATGCGTTGGCCGGTTTGCTGCGTCAGTCTGTGTTTGGTCGCCTCGCTGGATATGAGGACGTGAACGACGCCGAACGCCTGTGCCACGATCCAGCCATGCGATGGATTGTCGGCGGCAAGGCGGCTCAGGGCCGTGCAGCTTCACCAAGCCAGATGGGGCGCTTCGAGACACAATGGCTCGCGGCACCTGCAAACCTTTCTGCTCTTTCCGACTTGTCTGGCCAGTGGATCGATATCGTTCATGGTCGTCGTCTACCGAAGGGCATCGTGCTCGACATGGATTCGAGCGTGAGCCCAACGCACGGCGAACAGGAGGATAGCGTGTGGAACGGCCATTACGCCTGCACCTGCTATCATCCGCTGTTCGTGTTCAACCAGTTCGGCGATCTGGAACGCTGCACGCTACGTCCCGGCAATGTGCACAGCGCCAACGGCTGGGCGAGTGTGCTCACGCCGGTCATCGTGCGGTATCGGGGCAAAGTCCGGCGCATCCACTTTCGGGCCGACGCAGCCTTCGCCATGCCGGGCGTCTAAGAGTGCCTGGAAGCTGAACGGATCAAATACGCGATCCGCCTGCCCGCCAATCAGGTCCTGCAGAACAGGATCGGCTATCTGCTCACGCGCCCGGTCGGACGACCACCGAACGAGGTCCGGCGGTACTACGCCAATTTCACCTACCAGGCGGCAAGCTGGACCAAGCCGCGCCGGGTTATTGCCAAGGTCGAGTGGCATCCGGGAGAACTTTATCCTCGGGTCGATTTCATCGTCACCAACATGAGCCGACCGGCCGAGCGAGTGGTCGCCTTCTACAACAAACGCGGCACATGCGAGCAGTGGATTAAGGCAGGCAAAGGCGCGATCAAGTGGACGCGGCTGTCATGCCGGACGTTCGCCGCCAATGCGGTCCGGCTTCAGCTTCATGCGCTCGCCTACAATCCCGGCAACTTCCTGCGCACGCTGGCAACGCCGGAGCCGATCAAGGACTGGTCGCTGACGAGCTTGAAGGAGAAGCTGATCAAGATCGGCGCGAAGGTCGTCAGCCACGGCCGCTAAGTCGCCTTCCAGATGGCCGAGGTCGCCATTCCACGGCAAATGTTCCATGAGATTCTGCGGCTGATCGCGGAATTACGGCCGCAGCCGCCGCCCGCGCCAGCATGAGACACCGATGCTGATGCGTTCAAGAGCAACTGACGGGAGGAGTGCATCCAGATGCCAGCAAAAATCGCCAGATCAGTCCCTCGGCCGCCGTTCGGGGTGCCAGGATTACGGCAGTCGTTCGCGCCGCCAGGCGGTCTTGTCAGAACGCCGCAAAAGCGCAAGAATTCAACGCAGTTTGGGGTTCATCTGGAGAATCCCAGTTCATAAGAATTGTAGGGCACCTAGGAAAAGGAACGCCGAGTCTATCGTCGCTCTGCCATGCCAAGCAGCAGTATCGACTGGAGCGGAAATTTTCGAAGCTCAATTCAAACCACTTTGGGGCATAGATAATCAATCCGAATTTGGCTGCGTGCTAATGAGTTCACGCCCTAAATTGCACCAAGGCGAAGTTGCCAAAAAAAGCTAGAAAATTTGATGTGCATCAATATGGGCCAGCCTGGATAGATGGACTTTTGGATTCCAATCGAAGGTACGAGTGGGCGGTGGCGGTAAAGTGCCGTTGACAAGCGGTTGTCGGATTTTTACGGCTGTTCTGCGTCAAACTCAGGCATGTAATTAGAGGGCGGCATCGTGAAAATGCACAAATTGGTATTGGCGGCTCTAGCGGTAACGCTGCTGGTCTCATCTGCGGCTAGCGCACAAGTGCAGACTACTGGAACGCCCGGATCGCCAAGTGCTACGACGACGATCCCGGGTAATCAACTGCCTCCGCCACCTCCCAAATTTGGCGGCGTTATCAAGGACGATGCGTTCCAATCCAAGTCCTGGTGGCCGCCGACGGTCGTGCCGCCGAAAAACGCTCCTAACATTCTTCTGATCATGACGGACGACGCTGGCTTTGCCGTCCCCAGCACCTTCGGTGGCGTCATTCCGACACCAACCATGGACAGCATCGCGGCCAACGGTCTGCGCTACAATCGAATGTTTTCCACCTCGCTGTGCTCGCCCACGCGCGCCGCGTTGATCACCGGGCGCAACCATCATTCGGTCGGCTTCGGCGTGATTGCCGAGCAGGCGACCGGCTTCCCCGGCTACGATAGCGTCATCGGCGTGGACAACGCGACGATCGGCCGTATTTTGCGCGACAACGGCTACGCGACAAGCTGGTTCGGCAAGGACCACAACACGCCGACCTATCAGGCCAGCCAAGTCGGGCCGTTCACCCAGTGGCCGACCGGCATGGGCTTCGATTACTTTTACGGCTTCGTCGGCGGCGACGCCAACCAATGGGGGCCGAACCTCTTCCGCAACACGACGCAGATTTATCCGTGGATCGGTCACGAGGGCACGTTGAAGATGGATCGATCGGATCCCAAGGCGAAGATCTGGCCGGTCACCGGCAAGGAGCCCTCCTGGAACCTAGTCACTGCGATGGCCGACGACGCCATTGACTGGATGTACCGGGTTCACCAGACCGCCCCCAAGCAGCCGGTCTTTATCTATTACGTGCCTGGCGCCACGCATGCGCCACACCACCCGCCGAAGGAGTGGGTGGACAAGATCCACGCGATGCATCTCTTCGACGACGGCTACGAGAAGTTGCGCGAGCGCATCTTCGCGAACCAGCAGAAACTCGGCGTCATCCCCAAGGGCCTGAAGCTGACGCCGTGGCCGGCCGACATGCTGACGCCGTGGGACAAGCTTACGCCCGACGCGAAGAAGCTCTACATCCGTCAGGTCGAAGTTTTCGCTGCCTATGTGGCCTACAACGACTACGAGATCGGCCGGGTGATCCAGGCGTTCAAGGACCTGGGAAAGCTCGACAACACGCTGATTATCTACCAGAACGGCGATAACGGAACCAGCGCTGAAGGCGGACCGGAAGGCACATATAGCGAAGTCGCATTCTTCAACGGCTTCCGCCCGCCGGTAGACGTGCAGATGAAATTCTACGATGCCTGGGGCACCGAATTCGCCTACAACCACATGTCGGCGGGCTGGTCGTGGGCGTTTGATACCCCGTTCGACTGGTTCAAGCAGAACGCCTCCCGGTTCGGCGGCACCAACCAGAACATGGTGGTGTCATGGCCGGCGCGCATTAAGGACAAGGGAGGTTTGCGCGAGCAGTTCATGCACGACATCGACATCGTTCCCACACTGCTCGAAGCCACTGGTATCAAGGCGCCCCAGTACGTTGAGGGCATCAAGCAGAAGCCGATCGAAGGGACAAGCTTCGCCTACACCTTCGACGCCGCCAACGCCAAGGCACCGTCACGGCATACAAGACAGTATTTCGAGATGATGGGCCAATGGGCGATTTACGACCGCGGCTGGCTGATGAGCACCAAGGTGAATCGTGCGCCGTGGGACGCGTTCGGAGCGGCTAACCCGGATCCGCTCAACAACCAGGTTTTCCAGCTCTACGACCTGAGCAAGAGCTGGAATCAGTCCGACGACATCGCCGCGCAGCATCCGGACAAGGTCGCGGAGATGCGGAAAATCTTCGTCGAGGAAGCAAAGAAGTATAATGTGTTTCCCCTGAACGCGTCGGTGGGGGCCCGGGTCGCGGCTCAGCGTCCAAGCCTCACCGCCGGCCTGAGCGAGTTGGTTTATACGCGGCCGATGACCGGCGTTCCTCAGGGCGATGCGCCGTACCTGCTCAACACATCCTACAGCCTCACGGCAGACATCACCGTGCCCGAAGGCGGCGCCGAGGGCATGATTGCGACTTCGGGCGGGCGTTTCGCGGGCTGGGGTTTCTACCTGCTTAAGGGCAAGCCGGTGTTCTGCTGGAACTTGCTTGATCTTGAATGGGTCAAGTGGGAAGCCCCGCAGGCGCTCGCACCAGGTCGCCACACTATTGAGTTCGACTTCAAGTATGACGGCCTCGGTGTTGGCACGATGGCGTACAATAACTTCTCCGGCATTGGAAAGGGTGGCACGGGGACGCTGAAGGTGGACGGCACGGTCGTCGAGACAAAAAGGATGGAAAAAACGATCCCCGTCATCCTGCAATGGGATGAAAGTTTCGATATCGGCTCCGACACGATCACCGGCGTGAACGATGCCGATTACAAGCCGCCGTTCCCGCTGACCGCGAAGTTCAACAAGCTGACAATCAAGATCAACCGTCCGCAGTTGTCGCCCGAGGACATCAAGAAACTGGAGGGTGGGATGAAGGCCGCCGCGGACGGGCCAGTCTCGGCAGATATTACTCTGGTCCAACGCCTCGAAGGCCGGATCGACAAGATAAAAGACTGTCGCAAGCAGGCCGATGCGAAAAAGCTGGACGCCCTCGAACGGATCAGGTTTGTGCGGCGGTGTTTGCAGTGAACTCCAACGACAGGCGAGCTTGTCGTTGACGACCCAAACAGGATGGCCCCGGCATCAAGCCGGGGCTTTTTCTTTGAGACTGCTGCTACCTATCATGCTCTCCGCTTTGGCATTCTTTGCCGCGGACAATTGCGGCATGGCACAGCAGCCATCGATTCCTCTGCTAACTGCCCCAAACTCGCAGGATCGGCTTTCAGCCTTCGACTTTGTGCAGACGTCCGTGTCCCATTTCAATTATCTGGTTTCGCTCGTCAGCAAACCGCCGATCAAGGCGTTCATGAGCTCGCAGGTTGCCGGCGCAATCTGGAAGGCTGTCCGGCGTCAGCGCCTGTGAGACAGATTTAGTGGCTTGAGGAAGGGAGGATTTCTGGCTCATCGTAACCATCAAGGAGTGGAGATGAGACAGAAATCCGTACACGCTGAATCCTCGTCCGAGCGGATCGTGAAGGACATTCGCCGGGCAACCCGCACGCGCCATTCGTCCGAAGAGAAGATCCGGATCGTTCTGGACGGTCTGCGCGGCGAGTCCAGCATCGCCGAGCTGTGCCGCCGTGAAGGCATCGCCGAGAGCCTCTATTACGCCTGGTCCAAAGAGTTCCTGGAAGCCGGCAAACGGCGTCTGGCGGGCGATACGGCACGGGCAGCAAGCAGTGGCGAGGTCAAGGATCTGCGGCGTGAGGCGCAGGAGCTCAAGGTGGTCGTGGCCGAGCAGGCGCTCGAACTGCGTCTGCTTAAAAAAAGCATGATCGGGGATGGGGGAGACGAGGAATGAGATATCCCGCCTCCGAGAAGCTGGAGATCATCCACCTGGTTGAGCAATCGCACCTGCCGGTGCGGCGGACGCTTGCGAAGCTGGGCATCCAGCCCGCGCAATTCTACCGCTGGTACGATCGCTTCCAGACCGGCGGTCCCGAAGCCCTGGAAGACAAATCACCAAGGCCAAAGCGCGTCTGGAACCGCATTCCTGACGCCATACGCGAGCGGATCATTCAACTGGCCCTGGACGAGCCGGAGCTATCGCCGCGGGAACTGGCCACGCGCTTCACCGATACAGCAAACTATTTTGTGTCAGAGGCTTCGGTCTACCGGCTGCTCAAGGCGCACGACCTGATCACCAGTCCGGCCTACATCGTCATGAAGGCCGCCGATGAGTTCAAGGACAAGACGACGGCGCCCAACCAGCTCTGGCAGACCGACTTCACCTATCTCAAGGTGACCGGCTGGGGCTGGTTCTATCTCAGCACGGTCCTGGATGACTTCTCGCGCTACATCATCGCCTGGAAGCTGTGCACGACGATGAAGGCGCGGGACGTGACCGACACGCTGGATCTTGCGCTCGCGGCCTCAGGCTGCGACCAGGCGCGGATCGTCCATAAGCCGCGGCTGCTCAGTGACAACGGTTCCAGCTACGTCTCGTCTGACCTGGCGGAATGGCTCGAAGCCCAGAACATGGGACACGTTCGCGGCGCGCCATACCATCCGCAAACGCAGGGCAAGATCGAGCGCTGGCATCAGACGCTCAAGAACCGCATCCTGCTGGAAAACTACTACCTGCCGGGCGATCTTGAAGCCAGCATCGGTCGGTTCGTCGATCACTATAACCACCGCCGCTACCACGAGAGTCTGGAAAATCTGACGCCGGCCATGGAAGAGAAGATGGTCGGTCAAGGTTCGCAGTACGCGTGGACAGCAAGGGATGCCAAGGGCAATCCGCTTGATGGCGGCAAGAAATACAAACTGCATCTGCCGCCGAATATCCCGGTCAAGAACTTCTGGTCCGTGATCTTATACAGCGACCAGACCCGCTCGATGATCCAGACCGACCAGCGATTCCCGAGCGTCAGCAGCCAGAATAAGGGGCTTCAGGTGAACGCGGACGGTTCGGTCGATGTCTATTTCGGACCGCATGCTCCGGATGGAAAGGCGTCCAACTGGGTACAGACGATCCCTGGAAAAGGCTGGAACACGCTTTTTCGTCTTTATAGCCCCTTGGAGCCGTGGTTCGACAAGACGTGGCGGCCGGGGGAAATCGAGCTACAGAGCTAACATTGCGCCAGTTGGGCGGCACGACGTTTTCGCCCGCGATGTTGAGGTCAGCTTGAGGCCGTTCTATACTGGAGCGTAATGTCTCCGGCAAGCCGGTTCATCGATCAAAAGCGGGGTATGGAGGGCTAAATGCAAAAATATAGGCTTACGTATTTTATATTGGCATCGTTGCTTTTGCTTGTCAGCGCTAGAAGTGTGAATGCGCAAACTATCGGTTATGCTCAAGCAATTGACCAGCTTGCGGTGAATTGCGGCAGAGACATCGACAGATTCTGTAAGAACGTCGATCTGGGTGGTGGGCGAGTACAGCAATGCCTCGCAAGAAATCAAGCTAGTGTCTCTGCAATCTGTAAGACGAGCATAAGTCAGGTCCGCATTGAATTGCAAAAGCGGGCCGCAGCCCGTGCTGCGGTCATGCACGTTTGCGACTTGGATATACGACGGTTGTGCGCTGGAGTTCAGCCCGGCGATGCCAACCTGCTAGAGTGTTTTTTTGCAACAAAGCAAAACGTGAGCGAGCAATGCAAGCGAGCGGTTGCGGATGCGGGCTATGAGACCTCTATTTCTTCGGCTCCGGTAAAAAATCAGATCAATTTGAGCGCTGGCGATATCGTCAATAGCCTTCAGGGCGTTGCCGCCGCCACCTCAATCAGTGCGGCCAGTTTGCGACAACTTGCTCTACAGAGTCTCCACGATCCTTCTCGTGCCAACCCAATGAACCGACCGCCATTGTCCGCGCAACTCGGAACTCTTGCGCAGATCAGCATCGCCATAGAGTTCAACTTAGGCTCGGCGCGGATTAAGCCGGAATTGTTTAAGGCCGTCGGGATGATTGCTGACGCGCTTTATTCACCCTACCTGCAGGGGTACCGGTTCCTTATTGTGGGGCATACGGATGCAAGAGGAGGCCGCGAATACAATCTTAAGCTCAGCCAGCGGCGTGCTGATGCCGTTCGAGAAGCGTTGATAAATCCATTTGGGATCAGCCCCTCTCGGATCCAGGCGGTCGGTGTTGGCGAGGAGCAATTTCTTGATCCGGGCGATCCTTATGCAGCTCAGAACCGCCGCGTGCAGCTGATCAATATCGGGAAGTGACATTCGAAGATCGTAGAGGGGTGGATAGAGAAGTGCGACGCGAACGTTAGATGCGCAATGAAAGGAAAGTGTACCATGCTTGCTGCAAATGGAACCGTCGGCCCGAGATTTAGGTGGGTCACCGCGCTGGCGCTTGGAATATCGATTGCGCTCGGCGCTGTCCCCGCGGCCCGGGCTCAGAATGACGACGCCGCCAAAATCCTCAAGGCGATGTCTGATTATGTTACGAGCCAGAAGACCATCTCGCTGAAGTTTGACTCCAGTATCGAGGTGATCACGCCTGAATTGCAGAAGATACAGTTCAACAGCTCGGGAAATTTGCTGTTGAGCCGTCCCAACAAGCTGCGGGCAACCCGCATTGGGGGGTATGCCGACGTTGAGTTCGTATTCGACGGCAAGACCTTCACGGTCGATGACAAGGCCCATAAGGCCTATGCCCAGGCGGCCTCGTCAAGCTCGGTCGACCAACTGGTCGACAAGTTGCGGACGGAATATGGCGTCGAGGCTCCAGGCGCGGATCTCCTGGTGTCGGACGTGTACAAGCAAATGATGGCAGGCGTACTTGACGCAAAGCACATCGGTCGCGCCGTTGTCGACGGTGTTGAGTGTGATCATCTTGCTTTCAGGAACCATGATACGGATTGGCAGATTTGGGTCGAAGTGGGAGCCAACCCGATTCCGCGCAAATACGTGATCACGAGCAAGACCGTGGCGGGCGCGCCGCAATACACGCTGCTGGTCCGTGATTGGAAAGCGGATGTTTCGCCTGGCGCAGATGCATTCGCCTTCAAGGTTCCCGCTGACGCGAAAAAGGTTGCGTTCAAGGAACTTGGCGATGTCGATGCGGTGCCGCCCGGTATGATCAAAGGAGAAAAACAATGACAAATGCAAAAGTGATGCTTTTTCGGGTCGCTCTGGCCGGCGCGATCGGAGGGATGGCCCTCATGTTCGGCGGACCCGCCGCTGTCAACTCCGGCGGCTTTACCACCACTGCGTCTGCTCGGATCGGACGACCGCTGACGCCCATGAGCTATGCCGGCGTTGCCAGGCGGACGACCCGAAGAGCCGTTGGGTATGGTGCTGCGGTTGGTTATGGCGCTGCAGCGTACGGACCTCGGTGTGTCCAAGCGGTCGATGCATACGGGCGAATTTACACTCGCTGTTACTAGCCACAAATCGCGGCGCGCCTGCGGACGAGGAATTTGCTGAAGCCGACGACGATCTTCTGAGGCCGGCTGGAGCCATGCCCACGTCGCCCGCGGGGCGACGTGGGCAACGTCATTTTGCGAGGGCAGGCCATGGGAGTATTGTTCAACAGCAAGCATTGGTGCGGCAGGAGAGGTGGGCACTCCGAATAAGAGGTTACGACACTGGAGAATTTGTCCAATATGACGAGGTTGCCGAAAATCGTGCCTTCCGCGGTAGTTGTGATGATAGGCGCGCTTGCCGGCATTATCCTGATCGCCCCGATATTCGCGCAGGAGCGACCGCCAAATCTGAAGAAGGCCGACGCGCACTACGTCGGCAGCCAGCGCTGTGCTGAATGCCATCAGTCCGAGACAGAGCTATGGCGTGCATCGCAACACAAGAGGGCGATGGCTCCGGCGACCGACGTGACTGTCCTGGGAAATTTTGACAATGCGAGCTTCGACTATCATGGCGCGCGATCTCGTTTCTTTCGAATGGGAAAAGAATTTTTTGTGGAGACTGATGGGCCCGATGGCAAGTTCGCGCCTTTTCGGATCAAATACACATTCGGGATTTACCCGTTGCAGCAATACCTGATCGAGTTTCCTGATGGTCGAATCCAGGCTCTGTCGATCGCTTGGGATAGCAGGCCGAAAGAGCAAGGGGGGCAGCGTTGGTTTCATCTCTATCCGAAGGAGCACATCCAACACGACGATGTTTTGCACTGGACCAAGGTATACCAGAATTGGAATCATATGTGCGCCGAGTGCCATTCCACCGATGTGCACAAGAACTACGACGCTACCTCCAATCGCTTCGACACGAAATGGAGCGAGATCAGTGTAGGTTGCGAGGCGTGCCACGGACCCGGTTCGAAGCATGTTGACTGGGCTCAGGCGCAGAAGGCCAATGAAGGCAACGTCAAGGACCCCACCATGGGTCTGGCGGTTCAGTTTGATGAACGGCACGATGTATCGTGGCCTCATGATCTAAAGACCGGACTGCCGCAACGCAGCAAGCAACCGGCGCTTTTGCGCAAAGAAGTCGAGACGTGTGGCCGCTGCCACGCCAGGCGCAGTGAAATCTCCGAAAAGTGGAGTCCAGGTCAGTGGTTGTCTGCCACTCACGAGGTTTCTCTACTGGATCGTACGACCTTTACTGCTGACGGTCAGATGCGGGACAATGAAGAGACCTATAATTATGCCGCCTTCAAACAGAGCAAGATGTTTGCGAAGGGAGTCACTTGTAGTGATTGCCACGATCCCCACAGTGCCACATTGCGCGCGCCCGGTAGCAGTGTCTGCTTGCAATGTCATACAGCCGGAAAATATCAGGTCGCTACCCATAGCCATCACGATGTGAACTCGTCGGTGACCTGCATCTCCTGCCATATGCCTGTGCGTACCTATATGGTGGTCGACCGGCGGCATGATCACAGTTTCCGCGTTCCACGGCCGGATCTTTCCGTGAAGCTTGGGGCGCCGAACGCTTGTAATGATTGTCACCGGGATAAATCAGCTCAATGGGCTGCTGACGCTGTCGGGAAGTGGTTTGGGTCGCATCGTGAGGGTTTTCAGCACTTCGCAGAAGCGTTCCATGCGGCTTGGACGGATCAACCAAGTGCCGAGAAGCTGTTGGCTAAACTTGCGTCCGATAGCGCGACACCCGCATTTGTGCGTGCTAGTGCGTTCAACGAGCTGAATACATATGTTGCGCAGGTCGACACGAAGCTGGTTCGCGAGGGTCTGTCTGATCCGGATCCGACTGTTCGGGTCAGCACGCTCGATATGCTCGCCGGCACTCCCGTTGATCGGCTTTGGCCGCTGCTCTCGCCGTTGCTTTCCGATCCGATCCGGGGCGTGCGGATCAAAACTGCGTCCGTACTCGCCGCTATGCCGACAGCAAGCCAGCCGCCTGCTGATCGCGAACGCTTCAAGCTCGCCGCCGCGGAATTTGTAGAATCTCAGCAGCTTAACGCGGACCGTCCTGAAGCGCGGACTGCGCTCGGGAACTTTTATGCTCAGCGTGGCCACGTCAAAGAAGCGGAGGCAGAGTTCATGGGCGCGTTGAATCTTAGCCCGCAGTATGCGCCGGCTGCGGTTAATATGGCAGACCTTTATCGAGAGGTGGGGCGGGATAAAGATGGGGTGGTTGTCCTTCAAAAGGCGTTACTGGCGTCGCCGCGAGACGCCGCGCTTCATTATGCCCTCGGACTGGGGTTAATTAGGATGAAGGAGGCGAGCGAAGCGCTCGAACAGTTGCGGCGCGCAGCCGAGCTTGCGCCTGAACAGGCCCGATATGCTTACGTGTACGCTGTTGGGCTAAACTCGGCTGGACGGACCGATGATGCGATATCGGTGCTTAAACAGAGCTTGACGCGACATCCATCGGACCGCGATGCGTTGCTTGCGATCATACTGTTTAATCGTAATCTCGGGAATTTCGCGTCCGCCTTGCACTACGCTGAACGTTTGGCGCAAGAGTTCCCTGCCGATGGTGATGTGGCGCGCATTATTAGCGATCTGAAAAATAGTATAAATAAGCGCCGAAAGGTGACCCCTGCCAGATAGCTGCCGACCGCAATGATATTGGGTGCAAATTCGTTTGCGGGGTGGAATTAGGATCGGCGCCGATCGTGACCCCGTCCTTAGCTAGAAAGCGGCACGGCAATCAATGTGCTGCGCCAGGTTCACCTGGGGATTAACCATCGACGCTTATTTACATCTGGTGCCGCTGCCGGACGAAGTCAAACGCGCACTTGTTACCGTTAAGGAATGATCTATGAACCGACGCGTACTTTTGTGGTCCGCTACTGGATTTGCGGTCCTGACGGCGAGCAAACCCTCGATTGGTGCGGACGAACTCCATGAGAAGTTCGTCGCGATCGAGAAAGTAATCAAGGGGCGCCTGGGTGTCGCGGTTCTTGACGCTGGAACGGGCCACAAACTGACCTATCGCGGCGCGGAACTCTTTCCCTTGCTGAGCACATGGAAAGCCCTGGCAGCAGCGTGCGTTTTGGCCCGCGTCGACCAAGGGAAAGACTTGCTTGAGCGACGCGTGACCTACAGCCAGTCGAGCGTCCTTTCTTATGCGCCGGTGGCGAAACTTCACATCGCCGACGGCATGACAATCGGCGAACTCTGCGCCGCCGCGGTCGAGATCAGCGACAACACCGCGGGCAACCTGTTGCTTGAGACCTTCGGCGGACCGGCGGGATTGACTGCTTGGCTGCGCTCGAACGGCGACGCGGTGACCCGGGTCGACCTGGCCGAACCGACGCTCAACGAAGCCAAGCCGGCGATCCGCGCGACACCACAACGCCGAGCGCCGTTGCGGAATTGCTAAACAAGTTGCTGGTTGGCGACGTGCTGTCGACCTCATCGCGCCAGCAACTGGCCGACTGGATGATCGCCGTCAAGACCGGCGCGAGCCGGCTGCGTGCCGGTTTGCCGGCACGCTGGCGCGTTGGCGACAAGACCGGCAGCAACAACACGGGCTGCGCCAACGATATTGCGATTGCATGAACATTTGTGTATTGCGGATATTAGACCGCGAGCTTCGCGAACTGCGTCTTGAGCGCATTCAGGGTTGGCTTCAACACATCGGCAACACCGGGTATTGCCAGGGCCTTGTCAATCCATTGATTGATCATCGGCATGGTAGGCTTTACAGCGCCGGCAACCGCGGTACGCTGCGCTACGGACATTTCCCCGAAACGGTCACTGAGGCCTTCCACCTGGGCCGTCATCTGTTGGAGTGTGGGAAGAGCTGCTTGCGCGGAGGCAACGTCGGTAATGCCCGAAAGCGTTGTGCGCAAGTTGTCAAGGTTGGCGTTGACCGACTTGCCAATATCAGTGTTGGCCGCTGCGGCGCCTACGGTTTCTACCGCGGACGTACTTCTCGCAACCACCCGTTCGGTAGGCCTCCCGACCAAATAGAGCACCAGTGCGGCGAGGGCCGCTGCCGGGATCAGCCAGTAGAGCCAACTCAGCGAAGCCGTGCTTGCCGACCGGGCCGCACGCTGGCCGGCGTCACTCACTGCGTAGGCCGCTGCACCGGCTTGACGTATCGCCTGGCCTCCCGCCGTCGTACCGGCCCGCGCCACGCCACCGATCGCGTCCAGTAGACCAGTGCCGCCCAGCATCTTGCCAACATCCACAGGCAGGGCAGCTGCGATGTTGTCTTTCTGGCTGGCGAGCAGATTTGCGATCGCGTCCGAGCCCAGGCCGTTGCTCTGCCGGGCGATGCCACCCATCACAACCGGCATCAGCATGCCGAGCAGCGAGGTACTTGCGCCGTCGCCGAGCCCGGCGAACTTACCGATCGTACCGGCTAGCGTGCTCTCGCCGCGATCGCCAAGGAGCGATGCGAGCATTTTCGATCCCTGTCCAACGAAGGTCGGTTGACCTGAGGTGGACAACATGTTGGCGAAATTGTCCGGCGTGATACTGCTTTGCTTCGCAGCGTCCGCTATTCTTTGCGCGCCGGTGGGGGACTGCGCGACACCGCTCAGCCCGGCCAGCAGTGCGGGCACGGCGGCGCCGATGCCGGACTGAACCCTGCCTTGGTCAAGGCCGAGGATGCGAGCGATACGGCCTATCATGTCCGGCGTCAGGAATTTCATGATTGTCGTGACAAGATTGGTGCTCATGGGGCTTTCCTCTCTTCCTCTGTGATGGTGAGTTTCTGCCGCCGAGGTTCAGGCGCGGCGTCGAGTTGGCTCACTGCTTGGCGAACTTGTGGAGCGCTAGCACCTGGCGAATGTCAGTCAACCGTCCCAGGCGCGCGACAACCGGCGTGAATGTGGCGCGACCCGCGGTCCCGTTCTTGACGATCATTACTCCGCGTGCGGTCACAATGGCGTCACCGGCGCGCAATGTCGGATCGGCCTCGACGTCGATGGCCTCTAAACCGAGAGGCCGACTGCCGTTGCAGGTGCAGCCTGTCATAATCCGCTGTCGATAGACGAATGCGTTGTTGAGCGCGGCGTAGCTGGTGCCGTCAGAGGCGGTCGCCTGGTCAATCCCATCGCCGAGAACGATCTTGGTCGGGGTTGTCGGGCACAAAGCATCGCAAAGTTCAGCGGGCGTCGTTTCGCGCGTGCGCTGAACCGGGAAGTACCGTCCGTCGCACAGGCGAACGCAATAGGCGACGGTGCGGCTCGGAACTCGGCGCGTGTCGCTCCGCAACGGCAGACCGGCCGCGGGACCGGAATAACGCGCGGAGCCGATGCTTTCGGTTGATAGCTGCGGCGCGACGGCGTGGTCTATTAGCCGCCCGAACAAGAACTCAAACAGTCCTTGCGCCGATGCGGGAGCACAAAAGCAAGTCATTGACGCGAAAGCGGCAAATGCCAGAGTTGACGTACTAGCCAAACGACGAAGCGTGTCGTGTTTACTCATGCCGCACCTCCTGCCGCACCTCCGCGTCCCTTGTCGCGACGCTAGGAGGCCATTCGGCGGCAGACTATTGCGCGTGTGGATATTTGCGATGTCGGAGAGGCAAGCCCATTTATACCGACGTATGATGCGGGCGAATCGTCCTTCTCCTGACGCTCCTTCGTTCTTCGCTACAGACCCCGCACGTTAGGATTACTTGGCTGGCGCAGGTAACTAAATAATCCTCACGCGCAACCACGTGATCAAAGCATGCAATGGTCGAAATTCGGAAAAGCCGCCTATGAGGCGGCCTCTCTTTTCATGCGTAAATAGAGTCGCGAACGTCCGTTATCGGCCGATCCCGACGCTCTCCTATTGGCCGCAAAAAACTTCTTATCGGAATCAGAACGTGCATTGGCTTTATTTAGTGCGTCGATGAGCGATCCGCGTCTGACGAAGCATACTTTCGCGCACCTAACGATTTGACTGGACCTTGGTCCAACTCGACGATCGCCGATCCAGTACGGAGTCTTAAAGGCCCGGTGGATACAAAGATGAACTCGGAGGTGGATTGGCTCGTGAGCCATTCAGGGCCATGAGAAAGTGAGGAGGAGATCATGAGAGCAAAGTTCGCTCTGAGCACCCTGCTGAGCTTGACACTGGTGCCGGTGGCATTCATGCCGGCAACTGCAGGTCTGACATCAATTATGCAAGCCGCCACCGCAATATCAGACAACGGCCTGGTTATTGAAGTCCGGGCCAGGCGCGGCGCCGCTCGAGCGGGTGGTGCGAATCGAAGTGTTCATCGGAGTGCCAACCAGAACGTGCACCGGAAGGCCAACCGGAACGTTCATCGGAACGCTAGCCGGCACGTCAATCGGAACGCTAATCGCAACGTCAATCGCAACGTTAATCGCAACGTCAATCGGAACGTAAATCGGAACGTTCATCGCGAAGGCCTTTATACTGGGAGGCACGTTTACAACGGCGGTCGATGGGTGCGTCCGGGTGCCTACTGGTGGCCACGAGGAGGCGCGGTAGCGGCGGGTGCTGCACTTGGCTTCGTCACCGCTTCGGCGGCGACTGCATGGGCCGGTGCCTCACCTGGTGCCGGCTACTGCTGGTACTACACCGACGCAAGCCGCCAGCAAGGGTTTTGGGATTATTGCCCCTAATGCGCTACGCGGGGTGCAATTTTGCGTCTTGAAAGCTTTGATCAGAACGTTCGTGGACGGTTATCTCGGGTGAAGGCCAGTGGATATAGATTTTGAAGCTCGCTTTTGCAGCCCAAAGCTACGGGCAATAAATGAAAAAGACAGAGGGAGGCGTTGATGCTGGGATTTATTCGAACGTTGAAATTGGGCGCAATCATTATCGCGGCCACTGTGACGCTGCTCGGAGTCTCAACTCAGACTTGCGCGCAGTCCAGAGGGACGGTCCACCTAAAGATTGTCAAAGTGGGGTTCATCGTCGGCGTGGGTGGAGGCAGTGGGAGCTTGACCTATCGTGGGAAGACGTATCGATTGAGTGTTGGTGGCGTCAGCATTGGCACCATTGGGGTCGCGAGCGTGAACTTAGTCGGCACCGCCTACCATTTGCGCAATGCGGCAGATATCGCCGGCACATATGGAGCGGGATCTGCCAGCGTCGCGGTGGTTGGTGGACCAAAGGTGGCGACACTACAGAATGAAAAGGGTGTGGTGCTCAAAGTCCACGGAGTACAATTGGGTCTTGAGGCATCACTTAGTTTGAGCGGCATGGTCCTGTCTCTAAAATAGCTATGGTCGAAGCCCAGGAAGCGCGGAGGCGCGACGATTTTGAACGTACTTCTCCTGGCTGACCGTTTGAGCGATTAGCGGGAATTGAGCAGCAATTTTGGAAGTCGATGTTCGATCAAAAAGCGATAGTGCCACTGCAATGCTTCCACAGATCGTTTGAAACACAAGGTGGCCGCGCGGTACGAGGCTTACTGATGAAAAAGGGCCGATTGTGTGAACGGCACGGGGCAATATGCGCTAAGCTCGTTCGTGGCGCCACCACCGTCGCGGCGAGTGCCGGCATTATGACCCTCCTGACGGGGACGAGCGTTCGGCTCGACGCCGGACCGCTGGCTGGGCCAGCGCGCGGTACGTTGAAGGCCCGCATTGAGCGGCCTTGGCCGTATCTGAATTGCGTCGGTACTCCCTTTGGCGACCCCCGCATCAGGCTGGTCACGACCGACCATCTGTCGAAGTGACAATGATTAAGCGTGGCCGCGCAGAGCCTGAAATTCGCGTCTCGAGCCGACTCCGCTAGAACAGCAATATCCTGCGGCTCGCAGGTGACCAATCCAGGGGCTTAAGGTGCCGCCACAATGCGCCTTTCCCCCTCGACAGGAAGTGGCTTGAAATTGGCCCCTGTAAATTCATGTCTCCACGACACGAGCATTGGTCGAGATCGGCACTAGACTGCTCGATCGCCCATTCAACGTGAGACGCGCTCCAAAAGCCAAGTGTAGGCCCTTGGTCCAACTCCAATTGATCTCATTACTCGGCACTATTCATTCTTTGTGCACGTATGTGTCCACACGTGCAAACCTGTCAAGCAACGAGGCGAAGGAAGTTATCGAGACCAAAATGAGTGCTACTTATCCGGCTTTATGAAATGCAAGCGAGTACACGCGAACTTTCACACTAAATCGGCGACAAAAATTCTTCCGCCCAATGCACTACATCGTCGGGGAACCTCGTAGCTCGAAACGTATACAATCGAGGTTCTGAGCACGCCACAACTCAGAATGCTCGTCTCAGTAACCTCGTCTGACTTAAAGTCAGGCGGGGTTACTGTTGTTTGCGAGCAAATGGTCTGCATACAAAATTGAGGTATTAGTGTCTCGTGAAGAAAATCAAGGCGCACAACACCGATTTTCCCAGGTCCATAACAGCATGCAGCATTCTAAATTCCTCGAGAAAGTCGGTTCTGGCGACAAATTACCGAACGTCGCGCTTCTCCCTCGGCGCCGCTGTTAAAGAATACGATCGTTTGATCAATCATAGACTTGACCGTGCTTCGTTTGGTGTCTTGCCCGACCACCTTTTGAAAGCGTGCGAAAATGAGGAAACCTCTCGAAATCCGAGAAGCCAAGCAATTTGTGAGATCGAAAGAGTTTCGTCGGCGAGATAGCAATCCGCTAGGTCAATTCGAAGCTTTTCCCGAACTTCAGTGAAGCTCAACCCCTCCGCCGTCAAACGGCGATCAAGTGTACGCTCGCTAACGCCGAGCCTGCGTGCGACTTCTGCAACATGCGCGAGTCCATGCGGTAGCAATGATGCAATAGCGTTCTCGACAGTTGTCTGGAAAAGTCCGCGCCGCGTAGCCCGGTGCCCTACTGCGTCTTCACAATAAGAAATTAACATCCTGTTGAGGTAGGGATCTGCAGTGCAAAGTGCTAGTTCACGAGCGCCAGCTGGAAAGGCCACATCGTCGACAGGCGAACCAAACTCGATATTGCTTCCCAAAGCATCCGCTAATGCATCACTTCGAGCTCGCCAATGGTTAAGCCGTACTCGGTATGGCCGTAGATTGCGTCCCGTAAGTTGGCGGCATATGCGCGCGAGAGCGGTCATCCAGAATTCAATCTGGTGGCGATCCGACTGTCGGCTAACCCCGACGTACTTGTATGCCATTCCGATGGCGTCTCCATCGATACACCTTTGCGATATCCCTTCATTCACGACTGAGGTGTAACGCGCGCCGCGCCGTAGCGCGTCGAGCAATGTGTCGGAAGATGCGACGACGTAGTAGAACAATCCGATTTCGCGAAGTTCGCAAGTCTGCGCAAGATGAAGACCAAGAAGATCGTCTTGCAACGCATTCGAAGCAAGATTGAGAAATCTGATTTGATCACGAACGGCTATCTTTGCGTCGTCGTCGGCAATTTGCCGAAGAGTTAGCCTGGACCGCTTCAGCAATGACTCCATATCGACACCGGCGGATTCGGCTCGAGAGTAAGCAAGCCTCGTAATCATGCCCGATGCGCTCGGCACTCGGCGGGGCTTACGAGCAGTGACTTGACCATGTCTTCCCATCTGATTGTCCAAGTCTTGGCCCCATGCGTGCTCAGGACGGAAAAGAACAAATCATTGTCGGAAAATAACAAGCGGGGGCGAACGCGCTTAACTATCTCCCAGTAAGTTGGCACGTATAGAGGCCCTTTCTCACAGGTATCCGGATGAATCCATTGAAAGCGGTAATAGCCATAGTCGACGACGATCCAGGCGTTTTGGAAGCGCTTGACCTTTTGCTCTCAGCCTATGGGTATGAAACCGAGCTTTTTGGGTCGGCGGGAGAATTCGTCGAAGCGATGAAAACCACCATGGCCACTTGCGCGCTGATCGACATAGAACTCGGTGACATGACGGGTGTAGAGCTGGCGCACCATTTGCGTGAAAGTGGCAATTCGCTTCCGATCATATTCATGACGGGCAACTGCGACTTGTCGCTTCAGAAGCAGGCTCTGGAGTTTAGGTGCATCGCGCTCTTGCATAAGCCGTTTCCCGTAGACCAACTAATTAAATCAATAGTCAATGCGACCCGGAAGCGTTAGCCGCAAACGCCAAGAAGGCCTCAAAACGGCGATCTACTTCCTGCACGTTCACCGCAATGAAAAGCAGTAGGGTGAAAGGCCCACCACGTCCACCTTGGGTGTTGATCGACATGTTGAGCGCACAGCTAGGTATGTCGCCCGGGAGATCGTCGGCGATAGTCGCCACAAGGCATGTCGCATTGGCGCCACCTCAACACCGTTATCCTCGCTAGATCGCCGTCAAACAGAGGTCGAGGTCGAGTTGGACCTTGGACCTAGAAGCGAAAGACGCATTTTCCGCCGGTTTGTTTAACGGACGCAGTTGTCGCTAGCACTGAATGGAGTATCTGAAACCGTTGGTTTTCGATCTGCGACGCGGTTATCGAACTCAGCGCGCAACGAACTTGAGCGCTCAAAGCCTTCCAAAAATCGCGAGGACCAACGCGGCTTGCGAAAGAAAACCGGTGGCGAACGCAAGCGTGCGGAGCACTGGAACACCGGCGGTGTATACGATGGCGTGCGCAAGCCGTGCCCAGAAATAGACGGCGCAGGCGGATGCGGTGGCTCGCGTAGAATAGTCCTGACCATTGAGGATTAGCACAAGCGTGGCAAAAAGTACCAGGTTCTCAACAGCATTCGTGTGCGCGAAATAGAGCCGTTGCGCCCAAGCTGATTGCGGCTTGGCGCTGCGTGAGGGATTTGCCACGACCCCAACCACGCCTCGTACGATGGTGCGGTCTATGATGTAGGGTATCCACATGAGGCCGGTGAGAATGACGGTTAGCGTCAGCCAAAACAATTCTGTGGTAAGAGGTGCGTCGTGAAGATGAAGCATATGAGTCCCGACCGAAAGCGACTACAGCGATGCTCGTCGCAACGGCAGTTGCGGGCCGTCGCGGAGTCGAATGGGATCGGCGCAAATCGTGCCAGCGCCAGAGAATGAACATAGTGTTTAGTCCTAAGACCGACGGTAGGGCGATCTCCGCTCTTTGTTTCAAATGAGCGCTTTATTAATCGTCGACCGTTGCATCGGGCGTCATTCACTCTAAAAATTACCGAATAGAAATATTGGAAGCGGCGATATCGGCCCGGTGCCTGGGACGGTCGCCACACGTGACTTATGTCGGTACTCGAACTCAGCTGGACGTGTCGCACGGCGCGCTTTTCCACCCACTACTACCGTAGTGTTCGCCATTCTTTCGCGCTTGACCAATTTCCACAGCGTGGCTGCGTTTTTCACCGACAGACGGACGCATCCATGCGAGACCGGGCGGCCGAGATTGTGACGCTCATAGGTGCCATGTACGGCATTGCCGGTTTTCGTGAAGAAGATGGAGTAGGGCATAGGTGCGTTGTCCCATTCAGCGCTACGGTGGTCAATGTCCATGCGGAATGGCTTGAAAGCGCCGTTCGGCGTATCGTAACGGCCCGCGCCGGTCGATATAGGCCAATCGTAAAGTTGTTCGCCATCGACCGTCACAAACATGCGCTGCGTAGACTTATCGATTGTGACAAGCAGTTCGGCGCGGGCGGCTTGGCTTAGGGCAAATGCCAACAAGGATAGAATGGCCGGAGTCAATGATTTGATGCGACTGTTGATGTTCATAGTAGAGTATGCCGCTCTCTAATTTCGTACATGTCGTGATATGTAAACTGTATGTCGTTGCATGCGGATACATCGAGTTGGACCGAGGTCCAGGTCGGAGTAGAGGTCATTCATTTTGGAACCAAAGTACTCGCCTAGCTCATCACGCTCGCGTCAGTTCTCTTTGGTCTTAAGGACCGAGGGCCATACAAATGAGATACGCTGCCTGGTTGACCAAGCGCTGGAAATGCGTGTCACTCATTCGCACGAAAGGCGCTATGCGAGCTCACCATATAGGCATTCTATCTTTTGTTATGATTGATCAATACGTCGGTACACTGGCGCGTTCTAATAAACGCCATTAACAATGAGATCGGTAGTTAGGGAGCAATGCTGTGGCCAACATAAATGAGCGCGCAACGACAAAGAGCTTTGGGATCTCTCTTGCGACAATATTTATCGGCATGCTGCTATTGAATGCCGTACTATTTTGAAAGCGTCTAATTAGCGTGCCAGACAAACACGAGTCATTGCAACGCTCGCAGAGAAACTCGAACTGCAATTAGTTCTCGCTGGCAGTGATCAGGCGATGCCAGTCTGCCGAGCTCTCGAGTCACCGAGCGAGAGGCGAGTCCCAATGTTCTTCGATTTGGAACTCTGCAATCGACGTCGGCGTAAACCGTAGAACTTCTCTGAGCTATCGTCGCCTACGCCGCCTCTTGACTCCAAAGTCATGGCTTGACCGGTGAGTTCTATTTGGGGTCGGGGGCCGCCATGTTGGATCGCTGGCTGCTGCGTCAAGCACCGGCCAGGTGTTGGATCGCCGTATCAACCAGCGCTATATGCGGATGAGCGGCGTTTTGCCTGAACCGGAAAGTAATGATCGATCCCCACCACGAGCGCCTTCTGACAAAGCTGTCATTGTCGCGCGATGGCGCCAATGTCGTTCCGTGGCCAGGGCGAATTTCATCATGTGGCGGACCTGACAGGTGAGGGCGCTGATCCATTGGACCTAGGTCCAAATCGAGCCGACACACATGGCGGTCTACGATGAGGAAACTCAATCGTTGGCCTCAACGGAGAGGCTGCCATGAAGAAGAGGCTGTCATGAAAAAGACGACTTTGACTTTATCTGTGCTGTTCTTTGGTTTGGGCCTAGCAGGATCGAGCCTCTCGGTGGCGATGCCACTTGGCATGAATGGATCGGCGATACTATCTCCGGACGACGCGATCGTGCTGGTTCAACACCCGGCCGGGGCTAAGGCTGGCCGTGGCGCAAGTCGAAGTCGCAATGTCTCTGGGAATCGCAATGTAAATCGGAATAAGAACGTCAATCGAAACAAAGGTGTCAATCGAAGCAGCTCCGCGAAAACGCATGTCAATCGCGACGTCAATCGAAACCGTACCGTAAACACGAACGTCAATCGCAATCGAAACGTAAATGTAAACGTTAATCGTGGTCTCTACACGGGTCGACACGTGTACAGCGGTGGTGCTTGGATCCGTCCAAGCGGGTACTGGTGGCCGGTTGGCGGCGCAGTCGCCGCGGGCGCGGCTGTCGGCTTTGCGACGGCCGCCGCGGCAACTGCTTATGCGGGTTCGGCGCCCGAGCCCGACTATTGTTGGTATTACACCGATGGAAGCCGGCAGAAGGGTTTCTGGGACAACTGCCCCTAGCGGGTTGAAGGACTTTGCCGGGTGGCCGATGCGCGGCCAAATCCGTTAGAGCTCGGGAGCAAATTCCCGAGTTCGAGGGGAACGAGAGTAGCGACCACAAGGTGAGGCGGACATCGATCGATGCCCGCCCTTTTTCGCTGTCAACGCGGCAGGTCGATTGACGAACCAGTAGGCTTTGCAGTTTACGGCAGCCCGCAATAGAGCAAAGTACAAACTTCAGAGAACCGACCGATCGCTATTTTGAGGCAACTCGATCTCGAATATGGCTCCGCGCGAACTTGCCGGCCGAGCCGACAGATGTCCTCCATGTGCTTCTACGATCGACCTGCAAATTGAAAGGCCCATCCCCATGCCTTGTGGCTTTGTCGTAAAGAAAGGAGCGAATATTTTTTCCACGTCTTGGGATTCAAGCCCTTTTCCGGTATCCGCCACCGAGACAATCACTTTTCGCGACCCATCGCATTCAGTCCTGATATTCAGGACACGCCGGCGATCGGCTACCGCGTCCATCGAATCAAGCGCGTTTCTGATTAGATTAAGGACCACCTGCTGCAACTGGACACGGTCGGCGTGGACGTAGGGAAGTGCTTGGCTTTTTACCACCTTTACTGTCGCGCCATGCATTTCGATTTCAGCACGCAGCAAATCGAGCACGTTGTCTATTATTCGATTGACGTCAACCTTGGTCCTCGTCTGGTCATCTTTCTTGAACAGAGTACGCACGGATCCCACGATTTTTGCGGCGCGATGACTATCATTGATAATCCGTTGCAGCGAGGACTTCGCTTCGTCGACATTAGGGGTCTTGAGGCTGATCCAGCGCAAAGCCGCGCTGCCGCTCGATGCGATGGCGGTAAGAGGCTGATTGATCTCGTGGGCGATAGAAGCAGACAGCTGGCCGGCAATGGCTCGCCGGTTCATGGCTGCCAGCTCTGACATTCGATGTCGCACTTCGATCTCGGCGATTGCGCGCCGTCGCCGCTCATGCAACAGGCCAGAAATGAGCAGCGCTTGAATTGCGATAAGCCCCAAAGCGGTCGAAATTTCCCGCCAGTATCGTTCCCAGATCGTTGGTTCGCGAAAACGAACGACACTACCAGGCGGCAGCAGAGATTTGTTGATATTCCATTTGTGGAGCTCACGCCAATCGTACGTTGGTGGACTGGGAACAATAGGCGCAACTTTGATTTCGTTTGGTTTCTCACCGTTAAAAATCCGAAGCGTGGCTTCTGCCATCTTCGCGCCCAAGGCGTTCCATTGATTTAGTCGCCCGCCAACCGTTCCTCTTCCGAATTTATTGTCGGCATAGGCAAAAACCGGCGCATTAGCTGCGTCCTTGATCGCATGGTATCCACTCAATCCGGGATGCGGCACGCCGGCGGCATCGACAAGCATAGTCGTCTCCAGAACGACAGAATGAGTTGGCAAGCGCGCGACCCGGAGTTTTAATTCATTTAAGGTCAGATTGGTTAGCCACACAAAGGTCACTCGATTGGAGAAGCCTCTAAATGACGCTTCTGCTTGTGCACGCCAATATTGCTCCAGCGGCGTACTGCCCATGGTGACGGCGATCGTTTTGGTGTCGGGTAGGAGCTGCAATATGTTTTCAATATAGTGTCTTATATTAAACGTCATGGGGACGGCGACCGTATGCTGGTTGAACCAGGATGCAGGGATGCGTCGCCTGATGAGCCCGATGACGACAGGGGTCGTGCCAAATAATTGTTGGTGATGTTTCTCCGCAAAATCTGCTGCTGGAAAGCCAAAAGCGACAACTACGTCAGGCCGGCGCTTTGAAAAAAGATCTTGTATGTAAGCTACAAGGCCAGTCTCGTCCGCCCGCTCGAATCGCGCTTTGAAGATTGAAGCATCATAAAGATCGACAGATTTATGCGCGCCTTCGATGAGACTTTGTCGAAAGCCGGCGTCTATTGCGCCAAATGGCGCGTAGTCACGCCCAAACGATTGCAGCACGAGCACCCGCTTGGGCTCGGCCGCGTAAGCGGCAAATGTAATGAGACACGCGAGCGCCAGTCCATAGCTTGCGCCAGTTATAATCCCGCTCAGAAGGCTCAAAGCGCGCGCGGTCGCCACGATACGATCCGCGCTACCTGGACCTAGTATGGATGCTCGGCGAGCCACAGCATGATCGCCCCAATTTCAGCGATTGCAGCCTAGCATGTGTCTTCGCCCAGCAAAAGAAGTATGGGGAGCGAGGTCGCGGTGAGCCAAAGGACCCTCGTCGCGAACCGGGCAATCACGATCAGTCCGGCGTGTTAGCAGCGCAAGGTATGTTGATTTCCCGCCATGAGGCCGTGCTTTGCGCGTCAAGATGGACCAAGGTCGAGTTGATGACGCGAGACCAAGGTCCAGTCGATCAAACGAGATTTGGATTGTTAGCATTGAGTACTTGCCGCGCCAGCACAGGGAGATGCAACTATGGCGACGAAGCCGTTCAAGGGCGTCATCAAGCTCGACATCCGCGATTCTAAAGCCCGACTGGGGTCCGTTTCTTCCGCCGACCGCGCCGAAGGGTGCACCGAACGTTCTGATCGTTCTTTATGACGACACTGGTCAGGCCGCGTGGTCGCCCTATGGCGGCGCGATCAATATGCCGACGCTGCAGAAGCTCGCCGACAACGGTTTGACCTATTCGCAATGGCATACAACTGCTCTGTGCTCTCCCACGCGTTCGACGTTTCTGACAGGTCGCAATCACCATTTGAACGGCATGTCGTGTATCACTGAAGCGTCGAACGGTTTTCCCGGTTGGAGTGGCCGTATACCTGAAAATTGCATGACGGTTGCCCAGATGTTGCAGGAGAATGGCTACAGCACGTTTTGGCTCGGCAAAGACCATAACGTGCCAGAGCAGGATATCTGCTCGGGCGGCCCGAAGTCGGAATGGCCGGTCCAAAAAGGGTTCGATCGCTTCTACGGCTTCATCGGAGGCGAGACCAATCAGTGGTACCCGGATCTCGTCGAGGACAACAAGTTCATCGACCAACCCTACAGCCCTGAAGACGGCTATCATTTGTCGAAGGATCTTGTTGACCAGGCGATGCAGATGATCCGCGACCAGAAGGCTTCCAATCCGTCGAAGCCCTGGTTCATGTGGTTATGCCCCGGTGCCAATCATGCGCCGCATCATGCGCCAAAGGAGTACGTCGATAAGTACAAGGGTAAATTCGACAAGGGTTATGATGCCTATCGCGAATGGGTGCTGCCGCGAATGATCGAAAGAGGCATCCTGCCGAAAGGAACCAAACTTACGCCGTTCAATCCGTTGCCCGAGGATGTCGCTAATCCGGCTGACGCCGTGAGGCCTTGGGATTCGCTCAAGGATGACGAGAAGAAGCTGTTCTCACGCATGGCCGAAGTTTATGCCGGTTTCTCCGAGTATACCGATGCCCAGATCGGTCGGCTGATTGACTACCTCGAAGGGAGCCATCAGCTCGACAACACGATCGTCCTCTATTGCGCCGACAACGGTGCGTCAGGCGAGGGCAGCCCCAACGGCTCCGTCAATGAAAACAAGTTCTTCAATAACTACCCGGACGAGCTGTCGGAAAATCTAAAATATCTCGACGTGCTCGGGGGGCCGGAAACCTATAACCACTATCCGACCGGTTGGGCGGCGGCTTTCTCGACGCCCTATCAGATGTTCAAGCGTTATTCGGAATACGCTGGCGGCACTTGCTGCCCGCTGGTGATTTCCTGGCCGAAGGGCATCAAAGCCAAGGGCGAAGTGCGCAACCAGTATCACCACTCGACCGATATCGTCCCGACGATCCTAGACTGTATCGGCATTGAGATGCCGAAGACCTACCGCGGCGTGGAGCAATGGGCTCTTTCCGGCGTATCGATGCGCTATTCGTTCGCGGCAAAGCCAGACGCCCCGACACAAAAGAAGCGCCAGTATTACGCTATGCTTGGCACGCGCGGCATTTGGGAAAACGGCTGGAAAGCCGCCACTCTTCACGCGCCGCTGACCGGCAAGGGCCATTTCGACAAGGACGAATGGGAACTCTACCACACCGACGTAGACCGTTCCGAATCCAAGAACGTGGCCAAGGAGAATCCTGAAAAGCTCAAGGCGTTGATCAAGGCGTGGGACGAAGAGGCGAAAAAGAACAACGTCCTGCCTCTCGACGATCGCAGTGCCGCCGAAGTCCTCGGCGTCGAGCGCCCATCAACGGAACCGCCTCGCGAGCGCTACATCTACTATCCGGGTACCTCGCCGGTGCCGGAAGGCGTTGCGGTTAACGTTCGTGGTCGCTCCTACAAGATTATCGCCGACGTCGAAATAGGTGATAAGTGCGAAGGGGTAATCTTCGCGCATGGCTCTCGTTTTGGCGGTCATGCCTTGTTTATCAAGGACATGAAGCTTTACTACGTTTACAACTTCCTCGGCATCAAGCCCGAGCAGAAGTTCGTGTCGAAACCGCTCAAACCGGGCAAGTACACACTCGGCATGGAGTTCATCCGCGACAAGACGGGTGAGCACGGGGAGTCGCTCGGCAAGACCACGCTCTACGTCAATGAAGAAGTTGTGGTGCAGGGCGATATGAAAACCCAGCTCGGCAAGTTCACGCTGTCGGGTGACGGTCTCTGCATCGGCCGGGACAGCGGCGACGCGGTGAGCGAGGAATACAAAACGCCCGGCACGTTCAAGAACGGCAATATCCAGGCCGTCGGCGTTACGGTCGAAAAGGGTCAATACCTCGATCTCGAAAAGCTCGCCGCTGCCGCTATGGCGGTCGACTGACGGCGATACGATCGCATGACCGGCCGAGAGTGGCCGGTCATGCTGGCCAATGCCCGAACTTGTAAGCATCCAACAATCATCTTAGCGCTCAAGAGGAGCAGTGTTATGGCATCCAAGAAGCCCAATATTCTGGTGATGTGGGGCGACGATATCGGTCAGTCAAACCTCAGTTGCTATACGAAAGGCTTGATGGGCTATAAGACGCCCAATATTGATCGCATTGCCAACGAAGGCATGATTTTTACCGATTCATATGCCGAGCAGAGCTGCACTGCCGGCCGTGCGTCGTTCATCACCGGGCAATGCGGACTGCGTACCGGTCTCACCAAGGTCGGACTTCCGGGCGCAGCCTTGGGCCTTAAGGCGGAGGATATTACGATTGCCGAGGCACTCAAGCCACACGGCTATCGCACCGGCCAGTTCGGCAAGAACCATCTCGGCGATCGCGACGAACACCTGCCGACCATGCACGGCTTCGACGAATTCTTCGGCAACCTCTATCACCTGAACGCCGAAGAAGAGCCCGAAGAAGTGGACTATCCCAACGCCAAGGATTTTCCGGATTTCAAGAAGAAGTACGGACCGCGCGGCGTGTTGCACTGCTGGGCCGACGGCAAGGGCGGTCAGAAGATCGAGAATACCGGGCCGCTGACGAAGAAGCGGATGGAAACGGTTGACGAGGAGTTCCTCGCGGCTGCGAAGAAGTTCATCAAGGCTGCGCACGACGCCGACGAGCCGTTCTTCGTATGGTTCAACACGACGCACATGCACGCCTGGACGCATGTGAAGCCGGAGAGCCGTGGCCAGTCCGGCCGTTGGCAGTCCGAATACCATGATGTGATGATTGACCACGACAAGAACATTGGCGAAATGCTCGAGTTCCTCGATCAGTTAGGAATCGCGGACAACACGTTCGTGCAGTACAGCACGGACAACGGGCCGCACATGAACACTTGGCCGGATGGAGGCATGACGCCCTTCCGCAATGAAAAGAATTCGAGCTGGGAAGGCGCATATCGGGTGCCGTGCATGGTGCGCTTCCCCGGCAAAATCAAGGCGGGCTCGGTGTCGAACGGGATCGTCAGCCATCTCGACTGGTTCCCAACCATCCTGGCAATCGCCGGCGAACCAGACATCGCCGATAAACTAAAGAAGGGTCACAAGGTCGGCAACAAGACGTTCAAGGTGCATCTCGATGGCCAAAACCTGCTTCCGTACCTCACGGGCAAGGAATCCGAGAGTTCCGCGAAAAGGGTTCCTCTACTTCACGGATGATGGCGACGTCGCGGCGCTACGCTACGACAACTGGAAGATGTTGTTCATGGAGCAGCGCGTCACCGGAACGCTGAAGATCTGGCAGGAACCGTTTGTGGTGTTGCGCACGCCTTACATCTTCAATCTGCGAATGGACCCGTACGAGCGCGCGCAGATTACATCGAACACCTTCTACGACTGGATGTTCCGGCACATCTTTTTGCTTGTACCCGCGCAGAAGCTCGTCGGAGATTTCCTCGCAACCTTCAAGGAATTCCCGCCTCGGCAGAAAGCGGCGAGCTTCAGTCTTGATCAGGTGATCGAGAAGATGACGGAGGCGTCGGCGTCCGGCGGACACTGAATAAGCAGGGTTGCAAGCCTCACACTTCGGACGGCGAGACAAGTCTCGCCGTTCACCATTCGCAGGAGTTGCGGAATGAGGTCCAGCTCAGAACCGGCCAAACCAGTCCATGTTCATCACACGGGCGATCGACGCAAACGGCTTGCCGCAATCCTCGTGGTAGAGCCCGCTGAGCCCCTGGTGGCCGTGCGGGTCGGTCTTGAAGTCGACACGAATGCTGCGCTGCCCTTCGACGATTGGTTCGTTGCAGCTCGTGCAGAATGGCCCATGCGGACCGCTGCCGCCGCTCGGCATAGGATCAAAAGCCAAAGGTTCCCCCAAAAAAGTCTTGTCCCTGAAACACGATGTCATCTCGGCCCTGCCGGGCCAATTCAATTTTGGCGGTCTACCGTAAACTACCGGGGAAAACTCCGGCCCATTAAGCCTCGTGCGTCGGGAAATGTGGCCGCGCGGAACTCTTGCCATCCGAGGGTCGATTGGGGCCGTGGTGACGGCATGTACAGCCGTGGTTCCGAACGATGTGTGCCCGGCCGATCCTCCAGACAATTCGACGGCCACGGCATCGCACTGATCAGCATCCGGCGCGTGTGGAGGTCCATCTTCCATGGCTGCTGATTTGCTGAAAGGTCCAATTTTATCCGCTGCGAAAAGTCCGCACGGCGCCAGCCTACATCCTTTGCGTTCTCCGCAAGGAACGCAAAGGACGAGTGCACCCTGTAAAGAGCTGCTTATGCGAATCAAGCAGGCTCACACAGGGCCAATCGCCAGCAGAAAGGCTCTACGCCGCAGACCGCGACTCCACCCGATTGCATTCCTCGCGCTATTCGGGGGGGCGCTGGTGATGAATGCTGTTTCCTATACCTATGACCACGACTTGCTCGAGCGCATCTTGGAGCAATTTGATCAGGTCGTTCGATTTGTGCATCTGGCGCTGTGATGTTGTCAGTAGGTGAACCGACCATGCCTATGACTGTCGACAAGGCGTCGCAATCGAGCTCCGAGCTCCGCGATACTCTGACGATCATGTCTCATCGAGACGATGACAGAGAATGGCTTTTCGAAAACGGCCCGCCGATGGCTTTGCAACGACGGTTTGGTTTGGTTCAGGAGGAGCAACCGAACGTCCGTGCGCGAGCTATCGGTGTTATCATAGTCGGTTGGGTTCCATTAATTGTTCTGGCGCTCGCGAGCGACATCTTGTTGGGTACTCGTACTGTGTCATCGCTACTACACGATGCGGGCGTGTACGCGCGATATTTGTTTGCTGCGCCCTTGCTGATCATGGCCGAGTTTGAATGCGGTGCGCGTCTTTCTGCAATTGTCTTGAATTTCACCACGGCTGGGCTAGTTCGCGACGAACAGAGAGATCGCTTCGAGGCGCTGGTGCGCTCGGCCCGCGAACTTGTCAATTCGCGGATTGCCGAGGCTGCCGTCCTCACGATATCCATCGTGGCAGTAGCGGCCGCGGCTATTTCGCTGCCGTCAGCGGAGTTGCCGGCCTGGCATAAATACGGCGGCACGTCCTCGTTTTCGCCCGCCGGATGGTGGCACGTCCTAGTCAGTTTGCCGCTGCTCTTAATCTTGATGCTTGGTTGGGCTTGGCGGTTTGTCGTGTGGGTACGTGTCCTATGGCAGATCGCCTTGCTCGACTTGCGTCTCGTTGCTTCTCATCCTGATCGATCTGCGGGCCTTTGTTTTTTAGGGCAATCTCTTAGCGCCTTCGGTCTGGTCGCAATGGCGATTTCGGTGGTTGCCGCAGGCCGGTCGGCCAATGTCGTGCTCGCTGGCGGCGCACTGCCAACGCTGAACTTTCGATTTAATGTCGGACTTTTGGTTGTTATCGTCATGGTGTTTAGCGCGCCACTGCTTGTTTTCGGCCGCAATCTGCTGAACGTTTGGCAAGGCGCGACCTTCGAGTATGGGGGGCTGGCAACGCGGATCGGCGCGATCTTTGAAGACAAATGGTTGCGCAAGAGTCCCAGCGGTAATGATGCGCTGGAAAAGCCTGACTTTTCAGCGACGACCGACCTATATGGTGTTGTCGCGAACGTCTACGCCTTGCGGTTCATCCCGGCCGACCTCAACAGTGCCGCTGCGCTCGTCGGCGCTGTGCTGCTGCCATTCGTGCCTGTTGTCCTCCTAGCCGTTCCAATCGAAACGATTTGGGCTGACATCAAGGGCCTGTTGTTCTGACTGGTGGGCAAGTTCGTAGCGATGTTACGTTACACTAGTCTAGTGTGCGTTAAGTGAACCGCGGCAATCTACACCGTCAACGTCGAATCGTGATTGATGTATCTAGCGAAGTAGGGTTTCGTTATGAGAGAGTTTCTGATCCAATTTACGGAGTACGCCACAATTGCGATTGATATACTCGCACTTGTGCTGGTCATCATAGGCACGATCGAGGCATTCATTGGAGCCTTACGTCTCGTAATTTCCGGCCCCGCAGGTCCCGAACGTCGCGAAATATGGCTTCGATATGCACGGTGGCTGGTGGCTGCGCTTACGTTTCAGCTCGCGGCGGATATCGTGGAGACATCAACGACGGCGGATTGGGACACTGTAGGTCGCCTTGCCGCCATCGCGGTCGTTCGGACCTTCCTCAACTATTTCCTCGAGCGCGATCTAGCTGATGTACGAGAGCTGCAACAAAAAGGACAAGCCGCTGAAACAAGTGTTGAGGCGACGGTCTGATCGGCTGGACCTTAGTCTAACTCGACCGCTGTGCGGCATTGAAATGAAAATCGAGGTGGCGGAGCCAATCTTAGGACGCAAACGCGAGGAGATAAGAATATGGATCCGAAGCACCTCGTCGTGTTGACGTTGCAGATTAGCATCATCCTTACGGTTCTTGGCTTCGGTCTAAACGCAACAATTCACGATGTCCTCTATCTTGTTCGGCGTCCTGGATTGCTTGTGCGTTCGCTGGCGGCGATGTTCGTTGTTGTACCCCTCGTCGCCGTGACACTGGTTGACCTATTCAATATTGCGGATGCCACGGAAATTGCGTTGATCGCGCTGGCGATTTCTCCAATGGCCCCGTTCCTACCGGGAAAGATGATTAAGGCGGGTGGGAGTGCATCCTATAGTGTCGTCCTGATGGCTGTAGCTGCGCTCGTATCAGTCGTTCTTATCCCGGCCTCAGTTGCGCTTCTGGGACATAAATACGCGCACACCTTTACTCTACCGACGTCCCGCGTTGCTTGGGTGGTCTTTGCAACCACACTCTTACCGTTAGCTGCCGGCCTGGCGATCCGTGCCATAGTCCCTGCGCTGGCGCAGCGCGTTGAACCCCTTATCGCGTTGTCTGGAAAGATTCTTTTGGGAGTCGGTGCTCTGGCGCTGCTGGTTGCCTCGATGCCGGCACTCTGGGCCTTGGTCGGCAACGGGACGGTTATCGCAATTGCAGGATTTGTCGCATTGGCGCTCATAGTTGGCCATTTTCTCGGCGGGCCGAATCCGGAAGAGCGAACGGTTCTCGGGCTATCGTCTGCAAGTCGTCATCCGGCGGTTGCCCTAGCGATCGCAGGTGCAAGCTTCCCGGACGTGAAATTCGGGGCGACAATTATCTTATATTTGTTGCTGACGATTATCGTCAGCATCCCATATGTAATGTGGCGAAGAAAGACAGCGGTGATGGCCTCGGTCGCGTAATCGCAGCGCCCGCGTAGGACCTAGGTCCAATCGATCTCATCCCAATATTTTCTTACACTTTGGACGTTTCCGTTCTTGCTAAAATAAAGCCGCGACGTTTTCCGCTGTGCTCCTATTCGAGTTGATCCGCGCAACTTGCCGGTGATTGTCGACAAAGCGGTACGGCAGACACGTTGATCGCGCCGCAACTCGCGGGCGGATAGTTGTATCCAAGCGCCACTGAGAAAATCCATGAGCGAACCACAAACCGAATTGTCCATGCGTCGTACCGGGATGTCTTTCCAAAGGACGCGTCTGAGCGCGGACCGCACGCTAATGTCAGTCATGCGTACCTCGCTTTCTTTGATCTCGTTCGGGTTCACAATTTTTCAGTTCTTCCAGAAGGCAAAGGTGCAGGGTCTCGTCACGCAGGATGCGGCACCACGCAACTTCGGTGTGGCGCTGGTACTGATCGGAATTCTGATGTTGGTCATTGGGATTATGTATCACATCCAGTTCATGTGGGGCCTGCGGACCGAACGCAATGCGATGGTCGCCGAAGGGGTATTGCACGGCGAAAGCAAGTTCCCGCCATCGATGGTGTTGATTGTCGCGACCCTTCTTCTGCTGATCGGCATCGTTGCGATCGTGAGTATGTTGTTTCAAGTGGGGCCCTTTGGCTGACGCTGACGAAAAGCTGCCATCAGGTGCCATTGGAGTTCTGCACTATGGAGGGAAAAGAAATGGCGCAAACAAATATCTTTGCGCTTTCGCCGCTTACGGCTGCGCTGGCGCGCAACTGGTGGTCCTTGCTGATTCGCGGTATCGCCGCCATCTTGTTCGGGTTGGGTACATTCATTTGGCCAGAGGCCACCTTGATGTTCTTGGCGGCCATATATGGCGCTTTTGCACTTATTGACGGCGTACTCGCGTTGTGGGCCGCCGTTTTTAGCGGAGCTGCTTCACGCTGGTGGCTCTTTGTTGTCGGAATTCTCGGGATTGTCGTCGGCCTCACCACAATGCTCTATCCGGGCTTATCGGCCATAACCCTCATGTATTTCATTGCTGTTTGGGCCGTAGCGAGTGGGCTTCTGCAACTCATCGGCGCATTTCAACTCCGGAAGGAGATCGATGACGAGTGGATGTTGATCGGCGGTGGCATCCTTTTAATTATCTTCGGCCTGTTGCTGTTCGTCGAACCGACTGCCGGCACGCTCGGAGTGCTATTGATTATCGGAGGCTGTGCGGTGGCCTATGGTCTTTTCTTGCTTGGATTGGCGTTTCGGTTGAGAAAATATGCGGCGGAACGCGACAGCCGCCATTCAATACAACATTCGCTACACGTGAGATAAAAAGTAATCGGAAGTACCGCAATCGGAAATTGGTGTGTTGTTCGGGCTGGTCGAGCGGAACATCATGTACGGCTTTAGCAGTGTTTTGATCACGGCAATTATCTCTCTTGGCATGCTTATTATAATCGAGTGTGGATTCCGAATTGGACGGTCTATGCAAGCTGCGGGGAAGGCGCCGCCGGCGCAGAATATACGGGCGGTCCAGACATCTCTTCTTGGCGTGCTCGGTTTGCTTCTGGGTTTTACCTTTTCGCTTTCACTTCAGCGGTTTGACAGTCGGAGCGCGGCCGTGGTCGACGAGGCAAACGCGATCGGAACGGCCTATCTTCGAACACAGCTTCTCAGCCCAAATCTCCAAAATGAAGCGCGCCGCCGGCTAGGCCATTATGTTGACCAGATAGTTTTGCTGGGATCTAGCAAACCTGTGAATTGGCAAAAGCGTGCGGCACTGTTAGCGGATGCGAATGGGGACCTTGACGCGCTTTGGGTGCTGGCGCGCAAGGCCGTATCCGAGAATCCAAGTCCGGTTACCTCTGGTTTGTTTGTGCAGGCCCTGAACGATGCCATTGATGCAACCGGACGAACGGAGGCGGTTTTTGCTCGTCACGTGCCTCATCTCGTTTTGTATCTGCTTTTTAGCACGATTCTTATGGGCGGATTGATCCTCGGTTATGCCTCCGGTATTGGAGGTCACCGAACGTCTTTTGCAGCCTATATTTTAGTTGTGCTTATTATGGTGCTTGTCTTTATCATCTTGGATCTTGACCGACCCACACAGGGAGTAATTCAGGTCGATCGAGCAAGTCTGCTAGAGCTTCAGACGACAATGAACAGGCCAATCGGGCCAGACACCGCGCCCTTGTCGGCGGGTCGGTAAGGGGTTACGCGGCAGGTTGCGGAGCCTACGAGTTGCGACATGGCCACTTACGTCAATACGTAGCTGAGCCAGCTTTTCATGCGTAGTAAGATCCGACGAACCGCCGCAACCGGTCGCCAATGATTGCTGTAGACGGCGACTTGCGCCGTTGCGCCGGCGGGAAGTTGATAGGCCGATAGATCGTCCACGATGTTGATTCGGACGAGAGCCATCCCCGGCGATTTGGCCCGATCTTCCGGATTAAGTAGCGTTCCACTGGGCTGAAGTTGACCCTGCGGTACCGCGTCGACGAGCGTGTCGACCTTACCTGCGAAGACATGTCCGGGTATTGCATCGAACGCAATTTCGGCCTCCTCGCCTCGGCGGAGGCGTTGTACAACGGTTTGTGGGAACGCGGCGGCGAATACTCGGTCGTTCGCATGGATGAAGATCGTTGCGGGGGTTGTTCCAGCCATCATTCCTGGCTTGAGAAATAATTGCGTGACATAGCCATCTGTAGGCGCCCGCGCAGTGGTTTGATCAAGATCGAATTCGGCATTGCGCAAATCGGCTGCAAGTCGAGCGACTGCGGTATTTACACCGCCGAGTTCTGACGTGTAGGCGAGTCGTGCGCGTTGTTCCGCGGCTTCAGTCTGATTGAGCGTCTGAGCTGCGGCATCAAGGTTGCGTTGGGCGGTATCGACTGTTGCTTTGGCGACAGTGCCACTTTTCAGCAACTGTGCTTGTCTGTGGTAAGTCTGTTGCGCCAGGGCAACCTGAGCCTTCGCTTTTTCGACTCCGGCCGACGCCTGATCGAGGGTTGCCTTAAGTTGTTTGACATTTTGTCGCGCCTCGGCAAGCGCTGCCTTCTTCTGGCCGACTATGTATTGATAGGGCCGGGGATCTATTTTGAATAGTTGTTCCCCTTTTTTCAGTGCGATATTTGGCTTGACGTTAACTTCGACGACGAGACCTTTGACTTCGGGAATGATAGGCGTCGTGTAGAAGTAGAGTCGTGCGTCGGTAGTGAACGGGTGATTGTAGTTCATCGCGGCTAAGAGGCCTCCGACAAGTACTGCGCCGCCAATCGCAGCCGTGGTCACTGACCATCTATTCACTCGTACGTGCTAAATATTGAAAATCACTACGCACACCGCGCCGTAGGCGAGAAGGAGTAGGAGGGCCATTTTCTAGCTACCCGTTGTGAGGCGCTCGAGTGCAGCGACTCTCTCTTCGAGTTGCGATATCGTAGTTGAAAAGGACATCGGACCTTGCGAACCGCCCCAGCCGCTGTCGGGTCGGTAGGCCATCGCCCAAATCCATAAGAAGGGCCACAACGCGCCGAGGGTGAACAGGCTAACCCAGGTGGCGGCACCGATAGCATCCTGGTGCGGGTGATGGCGTCGCTTCGCAATCTCGTAGGGGATACCCCAGACGCCTACGATACCGTAGATCACGAGCGCAATAATCAGGACCAGGATGACGAGAGCGACGTAACTCAGGGCCAACGAATCCCTCCCTAACGCTGCACGCCAGCGAAAATCCTCAATAATGGAACGCAAGAGCCGTCGCCGCGACCCATTCCGACGAGCTAATTCTCTCGCTATTTGGATTTTAGAAAATGCTCTAAGCCGGCCGTAGCTAGACCTTAGCCCTATACGAAATCACCACGACGAAGCTCGTACTCTGTCCGGTCGGTTGAGCCGATACGTTTTTTCCGAAAACGCAGCCCGCCAAATGTGTAGTGTCACCCGCTGGCGGTCGGAACGGAGCTGTCAGGTATTTGTCGACGATCGGCTGGTCGGTACATGCTGTTTGGCCGTTGCAGAGTTTGGATGCTCGCCTTCGACTATAAATGCGTTCGCGTGCGCTTCGGACGTGGTGTCTCATGCGAGGCAACTTCGCAGGATATGGGCGTGCGTGGGATTGGTTACGGGGCTGAATGCCGGCTCGCAGCCGGACGGTATAGGTTTCGGCTCTCGCGGCTCCTGCGTCAAAGATCGTTCGTGCTGGAGTTGCCGAGCATCTATCGGCGGCCGTAGACGGTCGCCCTTATTTGCACGATTAACCGAAATGGTGCTAATCGAAATGTTTTGCGCGCTAGCGGTCGGCAATGCGCTTACAATGCCGGCCGCCACACTGCTGACTATGAAGGCGACCGCTATTTGTTTCGCGGTATAATCAAATAGATACGGCGTCTTTTGTCTCAATCTCGTGCCTTCGCTCGCGCGACGTATCGGAAAAAACATGATGATACGCTCCCATTAACTTCTTTGATCACGTCGAACTTACTGAGGGGACGCATTGTTGTGCAATTGTTCACTGGTTGATTTCGCTCGTCGAAACGAACATGGATTTTATACAATAGTCTCGATCCGGAGCATCAACAGGAGTCATATGAGGCTCGCCATTTAAATCATTTTGTAGAAGCGAGAATTCTGGCGGATCAGTTCTAGTAAGCGATATGTCAGGCTAAGCGTTGCTCCTGAAACGCAAACGACGATACAACAAATTAATTGGCATATTGGAGCGTATCGCGGTGGTGGTCCGCCAATCTCAGGCCGAACATGTCATCTTCGACTGAGAAGCAAGACAACAAGGTGTCGGAGCTGCTGCGGTCCTACTTGTTGATCCGCGTTCTGAAGCCGACGACCTCGGCCCGGCAGGTTGACGAAAGCTTGGATTGATTGTCGATTAGGCACTGCGCGATCTCGCCTCCGCCAGCCTCTACTTTCGCGCAAGTCTTATCGATGTCATCCTCGCAGACCTCCGCCGCGCGAGCGACATTGCTAACAGCCAAGCTGATTTGATCGGCGACATCGAAAAGCATGTTGGCGCAGTGATCGGAAATCTTGTCGTCGTGAGCCATCATGCACAAAATGAGCCGGCCGCCACCCGGGGTTACCGTGCGGCAATATGATTTGGCGTCGGCGCTACAGGCGTCTTGAATCTTGTGCCAGGCGGCATCTGCCTTTGCCATCACATCGTTTGCGACGGACGTTTGAGCGTTTGCCATGCCTGCCATGAGTGTACCCGCAACAATCGCTAAGCCGGCCAACGACAATTTCGTGATGGATGCAGACATTACGCACCTCCGACTCCAAGAAAGACGCGCCAACAGGCGACTTCCTGATCCTCCGACTAAGGTCAAAACCGTAAGTAGGGGCCGGGACAGCCGCTATAGGACCTAGGTCCAGGTAGCGGGAGATGCCGGTCCCACGATAGGCAGTGCGGGAGGGTAAACATCGGCTTCTGCACAACGCCGATCACTGACGGAGTGGGCACCGCGATCAAACAAGTCTTTAAAGTTACTGCCGCGGCGGCAGGCGCTTTCGTAATGACTCACGCAAGCGTCTGTGTATTGCCGGCATAGGGCTCGCGCAATGCGGTGGTCGACGAGGCGCTAAAATGAGAATACTCGTTTCCAATCTTTCCTCATGCTCACCAACAGCCAGCCCCGCGAAATAGCTGGTTCAAGGCCCCTGTCGAGCTTCCCGAACGGGCTTTCCCGGTCGTAGGCGAATTCACGGACCGCATCATCGTGATGGACGATCAGGCCGAGGTGCGCCCGAGGGCTCGACGTCGTCCATTCGAGCATCTGGAAGTCGCCGTCAGAGTTGCCGATGGCCGCGATTGGACGCCGGCCGATGTGCATGTGGATGCCAACCGGCTTGTTCGGTCCGTCGTCGATGAAATTGATATCTGGCAAGCGCACTAGCACGGGCTTGCCTTGCCTGATTTCGTACTTCAATTTGATGCTAGAGCCGACTACCTGTTCGGGCGGAATACCGTAAGTACGTTCAGCCCAAGGCCGCATGAACTCAATGCCGCCGCCCGACGTGATAAAGGTCTTGAATTCATTAACGCGAAAATAAGCCAGCAACTCGAGCATCGGCTGATATACCAGCTCGGTATAGAACCGATTGAAATTGGGATGACGCGCGACCGCTAGCCATTCTGTGACGATTTTTTCGAACTCATCGGTCGACATGCCAGCATGGGTCGCCGTGATCAATTCGAGGAGACCTCTCTCGCCGGCGACAGAAAGTGCCTCGGTATCCCCTTCAAGCGCTGCCTTAAACGGTTGCTCGTTTTCCCACCCCGGATGTTGTGGTGCCAACGCCTTCACACGGTCCAACGCGAAGGCGAGTTGCACGTACACTGGCTGTTCAGGCCAAAGCGTCCCGTCATTATCGAAAACGGCGATGCGCTCCGCGGGCTTGACAAAGCCAGGTGCGCCAGTCGTCGTTACGTCTGAGACGAAAGTGACTATGGCGGATTTGACGGCGCCGGCGTTCCAGGAGGGTAAGGGGTCGGATTGGGCCGACTCTTGCGGGTGGCGTGGCTGCTGAGCCTGCGCGCTGTGCGCGCCGCCAAACGTCGCTGTAGTTGACACAGTCGCGAGCGTGGTAGCACCAACCAGGAAGTGCCGCCGGTTGACGCGTGGGCTATGTATTTCGGCGTAGCCGACGCTCTCCTGGTGCTTTGACTTTGTCACAAATCAATCAGTCGTTTAACTGCTCCTGTTGGCCGTGCATCTTTGCGAATGTGGTCGTCATTCTCGTGAGCGGTTTAACGTAAGGCGGTGGGTGTGTGCTAGCCTTGGGGTCAAGGGCGTCGTGCTGCGTTCATCCGCATGTTTTATTGGCAGCGGTTGGCTAATGCATTGTCACACGTCGTTTCGTCTCCGAACGCAACGGAAACCGACGTGGCTCGTCGAGGTGTCGATGGGTTCGGCATGCCGCGCAGCTGGGCGATACCTTCTGCAATAGTTGGGCGCACAAAGATGCGAGCCCCCCTTCAAGACTTTGCGCGGAATTCTGATCTGAGGCTGGCAGGAATCGTAACTGTCTTCTTTGCGACCGCCACGCGGGTTCTCAGGGATGCAGCATGCTTTCTGGGCGTCCGCCTCGTGTTTGGCTGCATACCAGTCTGAAGTCCATTCCCAGATATTGCCGATCATATCGTAAACGCCATAGCCGTTTGGCGGGAAAGTGGTTACGGGTGAGGTCCGCTCGTAGCCATCGAGCTTCGTGTTTTCGTATGGAAATGTCCCTTGCCACGTATTCGCCATCTGTCGGCCGCCCGGGGTGAATTCATCACCCCAGGCAAACTCGGCGTCTTCCAATCCGCCGCGTGCGGCAAACTCCCATTCCGCTTCAGTGGGCAGAGCTTTGCCGGCCCATTTGGCGTAAGCCTCCGCATCTTGGTAAGCGATGTGCACGACCGGGTGATCTTCGAGCCCGCTGATCGAGCTGCGCGGTCCGTAGGGGCGCCGCCAGTTTGCGCCGAACTTGAACGTCCACCATTGGCTCCAGTCTCGTAGATCGAGGGGATGCCGAGGCGGCACGAATATAAGTGAACCGGCCTTCAGCATTTGAGGTTGGGCGCCTGGGTAGTCTTTAGGATCAGGACGAATTTCGGCAAATGTCACATATCCGGTCGCGTTGACGAACTTGCGGAAGGCGCCGTTAGTGACGGGGGTGCGATCAATCCAAAATCCGTCGACCGTCACGCGATGGACCGGTGCCTCCTCCGGGTAATGCTTGTCGGATCCCATGCGATAGGTGCCGCCCGGAACAAAAATCATGTCCACGCGCGAACCGATGTCAGCTGCCTCAGTGGTCAAAAGCATTTCTGTCCGCCTTTATCCGAGGCGCTGGTTGAAAGCGCTCCGCGCCCCGGATGTTCGCTCGGTGATACGGCACGCTTCGTCCCGGCGGACAAAGGTTGAGATTGGATGGGTGAAAATTTCAACCGTCCGTTCACTCGTGAGCGGCGGTTCGCCGCTCATTAGCCAGCGGGGTAGCCCATCTTGGCCATACAGGCCTTGAAGGCCGCCGTACGTTCAGCGTCGTTGCGGTCTGTTTTCGGAGTGGATGCGTCCACCGCTTTCATGCACGCTCCCCAGGCCTGCTCCCGTGTAAGCTTGGTCTGAGCATTGGCGATCACAGCCGATGTGACCAATGAAAGGAAAGAAACTGCGATAAGAACATGAGTAGACTTCATAACATTCTCCAAGGCTTTGATTGGTGTACCCGACGTCACTGTTTTGGCGCCGCAACTGCAGCTTTAACGGTGGGCGAGATGAGGCTGAAAACCTAGTTGGACCTTGGTCCAGCCTCGACGGTTGCCATTGCTCGCCAGGAGGCAGGCCGTTATCCCTTCTTCCTTTTGAAGATCACGTCGATCGCGTGAATGATCGTCACCTGCGGGTGCGCCTTGCAGTAGACGATAACCAAGTGCTCATCTTCCTTGATTCGCGAAATTCTAGCGCGGTGCGCCTTGGCCAAGCCATTGTACCAACCGCTGTACCAAGCCGCTAAAAGGTCAGCGTCTTCCTGATAGGTGCCGGCGAGCTGCGCGCAAGTGAGATTTTGCACATCAACATAGCCGTTCTTATCCTCGTAAACGCCCAAAGGGACTTGGGCATGGGCTGCAACACACGTGAGCGCCGAGCCTGCCGCCATCGCGACAGCCCCCAAATACGCGCGGAACGTCGATCGAGATATCATGTTGCGCCATCCTGAATTTGCGGAAGAAATACTGGTATAGCGGAATCTATTAGAAGCGCCCGTTTCTACTAGCTGGACCATGGTCCATCTCGACGCGCGAAGTGCCGACGAGCGAGGTTACCGGACGACGGCGCTATAGTGCATCAGAGCGTCGTCAAGACGTCATGAAGAAATCTTCGGCCATTGTTCGGCACAAAGCCCCGCATCGAACAGGATGAATCAAGAGACCGGAATTGATTTGAAAATATACAAATACGCCAGCAAGCACAGCAAAAGGAGAGGTCCGATGACTACTTCTCGATACAGGGCGGTCGTGTTCACCTTGACCATTATGGGCCTCGGGTTCGCCTCGACTAGTTCTCATGCGACGAGCGCTCAACCGAAAGTCTCTGACAAAAACGCCATCGCGCATACGCCGATTCCAGCGAAGAATGTGATAGGCCAAATGGCCGACGGTGATGCTCTGTTCGTCGATCCGCAGTCTTTCGATGTTGCCAAAGGTAAGGCCAAGGGCAAGAGCGACCCAAATGCCACGATACAAAAACTGAGGGCCGGCCCGCTGCCAGAAGGGGCTATTATTTTCCGTTCGGGAGGCAAGCTTTACCTAGCGGGTGGGGCGCGTCCGCAGTTCATGTATGCGAACCCATCCCAATACATGGCCCCGAATCCGTCGCAGTACATGTACGCGAACCCGTCTCAATACATGTATCCAAATCCGTCGCAGTACATGTACGCCAACCCATCCCAATACATGGCCCCGAACCCGTCTCAGTACATGTACGCGAACCCGTCTCAATACATGTATCCAGATCCTGCGGCTAACGTGTCCCAATACATGCAGCCGGTAAATCCGAGCGCCTACATGCAGCCGGTAAATCCGAGCGCCTACATGCAGCCGGTAAATCCAAGTGCCTACATGCAGCCGACTAATCCCAGCGCTTACATGCGGTCGCCGAACCCAGCGAGCTACATGAAAAGTGAGCATGACGCGAACACGAGTGCGTCACCGGCGCAGTACATGCGTAACGCGTTTGAGGACAACTTTGAATGGTAGCCCATCGCGGCTGGCGGTTGTTCTCCGTGTCACGGCTATGGGGCGTTAAATCCTCGAGGTTCAATGCAGTCGATCGGCCGCGGACAGGCATCCTGTTCGAAATTGCCTTGGCCCTTGGAGCGTAGTCGCAGAAATTTTGCTGCGATATTCAGCGGGTTCCTTGGAGGTGATCATGTGCATTCGAGTGACCGCATTCCTTCTAATCCTAGTCGTCGCGCATACGCTCTCCTTCCTGGCGAAGCCGGCATCTGCCGAGCGCCTGCCCAACCGTATCAAGGTGGAATACATCCCGCCGGAGAAGATGGACCAGGAGCGTGTCTATGAACTGATGAAGAACCGGCATGTCCTTGAAAAAGTCCAAGAACTATTCAGCCCGTTTCGGCTTCCCGTCGATCTGACGGTGAAGTCGAAAACCTGCGGGATGGTGAACGCCTGGTACCAACGTAAAGATCGCGATGCCGTACTGACGATCTGCTACGAATACGTGAATGACATATTCAAAAAATTGCCAAACGAGGTAACGCCCGCGGGAATTACGCGCACCGACGCAATCGTTGGCCAGTTCTTTTATGTCACCGCCCACGAAATGGGACATGCAATGTTCGATCTTCTAGATGTGCCGATATTCGGGCGCCCGGAAGATGCCGCCGATCAGCTTTCGGCGTACATCATGTTGCAGATGGGAAAGAGAGACGCGCGGCGGCTAATTGGCGGTGCCGCATATTCCTACAAGAATATTATTGAGAAGCCGGAGATGACCATAAAAATGAAAGCCTTTTCCGATGTGCACGGTTCCTCGGCTCAGCGGTTCTACAACCTTATCTGCATGGCGTATGGCGCGGATCCAAGGCTGTTCGCCGACGTTGTCGAAAAAAAGTTCTTGCCGGAACAGCGAGCGCCGAATTGTTACTGGGAGTATCGAGAGCTTGCCTATGCGTTCAAGCGGCTCATCAGCCCTAGCCTCGATCCCGAGCTTGTTAAACGCGTGCTGAATACCGAGTGGCTTCCACCGGAAGGGGTGCCGCCGCGCCTACAATAGCTGGGCTTACGGCGCTTTTCCTTCGTGGGTGACTGCGGCGAAAGTTTACAGATCAAGGGGGCCGTAGAGCGTTGCCGAGTTGCATAGTTTGAGACGTGGACTGATTGATCGCAACGATAGCCGAGTGGAAGCAAGGTGGATTAAGGCTAAATAAGGTCCGCGGCCACACCCTAGCGCAAATATCTGCTCTCGTCGCCGCCGGAGTTGAGCCATGAAAAATCCGATCGTCATGTCAATATTCGTGGTTGTCTTATCTACGACGGCAGGTGCGCAGCCGTTAAAGGGCAATGCGGTTCCGGTTACCGTTACCAACTTCGCGCGTGCCGAATCCGACCACTACTTTGCGATCAATGCGAAGGAGGCGGAGCTTGGCAAGCTCAAGCATAATCGCGACCCTGCCTCGATCGACAACCAGACGGTCATTCGGCTGAATCGAGATACTCTCTATTCGTTCGGCGTGTTTGATCTCGCGGCCGGACCGGTGACAATCACGTTGCCGGACGCTGGCAAGCGCTTTATGTCACTCCAGATCATCAACGAAGACCACTATGTCCCGTTTGTCGCGTACGGCCATAAACAACACACTCTCACCGAAAAGATTGTCGGCACGCGCTATGCGATGGTGTCAATCCGCACCTTCGTTAATCCCAACGATCCGAAGGACCTCGATAAGCTGCACAACCTTCAAAATGCGATCCAGGTCGAGCAGAAGGTTGCGGGCAAACTTGAACTACCAAACTGGGATCAGGTGAGCCTCAAAGAAATCCGTGGTGCCTTGCTGGTACTGGCCAGACACACCAACAGCTCAGCCACGCCTTCGCCGCCAAAGGCCATGTCGATCCAATCAAGCACCTGATCGGCACCGCCGCCGGCTGGGGTGGCAATCCTGACAAGGACGCGACTTATATCAGTGGTTCAGTGCCTAAGAATGACGGCAAGACTGTTTACAAACTTCGCGTCAAGACTGTGCCGGTGAGTGCCTTCTGGTCGATCAGCGTCTACAACGCGGCCGGTTATTTCGAGAAGAATCCTTAGAACGCCTATTCACTCAACAACGTTGCCGCGAAGAAGGGCGCGGACGGCGCCATCGCGATCAAGTTCGATGGTTGCGATGGCAAACTTCCCAACTGTCTGCCTATCGTATCGGGCTGGAATTATACAGTACGACTTACCGGCCGCGTGCCGAAATCCTTGATGGCGAATGGAAATTTCCCGAACCGGAGCCGGCGAGCTGACAGTCTAACTGGAGTGGCACTCGCACCGAGGGCTTGACTGTAGTGCCACGTCGGTCGCTTGCCCATCGAGTCGCTGCAGCAAAGCAGTTTAGTCGCTTTTGAATTGAAGCGGACATCAGTCCGCGTTCATGAGTACCCGGCCTGCGTTGCTTGAGCGTGCTATCGATTAAAGCGACGACGACGGTTGACTAGCTGCGCGGGCGACGAATTGTAATATCAAAACAATCAGAGAGTTAGTATCAAACTTCGCAATTCGTAAGGACTATCGAAAATACAGAATTCAATTTCAATAGCGTAAAGCCGTGCGGTTGTCGCCGAAGGGCGGCCATAGTCACATTCGCCGAGCTATTTCGAGCGGTCGTCGATAACGGCGGATGGACCATTGCTCTAAATCGACGCAATCGCGTTCAACGCGCTGGTCTTCGACGCATATCCTTCCGTTGAAAAAAGCGTCTCGTTGTTGGGCGCTTTGAACCGGACCCGATATTCGCCCGCTTTGTCCTTGTAGATTTCAAATCGGTAAGCCACCGGCCATCCCTCCTAGGAGAGCTACCCCACTCGACTGGATTTTCCCCAGTGAATTGGTCGCGCCGAAGCAATTGTCATTCTCTTCCGGAGGGAGTTTCAGGCATGGCGCCTTTCGGGTCGATATAGACCTAGGTCCTAGGCTTGCGCGCCGCCTGCTGCGAGGCCACAATGCGTCATGACTTGCCTTGCCAAGGCGGGCGGAGATCGTGCTGTGGCTTATCCCCCCGTAGACGTTGACAGATGTACTGAAATACCGTCGACGCAAACCATTTCATATCAAATATCGACGTACAGAAAATTTCGAAAAGGTCTTTCTCGAACTCGAGGTCGCACATGCTGTCATTTAGACTCAATCGTTTGAGATTTAGCCGTTACGCTGAAGGCATCTCTTATGTGTCAACCTGCATAGCCTTTGTGTTGCGAGGTTCGGACAATAAACGCGACATTTTCATAAGCTTTTCGTCAGACAGAGTTCAAAGACGTCAGATAGGCCATTGGCGGCGGCTCCTCGACCGAGAGGCTAACGAGGTGTTCTCGTCATTGTGCCCACAGACGGGATGCCGGAGAGGGTCGTAAATGGCGGATCACGGCTCGGAGGTACGACGGACGGTTTTCGTAATTGACGATGATTCATCCGTGCGTGAGTCGCTTTCGAGCCTCTTCCGCTCGGTCGGATTGCATGTCGAGACGCTGGCTTCGAGTGCCGAATTTTTCCAAAGTGGCCTGTCAGATCTTGGCCCAAGTTGCCTGGTCCTCGACGTAAGGCTTCCAGGCAGCAGCGGTCTCGACTTTCAGTTTGAATTATCAAATGCCAATATTCAAATTCCAATTGTCTTCATGACCGGTTACGGCGATATTCCGATGACCGTTCGCGCGATGAAGGCGGGAGCCGTTGAGTTTCTCACAAAGCCGTTCCGCGACCAAGATATGTTGGATGCCGTTCAACTCGCCCTTGAGCGAGATCGGAAACGACGCGACGCGGAAGGTTCGGTGGCCGACGTAAAGTCGAGATTCGAACTGCTCACGACTCGTGAACGAGAGATCATGAGCCTGGTTGCGGAAGGCCTCATGAACAAGCAGATTGCAAGTAGAGTCAACCTTAGCGAAATTACGGTCAAGGTCCATCGAGGCAACGTAATGCGAAAGATGGGTGCGAAATCGTTGGCGGACCTCGTACGGATGGCTGAACTCCTCAAACTCCGCCCTCAATTCGGCTGAACCAGACCTATACCTAAGTATAGCTACTACGGGCATATGTATGCCGGACCCTTCCGCACATACAATGGTTGTTCTCAGCAGCGAGTTATATTCATCTCGGCCCAAAGGACAACTCATGGCTAAAGCTCCCGTGATTTCCATTGTCGATGATGACGAATCCGTTCGTGAGTCCACGAAAAGCCTCGTTCGCTCGATAGGCTATGAGGCGATCGCGTTTCACTCCGCTGAGGCGTATCTCGAATCCGAGAGCTTGCGTGAGACGTCATGTCTCATCGCGGATGTGCAAATGCCCGGTATGAGCGGAGTTCGACCTGCAGTCTCAGCTCATCAAGCGCGGTCGCCGGACGCCGATCATTTTTATTACCGCCTTTCCCGAGGAGAGAATTTGCACGCGCGCAATAACCGCTGGTGCTTACGGATTTCTCAGCAAACCATTTGACGACGAGCAGTTGATCGATTGTCTGGAAAAGGCGCTTAAGGATGATGAGGCGCCTGATTGCTCACCGGCTGACTAATCGCCAAAGCTTCAAAACACGTAATGCGCGGTGGCGCCTCGTGTTCGCGCGATATGTTCGTGTGGGGGCCTTCTCTGAGTATCGCAATACCGTAATTGCGCAAAGTACCTAGGTATAGCATCGGCTACCCAAGTACAATTCCCATGCCGTGCAATTTGATCATAGTCTAGTCGACTAGATACGGATTTAGAGTGTGGGGTGGGGGCAATGGTCAGAGCAAGTGTACCTACGGTGGCACGGTTTTGGTCCTGGTCGCTTAAACTACTTCCCTCCCGATGCGACGAGGCTTTGCTGTTGGATTGCCAAGACGCAATCCTAGCGCCGGGGCGGCAACGACAGATGAAATCGTGGCGCGCAATTCGATGACCTTAGCTCAGCACCAGCGATCGGACGTTCCAGCGGCGAAGAGCGCACCTGCATCATTTGGCGATGAGGCGCAAGCGGCGTACAAGGCTTGGTTTGAGTGTTCCGACGACTGTCTTTTTGTTATCGGTGTCAATTCGGCCGGCAAGTTCACCTTTGAGACCGTGAACGCGGCTTACGAACGAAAGACAGGAATCCAAAGGAGGCAACTCGAGGGCAAAACTCCGCACGAAGCGCTACCTGCAAGTGTGGCGGATGCGGTTACGGATCACTACCGGCACTGCGTCAGGGCAGGTTCGCCGATTCGTTACGATACCACGCTCGAATTCCCAAGTGGCGTACGCCAGTGGCGGACAAGTCTGACGCCTGTACGAAATCGGCAGGGTAAAATCCGTCAAATCTTGGGTAGTGCTTGGGATCGGACGGACGAAACCGAGGCGCTAGAACTCGCTGCGAAAAGCCTGCGCCTTTTGCAAGGTGTTATCGAAGCTGCACCGGACATTATCTATCTAGTCGATTTAGTTGGCGCGCGACTAAATGTCATTGGCGGTCCAGTTAAGGAGGTGCTCGGGTACACCGAAGCCGAAATCGCCGATTTGACGAAGGTTGGGTTGAAAGCCATCGTTCATCCTGACGACGCGATCATGCTCCAAGCTCATCGCGCTTGGACCAAGCGGATGGACGATGATGTTGTCGCGACCACAGAGAAGCGTGTGCGGTGTGCGGACGGAACGTACAAGTGGCTAAGCTGCCGAGAGAAAATCTTGAACCGTGACGCTGCAGGCTGTGCAACGACATTGTTGGGTGTTGCGACGTCAATTCAAGACCAGAAGGAATTGGAGCGATTAGTCAAGCTGGCGCATGCAAATCTTCGCCGAACTTTGAGAAGCATCACCGATTGCTATTTCACACTCGATCACACCTATAGGCTGACCGATATCAATCACGCCTGCCTCGAATGGATGGGCGCTAGACGAAACCAGGTTGTCGGTACCAACTTCTGGGATTGGTGTGGCCCGGCTGCCCAGTGCGCAGGCTTGACGAAGGAGGCGCTAGAGATGCGTCGGCCAATGCATGCCGAAGTACGGTCAGCGGTGCGTCCCGATCGATGGCTGGACTATCATGTCTATCCGTCTGGCGATGGGGCGGTAGTGTTTTTTCATGATATCACTGATCGAAAACTGGCTGAACAGAAAGCGGAGAGCAGCAACGGCCTGCTCTTGGCAGCGCTAAACGCTCTGTCGGCCCACATCGCCATCCTGGATCCAATGGGGTTCATTACCGGCGTCAACAGCGCGTGGCATCGGTTTGCCGTGGGAAATGGCTACCTTGGTTCGGACCACGGCCTGGGCCAGAACTACCTTGATATCTGTCGTTCAGCAGCCGAGGTGGAGCCGACTGCGGCCCGCGTTGCCGAACAACTGGAGGCGACGCTGTCGGGAAGAATAAACCATTTCGTCTTGGAGTACGTCTGTGGAAACCGATGGTTTCAGCTTCAGGCGAACCGTTTTGACGCCAATGATGTGGCTTACGTCGTCGTCGCCCACGAAGACATTACAGAACTCGTTCTCGTAAAGCAGACCCTTACGACTCTCGATGGAAGCCAGCGCCGCGAGGTTTCGCAACTAATGCGGCAGTCAGTCGTCAACAGATTATCGAGTTCGATCGCTCACGAGCTGAACCAGCCGCTTACGGCCGTGATGTCAAATGCGGAGGCCGCCATCGAGCAGCTGACAATGGAGCCGCCGGACATCGATGGGGCGCGAGAAGCGTTGCAGGATATTGTGACGGAGGACAAGCGAGCCGCCGACGTGATTAGCCGCGTTCGAAGCCTAATTAAACGCGACAGTGGAAACCTTGAGTATATTTCCGTCGACCGAATTGTGGGAGCGACGCATTCATTGCTTCGAAATGAGATCGTGCGCAGGGGAGTCGATCTTGTTGTGGATTGTGATCGAACGCTTCCGCCAGTTCGAGGAGATTTCGTTGAGTTGCAACAGGTTCTCATCAACATTCTCATGAATGCAATGGAGTCATTCGGTTCTCCGCCATTTGCCGAGGGCTATAAAAAAGTCACGATCCGAACCGAGGCGCGAGACATTCGCGTCTGCATTACCGTTTCCGACAATGGGCCCGGTGTGCCCCGCGCGCTCGATGGAAATATGTTTGAGCCGTTCGTGTCGACAAAGTCGGAGGGACTAGGACTTGGCCTTTCGATCTGTACGACAATTGCTGAGTTGCATGGTGGGAATATCGCACTTGAAAATAACCAAGATGGGGGCGCCACAGCGACGCTGACGTTACCTGTCGCGAAGAGGGAGTAGCTGGTCATGTTGAGTACCGATTTTGTTGCGTTTGTCGTCGATGATGATCGATCAGTGTTGAAATCGCTGTCACGTCTGCTGAAGACAAAGGGTTATGAAGTTCGTGCATATCTGTCAGGGCGTGAGTTTTTGGACCAGCACGATCCGAATCTGCCGGGCTGCGCAATTCTAGACATGTCGATGCCGGATATGAGTGGACTTGAAATACAGCGGGAGCTCGCTGCCCAAAAGGCCGATCGCCCTGTCATTTTTCTGAGTGGTGCTGCCGAAGTACCTGCTAGCGTGCAGGCAATGAAAAGGGGAGCAATTGAGTTTCTTACCAAGCCGGCGAAGGCGGGAGATCTTCTTGAGGCAATTTCGACCGCACGTAATCGTCAAACAAGCGAGCGCGAACAGAAAGACAAAGTTGATGACGTTAGCGTTCGGTTAGGTCAATTGACGCCGCGAGAAAAGGAGGTGCTAAACGGCGTCGTGTCAGGCTTGCTGAACAAGCAGATCGCTTGGCAGCTTGGAATTTCGGTGAAGACCGTCAAGTTGCACCGGGGCCGGATGATGCACAAAATGTGCGTGCGAACCGTTGCGGATCTTGTACGCCTTGCCGAAATGGCAGGGGTTCACCCATAGACAAACGTATCAGAGCGAATGAGCACGCAGGGCATCCATATATAGAGAGCGTCATCTCTCTTGTACCGATCGAGTGGCGTATATTGACTAGGCATTAACGGGTGGCCCGGCAAGCGGCGCTTGATTTAGGGCGTGATCGATTGCCGCCAAAAGGGCCTTCTTGCCTACAGGTTTGGCAAGAAAGGCGGCTGAACCAGAGTTGATGCAGTTCTTTCGGATTGACGGTTCATCATGCGCGGTGATGATGATTGTTGGGATGAGAATCCCATTTTGTTGAAGTTCCGATTGTAGGTCTAGGCCGGTCATTTTCGGCATCTGGTAGTCGACCAAAAGGCAAGCGGGTACGTTATCTCTTAGGGCGGAGAGAAAGTCTTCAACCGACGTGTAAGCGGAAACTTCGTAATTGGCCGATCGCAGCAACCTCACAAGCGCTGTCCGTACGGCTTCGTCGTCATCCACGATCGCGATCCGTGAGGGTGACGTGTTCATCGGGAGAAGGTGTCAATCCGGGTGTACGTCGCTGCGAAGCGCGGTAGCTCTTGGCATAGCGCCACTGCGCTGTTGTTTGCGGTCCCGCCGCCTCGCTGGCCAGCGCCCGGGTTCGGAGTGCATCGACCGCGCGCTTAAGAGAAGGCGGCCAGCCTGAGAAGACTGGCCGCCCATCGCCCGGTTGGGGGGCATAGGGGAGGGGGAACCGGGCGCATCTTTGTCGGTCGAAACGCATATCCGTCGCATGTCGTTATTCTTGAATTGACAGGACGGTCCGTCGAGTTCGACCTTGGTCTCGCGCAATATGGACCTAGGTCCATCTGGTCGCGGGCGCGGTGGTCCGAAGAATGAGGTTGCAGGGTTGGGCTTTAATCCAGGGGCAGGGAGGCAAGCATGCTTTGGGAAGCAATTCGCGAGCGCGTTGTGCGGTGGCCAATCGGAATTGCTTTTCTGTGTACAGCCCTAGCCGGCGGCGGTGGTTCGGCAACTGCCGACGAGGGAGGAGTAAGCTTTTGGTTGCCAGGCCAATATGGAAGCCTGGCCGCAACGCCACAGCAGCCGGGATGGGCATTCGCGACTATCTACTATCACACGTCGGTGACAGGGGGAGGTGGAGTTAGCGCCGCGCAGCAGATCAGGATTGGGAAGTTGAATCCCACAGTGAATGTAAATCTGAACAGCAACTTGTCCGCGGATGCGGATCTTGACTTACTAAATGCAACTTATGTTTTTACGACACCTGTTCTCGGTGGGCAATTCGCTCTGGGTATGACGGGTCTTTTCGGACATAATGATGTGTCCGTTGATGGCACATTGACCGCTATGGTGGGTCCATTGGTTGCGACCAGGACAGGTAGCATTGACAGTTCAGTGTTCGGCATGGGCGATCTTTATCCGACGGCCTCACTCCGGTGGAATAAAGGCGTCCACAATTATATGACCTACCTAACTGGTGATATTCCGGTCGGCGCCTATAATTCAGGTCGCTTGGCCGCCGCTTGTCGTCCGGCGCGATCAGAAGCGCTGCCTGGGGGCTTTTCGAGACCTCATCGATCACGCTCAGCGCGGCGCTGAGCTGCCCAAGGCCTGCTTCGAGCGGCAGTACCATGATCTGCTGAAATCGCTCAGTATTATCCGGGCCTCCCGAAGAATTCGGTTGCACGCGCTCAAGCCGCAAAATGGCGCGGTTAACGTATCCATCCGGCGTCGGCCGTCTTGCGTGAATCGTCTGGCGGATAGTTGATAGTCAGTATGGATATCATTACTGACAGTCATCAGATCAGTCGGCTTGAAGTGGTCGATACCGGGCGTCGACGGCGCTGGACGGCCGAGGAGAAGCTTCGGATCGTGGCGGAAAGCTTGTCGCAGCCGCGAGCGGCTTCGGCGACGGCGCGGCGGCACGGGATCTCCCGACAGCAGATATTCACGTGGCGCAGGTTGCACCGGGAAGGACGGCTTGGCGCGACGGCCAGTTTTGTGCCGGCGACAATCACACCGGAGCCGCTCGCGCAGGCGGTCGAACCGGTCGGCGGTCGGGTTGAGATCGTCAGCGCGAACGGCCGGCGCATCATCGTCGATCGTGATGCCGATATCGGTGCCGTGTTGCGGCTGGTCCGCGGGCTTGAGGCACTGCCGTGATTCCGCTTCCGAGCGGGGTGCGGGTTTGGCTGGCGACCGGGCACACGGACATGCGGAAGGGATTCCCGGGCCTCTCATTGCTCGTGCAGGAGGTGCTGCGGCGCGATCCGCTGAGCGGTCACCTCTTTGTCTTTCGCGGCCGTCGCGGCGATCTGTTGAAGGTTATCTGGCACGATGGCCAGGGAGCCTGCCTGTTCGTGAAGCGATTGGAACGGGGTCGATTCTTATGGCCGAGCGCGGCCGACGGCGCGGTGACGATCTCGTCGGCTCAGCTCGGCTACCTGCTGTCTGGAATTGATTGGCGCAATCCGCTGCAAACCTGGCGTCCGACGTCGGTTGGATGACGGATTTTCTTTGCAGTTGCTGACGAATATGATTCTCTTGGGCCTATGACATCGGCGTCTGAACCTCTGCCATCCGATCTTGCTGCCGCTCACGCGATGATCCTGGCAGAGCGTAACGCGCGCGTCCTGGCAGAGGCCAATGCAGCGGTTGCCAAAGCCGAAGCGGCCAATGCTCAGGCAGATCTTTCAAGCAGTGAAGCGCTGATTGCCCATCTCAAGCTGGCAATCGAAAAGCTGCGGCGGGAGCTTTATGGCAGCCGCTCGGAGCGCAAGGCGCGGCTGCTGGAGCAGATGGAACTGCAGCTGGAAGACCTGGAGGCGGCGGCGACCGAGGATGAGTTGGCGGCCGAGCAGGCGGCGGCCCGGACGCAGACAGTCCAGTCGTTCGAGCGCAAGCGGCCTTCGCGTAAGCCATTCCCCGAACACCTGCCGCGTGAGCGCATCGTCATCGCCGCGCCGGAAAGCTGTCCCTGCTGCGGATCGGCGAAGCTGTCGAAGCTGGGTGAGGATATCACCGAGACGCTGGAGGTGATCCCGCGGCGGTGGAAGGTGATCCAGACGGTGCGCGAGAAGTTCTCGTGCCGGGAATGCGAGACGATCACGCAGCCGCCGGCGCCGTTCCATGTCACGCCGCGCGGCTTCGCCGGGCCGAACCTGCTGGCCATGATCCTGTTCGAGAAGTTCGGCCAGCATCAGCCATTGAACCGGCAGAGCGAGCGATACCGGCGCGAAGGCATCGATCTGAGTGTGTCGACACTGGCCGATCAGGTTGGCGCCTGCACGAGCGTCCTACAGCCCCTGCATGCGCTGATCGAACGCCACGTGCTGGCTGCCGAGCGGCTGCATGGCGACGACACGACGGTGCCGATCCTGGCCAAGGGCAAGACGGTCACGGGGCATATCTGGACCTATGTCCGTGATGATCGGCCCTTTGACGGTCGCGCGCCGCCGGCGGCGCTGTATTACGCCTCGCGCGATCGACGGCATGAGCATCCCGTTCGCCATCTTGCAAGCTTCACCGGCATCCTGCAGGCCGATGCTTATGGCGGGTACAACGCACTTTATGATCCGTCGCGAGTGCAAGGAGCGATTACTTCGGCGCTGTGTTGGGCCCACGCAAGGCGGCAGTTCTTCGAACTGGCCGATATCGCGGCCAATGCCCGGCGTGGAAAAAATGCGGCGGCGATCTCACCGGTCGCGCTGGAGGCGGTCAAGCGCATCGATGCGCTGTTCGAGATCGAGCGCGGCATTAACCGGATGAACGCCGACGAACGTCTGCGCGTGCGCCGCGAGCAAAGTGTGCCACTTCTGACCGCTCTGGAAGCATGGTTACGCGACGAGCGATCCCGCCTGTCGCGCTCGGCCTCGGTCGTCAAGCCGATCAACTACATGCTCAAGCGCTGGGATCGGTTCGCCGGCTTTATCGACGATGGCAGGATCTGCCTCACGAACAATGCGGCCGAGCGCGCCCTGCGCGGATTTGCAATAGGTCGCAAGTCTTGGCTGTTCGCCGGCTCCGAACGCGGCGCCGATCGGGCGGCGGTCATGGCGACGTTGATCATGACGGCCAAGCTCAATGATATCGATCCGCTCGACTGGCTCGCCGACGTGCTCGCCCGCATCGCCAACATCCCGCAAGCGCGGCTTCCTGAACTGCTGCCATGGCACTGGAAGATGGCGAGCCTGCAAGCAGCCGCTTGAGCCATATGCCGCAAGCAAAATCCGCGCACCTGCGGTACTCGGCGGATGCTTACCGGTTAACGGCCGCTATTGCGGTCTCAACCTCTTTGTGCGCGCGCTGGACCTCCGTGGCGGCTCGTGCCGCGGCTGTTGATCGAGTGATCGAGATGAAATTTTGTGACGGATGAAGTACTATTCCCAGGTATACCGAGAGCCTTCGGAGATCATCGGATCCAAGAGCGAACTCGGCTGCGATGGAGCTTATCTGCTCGTCAGTGAGTGGTCCGGCACGACCATATTTTCCCATCTTCCAGGGTACAGAAAAACTAAATTCGTCGGCGTCGATAAACAAACCGTGCTCGTACGGATCGAATTCTTGCATTTCATCAATTTGGTTCGAACAGGAGTCTTTTTTCTCAAAACGCTTTGGTATTTTACCCTTAATGCAAACCTCCACGCTTTGACTGTTGTCGATAGCGATCAGATCTGATTGCCATCGGAAAGAATTGTGCTAAAAAAATCAAGTTAGCACGAGTTAATTGCTTATCTTGAAAATGTGCCAGTGTCACGCGCCTATCTCGGTCACGACGGATGTCGCGATCTGTGCCTCTGATCGCAATATCGATAGACCGTCGTGCGAATTTTCCGCGGCAAGCGCATAGAAAAATAAAATGGGTGATCACAGGGATTTGGCCGCTGTGATCGCTGAGTCAGCTGTGCCGTCTGCTCATCATCGGTCACGCCGAGCCGAGCGCAAGCCAAGGAGATAAGGGAGGCAGCGAGGCCGCACTTAAGCGCTGCTGCAAAATTCTCCGCAGGCAATTTGCTTCGGAATTATCGGCCTTTCTGAGCTTGCTCGCGGTTTCGCTTAAGCAGAGGCGCTTTCGTCAATAGCAATACCGCCAGCACGTCAAGTTCACGCAAGACAGATACGACCCAAAGCCACAGATGCCTTTATCAACGTACACAACGTCGCCGGGAAGACGGCGAACATATGGATAGACATTGTGGCGATGCCGACCTGCGTAATAGCCGCGACGATATCCACGATAGTAGCCGCGACCGTGTGCCCGGTAATATCCCCCGTAAAAATAGACGGGGGTACATGCGCCAAGGGGGCCTCGATGGACACCGAGGCTGCATCCGTAGCCGACTTGAATTGTTAGGCTGGCCTGCGGTTGGCTAGGGGCCATGACAGGCATCGCTCGGGCGCTTGGCGCCATGACGATGCCAAGAGCGAATATAAAGGGAAGCGGATTTTTCATTGCATGCCCTCCCGTAGCATTTAATTCAGGCGTAACTCTAGGCCGCTTGTCTGAACCTGTATAGCCCTCGCCAAGCTCTATAAGTCGACGCCGTGGCAAAGGGTTTTCATGGGCAATGGCGTTGCGTTCTTAGCGCAAACTGCCGATAGCGTTGCTGACGACCGACATTATTGCCGTTGGCCGCGCACAAGTAACGAAAGCAAGCCGCGTCGCTTCCCGCACCTGTATTCTCGTAGGATCAAGAGGCCCCTGGCTTCTCATCAACTCGGGGGCCTCGCCTTTGATGCGGTAATGCGGTTTGCCTCTCGTTATGTCGAAGGTAAGGCGGAGACTCTCATAGGTCGCAGTAGCTTTTAGCAGCGAGTAATCGTGAATTGTCGTTTGCCACCTGCTTCCGCAGGGACTGTTACGATTTGCTGACTATGATGACAGTTCAATTCGAGGGCCGGCGGTACGAGGGGAGGAGGCGGTGGCGGCAATTGCGGCGTCGGTGCCACTGCCCATTCATTGACGTTGGGAATTACGAAATAGTCACCGCTATAGTAGGGGAAAAATCGGCCGCCTCGTTGTAAGCCACGGCCGCGAGGGAAATCGCCGCGATGTAAACCACTGTTATGCCAACCACCGCGCGAACCACCATGATGATGTCCAGCCGTCCCTGCGGCACTCGCGCCGGTCGCCAATGCTAATGTCCAAATTACAAGTAGATAAATTCTTCCCAACATCTTGGCCTCCGTTTTGGCAAAACGCCGGTCACCAATCCAAGTATCAACTTATCATTTTATGACACCCAGTCGGGCAGTAAGCCTTTGCGCGCTCTTCTATTTGAATTGACGATCACGGAACCGTTTGGCGCAGGTAGCTGGACCCGTAGGGATCACCTGCAGCAAAATCACAAGCGACATCCGGCCAGCGCCGAACGGTCCCATCAGATGATCACACCTCAGAAGTTTTAACGATCTTGTGGCGGAACGTGAATAATGCGGGCAAATGGACCGCTAGACTTAATTGGATATATTGTTCCGAGATAAGTTGGTAGTAATGAATTGTCCAGCGACCACAGCACTCCTGTGCGCTTGTCCAAAATTATAGCGTTGCGGGTCCGATCAATCTTGCCGTCAGAAGCGGCCGCAATTTGATAGCTGTTGCCACTCTGCTGAGTTGTCAGCATTTCGTAGCGATTTGTGTCCGCCGACTGAGCGGATGCTGTTGTTCCAAATGTCGCAAGTGCTGCAATTAACAGAGCGCGATTCATGATACTCATCAGGATGTCTCCCCAGCCGCGTGTGCTACAAGCGCGGGCATTATATTGACCAAAGCCACACTAGAAAGAAGAGCCACGCAAAGGCTCGTTTGTTAAAGTTACTAATAAAGTTTAACTTAGGCCGGCCCGAGGTGCCCCAGATCACCTCTTGAGGTCGATCGACAGGTTCGTCGAGCTAGGAGAGCTCCGGCGAGAGCCGGCCACTTTCTACAGCACGATGGGCAGGCCCTCGATCGATCCGGAACTGATGATGCGGATGCTGATCGTGGGCTACTGCTTCGCCATGTGCCGCAACCGCCGCCTTTTTCAACGGAATCGGTCAATAACGGACTCCTGCACCGCAACATGATGTGCACAAAAGAAAGACCGCCTCGCGGCGGCCTCTCTCATTTCTAAGCTGAGCACATTTATGTTTTCATTCTATCCACCCGACACAAGCTCGATCTCGCTCGGGCGCCAGATCTTGTCGAACCATGGCTCCAGCGGGCCATAGAGCCGAAGGATCATGAACCAGCCTTTACCCGGTATCGTCTGAATCCAATTGTTCGCAAAGCCGGCAGGCGCTTTCGGACCAAAATAGACATCCACCGAACCGTCCGAATTGACCTTAATTCCCTTTTTCTGACTACTCACGCTCGGGAACTGCTGATCAGTCTGCAGCATCGAACGTGTCTGATTGTCATAGACGATGACTGACCAGAAGTCCTTGACCGGCACGTGCGGAGGCAGGTGTAGCTTGTAGGTCTTGCCGCCCGCGAATGGGTTACCCTTCGAGTCCTGGGCGGACCAAGGGTATTGGGACCCTTCACCGACCATCTTCATCGCCATTGCAGGGGTGACGCCCGTGGCGAAGTAATAGAAGAAGGCGGCCCCATCCAGATTGCTGACGCCCGGCGCAACTTCAAACTTGTAGCCGCCGAAGAAGGGCAGTCGCCACGAACTGTTGGGGTAGAAATAGGCGTCTTTGCCGCGAATCTTGAAAGCGATGGTGCGTGCGGTTACCGCACCTATATTGGCAGCGTCCGTCAAGATTTTCTTCATCCGAGCATCGGGGCTGAAAGGCTTTCCTTTCTCGATGCCGATGGAAGCGAAGAGGCCAAGGGTCGTTGGATCGCTTCCCTCACTCGGTTCCTCTTGAATGACCTGGTTCAGCAAATTCCAGAATGAGTAATCATTGGGGTAGACGAAGTTCGATGGGATACCCGAAGCATTGACGAGCTTGATCTTCGGAGGATTGCCCGCATCCGTCAGCCGGTAGATTTTCAGATGCGTTTTCACCGACTCGACGCCTGGTTTCGTCGAGCCATCGACCAGAAACGATCGGAAAGGCATCCAGGTTCCGTAGGTGCTCGGGCGCACAACGAAATAGCCGTCCGGCACAGGGCCCTTGTAACCAGGCGGCAGTATCAAGTACTTCCCCCCCTTTCCCTTGTCGGCTCCCGTGATGCCTACGTCGGCGACCCAGCGGTACCAAAAGTCATCGATCAACCCCAGGACCTTGGGCGGAATCTCGACGACCAGCGGTCCCTTGTGCGTGTCGAGCCAGATGAAGCTGTAAACCGTGTTGTCGTTCGCCGTCAGTTCGACCGTTCTCGAATCGACAAGGTTTTCCCAGATGACGTCAGTCTGGTTGTCCGGTCCGAACTTGCGCAGCGTGTCGCGCATGCTGGCTTGGTTTACGATCGGAAGCGCCAACAAGTAGGCTTGCAGCGCGCGCGACCGATCGAGGTTGTCGTAGACCTTCTCGATTGTTGCGGGATCGGGATAGCCGTAAGAAAGGTGCAAGGTGCCAATCGAAGTCTCCACCTTGTCCGGCGAGGCCACGCCCGGCGGCATCGGCGTTTGATATTTGTACTGCTGGGCACTCGTTACAGTCCCCGAAAGCACCAGCAAAGTGAATGCGGTAACGCTCGACAACAGCGATTTCATGGCTCCTGCCTCAAATGGTCTACTGTGGATGGACAGCACCGCACGTCTCGCACAGACGGAGCTGGCCCTGCCTTGACCTATGTCAATCGCGCGCTGCTCAATGTTTGCTCTGCGACTCAACCGGCGCCCACGGCAGACCTTGGGATTCGAAACTCCGGCCGACAGACTACAAGCGGTGTTGCAATGATCGGTTGTCCGCGTCCCAAGTACACGTCGGCCGGCGTTACATTGTCCAGACTCTCGTGATAGCGCCGTTGATTGTAGTGATCGACGAACCGGCCGATGCTGGCTTCAAGATTGCCCGACAGGTAGTAGTTTTCCGGCAGGATGCGGTTCTTCAGCGTCTGATGCCAACGTTCGATTTTGCCCTGCGTTTGCGCTTGAGGTGGGCGAACAGCATCTCGACCTTCTTGCGCAGCCGTCGAGAGGTGCCGCCTTCCCATGATCTTGCTATCTGCCGCGCCATGTCGCGTGCACCCTCATGGATCGAGCGCGGTACCTTAGTGGCCTCCGGCGGTAGGCCCCTCTCGCCCTCTATGCCCTTCTGCCGGTTCGCATCCGCCTTGATCAGGCTGGCGTCGACCGCGAAGCCTTCACCGCCGACCAGCCGCTCGCGAATACAGCGGCGCAAGACCGTCTCGAATACGCGGCGGAAGAGGTCGCTCTCCCGGAAGCGGCCATGCCTGTTCTTGGAGAACGTGGAGTGGTCGGGGACCTGGCCGTCCAGCCCTAGCCGGCAGAACCAGCGGTACGCCAGATTGAGGTGGACCTCCTCGCAGAGCCGCCGCTCCGAGCGGACGCCGAAGCAATAGCCGACGATCAGCATCCGGATCATCAGCTCCGGATCGATCGAAGGCCGCCCGAGGTGGCTATAGAAGCCCGCCACTTCGCGCCTGACCTGATTCAGCTCGACGAACCTGTCAATCGAGCGCAGCAGATGGTCAGGTGGAACATGCCTCTCCAGCGAGAACTCATAGAACAACGAAGCCTGTTCGACTTGCCGATGTCCCATCATGATCTTAAGTCCTGGCTATAGCCGAGACTGAATTAGCAATCCCCAGGCGCCGCAACAACCGACTTCTTCAACACAATCGACCCGGAGCGGTCTTTCCTTTTGCGCTGCAAAATTCTTAAATAGCCGAATGCAAAGTCGCGCCAATCGATTCACCTGTCCCGGGCCCATGGTACTGTGTATCATGCAGTACCCCGCTCTCCGACGCTCTGTAGCGTTTGACGGGGCGAATGACGTATCGATGGCAGACTGGAAAAGCAGAGCTTGCTCTTTTAGCCACACGCTCGCACGAAGCCGAGAAAGGAACGATGTTGGCAAATAGTGTCGATGCTTGGAGGGACGAACCGGAGCTAGTGCTCGGCCACAGTCTATATCCAGCTCCTCGCCGTGAAGGTACGCCGCAGCTGCTGTCGATCGTGGCCCCCGTTTACAATGAGCAAGAGTGCCTGTCGGAATTTGAGCGTCGTGTTCGAGACGTATGCCAGAACTTGGGGCAGATGTATGAACTCGTGCTCGTGAATGATGGAAGTACTGATGCGTCACTGAGCGTCATGGGTGAGCTTCGCGCTCGCCACAACAACATCACATTGATCAATCTCAGCCGGAGTTTTGGCAAAGAAATCGCCCTGATGGCGGGATTGGATCACGCGAAGGGCGATGCAGTAGTCGCGATCGATGCCGATCTCCAGGATCCGCCAGAACTTATCCGCAAAATGGTCGAACAATGGCAACTCGGATTTGATGTTGTATACGCTCAACGTGAAAGTCGCGACAGCGAAACCTGGCTCAAAAGAACGACTGCCGCCTGTTTCTATCGCGTCATGCAGATGATGGGCCCCGTGAGCATCCCGCGCGATACTGGCGACTTCTGCCTTGTAAGCAGAAAGGTGCTCAATGCGCTCAAATCGATGCGAGAGCATCATCGATTCATGAAAGGGCTTTTCGCTTGGGTCGGCTTCAGGTCGACGCGCATCTTGTACCGACGCGATCCGCGTTTTGCCGGGACAACCAAATGGAGCTATTGGAAATTGTGGAACCTTTCTCTCGAAGGAGTTACCTCCTTCACAACAATGCCTCTACGCATCACAACGTACATTGGCGCACTCTTTGCGCTCCTTTCCTTCAGCTACGGGATGTTTTTCTTGTTTCGCACACTTTTTCGTGGGGACCCCGTGCAGGGCTTCCCGACACTAATTATCACGGTCCTTTTTTTGGGCGGCATCCAGTTAGTGGCGCTCGGATTGATCGGTGAGTATTTGGGCCGCGTCTTCAATGAGACCAAACGCAGACCGCTTTATTTTGTCGATGGTATCCGATGGGCAGAGCCCCACGAGATTAGTCACTCGAAGCTCGAACGGGCCCGAATTTAGGCCATAATGAACGGCTAATCTCTTTCAAGCAAGATTTTCTGGTCGCGTCCGAAGTACACGTCAGCCGGCGTCAGATTACTCAAGCTCTCGTTATAACGCTGGTGGTTATCCCTCGGGATATTTCTTCGCGCTACGACAGAATCAATGCCAATCGCGAGCGGCGCCTTAGCCGCGGACGTATTCCGCGGCGCGGAGAAATTTGGAAATAAATCGATGATGATGGCTTGTCAAACGCCCTTCCAATAGCCTTGAGCAATTCCCCCTTCTGCCAGCGATCCCATAACTCCGACTTCTCGGCCGTAGTGAGCCCACTGCGAAATGGTTGATTTATCGTCATACACTCCATCTTTTCGTGAAAGATAAAGTGTTGCGTTGATCAGTTGAGGACACCCCACATGCCGGACAGACCCCGTTTCGCGTCAGAAACCGGAATGAGTTTCGGCGCTTATGATGCCTCTAGTGGGATCAGTTTTGGACGCCGATAGGGGTCAATAACCGCGCCGATCCACACATAATCAGCGCGGGCGCCACCAATGTCGAAAAAACTCTCAACATTGATGGCACCTTTATTGAGCTAGTCGTCCTGTGCTGGGCGCTTCAGTAGCAAGGCGGATAGGGATAGTAGCCGCAGGCCGGCGGCGGCGGAGCGTAGTAGCCGTAAGGATGATAATACGCAGCAGCGGCTGCACCTGCGGCGCCCGCATACATAGCACCACGAAACGCCGTACGACGGGCCACGCCAGCGAATGACAGCGGCGTGAACGGAAGTCCGATGATGTCAATGAATACAGCCGCAGGACCGTCTGCTCCGTTGAGGTTTCCTTCAAGCACTTCCACGTCGAACGTCAGCTTATCGCCATCGAGCTTGGGCGACTTCAACACAACGACCGCATCTCGGTCCGTTGAGGAATCCTTGCCCAGCGCAGACACTGTTGCATTCGGCGGATCTTTGCCGAAGCTGTCGTCGGATTTCCATTCATCGAGTAGGTTTGTAGTGAGTTGGTGCCCGGCCGAGCGCACCGGGCGATCGGCAAACACAATGGCGTTCGGTGAGACGCCGGTCAGTGTCAACTTGCCGTCTTGCAGCGTTGCGCCGTGCGAGTTGAGGACGATCAACGATGGTACGACCCGCGCCTTGGCGGAAGCCGGCACGCCAATTCTCTTTAGTGCTGGCATGGACGGGGGCGTTGTCGCCGTTTGGGCAAATGCCGCGCTAGACGCGAACAGAGAACCAATTACCATCGCCGCCATCAAAGTGATGCGTGTCATGAAACATATTCCTTGTTAGTTGTTGGGGATACCCTGATCAGGATTGCAGTTCGATCTCGCCCGGTCGCCAAGTCTTTGCGAACCGCGGCTCTAGCGGACCATACAGGCGGTGAAGAGTGTTCCATCTTTTCTCGAGGGCTGTCCGTACCCAGTTGGACTCTTTTCCTTGCGGTGCCTTCGGCCCGAAATAAACATCGACCGAACCATTCGCATTCACCTGAAGCTTTTCGGCCGTCGTCTTGTCCGGGAAGCCGTCGAAGAAATTCAGCGTTCCATGGCATGTCTCCACCTTATCCGGCGATGAAATACCCGCTGGCATTGGGGTGAAATACTTCAAATTGGGATCAGCGGGCGCACTCGAGAGCATCTGGGCCAGTGCAGGACCGCCGCTCCCAGCGGCCGCGATTGTAGCAATTGCTCTCGATTGAAGGGGTCCGCGTTTGGTCAGCATGTGATTGGCTCTATGTCTAGAAGAGGAATTTTCTACAGGAGCCCTTTAATAGACTTTTGACCTGCGTCAAAGGAACGTCGAGTGGATCCTGTCCGCTTTTGTGAAGGTTTGCGGGCGCCCGTCCCGACGTGTGCCGCACCATCATCATGGGGCCGGTATCCGAAAACCTTCACATGCTGTAAAAAACGGCCGCGGAGGTGACGCCCGATCACACGTTCGCATCTGAGATGACCCGGGCGTCGCTCATCGCAGATTCCCCAAAAGGGTACGGTCGTTACTTGCGAGGCGGCCAGTAGATCAGGACGGTACCAGCGAAGACAAGGACCATTCCAATTTCAGACTCGATGTTTGGGAGGAAGTCAGCAATCCACCATGGAGTCCTGGCGTGCCAGTCGATCAACGATGGGGTGCCAGTCACGAAATATCCGTAAAGCCAGAGGGCCGTGCCCAATAGCTGGATGACCCAGCCAATAATAACTGTCTTGCTCATGCGCTCACCGATCTCTTAACTTTTCAAACCGTCCTATTTGCACTGCCGAGGCATCACTCCAAATTTCGGCGCGACGAAATTAGGAAGCCTGCCAAGAAGAAAGGCTGCCTCGCGTCAAGCTCGTCGAAATCCCATCAGATACCCTTGTCAGCGGAAGCGCGATCTTGCGGCTTGGATGTATTCCAAGCCATTAATTGAAACTCATGATGGCAGGTGTCACAAACAAAAATTCGGACTTCCATGTCTGCGTATGGCTTAACATTGGACAAGTGCATTTCAGCACCGCAACGGCAATCAGGCATCTCTGTCGATCCGGCGACCAACAAATTTTCGATCGTAATCATAGCGTCAACCAATGCCTGGCCGAATTGCAACCGTGGATGAGAACTCGTTCAACCCCTGGATCGAGGCCGACCTGATAGATATTCAGTTATCGAGGCCGTCCAAAGGGGATGGCGCGAAATTGCTCGATTGTCTACGTGCTTCCGTAAGGCGACCGTCTTTTCGGAAGCATAGGGGCGACACTATTATACCCGAGATTTGGCGTTCCTAACCAATCAAGAGCGAGATAAACCAGAGAATTGCCGTAGCGAACGCGAAGACCGCTGCAATTGCTAGGTAGATCAGCACGTCGCCGGCCACCTCTTTAAGATGGCGCACTCTACGGTTCGGATGGGGCGCAATTGGATTGACCGTTTGCACGTGGGACACTCCACTTTCCTGAAGACGGGCGAAATGGATTGCTCAAACTTGCCAAATGTTGTCTTGGTCGCGGCAACTCGGATGGCTGGCCATGACCCGCGTCCAAACCATGTTGTCAGTCGAGAGCGCCGCGTTGCGGCGGAGCCTACGACTTTAACGTGTCGTCATACTCCGCCGACGTTCGGATCCTTGTGGCGTGAACCTGAACGCCAAACAAGCGTAATCCAAATCCACGGCATTGGTAGTATTGAACCGTATTAAGCTAAACGCGTAACCATCGGTTATGGCCGCTTAGGAGTGGCGCAAGCCGCCATCGATTGCAGGCGCTGCGATACTATCTCGGTCTCGATCAGATGGTTGGGTTCAACGACGGGAAGCGGCGTATGCGGCGACTGCAATAGTTGACGTGCGCCCATGCCGCGAACAAGCGCTTCAAATGGAATCCTGAGTTAGGGTTAGGTTTGTCCGGTAAGTAGAGCATGGAACATCGCCCGATTCGCGCATGCCAGGCCCCCGTCTTAAGTTTGCGATAGGGACAAGCGAACGACGCTCGCTTTTCACGGATCTGTCACCAAACCATTGCAGAGTGGCACGACTATTGCGAACGCATATTCGCTGGGGCATGCCACAACCCCAGCGCATTGCGACCGGTGGCCCCGCCTGACTCTAAATTAGGCGGGGCTGCCTAGAACGATTGCAAGATGATCCGCACATGCGAGCTTAAACGATGATTACGCCAGTTGCGCGTATCGCAAACTTCTCAGTACGGAGTGGGTTTGCACTGGTAACAATCGGCGTCGGGTTGGTGCTTACTGCGGCCTGGATAATCCTCTTGGTGTACGAGCTCGTTACGGCTGCAGGAAAATTCATTTAGATACCGACGGGTCGGCCTGGATAGGTGCGGCCTACCTCGCAAGCAAACGATTGGTGCAGCCCGCGATTGGGTGACGGATAGGTTGTGGTCGTGTCTGTAGTTGGCGGAGGCAAGTCGTAGCGAGCGCCAACATTCTGGCGCAGAAGTTTCTGCCGTTACATCATTTTAGGGGGTGAAGCGCGCAAGGTGTTGCGGCAGGCTGCCAGGACTTTAAGCCCTGTTGAAATTCACAGTGCCGGTGGTTTGATCGCGCGCTCATGCCAAGGCGGAAGGTGGATCGTAGAAAGCAAGGCCGATTGCATCTGACTATGCCACAATTGATCGAACGCATTCATGGCGGTTGTCTGGTCGCCAACGACAAGAACATCGGGTCGGGCCTGCGCGTGACTTGCATGAAGTACATGAAGACATACTCCTAGCCGACTGGAATGCTCCCGTTCGCATTAAGGCTCAGTTGCTCGCCACCACTCCGACAGAGATGCGCGTGCTGCTCGCCGTCGTGGAAATGGGTGGCGTCACGGAGGTAGCAGAGACTCTGGGCGTCGCGCCCGAAACGGTGAAGACGCACCTCAGTCGTCTTCACGAGAAACCCGGCACCCGCCGCCAGGCCGATCTCGTGAAGCCCGTCGCGGGATACGCGAGTCACCTCGTGCCTTGATCCGGATTGCTTTGCTTTCGATCGCGGCGCGGCTGCGCCGCTGATGGTTGCCGCCGGCGATGCCGCCGCGCCTGCGCGGCTAGCTTTCGTTCTTCATCTTGCCGGGATTGCGCATCTCGTAGACCGCGAGCGCCAGCACCAGGATCCCGACCACGACGAAATTCACTGTCGCCGCGCCGGTGGTCGCGACAACCCACGGCGCCGCGATTAGCCAGATACCGAGCACAACGTTGAGCCATTCCTCCCACGCGCGGAAGGCCGACAGTGTGATCGCCTCGACCAGGATCAGTAGCACGCCGGCGATCACCGAAGCATGGGTGGCGGCCGGCACGAGATCGAAGCGCAACGTCCACGGCGCGATGCACAGCCAGATTCCGAGAGCCCAACTGCACCAGTCTTCCCATTGGCTTGGCAGGGTGAATCGGGCGGCCGGCATGGTCGGGCTCTCCTTCAAGCGGACATTACGTTTTTCGGTGGCTTGAAGTCTACACGCCGCGCGCGGGGCTGAAAATGGATGCGGCCCGATTGCTCAGAGCAGACGGCCGTCGGCGTCGAAGAACGGATGCGGCGCGTCGAACTCGCCGATCGGAATCGTGTGCGTCACCACGCTGCCGAACCCTTCGCCCGGAAACCAGACGTGTAGGTGAAACGCCGGTGGCTCGATCTTGAACGAAGGCGGTAGACGGCCTTCAAGATCGAGCGCGACCGCGTGGTTGGGCGCGGGACAGATCGTTGCGGGCACGCCGGCAAACAGCGCCAGCGTAGCGCGATGCACGTGGCCGGCGGCGACCAGCCGTACCCTTTCGTGCAGGTGGAGCACCTTCGCCAGATCGCCGGCATTGCGCAGGTTCTGTACGTCCATGTGCGCAATGCCGGTGGCGAAGGGTGGATGATGCAGAAACAAGAGGGCAGGGCGCGATGTCGATTGCGCCAAGTTTGAGTCGAGCCAGGCCAGCGTGGCTTCATCGAGCTCGCCATGCGAGGCGCCGGGCACCGAGGAGTTGAGCAGCAGCACGTCGACCGCACCGACTTTGCGCGTCAGATTGAGCGCGCCTCGCGGCATCACGCCGTCCTGCGGCAGCGCGGCGCGGATCATCCCGCGGTCGTCGTGATTGCCGGGAATGGCGGCGAACGGAATTTGCAGAGGCGCGAGCAGCGCTGTCAGGTGACCGTATTCGGTTTCCGCAGGCGTATCGGCGAGGTCGCCCGAGATCACGACAAGGTCGGGCCGCGGTGACAGGCGGTTGAGTTCGGTGACGCAAGCGGCGAGCGCCGCCGCGGTGTCGACTTTGCCGTAGGCCAGCGCGCCCGGCGCCTTGATGTGCAGGTCCGAGATCTGCGCGATCAGGATGGGACGCGCGCTCACAGCCGCTCTTTCGGCAGGATGCGAATGGCGCTTGGTACGACCGACAGCCCGACCCGCTGACCGGGCCTCAGGTCAAGCGAATTCGGGATATCGATCTGCATGGTCCTTTCGGCGGCGCCGCTGATGGTGAGTTTCTGGCGATCGCCGGTGAAATTCACGCTGTCGACTACGCCTAATAGTGTTGTTTCCGTTGGCTCAACGATATGGATCGATTCTGGCCGAATCATCGCCACGACGGGGCCGACGGCCGCGCCGTTTGGCAGCGGCAGATGGCCGCCGGGGAGTTTGAGTGCGCCGCCACCGCACTCGGCCTCCAGGATGTTGGCGGCGCCGATGAATTCGGCGACGAAGCGGCTTGCTGGTTCGAAATAGATGTCGCGCGGGGTGCCGACCTGCGCGATGGTGCCGTTGCGCATCACCACGATGCGGTCGCCGAGCGCCATCGCCTCGGCCTGATCGTGGGTGACGTAGACCGTGGTGATGCCTAGCTTGCGGAGCAAGCGGTCAAGTTCGCCGCGCAGGCGTTCCCGCAGGGCTGCGTCGAGCGCCGTCAGCGGCTCGTCGAGCAGCAGCACGCGCGGTCGCGCGGCGACGGCGCGAGCGAGCGCGACGCGCTGGCGCTGGCCCCCGGACAACTGATCGATGCGCCGGTGCTCAAGGCCCTCGATGCCGGTGAGCGCTACCAGTTCCGCGACCCGCGCCTGGCGCTCGGCTTTGCTGGCGCCGCGGACCTTAAGCCCGTAGCCGATGTTCTCCGCGACCGTCATGTTTGGGAACAGCGCGTAGGATTGGAACACCATACCGACCTTGCGCCGTTCGATCGGCACTGGCGTCACGTCCTCACCGTCGAACAGCACGCGGCCGTCAGCATCTGGCGCTTCGAGGCCGGCGATGATGCGCAGCATGGTGGTCTTGCCGCAGCCGGAGGGGCCGAGGAAAACGACGGTTTCGCCGCGGGCGATGTCGAGGTCGACCGCCTCGAGCGCGCGGGTGCCGTCGGGGAAGGTCTTGGCGCAGGCCGCAACGCTGACGCTGACGCCGTGCTCGACATTCATTGTTGTTTCCTTTCGCTGCGGCTGGCGAGCATCTGCATCGCCACCAGGAGCGGGATGATCATGATGAAGAACACGAGCGTATAGGCTGACGCCACCTCCAGCCGCATGGAGGCGTAGCTGTCGGCGAGACCGACCGGCAAGGTTTTGGTCAGCGGCGTGTGCAGCATCCAGGTCAGGTTGAATTCCCCGAGCGAGAGCGTCACCACCATCAGCGATCCGGCGAGGATGCCCGGTTTGGCATTCGGCACGATGACGTCACGGAAGCGCCGCCAGGGCGAGGCTCCGAGCGAGGCGGCGCCTTCGTCGAGGGTCTTGATGTCGATCGCCGCCAGGACCGCGATCACGGCGCGCACCATGAAGGGCAGGGTGAACACCACGTGGCCGGCGAGGATGAACAGCCAGGAGCGGCGGAAATCGCTGAAGCTGTTATAGGCGAGCAAGAGCCCGAGCGCGATGGCGAGCCCGGGGATGGCGATCGGCAAGGTGATGACCTCTTCGATCAAGCGCGCTCTGCGGTCGCCGCGCACGTGCAGGGCGTAGGCCGCCGGAACGCCGACGGTCAGGGTCACGGCCAGCGCGGAGAACGCGATTAGCAGTGAGCGGGCGATTGTGTCGTCATAGAGCTCCCACACCTGCCCGATCCATTGCAGGGTGACGCCGGAGCGCGCGATGCCGAAGAAATAGTTCTGCGTCACGCCCGCTAGCATCGAGAGGATCGCCGGCACGATCAGGAAAGCTGCCACCAGCAGCGTGAAGGCAAGTTGCGCAAAAAAGATGAGACTGCGGCCCATGGCATCGTGCTTGTGCATGATCTTTTCCGAAAACCGGTTCCCATTTTTCGGCACCATGCGCTAGCCCGCCGCCGCAACGGTGCCGCCGCTGAATGTGCGGCCGATCGCGAGCATCGCCCAGGCCACAAGTCCGAGCCCGACCGAAAGCGCGGCCGCCATGGCGATGTTGGCCGACAAAGTGAATTCGGTATAGATCAGCATCGGCAGCACATCGATGTCGGTTGCGAGCGTGAAGGCAGTGCCGAAGGCGCCCATCGCGGTAGCGAAGACGATGGCGCCGGAGGCGACGAAGGCCGGCATCAGCGCCGGCAGGATGACGTCGCGCATCACCGCCCACGGACCGGCGCCGAGCGCGCGGGCGGCTTCCTCCAGGCGCGGGTCGAGCTTTTCTACCGCCGCCATGACGGTCAGGATCACGCGCGGAATAGAGAAATAGAGATAGCCGAGAAACAACCCCTGCATCGAATAGGCGAACACTTGCTTGTTGCCGAACAGGAACTGGGTGACTTCGCCGATCAACCCCTGCCGCCCGGCGAGCAGGATGATCATGAAGCCGACCACGACGCCCGGAAACGCCAGCGGAAAGGTCAGCAGCGCCACCAGCACCGAGCGGCCGGGAAAGCGATGCCGCTGCAGGAACAGTCCGGCGATCGTCGAAACAATCAGGCTCGCGATTGTGGTAGCCACTGCCAGCAGCACGGTATTGATCAGCGTCTCACGATAGCGCGGATCGAGCAGGATGGCGGCATAGGCCTTGATGCCGAGCGGGCCGGTGGCGCCGGTCGCGATCAGCAGCGCCATCGGCAACAGAAAGAACGCGGCCGTGACCACGGCCAGCGGCACCAAGCAAAGGCGAATAAAAGACTTGTTCATCCGGAAAGGTGGCGCTCCGGCGAGCCGGAGCACCACATGTTTCGTGTTACCGCACTTCGGCGAGATAGCGCTTGGTGAAGTTCTTCTGCACCTTCTCCATCTCCGCCCAGTTGACGCTCTTGGCGCGGGCGTAGTCGCTGTCGGGCAGGAACTTGCTCTTGATCGCTTCCGGCAAGGGGATCGGCCGCGCCGGGCGCAGGAAAGCATGAGTCCAGATCGCCTGGCCCTTGTCCGACAAGAGATAGTCGAGCACCTTCTCCGCCTTGGCCTTGTCGGGCGCGCCCTTCACCAGGCTCACCACGTAGGGAAACACCACCGAGCCTTCGCACGGAATGACGAAAGCGAAATGGCCCTTCTCGGTGTACTTGGCGCGGTAAGCATTGAAGTCGTAGTCGAACAGGATCGGGATCTCGCCGGAAACGACGCGCGCGTAAGAGGTTTGCTTCGGCACGATCGCCTGGTTCTTCTTCAGCGCCTTGAAATAATTGATCGCCGGAGTCCAGTTTTCCGCTTTGCCGCCGAGCGAATTGTTCACCGCCACCGCGCCGACATAGCCGACCGCCGCCGAGGTCGGATCGAGATAACCGACCATGCCCTTGTATTCGGGCTTGGTGAGGTCCTTCCAGCAGGCCGGTACCGGCTTGCCGCCGAGCGCATCGACGTTGACGAACAGGCCAAGAGTGCCGGAGTGGATGGCGGTCCAGTTGCCGTCCGGATCCTTCAGGCCGGCGGGCACGTCAGCCCAGCGCTTCGGCTTGTAGGGCTGCACGACGCCGTCGACCGTGGCCTTCATGCCGAAGTTGACGCCGTAGTAGGCGATGTCGGCCACCGGATTGCTCTTTTCGGCGATGAGCTGCGACAGCGTCTGGCCGGAATTCTTGTTATCGAAGGGAATTGAGTAGCCGAGATCTTTCTTGATCGACTTGAGCATAGAGGCCCAGTCGGCCCATTGCGGCGGGCAGTTGTAACAGATGACGTCTGCAGCCTGCGCTTGGCCGTGCGCGGCGAGCGCCACGAACGCGCCCAGGACCAGGCCCAACAATTTGTTTCTCATCGAAGTCTCTCCGACATCTCGGGTGGATACACTGACGCGGGCGATCACAATCCCGAGTTTGTTACAGAGCTGTGACAGGCGCCCTCGCCCCGGAGGAAATGCTGACGGTAAGCCAATCGCGGAGACACGGATCACGATAGGGCCGGGATTTTACCGGGTCGGGCTGGATTTTACCGGTCCGGGTTCGAGAAAGGCAAGCTGCGTGGCGCAACGGGTGAGAGCCACGAGCGGGCTATCGTCCGGCTAGAATTCGAGCATTTGCTGCAGCGCGCGCGACGTCGGCATCCGGCTTTGCGACGATCGCCTCCAAAACCGCGATATAGTCCTGCGGCAGCGCGTGCTCGCGCGCGCCTTCGACGACAAAAGCCTTGTACCAGTCGTAGGGGATGAGGCTCGCGTCGATGTCGATGGCCACATAGAGCCAGGCCGCGATGTTTTCATCACTGGTGACGATGTCGGCGCGTATTTCAGTATAGCCGATGCCAAGTGCTTCCGCTTCGTCGAGCGCCGGCTTTTCGGCCACGTCGAGCGTGTACAGCACGCCCCACACGACATCACCGTCGCGACCGGTGTGCACCACATCGCATTTTCCCGAACCATTACTGCCCGTCTTGTGCCACCTGAGGACGTGGTCTTTGAGTTGCCCGATGCCGAGCGGTTTGGCCGACGGCGTTCTCACCTTGAGCCGGCTCGTGCGCATGTTTGAGCCATAGGCGAAGATGGTGATGCGGTCGGTAGCGGTCATGGTGCTTTTCGACGATTTCCGGCGCGGTATGCGTCGCCGCTAAACCTGCTCGGCGTTGAGATAGGCAAGCCGCGCGCCGCAATAGGCGCAGACGAAGCCGAGGAACAACGCGGTCAGCCCGGCGACCACGTCCACCGTGCCGCCCGGATTGCTGGTCTTACTCATCGCGCCGCCGGCGGTGGCGAGCGCGAACACCACCGCGATCAGGAGGCGGCGGGCGATATGGTAGACGGCGCTGCGCTCGCGCGCGGCGGCGATGAGATAAGCGCCGGTGCCCCACCCGCCGATCAATCCGGCGGCCGCGATCGCCCACCAGACCAGCGCCGAGACCAGTTGTGGCCGGCTGCCTTGCGTCAGATGACGCAGCGCGGTGTCGAGCCCGACGCCGAACACGGTGAGCCCGATATGCACCACCATCGCGGCGAACACGCCGCAGGCGATGGCCGCGGCGTAGTGGAGGCGGCGGAGTGCGTCGGCGTTGGCTTCCATGGATGAGGGGTCCGAAGCGGCGAGTCTATGTCATTCTACCCTATCACGCGGGCTTCCGCGAACCCGGCGGCGGGCGGGTTCAAGCGCTCGCCTCGGTACGGCAATATTCCGAACGGGCGCTGCGCCGGCGCGTTAGTGTGGCCAGAGGGCTAAGAGTGGGACGAGGCAGATGCGCGAGGGCAGGCATGGCGACCGCGAGCGGCATCGTTGAAAGCGATATCCCGGCCCGGCTCGATCGGCTGCCGTGGGGCCGATTCCATACTTTGGTGGTGGCCACCCTTGGCGTCACCTGGATCCTCGACGGGCTCGAGGTCACGCTCGCCGGTGCGCTCGCCGGCGCGCTGAAAGAAAGCCCGGCATTACGGTTCTCCAATGCCGATATCGGCTATGCTGCGAGCGCCTATCTCGCCGGCGCGGTATTGGGCGCGGTCTTGTTCGGCTGGCTGACCGACCGGTTGGGGCGCAAGAAGCTGTTCTTCATCACGCTCACGGTCTACTTGCTTGCGACCGCGGCCACCGCCGCGTCGTGGAACATCTACAGCTTCGCGCTTTTTCGCTTTCTCACCGGCGCCGGCATCGGCGGCGAGTATGCCGCGATCAATTCCACCATCCAGGAGTTGATCCCCGCGCGCGTGCGCGGCTGGACCGATCTCTGCATCAACGGCAGCTTCTGGGTCGGCGCTGCCATGGGTGCACTTGGCTCACTGGTGCTGCTCGACCCCAACATTATCGACCCGGAGATCGGCTGGCGGCTCGCCTTCCTGATCGGCGCGACGCTGGCGCTCATCATCTTCTTCATGCGCTTGTGGTTGCCGGAGAGTCCACGTTGGTTGATGACCCATGGTCAACCCGTAGAAGCCCATCGTGTTGTTGACGACATCGAAGCACACTTCACCGATTTGCCGCCGGCGTACGACCTGCCAAAGGTGAAGCTGCGCACGCGCCGATTCACGCCGTTGCGGGAAGTGGCGCAGACCCTGTTCAAACGCCACCGCCAGCGGACTTACGTCGGCTTGAGCCTGATGGCGGCGCAGGCCTTCTTCTACAATGCCATCTTCTTCACCTATGCGCTGATCCTCACCGATTTTTATGGCGTACCGTCGAACCACGTCGGCTGGTATCTGCTGCCGTTCGCCGCCGGCAATTTCCTCGGACCGGTGCTGATCGGCCGTTTTTTCGACACCGCCGGGCGCAAGCCGATGATCGCCTTCACTTACATTATCTCCGGCGTGCTGCTCGCCGGCACCGGCTGGCTGTTCCAGCAGGACCTCATCACCGCCGAGAGCCAGACGATCTGCTGGATGACGATCTTCTTCTTCGCGTCCGCCGCGGCCAGCTCGGCCTATCTCACCGTCAGTGAGACTTTTCCGCTCGAAATCCGCGCTCTGGCCATCGCCTTCTTCTACGCGGTCGGCACCGGTATCGGCGGCATTATCGGCCCGACATTGTTCGGCGCGCTGATCGACACCGGCTCGCGCACCAGCGTGTTTGGCGGCTATCTGCTGGGTTCCGTGCTGATGATCCTCGGCGGCCTGGTCGCCTGGCGCTGGGGCGTCGCCGCCGAGCGCAAGCCGCTGGAGATGGTGGCACGGCCGCTGACGTTTATTGATATTGACTAGCGCATGATCCCGAAAAGTGGGCACCGGTTTTCGGGAAAGATCATGCGCAATGAATTTGGCAGGGCGGTTGATTCCGGGCACGCCCAGGTGCGACGATGATCAGAGCATGTGGCCCATTCGAGAGCCCGGGTAGTTCCAATGAAGATCGTCCAATTCTCGCGCTTCGGCCCGCCGGAGCAGGTCGCCGAGTGCATCGAGGCCGCTGATCCGCCGGCACCCGCGGCGGACGAGGTGACGCTCGACGTCATCGCCTTCCCGATCAATCCTGCCGACACTTTGATGATCGAGGGCCGCTATGCGGTGCGTCCGGCGCTGCCATCGCGCGCCGGCGCCGAGTGCATCGCGCGCGTCAGCGCCATCGGCAGCGCCGTCACCGACCTCAAAGCCGGCGACCTGGTGATCCCGCTCGACCGCGACAATTGGGTGCAGCGCAAGCTCGCCAAGGCCGACCGGGTGATGAAGGTGCCGGCCGGCATCGATCCGCTGCAATTAGCCATGCTCAAGGTCAACCCGCCGACCGCCTACCTGATGATGACCAAATACGTGGCGCTGGCGCCCGGCGACTGGATACTCCAGGACGCCGCCAATTCCGGCGTCGGGCATTGCCTCATCCAGTTGGCCAAGGCGGAAGGCTTCAAGACCATCAACATCGTGCGCCGCGAGGGGCTGGCGGATGAGCTCACCGCGCTCGGCGCCGACGTGGTGCTGGTCGACGGACCCGATCTCTCGCAACGCATCACCGCGGCGACCAAGGGCGCGCCGATCAAACTTGCCATCGACGCCGTCGGCGGCACGCAGATCGTGCGCTTCGGCGACGCGCTCGCCGACGAGGCCACCGTCGTCAATTACGGCCTGCTGTCGGGCGAGAACCCGCAGTTGAGCGCGCACCAATGTGTGTTCAAGAGACTCTGCCTCACCGGCTTCTGGCTGATGCCGCGGCTGCAGAGCATGTCGCGCGAGGAGATCGCCGCGCTTTATGGCGGGCTCGCTAGGCGCGTCGCCGAGGGATCGCTCAAGGTTCCGGTGCAGGCGACCTTTCCGATCGAGGAGATCAAGCATGCGCTGGCGCTGTCCAACGGTTATCACCGGGCCGGAAAGGTGCTGGTGACGCCGAACGGCTCGGTCGGCTAAGGCGAACAGCGAACGGACGTAAGGAACATCATGGCTCTCCTGCTCACCCCACGATTTGGCAGCCCCGAGGTCTGGCGGCGCGAATTTTCCGCCGTCATGCCGAAACTGGACGTGCGCATGTGGCCGGACATCGGCGATCCGGCTGATATCGAGGCTGCTGCCCTCGTGTCGATGCCCGCCGGCGAACTCGCCAAGCTGCCGAATCTGCGCATCATCCTGTCGCTGACGGCGGGCATTGAGAAGCTGTTGGATGATCCCGGCCTGCCCGATGTGCCGATCGTGCGCGCCGGCGATCCCGCCGGCGACGCCATGATGAACGAGACCGCGCTGCTGCACGTGCTGCGCCACCACCGCAACATGCCGGAATACGTGCGTGCGCAGGCGCGGCGCGAATGGAAGAAGTTGCCGATCAAGCCGGCCCGCGAGCGCAGCGTCGGCGTCATGGGCTTGGGCTCCATCGGTTTGGCTTGCGCCGAGTCGCTGGTCTCGATCGGTTTCAACGTTGCCGGCTGGGTGCGGCAGCCGCGCGATGCCGGCAATATAGAAGTGTTCGCCGGCGCGGACCAATTCGCCGCCTTCCTGGCGCGCAGCGAAATCCTGCTCAATCTGTTGCCGCTGACGCCTGAGACCCGCGGCATCATCAACGCCGAGACCCTTCAAGCACTGCCGGCCGGCGCGGCGATAATCAATCTCGGCCGCGGCGAGCACGTGGTCGAAGCCGACCTCATCGCGGCGCTCGATTCCGATCATCTCGCCGCCGCCACCCTCGACGTCTATCCAGTCGAGCCTTTGCCAAACGACAGCCCGCTTTGGGGACATCCCAAGATCACCGTCATGCCGCACGTCGCGCGCAAGCTCGATCCGTCCGATCTTGCGCCGCGTATTTGCGACATCCTTCGCGAATTCCGCGCCGGTCGTTCGCTCGGCCAATTGGTCGATCGCAAGCGCGGTTACTAGGGCGTTCCGACGCCGGTTTCTTCAGGGAACTTCGGTCTTCCCGCTGCGTTTGGCCCTTAGGGCGGTTCGATACCACCGGCGGGGCGCCCTGAGACAATTCCGGAGGAGCAAATGTACGAAAAGCAAGCGCCGGTGGGCTACGGCATTTGGATCGTGCTGCTAGGCGCGCTGATCGGCCTCGCCGAGGCGATTTTCGATTATTTCTACACCGGCAATGGCATTCACGGCACGGCCGGCGTTTTACTGGTGATTTTCAGCGTCGCACTGATGTTTCTCGCCGCCGGCGCGCTCGCGCTCTGGCCTGCCATGCCGCGCTGGCTGCGCGGCACCCTGTTGTTCCTCATCGTCCTCGACATCTTCGGCAGCGGCTTCGCCAGCTACATGTTGGAAGCCTGGTGGCAGGTCGGCGCCATGGCGCTGGCGCTCGTCGGCTGGATCGTCCATCTCGCGGCCGATTCCGCGCGGCGCGTCCTTCCCGCTCACGCGTGATTGTCATGACAAGTACAAACAAGGTTATTTCGCTCGCCGCGCTCGCCGGCGTGCTCGGCTTTGCCGGCGCGGCCGTCGCGCAGACGCCGCCCGCAGTGCCGAATGAAGAGCGTCCGGCGCCAATGAAACCGGCGCCGCAGCCGCCGTCACGAGCGCCCGTCGTCGGCGCCACGCACTACAGCGGCTGGTACACCTTCAACGGCGATCTCGAGGACCGGAAATATTCGCGAGCCGCGCAGATCACGCCGCAGAACGTCGGCCAATTGCAGAAGGCCTGGGAAGTGCACACCGGCGACATGTCCGACGGCAGCGGCGACAAGCCGAAGAGCGACTGGTCGGCGACGCCCTTGTTCGTCAACGACACCGTCTACGTCTCGACGCCGTTCTACCGCATCTTCGCGCTCGCGCCCGACACGGGAAAGGTAAAGTGGACCTACGACACCCATGCGGTGCTGAAAGCGGAAACCCAGCCCGATTTGAAAACACGTGGCGTCGCCTATTGGCAGGCGGCGAAGCCGCAAGCCGGCAAGCCGTGCCAGAAGATCGTCTATATCGGCACCATGGACGCCAAGCTGCACGCGGTCGACGCCGACACCGGCAAGAAATGCGAGCAATTCGCTGACCAGGGCGTGCTTGACCTCAACCAGTGGAACACCACCAACGCCAAGTGGCCGCTCTCCATCCTGCAGCCGCCGACGGTCTACAAGGACACACTCTTTATCGGCTGGGCCGGCAAGGACTGGGCCGACAGCGAAGCGCCTCCAGGCCGCGTATTCGCGGTCAATGCGCAGACCGGCAAGTTGAGGTGGACCTTCGACGCGCTGCCGGCACAGCAGCAAAAACTGACCGGCACCGGTAATGTCTGGGCCAGCATGTCGATCGATCCCGAGCACGGCATTCTTTATCTGCCAGTCTCTTCGCCAAGCCCGAATTTCTATGGCGGCAAGCGCAAGGAAAAGCTGCCGCTCGCGACCTCCATCACCGCGCTCGATGCCGATACCGGCAAGGTGCTGTGGAGCCGGCAGATCGTGCATCACGACATTTGGGACTACGACACCAATGCGGCGCCGACACTGGTCGACATCAAGAAGGACGGCAAGACCATTCCCGCGCTGGTACAGACCAGCAAGATGGGCATCATCTTTGTGCTCAATCGGTTAACCGGCGAGCCGATCTATCCGATCGAGGAAAAGAAGGTGCCGCAGACGGATATTGCGGGCGAGCAATCGTCGCCGACGCAGCCTTATGCGGCGACGCCCGAGCCGACTGTACCAGATCGCATCTCCGGCATCTCGACCATCGCGGACATCGCGAGTTTCGGCGAGTGCAGCGATACCTTGAGGAAGCTGCGCTATGACGGCCGCTACACACCGCCGAGCACCAAAGGCAGCTTGGCTTATCCCTCGACCGCCGGCGGCGTCGAATGGGGCGGTGGCGCGGTCGATCCGCGCACCAATACCTATGTGGTCAACAGCTCCTACGTCGCGCAGATCTACAAGCTGATCCCGCGCAAGGATTATGAGCAAAAGACCAAGGGCATGAAGGACCCGGCGAGCCAGGGCTATTACCCACAAAGCGGCGCGCCTTACGGATTCTATCTCACCAACTTCGTCAACAAGTGGGGCATGCCGTGCTGGAAGCCGCCTTACGGCACGCTGTCCGCCTACGACCTCAACACCGGCAAGCTGCTCTGGAAGAAGCCGTTCGGAGAGGTGCAAAAGTGGGGCTTCTACATGCCGAAGTCCTGGGGCTCGGTGACCATCGGCGGGCCGCTCATCACCAAGTCGGGCCTGATCTTCATCGGCGGTTCGATGGATGCACGCGTGCGCGCCATCGATCTCAAATCCGGCAAAGTGTTGTGGCGCTCGCTGGTGATGGCGCCGGCTGTGGCGAACCCGGCGACCTATATGTACAAAGGCCGGCAATACGTGGTGTTCGTCGCCGGCGGCAATGCCATCCTCAAGCCGCAGGTGGGCGACCAGGTCGTCGCCTACGCATTGCCGAAGAATCAGTGAGGCGTCGGGCCGGCCCGCACCGCGCCGCCAGCGCGTGTTCGGCGGCGGCGATGCCGGTTTCAAGCGCGCCGTGCGCAGTCGAGAAATCGTGCTTCGAGCAGGCCTCGCCTGCAAAAAATATCCGATCGTCCACGGGTTCAGCCAAAGTCTGGCGACAGGCCGTCTTGCCTGGCAGCGCGAACGAGTAGGAGCCGCGCGCCAGCGGGTCGGCGCCCCAGCGGTGGATGGCGATGGGCTTCACGCGTTTGGCGAAATCGCCGCCGAGCCGGGCTGTCAGTTCGCCGACGGCGAAATCGAAAAATGCCGCGTCACCGCCGGCTTCAAGCTCGGCCGCCTGTTGTCCGCCGAAATAGGCCTCGATCATCGGCCGGCCGAACGGCCTGAACTGATAGGCAGCGGTGCCGGTGCGGTTGAGGACGCCGAATAGGCTGCAATCGGCGTCGAAGGCTTCCGGCTGGTCGAGCGCCAGGAACAATTTGTCGGCAAGCCCGAGCGGCAGCCCGCGCGCGGCTTCCGTCTTCTCCGGCAGCGTCGGCGTGAAGCGGACCGCCTCGCTGGCGATGAGCGAGGTTGGCAGCGTCACGATGACTTGCGCGGCAGTAAGGCGACCCTTGGCTGTTTCGATTTTGATTTGCGCGCCGCTGTGATCGATCGCCAGCACCGGGCAGCCGAGTGCTGCCGGCACGCGAGTGCCGTGCGCAGCGATGGCCGCGCCGTAGCCTTCGACGACGCGCCAGTTGACGTCGTTGCCGTCGTAATTGGCGAGGTCCTGCAGCGACAGCCGCTCGAGCTCCGCGCCACTGACATAGGTGTTGATGGCATCGACCAGCGCGTTCCAGCGCCCGCCCGGTGGCAGTAGTTCAGCCGCGGCGCGGTCTGGCTTGCCATCCGCTCTCGCGACCTGCGCGAAGAAATCGCCGAGTGCCTGGTGGAATTCATCCTGCTCCTCTGGCGGGAAGCCATAGGGCAGGGAGGGCTTGGACCAGGGCGGCGGCGATTTGTCGATACTGCGGCCTTGGCGCTCGGCAATGTCGACCCAGGGGTTGCGGTCGGCTGAATGCAGCCAGCCGCAGCCGAGGTTGAGCGGGATACCTGCTGCCACCGGCGTTGTCCAGCCGCGGCCGCCGAGCCGCTCACGCGCTTCCACGATCAGGCAGGGCACACCGGCCTCATGCAGCCGCCGCGCGGCCCCGATACCGGCCGCGCCGCCGCCGACGATCACGATCTCGAATTCATTACTCGCCAATTCATCGCTCGCCGATTTACCGCTCGCCCTCGCGGGCTTTTTGCGCGCAAGCGCGCGCCATGGCAAGCGTGCGTCGGTCTTGGCGGTTCAGCATCAGAATTCAGGGCTGTCGGTGGAAGGCTCGTCAAGCTCGACCTCCACGCACTGGGCGCGATGACTCCAGTGCTCGACATGTTCAAGCTGGGCGAAAATTTTCTGCGCGATGCGGCAGGCATCTTCTGGCGTCTCCGCCTTTTCGATGCGCACGACCCGCTGCACCGCGCTCACGGGGTGACCGTCGGAGCTCAGCAATGTATTCACGAACTTGACGCGATATGCGGGCAACGGCGCCTCCCTTGGCGCGTCGGCCGGACCGTTCGCGCCGGGCGGCTTTTGGCCGCCCGCTCCGCCGCGCTCTATGGGAACGCGGAGCCGGCCCTGCAGCCGAATTTCCGGAAGATCATGGCTGCGGGGCAGAAGCCGGTAAAGGACGACTGCAGCATGTTCAGGCCGATAAAGACGGTGAACAGCAGCCACCACGGACTCACCCATACCGCCAGCACGACGCTGAGCAGGATCATCACACCCGCAAAGGCCATCACGGCGCGATCAACGTTCATCTCGATCTCCATTCTATAAGCTTCATGCAACTTGTTTGGTTCCGTGGCCGCCGGTTCATGCCGCCTGCGCCAGATGGCCGCGCGTCCAGCTTACGATATGGCGCGTGTCCAGGACCCCCGCGTTGCTAGCGACCAGCCGGCCGCCGCGAAAGAGCAACAACGCCGGGATGCCGGCGACGCCATAGTCTGCGGCGACGCGTGGCTGCTCATCGGCGTTGACCTTGACGAGCCGCACGTGCGGTTCGAGTTCGGCGGCCGCCGCCTCGAACATCGGGCCCATCACCCGGCACGGCCCGCACCACGGCGCCCATACGTCCACCAGTAGCGGGATATCGTTGTTATTGCGGTGCTTGGCGAAGGCGGCGGCGTTGGCCGCGGCCGGATGGCCGTCGAACAAGAGCGCATGGCACGACCCGCACTTCGCCGCCAATGCCGGCTTGCCGGCTGGCAAACGGTTGGTGGCTGCACAGTGCGGGCAGACGACGTGCAGGTTGGGCATCCTAATGCTCTTTTTGTTTGCGCATGATCTTGTCCGAAAAACGGTTCCCACTTTTCGGGATCATGCGCGGATCACGCCGGTTCCTTGTCGGTTTCCTTGATCTTGCGCAGGTTGAGCTTTTCCATGAGGAATTTCTCGTAGAACGGCTCGCTTTCGCCTTTGCGGATCTTGCGCATGAAATACTTCTCAAAACCGATTTTGGCGTAGTGCACCCACTGACCCTTGGAAGACCAGTTGACATTGCGCGGCGGGATCTGCGGCTGCGCCACAAAGGCGATTCCGTTGTCGCCGAAGTCGGCCAGGCACACCGCGTTCCAGGTCGCCTCGGCGTGCGGCTCCTTGCTGCGCAGCAGCGCGCCGATGTTGATCGCGGTCGCCGTCACCATGGACTCGATCATGAAGCCTGTCTTCGGCACGCCGGTCGGCACCGGCGTGGCGCTCACAGGCGCGATGGCGACGCACACCCCGATCGAGAAGATGTTGGGGAAGCCCGGATTGCGCTGGTGCTTGTCGACCAGGATGAAGCCGCGCGGATTGGTCAGCTTCTCGATGCCGCGTACCGCGGCGACGCCGCGGAAGGCCGGCAGCATCATCGAATAGGCGAAAGGCAGTTCGTGGGTCTTCTTCACTTCGCCGTCGTCATTCAGCTCCTCGACCATCATCTTGCCGGCTTCGACGATCTTCACCCGGGCGTTGGTGATCCACTTGATGTGGTGGTCGCGCATCTCGCTTTCGAGCATGCCCTTCGTGTCGCCGACGCCGTCGAGGCCGAGATGGCCGACATAGGGCTCGGAGGTGACGAAAGTCATCGGCACTTTGTCGCGGATCTTGCGGCGGCGCATCTCGGTGTCGAGGATGAAGGCGAACTCATAGGCCGGCCCGAAGCAGGAGGCGCCTTGCACCGCGCCGACTATGATCGGCCCCGGGTTCTTGGCGAATTTCTCGAAAGCGTCCTTGGCGGCGACTGCGTGGTCGACGTGGCAGATCGACTGGGTGCTGCCCTCCGGCCCCAGGCCCTCGATCTCATCGAAAGCGAGTTCCGGCCCGGTCGCGATCACCAGGTAGTCGTAATTGACGGAGGCCCCGTCCTCGAGCTCGACACGGTTTTCCGCCGGGTGAACGCGTTTGGCGCCCTGCGGCAGGTAGCGGATGCCTTTCCGCTTCATCACGGCGTCGAGATCGATCTCGATGTCCTTGCGTTCGCGCCAGCCCACCGCGACCCACGGGTTGGATGGGACGAAATGATACCGCGGCCCCTGGCCGATTACGGTCAGGTGGTCCCCCTTACGCAACTGCGGGACCAGTTCGTAGGCCATGATCGTGCCACTCAGGCCCGCGCCCAGCACGACGACCTCTGCCATGACGTTTTCTCCTCGCATGTTCCGAGACGCGGGGCGGCTGAACAGGCTGCTCGCACGCGTCGCGTATTTTCCGATTAATTTTTCGCACCCTAGCGGGACGGCCCGCGGCGGGTATTGAGCAAGATCAAGGGCGGCCGCGAATTGCGCCCATCCGGGGCCTTCGCCCACTCAGGCGCCGTGATTTTCCCGCCAACGCGTTCGGGCGGCTTGGTTTTCGCCGCCGGCCTCGGCTAAGTAACGGTAGAACTTGCCAGGAGCCGTACTTCATGAAATTCGCGCACTTTTCGCACATCTGGAACAAGCCGGGCCTGACCCCGCATCAGCGCTACGAGCAGCTCTGGCGCGAACTCATGCTTTGCGACGACCTCGGCTTCGACTACTCATTCTGCGTCGAGCACCACTTCCGCCCCGACGAAAGCTGGATGTCGTCGCCGGCCCTTTACGCGGTCGGCGCCGGCGCCCGCACCAAGCGACTCAGGGTCGGGCCCATGGGCTTCGTGGTGCCGCTCTATCATCCGCTGCGGCTGGCCGAGGAGATCGCCATCGTCGACCAGATGCTGGGCGGGCGCATGGAGTGCGGCCTGGTGCCGGGCATCAGCCCCGACTATTTCAAGCCGTTCGGCATCGACTACAATTTTCGCAAGTCGCCGACGATTGAGTTCGTCGATTATCTCAAGGCGGCCTATGGCGAGACCCAGCCATTTTCGTTTCACGGCGAGGTTCACAATACCGACTCGGCGGAAATCTCGGTGCAGCCGATGCAGAAACCGCACCCGCCGCTGTGGATGATGAGCCGCGATCCGCGCACACTCGAATTCTGCGCCGAAAAGGGCATCAATCCCGGCTATTTCCTGGTCTACCCGCGCGCCGACGCCGCGCCGCGCTACCGCAAGTTCCTCGCGGATTGGCAAAGGGCCGGCTGGCAGCGCAAGCCGAACATCGCCTATTGCACCGTGGTCTATGTCGACGAGAGCGACGACAAGGCGATCGACGTGGCCTTGGCGCGGGCGGCGCGCGCCTACGAGGGCTTCCTGGCGCGGCCGCAGCCCGGTGATACCTTCGAAAGCCGCGTCGCCGAATTCGCCAAACGGTTCATCGGCCGCGGCGAGCCGGGCGCTTCCGAGATCATGATGAACCTGTTCGATCCCGATTACCTGATGAAGAACGAGCTGGTCTACATCGGGTCACCTAAGACCGTGGCGGAAAAAATCCGCGCCAGCGCCGAGGCCGGCGTGTTCAACGTCTTCATGGGCGAGTTCAATTTCGGCGACCTGCCGGAAGACGATCTGCTGCGCTCCATCCGCCTGTTCGGCGAACAGGTGCTGCCGGCGCTGCGCGACTACGCGCCGTTCTAATTCCCTGGCATCACCGGCAAGATCAATTCCGACGGGTGTGCGGCGTCGTGATAAATCGTGTCGCGGCCGACCTTGTTGGGCGTGTAGTAGTGCACCCACAGCGCCTCGCTCATCGGCGAATCGCCATTGACGATTTCCAGCCGCAGGCGGTGACCCGCCTTGATCAAATAAGCCATCGGCTCCAAGCTGATCTCGAATTTGTAGATTTGGCCAGGATTGAGCGGCTGCGGATCGGCATGGCTTTGATAGGGCACCATCTCGGTCGAACGCTCGGGATCGAGGGCGCGGTGCGAGGCGCGCAGCCAGCCGCGGGTAATGACGTCGGCGAATGGATTGAGCCCCTTGCCGCGGTCTTCGACCCCTTGCGGATACTGGTCCATCAGTTTGATGAAGAAGTCGGTGTCGCGCGCGCTCGATGACGCGTAGAGCGTGAGCTTGATCGGCCCGGTTATCTCCATGTCCTTGGCGAGCGCAGTGCTCGTAAAGGTGAGCACGCGGCGCACCGGATCGAAGCCGCCGGCCGGCCCCGTCGGCCCGAAACCGGCGACGCCGGCGACCCAGCCGGGATTGGGATAATCGTAACTGGTCGACGCGCCGCCGCTTGGGCTCTGCGGCGCTAGGCCGCCGTCGTTGAGCGAGGTGACGCTGCCGCTTTTGGCGTCGTTGAGATACCAGCGCGTATATTGCACGCCCGGCGGCGGCCAGGTCTCCGCGCTGCGCGCGATGTCGCTGTTGCGCACGTCGTAGTCGACGTTCGGCCGCGACGTGTAGTCGGTCTGCTTGTCTTTCAGGTAGTGATCGTAGAACGGCAGCATCGTCTTCTGATGGAATTCGACGCTGGAGAATTCGCGTGCCGCCGCCCAGGCGTTGGGCACGCCCGACATGTGCAGCTTCTTCGGCCCCCCCGCGCGCAGATAGCCGTCGATATTGCCGCGCGTGTGCAACTGGATCTTGCCCCAGGCGCCGCTCGAATAGAGCGGCACTTTGATTTTCGGCAGGCCCTCCCAGGCGCTGCGCTCGCGCCAGAATTCATCGTATGTCGGATGCGCGGCGACGAGTGCGGCGAGATCGGTCGTCTGCTCGCGTGAAGGCCCTTCGGCAGGCGTGCGGTTGATAATGCGGTTCTGGAACCACCAATAGCCGGGGAAGAAGTCGCAGGGGATGCCGCCGTGGTGCGTGCTGGCGCGGTAGACGTCGGTCAATCCATCATGGGCGGCGAGACAGGCGAGCGAGGGCGGTTGCAGCGAACCCATGAACCACTGCACCATGCAGAAATAGGATTGCCCGATGCCGCCGACCTTGCCGGTACACCAGGGCTGGGCGCCGATCCATTCGATCATGTCGTAGAGATCGGTCTGCTCGTTCCTGCCGAGGAATTCGAACTCGCCGCCGGAGCGGCCGCAGCCGCGCAAGTCCATGTTGACGTAGGCGTAGCCCTGCTCGACATACCATTCGATCGGTCCGGTCTCGCGCCACAGGAATTGCGGGCTCGCCGGCAGCGTGTTGTTGTCGAAGCGGTAGGGCGATGCGCCCAGCAGGGCTGGGTAGGGGCCCGAGCCGTCGGGGCGATAGATGCGCGCAGCCAGCGTCGTGCCGTCGCGCGCAGCGATAGAAACGATTTCGTCGATCATAGAAGGCCCCCGGCGTTTCGAATTGGCGCGCGAAGCTTAGAGCGGGTCGGCGCGGGCGGGAAGGCTTACAGCCCTGCCAGGTTTTTCATGATGCGGTACAGCGCCGACTGCCCCTCGAAGCCGATGCCGGGGCGGTCGGACAAGTTGAGGTGGCCATTCTCCACGCGCGCGTCATCGGCGAAGCCGCCGAAATCACCAAACACGCCCGGGTACGACTCCGCGCCGCCGAGGCCGAAACCGGCGGCGATTGAAAGCGACATCTGGTTGCCGCCGTGCGGAAACATTGAGTTGCGGCGCCAGCCGTGCCGCTCCAGCATCGCGAGCGTGCGCGACAGTTGCGTAATGCCGTAGGCCTGCGGTGGATCGATCTGAATGACATCGCGGTCGGCGCGCCAGCCGCCGAAGGCCACCAGGTTTTCGACATCCTGTGTGGAATAGAGATTTTCGCCTGTCGCCAAGGGCGGTGCATAGGCTTCCGCGAGCTCCGCGAACAGCGTGAGATCGAGCGGATCGCACGGCTCCTCGAACCAGCGCAGCTTGAACGGCTCGAGCGCCTTCGCATAATCAAGCGCTTCCTCACGCTCGAACTTGCAGTTGGCGTCGACGGCCAGGTTCTCACCGGAGCCCACTACCTCTAGCACCGCTTCCACGCGCCGTAAGTCCTCGTCGAGCGGCAGCCCGCCGACTTTCATCTTCACCATGGTGTAGCCGGCGTCGAGATGGCGGCGCATCTCTTCCTGCAAATCCTTTGTGGTCTGTCCCGGCCAGTACCAGCCGCCGCCCACGTAGCAAGACATCTTGTCCGCCGCTTTGCCGCCGCTGAAGCGCTCGGCGAGCAACACATGCAATGGCTTCTCGATGATCTTGGCGAGCGCGTCCCACACCGCCACCTCGATCGTACCAATGGCGATAGAGCGTTCCGAATGCCCGCCGGCCTTCTCGCGCTGCATCATGCAGGCGAGGATTTTCGCCGGGTCGAGGTTGCCGCCGTCATCCAGCAGCGTCTCGGGTGTGGCCGCCAGAATGCGCGGAATGAAGCGCGCGCGCATCGCCGCGCCGCAGGCGTAGCGGCCGGTGGAATTGAAGGCGAAACCGCAGACTGGCTTGCCGTTGCGCACCGCGTCGGTGATCACCGCCACCACCGAGGTGGTCATCTCGGAAAAATCAAAGCTCGAATTGCGTAACGACGACTTGAGCGGGATCGCGGTCTCGCGGATATCGGTGATGCGCATGGGAGTTCAAATTACCCTGTCCGACACTAGGTTGTCTTGGCCACCAAGGGCTTGCCATCGCGCCCCGCGGCAGGCTGTAGTCCGGCCACCACGTCCAGCCCATTTTCATCAGAGGAAACTCATGGCAGCCAAGAAAATCACCCGCAAAGACATGAGCGAGGCCGCGGAGAAGTACAAGAACTGGGGCAAATGGGGCCCGGACGACGAGATCGGCACCCTCAACTATACGACGCCGGAAGACATCATTGCTGCCACAAGGTTGGTGAAGAAGGGCAAGGTGATCTCGCTCGCGCTCAATTTTGATCACACAGGTCCGCAGGGGGCGAAGAGCAAGTATCCGTCGATGGGCCGCACCAATCCCATCCACACTATGCTGCGCACCGGCACTGATGCCTATTCAGGTGTGCTCGACAAGCGCGGGATCCGCGCCGCCGACGACATGGTGACCATGCCGCTGCAATGCGGCACGCAATGGGACGGGCTCGGCCACGTCTTCTATGAAGATTACATGTGGAACGGTTATGATTGCCGTGAGGTGACGAGCGCCGGCGCGCAGAAGTGCGGGATCGAGAAGACCAAGAACCGTATGGTCGGACGTGGCGTGCTGCTCGACGTCGCGCGCTGCAAGGGCGTCGAGTCGCTCGACGACGGCTACGGCATCACCTGCGCTGATCTCGACGAGGCCGTCAGGAAACAGGGCGTCGAAATGAAGCGTGGCGATTTCGTCATCGTGCGCACCGGCATGATGGAGCGCTGCCAGAAGATGGGGAGCTGGGACGGCTATCCCGGCGGAGACGCTCCGGGTTTCGCCTTCGAAACGCTGGAATGGATCAAGCGCGTGGAGCTTGCCGCGCTGGCGTCTGATACCTGGGGATGCGAGGTGCGCCCGAACGAAAGCGAGCCAGGCATCAACCAGCCTTGGCACTGGATCACGATCCCCATCATGGGCATGACCATGGGCGAAATCTTCCAGCTCAAGGAACTCGCCGACGACTGCGACGCGGACAAGACATACGAATTCTTGTTCGTGGCGCCGGCGCTGCCGATTACCGGCGCTGTCGGCTCGCCGATCAACCCCCTGGCGATCAAATAGCTCTTACGGAATACGCGACATGACGAAACAATATGCCGTCACCCATTCCGAAGCCGAGTGGCGCCAGATCCTCACGCCTGAGCAATACGCGATCATGCGCGAGCACGGTACCGAAATGCCGGGAAGCTGCGCGCTCAATTTCGAAAAGCGTGCCGGCGCCTTCTTATGCGCTGCCTGCGACCAGCCGCTGTTCGTGTCGCACAAGAAATTCGAGAGTGGCACCGGCTGGCCGAGCTTCAACGATCCCGAGCCGGGCGCGGTCGAGATCGACGAGGACCTAAGCCATGGCATGGTGCGCACCGAAGTGCATTGCAGCCGCTGCGGAAGCCATCTCGGCCATGTCTTTCCCGACGGGCCGCCGCCGACGGGGTTGCGTTACTGCATCAATGGCGTGGCAATGAAATTCATTCCGGAAGTAGGGAGCCCCTAAGCGATGGCGACGGTCGGCCACAATCAGAAACGCATCGGCGCCGAAGTCCTCGCCGACATGCTCGCCGGCTACGGCGTCACCCATGTGTTCATGGTGCCGGCGGTGCTGCGGCGTACCTTCGTCGAGATGGAGAGGCGCAACACCGGCATCGCGCGTGTCCATTGCCACGGCGAAAAGTCCGCCGCCTACATGGCCGACGGTTACGCGCGTGCATCCGGCAAGCCCGGCATTTGCATGGCGCAGGTGATCGGCGCGCTCAATCTCGCAGCCGGCCTGCGCGACGGTTGGCTGGCCCATTCGCCGATCATCGCCATGACCGGTGGTCGTGATCCCAAGACCAAGTTCCGAAAGGTTTACCAGGAGATCGACGATGTGCCGGCGTTCGAGCCGGTGACCAAGATGAACGTCACCGTCGATGACGTTGCGCGCATTCCCGACATGGTGCGCCAGGCCTTCCGCGCCGCCACGACCGGTGCGCCCGGGCCGGTGCATCTCCAGTTCCGCGGCAACGAAGGACAGGTCGACCTGGAAGAGGCCGAGATGGAGGCGCTGGTCGAGCAGCAATTCGCTCACGTACCGCCGTTCCGCCCGGAGCCGCAGGCCGAACACGTCAAGGCTGCGCTCGATCTGCTGCAAAAGGCTGAGCGGCCGATCATTGTCGCCGGTGGCGGTGTGCGCGCCTCGGGCGCCGCGCGCGAGCTGCTGGCGCTGGCGGAAGCGCTGCAAATCCCGGTCGTCACCTCGCTCAACGGCAAGGACAGCATCCCGAGCGTCCATCCGCTGTCGGTCGGCGTGGTTGGCAGCTACTCGCGCGAGAGCGCCAATCGCGCGGTCAATCGCGCCGATCTGGTCTGCTTCGTTGGCTCCGAGACCGGCGGCATGACCACGCATTTCTGGGCCGTGCCGGCGATCGGTACACCTGCGATCCAGATCGACATCGAGCCGGAGTCGCTCGGCCGCAACTATCCGCTGGCCGCGAGCGTGCTCGGCGATGCGAAGGCGGTGCTCGGCCGCATGCTGGTGCAGGCCGACAAGACAAGTGCGAAAAACCGCAAAGCGTGGATCGAGGAGATCGCGAGCCTGCGCAGCGAGTGGTACGCCAAGTACAAGTCCGTGCTGGAGTCGGACGGTACTCCGATCCACCCCGCGCGCATCTGCCATGAGCTCAGCCTGCACGCACCCGACGACGCCATCGTCGTGGTCGACACGGGTCATGCCGGCATGTGGATGGGCGGCATGTACGATCTGCGCACGTCCAACCAGGGCTACCTCCGCAGCGCTGGTCATCTTGGCTGGGCGTTTCCCGCCGGCATCGGCGCCAAGGCGGCCTGCCCTGAGCGGCCGGTGGTGGTGTTCACCGGCGATGCCGGATTCTGGTACCACATCGGCGAAATCGAGACCGCGGTGCGCTGGAACATCCCGTCGGTCACCATCGTCAACAACAACGGCGGCGGCAACCAATCCAAGCGCGGCTTTGACCGCGCCTATGGCGGCGAGCAGACCCCGCAGGGCCGTGAGTTATGGACCTACCGGTCGATGAATTTCGCCAAGATTGCCGAAGACATGGGCGCTCTCGGAATCCGGGTGGAGCGCGCGAGCGACATCGCGCCGGCTTTGGCACAGGCGCTCGCCGCCAAGCGGCCCGCCATCATCGATGTTGTCACCGATATCGAGGCCCTGGCGCCGACAGCGGTCACCTGACGACATAAAAAGTGAAGGTTCCATCGCGGGGTTTCCGCGTTGAAGAAGGCGGCTTTTGCCAAATTTTTGTCGCGTCCACCGATTTCACCTAGTTTACGGAGTCTGGTGATCTGCGCAAAAATGTTGATCATGGGTGATTGGGGCCCTTCCTTCGTTCCATCATGTGGAGATCCTCGGCAGTCAGATGTTGACGGCGCGCCACGCGGCAATTCGTCTGCTCAAATTGATGATGGTGGCATCCCTGGTGCTGCCAGCGGTGTTGTTTTCGTTCGCGGCTTGGACCAGCTATCGTAACATCCAGCACGTCACGGACGACCGCATCGACCGCTCGCTCGACATCCTGCACGAGCACGCGCTTAAGGTGCTGCAAACCCTGCAACGCACCGTCGCCGAGATCGACGAGATCACGCGTGGCATGTCGGACCAGTAGGTCCGCGTCAATGAGGGCCCGCTGCGCGCTCAACTCAAGAAGATCGTCGACGCCCTGCCGCAGCTCCAGGGCATCACCATCATCGATCGCGACGGCCATCCGCTGGTGTCGGCCAACGTGCTGCCGGTGCCGACGAACCTCAGTTTCGCCCAGCGCGATTTTTTTCGCGCGCAGGCAGAGCGCGACATCGGTACCTACATCAGCCGCGTGCACTATCCGCGCATGCCCGGCATCGACACTTATTTTTTTTCCGTTTCGCAGCGTCGCCCTTCGCTCGATGGCGCATTCAACGGCATCATTTCAGTGGCTGTGCTGCCGGCCTATTTCAACGGCTTTATGCTCGCATGGCCAGCGGCGACGGCAACTATTTTGCGCTTGCGCGCGCGGATGGCCAGTTCCTGGCGCGCTACCCCATCCTGAAAAATCCGCTTGTAGCACTCAGTCCTGACAGCGAACTACGTACGCTTGTCGCCGAGGGGGAAGGGCGCGCGCTGTTCACCGTCAATTCTCAGCTCGACCGCGTCAAGCGGCGCATCGGCTACCGCAAACTTACCGGCTTTCCTCTCTATGTACTTGCAGGCATCCGGACATCGGCAATACGCCAGGAGTGGCTGGGCTATATGAGCGGCCACCTGATCTTCGGTTTGCCGGCGACGGCCCTCATATTTTCTTTGTTGGGCTTGGCGTTGCGGCGCACGAAACGGCTTTATGACGAGGCCGACCGCCGTGAGGCTGCCGAAGGGGCGCTACGTCAGGCGCAGCGGCTGGAAGCCATCGGCCAGTTAACGGGCGGGGTTGCGCACGACTTCAATAATCTCCTGATGATCATCAGCGGTAGCGTGCAGCGCCTGCGCGACGAATTGACCGACAAGAAGCAGGTCCGGCTGCTCGACATGATCGCCACCGCCACCCATCGCGGCGAGACGCTGACGCGGCAGCTCCTCGCATATTCGCGTCGGCAAACGCTGACCCCGCAGGTGATCGATTTGACCCAACGATTGCCGCTGATCCGCGAATTGCTTATGCGCTCGCTGCACGGCGACATCGAGATAAAGGTCGACGTGCCGGATGGCTATTGCGCGGTGCGGGTCGACGCGGGCGAGTTCGAGCTCGCTATCCTCAACCTCGCGGTCAACGCCAAGGATGCCATGCCGCAAGGCGGCACGCTGTCGATCCGCGCCAAGCCGGTGACGCTCAGGGGCGAGGCGACCGATGAGGGATTGAGCGGTGAATTCGTGGCCGTGCGTGTGGCCGACACCGGTCAGGGAATTCCACCGGATGTGCTGACGCGGGTGTTCGAACCCTTTTTCACGATCAAGGAATTCGGCAAGGGTACCGGGCTCGGCTTGAGCCAGGTCTACGGCTTCGCCAGGCAGTCGGGCGGCACCGCCACCGTCTCCAGCGCCGATGGCCGAGGCACTGCCGTCACGCTCTATCTGCCGCGTAGTCACGACAGGCCCGAGGCGGTGGCGCCGAAGTCGCCCAGCGAGGCGCCGGCGCAAGCCGTCGGCACGGTGCTGCTGGTCGAGGACAATGGCGACGTCGCCGAAGTCGGCGCCGAACTATTGCGCCAGCTCGGTTACCGCGTGCGCAGCGTTGCTGGCGCGCAAGCCGCGTTGGCAGCACTGCGGCTCGATCCGGAAGTCGACCTGGTATTCTCCGACATTCTCATGCCGGGCGGGAAGAATGGCATCGATCTGGCGGGCGAAATCGGCGAGCGCTATCCAGACATGCCCGTGTTGCTGACCACCGGCTATAGTGCCAGCGCGCAGGATGCCGTCGCTCGCGGCGCGGTGGTGTTGCAGAAGCCTTACGACCTTGAGGGTCTGCGCCGCCATATCCACGAAGCCATCGAAAGCGCCAAGGCCCGCCACCGCCAAGTCGCGCAGGCCGACTAAACCGGCGGCCGGCAGGTACGCCACGACATCGGCCGTCCGGAATGAATTCGCCATAGCGGAACCGAGCGGCCCGCGCATGCCTTTGACCTAACGCAAGGTCGCGGCCGGGCCAGTGTTGGACAAGAGGCGGTACCGCGGCTGTCCGCCGGGTCGAAAGGAGCATCGACGATGAAATACGTTCGCCTTGTCGCCGGCAAGAACGGCAAAACCCATTTCGAGGAGGCCACGCTCAAGCTCGACGAGGCCGACTACCGACCGCCAGCGCCGATGATCTATGTCTCGCACGCATATCAGAGCGACGGCGTGCAATTCATCCGCCTGCCGTCGGGCTGGACCGCGGATGCCATTCACGTGCCGAAGAAGCAGTTCATGATCGGAATCAAAGGCCATATCGAGGTCACCGCCAGCGGCGGCGAAAAGCGCAGCTTCGGGCCCGGCGACTGCGTTCTGATGGAAGATGTCGAAGGCGACGGCCATCACAGCCGCGTCAAGGGCGAGGAGTTCGTGGCGGCGGTGATGCCGGTCGACTAGTCGAATTCGACTTTCCGGGGCGGTGAACGCGGGAGCGTTCGGCCCCGGGATCTAACTTCTTAGCTTTCCCCGATCTCACGCAAGATTTCCGCCGTGTGCTCGCCGAGCAGCGGGGCGGGGTTTTCGGACGCCGCTTTCCAGCCGTCGATGACGATTGGCGTGCGCACGCCTGGGATGGTGCCGCCCTTGGCCGCATCACTCGGCAGTTCGAGCTTCATGCCGCGGTGGATGACCTGCGGGTTGTTGAACACCTGCTCGAGATCGTTGATGGGGCCTGCCGGCACGCCCTGCTGTTCGAGCTGCGAGAGCAAGTCATCACGCTTCATCTTCGAGGTCAGTGCGGACAGCTTGGCGACCAGTTCATCGCGGTGCTTCAGGCGGCCGATATTGTCCTTGTAGGCTGGGTCCTGCGCCAACTCGGGCGCGCCCAGCACGCTGCAGAACTTCACATATTGCGCATCGTTGCCGGTGGCGACGATGGCGTAGCCGTCGGCGACCTCGAACACTTGGTAGGGCACGATATTGGCGTGTACGTTGCCCATGCGTTTCGGAATCTTGCCGGAGACCAGATAGTTCAGCGCCTGGTTCGACAACACGCCGACGGTCGAATCGACCAGCGCTGTATCGATGTAGGCGCCCTTGCCGGTCTTCTCACGTTGCGCCAGCGCAGCCAGGATGCCGATCACCGAATAGCAGCCGGTGAAGATGTCCGACATCGGAACGCCGATGCGCGTCGGTTCGCCGTCCGGCTCCCCGGTCAGGTCCATGATGCCGCCCATGCCTTGCGCCATCAGGTCATAGCCGGCGCGCTTGGCGTAGGGGCCGTCCTGGCCGAAGCCGGTCACGGAGCAATAGATCAGACGTGGGCACTCCGGCGCCAAACTCTTGTAGTCGAGCCCGAACTTCGCCAGACCCCCGACCTTGAAATTCTCGATCAGGACGTCCGAGCGCGCGGCCAACTTGCGCACGATGCGCTTGCCATCCTCGCTGTCGAAGTCGACTTCGACCGAACGCTTGCCCCGGTTGGCGCCATGGAAATAGGCCGAGCCGATGTGCTGGCCGTCTTTTCCTTCCACGAAGGGCGGGCCCCAGCCGCGGGTGTCGTCGCCGGCGCCCTTGCGCTCGACCTTGATCACGTCGGCGCCGAGATCGGCCAGCATCTGCCCCGCCCAGGGTCCGGCCAGAATGCGGGCCAGTTCGAGGACCCGGAGACCCGCCAACGGCTTCGACATGCGTGAGAGCTCCTTAAACTAATGGGGAATTGAGGGGCGCCGCGCCGGGTTATAGAGGCATCGTTGGGGGCTGGCCAGGGCGGGAAATCACGAGTGTCGCCATGGGTTTGGGGGTAGCCTCGGGCGCGGCTGGCGCAATCTCGAGCGGACGGCTAATCTCGATCCGGACGTTACTGGGGCACCCTGATATCCACGCCGGTCGCACAAGCGGTCACGTGGCAGATCGCCTTTGAGAAATACAACCATAAAATGGAGGAAAGCCAATGAGGACAATCAAGACGATTCTGGCGACCGCGGCGGCGGCCGTTCTGCTGACGGCAACCGCGCAGGCGCAGGTGACGCTCAAGGCGTCGCACCAGTTTCCTGGCGGCAAGCACGACATCCGCGACGACATGGTGCTGATGATTGCCAAGGAAGCGCAGGCCGCCAATGTCGGCATTAAGGTGCAGGTTTATCCGGGCGCCTCGCTGTTCAAACCGAAGGAACAGTGGAATGCCATGGTCAACGGCCAACTCGACATGTCGCTGTTCCCGCTCGACTACGCCAGCGGCAAAGTGCCGGCCTTCGGCGCGACGCTGATGCCGGGCCTGATCCGCAACCAGGATCGCGCCAAGCGCATCAACAACTCCGCGTTCATGAAACAGATGCGCGCCGAGATCGAGAAGCACGGCGTGATCGTTCTGTCTGACGCCTGGTTTGCCGGCGGCATGGCCTCCAAGAACGGCTGCATCACCAAGCCGAGCGACATGAAGGGCCGCAAATTCCGCTCCGCCGGCATCACCTTCGCCGACATGTGGAAGAACGCCGGCGCCAGCATCGTCAGCCCGCCCTCGAACGAAATCTACAACGCGTTTCAGAGCGGCGTGATCAACGGCACGGACACCAGCCTCGGCAGCTTCGCGTCCATGCGTCTTTACGAGGTGACGGATTGTCTCACCGCGCCCGGCAACAACGCGCTGTGGTTCATGTACGAGCCGGTGTTGATGTCGAAGAAGAGCTTCGACAAGCTCAACAAAAAGCAGCAGGCCGCTGTCATCGCCGCCGGCAAGAAGGCGCAGGCCTTCTATGAGAGCAAGGCGGATTCGGTCAACGATGATGCAATCGGCGCCTTCAAGAAGCACAAGGTGAAGGTCGTGAGCCTGTCCGACGACGAATACAAGGCCTGGCTCGCCGTCGCGAAAAAGAGCTCTTACGCCGATTTTGCAAAGAAAGTGCCCAATGGGCAGAAACTGATCGACGAAGCGCTCGCGGTGAAGTGACGCTCAAGCCAAATAGCCTCGGTCGGCGAAGTTTTTCGCTGGCCGAGGCGAGGTGCTGCCTGCGCCGCGCAATGGCTGAGCCGCCGTAACAAGCCGGAAAATCCTCTCCATGGATACTTTCATCTGGGTCGTCAGCGTGCTGTCGCGCATCGCCGGCGTCGTGGCCGCCTTCCTTGTCGCGCTCGCGGTCGTCGTGATCTGCGACATGGTGGTCGAGCGCTATATCTTCAATCTGACGACCATCTGGCAGCTTGACGTGGTCACCTACAGCATCATCGCCATGACATTCATCGGCGGTGCCTACGTGCTGATGACTCGCGGCCACGTCAACGTCGACGTGGTGCCGCTTTATGCCGGCCCGCGCGCCCGCTTTTGGCTGTCAATTTTTGCTAACCTGCTCGCGCTCGCCTTCTGCCTCGTGTTGTTCATCCTGTGCACCCGCTTCTGGTATCAGTCCTGGTCGAAGGACTGGCACTCCGACACTGTCTGGCGCGCCCCCTTATGGGTGCCGTACTTCTCGATGCCGGTCGGACTCGGCCTTCTGGTCCTGCAATACATTGCCGATCTCCTGGCCATTGCGACGGGGCGCCGCGAGCCGTTCGATCTCACCCATGAAGAGCACGTGGCATGAACCCGGCCGTTCAAGGATCGATCATCCTCGTCGCCACCGTGCTGACGCTGCTCTCCGGCATTCCGGTGGCGTTCGGTCTGGGCGCCATCGCCGTCATCTTCCTCGTGTTGTTCCAAGGCTTCGACAGCATCCAGGTGGTGGCCGAGACGTTCTATTCCAGCCTCGACGAGTTCACGCTGGTCGCCATCCCTATGTTCATCATGATGGGTGCGGCCATCGGCTCCTCGCCAGCGGGCAAGGACCTTTATGAAGCGATCGACCGCTGGCTCTACCGCGTGCCCGGCGGGCTGGTGATTTCCAATCTCGGCGCCTGCGCGATCTTTGCGGCCTTGACCGGGTCCTCGCCGGCGACCTGTGCGGCCATCGGCAAGATGGGCGTGCCGGAAATGCGCAAGCGCGGTTATCCGGACGAGGTCGCCACCGGATCGATCTGCGCTGGCGGAACGCTCGGCATTCTGATTCCGCCGTCGATCACCTTCATCCTCTATGGCATCGCCACCGAAACCTCGATCGGGCGCTTGTTCCTCGCCGGCGTGATGCCCGGCCTGTTGCTTACCGCGCTGTTCATGGCCTGGACGCTGGTTTACATTTGGCTCAAGGGCTTCCGCGCCTACGCGCCGGATTTCCGCTTCACCTGGAAGCAGAAATTCGAGTCGGTGCCCAAGGTCGCGCCCTTCCTCGCGGTCGTCGTCGGCGTCATGTACGTGCTCTACGGCGGGGTCGCGACGCCGTCGGAAGCCGCCGGCGTCGGCGCGGCGTTCTGCGTAATCCTGGCGCTCGTTATCTACCGCATGTGGACGCCGAAGGCGTGGTGGGAAATCCTGCGCTCGACCACACGCGAGTCGGTGATGATCCTGATGATCATCGCCACCGCCGCGCTGTTCGGCTACATGCTGACCTCGCTCTACATCACCCAGACCTTGGCGCAGGCCATCGCCGACGCCCACTTCAACCGCTGGGTGCTGATGGGCATGATTAACGTGTTCCTGCTGGTTTGTGGCTGCTTCATCCCGCCCGCCGGCATCATCCTGATGACCGCGCCCATCCTGCTGCCCATTATTACGGCAGCCGGGTTCGACCCGGTCTGGTTCGGGGTGATCGTAACCATCAACATGGAAGTGGGCTTGATAACCCCGCCGGTGGGCCTCAATTTGTTCGTGGTCAACGCCATTGCCCCCGAAGTGCCGACCAGTAAGGTGCTCTGGGGCGCTCTACCCTATGTTGTTATGATGATTGTGGGCATCATCATCTTGTCTATCTTTCCCGGTATTGCCACATGGCTGCCGGACTTTCTGATGGGGCCCGGGCGGTAGACGACAGATAACAGACGGCGGCCGGACCGTCTGCAACGGGCACGGAGCGCACAATGAACGCCTCGTTTTTCGGCGAGATGTTGCAGACGATTACCGAACGCGGCCGCGCGCTGATCGAGCGCGCGCGCGAGCGGCGCGGCACCAACTCCACCCGCTCCGAGAGCTTGGTCGAACTCTGCGACCACCTGCTGTCGGGCCGCGGCGAAGCCTCGGGCGTGGCGCTGGCGCGCGAAATCCTCACCCGGTATGCGGAACTCACCACCGGACCCCGCATCGCCTTCTTCGAGGCGCTGGCCGAGCGCTTCGGGCCCGACAACGCGCGCCTGGAGGCGGCGATAGCCGCCTGGCGCGAGAACCCCAACGATGAAACTGCCGCCGAGGTGCACGCCGCTTCCGAGCCGCGCCGGCAGGAACTGTTTCGCCGCCTCAATCTGGCTGCCGGCGGCACCGTCGCGCTGGTGCGCATGCGCGAGCAGTTGCTCGATGTCCTCGCCCATCGCAAGGACGATCTCCGCCCGGTCGACGACGACTTCGTTCACTTGTTCTCGTCGTGGTTCAACCGCGGCTTCCTGGTGCTGCGGCGGATAGACTGGTCGACGCCGGCGAGCATTCTGGAAAAAATCATCCGCTATGAGGCGGTACATCAGATCCACGGCTGGGACGACCTGCGCCGCCGCATCGATCCGCGCGACCGGCGCTGCTTCGCCTTCTTCCATCCGGCGCTGGTCGACGATCCGCTGATCTTCGTCGAGGTGGCGCTCACCCGCGACATCCCGGCCGCCATCGCGCCGATCCTCGCCAGCGAGCGCGACGTGGTTGACGTCGAGAAGGCGCGCACCGCAACGTTCTATTCCATCTCCAACTGCCAGCGCGGGCTTGCCGGAGTGTCGTTCGGTAATTTCCTGATCAAGCAGGTGGTCGAGGACATCTGCCGCGAACTGCCGCGGCTCGCCACCTTTGTGACGTTGTCGCCGGTCCCAGGCTTCGCAACGTGGCTGAAACGCGAGCGCGAGAACGCGAATTCAGCCGCGCTGAACGAAAGCGACCAAGCCGCGCTTGCCGCGCTCGATGAGGCTGGCTGGTGGGTTGATCCGGAAGCCGCTGAGAAATTGAAGGACCCGCTGATGCGGGCGGCGGCTTGGTATTTCCTGCGCGCACGCAGCCCACGCGGTCTGCCGCTCGATCCGGTCGCGCGCTTCCATCTCGGCAACGGCGCCCGACTCGAGCGCATCAACTGGCTGGCCGACACCTCGGAAAAGGCGATGGCGCAAGCGCATGGGCTGATGGTCAACTATCTCTACGACCTCGACGACATCGAGAAGAACCACGAAGCCTATGCCGAAGGCCGCACCGTGGTCGCGTCCAGCGCCGTGCAGCGCTACCTGCGTCCCTCGCTCGAGCTGGTCCCCGCGGCGGGGTGAAGGCGCTTCACGCCTTCCCGTAAACCGGCACGACCGCGCCGCGCGTGACGCGGTTGTCGGGCGAGGCGAGGAACACGATTGTAGAAGCCACCTCTTCTACCTTCGGCCATGCGTCGTGGTCGGCCTGCGGCATGGCGGACCGGTTAGCCGCCGTGTCCATGATCGACGGCGCCACCGCGTTGACCAGGATGTCGTCACGCGCGACTTCCTCGGCGAGCGCCACCGTCAGCGCGGCAACGCCCGTCTTCGCGATTGTGTAGGGCGCCATGCCGGCGCCCTGCCGCCACTCCAGTGCCGGCCGCGCCGCTACGTTGACGATGCGTCCGCCTTGGCCGCCGGTGCGCATTGCGTTCACCGCGGCACGACAACAAAGGAAACACGACACCAGGTTCTGATCGATCTGGTCCATCAACGCCGCCTTGTCGGTATCGGCTACCTTGCCTGCGGCGAACCCGCCAGCGATGTGGATCGACGCCCACGGCGTTTTACCGTCGAAGAGCTTGGCAACCGCGGGCTCGTCGGAAAGGTCGTTGACAGCGACCAGCTTAATTCGCGCGTGCTCACGATGGGCGAAGCGCTGCGCTTCACTGAGGTGCACGAATGACACAAGGCAGTGCGCACCGGCTTCGAGTAATGCTCCGACTACCGCGGTGCCAAGCGCGCCGGTGCCGCCAGTGATCACCACATGACGCCCGCTGAAATCCATTATTGACGCACCTTCTGAGTCGGCGCTGAGATAATGCCGGCCCTAATATTTTCTATTTGCGCATGATCCTATCCGAAAGCCGGTTCCCACTTTTCGGGATCATGAGCTACCCGCGCCCGCGCTTGGCTCGCTGCGGTATCACCTGAAATTGGAGCCAGTTAGCTATCTCGCTCACCCGCAGCTTCTTGTCGAGCACATTATTGCTGATGCCATGCCGCCAAGACAGTCTTTTGCAGCCGGGGTCTCGGTCGAGAAGGTCAAGATCGTTGGCGAAGCGCTTGAGGTCAGGCTCGTCGAGGAAGAAGCCTTCTTCCACCAAGTGGACGCCGATGCGGCGGACGACGGCTGCCAACTCGCGCAGCGGATATTCCGGGTGGTACTGCACCGCCCAGGCCACCGAGCCATTGGTGCGGATTTCGGCCGCCTGCACCGCTGACACGGCATTGGTGGCGAGCACGGTGGCGCCCGGCGGCAGTGTTTCCACCTCGTCAAGATGCACCGTCGGCGCATTGAAGACGTCGAGCTTGCCGGCATACATCGGGTGCTGGCGCCCGACCGCTGTGAGTCTAATGCTGCGGCCAAAGCCGATCTCGCGGCCTTTCGGATTGCGCCGCACCTGACCGCCGGCCGCCGCCGTGATCACCTGCAGGCCCCAGCAGGAGCCGAACAGCGGGGTGCCGGTCGTGAACGCGGCGCGCACCAGATCGATCTGCCGCAGTATCGCGTTGCCCCCGGAATAGATATGCAGCGACGATCCGGTAATGGCGATGCCGTCATAGCTCTCTAGCGCCGTGCCCGCTGGCAGCGCGGCCGTCAGATCGGCCGGATAGCAGATGTCGACCGCCACCCCCGGTAGCAGGTCGCGCAAGAGGTCGGCAAAGCCTTGGCTTGCCGGCACGCCGCCGATGGCGATGTGCTCGGCCATGGTTTCGGATGTATTGCCTTCGATCACGAGCAGGCGAGGCGGGGGCATGGCATTTCAGATTGGATGTTGGGCCGCGTTTGAGCCGCAGGGCATAGCACAAGTTGGGTCGGCGTGAATAAAGTCGCCGTAATCGAACGCGAATATTGTGCCTTGCACCGACTTTTCGAGTTTTCCCTGCTTGAGTGTACGGTCCCCACCGCCCATCCTGCGGTGAACTTGAGCGAATCAGCGAGCATGGCCGACTTCGATCTCGCCATCATTGGCGGCGGCATTAACGGAACCGGGCTTGCCCGAGACGCGGCCGGCCGCGGCCTGCGTGTGCTGTTGGTCGAGATGAACGATCTCGCTGCCGGCACCTCTTCGGCCTCTTCCAAGCTCATCCACGGCGGTTTGCGCTATCTCGAACACCACGCCTTCCGTCTGGTGCGCGAGGCGCTCAATGAGCGCGAAGTGCTGCTGCGCATGGCGCCGCACGTCATCAGGCCGACGCGCATCCTGTTGCCGGTCATGCCTAACCGGCGTTCGCCGGTACTACTGCGCCTTGGCCTGTTGCTTTATGACTTGTTGGGTGCGCGCAAGCAACTGACGCGTAGCCGCACCCTCGATCTCACCCATCACCGGTTTGGCCGGCCGCTCAAGCGGTTTTTTCGTTTCGGCTTCGAATATTCCGATTGCCTGGTCGACAATTCGCGCCTCGTTGTGCTCAACGCGCTCGACGCCGCCGAACGCGGCGCGACCGTCCGCACTCGTACTCGCTGCATCCGCGCGGAGCGACGGCAGGACTGGGAGTTGGTGCTCAACGCACGTGGCCGCCGCGAGGTGGCGACTGCGCGCGTCCTGGTCAACGCGGCAGGTCCATGGCTCGGCGAAGTAGCCGAGACCGTTGTCCGCCATCCGCTGCCGGCGCCGGTGCGCCTCATCAAGGGCAGTCATATCGTCTTGCCCCGGCGCTACGAGCACGACGGCGGCTACCTCCTGCAGGCCGCCGACGGCCGCGTGGTCTTCGTGTTGCCGTTTGCCGAAGACTTCACTTTGATCGGCACCACCGATGAGAACTTCGTTGGCGACCTCAACGCGCCGACGCCCGATGCCGCCGAGGTTCTCTATCTATGCGAGACCGTGAACGAATATTTCCGCGACCGGATTTCGCCCGACGAACCAGTCTGGTCGTTCGCCGGCGTGCGCGCGCTTTACGACGACGGCGCCGGCAAGCCGGAAGACGTCACCCGCGACTATGTACTGGACCTCGATGCGCCGTTTCGCGAGGCGCCGCTCCTGACCATCTATGGCGGCAAGATCACCACCTATCGCAAGCTGGCGGAAGCTGCCATGGCGCGCATCGGCCGCTATTTCCAGGCGAGGCCGGGCTGGACGGCGAGCGCGCCGCTGCCGGGCGGCGAATTTCGACCTGAGGATTTCTATGAGGTGCTGGCGTCGGCGATCGCGCGATGGCCGTTCCTTTCCGAGCCGCATGCCAACCGCCTAGTGCGCGCCTACGGTCGCCGTCTCGAGCGCATCCTCGGCGACGCGCAGAGCATGGACGATCTCGGCGAGTGCTTTGCCAGCGACCTCACCGCTGCCGAAGTGCGCTATCTGGTCGAGAACGAATGGGCCCAGACCGCGGAAGACGTTTTGTGGCGGCGCAGCAAGCTCGGCCTCAAGGCGACTAATCTCGAACGCGACGTCATTAGTCGCTTCATGACGTCCTTGATCGGTGAGGCGCAACCGCAAGCCGCGCGCTGATCGCGCTGCCCGAGCCCGGCGAGATGATCCACAACGGTAACGACGAGAGAATCGCCAACAGAGTTATGGCGAACTAAGCTTAAGGTCGCGCGCACGGCCGGGTGCGCTGCATGAAGGAGCCGAGCCTCTTGTCCGCCGCCCTCATTGCCATCGACCAGGGCACGACCTCGACGCGCACCATCGTGTTCGATGCCGCGCTCAAACCTTTAGCGTCCGCGCAGGAAGAATTGCATCAAATCTATCCGGGGCCGGGTGAAGTTGAACATGACCCCGAAGCGATTTGGAGAGCAACCGTTGACACCGTCGGCGGGGCGCTCGCCAAAGCCGATCTGACCGCAAAGGACATCGCGGGCATCGGCATCAGCAACCAGCGCGAAACGACGCTTCTGTGGGACCGCGCCACCGGCCGGCCGATCCACAATGCCATCGTCTGGCAGGACCGCCGCACCGCCGATTTGTGCGAGAGGTTGCGCGCCGCGGGGCACGAGCCCGCGATTACCGTGCGCACCGGCTTGCTGCTCGATCCTTATTTTTCGGCTAGCAAAATCGCCTGGTTGCTCGACAACATTGACGGCGCGCGCGCCGCGGCCAAGGCCGGAAAGCTGGCCTTCGGTACTGTCGACACGTTCCTCTTGTGGCGGCTTACCGGCGGCAAGGTGCACGCAACCGACGCCAGCAACGCCGCCCGCACGTTGTTGTTGAACATCGACACCGGCCAATGGGACCGGGACCTGTGCGATCTGTTCGGCGTGCCGCAAAACGTGCTGCCCGAGGTACGTGACAATGCCGGCCAATTCGGCTGGACCAACCCGACCATTTTCGGCGGCGCCATCCCCATCCTCGGCATGGCCGGCGACCAGCAGGCGGCGACCATCGGCCAGGGCTGCTTTTCGCCTGGGATGATCAAGTCGACGTACGGCACCGGTTGCTTCGCAGTCCTGAACACCGGTCATGAGCGCGTCGCCTCGCAGAACCGCCTGCTCACCACCATCGCCTACCAGCTCGAGGGCAAGCGCACCTACGCGCTCGAAGGCGCCATCTTCATCGCCGGCGCGGCGGTCCAGTGGCTGCGTGACAGCCTCAAGATCATCCGCGAGGCGGCGCAGGTGAACGACCTTGCCGCGCTCGCCGACCCGCAGGCGCAGGTCTATCTGGTGCCGGCCTTCGTCGGCCTGGGCGCGCCCTATTGGGATCCGCAGGCGCGCGGCGCCATTTTCGGCCTCACGCGCCAGGCCGGCGACGCCGAGATCGCCCGTGCCGCGCTGGAGGCGGTCGGCTATCAGACCCGCGACCTCCTGGAGGCCATGGCCGCCGACAGCCCGCAGGTCGCCGGCGGCGCGGTGCTTCGGGTCGACGGCGGCATGGCCGCGAGCGAGCCCGCCATGCAGTTCCTGGCGGACATCCTGGGCCGGCCGGTGGAATGTCCGGCAGTAACCGAAACTACGGCCGTGGGTGCGGCTTATCTCGCGGGCCGTACGGCCGGTTTATGCCCGGATCTCAAGGACTTCGCCGCGCAGTGGCGTTGCCAGCGGCGGTTCGAGCCGCGGATGGAACCGTTAACCGCGGCGCGTAAATATGCCGGCTGGCGGGACGCGGTCCGCCGCACGTTAACGCCCCGGTGACCCTGGCCCCCCAGACTTGGGGGGTGATGGGTCGCGAGTAGCAGTATGGGCGTCAACACGAGGCAGGTTGACCTGTGGATCCAGCAGCTTGCGGTGCTGGTGGTCGACGACAATCAGTTCATGCGCAAGCTGGTGCGCGGCTTGCTGCTTAATATCGGCGTCAGCACGGTGATCGAGGCCGGCGACGGGCTCGAGGCGCTGGAGGAAATCCGCAGTTCCCGTCCGGACATGGTGATCCTCGACTGGGAGATGCCGCTGCTCAACGGTCCGGAACTGGTGCGCATCGTGCGCTCGCCGGGCGCGTTTCCGACGCCGGACATCCCGATCATCATGCTCACGGCCTATGGCGAGCGCCGGCGCATCCTCGAATCCGTGCAGATCGGCGTCAACGAGTTCCTCTGCAAGCCGGTCTCGGCCAAGGCGCTTTATGACCGCATCGTCTCGATCCTGGTGAAGCCGCGCGCCACCGTCCAGCTCGGCGACTACTACGGGCCGGAGCCGCGCCGGCCGATCTCCGAGATGGAGGCCTCGACCGGCATCCTCGACCTCGACTCCATTCCCACGGCGCCCTTCACGTCCGGCGAATAATTCGCCGGCCGGCGCGCGACAAATCCGCAAAACCCGGTCCCTCTTTTCGCGATCATGCGCTAGCGTGCCTCCATGCACGGGGTGCGAGGGGACGTGGACAACGACAGCGGCCAAGCGGCGCGGCCGGCGGCAGGCGGCGAGCGGGCGCCGCTGCTGCGCCTTGAGGGCGTGAGCAAACGCTTCGGCGGCGTCACCGCGGTCGAGGACCTCACGCTCGACATCCGCCCGAACGAGTTCTTCGCGCTGCTCGGCCCCTCCGGCTGCGGCAAGACCACGCTGCTGCGCTTGATCGCCGGCTTCGAGAGTCCCGACAAAGGCCGCATCCGGCTCGACGGCGCGGACGTTGCCGCCGTGCCGCCGCATCAGCGGCCGGTCAACATGATGTTCCAGAGCTACGCGCTGTTTCCGCACCTCAACGTCGCGAAGAACATCGGCTTCGGCCTCAAGCAAAAGGGAGCAGGAGAAGGGGCCCTGCGCCGCGCCGAGATCGCCGCGCGCATCGACGAGATGCTGCAGCTCACGCAACTCACGGGCCTCGCCCGCCGCCGCATCGACCAGCTCTCCGGCGGCCAGCGCCAGCGCGTCGCGCTCGCGCGCGCGCTGATCAAGCGCCCGCGCGTGCTGCTGCTGCTCGACGAGCCGATGGCCGCGCTCGACAAGAAGCTGCGCGGCGAGACGCAGTTCGAGCTGATGCGGCTGCAGAAGAAGCTCGGCACCAGCTTCGTCATCGTCACCCACGACCAGGAAGAGGCGATGATCGTCGCCGACCGCATCGCGGTGATGCGCGAGGGCCGGATCGAGCAGGTCGCCGATCCCGCCACCATCTACGAGAAGCCGAATTCGCGCTGGGTGGCGGACTTCATCGGCGAGGTGACGCTGATCGAGGGGCTCTTGGGCGCGACGCACACAACAATAGAGACGCGGCTCGGGCCGTTGCGCATTCCGCCCGGCGATGTGCTGCGCCCCGGCATGGAGATCGCGCTGGCGCTGCGGCCGGAGAAGCTCGCTCTCAGCCCGCACCGGCCGGGCGCCACGCCCGGCAACGCGCTATCCGGCACCATTGCCGAGATCGGCTATCGCGGCGACGTCTCGCTCTACAAGGTGCAGCTCGCCGACCGCTCGCTGATCAAGGTCGCGCGCGCCAATGTGAGCCCGAACGGCGACGCAGCCTTCGCCGTCGGCGACGTGGTGTGGGTGACTTGGGCCTCGGAGGCGGGCGTGGTGTTGAGGGAGTAGGGGGCGGGGCATTGCTGCTTTACCCTTTCTCGGCCGTTTGACAGAAGCAGTCTCGCGGCCTACTGTCCTCGGTCCCAGGACAAAGGACACGGCGGATATCGAATGAAGGGCCAGGACATTGTCATCCTGCTCAAGCTCGTGAGTTTGGAGCAGGAAGAACAGGAGGGAGGCGCGCGTCTTGAAGGGGATTCGCGCTACGAGGACCCCTATTCGGTCCGTGGCTTGGAGTCCTCGCTTGGAATTAGCAAGACGGAGGTCAATGCCTCGATCAAGCGAAGCGTTTTTTCGGAGCTTGCGGTCAAGGATCGGGCGTCCGGTCGGGCCAAACCCAATCGCCGCGACCTCTACAATTTCATCGTCCATGGGCTGAAGTTCGTCTTTCCAGCCAAACCCCGCGCCATGACGCGGGGCATCCCGACCGCTTTTGCGGCGGCGCCGTTGAAAAACCGACTGCTCAGTGCGGGCGAATACATCTACGTCTGGCCCTACGCCAAAGGCAAAGACATGGGCCAATCGGTGGAGCCGCTGTTCAAAAGCGTGCCGGAAGCGGTCCGGAAGGATAACCGCTTGTACGCGTATTTGGCCCTTATCGACGCCATCAGACTCGGAAATCAGAGGGAAGCCGGGCTTGCGGCCGAGCATCTTTCAAAAAGGATTTTGAAGAAGTGAGCACGGTTAAAGGCCAACTGCTTAATATGTTGGAAGCGGTCGCGGCGACGTCTCGCGCAACAAGGTGCTGCTCGCCGACCGCTCGCTGATCAAGGTCGTGCGCGCCAATGTGAACGCGAACGGCGAGGCGCCGTTTTCCGTCGGCGACGTGGTGTGGGTGACTTGGGCCTCGGAGGCGGGGGTGGTGTTGCGGGAGTAGGGGGAGGACCCGCCGGCCATTCACCGCATGGCCGTTTCGTCGCACTAACGTCAGTTAAAGCGCAGGTTAGTTTCTGCTCGCTCAAACGATAATCGATCGCTTAAGATTAATCAGCGGCTGAAGAGGTCCGTGTTGGTCCCGGAAATACTCCTCGAATTCTTCATCTTCTGAGGAATTTGTGAGGCAGCTATCACCTCTGACGCCGAGACTTTCAATATGTTTCAATAGGTAAATTGGATAAGCGAGCATGGCATGATCTGGATCAAACGCAAAGGTATCGTCTTTCAAGTATTCAACGCAAAGCTTCCGAATCCCATGCTTTGCAACAAATTGAAATAGCGGATTTTCCGTCGGCTCAATAAATCGAGCGTGCCTATAGTTTGCATCTTCACGTTGTTTAATGAGCCACTCAAATGGCTGGATGTTATCGATCGTCTGAGACAGAATTGGGCTGTTCGGAAACAATTGGTTGTATAGGTAAAAGACGAATTTGTGTGTCGACCCTCTTACTTTATTAGGTGGCCGCGCCGCGAATGCATTTTCTGTGCTTTCTATCCAAAGGTCCTTGTTTTGAATATAGTAGATGCAGGTGTTGGAGAGACTTAAAATTGCTCTTACCGCGTAGAAGCAGGCGTAATAAAGCTTGATGGTCGACAGGATTGTTCGAGACCTCGTGCTGAATCGGCAATTGATAGCAGAGCAGAATAAATCGATTTTTGCGAATCGTTTTGTAGTTTTGTGGTTAGGATATTTGCCTCGTTTCGAGTCAACGAACCACGCTGATGTTGATCTGCGTTCCTTAGGGGAATTGCCAGTGCCGAAGCAAACGCTGCTGCCTCAAATGACACTTATACCTCGTAGTCTTGTCCTTTGGGGGAAGTTGGCTTGAAAAGTTCGGTGAGCCTATCTTGAATTAAGAGAGCCGCATCCTTTCCGCCTCGACCTTTAACCTCCTCTTGGCGAATTAGGTCAGAAACTGACATGTCGAAAGCATTCTGCATCGTCTTTTGAGTGAAAGATTTTCGATCTTGGCAGTAAGCAAGAAGTTTGGTCTTCAAAAATTCGATCCCGCCAATAAAACCAGCGCCATACATGAACGCATTGTCCGTTCATGCCATCGCTCACCGTATATATCAGCCAATGCGGAGAAAAAATTCTTGATTATTTTCTTTTGTGTTTCGAGATCAAAGATATCCCTTTGTTCGAAATCACCTTTCGATTCCACCAAAGACTTTAATGCAGTGACGACCGTGGATAGCGCAATGCCGCCACGGCTCCTTGGTGAGCCAGGAAATTTTATTGTGCTAGTATAGGGTGAATCGTCGTCCTCATTTAGCGCGATTGCAATATCCCGCGCGCGAACTGCGGCGGCATCCACAAGTTCCGCATCGGCAACTCCATATAAATCATATACGAGGGATCGAGGAACAGGCTTTTGTTCGGTATTAATCGAAAGAAATATATTCGCGCACTGCGCGGTAGATAAATTCTGATAGATGGCAACTGGAATCTCTAGGTCTGCAATCGATTTATCCTTTTCCATTGCCGCACGAAGGCCCTCGACGCGATGTTGGCCATCAATCAGTTGCGCAGAGCGGACGATAATGGGAATCTCTAGGTTGCCATCTTTAACTGCAATCTTTTTTGCAGTGTTGATCCAGTTTAAGACAATCGAATTGGGGAAGTGCCCGACAGATAACGCAAAGTCCGCTATCGAGTTAATGCGCCTCGTGTTTAAGATTCTCTGGACTGCACCTTCCTCCTCATCCTGTCCACGAACGGAGGCATACGTAATTTGTGTAAGTACGCCCGGCGTGAGCTTGGTCAGAAAAAAAGAGGTGTCTCCTTGGCCCACCCTAACGTAAGGGGTTTTTATCTTTGACTGAGCGGTCAAATTCTTTTTCTTTGTATGAGTGGTTGACTTTTTTGCCACGGTAACCTCGATTGAATAGCCGGAGGCGACGCCAAAATGCGCTCGCCTAAACTAATCGCGCTCAGACGCCGCGATCCTGTCCGATAAGTACCCCACGCCAAACCGCATAACAACAGGTACTCTAGGTTCAGTAAATTTGTAGCCTCTCATGGATCATGTGATTGGCTCCAAATGCTGCGGCTTTCCTTAGGTGACGTCTCCCGCTTTCTTGCGTTACAAGGGTTACAAAGGCCCGAATGGTCAGGCGAATCCCGCGCATGATAGGGCAGGGCACTAGCGCTGATGTCTGAGCCAGCGAAAACAGCCCCTCACCCGACTCGCACCTTCGGTGCGCGCCACCCTCTCCCCGCAAGCGGGGAGAGAGAAAAGAACGCGCGGGGAGGGCGCGCGCAGCCCAAGAAAACCCGCCCCGCCCTCTATCTCCCCTATCTCTGGCTCGTCGCCTTCTTCCTGGTGCCGTTCCTGATCGTGCTCAAGATCAGCTTCGCGACGACGGCGATCGCCATGCCGCCGTACCGGCCGGTGCTCGATCTCGCCGCCGGCCTCCAGGGCCTCGCCGCCTTCGCGCACGGGCTGACGCTCGACGGCTACCGGCTCATCGCCTCCGACCCGCTCTATCTCGCCTCGTTCCTGAAGAGCCTGAAGGTGGCCGCGCTCACCACCGCGCTGCTGCTGGCGCTCGGCTTCCCGCTCGCCTACGGCATCGCCAAGAGCCCGCGCCGCTGGCAGCCGTTGCTGGTGATGGCGGTGGTGCTGCCGTTCTGGACCTCGTTCCTCATCCGCGTCTATGCCTGGATCAACATCCTGCAGCGCGACGGTCTGTTCAACGACGCGCTGATGGCGCTGCACGTCATCGACAAGCCGGTCGGCTGGCTTTCGACCGACACCGCGGTCGTGATCGGCCTGGTCTATTCGTACCTGCCGTTCATGGTGCTGCCGCTCTACGCCACGCTGGAGAAGATGGACCGCGCGCTGCTCGAAGCCGCCGCCGATCTCGGCTGCACGCGGGCGCGCGCGTTCTGGCGGGTGACGCTGCCGCTGTCGCTGCCGGGTATCGCCGCCGGCAGTCTGCTTTGTTTTATCCCGATCACCGGCGAATTCGTCATCCCCGATCTGCTCGGCGGCTCGCGCTCGCTGATGATGGGGCAGACGGTGTGGCTGGAGTTCTTCGAAAACCGCGACTGGCCGGTGGCCTCCGCCTTGGCCGTGGTGCTCTTGGCGCTGCTCCTCGTCCCCATGCTCGTCTACCAGCGCATGCAGCAACGGCAGCTTGAGGGATTGCGCTGATGCACCGCATGTCGCGCTTCAACATCGTCGCGGTGGCGCTCGGGCTGGCGTTTCTCTATCTGCCGATCGCGATCCTCGTCATCTATTCGTTCAATGCTTCGCGCCTGGTGACGGTGTGGGGCGGCTGGTCGCTGGAATGGTACCGCGTGCTCGCGAACGACCAGGCGATCCTCGACGCCGCCTGGATATCGTTGCGCGTCGCCGCGCTGTCGGCGAGCGCGGCCACCGTCATCGGCACCTGCGCGGCGGTGGCGCTGACGCGCTACGGCCGTTTCCGCGGGCGGCTGCTGTTCACCGGCATGGTCTATGCGCCGCTGGTGATGCCGGACGTCATCACCGGCCTGGCGCTGCTGCTGATGTTCGTCGCGCTCGGCGTCGACCGCGGCTTCTGGACCATCGTTATCGCCCACACCACGCTGACGCTGTGCTTCGTCACCGTCATCGTGCAGGCGCGGCTGATCGGTTTCGACCGCTCGCTGGAGGAAGCGGCGCAGGACCTCGGCTGTCCGCCCTTGCGCACGTTCATGACCATCACGCTACCGCTCATCGCGCCCGCCATCGCGGCGGGCTGGATGCTGGCGTTTTCATTGTCGTTGGATGACCTGGTGATCGCCAGCTTCACCACCGGCCCGGGCGCGACCACCTTGCCGATCCGCATCTATTCGGCGGTGCGCCTGGGGGTGAAGCCGGAGATCAACGCGGTCTGCACCATCATGATCGCCACCGTGGCGCTCGGCACCATCGCGGCGTCGCTCTTGACCAAGCGCGGCGCGGTGCGCCGCGAGCGGGCATTGGCGGCGGGTGTGTGAGGGGCTATTCGCTCGACTTCTGCCTCGGCGGGCGCAGCAGGAACACCAGGAACCAGATCGGCACGATCACCATGGCGCCGAGCAGCACGTTCGGCCACACCCAGGCGAGCCCCTCGCGCGCCAGGTCTTCGACCCGGTCGGCGGAGAGGCCGGTGGCGCCGATCACCTGCTGGGGCGTGATGCCGAAATGCGCCATGACCGTGCCCACCACCAGCGAGGCGAGGGCGACTTTGACCAGGGTCCGCAGGGTGGCGTGCAACATGCGCTTCCCGTCAGGCGCGGTGATTCGGCAGTTTCGGGATCATAGAGAAACGCGCGCCTTTCGGCACGCGCGGCGGGGTGGCGCTATTTCGCCGCCGGCCTCGCGGCCGCGCCCCCGGTCAGCCGGTCGATCAACGAGCGCACGGTCTCGCGCGCGTGCCTGCGGTCGTGCACGGCGTTGAGCAGCGGCGCGGCGGCGCCCGAGCGGCGCAGCAGCGCCTCGGCATCGGGCAGCATGATGGGATCGTCCCACGAGCCCTGCACCACGAACGGCAGTTCGAACGGCTTGGCGCCGGCCTTGCCGTCGCTTTTGGCGTCGTCCTTGGCGGAGACCAACGTGGCGGTGCCGGTGAGGTCGAGATCGCGCTCGGGGATCGAGGCCGAGCCGGCAAGCGCCACCGTCACTGCCGGGCCGGTGATCTTCATGTCCTTCACGTTGGCCTTGCCGTGCACGATTCTCAGCGCCACCTCGAATTTGTCGAACGGCGTTGAGCCGGTGCGGAATTCGCCGCCGCCGGAGAGCGGCCGCCGCTCCAGCCGGCGCAGCAGCTGCTCGACGTTGAGGCCGACCAGCGCGCCCTTCTCGCCGGTGAGCGTGGCGGTGCCGCTCATGCTGCGGGTGACGCCCAGGACGCTCGCGCCCTTGCCGTCGACGGCGAGCGTCATGTTGCCCGTGCCCTCCAGCCGGCGCAGGCCGAACAACTGCTCGAGGCAGGGCTGCAGATTGACGCCGGTGAATTGCAGTTGCGATTTGACGTCGACGCCGGAATCAAAATTGGCCAGCGCGAACGAACCCTTGATTACGCCGCCATAGGCCTGCGCCTCGCCGACGGTGACCACCAGGTTGCCGTCGCGCAAATTGGCGCCGATGGCGGTGCGCCCGAGCGTGGCGCCGCCGACCACCACCTTGGCCGCCGACAGCCGCAGGTCGAGGTCCATGCCGGACAGGCCTTCCAGGCTGATGCGCGCGTTATTCCATTCGCGCTGGTTGGTGGCGAGCAGCCGCGCGGTGGAGACGTAAGGCGTGAGGTCGAGGGTGTCGGCGGCGAGCGTGCCCTGCACGGTCTCGTGGCCCGAAGCGTCGAAGGTCAGCACGCCCTCGGCGGTGTTGCCGTCGAGTTCGGCATTGACGTTGGTGAGCCCGACGGTCGTGCCCGTGACGTCGGTCTTGGCCTTGATGGCGAAACGTCCGAAGCCGCCGCCGGGCAGCGGACGCTGGCCGATCCAGATCATGGCGTCGCGCAGCGATTGGGTGTCGGCGGCGAGCGTGCCCTGAATCTTTAAGGTCGGCTTCACGCTCATGGTGCCTTCGAAGGCGCCTTTCAGCGAGTTGCCGGCGAGCCGGAGCTTGATGCCGGTGCGGTTGCCGGCGAGCGCGGCGGCGAAATCACCGAGGGTGAGCGCGGCGTCGACCGGCTCGTCGTGCCAGATAAAGCGGCCGGTGGCGCCGAAGCTGGTCGAGATCGAGGGCCAGGCCAGCGAGAACTGCACGTCGTCGAGCGTCTCCATCAGCTTGCGCTTGGGGTCACGCACAACCACCGTGCCATTGTTGATGCGCATCTCGGAGAAGGCGGTGGCGGCGCGCTGCGCGTTCGGCTTCTGGCTTACCGCCAGCGCGTGGATGAGCCCGGACCAGTTGGAGCGCCCGTCGGGCCCGACATCGACCATGATGACCGGTTGGCCGAGCGACACGTCGGCGATCTCGACCCGGCCGATCAGCAGCGGGAAGAAACGCAGGCGCGCGGTCAGCCGTTCGGCGGTCAGCGCCGGCTTGCCGGCCGGCCCCAGCGTCACGTCGGCGAAGCTGACGCGGCCGGAGGGAAAGAGCGACACGCTGACGGGCCCGCTTAAGGTCGGGTTCAGGCCGGTGACGGCGCGGATCTCGCTCAACACCTGCTTGCGCACCGTGTCGGCCGAGATCATGGCCTTGGCAGCCACCAAGACGCCGCCGCCCGCCGCGACGACGGCAAGCAGCACAAATCCCAGGCGTTTGAGGCCGGTGTTCGCGGTCAAGGGGGAGTCCGGTTGTGTCGCGGTATCAAATGCCGAAGGACTATACCATCGGTCCTACCTTGGCCAACCATGGTGGCCGTCTGTGACCCTTTCATGGCCGCGAATTCTCAGCCGCCGGCAGATGGTTAGCGGGCATCCGCCACCTCGGCGATCATCTTCTTGATGATCGCCTCGCCGAACGAATTGAAGTCCTTCGCCACCATCACGAAGGAACCGGGGCCGCCGATCACGTGCGTCTGGTAATAGTGGGCCAATCCGCCGGGCGGGTGGGTATGCTCGGGGTTCCAGGGCAGAGGGGTCTCGGACAGGATCACCAAACCGTTGACGGTGATGCCGTGCGCCACCGCCGCGTCGCGCGCGAGCGTCACCTCGCGGCCGGCGTTGTTGGTGCCGTCGCCTGAGACGTCGATGGTCTGCCGCTCGGCGAAATAGGGCGCCTTGGCGAGCTCGCCGGCCGCGAACTCGATGCCGGCGCCGATGGCTGTGTGGTCGGCGAAGGCGCGCGGCGCTTCCAAGAGTTGGGCGCTGAAAGCGCGCGCGGTTTGCGCGCCGTCGATCACCGTCCAGCCGATGATGACCTTCTGGCTGACGGCGCCCGACCATTCCAGGAACTCAACGGCGATGCGCCGCTCAGGCCCGGAACGGACGGCAGCGATAACGCGCGGATCGAGGATAGCGGCGGCATAGCCGTGGCGCTGCAGGTGGAATTTGTCCTCGGTGACGCTGCGGGAGACGTCGGCCGCCAGCACCAAAACCAAGTCAACACGCTCGGCCGCGCGCGCCGCCGAGACCGCTAGGCCGAGGCAAACTGCCAGCACAGGTGACGCGGCCCGAAGCACGCGCATGGTCGCCGCCTCCGAACCCGAAGAGGATGCTACGCGATTCCGGCGGTGTTGTGGTGGCGCCTGTTCGGCAGCCGGGCGGCAGGGGCTTCCAATCCCGTGGCGCGGGCGGACAGCTTACTGGGCCAGCACCCTTGTCTCGGGAAACGCCACTTCAACCAAAGTGCCGTCGTCGACCCGGCTCGAGATCACGAAGCGCGCATGGTTTGCCTCGGCAAGAGCCTTGGTGATCGGCAGGCCGAGGCCGGTGCCGCTCGCGCCCCAGCGCGAGGTGGTGGCGAGCTCGCGGAACGGCTCGAGCGCGTTCTGCAATTCCTTCTCGCTCATGCCGGTGCCGGTGTCACGCACGCGCAACACCACTTCGTTGGTGTCGGTGAGCGCGGTGGACACGATGACTTGACCGCCGGCGCCGGTGAACTTGATCGAATTTGACAACACGTTCAGCGCAATCTGGCGAACCGAGCGCGCATCGGCCACCACCGGCGGCAAGTTTGGTGGCAACGAGGTGCGGATGATGACGCGCTCGCGATTGGCGTCCGGCTGCATGAGAGCGACACACTCCTGCACCAGCTCGTTCAGATTGACGCTCACGAAGCTGAGCTCGAGCTTGCCGGCCTCGATCTTGGAGAGATCGAGCAAGTCGTTGAGCAGCGCCACCAGATGGCTGCCGGAGGCATGGATGTCCTTGAGATATTGCTTGTAGCGCTCGTTGCCGAGCGCGCCGAATCGCTCGTCGATCATCACCTCGGAAAAGCCGATGATGGCGTTGAGCGGCGTTCGGATCTCGTGGCTGATCTTGGCGAGGAATTCCGACTTGGCCGTCGAATCCTTTTCCGCATGCCGGCGCGCGGTTATCAACTCTTCTTCGTTGCGTTTCCAGGCGGTGACGTCCCGGATCACCGCGCACAATTTCCCGCCGTCCTCGATCCTTCCGATGGTCAGATAAAGCGGCACCAATCCGCCCTGGCGCACGCGGCCGATGGCCTCGCGGCCGGCCTCAAGCCCGCTGCCGCGCACCATGCGATCGAGATAGTCAACCACGCCGCGGCGGCTCTCGGGCGCGAACAGTTCGCCGAGGGAGAGTTCGGCAAGGTCGGCGGCCTCGTAGCCGAACAGCGCCTGCGCGCTGCGATTGGCCGACAGCACGCGGCCGGCGCGGTCGAGCACCAGGACGCCGTCGGTGGCGGTGTCGAGGACGGCCTTGATTTCATGGTTCTCTGATTCCAGCCGGCGCAGCGAGGCTTCGGTCGCGCGCACCTGAGCTTCATCGCTTCGCGGCTGGGTGTTGATCATCAGGACCAGCGCGTTTTCGCCGTTCCAGACCACGCTGAACAGCCGGCCCTGCATCGCGCGCTGATTGCCATTGATGGTGGTGATGGCAAGCGGCGTGGAGCCGTTTGTGGCTCCCGCGCGTACATCCTTGGCGGCCGGGTCGTCCTTGGTCTCGATGAAAAGGCTGTCGAGGCCGCCGGCTTCCGTCAACGCGCCCAAGGAATCATAGCCGGTCCAGTCGAGAAACGCCTTGTTGGCGTAAAGCAGATTGTTGAGGCGATAGACCAGGATGCCGACCGGCAGTTTGTCGAGGATCGGCCGACCTTCGCTGGTGTCGCGGGCGGCATCGCCGTTGCGCGCGGCGCGCGGCGGCTCGGCCGGGCGCGGCGGCGGCGGATAGGCGATCAATGGTGCCTCGGGCGTCTGCGGCGGTTCGCGCGCGGGCGGTTGGGTTCGCGGCGCAGCCTGCGCAGTCGGCGTGCCGGGCGCGCGTTTCAGTCGTTCGCTTAGTTCGCGCGCGAGTTCCTTGAAGGCGCTATGCTCGCCGGGGCTCAGCATCGGCGCCGGCTCACTGCGGAACGGCGGCGTTTCGGTGGCAGCCGGTGGCGGTTCCGGTTGTCGCGGGGGCTCGGGCCGCTGCTGCGGATGCGGCGCTGCCGGCGGGAACGGAACCACCTTGGGCGCCGGCTCTTCCTGATGGGGTTGCGGGTGGGACGGCGTGGCGGCGCCTTGCGTGCGGTACAGCTCGAGCAGCGCCAGTTTGTCAATATCGCGGCAGATGCCGAAGCCGCGATAGCCGGCGTATTGCCGGTCGCGGTCGAACACGGGCAGGCCGGACATCTCGATCGGTAGCCGCTCGCCGGCTTCGTCAGTCGGCCAGTCGATAACGATACCGCTCCATGTACTATGCAGGCTGAGCGCACGTGCGATCTCGCCGCTGCTGTCGATCTTCAGGGTCTCGGCGATCTCCGCCCAGGGCCGGATGAGCACCGCGGCGGTGTTCGGCCCGAGGAGGCGGGCGAAATCCTCGACGCCGTGGGTGAAGCGGTTACTTGAGTCCATCTGCCAGACGAAGCGCAGAGGCACGCGAGGCTGCGGGGGTTCGTTCGGCTCTGTTGTAGTGGGTTCCATTTCGGCCGGATTAGGCGCGGTCGGCGGCGCTGCCACGGCGGCGATATTGGGCGCTTGCGCCGGTACCGGCAGCGTCGGCGCGTCGCCGATGAACACCGCCAGCAGCAGGAAAGTCGGCCCCGCCCCGAGCCGCCACAGCGCGAGATGGCCGGCCGCGCAGTCGCCGATCGCCTGGCCGTTGAGCGTCGCCTCGCGCGCCAGGCCGGCAGCGTTGAGCGTGGCGAGGTCGCTGCCATGAGCGAGGCGCTCACGTGCCTCAGACTTCGCCTCGATCAACTCGCCGTCGGCGGTGAAGATCGCTGCCGGCTGATCGAGATCGGCAAGCAGCCGGCGCGCGCGCTCGGGCAAAGGCAAGTCCTTGCCGGCTCGTTCTGTCGAGACCACCAGCACGGCGGTGTCGTTGTCGGAAAGCGTGACGCGCGAGCAGAGGCACACCAGCGCGCCACCTAAGCTCGCGCCGAAGCCGCGCAGTCGCTCCAACCGCGGCGTGCCGCTCTGCGCCAGCGTGCCGGCAAGCCGCGCGATCTGCGCCGCGGACGGATGTTCCGGCTTGAAAACCAACTCAGAAAGAGCGCCCGGCGTCTCGGCATCGAAGATCGAAGCGCCAGCCGCATTGGCCCAAAGGATGCGGCTTGCGTCCGTCGCCCACAGCCAGGCGGGCTCCGGGCTCAGCGCATGGGCCGCTAGCCGCGGGTCGGCCAATCCGATGCTGTAAATGTCGCGCTCCATCACCACTTCGTCGCAGATATTACGGCTAATGAAGCATTAATACGTCTGCCGCCGAGGCCCGTAAACGAGCGGTCCTCCTTCATGCGGATCCAATCGGTGCTATCCTTAACAAAACCGGCGCCAATGCTGGCGTCTCACAGCGTACAATCCTAGATAGAATACTAGCGCCGATACTAGTAGTCATGTCGGAAGGCGAGGACAAGGAGGAGTTGGTCATGGCCAATGACAGCAACATGAATTTTGAAATTCCGGCCGAGATGCGTGCGATGGCGGAAAAGAGCGTCGAGCAGGCCCGAAAGGCCTTCGACACCTTCGTCGCCGCCGCCACGCACGCCGTAACCACCGCCGAGATCCAGGCCAAGGGGGCGCAGTCAGGCGCCAAGGAGGCCGGCGAGCTCGCCATGCGCTTTGCCGAGCGCAATATCGCGTCCTCGTTCGAGTTCGCCCAGAAGCTGGTGCAAGCCAAAGATCCGCAGGAAGTGATGAAGCTGCAGGCCGACTACACGAAGAGTTAGATCGCAGCCCTCACCGAGCAGGCCAAGGAATTGAGCCAGAAGGCGGTCAAGATGACGGGGCAGGGTTCGCAATAAGCCCTGCCGGCAAAAATTTCCTTTTAAAATCAGCCTGGTAAAAAACCGGGACGAGCTCCACTTGACATTTTTGTGCAGTGCAATATTTTTGTTGCAATGCACCCAGATTGGTGCTATCAATAATTTCGCAAGGGCCCGCTTCGGCACTGTCGGGAGGGCCGCGAGATCAGAGCGGGCCGCTTATTGCCGAGGGCGGACGGTTCGCTGAACGGATGAATGCCGCCCTCGTTGCCGAGGATCCGTGCCATGACCGAAACCGAAACGAACGAAACCCACTCCCCTAAACCAACAGCCACGGTGTTTGAGATGCCGCAGTTCGAAATCCCGAAATTCGAAATGCCCAAGATGTTCGAAATGTCCAAGTTGTTCGAAATGCCAAAGATGTTCGAAATGCCCAAGATGGAAGTGCCGGCCGCCTTCCGCGAGGTCGCCGAAAAGGGCCTCGCCCAGGCCAAGGAGAATTATGAGAAGGCGAAGTCGATCGCCGAAGAGGCGACCGATCTCGTCGAAGACACTTACGCCACCGCCTCCAAGGGCTGCTCCAGCTACGGCCTCAAGATGATCGAGACTGCGCGCGCTAACAGTGACGCTGCCTTCGATCTGATGACCGATCTGATGGGCGCGAAGTCCTATTCGGAAGCGGTCGAGCTGACGTCGGGCTACATGCGCAAGCAGTTCGAGGCCATGACCGCACAGGCCAAGGAGCTCTCCGAGCACGCCCAGAAGGTCGCGACCGAAACCGCCGAGCCGATCAAGACGAGCTTCAACAACGCGTTGAAGAAGGCGGCCTGAAGCGGTTCTGCCTGACCCCGCTTTCGGTGAATTTCGCCGCACGGACGATGACTGCCAAGCCCGGGCCTCGCGCCCGGGCTTTTTTGCCTTTGCGCGTGTAGAGGGCGCGGGAAACGCAGCCCAAAATCCGGCCAAATCGGGCCGAAAGCGCGGCCAAAGACGGCTTGCCAAACTGGAAGGCTGAACCTAGGTTCGCCCCGCGACGTCCAAGCCGATGTCGCCCGTGCAGGTGTAGCTCAGTTGGTTAGAGCGCTGGTCTGTGGAACCAGAGGTCGGTGGTTCAAGTCCACCCACCTGTACCATCCCTTTCTCCGCAATCTGAATTGGCCTGCCGCGCGCCGCTGAACGCCGGCTGCGGCTGCTATCCAAACAAAAACGCCGGCGATGTGATCGCCGGCGTTTGCTGTCTTGGTCTCTCGCGTTCAGCGCCGTGAGTAACGTCCAGTGTCGTGCGCGTCCGGACCGATGAAGCGGCGCTGCCGGTAGTACTGCGCCGGTGGTTGCTCGGCGCGGCCGCCGAACAGCCAGTCGAAGAAATTGCCGCCGCCGCCGCCGCTATAGCCGGGGCCGACGAAGCCGCCGTCGCCGGCAAGCGCGCCGACCGGCAGCCGCACCGGCTTGGCCGAGGTGTTGGGCGGGCGCTCGACCGGGATGTAGGCGATACGGCGCTCGCGCGTGTTCTTGAGGATGGCGATCATGCGGGCATCGCGACCGTAGACGTCCTCACGGAACTGCAACTTGCCGTCATGATCGACGAAGGCGGTCTGGTAGGTGAGGTGCACCGGGATCGGGCTCGGGAAGTTGATGTTGATCTCATTGCCGCCGAACATGCCCTGGATGCGCGCCGTCGTGTAGTGGTCCTGCGGCAGTTCCAAGCTGAGCAGCTTGGTGGCGTATTCGATCGGATCCTGCACCCGCATGCAGCCGTGGCTGTAAGCGCGTTTGGCGCGCGCGAACAGGTACTTGTCCGGCGTGTCGTGCTGGTAAACCAGGAACTTGTTCGGGAAGTTGAAGCGGATGCGCCCCAACGCGTTGCCGGCGCCCGGCGGCTGGAAGATGTGCACGGTGCCGTCGGGGTCCTGGCGGATCTTCAGGCCGATACGCTCGAGCGCGTCGGGGTCCTGCTGCAGCGCCGGCAGATACTCGTTCTCGATGATCGACGGCGGCACGTTCCAGGTCGGATTGACGGTGATGTATTTCATCTGCGCCGAGGTCATCGGTGTCGCCTTGTCTGGCTTGCCGGCCACGATCTTGGTCTTCCAGTAGACGTTGCCGTCGTGCATCAGACTGAGCGTATAGTCCGGAACGTTGACCACGACATAAGTGTCCTGGGTGTTGCCGAGCTTGCGTGGCAGCCAGCGCCATCGCTCCATGTTGACGATAACGGTCTCGATCGGGTCGTTGGGCCGTGCGTGCAGGCCGTGCCCGCCATTGAGCGCGCGCACCGTGTTCGGTCCGAGCATGCCGTCGACGCCGATTTCCGTCTTCGTCTGGAACGCCTTGACTGCGTCGAACACTGCTTGGTCATAGACCGGGTTGGCCTTGTCGCCGGCGATATCGAGGCGTTTGCGCAATTGCTCCACGCGCGGATCACGCATGCCGGGGCGCAGAATGCGGCCGGCCGAAATGCGCACAACCTTCTTCTCCTCCGGCTCCACGGCCTGCTGGCCTTTGCGGAGTTCGGCGAGCTTCGCTTTCAGCGCCTTGAAGCCGGCTTGCGGGGGGTTGTAGCCGTCGAGCGCGGCGGCGACGTCCTGGATGTCCGCCATATTGTCCATGACCGCGGCGGGCTCCGGCGCATCGAGCTTGAAAGAGATGTCACTGCCGACGCGGGTATAATTGATGCGGCCGACCTGGGCGTCACGCGCGTAGATCAGTACCGCGTTGGTGAGCTTGAGTTCGGCGGCGGCGAGTTCGGCGGCGCCTGCGGCAGCCTTAAAGTTCGGGGTCGGATAGTCGCTCGGGTCGAGGCCGTCGGCGGCGACCGAGGCGAGATAGGCGATAGCCGCCTTGGCGCGCGCATCGGCGGCGCCATTGTTGATCCACAGCGGCTTGTAGTCGCGCTTCTTGTAAAAGGCTTCGACGCCGGCTCGGTCGTCCTTGCGCGGCACATAACGGTCGAGCCGGCCAATGATCATGTCCTTGAGGGCGCCGGCGACGGCGGTATCGGCGGTGGCCGCCGGCGTTGCAGCCGGGGCGCTGGCTGCCTGGCTCGGCTCCTTTGCCGGCTGCGCCGCGGCGGCGCTCTTGGCCTCTGGCTTAATTTCAGTTTTCTCCGCGGCCTGGGCGGCCACCGGCGCGGGCGTCTGTATGTGGACGTCCTTCTCGGTCGGCGGCACCATTTCGGTCAGCGGCACCGAAATCTTTGGCAGGGCCTGTGACGCCTTTGGCGCCGCCTCAGCCACGTCTTTGGCGGGTTGTGGCGGCGCAGCGTCGGACTTCGCTGCTGCAGCATCGCTTTGGTGCGTATCCATGGACGCCGCTGGTTTGTCCATCGGCTTATTCGTCGGCTTGGCGGCGTCCGGCATTGGAGCGGCCACTTGGGCCGGGCCGTCGCTCGTCGATTGCGCCTGTCCAGGCGGGCTGGACAGCGCCAAGATCAGGGCAAGGGCGGTCGAGGCCGCAAGGCCGTTCAAACGAACGCTTTTCACCAAAATCTCCCAATTTCTGTCGGGGGCCGGTCCGATTCTCGGACCTCTTTGTGCCCATTGTAACTGATACCGCCAAACTGGTTACGGTTTTCCCTAATCACCATCCCTATCGATATCCGACTGTGGCTATTTTTGCACAGTTTTTGGAGCCCCGGCTTCGAGGCTACGCGACGGAAACTATAGCTGAACCTAGGCTTTTTGACGCTGCCATTGGCGATACGGTTCAACATCCAGCGCCAATTTTCTCTGCTTTGCCGGTAGGCCCGCCTTGCAATGACGCGTTCGTGATCGTGACCGACCGGAGGGGGTCTGGCCGGGTATCAGACCTGCGGGGAACCCACACCTTCGAATGGAGAACCAGGGCGGAGAGACGGCGCTCACCCCCCGGGCCAAAGCATTCGATTTGCGAAACGTGAAACCGCGCATGTGCGTCGGATTGCCGGTACACCAAGGCGGATCCGCGTGTGACATTCGTGACCTACGCGTTTCGTCGCGGTCTCAGACGCATAAAAAAACCGGGCCCCAACAAGGGGCCCGGTTTGAGAGAGAATGTGCCAGTGTGGGGACCGGCAACATCTTCCAGAGGGGAACATGCTGTGCACCGGCGACTCTGGGAGGATATACACCCGATGCAGCAGCGTGGTTTCACTTAGCCCCAAGCCTCGCTTTGCAGCAATGGGATGGGCCGCATGTCTGCCATGCGTGCTGGCCGGGGATGTTCCCTCTTAGGAAACGAGCAAATCAGAAATGCCAGCGCTGTGCGTTGGCCACCAGGAAGTCGCGAAACACCTGAATACGCGCCACCGATTTCAGCTCTTCCGGGTAGACGAAATAGGCGTCGAGCGCGAGCGTGTCGGCTTCGCCGAACAATTGCACCAAACCACCATTTTCCTCCACCAGATAGTCCGGAAGCATGGCGACGCCCAAGCCACGCTGGCAGGCGCGCAACACACCGAGCACGTTGTTGACGCTGAGCGCCGGCACGCGAGAGCCGTTGCCATCGCGGCCGATTTCCAACAGCCAGCGCCGATTGGAGAAATGCGCCGGCACCGCGCCGCCCAAGAGGATGATGCGGTGCTTGTCGAGATCCTCGTGATTGCGCGGCGTGCCGAAGCGCTTGAGGTAGTCGGGTGAGGCGTACGCGTGGAAGTGCACCGAAAACAGCTTGCGCTGGATGAGGTCCGGCTGCGTCGGCTGGCGCAAGCGGATGGCGACGTCGGCCTCGCGCATGGCGAGGTCGAGCTCCTCGTCGGTGGTGATCAGCGTGATCTGGATGTCGGGATAAAGGTCGATGAATTCACCGAGCCGCGGCGTCAGCCAGTGAACGCCGATTCCGGCTGAAGTCGACACCTTCAGTTCGCCGTGCGGACGCTCGCGGCTGTCGGTGAGCTTGGTGCGCGCCGCTTCGAGCTTCATGAACACTTCATGCGCCGTGCGGTAGAGCAACTCGCCCTGCTCGGTGAGGATGAGGCCGCGCGCATGGCGGTGAAACAGCGACACGCCGAGGTCGGTCTCAAGCGCCGAGACCTGGCGCGACACCGCCGACTGCGACAAGCCGAGCCGCTCGCCGGCATGAGTGAAGCTGCCGGCTTCGGCAGCGGCATGGAACACCTTGAGTTTGTCCCAGTCCATAGAGCTGTGGGCGGTCGGAACGCTCATTCCGCCGCTGCCCGTTCGTGCTCATGGGCCGCGAGAAACTTTTCCGCCTCCAGCGCCGCCATGCAGCCTTGTCCCGCCGCGGTCACCGCCTGGCGATAGATATCGTCGGTGACGTCGCCGGCGGCGAACACGCCGGGCGCCGAGGTGGCGGTGGAATGGCCAGCGGTGATGATGTAGCCCGACGGTTTCATCTGTAGTTGCCCCACGAACAGCTCCGATGACGGCTGATGGCCGATGGCGATGAACACGCCGTCGACCGCGCGCTCGGTGACAGCGCCGGTCTTCACGTTCTTGAGCTTGACGCCCCTGACCTTGAGCGGATCGTCGCTGCCGGTGACGTCTTCCAGGACGCTGTCCCACAGCACTTCAATCTTCGGGTTTTTGAACAGGCGGTCCTGCAGGATCTTCTCGGCGCGGAAATGGTCGCGCCGATGCACGACCGTGACCCTGGAGGCAAAGTTGGTGAGGAACAGCGCTTCCTCGACGGCGGTGTTGCCGCCGCCGACGACGATCACTTCCTTGTTGCGGTAAAAGAATCCATCGCACGTCGCGCAGGCCGAAACCCCATATCCCTTGAACTTCTGCTCCGACGGCAGATCGAGCCAGCGCGCCTGGGCGCCGGTGGCGATAATCACGCTGTCGGCGAGATAGACGTCGCCGGAATTGCAGGTGAGCCGGAATGGCCGGTCGCCGAGCGCGGCCTTCGCCACCAGGTCGGTAACGATCCGGGCACCGACGTGCGCGGCCTGCGCCTGCATCTGTTCCATCAGCCAGGGGCCCTGGATGGCCTCCGCGAAGCCGGGATAGTTCTCGACATCGGTGGTGATCGTGAGCTGGCCGCCCGGCTGCATGCCCTGGATCAAGATCGGCTCCAGCATGGCGCGCGCGGCATAGACCGCGGCCGTGTAGCCGGCCGGCCCGGATCCAACGATCACGACCTTCGCATGGGTGGTTTTCGGCATTCCGTCAGCGCCCCCGGCGTCAGCTCGGACGCCCATGACGGCCGGACGTGCCCGGCCTCTTTTGCCGGATTTTCCCGGCGCATCGCCGGACTTGGGTCCCGGCCGTTGATCGCGGCACAACATATGTCTTTCGCGGAGCTATGCAAGATACGCAACCCACACTCGTCCACAAGCGGGGGATAGGCCGGCGCTGACGCGCAATAATCTTTCGCGAAACATTATTTCGCGATATGACCATCTCGCCGGCCAATGAGGGGAATGACCCGTGCCCGCCCGTCTCGATGACATCGACCGCCACATCCTGAAAGAGCTGCAGGACGATGGCCGTATCACCAATGTGGAATTGGCCCGCCGGGTCGGCATCTCGGCGCCGCCGTGCCTACGCCGGGTGCGCGCGCTGGAGGAGGCCGGCTTCATCAAGGGCTACCGCGCGCTGCTCGACGAGAAGAAGCTCGGCTACGAGGTGGCGGTATTCGCCATGGTGCATCTGGCGAGTCAGGCCGAGGCCGATCTTGTTGCGTTCGAGGGTTTCGTGCGCAGTCAGCCGCTGGTACGCGAATGCTGGATGCTCTCGGGCGAGACCGACTTCGTCCTCAAGTGCGTGGCGCCGGATTTGAAGACCTTCCAGGCCTTCGTCGAGCAACTCACCGCCGCGCCACAGGTGCGCAACGTCAAGACCTCGCTGGTGCTGCGCAACTCCAAGGACGCCGCCATGGTGCCGATGGAGTCCGGAGCGTCGTCATAACGGGCGTCGTCGGCAGCCGCCTGCGGATTCACAGAGGCGCACCGTGACCGAACTCCATCAATTCGTCGGCGCGATGGCGCCCTGGCTCCACGCCTACGGGTCGGCAGCGGTGTTCGTGATCCTACTGTTCGAGTTGCTGGGGCTGCCGCTGCCGGGCGAGTCGCTATTGATCGTCGCGGCGGTTCTGGCGGGGCGCGGCGACATCTCTTTTCCGGTGCTGCTGCTGTCGGCCTGGGGCGGCGCCGTCGCCGGCGACAACATCGGCTATCTGATCGGCAAGACGCTCGGCCGCACGCTGTTGCGCCGCTACGGGCGCAAAGTGGGCATCAAGCCCGAAAGCCTGCAACAGGTGGAAGCGGCGTTCGCCCGCTACGGCGCGATTGCGGTCGGTGTCGCGCGGTTCGTCAACGTCCTTCGTCAGCTAAACGGCGTCGTTGCCGGCGCGCTCGAAATGCATTGGCTGAGGTTTCTTGTCTTCAACGCTCTCGGCGGCGCCATCTGGGTCGTGACCTGGACCGCGGCTGGCTACTATCTCGGCAAGAACGATACCAAGATCGAATTGCTCGTACACCGGCTCGGCGTCTATGGGCTGGTTATCGTTGTTGTCGTTGCCGGCCTGGTGATCGGCGTGGTTTGGTATCGAAGCCGCCGCGCCAAGTTGCCTTGATTTGTGTCGGCACGATGTTCTCACGGCCTGTCATCGCGCCCCGGATTCCGGGCTCTGCCGTTGACCGGCGCTGCAACGACAATGGCCGGGACGCGCCCGGCCATGACAGTTGCTCCAAAGCGTTGAGGTGTTGAGCGCCCTACCGCCACTCCACCTTCTTCACCTCGTAGGCCTTGGCGCCGCCGGGCGCGTTGACCTCGACGGATGCGCCCTTGCCCTTGCCGATCAGCGCGCGCGCCAGCGGCGAGGTGATGGAGATGCGGCCGGCCTTGGCGTCGGCCTCCGGCTCGCCGACGATCTGCCACACTTTCTTCTCGTCGGTGTCCTCATCGACCAGCGTCACCGTGGCGCCGAACTTGATGGTCTCGCCGGAGAGTTTCGACACGTCAATGACGTCGGCGCGCGCAAGCTTGTCCTCGAGCTCGGCGATGCGGCCTTCGTTGATCGACTGCTGCTCCTTGGCGGCATGATATTCGGCGTTCTCCGACAGGTCGCCGTGTGAGCGCGCTTCGGTGATCTGCTGGATGATGCGGGGCCGCTCGACCTGCTGGCAGTGCTTGAGTTCGCTTTCCAGCACCGCATAGCCGGCGGCCGTCATCGGAATCTTTTCCATCTTCTTGTCTCCTCCTGGCGGGCGCCTGAATAACTTGAACGCGCTCCCAGCGCCGCCAAGCCCCTTCAACCCTCAGAAAAACGTTACGTACGACTTGTAATACGACTCCGGCCACGGATTTCCCGCGCAACCGGAGCCTTGTAGACTTCGCCAGGAACGCCCGCCCGCGGCCCGTCTGACCGAACGCCGCATCGGTGGAGATTCCCGGCTTAACGCGCCACCGCTCGCTCGTCAGCGACCCGGCAGCAATCTAGCCGTCAGGTCCGGCCATTGTAGCTCTGCAGGGTTCGAACCTCGAGGTCGCCCCCCAAATAGGCCTTGATTCCCTGCGCCGCGGCGACAGCCCCTGAAAGAGTGGTGTAGTACGGCACTTTATGCAAGAGGGCCGCGTGGCGCAGAGAACGGCTGTCGGCCAGGGCGGTCGCCCCCTCGGTGGTATTGAAAACGAGCTGGACCCGGCCGTTTTTGATGGCGTCGACGATATGGGGCCGGCCTTCCAGCACCTTGTTGATCTTGGCGGCTTCTACCGCGTGCTCGGCCAGATAGCGCTGGGTGCCAGAGGTGGCGATCACCTGGAAGCCGAGGTTGGCCAGGAGCTTGATCGCCGGCAAGATGCGGGCCTTGTCGGCGTCCCTGACCGAGACGAACACGGTGCCCGAGCGCGGCAGGCTGGCGCCCCCGCCGATCTGACTCTTGGCGAAGGCGATCTCGAACGACGTGTCGATGCCCATCACCTCGCCGGTCGATTTCATCTCGGGGCCGAGCACGGTGTCGACGCCGGGGAAGCGGGCGAACGGGAACACCGCCTCCTTCACCGCCCGGTGCTTAACCTGCGCCGGCTTGAGTTCGAAGGTCGCGAGCTTCTCGCCGGCCATGATACGGGCGGCGATCTTGGCCACCGGCAGCCCGATTACCTTGGCGACGAAGGGCACCGTGCGCGAGGCGCGCGGATTGACCTCCAGCACATAAATCTCGCCGTCCTTGATGGCGTATTGCACGTTCATCAGCCCGCCGACATTGAGCGCCAGCGCGAGCTCCCGAGTTTGCCGCTCGAGCTCGGCGATGGTTTGGGCGTCGAGCGAATGCGGCGGCAGCGCGCAGGCCGAGTTGCCGGAATGAATACCGGCTTCCTCGATGTGCTCCATGATGCCGGCGATGAACGTGTCCTTGCCGTCGGCGAGGCAATCGACGTCCACCTCGGTGGCGTCTGAGAGATAACGGTCAATCAAGAGCGGGCTCTTGGCCGAGACCACCAGTTCGCTCGGCCGGTCGAGATCGCCGGCGAGGCGCGCCACGTAGCGATCGAGTTGGCCTGAGTCGCGCACGATCTCCATGGCGCGCCCTCCGAGCACGAAGGACGGCCGGATCACCACCGGATAGCCGATGCTCTCGGCGATGGCGCGTGCGGCACCCGGCGATGTCGCAATGCCGTTCTGCGGCTGGCGCAGCTTGAGCTTGTCGAGCAGGTGTTTGAAGTGATCGCGGTCCTCGGCGAGGTCGATGGCGTCGGGCGAGGTGCCGAGGATCGTCACGTTCGCCGCTTCCAGCGGCCGCGCCAGCTTGAGCGGCGTCTGGCCGCCGAACTGCACGATGACGCCGTGCAGCGTGCCCTTGCTGCGTTCGGTGTCGATGATCTCCAGCACGTCTTCCGGCGTCAGCGGCTCGAAGTAGAGCCGGTCGGAGGTGTCGTAATCCGTCGACACTGTCTCCGGATTGCAGTTGACCATGATGGTCTCATAGCCGGCATCTTTCAGCGCGAATGCGGCATGGCAGCAGCAGTAGTCGAACTCGATGCCCTGGCCGATGCGGTTGGGCCCGCCGCCGAGGATGATGACCTTTTTCTTGTCCGATGGCGCCGCTTCGTCGACCGCGCGGCCACTGAACGGCGCTTCATAGGTCGAATACATGTAGGCGGTGGGCGAGGCGAATTCCGCCGCGCACGTGTCGATGCGTTTGAACACAGGCCGCACACCGAGCGCGCGGCGCTCTTGCATCACCTTGTCGTCGGTCGAGCCGGTGAGCTTGGCGAGCCGCTTGTCGGAAAAGCCCATGGCCTTGAGCCGGCGGAACGGCCCGGTGGTCTCGGGCAGGCCCTTGGCCTTGATCTGGGCTTCGGTCTCGACGAGGCCGCGGATCTCGGCCAGGAACCAGGGATCGATGCGGCAGGCGTTGTGGATCAATTCGTCACCGGCGCCGAGGCGCATGGCCTGCGCGATTTTCAGCAGCCGGTCCGGAGTTGGCGTGCCGAGCGCGGCGCGGATGGCGTTCTTGTTGTCGTTGTCGTCGACGTCTTTCGCGGGGTCGTAGCCTTCGATTGTGAGCTCGTCGAGGCCGGTGAGGCCAGTCTCCAGCGAGCGCAGCGCCTTCTGCAAGCTCTCCTGGAAGGTGCGGCCGATCGCCATGGCCTCGCCTACCGATTTCATCGAGGTGGTGAGCACGTGCGAGGCGCCGGGGAATTTTTCGAAGGCGAAACGGGGAATCTTGGTGACCACGTAGTCGATGGTCGGCTCGAACGAGGCGGGCGTGGCGCCGCCGGTGATGTCGTTGGCGATTTCGTCGAGCGTGTAGCCGACGGCGAGCTTGGCGGCGACCTTGGCGATCGGGAAGCCGGTCGCTTTTGATGCCAGGGCAGACGAGCGCGACACGCGCGGGTTCATCTCGATCACCACCAGCCGCCCGTCGGCCGGATTGACCGCGAACTGCACGTTGGAGCCGCCGGTCTCCACACCGATTTCGCGCAAGACCGCGATCGAGGCGTCGCGCATGATCTGGTATTCTTTATCGGTCAGCGTGAGCGCTGGCGCCACCGTCATCGAATTGCCGGTGTGCACCCCCATCGGATCGATGTTCTCGATCGAGCAGATGATGATGCAGTTGTCGTTCTTGTCGCGCACCACCTCCATCTCGAATTCTTTCCAGCCCAGCACCGATTCTTCGATTAGCACTTCGCTGGTGGGGGAGGCGTCGACGCCGCGCTCGACGATGTCGATGAACTCGGTCTTGTTGTAGGCGATGCCGCCGCCGGTGCCGCCGAGCGTGAAGCTTGGCCGGATGATCGCCGGCAGCCCGATGTCGTCGAGCGCTTCCAGCGCCTGCGGCAGCGTCTTGATCTGGTGTGAGCGCGGCGTCGGCAGGCCGATCTTGGTCATCGCCTCGCGGAACAGTTCGCGGTCTTCCGCCTTGTCGATCGCTTCGGCGGTGGCGCCAATCATCTTGACGTTGAACTTTTCCAGCGTGCCCATCTTTTTCAGCGACAGCGCGCAGTTGAGCGCGGTCTGCCCGCCCATCGTCGGCAAGAGCGCGTCGGGACGTTCCTTCTCGATGATCTTGGCGACGATCTCCGGCGTTACCGGCTCGACATAGGTGGCGTCGGCGAGATCGGGATCGGTCATGATCGTCGCCGGATTCGAGTTCACCAGGACGATCCGGTAGCCTTCTTCCTTCAGCGCCTTGCACGCTTGCGTGCCGGAATAGTCGAATTCGCAGGCCTGGCCGATAACGATCGGTCCGGCGCCGATGATCATGATCGATTTGATGTCTGTGCGTTTGGGCATTGGTTCCCGGAAAATCGGCACAAAAAAAGGGCGCGCTGACGCGCGCTCCCTTGGACCGCGCCGAAGGTCCAAGACGGTCTAAGACCTCGCGCGCGAGGGGTCTTTAGACCAGATTCGACGGGTAGGGAAGGGCGCGCCCGGTTCATCCACCGGAGTGGCATATCATGACGTTGCCGCGCGATTTCCAGCCATTTTGTGAAGGGGCGCGGCCCCCGCCACAATTGCTCCGAAACCATGCGCGGCCCGGGCCGTTATTCCCCCATGACCCTGGCAAGCCGCGCTACCCCCACCGCCAAACGCAGCCCCGCCTGGCTCACCGGGCTGGCGCTCCTCGGCACCTGGGCGCTTATCGTCATGCGCGAGCGCCAGCAGGTCCCCGCAGGTAGCCAGTCGCCTGCCGCCCGAGCCGGCGCGCCGGTGCAACGCTGGCGGTTCTGGAAAGACTTCCTTTATCGCCTCTACCAAGAGATCATGGAGGACCGGCTGCTGTCGCTCGCCGCCGGGGTCGTGTTCTACGGCCTGCTGGCGATCTTTCCGGCGATCACCGCGCTGGTGTCGAGCTACGCGCTGTTCTCCGATCCGGCCACCATCACCGCGCACCTCGCGTCGCTGCAGGACGTGATGCCGGCCGGCGGCTACCGCATCGTCCAGGAGCAGATCAATCGCATCATCTCGGGCGGCACCGGGGACTTGAGTCTCGCTTTTTGCGCCAGCCTCGCGATCGCGCTGTGGAGTGCCAACGCGGGGCTGAAGGCGATCATCGATGCGCTCAACGTCGTCTACGGCGTCAAGGAAGAGCGCAGCTTCATCTGGCTCAACGTGGTGTCACTGGCGATGACCATCGGCGCCATCGTCGGTCTGATGTTGGCGATTGCCGCCGTGGTGGTGATGCCGGTCGTGCTGTCATACCTGCCGCTCGGCAGCGCCGGCGCCGCCATCATCGCCTGGCTGCGCTGGCCGGCGCTGATGTTGCTGCTGATGTTCGGGCTCGCGCTGCTCTACCGCTTCGGGCCCAATTGCCAGCATCCGCGCTGGGAATGGTTCAGCGCTGGCAGCGTGTTCGCGGCGCTCGCCTGGCTTGCCGGCTCGCTGGCGCTATCGTGGTACCTGGGCAACTTCGCCGACTACAACGCCACCTACGGCTCGCTCGGCGCCGGCATCGGGCTGATGATGTGGTTGTGGATTTCGGCCATCGTGGTGTTGGTCGGCGCCGAGCTCAATTCCGAGATCGCCGCGGCCCGCGCGAACCGGCAAGGGCCGCACGCCGATAAAATAGGCGGATCAAAACCGGCTTAGGCCCTTACCGCTCCACTGGCACGCCGACCAGGTTGCCCCATTCGGTCCACGAGCCGTCATAGACGCGGACGCGCTTGCGTTCGTAGCCGAGCAGTTCGGTGAGCACGAAATAGACGACCGTCGCGCGGTGGCTCATGCGGCAATAGGCGATGATGTCGTTGTCGCGCGCGGCGCCGCGCGCGGCGACAAGCCCCGCGAGTTCGCCGGCGGGCTTGAAGCGCTTATCCGCCTCGAACAGGTCCATGTAAAAGAGATGCTTCGCGCCGGGGATGCGGCCATAGCGCACCGCGCCGACGTCGGGCCCGCCCGGGCCGCCGACGCGCTGGCCGCTGTATTCCTCCGGCGAGCGCGCATCGAGAATGACGGTGTTGGCGTCGTCGAGCGCCGCCAGCACATCGTCGCGGTGGATGCGCATGTCCTCGCGGCGCGTGACCGGCTTGTAGGTCACCGGCGCCGCCGGCTTGGGGATCTCGGTGGTCAGCGGGCGGCCTTCCGCCTTCCAGCGGTCGCGGCCGCCGTCGAGCACGCGCACGTCGGCGTGGCCGCAATAGCGGAACGCCCACCAGGCATAGAGGCCGAACTGGATGCCTTCGCCGTAAAACACCACGGTGGTGTCGTTGCCGATGCCGTGCTTGCCGAGTTGGGCGGCGAAGTTTTCAGGCGTGGGGAACTCGCGCATCGCGGGGTCCCACAACATGTCCTTCCATTTCCAGCCCAGGGCGCCGGGCACGTGGCCGGCCTTGTAAGCCGGCATCTCGTCCTGCCCGAGGCCGGCGATCTCGATCAGCTTGACCTTGGGACTGTCGGCGTTGGCGGCCATCCATTCGGGAGTGACCAGCATCGGTGTTTCGGTAACGGCGTCCATGGGCGTTCTTCCAGTCAGGATTGCGGAGCGTCTTCGAGCGGCAGGCAGCGCACTTCAATGTCGGAGCCGAGCTTGATGCGGCTGACCACGCCGCCGGCCGTGGCGGCGTCGATGATCAGCGCCTGGTCGGCGTCGAGGACGGCCTGCGGTAGCAACACGGTGATCGATATACCGTCGCGCGCGGCCTCCTGTTTCGGCGGTACCAGTTCGACCTCGACGCGAATGTCGTCATTGGGCAGCGCGCGTCCGGCCAGCGCGTTGCGCACCGAACCGGTGGCGCAGGAGGCCATTGCCAGCAGCAACAGTTCGCCCGAGGTGCAGCCCTGGTCGGTGCCGCCCTCCTCAGGCTTGCGATCGGTCACCACGTGGTGGTGACCGGCGGTGCCGATCAGTTTTTTGCCCGCGATGGGCCGTGTGAACACCATGCCGATACCGCTTCCCCAAAGTTTTGTTGCGGCTCGATCAGCTAGCATGCGGCCCGCGCGCTGGCGATATGGTTTCGCGCAGGTGTTGGACACCGGTCTTGGACACCGGTCTTGGGGAATGGGAATTCGCAATGCGAAGGCGGTTGGAGGCCCGGCCTGGAATCGAACCAGGCTGTGAAGACCTTGCGCGGCTTCTGCGTCACCACTCCGCCACCGGGCCAACGGCAGTCCTAGGCCGAAGAGTCTTGCTCGAAGGTTTACGGCCCCGGCGCGTTTGCGGTTAACGCTCGATAAGCCGCTTCACGCCGTCGTCCGCCACAGCGCCAGCAGGGGTCCAGCGCTGCCGAACAGCGGATCGGTTGCCGGCATGGGTACATGCGGGATGCTTTGCAACGCTTGGTCGTGCTCGGCCCGCCCGCCGCGGCACAGATCGTAACGTCCGCCCACCGGATAGCCGCCGATGACGCTGAGGCCCGCGCCATCGGAAAGGCGTTGATGCCCGGTGCCGGCGGGCAGCACGGCCACATCGCCGGCCGTCACCTCGATCTCTTCGCCTTGCGCTCCGCCAAAGCGCACGCGTGCGGTCCCGCGCGCGATGCCGAGCACTTCGTGGGTCATCGAGTGAAAATGCGTGTAGGGGTAGATGCCGTTACGCCACATGCCGTGGCCCCAGCCGTTCGCCATGAAGACCTGCTCGATCGCGTGTTCCGGATCGCGCGCCGCCTCGATGTCAATGGCGCCGCGGTAGAGCAGCAATGGCAACTTTGGATTGTTCGGCACGTTGCCGCCGTCGGCGAACAACAGGATGAGCGGTTCGGTCGCCATCGCGGGCCTCGACCGTTTCGGTTCAGTGTCGCGCGCGCCGTTTCCGGCGGAACGCGCCGCTCACGCGCTCTTGCGCTTGGCCTGCCGCATCATGTCGATGAAGCGCGTGAACAGGTAATGGCTGTCGCGCGGGCCGGGTGACGCTTCGGGATGGTATTGCACCGAGAACACCGGCTTGTCTTTCAGCGCGATGCCGCAATTGGAGCCATCGAACAGCGAGACGTGCGTCTCCGCCGCGTTCGCCGGCAGCGATTTGCCGTCGAGGGCGAAGCCGTGGTTCATCGAGGTGATCTCGACCTTGCCGGTAGTGAGATCCTTCACCGGATGATTGGCGCCGTGATGACCTTGATGCATCTTCATGGTCTTGCCGCCGACGGCGATGCCGAGCATCTGATGGCCAAGACAAATGCCGAAGGTTGGCGTGCCGCTATCGACCAGCTTCCTGATCACCGGCACCGCGTATTCGCCGGTCGCCGCCGGGTCGCCCGGGCCGTTCGACAGGAACACGCCGTCGGGCTTTAGCGCCAGAATGTCTTCGGCCGAGGTCTTGGCCGGCACCACCGTCACCTTGCAGCCCGAGCCGGCGAGCAGGCGCAGGATGTTGCGCTTGATGCCGTAGTCGATGGCGACCACGTTGAATTGCGAGTTCGTCTGGCGGCCGAAGCCCTCGTTCCAGGCCCACGGCGTCTCGTCCCAGGTGAAGCGCTGGGCGCTCGTCACCATCGGCACCAGATCCATGCCGACGAGTTCCGGCCAAGCCTTGGCTTCTTTCTTCAGGGCGTCGACGTCGAATTTCCCGGAAGGCTGATGCGCGATCACGGCGTTGGGCATGCCCTTCTCGCGGATCAGCACGGTCAGCGCCCGGGTATCGAGGCCCGCGAGGCCGATGATGCCGCGCGCCCGTAGCCATTCGTCCAGACTGCGCGTGGCGCGATAGTTCGAGGGCGCGGTAATGGCGGAATGCAAGATCACCCCGCGGGCGCCGGTCGAAGCCGCCATGTTGACGGTCTCGATGTCCTCGTCGTTGGTGCCGACATTGCCGATATGCGGGAAGGTGAAGGTGATGATCTGCCCGGCATAGGAGGGGTCGGTGAGGATCTCCTCGTAGCCTGTCATGGCGGTGTTGAAGCAAACCTCGCCGACCGCCTGACCGGTGGCGCCGAGGCCAAAACCCTCCAGGACCGTGCCGTCGGCCAGCACCAATACGGCCGTAGGGGTGGGTTCGTCCCAGGGGCCGGTGGACATCGCTTGCGTCTGGGTCATGCGCCCTTAGTTGCGTATTATAAGGGGCGAAGCAAGGGGCCGCGGGGCGCCGCCCCCAGGCTCGAAAATGCATATCGAAAGGACTCCCCCGTGCTGCGCGACGACATCAACAAGGCTTTGACTGAGGCGATGAAGGCCAGAAACGAGCGCGCGGTGTCCACCCTGCGCATGGTCAATTCCACCCTGAAAAACGCCGACATCGAGGCGCGCGGGACCGGCAAGCCGGCGCTCGGCGACGCCGAGGTGATCGCGGCGCTGCAGAAGATGGTCAAGCAGCGCCAGGAATCGGTCGAGCTCTACAAAAAGGGTGGCCGCGACGACCTTGTGAAGCAGGAAGAGGAGGAGATCGCCATCATCTCCGGCTACCTGCCGACGCAGATGTCGGAAGCCGAGATGACGGCCGCCATCGACTCGGCAATCGCCGAGACCGGCGCATCGAGCATGAAGGACATGGGCAAGGTCATCGGCATCCTGCGCGGCAAGCACGCCGGCCAGATGGACATGGGCAAGGCCAGCGGGATGGTGAAGGCGAAGCTGCAGTAGGCGGCGTTTTCGCGCGCCGCATCTTCGCGCGACGGCGATGGACAAATGCGTCGCGATGCGCCACATTCCGCGCGGCGTTAGGCTGTTAATTCCACTCTGCCGGCATGGACCGCTCGCGGGCGACCGACGGGCTTTGCCCCCAACCCTAGAGGTCCATGTCATGACGCATTGCGTCCTTCGTTCGATTCCTTTCGTTTTGCTCGCCCTGACGATGCCCGCGCTGGCATCGGCGGCTGCGGCCGCGCCCGCGTCGGTCAAGGTCGATCTCTCCGACACGGGCGGCAAGGACCGCATCCTGCTGAGTACCAGCAAGGTCAAGGCGGGCGAGGTGGAATTCGAGATCGCCAACACGTCGAAAGTCGCGATGCACGAATTCCTGATCGCGCCCTGGAAAGGCGCGATCACGAAGCTGCCGTACAACGACAAGGAAGGCGCAGTGAGGGAAACGAAGGTACGCCAACTCCAAGGCGTTGAGGATATGAAGCCGGGCGCCGAGGCGACCCTGCGTCTGTCGCTCAAGCCCGGACCTTACGTGGTGTTCTGCAACCAGCCCGGCCACTACAAGCTCGGCATGGTGGCGCGCTTCACCGTGACGAAGTGACGGCGTAAGCCCAACGCGCAATGCTGTCGCCCTGGACCGCCCATCAGGTCTCCGGCGGCTGCGGGTGCTTGAAGGTCTTGCGCCATTTCGCGCGCAGCTTGGCTGGCCGCTCCGGATAATGTTCGTCAAGGAAATCCGCCGCCACCACACGGTCGGTGCGGAAGTGACGGAAGTCGTTGCGCAGTTCGCACCAGGCGGCCAGCAGGCGCACGGTCTCCATGTAGCCGACCGCGATCGGCCAGATCGTCCGCTCGCTCTCGCGGCCGTTTTGGTCCCTGTAGCGCAGAGCGATCTTGCGGCCGGCGTGGATTTGCGTCCGCACTTGCGCCATGTCGATGGTGTCCACCTCTTTGTTCCAGGCCGGCGGCGTTCCGGTGGCGGGCTCGAGTGCGTAAGGCCTGAGTCGCTCGGGAACGGCGGCGGCGATCTTGGCGATCAGGTCGAGGGCCGCGCGGGCGAGCGCCGGTTCGCCCCGGCTTGAAACCCACTGCGCGCCGAGCACCGCGGCCTCGATCTCGTCGGCGGTTAGCATCAGCGGCGGCAGGTCGAAGCCGTTCTCAAGCACATAGCCGACGCCCGCTTCCCCGCGGATCGGCACGCGCTGGCCCATCAGGTCGGCGATGTCGCGGTAGACCGAGCGTTTCGAGACTTCCAACTCGGCGGCAATGACGTCAGCCGTCACTGGTCGGGAGCTTCGCCGCAATATCTGGATGATCTGGAAAAGCCGGTCCGCTCGCCGCATGCAAAAGAGCCTAGCCGTACGCTGCTGACACCATGTTGGCAGCAGGATGGCAGCAGGGAGGGAGCTCAACAAGGAGCTTTGTCATGACCCCCTCACCGACGATCACCCTGTTCGGCTTCGGCCCCGGCTTCGGGCTTCCCGAAGTCAGCCCGTTCTGCACCAAGACGGAAGTCCAACTGAAAATGGCCGGGCTCGCTTACCGTAAGGAACTGGGCAAACCCGAGAATTCGCCCAAGGGCCAGTTGCCCTTTATCGACGACAACGGCGAGCGCATCGCCGACTCGCATTTCATCCACGCTTATATCGAGCGCAAATACGGCGTCGATCTCGACGAAGGTCTCGACGCGGCTGAGCGCGCGCAGGCCTGGGCGGTCGAGCGCATGCTGGAAAATCACTTCAATTGGGCGTCCGGCTATGCGCGCTGGATCATCCCGGCCAATTTCGAAATCGGGCCGGCGCATTTCTTCGATGACGCGCCGGAGCCGATCCGCGCCAAGCTGCGTGAAGACGTGCGTGGCCGTGTCGCCAACCGGCTGTTCGAGGTCGGCATGGCGCGCCATTCGGCGGACGAGATCGTCGATCTCGGCGATCGTTCATTGCTGGCGCTGTCGGCGCTGCTCGACGACAAGCCCTATCTGATGGGCGCGCGGCCGAGCGGTGTCGATGCAACGACGTTCGCCATGCTCGCCGGCATCCTGACGACGTTTTTCGACTCGCCATTGCGCCGCCGGGCCGAGAGTTATGCCAATCTCGTCTCCTATACCGCGCGGTTGATGCGGCAATACTATCCCCAGCACGTTTGGCTGACTTATTTGGCGGCGTGACATTTGCAGCGCAAAGACGAACGGTGCGGGCCGGCAGAAGTCCTGACGGGGCAATTCTGCCGGCTCGCGCCGTTAGCGCCGATCAGGGGTATTAGTCGGCAAACAGCGATGTTCCGGGCTTCGGCCGTTCAGGCCGGCCCGGAGGGCTGCGCGTGCCCCTGTGGAAAACACGGAAAAAGACCGGTTTCCCGCAGCTAGTCGTAGCTTCACGCCGCCGCCCCGGAAAACCTCGATTTGTCGGCCTATGATAGGGGACCGATTCGCCCCGAACCGACGAACCGCTCCCGCGCCCGTCAAAGGCCGAGCCACCGCCCATGCGCTTCTCGCCGCAGTTCCTCGATGAACTGAAAGCCCGGCTTCCGGTCTCGGAAGTCGTTGGGCGGCGCGTCAAGCTCACCCGCGCGGGCCGCGAAATGAAGGGCCTCTCGCCGTTCAACAAGGAAAAGACGCCGTCGTTCTTCGTCAACGACCAGAAACAGGCGTGGTTCGATTTCTCCTCCGGCAAGAACGGCAGCATCTTCGATTTCGTGATGCAGACCGAAGGGCTCTCGTTCCCGGAAGCGGTAGAGCAGTTGGCCGGCCTTGCCGGCATGCCGTTGCCCAAGGTCTCGCACGAGGACGAGGCGCGCGCGGCGCATCGCAAGACCCTGCATGAGGTGATGGAACTCGCCGCCAAGTTCTTCGAGGCGACGCTTGCCGCCCGCACCGGCGCCAAGGCGCGCGGCTATCTCGCCGACCGCGGGCTCGATCCGGCCGTTCAACACAAGTTCCGGCTCGGCTACGCGCCGTCGGAGCGCTTCGCGCTGAAAGAACATCTCGGCGCACAGGGTGTGCCTGTCGAGGACATGATCGAAGCCGGTCTTTTGGTTGCCGGTGACGACATTCCGGTGCCGTACGATCGCTTTCGCGACCGGGTCATGTTCCCGATCGGCGATCTGCGCGGACGGGTGATCGCCTTCGGTGGGCGCGCGCTCGAGAAGGACGTTCCCGCCAAATATCTCAATTCGCCGGAGACGCCGCTCTTCCATAAGGGCGCGACCCTCTACAACATCGCCACCGCGCGGCAGGCGGCTTACGACGGGGCGAAAAGCGGCGTCCCGGTGATCGTGGTGGAAGGCTATGTCGATGTCATCGCCACGGTACGCGCCGGCTTCGACGCCACCGTCGCACCGCTCGGCACCGCGCTCACCGAGGATCAGCTCACGCTGCTCTGGAAGCTCGCCGACGAGCCGGTGCTGTGTTTCGATGGCGACGGTGCCGGCTTGCGTGCCGCTTTCCGGGCTGTCGATCTGGCGCTGCCGCGGCTCGCCCCCGGCAAAAGCTTGAAATTCGCGCTGCTGCCGCAAGGACAGGACCCTGACGATCTGGTGCGCTCCGGCGGGGCCGAAGCGATGCGCGAGGTTGTCGCGGCCGCCCGTCCGCTCGCCGCCATGCTGTGGGCGCGCGAAACCGAGGGGCATTCGTTTGATACGCCGGAGCGGCGCGCGGCGTTGGAAGCGCGCATCAACGCCGTGACGGCATCGGTCGGCGACGAATCCGTGCGCAAATATTATCGCCAGGAGTTCAGCGATCGCCTTGCCCAGTTCTTTGCTCCGGCTGCCGGGACAAACGGCGGGCGCGGCGCTCCAGGACGCCGGCAAAGCTGGCGCCAACAAGACTGGCGCCAGCAAGACTGGCGTAACCCCCGCAACGGCGATTGGCGCGGCCGTCCCGGTCCGCGTCGGGCCGCGGGCGGCAAGCCCGGCCCTTACGTGGTCATGAGCCAGCAACTCGCCTCAAGCCCCGTCCACCGTGGCCACCGCAGCACGTTGCCCCGGCGCGAGGCGCTGATTTTGCAGGCCGCGCTCAACCACCCCTGGCTCCTGCACGACCGCATGGAGGAGTTGGCCTCGATCGAGTTCCGTCATCCGGAGGCCGAGCGGCTGAAAGGCGCCTTGATCGACATCGCAGCGCATGCCGCCGCGGAGGACGCCGAAACCCTGCGGGCGGAGCTGACCGCCCGCGATCTCGGCCCCGCGGTGGAGCGGGTCACTGCCGCCATTACCACGGTCTCGGTCTGGGGTACCGGCGCGGAGGCCGCCGCCGACGATGTGCTGGTCACTTGGGCCCAATTGATTGCCTTGCATCGGCAGTGGCATTCACTAATTAAGGAGCTCAGGGACGCCGAAATGGCGCTCGGGCGGGACAACAGCGAGAGCAACTATCTACGCTTGTGCGACGTCAAAGCGCGCCTTGCCCGGATGGATGGAACCGAGGCCCAGATAGAGGGTTTTGGAGCCTCTTCCGGTCGTGGCGTCCGTAGCTTATGAGCGGTAATGAAAAGCGCCTCTTTCGGGCCCGATGGCGATCGCCGGGCCCCGACGCGGAGAGAGTTCAGGCCATTTTACGCGCAAAAATGGGGTTAATCGGAGCTTAAGCGGGCTCCGGCGACACTGACGGCCTGATTCGAGGGCGGCGCCTCGCTGGCGTGGCTCTTTTTGGCCATGCGTTCGTGCCGCCGGCCGCGGCAGAACGAAGCGCGCTGACCAGGAAGGTCCAGGAGATTTAGATGGCAAGCAAGGTGAAAGCAGCGGCCCAGGCCAAGGAAGAAGCCCCGGAGAAAGAGGCCGAGGGCGCGCCGGATACGCCGCTTCCGCTGCTCGATCTCACCGACGCCGGCGTCAAGAAAATGATCAAGGCCGCCAAAAAGCGCGGCTACGTCACGCACGACCAGATCAACGCCGTGCTGCCGTCGGAAGAGGTGACCTCCGACCAGATCGAAGACGTCTTCGCCATGATCAGCGAGATGGGCATCACCGTCGTTGAAAACGACGACTCCGACGGTGAGGAAGGCGAGGAGAAAGCCACCGACGAGGTCGACGACGACGACGACGACACCGGCAACGAGCTGGTCGAGGCGAAGACGAAAGCGCTCGCGACCACTGAAAAGAAAGAGCCGTCCGAGCGCACCGACGATCCCGTGCGCATGTATCTGCGCGAGATGGGCTCGGTCGAGCTGTTGTCACGCGAGGGCGAAATCGCGATCGCCAAGCGCATCGAAGCCGGCCGCGAGGCGATGATCGCCGGCTTGTGCGAAAGCCCGCTCACCTTCCAGGCCATCATCATCTGGCGCGACGAGTTGAACGAAGGCAAGGTCTTCCTGCGCGACATCATCGACCTGGAAGCGACCTACGCCGGCCCCGACGCCAAGCAGGCGCCGAACATGAACGCCGATGGCACCATTGCGCAGAACGGCGCCGGCAATCCGGTGCCCGGCGCACCGCATCTGCAGGTGGTGCAGACCGCTGCGCCGCCAGCGGCGCCGCCGGCCGCCACGCCCTTCAAGGCCAAGCCTGAAGGCGAGGAGGGCAAGGAGGAGAAGGATCCGGGCGAAGCCGCCGCCGAGAGCGATTTCGACGACGACGACGACATGGAGGGCTCGCTCTCGCTTGCCGCCATCGAAGCCGAGCTCAAGCCCAAGGTGGTCGAGACCTTCGACACCATCGCCGACACCTTCAAGCGGCTGCGCCGCCTGCAGGAGCAGGACATCGAGTTCCGTCTGAAGAACACCTCGCTGTCGCCGGCGCAGGAGCGTAAATACAAGAAGCTGAAGGAAGAAATCATCACCGAGGTGAAGTCGCTGCGGCTCAACCAGGCGCGCATCGATTCATTGGTCGAGCAGCTCTACGACATCAACAAGCGTCTCGTGTCAAACGAAGGCCGGCTGATGCGGCTCGGCGAGAGCTACGGCGTCGCGCGCGAGGACTTCCTGCGCAACTACATGGGCTCGGAGCTCGATCCGCGCTGGCTCAATCGCGTCTCCAAGCTGTCGGCCAAGGGCTGGAAGAACTTCGTCGCCAACGAGAAAGAGCGCATCAAGCAGATCCGCGGCATGGTGCACGACCTCGCGGCGCAGACCGGCGTTGAGATCAGCGAATTCCGCAAGATCGTGCAAATGGTGCAGAAGGGCGAGCGCGAGGCGCGCATCGCCAAGAAGGAGATGGTGGAGGCCAACCTGCGCCTCGTCATCTCCATCGCCAAGAAATACACCAACCGCGGCCTGCAGTTCCTCGACCTGATCCAGGAAGGCAATATCGGCCTGATGAAGGCGGTCGACAAGTTCGAGTACCGCCGCGGCTACAAGTTCTCGACCTACGCCACGTGGTGGATCCGGCAGGCGATTACCCGCAGCATTGCGGATCAAGCAAGAACCATCCGCATCCCCGTGCACATGATCGAGACGATCAACAAGATCGTGCGCACCTCGCGGCAGATGCTCAACGAGATCGGGCGTGAGCCGACGCCCGAGGAGTTGGCCGAAAAGCTCGGCATGCCGCTCGAGAAGGTGCGCAAGGTCCTCAAGATCGCCAAGGAGCCGCTCTCGCTGGAAACGCCCATTGGCGACGAGGAAGATTCCCATCTCGGCGATTTCATCGAAGACAAGAACGCGATCCTGCCGATCGAGGCGGCGATCCAGTCGAACCTGCGCGAGACGACGACGCGCGTGCTTGCCTCGCTCACCCCGCGCGAGGAGCGCGTGCTGCGCATGCGCTTCGGCATCGGCATGAACACCGACCACACGCTGGAAGAAGTCGGCCAGCAGTTCTCGGTCACCCGCGAGCGCATCCGTCAGATCGAGGCCAAGGCGCTGCGCAAGCTGAA
>CAVTBG010000014.1:0-165243 GCA_963732895.1 uncultured Pseudomonadota bacterium | reverse complement strand
GGGATCGCGGAACGTCAACAGGTTCATCGAGGCAAGATTGCAGGCCGTGTCGTCAAGGAACATGTATTCCGAGCACGGATTGGACCCGCGGATTTCGCCCGAGGCCGGGCAGGTGTGCCAGTCGTTGACGGTCGTGTGGTATTGCAGGCCCGGATCGGCGCAGGCCCAGGCCGCGTAGCCGATCTTTTCCCACAATTCGCGTGCGTCGACGGTCTTCGCCACCTGCTTGTTGCGGCGGAAAGTCAGATCCCACTTGCCGTCGGCTTCGACGGCTTTGAGGAACTGGTCGGTCACGCGCACCGAGTTGTTCGAGTTCTGGCCGGAGACGGTGAGATAGGCGTCCGAGTCCCAGTCGGTGTCGTAGGTCGGAAATTCGATGTCCTTGTAGCCCTGCTTGGCGAACTGGATGACGCGCTTGATGAAGTTGTCCGGCACCTGCGCCCGGCGCGCGAGCTTGATCTCGCGCTTGAGCGCGGGGTTCTTTTCCGGCGAGAAGCAGTCGTCGCCCGAGCCCTGGCAGTTCACGCAGGCCTTCAACACGGCCTTGAGATGCTTCTGGCAAATCTTCGAGCCGGTAACGAGCGCCGCCACCTTCTGCTCTTCGAGCACCTTCCAGTCGATGTACTTCTCGATGTCGGGGTGATCGACGTCGACGATCACCATCTTGGCCGCTCTACGCGTGGTGCCGCCCGACTTGATGGCGCCGGCCGCGCGGTCGCCGATCTTGAGGAAGCTCATCAGGCCCGACGACTTGCCGCCACCCGAGAGCCGCTCGCCTTCGCCGCGCAGCGCCGAGAAGTTGGAGCCGGTGCCGGAGCCGTATTTGAACAGGCGCGCCTCGCGCACCCACAGGTCCATGATGCCGCCGTCGTTCACCAGGTCGTCGGTGATGCCCTGGATGAAGCAGGCATGCGGCTGCGGGTGCTCGTAGGAGGTCTTCGAGCGGGTCAGCTTGCCGGTCTGGAAGTCGACGTAATAGTGGCCCTGGCTGGGACCGTCGATGCCGTAGGCCCAGTGCAGGCCGGTGTTGAACCACTGCGGCGAGTTGGGCGCACACACCTGCGTCGCCAGCATGTAGCGCAGCTCGTCGAAGAAGGCCTGCGCGTCGTCTTCCGAATCGAAGTAGCCGCCCTTCCAGCCCCAATAGGTCCAGGTGCCGGCCAGGCGATCGAATACTTGGCGGCACGAATGCTCGCCGGTGGTGCGCTCGTTCTCGGACAGCGCGGCAATCGCTTCCTCATCTGCAACGGAGCGCCACAGGAACGAGGGGACGGAATTCTCTTCCACCTTCTTCAGGCGGGCGGGGACGCCGGCCTTGCGGAAATACTTCTGCGCCAAGACGTCAGAGGCGACCTGCGACCAGCTTTCCGGTACCTCGACATTGTCGAGCTTGAACACCACGGAGCCGTCCGGATTACGGATCTCGCTGGTGGTCAGCCGGAAGCCGATTGAGTCGTAGGCGTTTTCGCCGTCCTTGGTGTAGCGACGCTGGATCCGCATGGTTGTCTCTAGCCCCGTAAAGTGGCCGGCTTGAAACGCCGGTGATTATATCCGTGACGGGCTTGGTTTGCGCCCGCCGGTTGGTTCGGTCCGGGGTGGTTACCCTTCAATCTAGGGTCTGCGCCCACTTCCGGTACCGGTTGACTCAATGCGGGCCTTGTGGGGGCCCGGCACAGACAGCAAATCCCCCTCCCGCAAAGCCTTATTTGGCGCGGGTGATGTCGATATCGATCGGTTTTGAAGGTTCAGGGCACCGATACGCGTCACCGCCACCGAACGCATCGAAAGCTACGGAAACTCACCCTACGCGTCAACAACAGATAGTGGGTATGGGTAACTAAATCCCTAAATCTTGTGGTCAGGTGGCAGAAATTGGGGACAACGGCTACGCGACCGGGAGTGAGTATCGGCCGCGACAGGGGGTGCGAAAAGGGGTTTTCTCGGCCGCTGCGGCTAGGTTTTTATGCCCGGGTGGATGGCGGAAAAACGACCGAAAAAGCAGGGATTCCGAATTCCTCACAGTCGAATGCCGGCGCCTTCCAGCGGGGACAAGGGCGGGACAGCGGCGGCGAAGCGGTTTGGGTGCGCGGTGATTCTCAAAACGAGGTCAGCGACTTAGCGGCAACGCTCGGCGGCTGGCGGAGGGCGGGGCAGTTATAAACGGCTGTGAATCGTGGAATAGCGCCGTGGTCGGCACGATGATGCCGTAACAAGCGGATGCGGCGCTGCGAAATCCCCAAGATTGCGCCGCCGCCGTCGACGTCCGAGAGCGAAACCGGAAAAGAGAAAAGGCGGGCCTCGAAGAGACCCGCCTTTAGCCCGGCACTGTCATTTCGGTTCGGCTCGGTTCAGCCAGTGCCGCGCGAAGCGCCGACTCGGGCGCGCGGCTGCCAATTTCTTGGGCAACATAGCCAGCTTGTGGCGGCAAAATCAACAGGGGAGGTGGGCGCTTGCTGCCGCGCGCCAGCCTCGGCCGAGCGCTACTGATCCTGCTCGCGCTGGCGGCGGATCGCCTGCTCAGCTTCTTCGGTGCGTTCTTCGTCCAGGCCACTGTCGCGGCCGAGATAGAGGGTCTGCGACGGGAACGCGAACCCGGTGCCGCTCGCGGCGACGATGTCCATGCAGCGCAGCAGCAGGTCCTCCTGGATTTCCAGGAAGCCGGCATAGTCCCAGGCGATCACGTAAGCGAAAATCTCGATGTCGAGTGAGTGCGCGCCAAGCCCTATGAGACGCACCCGTGCCGTCGCTGTGTCGACCTTCGAATGCTCCGCCAGCATGGCGCGCAATGCCTGCAACACGTGACGCATCTGGTCAGGGCTGGTTTCGTAGCGCAGGTTCAGGATCGGGTGGAACCAGTAGCGGTCGCGCTGCGAGTAGTTTTCGATTGCCTGCGCGGAGAGCTGGCCGTTGGGCACGGTCAGCACCGTGCGGTCGAGGGTGCGGATGCGGGTGGAGCGGATGCCGATCTCCTCGACCGTGCCGAGCGTATCGCCGAACTTGCCGAAGTCGCCGATGCGCATCGGGCGGTCGGCGATCAGCGTCAGGCTGCCGATCAGATTCTCAAACAGCTTTTGTGCACCGAGCGCGATGGCCAAGCCGCCGACGCCGAGGGCGGCGAGGCCCGCGGTGACGTTGACGCCAAAGGCCCCGAGCAGCGAGGCGACCAGCACGACGATGAGCAACGCCTTGAAGGCGCGATTGAGGAAACTGACGGCAGAATAGGCGGTGATCTGACCGCGCCGCGACATCTGCCCGAGGATGACTTCGCCGGCGGCGTCCGCCCACCGCCACATCAGCCAGACAACGGCGAGCCAGCCGATGAGTTGCACGGTGAACACGGCCCGGTAACGAGCAACGATCGTCACGCCAAGCGCCTGCATGACGATGCCGAAGATGACAAGCGCGAGCAGGATGCGCAGCGGGCCCGCGGACGCCTCGATGAAGCGTGACAGCTTGGTTTCGGGGCCGCCGCGCCGGATCATGCGCTCTATCGGTCCGCGCAGCGCGGTCAGCAGCCAGGCGATGGCAAAACTAAGAACGGCGGCAAGAAGCAGCGCCAGCCAATGCGAGACAGGGGCGCCGCCGATGACTGGACCTTCCGGCAGCAGGTCGATAAATGGAGTTGCAGATGAGCCGTTTGCGACTGTCTGGAACAGATTGGGGATATCGCGCAATGTGTTTTCGGACACCAGCCACAACGACTTGCCGTTGCGCTCGACGCGCTTGGCCAGCAGCGGCACGTTGCCGGTCGGCGTCTTCACCACGCCGAAGCGCTCGACGTCCTCCGCCAGCCCGTCCTTGACGTCGCCGTTGGGATCGGTGCTGAGCTCGGCGGCCGTAGTCACGGTGCCGGCGCGGTCGAGCACCGCTTGAAAGCGGCGCGCCAGTTCGGCGCCCGCCAGCTCCGACCAACTTCTCACGCCGGGCACATTATCGGTCTGAAAGAACTGGACCGCACGCGCGTAGTCGGCGGCGGCGAGCGCGTTCATCAGGCCGGACACCATGCCCTGCGGCGTCTCGCGGCCGAATGGATCCTTCTCGGGCTTGGCTGGCGCGGCCGGAGCGGCGGCGCCACTGCCGGCGGGCGTCGGCGCGGTCTGCGCGTGGGCGGGCGCGGCGAGCGCCACCAGCAGCAACAGCAGCAACAGCAGAATGGAAAACAGCGAGCGGGCGGGTGATCTCAGCGTCATCGAGCTTGAGGCATCCTTCTCGTTGGCGAAAGCATGGTGCTTCGACCGTATGGAACAAAAAAACTCATGGGAAATTCACGGGAACCCGTGACGGCTCAATGTGGCCGACCCATGGCCGGCCCAGAGATGGTCCATGCAGGCTACATAGCATTCATGTCCGGAACCTGCGAATACCGGCGGGGATCGCGCCCCGTCCGCGCTTGCCAGGGGGGCGGCGAGGTGGCAGACAACCGCTGGCAATGGCCCTCATGAGGCCTTCGTTGGGCTTTCACGGCGCGGATGCGATGAAAAACTTCCTGCTGAAACTGTTCACCTGGTGGAACTCGCAGACCTTCGGGACCCAACTCTGGACCTGGATGTATGGCGAGGCCGTGGGCGAGGACGAATTCGGCAACCGCTACTACCGGACCCGCGGCGGCAAGATCGATCCCGGCCTCGGGTTCCAGCGGCGCTGGGTGATTTACAACGGTTATGCCGAAGCAAGCATGGTGCCGCCGTCATGGCACGGCTGGCTGCACCACACGGTCGACGCGCCGCCGACGCAAACGGCGTACAAGCCGCACGACTGGCAGAAACCGCACCGGCCCAACCTGACCGGCACCCCCGGGGCCTACCGGCCGCCCGGCTCGACGCTGGCGCTCGGCCGCCGCCCGAAGGCCACCGGCGACTACAAGGCCTGGGCGCCCGGCGACTAGAGCCGCCGATTTGAAGTTCCTGCATCGTTTGCCGCAATTTCACTCAGGACCTTCAAATCGAAAGCGGCACTGGAATCATGTACTTGCTAGTGCCCCTTGGCTTCCGAAGTTCGTGTCAGTGCGGGCTGTTTCGCATCACGAACTTCGGAAGTTGGGCACCAGGGCGTCGCCCTTCCGCCGCCCTATTTGCCGTGTTAACCGGGCCTGCGCGGCTATGCGGGGCGAAACCGCTTGAGCGGCGCGAAGCGGACGTAAGCCGGCTTTGATGGTGCGACACGCGACATTGACAATCGGGCTCCTGGCGCTGGCGGCCTCTCTGCCGGTGGCGACGTCCGCGCGCGCTCAATTCGACACAATCTTTGGCAACGGCCCGCCGCGGCCACCGGCCGACGTTCCCAATTCGCCGCAGCCCCAGCAACCGGGTTACTACCCGAGCCAGCCGTACCCGCAGCAGCGTCCCAACGCGCGCGATTATCCGGCCTTCCCGCAACAAGGAACGCACCCGGATTATCGCGACTATCCAGCTGCGCAGCGTCAGCCGCAGGTTCCGGCGGTGAGCCGCGACGAGCCGCCGGCGCAGCCGATGCCAGCGCCGATGAGCCTGCCGCCGTCGGCGCGGCCCGGCGGTGGCACGATCGAATCGCAACCGCTGGCGCCGCCACCCGGCACCGCGCCGGCCCAGCAGGCGACCAAGCCAAGTCCCGCTAATCCCGCCAGTGTTGCCAAGCCGGCATCGCCGCCGCAGCCGGGTGCGACGCAACAGGCTATTCAACCGCCGGCGGGGCAGGGGCCAGGGACGCCGCCACAACCACCCGCAATGACCGACAAGCCGCCCACGAACGAAGTGGTGATGCAGCCGCCGCCACAGCGCATCAGCAACCCGACCGCGGTTTTCGAAGGGCTCGACAAGATCACCGGGCGCATTACCTCGTTCGACGTTGCGATCAACGAGACCGTGCAATTCGGCGCGCTGCAGGTGACGCCGAAGGCATGCTATTCGCGTCCGCCCACCGAGACGCCGCAGACCGACGCCTTTGTCGACGTCGACGAAGTAACGCTCAAGGGCAACATCAAGCGCATCTTTACGGGCTGGATGTTCAAGGCGAGCCCGGGCCTGCACGCGGTCGAACACCCGATCTACGATGTCTGGCTGATCGACTGTAACGGTGGCAAGAACCCGGATGTGGCGGATGCTTCGGATGGCGTCGGTGGTGACCAAGCCCCGGCCGCGCCGGCGCCCAATGCCAAGCCGGCCAAGCCCGCGGCTCAGCGCGCCGTGCCGCGGCGCGCGACCCGTGCGCGTCCCTCGGCGCAGTCACGCGGCTTCCTGCCGGCGATCCGATAAAAGATCAGTCGCGACCCTCGATCACCGCCAACGCTTCTGTGCCCTTGACCGGCCGGTTGAGCGGCAGGGCGGCGAAATTCCCTTCGCCGTCGAGCGCGTCTTCGAGTAGCTGATGATAGTGCCGCTTGGGCACTTCGATCGCGCCAAACGTCTTCAGATGATCCGTGACGAACTGCGTGTCGAGCAGTGTGTAGCCGCCCGCCTTCAGCCGGGCTATCAGGTGGACTAGAGCGATTTTGGACGCATCGCGCGCGCGGTGGAACATGCTCTCGCCGAAGAAGGCGCGTCCGAGCGAGACGCCGTAGAGCCCGCCGACCAGCAGACGGCCGTCATACACCTCGACGGTGTGGCAATGGCCCTCGGCGTAGAGCGCACGGTAGATTTTGCGGATGCGGGTGTTGATCCAAGTGCGGGCGCGTCCGACGCCCGGCTCCGCGCAGCCTTCGATCACCTGATCGAAGGCGCGGTCGACCATGACGGTGAAGCGGGTCGTGCGCACCGTGCGCGCGAGCCGCGTGGGGACATGGAAAGTATCGAGTGGAATGATGCCGCGCTGGTCCGGCTCGATCCAGTAGAGCGCCGGGTCGTCGGCGCTTTCGGCCATTGGGAAGATGCCGCAGGCGTAGGCCTTGAGCAGCACCTCGGGCGTAATCTCGATAAAGTTGTTACCGCGGCTGGCCATGGCTCGAAAGTGTGACGAACCGCGTCATTTTAGGACACCCAGACCCGTTTGGATACGGGGGGCGGAACCAACCGCCGAGTTAAGGTTTTGCATACCATAGTGTCAGCAAGTTTCTGAAAGCTCGACGCGAATACGACGGTTGCGCGTTGGTATGGGAAACGCGCCATGCGCGCCGAGCGAGGAGCTCTCCCATGGATTGCACCGCACACCCCGCCACCGTCCTGCTGGTCGAAGACGAGGTGCTGATCTTGAGCCTAGTCGCCAACTCGCTGTTGGAGCACGGGTTCGCTGTGCATGAGGCCACCACTGCCGACGAGGCGCTGCGCTACTTGGACAGTGGCGGTCCGGTGGACGTGCTGTTCACCGACGTCAACCTGCCGGGCGGCATGGACGGCGCGGAACTCGCAAGCCGCGTACGGCAGCAGCGGCCGGAATTGCCGGTCGTCTACGCTTCGGGACGGTACGGCAATGCCGATCGCGCCGGATTGGTGTCGCGTTCGGTGTTCGTGGAAAAGCCCTACGATCCGGGCGCGGTCTGCGCGCTCCTTGGGCGGCTCACCGGCGCGCCGCATTGAGGCGGCCGATAGGGCGCCGCGTTCAATGCTGCGAGACGTATCAGGCATTGCAATGAACGCAACGAAACGAATGCATTGGTCGCGTCGCCTATAAAGTCGCTGCCTGCGGCCGTTGCGGGCGCCGGCCATGTCGGGCTGATGGATCCTGAAAGCAGCGCCTACGACGAAGTAAGGGCGGCGATCAATCGGTTCTAGGGGCTTGCGGTCCGTGGCGGCTCCTGGCGGTTCAAGCGTGCGGCCAGCGGCCCTGCCAGCACGTTGAGCAGGTAGACGAACATCGCGTGGCTGGGGGCGAAAATGCTCGCAAGTACGGACAAAGCCGCGGTCGCCATGACGAACACGATGCGGGTGTGGCCAATGCGGGCGTGCGGCCGGTGTTCGGGCGCGACCTCCAGCGTGCGCAGGCGCAGCGACAGCGCGGAGACCGCGGTCAGGTTGGCGGCATAAAGCCAGACCGCGGGCGGCAGGTCGCCGTGCAGGCCGACCACGTTCGAGGAAAACGGAATGCTGGTGACAAAGAAAAGATAGAGCATCCACCAACCCAACGCCTCCGACGAGACTTCTTCGATCCGGCGCAATTCGATCGACGAGCGCCAGTTGGCGGCGAGCACGAAGAAGCTGATGAGGTAGGCAAGATATTTCTCCCACAGCCCCGCGAGGTCAGCGATCAGCGCGGGGCTATCGCGCACTGGCAGGTCGGGCAGTCGCAATTCCAGCACGAGAAGCGTCATGGCGAAGGCGAAGATGCCGTCAGTCAGGGCGTCGAGGCGCGATCTCGGAAAAGTTCTCATCGGGTCAAGCTCCCGCGGCAGGGAGAGCCTGAGCCGGAAATCGGCGGAGTGTTTGACCTGCGTCAATGACAGTCATTGCGTCGGGCCCATACTTTTTCGGTCAAAAGACGGAGGGCCGCCATGTCCGCGCTTTACAGTGAAATAAAACGTCGCTCACCAGCCGAGGTCATTGCCGACTGGTGGCTTGAATGGAGGGGCAATCCGGCGTGTCGTTCCGACTTTGCGGCCTGCTCGGACGGTGAGGTCGACCGTATGGCGCGCGATGTGGGCATGTCGGTCTACGAGCTGCAACGGCTCAACCGCCGAGGACCCCATGCTGCCGATCTGATGTTGCGCCGCATGGCGGCGCTCAACCTCGACCGCGACGAAGTTGCTGCGGTCCAACGCGCAACATTCCTCGATCTGCAGCGTGTCTGCGCCAATTGCGATTGCAAGGGGCGCTGCAAGCGCGACCTCGCCCAGCATGCGGATGACGCGGTTTGGGAAGATTACTGCCCGAACGTAGCAACGCTGAAGATGCTGGACGCGCTGCCCTGGTCATCGCGGCGCGAGTGGTGAGCGACGTGCCGCGAGCCGACTGCCGTGTTTCGGGGGATCGGTCGCGGCTTGCTATTCTTCCATGCCACCCCTGGCGAGAAACTGCTCCAGCCAGTGGATGTGGTAGTTGCCGTCGATGATGTCCTTTTCGCTGACGAGGGCGCGGAAGAGTGGCAGCGTTGTCTCGATTCCGTCCACCACCACTTCGTCAAGTGCGCGTTTGAGCCGCATCAGGCACTCGGTGCGGGTCTTGCCATGCACGATGAGTTTGCCGACCAGCGAGTCGTAATAAGGCGGGATGGTGTAGCCTTCGTAGACTGCTGAATTGATGCGCACGCCCAGGCCGCCCGGCGGGTGGTAATGCAGGATCCTGCCGGGCGAAGGCCGGAAGGAGATGGGATTCTCGGCGTTGATGCGGCACTCGATAGCGTGGCCGCGGAACTCGATGTCGCTCTGCTTCAAGGTCAGTTCGGCGCCGGTGGCGACGCGGATCTGCTCGAAGATCAAGTCGATGTCGGTGATCATCTCGGTCACCGGATGCTCGACCTGGATGCGTGTGTTCATCTCGATGAAATAGAACTCGCCTTCCTCGTAGAGGAACTCGACGGTGCCGACGCCGAGATAATTGATGTCGCGCATGGCCTTGGCGACGGTTTCGCCGATCGTGTCGCGCGCGGCGGCGTTGAGCGCGGGCGAGGGGCTCTCCTCCAGCACCTTCTGATGACGTCGCTGCAGCGAGCAGTCGCGCTCGCCGAGATGGATGGCCTTGCCCTGGCCGTCGCCCAGTACCTGGATTTCGATGTGGCGCGGCTTGGTGAGGTATTTCTCGATATAAACGGCATCGTCGCCGAAGGCGGCCTTGGCCTCGGCGCGCGCGGTTGCGAGTGCGTTGGACAGATCGCCCGGCTCGCGCGCGACCTTCATGCCGCGCCCGCCGCCGCCGGCGGCGGCCTTGATCAGCACCGGAAAGCCGATTTCGCCGGCGATGCGGGCGGCTTCCGCGTCGGACGTGACGCCGCCTTCCGAGCCCGGCACCACGGGAATGCCAAGCCGCTTGGCGGTGCGCTTGGCCTCGATCTTGTCGCCCATGATACGGATATGCTCGGCCTTGGGGCCGATGAACTCAACATTGTGCTCCGCGAGGATCTCCGCAAACCGCGCATTCTCGGACAGGAAGCCGTAGCCGGGATGCACGGCGTCGGCGCCTGTGATTTCGCATGCCGCGAGGATGGCCGGGATATTGAGATAGCTGTCCTTTGCGGCCGGCGGGCCGATGCACACGCTCTCGTCGGCGAAGCGCACGTGCATCGCGTCGGCATCGGCGGTGGAATGTACCGCGACGGTGGGGATGCCGAGCTCCTTACAGGCGCGCAGCACGCGAAGCGCGATCTCGCCGCGGTTGGCGATGAGGATCTTATCGAACATTGAACTGCCGAACCTCTGACGGCCTCATGCTGAGGAGCGCTCCGCTCGGGCGCGTCTCGAAGCATGGCGCCGCCCCATCCTTCGAGACGGCCGCTTGCGCGGCCTCCTCAGGATGAGGGCGGTGCGAGGCGCTGCGCGTGATCATTCAATAATCACCAACGGCTCGCCGAACTCGACCGGCTGGCCGTCCTCGAACAGGATCTGGGTCACAGTGCCGGCGTGCGGGGCCGGAATCTGGTTCATGGTCTTCATCGCTTCCACGATCAGGATCGTGTCACCGGCTTTCACTTTGCTGCCCACCTCGATAAAGGGCTTGGCGCCCGGCTCGGGTGCGGAATATGCGGTGCCGACCATGGGAGAGGTAACGACGCCGGGATGCTTGCTGGCATCAAGCGGGACTGGCCCCGCGTCAGCCATCTGCGCCAGCGGTTCGCCGGCCAGCGGCGCGAAGGGCGGGGGCGCGGGCGCCGCCGCGCCCGTAAGGTTGCGCGCGACGCGCACGCGCTTGCCGTTCTGCTCAATCTCGATCTCGCTCAATCCGGTCTCGTTGAGCAACTCAGTCAGCTCGCGGATCAGATCGCGGTCGACCAGACTAGATTTCGGCGGTTTTGCCATCGCGCAGTCCCGGTTCAGGCTTTGGCCTTGGAGCTCTCATTTGGAGCGTTCTTTGGCGCCGACGAAGTCGGCAAGTCCGCTGATCGCGAGAGCATAGCCCTGGATACCGAAGCCGGCGATCACCGATTTCGCTGCTTTCGAAACATAGGAGCCTTGCCGAAAGCTTTCACGGGCATGGATGTTGGTGACGTGGATTTCGATCACCGGCATGCTGACCGCCAGGAGCGCATCGAGAATGGCTATCGAGGTGGTGGTGTAGCCCGCCGGATTGAGAATGAGTTCCGGCCGCCTTCTTGGCTTGCGCCTCCTGGATCCAGTCAACCAGTTGGCCTTCGTGGTTGGACTGGCGGAACTCGACCTCGAGTCCAAACCGCCCGGCAGTGGTGCGGCAGAGCTTTTCCACGTCGGCGAGCGTGGAGCGGCCGTATTTCTCCGGCTCGCGCGTGCCGAGCAGGTTCATGTTGGGGCCGTTGAGGACGTAGACGGTCTGGGTCATGGGGCTCGGCAGCGGGAGGCCTTGAGTTGATGGGCGTAAAACTGGGGCGCTTTATAGGTGCCCACGCGGGCGAGGGGAAGCCCGCACGGCCGCATGCGCCGATTCCGGCATGGTTTTCGGCGCTCCAGCCGGCCACCGCCCCAAGTGCGGTTAACCGTCTTCTGCCGGTGGCGCAGCGGGGCCGAATTGCGATCAAGTCGCCATCCGCCGCTGACACGCAGAGCTGACACGCAGAGACGCCGGTGCAGGATTCCAAGACCCAACCCTCGGGCCCGTCCGGCCTGTTGCTGGCGCTGCTGATCGCCGCCGCGCTTGCCCCCGTGCTGCTGGTGCCCATCCCGGCGATGGTCGACTACCCCAACCATCTCGCGCGCATGTACCTCATCAGCGCTGGCGGCAGTGCCTACTACCAGGTGACCTGGGCGCTTTATCCCAATCTGGCGATGGACCTGATCGTTCCGAAACTGGGGCGGCTCGTCGGCGTCGAAACCGCCATGCGGGTGTTCCTGCTCGGCACTCAGCTTCTCATCGTCAGCGGGGCCATGGCGATCGAATATGTACGAAAGGGCTATGTGCGACTCGCGGGCTTTGCCGCGGTGCTGTTCCTCTATTGCCTGCCTTTCGCCTGGGGCTTCTTGAACTTCGAAATGGCGCTAGGTCTCGCGCTCTGGGGCATCGCCGTGATGCTGGCGCTTGATGCGCGTGGCTGGCCGCTCCGGCTCGCCGTCAACACGTTGTTCGTGGCGGCGCTGTTTGCCGCGCATTTCTTCGCCTTGGGAATCTATGGCGCCGTGCTCGGGTTCTATGAGTTGTGGCGTTCTTGGCGGAACCGCGCGCCGCTGTACGAGACGGCGTTGCGGCTCGTACAGCTGGCAATCCCTCCCGCGTTGGTGCTGGCGGTCATGGTCTCAAGCGGCGGCGCCATCGGCAAAGCGACAACACCCTGGCACTGGAATTTCGGCTACAAGCCGTTTTGGCTCTTCAGCATCATGAACGGTTACAGCCTCATCGTGGCTGGAGCTTCTCTGGCCGCGCTGATCGGCTGGCTGACGGTCGCGGCCAAGCGCGGGGTTCTGAGTTTTGCACCCGGCGGTCTGTGGATGACAGGCGGCTTCGTGCTGCTGTATCTCGCTGTGCCGGCGAAGCTCTTCGATGCCAACTTCGTGGATCTGCGTGTGCTGGTGGCGGCGGCGCTGGTAATGCCTGCCTTTCTCACTTTGTCGCTGCCCAGCCGCCGCTGGCTCATGGCGAGCCTCGCTTGCGCCGGCGGTGTGACGGTCGTCAATCTCGCAGTGGTCTATACGGTGTGGTTCGGCTACCGCGCCGACTACGCCGAGATGATCGATTCCTTCAGCTGCATCGATAAAGGGGCGCGGCTGTTGGTGGCCGAGAGCGGGACGGCCGACAACCCGCCGCTGCGCGGTCTAACGACTTTCCCATTTTATCATGCCCCCACGCTGGCGGTGCTCTATGCAGACGCCTTCGTGCCGAACCTGTTCACGGGCGTCGGCAAGCAGCCGCTGCGCGCACGCGCGCCGGTCGCGCGGATCGACATTCCGGAGGGCGGCCCGATTCCGCTTGCCACGCTGACCGCCATCGGAAAGGGCAAGCCGTCGGCGGGCGCACCGGCCTTCGTGCGCACCTGGCCGCGCGACTTCGATGACCTCTATGTATTGGGCCCGCACCGGGCCAATCCGCTGCCGGACCTCCTGCAGGAGGTCACCCGCGGCCGCCGCTTCGTGCTCTACCGCATTCGCCGGTCGGGCGCCGTCAGCAGGCATCCTTGCCACAGCGGGCGTTGGCGATCTTCTGCTTGAGCTCGGAAAGCCCTACGGCGCCGACGACGACATTGTCTCCAATCACGTAGCTCGGGGTACCGTTGAGGCCGAGCGCGCGGCCTAAGGCATAATCCGTGTTCAGCAGTTTCTTGACGTCAGCACTCCCCATGTCCTTGCGGATGCGGGCCATGTCGAGCCCCATATCCTTTGCCACGGCCAGAGCATGAGCTTCGTCGGCGCGGCCTCGGCCGCCCAGGAGCCTCGTGTGGAACTCGAGATACTTCTTCGGCGCCTGCATACGAACGGCGACCGCCACCTTGGCGGCTTCGACCGAGCCCTGGCCGAGCACCGGATATTCCTTGAGCAAGACTTTCAGGTTGGGATCGCTCTTCAGCAGCGTAAGCATGTCGCTCATGGCGTGCTTACAGTAGCCGCAGTTGTAATCGAAGAATTCGACGAAGGTGACGTTGCCGTTCGGATTGCCGAGCACGACGTGATCCGGCGCGCTATACAATTGCTTGGCGTTGGCCTTGACCGCATCCTTGTGCTTGGTGGCCTCGGCGGCCTGCTGACGCTCCTGCAAGACCTGGATTGCTTCCTCGATCACTTCAGGGTGCTGGACGAGATAATCGTGCACGATCTTCTCGATCGCGCTTGTCTGCGGCTTGGAGAATTCGGCGGCGTGCGAAGCCGGCGGCACGGCGAATGCCAAGAGCGCGGCACCGAGCGCGCCGACGACGGCAATGTAACGGGGATGGAAGGTCATGGGGCTGTTCCTAATGAAGTGATCAGAAGCGCTATTGCTTGGGCACCTTGGTGTTGACGATATCGTCGGCGCGCACCCAGGCAGGCGAGCCAACCTTGAGCCGGGTCTTGGCGCGCGAGGCCAGCATGTGTGCGGTCTTGATGTCTCCGCGGCTGAACGCGGCGTGAGCCGAGGCGAGGTCGGCATGCGCAAGATCTCCCTCGCGACCATAGGCCATGGCGAGTTGCTCATAGGCGCCCGGAACTTCCGACTCCCGCTGTACGGCCGCCTGCAACAACTGCACCGCCTCGGGCGCATATTTCTTCTGATTGGTGGCGACCATGGCTTGGCCCAGCATGATTGAAATCAGAGGGGCGTGATGTGACAGCGCGACTGCCCGCTGCAGCGGCGCAATCGCCTTGGCCGGATAGCCGCCTTCCAGCAGGGCTTGGCCCTTAAGCTCGTTGAAATAGGGATTGTTTGGCTCGCTTCGGATGAGGTCATCGATCATGCCGATCGCGTGCTGAAGGCCACCGTTGCGATACGCCGATATGGCGCGGGCGTAGCGCGCCGGCAGGCTGTGATCGCTGAGTGGATAGCGACGCAACACCGTGCCAGGCTGCTCCAGGAAGCCGGACAATTTGGCGCGCATCAGGTCGTGACGCAGTTGCAGCGTCGGCGGGTCCTTCTTGTTCCAATAGGGGCTCGCTTTCGCCATGGTCTCGAGCGCGGCCACGCGGTCGGCCGGCATCGGGTGGTTCTGCATGTAGGGATCGATCGAGCGCGACGCGAACAGCCCTTCATTGCTCAGCCGCTTGAATAGATCGACCATGCCCTTGGCCGACTGGTGGGTCGCGTTGAGAAATTTCAGGGCCGCATGGTCGGCCTGGTCTTCCTGGGTTCGTGCGTAAGCCAGCAGTGAATTGTGGATAGCCGCCTGCGGCGCGAGGACGGCCGCCGCGCCGATATTACCGGAACCGGAGACGCCGGCGCGCGCGCCGGCCACCGCGGCGCCGATGCCGGCGATCATGCCGATCACCGACATTGTCTGCGCCCGCGCGAGCCGCTCGCGCAGCCGCATCAGATGCCCGTCGGCCAGGTGGCCCGTTTCATGCGCGAGAACGCCGATCACCTCGTTCGGGGTCTTGGTGTCGAACAAGGCGCCGGCGTTCACGAAGATATGACGCCCGTCCATCACGAAGGCGTTGAAACTGCGGTCATTGATGATGACGACCTTGATGTTGTGTTTGGCGAGGCCGGCGACCTTGAGGATCGGGCGCGCGTAATCGCGCAGCAAATTTTCGATTTCGGTGTCGCGAATGAGGGGCAGGCGCCGCGCGCCTTGGGCATGCGCCGGTGTTGCCGCTAGGCCAAAGCCGGTAGCTGCGATGGCCGCGGCTGTCACCAGCGCCAGGGCGCGGGCGGCTGGCGTCGCGCGCCTCGCCCTGATAGGGGTCTCGTTCTCGGTCATGCCGTTCTTTGCCACCGGATGAGGTGAACCTAGTGACGCCCCTTGAGGCGGTCAACGCGGCTTTGCAGGCTGCAACGGACAAAATTCGCAAAGGCTTAAGGCAGGCAAACCGGGGAATGCGGCAACAGCGGGGCGGTGAAGGCCCATGAGGGTTCGAGAAAACCATGCTCGATGCGGCAAAAAGACTGCTGACCCCCTCCAAACGCAGCGACGTACCCCCCTTCATTGTAATGGATGTGATGGCGGCGGCTGCCGCCGCCGAGGCGCAGGGCAAACGGGTGGTGCACATGGAGGTGGGCCAGCCGGCGGCGCCTGCGCCAAACACCGCGCTTGAAGCCGCCAAGGCGGCGCTCGACGGCCGCATCGCTTATACCGAGTCGCTCGGTATCCCGTCGCTTCGAGCCCGAATCGCGCGCCATTACCACGAGACCTATGGCCTCGATCTCGACCCGGCGCGGATCGCGGTAACAACGGGCTCGTCTGGTGGTTTCATCCTCGCGTTCCTCTCGCTGTTCGAGCCGGGCGAGCGGGTGGCGCTGGCCAATCCCGGCTATCCGCCGTACAGGCACATCCTCGCCGCGCTCGGCTGCGAGCCGGTGCTGATCGATACCGTGGCGGAGACACGCTGGGCGCTGACCGGCGAAGCGATCCTCGCCGAGCACCGCCGCGAGCCGCTCGCCGGTGTGGTCATCGCAAGTCCGGCCAATCCGACCGGCACCATGATGACGGCGGAAGGTTTGAGTGAATTGATCGCGCTCTGCGAAGGCGAGGGCATCAAGGTGATCTCCGACGAGATCTATCACGGGCTCGACTATGCCTTTGCCGCCGAGACCGCCGCCAAGCTGTCGCCGCGCGCGCTGGTGATCAACTCATTCTCGAAATATTTCTGCATGACCGGCTGGCGCGTCGGCTGGATGGTGGTGCCGGAGACGATCGTGCGCGCGGTTGATCGCCTTCACGGCAATCTCGCTATCTCGGTGCCGACCTTGGCGCAAATCGCCGCCGAAGCCGCCTTCGATGGCCGCGGGGAGATGGAAGCGGTCAAGCACGGCTACGAGGAAAACCGCCGCATCCTGGTCGAGGGCTTGCCGAAGGCCGGGCTCGACAAGTTCTTCCCGGTTGACGGCGCCTTTTATCTTTACGCCGACATTTCCCGCTTTTCCGGCGACAGCCTCGCGTTCGCGAAGCAGATGCTGGACGAGGCGGGGGTTGCGGCGACGCCAGGCATCGATTTTGACCCGCGCAACGGGCGGCACTTCCTGCGTTTTTGTTATGCGGGTGCCGCGCCCGAGATGCATGAAGCGGTGGATCGCATCGGCGACTGGCTGAAGCGCCGTTGAGCGGCGATAGCGTGAGGCGGCATCATGGATGAACAGGCGCGGGCCGACGCGCGCTCGACCCCTCTGGAGGTGTTGGCCGTTACCTTGCGGCTCGGCCTGACGTCGTTCGGCGGGCCGGTGGCGCACCTCGGCTATTATCGCGAAGAATACGTGAAACGTCGCAAGTGGCTCGATGAGGCGACGTTCGCCGATCTGGTTGCGCTATGTCAGTTTCTGCCCGGGCCGGCGAGCACGCAGGTGACCATGGCGGTGGGGCTGATGCGCGCCGGTTATCTCGGCATGCTGGCCGCGTGGACCGGCTTTACCATGCCGTCGGCCGTGTTGATGCTGCTGTTCGCGTACGGCGTTGATGAATTCGGCGGCGCACTCAACAGCGGCTGGCTGCATGGCTTGAAGGTGGTGGCGGTGGCCGTTGTGGCGCAGGCCGTTCTCGGCATGATGCGAACACTTGCCCCCGACCGCCCGAGGGCGACTTTGGCGGTCATTGCCGCGGGCATCGTGTTGTCGTTTCCCACTGCCTTAGGGCAAATCGGCGCCATCCTGTTTGGCGCGTTGGTCGGCGCCGTCCTGCTGAAGGACGGCAACAACAGTGTCAGCCAAGCGAAGCTGCCGATCGCCATCAGCCGCTGGACCGGCGCGGCCTTCCTTGTGTTGTTCCTGGTGCTTCTGGTCGGATTGCCGCTGCTGGCCTCGGGCGCGCCGGACCAAAGCCTCAAGCTTGCCGCCGCCTTCTACCGGGCAGGCTCGCTGGTGTTCGGCGGCGGTCATGTGGTGCTGCCGCTGCTGCAAGCTTCCGTGGTGCCGCCGGGTTGGGTGACCAACGACGCATTCCTTGCCGGCTATGGCGCGGCACAGGCGTTGCCGGGGCCGCTGTTCGCCTTCGCGGCCTATCTTGGCGCGGTGATGGGGCCCGAGCCGAATGGTTGGCTTGGCGCCATCATCTGCCTGGTCGCGATCTTCCTGCCGTCGTTCTTCCTGGTTGCCGGCATGCTGCCATTCTGGGACCAGTTGCGACGCTTGAGCATGGCGCAGGCGGCGTTGCGCGGCGTCAACGCCGCGGTGGTCGGGCTGCTGCTCGCTGCGCTCTATCATCCTGTGTGGACCTCGGCGATCGCCAGCCCGTACGACTTCGCGCTGGCAGTGGCCGGGTTCCTGTTGCTGTTCGTGTGGAAGGTGCCACCGTGGCTCGTCGTGCTGCTGAGCGCACTCGGCGGCGCCGCAATCGCGCAACTGTAGCCGCCAGCAGGGCAGGCGTTGAAGCCCAACTAGAACTCGACGTCGAGTTCCACCACCTCGTCCGGCTCGGCCTGTGCGGCTCCGATCCATTCCTGCATCGCCGGCATGTTCATCACTGCCTCGCAATAGGCTTTGCAGTCGGAATCGAGCGACACGTCGTAGGTGCGGAAGCGCGTCACCACCGGCGCGAACATGGCGTCTGCCATGCACGGATGCTCGCCGAACAGGAACGGTCCTGAATTGGACGCGAGGCACTCGCGCCAGATGCTCAAGATGCGGTCGATGTCAGCTTCGGCGCCGGCCCACACCTTGAAGCCGGGGTGATGCGCCTTCAGGTTCATCGGCAGCGCCGAACGCAGGTTGGAAAATCCGGAGTGCATCTCGCCCGAGATCGAGCGGCAATGCGCGCGCGCCGCCAACGTGTGCGGCAAGAGGCCGGCCTCGGGCAGGATCTCGTTGAGATACTCTGCGATCGCCAACGTGTCCCAGACCTTGATGCTGTCATGGTTGAGACAGGGCACCAGGAACGAAGGCGACAGCAGCAACAGTTCGGCGCGGGTCGATGGGTCGTCGGAAGCGACCAGTTCCTCCTCGAAGTCGAGGCCGGACATCGTGCAGAGCAACCAGCCGCGCAGCGACCAGGAGCCGTAATTACGGCTGGCGATGGAGAGGGTAGCCTTGGCCATGGGGCGACAAATGTCCCTGTTCGTCTCGGCCCGGCATTCGGCAGCTTAGACTAAAGTCATGAGAGTTCAATAGCTTCCCGTACCGCAAAATAACCCCCGCGCGGTTTTTCCCCAAAGCCCGCACCCAACGGGCAATCAGGCCCGATTTTTATCTCGCACTGCAACATAAAATGATCTAGCTTTTCCGTGCGGTTCGCCGGGACCGCCGAGGAATGGATGCTTTATCAGGCATATCAGGCACATGCCGACCTGATGGCGCCGTGGCGCGCTTTTGCGGGGCTGGCGGCGACGTCATTGGGGGAGCGGCTGAATGGCGCCGCGCGGCCGTCGGTGATGAGCAACCTGACCGCCGCCTATGAGTTGATCGCGCGCGCCGGCCTGACCCACGAGCGGCCGTCCTACGGCATCGACAGCGCCGCCGTCGGCAACGCGCAAGTGGCCGTGACGGAGGCGGCGGCCGACGTCACGCCGTTCGGCACGTTGCTGCATTTCAAGAAGGACGTGACGCAAGCGCAGCCGCGCGTGCTGGTGGTGGCGCCCTTGTCGGGGCACTTCGCCACACTGCTGCGCGCCACGGTGCGCACTATGCTCACCGAGCATGATGTCTACATCACCGATTGGCATAACGCTCGCGATGTGCCGCTGGAGGCCGGCACCTTCGGCTTCGACGGCTACATCGCGCATTTGATCCGCTGGCTCGAAGTAATGGGCCCAGGCGCTCATATGGTCGCGGTCTGCCAGCCCTGCGTCGCCGGGCTGGTGGCCGCGAGCGTGATGGCGCAAGCCGACAACCTGGCGCAGCCGCGCTCGCTCACCCTGATGGCCGGGCCGATCGACACCCGCGTCAACCCCACCAAGGTCAACGAACTGGCGAAGTCGCATGACATCGGCTGGTTCGAGCAGAACCTGATCGGCCGCGTGCCGCGCCGCTATGGCGGTGGTGGGCGCATGGTCTATCCCGGCTTCGTGCAACTCGCCGCCTTCATGAGCATGAACATCGACCGCCATCTCAAGGCCCACCGCGATCTCTACGAGAACCTCGCCAAGGGCGAGACCGCCAAGGCGGCGATGACCAAGGCGTTCTATGACGAATATTTCGCGGTGCTCGATCTCACCGCCAAGTTTTATCTGGAAACGGTGCGACTGGTATTTCAGGAGCACGCGCTGCCGCTCGGCGACTTGACTTATCAGGGTCAGAAGGTGGAGCCGGCGGCGCTCAAGCGCACAACGTTGTTCACGGTGGAAGGTGAAAAGGACGACATCTGCGCGGTCGGGCAGACGCTGGCCGCGCATGACATGTGCAAATCTTTGCGTCCATATCGCAAACGCCACCATATGCAGGCCGGCGTCGGCCATTACGGCGTGTTCTCGGGCCGCGCCTGGCAGAACCAGATCTATCCGATGGTGAAGAACGTCATCTTACAGAGCGATTGAAACGGGCCAGCTATTTGATGAAGCCCCCCGGCATTTTTTGCGTTTCCGCGTTCATCATGTCCCAGGCCTGCGCGCGCTCCGTAAAGATGTCGACGGCCGGTTGGTAGTGCGACGGATCGTCGAGGCTTGCTGCGTGCAGGCCAAGTACGTCCGGCATCCGCTCCAGCATGATCGCGACCGGGCTGCCGCAATTGACGCAGAAACCACGGCCGACCGTGTGACCAGCGTCGCCGACCGTTTTGAAGTAGCGCGGCTCGCCATGCATCGTAACCGAGGCCGCCGGCACCACCATGACGGCTGCGTAGGCGCTGCCGGCCGCGCGTTGGCAATCGCGGCAATGGCAATTCAGCATGACGACCGGATCGGCGTCGGTTTCATAGCGGATCGCGCCGCAGGCGCAGCCGCCCGATATTTTCTGGCTCATTGCCGCCGCTCTCCAAGCCAATTTCGCTATGTCGAGTCGTAGCCTGCTCTCGCCAGGTATGCTATGGGCGCCGGGTTCCGGCAGGCGTCAAATAATAGTGAGACAAATGTCATCAGAGGCGAGCGCTTTAGTACGCGCCCAATAACCGCTGGAACACCGTGCCGCCGAGATAACGGCGGAAGATGATGAAATAGAAAATGATCACGGCGAACAGCAGAAAGGCCGGGCCGCCGCTGAGCTTGAAACCTTCTTCGGTGAGGCCGCCGCTGAAATGACCGATGACGTAGCCGCCAATTCCGAACACGAATATGAAGTCGAGGATGGCGGCGAACACTTTGCGTCCGGTGCCGGCGGGTTTGCGGGGCTCTGGTGTGGTGGGCTGAGACAGGGGCGACCCTTCAGGTTGATCCAGCTTACGTTCGCGGGTAACCGCTACTTCTTACTCACCGGCTTGATGTGAACGTTGAGCTTGATCGGTTTCCATTTGCCGTCGGAGGGAATGAAATCGAGTTCGTAGCTGAGGCGGCCTGGCCTGGTGTCGAAATAGCCGCGCAGGATTAGCGCGCCGCGGTTGTCGATTGCGCTCTTGCTGGTGGGGACCGGGGGCTTGGCGGCGATAATGCCGTAGTCGATTTTCCTGTCGCTGAACGGCTTGAAGATCGTCTTCAACCGCTCGACGTTGAACTGCTCTCGGAACGGTTTGGCGAGCCTTGCATGCAACACGGCGTAATTGCTGGTGAGGTTAGCGTCGTTGAGCGTGAGCAGGTAGGTCTTTATCAGCATCTCCTGCACGGAGGCGCTCGGCACCTTGTTCTCGATCCGCGCGGCGCCCCACGCCGGGAAAGCCAGCAATACGGCCCCGATCAGAGTGGCCACCACGATAGATCGGCGTCGCATTCATCACTCCCGCTGATTCTGACATCGCCCCCTAACGGAACCCGTACCTTGCACCATGTCAAATCGCCAGCCGGCCGGGTAGTGTGGGCATAGCGGTCATGTCGGGCAGGGGGCAGACGCCGGGCTCGTAAGCTGGCACAAGGCGGCATGCTCGATTCCGCCAAAATCCCTCCCGCGTTCAGGATCACCAACCGACTGCACTCTGCGGCCGGACCCTCGACCCTCAAAGCCGGCCCTCGCTGCCATTCGGCGGTCTGATTTTGCGCACTTCGGTTCGTTCGCTCTACCAACGGTTCCAACGATGGCTCGGAGCCCGCACCACCGCCGCCCAATGGGCGGTGCTGCTGGTGCTTTCGGTCGCATTCGCCGTCGCGCTGGAGTTTCTCTATCTACCGGCGGCGCTGATGCTCGGACCCATGCTTGCCGCCATCTTGCTGGCGGTCGCGGAAACCCGTGTACGGGTGCCGCCGCTGCCGTTCTTCGCCGCCCAGGCGGTGGTCGGCTGCCTGATCGCGCGCGGGCTGCCGGCCTCGATCCTGGTCGAATTGCAGAAGGATTGGCCGCTATTCGGCGCGGTAATCCTGCTGGTGGTGGCGGTAAGCATGTCACTTGGCTGGATGCTCGCGCGTTGGCAGGTACTCCCCGGCACGACCGCCATCTGGGGCGCATCGCCCGGTGCGGCGACCGCAATGGTCTTGATGTCGGACGCCTATGGCGCCGACATGCGGCTGGTCGCCTTCATGCAATATCAGCGCGTGGTTTTCGTCGCCACGCTTGCGTCTGTCGTGTCCGCCATCTGGGCAGCAGGTTCGGGTGACGTGCCGAAGATAGTCTGGTTTCCGCCGCTGAACGGGGCTGCGCTCGCCGAGACGCTTGTCGTCGCAGGCGTGGGCGCGGTGCTCGGCCGGGCGTTGCGCATCCCCGCCGGCGCGCTGCTGGCGCCGCTTGGTCTCGGCGTCGTGCTGCAGGACGTCGGACTATTGACGATCGAATTGCCGCCGTGGCTGCTGGCGATGAGCTACGCGTTAATCGGCTGGAGCATCGGTTTGCGGTTCACGCGGGGAATCATCGCCCACGCGGCGCGCGCCATGCCGCCGCTTGTCGCCGCAGTCCTGATCTTGATCACATTGTGCGGCGGCCTTGCCGTCGTGCTGGTGATGACAACCGGCGTCGACCCGCTGACCGCCTATCTCGCCACCAGCCCAGGCGGCGCGGATGCGGTAGCGATCATCGCCGCCTCCAGCAAGGTCGACCTGCCGTTCGTGATGGCGATGCAGGCCAGCCGGCTGATCGTGGTGCTGCTGGTGGGGCCGGCGCTGACGCGTTTCCTTGCCGACCGGATCGCGGCCGCGCAGGCGGCACGCGCGGTCAGTTCACACCGTCAGCCTTGAGGGAGCCGTAGAGCTCGAGCGCTTCCTTCGGTTTCATGTTCTCGTGCACCACGGCGTTGACGGCTGCGAGCATGGCGTGTGGCGCGTCGGACTGGAAGATGTTGCGGCCCATGTCGACGCCGGCGGCGCCCTGCTGCACGGCATTGTAGGCCATGGTGAGCGCGTCGAGTTCAGGTAGCTTCTTGCCGCCGGCCATCACGATCGGCACCGGGCAGGAAGCGGTGACGGTCTCGAAATCTTCGTCGACGTAGTACGTTTTGACGTATTGCGCGCCGAGCTCGGCGATGATGCGGCAAGCGAGCCGGAAATACTGGGCGTTGCGCGTCATGTTCTTGCCGACCGCGGTGACCCCCATCACCGGAATGCCGGCGCGCAGGCCGGCGTCGACCAGCTTGGTCATGTTGTGGATCGAGCGGGTTTCATACTCGCCGCCGATGAAGACCTGGATGCCGACGCCGGCGGCGTTGAGCCTGACCGCGTCGTCCATGTCCATGGCGATCTGCTCATCGGAGAGCTCGTCACGCAGGATTGAGGGGCCGCCGCTCGCGCGCAGCACCATCGGCTTGGCGCAATGGGCCGGGATCAACGAGCGCAGGATACCGCGGGTACAGAACAGCGCGTCGCATTGCGGCAGCAGGGGCACAATCGACAGATCAATCCGTTCGAGCCCCGTAGTCGGCCCTTGGAAATAGCCATGATCGACTGCCAGCATGACGGTGCGGCCGCTCTGCGGATTGAAGGTGCGAGCGAGCCGGTTTTTCATGCCCCAGTCGAGCTGATGGGCGCCTTTGAGGAAAAATCCCGGCGCCGTCTGCGGCTGATCCGTGTGATAACGCTTACCTTCCTGGTCAACTTCGGGCATGGCTTCTCGCAGTCTCTCGCTTTGCAAAACGTGTTGAGGTAGGGCGCCTTCGGGACGCCGTTCAATTTTGTTTGGTCGGCTTTTTCATTGCCGGTTTTTTCATGGCTGGTTTTTTCATGGCACTCTTTTTCAACGCGCGCCGCGCCGGCGGCTCGTAGTTGCCTTTGGCCATGCAGCGTTTGATGAAGGTATTGCGCTTGGCGCCGGTCAGTTTCTCCGCCTGCGCCCCGACCTTGCAGGTCTCCATCTTCTGATTGTGTGTCAGATTATGTCGCGGTGCCCTCGCCATGCAGCGTTTGATAAAGGCGTTGCGTTTCGCACCGGTCAGCTTCTCGGCCTTCGCGCCGATCTTGCAGGTTTCCATCTTCTGCTTGGTGGTCAGCGCGGAGGCCGGCGTTGCCAGGAGCAGCAAGGGCAGAGCCAGGCTCATGACCAGGAGACCAAGAGTTCGCAGCATGATTGTTGCTCCGTCGGAGTGTCGGTGAATCACGATAGCACGCCTACCATCAAAATAATGCGGTTCTAACGTAGCGCGGCGGCGATATTGCCGCCGTCGACGGTAGTGACGTCCGCGGTGGTCTTGAGAGCGAGCGCCTGGGCGAGGAAGGCCTGCGCGACGTCGCCGGCGGTGACCTCACGCCCCAGCAGGTTACCGCTCATGTAGTCCTTTTCCGAGAGCCCGCGCGCATTGGCGCGTTGCTTGATGAAGTCGTCGGTGAGCAGGCCGGAGCGGATGCGGTCGGCATTGACCGCGTTAGCGCGGATGCCATCCGCGCCGTAGTCGAGTGCGTATTGGCGGACCAGGAACAGCGTCGCGGCTTTGGGCAGGCCATAGGGACCGAAATTCGGCCCTGGGTTCACCGCCTGCTTGGAGACGTTGAACAGCAGGCATCCGCCGGCACCTTGCGCCAGCATGAGCTTTACGGCCGCCTGCGCCACCTTTTGGTGGGCGAAGAAATTGAGCTCGAAGCTTTCGCGCAAGGTTGCTTCGTCGACTTCACCGATCCTGCCCTGCCAGGCGGCACCGGCATTGGAGATGAGAATATCGACGCCGCCGAAGCGGTTGGTCACTCGCTCAAAGGCCGCCGCGACCGAAGCGGCGTCGGTAACGTCGCAGGCGACCGGCAGCGCATATGGACCGATTTGCGCGGCCTTGGCGCGGGCGGCCTTCGCGTCGCGGTCGAGCAGGGCGACTTCCGCGCCGGCAGAGGAGAAGGCGCGGGCGCAGGCCGCGCCGATGGCGCCGCCGCCGCCGGTGATGACCGCCACGTGGCCGGCGAGCGGCAGCACCTTGCGCTGGCCGAGCTTGGCGAGTTCGGGCGGCCAGTATTCGCAGTCGAACATGTCGACGTCACCAATTGACGCGTAACGGCCGATTTGCTCCGCGCCGCCGATGCATTCGATTGCGGCTTCCGCCATGTCGGCGGCGATCTGCGCGTTTTTGGCGCTGTCACCCATGCCGAACAGGCCGAGCCCCGGCACCAGCGCGACGCGCGGCGCCGGATCATGCATGGCGGCACCCGGCGAGCGCGCCTTGTGCGCTTCAAAATAAGCCGTGTAATCGGCGATGAATTTCTGCGCCGCTTCGTTGGCCGTGCGCTTTAATTCGTCGGGTCCGTCGGCTGCCGGCGCGGGTAGGATCAGCGGCCAGGGCTTGGTACGGATAACGTGGTCGGGGGTGACGACTCCCGCACGGGCGTAACGCGTGACGTCTTTGCCGTCGACGAAGGCGCGGATCGCATCACTGGTGCGGAAATCGAGGATCGCCAGCTTGTGCGCGCCTTCACCATAATAGTCAGGCAGAGAGCAGGCACCGCGCAGGATCGGCGCCACCGTGGCGAGCGGCGCGATCTTGGCCGGCAGTGCGGCAGCCGTGAACGTCTTGCGGTTCTGCGACAGCCGCAGTTCGGCGAGCGTCACACATTCGATCATGCGCTCGTAGGCTTCGCGCGCGCTTTCGCCGAAGGTGAAGATGCCGTGCTTGTCGAGGATCAGGCCCTCGACCTTGGGGTTCGTGTCGAAGGCGAGGGCGGCGAGCCGCGCCAGGCCGAAGCCGGGGCGCGAATAGGGCACGAAGCCGAGCCGGTTTTTGAACACGTCGGCGCAGAGCGCTTCGCCGTCAGGCTGGTCGATCAGGCTCAATACGGCGGTGGCGTGGGTGTGGTCGATGAAAGGCGCTGGCATGAAGGCATGCAGCAGCATCTCGACCGAGGGCACGAGACTGAGCGGATCGAGGCGGAAGCCGTGCTGAACACGCACGAAGTCGTCGTCGCTTAAGCTTTCGTGCGCGCGTAAGCGCTGCAAGGGCTCGAGTTCGCACAGCGGGAAAGCCGGCCGGTTCGATTGACTCCATGTCCCAGCCGGAGCCTTTGACATAGAGGGCGTCGACGTCGGTGCCGGCGAGATCGCGGCCCTGTGTCTTCAGCGAGGTGTTGCCGCCGCCGTGCAGCACAAGCTTCGGGTCGCGGCCGAGCAGGCGGGTCGAATACACGCGTAGTGCCAGTGCCGGCGGAACGCCGAGCGGCGCGTATTCGTCGATGAGGTGTTGCGCGTCGCGCTCGACCCAGGCGGATTTCATCCTAGTGGTCCGCTTCCGACATTTGCATCCCGTTGCCGTAGGCTCCCGAGCAAATGTCGGGAGCAAAGGACCACTAGCAATTATTTGATTCTAGTGGAGCTTTGAATTTGACATTTGATAGGCGGCTTGCCGCAAATGGATATCAAATGTCAAATTCGCTCCACTAGCGTCCCGAATCCGAAGTTCGTCAGATTGTTCAGCTTGCTCCATACGAACTTCGAATTCGAAAAGGACACTAGCAAGTTTACGATTCTAGTGTGGCTTTGGATTTGAACTCCGTCTACGAGGTTGCTGCAAATGATGTAACGGACTTCAAATCCGCCACACTAGTCTGCTCCGAGCCGTGCTTTTAGCCTGTGCGGCCCGGTGCAGCCAACCCACTCCATCTCAAAGCGCCGGCGTCAGGTCTTGTCGCCCAAAATGCGTTTGCCCCACCAGCCGCGCTTGGGTTGGGCCGGCTCCTCGCTCGACGATACCGAAATCACCGGGGTCGGCGGCGGCAGGGTGGGCGATGGGGCTTGCGATGCGTCCTGCGATGCGCCCTCGATGGCGATCGGGACACGCTCGCGCACCGTGGAGCGGCGGCGCTGCGGCTCCTGCTCAGCTTCGGCGACCGCCGCCTCTTCCTCGGCCCGGATCGCTTCCGGCGCGTCGTGCCCGACCGGTGCCGGAAACTCGGCTTCGGCAGTGGAGGGCCTCATGGCCGGCTCGGAATAAGCGGGGTGATGCTTGACCGGTTCGATCTCAGACGGGGGCACCCATGACGGCGGACGATCCATGTCCTCGACCGCATGCTCCAGCTCCGCCTCGGCTTCGACCTGGTCGTTCTCGTAAGGGCCTTCTTGCGGGGCTTCACCGTTACGGTCGCGCCGGTTGCGGCGCCCGCCGCGACGGCCACGGCGGCGGCGGGGGCGATCATCACGATCGCCGTTCTCGGCGCTGGCGACGGCTTCGTCGCCTTCGTGTTCACTTTCATCCTCGCCGATTTCTTCGAGCGAGCCCGCGTCATGATCTTCGTGGGCGACCGCATGTTCTGCCACCGTCTCATGGGTGACGCTTTCACGGCCTTCCTCGCGTGCTTCGCCGCCGCGGCCACGGCCACGCCGGCGCCGTCGACGGCGGGCGCCTTCACGCTCGCCTTCACGCTCGCCTTCGCCCTGGGCTTCCTCGGTTTCTAAACCTGCCTCTGCCTCGGCTTCGTACTCTTCCTCGACGATCGGCACCGCGGCCTGCGCGGCAGCAGCGAGGCTGCGCGCGACTTCTAGGCTGTGCACCTGCTCACCGCGGTCGATGATGTAGGATTGCTGGCCGGTCACGGTGGCGTCGGCAGACACCGTGATGGTGATGCGGAAACGCTCCTCCAATTCGCGCAAGTGCGCGCGTTTGTGGTTGAGCATATAGAGCGCGACCTCGGAACGGGTGCGCACGATCAGATTATGAGTGGCGCCTTTGATCAGCGTTTCCTCGATGGCGCGCAAGGCCTGCAACGCCACCGACGACACCGAACGCACATGGCCGGAACCGCCGCACACCGGGCACTTCTCGGTCGAACTCTCCAGCACCGAGGCGCGGATGCGCTGACGCGACATCTCGAGCAGGCCGAAATGCGAGATGCGGCCGACCTGAATGCGCGCGCGGTCGTACTTGAGCGCTTCCTTCAGCTTGCGCTCGACCTGGCGGTTGTTGCGGCCCTCGTCCATGTCGATGAAGTCGATGACGATGAGGCCGGCGAGATCGCGCAGGCGCAACTGGCGGGCGACTTCCTCGGCCGCTTCAATATTGGTCTTGGTCGCCGTATCCTCGATATGGTGCTCGCGGGTGGCGCGGCCGGAGTTGACGTCGATCGCCACCAACGCTTCGGTCTGGTTGAGGACGATGTAGCCGCCCGAGCGAAGCTGCACGACCGGCGAGAACATGGCGTCGAGCTGGCTCTCGATGCCGTAGCGCGTGAACAGCGGCTGCGTGTCCTTATACTGCTTCACATGCTTGACGTGGCTCGGCATCAGCATGCGCATGAAGTCGCGCGCTTCCTTGTAGCCTTCCTCGCCGGCGACCACGATCTCGTCGATGTCCTTGGTGTAAAGGTCGCGGATCGAGCGCTTGACCAGCGAGCCTTCCTCGTAGACCAGCATCGGGGCGGTTGATTTCAGCGTCAGGTCGCGCACCGTTTCCCAGAGCCGCAGCAGGTATTCGAAGTCGCGCTTGACTTCGGCTTTGGTGCGGCTGGCGCCGGCGGTGCGCAGGATGACGCCCATGCCTTCCGGCACTTCCAGCTCCTGAGCGATTTCTTTCAGGCGGCCGCGGTCCTCGGCGGAGGTGATCTTGCGCGAGATCCCGCCGCCGCGCGCGGTGTTGGGCATCAGCACCGAATAGCGGCCGGCGAGCGAGAGGTAAGTGGTCAGCGCCGCGCCCTTGGTGCCGCGTTCCTCTTTCACGACCTGCACCAGCATGACTTGGCGGCGCTTGATGACTTCCTGAATCTTGTAGTTGCGACGGAAGCGCGGCGCGCGCTCTTGCGCTTCCTCAAGCGCATCGGCGCCGCCGACGGATTCGACCGCCTCTTCCTCGTGGTCTTCTCCGTTGCCGTTGCCGTTCGGCTCGGCCGGGGCGGCGTCGGCGTGCGGCTCTTCTTCGTCCTCGCCTTCCTCGCCGTTATCGTCTTCTTCTTCTTCGCCGTGCTCTTCGTGTTCTTCTTCGCGCGCTTCTGACTCATGGGCCTCGGCGGCGGCTTCGACGGGTGCGGCATCCGGCGTCGGGGCATAAGCGTCGAACGGCTGTTCGTCCTCGGAGGCTTCCGCGACCGGCGCTGGCTCGACGCTTTCACCCTCGGGCGGAAAGTCGGCCTCGTGCACGGCTTCTTCCACGCTCAACATGGGTTGCTCCGGCGTGGCTTCGGTGAACTCGGCCGTGTCCGCCGTTACCTCGGCCGGTATCTCGCCGCCAAAGGCCTCTTCGCCCACCGGACGCTCCGTTTCCTCGGCCGCCTGTTCCTCGCCTGGAAGCGCCTCGCTGCGCTTGACGTCCCGACGACGGCTGGCGCCGCGCCGGCGATGGCGGCCGCCGCGCCGCGAGCGGTTGTCGGCCTCGTCATCGGCATCGCGTTGGGCGCGCGCTTCCTCCGCGAGTAGTGCCTGCCGGTCGGCGACCGGAATCTGGTAGTAGTCGGGGTGGATTTCGGAGAAGGCCAGGAAGCCGTGGCGGTTGCCGCCGTAATCGACGAAAGCCGCCTGCAGCGACGGCTCGACCCGGGTGACCTTGGCGAGATAGATGTTACCGCGAAGCTGCTTGCGGTTGGCGCTTTCGAAGTCGAATTCCTCGACGCGATTGCCACGCAGAACGACCACCCGGGTTTCTTCCGGATGGGTCGCGTCGATGAGCATTTTGTCGGCCATTGTTAATACTCTCGGGGCCAGGGCTCAGGGCGCGCTCGCGCGTAGGCGACGGCGCGAAACGGCACGAGGAGCCGGCCGGATAGGTGTGGAAGGGAATTGGGCGCGCGGTTTCACGGGAAAGCGCGGCGAGGCCCGAGCGAAAACGCGCCGTCGCGCGCGTTACGCAAAAGCGAGGGACCTCAAATGGCTTTTGCTGCATCGTCGGCAGCATGAAACAGCGACCCGTAGCGGTCGGCCGCGCCAGTTAAGCTTGGGCGCAAGCCGGGATTAGTCGGCGCTGATGGTCCAAAATGCGGGCGGCAAATCGGGGCCGCGCGCTAATCCGGATGTCCTTGACCTAGGGTTTCGGCTCGTTTCGCTTAGTCCGTCCGCCGACCTCCTCGGGGGGCGATCCTGGACCTTTTCAGCGCGCCGGGGCCCGAACGCGGCACAACCGGAACTCAATGACCGTCAGCAATCTGTTACATACGGCTGGATTCCCCCAATAGCAAGCGGGGTTTAAGCGGCCGCCACCGCTTTGCCATCACCGCATGGGCCTATGACAAACAAGAGATCAAACGGACCCAAAGGTGCCGCAGGTTAGCTACAGCCCGCGGCGAAAGCCCGTGTTCGTTAAGATCCGTTAACCGAAGCGGTTTTTAATGCGCTAAAAGGGCGCGAAAGGGTAGGGATTCGTGACGTTTCGCCGCTTCGCCTTCCTCGACGCTTCAGCGCGTGCTGTCGTGCGCGCCGCCGTTCTTGCGGCGGTCGCGGCGATGAGCGTCGCGCTCACCACGTCCTCGGCCGTCCGTGCGGCCGCGCCGGGGAAGACGGCTCATACTGTCAAGCCGAGCCCTCTGCCCACCGCGTCCGCTGTGCGGGTTGGCGGCAACCAGGAGCAGACCCGCTTCGTGCTCGACCTCTCCCACAAGGTCGACGTCGCCGCCTTCACGCTGGCTGACCCCTATCGGGTGGTCGTGGACCTGCCGCAAATCACCTTTAAGCTCCCATCGCGTGCCGGTGAGCACGGCCGCGGCCTCATCACTGCCTACCGGTATGGCTTGGTCATGCGCGGCGGCTCGCGCATCGTGCTCGACACGTCAAAGCCGGTGCAGGTCAAGAAGGCCTTCGTGCTGCCCGCCGCCCAGGGCCAGCCGGCGCGGCTGGTGCTCGATCTGAGCGTTACCGACCGCGCCAGCTTCCTGCGCAACATCGCGTTGCAGGACCGCGCTGTGCGCGCCAAGAGGCCGCCGCCCATCGCCTCCGTGCCGAAACAGAGCAATGACCCGCGCCCGCTGATCGTGCTCGATCCCGGACATGGCGGCATCGACAACGGCACCCATTGGAAGAACGTCGACGAGAAGGATATCGTGCTCGCCTTCGCCAAGGTACTGCGCGAGAGACTCTTGAAGACCGGCAAGTTTCGCCTGTCGATGACGCGCGACGACGACACCTACGTCACCCTGGGCGACCGCGTGCGCTTTGCCCGATCGCACCGCGCCGCGCTGTTCATCTCGCTGCATGCGGATTCGCTGCCGGCCAAGGAGGGCCACGCGGAGGGCGCCACGGTTTATACGCTGTCGGAAAAGGCCTCCGATGCGCAGGCCGCCGAGCTCGCCAACAGCGAAAATGCGTCCGACATCATCGCCGGCGTCGATCTGTCCAACGAGCCGAGCGATGTCGCCAGCATCCTGGTCGATCTGGCGCAGCGCGAGACAAAGACCTTCTCGGTGCAGTTCGCACGCAACGTGGTCGGCGAATTGCGCGACACCGCGCGCCTCTACAAGCACCCGATCAAGTCGGCCGGCTTCGTGGTGCTGAAAGACCCCGACGTGCCATCGGTCCTGATCGAGCTCGGCTACCTGTCGTCGGAAGCCGACCGTAAAAACCTGACCTCGTCGGCTTGGCGGGCGAAGACGGCCGGCGCCTTGGCCTCCGCGGTCGAGGCTTTCTTTGCCCCGCGCCTGGCCACCACCGGGGGAGCACGCTGATGGACCTCCCCGGGGCAATCCGGGCGCGGGTGTTGCAGATGCAGCGCGGACGGGGGCAAATCGGCGTTGCCGGCCGCGAAAACGAGGGTTACCGGCCTCAGTTTCAACATAAAACCGCGCGACCACCGATCCACGCTGCGGTCTCGGCGGTACGCGGCAAGGCCGCCGCCCGGGGTACGATCCGAGCGGTGGATAGGGTCTGCAAATTGGCGTCAAGCGCCGGGTGGGCCGAAAGGGTGACGGGCGGCAGACGCCGCTCCCGGATTCGAGGCGGGACCATACCCTGATGAACGGTTTGCTGCGCTTCTTCGGCTTCTTGTTCGCCGCTGGCACCATCTTATTCGTGGTGGGCATCGCCGCGGTGGCCGGCGTGATGTGGCATTTCTCCAAGGATCTGCCGGACTATTCACAACTGCAGGATTACGAGCCGCCGGTTATGACGCGCGTACACGCGGCCGATGGCTCGCTGCTTGCCGAATACGCCAAGGAGCGCCGACTCTATATCCCGATCCAGGCGGTGCCCAATCTGGTCAAGAACTCGTTCATGGCCGCCGAGGACAAGAACTTCTACGAGCACGGCGGGCTCGATTTCTTCGGCATCGCGCGTGCGGCGATCAACTACGTGGAGAACTATGGCTCCGGCCGGCACCCTCAGGGCGCTTCGACGATCACCCAACAGGTCGCCAAGAACTTCTTGTTGACCAACAAGGTCACGTTCTCGCGCAAGATTCGCGAGGCGCTCTTGGCGCTCAAGATCGAGCGCGCCTATTCCAAGGACAAGATCCTCGAGCTCTATCTGAACGAGATCTATCTCGGCATGGGCGCCTATGGCGTGGCCGCCGCCGCGCTCACTTATTTCGATAAGGGCGTGAACGAGCTGACAATACCCGAGGCCGCGTATCTCGCCGCACTGCCGAAGGCGCCGAACAACTACCAGCCCTTCCGCCACACCAAGCGTGCTCTTGATCGCCGCAATTGGGTGATCGACCAGATGGCCGATGACGGCTTCATCAAGCGCGCCGACGCCGAGCAGGCCAAGAAGCAGCCGCTCGGCGTGGTATCGAAGTCGGTCGGCCCGCACTACTTCTCGGCCGAATATTTTGCCGAGGAGGTGCGCCGCGAGTTGTTCGAACGCTACGGCGAGAAAAAACTCTATGAGGGCGGGTTGTCGGTTCGCACCACGCTCGATCCCAAACTGCAGGTGCTGGCGCGTCAGACCCTCACCCAGGGCCTGGTGAACTACGACGCGCATCATGCCGGCTGGCGCGGGCCGATCCAGAACATCGACATCAAGACCGGCGACTGGGGCGTCAACCTTGCCAAAGTGCACTCGCTCGACGACATCTCGCCATGGCGCATGGCAGTGGTGTTGAACGTCTCCGACAAATCGGCGCGCATCGGCCTCCAGCCCGGCCGCGAGCCGAGCGGGGCGCTGAGCAAGGCACGCGACATTGGCATCCTGCCGCTCGCCGGCATGAATTGGGTCAAGATCAAAGGCCGTGCCGCGCGCAAGGTCGAGGACGTGCTTCAGGCCGGCGACGTGATCTATGTCGAGCCAGCCAAGGACGCCAAAGACTTCCAGGACGCCAAGAAGAAAAGCGACAAGATCGCCGACGGGCAATATGTGCTGCGCCAGGTGCCGAAGGTTTCGGGCGGCATGGTGGTGGAAGATCCGTGGACCGGCCGCGTGCTGGCCATGGTTGGCGGCTTCTCCTACGACCAGAGCCAGTTCAACCGCGCAACGCAAGCGCTGCGCCAGCCCGGCTCGTCGTTCAAGCCGATCATTTACGCCGCCGCCCTCGACAACGGCTATACGCCGTCGTCGATCATTCTCGACGCCCCGATCGAGATCGACCAGGGCCCCGGTCTCGGCGTATGGAAGCCGGAAAACTACGAACAGAAGTTCTATGGCCCATCGACCCTGCGTTTCGGCCTCGAGCATTCACGCAACGTCATGACGGTGCGGCTGGCGCAGGACATCGGCATGCCGCTGATCGCCGAATACGCCAAGCGCTTCGGCGTCTATGACAACCTGCCGCCGTATCTGTCGTTCGCGCTCGGCGCAGGCGAAACCACGCTGCTGCGCATGGTCACGGCTTATTCCATGATTGACAATGGCGGGCGGCGGGTGACGCCGACCCTGATCGACCGCATCCAGGACCGTTACGGCCATACCGTCTATCGCCACGACAAGCGCGAATGCATCGGCTGTGACGCCAAGAACTGGCATGACCAACCGGAGCCGGTGTTGATCGACCGGCGCGAGCAGGTGCTCGACCCGATGACCGCCTATCAGGTCACGTCGCTGATGGAGGGCGTGGTGCGCTTTGGTACCGGCACCGCGTTGCGCGTGCTCGACCGGCCGGTGGCGGGCAAGACCGGCACCACCAACAAGGAAAAGGATGCCTGGTTCATCGGCTTTACGCCCAACCTCGTGATCGGCGTCTATGTCGGCTACGACAAGCCGACGCCGCTCGGGCGCGGCATGACGGGCGGTCATGTTGCGGCGCCGATCGTCCGCGACTTCATGAAGGAGGCGCTCAAGGGAAAGCCAGCGGTGCCGTTCCGCGTACCGCCTGGCATCAAGCTGGTACGCGTCGATCCCAAGACCGGCGTGCGTGCTGGCCCCGACGCCAGGCAGGCAATTCTTGAGGCGTTCAAGCCCGGTACCGCGCCGCCCGACAACTACTCGATCGTCGGTTACGGTGGTGACGACAACGGAAACGGCCAGTCCTTCAGCGCCGGCGGCGTGTCGCCGGACGCTGACCGCGCGGTGCGCAGCGGTACCGGCGGTCTGTATTGAGCCGCCGGCCGGCCCCGGAGTTGCGTCTGCCGGCTTGCGAGGCTAAATCCCCCGACACGAATGGAATCGAAAAGCCGCCGCGGGCGGCCATGGAAACGGACAATGCGCGCGGAAACCCAGACCCTCCTCGGCGAAATCAAGCAGTCGCTCGGACTGCTGAGGAGGCATCTTTGACGTCGAGACCGCGCAACGGCGCCTCGCCGAACTGAACAAAGAGGCCGAAGCCCCAGACCTTTGGAACGACCAGGCGCGCGCGCAACGCGTGATGCGCGAGCGTGACGCGCTGGAGGACCAGCTCAACGCCATCGGCCACATCGAGCGCGAGCTCGACGATCAGGTCACGTTGCTTGACCTCGGCGAGGACGAAGGAGATGAGGCGACCATCGCGGAAGCCGAGGCCGCGCTAAAACGTTTGAAAGCAGAGGTGAGCCGCCGCGAGATGGAAGCGCTGCTGTCTGGCGAGGCCGACAGCAACGACTGCTATCTCGAAGTCCATGCCGGCGCCGGTGGCACCGAGAGCCAGGACTGGGCCGGCATGCTGATGCGCATGTATGTGCGCTGGGCCGAGGCGCATGACTATAAGGTGGAATGGGTTGAAGAGACCGAGGGCGAGGGTGCCGGCCTCAAGTCGGCGACCGTGCTGATTAAGGGCCACAACGCCTACGGCTGGCTGAAGAGCGAGTTTGGCGTGCACCGTCTGGTGCGCATTTCGCCGTTCGACGCCAATGCGCGCCGCCACACCTCGTTCGCCAGCGTCAACGTGTTTCCGGTGCTGGACGACTCGATCAAGATCGACATTGACGAAAAGGACGTGCGCGTCGACGTCATGCGCGCGGGCGGCGCCGGCGGTCAGCACGTGAACAAGACCGAGTCGGCGGTGCGCTTGACCCACATCCCGACCAATACCGTGGTGAAGTGCCAGAACGATCGCTCGCAGCACCGCAACCGGGCGCAGGCCTGGGACATGCTGCGCGCCAAATTGTTCGAGCTCGAGGTGCACAAGCGTGAGGAAAAGGCTGCCGCCGATCAGGCCGCCAAGACCGACATCGGTTGGGGCCACCAGATCCGCTCCTACGTGCTGCAGCCCTATCAGATGGTGAAGGACCTGCGCACCGGCGTTTCCACCTCCAACACCGGCGCGGTGCTCGACGGCGATCTCGACGAGTTCATGCAGGCCGCACTCGCGCAGAAAGCCTTCGGCGGCGGGCCGATCGAAGTCGAGGACGTGGAGTAGCGGTGGGCTCGATTCCACTGGCATGCCTTGTTGGTCCCGGATTGAGTTGAGCCATGACCAAAAAAATCGCAGTTGCTTCGCCGACGTTGAACATTCTCTCAGGCCTTCCACCGCCAGTCGCCGACGAAGCGATTGAGACTTTGCTGCAAGGCGATGGCATTCGCTTGGAGCGGATTGTCTCCCACGGCCACGCGTCGCCGGCCGGCTTCTGGCACGACCAGCATGAGGCTGAATGGGTTCTGGTGATGAGTGGCCGGGCCGGGCTTACCATCGATGGCGAAGCGGAAGATCGGGTGCTTGGCCCGGGGGACAGCGTGTTCCTCCCGGCCCATTGCAGGCACCGGGTTGCCTGGACGGAGCCCGACCAACCGACCGTCTGGCTGGCGATCTTTGTGGAGCCGCGCCTGTCGCCTGACCCGGCCGCCCAAGCATTGCCGTCAGGTCTCTAGACGTTCGCCTGTCTCGGCCTGCCACGTCTCAAGCCATTGCCGGAAGCGCTCGCCGCCTTCGCCGCCGGTGCCCCCGTGCAGCGCCGCGAAGACCGGGCCTTCGGCGGAAAACATCAGCACCGCGTCGAGCCCTTTGGAGCGGCGTAGCGTGGCAAGCGCCTGTACCGGTGTCTGCGCAATGGGGCCGGCGACGTTGAACGAGGTGTTGACCGCGACCTCCACGCCGATGCGGTGCCCGAGCGCTTTCAGATAGGCGTAGGTGAGGGGATCGGTCTCCTGCCGCACGATTTGCAGGCGGCCGGTACCGTCGGCATGGACCACCGAGGGGATGCGGCTCCTCGCCTCCGGCTTGGCGTGCGCGGTCAGCACCATGTAGTTGTAGGCATTGTAGTCGGCATCGCTGGCGCCATCCGACAGTTCGAAGAACTGCTTGGCGGCTTCCAACGTCATCATCGGCGCCAGCGGGCGGATCGCTTCGCGGAACTTTACCCGCGCGTTCAGGTTCTCGCGCGTTTTCGCATTGCAGGGATTGGCCAGGATCGAGCGGTGGCCGAGCGCGCGCGGGCCGGTCTCGGCGGCGCCCTGGTAGAGCGCGAAAATGGCGTCGTGCGCGGTCATGTAGGCCATGAAGTCGGCGTAGTGGCCACGGCTCGTGTCGTCGGTGGCAGCGAGTTCGATCCAGTCGATGTCATCGCTCTGCTCAAGCGCGCCGCGGATCGCTTCCGCGCGCGGCGATGCGCCGCAATAGAAAGCATGCGTGATCGGCTCGCCCAAGCCGTAGCCCGCCAGATAAGCGCCCATGTAAGCCGCGCCGATCGGCACGCCGGCATCGTTTGGCGCCGGCGGCACCCACAGATGCAACCGGGCGGCGCGGCCGTGTTCGCGGCGGAAGTAGTCTTCGTCGAAATGTTCCAGGAGCCGCATGTTGGCGAGCGCGTTCAAGCCAACGCCCCCGGTGAGCACCAAGCGTTCGCTGCCGGTTGCGCGGATGAAATGATCGACGATGTGGAAGATGGCGTCCTCGAACACCAACTGGCAGGCCGCGGCCTTGTCGAGCCGCTCCTTGGTGCTCTCCGGGTGCTTGATGTCCTCGATGCGCAGCACCGAGTCCGGGTTCCACATCTTCTCGGCCGGAATCGGATCGCCGAGAATGCGGGTGAGCGCCTCGGTGTAGGGCCGATACACGATGCTGCGCGGCCAGTTGGCGAGATCGCGGTTGAGATAGACGCGGCCGTCCGGGCGCAGGACGAAAATGTTCTTGAGCGCGGGGTAATAGCGATTGCTGCTGCGGCCGTTGTCGCCATAGGCAGTAGCGCCCATGTAACGGCCTTCGCTCGATAGCCACGACCAGCCGCCTTGGGTCGAGGAGATCACCGCATAATAGAGGCCGAGCGAGTCGAACACGCTGTCATTGCAGTAGAGCCGGTGCATGCGGCCTTCCTCGCAGACGTAAAGCGAGATCGAGCCGCTGTCGCCGAGTCCGTCCAGAACGACCAGCATGGTCGGTCCGGTCTCGCGGGCGAAAGGCGAGGCGGCAAATGAAAACCAGGCGTGATTGTCGTGATGGGCTGTGCCGATCAGGAGTGGCGGTTCGCTCATGCCGGTCTGGGCGCCGATGTGGCGCGCGGCCCGAATGCCGCTGTCGATGGCGCGCATGTTGAACAGACCGGTGGGCTCGCCGCTCAACATGCGCAATGTTTGCGGCGCTTCCTCCAGCGCGGCGCGGATCAACGTTGCGCTGAACGCGGCTTGATCCCAGCCGCTGAACCAGCCGTCGATGGAGCGGATGTCGAGGCCGATTGTCGCCATGTCGTCGCGCAAGGCGTCGATCGAGAGCGTCGGGTATTTGTTAGTGTGCTTGACCGCCGAGAATTGTTCTTCTTCGTTGTTGAACAGCAGGCGTGGACCGTCGCGATTGACTTCGATCAGCGCGATTCCGGTGTTGTGGGCGCCGGCCGCCGAGACACCGGCGAGATAAGCGGTTTGCCCACTCTCGATCTTGCCGCGAATAGCCGCGATGCGCCCGCGCGCAGCGGCGCTGGTGGCGCGCACGATATTGCGGCTGCGGCAGGCGCGGTCGATGAACTTCAGCGCGAGCTGGAAACCGAGCGTTCCGAGCCATGGATGGCGTGGTCCGATCCGCACCTGATGGGTGCCCCCGACGTGGTTATTTCTGGGGATTAATGGAATAGCTTAGCGTTAAGGGCAAACTGGCCGAGGAACAGGTTCAGAGACTGCCGAGACGGATGCCGGCGCGCAGGAGCTTCTCCGGATCGATCGCCTCGCCATTGATGCGGGTCTCGTAATGCAGGTGGGGGCCGGTGGAGCGTCCGGTCGAGCCGATCAGGCCGATGACCTGGCCGGTATGCACCTTCTGACCTACCTTTACCAAGATCTTGGAAAGGTGCCCGAAGCGAGTGGACAGGCCGTTGCCATGGTCGATTTCGACCAGATTGCCATAACCACCGTCCCATCCGGCGATCGCGACCTTGCCGTCGGCGGTCGCGTGCACCGGCTCGCCGATCTCGCCCCGCAGGTCGAGACCGGTGTGCATCGCCGGCTTGCCCAGAAAGGGATCGCGGCGCACCCCGAAACCGGACGTCACATCGAGCTTGCCGGGCAGCGGCTTGCGCACCGGCACCGCGACCAGCGTGCGCCGGTAGTGGTTGATCTCGGCGCGCGCAATGTTGACACGATAGAGTTGGCGGTCGAACGCGCTGGCGCCCGCGCGCGGCGGCTTCACCGGAATGAACGGGCCGCCCTCGGCTGAAGCACGCTTTGGCTTGACGCCGAGTTCGCTGAGCACGCTGTGCATCCGGCTGGCCTTGTTGTCGTAGTGCTGCTCCATGCCGTTCAGGAGCGCGGCCTGCCGCCGCTCCACGCGGTCGAGCGAATGGGACACCCGCGCCAGCATACCATCGAGGCCGGTGCCATTTTCGGCCGAGGCGAGATGCACCAGATGTTGCGGCCGGTCGCGCGATTGCAGGCGGGCTTCGCGCTCAGGCGTCGCGCTGAAGACGATCGTGTCGCTAATCGGGGAAGCTTTGATCGGCGGTTCGAGCCGCGCATCCTTCTCGGGCTTGCCGCGGCGGATGGAACCTGTTGTCAATCCGTCGTCAGCGAGCGCCGCGGTGTGCCGTTCCAGCGTTGCCTGCCGCTTCAGCAGAGCCTCGAGGCGGCGCTCGAACTGATTCTGGTCGAGCAATTGCCGGCTGGTGATGCGGTCGACCTCTCCGCGCAGTTCGGCGATGCGGTCTTCGTAAGCGATCTGCATGTGCGCTTGGCGGCTGATTAAGCCGCTGAGCACGTCCTCGCGAAAAGCGAAATAAGTGCCGGTGCCGATCGACCACACCGCCATGATGACCAACGTGCCGACGACGATCCAGAAAGCGATCGGGCCGACGCGAACCTGGCGGCCGCCGTGCACCAACGTGTAGTCGCCGACCTGGGCGTGGGCGCGGTTGACGTGCTGCGAAACGGCGGCGGCCGATTGCGCACGCGCGTGCCCGTGACGGATGGCATGGCCGGTGTTGTGATGATGTGGATGGGACGAAGGCGACATCGGCACTCCCTGCCGGTCGAACGCAGGGTCGAACCGACGGATTACTAAGCCGATATCAATCCGATATGGTTAATAAAGCGGTAATTTACGGCGTTTAACGTCCAAAAAGCGATCGCAAAACGAGTGCGGAGAACCTGCGGCAAATGGACCACGCTTCGACCTGCCGCGCTACTGCTGCGGCTTCTGGAGGCGGCTCAGCGTGCCAGTGCGCGGACGGCCTCGAGCACCTCGTCGGCATGGCCAGCGACCTTCACATTCGGCCATATCCGGGCGATGCGACCGTCGCCGTTGATCAGGAAGGTCTTGCGCAAAACGCCCATGTATTTGCGCCCATACATCGATTTCTCGCCCCAGGCGCCGTAGTCTTCCAGTACCTTTCTGGTTTCGTCGGACGCCAAACCAATTGACAGCTTATGCTTGGCTTTAAACTTGTCCTGCGCAGCAACGGGGTCGGCGGAGACGCCGAAGATATCGGCGTCCGCCTTGGCGAAAGCTGCCCGCAAGCCCGAAAACGCGACCGCTTCCTTGGTACATCCGGGCGTGTCCGCTTTGGGGTAGAAATACAGCACCAGGTTGCGGCCCTTGAAATCCTTGAGCGAGATGCGGGTTCCACCGTCGCGGGGCAGGGTGAACGCTGGTGCCTTGGCGCCCTCGGTCAGATCGCGCGTCATGCGCCTTCCTTTCGTCGTTTTCGACGTTTCAATGTTGGAATTGCCAGTTGCGTCGGGCGGGCGCAATGGGCTTCAAGAATAAGGCCTAGGGCTGCTTCAGATGACGGTCCGACGGGCGGCCGAAAACGCGCGTAACGCGCCGGACGAGGGGCGCCCATAAGGCATGACGGGCAGCGACCACAAACGCAACACGAAGCCGCACCTGGAAAAAGGGCGCGGCTCGGCTGCGCATCATCACCATAAGCATCGCCGTCGCGTTAAGCCCCATGATAAGGCCAAATCGCAAGCCCGTCTGAGCGCGCTGGCCGCCCGCTTCGCCGGCGCTTTCAGGCGCGGTTTCTCCCATGTCTTGGTACGCGCGCGAATCTGGCAGGCTTGGGCGAGGCGGCGAGGGATGGCCCTGTGCCGCGGCGTCATAGCGGTCCTGCGGCGGCGCTGGGTGCAGCGCCTGTTCTGGGGCATGTCGGCCGCGGCCGTCCTGGTGGTGTTGGGGGCGGTCGGCCTTTGGTGGCGGTTGTCGCAGGGACCGATCGAGGTCGATATCGCGACGCCTTGGCTGAAGTCAGCGATCGAACAGAATTTCGGTGGCAAGCATACGGTCGAGGTCGGCGGCACCCAGATCGAGCGCGACGAGAAGGGCCGGCCCACTTTGCGGCTGCGCGATATCGTGGTGCGCGATGCGGACGGCATGGTGGTGGCGAGCGCGCCCAAGGCTGAGGTCGGCATGTCAGGTGTCGGGCTGCTGACCGGGCATTTGCGGGCAGAGAGTCTCAATCTGGTCGGCGCCAAATTGGCGGTGCGCATTGAGCGTGACGGCGAGGTCACCGTGTTCGCCGGCGCCGACAAACGCCCGATCGCGACGGCTTCGCCGACCGCCAACGAGCCTGGTTCGCCGGTGCGCACCATCGTTCCACGCGGCAAGCTCCGTTCGGGTGTGCAGCAAGTGGCTGGAATATTGGCCTGGATTGACGCGGTGGGCTCCACCGGCCTCGACGGCCACGATCTTGGCGAACTCGGGCTGAAGAATGGCCAGCTGACCGTGGATGACCGGCGCAATGGCAAGCATTGGATGTTCAACCACATCAACGCCAGCCTGCGGCGGCCTGAACAGGGCGGCGTGATCGTTCAATTGTCGTCCGACGACAAGACTCGTCCCTGGCTGATCAGCGCGGCGATGCGGCCGCTTGATGGCGGCATGCACGCGATTGGTCTCGAGGCGCGTCAGGTTTCAATGCGCGACATACTGTTGGCGCTACGCGTCAAGGACGGCGCGATCGCCGCCGATCTGCCGGTATCGGCTTCGATACGTGCCGACATCGCCGCCGATGGCACCCCGCAACTGTTGCAGGGAGAGGTGGTCGCCGGAGCCGGTACGATCACCGACCGCGACGGACCGGATCTCGTTCATGTTGGAATCGACCGCGCCGATTTCCGATTTCAGCTGGAACGCGCGCCGGCGCGTCTTGCTCGTTCCATTTCAGATTCAGTCCGAAGGCAACCAGTTTACCATGCGCGCGGCATTGAAGCCGTCTAGCGACAATAGCGGGGTCTGGGAGTTCGCCGTCACGCGCGGCGATCCGGTGATCGATCCGGTTATCCTGGCGCCGATCGAGGCCGGCGACAAAGAAGGCTTCGCCCTCAATCGGATCAACATACGGGGTCGTATCGACATCAACAAAAAACGGCTGGAACTCGATCAGGGCGACTTCAGCCGCAGTGATACGCGGCCATCGCACAACGTCGGTGTGGCGGTCACCGGCAGCCTCGACTATTCCATGACCGATCCACATCTGGCGTTCGGGGTGGCGGGTACCCGTATGCCGATGTCCGTGCTGAAGCGACTCTGGCCGGTCATGATCGCCCACTACGTGCGGGAGTGGGTCGAAAAGCACGTCGGTGGCGGTACCGTCGAGCGCATCGTGATCGCCGGCAATGCGCCGATGTCGAATTTCAAAACCGACGGACCGCGGACGCCGGACGACGGCCTGTCGATCGACGTCGAAACCAGCAATACGTCCTTGCGTCCGATTCCTGACTTGCCGCCGATCGATGACGCCGACCTCACTGTGCGCGTGACCGGGCACACCGCCACCATCAATCTCGGCCGTGGCGTGGTCAGTGTGGCGCCAGGGCGCAGCCTCAACATCGCTGACGGCGTCTTCTCGGTGCCCGATACTCATCTGAAAATGGCGCCGGCGCGAACCGAGTTCCGGATCGACGGCAGCGTGCCGACGGCGGCCATGCTGTTGGCCAACAAGTTCTTCACTCGCAATGCCGGGATCAAGCTCGATCCCTCGACAAGTCGCGGCACAGTCGCCGCCAATGTCACGCTCAACCTGCTGGTCGGGCGCAACTTGCCCAAGAATTCGGTACACTATGCGGTCAACGCCATGCTCTCCAGCTTCGGCGCTGACAAGACGCTGATGGGCGAAAAACTGGAAGCTTCCTCGCTGCATGTCGCTGCCTCGAGCGGCGGTGGTTACCAGATCAAAGGCAACGTAAAGATCAACGGCCTGCCGGCTAATCTCAATCTCGATAAGAAAGCCGGCGATGCGCCGGCCAGCCTGCAGTTGTCGGCCAAACTGGACGAAGCCGCGCGCCGCAAGCTTGGCATGGATTTCGGCGACGCCGTCATCGGCACGGTTCCGGTCAGGCTCACCGGCAAACTCGGCGGCGACTCCAAGGATACCAAGCTCGACCTGGACGCCGATCTCACGCGCGCGAAGATCGATGATCTGTTGCCCGGCTGGGAGAAGCCGCCCGGCGAGCCGGCGCATCTCACCGCCAAAATGACCAAGGGCGCTGACGGCGAGCACTTTGATAACATTGTTGTCAGCGGTTCGGGTGTCAGCGTGAAGGGTGGTGTTGATCTCGACAAGGATGGTCACTTCGTTTCCGCGGATTTTCCGGTGTTTGGGCTGTCGCAAGGCGACAAGGCATCGCTCAAGGCGACGCGCGGCAACGATGGCGTCCTGCGCGTGACCATGACGGGCGATGTCTACGATGGGCGCGCATTCATCAAGTCATCGCTGCTTGGCGGCACACCGGCCAAGTCCCGGCGCACGCAGGCCGACATCGATCTCGACGTCAAGATCGGCACCGTCGTCGGCCACAATGGTGAGACCTTGCGTGGGCTCGATCTCAAGCTCACGCGGCGCAGCGGGCACATCCGCAACTTCATCATGCACGCCAAGATCGGGCGCGACGCCACGCTGCTGGGCGATCTGCGCCTGCGCGCGCGCGACAATCACCGAGTCATCTATATTGAGAGCGGCGATGCCGGCGCCTTGTTCCGCTTCGCGGACATGTATTCTCGCGTCCATGGCGGGCAGATGTGGGTGGCGATAGATCCGCCGAGCCCGGACCGGTCGCCGCAAGTCGGCATTTTGTTTATCCGCGATTTCACCGTTCGCGGCGAGAAGGGGCTTGACCGCATCGTAGCCGACGCGCCGGGGCAGGCGCGCAGCGGCGTACCGTTCACTGAAATGCACGCCGAGTTCACCCGCTTTCCCGGCAAGATGGCAGTGCGCAATGGCGTCGTGCGCGGGCCGCTGGTGGGCGCGACCATGTCGGGTCAGATTAACTACACCAAGAACGACGTGCACTTGCGCGGTACATTTGTGCCGTTCTACGGCTTGAACAACATGTTCGGACAGATTCCGATCGTCGGGCTGGTGCTCGGCGGCGGCAGCAACGAGGGCCTGGTCGGCATCACCTATGAGGCGGTGGGGCCGATCGCTCAGCCGCAGATCCTGGTCAATCCGGTGACCGCGATCGCGCCGGGATTGCTGCGCAAGTTCATCCCGTCGCCCGGCGACTTCGATCCCAATTTCATTCCGCCATCGCGGTGAGGCTTGTTATTTCACCCCCCGCTTGCGGGGCAGGGTGGCGAGCGCCGCTGGCGCGAGCCGGGTGGGGGCGGAGGCTGTCATTGGGCCGCACTCGCAGTGGCCGTATTTCACCGAAATCCAGACACTCAAGGCGGGCGCGAGTTGCTGTTGGGATGAGCTAGAGACGGATCTCGCAGGTCGAATTTTCATCAATGCTCTAAGCTCAGCCGCTAAGGCGTGATGACGATTGGGCCCTTGAGCACGAGTTGGTGAGTTGCGTTGAGCGCGATGTTGACGACCACCGTCCAGATACCGGGCCGCGGCAGTTCGATCTTCTTGACCTTCCAGTAGCCGTCGGCCGCTGGTGACGCGATTTGCGTCGTTGGTCTGCTGTCGACAGCCGGACCGGTCAGCGTGATTGTCACCTCCTGCGCCGCGAGCGGGCCCAAATCCTCGGTCAGCAGCCGGATTGATGCGTCGCTGGTGCCAGGTCGACCAGGTGTGATCGTGATTTCGGCCATGCCCTCTTCGGAATGAATGTGCACGAAAGCGGCGCCGTCGGGAACCTCCGTCGCCGTAAAGGAGCCACCATGCTGGCTGTGACTTGCCGGCGGCATGGTTCCCAGCGCGCCGACAAGCAGCAAGACCGCAAAGCCGAGCGCGGTTTCGGCCATGCTGTTGCGTTGCAAGCGGCCGATCGCGCCAGCCGTCATAAGGCGCGGCGTGAGATGGAGGCGGTTGATTGCCGCGATGCCGGCCATGACCGCGAATAATCCGATCTTTAGCAGGAGCAACTGCCCATAGTCTGTGTGGATCAGGCTGTCGACGCTGCCGACCAGGCTCCAGGTATTGATGATGCCGGTCGCCAGCAACGTGCCCACACTGGCAATGCCGAGCAGCGAGAAGCGGCCGACCGCCGCAGCAGTTATGGCGGTCCAATCCGGTGTCTGTGAGCGTCGCGCGCAAGCAAGCAGCATCGCAAGCGGAGGCAGTCCGCCGATCCAGGCGCCTGCCGCCACGAGATGCAGCGCATCCGCGACCAAGTGGAATTGTCCTACCGCGCCGGGCGTTGCGCCGGCATGCCCGACCCAGGCCAGGCTCGTGAGCAGAGCAATTGCAATGAGCGCGGCAACGACCGACCGGCGCTTCGGCGTGGCGGCTGCTGACGGCCAGCCAACCGCAAGAGCGAGCAGTATCGCCAGTGCAAACCGAACAGTTGAAACCTGACCGAAACGCGTATCGCTCAGCACGGTCCAAATGCCACCGTGCAGGCACACGTCAACAACTGACGTCCCATAGATGTTCGCCGCCAGTAGCGCGAGCCAGATCAGCCCCGACAGGATGACACCGAGGAGGCTACCCAGGATCAGCCAGACCCACCGGCGTCGGAGCGTTTGTACTTCCGGCGGCGGACGATCGCCCGCCGCCAGAAACGCCGGTTCGGCCACAACGAGACGGAAGGCGAGCGTCCCGGTCGCAAGAATTGTCGTTGCGAAATGAAGCGCCCGGGCGTCGATCAACGGATCGAGTAGCGTCTCGTTAAGGACCATGCCGCCCACAGCCGTCTTTGTGACGCCCCCTCATTTGCCCACGTAGAACAGGAAATCGCCCTGCGTGCGGTGGGTGTCAACCGACAAGACATGCCAATGTACGTTGTACGTCCCCGGTGGCAATGGCTTGACGCGTACCCGAAGCAAGGTGCGGTTGGCGCGATCAATGCGCGCCTTGCCGACATCCACCCGTTGCCCGTTGATGTCGCGGACTTCGATGCCGCTGAACGCCGGCTCCACCGCTTCGGTGAACCACAATTCGATCTGGTTCGGCGCCTTGTGCACGGTGTTTCCCACGCGCGGGCTTGCGCGGTCGAGCATGGCATGCGCCTGTGCGCTACGGCTCGGGCCGGCGAATACCGCCAGCGATGCAATGATAACTGTGATGACGATGCGCATGGATCATTTGCCGACTGCCGGCCTCCCTGGTGTAGCAGCGTCGGCGATCAGGGGCCGCCCGATGCTGTTGGGGAAGATGTCATCGAGATAAAGGTGAAGCTGACCAATGACGCCAATATTGCCGCCGCTATCGTGGTTAATCGGGACAATGGCTTCGACGCCAACCTGATAGGTCTTGCCGACGTAGATAAAGCCGGGGTTGATCGTTCCCGTGGTCTTTGTGCCGCTGTCAGCCGTGTTCGACACCGGCGTGGCGAAATTGGCCTCGACGATCGGGATCAGATGGTTGACGAAGTCCGGAAGCCCCAGATCGACGACCGCCGTCTTCAGATAAGGCATGCTGTATTGCAACGTGCCGCCCCACTGCAGAACTTTCGGGTTCTGCGCCACGGTCACGTCGCCCGTGTCCGGATCGGTCCCCGTTGTGGACGATTGGCCGGGAATGGCGTAGCCGAGTGTCCCGGTCACGGCGAAAGCGCGCAGCCAGCCTGCCGAGTCAGGTAGGTCGCCGAATCCTTTTCCGAAGTTGAGCGTCGGCGTGTAGGTGGTGAACGGATCGGCGCCGACCGAGGCCGCGCCGCTGCCGCCCCATTCGACACCAAGGCTCGCCATGACCGCGAATTCGTGCGCCGGGTCTTTCAAGAGTTGATATTGGAAGGCCGTCTCGATGTTCTGAAAGCCATTGGCCTTCGACCCGTCCGGAGTTTTGAGCCGTGTCCAGGTCGTGCCGACCGACACGCCGAAATCCTCGGTAATCCGTTTGGCGAATTCGGCGGATACATCCAGCTCATTGGCCGCCGGGTCGTCTCCGGTTTTGAATGCCGAGATCGTCGGCAGAGACAGTTCGTCGGCGACGCAAGGATCGTCGATGTTCAGTGTTGCGGGAAAAAATCGATTACCGACAACGCAATGCGCGAACGCGCTGCCGAGCGGCACAAGAGTCATCGTCAGCGCCAGAATCCCGGCGCGCAGCCATGGGCTTCCCATTTGGAGCCTCCTTTTCAAGCATACGTGATCAACGAAGTCGAACGGTCACGCGTATGCGAGAGGAGGTCCGCGGATGAGCTTGGGATCGAAGGCGAGGTCGCTTCGTGCCGGCGTCGAAAGCGGGCTGAAGACATGCACGACGTACGCCGGCCGGAAATCGACCGCAAAGGCGACGTCAGGGGCGGGCGGCGGCGCGGCCGCGCTGCAGAGATTGCAATGATCGATGGCGCGGCCGGGGAGGAAGTGCAGCTTTCCGGGCGGCGGTTCGCCCGGTTTCGCCGCCGCGCCAGTTGTCTGACAGATGATGGCGAACGGATCGACCGGAACGAAAGAACCGGGGATGATGGGCAGGAAGGCAAGCAGAATGACGTGCAACGCAACTACGTACAACGCCAACAACGTTACGCTTCGCCCCCAAAAGTGGCGCATGGCACATCGGCCCCAACTTGGGGAAAGCGTATCACCCTCTGGTGGTCGAAAAAAGGTTGTTTGCCCAATCCACGAGGAGATCTTTGGTCGTCGGGATGGCTTGTATCTGACTTGTGTGCAAGCGACGCCGGACGGCCGCAAAACTCAGCTAGGGGAAAGACGCAAGCCCTCACACCGGCTTCAACAGCACATGGCGCTTCTTGCCGAGCGAGAGCTTGATCACGCCTTCCGGCGTCAGGTCCTTGGCCGACAGCGTCATCTTGTCGTTGGTGACGGTTAAATCGTTCGCCGTCGGGCCGTCTCCTTCGAGAAGGCGGCGCGCTTCTTACGCAAGTTCATCCCGTCGCTCGGCTCTTTCGATCCGAATTTCATCCCACCGTCGCGGTGAAGCTTCTTATCCCGCCCCCGCTTGCGGGGGAGGGTGGCGAGCGCCGCAGGCGCGAACCGGGTAGGGGCGATTGAAACGTAATCGACCGGCACGGAGCCTGTCATCGGGTCGCACTCGCAGGGGCCGCATTTCGTCCAAGTCCAGACATACAATGCGAACGCGGTTTCCCGCCGGGATGGGCCGATTCTGTTGAAAAAGTCGAAAGTTGAGCCAGAATAAAAACCGTCAAAATGACTTTGTTATCTTTGCTCCGCTCAGATAGACGCTGCAATTCCATTTAGAGACTGCCACGGTCATCGAAAGACAAAAGATGAGGTTCCCCGCGTCCGCTTTCCAAAAGAGGGCCTGTGCCGCTTAAAAAATGTGGTCACGGCGTCGCTCGGACTTTTTCAACAAAATCGGCCAAAAGCCGACATGCACAAACAATCCCCCTGTCCCGGCTCAGTGAAGTCGCTGGTGGATGGATCATGGCAATTGACAGCTTGAAGATGCATATCCAAACTTTCCAAGCAGGCCATCAAAAAAAATATGGGGGCGTCACTATGGTGTCGATGCGGATGTTCAGGATAGTCGCCTTGGGGCTCGCGTTGGGTTTGGCGCAGCCGGTGGTGGCGCAAACATCGCTTGGCGAAGCTGCCAAGACTTTGCGACCCCTTGCCGAGCAGGGGCAAGCAAAGTGGCAAGATTTACTGGGGACTTGCTACAAGTCCGGCATTGGCGGCGTTTCGCGCGACTACGCGGAGGCGTTGAAATGGTACCGGAAGGCCGCAGAACAGGGATACGGGGACGCGCTCGCGAATATGGGCGAGATGTATGCCGGGGGCTTCGGTGTGCCAAAGAATTATATTTTGGCCTACATGTATTTAGAATTGGCATCGGTGCAGCACGCCAAAACCTTCACTTTAAAAATAACACGCGCGGTAGTTAGCCGCAAAGTGACCGCTGCACAAATAGCCGAGGCGAAAAGGCTAGCTACCGAATGTTTGCGCGTGAAATTCAAGGGCTGTGAGAAGATGTGACTGATGCCAAAGACCGGCTGGCGTCGGTGCCATGTCCGGTTTGGGTCCAGCCTGTGTGGAAACGCATTGATTTGATAGAGTGATTCCGATCAGCGGGGGATCGGAATGAAGCGGTTCATTGAGGGCGAGGATCGACGGCAATCGACACTGCTTCCCGATAGCTTGGAAGACTATGTGACGGAGGACAATCCGGTCCGTGTCATTGATGCCTTCATTGATGAGTTGGACCTGCAAGCGGTGGGGTTCGCGGGTGCTGTACCGGAGGTGACCGGGCGGCCAGCCTATCATCCCGCGACGCTGCTGAAGATCTACCTCTATGGCTATCTCAACCGCGTCCAGTCTAGCCGGCGGCTGGAACGGGAGACCCAGCGCAACATCGAGCTGATGTGGCTGACGGGTCGGCTGATGCCCGACTTCAAGACCATCGCCGACTTCCGCCGCGACAACGGACCGGCGATCCGCGCGGCTTGCGCGCAGTTCGTCGAGCTATGCCGCAGGCTCAACCTGTTCACCCAGGCCGTCGTGGCCATCGACGGCAGCAAGTTCAAGGCGGTCAACAACCGCGACAAGAACTTCACGGTGGCCAAGGTCGCCAAGCGGATCGAGCAGACGGAGGCCAGCATTACGCGCTACCTGGCCGCTTTGGACCGTGCCGACCGGCAGGACAGCGATGTGGCCGAGGCCACGACAACCCGCCTCAAGGAGAAGATCGAGGGGCTGCGGCGGCAGATGCAGTCTCTCAAGGAGATGGGAAGGCAGGTCGAGGCAGCGCCCGACAAGCAGGTCTCCTTGACCGACCCCGACGCGCGCTCGATGGCGACCAGCGGCAAGGGCACCGGCACCGTCGGCTACAATGTCCAGATCGCCGTCGATGCCGAGCACCATCTGATTGTCGCGCACGAGGTAACCAACATCGGCAGCGATCGGGCGCAACTGACCTCGATGGGCCACAAGACCCGCGAGGCGACCGGATGCGGGGAGATCACGGTGCTGGCCGATCGCGGCTATTACAACGGCGACGAGGTGCTGGCCTGTGAGGGCGTTGGCATTCTGCCCGTAATCCCCAAGACCCAGACCTCCGGCAACGCCAAGCGCGGCCTCTTCACCGTGGCGGACTTCATCTACGACGCCGAGAACGACCGCTACACCTGCCCTGCGGGCAAGTTCCTGACCAGGGGCAAGGTGCGCTCCGATCGGCGCGACAATATCGATCAATACCGCAACCTCACGGCCTGCCTGACATGCGTGCTCCAATCCAGATGCACGCCTGATAAGGTAAAGCGCGTGAAGCGCTGGGAGCACGAAGGCGTTCTCGACAAGATGCAGGCTAGGCTCGACCGCATGCCGGAGGCCATGACGATCCGCCGGCAGACCGTCGAACATCCGTTCGCGAGCCTAAAGACATGGATGGGCAGCACCCATTTCCTGACCAAGACCCTCCCAAGGGTTCAAACCGAGATGAGCCTACAGGTGCTGGCATACAATATGAAACGAATGATCAACATTTTCGGCGCCAAGCCGCTGATGAGGGCCATCGTCGCCTGACCACGCTTGCCTGTCGGCGCGTGCCATCGCTGCACGCGCAAGAGCGGCCTGTCATCAGTGGTCATGCAATCGCGTTTTCACACGACCTCGGTCAAAACGCGAAGTGCGACCCCAGCCGCCTGTACGTCCGGTTCAACTCCTGACAGCGGAAATCGCCTTGTCGAGCGCTGACCGGCGCCCTTGATCGCGCTTCCAGCCTTCGCCGTTCGCTCCGAACAGCCGCGCCCCTCACACCGGCTTCAACAACACATGCCGCTTTTTGCCGAGCGAGAGCTTGACCACGCCTTCCGGCGTCAAGTTGTCTGGCGTCAGTGTCATCTTCTCATCGGTGACGGTGGCATCGTTCACCTTCAGCCCGCCCGCCTTGATCTGACGGCGCGCGTCGCCGTTGGAGGTGACGAGCTTGGCCTTTTCCGAAAACGCCAGCAGCACGCCCAGGCCCTTGTCGAGGTCGGCGCGGGCGATCTCCACGGTCGGCAGGTTCTGATCAAGCGTACCTTCCTCGAAGGTGCGGCGCGCGGTGTCGGCCGCCTTGTCGGCGACTTCGCGCCCGTGCACCATGGCGGTGGCTTCGGTCGCCAGCACCTTCTTGGCCTCGTTGATCTCCTGATCCTTCAAGGCCGACAGCTTGGCGATCTCGTCGAGCGGCAGCACCGTGAACAGCTTGAGGAAGCGGACAACGTCGCCGTCCTCGGTGTTGCGCCAATACTGCCAGTAGTCGTAGGGACTCACGAGATCGGCGTTGAGCCACACCGCACCGGCGGCGGTCTTGCCCATCTTGGCGCCGGAGGCGGTGGTGATCAGCGGCGCGGTGAGCGCGAACAGTTGCGCGTTGTTCATGCGGCGGCCAAGGTCGATGCCGCTGACGATGTTGCCCCACTGGTCGGAGCCGCCCATCTGCAGGATGCAGCCGGTGCGCTTGTTGAGCTCGACGAAGTCGTAGGCCTGCAGCACCATGTAGTTGAATTCGAGGAACGACAGTTCCTGCTGGCGGTCGAGCCGCATCTTCACCGAATCGAACGAGAGCATGCGGTTGACCGAGAAATGCCGGCCGACGTCGCGCAGGAAGTCGATGTAGTTGAGCGTGTTCAGCCAGTCGGCGTTGTTGGCCATGATGGCGCTGCCGCCGTGCTCCTCGAACTTCAGGAACTTGGCAAACACCGCGCGGATGCCGGCCAGATTCTGGTTGATCTGTTCGTCCGTGAGGATGCGCCGGCTTTCGTCTTTGCCGGAGGGATCGCCGACCCGGGTGGTGCCGCCGCCCATGAGCGCGATCGGCCGGTGGCCGGTTTGCTGCATCCAATAGAGCATCATGATCGGCAGCAGCGAGCCGACATGGAGCGACGCTGCCGTACAGTCGAAGCCGATATAAGCCGCGATGGGCCCGGCCGCGGCGCGCGCGTCGAGGTCTTCCGGCTCCGAGATCTGGTGGATGAAGCCGCGCTCGGCGAGAATATTAAGAAATTCGGACTTATAGGCACTCATCGGTCGTCACTCTTGAGCCGAGGTTTTTGGCCCGCGGCTTTATCGCCTCGGGGGCGCGGGTGGTGTAACAGGTCCGGTCAGGGATTCAACTGACCGGGGCGACAAGCGGTGGCAGGGCTGAGCAAAGGGCTGGGCAGAGGGCTGGGCAAAGGGCTGGGTACGTGCGGGCAATCGGGCTGATGAGCGGAACCTCGCTCGACGGGGTCGATGTGGCGCTGCTCGAGACCGACGGCGAGGCCATCCAGGGCTTCGGGCCGACCGGTTACCGGCCCTATTCGGAAGCAGAACGCGATCTGCTGCGGCGGGCGCTGGAAGCAGGCGTCGCTTTGACAGACCGCACGGCGCGGCCCGGCGTGCTGGCTGAGGCCGAAGCCTTCGTGACCCGCGTGCAGGCGGAGACCGTCAAGGCCTTTCTGGAAACCGAGCGCATCGATAGGGCCAGCATCGACGTCGTCGGCTTTCACGGACAGACCGTGCTGCATCGTCCCGACAAAGGGCTGACGGTACAGATCGGCGACGGCGCCGCGCTGGCGCGGCGGCTGTTCATGACCGTGGTTCATGATCTCCGCGCCGCCGATGTCGCCGCCGGCGGCCAGGGCGCGCCGCTCGTGCCGGTCTATCATCAGGCGCTGGCGCGCACGTTGGAGCGGCCGCATCCGATCGCGGTGCTCAATGTCGGCGGCGTCGCCAATGTCACCTTCGTCGACGGCGGCGATCCAATCGCTTGCGACACCGGCCCGGGCAACGCGCTGATCGATGATTTCATGCGTGCGCGCACGGGCGCGCCGCTTGACCGCGACGGCGACCAGGCGGCGAGAGGCCGGGTGCATGAGGACTTCATCCGGCGCGTGCTGGAGGATGCCTTTTTCGCATTGCCGTGCCCGAAATCACTCGACCGTAACGCCTTCGCCTACGCCAAACTCGGCCTGCCGGAATTTTCGGTATCTGACGGCGCCGCTACTTTATCCGCGCTGACGGCGGCGGCGGTCGCGCGCGTCGTGCCCCATCTGCCGACACCACCAAAGACCTGGATCGTCTCCGGTGGCGGCGCCCACAACCCGACTCTGATGCGCATGCTCTCCGAACGGCTCGCGCCGGCGACGGTTGATACAGCCGATGCAGCCGGCTGGTCGGCCGACGCGCTCGAGGCGCAGGCCTTTGCCTATATGGCGGTTCGCTCCTGGCGCGGCCTGCCGCTCACCTTTCCGACAACGACCGGGGTGCCCGCGCCGATGAAAGGCGGGGTTTTGGTCCGACCGGCACGCAATTGACCAAGGCGCGGGTCTGGTGCACGTTCTGCCCGCAACCGCCGGACGGGCCGGCCCAGCCAAGCTAGAAAAATCAAATTCTCTATGCGGATCAAGGATATCGCACAAGCGCTTGAAGCTCGATTCGAGGGCGACGGCGCCCTTCAGATCGACCGTCTTGTGCATCCGGCCGGGGCCGAGCGCGGTTCCGATCTGGCGCTTGCGATGAGCAGCGACGCCGTCACCGCGCTCGCGTGTGGCAAAGTGCAGGCGGCGGTGGTCGCAGCCAAAAACCCGGTTCCCGCAGGCGCGTTCAAAGCCCTGATCACCGTCGACGACCCGCGCTTGGCGCTGGCTCGGCTGACCGCTCTGTTCGACCCCGGGCCGGCATATGAGGCGGGCATCCATCCGACAGCGGTCGTCGCGCCCGACGCGGAACTGGGCGAGGGCGTCAGCATCGGGCCCCATACCACGGTGGGTCCGCGCTGCCGCATCGGCGCGCGAACGGTGCTGCTGCCGAATGTCACCATCGGCGCCGGCGTGGAGATTGGGGCCGAATGCGTGTTCCACTCCGGCGTGCGCATCGAGGACCGGGTGCGCATCGGCAACCGGGTCATCATCCACGCCAATGCGGTGATCGGCGCCGATGGTTTCAGCTACGCGCCAGACTTGGCATCGCCGACCGCCTTCGTTCCCGGCATGGTGGTGACGCGCGTGCATTCACTGGGCACGGTTGAGATCGCCGATGAGGTCGAAATCGGGGCGTGCACCACCATCGATCGTTCAACCATCGAAACCACTCGGATCGGATGCGCGACCAAAATCGACAATCACGTCCATATCGGGCACAATGTGACCGTCGGCGAAAGCTGCATGATCTGCGGAATGGTGGGCATCTCCGGCAGCGTTCGCATCGGCGATCGAGTGCGTTTAGGGGGCGGTGTGGGGGTTGCTGATCACGTAGCGATAGGGGACCAGGCGGTGGTTGCCGCGGGCTCCGGCGTCGCCAGCAATGTCGCGGCGGGGACTTTCGTATCCGGCTTTCCAGCGCAGCTGCACGAGCGCTCGACGGAGCGGTTTCTTTACGCCGGTCGTCAGAAGCGCCTGCATGGAAAGGTTGACGAGATCAGCGCGCGGCTGGAGGCCGTCGAACGGTCCGTAAATAGTGGGGGTCAAACGCGATGACCGATGTTGCCAGTGACGTGATTGAAATCATTGCCAAGAAGAAGCGGGCCGACAAGCCGAACGTCGAATTGACCGACCGCCTCGAGGATCTCGGCCTCGAGTCGCTTGATGCTGTCGAGATGATTTTCGATCTCGAAGAGAAGTTCGATATCTCGATTCCATACAATGCCAATACCAACAACCCGCGCACCGAATTCGATACCGTCGACGACGTCGTCAAGGCCATCGAAAAGCTGGTGGCCGACAAGAAGTCGTGAATGATGTGAATCGCGTTGTCGTTACCGGCCTTGGGGCCATCACGCCGCTCGGCCTTACGGTCGACTCCTATTGGGCTGGACTCAAGCAGGGCGTCAGCGGCATCGGGCCGATCGACATCGCCGGCTCCGAAGAGTTGAAGTCAGAAGGTCGCTGCCCAGGTGCGCGGCTTCGACCCGCTCCAGTATTTCGAGGAGCGCGCGCTGTCCACCCTCGACCGCGTTTCGCAGTTCGCTGTGGTGGCGGCGCGCGAAGCGATTGCGCAGGCCGGCATCGAATTCGACATGACGCTGTCGCTGCGCACCGCCACGATCGTCGGCACCGGCGCCGGCGGGCAGGGCACCCTCGACGATAATTACCGGCGGCTCTATGTCGAGCACAAAACGCGCGTGTTCCCGCTGACCGTGCCGAAGCTGATGGTGAACGCGTCGGCGAGCCAGGTGTCGATGCAATGCGGCTTGCGCGGTCCCGCTTTCGTGGTGGCGAGTGCCTGCGCCTCGGCGACGCATGCGATCGGGCTTGCCTTCCAAATGATACGGTCCGGCATGGTCGATTGCGCTGTTACCGGCGGAACCGAAGCTTGCATCACCTTTGGGACCGTGCGCGGCTGGGAAGCCATGCGCGTGATGGCGCCCGATACCTGCCGGCCGTTCTCGAAGGACCGTAAAGGCCTGGTGCTCGGTGAGGGCGCAGCAATGATGGTGCTGGAGCCGCTGGAGCGAGCCAAAGCGCGCGGCGCCAATATTCTTTGCGAGGTGGTTGGTTTCGGCATGACCGCGGACGCCGCCGACCTGACCGCGCCGGATCTCGGCGGCATGACGCGGGCGATTCAGGGTGCACTCGACGACGCTCAACTCGCACCGGAGGACATCCAATACGTCAACGCCCACGGCACCGGCACCGCCATCAACGACGAGACCGAGACCAAGGCGGTGCGCCAGATCTTCGGCGCCCACGCTGACCAGCTGGCGTTGTCGTCGACCAAGTCGATGGTCGGCCATGCGCTGGGGGCTGCCGGCGCGCTCGAAATGGCGGCGATGGTGATGTCGGTGCACGACGACATCGTGCCGCCCACGATCAACTATCTCGGCCTCGATCCGGCCTGCGACCTCGACTACGTGCCCAACGAGGCGCGCGCCATGTCAGTCAACGCCGCGATGTCGAACTCGTTTGCCTTCGGCGGGCTCAACGCTGTGCTGACAGTGAAAAAGTTCGTCTAACCGGGACTTGGATATTCCCGGCTAAGGCCCTTTCGCCGCAACCGATTGAGTGGCGGCGTCGCGCGCCTGCTCGTTTGAAGCGAGCGGCCAAGATGGGAGTTTCGCATGAACGTCGTTCTCTCAGCGCAAGTGCGCGAAAATCCAAATAGCCAGAGGTTACCCGCGCTGCCGGACTTCGCGGTGCGCGTGCGCAACGGCGTCGTCGAATTCCCCGTCCATCACGTGCGCGGCGGGACGTCGACCGGCCTTGTCATCTGGGAGGGATTCGCCCCCAACGACACGGCGCTGCGTGAAGAACTGTTGCGGCACCTGATGGGTGTGCCGCTCACCGGTACGCGGCTCGGCAACAAGCAACTCACCGGCCTCGGACGCGTCGCTCCGACTGGCAATAAGGTGTTCTTCGCCGCGATCGAGACGGCAGCGGACGACACGCCGCTCTTGGTCAGCACATTGGCGCAACTCGCCGCCGATAAGTCGGCGATCGACTGGAGCGTGAACTGCGGCAACATGTCCGCGGCTCTGCCGTTATGGGCGCTCGATACCGGGCTGGTGCCGCGTGGCGGCGATGGCGCGTTCGAACTGAACATCCGCAATACCAACACCGGCGTTACCGCCGCCTCGCGCATGACCTTCGCCGAGGGGCTGGCGGAGGATGTGACCATCCCCGGCGTAGATGGCATCTGGCCGGGCGTCGATCTGTTTTTGAACGAGCCGGTCGGCGCCAAGACCGGCAAGCTGCTGCCGACCGGTAACGCCGTCGACCGAATCGAGGGCATTGACGTCTCCTGTGTCGATGTTGCGGTGCCAATGGTGATCGCGCGCGCCGCTGATTTCAGTCGCGACGTTCAGGACCGAATTGAGACCTTCGACACCGACAAGACGCTGATGGACAAATTGCGCAACGTTTGGACGCAGGCCGGTTTGCGCATGGGTCTGAAGAAGCGCGACGGCCAGCCTATGTCGGCCGACGAACTCGCCAATAGTGAGACGATCCCCAAAGTCTGTCTGGTTGGAGCGCCGCGCGGCGAGGGTAACATCACCGCGCGCTATTTCACGCCACAGGCGGGCCATCGTTCGATGGCGGTGTCGGGCGGCTGTTGCCTTGCCGCTGCCGCGCTGGTGCCGGGAACGGTCGCGCACGAAGTGGCGCGGAACGTCGGCGCGCTAGGCTCCGCTTTCAGCGAAACCAAGATCGGCATCGAAAACCCGGCCGGCGTGCTCGAGGCGGCGATCGAAGCGCGCATCACCGACAAGGGCGTCGAGATCGCGCAAGCGGCCTATAAACGCAGCGCCCAGATCCTGGTCGCCGGCCACGTGCCGCTCTATCATGCGTCGCCCGCACTACGCCGTGCGCTGATCTAAGCCCAATTTGCGACTCCAAAAACGTGAAAGGCCGGGACGAGCCCGGCCATCACGTCTATCATCAGGCGCAATGCGCAGTCCTATGCCGCGCTCGGCTTGCGTTCGATCTTCAGGCGCTTGTCGAGATAGCCGCCGATCTGCTCGAGCAGCGTCTCGACCTTGCCGTCAAAGAAGTGATTGGCGCCGGGCACCACCTTTTGCTCGATGACGATGCCCTTCTGGGTCTTCAGCTTCTCGACCAGCGCGGTGACGTCTTTGTGCGGCACCACCGCGTCCTTGTCGCCATGGATGATCAGGCCGGAGGACGGGCAGGGTGCGAGAAATGAGAAGTCGTAAAGATTGGCCGGCGGACAGATCGAGATGAAGCCCTCGATTTCGGGCCGCCGCATCAGAAGCTGCATGCCGATCCATGAGCCAAACGAGAACCCTGCGATCCAGCAGCTCTTGGCTTCAGGATTGATGGTCTGCGCCCAGTCGAGTGCCGCCGCGGCGTCCGAGAGTTCGCCTGTGCCGTGGTCGAAGTTGCCCTGGCTGCGGCCGACGCCGCGGAAATTGAAGCGCAGCGCCGAAAAGCCCCGGTGCACGAATGCGTAGTACATCTGATAGATGATCTGATGGTTCATCGTCCCGCCGAACTGCGGGTGCGGATGCAGGACGATGGCGATGGGCGCGTTCTTCTGGCGCGCCGGGTGATACCGGCCCTCGATACGTCCGGCGGGACCGGTGAAGATAACCTCAGGCATTCGATTGACCTCAGACAAGCTTGGTGCCGCGAGCGGCGCGTCAGGATTGGCGGTGCGCCGGGTGGTACAAACGGAGCCCCGGCGCCTTCTTTAGAATTGTTCTAATTATGTGATTTCCGCTGGTCACAAGCGCAACACAGGCTATAAGTGGCCTGCATGAATGGGCTTCTAGCATGACCCTAGGGGCAAAAAGCAAGCTTTTTGCGGGGCCTAGGGCTAAACGGTAGCTTGATACCGGAATCAGCCAAGGGCTTTATGAAGGAACGGGCCTATTTCGACTGGAATGCCTCCGCCCCCTTAAGGGAGGAGGCCCGATCAGCCGTCGTCGAGGCTCTGGGCCTGGTCGGGAATGCTTCCTCGGTCCATGCCGAGGGCCGTGCGGCCCGCCGGCTGGTGGAGGACGCGCGTGCCGCAGTTGCGGCGCTGGCTGGAGCCGACGCCAAGGACGTCACTTTCACGTCGGGGGCGACTGAAGCGAACATGCTGGCGTTGACCCCGACGGTGGGGACGGCTGGCGAAAAGGCCCCGCGCGACCGGCTGTTCGTCTCGGCGGTCGAACACCCGTCGGTGCGCCGCGGTGGCAGGTTCCTGGCCGAGCAGGTTACGGAACTTGCCGTTGACGCCAATGGGGTTGTTGATTGCGCCGCGCTGGAACGGGCGCTTGTCGAAGCCGAGCGGCCGCTGGTTTCGGTCATGCTCGCCAACAACGAGACCGGCGTGATTCAGCCGATTGCCAGGATTGCCGAACTCGTCCACCGCGCCGGCGGCCTGCTGCACGTGGATGCAGTGCAGGCGCCCGGCCGCATCGATTGCGATATGGCGGCGCTTGGCGCCGACCTCATGAGCCTGTCCGCCCATAAACTCGGCGGCCCGCAAGGCGTCGGCGCGCTGATCCGGCGCGGCGACATCCATATTTCGGACCCTTTGATCAAGGGCGGCGGCCAGGAGCGCAGCCAGCGCGCCGGCACCGAGAATGTGGCCGCCGTCGCCGGCTTCGGCGCCGCCGCTTCGGTTGTCCGGGCCGCGGGGCAGGGGGACGCTGCCTGCATGACGGCCTTGCGCGACCGGTTGGAAAGTGGCCTCAAGGCGGCGACGCCGGAAACAGTGATTTTCGGCGAGGGCGCCCCGCGCCTGCCCAATACCACCTTGTTCGCGGTTCCCGGCCTGAAGGCGGAGACCGCGATTATCGCCTTCGATCTCAATGGCATAGCGCTGTCTTCCGGGTCCGCCTGCTCGTCCGGCAAGGTGCAGCCCTCGCATGTGCTGGCGGCCATGGGCGTTTCGCCCCAATTGGCGCGCGGGGCGTTGCGGGTCAGCCTCGGCTCGAAGACGTCGGAAGCCGCTGTGGAACAGTTCCTCGCAACTTGGATTATGCTTGCGGGGTCATTACTTAAGGAGAGACGCGAACTGGCCGCGTGACGCGGCCGAAACCGGTGCCCAAGTGAGCGCGAATTTGACCGCGCACAACGAGGTGCCAAACGAGATCAACCAAACAGGGAAGCTGGCGAACAGAACCGCTAAGCCACCATAACCGACAAATCCAACCCGCGGTCCTTGCAACCGTGAGCGGAGGGAAGAATGCCGGCCGTACAAGAGACCGTCGAGCAGGTCAAAAGCATCGACGTTGATCAGTATAAGTATGGGTTCGAGACCAACATCGAATCCGAGAAGGCCGATAAAGGCCTCAACGAAGACACCGTCCGCTACATCTCGGCCAAGAAGGGCGAGCCGCCGTGGATGCTCGAATGGCGGCTCGGCGCCTACAAGCGCTGGCTGACCATGCGCGCGCCGAATTGGGCGCGCGTGAGCTATCCCAAGATCGACTACCAAGAAATCTATTACTACTCGGCGCCGAAGCGCAAAGAATTCGCCTCGCTCGACGAAGTCGATCCCGAAATCCTCAAGACCTACGAGAAGCTCGGCATTCCGCTGAAAGAGCAGGAAATCCTCGCCGGCGTGCGCAAGCAGGGCGAGCCGAGCGAACTCGACGACGAGATGACGGGCGGCGAATACCGCTCGTCCGGCCGGGTCGCGGTCGACGCCGTGTTCGATTCTGTTTCTGTCGCTACCACCTTCAAGGAAGAGCTGAAGAAGGCCGGTGTGATTTTCATGCCGATCTCGGAGGCAATCCGCGAGCATCCCGAACTGGTGAAGAAGTATCTCGGATCTGTGGTGCCGACTTCCGACAATTTCTTCGCCACGCTCAATTCGGCGGTGTTCTCCGACGGCTCGTTCGTCTACGTGCCGGAAGGCGTGCGCTGCCCGATGGAGCTGTCGACTTACTTCCGCATCAACGAGGCCAATACCGGCCAGTTCGAGCGCACGTTGATCATCGCCGACAAGGGCGCTTACGTGAGCTATCTCGAAGGCTGCACCGCGCCGATGCGCGACGAAAACCAGTTACACGCCGCGGTGGTTGAGCTGATCGCGCTCGATGACGCCGAGATCAAGTATTCGACCGTGCAGAACTGGTATCCAGGCGATTCAGAAGGCCGCGGCGGCATCTACAACTTCGTCACCAAGCGCGGCGACTGCCGCGGCAAGAACTCGAAGATCTCCTGGACCCAGGTCGAGACCGGCTCCGCCATCACCTGGAAATACCCGAGCTGCATCCTGCGCGGCGATAATTCGCGCGGCGAGTTCTACTCGATCGCGATCTCGAATGGCCACCAGCAGGTCGATAGCGGCACCAAGATGATCCACCTCGGCAAGAACACCATCAGCCGGATCATCTCCAAGGGCATCTCGGCCGGCAAGTCGAACAACACCTATCGCGGGCTGGTTTCCGCCCACCGCAAGGCGACCAATGCGCGCAACTTCACCAACTGTGACTCGCTGCTGATCGGCAACCAGTGCGGCGCCCACACGGTGCCCTACATCGAGGCCAAGAACTCCTCGGCCATCTTCGAGCACGAGGCCACCACCTCCAAGATCTCCGAGGACATGCTGTTCTACTGCCAGAGCCGCGGCATGTCGGCGGAAGAGGCGACCGCGCTCGTGGTCAATGGATTCGTACGCGATGTGCTGCAGCAGTTGCCGATGGAATTCGCGGTCGAGGCGCAAAAGCTGATTTCGATCTCGCTGGAAGGAAGCGTGGGCTGAAGCCATGATCCGCTACTGGTTCAAGCCAAAACGCTACGGCTACGGCGCGACGCCGGTGACGTGGGAAGGGTGGGCGGTCACGATCGCGGTGGCCGCCATCGTGGCCGGCTCGATCGTGGCGATGAATTTGCTGGTCGACCGCTCAAATCTGGTCGCCTGGATGCTGTGGGCGGTGATTATTGCGGCCACCACGTTCTGGTTCGTTCAGACGTCGCGCCGGAGAACCGATGGTGAATGGCGGTGGCGCTGGGGCGCCGAGAACAAGAGCTAGAAAGAAGAGATCATGTCATTGCTTGAAATCAAAAACCTGCACGTCGAAATCGACGGCAAGAAGATCCTGAACGGCCTCGACCTGACGATCGAGAAGGGCCAGGTTGCGGCCATCATGGGCCCCAATGGCTCGGGCAAATCGACGTTGGCCTATGTGCTCGCCGGCAAACCGGATTATGAGGTCACTGAAGGCGATGTGCTGCTTGACGGCGAGAGCATCCTGGAGATGAGCCCGGACGAGCGTGCCACCAAGGGCGTGTTCCTTGCCTTCCAGTATCCGGTCGAGGTGCCCGGCGTCGCCACCATGACCTTCCTGCGCACCGCGCTCAACGCACAGCGCAAGGCGCGCGGCGAGGCGGAAGCCTCCACGCCGGAATTCATGAAGCTGGTGCGCGACACCGCCAAGCATCTCGGCATCAGCCAGGAGATGCTGCGGCGGCCGGTCAACGTCGGCTTTTCCGGCGGCGAGAAGAAGCGCCAGGAAATCTTGCAGATGTCTGTGTTGCAACCGCGCATTGCCGTGCTCGACGAGACCGACTCCGGCCTCGACATCGACGCGCTCAAGGTCGTCGCCGACGGCGTCAACGCCCTGCGTTCGCCTGAGCGCTCGATGATCGTCATCACCCACTATCAGCGTCTGTTGGACTACATCGTGCCCGACGTCGTGCACGTGATGGCTAGGGGTAAGGTGGTGAAGACCGGCGGCAAGGAGCTGGCGCTCGAGCTCGAAGCCAAGGGCTATGCTGAATACGTGGGCGAGGAGGCGGCGTAAGTCATGGCAGACGTCACGCCCATGAAGACAGCGGCCGAACAGGCGCTAAGCGCAGCTTACGAGGCCGCGCGCGGCTCACTGCCGGGCAAGGGCGGCATCGCCGCCTTGCGCGAGGGCGCGTTCAAGCAGTTCGAGTTGCACGGCCTGCCGCACCGCCGCGTGGAGGAGTGGAAATACACCGACTTGCGCGCGTTGATGCGCGAGGCCAATCCGCTCAGCACCCCGCCCGATGCGAATGCCAAGGCGCGCGCCAAGGACGCCGGCAAGATCCTCGCCGCTGTCGATTGCCGCCGGGTGGTCTTCGTCGACGGAGTGTTCGCGCCTGAGATCTCCGATCTCGCGCCGGAAGAGGGGCTGATCATCGGCTCGCTTGCCGACGCGCTCGCCAAGGGGGGCGCTCTGGTCGCCGAGCACGTCGGCAAGACCTTTGCCACCGACGACGTGGCGGTGGCGCTCAACACCGCGCTGATGGGCGACGGCGCCGTCATCCAGGTCGCCGAGGGCGCGGAGCTCAAGCGCCCCATCCATCTAATCTTCGCTACCGGCTCCGATAAGCCAAGCGCCACCTTTGTGCGCTCGCTGGTCGTGGTCGGCGAGGGCGCTCACGCCACCATCATCGAAGACCACGACAGCGGCGACGCACAGGTCAACGCGGTGTTCGAACTGGTGGTCGGCGATCAAGCGCAAGTGGACTACTTCAAGATCACCCAGGCGCGCGCCCTGCATGTCGCGAGCCTGCTCGCGCAGGTCGGCGCCAAGGCGACCTTCAACAGCTTCGCCTACACGGCGGACTCCACGCTCGTGCGTAACCAGAACTTCGTGGGCTTTGCGGGCGAGCACAGCCATGGCGGAATCCGCGGCGTCAATCTGCTGCGCGGCAAGGAACACGTCGACACCACGCTGCTGATCGAGCATGCCGCGGCTCATTGCGACAGCCGCGAGCAGTTCAAGACCGTGCTGGACGATGAAAGCCATGGCGTGTTCCAGGGCAAGATCGTGGTCAAGCCGCACGCGCAGAAGACCGACGCCAAGATGATGACGCGCTCGCTGCTGCTCACCGACGAGGCGGAAGCTGACGCCAAGCCGGAGCTGGAAATCTTCGCCGACGACGTGGTTTGCGGCCATGGCGCCACCACCTCGGCGCCCGATAAGGCGCTCAAGTTCTATCTGATGTCGCGCGGCATTACCGAACCGGAGGCCGAGGCGCTGTTGATCCAGGCCTTCGCCGGCGAGGTGATCGACGAGATCGGCAACGACCCGATCCGCGAGGCGCTGATGAGCGCGGCGATCGACTGGATGGGGTCGCGGGGGTGACAATGCATCCGGCAGTGAGCAACGGTTCCTTCGACGTCGACCGCGTCCGCACAGACTTCCCCGCGCTGGCGATGAAGGTCTACGGCAAGCCGCTGGTCTATCTAGACAACGCCGCGTCGGCGCAGAAGCCGCAGGCCGTGCTCGACCGCGTCAACAAGGCCTATACCGAGCAATACGCCAACGTGCACCGCGGCCTGCATTATCTCGCCAACGAGGCGACCGAAGCCTATGAGGGCGCGCGCGAGACCGTGCAGAAGTTCCTCAATGCCGGCCGCAAGGAAGAGATCATCTTCACCCGCAATGCCACCGAGGCGATCAACCTGGTCGCCTATACGTTCGGCCGGGAGCGCATCAAGGAAGGCGACGAGATCGTGCTCTCAATCATGGAGCATCATTCCAACATCGTGCCGTGGCATTTCCTGCGCGAGCGTCAGGGCGCGGTGCTCAAATGGGCGCCGATCGACGAGGACGGCAACTTCCTTATCGACGAGTTCGAGAAGCTACTGGGGCCGCGCACCAAGTTGGTCGCTATTACGCAAATGTCCAACGCGCTTGGCACCGTGGTGCCGGTGAAGGAAGTGGTGAAGCTGGCGCATGCCCGCGGCATTCCGGTGCTGATCGATGGCGCGCAGGCAGCGGTTCATTACGATGTCGACGTGCGCGATCTCGACTGCGACTTCTACGTCTTCACCGGCCACAAGGTCTACGGGCCGACCGGCATTGGCGTGCTCTACGGCAAATACGAGTATCTAGCGTCCATGCCGCCATTCAACGGCGGCGGCGAGATGATCCAGGAAGTGTCTTGCGACGCCATCACCTACGGCGAGCCGCCCTACAAGTTCGAAGCTGGCACGCCGGCGATCGTGCAGGCGATCGGCCTCGGCGCTGCCATCGACTATGTCAACTCGATCGGCAAGGCGCGCATCCGGGCGCACGAGAACGATCTGGTCAAATACGCCCATGAGCGGCTTGGCCAGATCAATTCGTTGCGCATTATCGGCAATGCGCCGGACAAGGGCCCGGTGGTCTCGTTCGAGATGGAGGGCGCGCATCCGCATGACATCGCCACCATCATCGACCGTTCCGGCGTGGCGGTGCGCGCCGGTACCCATTGCGTGATGCCGCTCCTGGCGCGCTTTGGGTTGACGGCCACCTGCCGGGCCTCGTTTGCCATGTACAACACCAAGGAGGAGGTGGACGTGCTCGCTGCCTCGCTCATCAAGGCGCAGGAATTTTTCGCATGAGTGACGACACACCTGTGACCGATCAAGTGACGGAATCGACCGCAGTGGACGAGAAGCCACCGGAGAACGCGGCCATCTGCGGCTCCTCGGCGCTGCCGCCGGAGGAACTGACGCGACTCACCGATGACATCATTGGTGCGCTCAAGACCGTCTACGATCCGGAAATCCCGGCCGACATCTACGAGCTCGGCCTGATCTACAAGGTCGATATCGGCGACGACCGCGCCGTGGCGGTCGACATGTCGCTGACCTCGCCCAATTGCCCCGCCGCTCAGGACCTGCCGATCATGGTGGAAAACGCGGTATCGAGCGTGCCAGGGGTGAAGGAGACCAAGGTTTCAGTGGTGTGGGACCCGCCTTGGGATCCCAGCCGGATGTCGGACGAGGCCCAACTCGTGCTCAATATGTGGTGAGCACGGGCTGTAAATCGCGACCAGAGGCGCCAAATTAAAGACTGAATGAGGACTGCGATGGCGACTGCACAACCCCGACCCCGACCCCATGTGATGCGGCTCACTGATGCTGCCGCGACCCGTATCAAGGACGTGATGGCGCGCGCCGACAAGCCGGCTGTGGGCGTTCGCGTCGGCGTCAAGAATGGCGGCTGCGCCGGCATGGAATACACAATGGAATACGCCGACGCCGTTGCGCCGACCGACGAGGTGGTTGAAGACAAGGGCGTCAAGATCCTGATTGATCCCAAGGCGGTCTTGTTCCTGCTCGGCACCGAGATGGACTTCAAGATCGAGAAGCTCTCAGCCCAGTTCGTGTTCAACAACCCGAACCAGACCAGCGCCTGCGGCTGCGGCGAATCCGTGCAGCTCACGCCCGCCAAGCTGGACGCGGAGTAGGTCCTGCGATAGCGGGCGGCCTGTCGCTCATTTGTTGTCATTCCGGGTTCGCGGGCTTTGCGCCCGCGCCCCCTAATGACAAAGTGCGGGAACCGTCCGGTGAACCCCGACTTCATTAGAGAGCTATTTTCTGGTTTGGGTGCGGTCGAAGTGCGACGCCTGTTCGGCGGCGCCGGCCTGTTTGCCGACGGTGTCATGTTCGGCCTGGTGTCCAGCGGCGAGATCTATCTGAAGGCCGACGCCGAGACCGCCCCGCGCTTCGAAGCAGAAGGCTGCGGGCCGTTCGAATACGGCACCAAGACGGGGAGGCGGGCCATCGTCTCGTTCCGCAAGCTGCCCGAGCGGCTCTACGACGACGCCGACGAACTCGTCCAATGGGCGCGCGAAGCGCTGGCCGTTGCCAGGCGCAAGGCCGCCGCCCGGCCCGGCAAATGTCCGTCCCGCGCCAGGGAGCCTGCAACCAAAAAGTTCGCAACCGAGAAGCCTGCAACCACGAAAGCCGCGGTCAAGAAAACTGGGGCCAAGAAGACGCCCCGGCGCGCGTCATCTTGACGGCGCATCAGGTCTGCCGCCCAATGTCCGGACGGGGAGGCAGGGCCTGTGCAGGGTTGCGTGTTCGGACGATGGCGCGCCGTGCTCGGGGTGCTGCTGATGGCCGCGGTGCTGGCAGCGCCTGCGACCGCAGGGGCGAAATCGTCCAAGAAGAAAGTTTCCGGCCACGGCGGCGCCTGCGCGGACAGCGACGATGAGCCCGATTTCCCGTGGCAGCAATTCAAGGCAGGCGATACATGCGTCGAATTCACCAACACGCTCACCGCAGTCTACCAGAGTGTGATGCGTTCGAGCGACAGTCTGCCGGCGCCATTGTCGCGCGGCATCGCTTCGCGCAACAACCCGCGCATCACCACCTTCACCTACGAGCCGAGCCTCGATACCACAACTCCGACTGGAGTGGGTGATTTCAAAACGACGCTCAATCTCTCGATAAAATATAGCAGCGACGATTCATCCCTCGCCACGACCCTGTCGGACGGAACTGCGGCGCTCGCCGGCGCGACCGTCGGTTACACCGATAGCGTGATGAATTTCTGGGACGGAGACGACTTCCAGTCCAGCGCCACGGCGCCGTCGCGCACGGTCGGGGTGGTGCGGTACGAATACGAGATTTACGAAAATTCGAAACTGGGGCTGTCGCTGGAGAGCGGCGTGCCGACTTCGCGCGCGTCGTCGACCGAATTTGCGCCGATTCACACTGAGGATCCGGTGCTCGCCGCGCGCTGGCTCTACGAAACCGATCCGTTGACGCTGGATCTTGCCGCCATGGTGCATCAGCTCAAATATGGCGGTAGCAGCGGCACGCTCATTCCTGCGCTCGTCAACCGATCGGGCAGTACCTCCGGCTGGGCCGTTACCGCTGGCGCGACGATTGCCGTGCCGTTCATCGGCGACGACGACAATGTGAGCATGCAGGCGACCTACGCCGTGAATGCCTCGCCCTATCTCGGCACCAACGCGGACCTGTCGACGATCGCGAGCGTGATTCCCTTCAGGGCGGACACGCGCGGGTGGAGCGCGGTTGTCTCCTATCATCGGGTTTGGTCGGACCAGTGGGAGTCAAATGTTTTTGTCAGCCGGCTTGTCCTCGACATCGGCATTCCAGGCGCCAGCCCGGCCGTACGCAGCACGCGGCTGGCGGCCAATGTGAAATGGTCGCCGGTAGATTATTTCAGCATCGGCGCGGAGCTCGGCTATCTCGACGCCAGAATCGATCTGAACGGTACGGCCGGAATCTCGTCAGGCGCCAGCGGCGAGCAACTGACTGGTTATCTTTTTGCCGAGTTAGATTTTTAAACGTAAAGGCTGGCGCCGCTTATGCGACCTGTGTTTCCGCCGCGCTGCCGCTGACCTCTGGGTCGGTCTCGCACATCACTCGGTTGCGGCCGTTGCGTTTGGCGGCATAGAGGCAGGCGTCGCTGCGCTCGATCAGCGTCTGCGCCGTGTCGCCCTTGCGCAAGCACGCGACGCCGACCGAAATTGTGACGCGGCCGAGATGCTCGCCGGTCGAGCGTTTCATCAGGTCCTTGGCCATTACCGCGCGCCGGATGTGGTCGGCCACCGTGATCGCGGAACGCAGCATCGTGTTGGGCAGGATGATGGCGAACTCCTCGCCGCCGTAGCGTGCCGCAGTGTCCTGGCCCTTGACGTTCTGCCTGACCGACATTGCCACCAGCCGCAGCACCTGGTCGCCGGTGAGGTGGCCGAAGCTGTCGTTGAATTTCTTGAAGTAGTCGATGTCAGTCATCAGGAGCGACAGCGGCTCACTGTCCCTGCGGGCCTCGGCAATGGCTGCATCCAATGAGGAGTCGAAGAACTTACGGTTGGAAAGCTGGGTGAGCGGATCGGTCAGACTCTCGTTGCGCATTGCCTCTAGGTTTACCTGGAGCTTGTCGATTTCCTGTTTTGACGCAATGAGCCGAGCTTCCAGCTTCTTGTTGGAGGCCTCCATTTCCTTGGCCGTCTGTACTAGGCCCTCGACGATGGCGCGCAGGCTTTCGCGATCCTTCGACTGGTCGATCTTCTCCGTCATGCCAACGAGGCTTTCGGTATAATTTGAAGCAGAGCCGGCGGCGGCGTCGATCATCGCCATCACCTGTTCGATCTCGCCCTTGACCATGCTCCCGACGCTGTCGATGCGTTCGGAAAGGCGTGCAGGCGCCAGGAAGGCGCTATAGACCTCGTCGAGGTCGCTGTCGGTGAGCGCGCCCCGTTCCTTCAACGTCTCGTTAATTTTTTGATTGAGGGAAGGGTGGTAGCCGGTCGCGTAGGCGTACCAGATCTCATAGTTGCGCGGCGTGGCGGGCTGGCGCAGCGCCTTTATTTGTCCGAGAGCAATCTTCGCGAACGCCAAAGTGCGTTCGTGCTCGTCGGTGCGCACGTTCATCGAACCCCCCATCTGGCGGCATATAGCCGAGGCCGGCGCGCGGCTAGGTGGCAGCACCGCGTCGCTCGCGCCGCAACCTATGCGAGGGAGGTGAATCGCAGGTAAATGGAAACCGTGAACCCGCCAATGAGCGTGTAATATATGCCGCCGTTATGCCTGCAATGGACGCCTCCGCGGCGTTACGACACGGGAAGTTGCAGATGTAACGGGTTGTATTCAGGCCTTGATCGTGACGGGGCGCAGCAGGAAGGCGGGCAGGTGGCTGACGTCAGCATCCTCGGCTGGCCGCTCGCTGGCGACACGGGCGCGCGGTTGGTCCCCGGCTCGTACCGGCTGCTGCTGCGCGTCCTCGGCGGCCCGTTTTCCGTGAACGCCTTCGCGGCGTGACGGCCGTTTCTCTGCGCCGCTCCGGCTGCGCTCGCGGCCGCGGCCATTGCGCCGGGTGCGCTCGCCACCCTCGGCGGCGAGCGCTTCGTCGCCGTCGTCGGCAACCGCCGGCCGGCCCATCCAGGGAATGGTCTGCCCAATCAACCGCTCGATCGACGCCACCGATTTCTTGTCGATCGGGGCGACGATTGAGATGGCCGTGCCGGCGCGGCCGGCGCGGCCGGTGCGACCGATGCGGTGGACGTAGTCGTCGGAATGATGCGGGACGTCGAAGTTGAAAACGTGGCTCACCTCTGGAATGTCGAGGCCGCGGGCAGCGACGTCAGAGGCGATCAGCAGTTTTGCCTCGCCCTTGCGGAAGGCTTCCAGCGCCGCGGTGCGGGCGGCCTGGTCCATGTCGCCGTGCAGCGCCACGGCGTTGAATTTGTGCCGCACCAGCGATCGGTGCAATTGCGCCACTTCACGCTTACGGTTACAGAAGATGATCGCGTTCTTGAAATTGTCTGCCGAGCCGATGAGCTGGCGCAGGGTCTCGCGCTTCTCATGCGGTTCACCGCGGCTCGCCACCAGCATCTGATTGATCGTGACGGCGGTGCTCGCCGGCTTCGACACTTCGACGCGCACCGGATTGTGCAGGAAGGTATCGGCGATGCGCTGGATCTCCGGCGGCATGGTGGCGGTGAAGAACAAGGTCTGCCGCGTGAATGGCACCAGCTTGCCGATGCGCTCGATGTCGGGGATGAAGCCCATGTCCAACATGCGATCCGCTTCGTCGATGATCAGCAGTTCGCAGCCCGACAGTAGCAGCCGTCCGCGCTCGGAATGGTCGAGCAGGCGGCCCGGCGTCGCGATCAGCACGTCGACGCCGCGCAGTAGCTTGGCGTCCTGATTGTCGAACGACACGCCGCCGATGATCAATGCCACGTTGAGCTTGTGGTTTTTGCCGTATTTCTCGAAGTGGTCGGCGACCTGCGCGGCCAGTTCGCGCGTCGGCTCGAGGATGAGCGTGCGCGGCATGCGCGCCCGCGCGCGGCCCTGTTCCAGCATGGTCAGCATCGGCAGCACGAAGGCAGCGGTCTTGCCGGTGCCGGTTTGCGCGATGCCCAGCACGTCGCGGCGGGCGAGCACGTGCGGGATGGCCTGTTCTTGGATGGGGGTGGGGGTCTTGTAACCGGCCGCGTCTATAGCGGCGAGAACCTTGTCGGATAAGCCGAGATGGGAAAAGGACATATAACCTCAGAGAGCCCTGGGGCCGCGCCGGACGAAAAAACGGTTTACGTTGCGCGGGGAGGCGGTTCGAATCCTGATGAGCGAACCGGCTGCCGGGAACATAGGGACGAAAGGCGCAAAGTCAATGGTCGAGGGCCCTAAACCGCATTAATTCTTAATGTTTCGCGGCGTTTTGCGACTTTGTGAGGGCTGTTGGTGTCTCCGGCGGCCCGCCCCGAACATTGTTGGAGGTCGAAATGACATCATCATTGCCCCTTGTTTTGGTGCCCGAACTCTATGCAGCGCTCGGCTTTATGGCCCGCAAATCGAGGCATTATGGCCTTTCGGGTCGATTACCGTGGCCCAGCACCGGCGTGACGACGTGATCGGTGCAGTTGCGGCGCGTGTCCTGGCCGAAGCGCCGCCGCGCTTCGCGCTCGCCGGCTTGTCCTATGGCGGCTACCTCGCGTTCGAACTGATGCGTCAGGCGCCCGAGCGCATCGAGAAGCTGGCGTTGCTCGACACGTCGGCGCGCGCCGATACGCCAGAGCAGACCGCGACGCGCCATGCCATGATCGAGATGGCTGAGGGCGGGCGCTTTCCGGACGTGGTCGAAACGCTCACTCTGCGCTTCCTGCAGCCCAGCCGCCGGGAGGAGCCGGTGCTCGAGGCGATCCTGCACGCCATGGCGTCCGACACCGGCGCGGCAGCGTTCGTGCGGCAGGAAAAGGCCATCATTTCGCGGCCCGACTCGCGGCCGTCGTTGCCGCAGATCGGGTGCCCTACCTTGGTGCTGACCGGCGAGAACGATGAACTCACGACGCCGGAAATGGCCCAAGAGATTGCCGGCGGAATTCCAAATGCACGGCTGGTGATCGTTCCTGATTGCGGACACCTGTCAACTCTGGAACAGCCCGAAGCGGTGAACGCCGCGCTCGCCGACTGGCTCTCAGGCTGAGACGCGAACCGCCGCAGAATTGTTCCAGCCATTCCGGGCTTCGTCCCTTTGCGCTTTTGCGAGGCGGCTCCTATAAGCGCGGCGTCAAGACTTTTCGGCCGGGAGAACAACGTATGCGCACACAGGTCGGCATCATCGGAGCGGGCCCTGCCGGCCTAATGCTGGCGCGGCTCCTGCACCTGCAGGGGATCGAGTCCGTCATCATCGAGAACCGCAGCGAAGAGTACATCTACAACCGTATTCGCGCCGGCCTGATGGAGCATTGGGCGGCCGACCTGCTGGCGGAGGCCGGCGTCGGTGCACGTATGCAGCGCGAAGGCCTGCCGCATTGGGGCATCAATATCGGCATCAACGGTGACATCCACCGGCTCGATTTCAAGAAGCTGGTCAACAAGCGCGTCACCATCTATGGCCAGCAGGAAGTGGTGAAGGACCTAGTCGCCCAACGGCGCGCCGACGGTGGTCCGCTGTTGTTCGAGGTCGACGGCGTAACGGTGCACGATCTCAATTCCGAGCGGCCGAAAATACGATTCACCCACGATGGCAAAGCGCAGGAAATCGACTGCGATTTCATCGCCGGCTGTGACGGCTTCCACGGCGTCTGTCGCCCGAGCATTCCTGACGGCGTGCTGAGCGTGTTCGAGCGTGACTATCCATTCGGTTGGCTCGGCATCCTGGCCGAAGCACCACCGCCGGACGACGAATTGGTCTATTCTTATACCGACCGCGGTTTTGCACTTTACACCATGCGCTCACCGACGCTGGCGCGGCTCTATCTGCAAGTCGGCCACGACGAGGAAATCGAGAACTGGTCCGACAAGCGTATTTGGGACGAATTTCATCAGCGGCTCGGCGGGGTGCGCACGCTCAAAGAGGGTAAGATGCTGCAGAAGGGCATTACGCCCATGCGCAGCTTCGTGGTCGAGCCCATGCAATACGGACGGCTGTTCCTTGCCGGCGACAGCGCCCACATCGTGCCGCCGACCGGAGCCAAGGGCATGAACTTGGCGTTTGCTGACGTGGTCTATCTCTCGCGCGCGCTGGAGCAGTACTACAAGGCGAAACACACCGATCTGCTCGATGGTTATTCTGCCAAGGCTCTGCGTCGGGTGTGGTATGCCCAGCGCTTCTCCTGGTGGATGACGCAGATAATGCACCGCTTCCCCAACGAGACTGCCTTCGACCGCCGGCGGCAGCTTTCCGATCTCGATTATCTGACTTCGTCAGAAGCCGCATCGCGCTCTCTCGCCGAGCAATACGTCGGGCTGCCGCTGGATTGAGTTGGCGTGTTCTTGTTGGGCGGCATACTGCGCTTATTCCCGCGCAAGCGGGAATCCAGCTCTGCGTCCCCGCTTTCGTGGGGATGAGAGACGAGGTGGGCGGCGCACTTCCTAATCCGTTAAGACCTTCCGCAGCGGCCAATTCAGTAGTGCGATGACCGCGCCCGCGGTCGCGGAAATAATGGCGAGCATCAGGAAGAACTCGCTTTTGCCTATGGTTGACCAGAAGGTACCGAGATAACCGGCGAGCAAATTGCCGAAGAAGCTGGTCGCCAGCCACACCCCCATCATTAGTGACAACACGCGCAGCGGCGCTACTTTGGTCACCAGCGAGAGGCTGGTCGGCGAAAGATAAAGCTCGCCCACGGTGATCACCACGAAGTAGGCAAACAGCCACAGCCAGCTCGCCTGGGCATGCCCCGGGCCGTCGCCGGTTACTTGCACCGCGCCCAGCATGACTAGCCACGAGGCGGCGTTCAAAAAGCAGCCGATCGCCATTTTCACAACGGTCGCGGGTTCGCGCCCGCCTTGCCAACGCCACAGCGCGACGATGAATGGCGTGAAGGCGAAAATCATGAACGGGTTGAAGGCTTGAAACCACGTGACCGGAATCTCGAAGCCGAACAGATGCCGGTCGGTGTACTCACTCGACCACAGCACAATGGTATTGCCCTGCTGCTCGTAGGTTGCCCAGAACAGGCTGACCGGCAGCACCAGGACGATCAACGACAGGATCGCCTTCCAGTCGTGATGGCTGAGCGGCGCGCTCGACACCGCGCGCTTGGTGAAGGCGTCCTGCGGCAAGGTCGGCGTCGCCCAGAGATAAATGATGAGTCCGATGGTCATGCCGACGCCGGCGGCGCCGAAGCCGTAGTGCCAACCCCATTCTTCGCCCAGTGTGCCGCATACCAGCGGTGAGAAGAACGCTCCGAAATTGATACCGACATAGAAGATGGAGAAAGCGCGGTCGCGGCGGTGGTCGCCGGGCGCGTAAAGCGCGCCGACCTGCGTAGAGACATTGGGCTTGAAGCAGCCGTTGCCGAGGATCAGCAGCAACAATGCAAACAGAAATAGATTTTCGAACGCCATTGCGAAATGGCCGGCGGCCATCAACGCGGCGCCGAGTACGACGGTGCGGCGCTGGCCGAGGACGCGGTCGGCCAACAGGCCACCGAAGATCGGCGTGAGGTATACGAGGCCAGTGTAGAAGCCATAGATTTGTGAAGCCAGCGGTTGCACGGCCAGCGGCCCGAATACGCTTTCCAGGCCGGCGCGGAACCACGAGAGACCGAGCACGCTGTTCGCATGCTGCGGTATCAGCAGATACTCGACCAAGTAGAGCACGAGCAGCGCGCGCATCCCGTAGTAGGAGAATCGCTCCCACATCTCGGTCGCGAAGAGATAGGAAAGCCCGGCTGGATGACCGAAGCGGTCGCGCGCAGGCGTCGGCCCGGCCGGATTTATAGGATCATCCTTCATCCAAGACTTCGCCGGGCGGTCGCCATCGAACATCACTGCATAACTGTACCACAATTCACTGTAATAATTGCCGCCGCTTGGCCGGCTGCTATGCTCGGTCCATGTTGGAGTCGGAGAGACGGCAGGTTGTCATGCGCTTTGTTGCGGCTGTAGCGTTGTTGCTCTTGATGACGCTTGCCACCGCCGCCGGGTCGCCAACCTCCGCCGACGTATTCCGCCAATTTGGTCTGTTCGGAACCTGGGCGGTCGATTGTGACCGGCCGGCTTTGCCGAGCAACCCTTACGTCAGCGATATCTTGCAGGACGATGGCTCGGTGGTGGAGGAACACCATCTCGGACCCGATTACGCCATCAATCACTACCACGTGCTGTCGGCGACGCGGCTCTCGGCGACCCAGGTGGCGCTCGTGGTCATATTCAAGCCTGGCAGTGAAGCGGCGCAGCAGCAGAAGTTGGTCATGCGCGTCCGGGACGGCCGCCGCCGCACCATGTTCAACCAGCCGGAGGGTGGTGCGGTGCTGGTCAAGGACGGTGTGGCGCTCGCCGCCGGTTTGAAGACCCCGACGCTGAGGAAGTGCGAGTAGGGCGGCTGAGCGCTTCCGGGCCGCACTCAAAAACTTATCCTCGCTTGCCGGCGCGCCCTTATCATCGCCGCGTCCGGTTCATGCCTCACACGTCAAGCAACTCCTCGTTGGCAAACTCCGCATGCTCCTGGATGAAAGCAAAACGCGATTCCGCCTTGTTGCCCATCAGTTGTTCGACGGCCTTGGCGGTGGGCTTGAGTTCCTTGTCCGCCAGCATCACCCTTAACAAGGTGCGCTTTGACGGATCCATGGTGGTTTCCTTGAGCTGCGCCGCCATCATCTCGCCCAAGCCCTTAAAGCGCGAGATCTCGACCTTGGCGTTGGCGTGGAACTCGCTCTTTAGCAACGCATCCTTGTGCTTGTCGTTGCGTGCATAGGCGATCTTGCCGCCGTGGCTCAGCCGATAGAGCGGTGGCACCGCGAGATAAAGTTTTCCCGCCTCGATCATCTTCGGCATGGTGCGGAAGAAGAAGGTGATCAGGAGCGACGCAATGTGCGCGCCGTCGACGTCGGCGTCGGTCATGATGATGACCTTCTCGTAGCGCAGATCCTTCTCGTGATAATGCGCGCCGGTGCCGCAGCCGAGCGCCTGCATGAGATCGGCGAGCTGGGCGTTCTGCGCGAGCTTGTCCTTGCCGGCGGAGGCGACGTTGAGGATCTTGCCGCGCAGCGGCAGCACGGCTTGCGTGCGGCGGTCACGCGCCTGTTTGGCCGAGCCGCCGGCCGAGTCGCCCTCGACGATGAAAATCTCCGAGCCTTCGGAAGCCGACGAGGAGCAGTCGGCAAGCTTGCCGGGCAAGCGCAGTTTGCGCACCGCGCTCTTGCGGGCGATGTCCTTTTCCTGGCGTCGGCGCAGGCGCTCGTCGGCGCGCTCGATGACGAAGTCCAAGAGCTTGCTGGCTTGCGTCGGATTGGCGGCGAGCCAGTGGTCGAACGGATCCTTGATCGCCTGATCGACGATGCGCTGGGCTTCGGCGGTGGCGAGCCGGTCCTTGGTCTGGCCCTGGAATTCCGGCTCACGCACGAACACCGACAGCATGGAGCCGGCGCCGGTCATGATGTCATCACTGGTGACGGGTGCCGCGCGCTTTTCCTGGCCAACGCGGGCGGCATGGTCCTTCAGGCCGCGCAACAACGCCGAGCGCAAGCCGGATTCGTGTGTGCCGCCGTCGGGTGTCGGAATGGTGTTGCAGTAGGAGTTGATGAAGCCGTCGGTGTCGGCGGTCCAGGCAATCGCCCATTCGGCAGTGCCGTGGCGGCCGGTCTTGCCTGATGCGCCCGTGAAGATGTCCGGATGCACGAGAGTGGCGCCGGCAAGATTGTCCGCGAGATAGTCCTTCAGGCCTTCTGCGAAATGAAAGGTCGCCTTTTCTGGAACGTCCTCAAGACCCTTCAGCAATTCCTTCGCGCAATGCCAGCGGATTTCCACGCCGCCAAACAGATAGGCCTTGGAGCGCGTCATCTTGAAGACGCGGTCCGCTTTGAAGGCGGCCTTGGGTCCGAAGATCTGCGGGTCGGGATGAAAGCGCACCTTAGTGCCGCGCCGGTTGGGTGCGCGGCCGACCTTCTGCAGCTTGCCCTTCGGCTTGCCGCGCTCGAACGCCATGCGATAGAGCTGCTGTCCGCGTGCGACCTCGACCTCCAGCCGATCCGACAACGCATTGGCGACAGATACGCCGACGCCGTGCAGGCCACCCGACGTTTCATAAACCTTGGAGTCGAACTTCCCGCCCGCATGCAGCGTGCACATGATTACTTCGAGCGCCGACTTGTTCTTGAACTTGGGATGGGGGTCGACCGGAATGCCGCGTCCGTTGTCGGTGACGGAAATGAAGCCGTCGGCCTCGAGTTCGACCTCGATCCAGTCGGCGTGGCCGGCGAGCGCCTCGTCCATGGCGTTGTCGATTACCTCGGCGAAGAGGTGATGCAGCGCCTTCTCGTCCGTACCGCCGATATACATGCCGGGCCGGCGGCGCACCGGCTCGAGCCCTTCCAGCACCTCGATGTGCTTTGCGCTGTAGCCGGCTTCGGCACTGCCGCCGCGGGGGGCTTTCGCCGGCTTCTCGCGCGCGGGTTTGGCGCGCGCCGGGGCTTTGTGCGCTGCGGGGCCCCCGAATAGATCGGCTTGGGGCGCTTGTTTCTTTTTGGTTGCGGTCTTGGCCATTGAATACGTTCAGTTGGGCCCTTTCAGATAGGGGCGGGCCGAATCATTTGCCAGCCACTATGCCACGAACGGGCGTGAGGCCACGGTCCCTGGAAGTTCGAATTAGCTGGGGAAAAAGGGCCGCGAGGCGCGTAACTGGGCGCGGCATGCGGCGCGGGCAACCAAATGGAACTTGGTTCGTTATCAGTCCCATGGATGTCCGTGATCCGAAATTGGCGGCTTCGGCAGGCCCGGACAGCGATGTCGGGCGTCCGATCGCCTTGGGTGCCGAACGAGCCTCGCCGATTTCGGTCGGGCCCGGCCTGCGGCGTGCGTCCGCCGAGGTCGCGACTTTCGGCATTTTCCTCATCCTGCTGGTCGCGGCGCTCAGCCTTGCGCGTCCGGTGCTGCTGCCGGTCGCCGCTGCCTTCGTGGTCACGATGATGCTCGGGCCATTGTCAACGCGCGCCGACCGCCACCGAGTGCCGAAGCTCGTCACGGCCATCATCATGTGGCTGCTGGTCGCTGGCGCGTTCTACGGACTGATTATGCTTTTGTCGGCGCCGGTGGTGGACTGGATCAACAAGGCGCCAGAGATTGGCAGGAGCATCCAGGACAAGCTGCACGTGCTCGACCGACCGCTCGCGGCACTGCGTGACCTACGCAATGCGCTGATGCCGGGTGGGGCGGGGAAGGGCCTCCAGTTGGACATCCTGACGATCGTTCAGCCCGCGGTATCGATCGTGACCCCGGCGATCGGGCAGATGGTCATCTTTTTCGGTGCGCTGTTCTTCATGCTGTTGGGGCGCACGCGCATTCGCCACGAGACGGTAGCGTTGTTTCAAACTCGCGGCGCGAGGTTGCGGGTACTGAGGATACTGAGCGACATCGAGCGCAATCTGACCGGTTATCTCAGCGTGGTGGCGGTGATCAACCTATCGATGGGCCTTCTCGGCGGACTCATCGCTTGGTCGGTCGGCTTGTCCGATCCGGTAGCTTGGGGCGTGCTCGCCTTTGTGCTGAATTTCATCCCGTATCTCGGCTCGCTGCTGATGGAAGGCGCGATGTTCACGGTCGGCCTCGTCAGCTTTCCCACGCTGACCTATGCTGCCATCGCGCCGCTGCTTTATCTCGCGTGCGCGACATTGGAAGGTGAGATCGTCACCCCCAGCGTCGTCGGCCGTAAATTCACCCTCAATCCGCTGTCGGTGTTCTTGTCGCTGGTGTTCTGGGCCTGGCTGTGGGGGCCGATCGGAGCGTTTCTTGCCGCGCCCTTGCTAATCATGGGGTTAGCGGCAATTGTGCATCTTTTCCCAAAACGTGAACCCGAGTTGCCGGGCTAATGCTTGCGACCTGCGACCTGCGACCTGCGGCCGGCTGGCGTGGCGGTGGGTGCTGGGCTAGATAACGGCGCCCGCCCATCCGGTCTATCGCATGCATTTTCACGCCTATGTGCAAGATATTGTCGTCTTCGTCCGCGACCATTCGGAATGGGCGGCGCCGATCGTGTTCGGTCTGGCATTCGGGGAATCGCTCGCCTTCATCTCGCTCTTGATCCCGGCCTGGGCGGCGCTGGTCGCCATGGGCGCGTTGATCAAGACCGGCGGCTTGAGCTTTTGGCCGATCTGGATCGCCGGCAGCCTGGGCGCCGCGCTCGGCGACTGGCTGTCCTATTGGATTGGGCTGAAGCTCGAATATTCGGTGCAGCACATATGGCCGCTGTCGCGCCATCCCGACCTCATTCCACGCGGCGAAGCCTTCGTAAAGAAGTGGGGCATTCTCGGAATTTTCATCGGCCGCTTCTTCGGACCGCTGCGCGCCTCGGTGCCGCTGGTGGCCGGTATTTTCGAGATGCCTTATTGGCGCTTCCAACTCACCAATGTCACGTCCGCCTTCGTGTGGGCGGCGGTGCTGCTCACCCTCGGCGACGGCATCTCGTATGTCGTGAAGTGGTTGTGGGGATAATCGCCGGGCCGCGGCGCGGTTCGCGCGGCTCGGCGATGACACTTTAATCTGTGGCTACTGACCCAACTGGATCAGGTAAATCTTGCTGGTGACGAGATCCGGCAGGGCCACCAGATAGCCCTTGTCGTTGGGCGCGACGCCGATGTCGGCGGGGCCCTTGAAGCCTTTGGCGAGGATGTGCATGCCGCTCTTGGCGTTCCACTGGAACAAGGAGCCGGTGACCCAGTCCGTAACCAGCAGGTCGCCGTCCTTCATCTGATAGAGGCCGTCGAGCATGCCGATGGGCTTGGAGATCAGCTTCGGCTCGGACCCCGGCTTCATCGAATAGATGCCGCGCGGCTTATCCTTGGCCGCGAAGCCGGCCATCAGCAGCGAGCCGTCCTGGGCCGCCCACAGGCCGTTCGGGTTGATGCCCTTGCCTGAGAAGATCAGCGTGATCTTGGGATCGCCCTTCATGTCGAGGAAGTCGGCCGGCTCGATCTTGACCAGCTTGTCGGAGCGGTTGTCGCCGACGTAAAGCGCGCCGCCCAGGATCGCCGGGTCGTTGGCGAAGGTGAAGCCGGAAATCGGCAGGTGCCGGCTCTTGCCGGTCTTGAGATCGAACTCCCAGACGGAATCGATGTCAGTCACCCACAAATGCCCGTTCTCGATCAAGTTGCCCTTCGGCTTGTTCATCACTTCGCCGTGGGCCGGCAACGCTTTTTCCTGCAGCACCTTGCCGTCGAGCGACATCTTGGTGATGTGGCCCTTGCCGTCTTTGTCGGCGGGTTTCAGCGCGCCGCCGAAATTGCTGAGGTAGAACACCTTGTCGGCCGCATCGTATCCGACGGATTCGATATGGCCGGGGACGTCGACAGTCTTCTGCGACAGCACTTTCAGTTCGGCGGCTCGGGCGCCGGGCGCCGCCGCCATTTGCACGCCGATGAAGCAAGCCGACAGCGCCAGCGCGCCGGCGATGGATTTGAGCATGATCATTCCTCCGGATGGCTTTTCGTTTGCCCCGGGAAAAGCGCAATGCAGCCCCGGGTTGTGGCGGCACGATAGCGGGTTTGCCGGTGGGCTGGAAGCTGGAGGCCCCTAATTGGGCCGGGTGGGCTGATGCTTGACGGGGCGGGATGAGCGTCCTACCGCTCCCGCGCACCGGAACCTACATGGCGGTGCGAGACGGCATTGAACGGAACGAGGCTCGCGATGGCCAGCAAGGCGAAGATCGGCGTGTTGGGCGCTTCAGGCTACACCGGCTCCGAGCTGGTGCGCCTGCTGCTGCGCCATCCACGGGCCGATCTCACGCTGCTCACCGCCGATCGGCGCGCCGGTCAGGAGATGCGCCACGTCTTCCAGCACTTCTCGCCATATCCGCTGCCGCAGCTGGTGGCGCTTGAGGGCATCGACTGGGCGCAGGCTGGGCTCGACGTCGTGTTCTGCGCGCTGCCGCACGCGACCACCCAGAAGGTCTTGAAGGAACTGCTGGCCAAGGCGCCGGGGACCAAGGTGGTCGATCTCTCGGCCGACTTCCGGCTGGCCGACACGGGCTCTTATGCCAAATGGTACGGCCATGAGCATCATGCGCCAGAGCTGCAAGGCGAGGCGGTCTATGGCCTGAGCGAGATCCACCGGCGCGACATCAAGAAGGCGCGCTTGGTCGCCAATCCGGGCTGCTACACCACCTGCGCGCAGTTGCCGTTGGTGCCGCTGATCAAGGCCAAGGCCATCGACCTCGACGAGATCGTGATCGACGCCAAGTCGGGCATGACCGGGGCCGGGCGGTCGGCCAAGGAGTCGATGTTATTCTCGGAAGTCTCCGAAGGCTTCAACGCCTATGGCGTCGGCGGCCATCGGCACATGGCCGAGCTCGACCAGGAGTTTTCACTCGCTGCCGGGCGGGAGGTGGTGGTCAGCTTCACGCCGCATCTGGTGCCGATGAACCGGGGCATCCTCTCGACCATCTACGTGCGGGGCAAACGCGGGCGGACGGCGGAAGAGCTTCACGCGATACTTTTAAAGTTCTACGCGAAGGAGCCGTTCGTGCATGTGCTGCCCTTCGGCGAGACGCCGCAGACCCGGCACGTGCGCGGCTCCAATATGACGTTTATCGGTGTCGCCAAGGACCGCCAGGAAGGCCGAGCCATCATCGTCTCGGCGCTCGACAATCTGGTGAAGGGCGCCTCCGGCCAAGCGATCCAGAACATGAATCTGGTCATGGGCTATCCCGAGACCATGGGGCTGGAGCAGGTCGCGCTGTTTCCGTGAATCGGCGATTGCTCTAGCCTCCATCATTCCGGGTGCGCTCGCGCTCCGGAATGACGGGGAGAGCCATGTTCGAGGTCCAGAACCAGCCGCCGCCGCTCGAGCCCTATAATGTTTTTGCGAGCGACATCGTGCTGCGCGAGGCGGTCGGGCGCGAACAGGCGGGTTGGGCCGAGGATGGGCTGAAAGCGCTGGGCGCGACGCTGGGCAAGCCGGAGACCGTCAAGCTCGGCTTCGACGCCAACAAATACACGCCGACGCTCCGCACCCTCGACCGCTACGGCCACCGTATCGACGAGGTGGAATTCCATCCGGCCTGGCACGAATTGATGGCGATCGCGTTGCGCGCCGGCCTGCATTCCAGCCCGTGGGCGGAGCCGAAGCCGGGCGCGCACGTGGCGCGCGCGGCCGGTTTCTACCTGCTCATGCAGATCGAAAGCGGGGTCTGCTGCCCGCTCGCCATGACCTATGGCTCGGCGCCAACGCTGCGGCAGGTACCGGAGATCGCCGAGCATTGGCTGCCGAAAATTTATGGACGCCAATACGATCGCCGCTTCCGCCCGGTCAGGGAGAAAAGCGCGGCGCTGATCGGCATGGGCATGACCGAGAACCAGGGCGGCTCGGACCTGCGCACCAATGTCACCCGTGCCGAGCCTGCCGGCGGCGGCAGCTTCCGGCTCTATGGCCACAAATGGTTCATGTCGGCGCCGATGTGCGACGCCTTTCTGGTGCTGGCGCAGGCGCCGAAAGGTTTGAGCTGCTTCCTGATGCCGCGCTGGACGCCGGAGGAGAAGCGCAACGCCATCCATATCCTTCGCCTCAAGGAAAAGCTCGGCAATCGCTCCAATGCTTCGAGCGAAGTCGAGTTCGACGGCGCTTATGCGCAGCTCATCGGCGAGGAGGGCCGCGGCATCCCGACTATCATCGAGATGGGCAATTACACCCGGCTCGACTGCGCCATCGGCTCGGCCGGCCTGATGCGGCAGGCGCTGGCGCAAGGCGTGCATCACGCCCGCTATCGCACGGCCTTTCAGAAAAAGCTGATCGACCAGCCGTTGATGGAGAACGTGCTCGCCGATCTCGCGCTCGAAACCGAAGCCGCCACCGTGCTCACCATGCGGCTGGCGCGTGCCTATGACCAGGACGATGAGGCGTCGCTTGCGTACCGCCGGGTGGTGACGCCGGCGGCCAAGTTCTGGATCTGCAAGCGCACGCCGTTTATGACCTTCGAAGCCATGGAGGTGCTGGGCGGCTCCGGCTACATCGAGGAAAGCACCATGCCGCGCCTCTACCGGGAGGCGCCGGTGAACTCGATATGGGAAGGCTCCGGCAACGTCATGTGCCTCGACGTGCTGCGCGCAATCGCTCGCACCCCCAATGCCGGCGAGATGCTGGTGGCCGAGCTCGACGACGGCGGCGACAAGCGCCTGCGCGCTTTTGTGAAGCGCTTGCAGAAGCGCCTAGAAGATACTGAACGCAATGGTGAATCCCAGGCCCGCATGCTGGTGCGCGAACTGGTGTTGGCCTTGCAGGCCGCGCTGCTGATCAAGCATGCGCCGGCCGCCGTCGCCGACGCTTTTTGCGCCTCGCGGCTCGATGGTGAAGGCGGCGGCGGCGCCTTCGGTCTGCTGCCGCGCGGGCTCGATACGCGCGCGATTATCGAGCGCGCCGGCCCGCTGGCATAAGCACCTCACAGCTTCCCGAACACCGCCAGCACCAGCGCCGCCTGTGCCGCGAATCCGACCGCGAACGAGAGCGTACGCAGCACCGGAATGCCGGCCCAGTAGATGATGACGTGGGCGAGTCGCGCCCAGAAATAAATCGCGCAGGCAAGCATGGTGCTTTGGGTCGAGTGCTTCATCACCGCAAGCGTCAGCACCAGCGCGGCGAAGATCACCAAGTTCTCGACTGCGTTCATGTGCGCGTGTTGCAGCCGCTGCGCCCATGGCGATTGCGGCTTGTCGTCGGGCGAGGGATTGCCCATCGCTTCCATCAGCCCACGCACCATGATGCGGTCGAGAATGTAGGGAACCCACAACAGGCCGGTCAGGATGACTGTCAGCGTTAGCCAATATAGTTCTTTGGACATTGCGTATCCCCAGCAGTTAGCGCGTTTGAGCTTGAAAGGCCCCGCTTCCCGCAAAATCCAGAACCGCCTTGCATAATCATGCGCGGAAACGAATGGCAGGGTGAACTTTAGCTTGAGTCGGGGGACGCTGCGCCCGGTCAATCTCACGAGTGCGTTATCATTTTGCGGAAGGGTCGGGGGTTTGCGGCGGGGCCGGAGGCCGCTAGAAGGTCTGCAGTTGGCGTACGACGAATGGACGATGAACGTGAGTGAAAAGACGACCGCAGCGGATTCCAGGCTGTTCCGCCGCGTCATGGGCCGCTTTGCCACCGGCGTGACCGTGATCACGGCGGAGGCGGAGGGCGGCGTGCGCGCCATGACCGCCAATGCCTTCATGTCCGGCTCGCTGTCGCCGCCGCTATGCATCGTGTCGGTGGCCAAGAAGGCCCGCCTGCACGCAGCTTTGGACAAGACCGGTTATTTCGGCGTCAGCATGCTGGCGCAAGGCCAGGAGGCGATCAGCCAGCATTTTGCCGGGCAGGGCGTGTCGCAGCCGGACGTCCTGTTCGAGCATATGAGCGGCGTGCCGGTGCTGGCCGGCGTCTGTGCCGCGGTCGCGGCCGAGATCGTCGCGCGCCACGATTGCGGTGACCACAGCCTTTTCATCGGCCACATCATCGGTATGCGTGACGACGAGCGGCCGCCGCTAGTCTTCCATGGCGGCAAATATGCCACGGTGCATTACCGCACGGAAACGCCGGCCAATCAGGCCATCGACTTCTGGGAACTAGAACCAGAGTGAGCGGGCGATCACGTAAAGCCCGACCGCGACCACCACGCCGGCGAAGATCAGCGTCAACGCGTGTTTATGACCGGCGAGCCGGTGCGCGAGCTTGATGCCCGCGAAACCGCCGAGCGCACCGCCGGCGATGAACAGGCCGGCCAGTTGCAAGTCGATCAGGTCCGACCAGGCGTAGCTCGCCGCGGTGGTGAGGCCGAAGGCGGTTACCGACACCAACGACGATCCGATGGCGTTGATCAGCGGCATACCGGTGGCGACCATCAGTCCCGGCACGATCAGGAAGCCGCCGCCGATACCGAAAAAGCCGGAGAGGGTGCCGACAAGGAAGCCGGTGCCGATCAGAAATGGGAGCAGCCGTCCGGCGCTCATGGCGGTGAGCCTGACGTCTGGATCGCCGCCTGACTTGCGGGGCTTGAGCATCAGCGCGCCAACCACCACCATCAGCACGCCGAACAGCAAGAGGAGTTTGTGACCATCGACCAGCTTGCCGAGGTGCGCGCCAGTGGCCGCGCCAATTATGCCCGCGAGCGCGAAGGTGATCGCGCACGGCCATTTCACCGTGCGCTTGCGCGCGTGGCCGGCGAGATTGACGGCGGCGCTGGTGGCAACCGCCAACGCACTGGTGCCGATGGCGACATGGGTGCTCGGCACGCCGACCACATAAATCAGGAGCGGCACTGCCAGGATCGAGCCGCCGCCGCCGACCAGGCCGAGGGTGAACCCGACCATGCCGCCGGAGAGAACCGAAAGCAGATAATGCAGCGCCAGCATGGCCAATCTTTCGTCGTCGTTTAGCGGAACAGGCCCGACAGGCGGCTGATGATGCCACCGCTATTCGAGTTGGCCGGGCTGCCCGCGGTCTGCGCTGAAGTTGGCAGACCGGCGCGCTTCCAGGCTTCGATACCGCCAGCGAGCAGATAGACCTCGCATTCGCCGGCGCGGGCGGCGAGCTTGCCGGCGTTCATGTTGGTGCGTGCGCCCGACTTGCAGTGGAAGATCAGCACGGTGTCGCCGTCTTTCACCGGGTGGCCGCGGTTGACCTGTGACAGCGCGTAATGGCGCGCGCCGGGAATATTCTCGCGCGCGTATTCATTGGCTTCGCGGATGTCGATCAGCACGGCGCCATCATCGATCATCTGCTTGGCGCGCTCGGGGGTGACGTTCTCGACTTTGCTCATGACTTCTTGTTGTCCTTGTCGTCCGGTTGGTCTTGCGGGGAGCTTGAACGGGATCAGGGGCAGTAGATGTCGCGCAACAGCGCCAACAGGCGCGTCGCGTTTGGATCGGCGAGGCGGTAGAAGACGGTCTGCGCCTCGCGCCTGGTGCCGAGCAGGCCGTCCTCGCGCATCTTGGCAAGATGTTGCGAGAGCGCCGATTGGCTCAGGCCCACCGCCTCGGCGAGACCGTTCACCGACATTTCGCGGGTCTCGGCCAGCCGGCAAAGGATGATCAGGCGGTGCTCGTTGGCGAGCAGCTTGAGCAGTTGGGCGGCGTCGGCGGCCTTCTGTTCGAACTCATCGGTGCCGGCGCGCTTGGCAGGGCCACAGCGGGCGGTCTGAGCGGGCATAGGTCAGTTCTCCCTGAATTAGATATTAATATATTAGATATTACTAATATATAGTCAAGTGAATATGAAAGAAGGAGCGCAAAAATGTCTGGAAAGCCTGAAATCCGCGCCTTTTTCGACGAGCCGACCAATACGGCGAGTTATTTGGTGTGGGATTCGGCGACGCTTGCGGGCGCCGTGATCGATCCTGTGCTCGACTTCGACCACCGCAGCGGCGAGGCGACGGTTGAGTCTGCCGATGCCCTGCCGGCCGAGGCGGCGACGCTCGGCGTCAAGATCGGCCTCGTGCTGGAGACCCACGCCCACGCCGACCATCTGTCGGGCGCGCCCTACATCAAACTTAAGACCGGCGCCAAGGTCGGCATCGGCGAACACATTTGCGAGGTGCAACGCATCTTCCGCCCGGTGTTCAATGCCAACGATGTGTCCGGCGACGGCTCCGAGTTCGACCACCTCTACAAGGACGGGGAACGCTTCAACATCGGCACGCTCGAGGCCGAGGTGATCTATACGCCCGGCCATACGCCGGCTTGCGTGTCTTACAAGATTGGCGACGCGGTATTTGTCGACGATACGCTGTTCATGCCCGACTTCGGCACTGCGCGGGCCGACTTCCCCGGCGGTGATGCGCGCGCGCTCTACCGCTCGATCCACCGGCTGCTGTCGTTGCCGCCGGAGACGCGGCTGTTCATGTGCCACGACTACAAGGCGCCCGGTCGCGATCAATATGCGTGGGAAACCACGGTGGGCGAGGAGCGGGCGCGCAATGTGCACGTGCACGAGGGCGTGAGCGAAGACGAGTTCGTCGCCATGCGCACCGCGCGCGACGCCAAGCGGGCCGCGCCGCTGCTCTTGCTGCCGTCGATCCAGGTCAACATGCGCGCAGGCAAGCTACCTCCGGCCGAGGCCAACGGCGTGCGCTATCTCAAGGTACCCGTGAAGCTGGCGGCGCAAGTCTCAGTTTGAACAATAAAAAGGGCCGGAGCGATCCAGCCCTTTTTGATTCTGAGACAGGCCTTACTCCCAGCTCTTTACCTTCACGTAGGACCCCGGCGCGTCCTCGATCGGCGTGAGCGTGCCGCCGCCGATTTCGCGCGCCGGCACCGTCTTCGCATCGCGTTGTTTCAGCCAGTCCAGCCAGTTCGGCCACCACGAGCCGGGATGCTCTTCTGCCGTTGCCAACCATTTGTCGACGTCGGACCCGCCGGGTTCGCCGCCGGTCCAGTATTGATATTTTGGCTTGCCGGGAGGATTGACAACACCGGCGATATGGCCTGAGCCGGCGAGCACGAAGGTCACCGGCCCGCCGAAATACTGCGAACCGAACAGCACTGACTTGGCTGGTGCGATGTGGTCCTCGCGAGTGGCGAGATTATAGACCGGCACCTTGATCTTGCTCAGGTCGAGCGCGGTGCCGGCGATCTCCATCTCGCCGCGCGCCAGCTTGTTGGTTAGATAACAGTTGCGCAGATAGAATGAGTGATTGGCCGCTGGCATGCGGGTGGCGTCCGAATTCCAGAACAGGATGTCGAACGGGTAGGGCGTCTTGCCGCGCAGGTAGTTGTTGACGACGTATGGCCAGATCAGGTCGTTGGAGCGCAGCAGGTTGAAGGCGGTGGCCATGCGCGAGGCTTCCAGATAGCCCTGGTGCTTCATGTGGGTTTCGAGCTGCTTGATGCGTTCCTCGTCGACGAACACCAGGAGATCGCCGGCATAGGTGAAATCGACCTGTGCCGTGAAGTAGGTGGACGACACTGCCCGATTCCGGCGTTTGGCGGCGAGCCAGGCGAGTGTGATCGCGAGCAGCGTGCCACCGACGCAATAACCGATGGCATGCACCTTCTTCTCGCCAGTGATCTCTTCGATCTTGTCCATCGCCGTGATCACGCCTTCGCGCATGTACTGCTCGAAGCTTTTTTCCGCCAGCTTGGCGTCGGGATTGGCCCAGGAGACCACGAACACCGTAATGCCTTGGTCGACGCACCACTTGATGAACGATTTCTCCGGCCGCAGGTCGAGGATGTAGAACTTGTTGATCCAGGGTGGCACGATCAGCAGCGGGACCTTCAGCACCTCCGGCGTTGTTGCCTCGTACTGAATGAGCTGCATCAGCTCGTTCTGAAACACGACCTTGCCGGGAGTGAGGGCGAGATTGCCGCCGACCTCGAAGGTCGAGCCGTCGGACTGGCGGATGCGCAGATTGCCGTGCCCCGCCTCTATGTCCTCGGCCAGGATACGCATGCCCCGCACCAGGTTCTCCGCGTTCGATGACACGGTCTCGCGCAACAGCTCGGGGTTGGTGAGCACGAAATTCGAGGGTGATATCGCGTTGGCGATCTGCTTGACGTAGAACTCGGCCTTCGCCCGCGTGTGCGGGTTGATGCCATCGGCATTCTTGACCAGATGCTCGGCCCAATGGGTGGTGAGCAGATAGGCCTGCTTGAGGAAGTCGAAGAATTGGTTCTGCGACCACTCGGGGTCGGCAAAGCGTTTGTCCTTCGGGTCGGCCGACACCACTGGAGGGACCGTCTCGCCGGTCATACGCCGCGCCGCGGTTGCCCACAGGTCGAGAAAAGCGGCGCCGAGGCCGGTCTGCAGCTCGGTGGTCCGTTGCGGGTCGGAAAGCCAGTATTCGAGCACTTGGGCGAGCGTTCGGACCACGTCGCCCACCTCGTCGCTGAAGTCGCTTTTGGTCTTGCCGTCTTTGCGCGGTTTCAGATAGGCGGCGAGCGTCTTGCCGCCTTCCTCGATCAGGCGGCCGAGATTCCGCGAGAATGCCTCGATATCGACGGCCTTCAACTTGGCCGGTTCGCCGGGCGGTGCCTTCAGCGGCTCTTGGGCCGGTCCGGCTATGGGCTTGTCCATGCGCATATTGTCGATCCCCGCCCCACAAGTGGCGCGGACCGCGTACCGGTGCAAGGCGCGCGTCGCCACAGGCTCTTGGGAGGCACGAATTGTGCCGGTTCCTCCAAGGTGCGGGAACCGCTCCTTGCTGCGGCCATATTAGCCGGGTAGCCAATTTAAGCGATAATTCATTGAGTTCTTCGTAACTTTCCTGGCTCGAAGGGGGCCGGAACCGGGCCATGGCGAAAGCCTTAGGAGGACCATGTCTGGCGATCTTCGGAGCGGCGCTGGCTCTCGCCGGGTGCTCGTCCGCGCCGATGGCCGAGCGGCTGCCGACCGAATTGGGCGGTTTGCCGTCGGAGGTCCCGGCTGCGCCACGCGCGAGTTATCGCTATCCGGCAGTGCATGACACGCCGCCGCCGCGCGCTACCGCGCCGCTAACCGACGAACAGCAACTCGAGTTGGAAAAGCAGTTGCAAAATGCCCGCCAGAGGCAGGAAAGCAAGGCCGCCGGGATGAAGGACGAGCCGGACGGCTCGGCCACAGCGGGCAAATGAGCGACAAAGCTGGTGCTTGCGGTAAGCCGTGATAAAAGCCAGCCGGCGTCTAGTGCGGCAGATTTGACGTTCGGCCCCAGAAGCGCGGCATGCACCTTAGCCGAACGTCAAATCCAAAGCCGCACTAGAATCAAATATTTGCTAGTGTCCTTTCGGTTCCGACGTTCGTAGACGAGCATGCCGCAAGGGGATACGAACGTCGGAACCGCGACACTGGCCTGCGTCCGGAGAGGGTCACGGCAGGCGACTTGAAGGTTCCGAACCGATGGAAGAATTCTACAGAATCCGCCGTTTGCCGCCCTATGTGTTCGAAGAGGTGAACCGGGCCAAGGCAAAGGCTCGCAACGCCGGAGCGGACATTATCGATCTCGGGATGGGCAACCCGGACCTGCCGGCTCCCACCCATGTCATCGAGAAGCTAAAGGAGACCCTGGGCAAGCCGCGCACCGACCGCTATTCCGCGTCGCGCGGCATTCCGGGCCTGCGCCGTGCGCAAGCGGCCTATTACGAGCGCCGTTTCGGCGTGAAGCTCAACCCCGAGACCCAGGTCGTCACCACGCTCGGCTCGAAGGAAGGCTTCGCCAACGTGGCGCAGGCGATCACCGCGCCGGGCGATGTCGTGCTGGTGCCCAATCCGAGCTACCCGATCCACGCCTTCGGCTTCCTGATGGCGGGCGGCGCGATCCGTGCTGTGCCGTCGGAGCCGACCCCCAATTTCTTCCACACGCTCGAGCGTGCGGTGCGCCACTCGATCCCCAAGCCGACCGCGGTGGTGGTTTGCTATCCGGCCAACCCGACCGCTTACGTGGCGAGCATAGATTTCTACAAGGATCTCGTCGCCTTCGCGAAAAAGCACGACCTGCTGGTGCTCTCCGATCTCGCTTATGCCGAAGTCTATTTCGACGACAATCCGCCGCCCTCGCTGTTGCAGGTGCCTGGCGCAATGGATGTCACCGTCGAGTTCACCTCGATGTCGAAGACGTTTTCGATGCCGGGCTGGCGCATCGGCTTTGCGGTCGGCAATGAGCGCGTGATTGCCGCGCTCGCGCGAGTGAAGTCCTATCTCGACTACGGAGCTTTCACGCCGGTGCAGGTCGCGGCCACCGCCGCGCTCAACGGTCCCGACGACTGCATCAAGGAGATGCGCGAGATCTACAAGCGCCGGCGCGATGTGATGGTGGAAAGCTTTGGCCGGGCCGGCTGGGAGGTGCCGAGCCCGCGCGCATCGATGTTCGCGTGGGCGCACATCCCTGAGCCGTTCAGGGAATTGGGCAGTGTCGAATTCTCCAAGCTACTGGTCGAGAAAGCGGATATCGCGGTGGCGCCTGGCATAGGATTTGGCGAATACGGCGAGGGCTTTGTGCGCATCGCACTGGTCGAAAACGAGCAGCGTATCCGCCAAGCCGCGCGCAACATCCGCCGCTTCCTTGAAAACGCGCCGGAACAACTGCACAACGTCGTTCCGCTCGCAACCCGGCGCTGATTGGCCCTTTTTCGGATATCAAGCACCTTTCATGTCCGCTCCCTTGAAAGTAGGCGTTGCCGGGTTGGGCACTGTCGGCGCGGCTCTGGTCGCCCAGGTGGCGCGCCGGCGCGAGGCGATTACGGCCCGCTGCGGCCGTCATGTCGAGGTCGTCGCCGTCTGCGCGCGTTCGCGCAACAAGGACCGCGGCATCGATCTGAAGAAGCTGCAATGGTTCAGCGATCCGGTTGAATTGGCAAAGTCGCCGGACATCGACGTCTTTGTCGAGCTGATCGGCGGCGCCGGCAATCCGGCCAAGGCCGCGGTCGAGGCTGCGCTCAAGGCCGGCAAGCCGGTGGTGACCGCCAACAAGGCGCTGCTCGCCAAGCACGGCGTGGCGCTGGCGACGCTGGCGGAAATGTCAGGCGCGGCGCTGAATTACGAGGCGGCGGCCGCCGCCGCCATACCCGTGGTGAAGGCGCTGCGCGAGGGGCTCGCCGGCAACGCTATTAACCGCCTCTACGGCATCCTCAACGGCACCTGCAATTACATCCTGACCCGGATGGAGCAGGAGGACCTTTCGTTCGAGGCATGTCTCACCGAAGCACAACGGCTTGGCTACGCGGAATCCGATCCGACGTTTGACATCGAGGGCCACGACACCGCACAGAAGTTGGCGATCCTGGCGAGCCTCGCCTTCGGCACCAAAGTCGACGAGCGCGCGATCTATGTCGAGGGTATTTCATCACTTCAGCCGGCCGACCTCGCCGCCGCCGACGAGCTCGGCTATCGGGTCAAATTGTTGGGCGTGGCGGTCAGAACTGCCAACGGCATCGAGCAGCGCGTGCATCCAACGATGGTGCGCAAGGATTCCGCCATTGCCCAGGTGATGGGGGTGACCAATGCAGTCACTATCGACGCCGAAGGGCTCGACCCGCTCACTCTCATCGGTCCCGGCGCCGGCGGTATGGCGACCGCCTCGGCGGTGTTGTCCGATCTCGCTGACATTGCCTGCGGCGTCTGTCCGATCCCGTTCGGGCGGCCCGCCGGCCGGCTCGTCACCGTCAAGAAAGCGCCGATGCAGCGCCACGAGGGCGGCTACTACATTCGCCTCTTGGCGCGCGACAAGCCCGGAACCGCCGCGGCCATCGCTCAGCATCTTGCCGACCAGGATATTTCGCTTGAATTGATCGTGCAGCGTCACCATCAGGCGCCGCCGTCCGGCAAGGGGCGGGCCGTCCCCGTTATCCTTGTTACCTATGCCACGACCGAGGATGCCGTGCGTAAAGCGCTTGCGGCGGTGGGCCGAGATAGGGTGATCTCTGGCCGCCCACAGGTGATCCGGATCGAGAAGAGTTGACCGGGGCGCGGAGTAGAGCGGCCGTTGTGGGCTGGCATCGACCGGCCTAGTGAGGGGAGCAGTCAAAATGGCGTCGATCACCATCCAGCCGGAATTGCTGCTGGAGCGAATTCTGACCCTGGAGATCGTGAGGGTGACCGAACGCGCGGCGGTCTCGGCGGCGCGTTTGCGCGGGCGCGGGCAGGAGAAAGCCTCCGACCAGGCCGCGGTCGACGCCATGCGGCGCGAGCTCAACAAGCTGCCCATCGATGGCACGGTGGTGATCGGCGAGGGCGAGATCGACGAAGCGCCGATGCTCTATATCGGCGAGAAGGTCGGCAACAAGAACGGGCCCAAGGTCGACATCGCGGTCGATCCGCTCGAAGGCACGACGCTCTGCGCCAAGAACATGCCGGGGGCGATTGCCACCATCGCCATGGCCGACGGCGGCACGCTGCTGCACGCGCCCGACTGCTACATGGACAAGATCGCCATCGGCCCGGGCTACCCCAAAGGCACCATCGATCTCGACGCGTCGGCGGAAGAAAACATCGTCAACCTGGCCAAGGCCAAGGGTGTCAAGCCGTCGGAAATCACCGCCATCCTGCTCGACCGCCCGCGCCACGCCGACATGATCGCGGCGATCCGCAAGCTCGGCGCCTCGGTGGCGTTGATCACCGATGGCGACGTCGCCGGCGTGATCCATTGCGCCGAACCGAAGACCGGCATCGACATCTATCTCGGCATCGGCGGCGCACCGGAAGGCGTGTTGTCGGCGGCGGCCTTGCGCTGCATCGGCGGCCAGATGCAAACGCGCCTGGTCATCGATACCGATGAATTGCGCGCGCGCATCAAAACGATGGGCATCAAAGATCCCAAGAAGAAATACGAGATTGAGGACATGGTGAAGGGCGATTGCCTGTTCGCCGCCACCGGCGTCACCAACGGCCCGATGCTGCAAGGCGTCAAATACAACAGAGACACGATCGAGACCGAAACGGTGGTGATGCGTTCGACCACCGGCACCGTGCGGCGTGTCTTTGCCGAGCACCGCCAGCTCGACAAATTCTACCTCGACTGACGCAATGCCACGCGACGTCCATCTGGTCGGCAGTGTGCCGCTCGCCGACGCCCGCGACGTCTTCGCGACCGTCAGCCGCGAACTCGGTCCCCATCTCCGGCGTATCCCGGATGGCGAGACCGGCGAACGCGGCGACTGGATCACCTGGTTGGAGCCGATTTTCGCCAACGATCCCGCGCTTGAGAAATCGGATGAAGTCTTCCGCGTACACGCTGGCGCCGGCGCCCATACCCGCTATCGCCTGAAGCCCGGCAAGACGGTCGCCAACGTTCGCTTCGACAATCTGTTCTATGCCGACATCGCCAAACAGTCTTATGCCGACTTTGCCGCGCTTAAACGACAGGGCGTGGTGCCGGCGCAATGCAAGTTTCAGATCGACCTGGTGCCGGCGCATTCGGTGATCTGGCTGTTTCTGCAGGAAGACCTGCATCAGCCGCTCGACCCGGTCTTCAACGCCGCGCTCAAGCGCGAGATCGACAAGATCGCCCGCGACCTGCCGCACGATCAGATCGCCATCCAGTTCGACGTCGCCTCCGCGGTATTCGCGCGCCTGCAGCGCAACGAGCCGAACGCCTACGGCAAGGACCGCAAGGAAATGCTGGCGCGCTTTGCCGGCATCCTCGGCGACTTGGCCGCGCACGTGCCAGCCGAAATCGAGTTGATGTTCCATTTCTGCTACGGCGACGCCAATCACAAGCACGCGGTCGAGCCCACAGACATGGGCGATATGGTCGCCATGGCCAACCGCCTCTCCACCGACGTCACGCGGCCGATCGCGCTTATCCACATGCCGGTGCCGCGCGAGCGCTCGGACGACGGCTATTTCGCGCCGCTTGCGGGGCTGAAGCTGCATCCCGAAACCGAGCTGTCGCTCGGCCTCGTGCATTACACCGACGGCGTCGCCGGCACGCGCGCACGGCTCAAGACCGCCGAGCGGCATGCGAAAGACTTTTCTATCGCGACCGAATGCGGCTTCGGCCGGCGCGACCCGGCGACCATTCCGGAATTGCTCAAGATCCACGCGGACATCGCCGGCTGAGGGCGGGGGCGTGGACTCATAGAGCCGGCGCGCGCCCGCTTTGATCAGAAAGTGACGTCGTTGCCGCGCGGCGGCGCGAGGTCGCCTAATGATCGATTCTGTTGAACAAGTCCGGCAGTTGAGCGCAGTAGATCGAGCCGATGATGGCGGCTTCTCGGCGGAGAGCCAGTGCTCATGCCACCTTGAGTTTTGGTAGCGGGATTAGCTTCGCGAGTTTCCTGAGGTTCTGGGCGGTGGCTGCGAGGAGGAACTCATCGTGAGCGCCGGTAGGTCCTCGTAATCTGAGGCGGTCGAGCTTCAGAATGCGCTTGAGATGCGCGAACAGCATCTCGACTTTCTTGCGCAGCCGTCGAGACGTGCCGCCCTCCCACGATCTGGCTATCTGCCGCGCCATGTCGCGCGCACCTTCATAAATCGACCGCGGTACCTTGCGGGCTGGCGTGTTCGGGCAGCACCTGGGCTTGAGGGCGCATCCCGTACATTCGCGTTGAAGCGCAGTGTACAGCACGGTCGCCCCGTCATTGACGAGCGTTCCGGTCGTGCGCAGCGCCGTGCCGCCGGGACAGTGATAGACGTCGTGCTGGTGGTCGTAGGTGAAGTCGTCCCGTGAGAAGGTGCCGTCCTTGCGGGCCGATTTGTCGAATACCGTCACATGCGGCTCGATGCCGTGCTCATGGACCAGCCAGCCCAGCATCTCGGCCGAGCCGTAAGCGCTGTCGCCCATGAGCCGGGCGGGATAGAGGCCGAAGCGATCCATCGAGCGCTCGATCATGCGCCTGGCGGCCAGAACCTCGGCCTGCCGGATGGCGGTCGTCGCCTCCACATCGACAATGACGGCATGCTCGACATCGATCAGATAGTTGGTGGAGTAGGCGAAGAAGGCTTGCCCGCCGTGGGCGCCAGTCCAGCGCGCTGCCGGATCGGCCGGCGAGACGAACTTGGGGCTAACCTCGGTCGCCGCCCCGAAGGCGGCATCATCCAGCATGGCCAGATACTCATCGATTGCCCTTCCGCTGGCGCCGGGCGGCAGCCCCTTGTCACCCTCGATGCCCTTCTGCCGGTTGGCGTCCGCCTTGATCAGGCTGGCGTCGACCGCGAAGCCTTCGCCGCCGACCAGGCCCTCGCGAATACAGCGCTGCAGCACCGTCTCGAAGACCCGCCGCAGCAGATCGCTCTCGCGGAAGCGGCCGTGCCGATTCTTGGAGAAGGTGGAATGGTCCGGCACCTGGCCATCGAGCCCGAGCCGACAGAACCATCTGTACGCAAGATTGAGGTGGACCTCCTCGCAGAGTCGTCGCTCCGAGCGGATGCCGAAGCAGTAGCCGACGATCAGCATTCGGATCATCAGCTCTGGATCGATCGAAGGTCGCCCGAGATGACTATAGAAGCCCGCCAGTTCGCGCCTGATCTCACCCAGTTCGACGAACCTGTCGATCGAGCGCAGCAGATGATCAGGCGGAATATGCTTCTCCAGCGAGAACTCGTAGAACAGCGAAGCTTGATCGACTTGCCGATGTCCCATCATGATCTTCAGTCCCGGCTATGGTCGAGACTGAATCAGCGAATCATCTGCGTCGCAACTGCCGACTTTTTCAACACAATCTCCCGATAGCGGACGTATAATTCAGATATGGGTGCCTCATTTGACAAGAGCGTCCGCGTCCTCGGCAAAATGAAGCCACCCGACCGGCGGTCCCATCAAGCCCGGTCATTACGGCGGCAAGACCTTGCCAAACGGTAGCGCCGGCTGCGTGGCTGAGTTTTCCACGGGCCTTGCTGGCGTGCCCGCGCGGCCTCCTTCAATATGCCGGCCTTCGCTGACAGCCTTGTCCGCGGTGATTTGCGGGACGCGGTGCGCGTCGTATTTCGTAAGCGTGGGGACCAATGGCGGCACTACCCGCGACAGCATTAAGGACGGAGGAGCGCGGCTTTCTCGGCGTCGAGCGCTCGGCGACCGGGCGCGTCTGGTGCGACCGCCTCGATGCCCGCGGGCAGGCGAGCGCGCTCGCCATCGCGCAACATCATGGCCTGCCTGAGCTTCTTGCCAGGGTGCTTGCAGGCCGTGGCGTAACCACCGACGAGGTTGAGGCTTTCCTCGATCCGAGCATCCGGCGGCTGATGCCCGATCCGCATCAACTCACCGACATGGAGGCGGCGGCGGCGCGCCTCGCCGACGCCGTGGAGAAGGGCGAGGCGGTCGCCATCTTCGGCGACTACGACGTGGACGGGGCGACGTCGGCGGCGTTGCTCGCCGGTTATCTGCGCCAATGCGGGCTCGACCCGATCATCCATATTCCTGATCGAATCTTTGAAGGTTACGGGCCAAACATCGACGCCATAAGGTCTTTTGCCGATCGCCGCGCGACGCTGCTGGTCACCGTCGACTGCGGCACCACCAGCCAGGAGACGCTGGCCGAAGCGCACAAGCTCGGCCTCGACGTTGTGGTGATCGACCATCATCAGGCCGATGAGGATTTGCCCAAAGCGGTCGCCATCATCAACCCGAACCGGGCCGACGACCTCTCCGGGCTTGGCCATCTGGCTGCGGTCGGGCTGGTGTTCATGACCCTGGTGGCGGTGACCCGGACGCTCAGGCAACGCGGCTTCTGGAGCGACAGCCGGCCGGAGCCTGACCTGTTGTCGCTTCTGCATCTGGTGGCGCTCGGCACGGTTGCCGACGTGGTGCCGCTCACCGGTCTGAACCGCGCCTTCGTCGCCAAGGGGCTGCTCGCGCTGCGCCGGCGCGAGCACTTGGGCCTCACCGCGCTGATGGACGTGGCGCGGCTGTCGGGTCCGCCGGAGCCCTGGCATCTCGGCTTTCTGCTCGGGCCGCGCATCAACGCCGGCGGCCGCATTGGCCGCGCCGATCTCGGTGTGCAGTTGCTGCTGGAGGATGACGTCTCCGAAGCCGCGCGCATCGCCGGCGAGCTCGACCGGCTCAACCACGAACGCCGCGCCATCGAACAGACGACTGTCGAGCAGGCCGAAGCCGAAGCGCTGGCCGCTCTCGGCCTGGAGGAAAAGGGCGCCGTGGTGCTCACCGCCGCCGAAGGCTGGCACGCCGGCGTGGTCGGGCTGGTGGCGGCGCGGCTGAAGGAACGCTACGGACGCCCGGCGTTTGCCATCGCATTCGGGCCCGGCGGCGTCGGCACAGGCTCCGGCCGTTCGATTCCCGGCGTTGATCTCGGTCGCGCGGTGCGGCGGGCAGTCAGTGAAGGATTGCTGGTCAAGGGCGGCGGCCACGCCATGGCAGCCGGCGTGACGTTGAAAAAGGACCGGCTCGGCGCCTTCCGCGCCTTTCTCGAGGACGCCTTGGCGCAAAGCGTCGGCGAGGCGCGCCGTGAAAGCGCGCTGATGATTGATGGTGCGGTGAGCGCCGGCGGCGCGAATCGCGAATTGGTCGAGTTGCTGGCGCGCGCCGGACCCTTCGGCGCCGGAAATCCAGAACCTCTATTGGCGCTGCCCTCGCACACGGCGACGTATGTGGATCCCGTTGGCGAAAGCCATCTCCGCGTGCGTCTGCGGTCCGGCGACGGCAAGCTGATCAACGCGATTGCCTTCCGCGCCATGAGCCAACCGCTCGGCAAGGCGTTGCTCGAGAGCCGCGGTCGCCCGGTGCATGCCGCCGGTCACCTTGCGCTCGACCACTGGCAGGGTGAGGCGCGTGTGCAGTTGCGCTTGATCGACGTTGCGACGGTTTAGGCTATCGAATCTCTGCAACTGCAATCATTGAGTTTAATTCGCAACGCCACTGGTGACAGCTTGTATCAAACAAGATTGCCGGCGTGGCAACCGGTGGAAAAGTAAAAGGAAACCGACGTCTTAGCTTGCAAACGTGCGGCCTTGTTGCTGCACTACCATAGTAATGCTTCGCTCCTCGCTTGGTACCGCAAATGCCGAAGCTGGCGAATATCTTTCGGCCGAAAATTCAAGAGGTCGTCGATGGTGGCGTGGTGGTTCCCATGCCGCTCCAACCTCCGAGAGTGATCGACGCTGGCCGTGCGACGACCAGCGAAGGCGCCGGTGATGATCGAGCCGCGCATAATCTAGAGACATTGCTGGAAGGCGAAGTGCATCGTAGCGAAGAAAGCAAGGCGCTGCACAAGTTGTTGATCAACACCTCCCGCAAGATCGACGATTTGGACGCATTGAAATCCGCCCTCGACGATATGGTGCTGCCGTTCCGTGGCGCCATGCGCGCGCTTGACCAAGAGCGCATCCTGGCGAGCAACCTGTCGAGTCAACTGAACGAGAAGGCAGCCGTCTGCGACAAGTTGCGCGACGAGTTACAGTGCGCTGAAGACAAGACGCGCAAGCTTGAAACCGAAGCGGAGAATCTACGCAACGCACTCGATCAAGCCCGCGAGTCCGGCTATGCGTTGGAGAACACGCGTGCACTGCTGAGTGACGAGATCAAGCGGCGCGATGGGAAGATTGCCGTGCTCGAGCGGGCGCGGGAGCAAGAGGCACTGCAGCGCCGCAGCCTCGGCGAAAGCTGGCGTACGATGCAGGAACAGACCAAGCGGGCCGAAGAGCGGGTTGCTGAGCTGCAAGAGGCATTGGCCATCGCCCTGCAGAAGTGTGATTCGCTGAAGCAGGAAAAGCGCTCGCTGTGGCGTTCATCTGAACAGGCGCGCGAGGAGGCCGAACGAGTTAGCCGTCGGTTGGCGGACGGCGAGGGTGCGCTGACCGCCATTCGCGTCGAACTCGGCAAGGTCGAGGCGCGCCATGCCGAGATCTGCGGAGAGCGGAATCGAGCTAGCCGACGTCGTGGACGAACTGCGCGAGCAGCAGGAGGCCGAGCGCCAGCGGTTCGATGGCCGGATCGAGACTTTGGAATTGCGGGTGGCAGCCGCCGACCGGCAGGTGGCTGAGATGCGGCAACGGTTGATCGAGCGTACCGAGGAAGCGCGCGCGTTCATCTGTAAGGCCGCCGAAGCGACTATTGCGCGGGCTACGGCCGAACGGCGACTGGCAGCACTCGAGGTGTCGCAAGGCTCGCGGGAGCGCGTTCATGATGATTCCGCGGAGTCCCGTACGGCACTGTCGGAATACCTGCGGGCGCTGAATTTGAAGTCGCGCGAGATGGCGTTGGCGAGCGCTGCGGAGAAGCTTGCGGCGTTGACCGAGCGCAGAGGGCATTCGACAAATGATAGTCAGACCAGGCGCTCTGTTGCCGACAAGCGAGTAGAAGGTGTCACCGCTGGCTTGGACAGCGACCGTCTGCGGCGCACAGAGATCGAGAAAGCGCTGGAGATCGCGCGTGAGGCCGACGCGCGCCTGGAGAGTGACGTCGCCAGCCTGACCTCAGGGCTGCTCGACGTCGTCGGCGTCAGCGGCCGACCGAAGGCGGCCGTCGTGGACTCCGACCGGCGGCCGGCGCCCGCAAGGGAACGCTCCAAGACCGAATCCCCCAAGGCTGAATTGTCCAGGTCTGAAAGACCTGGAACCGAGCGTACCAAGGAGCGAATCCAGACCGGGCACACCGGAGCGCTCGCGTATGAGGCGGGTTTGGTTGCGCAGATGCGCCAACCTGCTGAGGAGGGCGACCCCGCACGCTCGGTCGCCTGAGCTGGTGCCAAATACCGCCGTCCTCTGGAGAGTGACGGATTCCGCTAAGGTCGCTGACGTCGACTCCTGAAGGCCGCCGGCGATCGATTTCGGGGGGTCAACCATGCATCTGATGCGTTGGACGGTGGCTGCGGTCGTACTGGCCGCGGCGGTATTTCCAGCGCGTGCGGCCGACGACATTCTCGACGCAATCGATCAGGGTCGCAAAGCTTATCAGGCGGGCGATCTGGGTACCGCCAAGCAGCAGCTCGATCTCGCTTCACAGCTGATTGGTCAGAAGAACGCCGAAGTCTTCGCCAAGTTGCTGCCGGAGCCGTTACCGGGTTGGAAAGCGGAAAAAGTGCAGACGCATGCCGTCGGCGCGTCGTTGCTTGGCGCTTCCAACGCCAGCCGCATCTACACAAACGCCAAGGGCAACAATGTCGACGTGTCGATCACTGGCGACTTCCGCGATGATCATGCAATTCGGTCCGATGCTGGCGAATCCGGCTCTGGCTGCAGCTATGGGAAAATTGGTTCGTGTTGGAAGCCTGCGCGGCATTCAGAACCAGGACGGCGACGTGATACTGCTCGTGCACAACAAATTCCTGATCAATGTCACCGGCTCGGCTGACGCGGCGTCGAAGCTGGCCTACGCCAACGCTGTCGACGTCGCCAAACTATCCAAGATGTAACGCGGCCGCTGATCGGCGCCGCGAAGAAGTGCGACAAACAAATGGTCTCGGAATGGATCGGCGCGTGCAAAAAGTAGGTAGTTAATCACCGCAGACGAAAATGGCCGGGCGCGAGGCCGGCCATTTTTATTTGGCAGCTAAAACTGCGTCCAAAAACAGCGGGCGCGTCACCGCTTCCGCGGCGGCTTGCTGCAGAACACTTCATAAACCGCGCCGATGACCACGCGGGCTTCTTCGCTTGCCAGGCTGTAGTTGATCACCTTGCCGTCGCGGCGGGTGGCGACCAGCCCGTCGGCGCGCAGGCGCGCGAGCTGCTGCGACACCGTCGGCTGACGCAGGCCCAGCTCCCGTTCGAGTTCGCTCACCGACTTCTCGCCGTCGGCGAGGATGCACAGAATCATCAACCGGCTCTCATGGGCGAGCCCCTTGAGAAACGCGCTGGCGCGCTTGGCGTTGTCTGCCATGCGGTCAAGCTCGTTTCCGTGACTGCGCGCCTCGCGACGAGGCAGGTTCAATTCCATCGGAGCACCAAGTGTTGCGTTGCGCCAGCATCGACATATAGACGATTAGCTTCCCTTGCGCATAGTTTTTTCAATGACTTGCGCGTGTTCTCCCCCCGTTCCAGCGGCATCCAGCTTCTGGAACAGCGTGGCCAACTGCATCCAGAAGCTTTCTTCGCCCGGATAGCCTCGAATGCGGCCGATTTCGCGGCCTTTGTCGACCAGCACGAACAAGGGCGTTAGCCGTTCCATCTGAATGAAGGCAAGATCGGGCGGAAGCGGCTTGTCGATATCGATTTGGCGCAGCGGAGCGCGCCGGCCTTCTTCCGTCTTCTTGTAGGTCGGCGCGATGTCGTGATCGAATCGCTCGCACCATGGACAGGCGGCCTGTCGGAACATCACCAGCTCAGCGGCGCGCGCTTGCAACGACGCAAATATAATAAATGCTACGCTGAAGACTGCGAACAAAGAAGATAGTTCCACAAGTCGCCGCATTGTCGTCGACTTCCTTCTTCGCATCCTTGCCGGCGCGCACCGGAGGGCGCGCGTCCGCTGCAAAAGGCATGTTGAATTGCCGCCGAATATATCACACAAGATGAATATGTCGATGCGGTGGAGCCGGTCATGGACTTGGACGTAAGCGCGGGCGGTGCCTTTCTCGCCGGACTATTGTCCTTTGTCTCGCCGTGCGTGCTGCCATTGGTGCCGCCATACCTGGCCTATATTGGGGGCGTTTCAATCGAGGAACTGGGCCCGCAAGGGGGGATTTCGGGCAATTCGGCGCGCGGGCGGGTGCTGGCGGCGGCGCTCAGCTTCGTCGCCGGCTTCAGCACCGTGTTCGTGGCGCTTGGCGCGACCGCCTCCTGGCTGGGACAGGCGGTCAGCGCCCACCTCGGCATCCTGGGCTATGCGGCCGGCATCCTGATCGCACTGATGGGGCTCCATTTCCTGCACGTCATCCGCATCCCGCTCTTGGATCGCACCGCCAAGGTCGGGGTGGCGCAGAAGCCAGCCGGGTTGCTCGGCGCCTATGTGATCGGGCTTGCCTTCGGCTTCGGCTGGAGCCCGTGCGTTGGCCCGGTGCTCACCGCGATCCTGCTGCTTGCAAGCGCCAAGGAAAGCGTGGGCGAGGGCGCGTGGCTGCTGCTGGTCTATTCGCTCGGTATCGGCTTGCCGTTCCTCGTTGCGGCGGGCTTCGCCTCCTCCTTCATGCGCTGGAGCGCGCGTTTCAAGAAGCGGCTCGGTCTGATCGAAAAGGCGATGGGCGCATTCCTCGTCGCCGCCGGCGTACTGATCTTCACCGGGCAGATGCCCAACATCGCTTTCTGGCTGCTTGAGACCTTCCCGGTGTTGAACCGGTTGGGCTAGCGCGTCATCCCGAAAAGTGGGAACCGGTTTTCGGATAAGATCGTGCGCAAACAAAATCACCCGTAGCGGAACGATAGAAGGTTATCGATTGCACGCAACTCGATAAGTATGCGGTGCAACAAGCCTGCATCGCGCGCGGCAATTGCCTCCGGGATACGCGCTAGGCTGGCTTGAGCGCCGTCGATCAGCCGGCGGAACTCGGCATCTTTGCGCACAGTCTCGCTTGCCGTCGTGTCGCAGCGCGCGAGCTCGTAACTGTAGACAGCAGCTCTGCCGGCGATGGCGTAGCGAGTCAGCGGTTTACTCCAGTCAAGATTGCGTTTGTTGTAGGCCATGAGGCCCGCACTCGCCTTGCTGGCATCGCCAATGCAGTCGGCGAGCACCACAATTCCGCTTCTCTGCCGCAATTTGTGTAGGTCCGCGCGGATGGCCTCGAGCGATTCCCGCGCCGCCTGCGTCCGCCCGCTGTTGAGCATCATATCGGTCCCGACCAGGCGCGCGTCGATGGTGGTGAACAGGGTCGGGTAGAGCGGGTTGCCGTCGAAGGCGTCCGGCGGATGGCCGGCAAACCGCGCGGTCAGCTTGTGCCAGGCTTGGCGCAGACGGTCGATTTCCACCGAGGCGAGATCGGTATTGCCGGTGCGCAGATAGCCGATTGCCGCCCGGTTGTGGCTGCTGACCGTCTCGACAGCGGCATTGAAATCCGCGAGGTCACCGGCCAGCGCCGCGCCGGCGAACCCAGCCCATAGGGCGGCAGCGAAGAGGGCTGAGCGTGCGAAGGAAAACCGCATGGTTGTTCACCGAACTGTGAGGGTGAGATATAGCATTGTCGGAATATAACTGGCGCCAGCCGGCCGTGCGAGGCTATCCTTGGCGGCACTCCGCCGCGCCAAGCGGTCGCCTGCCTTCGGGCTGCCAGAGCTTTTCATGCTGGGAATCCAACCATGCCGATGACACGTAGAAGTTTGCTACTGGCGGCGGCCGCGACCGGTGCTGCCGGTTTCGTCCCGGCGCGTGCCGAACCGACGCTGACCGCTGACGGGCTTTATCGCGAGCCCTGGTTTCTGGAAAGCTTCTTGGACCTCCGCGATGACCTGCAATCCACAACCAAGGAAGGCAAACGCTTCGCAATCATGTGGGAGCTCAAGGGTTGCCCCTATTGCAAAGAAACCCATTTCGTCAATTTCGCGCAACCGCGCGTTGCCGACTATATCAAGGCCAATTTCGAGATCACCCAGCTCAACATCATCGGTTCACTGCCGGTGACTGACTTCGACGGGGAGCAATTGTCGGAAAAGAAACTCGCCGCCAAATACGGCGTACGCTTCACGCCTACGTTCCAATTTTTCCCCGCGGATCTTGCCGCGATCAAGGCGCTGCCGCCGCAGAAACGCGAGGTGGCGCGTGCGCCTGGCTATCTCAGGCCCAACGACTTCCTCGCCATGTTTCGCTTCGTGCGCGAGAAGGCCTACGTGAAGGGCAGCTTCCGCGATTTTCTCAAGAGCCAGCCGAGCTGAGGCGGCCCGCGGCGGTCGAGGCCTCCGCTCACTTCGGCTAAAGCGGGCACCGATGGCGCGAATTGCTCTGCTCCGCCTGTTCGATCCCGGATTTCCGCTTGCGCGGGAACGAGCGGCAGGTATGACTGCAGCCATACACATTCTCGTCCGGGTTTCTTATGGCCAAACTCAACCTGTCCCTCGCCGTCGGCCCCTATGACCGCACGCGCGCGCTGATCGATGGCACCGTGCAGATCGACGGCGTCAACGCCGTCGGGATGACATTGTCGCCGGAAGAGATATTCTTCCGCGCGCTACGCCACGCCGAATTCGACATTTGCGAATTGTCGCTGTCGAGCTTCACGGTGAAGACGTCGCAGGGCGGCGGGCCCTACGTCGGCGTGCCGGCGTTCGTGTCGCGCGCCTTCCGCCACACCTCGATCTATGTGCGTACCGACCGCATCAAGAAGCCGGAAGATCTCAAGGGCAAGAAGGTGGGCGTGCCCGAATATCAGCTCACCGCCAACGTGTGGGCGCGCGCCATCCTGGAAGATGACCACGGCGTAAAACCGTCCGACATCCATTGGATCCGCGGTGGCATTGAGGATGCCGACCGGCCGGAAAAGATTTCGATCACGCTGCCGAAGGACGTGAAGCTCGACAACGCGCCCGCCGGAAAATCGATCTCGCGGCTGCTCGCCGACGGCGACATCGACGGCTTCATCGCGCCGCGGCCGCCATCGCTGCCGAAGAATACGCCCAACGTTGGATGGCTGTTTCCCGATCCCGTGGCGGCCGCAAAGGACTATTTCAAGCGCACCGGCATCTTCCCGATCATGCATCTGGTCGGCGTGCGCCGCACGCTCGCCGAACAGCATCCGTGGCTGCCGGGCGCGGTATTCAAGGCGTTTTCGCAGGCGAAGGAGGTTGGGCTGGAATCCCTCAGCGACACGTCAGCAACGAAGGTGACGTTGCCCTTCATCGAGGAGCGTTTGGCGGAAGCGCGCACCCTGATGGGCGAGGACTTCTGGTCGTACGGTATCGACGCCAACCGCAAGACTTTGGAGAACTTCCTTGGCCATCACCATCGCCAAGGGCTGTCGTCGCGCGAGGTCAAGCCGGAAGACCTGTTCCACCCGGGCACCTTGGAGACGTTCAAGCTCTAAGAAGGTCACCGCCCCTTCGGGTTCATCGCCGCCGTCATCGTGGCGGAGTAGCCTGGCTCGACCCAGACATCGACCACCGCCACCTGACCTGCCTCGACTGAGGCGATGGCCTTCTCGAAGGTGGCTTCGAGCTGGTCGATAGACTTCACCGGGCCGAAGCCTTGCGCGCCTTGCGCGCGCGCCATGGCGGCAAGATCGATGTCCGGCTCACTGATGCGCTGCCCGACCCACCGATTCTCGACCGGGCGGCTGCGCATGCGCGCGACGCGCTCCTGGTGCAGTTCGTCATTGAAGAACGAGCGGTTGTTGGCGATCACGATCAAAAGCGGAATTTTGTAGTGCGCGGCCGTCCAGAGCGCGGTGACGCCCATCAGGAAATCACCGTCGCCGCAGACCGCGACGGGCAAGCGGCCCGAGCCTTTCAGCGCCAGCGCCGCGCCCACCGAGATGCCGGGGCCACCGCCGACACCGCCGCCAGCGTCCGAACCGAGGTAGTCAAGCGGATGGCAAAACGGCCAGCTCGCCCCGTTCCAGGACAGGGACACATGGGTAAGCGAGCAGGGCCGCTCGCCAACCGCGCGGCGCAAATTGTGGGCGAGGTGATCAACGGTGAGTTTGTCGCCGGCCGGGATGAACGAGAACGGCGCTGGTTTCGGCCGCGTAGCCCCGCCCGGCCCAAGTGCTTCAAGGAGCGCAGGCACCGCCACGTCCGACGTGCAGGAGAGCATGACGTCGACCGGCGGCAGGCCCTGGTAGTCCATGCTCCAGCCCTTATGCAGGTGATGGTCGACAGACACATGGATCACTTTTGCGCTAATCGCGCCGCCAGCGTGTTTGAATGTGCCGGCAACGTCGAGCCAGTCAAGGCTGAGGATGACGTCGGCTTCGCGTAGCGCCTCGATCGCCTCCGTCGGTGGCGCAATCGTGCCGGGCGCGCCGACGTGCAGCGGATGGTCGGTCGGGAAGGCGGCCGCGATCTTCAGGTCAGTGATGACGCGGGCCCCCAGGCGCTCGGCGAGCGCGACGCGCATGTTCCAGGCATCGACATCGCGCGTACCGCGTCCGGCCATGATCACCGGACGTTTAGAGTTGCGCAGCAGGTCGGCGGCAGAGGCAATCATCGCTGGCGCAGCGGCGCTCGGGGTATGCGGCATGAAGCGCGCAGCGTCGATCGGCGGCACCGGCTCTTCCAACTTTGCTTCCTGCATGCCGGCGTCGAGATTGACGTAGGTTGGCCCGCAGGGTGCCGTGTTGGCGATCCAGGCCGCGCGCAGCACGGCCTCGCGCGCCGCCGCGGGCGAAGCGGGCTGGTCGTCCCATTTGGTGTAGCCGCGGATGAGCGCGCCTTGGTCGGCCGCGGTGTGGATCCAGTCTATCCAAGGCCGGCGCTTGACGGCGTCGACTGGCCCGGTCGCGCCGAGCATCACGATCGGCATGCGGTCGCACCAGGCGTTAAAGACGGCCATGCTGGCGTGCATCAGTCCGACATTGGAATGCACCGCCACCGCCATGGCCTTGCCGGTGACCTTGGCATAGCCTTGCGCAATCGCAACCGCGCTCTCCTCGTGCAGGCAGAGCAGCATCTGCGGCTGCTCGTTGCCGAGATAGTTGACGATGCTGTCGTGGAATCCGCGGTAGCTGGCGCCGGGATTGAGCGCGATATAAGGCACTCGCGTTGCGCGCAGCGCGTCGGCCACCACGTCGCTGCCGAACTGAGCGGCGTTGACGCCGGCCGGGACCGGGCGGTCGAGGGCGGCGATTGTCGGATCGGCAGCAGGCGACATCGCGCCGCCATCGCGTTTGGAATCTTGCACCGGGTGTTCCTATTCGTGCGCGGCCCTGCCGGGCGAGGTCCGGCATCCAACCGGATTACGAGGCCTGACGCAATCGGGCGAGCACTTTCAGCCCGATATAGCCGTCGGCCGGACGCATGCCGACCTTCCTCTCGAAGGCGAGCACCGCCTTGATGGTCTGGCTGCCGGTGCGGCCGTCGATGCCGCCGGTTGGGAAGCCGCGCTCGGTGAGCCGGCGCTGGATTTCTTTGACCTCGGCCAAGGTGGGGATGCGCTCCCCGCCGGGGAATTGCTGGTGAAAGGGCGGGCCGCCGCGGATGAGGTCACCGAGATGCACAAGAGCCAACGCATAGCTGAGCGACGGATTGTAGGAATAGACCGCGCGGAAATTCTGACCGACCAGAAAGGCTGGTCCGCCGCCCACCGGCAGCCATAGCTTGACGCGGTCATGCGGGCGCGGGAACGGCTTGCCGTCGGCGCGCTGAACGCCGCGCTTGTGCCAGGCCTCGTAAGGCCGCCAGGTGCGGTTGTCAGCGTAGCGCATGTTGAAGTGGTGCGGCAGCGTGACCTCGCAGCCCCACGCTTCGCCGCGTCGATAATGTCCGCGCTCGACCAGATAGCGGGCTGTGCCGGCAAAGGCGTCGTCGGGTTTGCCGAACGGCATGACGCGGCCGTCATGGTCGAAGTCGACGCCCATATGCAGCCAGACCTCCGGCATCCATTGGGTGTGGCCCATGGCGCCGGCCCAGGAGCCAATCATCTGCGCTGGGCTAGCCCAACCGCGGTCGACGATCACCAATGCATGCACCAGCTCCGCTTCCCAGTAGCGTCGGCGGCGCGGATCGCGCCAGGCCAGGGCGGCCAGCGCCGGGATGATCGGCCGCATATATTTCAAGTTGGTGACGACGTCGCCGAACGAGGACTCCATGCCCCATAGACCGAGCATGATGTAGCGGTCTACACCGTAGTCGCGCTCGATGCGGTCGAGCAGGCCGGCATTTTCGCGCGCGCGCTCCTTGCCGGTGATCACGCGCCAGTCCGAGCAGCGGCGATTGATGTACTGCCACATTTTCTCAGTGAATTCGGGCTGTGCGTGCAGGGCGTCGAACACGCTCATATCGGGCGTGATCGCATGCATGACCCTCTCATAGGTGCCGGCCGACACGCCGCGCCGGAGCGCATAGGGACGAAAGTGCGCCACCCAATGTTCGAAGGCGGGCGACGGTTTTGCCCAAGCATTGCGACCGATCGTGAGGCCGGCAACGCCGAGCGCGGCGGAGAGCACGCTGCGCCAATTCATGGATATGGCCGGCAAGGCATCGTCGGCGTCGTTAAGGATTCGCGACATGCCCGCATTGTATCCGCGCTTTTGCGGCAGACAATTGGCGGCGGTTGCAAGCCCGTCATTTTGGCTAACGCAGCGGCGGTTTTGTCGCGCGGCCAAAGGCCGCGATACAGCTATTCGCGGGTCAAGCGGCGCTTGCTGCGTATGTGGCGGCGCTTGTGCTTCTTTCTGCGCACGTGCCGGTATTTGTGTGTTTTGGCCTTCATGTGCGGCCGCGGTTCGGGGAGGATGATGCTGCCGGAGGTCTTGGTTTTCGAAGCGGCATCTACTTCGGTTTGCGATTCGCTCGCAGCATAATCCGGATGGCCGATGATGGGCGGCACGGCGGCGACGGGCGGCGCCGGGTCGCCCGGCTTGATCTCGGTGCCGCGCGCGCCGATGAGGCGCTCGTAGGCCGACACCAGCGTCATGTAAGGATTGACCAGCACCCAGCCGACCTTAGTCGGCACCTGCAGGTCGAAGTGCAGGTGATAGCTGGTGCCATTGGCGATGTTGTCGTAGTTGCCGACCTGGCCGAGAATCTCGCCGCGCGTGACACGCCGCCCGCTCAGCAGGCCGTCGGTATCCATCCGCTTGGGGTTCATGTGTATATAGCGCGCGCGCAGATGCGCGTCCGCCGCGTTGACGAACAAGAGCAGCGCTTCCAGCTTGGGCGAGCGCAGGATCATTCCATCGTCGACGGCGACGACGTCGTGCTGATAGGGCAGGCAGCGGTCGGCGCCCTCGTTGAACATCTTGCAATAGCTTGGGCGGATGTCCTGGCCCTGATGGCCTTCGCCGCCGGGGCATTGGCCGACGAAGAAATGGCGGTGCTCGCAGAAATTATCGCGCCAGGGGTAAGAATAGTTGCGTCCGGCCAATTCATCGAACACCAACGGCCGATCGTTGACCTTGCAGGTGTAAGGCATTGCCTTCTTGCCGAGGCGGCGCGGGCGGTGGCCGGTGGTGTCGCAGGTGCCCCAATTGTTGAACGACTGCGAGTTGGCGAAACCGGGCGCGCTCTTCAGCGGGAAGCGCAAATTGCCGTAGACGGTGTAGTCGGCGCGGCCGCCGAGATCGGGCTTGAGGCCGGTGCCGGGAATTAGAAAGCCGGGACTGAAGTACGTGAATTCCGGCGCGACGTGCGTCGGGCGGTCGATCGCCGGCGGCGTCACCTTCGTGCGTTGCGGTGCCGGCCCGCCGCCGGCGAGATGCAGCGCGCCGATGAGGCGCGTGATGATGCGGTCGGCCTGCCGGCAGGTGAGATAGCGCCTGCTGGGGCGCCGGTCCTGGCAATAGGTCGCCACCACATAGGTCGCGCCGTAGCGCTGGAACACGTAGCGCAAGTAAGAACTCGTAGAGGACGCGGCGGATGCCGGGGAACTTGTCCTGCAGTTCCTTGATCGGCTCGCCCTCGGGCAACGGCGGGCCGCCGAGATCGTAGAGCAGCGCAAAGCCCGACAGCAGCAGATGCACCGGCTTGCGGTAGGCGATGTCGCTCAGGCCGTGCACGCCGGCAGCGCTCAGCGAGAAGGCGGCGTCGTAGCCGCCCGGGCCGGCGAGGAAGAACTTGGAGGCGTGAAAGTCGGCCAGCACGAAATCGTCGGCGTCGGGCGCTTGGTCCGGGTGCGCGGCGCGCGCCTTTCGATAGGCCTCGATGTCGAACGGCAGCAGCATCGGCACCGCGCTTTTGGCGATGCCGGGGAAGCGCGCGGCCGCCGCGGCGTTGAGTGGGGCGAAGGCCTCGACCGCCGTGGCGGCAACACCTGCGTCGCGCGCGGCCGCCTGCCAGTCGACGCGCAGAGCGGTCAGCAACGGGTGCATCATCCCGCCCGGCGGCGGCATTGATGGAGAGACCTGTTGGGCAGCGGCGGCGCCCGCCAATAGCACAGCGAGGGTCGAGACAATGGCACGCTTCAAAACAGCTTCCTTACGTTCTGCACGCGGGCCTCAGCCGGTGAAACTTGAGGGCTAGAAATAAAGGGCATCGCACTGCCGCACACAAGCCCTGTGCTTCTGGTATAGGTTACCGCGGGCGCCGAGCCGGCGGGTAGTACAACGCGGGCAGGCAATACAGGGAGAGCCGTTTTCGATGACTTTGCAGGGAGCCAACAGGATCATGGCCGCGGGCGCCGACCGTGCGCCGGAAATCATAGAGAGTGGTGGGAATGCGCGGCTGCATCTGACGCTGGCCGTTACCGATTACGACCACGTGCGAGACTTGGTCAATGGCGTGGTGCGACCTGAGGGCATTGCACTGACCAGTTTTGTCCTGCCGGTGGAGGAGATATTCTTTCGCTTCATCAAGAATCGGGAATGGGACGTATCGGAAATGTCGTTCGGCAAATTCATCGGCTATGCCTCGCAGGGCAACTCGCCCTTCATCGGCATTCCGGTGTTTCCCTCGCGCGTGTTTCGTCATTCGGCGTTTTACGCGCGCGCCGACCGTGCCATTGCGTCGGCGAAGGACCTCGAGGGAAAGAGGGTGGGCATTCCTGAGTGGGCTCAGACCGCCGGTATCTATGCGCGCGGCTTCCTGAGCGAGACAGCCGGCGTCGACCTCAGAAAGATTCGTTGGGTGCAGGCTGGTATGAACCAGGCCGGCCGCGAGGAAAAAGTCGATTTCACGCTTCCTGATGGAATTCAATACGAGCAGCGGCGCGATACCAGCATTTCCTCCATGCTGCTGTCGGGAGAACTCGATGCCGCGATTTCGGCGCGGGTGCCGGACGCCTTTATTCACGGTGAAGGCAAGGTCGTGCGGTTGTGGCCAGACTACCGTGCCGTTGAGATGGACTATCATCGCGCGACCGGCATCTTTCCGATCATGCATGTGATCGCCATGCGCCGCGCCGTGTTCGAGCGCTATCCGTGGGTGGCGATGAACCTGCTCAAGGCGTTCGACGAGGCCAAGGAGCGCAGCCTCGCGCGCATGAGCGATCTCACCGCCTCGCGCATCCCGGTGCCGTGGGCGGCGGCGATTTCCAGCGAGTGGGGCAGGGACTTCGGCGACGATCCGTTCCCCTATGGCCTCGACGCCAATCGCCGAACGCTCGACGCCTTTTGTCGCTTTGCTTACGACCAGGGCGTCGCCGCCAAGCGGCTAACGCCGGACGATCTGTTCCCCAAAGAGGTGAGGGCTAGCGTGCGGGTGTGATCAGTCCTTGGCGCGCTCGACGTAGGTGCCGTCGGCGGTGTTGACGACGATGCGGGTGCCGATGACGATGTGGGTCGGCACCCCGGTGCGCACGCCGTTCGACAGTGTCGCGGGCTTGAACGAGCCGGACGCCGTCTGGCCCTTCATCGCCGGCTCGGTGTCGATCACTTCCAGCGTCACCTTCTGCGGGATCTCCATCGACACCGGCACGCTCTCGTGGATGGCGAGGCTGACCACCATGCCTTCCTGCAGGTATTTTTCGTAGTCGCCGACCACGTCGGACGGCACTTGCACCTGGTCGAAGGTTTCCTGGTTCATGAAGTGGAACCCGTCGCCGTCCTGGTAGAGATAGCTGAAGTCGTGGTCCTCGACATGGGCGCGCTCGACCGGGTCGGTGGTCTTGTAGCGCTGCTGGGTCTTCACGCCGTCGGAAATCCGGCGCATATCGACCTGGGTGGTGGGCGTGCCCTTGCCGGGATGAAAATTTTCCGCGCTGAGGACGACATAGAGCTTGCCGTCGATATCGACGATGTTGCCCTTGCGGAGCTGGCTGGCGATGACCTTCACGTTAACAGTCCTTGGATGGAGAGCGGGCTTGGGGCGGGCCGTGGGCCGCCGTTTCGGGGCGCACCATACTCATCCTGGCGGGGGACGCCAGCCTTTCCAGGCCCTTCAGAGCACGAGGTAAACGTGGCCGAAACGGTGCCGTTCTGGCTGCCGGGCGTTCATGGCGCGCGCCGGCCCCATCTAGTGGCGCGCGGCCGGATTGCCAGCGCCGTGCGGGCCTGGTTCGCGGATGAGGGCTTCCTCGAGGTCGAGACCGCCGCTCTGCAAGTGTCGCCCGGCAATGAGACCCATTTGCACGCTTTCGCCACCGATTTGATCGGGCCGGGCGGCGAGCGGCGCGCGCTGTATCTTCGCACCTCGCCGGAATTCGCCTGCAAGAAGCTCCTGGCCGCCGGCGAGCGCCGTATTTTCGACTTCGCCCGCGTGTTTCGCAATCGCGAGCGTGGCGCGCTACATCACCCCGAATTCACCCTGCTGGAGTGGTACCGGGCGGATGAGCCTTATGAACGGTTGATGGACGACTGCGCGGCGCTGATGGCCGAAGCGGCACGGGCGGCGGGCGTCAAAGCGTTCAGCCACCGCGGCAAGACCATCGATCCATTCGCCGAACCGGAGCGGCTGACGGTGGCGGAGGCCTTCGCGCGCCACGCCGGCGTCGATCTGCTGGCGAGCGTGACCGAGACCGGCGAGGGCGACCGTGCGCTTCTCGCTGCCGAGGCGGAGAAGGCGGGCGTCGTGATCGCGGCGGACGACACCTGGGGCGATATTTTCAGCCGCATCCTGGTCGAGCGCGTCGATCCGCATCTCGGCGTGGGCCGCGCCACCATCCTCCATGAATATCCGATGCCACAGGCCGCGCTGGCGCGCACGAAATCGAGCGACCCCCGCGTCTCCGAACGGTTCGAGCTTTATGCTTGCGGGATTGAACTCGGCAATGCCTTCGGCGAATTGACCGACGTCGACGAACAGCGCGCGCGATTCACAGCGGCCATGGCTGAGAAGGCGCGCATCCATGGCGAGCGTTACCCGATCGACGAAGATTTCCTCGCCGCTCTCGCGCAAATGCCGCAGGCCTCGGGGATTGCGCTCGGTTTCGACCGCCTGGTGATGCTGGCAACCGGCGCGAACCGTATTGACCAAGTGATCTGGACGCCGGTGGTGGAAACCGACCCCTAATAGAATGAGCAATGCGATGACATTACAAATCATTCGGCAGACCTTGCGCACGCCCGAGCAGTTGGCGGATCATGGCCTGATCGCGCCTGAGCGATGCGCCGAATTGGAAGAGGTGGCCGCGCGCTATGCGGTTGCGGTGCCGCCGGCGCTTGCCGCGCTGATTGACCGTGATGACCCCCATGACCCGATCGCGCGCCAGTTCATTCCTAACGGCGCCGAATTGGAACATCGTCCTGAAGAAGATGCCGACCCCATCGGCGACGACGCACACAGTCCCGTCGAAGGCGTCGTGCACCGCTATCCCGACCGGGTGCTGCTCAAGCTCACCCCCGTCTGCGCGGTCTATTGCCGCTTCTGCTTCCGCCGCGAAATGGTCGGTCCCGGCAAGCCGGGCGCGCTGTCGCCCGAGGCGCTCGGGCGTGCGCTTGGCTATATCCGTGAGCGTTCGGACATCTGGGAAGTGATACTCACCGGCGGCGATCCGCTGGTGTTGTCGGCGCGCCGCCTGCGCGCGGTCATGAAGGATTTGAGTGCGATCGACCACGTCAAGGTCGTGCGCATCCATACACGAATGCCGGTCGCCGATCCGGCGCGTATCACGCCGGAGCTGGTGCGGGCGATGAAGGCGAAGGGCAGGGCGGTCTATGTCGCCGTCCACGTCAACCACCCGCGCGAACTGACCGCGGACGCCCGCACGGCGCTTTCGCGCATGGCCGATGCCGGGCTGGTGCTGCTCGGCCAGTCGGTGCTGCTCAAGGGCGTCAATGATGATGCAGCCGTATTGGCCGATCTGATGCGGGCGTTGGTCGAATGCCGGGTCAAACCGTACTATCTGCACCACGGCGATCTTGCGCCCGGCACCGCGCACCTGCGCACGGACCTCGAAACCGGTCAGGCGCTGATGAGGAAATTGCGCGGGCGGCTTTCCGGCCTGTGCCAGCCCACTTACATGCTCGACATTCCGGGCGGCCACGGCAAATCGCCGGTTGGGCCAAATTACCTCACCCGAGTCGGCGTCAATGGCGTCGCGCACTTTCTGGTCGACGACTTCAGCGGCCAGGGGCACCGCTATCCACAGGCGCCGAGCTACGTCGGACCGGGACTAGCTTCAAATCGACAGCAGGTCGAGCAGCGCCGCGGCCACGGCAAGGCTAGCGAAACCGATGAACATTACGGCAATCACGGCGTGCCAGATGAGGGAGACGTCGCGCCGTAACGCTGCTACTAAGTTCTTGTTTTTTATCATGCCCTGACGCTCCTCTCAGGAGCTGATAGCAGAGTCCCATCGAAGGGTTCGCCCTGGACTCGTATGACCTATAATTTCCACGCCAGAACGTACGGGAAATGCGGCACAACCACGCATGGCTGCCATTAGATGCCTTTTGCACCGCGGCATGATGGCGCGCCGGACAGGCGCGACCTTAAACTCGGTAAAATAGCACCTTAGGCGTGACCTTCCCACCGTTTCCGCATGGGCTTTGTGTGCTTCGTTGCACGCTTGGTTTTGCGCAGGACGTGGGGCGACGAGATACGGGTCTGAATCTGGCGAGGGGGCCCGGTCAATACTCCGGCTCGCCAGTTGGCCCGTCTTGCCGCCCTTAACGTTCAGGGTCTCCCCGCTTCGATCGCTCGGAACTGCTGATCGAGGGCAATGGAGGGGACCATGGCGACTTCCGTTGGATTAAGCGTTTCCGACGAGTTGCGGCACGACGCCCGCATCGTCGGCGCGGTCATCATCATGCTGATCGCGTGCGGCTTTGCAGAATTGGCGGCACTGTTTCCACGTAGCGGCGCGCTGGTGCACATGAGCCACGCCAGCCACGGCGAAGGCCTTGGCCGGCTATGGGCTGGATGCCGTTTCTTGCTTACGTGCCGGTGCCGGCCGTGGAGGCCGAGGCCATCGTCACCTATGCCAACAACTACCTTCATTATTTCATCAAGCGGCACTCGAGCGGCCTGTTGACGGTGGTCGGGTTCATCACCTGTACGTTGTTGCTGGGCGTGCTGTCGCTGCTCAATCTGTTGGCGGTGCGCAAGCTCCTCAGCGTCAACTCGACCGTCACCTGGTGGAAGATCGCGGTGCCGGTGCTGACCATCATCGTGTTGATTTCCGCAAGCACGCACTGGGACGTATGGGCAGCGGACCCGAATAGCTACCGTTACGATGGCATTTTCACCGCGCTGCCGGCAGCTGGCATCGTATTCAGCTTCCTCGGATTCCGCACCGCCATTGATCTCGGCGGTGAAAGCTCGAATTTCGGGCGCCATATCCTGGCGTGGTTCGGGGGCATGTGGGTGTTGTCGGCCCTCGGCGACGTCGGCGGCGGCTACAAAGTGCTGAGCTTCTGGACGGGCGTGGTCGCGCTTGCAGCCTGGAGCCTGATCGCAATGGCGCTGCCGGCGGAAGAGACCGCCGGATCATGGTGCAGTTGGAGACGACCGTTCGAGGGAAGTCTTCAGACTGGCGCGCCCTAGGGGATTCGAACCCCTGTCGCCGCCGTGAAAGGGCGGTGTCCTAGGCCTCTAGACGAAGGGCGCTGACCGGCTGGATCGGCTGAACCGGCTGCAACAACGGCGGCGAGGTATAAAGAGCTTCGCCGCCAGCGGCAAGCTTACCAGTGCCCGGTATTGGGCATGGATTTCCAGGGTTCCTGCGGGGGCTTGGCCTGGCCCTTCTGCAGGAGCTCGATCGAGTGCTGGTCGGGCGAGCGAACGAAAGCCATCATGCCGTCGCGGGGTGGCCGATTGATGGTCACGCCCGCCTTCATCAACCGCTCGCAGGTGGCGTAGATATCGTCGACCTCGTAGGCGAGATGGCCGAAATGGCGCGCCTCACCGTAATCCTCGTCACCGTCCCAGTTATAGGTCAGTTCCACTTCAAGCCCCGGACGTCCCTCCTTCTTGGTCGCCTCGACCCGCTGCTCGTCGCCGGGGGCAATCAGAAACACGAGGGTGTAGCGGCCTTTCTCGTCGACGCGGCGGCGCGTCTCCTTCAAGCCCAGCTTGTCGCAGTAGAAATCGAGCGCGGCATCCAGATTGCGCACGCGGAGCATGGTGTGCAGATATCGCATGGAACAAACCTCATTGCTTCAGCAGTTCGTATCGCTCGCCGCGACTATATAGGGTACGATAGCCATGATTGCTCCCGATCTCGACACCGCCGTCAACCGCCTGCGTGACCTGATCGCCGGCGCGAGCGCTATCGTGCCGTTTACCGGCGCCGGCATATCGACCGAGTGCGGAATTCCCGATTTCCGGTCGCCCGGCGGCTTATGGACCAAGAACCGGCCGATTCAGTTCGAGGATTTTCTCGCCAGCCGGGAAATGCGCGACGAATCCTGGCGGCGGCGCTTCGCCATGGAGGATAGCTTCGGCGGTGCCAAACCCGGCCGCGGTCATCTCGCGTTGGCCAGCCTTTACCGCGCGGGCAAGGTGCCGGGGCTAGTCACCCAGAACATCGACAATCTGCATCAGGACTCCGGGATTGCGGCGCGGGACGTCATCGAGCTGCATGGCAATACGACCTACGCGCACTGTCTCGACTGCGCGAAGCGCTATGAATTGGCCTGGGTGCGCGAAAAATTCGAGACACGCGGGTGTGCGCCCGATTGCGATTGCGGGGGCTACATCAAGACCGCCACCATCTCGTTCGGTCAAACCATGCCTGCGGATGCGATGCAGCGTGCCGAGCAACTGACCACTGAATGCGATTTGTTTATCGCCATCGGATCGTCACTGGTGGTATGGCCGGCGGCCGGTTTTCCGTTGCTCGCCAAGCGTAACGGCGCCTCGCTGGTGATCGTCAACCGAGAGTCGACCGAATTTGACGAAATAGCCGATCTCGTGGTGCACAACGACATCGGCGAGGTACTCGGACCCTTCATCGGCCACTGATTCGTCTTGTTTTGCGGCTGTGCACAGGCTGTGCGCAAGCACATTTTGCTCTTTGCCGTTCGGTCGCTGATGTTATCTTTGATTTGGCTTAAGGGATTCGTAGAAGCGCCCTTGAAGAGGCGCCTGACAAGCAGCAGCGTACAGCCTCATGGCGTCGGACGGGACAGAACCGAAAATGTCTGGGACAGATCTCCGGACGGGCGCATTCACTGACCTTGCCGATGAAGCGCCCGCAAATCTCATTGAGATGGCCGGCGTCATAAAGTGGTTCGACGTTTCCAAGGGATTCGGATTCATCGTCCCCGACAACGGCATGCCGGATGTGCTGCTGCACGTGACGTGCCTGCGCCGAGACGGATACCAGACCGCCTACGAGGGCGCTCGCATTATGTGCGAGGTGCTGCAGCGGCCGAAGGGTCTGCAGGCGTTCCGCGTGCTCTCGATGGATGAGACCACCGCGGTGCATCCGGCGCAGATGCCGCCGCCGCGCACCCACGTTACGGTGACCCCGACCAGCGGCCTCGAGCGGGCCCAGGTCAAGTGGTTCAACCGCTTACGCGGCTTCGGCTTTCTGACCCGGGGCGAGGGTACCCCGGACATTTTCGTGCACATGGAGACGCTGCGTCGCTACGGCCTCGCCGAGCTGCGGCCCGGGCAGACTGTGCTGGTCCGCTTCGGCGACGGGCCGAAGGGCCTGATGGCGGCCGAGGTTCGTCCCGACGGCGGCGCGCTCGGGCCCGCCTCGCACTGACCCTGCCGGCGTGGCGATGGAATTCTTCTTCACGGCAATTTTCGTTGCAGCGGTGCGCGCGGACGCGTAAATCCGCGGCATGCATTTTTCCCGCGTCGCTGCCTTGCTTATTTTCGGATTCCTCATGGCCGTCGCCCCGCTGCGGGCGGCGCAATTCAAGTCGCTGGAGATCGTCTCTAAAAGCGGCGTGCATGTATTTTCGGTCGAGATTGCTGACAGTTCGGCTGAGCGCGAGAAGGGCCTGATGTTCCGCAAGAACCTGCCGGACGGGCAGGGCATGCTGTTCGACTTCGATAGCGAGCAGGATATCGCCATGTGGATGAAGAACACTTACATCCCGCTCGACATGATCTTCATCCGCGGCGATGGCCGTATCAGCCGGATCGCCGAGAACACGACGCCGCTGTCGACCGCTATTATTTCATCGGAGGGGCCGGTGCGCGCGGTTCTGGAGGTCGCCGGGGGCACGGCCAGCCGCCTCGGCATCGCGCCGGGAGACCGCGTCGCGTTTTCGATCTTTAACCGGCGCTGAGGTTTGCTTGCTGGCTCGGGCGTGAGCGTGTATCGAACGCGGGCCGAGCGCATTGGCGCGATCGAGCTTTCCGGCATCGGGGCATAGCGCAGTCTGGTAGCGCGTCTGGTTTGGGACCAGAAGGTCGCAGGTTCGAATCCTGCTGCCCCGACCACGCTCATCGGTGTCCGCCTGGCAATATCCATCGTTACATTCGTGTTTTTCTAAGGGGCGGCCCGGTCACCGCCGCCTGCCGAACCTGCGCGGTCGGGCAAACAAAGCCCCCGTGACTGCCGGGTCGATTTTGCTTTCGAGGGCTTTATCGCAGGCTGGCCGGCGCGGCGTCCGACGCCACCGGGGGCGGAACATATTGGAAAGACGCAATAATCCAAGTCTAGAGCATAATTTATGTTTATAAGATCATAATAGATGATTTTTTACTTGCCTAGCGCAGCCCAATACGGAAAGATTAATGCAACATTAATGCGAATAACTAAGAAATAAACAACCTGCGCGATAGTTTGAGGGGCGTGTCTGGGGAATGATCCGTCGTGTCTTAGTTGAGGTGGCGGGCGGCGGCTGATCATGCCAACCAAAGCATTGTCAGCGCAGTTCGTCCGGCAAGCCGCTTGCGCGCCGGGGCGTAAGAAGACCGATTACTTTGACCTCGGTCAGCGCGGCTTCTTGCTGGAAGTACGTTCTTCCGGCGGCAAGACCTTTTATCAGCGCTACACCGACGAGCGCGGCCACGAGCGCCAATACAAGATTGGGCCGGCCGACGTTCTGACCCTCGATCAGGCCCGCCGCAAGGCGCGACAGGTTGTGGCCGAAGCCTTGCTCGGGGCCAACCCGCAGCAAAAGCGGCGCGAGATGCGGGCGGTGCCGCAGCTCAAGGATTTCGTCGCGGAGCGCTATTTACCCTACGTGCGCACTTACAAGACCACTTGGCAGACCGACGAAACGGTCCTGCGAATTCACATCCTTCCCAAGCTCGGCGCGCTCGCGCTCGACGAGATCAAGACCGACGCCATTTCCACCCTGATCAACGGCATGCGCGAGGAGGGCTACGCTCCAGGCACCATGAACCGGGTGGTCGTGATCCTGCGCTATCTCTACAACCTGGGCCGGAAGTGGAAGGTGCCGGGGGCGATTGACAATCCGGCCGCCGGGGTGACCGCCGGGCCAGACGTGCAGCGCAATCGCTTCCTTTCCGAGCAGGAGGTGGAAGCCCTGGTGCGCTCGCTGCATGTCGACGAGAACCAGACCGCGGCCCGCGCCATCTTGTTGCTGCTGCTCACCGGGGCGCGCCGTAACGAGATCACGCACGCGAAGTGGGACTACGTCGACTGGAAGAACAAGACGCTGTTGGTGCCCAAGTCGAAATCCGGCCGCGCCCGTGCGATCGCACTGAACCAGTCGGCGCTGGCGCTGCTGGCCGCGGTGCCGCGCAACGATGACAACCCGTATATCTTCCCGTCGCCGGTCACCGGGCGGCCGCCGGCCTCGCTCTATTTTCCGTGGGATCGCATCCGGGCGCGTGCCGGCCTCGCCGACGTCCGGTTGCACGACTTGCGGCACTCGTTCGCGAGCTTCCTGGTCAATCGCGGCGTATCGCTTTATGTGGTACAGGGACTGCTGGGCCATCTGCATGCCCGCACCACTCAGCGCTACGCGCATCTCACGCGCGAGACGTTGAGCAATGCGGTAGACCTGATTCAGCAGGTGGTTTCTATTCCCGACCTCGGTGCGGCGGCCCGCGAGCGCAACAAGCAGCAACGGACCGCGCCAATCATGCGGCCCTTGACCTAGGCCTTCGCTTCAAGCCCGCCTCCGTGACGTCATGAGGCAATAAAGCGTGCGCGCGGCTTCCGCGCGCGCCGACGAACTGCATCCGGCGGACACCGGAGTTTACAAAAAAAGCAACCCCTCTTCGCCGATCGTGCGAACGCCTTTTTGGAGCGTGCGCGCGCTCTTGCGTGAGCGCTCTACGCAGCCGAGAACACGCGATCCCAGGCTATACCCAGTTCGCTTCGCCGCTCCGCGGCGAGGGACAGGGACAATCCCCTTGTGCGATCAAGATCTTGGTTTTTCGCCCGACCCAGGCCGACCCCAGCCGGCGAGGGCGGTCCGTCGGCGATATTTCGAGGCGGACCTGGCTCGCGGGTCCTGCCGATCGTGACGTCTGCACGACGCCGCGCTCGCAACCCCTCCAGTACGTGAAGATTTGCAGCTTGTATGGTGCGGGGTTCTACTACATCCCCGGTACCGATACCTGCATCAAGATCGGTGGGTTTATCCGCGCTTCGGCGAACTTCAATGCGGGTCCTTCGTTCTCGGTGAAGACCGGTGATCACAGCGCCCGCGGCTATGACTTCGAGACCACCCGCGCCCGCTTCGTCGCCACGTTCGACACGCGGGCCCAGACCGAGTACGGCACGCTGCGCTCGTATTTCATGCTCGGCGAGCAGTCCACCAACAGCCAGGGCGGCACCAACGTCGGCACCTACTCAAACCGCGGCTTCATCCAGTGGGCGGGCTTCACCGCCGGTCTGGCGGACTCGTTCTTCGACTTCTTCAGCTTCTCGCCCTATTCGAACCAGACCAACTGGCTCACGTCGGACATTGGCGGCAGCGGCAGTCTCGTGTTCGCCTATACCGCGCAGTTCGGCAACGGACTGTCGGCGTCGATCTCGGCCGAAGACACCACGGCTCGCCGGGTCGGTAACGCCAACACCGGCATCTTCGGTACAGGCGGCTATGCTGGCCGTCAGTGGCCGGACGTGGTCGGCAACCTGCGGATCGACCAGGCTTGGGGTAGCGCGCAGATCATGGGCGCGATCCACGAGGTGCGTGGCCTGACATTCGGCGAGGCTGTCGGTTGGGCAGTCGGCGGCGGCCTGAAGCTGAACCTGCCGTGGGGTAAGGGTGACAATATCGCCTTCCAGGCAACCTACGGTAAAGGTGCGGTCAACTATGCCTTTAACGGCGTCCCGGCCGGCACCTTCTTCGTCAGCGAGAACGGCACCGACTTCGCATTCGCCAACGATTTCGATGCGGTCGGGACCGGTACGGATCTTGAGTTGACCGAAGCCTGGAGCATCGGCGCCGGTGCGGTCCATCACTGGAATCCGCAGTGGCAGACCTCGCTGTACGGCGGCTACGGCGAAATCAACTACAACGATGCTGCGACCTCCGTCCTGAACGGCGGCGGCACAGGCGACCCGGACTGGAACTTTGCCCAGGTCGGTTCGCGCACCGTGTGGACGCCGGTCAAGAACCTCGCGCTCAGCGTGGACGTGCTCTACAACCACGTCGGCACGGCCAGCGCTCAAAGCGGCGCCACCATCGTCGGAGCTTCCGATGTGGGCTGGCTCCAGGGCATCTTCCGCGTGCAGCGGAACTTCTGGCCCTGATCGGCTGAGCTGATCTGGATCAAGACCCTCGGCGGGAAACCGCCGGGGGTTTTTTCGTCCCGGCGGATCAACCTGTGGGGACACGCGGACGAGGGGCGGTGCCGCATTGCCAGGTCTCCGCCATGCCCTTATACCGGCGCCATCCACCGCCGAAGGCTAACCCCTGATGACCGCACGCATCTACAAGCCCTCCAAGACCGCCATGCAGTCCGGCCTCGCCAACACCAAGGCCTGGGCGCTCGACTACGAGCCCGAGCAGCCGCGCCAGGTCGAGCCGCTGATGGGGTGGACCTCGTCCGGGGACATGCGTCAGCAGGTGCGCCTGCGCTTTCCCAGCAAAGAAGAGGCGATCGCCTATTGCGAGCGCGAGGGCATTCCCTATCAGGTGTTCGAGGACAAGCCCGCGGCTCGGCGCGTCGTTTCCTATTCCGACAATTTCGCCTTCAAACGCCGCGACGCCTGGACCCACTGAAGTCCTCAGCATCGATTGGTGCGTCGTGCGCTCATGCCGCTGTCGACCATCAGCACGGCGCCGGCGATGACGCTGCCTTGGTTCAGCGCGACGAGAAACTTCAGCAAGGTTTGCTTGACTTAGTCTAGCGAGCCCGCCGCTTAAAGAATCTTTTCCGATATTCTGAAGTCGAGCGAGCACATTGGCGGGGCTCGGACGGGCTCCCGCGGCTTTGTACAGGCACTCAGAAATAAGTGCTCTCAAAGATGGCGGCCCAACCAGTAGGTTCGGCGGGTCTTCATGGAGATGTTGTTCCCGATAGTCTTCAACGGCTGGTCCTAAGAACGGTCGTTTCCGGCTCAGTAGCTCAAATGCGATTACGCCAAGTGAATAGATGTCTGTCGCTGTTGTCGCGCGTTCATTTCGCCAACGCTCCGGAGCGGCATATGGTGGCGACAATGCATACTTTTGGGTATCGGGCGCGGTAGTTGCCTCCGCGTATCGAGATATGCCGAAGTCGGCTAATGACCAAACGCCGTTCAGTAAAAGGACGTTCTCAGGCTTGATATCGCGGTGAACAACTCTGCCATCAAGGTCTAACAATGCGGTGGCGATGTTAGACAAGATTTTGGCCGTCTCCTCCATCGTGAAGTGGTCATTAAGTGCTTCAAGATGCTGCCGCAGCGATCTTTCAGCTCGCGGCATTACAATAGCCCAATCGCTGCCGATCTCCCCACTATCGATGATTGGAACGACGTTGCGAGCATCTTTGAGGTCTACGAAAAGCAGCTCGCGATCTGCACCAGTAGCCTTCGGCACTAGCTTGACAACCGCGGATTCGCCTCCTGGGCCTTCGGCTTCAAAAACCTTGCCAAATCCACCCTGTCCGATTTGTTTCGCGGCTAACCATTTGCGCTGAAGTTGCACATCAAAGGTCATCAACAACCCTCCAAAAGCCGTTGGGCTTTCCCGCCAAGTGATTCGTATTCGAAAGGGAAGGATGACACGCTGAACGCGTGAAGGTCAGGCCGGCCAACTCTTTTGGACGCTAGTCAGACTACGGTGTCGCGAAGAGAACGCGGCAGGAACGTTTCAGCCGTTTCATGTGCCGCCCGTGTGACACGGAATGGACGGTAATGGTTGGCAACGGCCTGCGGAATAGTGCGAAACCATTGTGATAACAACGAAATCGGCAGTACCGAACTGCAGGACCGTTTGGCACATGAAATTGGCGGCAAATCGGCTCTAAGCTACTGAAAACAATGGCGACCCCGCCTGGATTCGAACCAGGGACCCTCAGCTTAGAAGGCTGATGCTCTATCCAACTGAGCTACGGGGTCTTCGTGCCCGGTTTACCCGGCCCGCCTTACCATTGGAAGGTTGACGGTGCGCTACGCGAGAGGTGCGATGATGGCCTGGGCCGGCGCGAGCCCCTCTGACGGGGCGGAGGCTGGCTCGAGAAAGTTGGCCGGAGAAGGCGCCAAATCCAGGAAATATACGTTAAATAAGGCCTTTAAATCCGTTTTCTGAAGTCTTTGAAGCGATGTCTGAGCAGACAGCGGTCGATGCGCCGGCTTTCATCGTTCTTGCGGGCGCTGGTGGGCCCTATGGAACGCCAACGCTGCGACCTCACGGCCCAATCATGGCCGTGCCATGCCCTCGACACCAGCCAATTGTCAGATGATATTTGTAGCTTAAAGCGCGGCCGCCGCTCTTAAGGGGCCGCAGCGGGAGGTTTCGCGATGCTCAGTCTGCTCCGCGCCGGCCTTGCCGCCGCGCTAGTCGTCGTCGTCGCGGTCCCGGCTTTCGCCGCCGACAAAGCCTTCCACCGCGACGATCTCGACAATGCGGCGATCAAGCTGGAAGCCCAGATCAAGCGCGACGCCGGCCCGGTGACCAAGACCGCCGCGGCGCTACGCAAGGACGCCGACGCGGCCTTTCGCAAGCGTGACTACCGCACCGGCATGGTGGTGCTCGGACAACTGGTCACGGTCGCACCCGCCGACAGCGCCAACTGGTTGCGGCTGGCGCGCACCATTCTTCAGATCAAGCCGCGCGATGCCCGGGAGCGCAATTTCCTGCTCGAGCGCGCCAACACCGCCGCCTATACCGCGTACCAGCGCGCCCGCGGCAGCAATGCCGAGGCCGCCAGCCTGTCGGTGCTTGGCCAGACCTTTGCCGATCGGCAGCAGTGGCGCGCCGCGCTCGACACCATGCGGTTGTCGCTCAATTTGCGCGAGACCGCTGACCTGCGCGGCCAATACGAAAAGCTCAGGCTCGAGCACGGCTTCCGCGTGCTGAACTATTCAGTCGATTCCGACGCCGCTTCGCCACGTGCCTGCTTCCAGTTCTCAGAGAACCTGCCGGGTGGGCGCACCGATTTTTCGCCCTACGTGGCGGTTGCCGGCATCGACAAGCCGGCGATCTCGGCGACGGACCGTCAGCTTTGCGTGGAAGGCCTCAAGCACGGCGAGCGCTATGCCATTACCCTGCGCGCGGGGCTGCCGTCGACGGTGCATGAGCCTCTGCCGAAGACGGGCGAATACACCGTCTTCGTGCGCGACCGGCAGCCGTTCGTTCGCTTTTCGGGCAAGGCCTACGTGCTGCCGAAGACCGGCCAGCGCGGCATTCCGCTGCTCAGCGTCAACACCAAGGCGGTGGAGGTTTCCGTCTACCAGGTCGGTGACCGCAACCTGATCGACACCGTGCTCGGCTATAACTTCCAGCGCAATATCAGCCAGTATCAGGCCGAGCGGCTGGCGAACGAAAGCGGCCAGAAGGTGTGGAGCGGCGAGCTCGCAGTCACGTCGAAGCTCAACGCCGAGGTGGCGACCGCCTTTCCGGTCGGTCAGGCGCTCGGCAACCTGAAACCCGGCGTCTACGTCATGACCGCGCGGCCGAAGGAACTGGTCGCCAACGACTACGGTCAACGCGCGACGCAATGGTTCATCGTCTCTGATCTCGGCCTGACCGCTTATTCCGGCCATGACGGGGTCGACGTCTTCATCCATTCGCTGGCGAGCGCCGATCCCGACGCCGATGTCGAGGTGCGGCTGGTCGCGCGCGACAACGAGGTGCTGGCGATCCGCAAGACCGACAAGAACGGCTTTGCCCATTTCGAAGCCGGCCTCGCGCGCGGCAAGGGCGGCCAGTCGCCGGCGGCCATCGTCGCGACGCTTAAGGGCGATTACGCCTTCCTCAGTCTGAAATCGGCGGCCTTCGATCTCTCCGACCGCGGCGTCGGCGGGCGGCAGGTGCCGGTCGGGCTCGATGCCTTCGTTTATACCGAGCGCGGCGTTTACCGCACCAGCGAGACCGTGCATGTGACGTCGCTGCTGCGCGACGCGCAAGGGACAGCCGCCGCCGGGTCACCGCTCACGTTGGTGATGGAGCGCCCGGATGGCGTCGAATACCGCCGCGCGGTAGTGCAGGACGGCGGCCTTGGTGGCCGTAGCTGGAACGTGCCGCTGGTGTCCTCGGCCATGACCGGCACCTGGCGCGTTGCCGCCTATACCGATCCCAAACAGCCGCCGGTCGGCCAGACCACCTTCATGGTGGAAGACTATGTGCCCGACCGTATCCAGTTCGATCTGACGTCGAAGGACACGGTGATCTCACAAAAGATGCCGGCGCAGGTTAGCGTTGACGGTCATTTTCTCTATGGCGCGCCGGCCTCCGATCTCGATCTCTCCGGCACGATGACCATCGGCGCTGCCGATGAAAGGCCTGGCTTTGCCGGTTATTCGTTCGGGGTCGCAGACGACGACGTGACGGCGGTGCGCCAGGAACTCGACGACCTGCCGACCACCGATGCCAAGGGTCAGGTGACATTCCCGGTCGCGCTCGACAAGGTGCCTGCGACCTCGCGTCCGCTGGAAGCGACCATCAATATCAGCATGGCCGACACCGGCGGCCGAGCGGTCGAACGCAAGATCACGCTGCCGGTGACGCCCGAGACCAACATGATCGGCGTCAAGCCGCTGTTCAAAGGCAGTTCGCTCGCCGACGGCGCCAATGCTAATTTCGACGTGGTCATGGCCGCGCCCGACGGCAAGACGGTCGCCCAGAAGGGCCTGAAATACGAGTTGCTCAAGATCGAGACCTCGTATCAATGGTATCGGCAGAACGGCCAGTGGTCGTTCGAGCCGATCAAGCGCACGGAGCGGGTTGCCAGCGGTGCGGTCGACACCGCCGCCGATAAACCTGCGCACCTGTCGTTGCCTCTAAGATGGGGCCGCTATCGCCTGGAGGTGTCGACCAACGACCCGAATGGCCCGAGCACATCTTACACTTTCGATGCCGGCTTCTACGCCCAATCGAGCGCCGACACGCCAGACCTGCTGGAAATCGCGCTCGACAAGAGCCAATACCAAAGCGGCGACACGCTGAACGTGGCGGTGACCGCGCGCACCGCCGGCCGCCTCACGGTCAATGTGTTCACCGACCGGTTGGTGGAGAGCCAGGAAGAAACCGTCAAGGCCGGCACCGAACACGTCGCGATCAAAGTCGGCAAGGACTGGGGTACGGGCGCCTATGTGGTCGCCACCTTGCGCCGGCCGCTCGATGCGCCGGCCAAGCGCATGCCCGGGCGCGCCATCGGCGTCAAATGGTTCGGCATCGACCGCGCCGCGCATACGCTCGCCATGAGCATGGACCTGCCGGCGACCTTGCGTCCGCAATCGACGCTCGACGTGCCGGTCAAGGTGGCCGCCTTCAAGCCCGGCGATGACGTGCGCGTGGTGGTGGCCGCGGTCGACGTCGGCATTCTCAATCTTACCAATTACAAACCGCCGGCGCCTGACAACTACTATCTCAGCCAGCGCCGGCTCACGGCCGAGATCCGGGATCTCTATGGGCAATTGATCGACGGCATGCAGGGCGTGCGCGGCGTCATCCGTACCGGCGGCGACATCGGCGCCGGCGCCTTGACCGGTTCGCCGCCGGTGCAGCCGCCGCTCGCGCTCTATTCCGGCATCGTCAAGGTCGGCGACGACGGCATGGCGCACGTGCAATTCACGATTCCCGCGTTTGCCGGCACCGTGCGCGTGATGGCGGTCGGCTGGAACAAGGACGAGGTCGGCAAGGCGGTCGGCGACGTTATCGTGCGCGATCCCGTGGTGCTGTCGGCCACGCTGCCGCGTTTCCTGCGCACCGGCGACAAGGGTGCAGTGCAACTCGTCCTCGACAACGTCGAAGGCGCGGCCGGCGACTACAAGATCGCGGTGGCCGCCGAGGGCACGGTCAGCATCGAGGGCGCCAAGGCGCCGTCGCTCACGTTGGCCGCGAAGCAACGCGGCCAAGTTCGAGTGCCGGTCGGCGCCCATGGTGCGGGAGAGGGCACGGTGTCGGTCGATGTCACCGGGCCCAACAACTATTCGCTCCAACGCGTCTATTCGCTCAACGTGCGGCCGGCGACGCAAATCCTGACCCGCCGCAGCATCCGTACGCTGACCGCCAGCGAGAGCCTGACGCTTGACGGCGCCATGTTCGCCGACTTCGTGCCCGGCACCGGACGCGCCGCGCTGTCAGTGGGGATCTCCACATCGCTTGACGCCGCGACTCTGCTCGGAAAGCTCGACCGCTACCCGTTCGGCTGCACCGAACAGGTCACGAGCACCGCGACGGCGATGCTCTATATCAATGAGCTTGCCGGCGAAGCGCATCTCGCTATCGACGGCGACATCGACACGCGCATCCGCGACGCCATCCAGCGGCTCTTGGCGCGCCAGGATTCGAACGGGTCGTTCGGTCTGTGGTCGGTAGGCGGCAATGATATCTGGCTTGATTCGTACGTTACCGACTTCCTGACCCGCGCGCGCGAGCGCGGCTTCAAAGTGCCGGCGACCGCCTTCACTCTGGCGCTCGACCGCCTGCGCAATTACGTCGCAAACCAGCAGGATCCGACCAAGAACGGCGGCCGCGACATCGCCTATGCGTTCTACGTGCTGGCGCGCAACGGCGCGGCGCCGGTCGGCGACCTGCGCTATATCGCCGACGTCAAGCTTGGCGGTATCGCGACGCCCATTGCAAAAGCGCAGATTGCTACGGCGCTCGCCATGCTCGGCGACAAGACCCGCGCGGACCAGGTCTATCGCGCCGCGCTCAACGCCCTTCCGCCCAAGCCGACGGTGGCGACCTTTAGCCGCGAGGACTTCGGCTCCGACGTGCGTGACGCAGCGGCGCTGGTGACGCTGGCGTCCGAGGGCGGCGCGCCGCAACGCACCATCGACGACGCGGTCGCGCGCGTCGATGCCGCCCGTGCGCAGATCACCTCCACCTCGACCCAGGAAGACGCCTGGCTTGTGCTGGCCGCGCGCGCGCTCGAGAAGCAGCTCAGTTCGCTCAAGCTCGCGGTCAACGGTACGGCGCATAAGGGTGCGCTCTATCGTTCCTTCCGCGCCGATCAACTGAGTCACCAGCCGCTGACGGTGACCAACAAGGGCGCCGGTAAGCTGCAGGCGGTGGTGTCGGTGAGCGGCGCGCCGCTGACGCCGGAGCCGGCCGCCGAGCGCGGCTTCAAGATCGAGCGCGGTTACTACACGCTCGAGGGCAAGCCGGCCGATCCGACTCACGCCAAGCAGAACGAGCGTTTCGTGGTGGTCCTCAAAGTCACCGAGCCGCTGCCGCAGTTCGGCCGCGTGATCCTTGCCGATTACCTGCCGGCCGGTTTCGAGATCGACAATCCGCATCTGGTGTCGTCGGGGGATACTGGCACGCTGTCGTGGATCACCGACGCCGCCCAGCCGGTGCACACCGAGTTCCGGGACGACCGCTTCACCGCAGCCTTCGACCGCAACAAGAATTCGAAGCCGGTGTTCACCGTGGCCTACGTGGTGCGGGCGGTGACGCCGGGTCACTATGTGCAGCCACAGGCCTATGTCGAGGACATGTACCGGCCCGAGCGGTTCGGGCGCACTGGAACCGGCACCGTTGAGGTCGCGGCCGCGAAATGAACGACGAGAACGACGAGGGCAGGGCGGGCAAGCCGACGATCTGGTGGCGGCTGCGCTATGTCTTCGCGGGCACCGGGGTTTTGGTGGCGGCTTTCGTCGCCGGCATGGCGCTTTACGTCCATGCGTTGGGGCCGGTGCCGCTTGGGCGGCATCTCGCGTATTCGCATCTAGTGGTCGATCGCAACGGAAGACTGCTGCGCGCTTATGCGACGCCGGAAGGACGCTGGCGCCTGCCGGCGACGGTGAAGGACGTCGATCCGCGCTTCCTCAAGCTCCTGTTTGCCTATGAGGACAAGCGCTTCTACGAACATGACGGGGTCGATCCGCTCGCCATGACGCGGGCGGCCTGGCAGTGGATCAGCACCGGCCATATCGTGTCGGGCGGCTCCACGCTGACCATGCAGGTGGCGCGGCTGTTGGAGCCGCGGAGCCATCGCAGCATCGAGGCGAAACTCCGCCAGATCGTACGCGCGCTCGAGCTTGAGCACGCGCTTACCAAGAAGCAGATCCTGTCGCTTTATCTGACGATCGCGCCCTATGGCGGCAATCTGGAAGGCATCCGCGCCGCCTCGCTCGCCTACTTCGGCAAGGAGCCGCGGCATCTGACGTTGGCACAGGCGGCGCTCCTGGTCGCGCTGCCGCAATCCCCGGAATTGCGTCGCCCCGATCGTCATCCCAAAGCAGCACGCGAAGCGCGCAACCGCGTGCTCGATCGGGTGGCGGACGACGACGTGGCGCCGCCCGTCGAGATCGCCCACGCCAAGATGCAAGCCGTGCCGCACGCGCGCCAGCAATTGCCGATGCTGGCGCCGCACACCGCCGACAAGATGGTGTCCGCGTATCCGCAGCTTGAAATCGCCCGGCTTACGATCGAGGCGTCGCTGCAGAAGTCGCTGCAGCAGCTCGCACATGAGCGCGCGCAGGCTCTCGGTCCGCACATCTCGGTCGCTATCCTGGCCGTCGACAACGCGACGGGAGAGGTGCTGGCGCGCGTCGGCTCCGCCGACTATTTCGATGACGAGCGTGCCGGCCAGGTCGATATGACCGACGCGTTGCGCTCGCCCGGTTCGACCTTGAAGCCGTTCATCTACGGCATGGCCTTCGAGGACGGGTTGATCCATCCGGAGACGCTGATCGACGACAGGCCGCAGCGCTTCGGCAGCTACAAGCCCGAAAATTTCGATCTCACCTTCCAAGGCACGGTGACGGTGCGCCGCGCTCTGCAGTGGTCGCTCAACGTGCCGGCCATCGCCGTGCTCAACCGTGTCGGCGTCAATCGCTTGGACGCGCGGCTGACTCAGGCTGGCGCGGCGCTGGTGCTACCGCAGGACGAAGCGCCGGGGTTGGCTATGGGGCTTGGCGGCGTGGGTATCAGGCTCTCGGATCTAGTGATGCTCTATGCCGGGCTTGCCCGCCTCGGCACCGTAGTGCCGTTGGTCGAACGGGCCGGGACGAAGTTCGCGAGCCCGCGCCGCCTCATCGATCCGGTTGCCGCCTGGTATGTAGGCAACATTCTGATCGGCGCGCCACCACCGCAAAACGCGCCGTCCGGTCGCATCGCTTATAAGACTGGCACGTCCTACGGCTATCGCGACGCTTGGGCGGTGGGTTTCGATGGCCGCATGACCATCGGCGTCTGGGTTGGCCGCCCAGATGGTACGCCGGTGCCGGGGCTGGTCGGACGTGCCTCGGCGGCGCCCATCCTGTTCGACGCCTTTGCTCGCACTGGCTACGTCCCGGCACCGCTGTCGCCGCCCCCTAAGGGCGTCGTGTTCGCCACGACCAGCAAGCTGCCGCCACCGCTGCAGCACTTCAATCCCGACAAGACCGTGGGGGCGGTCGCCGCCGCGCCGCGTATCATGTTCCCACCCAACGGGGCGCGGCTAGAACTCAACGGTTCGCGCGACGATCCCGAGCCGGTGGCGCTCAAGCTCGCCGGCGGGCGGGCTCCGCTCACGGTGATGGTCAACGGCGTGCCGCTGGCGGCCCCGCGCGGACACCATACGGTCTTCTTTAGGCCGGATGGACCCGGCTTTGTCCGGCTGACGGTGATGGACGCCCGCGGCGCCAGCGACAGCGTCCTGGTGCGGCTGCAATAAAACCGCGCGCGGTGACCGTGCGCCAATGACAGCCCTGGTGCTTGGCACTATGGTCCGCGCCAGCGGGCGGCCCCAAATCCGGCGGAACTGAAGCAGACGATGAGCTCGACCAGCAACGATGCGTGGCAATCGCTGGGCCCGGCGCGCGGCCTGGCGTCCGGGCTCGACTATGCCAGCCGTTCGCACGGACGGGCGGTGCTCCTGTTGGTGTTGTTCTGCCTGATTGCCTTTTTGCCGGGTTTCTTCCAGATCCCGCCAGTCGACCGCGACGAGGCGCGCTTCGCCCAGGCCTCCAAGCAGATGATCGAGGCGGGGCAGTACGTCGACATCAAGTTCCAGAACGAGGTCCGCTACAAGAAACCGATCGGCATCTATTGGTTGCAGGCGGCGGCTGTGAAGAGCGGCGAAGCGTTTGGCATCCCGCACGCGACGACGACAATCTGGCTCTATCGGCTGCCTTCGCTCATCGGCGCCATCGGGGCGGTGCTGCTGACGTATTGGGCCGCGCTCGCTTTCGTCGGCCGGCGCGGCGCACTGGTCGCGGCGTTGATGATGGCGAGTTCTATTCTGCTCGGGGTCGAGGCGCGGCTCGCCACCACTGACGCGATGCTGCTGCTCACCTGCGTCGCCGCGATGGGCGCACTGGCGCGCATCTACCTCAGTCAGCGCCGTCACCCTGAAAATCCCGTCGGTTGGACGTGGCCGGCGATTCTGTGGACCGCCATGGCGGCCGGCATTCTGCTCAAGGGCCCGTTGATCGTGATGTTCGTGGTGCTGACCGCCGCGACGCTCTCGATCCTCGATCGGTCTGCGCGGTGGCTCGGCGCTTTGCGCCCGCTCACCGGCATCGTATGGATGCTGCTCCTGGTGATGCCCTGGTTCCTGGCGATCGTCGCCAAGTCCGGGATGACGTTCTTCAAGGACGCCGTGGGACACGACATGCTGGCCAAGGTGACCAGCGGGCAGGAGGCGCACGGCGCACCGCCCGGCTATTACCTGCTGTTATTTTTTGTGACGTTCTGGCCGACGTCCGTGCTGGCGGGCTTCGCGGTGCCCGCCGTGTGGAAGGCCCGACGCGAACCGGGCGCGCAATTTTTGCTCGCGTGGCTCTTTCCCTCTTGGTTGGTATTCGAAGCGGTGATGACGAAGCTGCCGCATTACGTGCTGCCGCTTTATCCCGCCATCGCCATTCTGATTGCGGGCATCCTGGAAGGCGGGGGGTTGAGCAAGACGCGTTGGCTGGTGCGCGGCACCGTCGGCTGGTTCCTGTTTCCGGCCGCGATTGCGATCACGGTGCTGGTCGGTTTTGTCGCGCTCAATCATGATCTCGGTCTTTTGGCTTGGCCGTCAGCCGGCGGGGCGGTGGTCTTCGGCCTGTTCGCCTGGTGGCTCTATGAGGTGGATGGCCCTGAGCGCGCGCTGATGCGCGGCATGGCGGCCTCGGTACTGGTCGGCATCACGGTCTATGGGGTGACCTTTCCCACCATGCCATCGTTGTTTCCAAGCGAGCTGGTGGCGGAAGCCGTGCAAGAAAACGGCTGTGAAACCCCGCTCGTCGCCTCGACCGGCTATTATCAGGAGCCGAGCGTGGTTTTCCTGCTCGGCACCGATACCAAGTTCACTGATGCCGCCGGCGCTGCCGATTTTCTGAAAGGCGGCGTCTGTCGGTTCGCGCTCATCGACGCGCGCAGCGAGCGTAATTTCATCCAGCGCGCCAACGCGGTCGGCCTGCGATATGCGGTCAGCAAGCGCATCAGCGGCTATAATATCAGTATCGGCCGGCCGGTCCGCCTGACCGTGTTCCGCTCGATGGTGAAGTGAATGACCACGGTAAACGGGCTCAAGAGGGAAGGCGACGCGCAGGCCGCATTGCGGCGTTGCTGGGAGAACACGACCGCCGCGATCACGCTGGTGACGCGACCGCAGCGTATCGCCGGCGCACTCTGGCCGCCGTCGCTCCAGCAGACGGCGATCGCCGGCGCCGTCCTGGTAGCGGCAATCGTGCTGCTGATGTTTCTTTTCGACGCACCGGTCGCGCGGGGCGCAACGCAACTGCCGCATTGGTATCGCTGGTTCAACGAGCAGATCACCGATTTTGGCAAGTCGGGCTGGTTTCTGTGGCCGCTCGGCATTCTGTTCCTGATGCTTGCTGCCTTGCCGTCGGCGACGACACGAATTTCGCAAGCCGTGATGGCGGCGCTGATGGTGCGCGTCGGTTTCCTGTTCCTGGCGATCGGTGCGCCCGGCCTGTTCGTCACCATCTTCAAGCGAATGATCGGCCGCGCCCGGCCGATGATCGATGGTGGCCCGCATCCCTTCGAGTTCAAGCCGTTCATCTGGCATGCCGCTTACGCCAGCATGCCTTCCGGCCACGCCACCACCGCCTTCTCGGTGCTGGTGGCCTTCGGGACGTTGTGGCCGCGCGGGCGGACCGTGCTGTGGCTCTATGCGCTGGCCATCGTCGCCAGCCGGATCGTGGTGAGCGCGCATTATCCGAGCGACGTTTTGGCCGGTGCCGTGGTCGGTACCGTGGGGGCGCTCCTGGTGCGGCGCTGGTTCGCGCTGCGGCGGCTCGGCTTTTCGCTCGCATCGGACGGGCGCGTGCACCAGTATCCGGGGCCCTCGTTCGGGCGCCTGAAAGCGGTTGCCCGTAATCTGTTGACCCCATAAAAGCCCGGACACTGGTGGTCCAATTCCGACATTTACATCCCGCTGTGGCAAGCTTCCGAGCAAATGTCGGAATCAAAGAACCACCAGCAACCAATTGATTCTAGTGGAGCTTCGGATTTGATATTTGATAAGCGGCTTGCCGCGAATGAGTATCAAATGTCGAATTCGCTCCACTAGAGGCGGGGCCCTAACCATCATGAACGTGAGCGATCCGACGGTGTCCGTCGTCGTGCCGGTGCGCAACGAAGCCGAAAATATCGCGCCGCTGTTGGGCGAAATCGCCACTGCGCTCGATGGCCAGTGGCCGTTTGAGGTGATCTATGTCGATGACGGCTCAAGCGACGGCACCGGAGTGGAGCTTACGCGGCTCAAGGCGCAATACCCGTTTCTGCGCCGGCTGCGCCATGCACAATCCTGCGGCCAGTCAGCCGCGGTGCGCACCGGCGTGAGGGCGGCGCGGGCACCGCTGGTGGCGACGCTCGACGGCGACGGCCAGAACGACCCGGCCTTCCTGCCGGCGTTGGTGCGCGCTCTGGAAGGCGGCGGCCCGAGCATGGGGATGATTGCCGGCCAGCGGGTTGGGCGCAAGGCGTCGGGCTTCAAGAAACTGCAATCGCGGATCGCTAATACGGTGCGCGGCGCGGTGCTGCGCGACGGCACCCGCGACACCGGTTGCGGGCTGAAGGCCGTCCGGCGCGACCTGTTCTTGAGCCTGCCTTATTTCGATGGATTGCATCGGTTCTTGCCGGCGCTGGTGCGCCGCGAGGGCTACGAGGTCGGCTATGTCGACGTCGTCGATCGGCCGCGATCACACGGCGTATCGAATTACGGCATGTGGGACCGGCTCTGGGTTGGCATTCTCGACCTTGCCGGCGTGTGGTGGCTCATCCGTCGCAAGAAGCGCGTACCGCAGGTTTCGGAGGAGTGAATGCTGATCCAACTCGCACACGCCGTCGGTGGCTATCTGCACGACGTGTTCGTCACCAATCTCGACTGGTGGGTGCTGCTAGGCTTCATCGCTCAGGCGTTCTTCACCGCCCGCTTCGTCGTGCAATGGCTGGCCTCCGAGCGCGCCGGCAGAAGCGTCATTCCGATGTCGTTTTGGTTTTTATCGATCGGGGGCGGAATTCTACTGTTGACCTATGCGCTTTATCGGCGAGACCCGGTTTTCATTGCCGGACAGGCGTTCGGCGTCTTCGTTTATTTCCGCAATCTCTATTTCGTATTGCGCGAGCGTCGCGGGATCACGGCCAAGTCCGGCTGAACGCGAGGGGCCAACACGCAGCCGAACAGGCGCGGCGCGCGGCCGGGAGGTGGGCAGGCGCATCAACGGCTCGGCCACGGCTCTAAAGTGCCGCGTCATGGTTCTTTAGTATAAGAAAAACGAGCGCCTAAGAGCATTGCTGCCATCGGAGGTGGCAATTGCGCGAGTTCAACCCCTTGACCTTGCAACGCGATCGTTCTGATATGCGACTGGCGCCGGGGCCTTGGGGAGACAATGGGCCAGGACCTGATCGTTTCGCCGCCGGGCCGAGGTCTGGTGGTGAACCTGTTTGGTCCAATCCTGTTTGACCCGCCTAAAGAGCGCCGTAACCGAGTCCGTCCTGAAGAGGCCGTACAATGAAACGAATTAGTACAATTTTCGCGCTCGCCGCTACTTTCTTTGTCTTTGCGCATTCGGCGTCCGCGCAGACGCTCAAAGCCGTCAAACAACGCGGCGTCCTCAATTGCGGCGCCAATGGCACGCTTGCCGGCTTCGGCATGCCGGACGCCAAGGGCGCCTGGCACGGGCTTGACGTCGATGTCTGCCGCGCCGTTGCGGCCGCCATTTTCAACGATTCCACGAAGGTGAAGTTCGTGCCGCTAACGGCGAAGGACCGTTTCACCGCCCTGCAGTCTGGCGAGATCGACGTCCTGTCACGTAACACCACCTGGACCTCGTCGCGCGACACCTCGTTGGGCCTGAATTTCACCGGCGTCGATTACTATGACGGCCAGGGCTTCATGGTGCACAAGTCACTGAAGGTAAATTCAGCGCTCGAACTCAATGGCGCCTCGGTCTGCGTGCAGCAAGGTACCACCACCGAGCTCAACCTCGCCGACTTCTTCCGTGCTCACAACATGCAGCTCAAGACGGTGACCTTCGCCACCGCCAACGAGGCGATCAAGGCCTATGACGCCGGCCGCTGCGACTCCTACACCACGGACGCCTCTGGCCTCTATGCCGAGCGGCTGCGGCTGGCCAATCCGGACGACAACATCGTGCTGCCGGAAATCATCTCGAAGGAGCCGCTGGGCCCGGCCGTGCGTCACGGCGATGATCAATGGTTCGACGTCGTCAAGTGGGTGCTGTTCGCGATGATCAACGCCGAGGAACTCGGCATTACCCAGAAGAACGTCGACTCCATGATTAAGTCGACCAATCCGTCGATCAAACGCTTCGTCGGCACCGAGGGTAACTATGGTGAGCAACTTGGGCTGACCAACGATTGGGCGGTGCGCATCATCAAGGCGGTCGGCAACTACGGTGAGTCGTTCGACCGTAACGTCGGCAAGGATTTGCCGTTGAAGATCAATCGCGGCCTCAACCGGCTGTGGGAGAAGGGCGGCATCCAGTACGCGCCGCCGATCCGCTGAGGTTGACGCCTCGACCGCGGGACCCGCGGGGGCGCGTCCCCCGCGGCCGCGGCTTGACGTAGCAGGTGCGATCGGGCGCCATTTGGTAACGTTGCGAGGGGCCAAATGTCGGTAGAAGTCTCGAGCGGAGCGAGCCCCGCACGCGTCGCCTTCTACAACGATCCCAGGGCTCGCAGCCTTGTCTATCAACTTGTCCTCTGCGTGCTCATCGGCCTGGTGGTCTATGGCGCCACCGTCAACGCCATCGACCACCTGCACCGGGCGCATATCGCCTCCGGCTTCGGCTTCTGGGACACCACCGCCGGCTTCGGCATCAGTCAGACGCTGATTTCCTACTCGGCCGACGCCTCGACGTATGGCCGCGCCTTCTGGGTCGGTCTGCTCAACACCCTGCTGGTCGCCGCGCTCGGTGTCTTCTTTGCCACCATCATCGGTTTCGTGGTCGGTATCGCGCGGCTGTCCAAAAACTGGCTGGTAGCGCGGGTGGCGTCCGGCTATGTCGAGACCCTCCGCAACATCCCGCTGCTGCTGCAACTGCTGTTCTGGTACAACGCGGTGCTAAAGACGCTGCCGATCGTGCGCGAGAGCTACGCGTTTCCCGGCGGCATTTATCTCAACAACCGCGGCCTGATTCTGCCGGAGCCGGTGCCGCAGAGCGACTTCGACTGGGTGACCGCCGCCTTCGTCATCGGCATCCTCGCCTCGATCGTTTTCTACATCTGGGCGCGGCGGCGCCAAATGCGGACCGGCGAGCAGGCGCCGGTGTTTTGGGTGACGTTGGGCTTGGTGATTGGCCTGCCGACGATCATCGCAGTGCTGCTCGGGTTTCCGGTTCACTTCAACTATCCCGCGGCCGGACGTTTCAATATTATCGGCGGCGTCGGCGTGCAGCCGGAATTCCTGGCGCTGTTGTTCGGACTGTCGCTCTACACCGCCGCCTTCATCGCCGAGGTGGTGCGCGCTGGAATCCTGGCGGTAGCGCGGGGGCAGACGGAAGCGGCCTATTCGCTGGGCCTCAAGGCCGGGCCGACGCTGCGGCTAATCGTGGTTCCGCAGGCGATGCGCGTAATCATTCCGCCGCTCACCAATCAGTACCTCAACCTGATCAAGAACTCCTCGCTGGCGGTCGCCATCGGCTATCCCGACCTGGTGCAGGTGTTCGCCGGCACGGTGCTGAACCAGACCGGGCAGGCGGTGGAGGTCATCGCCATCACCATGGCGGTCTATCTCACAATCAGCCTGGTGACGTCGCTGGCGATGAATATCTACAACCGGCGCATGGCGCTGGTGGAACGGTGAGGGAGCCAGCGCCATGACCATGGCCGAAGGCGATCTTGCCGTTACCGAGCTCCACTTCGTGCGCGAGGCCGAGATCGAAGTCGCGGCCGCCGCCAGCGTCGATGACCGGTGCGTTCGGCTGGGTCAGGCAGAATCTGCTGTCGACGCCGTTCAACATTGCTCTCACGATCTTGATTGCGCTGCTGCTGATCTGGGCGTTTCGCGAGCTTCTGAATTTCCTGCTGATCGAGGCGGTCTGGAGCGGCACCGACCGCGACGCCTGCCGCGAGATCGTGCAGCATCGGCCGATCGGCGCCTGCTGGCCGTTCATCTACGAGCGCGCCTCTTATTTCGTTTACGGCTCTTATCCGATCCCACAGCGCTGGCGAGTGGACTTGTTCTTCGCCGGGCTCGCCTTCGGCGTCGTCTGGATGCTGTGGCTGAACGCGCCGCGCCGCGCTCTCGGCGCCTTCTATTTCTTCGTCGTGCTGCCAATCGGCTCTTTCGTCCTGCTGCACGGTTTCGAGACCTTGAGCCTGCCGAACTGGCATATCGGCTCGATAAAGATTATTCCCCAGGGCGGCTATGTGCTGCTTTATGGCCTGCCCGTCGTCGACACAGTGCTGTGGGGCGGGGTGCTGGTGACCATCGTGTTGGCCACGGTCGGCATCGTGGCGTCGCTGCCGATCGGCATCGTGCTGGCGCTGGGCCGGCGCTCACGCATGCCGGCGATCAGACTTGCATCGGTTATTTTCATCGAATTCGTGCGCGGCGTGCCGCTGATTACAGTGCTGTTCATGGCGAGTGTGATGCTGCCGCTGTTCGTGCCGCAACAATACGAGCCGGACAAATTGCTGCGCGCGATGATAGGTCTGGCGATGTTCGCCTCCGCCTACATGGCGGAAGTGGTGCGCGCTGGCCTGCAGGCGATCCCGCGCGGCCAATTCGAAGGCGCCATGGCGGTGGGCTTGCGCTATCCGCAGATGATGCGGTTGATCATCCTGCCGCAGGCGTTGAAGATCACCATCCCGAACATCGTAAACACCTATATTGGCCTGTTCAAGGACACCTCGCTGGTGCTCATCATCGGCATTTTCGATTTCCTGCAAACCGTCGAGGTCTCGCGCATCGATCCCAAATGGGCGGCGCCGGTGACCTCCACCACCGGCTACGCGGTGGCGGCGATGTTCTATCTCGTGTTCTGTTACGGCATGTCGCGCTATGCCCGCGCGATGGAAGCCCGCCTCGCCAGCGGTGAAAAACGATAGGGGCCGCCCATGGACGTGAAGGTCGACGGACAAGCCAGCGGAGACGCGCACCGCTTCAAGCCGGCGCCGCTGAAGACTTCGGTGGCGGTCGAGATCGTCAAGATGAACAAGTGGTACGGCGAGTTCCACGTGCTGCGCGACATCAATCTGAAAGTGCTGGGCGGCGAGCGCATCGTCATCTGCGGGCCGTCCGGCTCCGGCAAGTCGACCATGATCCGCTGCATCAACCGGCTGGAAGAACACCAGCAGGGCCGCATCGTGGTCGACGGTGTGGAGCTGACCAGCGACCTGAAGAAGGTCGATGAGGTGCGGCGAGAGGTCGGCATGGTGTTCCAGCATTTCAACCTGTTTCCGCACCTGACCGTGATGGAAAACTGCACGCTGGCGCCGATCTGGGTGCGCAAGATACCCAAGAAGGACGCCGAGGCGATCGCGCAGCATTATCTGGCCCGGGTGAAGATCCCCGAGCAGGCCGACAAATATCCCGGCCAGCTCTCGGGGGGCCAGCAGCAGCGCGTGGCGATCGCGCGCGCGCTGTGCATGAACCCTAAGATCATGCTGTTCGACGAGCCGACCTCCGCGCTCGATCCCGAGATGGTGAAGGAAGTGCTGGAGACCATGGTGGGGCTCGCCGAAGACGGCATGACAATGCTGGTGGTCACCCACGAAATGGGATTTGCCCGCCAGGTCGCCGATCGCGTGGTGTTCATGGACGAGGGCCAGATCGTCGAGGTCAACAGCCCGGAAGAATTCTTCGCCCATCCGCAGCACGACCGAACAAAGCTATTCCTCAGCCAGATCCTGTGACGAGTGGAGGGGCGGGGCGAGTGCGCGGCTAATCCTTCACCACCTCCGTATCCGGCCTGCCGCCCCATTCCGACCATGAGCCGTCGTAGACGCGGCCCAAGGGCTTACCGATGGCGTCGAGGCCGAGGCTGAGAATCACGGCGGTGACGCCGGAGCCGCAACTGGTGATGATCGGCTTGTCGAGGTCGACGCCGGATTTTTCGAACGCGGCCTTGATGCGCGCCGGCTCGACCAGCCGGCCATTCTCGACGATGTCGCCGAACGGTACGTTGAACGATCCCGGCATGTGGCCGGAGCGCAGGCCCTGCCGCGGCTCCGGATCGTGGCCGGCGAACCGGCCGGCGGAGCGGGCATCGACAACTTGCGCGCTGCCGTCGTTGAGCGCCATCTGCACATCGGGGTGCATGGCGACGGCGCGGGTGTCCATCTCGGCGTTGAACTTGCGCGGTTCGCGCTTCACGTCGCCGGCCTCGATCGCGCGGCCCTCCGCCTTCCAGGCGGGCAGGCCGCCGTCGAGGATGAACACATTTTTGGCGCCGAAGATGCGGAAGGTCCACCACACCCGCGGCGCCGAATAAAACCCGCTGCCGTCGTAGACGACGATGGTGTCCTTGTCATCGATGCCGAGCGCGCCCGCGGCTTTGCCGAACTGGTCGGGCCCCGGCAGCATGTGCGGCAAGTCGCTGGAATCATCGGACACCGCGTCGATGTCGAAGAACACCGCACCGGGAATGTGGCCGGCGCGGTATTCCGCTTTGGCATCGCGCTTTTGCGTCGGGAGATAAAACGAGCCGTCAACCACCACGACGTCGGACTTGCCGATCTGGCTCGCGAGCCATTCGGTTGATTTGAGCCAGCGGCTGTTAGGCGTGGGGGAAGAGCTCATGGGGCGTTTTCTCGCTGCTTCTCAAGGAATGGGTCTACGCCAAACTGACGAACGAAAACCGCGGGCCGCGCGGGCGTGTGCGCGACCCCGGCTATACTAACGCAAGACGCACGCGACGGTTCAGCTTGCCCTTCTTTTCGATGCCGGTGATCTGCACGGTGCCGATCTCGGCGGTCGAGCGCACGTGGGTGCCGCCGCAGGGCTGCAGGTCGAGGCCTGCAATCTCGATCAGCCGCACCTTTCCGGTGCCCATCGGCGGCTTTACCGACATGGTCTTGACCATGCCCGGATTGGCCTCGAGCTCGGCGTCGCTGATCCAGCGGCTGCTGACGGGCGCATCGGTACCGATCATCTCGTTGATCGCGGCCGCGATGGTGTCCTTGTCCAGGCCGGCATCGGGAATGTCGAAGTCGAGCCGGCCATCGCCGTCGCCGACCGAGCCGCCGGTCACCGCATAAGGCAGCGCGGCGGAGAGGAGATGCAGCGCCGTGTGCACGCGCATGCGGGCGTGGCGCTTGTCCCATTCGATGGCGGCGATGACGGTATCGCCAGGTTTGAGGGTAGAGGCGGCTGGTGCGCCTTCCTCAGGAACGTGAGCGATCTCGCTCTTCGCGGCGTCGGTATAGACTGCGGTGGCGATGGGGATGACAGCGCCCTCCGCGCTGGTCAGCGTTCCGCTGTCGCCGGGCTGGCCGCCGGACGTGGCGTAAAATATCGTGCGATCGAGCACCACGCCGCCTTGTTCGGTGATCGCAACCACACGCGCCTCGCACGCTTGCAGATAACTATCATCGCGGAACAGGCACTCGGTGGCCATGGCGCGTCAGCTCTTCACGAAAGGTAGTTCGATCTTGGACCGGCGCTCCAGCCACTCCGGCACCGGCAGCTTCTTGGAGCGCAGAAAGTCGGGATTGAACAGCTTGGATTGATAGCGGGCGCCGCCGTCGGCGAGCACCGTCACAATCGTGTGACCAGGACCAAGATCCTTGGCGAGCCGGATGGCACCCGCGACATTGATGCCGGTCGAGCCGCCGAGGCAGAGGCCTTCCTTGCTGAGCAAATCGAAGACGATCGGCAGCGCTTCCTCGTCGGGGATGAGGTAGGCCTTGTCGACCTTCATTTGCTCGACGATGGCGGTCACGCGACCGAGGCCGATGCCTTCGGTGATCGAGCCGCCCTCGCTTGCTTTCGCTTCGCCGTGCGCGAACAGGTTATACATCGCCGCGCCGCGGGGGTCGGCCACGCCGACTACGACTTCCTTCTTTTCCTTCAGAAATCGCGACACGCCAGCAAGCGTGCCGCCACTGCCAACCGAACAAATGAAGCCGTCGATTTTGCCGTCGGTCTGCTCCCATATCTCCGGGCCGGTGGAGACATAGTGGGCCTTGCTGTTGTCAAGGTTGTTCCACTGGTCGGCAAAAATGACCCCGTTCGTTTCGGTCTTCGTCATCTCCTCGGCCAAGCGGCGGCCGACATGCTGGTAGTTGTTTGGATTGCTGAAGGGCAGCGCCGGCACCTCAACCAGTTCGGCGCCACATAGCCGCAGCATGTCCTTTTTTTCCTGACTCTGCGTATCGGGGATCACGATGATCGTGCGGTAGCCGCGCGCATTGGCGACCACGGCCAGTCCGATGCCGGTATTGCCGGCAGTAGATTCTACAACCAGACCGCCGGGTTTGAGCTCACCACGCATTTCGGCCTCTAGGATGATCTGACGGCCGGCGCGGTCTTTCACCGAACCGCCGGGGTTCATGAATTCGGCCTTGCCGAGAATGGTGCATCCAGTCGCCGCGGATGGGCCCTCGAGCTTGATCAGAGGGGTATGTCCGATGGCGTCAATTATGCCGTCGCGAAAGTGCATGCCGGTTTCCGTTCGCGTCTTCTTCGCATTTCAAAGGGTTATACGACCCTAGTGGAGGCGTCCGCGGGCGACAAGGCCGCTGGCCCGGGGATTCGGAGGCGGACGCGCACGCCGGCATCGGGGGCACTCGGTAGGGGGGCCGGCACAATTTGCGGCAACTTAGAAACATTGTTGAAACCATATGCCCCTTTGGGGGAGACGGCGCCGGAGGACATTCACAAAATGTTTGCGGGGGCTGCCGTAGGAAGGACGCTCGAAAACCGAAATTAATACGTCCGAGCGGACGTATCGGACCCGCGAAATGCATCTCGACATCAATACCCTCTTCATGGTCACGATCTATGTAGAGGCGATCCTCGGCCTGTTGCTGCTGTTTGCGTGGGTGCAGAACACCCAAATCCACGGCGTCGCTTGGTGGGGTTTTGCGCATCTGATGCGAGCGGCGTCGGTGATGCTGTTCGGGCTGTACGGCACCGCGCCCAATCTCATCAGCATCGATCTCGCCAACGCTCTCCTGTTCACGGCTTTCGCGGTGACCTGGACCGGCGCGCGCGTGTTCGACGGGCGCCCTGTCGAGCCTGTCTACTTGGTGACCGGCGCGGTGATCTGGCTGTTGGTCTGCCGGCTGCCTGGCCTGCAGGGCGCCATTGGGGTGCGCGCGCTGGTCGGCTCCGGCATCATCACCGTCTATACTTGGCTGACCGCCTATGAATTCTGGCGCGGCCGCGACGAGCAACTGGTGTCGCGTTGGCCGGCAATTTTCATGCTCTTTGCGCATGGCGCTCTATTCATGTTGCGCACGCCGTTGATGGCGGTGTTGCCTTGGGCACCGTCCGCCGAGGTCAATGGCAGCGTGTGGCTCACCGTAATCTCGTTCGAAGCGCTGCTGTTCACAATTTCGATCGCCTTCATCCTGCTGGCGATGGCGAAGGAGCGCACCGAACTGCGCCACCGGACGGCCGCCATGGTCGATCCGCTCACGGGCATTGCCAACCGCCGCTCGTTCCTTCAGGACGCAGATGCGCTTACCAAGTACCAGAGCGGCAATCCGCGCCCGACCGCAGTGCTGCTCATCGATCTCGACCACTTCAAGTCGATCAACGACCGCTACGGCCACGCCATCGGCGACCGGGCGCTCGAAATCTTTGCTGATGCTGCGCGCGATTCGATCCGCGCCAGCGACCTCATCGGCCGCCTAGGTGGCGAAGAGTTTGCCGCCATCCTGCGTGACACCGATGAGGAGCGGGCAGTGGCGGTGGCCGAACGTCTGCGCGAGGCCTTCGCGAAGTCGGCGCAGGACGTCGACGGCCGCCCGGTCTGCGCCACCGTCAGCATCGGCGTGGTGCATTGCGACGGGTCGACGCTCAACGTCGCCGAGCTTTTGTCCCAGGCCGACCAGGCGCTCTATTTCGCCAAGGAGCGCGGTCGAAACAGGGTGGAACTCGCCACCCTCGGCATGGTGCTTGAAGTTGGAGCTCAAGCTCAAGCTCAAGCTCAAGCTCAAGCTGAAGCTGAAGCTGAAGCTGAAGCTGAAGCTGAAGCTGAAGCTGAAGCTGAAGCTGAAGCTGAAGCCAACATACCGACAGGCACAGCTACCTCCGTCTCCGCCTCGGCCGCAAAAAGCGCGGCTTGAATGCGGCTGGCCTCGACGCGATCAGCTTTCTATTGGTTGGCAATCGGCGGCGTCCCATGGATATGGAAGCTCTCGATCGTCTTGAGTCCCCACGCTTGGCCCTTTTTCCGCTCAGTATTGGTCCATACGACAGGCTCCCAATCAGGCGTAAGAACTAGTCTTGCACCGGCGTTTGCCAGTTCGACACGATTGCCAGCAGGCTCCCAAACGTAGAGAAAAAATGTCTGCTGCACCGCGTGTTTGTGCGGCCCTGTCTCGATGTGGACGCCATTCTCGATAAATATATCGGCGGCTTGCAGGATGTGCTCGCGCTGGTCGACCGTGTAAGTGACATGATGGAAACGGGCGCGGCCGTTTGCGAGGTCGCGCGTATAGGCTACATCGTAGGACTTGTTGTTGCAGGTAAACAAGCAGCCGCCGAGCGTTCCGTCATCGAGCTGGATCATTTCCGTGATGCGGCTGCCAAGCGCCTGCGGCATGAAGTTGCGGATGGCATCGACGTCCCCGGCCAATAGATTGATATGGTCCAGGCGGTGAGGGGCTATGGCGCGATTGGGCGTGCGCTGCGCCTGGTTCTTGAGCGCTGGCCGCTCGTCCGGCCGCGCCCGGTAGCGCCGGGTCTCTCAGTAGATCTCGTATTCGTGCCCGTTCGGATCGCGGTATCGATACGCCGGTCCGTGGCCTTTGTCGCCGTCGCTCCAGCCGATGCCGGCGCCGAGGGCTTCGATCGCCTCGACGCGCCGCGCGAGCGCCTGTGGGCTGGCGGCGCGATAGGCGGCACGCATGCCCGTCGTCTTCGCCGCCGTCAGCTTGAGCGAGTGGAATTCGTAGTCGTCGAAGGCGCGCAGGTAGACGCTATCATTGCTGCGCCCGCTCTCGGAGAGACCGAAAATGCGGGTGAAGAAGTTGAGGCTCGCCTCGGGCTTGTCCGTCAGAAGCTCGACGTGGCCGAGGTGGGCGATGTCGTGGACCGGCGCGGCCTGCATGTTCGCCTCGTTGTCGCTGGCGCGGCGCCTACGCCGCGTTGCTCAATTAACCGCGCCACCTTTTCGAAAGCGCACCGCCGCGACAAATGGGAGTTTTTAGGGTATTCATGAATTATATGCATGTGGCCCGCGCGGCCGCCGTTCAAGGAGCAGCGCGATGCGCATCGATTTTCTCGGGCTGGAGGCCTTCGTCAGCATCGCCGAACGAGGGAGCTTTCAGCGCGCGGCGGCGCACCTGAACCTGTCGCAGACCGCCATCAGCCACCGCATGCGCAAACTCGAGGAAGAGCTGGGCCTCAAGCTGTTCGCCCGGACGACCCGCGAGGTGACGCTGACGCGCGCCGGCATCGGTTTCCTGCCCAAGGCGCGGAATGCCATCGCCGAGCTGGAGCAGTCGTTCGACGATCTCAAGCAGCAGGGCGCCAAGCGGAGCGAGCGGCTCAATATCGCCTGCTTGCCGGTCTTTGCCGTCAATTATTTGCCGCCCATCCTCAGCAGGTTTCATACGGCGCAGCCCAGGGTGCCGGTCCGCATCTTCGAGACGCCATCCGCCGCCATCGCGGAGCTGGTGCAATCCGGAGACGTTGAGTTCGGTCTGAGTGTCGTGCAGACGAACCGGTGGGATCTCGACGTTGAGGCGATCTCCGCCTCGCCGCTGGTGCTCACCTGTCCTCCCAGACACATGCTGGCGAAGAAGCGTTCGGTGGGGTGGGGGGAGCTTCGCAACTTGCCGCTGATCCGTGTCAGCTCGAAGACCGCCATCCGGCCGATGATCGACGACGCCCTCAGCGCCGCGCGCCTGACCCTGAACTGGCAATATGAAGTCCAGCACGTCGAGACTGCCGTTAATCTCGTGGAGGCGGGGTTGGGCTATGCGATCGTGCCGGCGATCGACGTCGCCCTGCATCGCGGCCGCGGACTGGCCGCCGTCCCGCTGCGGGGACCCCGGTTGTCATGTACCTACGGCCTCGTAACACGACGCGGAATGCCGTTGTCGCCGCCCGCCGCGTCGCTGCGGAGCTTCCTGATCGAGGAAATGAGGGGCAAGAGCGGCCCTCATGCAGCAAATGCATGAATAGGGACATTTTATTCATTTGATCGGCCCGGCAGACCTCGGCACATTTCCAACCAGGGCGCATCGGCGGCGCGGGTCCTTCGCCGGCGTGAGGATGCTTGCGCTCCGGCGTGACGCGCTGATCTCGATTGACCGGTGACGCGAAATCGGGCCAATTTAGAAAAAGTGGGCCGATGCCCGCCCATCGATTAGTAGGACTTCAAACTAATTCCGGGTTTACGGGAGGACAACATGAAACTCTGGCGATGGCTCGGGGCTGCGGCTCTGGCCCTCTCAGTGGGCGGAACCGCCCAGGCTGCGACGATCAAGATCGGCGTGGTGTTGCCGTTCAGCGGCCCCAATGCCGATCTCGGCCACCAGATCGACAAGGCGTTCGATCTCTACATCAAGCTGCACGCCAAGGACATCGCGCCGAACAAGGTGGATATCATCAAGCGCGATGAGGGGCCGCCGACCGGCGCGCAGGCCAAGCGCGTGACCACCGAGCTCATCACCAACGACAAGGTGCAGTTGCTCACCGGTTTCGTGTTCTCGCCGTCGGCGATCGCGCTCGCCCCGGTGATCAACAAGGCGAAGGTCCCGATGATCATTGCCAATGCCGGCACCGCCTGGATCCCGAACCTGTCGCCGTACTACGTGCGCCTGTCGTTTAGCATGTGGCACCCGGCGTTCCCGATGGGCTCCTATGCCGCCAAGAAGATCGGCTGCAAAACCGCGGCGGTCGCCTATACTGACTTCCCGCCGGGCAAGGATTCGGTGGAAGCGTTCAAGACCGGCTTCGAGAAGGCCGGCGGCAAGGTAGTGCTGTCGATCCCGATGGGCCCGCCGACGCAGGTGCCGGACTTCACGCCGTTCATGCAGCGCGTCAAGGACGCGCATCCTGACTGCCTCTACGCCTTCATTCCGTCTGGCGCACATGCGACCGGCCTGATGAAGGCCTATGGCGAAGTCGGCCTGCGCAAGGCCGAAGTCAAGCTGATCGGCCCGATGGACCTGATCCCCGACAACAAACTGCAGGATATGGGTGATGCCGCCATCGGCACCATCGTGATGGGCCACTACGCCGTCGACCTCCAGAACAAGGCCAACGAGGCGTTCAAGGCGGCCTGGCACAAGGAGTACGGCGCCAACTCGTATCCCGACTTCATGTCCGCGGCGGGCTGGGACACCATGCATGCCATCTTCGACACCATCACTAAGCTGAAGGGCAACGTGTCCAACGGCGCCAAGGTGGTGGCGGCGCTCGAGGGCTGGTCGACCGACGGCCCGCGCGGCCACGTCATGATCGATCCGAAGACGCGCGACATCATCGAGGATGAGCACGCGATGGAAGTCTACCGCAAGCCCGACGGCAAGCTGGGTGAGCGCGTCCTCGACACCGTCAAGCAGGTGAAGGACGAGTGCAAGGTCCTCAAGATCGGCCGCTGCAAGTAGCCGCGACTGTCGGACTTGACCGTCTGAACGGTATTTGACACCAACCGGCGCCGCCGCGCATAAAGGCGTGGCGGCGTTTTCTCTTGCATCGAGGTGGGGCTCGTGCCGCAGATCGCCAATATTGTCGTAAGCATTCTGTTCGACGGCTTGGCCTATGCGATGTTCCTGTTCATCACGTCTGTGGGCCTGTCGGTGACCATGGGGCTGATGGGCTTCGTGAACCTGGCGCACGGCGCCTTCGCGATGTGCGGCGGCTATTTCGTCGTCTCGCTCACGCGCAACCTCGGCGTTCCTTTCATACCGTCGCTGATCATCGCCTCGGTCGCGGTTGGTGTCATCAGTGTTCCGTTCGAGCGCTATCTCTACCGCCAGCTCTACAAGGCGACCGACCTCGAGCAGGTGCTGCTCACCATCGGCCTCGCCTTCATGGCGATCGCCGGATTCACCTATTTCTACGGACCGATCCCGAAGTCGGTGCCGCTGCCGGACTGGCTGACCGGCGATGTCAATCTCGGCTTCCGCGCCTTTCCGACCTACCGTGCCTTCCTCATCGTGGTCGGGGCAGGGCTGATTGCCGTTTTGTGGTACGCCTTCGAGAAGACCAATATCGGCGCCAAGATCCGCGCCGCGGTCGACAATCGGCGCATGGCGGAATCGGTCGGCATCAATGTCGACTTGCTGTTCACGCTCACTTTCGCGGTCGGCTCGGGGCTCGCCGCGCTCGGCGGCGGGCTCGCCATCCAGCTTTTCGGGCTGACGCCGAGCTTCGCGGTGCTCTATCTGGTGCTGTTCCTGATCGTGGTGGCGGTCGGCGGCCTCGGCAGCCTCAAGGGCACGCTGCTCGCCGCGCTGGTCATCGGCATCATCGATACCGGCGGCAAATACGCTTTCCCGGTGGCCGGCAATCTCTTCATCTACGCCATCACGGTGATCGTGCTCCTGATCAAGCCGGCAGGGTTCTACGGCCGTGAGTGAGACCATGTCCCGCGATCCGGCTGCTGTCGAAGCCCGCGAACAGGCGGCCGAGTTTCTCGTCCGGCGTCACTATTTCCGTTGGCCGGAGGCGCTGCCCTGGCTGATCGCCCTCGCCTGCTATTTTGCCTTCCCGGATCGCATGACCTTCGGCAATCAAGTGCTGATCATGGTGATTTTCGCGCTGTCGCTCGATCTGATCCTAGGTTACGCCGGAATCGTGACTCTCGGTCATGCCGCCTTTTTCGGCATCGGCGCTTATGGCGCCGCGCTGCTCTCGCTACGGTTCGGATGGAGCGAGCCGATCAGCGGCCTCATCCTCGGCGGGCTACTGGCCGGTCTCGTGGGCATCGCCGTCGGCTGGTTCATCCTGCGCTACCGCGGCCTGACGCTGCTGATGCTGACCATCGCCTTTTCCGCCATGCTGCAGGAGTTGGGCAATCTGCGCGCCGACTTGACCGGCGGCTACGACGGCCTGCCCGGGCTTATCATCTCGCCGCTGTTCGGCACTTTCGACTATGACCTCTACGGCCACGTCAATTACATCTACGTGCTCGTGGTGCTGGCGATCGTCTTCTATGCCGTCCGCCGGATCGTCTATTCGCCGTTCGGGCAGGCGCTCACCGGCATCCGCGAGAACCTCGGGCGAATGCACGCCATCGGCTCGCCGGTGCACCGTCGGCTGGTGACAGTCTATGCGATCTCGGCGGCGATCGCGGGGGTCGCCGGCGCGCTGTTCACCCAGACCAACGCCTATGTGACGCTGACGGTGTTCGACTTCGACAATTCGGCCAAGGTGATGGTGATGCTGATCCTGGGCGGCACCGGGCGGCTCTACGGCGCCTTCATCGGCGCCGTCGTGTACATGTTCATGGAGGACTATTTCTCCAAGCTCAGCCCGACGTTCTGGCAGGCCGGCATCGGTCTCATGCTGGTGCTGGTGGTGCTGTTCGCGCGGCGCGGCCTGCTTGGCTTGCTTGAGAACGCGAGCCAACGGTTGGGGCGGAGGAAGCCGTCATGACGGCCGCGCTCGAGGTCAAAGGGCTCAACCGCAGCTTCGGCGCGCTGCACGTGACGCGCGACGTCGACCTGACGCTCGAGGTCGGCGCCCGCCGCGCATTGATCGGGCCGAACGGGGCCGGCAAGACCACACTGGTCAACTTGATTACCGGCGCGCTCAAGCCGTCGGCCGGCAAGGTGTTGCTCAACGGCGAGGACATCACCAGCTTGAGCCAGGCGCAGCGGGCGCGGCGGGGACTCGCGCGTACCTTCCAGATCAATCAGCTCTTCCGCGGCCTGACGGTCTTGGAAAACATCGCGATGACGATCGGCGAGCGCGACGGCAACTGCAACAATATGTGGCGCTCGGCCGGCGCCAAACGGTCGGTGATCGATGAGGCGCTAGATCATTTGGAGTCGCTGCGCATTGCCGACGATGCGCTCAAGCTGGTGCGCGAGCTGCCCTACGGCCGGCAGCGGCTGGTGGAAATCGCGATCGCGCTCGCGCAGCGCCCGCGCGTACTTCTGCTCGACGAGCCGGCGGCGGGCGTGCCGTCATCGGAAAGCCATCTCATCCTCGACGTGGTGGCCGCGCTCGATCCCGACATCGCCATCCTCATTATCGAGCACGACATGGACGTGGTGTTCCGCTTCGCCAAGGAGATCACCGTCCTGGTGCAAGGCGCGGTGTTCACGCAAGGCACGCCGGCCGAGATCATGGCCAACGAGGACGTGCGCGCGGTCTATCTCGGTCAGGAAGGTCATCACGCCGCTCGCCAGGCAACCGGGGGAGGGGCGTGATGGCTGCGCCCGCACTCGCCCTCGACAAAGTGTCCGCCGGCTACGGCGAGACCGTCGTGCTGGAAGACATCACGCTTACGCTCGCCCCCGGTGAGACGCTGTCGATCATCGGCCGCAACGGCGTCGGCAAGTCGACGCTGCTCGCCACCGCCATGGGCCACACCACGCTGCACGGCGGCACGGTGCGGTTGCACGGCAAAGATATTTCGCAGATCGCGACCTACCGGCGGGTGACGGCGGGCCTGGGGCTGGTGCCGCAGGAGCGTGAGATATTTCCATCGTTGACGGTGCGGGAAAATCTCAACGTGGCAGCACGGGCGGGAGCGTGGACGATCGACAAGGTTTTCGAGCTGTTCCCGCGGCTTTCCGAACGCGGCGACAATCGCGGCAATCAGTTGTCGGGAGGCGAGCAGCAGATGCTGGCGATCGGCCGCGCGCTGATCGGCAACCCGACGGTGTTGCTGATGGACGAGCCGTCGGAAGGGCTGGCGCCGGTCATCGTCGAGGAGCTGGCGCGGGCGGTGAAGCGGCTCACCAGCGAGACCGACCTGGCGCTGATTCTGGTGGAGCAGAACTCGCGGCTGGCGCTCGACATCGCGCCGCGCGCGGTGGTGATGGACCGCGGCCGGATCGTCTATGACGGGGCGAGCCAGACTTTGCGCGACGATCCCGCTAAGCTCGAACAGTTCATCGGTGTGGTGCGGGGGTAGGGCGCCGCCGGCGGCGTCGACCGCTGCCGGGAAAGGGACCATCATGCTGGACCAACCGCGCCTGCGGGCCTTTAATTTCCAGAAGTGGATCGACGATAACCAGCATTTGCTCAAGCCGCCGGTCAGCAATCAGCGGGTGTTCGAGAACGCCGACATGATCGTCATGGTAGTGGGCGGGCCGAACGAGCGCACTGACTTCCACGACGACCCGGTGGAAGAGTTCTTCTATCAGCTCAAGGGCGACATGGTGCTGAAGATCGCCGAGGATGGTCGCTTCTACGACGTGCCGATCCGCGAAGGCGAGGTCTTCCTGATGCCGGCGCACTTACGCCATTCGCCCCAGCGCCTGCAGGAGGGTTCCCTCGGACTGGTGGTGGAGCCGCCGCGGCCGGCGCACGACCCAAACGACGGCTTCGAGTGGTTCTGTTTCGAATGCGGCGCGCTGGTGCATCGAGCCGAGTTCAGAATCCAGCACATCGTGCGCGACCTGCCGCCGATCTATGACGCCTTCTATGGCAATGCGGCGGCGCGCCGATGCCCGCAGTGCGGGACGATCCATCCAGGCAAGACGCCGCCGCCGAGTTGGGCGAAGCTTTGAGCCGGGACGCGGCACGGGCGGCGGCCCACCATTGCAATCTGCCGCGTAGGAACGCATAGGCTACCGCTTAAGACAATGGAGGTAGCTTGAACGATGAAGCGCAGCGAAGCCCGCATCCTCACCACCCATGTCGGCAGCTTGATCCGCCCGCAAGAGCTGCAGGACTTCCTGCGCTTGAAGCAGGGCGGCAAGCCCTATGACGAGAAGGCCTATTGGGCCTGCCTGACGGCGTCGGTGGCCGATGTCGTGAAATGCCAGGCGCAAGCCGGCATCGATGTGGTGAGCGACGGCGAGTTCGGCAAGTCGATTTCGTGGGCGCAATACGCGCTGACGCGGCTGTCCGGTTTCGAGCGCCGCCCGATCACCGAAGACAAGGCCAATCCGTTCAAGCGCGGCGCCGACCGCACCAAATTCGCGGACTTTTATGCGGAGCTCGACGCCAAGGAAGCGCCGGCGACCGTGACCGAAGCGATCTGTGTGGCCCCCATCGCCTACACCGGCAACGACGAACTTCTGCGCGACATCGCCAATTTCAAGGCGGCGCTGAACGACGTGAAGGTGGAAGAGGCGTTCCTGCCGGTGGCGGCGCCGTCGAGCGTGATCCCCGACCGCAAGAACGAATACTACAAGAACGAAGAAGACCTGCAGATCGCGATCGCCGAGGCGATGCGCACAGAATACAAGACGATTATCGACGCCGGCTTCCTTGTACAGCTCGACGATGCGCGCAGCGCCGTTACTTATGACCGCATGGTGCCGCCGGCGAGCTTTTCGGACTACAAGCGCTGGCTGGAAAAGCAGATCGAGATCATGAATTTCGCGCTTGAGGGGCTGCCGCGAGACCGCGTCCGCTATCACATCTGCTGGGGCAGTTGGCCAGGGCCGCACACGAGCGACGTGCCGTTGAAGGATGTGATCGACATAGTGCTGAAGGCGAATGTCGGCGCCTTCGTGATTGAGGGCGCCAATCCGCGCCACGAGCATGAGTGGAAGGTGTGGAAGGACGTCAAGCTTGGATCCGACCAGATCCTCATCCCCGGCGTCATCAGCCACGCGACCAATGTGGTGGAGCATCCCGAACTCGTGGCCGAGCGCCTGGTGCGGCTCGCCAACGTTGTCGGGCGCGAGAACGTCATCGGCGGCACCGATTGCGGCTTCGCGCAGGGGCCGTTCTATCGCCGAGTTCACCCTTCCATCATGTGGGCCAAGCTGGAGGCGCTGGCGGAAGGCGCCCGCATCGCGAGCCGGGAACTCTGGGGCAAGGCGGCAGCTTGAGGCGGCCGGGGCTAGTTTTCGCGGCCTGATGCGCTAGGCTTGCCGGAAAGAGGCGGGGGCGTCCCGCCAACCGGGAGCGAAGCCCATGAATGTCAGCGCGAAAGGTGCCAGCGGACTGGCCATTCCTTTCGATCACCACCGTCTCGACCGGCTGATGGACGAAGCCGGCGTCGACGTGGTGCTCGCCACCTCCAAGCACAACGCGCAATACCTGACCGGCGGGCATCGCGCCAATTTCTTCGACTACATGGATGCGACCGGCGTCACGCGCTATCTGCCGGTGTTCGTCTATCCAAAAGGAGCGCCGGAGAAGGCCACTTATATCGGCCATCGTCTCGAGGGCTTCCAGCACCAAGCGCACCCGCTGTGGACGCCGGAGACGGTGATGTCCTCGAACGGCTCGGTCGACGCCATGCAAAAGGCCGTCGATTATATGAACAAGGCCGGCCTGCGGCCGAAGAAGATCGCCACCGAACTTGGCTTCCTGCCCTATGACGCCGCGCAAGTATTGCGTAAGGCGTTCCCCGACGCCGAATGGGTCGACGCGCTCTACGTGATGGAGCGCCAGCGGTTGGTGAAGTCGGCGGAAGAGCTGACGATGCTCAAGCGCGCCTCCGAGGCGGTGATCTCGGCCATGCAGGCGGTGATCGCCAAAACCGGCCCGGGCAAGACTAAGGCCGAAGTGGTGGAAGAGCTGCGCCAGCAGGAGACGCTGCGCGGGCTCAATTTCGAATATTGCTTGATCACCTGCGGCACCAGCATGAACCGTGCGCCGTCCGACCAGGTGTGGGGCAAGGGCGAGATCATGTCGCTCGATTTCAGGCGGTAACTATCACGGCTATATCGGAGACGTCTGCCGCATGGCGATCCAGGGTGAGGCGGACGCTGAGCTGAAAGACCTGTTGGCGGAGATTGAAACCATCCAGCGCGCCGCCTTCAACGCCGCAAAGCCGGGCGCCATGGGCCGCGCGCTTTACGAGGCCGCCATGCCGCTGGTGGCCAAATCCAAGCACCACAACAACCTGGAATTCCTCGCCCACGGCATGGGCATGGTCAGCCATGAGGCGCCGCGGCTGACCAATTCAGGGCCGGTGCCTTATCCGGCGGATGACGCTGACAGGCCGCTCGAGCCCGGCATGGTGATCTCGGTAGAAACCACGCTCAAGCATCCGGGTCGCGGTTTCATTAAGCTCGAAGATACCGTGATTGTGACCGACGGCGGTCATGAGGTTTACGGCGAGGGCGCGCGCGGGTGGAATACGGCGGGGACGGGGGCTTAACCCATCATCGTCATTCCGGGGCGCGGCCGAAAGGCCGCGAACCCGGAATCCATAACCCCAGCGCTGCGGCGTATGGATTCCGGCTCCGCCGATGACGCGGCGTCCCGGAATGACCGAAACCATTGCTGCAGGCACACCAATGTGCGCTCAACGTTTCGTGAGACGGTCGGTTTCGACAGCGAGCGCCTTGAGAGTATCGGCCACCGTGACCGGATAGCTGCCGGGCTCGAGCCGGGCGAGGGCGTTCGGCAGGCGGGTGAGATCGCGCTTGGCGCGTTCGCGAATGGCATCGAGCGTCGGCGCGGCACCGATGCGCTTGCCGGCGCGCATCACCGGCTCGATCAAGGTTTCGCCCGGGTGAGTGTCGGTTTCGACCGACAGGATGTCGCCGGCCATGCGGCCATCCGTGTCGTAGGAGCGCCAGACTTGCTTGCGGCCGGGCCACGTCTGCTTGCCTTCCGACAACTTGCGGCGCGGCCGGCCGGCATATTCCTGTAGCTTGTAGGCGCAATCGAGCGCCGGCACGTCGACCGACGCAGCCAGATTGACCCCGATGCCGAAGCCGTCGATGGGCGCGCCTTGCGCCAGCATGGTTTGCAGCACGTCCTCGGTGATGCCGCCGCTGACCACGATCATGACATCTTTCAGCCCGCCGTCGTCGAGGATGCGGCGCACGCGCCGCGCCATCTCGGTCAGGTCGCCGCTGTCGATGCGCACACCGCGTATGGCGATGCCGCCGGCTTTCAGTCGCGGCGCCAACTCGACTACTTTGCGCGCGCCTTGCTCGGTATCGTAGGTGTCGATCAGGAGGATCACCCCCTCGGGCCGCGCGCGCGCGAAGTCTTCGAACGCCTGTACCTCGTCGTCGTGCACCTGCACGAAGGAATGCGCCATGGTGCCGACCACAGGAATGCCGTAGCGTGGGCCCGCCAGCACGTCGGCGGCGCCCGCGAAGCCGGCGATGAAGCTCGCCCGCGCCGAATAGAGTCCGGCTTCCGCGCCATGCGCCGTGCGCAGGCCGAAATCGGAGAGCATCTTGCCAGGCGCCGCCAGCACCATGCGCGCGGCCTTCGACGCGATCAGCGTCTGAAAGTGTAGGATGTTGATCAGCCGGCTTTCCACGAGTTGCGCCTGCGGCAGCGGCGCCGTGATGCGAATGAGCGGCTCGTTTGGAAAGCACACGCTGCCTTCCGGAATCGCGTGCACGTCGCCGCTGAAGCGGAAGGAGGCGAGATAATCGAGCAGGTTCTTGCGGAACCGGCCGGAGCTTTCGAGCCAGGCAAGTTCCTCGTCCGAAAACCTTAGGTGTTCCAGATAGTCGAGCGCGTCTTCGAGCCCGGCGGCGAGCAGGAAGCCGCGCCGCTCCGGTAGCCGCCGCACGAAGAATTCGAACACCGCCTCCTTCTCCTCGCCCTTGTCCAGATAGACCTGGACCATATTGAGTTCATAGAGATCGGTGGTGAGGGGGCTGGTGACGGGGATCATGGACTTTGAAGCGGATGAGGCGGCGCCGAAGCGTCTATGGAATTTTCACGGAAACCGATCAACGCTGCACAGGCGAGGAAAAAGGCTTATCGAACCGGCCGCCGCCTGCCAAGCGGTCCATGCCGTTTCCTCGCGTTCCTGGCGAAAATGAGAGATTCGAGATAACGCCTTGAAACTAAATGGCTCCCCGGGCCGGTCCGCCCGACGCCAATGATTTCAAGAAGTTGAGTTGGCTAACCGGCCTAACGGTCTCCATTGTTACCAAAGGCATTTCTGGCGAAGTGTCAAACTCTGACCACACCGTGTGTCGTTAGTTTTGGCCCGTTCGACCTCTGGGGGTCTCCCCTGGGTCACGATGCCCAACTTGGTGGTCGAGGGGGCGAGCGGCGCGCACACCAAATGCGATTATTCTATCGTCGTGACAACGTTAAATATCGTTGGACCTTGACGAGAAGTGTTCTTCGCAGCAAACTGAACATCGCCTGAGCCAAGGAGGGCTACGACGGCACGGTGGCTATAGCCATCGGACCGCCCTCCGCGACCCGGTCCGCTGGCGCTCGAATAGGCCGCCAAGCGAGGACCGAAATGACAGGCGATCCCCAGGTCGATGCATTGAGCGATCTCGTTGATCGCAAAACAGCCGCCCGCCTGCTGGACGTGGCCGCGCGCACGCCTGACCGGTGGCACAAAGAACGCGTGGGGCCGCCCAGGCTGCAGCTCGGGCGCAAAGTCCGATACCGCCGCAGCAGCCTCGAAAAATGGGTTAGCAGTCGCGAAGTAGCTGGGGTGGGGGCACTGCGATGAAGCCCAAGCTCGCCATCTGTCAAGAACTCACGAAGAACGCGAATGCGGCGCATTTGCTTTATCGCATCGCGTACTGGACTCCGAAGATGGAGGCCAAGGGCAAACGGTGGATCGCTAACTCGGCCAGGGAGTGGTGCGACCAAACGGCACTCAGCTACGACCAATACCGCCGTGCGATCCGTCTGCTCAGGGATGAGGAGCTTGTCGAGACGGAACAGCATTTGTTTAGAAGCAAGAACGTCACTCACGTCCGGCTCACCGCCAAGGCGCGGTCCGCATTAGGGCTTCCTCAGGTCAAGAAGGGTAATGTTGCCCAGATCGGGGACGGCGAGACGGCGCAGCATGAGATGAGCGATTTTGCGCAACTCCACATACAAGAAGATACCTTCACTGAGATACTACAACAGAAACAAACAAAGACGGGCGCTGCTGCTCCCGTCAATACGGGTACAGCCTCAGAAAATTTAAAAAAAGATACGGGAAAGGAAAAGCAGTATTCAATCAATGAACCCGATTTAAAATATGAAAACGAGGTGCAAGAAAATCAGAATAAGAAATGTCAACATCACAAAAAACTGCAACATGCGGACGCGCCCTCAGGGGCCCCTGGAGACGTCCAAATTTCTTCAAAGCCATCGAGCTACCATGCGCACTCGCAAAACGCATGTGTGCCCCTCCAAATCGATTTAGTTGGGCAACAGACCGCAGGTCTTACCCCCGCTGCCGACCCCGAGACACCTGCTGGGTTGGCGGCCGTCTGGGCACAGATCATTCATGAGGAATACAAGGACTTTGTACCGCCTCCGAAGCAAAAGGAGCTTAAACAGCTGCAGTTGTTCATTGGCCTCTGCCCGGATGGACAGTCGGGTGCGATCCTGGAGCAATGTCTCCGCGCCTGGGTTGATTTCATCAACGTCGCAAAATCCGAATATGGCGCGTATTCCATTCCGTACCGTCCGACTTTCGATTTCCTGCTGAAGTACTCGACAGCAGCGATCAATTTTGGGTTGGAGGCCTTGAAAAAAAGTGCCGAAAAACAAGCGAAGACAAAAGCAAAGTTTCCATCGCCACCGACCCTCGAAGCCGACGATCCGTATGCCGGACTGGACGAGGGGCAAATCATCAAAATGATGAACGGCGAGCCGGATATGAAAGTCTGTCATGATGAGGCGGACGATCCCCATCCCGCTGCTGATTGCCACAAAGTGCCAGCTACCCCAGAAGAGGCTGAGAAGAAACCTACTGCTGAAGAATTTTTGGCGCTCAAGTTCGACGACCTTGATGCAGGTGAAGACGGCCAGTAGTCGTCTGCAATTGCTTTCACAAAACTCCGCCAATTTAACGGGTGATGCACATGCAACTGACGAAACGACAGGAGGTCGTCTTAGAGCGAGCTCGAGTTCGACGGCCGCACCTGGGGTTTCTGACGATAGGGGACCTGGCAGAATTTCTCGCTGTTTCTGTTAGGACGATCCAGCGTATGGAAGCCGAGGGAATAGCTCCACCGCGCGTGCGGCGAGGTCATCGTCTGATGTATCCGACCCACGACCTGTTGGCCTGGCTTGGGGCAGGACGTGTGCCTCGCCCAAGCCCCGGCAGGCCCGCCAGATATAAATCCGGAGCCTCCAAGCATCGACGTGGACGGATAGTGAAGTCGGGAACGCGGACATGAAAAAAAAGCGGACGCGCAAGAGAGGCCATCGCGGCGAAAAGACTATGTCAGAAGAAGAGATCGAGATGCTCGTCATGGACGCTCTCTCGATTTTGGCCACGGTGCCGGATCGCGATGCACGTCGAGAGGCGATCACAATGTTTTGCCAATCCCAGCTCTGGGAGGCCTTCGTCTTGTGCAAGGGGACCCCAAATGCGTAGCCCTGTGCATGCCGGAGAATACGACTGGTGCTAAAAATTTGATCGCTACCGAGGCAAATTCAGGTCTCATCATCTGCCGAATACCGGCTCACTATTCCGATGAGGTGGAGCACCTTGTCGACCGCAGGAGGCTGCGAGAAGTCTGGGCTATTGCTCGGTTTCCGAAGGTGACCAGCCCAGCCATTTGAATGTCCTTCTGGGAACCGCAAGGGACACGATTTGGAACACCCCCACCCGACGGCCCCCAGACTGGGGTCTAGGCTCGGCAAGGGACAATAAATATCAGGAAATAGGCGCTTCCGAGCAGCTTTTGGGTTTCACGAACGTGGCAATTCTCCCCCAGTCGCGGAGTGTCCCTGAAAGCAAGGCCCAGGGAGACACCATCGAGACAGCTTCCTGTCCCTGGAGATGCTGGCGGCGACAAATTGGAGGCGAGCCAGGGACACACCGAGGAACCGCCGCCACGCTGAACGCCATATCACCATGATGGTCATCCGCAGCCGCCTGGTGGCACGATAGCATCCTAGCCCCATTCCGAGGGCTGCCACATGAGGCTATCGTGTTCGACCGCTCATTGGGGGTAAGCGGACGCGACGCAGACATCGGCTAACGGAAGAGAATGACCCATAGCGGCACTAACCAACTCTGGGATTTCCGCTTTGGCCGCATTGCGGCCAACGGGTCACGCCTTCGCTGCTAACTACGCCTCCGCAATCCGGTATCCAATTCCCGGCTCGGTCAGAATGATCCGTGGATCTTGTGGCGTGGCTTCGATCTTCTGTCGAAGCTGTCCAACGTAGACCCGCAGGTATTGGGTATCCTCGCTGTGCGCTGGGCCCCAGACGGCGGCGAGGATTTGCTTATGCGTCACCACTCGGCCTGCATGCCGGGCGAGGAATGAGAGCAATTCGAATTCCTTGGGCGTGAGCTTCAGCTCCTTGCCTTCGCGGAGGACCCGGCGGCGCACTGAATCGACGTCAAGGTCGCCGACGTGGAGCACCGGCACTTCTGCTTTTCGCTGCATGCGATGGCGCAAGGCGGTCCGCATGCGCGCCATCAGTTCGCCGGCGGCGAACGGCTTGTTCACGTAATCGTCGGCGCCAAGATCGAGCAACTCGATCTTCTCGGCCTCGCGCTCGCGCGCGGAGAGGACGATGATCGGTACATCCGACCATTCCCGTGTACGGCGGATCACGTTCTTGCCATCGCCGTCCGGTAATCCCAAATCGAGCAGAACAATATCGGGTGCCTCGGCGGCGATGCGCTTGATCGCTTCCGCGACCGTTCCGGCGCTGGTCATGTCGTAATCGTTGGCTTCGAGTACCGGCTTGAGGAAACGCAGGATAGCCGCCTCGTCATCAACCAGCAGAACGCGACGCCTCGACGTCATGACGGGGTAACCTCGCGCGGAAAGGTCAGGATGAAGCGGCTGCCGTGGCCGTTTTCGACCGGACTCTGAACCTCGACCGCACCACCATGCGCGTCCATGATGCCCTTCGCAATCGCCAGGCCGAGGCCGGTGCTCTGACCCCCGTCCGCCTTGAAGCCGGAGACCTGGGCTTTGGCGAACTTATCAAACACATGGGGCAGGGCCTCAGGCGCGATGCCCGGGCCGGTATCAGTCACGCGCAGTGTGACCGAAGGCGCCGAAAGCACGGCGTCAACCGCAATCGCGGTGTCTTTCGGCGTGTGGACGAGAGCATTGCCGATGACGTTGCCGATTGACTGCTCAACCAGGGTCGCGTCGGCGCGGACAAGCGGCATCTCTGCGGGCAGGTGGACGGCGATGGATTGCACCGCGCCGCGCCGCCGCGCCGCACTGACGACGCGGTCGACGATCTCGCGCAGATCGACCCAGTCGCGATGCAGTTCCAAAGCACCGGCGTCAATTCGCGTGACGGCCAGCAGGTTACGCACCATTTCATCAAGACCCTCGGCCTCGGTCTTGATCTGGCTAAGCAGATCCTTTTGTGCCGCTGGCGGAAGTTTGCCGCCGTAGTCAATCAGGCTGCTCGCCGCCCCAAGGATCGACGATAGCGGCGTGCGGAAATCGTGCGAGATCGAGGCGAGGAGCGTGTTGCGAACGCGCTCTGTTTCGGTCGCGGTCCTTGCAGTCACCATTTCGCGCGAGAGTGACGCGCGTTCCAGTGCGGCCGCGGTCTGCTCGCAGAGCGCATCGAGCAGCGCCCGTCCTTCCGCATCGAGCGGTGCAACGTCATTCTCCTTGGCAACTCCGACGACACCGAGAGCCTGGCTCGCGGTGCGAAGCGGGACGAAGTACCAGGGAACCGTGGGAAGCGTGCCCGTGTCCGCGCCGGCAGGTTCGGCATGGCTGTAGGCCCAGCGCGCAGCCGTTTTGGTTGCTGCATCGAGCGTGTCTTCAGGCGGCCAAGCGGCAACCAGTGCGAGATCGTCGTCTTGCGCCAAGAGAACCACTACGGCCCGTCCGAGGCTGGCGTGGATTTCGCTCGCTGCTCCCTCGGCGACCCCATCGAGTGATGCAAGGCCGGAGAGCCGGCGCGTGAACTCATAGAGCCTCCGCATAGCGCGCATGCGGCCCGCAGCGACAGTCGCCTGCCGGCGCACCCGACCTGCCAACGCTGACGTAATCACCGCAACGATCAGGAAGATCACCAGCGCCAATAGCTCAAACGGTTCGGCGATAGTGAACGTATAGAGCGGCTGAATGAAAAAGAAATTGTAGACAAGGAAGGAGAGGATCGAGGCAAAAATCGCTGGCCAAACCCCAAAGCTGACCGCGATCAGCAAGACGGCCAACAGAAAAATCATCGACAGGTTCGGAAACGGCGTCAGCGCGATCAGGCCCTCGCTTATCGCAAGGGCCGCTGCAACGGCAGCCGTCGCGTAGGCGAAAGGTGGCAAATCAAGCGGCGAACGGCGAACTGACGGCTTTGTCGCGGCCGTCACCTCCGGCTCCCGCGTCACGAGGTGGATTGCGATGTCTTGGGTTCGCCGGACGAGTTCGTACGGCAACGATCGGTGCAGAAATTCCCCGATGTAGCCGCCGCGGGACCGCCCGATGACAATCTGCGTGACGTTCTCAAACTTGGCGAAGCGCAGGAGTTCGGCGGGAAGATCGGCACCGGTCAGCGTCTGTGTTTCGGCGCCGAGGCTCTCGGCAAGTTTCATCGCCTCGTCTATGCGCTGCCGTGCAGCGTCGTCGTGGATTGCACCCGGACGTTCGACAGTAACCGCCATCCATGGCGCATCCATCAGGTCGGCCAGACGCTTGGCGGTGCGGACGACGGTGGGCGAGATCGGATCGGGCCCGATGCAGGCGAGAATGCGCTCGCCGGCAGCCCACGGTCCCTCTATTGCCTGCGCCTGCATGCGCTCGATCAAGGAGGCGTCGACCCGCTCCGCCGCGCGCCGCAGCGCCAGTTCGCGTAAGGCGGTCAAGTTCTGCGGCTTGAAGAAGTGCTCTACCGCGCGCGCCGCAGTGTCCTGAACATAGACTTTGCCTTCGGCGAGACGCTTGAGCAGTTCGTCCGGCGGGAAGTCCACTAGGACGACTTCGTCGGCCTTGTCGAATACCGAATCGGGCACTGTCTCTCGGACACGAACCCGGCTGATTTTCTGGACGACGTCGTTCAGACTTTCGAGGTGCTGGATGTTGAGCGTGGTCCAAACATCGATGCCGGCATTCAGCAACTCGTCCACATCCTGCCATCGCTTGGGGTGACGGCTTCCCGGCACGTTGCTGTGCGCGTATTCGTCGACCAGCAACAGGCTCGGCCGTCGCGCCAGCGCAGCGTCCAGGTCGAATTCGCGCATGACCTGGTTCCGGTAGACGATGGGATGGCGCGGAAGCACTTCGAACCCTTCGACAAGTTCTTCAGTCTCGCGGCGTCCGTGGGTCTCGATCAGGCCGGCGACGACGTCGCGGCCGGCCTCCCGTTCGCTGCGCGCCGAAGTCAGCATCGCATAGGTCTTGCCGACGCCGGGCGCGGCGCCGAGAAAAATCTTCAGCCGTCCGCGCCCTTCCTTCTTGGCCAGGGCGAGGAGGGCGTCCGGGGAAGCTCTTTGCGTTTCGTTACTGGCCATGCCGGGTCCTCCGGCGATCATATACGAAATAGCCCGCCCCGGATTTTGCGGCCGGGACGCGCAGCGGGGACCGCCTAACGACTAGGATCTTAGGGCATCCAGGGCGAGGTTAAGCCTCAGTACGTTGACCCGCGGCTCACCGAGCAGGCCGAGCCAGCGGCCACGCGTCTCGCTGTCAACCAGCGCGCGTATGCGAGCCTCGGGCAGTCCTCTCGCCTTGGCCACGCTGGGCACCTGGAAGAGCGCCGCCGCCGGTGAGATGTCCGGGTCGAGGCCGCTGCCGGAGGTGGTGACGAGATCGACCGGCACCGGCGTGTTCGGATTTTCGGCCTTGAGCTTGGCGACGTCGGCCTTCACCCGGTCGGCCAGCGCCTTGCTGGTCGGGCCGAGATTCGAGCCACCAGAATTGGCGGCGTTATAGGGCGCGGCGACGCTCTTGCTCGAATCCTTGGGATCAGGGCCGGTCGTCGCCGACGGGCGGCCATGGAAATACTTGTCGCTCGTGAAGTTCTGGCCGATCAGCGCGGAGCCGACGACGTTGCCGTCCTTCTCGATCAGGCTACCCTGCGCCTGATAAGGGAATACGACGTCGGCGATGCCGGTCATCGCGAGCGGATAGATGAGGCCGGTGATGATCGTCAGCCCCACGATGAGCACGATGGCCGGGCGGATTTCCTTCAACATGACCGTACCCTCTCAAGCCAGGTGCAAGGCCGTGACGACGATGTCGATGGCCTTGATGCCAATGAACGGAAGAATGATGCCGCCGACGCCATAGACCAGCAGGTTCTGTCGCAGCAGTGCGGCCGCGCCGATCGGCCGATACCGAACGCCCTTCAAGGCAAGCGGTATCAGCGCAATGATGATCAGGGCGTTGAAGATGATCGCCGACAGGATCGCGCTCTGCGGCGTCGCCAGATGCATGACGTTCAGCACCTTGAGCTGCGGATAGAGGGCGACGAAGATCGCCGGGATGATGGCGAAGTACTTCGCAACGTCGTTGGCGATCGAAAAGGTGGTGAGTGCGCCGCGGGTCATCAGCAACTGCTTGCCGATCTCCACCACCTCGATCAGCTTGGTCGGATCGGAATCGAGATCGACCATGTTGCCCGCCTCGCGCGCGGCCTGCGTGCCGCTCTGCATGGCGACGCCTACATCGGCCTGGGCGAGCGCCGGTGCGTCGTTGGTGCCGTCGCCGCACATGGCAATGAGCCGCCCCTGCGCCTGCTCGCCGCGGATATAGCGCAGCTTATCCTCCGGCGTCGCTTCGGCGATGAAATCGTCAACACCGGCTTCCGAGGCGATCGACGCCGCCGTTACCGGGTTGTCGCCGGTGATCATCACCGTCTTGATGCCCATCTGCCGCAATTCGGCGAAACGGTCCTTCACGTCCGGCTTGATCACATCTCTCAAGTGGATGACGCCCAGAATGCGGCTTCCATCGACGAGGCCAAGCGGGGTGCCGCCCGCCCGCGCTATGCGGTCGACTGCAATGCGGAAGCCGGGCGGCTCCTGCACATCGTGACCGGCCTGGTCGCCGGCGAACCTGAGGATAGAATTCGACCGCACCCTTGCGCAGCTTGCGGCCGGGGACGTCGACACCTGACAGACGCGTCGTCGCGGAAAACTCGATGTAGTTTGCAGTCGTGGTATCGACTGTTTGAACGACCCGATACCGCCCTTGCATCAAGCTGACGATGGAGCGGCCCTCCGGTGTCTCATCGGCCTGACTGGCCAGCAAGGCGGCCTCCGCCACTTCGCGCTCGTTGATCCCCGGAACCGGGATGATCTCGGTGGCCATGCGGTTGCCGAAGGTGATGGTACCGGTCTTGTCGAGCAGCAACGTGTCGACGTCACCGGCCGCCTCCACCGCGCGGCCCGACATCGCCAGCACGTTGAAGCGCACTAGCCGATCCATGCCGGCGATGCCGATGGCGGACAGCAAAGCGCCGATGGTGGTCGGAATCAGCGTCACGAACAGGGCCACGAGCACTACCACGGAGATGGCTCCGCCGGCATAGGCGGCGTAGCTCGGGATGGTCGCTGTTGCAAAGACGAAGATGATGGTCAGGCCGACGAGCAGGATGTTGAGCGCAAGTTCGTTCGGCGTCTTCTGCCGCTCGGCCCCTTCGACGAGCTTGATCATGCGATCGAGGAACGACGAGCCGGGCGAGGAGGTGATCCGCACCACGATGCGGTCGGAGATGACGGTGGTGCCGCCGGTCACCGCCGAGCGGTCGCCGCCGGATTCGCGGATCACCGGCGCCGATTCGCCGGTGATGGCCGCCTCATTGACCGAAGCGATGCCCTCGATTACCTCGCCGTCGCCGGGGATGACGTCGCCCGCCTCGCAGACCACCAGATCGCCCGCCTGCAATTCCGTGGCCGCGACACCCTGGTAAACCTCATGGTTCCCCGGCATCAGCAAGCGCTTGGCCGGAGTCTCGGTGCGGGTCCTGCGCAAGGTGTCGGCCTGGGCTTTGCCGCGCCCCTCGGCGACCGCCTCAGCAAAGTTGGCGAATAGCACGGTGAACCAGAGCCAGACCACGATTTGCAGGTCGAAGCCGATGTGCGCGCGGCCGACGGCAATGTCGCGGACGAGCAGCACGCTGGTGAGCAGCGTCACCGTTTCCAGCACAAACATGACCGGGTTCTTGGCGAGCGTGCGCGGGTCGAGCTTGACGAAGGCCTGGCCGACCGCCGGCCCGATGATTTTCGGGTCGAGCAAGGTCGAGACCGGCATCCGTTTGCGAAGCTTGGAGGTATCCATGGTGAAAGCTCCGAATGTCAGCTCAGAAGAGGGCGCCGGCCTGCGCGGCGAGATGCTCGGCAATCGGACCAAGCGCGAGCGCGGGGAAAAAGGTGAGGCCGCCGACGATGAGGACGACGCCAACGAGCAGACCGACGAACAGCGGCCCTGTGGTCGGGAACGTGCCGGCCGATGCCTGCACAGTCTTCTTCTGCGCCAGCGAGCCGGCGATCGCCATGGCCGGGATGATCATCCAGAAGCGGCCGACGAACATCGCGACGGCGCCGGTCAGATTGTAGAACAGCGTATTGCCCGAGAGCCCCGCGAACGCCGAGCCGTTGTTGCCGGTCTGCGAAGAGTATGCGTAGAGCACCTCGCTGAAACCGTGCGGCCCGGCGTTGTTCATGGAGGCCACCGCTGGCGGATAGACCACGGCGATGGCAGTGAAGCCGAGGATCATCAGGGGCAGGATCAGGATGGCGAGCATGGCCATCTTCACCTCACGTGCCTCGATCTTCTTGCCGACGTATTCCGGCGTGCGGCCGACCATCAGCCCGGCAACGAATACCGTGAGGATGACGAACAGCAGCATGCCGTAGAGGCCGGCGCCGACCCCGCCGACGATGATCTCGCCGAGCTGGATATTGATCATTGGGATCATGCCGCCCAGCGCGGTGAACGAGTCGTGCATGGCGTTGACCGCGCCGCAGGAGGCGGCGGTCGTGATCACCGCGAACAGGGCCGACGCCACGATGCCGAAGCGGACTTCCTTGCCTTCCATGTTGCCGCCGGCGATGCCCAGCGCGTGCAT
>CAVTBG010000013.1:0-46266 GCA_963732895.1 uncultured Pseudomonadota bacterium | reverse complement strand
GCGCCTTGTTATCACCTGGTCGGTGACGACGAGTAGCTCTTAAAGCCACAGAAAGCTGCGCGTGAACATTGTTGAAAAGACCGATGAGGAGATACAGGCCTTAGCCAATCCCCTGTGGCGCGACCTCGTGAAAAACTCCAACGAAGGCAAATACGGAGACTTCGTCAGGAATTTTTCCAGTGACTTGGCGCGGGCCATGAATCAAGTCGAGGCCGGCCACCAGTTCGCAAACAGCGAGCTGGCCAGAAATCTGTCTGAGGACGTCGACTATCTCGGCATTATCCGCAGGGGCGAACATGTGACGGTTCTTTACCGGCAGCGGAGCACCAAGAAGGAAGGCGAATGGCTTGGCAGACTTGTCCTCGGTTATGAACACGGAAGCGTCAGGATTTTCGGTGCGTCCATCTTCTGAGCAGTTGGTTTGGATTCGACATGAGTGAAGTCATCGAGGACGGCAAGTTTGTCGAACTCACCTACAAGGTGACCGACAAGAAGTCGGGTCATGTCCTCACCATGGTCGAATTCCCGTTGGGTTATATTCATGGACACAACGAAATTCTGGCCCCTTCCGTCCACGGGGAGCTCGAGGGCAAGTCCGCCGGCGACGTCATCGCGGTGCCGATCGACGGCAACCAGATATTCGGCGTCAGAGACGAGTCGCTGGTTTTTACCGATCGTATTGAGAACGTTCCGGAAGAGTATCGGCAAGTCGGCACCTCCATCCTCATGGAGAACGACAAGGGCCAGACCCGCAGCTTTCTCGTGACGCGGATCGACGACGAGACGCTGACGGTCGATGGCAACAATCCGCTTTGCGGCAGACAGGTCGTTTTCAACCTTGAGATCCTGACGGTGCGCGAAGCAACCGATGAAGAGATGAAAGCGGGCGGAGCAATCAGCGCGGAGGCGGATATCGACCCGTCACTCATGCGACCTGTCTGAGCGGCAGTGTCGATCCTCTTTTTCAGTAATCCCAGCTTCACGGCAAAAGGTGACTTATGAGCGAGCAAAAACCCACCACCACCAAAGTTCCTGACGGCCATGCGCGCTTTTTGACGACGCGTCAGAAAGAGCCAAACGAAAAGGGGTTCGTCGGTTACGAAACCGTCTGGGAGCCGTTCCAGAAGGAAGCCGAATACAAGACCCCGAAGCGGCCGTAGGCGTCATACCGTAGTGTAGATGAGCCGGATCGCGCGGCGTCTTCCGGATTCTGCATGCTCGAGGCTTTTCTTGCATGAGCGCCTGACCCCGCCAGCCGGAGCAGTCTGCAAAGGTCATCCTGTCGGATGACCGATTGAGTTCAGGAAGGAATTGCGATGTCGCAACTCGTACCGCCGCACCATTCGGAGCAGGTCAAGCCACTGCTGCTGCCCGAAGTCGAGCGGGCCGACGAGCTCAAGCGCGCGGAGAAGCTCCGCAAGGTACCGCTCGATTCACGCGCGGTCTCCGACGTCTTCATGCTGGCGATGGGCGCCTATACGCCGCTCGACGGCTTCATGGGCCATGATGACTGGCTCGGTGTCTGCAAGGACATGAAGCTGGCGAATGGCGTGTTCTGGCCGATCCCGATCACGCTGTCCGTGGACAAGGCGCTGGGCGACAGCATCCATGAGGAAGAGGAAGTCGCGCTGGTCGACGGCGAGACCGGCGAGATCCTCGCCGTCATGGGCGTGCGCGAGAAATATTCGATCGACAAGAAGCTCGAGGCCGAGCACGTCTATCGCACCACCGACCCGAAACATCCGGGCGTGGCGAAGGTGCTGGCGCAAGGCGACGTCAACTTGGCCGGCCCGGTGATGGTGTTGAGCGAAGGCGAATATCCCGCCAAGTATCCGGACCTCTACATCCGCCCCGCCGAGTCGCGCGCCATGTTCGCCGAGCGCGGCTGGTCGGTTGTCGCCGCCTTCCAGACCCGCAACCCCATGCACCGCAGCCACGAGCATCTGGTGAAGATCGCGGCGGAAGTATCGGACGGCGTCTTCATCCATCAGGTGCTCGGCAAGCTGAAAGCCGGCGACATCCCGGCCGACGTGCGCACCCGCGCGATCCAGGCGATGATCGATAATTATTTCCGTGCGGGCACGGTCATCCAGGCGGGCTATCCGATCGAGATGCGCTATGCCGGTCCGCGCGAGGCGCTGCTGCATGCGCTCATCCGCCAGAATTTCGGCTGCTCGCACCTGATCGTCGGCCGCGACCATGCCGGCGTCGGCGACTACTACGGCCCCTTCGATGCGCATCATATCTTCGATCAACTGTGGCCCGGCGCGCTTATATGCAAGCCGCTGAAGATCGACATCACCTTCTATTGCCGCAAGTGCTACGGCATGGCGACGGCGAAGACCTGTCCGCACGATCCGAAGGAGCACATCTCGATTTCCGGCACGCAGCAGCGCGAAATGCTCTCGACCAACGCGGAGATACCGCCTGAGTTCAGCCGGCCGGAAGTGGTGGCGATCCTCAAGGAGTATTACGCGGGCCTGAAAGCGGCAGAGTAAGCGTCCGGCATAATGATTATCGCGCAAATCTCCGACACCCATCTCGCCCCGGATGCGCCCGACGCGGATCGGCGGATACGCGATTTTGAAAATACGATTGCCGACATCAACGCGCTCGATCCCGCGCCCGATGTGATCGTCCACACCGGCGATATCGTGCACAACGGACGGCCGGACGAATATGCCGAGGCCGTGCGCATCCTCGCGAAGGCGAGCGCGCCGGTCTATGCCCTGGCTGGCAACAAGGACGACCGGGCGAATTTGCGCGCGGCCTTTTCACCGCGCGGCTATCTTAAGCCTGGGTCTGACTTTATCGACTATGCGGTCGAGGACTTTCCGGTCCGGCTGATCGTCGTGGATACCAAAAGTCTGAACAGTAACAAAGGCGACTTTTGCCCAGAGCGAGCCAGAAGATTGATTGATCGGATTGATGCCGAAACCATAAAGCCGATTGCGGTGTTCGCGCATCACCCGCCGTTTGAGGTTCCGGTGGGGCCTGATCCATTCAATTTCGAAACGCCGGAGATGATGGCGCGGCTGCGCCAAACCTTGCAGCATTCGGATCGGGTGGTCGGCGTCTTCAGCGGTCATGTTCACCGCCCGGCCGAAGGTCACGTCGGGCACATCCCTGCAATCGTGGTGCCGTGCATCGCGACGTCGCTGCGCAGGGGCGAATATCCGCCTCACGTCAAGAATTGTCCCATCTACTACGTCCATCGGTTCGACCCGGCTTGGGGCTTTACCACCGAAGCAAGGGTTGTCGGAGGAGAGTTGGCCGTGGCGCCGGCGCGGCAACAATACGGTGAGGCGAATGCCTGAGGGCCGTGCACGGAGATGGTGATGGCGTCCAATCCTCTGTTCATCCTGTTGTGCTCGAGCGAGCATGAGAAACTGCAAATGGCGGCGAATGTAGCGTCCGTTGCGGCGGTTTCCGATCGGCCGGTTCAAGTGCTGGTGAGCATGAACGCCATACTGCCTTTCGCCAAGGACACCCCGGAGGATAAGCGCTATCAAGGTGGAGCCTTTTCCGAATTGCTCAAAAAGAGACGCGCTCCCAATGCGGCCAGGCTGTTCCAGCAGGGCAAGGAATTCGGTGATCTCAAGATTTGGGCCTGCTCGATGGCCCTCGACATTCAAGGCTGGGAAATCCGGCACTTGGTTGAAGGCCTGTTCGACGGCGCGCTTGGCCTGACCAAGTTCATGTCCGACGCTGAAAATGGTCAATTCATAACGATCTAATCGTCTGTTCCGCGCCGAAGCCAGGGAAGCAAAACGTGCATCATCTCTCGATCGCAGGCTAGCGGTCGGAATATAACGCGGCATACCGGGAGGTTCTGATGGCGGAAGACTCAGCCGTTGATCGTGTTGCCTTTACCAAGCGCAACTGGATGGGCCGCTTCCTGCGCGCCGAGGTCAGCTACGGCGATGTCCAGCGCATCATGGGCAATATCCAGACGTGGGAACAATGGCTGCCGGCCTGGTCGGAAAAGGCGCAAGACTACGAGAAGCTCGCCGAAGATGCCGAAAAGCGCGACGCGCGCCGCACGGCGGCGGAGGCTTGGCGCCGCGCCGCGTTGTGTTGGCACTTCGGCAAGTTCAACTCGTTCGATGACATCGACAAGGCGCAACACGCCCAGCGCCGCCTGAACGCCTGCTTCGAGCGCGCGCTTTGGTCGCTCAAGCCGCCCGGCACCAAGGTGCTGATCCCGTACGGCGAGGCGCGGATGGCAGCAATCCTGCGCACGCCACCGGGCGTCGAAAATCCGCCGGTAGTGATCGTCATGGGTGGCCTCGATTCCGTGAAGGAAGAGTTGCAGCAGGTCGCCGATTATTTTCTCGACCGCGGCATCGCCGCTCTTGGCATGGACGGGCCCGGACAGGGCGAGACGGGGCTCACGCTGAAGATCGAAGCCGCCTCGGAAAAGCCCGTCGGCGCGGCCATCGATTTTCTTGAAAGCCTCGACGGCATCGACGCGGACCGCGTCGGCCTCTACGGCCAGAGTCTTGGCGGCTACTACGTGGTGCGGGCCTGCGCATTCGAGCCGCGTGTCAAGGCCGCTGTTGCGAGTGCCGGGCCTTACACCGTCACGGACCATTGGGATCATCTGCCGCCAATGACGCGCGCCGGATATCAGTACCGCACCGGTGCGAGCAGTCCCGAAGACGCCCGCCGGCGTGTTGCTGCGCTCGATCTCACCGGAGTTGCCGAAAAGGTGGCCTGTCCGCTGCTCGTCCTGCACGGTACCGCCGACGAGATTGTGCCGTTTGCTGACGGTGAGCGCGTTGCGCGCGAGGCCGGGAACGCCACCTTCCGTCCATACGAGGGCGGCAACCATAGCCTGTCAAATCGGCACTACGAAGTACGCACCGGTCTTGCCGACTGGATGGCGCAACAGATCGGCGGTCAGCTTTGAGGGCAGGGCGAGACGTTGAATCAACGTGCGATTGGGGCAAGCTGCCCCACTCCACGACGTGTTCAGGCGCGTGCACGGCCCGGTTCAGTCCAAGACAAGGCAACTAAGCGCTAGTTGACCGTGAACCGCTTAATCGCGTCCTCGTCTACGTCAACTCCGAGCCCCGGCGTGTCGCGCAAATTAAACCTGCCGTCTTCCAGGCGTAATGGATCGCGCACCACGTCCTCCGCGAGATACACCTGAGTGAGGCTCACGCCCCAGTCGAGCACCGGCGAAGCGCAGGCGGCGGCAAGCGTCGCCGCCCCCGAAAGGCTCGTGCTCGCCACCTTCACGGCGAGCGTCACCGACAGGCCGAGCTGCTTGCACAGCGTTGCGGCGGCGATGAGCGGCGTGATGCCTTCGGTCTTGATCACCTTGAGATTGACGCCGCCGACGATGCCGGCTTGGCCGAGCGCCAGGATGTCATGGCTGCCGCCAATGCATTCGTCGCCGGAGATCGGCAACAGGCCGAGCCGGTTAAGCGCACCCATGGCCTCCGTCTGATCGCTCGGCAGCGGCTGCTCCAGGAACTGCAGCCCGGCGGCTTCGACGCCGCGCATGTAGCGTCGCGCCGTGCGCGCGTCCCAACCGGTATTGGCGTCGGCGCACAACATCACGTCGGGTCCAAGCGCGGCGCGCACCTGCAATGCCGCCTCGATCTCCTTCTCGACCGGTTTCACGCCAACCTTCAGCTTGAAATACCCGTAGCCTTCTTCAATTTTGCGTTTCGCCTCAGCGATGTCGGCGGCGATCTCCGGGTTGCCGAGCAGCCACATGTTCTCGACCGAGCGCCGCAGCGCGCCGCCGATCAGCTCGACCGCGGGAACGCCGAAATGCTTGCCGGCGAGATCGAGGAGCGCGATCTCGACCGCCGCCTTGGCGCCGCCGTTGTGGACAATTGCCGAGCGGCAGCGCCGCGCCAGTTCCGCGTGGTCCCGGGCGTCGGCGCCGATCAGCCGCGGCGCCATATGCTGGCGCACCGCGGCCACCATGCCGGGCAGGGTATCGCCGGTCATGGTCGGCGCCGCCGTCGCTTCTCCCCAGCCGACGAGCCCGTTCTCGGCTTCGATGCGCAGCACCAGGTTTTCGGCGTGGGTAATGGTTTCCGCGGCCATCAGCATGGGCTTCGCCAGCGGTACGGCGATGGCGATGGCGTCGACACGGCGGATGCGCAGAGGCCGTGCCTGCTGTTCGACTGCGACCTTCGCTTGTACGTTCATGATGTGCCAATCGCTTGTGTTCGGTGCCGGCGCCATCTTAGGCGGGTCCGGCCGCGCTGCAAACCAGCCGTTTCAAGTGTTCCGTTTCATTGTCAGAAAGAAAACCAGCTATTCCTGTTCGCTCTATCTTCAAATGGGTTCATCTGAATTGCCAAGGTAATTCATTGGCCGTTCGTCGGTCCGGGGCTATAGTTCGTTGCTAACGTCGAATAACGAACAATAACAGGCAGCTGGGGAAACGAACGTGATCGAGGTCATGCGCGAAAAGCTGGTCACGCCGCGCGCATGGCGCGGACCGGAAATCCAGGAGGACTCATCATGGATCATGCGGCTGTCGCGTAGCGACATCGCCGAAATCGATGCGGCGCTGCGTCACGTGCGGTCGCTTGGCCTCGAAATACCCTTTACCGCCGACGAGTTCCCGCTGCCGACGCTCGCGACCAGGCTGGGCGAAGTGCCGGAACGCATGGAAAATGGCCTTGGGGTCGTGCTCATACGGGGACTGCCGCGTGGCATGTACAACCTTGACGAATGCGCGCTGATTTATTGGGGACTGGGTGTCCACCTCGGCACGCCGGTATCGCAGAACACGCGCGGCCATTTGCTTGGCCATGTTCGCGACGAGGGGCGCACCATGGATGACCCCAATGCGCGCGCCTATCAGACCCGCGCCAAGATGGACTTCCATTCCGACCAGTTACCGGTCGACGTGCTCGGCCTGTTCTGCGTGCGCACCGCCAAGAGTGGCGGTGCCAGCGCGCTGACCAGCGTCGACACCGTGCACAACGTGATCCTGGAAGAGCGGCCCGACCTGCTCGAGGTGCTCTACCAGCCTTTCAACATCGATTGGCGCGGCGAGGAACCGGTGGGCGAGCAGCCCTGGTACCGCTGTCCGATGTTCAGCTATGCCGGTGGCAAGGTGACCTCGCGCATCACCAGCCGGGCCTATTTCAATGGTGTCGTGCGCTTCGGCGAGGAATTGGGGCTGACCGACGTCCAGCGCGAGGCGCTCGATTTCGTGCAAGACGTCGCCAATCGCCCCGAACTGCGGCTGCGCATGCATTTCGCCGAAGGCGATATGCAGTTCATCAACAATCACGCCATTCTGCATGCCCGCGAGGCTTACGGGGACCACGACGGTCCCGACATGAAACGCCATCTGCTGCGCATGTGGATTTCGCTGCCGCGGGCGCGCCGCCGGCAGTTGGCGCCAATCCTGGCGGAGCGTTACGCCTTCGTCGAGAGTGGCGGCATTCCAAAAAAAGCTGCGGCCTGAGCACGCCCCTTATCCCTTCCATCGCAAAAAACGGGACCGTCACAATGCTAAAGCTTTATCAGGGACGGACCGCGGTCTGCGCCATCAAAGTGCGGCTCACGATGGCCGAAAAGGGCGTCGACTTTGAGCCGGTCAATCTGAACCTGCGCGTCGGCGAACAGCACAAGCCGGAATACCTCAAGCTCAATCCGAATGGCGTGGTGCCCACCCTCATTCACGACGACTTCGTACTGATCGAGTCCTCTGTCATCATGCAATATGTCGACGAGGTGTTTCCCGGCCCGCTTCTGCAACCGGTCGATGCCAAGCAGCGTGCCTCGATGCGTATCTGGATGAAACAAGTCGACGAGTATCTGCATCCCGGTAACGCCACGCTCACTTACGCGATGGTGCACGCGACCGAGATGCGCAAGAAAAGTCAGGCGGAGCTCGAAGTCTATTACCGCGACATCCCCAATCCGGCGACGCGCGAGCGCCAGCGCGCGGCGATCGAGCAGGGCATGGACGCGCCGGCCGCGGTGCAGGCTTTGCAGTTCTACGACAAGGCGCTCACCGATATGGACGCCCAGCTCGCGCAATATCCATGGATCGCCGGCGACAGCTATTCGCTCGCCGACGCCGCCATGACGCCCTACATCAACCGCTTCACGATGCTCAGCCTGTCCAACATGTGGGCGCAGTCGCGCCCGAACATCACGGCGTGGTTCGAACGCATCAGGGCGCGGCCGTCCTACGACAAGGCGATTGCCGCCTTCGTGACCGATGCCGACCTCAAACCCTATTCCGGCCTGAATACCTGGGCTTGGGGCAAGGCGGAGCAGTTACTGAAGGCGGCGTAAGACAATCCGGGCGCGGTCGAGCGAAGTCCGGCAGGGAGGAAGCAAAACGTGCCGGGCACGGTCGGCCTGATCGGTATCGGTTTGATGGGCACGGCGCTTGCGCGCCGTCTGCTCGATGCCGGCTATGGCGTCGTCGGTTTCGACATCGACCCGGCTCGGCGCGCGGACTTCGCCGGCATGGGCGGCGAGCCGGTCGAAAGCGTTGCCGAAGTCGCCCGCCGTGCACCGCTTACGCTCATCGCCGTGATGACCATCGCCCAGGTCGAGGACGTCGTCGAAGGCAAGGGCGGCCTGATCGAATCCACCGACGCCGGCACGCGGCCTGCCGCACTGTGCACGTCGACTTGCGAGCCCGACCGCATCGAGGCGCTCGCGGCCCGCGCCGCCGCGCGTGGCTTCGCCTTTCTCGACACGCCGGTTTCCGGGACCAGCCGCCAAGTGCTCGACGGCGACGGCTTCGGCCTCATCGCCGGCCATCGTGCTGCCGCCGATTCCGCCGCCAACGTGCTGAAGGTGATCTATCCGCGCAGCCAGTATCTCGGGGCCGCTGGCGCCGCCACCAAGACAAAGCTTGCCATCAACCACATCCTCGGCCTCAACCGGGTGGCGCTCGCCGAAGGTTTGGTTTTTGCCGAAACCCTAGGCCTCGACCTGCCGAGCTTCCTTTCCGCGGCGCGCCAGTCCGCGGCCTATTCTCAGATCATGGACATCAAAGGCGACAAGATGATCGCGGGCGATTTCGCGCCGGTCGGCAAGCTCTCCCAACATCTGAAAGACGTGCGCACCATGCTGGGCGAGGCCACACGTCGCGGGCAGGATCTGCCGTTCCTGTCGCTGCTGCGCGAAGTGCTGGAAGCGTGCGAGCGCCACGGCGAGGGCGGCCGCGACAACGCCATCGCCATCGAGGAAATCCGCCGGCGCAGGGCCATCGACGGAGGCAGAAAGAAGACAGGAGTAGCAGGTGGATAAGAAAGCAGTGGGCGTCATCGGCCTCGGCAATATGGGCCACGGCGTCGCCGCCAATCTCGGCAAGCCCGATCGCGACGTCTATGTCTGGGATATCGCGGAGCCCGCCCGTGCGCGTTTCAAAGGTAAGCCCGGCTACGTCGTCGCGCCGCCCAGTGAGATGGCGAAGCAATGCGAGGCAATCCTGTTCGTGGTGCCGGCCACGCCCGAGATCAAGGCCTGTCTTGAGGGCGACGATGGCATTGTCGCCAACGCGCGCGAGGGCCTGATTCTCTGCGATCTGACCACTTCCGATCCCTTGGCGTCGCGCGAGCTTGCGGCTGATCTCGCCTCCCGCGGCATCCGCTACATCGACGCCGGTACGAGCGGCGGGCCAACCCGCGCAGAATCCGGCGATCTCACGTTGATGGTTGGCGGTGATCCGCAAGACGTCGCCAAGGTCACGCCTTATTTCGGAGACATCGCCCGCAAGGTCTTCTATCTCGGTGGCAGCGGCAACGGCCACACAATGAAGCTCATCCACAACATCGTCTGCCACGCCACCTTCATGGCCACCACCGAGGCCATCAATATCGGTGAGCACGCCGGCTTGAAGCTGGAAGACATGGTGGAGGTGCTCAACCAGTCGAACGGGCGCAGTTACGCCTCCGAGTCGCGCTATCCCAACCATATCCTGACCAAGAAATGGGACGGCCGCTCCCGCATCTACAATCTCCACAAGGACCTGAAGATGGGCGTCGAGCTGGGCCAGCGCATCGGCGGCGGCACCGCGTTTTCCGAGGCAACGTTCCGTTATCTCGACAAGGCCGTGCGCCGCGGCATGGCGGAGCAGGACTACACCCTGATTTACCGAGATTTCGATCAGATCCGGGCGGTGGAGGATGTGCCCGCAACCGACGCGGCGGCCGCGCCAGCGGGTGGCAAGGCGCGGGGTGCCGGGTGATGCCACGTGACCGCACCGGTTGGGTGCGCTGGAGGACCCGCGTATGAACGTCGTGCGGCGCTATTTCGCCAGCTTCGAAATGATCCTTGCCGGCTTTCTGCTGGTGCTGCTGACCGTTCTGCTGGCGGTGCAGATCGTCAACCGCTACATCCTCGGCACCTCCTTCGTTTGGCTTGAGGAGATTGCCCGCCTCAGCTTCGTGTGGATGATCTACTTCTCCGCGGCCGGCGCCGCCCGCGACGATCGCCACATCCGCATCGAGATCGTCGACCTGTTCGTCGGGCCGGCCGCCGTCAAGTGGGTCACTCTCGTCGCCGATATCCTGACGATCGGGTTCGATCTGGTCGTGGTCTGGCTCGGCATCTTGCTGGTGCAGTCGACCGTCCAATACGGCGACGTCACCCCGGTCACCGACATTCCAATGGGCATCGTCTATGCGGTCATCCCGGTCTGCTATGGCCTGATGGCCTACCGCCTGTTCCGCTTCAACATGCGCAAGCGCGCCGGCGCGACTGCGCCCGCCTTTTACGACAATTTCGAGTAACGCCATGCCAGCCCTAGCGCTGTAGGGACCGACAATGTCGATGCCAATCTTTCTCTTCGCTTCGCTGGCGCTGCTCCTAGTGCTGCGCGTGCCCCTCGGCTTCGCGCTCGGCATCGCCACAGTGGCGACGATGGCGATCGACCACCTGCCGATGACCTCGCTGGCGGTCACCTATTTTTCCGCCGTCGACACCTTCGCCTTCATGGCGATTCCGCTGTTCCTCTTGGCCGGCAACCTGATGGAGCACGGCGGCATTTCCAGGCGGCTGATCGACATTTCAGATGTGTTGCTTGGCCGGCTGGTCGGCGGGCTTTCGCTGGTCACGATCGGCACCAGCATGTTCTTCGGCGCGCTGACCGGCTCCGGCAACACGGCGACTGCCGCTGTCGGCTCGCTGATGATCCCCACAATGGTCAAGCGCGGCTATGGCCGCTCATTCGCCGGGGCGGTGACCGCCGTCGGGGGCACCATGGGCATTCTCATTCCGCCCAGTATCACCCTGATCGTCTACGGCATCATGGCCGATCTTTCGATCGCGCGCCTTTTCCTGGCCGGCGTGGTGCCCGGCCTCATTCTCGGCGCCGGCCTGATGGTCACCGCTTTCATGATCAGCCGGAAGCGCGGCTACCAAGGCTCGGAAACCAAGTTCTCGACCCGCGGCCTGGGCGAGGCCGTGTGGGCCGGCAAATGGGCGCTGCTGGCGCCGGTCATCATCCTCGGCGGCATTTATGGCGGCTTCATCACGCCGACCGAGTCGGCGGTGATCGCGGTCGTCTACGGCTATATCGTCGGCGCCTTCCTGCACAAGGAACTGACGTTCGACAACGTCATGCTCAGCCTGAAGAACACGCTGGCGGTCACCGGCATCCTCGGCATCATCTGGGCGACCGCGCTCGGTTTTGGCGAATTGCTCACGATCTACCAAGTGCCGCAATTGGTCAGCAAAGTCATTCTCGGTCTGACCAGCAGCGCTGTGATCGCGCTCATCCTTATCAGCGTCTGGGAAACGTTCATCGGCATGTGGATGAACACCATGGCGCAGATCATCATCATGACGCCGATCTATCTGCAAATCATCCACACGCTCGGTGTCGACCCCATCACCTTCGGCATCATCTTCACACTCAATTGCGAGATCGGTTTCGTCACGCCGCCGCTCGGCACCAGCCTGTTTGTCGCCATGCCGATCGCCAATGTGAAGCTCGGCGAAATCTCGCTCGCGGCGATCCCCTTCATCCTGACCATGTTCGTCGTGATCGGGCTGATCATCGCGTTTCCGCAAATCCCGCTCTGGCTGCCAAACCTGATCATGGGGCCGGGGCACTGACGAACGTTTGAGGCGAGACGACTTGAAAGTACAAAAAGGGAGGGAAGAAACATGAAGACTCGAGCTTTACTGACATCAATGCTCTTCGGGCTCGGAAGCTTGCTGCTCGCACCAGCCGGCAATGCCGCGCCCATCACGATCAAGTTCGCGCACAATTCGCCGGCGCGGATGGACGCGGATTTCCACCGCTACTTCGTCGTTTTCTCAAAGCTGGCGGAGAAGTACACCAACGGCAAGGTGGTCTTCCAAGAATTCCCGGCGAGCCAGATGGGCTCGGACGGGCAGGCCGCCAAGAAGCTGCAGCTCGGTCTGATCCAGATGATGGATCTTGCCTCCAACAACATCGCCAATCTCTACGGCGGATTCGACCTGTTCACCCTGCCGTTCCTGATCAAGAGCATAGACTGCGGGGTCAGCCACGTCCTGCCTGACGAAAAACTCCTGCATGAGATTTCCGAGGGCGCGCAGAAGCAGGCCAACATCCGCGTGCTCGCCTTCGAGACCGGGGGACAGCGTAATATGATGAACAGCAAGCATCCGATCATGTCGCCGGCCGACCTCAAGGGCCTGCGCATGCGGGTGGCCAAGAACCCGATTCTGCTCGACACCTACCACGCGCTCGGCGCTGACGTGATCGGCGTGGCACCGGCGGAGACCTACGGCGCCCTGCAGACCCACATGGTCGACGGCAACGACGGCGGCGCCGGCTGGGCCTATGCGCAGAAGCTCTATGAGGTGCAGAAGTACTACTCGATCACCGGCCATCAGCTGGTGGTCACCTCGGTCATCATCAACAACAAGTTCTATGAGGGCCTGCCCAAGGACGTGCAGGAAGGGCTGTCCAAGGCGGCCAAGGAAGCAGCCGCCGACAACGCCCACTGGATGGAAGGCTACCAGAACAAGATCTATAAGATCTTTCAGAAGGCCGGCCTCAAGATCGACCATCCGGACTTGGCGCCGTTCCGCAAGGCAGTGCAGCCGGTGTGGGCCAAATACGCCAAGCGCGTCGGCGGTATGGAGCGCATCAAATACGTCGAGAGCCTGCAGACGTCATGCAAGTAATTGGCGTTTCTCTATCTGTGTTCTTGGCCCGGGCCGATTTGCCCGGGCCAAGCCGTCCTGTTGACTCGTGCGGCCGGCCCTCGTCTTTGTTCGTCCGATGACGCCTGAAAACCGAATGCCCATGAACGAGCCGTTCAGCCGCGCTCCATCGCCGGATGTGTTGCCGCGCTTCGCCGGGATCGTTGGCGAGCGATACGCCGTCACCAACCCGGCCGAGCTCGCGCCCTATCTGATTGAAGGCCGCGACCTTTATCACGGCCGCACCGCGATGCTGCTGAGGCCCGGCTCGGTCGCGGAAGTGTCCGCAATCCTCAAGCTTGCCAACGAGACCGGTACGCCGGTGGTGCCGCAGGGTGGCAATACCGGTTTGGTCGGCGGCCAGATTCCACTCGACGGCGAACTGCTGATCTCGCTCACCCGCCTCGATACTATCCGCGAGGTCGACCCGTCCTCTAACACGATGACCTGCGAATCCGGGGTGGTGCTGCAAAAGGCACAGGAAGCGGCCGCCGCTGCCGACCGGCTGTTCCCGCTTTCACTCGGAGCCGAAGGCAGTTGCACCATCGGCGGCAATCTGTCGACCAACGCTGGCGGTACCGGCGCGCTCGCCTATGGCATCGCCCGCGATCTGATGCTCGGCGTGGAAGTGGTGCTGGCCGACGGCCGCGTGCTTAATCTGCTGCGCAAGCTGAAGAAGGACAATACCGGCTACGACTTGCGTCACCTTTTCGTCGGCGCCGAAGGTACGCTCGGTATTATCACCGCCGCCGTGCTGAAATTATTTCCGTGCCCGCGCGCAGTCGAAACCGCTTTCATCGGCGTGCCGTCGCCGGAGGCCGCGTTGAAACTGTTCAACATCGCGCAGGCGCGTGCTGCCGGCACCGTGACCAGTTTCGAATTGATCGGCCGCGGCATCATCGACTTTGCGCTCAGCCACGGCCAGGGCGTACGCGATCCGCTGCAAAGCGTTCATCCGTGGTACGTGCTGCTGGAAGTCTCGGCGCAGCACGGCGAGGGCCTGCGCGACAGCGTTGAAAGCTTGCTCGCGGACGCCATCGAGCAGGGCATCGTCGACGACGCAACCATTGCGGCGAGCCTCGAGCAGACCAAGTCGTTCTGGCATCTGCGCCATTCGCTTCCGGAAGTGCAGAAGCCGGAGGGCGGCTCAATCAAGCATGACGTCTCGGTGCCGGTCGCCGCGGTGCCGCAGTTCATCGCCGAAGCCAACGCCGCGGTCGAGGCGCTGATCGCGGGCTGCCGACCAGTCCCGTTCGGACATCTCGGCGACGGCAACATCCATTACAACGTCACCCAGCCGGTTGGCGCCGACACGCCCGCGTTCCTGGCGCGCTGGAACGAGGTCAACGCAGCCGTCGACAAGATCGTGCTCAAGCTCGGCGGCTCTATTTCCGCGGAACATGGCATCGGCGTCCTTAAACGCAATTCGCTGCCCAAGGTGAAGGACCCGGTGGCGCTCGCTCTCATGCGCGACGTCAAGTTGCTGCTCGACCCCAACGGCATCATGAACCCCGGCAAGGTGCTGTAGGCGCATCCTCATTTATTCGCCGCCGCAATTTTCGCGAACACCCGGTCCGCCTTCAGCGGCAGTTCGTAGAAACGCACGCCGGTGGCGTCACGCACCGCGTTGGCGAGCGCAGTGGTGACCGGGTTATACGGGCTCTCGCTCATCGATTTGGCGCCGAACGGCCCGAGCGTGTCGTTGGTCTTGGCGAACAGCACCTCCGTGCGGGGTACGTCGGCGAAGGCGGGCAGGTGGTAGTTGCGGAATTGCGGATTGACCACGCGGCCCTCGCCGTCGATCACCATCTCCTCGTAGAGCGCCGCGCCGATCGCCTGCGCCACCGCGCCCTCGATCTGCGCGCGGCACTGCATCGGGTTGATCACGGTGCCGGCGTCGGCGGCGTGCACGCTCTTGAGGATGCGGATTTCGCCGCTGATCTTATTCACCGCCACGCGGAAGCCCTGAACGTTGAAGGCGACCGAGCGCGGAATGCCATTGGTCGAGCCGCTGGCGGCAAGATCGTCGTCGGCGCTTGCGTGCAGGTCGCGTAGCGTGATGCGCTTGCCACCGCCCGTGACCGCGTCGCCCTTTAGCGTGCAATCCTTCGCCGCCACGCCGAGCTTCTTCGCTGCCGCTTCCAGGATCATCTCGCGCAGCGCACGTGCCGCGCGCTCGGTGGCGCGGCCGGCGATGACGATGCCGGTGCTGGCGAAGGCGCCGGTGTCGTGGCCGCCATGGCCGGTGTCGGATGCGCGCAGATGGATGTTCGCCGGCGCGGTTGCCAGCACCGAGGCCGCGATCTGCCAGTGGGCGGTGGTGGTGCCGTTGCCGAACTCGACGGTGCCGATGGTGAGGTCGTAAGTTCCGTCCGCCCGCAGCGCGATGAACGAATCCGAAAAATGCCCGCCGGGCGGGGCGGTGTTGGCCATGCTGAGCGCGAAGCCTTGGCCGGCCAGCCAGCCGTCCGCCGGCGGATCGCCGCCGCCGTCGTCGAAGGCGCGCGCCATCAGATCGAAACACTGGTCGAGCCCGTAGCTGCCGTAGATGATGTCGTCGTGCACTTCGCCCGTCGACAGCATGGGGTCGCCTTGCCGTATCGCGTTCAGCCGGCGGATGGCGAGGGCATCCATGCCGATCATGCGCGCGATTTCGTCGATGGCCGATTCGATCGCAAAGCCGGTTTGCGGCAGGCCGTAGCCGCGGAAACCGCCCGCCGGCACCGTGTTGGTATAGACCGTGTAGCCGTCCACTTTCTTGTTGGGGCAGCGGTAGACGGCAAGCGACTCCGAGCAGGCATGTTCGAGCACGGCGGGCCCATTGTTGCCATAGGCGCCGGTGTTGGCGACGACGCGCATCTGGATCGCCGTCAACGTGCCATCGCGCTTGGCGCCGACTTTCACCGTGACGCGCATGGGATGGCGCGTGGTCGAGGCGGTGAACTGCTCGGTCCGGGTGAATTCGAGCTGCACCGGTTGCTTCAGCCGCAGGACGGCCAGCGTCACGATATCCTCCACCAGCATTTCCTGCTTGCCACCAAAGCCGCCGCCGACACGCTCGCAGAACACCCGCACCTTGGCGGGATCGAGATCGAAAATGCGCGCCACCTCCTTTCGCGTCAGGAACGGCACCTGCGTGCTCGTGCGCAAGTTCAACACGCCGCCGTCATCGATCCAGCCGATGGCGGCGTGTGTCTCCAAGTGCGCCTGTTGGGTGCGATGGGTGGAGTATGTGCCCTCGTGGATGACGTCCGCGGCGGCGAAGCCCTTTTCCACGTCGCCGATGCCGCCATGCTGCTCGCCCGCGATATTGTGGAGCGGATCGCTGATGCGCGCCTCCGGCCCTTTGTCGTGGAGAACCGGCGCGCCGTCTTTCATCGCGTCTTCCGGGTCGAACACCGCCGGCAATATCTCGTAATCGATCTTGAGCTTGCGGCAGCCTTTCTCCGCCGCGGCTTCGCTGTCGGCCACCACCGCAGCGATCCGTTGGCCGACGAAACGCACCACGTTGTCGAGCACCAGCGTATCGTCAGGGTCGATCGAACGGTCCTCATGGCGCCCGCTGGAGAAGGCAACCGTTGGCGAATCTTCATGGGTGAACACGGCGCGCACGCCCGGCACCGCCAACGCGGCGCTTGTGTCGATCGATTTGATACGCGCGTGCGCGTGCGGCGAGCGTGCGAGTTTCATTTGCAAGAGCCCTTCGACTTTCACGTCGAGCGTAAAGCGCGCGCGGCCCTGCACGATGTCGGGACCGGCGGGCGCGGGGATGTTGCGGCCCAAAACCTGCCCTTCGGTCATGTCCTCGATCTCGCGCAAGCCGGCCAGCGCGTCCTCGATCTCGCGCAAGCCGGCCAGCGCGTCGTCGATCGCGCGATATCCGGTGCAGCGGCAGAGATTGCCCTTCAGCGCGCGGCCAAGGTCGGCCCGCTGCGCCTGGTTGAGCGACGCCGCGGTCATGATCATGCCGGCGGTGCAGAAGCCGCATTGGAACGCCTGCGCGTCAAGGAACGCCCGCTGCATCGGATGCGGCTCGTTGCCGCGCGCCAGGCCTTCGATGGTCGTCACCTCGCGGCCTTCGGCGCGGAAGGCCGGTGTAACGCAGCTATGCACCGGCTCGCCGTCGAGATAGACGGTGCAGGCGCCGCAGTCGCCGGCGTCGCACCCTTTCTTGACGCCGAACCAGCCGAGCTGGCGCAGGAATGTGCGCAAGCATTGCCCGGCCGCCGGCTTTTGTGCGAACTCCTTGCCGTTGACTTTGAAGCTCATGGCGCGGCTCCCGCGCCGAGCTCGCGGCGAATCTCGTCGGCGAAATGCAGGCTCATGTGCCGCCGCCAAGCGGGGCTGCCATGCACGTCATCGTACCAGCCGTCCGCGGGGATCGCGCTTTCGATGCGCGCGCGCAAGCCGTTGGCGCTCGGCATGGAATCGAATGCAAGCTTCACCGGTCTTGGCGTTGACGCCGTGATGGTGAGCACAAACTGGCCGTCGCGCGCCAGCGTGCCGATCACCAGCGCGCCGGAGCGCCCGAGCGGCGCCAGCGATATTTGCCGGAAGGCGGTGCGCCGGCTGAGTGCTTCGGCGGGCAGGAAGATGCTACGTAGCAATTCGCCGGGTTGCAGAACGTTCTGCAATGGTCCGCGCACGAAATCGGTTACTGTCACTTGCCGCTCGCTGCCGTCGGCCGCCCACAAGGTGCACACACCGTCGAGGGAGGCGGTCAAAGAAATCATCGGCCCCGCCGGTAGCGACATGCACAAGTTGCCGCCCACCGTCGCCGCGTTCCAGATCTTGAACGAGGCGAGAAACGCGCGTGCGCACTGGCCGATCAGCGGCACGGCGGTCCAGGAAGGCGGCGCGCTCAAAGCATCCAGTTGCGCGACGGTGCAAGTGGCGGCGATCTCCAGCCCCTCATCGCGCACCGTCAGCGCCGGCCACTGGAGCGTATCGAGATCGATCAGCCGCGTCAGCGCGGCCTGTGGCTCCGAGAACAACCACGTGCCGCCGCCGAGGAAGGCGTCGCCGTCGCGCCACGCGGGCAGTTCGCCGCGCGCCTTGGGCCGCGCTACCGCCTGGATGGTATTCAGGTCCATGCCGCACGCCTCTGGTCCCGGACTTGCAAGCTCGCATAAGATTGGGGCAGGGAGGTGCGATGAGTGAACCGATCTGGATCAAGGACCCGCTGGCGATCCTGGCCGAGGGCGCCGAGCGTGGCGTCGTCGTCAGGGACGGCCAAATCGTCGAACTGGTCGCCGCCGGCCGTGCGCCGCAAACCGCCGGCGCCAAAGTCTTCGACGCCGGCGACCACGTCATCCTGCCCGGCCTCATCAACACGCATCACCACTTCTACCAGAACTCTCACCCGCGCGCTGCCGGCCGCGCTCGACCGCGAATTGTTCCCCTGGTTGAAGGCGCTCTATCCGGTATGGGCGCGGCTGACCCCTGAAGCGCTCGATCTCGCGGCCACCGTGGCGATGGCCGAGCTGATGCTGTCCGGCTGCACCACGACTACCGACCATCACTACGTCTTTCCCGCCGGCCTCGAGGACGGCATCGATATCGAGATCGCCGCCGCCAAGCGGCTCGGCCTGCGTGTGCTCGTCACCCGCGGCTCGATGAACCTCTCCGAACGCGACGGCGGCTTGCCGCCGGACAGTGTGGTGCAGGACGAGGACGCGATCCTCGCCGACAGCGAACGGCTGATCGCGCGCTATCACCAGCGCGGGGAGGGCGCGATGACGCAGGTTGCGCTTGCGCCCTGTTCGCCGTTCTCCGTCACCACCTCGCTGATGCGCGCCACCGCCGATCTGGCGCGCAAACATGATGTCCGCCTGCACACGCATCTTGCCGAAACCGAGGACGAGAACGCTTTCTGCCACGAACTCTACGGCTGCCGCCCGCTCGATTATCTCGAGCGATGCGGCTGGCTCGACGATCGTGTCTGGCTTGCCCACGGCATCCACTTCAAGGCCGAGGAGATGCCGCGACTTGCGCGCGCCGGCGTTTCCATCAGCCATTGCACCTGTTCGAACCAGGTGCTCGCGTCCGGTCACTGCCCGGTGTGCGAGCTGGAAGCGGTCGGCGTGCACATCGGCATCGGCGTCGACGGCTCGGCCTCGAACGACGGCTCCAATCTGATGCAGGAAGTGCGCGCCGCCTTCCTCATTCAGCGCGCGCGCTACGGCGTCGGCAAGGTCAGCCACAAGGACGCGCTGCGCTGGGCGACCGAGGGCTCGGCGGCCTGCGTCGGCCGGCCCGAGCTCGGCCGCATCGCAGTGGGCAAGCGCGCCGATCTCGCGCTGTTCAAGCTCGACGAGTTGCGCTTTTCCGGCTACAGCGACCCGCTCGCCGCGCTCGTCCTGTGCGGCGCCCACCGCGCTGACCGCGTCATGATCGACGGGCGTTGGACGGTCGAGAACGGCGCCATTACCGGCCTCGATCTTGCCGGCCTGATGGGCCGGCACCAGGCCGCGGCGAAGAAGCTGCAGGCTTGAGCGTTTCACGCGACGCAACTCCACACGTGAGTGTCTCTGCCTCATCCCTCCCCTGACAGGGGAGGGATGAAATTTGCGGCAGCGCCAGGGCTCACTTGCCCGGAAACTTCGCGTCGATGCCCTTGACGTAGAAGTTCATGCCGAGGACTTGGCCGTCGGAGAGGCGGCTACCGCCCTTGCATTCCACAGCCTTGCCATCCTGCGCATAGACCGGGCATTTGAACGGCTGGATCGAGCCGTCCTTGATGCCGGCTTCGGTCTTCTCGGCCAGCGTCTTCACGTCGGCCGGCATATTGGTGAAGGGCGCCATCACCACCAAATTCGATTTCAGGCCGCCCCAGATGTCTTGCGATTTCCAGGTGCCTGCGAGTACGTCCTTGGTGCGCTGGATGTAGTAGGGCGCCCAGTTGTCGATGATCGAGGTGAGCTGCGCCTTCGACCCGAACTTGATCATGTTGGAGTCCTGGCCGAAAGCGAGGATGTGCCGCTGCTCGGCGACCTGCATGGCGGCAGGCGAATCCGTGTGTTGCATCAGCACGTCGGCGCCCTGGTCGGCGAGCGCCTTGGCGGCGTCGGCTTCCTTGCCGGGATCGAACCAGGTGTTCACCCAGATAATCTTGACCTTGATCGAGGGATCGACCGACCACGCGCCCAGCATCGTGGCGTTGATGCCGGAGATCACCTCGGGGATGGGGAACGAGGCGATATAGCCCAGCACTTTTTTCTTCGACATCTTTGCGGCGATCACGCCCTGGATGTAGCGGCCCTCGTAGAAGCGCCCGGAATAGGTACTCATGTTTTTGGCGCGCTTATAGCCGGTGGCGTGCTCGAAATAGACGTCGGGGTGCCGCTTGGCCACCTTCAGCGTCGAGTCCATGTAGCCGAACGATGTGGTGAAGATCAGCTTGTGGCCGGTACGCGCGAGCTGCTCGATCGAGCGTTCGGCGTCGGGGCCCTCGTTGACGTTTTCCAGATAGTCCGACTCGACCTTGTCGCCGAGCGCTTCCATCAGCTTCTTGCGGCCGACCTCGTGCTGGTAGGTCCAGCCGTAATCGCCGATCGGTCCTAGGTAAATGAAGCCGACCTTGAGCTTGCCGGCGGCCGACGCGCCAAGCGTTGTCGCGGCCAGCGCTAAAGCGGCGGCTGCGGCGGTGACGATAAATCTCTTCATGACGTCCACTCCGGGTTCCAAGACGGGATATCAATTCGTCCCCATGAGCGCGCCGCCCGTCGCGCGCGCCCGCGGGGATGGTTCAACGGTCGGGCACGAATACCAGACCCAGCGAAGCGGGCGCGGCTGACCCGGCGGTGCCGCTTGTCCGCGAAATCAAAACCAATACGATGATGCAGGCGAGGTAGGGCAGCGACGTCATCAATTGCGGGGGTACGGCAAGGCCGGCCCCTTGCGCCTGCAGTTGCAGGATCGTCACCGCCCCGAACAGATAGGCGCCGCCGACGAGACGCAGCGGCCGCCAGGAGGAGAACACCACCAGCGCCAGCGCGATCCAGCCGCGCCCCGCCGTCATTTCGGGAACGAAGAATGGCGTATAGGCGAGCGGCAGGTAGGCGCCGCCGAGGCCCGCGCAGCCGCCGCCGAACAGCACCGCCAGCCAACGCACCTTCAGGACCGGGTAGCCGAGCGCGTGCGCCGAGGCATGGTTGTCGCCGACCGCGCGCAGGATCAGCCCGGCGCGGGTGCGGTAAAGGAACCACCAGATTCCGGCAATCAGCAGGACCGAGAAATAGACGAAGGCGTCTTCACCGAACAAGATCTTGCCGATGAACGGCAGATCGGTGAGGACTGGAATATCGAGATGCGGCGCCACCGCGATGCGCACGCCGACAAAGCCGGCACCGATCAGGCCCGACAGGCCGATGCCGAGGATGGTAAGCGCGAGCCCCGTCGCCACCTGGTTGACCGCGAGCCCAAGCGTCAGCGCTGCAAACACCGCCGACAGCGCAGCGCCGGCGGCGATTCCAGCGAGCGCGCCGATGATGGTTGAGCCGGTGAGATGCGCCGTCGCGAAGCCGCAGGCCGCGCCCATGATCATCATGCCTTCGACGCCGAGATTGAGCACGCCCGAGCGCTCGGCCACGAGCTCGCCCGCCGCCGCCAGCAACAGTGGCGTCGAGGCGGCGATCACGGAGAGGATGATGGCTTCAAGCAGACCCATGCGCCAGCTTTCCGAGGCTGCGGAGGAGGCGGATGCGATAGACGATCATCGAATCGCAGGCGAGCACGTAGAACAGCAATATTCCTTGGAATACCCTTGTGAGATCGAGCGGAATCTTCATCGAGATCTGCGCGCCTTCGCCACCGATGAAAGTGAGCGCCAGGAACAGACCCGCGATCAAAATGCCGATCGGATTGAGGCGGCCCAGGAAGGCGACGATGATGGCGGTGAAACCGTAGCCCGGCGAGATGCCCGGCTGCAGGTGCCCGATCGGCCCGGCCACCTCGATGATGCCGGCGAGTTCGGCGAGCGCCCCCGACACCATGAAGGTGAAAATGACGAGTTTGTCGGCCTTGAAGCCGGCAAAGCGCGCCGCCTTGGGCGCGGCCCCGACGACGCGGATTTCGAAGCCCTTGATGGTGCGCCCCAGCATGACCGCGGCCACCGCCACCACGGCAAGCGTTATCAGGCAGCCGACGTGCACGCGACTGCCGTCGAACAGCACCGGCACGGTGGCGTTGGGGTCGAAGTCGGCGGTGGTCGGGAAGTTGAACCCTTTCGGATCGCGCCACGGTCCGCGCACCAGATAATCTAGAATGAGGTCGGCGACATAGACCAGCATGAGACTGGTGAGAATTTCGCTCGCCCCGAACTTCACTTTGCACAGCGCCGGGATCATCGCGTAGAGCGCGCCGCCGAGCGCGCCCATGACCAGCATTGCCGGCAGCACCCAGGGGCCGGCGTGGGTGCCTTGCGTTATGACCGCCAGCCAACTTCCGCACACCGCGCCGATGATGAACTGACCCTCGGCGCCGATGTTCCAGACATTGGCGAGATAGCACAGCGACAGCCCGACGGCGATCATCACAAGGGGCGAGGCCTTCACCGCGATTTCCGATAGCGAATAAGGATCGATCAGCGGATCCAGAAAGTAGATCTGGAGGGCGTGAATGGGGTTCTTGCCGAGGATCGCGAACAGGATCGAAATGGTGATCAGCGTCAGCGCAATGGCGACCAGCGGCGAGGCGACCGCGATCAGGGCGGAGCGCTCGGCGCGCCGTTCAAGCACCAATTGCATGGCTCGCCTCTTGCTGCGACGCCGGCGCGCCTCCCGTGCTGCCTCCCATCAGCAGGCCGATCTGCTCGCGCGTGGCCGCGGCGGCCTCGATCGGGGACGACAGCGTGCCGTGGAACAAAACGGCGATGCGGTCGGTGATTTCGATCAGTTCGTCGAGGTCCTGGCTGACCACCAGTACAGCGGCGCCGCGCGCCGCGAGATCGATCAGCGCCTGGCGGATCACCGCCGCCGCGCCGGCGTCGACGCCCCAGGTCGGCTGGCTCACCACCAGCACGCCGGGCTCGCGCAGGATTTCGCGGCCGACCACGAATTTCTGCAGATTGCCGCCCGAGAGGCTTACCGCCTCGGGATCGCGCTTGGCCTTGCGCACGTCGAACACTTTGGTGGTCTTGTCGACGCTGGCGAGCGTTGCCAGCCGGTTGACGAAGCCATGCTTGACCATGCCGCTCGCCGCGTGACCGGTAAGGAGGGCATTTTCGGATAGTTTCATGCGCGGCGCGGTGCCGTGGCCGAGCCGCTCTTCCGGCACGAAGGCGGCGCCCAGCCGCCGCCGCCCGGTGACTGACAAATGGCCGGCGGCGTGGCCGTCGATGATCACGTTGTCGGCGTTCGGCGTGCGCCGCTCGCCTGAAAGCGCCGCGAAGAGCTCGTCCTGGCCGTTGCCGGCGACCCCGGCGATGCCGAGGATTTCCCCGCCGCGCACTTCCAGCGTCATGGATTTGAGCCGCACGCCGTGCGGGTCGTCGGGTTCGAGCGACAGATCATTGACGACGAGCCGCGGGACGCCGGCCGGGCGGCCGCTGGCCGGCTTCACTTCCCCGATATCGGCGCCGACCATCATGCGCGCCAGCGACGCCGCGGTTTCCCGGCGCGGATCGCAGGTCGCGACCTTCTTGCCGCCGCGCAAGATGGTGGCCGTGTCGCACAGTCGCTTTACTTCATCGAGCTTGTGGGAGATGTAGAGCACCGCGCGGCCTTCGCTCTTCAGCCGTTCAAGCACGACGAAAAGCTGGTCCGCCTCCTGCGGCGTCAGCACGGCGGTCGGCTCGTCGAGGATCAACAGCTTGGGGTCCTGCATCAACAGGCGCACGATCTCGATGCGTTGGCGCTCGCCGACCGACAGCCGCCATACCTCGCGCTTTGGATCGAGCGGCAGCCCGTAGTCGCGCGACAACTGCGCCAGCCGCGCCGACATGGCGGAGAAGCTCTCGCTGCCGTCGAGGCCGAGCGCCACATTCTCCGCCACCGTCAGGTTCTCGAACAGGGAGAAGTGCTGGAACACCATGCCGATGCCGAGTGCGCGCGCTTCCGCCGGGCCCGCGAGCTCGATTCTCTTTCCCATCCAGCGCAGCTCGCCTGAGGTCGGCTGGATCAGCCCGTAGATCACCTTGACCAGCGTAGACTTGCCGGCGCCGTTCTCGCCGAGCAGCGCATGAATTTCGCGCGGGTAAAGGTCGAGGTCGACGGTGTCGTTGGCGAAGAGGGTGCCGTAGGTCTTGGTGATGCCGATGGCCTGCAGTAGCGGGCCTTCCGCCGAGGAATCGCGCGCGGACACAGGATTCAACATCGCAGACGCTTACCTCGAACGTTTCGTGCTCAACCCCCGCGGCCGACCGCCTCCGGGGCCCCGTCCACAAAACCAGCAGCCTGATACTGTGCCAAATTCGGCGGCAATTGAAGGCAACAATTTCAGGCATGCACTGCTTAAATCAGCGCCAGAAATGGACTTTCGGAACGTCCGTGCCATCATTCGGGGGCGGCACGCCCCGGAATGACGTGCGTCACTTCGTCGGCGCGCCGGCGACAATCCAGGCCGCGAGCAGTTGGCGCTCCTGCGGAGAAATCTCGGTGATATTGCCCGGCGGCATGGCGTGGGAATCGACCGCGTTGATGGCGATCATGTGAGCGTGCAGCTTGATTGCCTCCGCGCTGTCCAGCCGCACGCCTTTGGGGGCGGCCGCGATGCCGGGCCACAGCGGCGCTTTCGCGTGGCACATGCTGCAATGCGCAAATACGACGTTCTGCACGTCCTCGAAGCTCGGGGTCTTCGTGAGTGCGCCCACTTGCGGGCCGGGCGGGCCGGCGGCCGACAGCCAGGCGATCGCGATCATGCCGGCCGTAGCCAGGCCCCACGTCCACCACGGGCTGCCCTTGCCCTCGTGCCGCGAATTGAAGAAGTGCCGGATCACCGGTCCGATCAGCAGCACGATCGCGACAATCAGCCAGTTGTAGCGGGTGCCGAAGAACAGCGGGAAGTGGTTGCTCAACATCAGGAACACGACCGGCAGCGTCAGGTAGTTGTTGTGCACCGAACGCTGCTTGCCGATCTCGCCCCAATACGGATCGGGCACCTTGCCGGCGATGAGCGCGGCAACCGTCTTCTTCTGATAGGGGATGATGATGACGAACACATTCGCCACCATGATGGTGCCGATCAGCGCGCCGATCTGGGTGAAGGCGCCGCGGCCGCTGAACACGTGGGTGAACAGATAGGTGAGTGCGACCAGGAATACATAACCGACGATCGCCAGCGCCACTTCGTGTTTGCCGAGCGGCGAGCGGCACAACGCTTCGTAGCAGAGCCACGCCGCCACTAGGCTGAAGAAGGCAATGAGGGCTGCTTGCGTCGCGGTTAGCGGCAGCACTGATTTGTCGACGAGAAACAGGTCGGCGTTGAAATAGTAGACCAGCACCAGGAGTGCGAAGCCGGACAGCCACGTCGTATAGGCTTCCCATTTGAACCAAGTGAGTTCGTCCGGCATCTCGGACGGCGCCACCATGAACTTGATCATCTGGTAGAAGCCGCCGCCGTGCACCTGCCAGGCTTCGCCCTTGACGCCGGCGGGCAGCGCCTCGCGCTTCTTCAGGCTGAGATCGAGATGGATGAAATAGAACGACGAGCCGATCCAGGCGATGCCGGCGATGACGTGCAGCCAGCGGAAGATCGCGCTCACCCATTCGGTGATGATGATGTCCACGGGGAGGCGCCCTTCATGAGCCGGCGCCGTCACTTTGGCAGCGCGTGCCGGTCAGTTCAAGGCGTTGTTCCCCTCCACCCACGAGCGAAGCGAGTGGCGGGGAGGGTAAGGAGGCTGCGACGCCTCGTTTGATGTGAGAAGTGCTAAGGCTTAAGCCGCCTCGATGCGGATCGGCTTGGCGCCTTCCCACAGCACGGAGCGCCCGAGTTCGGCGAGCTTGTCGAGGTCCGAGGTGATGGTGAGAAAATGATTGCCGGCGAGTTGCCCCATCTTGCTGGCGAAATGCACGCCGCCATAGGCCAGCAGGATCTCGGTCTCGCTGATGCCGCCTGGATAAACGATCATCTGCCCGGGCGCCGGATAGCTGGTGTGGTTTTCGTAAGTCAGCCCGAAGTCGTGTTCGCCGAGCGGAATCCACACACCTTCGCCGCTCCAGCGCACATGGATGATCTTGTTCTCATAAGGAAGCAGCCTCTTGAATACCGCGCAGGTCTTGGGCGCCGCCGCCGTTTCGAAACGTGCGTCGAAAGTATAAGGTCCCGCCGTGATCCGGAGCTTGTCCATCCTGTGCCGTCCTGTTTCGAACTTCGCCTCTTATGCGCGAAATCTCGACGTTCGTGAACTCCATTATTTTGCGTATCCGCCATCGCCAACAGGCTTGAGCCGGGCGCGGCCTTGACGCATCCTCGTTTCATGTCCGGCGCTCCTTATACGCGCAATCTCATCGGTTACGGCCGCAACCCGCCCGACCCGCAATGGCCGGGGCGGGCGCGCGTCGCGGTGCAACTCGTGGTCAATTGCGAGGAGGGCGACGAGTGTTCCATTCTGCACGGCGATCCGTACTCTGAAGCCTTCCTGTCCGACGTGCTCGGCACGGTGCCGCGGTCCGGCCAGCGCCATATGAATGTTGAATCCATTGCGACCTTCGCCGACCAAACGCCGGTGCCGACATGAGCGCGATCACCCTCGGCCATCTCAATGTGTGCGAACCGCCGCATTTCGTGGGCGCGCTCGCCAGCATCTACGAGCATTCGCCCTGGGTGGCCGAAGCGATTGTCGCAAAGCGCCCGTTCGCGACCCTGGAAGCCCTGCACGAGACCATGAGCGCGGTGGTGCGCGCGGCTGGCGACGCGAGCAAACGCGCGCTACTAAAAGCCCATCCTGATCTTGCCGGCAAGGCGGCACGCGCCGGCGAGCTGACCGACGACTCCAGAAGCGAGCAGCACAGCGCCGGGCTCGACCGGCTAAGCGAGCAAGAGTTCGAGGAATTCAATCGCCTCAATAAAGCCTACCGCGACAAGTTTGGCTTTCCCTTTATCGTCTGCGTGCGCCGCCACGGCAAAGATTCGATCTTCCGACAGTTCGAGAGCCGCCTGCGCAACGATCTCGCCACCGAATACGATGCCGCGTTGACCGAAGTGGACCGCATCGCCGCGCTGCGGCTCGACCAGCATGTGGATGCGCCCGACAAATTGCCGGTGCACGGACGGCTTTCTACCCACGTGCTCGACACCCAACTCGGCAAACCCGCGCACGGCGTCGCGCTCGAACTGCACGCGCTGTCCACCACCGGCTCCGAGCTGGTCACGACGGGCACCACTAATGCCGACGGCCGCACCAATGCACCCTTGATTGCAGGACGGCCGCTGCCGATCGGCCGCTACGAGTTGCGCTTTGCCGTCGGCGACTACTTCAAGGACCGCGGCGTGCCGCTTGCCGATCCGCCTTTCCTCGACGTGGTGCCGCTGCAGTTTTCGATCGGCGAGCCGGAAGGGCACTATCACGTGCCGCTCATTGTCACGCCCTGGAGCTATTCGACCTACCGCGGCAGTTGAACGTGCGCATGATCCCGAAAAGTGGGAACCGGTTTTCGGAAAAGATCATGCGCAAAGAAGAATAAGGACCCCAGAATGCCCATCCGCCCCGACCGTCTCATCGGCGACCTGCGCGCGCTCGCCCAGATCGGCAAATACCAAACCGGCGTGCACCGCCCCGCCTTCAGCGCCGAGGACATCGCCGCGCGCGAATGGCTGCGCGACAGGATGCGCGAAGCGGGCCTCGAGGCCGAGATCGACGGCGTTGGCAATCTCCTCGGCCGGATGCCGTCGGCCGAAAAGGCCGTCATCGTCGGCTCGCACAGCGACACGGTTCCTTACGGCGGCTGGCTCGACGGCGCGCTCGGCGTCGTCTACGGCCTGGAGGTGGCGCGCTGCGTGGCGGAAAGCGGTGCAACCAAACTCGGAGTCGACGTGGTTTCTTTCCAGGACGAGGAGGGGACCTATCTCGGCCTTATGGGCTCGCGTTTGTTCTGCGGTGAGGACGTCAGCGTCGAAATGGCCGCTGCGGTCGGGCGCGACGGCAAGACGCTGCAAAGTGCCATCGACGAGGCGAAACTGAGCGGCTGTCCGCGGGCGCGGCTCGATCCCACCCGCCACATCGCCTTCCTGGAGGCGCACATTGAGCAGGGCCCGCGCCTGGAAACGAGCGGTATCAATATCGGCGTGGTCAGCGCCATCGTCGGCATCAAGACCTTGCGCGTTACCTTCCACGGCGAGGCCAACCACGCCGGCACCACGCCGATGGATATGCGCCACGACGCCGGCGCCGCTGCGCTTCATTTCGGCGCCGACATTCAGGCCAAGTTGCGCGCGGTGGCGAGCGCGGATTCGGTGTGGAACGTCGGCAGCGCGCGCTTTGCCCCCGGTGCCGCCAATGTGGTGCCGGCTGAAGCCGAACTGATGGTGCAATTGCGCGACACGTCAGCGGACATTCTGGCGAAGCTGGAGATGATTGTGCGCGAGACCGCGCAAGCCACCGCCAAGCAAAGCAAGGTGACGGTTGACATCGCGCCGACCCAGGAGACCGCACCCTCTGCGATGGACCCGACGCTCGCCGGCCTGATCGGGCGTGCCGCGACCGAACTCGGCATATCGCACGTCATGCTGCCGAGCGGCGCCGGCCACGACGCCATGATCATGGCGCGGCATCTGCCGGCGGCAATGCTGTTCGTGCCCTCTATCGGCGGCCGCAGCCATCACGTGTCAGAAGATACCAGCGAAGCCGATATTATCATGGGCGCCGATGTGGTGCTGCGCACCGTTGAGTTGCTGATCGCGGAACGCACGTGAGCGCGCACGTCCGGCCGAAAGTGCTGCGTGTGGTCCATCTGCCTCGGCCCGCGCTTTACGCAGGCGCTCGATGCGTCCATCCAGATTTTGCCTCATGCCAGATTTTGCATAAGAAATAAGCAAATTTGTTGAATTGTATGCAATTGAATGTGAGCCGGAACCGAGGCGACAATTCGTGTCTTCCTCCGATGCTCTCGCAGAATCAAAGACCTAGGAGACATGCGTCAACCGCCGCGACCTTGGCATGCGCTTTGCGATCCCTAACCCAAGGCATCTCTTGGGCATTGGAGGGTTTCGATGAAGCGTAGTGGTGGAATGAAGCGGCGCGATTTTCTGAAGTCGACGGCCGCGGTCGCTGCCGGCAGCGCGCTTGGCATGCCGGCGATCTATTCGGCGGAAGCCGCGTCGCGCAAGGAGACGCTGCTGCTGGTGACCGAGAACGGTCCCAACAATCTCGACATTCACGGGGTCGGCACGAACCGTCCCGGCTACGAAGCGTCGTGGAATTGCTACGACCGCCTGATCACGCATCCGACCAAGACGCTGCCGGACGGCTCGCTGTCCTACGACCGCGACAAATTCGTGCCGGAGCTTGCAGAGGACATGAAGGTCGGCGACATGTCGGTGACCTTCAAGCTGAAGAAGGGCGCCAAATTCCAGGACGGCACGCCGGTCACCGCGAAAGACGTCAAATGGTCGTTCGACCGCGCCATCGGCGTCGGCGGCTTCCCGCGTGTGCAGATGAAGGCGGGCTCGCTCGAAAAGCCGGAGCAGTTCGTTGCCGTCGACAACTCGACCTTCCGCGTCGACTTCATCAAAAAGAACCGCCTTACCATCCCCGATCTCGCGGTGATTGTGCCCGGCATCTACAATTCCGGCCTGCTTAAGAAGCATGCGAGCGAGAAAGACCCGTGGGGTCTCGCCTACACAAAGAGCAACACCGCCGGCTCCGGCGCCTACAAGGTGGTGAGTTGGAAGCCCGGCGTCGAAGTGGTCTACGAGCGCAATGATGCCTGGATCGGCGGCAAACTGCCACAGCTCAAGAAAGTGATCTGGCGTACCATCCCGTCGGCTGGCAACCGCCGCGCGCTGATGGAACGCGGCGACGCCGACATCTCCTTCGATTTGCCGGCGAAGGACTTTACCGAGATGAAGAAGGAGGCCAAACTCAAATTGATCTCCAACACGATCGGCAACGGCATGTACAGCCTCGAGCTGAACGTGGTGAAGCCACCGTTCAACAACGAGAAGGTCCGCCAAGCTATCGCCTACGCGATCCCCTACCAGAAGATCATCGAAGCGGCGATGTTCGGCCACGCGCGGCCGCTGTTCGGCGGACCGTCGAACGATGTCGCCGGCATCGAGTGGCCGCAGCCGACCGGTTACAAAACCGACATCGCCAAAGCCAAGTCCTTGATGAAGGAATCGGGCGCCGGTTCGATCGAATCGGTCATTTCCTTCGATCTCGGCGATGCCGTGAATTCCGAACCGATGGCCGTGTTGATCCAGGAAAGCCTCGCGCAGATCGGCATCAAGCTCGCGATCAGCAAGGTGCCGGGCGCCAACTGGCGCAGCGAAATGGCTAAGAAGTCGATGCCGATGATGGTCAACTTCTTCTCCGGCTGGCTCGACTACCCGGAATACTTCTTTTTCTGGTGCTATTCGGGGCAGAACGCGATCTTCAACACGCCGAGCTACGTCAACAAGGACATGGACGCCTTCATCAACGGCGCCTATGCCGCAGCCGCCGTCGGCGAGAAGGAAAAATACGCTACAGACGTGAAGGGCTTCATCTCCAAGGCCTATCACGACGTGCCACGCGTTCCGATGTTCCAACCGTTCCTCAACGTGGCGACGCAGAAGAACATCTCCGGCTACCAGTACTGGTTCCACCGGCAGGTCGACTATCGCAAGCTGGTCAAGGCATGAGCCTTGCATAGTTGACCAGCAAGCAAGACGGCGCGCGCCATTTTCGGCGCGCGCCACTCACGCGGCCGGAAGTCAAGGACATGCTCGCGACCATCGGAAAACGGCTATTGACAGTGATCCCCACGATCATCGGGGTGATCATCGTTACGTTCCTGCTCACGCGCGTGTTGCCGGGCGATCCGGCGGTCTATTTCGCGGGGCCGGCGGCCACGCCGCAATCGATCGCCGACGTCCGCAAGTCGCTTGGCCTCGACCGGCCGCTGCCCGAGCAATTCCTGCATTACGTCAACGACCTCGCGCACGGCAACTTCGGCAATTCGCTCTCGACCGGGCGGCCGGTGGCGACCGAAATCACCAGCCGCCTGCCGGCCTCGGCTGAACTCACGCTGCTCGGCCTGATCCTGTCGATCGTCATCGCGGTGCCGCTCGGGATATTGGCGGCGGTCAAACAGGGTTCCTGGATCGACCATACCTGCCGAATTGTCGCCACCGCCGGCGTGTCGCTGCCGGTGTTCTTCACCGGCCTGCTCCTGGTTTACATGTTCTATTTCCAGCTTGGTTGGTCGCCGGCCCCGGTTGGGCAACTCGATGCCTTCGCGTCGGCCCCGCCGCAGATCACCGGTTTTTATCTGATCGACACCCTGGCCACGGGCGATTTCGAGACCTTCCGCGCCGCGCTCGGCCAGTTGATCCTGCCGGCAGTGACGCTGGCGATCTTCTCGCTGGCGCCGATCACGCGCATGACGCGCGCCTCGATGCTGGCGGTGCTAGCGTCCGATTTTGTGCGCACTGCACGCGCCTCGGGTCTCGACAATCGCACCGTCATCCTCACTTACGCCTTCCGCAACGCCATGCTGCCGGTGGTGACCACGCTCGGCATGGTGTTCTCCTTTCTCTTGGGCGCTAACGTGCTGGTAGAGAAGGTTTTCGCCTGGCCCGGCATTGGTTCGTACGCGGTGGAAGCGCTGCTGCAATCGGACTTCGCGCCGGTGCAGGGTTTCGTGCTGACCATGGCGGTGCTCTACGTCGCGCTCAATTTGTTGATCGACATTCTCTACGGCGTCATCGACCCGCGCGTGAGACTTGAGGGATGACCGAAATCGTCGCCATGGCCGCGCCGAAAGCGGAGCGCGAACCGAGACCGGAGAACAATTCGATTTTCCGCCACGCGCGCTATGTGGTGACGGAAAATCCGGTGACCGGCGTTGCCTTTGCATTGTTCGCGCTGATCGCGCTCTGCGCGCTGGTCGGCCCCTATATCGTGCCGCACGATCCCTTGGCGAGCGACACCACAGCGACCTTGCAAGCGCCGTCCGTGCATCACTGGTTCGGCACCGATCAACTCGGCCGCGACATCTTCAGTCGCGTGGTGGTGGCGACCCGGCTCGATTTCATCATCGCGATCACCTCGGTGGCGCTGGTCTTCGCCGGCGGCGGTTTCGCGGGCATCGCCGCCGGTTTCTTCGGCGGCTGGACCGACCGCATCGTCAGCCGCGTCGCCGACACCATCATGGCGTTCCCGCTGTTTGTGCTCGCCATGGGCATCGTTGCGGCATTGGGCAATACCGTGACCAACATCGTCATCGCCACCGCGATCATCAATTTCCCGCTTTATGTGCGCGTGGCGCGCGCCGAAGCCAATGTGCGGCGCGAAGCCGGCTTCGTGCAGGCGGCGCGGCTTTCCGGCAACGGCGACTTCCGTATTCTACTGATGCACATCCTGCCGAACATCATGCCGATCATGATGGTGCAGATCTCGCTTACCATGGGCTACGCCATCCTCAACGCAGCCGGCCTCTCGTTCATCGGCCTTGGCGTCAAACCGCCGACCCCGGAATGGGGGATCATGGTGGCCGAAGGCGCCGCCAATATCATTTCCGGCGAGTGGTGGATTGCGCTGTTTCCCGGCGCCGCGCTGATGTTGGCGGTGTTCTGCTTCAATCTGCTCGGCGACGACCTGCGCGACCTGGTCGATCCGCAGCGGAGGACGTGAGCGCATGATTCCGAAAAGTGGGAACCGGTTTTCGGATCTGAACATGCGCAAACTAAAGGGCTAGTTATGGACGCCGTCACCGAAGTGCCAACTGACGCCGGCGAAGCCCTGCCGCTGCTCGAGGTGCGCGACCTCACGGTCGAGTTCGCCACCCGCCGCGGCACCGTGCGGGCCGTCGAACAGGTCAATCTCACGGTCGCCAAGGGAGAGACCGTCGGCATCGTCGGCGAATCCGGCTCCGGCAAGTCGGTCACCTCCTACGCGGTGATGCGCATCCTCGACCGTGCCGGCCGTATCGCCGAAGGCTCGGTGATGTTCTCCAATCTCGATCTGCGGGCGGCGCCCGAAGGCGAAATGCGCGATCTGCGTGGGCGCGAGATATCGATGATCTTCCAGAGCCCGCGCCTAGCGCTCAATCCGATCCGCAAAATCGGCCGCCAGATCGAGGACGTGTTGCTGCAGCATGCCCAGGCCGGCAGCAACGCGGTCACCGAAAAAGCCATCGAAATGCTTGAGCAGGTGCGGATCGCGCGGCCTAAGGAGCGCTACCACGCCTATCCGTTCGAATTGTCCGGCGGCATGTGCCAACGCGTGGTGATCGCGCTGGCGCTCGCCTGCCGGCCGCAATTGCTGATCGCCGACGAGCCGACCACGGGCCTGGACGTCACCACCCAGAAGGCGGTCATGGATCTCGTGGTTGAACTCGCCCGCGAGCGCGGCATGTCGACTATCCTGATCACCCACGATCTCGGCCTCGCCGCCGCTTACTGCGATCGCGTGGTGGTGATGGAGAAGGGCCATGTGGTCGAGACCGCGAACTCGGACGTGATCTTCAAGCACCCGGCACACCCTTATACGCGCAAGCTGATGCGGGCGACGCCGCGCCCCGGCATGTCGTTGCGCGATTTGCTGCCAGAGGGCGAGGCAACGACCGCAACGGATGCGTCGCCGGTGCCGAGCCCTGCGGCGCGTGAAGCGCCTTTGCTGATGGTCGACTCGCTGGTCAAAGAGTACCCGCGCAATGGCGCGGCGAGCGGATTGGGGACCATATTCAAGCAGAAGCCCACTCCGGAATCGGCGGTGTTCCGCGCCGTCGACGGTATCACCTTTCAGATCGCGCGCGGCGAAAGCGTCGGCCTGGTCGGCGAGTCCGGCTGCGGCAAGTCCACCACCTCGATGATGGTGATGCGGCTGATCGACAAGACCGCCGGCCGTATTGTTTTCGACGGCGAGGACATCGGCGCCATTCCCGCGCGCCGGTTCGCCAAGCTGCCGCTGCGCAAGCGCATCCAGATGGTGTTCCAGGACCCGACCGACAGCCTCAATCCGCGCTTCACCGCCGCGCGTGCCATCGCCGATCCGATCCTGCGCATGGGCGATGTGGCGCGCGGGGCGATCCGGGCGCGCTGCGAGGAACTCGCCCGCCAGGTCGGTTTGCCGGTCGAACTGCTCGATCGCTTTCCGCATCAGCTCTCCGGCGGGCAGAAGGCACGTGTTGGCATCGCGCGCGCCATCGCACTCAAGCCCGACCTTGTGATCCTCGACGAACCGACCGCTGCGCTCGACGTCTCCGTGCAGGCGGTCGTGCTCAATCTGCTGCAGGACCTGAAAGACTTGCTTGGGATGAGCTATCTTTTCGTGTCGCACGACCTCAATGTCGTGCGTCTGTTATGCGACCGCGTCGTGGTGATGCGCGCTGGACAGATCGTCGAGCAGGGCCCGACCAAGCAGGTGCTGGTTGAGCCGCAAGTCGCCTATACCCGAGAGCTGTTGACGGCGATTCCGCATCCGCCGCTGTGAGTGGACCGCAGGCAAGTCGTGCTGGCGCGACGTTCAGTGCAGCGCGGGCAGCGCGCCTCGCAGATCGTCGACGAGATTCGGCTGGGCGCCGGAAGCGCGCTCCCGTGGCGGCCGCACGTTGTAGTGCTGGTTGACCGGCGTGCGGCGCGGCCGCGGGATGGCGGTCAGTTCGGTGCGATTCTGATTCTGATGAGACGCCGGCTGTCGCGCCTGTTGCGCAGGCTTCGGGCGCAGCGCTTGATGCGTCTGCGGCTTGTGCTGCATCTCTTCCACGCGCGGCTTTTGCTGCGGCAACTGGTCGGGCAGGTATTTTCCCAGCACGGTCGTATCTAGGCCCGCCACGTCGTCATCTGGTAGCCGTTGCCACACCTGATCCATGCCGAGCATCGGGATGCCGAGATAGCCCCGCACGGTAAGCGACTGCCCGTCTGGGCCGAGAGTCATGAGTGCGTGGTAGATGTCGCCATTGCGCGGGTCGAGGATGTTGCCGTTCTCGTATTTCAGCCCACGCCGCTGCATGCCGCGAATGAGCTCGATACCGAGCACCGGCTCGTCATGCCGGTCGTCGGTGCACTTGGCGCAGATTGGATTGGGCTTGTCGAACGGCCGCGGAAATGTCTTGGCGACCACGCCTTTGTAGATGCCGTTTTGCTTGACGAAAAGGCACCAAAGGATCGGCTTGCCCTCGTCGCTGCTCATCTGCCACAGCCCGAGAACGCTCGGTTGCGGTTCAGGCTCGGCTGCCGGCGCCGGTTGTCCCGGTGGTTGCGGCTGCGCCTTGGACGCGGCCGAACCCAAGATGGTGATCGCGATCAGCACCAGCGTCGCCAATCGTGCCTTCAAGGTTATCTCCCGTCATCCGCGATTCGAGAACGCATCACTCGCTTGGGAATATGGCCGTTTCACGAAGTGACCTTGGCGCCCGTTTGACTTCTTCGTGGGACATTCTTGGGGCGGGACCCGGGAGCGCCCTGAGTTCCCTTCGCGGTGCGACAGTCTATACTACAGTGTATACTATTGCCGCGGGTCGCGGCCCCAAATTGAGTGGCAAGAACGGGGCGGGGAACTCCGTTGCCGATTCTAACGTTGCCAGCGGGGATAAACCGCTGCGGGAGGCTACGCCATCATGTCCAAGTCCAACGTCGCCCTCGGCAATCTTCGGGCCGTTGTGATTGTCATCGTGTTGGCGTTTCATTCTGCGCTAGCCTACCTCGCTTCGGTGCCCGAGCAGACCTCGGCATTCGGCGAGGCGCCATTCACCTGGCAGGCGTTCCCGGTGGTCGACCCCCAGCGCTGGATGGGCTTCGATGTGTTCTGCGCGTGGCAGGACGTCAGCCTGATGTCGCTCATGTTCTTTCTGTCCGGCCTGTTCGCCGCGGGCAGCCTGCGCCGCAAGGGCTCATGGACCTACATCTCCGACCGGCTCTGGCGCATCGGCGTGCCGTTCGTGGCGGCGATCATTTTCTTGAGCCCGCTCGCCTTCTATCCGGCGTATCTCGCGCGCACCGCGCAGCCGAGCTTCTCCGGCTTCTGGCAGCAATGGTTTTCATTGCCGTTCTGGCCGAGCGGGCCGGAATGGTTCCTGTGGCAGCTTCTGGTCGCCAATGTGCTGGCCGCCGTGTTGTTCGCCGTGGCGCCGCGCTCGCTCGACTACGCCAGCCGGCTCGCCGCCTGGGCCGGGGAGCACCCGGTGAAATTCTTCGGCCTGTTGGCCGGCGTGTCGGCGCTCGCCTACGTGCCGCTTGCACTCATCTATTCGCCCTGGAGTTGGACCGCGTTCGGGCCGTTCTCCATGCAACTCAGCCGGCCGGCGCATTATCTCGTCTATTTCTTTGCCGGCTTCGCGCTCGGGGCTTACGCGCTCGACCGTGGCCTGCTCGCTAGCGATGGACCGCTGGCGCGGTACTGGCTCGCCTGGTGTGGCGCGGCGGTTGCCGGCTTCGGCCTGTGGGCCGGTCTCACCGCATTAACCCGGCCGGAATGGTCGCAAGCCGGCCCGCTCATCCAATTGGCCGCCAGCCTCGCATTCCCCGTCGGCTGCGCCGCCGGGGCCACGTTCGTGCTCGCGGTGTGCCTGCGCTTCAGCTACAAACGTCACCGGGTGCTCGATAGCCTATCGGCCAACGCCTACAGCATGTACCTGATCCATTATGTGTTCGTGGTGTGGCTGCAATACGCCCTGGCTGGCACCGGCATCTACACGGCCGTCAAATACGCCGTCGTGCTCACCGGCGCGCTGGTCATGAGCTGGGCGAGCAGCGCCGCCTTCGACCGTGTTTTCGGCGCGCAGCTGGTCGCGGTCCGGCGCGCGGTTTCGACCGTGCCACATTGACGCGCGAATTGTGCGCAAGTGAAGGGGCGACATGCCGCTGAATTTCACGATGCCGCTGAATTTCACGCTCGCCTCGCGCAACCTGTTCCAAGATCGCCTGCGCTTTGCGGCCACCACGGTCGGCATCGTGTTCTCGGTCGTGTTGGTGATGGTGCAGATGGGCCTCTATCTCGGTTTCGGCCGGATGGTGACCACCATGATCGAACACACCAACGCCGATCTGTGGGTTATGCGTCAGGGCACCAAGTGTTTCGAAGATCCTTCGCTCCTCGGCGACCAGCGGAAGGAGATCCTCAGCGTTCCCGGTGTCGCCTCGGCGGCGCCGCTGGTGATCGGCTTTTCCGACTGGCGATTGCCGAGCGGCGAGATAACGCCGGTGTTTCTGGTCGGCTCCAACTTGCAGCGCGACGACCTGCGGCCGTGGAACGTCGTTGCCGGCTCCGCCGAGGCTTTGTCCGAGCCCGGTGCGGTCGCGGTCGACGCCACCTACGACAAGCGGCTGGGGCTCAACGGCGTCGGCGGCAAGGCCAATATCCGCGGCCAGAAGGTGCAGGTCGTTGCGCTCACCGAGGGCATCCGCTCCTTCACCACGACGCCTTACGTCTTCGCCGACATCGACGCCGCCCGCAAATATATCGGCCTGCCCAAGAGCGTGGCGAGCTACTTCCTTGTCAAGCTCAAGCCCGGCGCCGATCTCGAGCGCGTGCAGCACGATCTGCAGGCGAGTCTATCCAAGGTCGACGTGCTGACCACGCCGCAGTTCGCGGAGCGCAGCCGCCAGTTCTGGCTGTTCACCACCGGCGCCGGCGCCGCGCTATTCGCGGGCGCGCTGCTCGGTGTCATCGTTGGCACCGTGATCGTGGCGCAAACGCTTTATTCCAGCACCAAGGACCACCTCAACGAGTTTGCCACCTTGCGCGCCATGGGCTCGTCCAACCGCTACATCTACAGCGTTATCATGTATCAGGCGCTGCTCAACGCGGTGATCGGCTTCTGCCTCGCCAGCGTCATCGGCTTCGGCGTCGTCGCGCTTACCACCAACGGCGCGCTGCCGGTCACCATCACGCCGGTGCTGATGGCGGCGATCTTCGCGCTCACCGTGGTCATGTGCGTCCTCTCGGCATTCGCGGCCATCGCGCGAGTGGTGCGCATCGATCCCGTCGTGGTCTTCACCCAATGAGCCCGCCCGTTCTTGAGGCGCTCGGCGTCAACAAGATTCTCGGCAGCGGCCCGGCCCAGGTGCATGCTCTGAAAGACGTTAATCTCTCGCTGCACGGCGGCGAGCTCACCATGCTGATGGGTCCCTCCGGCAGCGGCAAGACCACGCTGCTGTCGGTGCTCGGCTGCATGTTGGCGCCGACTGCCGGCACGGTACTCGTTGCCGGTGTGTCGACCGAAGGCGCCTCGCCCGAGGCGCTCGCCGAATTGCGTCGCAAGCACGTCGGCTATATCTTCCAGAACTATCATCTGTTTCCGACTCTCACCGCTTCCGAAAACGTGCAACTCGCCCTCGATGTGCGAGGCGAGCACAACGAGCCGGCTCGTCGGCGGGCGCATGCGGCGCTGGCGCGCGTCGGGCTATCGCACAAGCTCGATTCGTTTCCGCGTGAGTTGAGCGGCGGCGAGCAGCAGCGGGTGGCGATTGCGCGCGCCATCGTCTCCGACCCGTCCTACGTGCTTGCCGACGAGCCAACCGCCGCGCTCGACGGCAAGAACGGCCAGGCCATCATGAGCATCCTTGCCGATATCGCCAAGGATCCTGGCCGCGGCGTGCTGGTGGTGACGCACGACTCGCGCCTGAACTCATTCGCCGACCGCACGATCAATATCGAGGACGGCCGCCTGGTCTGCGAGCAGCGTACCAACGGCGTCGTCGAGGCCGTGCCGGCGACGCTCAACGGAGTTTGACGCCTTGCGCGCGCACCGCCTCAGCCTGCGCGCCAGATTGGTGCGCCTCGGCACGCGTTGGTTCATCAAGCGGAGCAGCCGTGGCCGATCGCTCGCTGCCGCGCGCAAGACCTTCCGCGGCATGGCGCGTCTGGCGCCGCCTGCGCCGCGCGGCACCAAGACCACCCGCGTGGACGCGGGCGGCGTTCCCGCCGAGAGCATCGTGCGTCCAGGCGCGGTCGCCGACCGTCATGTGCTCTATCTGCACGGCGGCGGCTACTGCCTCGGCAGTCCGGCGAACTACCGCCATTTCTCCTGGCGCATTGCCGACGTCGCTCGCGCGCCGGTGCTCGCGATCGAATATCGGCTGGCCCCGGAGCATCCTTTCCCGGGCGCGCTCGAGGACGCGCTCGCTGCCTATCGCTGGCTTATCGACCGTGGGGCGAAAGAAGTCGTCGTCATGGGCGAGTCCGCCGGCGGCGGTCTGACGCTCGCGCTGCTCATGAAGCTGCGTGACGAAAGGCTGCCGCAGCCCGACGCCGCGGTCGTGATGTCGCCCTGGACCGATCTCGCGCTCACCGGTGCGTCGCTCGCCGAAAACGGCACCGCCGACCCGATGCTCAACACCAGCGATCTGCCGGAATTCGTCGCCTACTATGTCGCCGGCGCCGACCCGCGTAACCCTTACGTTTCCCCGCTCTATGGCGATCCGTCCGGCTTGCCGCCGGTGCTGACACTCGCCGGCAGCGACGAAATCCTGCGTGATGATGCCGTGCGCACGGCGGAGAAATTATGCAGCGCCAATCCGCGAAGCGAACTGCAAGTCTGGCCGCACATGGTTCACGCCTGGCCGCTTTTTGCGCCGGTGATGCCGGAAGCCCGCGCGGCGGTCGCCGAAATCGGCAGTTTCGTGCAGCGCGTGCTTGGCCGTTGAGGCTGACGGCCACGCTCGGCGAGGTTGTCGGTCGCCAAAATTGGAACTTTGCCTGCGGGCTTCCTGTTATAATCCCGCCTGCAGGCTCGGTGGCGTTTCTCCATTCTGAGTACGGTTTCGATATGCTCGACACGATCAGCAGTCTGCGTCCCCCGGCACCCCATCCGCGCGCACAGGCGCTTGGGCTGTTCGCGCTGTTTCGCGCGCTGGCCAGCAATCCGCTTGAGGCCTGGACCGAGGCCCATTTCAATGAGCCGATCGTCGTGGGCGGTTTGCCCTTCGGCCGGGTGGCGGTGGTCAATGATCCCAAATCTATCCGTCACGTGCTGCTCGATAATTGTCAGAACTACCGCAAGGATTGGCTGCAGCGCCGCGTGCTCTCGGCCGGTCTTACCGACGGCCTGTTGACTGCCGAGGACGGCCAGTGGCGAACCCAGCGCCGCGCGCTGGCGCCGCTGTTTGCGCGCCGCACCGTGATGGGCTTTGCCGCAACCATGCGTGACGCGGCCGAGGTGCTGGTCGCGCGTCTCGATGCCCGGGCAGGGCAGGTGGTTGACGTCGCCGTCGAAATCACGCGCACGACACTGGACGTGCTCGAGCGCACGATCTTCTCCGACGGCTTCGGCAGCGACCGCGAGATCATGCGCAAGGGTATGAAAAGTTATTTCGAAGCGGTCGGCCGGATCGATCCCTTCGACGTTCTCGGGCTTCCGCAGATGACGCCGCGGCGTGCTCGTATCAAGGCCGAACTGCAATTCTTCGAGACCGCCATCGACACCGTCATCACGCGACGCCAACGAATGCTGGCGGGGGCGGATGGGGAGGCGCCGAACGACATTCTCACGCTGCTCTTGCACGTCCGCGATCCTGATACCGATCTGCGGTTGAGCGAATCCGAAGTGCGCGCCAACATCCTGACCTTCATTGCTGCCGGCCACGAGACCACCGCCAACTGCCTCACCTGGTCGCTCTATCTCTTGTCGCAGTCCCCGCATTGGTGCGAGCGCCTGGCGGACGAGGCCGAGCGCGCGCTCGATGGCGGTACCGACGAGCTCATGGACCGTCTGACCGAGACTCGCGCGGTGATCGAGGAAGCAAATCGGCTGTATCCGCCGATCGCCGCCATCAGCCGGGCCGCGCGCGGGGCCGATACGCTCGGTGGCGTTGCCGTTAAGCGCGGCACCTTGGTCGTCGTCGCGCCCTATGTGCTGCACCGGCATCGTGCATTGTGGACCAACCCCGACGGTTTCGATCCCACGCGCTTCCTCGGCAGTGCGCGGGAGAACATCGACCGCTTCGCCTATCTGCCTTTCGGTGCCGGCCCGCGCATCTGTGTCGGCGCCCAATTCGCCATGCAGGAGGCGGCTATCGTGCTCGCGGTCCTGATGCGGCATTTCCGTCCGCAACTCGGACCCGGCCACGCGGTGTGGCCGGTGCAGAAGGTGACGCTGCGCCCTGAGGGCGGCCTGCCGATGCTAATGGCGCGGCGTTGACGGCGGGAGGGCCTGGCACCTGAAAATGGGCCAAGGTGGCCCGCAAAGATCCCAATCGGTGGCAGTGGATTGCCCGCTTCCGTGCATGACCGCATTGCGTGCACACTGGGGACCGTTAACCTGCGATTCTGACAATTCCCGTTACGGCATTTTTCCTGTAGGGTGGTGGTGGCCCGGCACTTGCTTGGCCGTTTCCTGAACTTTCTCCCAAGCGGCACTTTTCGTATGTAATAAAGCGCACCGTGCGACGACACCTGGAGCGCATCGCCACTAGGCGGAAATTCGGATAGGGGCAGGCCAGAATATGATTGTGATCGTCGGCTTGGCATTCGAGGCCCGCATTGCTGCGGACAGCGGCCTGCCAATCATCTGCAGTGGCGATGGCCGGAACCTGACGCTGGACCTCAAGCGCGCGATCGCCACCGGCTGCACCGGGCTAATCAGCTTCGGCGTTGCCGGCGGTCTCGACCCCAAGCTCAAGCCCGGCACCTGCGTGGTTGGGTCGGCCATCGTCGCCGGTGACGTTCGCCACGAGACCGATCGCCAGTGGTCGCAGAAATTGTTGGAGGCCATGCCCGGCGCCGTGCACGGCGTGCTTGCCGGCGCCGACGGTCCAGTCTGCACCCCGGCCGACAAACGTACGCTAAACCGCGAGACCGGCGCGCTCGCTGTCGACACTGAATCGCACGTGGTGGCGCATGCGGCCGCCAGCCATGGCCTGCCGATGGCGGCGATCCGCGTCATCGCCGATCCCGTCCACCGCGGCCTGCCGGACGTCGCGCTCACCGCCATCCGCGCCGACGGCACCACCGACCTGCGCGTGGTGCTGCGCTCGCTTATGCGCCGCCCGCATCAGCTTCCGGCCCTGCTGCGTACCGCCCTTGACGCCCGTGCCGCGCGCGCGACGTTGTTGCGCGGCCGCTGCCTCCTGGCGCCGATGCCGGGCCTGGCCGGCTTTCGCCCTCCGCCTGACGCGCACCCCGAACGCGGCGCGCTCGCGGCCGAAGCGGCCCAGCCCGATCTCAGTTCCGCCGTCGGCTGAAGCGTCGCTCAACGGAAATTCGTTGCAGTAGCCTCTGGCGAAATCGGACGGGCGCGTTAGAACAGGCGTCGGCAATAGGCGCCGGTAGCTCAGCTGGATAGAGCACCAGACTTCGAATCTGGGGGTCGGAGGTTCGAATCCTTCCCGGCGCACCAATAAGCTTCTGAGCCGACTCTCTTTTCTTGTTGGCCAGCTTGCTTTGCTTCCAAAGGGTACTCGCTTGGAAGCAGTTTGGAAGCAAGATGCTCATATCAATGGCCTTGCGCGGTGCCGGCTCGCTCCATCAAACAATTCGGTACGGAATGATTCGCGGCGCAGCTACGGCCTAACCCCCGGTATCTGCCTCAGGCCCCCACCCCAATTGGACAGGCCCGGGTACCCCCATGCGGCCCTTAGAGGGGCCCCGCTCGCATAGCGGACCTAAAAACCAAGGGTGTCTTGAAAGTAAAATTGGCCGGTGACTGAAAATCACGGTGTCGGTGGTTCGATTCCGCCCCTGGGCACCATTAAATCCAGCATATTTTGACGAGTCCCACAAGAGCCCGAGCCGCTCTCTCGCCACCGTCTCGCCACCGGGCATAAGGGCAAAGCATAAGTGCAACAGAGGCACTCCGCCCCCGACTGACCACCTAACGGCCCATCATTCCGGAGTTGGAGGATGCCGTCGCGCGGTGGACGGCATTGTACCAACAAGCGCTCTATGACGTTCGTTCCACGAAGAGTGCGTAAATAAAGCAAGCGGAAGCCTAGGACAGGGGCACCCAACTCACTGATGGGGTCAATCGTTATCGTCGATATGAATTAAGCGAAAGGTACCGCGCGCTGTCGTCTCGGCCTTAGGGGAATCCACGTGGGTTTCCTCTTTTTCTTGTGCTTCGACGTGATTTGATCGATTGGCTTCCTCTATGCGCAAGAGCCGAAGCAGCGCGTTCCGTTTGACTGGATCATTTTCAAATGTCAAATGATCCGTATAACGCGCGATGTTTTGATCTTCGACGAATCGTTCTAGCGACCTTTCCATGGTGTACTCCTGTGGCATGGAGGGAAAAGCGGCCTGGATCGCGGGGCCGCACGAAACCTACTCAGGCCGCATCAACGAGTATGTTCAATTTTGCTCAGACGTTAGTTGGTTCCCAGCCGTAGATTTCATTTTGAAATACTGCCGTAATGCCGCCTGAGGTCAGGGTCGCACTAGCGGAATGTTCGCAATTGGCTGGAATAGCTTAGACAACGGATTTTAGGAGGACACCCCCGTATCGTCATAGGTGCGCTTGAGGACGGCGCCGAGATCTTCGGCCTTAGAGGTAATTCGCATGTTTTCGTCCGTTGCGCGGTCGCAGGCTATCGGGTTCACCGAGCGTCGACCTGACAATTGGCCGCAAACGCAGCAGGAAACATCTCTCTCTGGCCGTCATCTGGGACGGCAAGATATGAAAGATGAATCGTCGCAGCGACGGATGCGCCGAATGACAGCGGCGCATTTGGATAAGCCGACGCTGCGGTCCGAGTAAATGTAACGGCTTATCGCGTTGATCTGAATCAATGCGCATATGGTCGCTGTTGCGAACCTAACATTTCAAGTTTTTTCGTTCAGAGGTAGAAGCCATGGACAAGGACCGAATCGTAGGATCGGCGAAGGAAATAAAAGGCGCCGTCAAACAGACGGTTGGCAAGGCGGTCGGTGACGCCAAACTTGAGGCGGAGGGAAAGGCCGACCAAATTGAGGGCAAGGTTCAAAATGCCGTCGGCGGCCTCAAAGACACGCTCAAGGGGAAATAGACGCGGGGCCTAGAATCCCAGTTTTCGTTCGGAAGCAGCGCCACTCGTGTTCGGTTGGGTATCGTTTGGGAAAGTCCGCTTGTTCAGTAGTCGGCATGTTGATCGAAAAAATATCAGCCGGGATCGGTTTCGTGCGGCAGGAGAGAGTTCATGACGCATCCGTTTTATCTTTATCGTCGCATCAGGGTACACCTTCTAGCCGTTGCGGCTGTTGCGGGCTTGGTTCTCGGGTTACCGGTTGCCAGTGCCCTGATTGTTCCAGCGCAGGCGCAAGGGATTTCCCTGACGGTCGAGTTCCACGACGCGCTGGAGCCTTATGGTCATTGGCGCAGGCATTCGCGCTGGGGCGAAGTGTGGATTCCAAATCGCCCGCATGGTTGGCGGCCCTATCGGAACGGGCATTGGGTTTATACTGACGAATGGGGTTGGTATTGGGTTGCTGACCGGGACGAATCGGATTGGGGCTGGGTCGCTTACCACTACGGCCGCTGGGTGTTCGATCACGACGAGGGATGGGTTTGGATTCCGGGCAATGAGTGGGCGCCGGCGTGGGTCGATTGGCGGCGCGGTCGCGATTATGTCGGCTGGTCGCCGCTGCCGCCGGATGACTACTTGGTTGAAGCTCGCGAAAATCCGGCATTTTGGTTGTTCGTACGGCCCGGTAATCTCATAGCGCCAGTTCTAGCGAGGCTCTTCTTGCCGTCGCGACAGGATAATATTTATATCCATAACACGGTCATCGTGAATCGCACTGTGGTTGTGCAGAGCAGCGGGAGGACCTTTGCTGTCAATCCGGGTATTCAGCCTGCTTACATTGCGGCTGCGAGTTGTCGCCCGCTGCCGACGTACCAAGTGCGGCCACACGTTTTGGCTGGGACCCAAGGCATCAAGGGCGCGGTGACCGTCAGCGCAAAGGATATTCAGGCAAGCCGTATTGCCAAGCCGCGAGCAGGAGCCAGAGGCACCGCTATAACGCCTTTCCGTGAAACCGTTGTTCAGCAAAAGGCTGCTTCGATCAAGCCGGCAGCGAAGGTCCCACCGCCAGAAGCTTTATCTCGCGGTCAGCAAGGGCGGTTAGGCGCTCGTCCGCCGCGCGCTGCCCAAGGCGCCAAGGTGATTGAGCCGACGGCTCCCGCAGCAAAGCCCGCAACTGCACCTCCGGCACCTGCCGCATCGCCCGGCGCCAAGCCTGCTGTTCCGACGCCGCCAGCCGCACGACCAGCGCCCCCACCGGCTGCGCGGCCAGTGCCGCCGCCAGCCGCACGGCCAGCGCCCCCACCGGCTGCGCGGCCAGTGCCGCCGCCAGCTGCACGCCCTGCGCCCACACCGGCTGCGCGGCCAGTGCCGCCGCCAACTGCACGACCTGCGCCACCACCTGCTGCGCGGCCAGCGCCACCGCCAGCTGCGCGGCCAGCTCCGCCACCGGCTGCGCGACCAGCTCGGCCGCCTGCGCGACCAGCGCCGCCACCAGCTGCACGGCCAGCGCCACCGCCTGCTGCGCGGCCAGCTCCGCCACCAGCTGCGCGACCAGCGCCGCCAGCCGCTGGCAAGCCGAACGCGCCGTCGAAGCGGGGCAAACCGCCCGAGGAGAAGAAATAGCGCGCATACGTTTGCGCAAACAAACCGGGCGGCCTCGGCGAGACCACCCCGTTGCACTGTCGGCTAAAGTGGCCTGAGCTCTGGGCTAGGCCCGTTCGTCGCCCGGCGCTGCCGATGTACGTAAGGCCCGACTGTATCCATTGTCAGAGGCGAAGCGGTCGCTCCGATGCGGAAGCAGGTACTTCGCATTTTGACCCGCTACAGAGATTGCATCCCCTGCTGGAACGGCATGGCCAAATGTGACACTAGCGGGCAGGCTTGTCTTGATCCATGAATGTTCCGGCGGTATCGGGCGAAAATGACTAAATGCTGCCGGTCGCCGTCCTTCACTGACTGGGCGGATTAGGCTCTATGATCAGCACGCACGCCCGCGGGGTGAGTTGGGCCTGCTCCCCTCCGAAGCAATCGGCGCGTGAGTCAACAAATCATATAAGAATCGTAGGGCGAGCAGGTCATGGCAAGTTCAGGTTCACGCAAGGT
>CAVTBG010000012.1:0-121337 GCA_963732895.1 uncultured Pseudomonadota bacterium | reverse complement strand
CGCTGGTGGAGGCGGCGCTCACGCTCGGCACCAATAACTTGAAATTGCTGTGGCGTGTGGTTATCCCCGGCATCCTGCCGGACCTCTATCGCGACCAGCGCATCCTGCTAGGCTGGGCCTGGACCTACCTGATTGTCGCCGAGTTGATCGGCACCACCAGCGGCATCACCTGGTTCATTACGCAGCAGGCGCGTTACCAGCATTTCGCCAATGTCTACGCCGCGATCTTCATGATCGGCATCATCGGGCTCGGCACCGACATCGTGCTCGCGCTCGCCGGCCGGCGACTGTTCCCCTGGGATCGCGGCCTGGCGAAGGTGGCCTGAGGCCATGAACAATTCGTCGCGCCCAACGAACTGCCTTCCTATCTTGACCAGTCGAGCGATGTGCGGGCGTTCGACCGGCTGAAGGCGCGCGAAGTCATTCTCAAGGTCGAGCATCTCAGCAAGGTGTTCACGACCGGGAAACGCGAGACGCTGGCGCTCAACGACATCAGTTTCCAGACCCACCGGCGCGAGTTCCTGTGCGTGGTAGGCCCCTCGGGCTGCGGCAAGTCCACGCTGGTGCGAATCCTTGCAGGACTCGAGGATTATAGCGACGGCGATGTACTGCTCTTGGGCGAGCCAGTGACCGAGCCCGGCAGCGACCGCGGCATGGTGTTCCAGGGCTACACATTGTTTCCCTGGCTGACCGTGAAGAAGAATGTGATGTTCGGCCTCGAGGTCAACGGCAAGGACCGGCACGAGGCCGAGACCCAGGCGCTGCAATGGCTGCAGCTCATTGGCCTTGAGAAATTCGCCGACAACTATCCGCACCAGTTGTCTGGCGGCATGAAGCAGCGCGTGGCGATCGTGCGAGCGCTCGCCAATCAGCCGCGCATCTTGTTGATGGACGAACCGTTCGGCGCGCTCGATGCGCAGACGCGGGCGCGCATGCAGGCGCACTTGCTGGAGATCTGGCGCAAGATCGACATCACCATCGTGTTCATCACCCACGATCTCGACGAAGCCATCTTTCTTGCCGACCGCATCCTGGGCCATCGGCGCATCCAGGCGAGGTGCAGGAGCTGATCGAAGTGCCGGTGCCGCATCCGCGCAGCCCGGCGCAGCTCATCTCGCCGGAATTCCTCGTCACCAAGGCGCGGCTGGAAGAACTGATCCACCAGGGCGCCGCTCATGACGACGAAGACGCCGACACCTACCAGATGGTAGCGCGGCTGACCGACGTCACAGACGACGTCGATTAGCCATGCTGTGGGCCGAGCGCACATGGGCGGAGCTGCCCAAAGACCTTGCGGCTGCGGGGCGGGCAGCGATCCTGCCGGTTGGCGCCACCGAGCAGCACGGGCCACACATGGGCTGCGGCATGGACGCCGTGCTGGCCGATAGGCTGTGCGCGGAGGTCGCCAAGCGCACCGGCGTGCCGATACTGCCGGCGCTACCTTACGGCTGCTCGCTCGGTCATAGCCGGCGCTGGCCGGGAACGATCCCGTTGCAGCCGGCGACCCTGATGGCGCTGGTGAAGGAGATCGGCGACGGCGCTTACGTCTCCGGCGTGCGGCGGCTGTTCATGGTCAATACCCATGTCACCAACGCGGCACCCTTGCGCTGCGCCCTGGAAATGCTGCGCGCCGAGCACGACGACCTGATGGTGACGCTGGTTAATTCGCCCGAGGTCAGCGCGCGCGTGCGCGCGGTGTATTTCGCCGATGCGGACGACTGGCACGCCAACGAGGCCGAAACGTCTCTGATGCTGGCGCTCTCGCCGGAGATGGTCCGCCCTGAGCTGATGGCCGCGGCTGATGATCCCGACCGCACGCAAAGCCTGGTGTTCGCGCATCCCGTGAACCGGACCAGCAAGAATGGCGTCACCGGCAGCCCGAGCCGCGCCACCGTAGCCAATGGCCGGTTGTGGTTCGAATGGATGGTTCAGGACCTGAGCGTGCTGGTCACACGCGGCCTCATCGAGACGCCACCGCTCGATCATTCCTACTTCGAACGACTCAAGCCTAGAGGTCAAACCGCCCATGCTCGCGCCGGACACCATCAAGCAGACGCAAGAGGCGTTGCGCGCCAAGGGCGTTAAGTATTGCATCGGCGCTTATGTGGACATCCACGGTGTCCCCAAGGGCAAGGTGGTGCCTATCGACCATCTGGAGCACATGGCGCACGGCTCCGAGCTCTATACAGGCTATGCGCTGGATGGGCTGGGGCAGGCGCCTAACGACGACGAGATCGCCTCGGTGCCTGACATCGAGCGCGCCATCCAATTGCCGTGGGAGCCGAAGCTCGCCTGGATGCCGGCCGACAACACATTCAAGGGCAAGCCCTATCGACTCAACACCGGGTCGCGCTGAAGAACGTGCTGGCGGAAGCCGTCGCGCTCGGCTTCGGCTTCAATCTTGGTATTGAATGCGAAGTGTTCGTTCTCAAGAAAAACGGTGATGGCACGCTTGCCGTGCCAAATCCGGACGACAAGTTGACCAAGCCTTGCTACGATCTCAGGCCGTTCCTCGATAATTTCAGTTGGCTCGACAAGGTCGCGAGCTGCATTAACGATCTCGGCTGGGACCTCTATTCCTTCGACCACGAGGACGCGAACGGACAGTACGAATTCGACTTCAAATACGCTGACGCCCTGACCACCTGCGATCGGCTGACCTTCTTCCGCTACATGACCAAGCATTACGCCAAGGAAGAGGGCCTGCTGGCCACGATGATGCCCAAGCCGTTTGCCGACAAGACCGGCAACGGCGCACATTTCAATATGTCGCTTTACGAGCTCGCCAGCGGGCGCAACTTATTTGCGCGCGATCCCGCCGATGATCCGCGTGGGCTAGGGCTCACCGAAACCGGCTACCATTTCATCGGCGGCATCCTGCGGCACGGCAAAGCCTTGTGCGCGGCCTTTGCGCCGACGGTGAACAGTTACAAGCGGCTCGTGCGCCAGGGGGCCATGAGCTATTTCTCCTGGGCGCCGGTATTCAACTCTTACGGCTCCAACAACCGCACCAATTCGGTGCGGGTGCCGATGGGAGGTGGGCGCTGTGAATCCCGCAATGCCGATGGTTCGGTGAACCCGTATCTCGCCGCGACGCTCGCCTTGGCCGCCGGCCTCGAAGGCGTACGCGAGAAGATCGATCCCGGCGAGCCGAACGAAGACAACCTCTACACCATCTCCGACGACGCGCGGCGCCAGCGCGGCATCGAATTCCTGCCACAGACGCTGCAGGAAGCGGTGGCAGCCTTTGCCGAGGATCCGCTGGTCGAGGCGACTCTCGGAACCGAACTGCGCGATGAATTCGTCAAGTACAAGACGATGGAATGGGAGGGTTATCACCTCACGGTGAGCCAATGGGAAGTGGAACGTTACAGTCATTTGTTCTGAGGGGGGAGCCGGGACCATGAGCGCCGTCACCAACGCCTGTAAACAGCCGGTGAGCCGGATCAGCATCTCGCTGCCGGAATCGCTCTTGTGCGATCTCGACCGCATGGTGGAGACGCGCGGCTTCGCCAGCCGCTCGCACGCGGTTAACGACATGCTGCACCAGTTCCTGGTCGAGCATAAGAACACGATCGGCGATGACGTCATGGTCGGTGTGATCACGCTGCTCTACAACAATTCGATGCCGGGCCTGCAGAAGCAGCTCGCTGACCTGCAGGTGCGCTACATCAACGAGGTCATCACCTCGCTGCACGTCCATTTGATGCACAACCAGACCATGGAAGCGGTGCTGGTGCAGGGGCCGGCGCGCAAGCTGGAGATGATCGCCGACCAGATGATTTCGAGGCGCGGCGTCATCTCCGGCAAAATGCATCTCGCGGCCGCGCTGATCCCGCAATTGCATCCCTTCATTGACGAAATGCAGCAAGCAAAAGGAGTGTTCTGATGCCGGACCCATTCACGCGCAGGTCGCGCAAGGCGGGATTGTTGCCTCCGCCCACACGCGGGCGCCGCCACCATCCGATTTCGACCGCATGGAGACACAGGGATGGAAGGCGCTGGACGCCGAGGGCAAGCTGTCGGAAGCGGGCTGGCGCAAGGAGCAGCAATGGGCGCTCGACATGGGGCTGCCCGGCGCCGACAGCCTGACCGACAAGTCGATCCCGACATTCTCGCGCGGCGAGCTGCCGCATTTCGCCGGCATCAATACGTTCCTGAAGGCGCCCTACGTCGAGAATGTGCGCGACGTGGCAAAATACGACGCCGCGGTGTTAGGCATTCCCTTCGATTCCGGCACTACCTACCGGCCCGGCACCCGCTTTGGGCCGCAGGGCATCCGCCGCATCTCGGCGCTCTATACGCCCTACAACTATGAGCTCGGCGTCGACCTGCGCGAGCAGATGACGTTGTGCGATGCCGGCGACGTGTTCACCATCCCCGGCAATCTGGAAAAGAGCTTCGACCAGATCAGCCGCGGGGTGGCACACGTGTTTTCGTCCGGCGCGCTGCCGATCATGCTGGGCGGCGACCACTCGATCGGTTTCCCGTGCGTGCGCGGCATCGCCGAATGCACCAGTAAACGCATCGGCATCATCCATTTCGACCGCCATATCGATATCCAGGAAAAAGACCTGGACGAGCGCATGCACACCACGCCCTGGTTCTGGGCGACCAATCTGCCGAACGTGAAGCCGACCAACTTGGTGCAGCTCGGCATCGGCGGCTGGCAGGTGCCGCGCGCCGGCGTGGAGGTCGCACGCAAACGCAACACCAATGTGCTCACCATCGCCGATATCGAGAAGATCGGCCTGGAAAAGACCGCCGAGATCGCACTGGAGCTGGCGTGGAAGGACGCCGACGCGGTCTACATTTCGTTCGACGTCGATTCCATCGACTGCGGCTTCGTGCCGGGCACCGGCTGGCCGGAACCGGGTGGCTTCCTGCCGCGCGAGGCGCTGAAGTTGCTGGGGCTGGTGGCGGCGGAAGGCCTGTGCGGGCTGGAGGTGGTGGAAGTCTCGCCGCCTTACGACACCTCCGACATCACCGCGCTGGTCGGCGTGCGCGTGGTCGTGGAGGCGCTCGGCTCGATGGTCGCGCACGGCAAGCTCGGCAGCCACAAGAAGCTGATCGACAAACCGGTGAAGTACTGAGGGAGGTGACGATGCACAGTGGACACGATCACGACCATCACCATCACGCAACGGTGGGAGCGCCGGCCATAATCACGTCACGCCCTTAAGGGCGGCGCAATGGCAGACACCCCATTTGCCGGACTACCACATGCACGACGAGGATCATCATCACGGCGAGTTGGACCTCGATCTCGTCGAGATGGCCTTTGTGGAGGGTTTCGCTACCACCAAGGATCCAGCGAGTTTCCTAAGGCTTGCGCGCATTCCATTCGAAGCGATCGATGCCAACGGCACCAAGCTGGTGCTGCTGCGGGTAGAGACGGGAGCGACCACCGACATCGGCACATTGATGCCGCAGTTCGGCGGCGGCGTCATGCGCTACGACCCCTTGCCGGCACGCATGGTCACGCACCGGCGCAAGCTCAGCTTTATCTATTTCGACGGCGGCGCCCCGCGCGCGCTGACGCTTGGTGAGGTACGGGAGTTGCAACAGCCATAGTCATGCTGGGGCCGCGGTAGGGTATGTTGCGCTTGGCGAAGGATCGCGGAACCGGGCGTCACCGGCAGGCCTGCCACCCCATCTCCGCCGACCAGTCGGCGAGCTTGATCGGCTTGAATTTTCTCTTGATGGTCGTGGCTTTCCCGAGTCCTTTCGACGCGACGCCCTTGCCGGTGAGGAAGTCGATATCGCAACCGCCTTGGTCGCCGTTCTTGAGATCGTAGCTCAGGGAGAATCCGCCGACGAGGAATTCTCCCTTGCGATGGACGATGGTCATGGTCTCGGGCGCCCAATTGGAGAACAGGTTATAGGCGGACTTGACGATCAGCGTTCCGTTGCGGCTCTTGAGCGGGAATATCTGATTGTTGTGGTCGCCGACGACAATATGTTTCTTGAGAAACGTTGGCTTGCGCGCGAGGTTGAGCTTTTCGTTTCCGCTCCCCAAGTAAATGTAAAGATCCACGCGCGCGTCCGGACCGATCATGAGCGACTTGTCTTGACTCGGAGAGCCGGTGCCCGCCGGTGCGACCAGCACAGCGCGGTCCGGCTTGCCGTCATGGTCGATGTCGAGCGCGATCGCGTACAGCACCTTGGGCGAGGGCTTGGTTTCGGCGAACGCGCAGGTTGGAGCCACCGCGAGGGCGACAGTGCAGGCTATTGCCGCATAGTGCGAGGCAGCCTTCATAGCTGATCGTCCGATGCCAGCGGTGATCCACCATAGCATTAGACGACCATGGCCGCCGGCGGGTTCAAGGTTTTACGACCCGCCGTAGAGCCAGGCGATGCCGTCGAAGCTCTGCTGCGGCGTGCGGCCGGAAAGCGCGATGTCGCGTAGCTCGGCGGTGACGCCGCGGGCGTGATAGAACTCGCCATAGACCCGCGCCATGATCTGCGTGCGGCCAGTACGCAGGTAGCGCTGCTGCTGATAGCGCTGGAACGCGCCCGGCAGGTCGTCTGGCGTGGCGGCGGTTTCTTCCGCCAGAATTACCGCATCCTCGGTCGCCATGCAGGCGCCTTGCGCAAGATACTGCAGCATTGGGTGCGCGGCGTCGCCGAGCAGGGTGACGCGGCCGTCGGTCCAATTCTTCACCGGCTCGCGGTCGCACAGCACCCACATGCGCCAGGTCTCGATGCGCTCGAGCATGCGCAGCACCTGCGGCACCTCGCCCTTGAAGTGCTTCCACAACAGGTCCTTGCTGCCTTCGGCGTCCCATCCCTCCTCGTAGTGGTCGGAGTGGAACACGGCGACAAGGTTGTAGAGCTCGCCGCGGCGCAGCGGATAGTGCACGAAATGGGTGCGCGGGCCCGCCCATAAGACCACGTCGGGGCGCCACAGGTCCTCCGGCACGTCTTCGCGCCTGAGCACCGCGCGATAGGCGATGTGGCCGGAGACGCGGGGCTTGCCGTCGCCAACTACCATTTCGCGAATCTTCGACCACATGCCGTCGCAGCCGATCAGCGCGCGGCCTTCGACCTTCTCGCCATTCTCCAGTGTGACGGTGACGCCCTTGTCGTCCTGCGTGAAGCCGTCGACGCGGCGACTGGTTTCCAGCGTGACCAGGTTCGAGCTCTGGCACGCCTTCAGGAAGGTGCCGTGGATGTCGGCGCGGTGGGTGACCGCGTAAGGCTGGCCGCCGAAGCGCTTGGAGAATTCCTCGTCGAGCGGGATGCGGGTGATCAACTTGCCGGTGAGGGCGTCGCGCATCTCCTGCGCTGGCGGCACGTGGGCGTCGGCGAGGATGGCGTCCTTGAGGCCGATCTTCTCGAGCGCGCGGAAGATGTTGGGGCCGAGCTGGATGCCGGCGCCGACCTCGCGGAATTCGGACGACTGCTCAAACAGACGGACGGCAAAGCCTTTTCGCGCCAGCGCATAAGCGGCGACCAGGCCGCCGATGCCGCCGCCGGAGATTAAAATCGGCGCGGACCTGCCATTGCTCCCGGCCATCACCCTTACCTCTTTGAAATTGCACGCAGATGGGATTTGTTGGCAGGCACCATAATGCGCCCGCCGGCCGGACGCAAAGCGCGTCATGCGCGAAATGCGAAGCCCGCCGGCGCAGGAACCGGCGGGCTACTTCCCATCAGGTGCGGGCTTTTCAGCCGGCGGGAACCGATGGCGCTATTTCGTCAGTTGGCCGCGGATTTCGCCGGGCGGGTGGGCCGCGGTGTGGATGTTCAGGTACAACTGGCCCGACATCAGCTCGCCGGCCTGCTCAGCGGTCAGCTTTTTCGAGCCCTTGAACGGGCTCTTGGCGGTGTTGCCGGCGAAGATTGGCACCACCACGCCGCCGTTCTTGCCCGGCGCGCCCTTGTGGAAGTGGGCGGCGGTTGCCTTGCCGCTCAGGTTCGAATAAGTGCCGTCCCAGCTCAGCATCTGGTCGGCGCTGTTGTATGTGGCGTTGACCGTGGCGGTGCCCTTGCTGTCGTTCGGCGGCACCTCCTGGGCGCCGTTGGCGCTGGCTTTGAAGTGCACCATCTCGGCCAGCGACGGGGACGCGAATGCGAGCGCGGCGGCACAGGCCAACGCTGCCAGACCGAGCCGCGGGAAGGTCGTTGTCATGGGTGTTGCTCCTTGGAAATAGCTTGTACAGCCACTATTGGCAGTCGGCTGCCGGCAGCCATTGTGCCCCCGGCCGCAAGCCGCCACAAAGGTCACAACACCTAGACTGTGCGACTATTCCACCTCTATTCGTCGCCGCAGAGCGGAATGGAGCTGGAGGAGGGCTGCCCGCAGGCTTCGCATTCCCAATGATGGCGGATCTCGCCGTCGACGACGAACTCGGACACCAGGGGGGCGACCATCCAGTCGCCGCAGTACGGGCAGCGGGTGGGGCCGGCAAAGGCGCGCATCGCATCGAGCTTGGCGGCGTCGCAATGAAGCATGGTCCCGGTCTCCTTTTCATCGACCTCCTGAACTCATGCTGTCTCGAATAGCGGCAGATCGTGGCGGTGAGAGGACCGGGACGTGAAACCTTCGTGACGCTTCAGCTAAGATTTTGAGACGGGCGGCGCGGCGATGAGGGCGCCAACGATGTGTATAAAATGCGCGTCAAATCGGCATAGCGCCGCGTGACTCAGTCCATGTTGCGTTGCAGCGGATGCTGTGATGGCGACACTCACCGTGCCACCGCCAGGCAATGATAAAAATTGTTCTCGCACTCATTGTCGGCGCGCTGTGGACGTCACTTGTATCGGCCCGCGATACGAATCAGCATTCGCGTCATTTCATCGCTTTCCGGTTCGAGCGCGCATTTCGATTTCACGGGTTCGGGCTTTGCCGTTCATACGGGATGGATCACCGAAGGCGAGGGGTTGCTGATCCTCGATCTGAATAAGGTTCGGGAACAGTATGTGTTCGCTACGCTTGCGCGCGCTACTGCCAATGCGGTGGTGGATGGCATCTTTGCGGTGCTTTACAACGCTCATGAGCATCCCGTCACGCAGGACGCCGCGGTTATCGCTTCGGCGTTCGTCAACGATCCGTCGTAAGACTGATCGTAGTTGTCTCCGGGGTCTTGCATCGACCCCCGGAGATGATTGGCCGATCCCGGATTCTGCCCCGGGCTCGACCATTTGGCCCCGGGTCGTCCCACCGGGGTTCGCCCGGTCGCGTGGATCGGTTCCGCGACCGGGCACTCTCTCAAATCGGTAAGACCTTGAATCTCAGCGAACGCCAAGAGCGAATTTTGGCTAAAGGCTTGCAGCGGTTTCCGTCTGGTAGCGCGCGCGACGATGCGCGCCGGTACGCGGAATCGCGGCTGCGCGGCGTTATCAAGATCGAAGACCACCACATTCATTCGGCACTAGGTGCGGCTGCCGACCGTCTATTCCGACGCAAGCACAAGGCATTTACGTGACCAATCCAGTCGAGTGGTGGCGCGCACGTCGAAGCGCACTAGGGCGCGTAAATCTGGCCAAATGACTGCGGTTCGTTTGATGTCCGCTTCGCTCTGAAAGCGACTAAATTTAAGCGATGCCGCGCAATGACGCGAAGGGCCAGTCGCGACCAACAGCGCAAAAAGAAAGACCGCCAGCGCGGCCGTCTCTCAGAAATTCAATTCATGTTTTCGATTATGCAACGAGCGCCATAGCCGCCTTCTTCCTGCGCCAGCCAAGCAAGCCTAAAGCTCCGAGGCCAGTGGCGAAGAGTGGGAGGGTGGTGGGGAGAGGTGTCTCCCTGACGTCAACCGTGATGCTATCTGCCGGAATATTGAAAGTTAGTTCTGCGACAAGAGGGCCGATGTCATTGGAGCCATAGACGTTAAAAGCAACAGAAAGTATAAATGGTAGATCGCCCGGAAGAAAATCGATAAACGCGAGTGTGTGCGGATAGCTAACCAAATACGCCTGCCCATCAACAAAAAACCTGTCGTCATTTAGATTTATAGAATCTGCGAGGCCGTTTGACGCCGTTACGGTTGCATTGGCTCCGAAACCAATCTGCCCTACTGGCGGAATGAGGTGGTCCCACTTCCGAAGACAGCCGGCTAAGGTAGGTTCCTCGATGAGGATGACCCACCATGAGGACGCGGAGACGGTTTTCGGCTGAGTTCAAGGCCAAGGTGGCGCTGGAAGCGATCAAAGGCCACGAAACGGTGGCGGAGCTGGCGATCAGGCACGGCTTGCATCCAACCCAGATTGCGGCATGGAAGCGAGAGGCGATCGAGAAGCTCGCCCAGGTATTCGACGAGAAGAACGGCACACGTGATCAGAACCGCGATGCGGAACTGACGAAGCTGCATGCCAAGATCGGCCAGCTTGTCGTGGAGCGGGATTTTTTGTCCAAAGCCTTCGATCGCTGAGCCATGATCGGAGGAAGACGATGATCGATCCCGGTCATCCAAGGCTCTCGATTGTGCGCCAATGCGAGTTGGTGTCGATCAGCCGCTCATCATTCTACCGTGAGCCCACGCCGGAGAGTGCCGAGAACCTGGTTCTGATGCGTCTCATCGACGAGCAGTTCCTGGAGACGCCCTGGTACGGCTCGCGGCAGATGGCGCGGCATCTGCGGCGCAACGGCTGGTGCGTCAGGCGCCATCGCGTCCGCCGGCTGATGACCAAAATGGGCTTGGCGCCGATCTATCAGCGGCCGAAGACCAGCGAGCCGCATCCGCGGCACAAGATATATCCGTACCTGCTGCGTCACCTGGCGATCCAGCGGCCGAACCAAGTCTGGTGCGCCGACATCACCTACATCCAGATGCGACGAGGGTTCCTCTACCTGGTGGCAATCATGGACTGGGCGAGCCGCAAGGTCCTGGCCTGGCGGCTGTCAAACACGATGGATACGGAGTTCTGTGTTACTGCGCTGGAGGAGGCAATCACTGGGTACGGCCGACCCGATATCTTCAACACCGATCAGGGCTCGCAGTTCACAAGCGTTGCCTTCACCAACACCCTGAAGGACGCCGGCATCCGCATCTCGATGGACGGCCGCGGCCGCTGGATGGACAACGTCTTCATCGAACGGCTGTGGCGATCGCTGAAATACGAATGCGGGTTCCTCAATGCCTTCGAGACCGGCAGCGAGGCACGAGTCGGGATCGGTCGCTGGATCGACTACTACAACATCGATCGGCCGCATTCGGCTCTCGCCGGCATGACGCCCGATGAGGTCTATGCTATGCAGGCAAGTGAGGAGAAATTGGCGGCGTAATTGAACCCAGAATCTATCTTAGCCAAGCCGCCATTCTGTCCCGGAAACCGGGACCACCTCAGTCTGCCGCCGCGCCTCTGCAATGCGGCAGGTGATTCAAGATGCGGGAGGGAATAGCTTAGCGACGGACCTACAAGGCCGTGCCCGAAAGGGCCAGTCATACCCTGTCTGCCGCTGAGGCCCGCTCCGGATCGTTCCGGGGCGGGTTTTTGTTCGTCCGTCGAAAAGTCGCTCTACTTAGAACGGTATTTCGTCGTCCATGTCGCCTTTCGGCGCAGGCGACGGAAGCGCGCGAGGCGGTCCCGGAATTTGACGTGGCGGAGCGTGCGATATTTGGGGCGCGCTATCCTCAAATTCCTTTGCGTGTCCCAATAGGCGTGAAATGGAATCCAACCATTTACGAGCCGGTTCGAGTTCCTGCGCTGCTTCGCCACCGGTGTGTGCAAGGGATATCACGAAGTCGGAGAAGGCCTCCAATTTCGTCCGGTCCAGGTCCACTTCTTTGAGGAAGGCGATGAGCTTGCTGAACAACCGCTCCTTTTTGGAGGGGCGTAGTGATGAGCTTTGGATGATCTCACGTATCTGTTCAGCAAAATGGTGAATCTTGGTCTTGTCTGCGGGATCGAGCGTGACGGAAAATTGCGCGTGCGATCGTGCCTTTTCGATCTGCACCAGCACCTTGAAGTGATCAACGGCCGTCATGAAGTCATGATAGAATGAGTTGAGATTATCGTCGTCTCTTTTCGGGTGCTTTGGAACTTCCCACTCATTGAAACTGGAAATACCAAGGCCGCGGGCGGCTGCAATCGAGTGATTCAGATATTCGATGACAGCTAGGTTCCAGGTATAATTGTTATCATTGGAATCGAGCTTCTTTTCGAGAGTCTCCCTGAACCTCGTCTCCAATAAGACGAACGCCATCTCCGGGTCTCTGCCGCGAAGCGCTTCTTCATACTCTTCAACCCGGAGCATTTGGCGTCTCTATCACGATTACATTTGCTTGGTCGATTGATTGCCTAGCCAGCGCCGATAAGGCGAAATGCGACGCAAAACGGTTTATATTGCCAATCCTTACACACCCTCGCAAGGCAGCATCTGATTGGGGGATACGGCCGACTACGGCAGCCGTGGCCTCCCGTCCGCACTCACTACCAGCCACCCCGCCTTAAATGCCGCCATGGCATCTTCAAGGCTCGCCGCATTACCTCGATCGGCGGACGCCTGCGGGAGGCGGCACGTTATCGACCAGAACCAGGGCTGGTCGCGCCCGGCCGTGTAGGATGATGCGGTCCACATGATACGGCCGACGGACCCTTCGGCATCATGGACTTCATAATCGTTGTCGGCCCAAGGCTCACCAGTGCTGTGCGGGGCGTTTGAGGGTGAGGGTTGACGTAGTTACCTTCAAAACGGAAACCAGCCGCTTGGCATTTTCTGATGAAGTCGCATGTAAGGGCCAAAAGCTGGTGGGGCGTCATTTTGAAATTCAGCAATTCTCATAAGCGCCGCCGACTTCTTATCTATTAATATGGCGCGTTCTGCTTCCTCGCGTTGGTCAATAGCTTCGCCTGTCATTGCCATTAGCAAGGCGCAATCTGCAATTCGTCCTTTGAGGTATGTGTTCACGTCTTCGCCGAACAAAAAGCGAGCGTTTCCTTTCGCCTTGTGCAAGCGTCGCAAATCGTCAACGCTCGGTGTAGACGATGAAACGATATTTATGCAGGCTTGTTCCGCAAGTTCGAAATTTTGTACGCGCCTATCAAAAAGCTCCAATACGACGCGTTGGTGTGCGGTTCGCCACTGAAAGTAAGCGATGAGAACTCCTAAAAACGCTATTCCCGCGAGAAGCCACGGTTGCGTTACCGACATTGGTCCGGCTCCGAAAAAGTTGCCAAGATTTTGGCAAAACAAGGTCACTCCCGCTAAGAACCTTTGAAGCGGGTGCGGGCGCCCTGGGCGGCACCGGTATATCATCGGGATAGTTGGACACGTCCAGCGTAGCGCTATGCCAGCAATGCCCGGTGCCGCAATGAACGGCGAGGCTGCGGATGCCGTTGGCGCGCATATTGCCAAGGGTCATCGTGGATTCGGGTGCAGAGTGTCGCACTAATTCCATCCGCGCCAGCCGATCACGGTAGCGTGGATTGTGGCGCCGGTAGTAGTGTTGCGCCATGCGCCGTCAATCCATCGGCATGAATAGGGCAGGGTATAAGTGCCGCAATGATCCTCGCATAGGAGTTCAAGCGGCGGCCCTGACGGCGGTACGTCTTGCCGAAATTCACTGACGCGATCTTGTCGAGTTGCCATTGCTCAGTTTCGGACTTCAAGCCGCAACTGCGTTGTGTAGAACTGTCGCGAATGTTCACGAGACATCGAAGATACCCAGAAATCGCGCCATCTTTGAATGTGGCCCATATCGTGGCCCGAACCAAATTTATGCCGAATTTCCCACCCGATTTTTCCGCTAACTCATTGAGTCTGTTGGTGAGCGCGCAGGGATTCGAACCCTGGACCTACTGATTAAAAGTCAGTTGCTCTACCGACTGAGCTACGCGCTCTCACCGGGCGCTATCTAATCGCCGAATCCGGAGAAACAGGGTCCGGAGCCAGCCTCCGGGGGCCCTTTTTTCCGGTCCCCTCGCGCCGTTGCGCCCCGTGTCTAGGGGGGCGGGCCTGCCCGGTCAATACCTGCCCGATCTGCCCGGTGAGCAGGCATTCCGCCGCATCCTTGAACTCGCGCGCGTGGCTCGATTTGCTAAAGTGGCCGTTCCGGCGCGGTCCCCGCGCCCCCGGATGGAGCGTTGAGACATGCCGATCGTGAACCGCATTGCCGATCTTCATGGCGAAATCACCGCCTGGCGGCACGATCTGCATGCCCATCCGGAACTGCTTTATGACGTCAGCCGCACGGCGGGCCTGGTGGCCGAGAAGCTGCGCGAGTTCGGCTGCGACGAGGTGGTGCCGGGCATCGGCCGCACCGGGGTGGTCGGGGTCATCCGCGGCCGCAAGGGGGTGGGCCGGGCGGTCGGTCTGCGCGCCGATATGGACGCGCTGCCGATCGAGGAGGCCAACGACCTGCCGTACAAGTCGACGGCGCCGGGCAAGATGCACGCCTGCGGCCACGACGGCCACACCGCCATGCTGCTCGGTGCGGCACGCTATCTGGCGGAGACCCGCAACTTCGCCGGCACCGCGGTGCTGATCTTCCAGCCGGCGGAGGAGGGCGGCGCCGGCGGCAAGGCCATGGTCGACGACGGCATGATGGAGCGCTTCGGTATCGACGAGGTCTACGGCCTGCACAATTATCCCGGCATGCCGGTCGGCTCCTTCGGCATCAATTCGGGGCCGATCATGGCGGCAGCCGATTATCTCACCATCGACATCGAAGGTGTCGGAGCCCACGCAGCGCGGCCGCATCTCGGCATCGACACGGTGCTGGTGGGCGCCCAGATCATCAACGCCATGCAGTCGGTGGTGTCACGCAACGTCGATCCGGTGAAATCGGCGGTGGTGTCGATCACCATGTTCAAGGCGGGCAATGCCGACAACGTCATTCCGCAGACGGTGCGCCTGCGCGGCACCGCGCGCACGCTCGACGAAGGGGTGCGGGTACTGGTGGAGGAGCGGCTGCACAAAATCGTCGAGGGAACGGCGGCGGCCTTCGGCGCCAAGGCCAAGCTGACTTACCGGCGCAACTATCCGGTGCTGGTCAACCACGACCAGCAGACGGGCTTTGCGGCCTCGGTGGCGCAGCAGGTAGCGGGCGACACCCACGTCGACACCGCGCTGCCGGCGATGATGGGCGCTGAGGATTTCTCCTTCATGTTGAACGCGCGGCCAGGCGCCTTCATCTGGATCGGCAACGGCGACAGCGCCGGCCTGCATCACCCCTCGTATAACTTCAACGACGAGGCGATCCCGTTCGGGACGTCTTATTGGGTGAAGCTGGCGGAAACCGCGCTGGCCGGATAGGCGCCGCTCAGCGCCAGACGACCCGCTCTCCGTCGAACTCAATCGGCTCGCAAGAGACCTGCTGGCGGGCAAAACGAGCGCACAGCCTTTCGGCGGCCGAGAGCGAATGCAGCCGTCCGACCACAAGCCTATAGCTCCCGTTGGTGAGCAGCCGGTGGTCACGCACGGCGGTTGGTCGCATGCCGGCCAGCATGGAGCCGAAATTCGCTTTTACCGCCGCCCATTGCGCCTTGACGATGGTGACAGTGTCGGCACCGCCGATGTCGACGCCGTAACTTTGCCTGGACGACGATCGCCGTTTGCGCGCTGGCGCAGACGTGCTGGCGACCTTGGTGCCGGTGTCATGATGGGCCATTTTCCGCTCGGGCTTGGATGCAGGCGAGTTTGCAATTTGTTGTTTGGGCTTTGGCACAGCCGTTGGTTCAACGCCCACCTCGGCCTTCAATTCTCCAGGTCTCGGCATGCCCGTCGCAGCCGGTTTCGCTTCGACCGCGGCCTTCAATTCGGTCTTTGGCGCCATCATCGGCGCGGCCTTCGCTTCGCTCTTCTCGCTCATCCCACTCTTGGGCTCGGCCTTTGGCTGAGCCTTGGGTTCGGAGTGTGGTTCTGCCTTTGATTCGACTTTGGAGTCGGTCACGGGCTCTGTCATTGATTCGGTCTTTGAATCCGCCTTGGATTCGGTCTTGGATTCGGTCTTGGATTCGATCTTGGGTTCGTCTTTGGTTGCCGCTTTCAGGGCTGACGTGGTCGCGACATCCCGCACCGCCACCTGCATGGATTTCGCCGCGTCGGCGGGTGCTGCCGGCGACGTTGAATCCGTTGTCGGCGGTATGATCAGGGAGAGCCGCGGGAACGTGGTCGCCGGCGGACTGATAACCGGCGCGTTCATGTCGAACGCCTTGTCGTATGCGGGTTTGGGCGGCATCGCCTTGGCGACGGCCGCCGCCGCAGCTTCTTCGGCGTGCTGCTTGATCGAACCGGTGATGCCGTCGATCTGGTGCTCAAGGTTGCTGAGGCGTCCGGTGAAGCGGAAGCTGTCGGCGCTGAGTTTGCTTACCTGCGACGAAAGACGTTTGGTTTCGGCCCGTGTGGCCGCGGTGTTTCGCTCTACCGCTGCCAGCTTGGCAACGGTGAGGTCGACGACCGACCCGACCATGTCGTGATCGACCGTCGGTTCGATGACTCCAGCGGGTTGCTGGGGGCCGGTCAGCGCGACTTGCAATCGCTTGTGACCGGACGCGGTTTGTGAGACAATAACAACAGCCGCCAGTGAAATGGTGGCGGCACCGCCCCAAGCCCCGAGACGCCACAATAAGCGCTTATTGTATTGCGCCAGCGATGTTTCTGGCTGCTTGGCGTTTGTTGGCGGCATCGCGTCTGACGCCATGGCGTTCCTCTGAGACGGCGAATCGTGTTGTTGAAAACTCTAACAGAAATCATCTGATTCGTGTTTGCGCGAATAATGCTCTCAACAATTGCAGACCCCTTTTACTGCGATCGCGGGTCCTATAAGGCTGCGCGCGAAATATTCACGGCGTCGAGTTGGTAATTGAATGACCGAAAGCAATAAGTGTCTTGCGATCATACTTGCAGCCGGCGAAGGCACGCGCATGCGCGCAAGCCAGCCTAAGGTACTGCACGAGATCGGTTCGCATGCGCTTCTCGCGCATGTTTTGAGCGCGGCAAACGCGGCCGGCTGCAATGACATCGCGGTGGTGGTTGGGCCCAATCATGAGGCGGTCGAATCGCTGGCGCACAAGCGCGCGCCGCAGGCGCAGATCTTCCGCCAGACCGAACGGCGCGGCACCGCGCACGCGTTATTGATGGCGCGTCAGGCGATCGAGCGCGGGGCGCAACAGATCATCGTCATGTTCGCCGATACGCCGCTGGTGCGCCCGCAGACGCTTGCCGCCTTGCGCGGCGCGCTTTCTGATGGTGCCGCCGTGGCCGTCCTGGGTTTCCAGGCAGCCGATCCGGCCGGTTACGGCCGGCTGCTCACCAAAGGGAATGAGTTGATCGCCATCCGCGAGGAACGCGATGCGACCGCGGATGAGCGCGCCATCACCTTCTGCAATGCCGGGTTGATGGCGCTGGCCGGCAAGGATGCGCTCACCATCCTCGACAAGATCGGCAACGCCAACGCCAAGGGCGAATACTATCTCACCGACGCCGTAGCCATCGCCCGCGAGATGGGGCTGAAGACTGCGGCCATTGAAACCTCGGAGGACGACGTGCGCGGGATCAACACCAAGGCGCAACTCGCCGAAGCGGAAGCCGTGCTGCAACAGCGCCTGCGCGCCGCCGCCATGGAAGCGGGCGTGACGTTGGTGGCGCCGGAAACGGTGTTCCTTGCGGCCGACACAAAGCTCGGCAAGGACGTCACCATCGAGCCCCATGTGGTGTTCGGGCCCGGCGTGACCGTTGAGGACGGCGCGACCATACGTTCGTTCTCGCATCTGGAAGGCGCGCGCGTCGGCAAGGGCGCACGGGTCGGGCCGTTCGCGCGGCTAAGGCCCGGGGCCGATCTCGGGACCGGCGTGCACATCGGTAATTTCGTCGAGGTCAAGGCGGCCAAAGTCGAGGCCGGCGCCAAGGCGAACCATCTTGCCTATATCGGCGACGCGCGGGTGGGCGAGGGCGCCAATGTCGGCGCCGGCACGATCACCTGCAACTATGACGGCGTCGCCAAGCACCACACCGATATCGGCAAGGGGGCCTTCATCGGCTCAAATTCATCGCTGGTGGCACCCGTCAAGGTCGGGGATGGGGCCTATGTCGGCACCGGCACGGTGGTGACCAAGGACGTGCCGGCGGACGCGCTGGCGGTCGGCCGTGCTACCCAGACGATTAAGGAAGGTTGGGCGAAACGCTTGCGGCAGATAAAGGCCTTGGGCCATAAGGCGAAAAAGCCCGGATAGACCCCATCGGGAGGTTTTGCCGTCAACCATGTCACAGGCCGAAATGCGTTGTGATTTCGTGGACTTGTCGGCAGCGGCTACATCTTGAATCGAACAACCTAACAGGAAGCGGCCAGCCGCATGTGCGGGATCGTTGGAATTCTGGGAAGCGGGCCGGTTGCCGGCGAATTGGTCGATGCGCTCAAACGCCTCGAATACCGCGGCTATGACTCCGCCGGCGTCGCCACGCTGGAACAGGGGAAGTTGGTGAGCCGCCGCGCCCAGGGCAAATTACGCGCGCTCGAGGCCAAGCTCGATAAGGAGCCGCTGAAAGGCACGAGCGGCATCGGCCACACCCGCTGGGCCACCCACGGCAAGCCGACCGAAAGCAACGCGCATCCGCATCTCACCGACCGCGTCGCGGTGGTGCATAACGGCATCATCGAGAATTTCCGCGAACTGCGCGAACGGCTTTCCAAGAACGGCACCAAATTCTCAAGCGATACCGACACCGAAATCGTCGCTCATCTTGTGACCGAGCATCTCAAGCAAGGGCAAAAACCCGTCGAGGCGGTGGCCGCTACCCTCAAGGAATTGCGAGGCGCCTTCGCGCTCGCCTTCCTGTTCGCCGGCGAAGACGACCTGATGATCGGCGCCCGCAAGGGGTCTCCACTCGCCATCGGCTACGGCGACGGCGAGATGTATCTCGGTTCGGACGCCATTGCGCTCGCCCCCTTCACCGACAGCGTCAGCTATCTCGACGAAGGCGACTGGGTGGTGCTGACGCGCAAGGGCGCAGTGATCCGCGACGCCGGCGGCGCGGTCGTCGAGCGCCCGGTAATCAAATCGACTGCTTCCGCCATGCTGGTCGACAAGGGCAACTTCAAGCATTTCATGGCCAAGGAAATTCACGAGCAGCCCGAAGTCGTCGGCCACACGCTTGCCCGTTATATCGATATGACCACCGAGCGGGTGACGCTGCCGGGCGAACTGCCGTTCAAATGGGTGGACCTCAATCGGCTGTCGATCTCAGCCTGCGGCACCGCCTTCTATGCCGGGCTGGTGGGCAAATACTGGTTCGAGCGCTTCGCCAAATTGCCGGTCGAGATCGATATCGCCTCGGAATTCCGCTACCGCGAAGCGCCGCTCGAGGCGGGCGACCTCGCCATCTTCATCTCACAGTCGGGCGAGACGGCCGACACGCTGGCGAGCCTGCGCTACGCCAAAGAGCACAAGCAGCATGTGCTGTCAGTGGTCAATGTGCCGACCTCCACCATCGCCCGCGAAAGCGACGTGGTGATGCCGACGCTGGCCGGCCCGGAGATCGGCGTCGCTTCGACCAAGGCGTTCACGTGCCAGCTCAGCGTGCTGGCGTGTCTGGCCATCGCTGCCGGCCGCGCGCGTGGTGTTCTGTCGGAAGTCGACGAGCAGAAACTGGTGCACGCGCTGGTCGAGACGCCGCGCCTGATGACCCAGGCGCTGACGCTGGAGCCGCAGATCGAGAAGCTGGCGCATGAACTCTCCAAGGTGCGCGACGTGCTTTATCTCGGTCGCGGCACGAGCTTTCCCATCGCGCTCGAAGGCGCGTTGAAGCTCAAGGAAATCTCTTACATTCACGCCGAAGGCTATGCGGCCGGCGAGCTCAAGCATGGTCCGATCGCGTTGATCGACGAGACCATGCCGGTCATCGTGATCGCGCCCCACGACCGGGTATTCGAAAAGACCGCCTCCAACATGGAGGAGGTGGCGGCGCGCGGTGGCAAGATCATCCTGATAACCGACCCGAAAGGCGCCCAGGAAGCCGGCACGGAGTTGATGGGTACACTGATGCTGCCGGATATGGCCGCCACCGTGACGCCATTGGTCTACGCAATACCCGTGCAGCTCATCGCCTATCACACGGCGGTGGCACTCGGCACCGATGTCGACCAGCCGCGCAATCTCGCGAAATCGGTCACAGTGGAATAAAATCGCGCGCATGAGCGACATGGAGCAGAAGCCCGATGACGGGCTCGTTGAAGACCTGGAGGCCGTAACTGCGGCCCCGCAAACCAGCATCATGGGCCGCATCCGCAACTGGTTCCTGACCGGGCTGGTGGTCGCCGGTCCATTGGCGGTGACCGCCTGGCTGATCTGGTCGTTCGTCAACTGGGTGGACGGGGCCGTGCGCCCGCTGATCCCGCCCGCGTACCGGCCGGAGACCTATCTGCCATGGCCGATCCCGGGCACGGGCTTGGTGATCGCGGTGGTGGCGCTGACGCTGCTCGGCTTCCTGACCGCTAACCTGGTCGGCCGCACGCTGGTCGAACTGGGCGAGGGGCTGTTGAGCCGCATGCCGATCGTGCGGCCGCTCTACAAGACCATGAAGCAGATCTTCGAGGCGCTGTTCTCCAAGAGCGGCTCGAGCTTCCGTAAAGTGGCGCTGGTCGAATTTCCGGTGCCCGGCACCTATTCTCTGGTGTTCCTGTCGCAGCCGCCGAGCGGCGAGGTGGCCTTGAAACTGCCGAAGGTCGAGACCGAATATGTTTCCGTCTTCCTGCCGTGCACGCCGAACCCGACGACCGGCTTTTTCTTCTTCGTAGAGCGCAAGGATCTGCTCGAACTCGATATCTCGGTCGAAAGTGCGATGACGCTGCTAATCTCCGCCGGCATGGTGCAGCCGGAAGACCCGCAGAAGAAGCTCGCCGCCATGGCGGCGACCGCACGGGCGGCGCAGGTCGCCAGGAAGAAAGAGCCGGCGGAGTAGTCAGCCCGCCCGGATCAACCGGATCGCTTCGTCTTTTTCGAAAAGATAAAGCAGATGGCGCAGGGCTTCTCCGCGTTCGGTTTGCAGCGCAGGGTCTCGCGTCAGAACCAGCGCGGCATCGTCGCGCGCGGCACCCAGATATTTGCCATGCACCTCCGCGCGCGCGATGCGAAAGCCGGGCAGGCCGCTCTGACGGGTGCCGAGCACGTCGCCTTCGCCGCGCAGGCGCAGGTCTTCCTCGGCGATGCGGAAGCCGTCTTCGCTTTCGCGCAAAATGGCGAGCCGCGCCTTCGCGGTTTCGCCGAGCGGCGCTTTGTAGAGCAGGAGGCAGGTCGAATGGGCCGAGCCGCGACCGACGCGGCCGCGCAACTGATGGATTTGCGCGAGCCCAAACCGCTCGGCGTGCTCGATCACAATGATGGTCGCTTCCGGCACGTCGACGCCGACTTCGATCACCGTGGTGGCGACCAGTAGCTGCGTCTCTCCGGCGGCAAAGCGCGCCATGGCGGCATCCTTCTCGGGTCCTTTCATGCGGCCGTGCACCAGGTCGACTTTGTTACCGAAGCGCTTGCGCAATTCCTCGTAACGTTCTTCCGCTGCGGCCAAATCGATCTTTTCGGATTCTTCCACCAACGGGCAGACCCAGTAGGCGCGGCTGCCGGCGGCAATGGCGCGTCCGACCGCGTCCTCCACTTCCGCGAGACGCGAGAGCGGGATGGTGCGGGTGTCGATCGGCTGGCGGCCGGCCGGCTTCTCGCGCAGTTCGGAGATGTCCATGTCGCCGAAATAGGTGAGCACCAAGGTGCGCGGGATCGGCGTCGCGGTGAGCACAAGCATGTCGACCGCCTCGCCCTTCTGCGCCAAGGCCAGACGCTGGTGCACACCGAAGCGGTGCTGCTCGTCGACAATCGCCAAGGCCAAATCGTGGAAGGCGACGTCCTCCTGGAACAGCGCATGGGTGCCGACCACGATGTCGATGTCGCCGAGCGCGAGACGGTCGAGGATCGTTTTGCGCTCGCTGCCGCGCTCGCGGCCGGTGAGCACGGCGACGCGGATGCCGGCGGCTTCGGCGAGCGGCATGATGGTCTTGAGATGCTGGCGCGCCAGGATCTCGGTCGGCGCCATGAGGGCGGCCTGCCGCCCGGCTTCGATGGCGGTGGCGGCGGCGCTGAGGGCCACCACGGTCTTGCCGGAGCCGACGTCGCCCTGCAGCAGCCGCAACATGCGCTGCGGCTTGGCGAGATCGGCGGTGATATCCTCGACCGCCTTCTGCTGCGAATGGGTCAGCGCGTAGGGCAGCGCCTTGAGGACGCGGGCCCGCAAGTGGCCCTCGCTTGAAGTGCCACGGCCGGCCTGGCGGCGCATGTGGGCTCTTAAGAGGGCTAGGGCGAGTTGGCCGGCCAGCAGTTCGTCGTAAGCAAGCCGCGTCCAAGCTGTGCTCTCGGGCAACACGTCGCGTGGTGTGGTGGGGCGGTGCAGATGACGGAGGGCCTCGGCGAAGGACGGGAAGCGCTCGCGCGACACCCATGCTTCGTCCTGCCATTCCTGTAGCGCCGGGATGCGCGCGAGCGCGGCATCCATCGCGCGCCGTACGTTTCCAAGCGCGAGACCTTCGGTGAGCGGATAGACCGGCTCGACCAGCGGCAGGTCGGCGAAGCCTTTTTCGTCGACCACCCGGTCGGGATGCACCATCTGCAACATGCCATCGTAGAACTCGGCGGTGCCGGAGACGTAGCGCAGCTCTCCTTCTGGCAGAAGTTTCTCCAGGTAGTCCTTGCGCGCGTTGAAGAAAGTGAGTGTCAGCGTGCCGGTGTCGTCGCTGCAATAGACGCGGTAGGGCGCGCGGGCCCGGTTCGGCGGGGCGGGGCGATGGCTGTCGACGGTGACCGCCACGGTGACCACCTGCCCGGGTTCGACGTCGCCCAGCTTGGGCCGCGCCCGCCGGTCGATCACGCCCGAAGGCAAGTGAAACAGGACGTCGACGACCCGCGGCTGATCGCGGTCGAGCAGGCGCTCGTAGAGCTTCTCCAGCTTGGACCCGATGCCGGGCAGGCTGGTGAGCGCAGCAAACAGGGAATTGAGCAGGGGCGGGCGCATGGCCGGCATGCTGGCGTGGACGTTTCGCGGGCGCAATTCAGCCCTGTGCACAACGGCGCTGACAGGTGCGCTCTTGCCCTCTATATAACCCGCACCCGGCCCCGTCCGGGTTTTTGGCGTTGGAGCAAGGCCTTGGGAACTGAACTGTCGAGCGAAGGATTGGACGCAAAACGGCGGCGGCTGCTGTTTCGCGCCTGGCACCGCGGCATCCAGGAGATGGATATCGTGATGGGCCGTTTTGCTGATGCCCATATTGCCGCCTTCACCGACGACGACATGGAAGCCTTCGAGGCGCTCATGAGCGTGCCCGATCAGCAAATGCTGGCCTGGGTGCTGGGCGCCGAGCCCGCCGACCCTGAATTCGACACGCCGATGTTTCGAGCCTTGTGCGCCTTCCACATGGGCAACACAGCCTCATGAATGCCGTGAGCAAATCCCCAGCCGAGCTGTTGAAGCCCGGCCAGCCGCTGACTTTGTCGCAGGTTGCGGACGGCGCCGAAGGGCTGGTGCTGGCCGATCTTGCCCGCGCCATCGCCGGCCGGGCGGACGCGCCGGCGGTGTCGCTGACCGTGATCTGCCGCGACGGCCAGCGCATGGCACAGGTCGCGCGTGCGCTGTCGTTCTTCGGGCCGGACGTGCAGGTGATGGAATTCCCGGCCTGGGACTGCCAACCTTACGACCGGGTGTCGCCGCACGCCGGCGCGGTGGCGCAACGCATGATCGCGCTGTCGCGGCTGGCGCGGGTCAAGGGCCGCGACAAGCCGTCGGTGCTGCTGACGACGGTCAACGCGGCGCTGCAGCGGGTGCCGGCGCGCGAATTCGTCGCCACCCACGCGCTGTCGGTTGCGCCCGGCAATGTGGTCGGCATGCAGGGCATCGTCGACTGGCTGGAGCTCAACGGCTTCGTGCGCGCCTCCACGGTGCGCGAGCCGGGCGACTATGCGGTGCGCGGCGGAATTCTCGACCTTTTTCCACCCGGCATGGACATGCCGGTGCGGCTCGATTTCTTCGGCGACGCGTTGGAAACCATCCGCGCCTTCGACGCCGAGACCCAGCGCAGCGAGGGCGACTTGCGCGGGCTCGACCTGGTGCCGGTGGCTGAATTCCAGCTCATCACCGAGACCATCCGCCGTTTCCGCACTGGTTATGTCGCGCAGTTCGGCGCCACCACGCCCGACGATCTCTTGTACGAGGCGGTGAGCGAGGGCCGGCGCTATCCCGGCATGGAGCACTGGCTGCCGCTGTTCCACCAGAAGATGGAGACGCTGTTCGACTATCTGCCGGGCACGGTGCTGGCGCTGGAGCCGCTCGACGAAGAGGCGGCGCTGGAGCGCATCAAGCAGACCAACGATTACTATGAAGCGCGCAAAGAGGCGCTGAGCCAGGGCGTCACCCCGCTCTACAAGCCGCTGCCGCCGGACCGGCTCTATCTGACCGAAGACGAATGGCACGAACGGATGAAGGCTTCGAGCGTGGCGCGCTTGAACCCCTTCGCTGTGCCGGAAACCAAGAACGTGATCGAAATCGGCGCGCGCGCCGGGCGCAATTTCGCCGCAGAGCGGACGGAGCCGAACGCCAATGTGTTCGAGGCGGTGGCCGCGCATGTGATGGCGTTGCAGGCGGCGGGAAAACGCGTCGCCATCGCGCTGTGGAGCGAGGGCGCGCGCGATCGCATGAGCCACGTGCTCGCCGACCACAGGCTGCATAACCTCACATCCGTAAATTCTTGGCCGCAGGCGCAAGGCTTGCCCAAACACAGCGTGGCGCTGGTGGTCCTCGGCATCGAGTCCGGCTTCGAGACCGGAGACGCCGCGGTCGTCAGCGAGCAGGACATTCTCGGCGACCGGCTGGTGCGGCCGCGCCGCGCCGCCAAGAGGGCGGAGAATTTCATCCAGGAGGCGACCAGCCTGGCGCCCGGCGATCTCGTCGTCCACGTCGATCACGGCATAGGCCGTTTCTCAGGGCTACAGGCGATCGAAGCCGCCGGCGCGCCGCACGACTGCCTCGAAATCCGCTACGCCGACGACACGAAGCTCTATCTGCCGGTCGAGAACGTCGAATTGCTGTCGCGCTACGGCTCGGAAGAAGCGAGCGTCGATCTCGACCAACTCGGCGGCGGCAACTGGCAGGCGCGCAAGGCGCGCATGAAGAGTCGCATCCAGGAGATCGCCGGCGAACTGATCAAGATCGCGGCAGAACGGCTGTTGCATGAGGCGCCGAGGCTGACGGTGCCGACCGGCGCCTATGACGAGTTCTGCGCCGGCTTCCCCTATGAGGAGACCGACGACCAACTGGCGGCGATCGAGCGCGTCATCGACGATCTCGGCGCGGGCAAGCCGATGGACCGGCTGGTCTGTGGCGACGTCGGCTTCGGCAAGACGGAAGTCGCCTTGCGCGCGGCCTTCGTCACGGCGCTCTCCGGCAAGCAGGTAGCGGTGATCGTGCCGACCACGCTATTGGCGCGCCAGCATTACAAAACGTTCGTGGAACGCTTCCGCCGTTTCCCTGTCAACGTGGCGCAAGCGTCCAGGCTCGTGTCAACGACGCAACTTTCTGCCACCAAGGCGGGGATCGCCAACGGCCAGGTCGACATCGTTATCGGAACGCACGCGCTGCTCGGCCGCGGCATCAAGTTCAAGGACCTGGGACTTTTGGTCGTTGACGAAGAGCAGCATTTCGGTGTCTCCCACAAGGAAAAGCTGAAAACGCTGCGCGCCGAAGTGCACGTGCTGACGCTCTCGGCGACGCCCATCCCGCGCACCTTGCAACTGGCGCTCACCGGCGTGCGTGATCTCTCGATTATCGCTTCGCCGCCGGTCGACAGGCTGGCGGTGCGCACGTTCGTTTCGCCTTTCGATGCGCTGATCGTGCGTGAGGCGCTGCTGCGCGAGAAATACCGCGGCGGACAAGCCTTCTACGTCTGCCCGCGGATCGAGGACCTCGCCGGCGCCAAGGAATTCCTCGATGGCCATGTGCCGGAGATGCGGGTCTGCGTCGCCCACGGGCAGATGCCGCCGGCGGTGCTCGACGACATCATGTCGGCCTTTTACGACGGCAAGTACGATGTGCTGCTCTCCACGACCATCATCGAATCCGGCCTCGACATCCCGACCGCCAACACGCTGATCGTGCACCGCGCCGACCGCTTCGGCCTGTCGCAGCTCTATCAACTGCGCGGGCGGGTAGGTCGCTCAAAGCTGCGCGCCTATGCGCTGTTCACCCTACCGCCCAGCCGTGCCATCACCCCGCAGGCGGAGCGGCGGCTTAAAGTTCTGCAATCGCTCGACACGCTGGGTGCCGGCTTCCAGATCGCCTCGCACGATCTCGACATCCGCGGCGCCGGCAATCTGTTGGGCGAAGAACAGTCCGGCCACATCAAGGAGGTCGGTTTCGAGCTCTATCAACAAATGTTGGAAGAAGCGGTCCTGAGCCTGAAGGCCGGCATCACAGCGCCGGTCGCCGATCGCTGGTCACCGCAGATCACCGTCGGCACGCCGGTACTGATCCCCGACGAATACGTCACCGACCTGACCGTGCGCCTCGCGCTCTACCGGCGGCTGGCCGAGATCGACGACGAGAGCGAGATCGAGCCTTTTGCCGCCGAACTGGTCGACCGCTTCGGCAAGCTGCCGAATGAAGTCGAGCATCTTATGCAGATCGTCGCCATCAAGGCGCTCTGCCGCCACGCCAATGTGGAGAAGATCGACGCCGGACCGAAGGGTGTCGTGCTGGCCTTCCGCGATAACATCTTCCCCAATCCGGAAGGGCTCATCACCTATATCGGCAAGCAGGGAGTGAACGTGCGCATCCGCCCGGACCAAAAAGTGGTGTTCTTCGAGGACTGGCCGCGGCCAGAGCAGCGGCTCAAGGGCACCGCCGAGATCCTGCGCAAGCTTGTTGGGATCGCGGAGCGGGCGAAGGCGGCGTAAACTTTGCCTTGTTTTGGTGGGGAACTGGCCGAGTACTCATCGATCGAGGTTGGTGAGACACATTTCGTTATTGTCAGTCTCGCCCGCAGATGCGGAGTCTTTATCGTAGTCGCAGATCGTTTGCTTTGGGCCGATTCTGTTGAAAAAGTCGAAAGTTGAGCCAGAATAAAAACCGTCAAAATGACTTTGTTATCTTTGCTCCGCTCAGATAGACGCTGCAATTCCATTTAGAGACTGCCACGGTCATCGAAAGACAAAAGATGAGGTTCCCCGCGTCCGCTTTCCAAAAGAGGGCCTGTGCCGCTTAAAAAATGTGGTCACGGCGTCGCTCGGACTTTTTCAACAGAATCGGCCATTTGCGGACTTCCCGTGGGTAAAAAGGCCCGCTGAGGTAGACTTTTTTAACCAAGATTGGATTAGCCTATACGCGGTTTGTGAGGAGCTGAAATTGATAGGCTCCAGGTGCCGCGAGAGTGAGTTGTGGTATGGCGTCGCGAGTCTCATCAAAGAGTTGGATGTGGCGCGACTTGCCGAGTGCCAAATTGGTGCTTGCTTGGATCGCGCTCGGTAGCAGCATTTTCTTTTACTTTAGCGATTGGTCTCCGCCTTGGCGTATCGCCATTGTTGTGAGGCCGCAAATCAACAGCCCCGCTCGCGACATAGTAAGGACCGATGGCGAAATCTATACCGGTTCGATTGTGGTGACGCCCACGCGTGGAGATCAGTGTTCGAAACGCATATTCGACAACCAAACCGGGGAAATGAGGGATAACGGCTTCGTCACCTGCGACGCGGTGGTACCCCGAGAGACGGCGAAAAGCGCGGCCGAAGGAATGGCCGCCATGCGCATGCGCGCAATCGGTGAAGCGCTTCGCCACCATAAGTTTGAAAGTACGCACTGATCATAAGCACGACCGCTCCGGTCGGTACGTGCTGCCCCGACTACTGGACAGTTGGAAGCGCATGCTCGGTCGGTTTTGACTGGTGGTTTAGTCCGCGTTCCAATGCGGCATCCGCAGCACTGGCTTGATCGTCGTGCCCGCGCTCGCTTCCGCCGCAGCGCGGTTGATGTCCGCGAACTCGTAGAAGGTGATCAGCTTATCGAGCGGAAAGCGCCCCGCCATCAGGTGGTCGACCAGTTGCGGTATGAACACCTTGGGCACGCTGTCGCCCTGCACCACGCCGCGTAAGCTACGCCCGTTCTGGATGAACGGCATCTCCACCGCCACCTCGGTGCCGGCGCGCGCCGTGCCGACCAATACACAGGTGCCGGCCGGCATCAGTGCTTCCACGGCTTCGCGCAGAATCTCTGGGAGCGCTGACGTCTCCAGCGAATAGCGCGCGCCGGAGCCGGTGATCTTCTTGATCTCAGCCACCACGTCGGTGCGACCGCTGTGATTGATGATATGGGTAGCGCCCAATTCGCGCGCCAATTTGAGCCGGTGGTCGTGCACGTCGACGGCGATGATCGGATCGCAGCCGGCGATTTTCGCCGCCATCAGGCCCGACAGTCCCACGGCGCCGACGCCGAACACCACGAAGGCGTCACCCGCTCGAGGCTTCATCACATTGAGTACCGCGCCGGCGCCGGTCTGGCCGCCGCAGGCAAGCGGCCCCAATATATCAATCGGCGCGTCGGAGCGTACCCTCACCGCGAAGCGTTCATTGGCGATCAGATAGGTGCCGAACGACGACTGCTGGAAAAACGCGCCATAGACTAGCCTGCCGTCCTGCGAATAGAGCGCCGAGCCATCCGCGCGGGTGCCCATGCGTTTCAATTCGCCGGAATGAAAGCAATAGCTCAGGCGATGGCTGAGGCAATTGGGGCATTCGCCGCACCAGGGATACGCCATCACCACGTGGTCGCCGGTTTTGAACTCGGTCACCGCGGCGCCGACCGCGCGCACGATGCCGGCGCCTTCATGGCCGAACACCGCCGGGTAGCGCATGGTGGGGTAATAACCGTCGCGGGCGTGCATGTCGGTCGCGCACATCCCGGAAGCGGCAACCTCCACCAGCAATTCATCGGCGCGCGGATCGGTGAGCTCGACCGTCTCGAGGCTAAAGGGGCCGGTGCACTCGCGCACCACCGCCGCGGTGATCTGCATCGGCGCGGCTTCCGCCTACTGGGCCGCTTCGCCGCCCGGTGCGGCGCCGGCTTCCTGTGCCACGCGCTCGATCATCTGCGCCAGATATTCCGGCGCCTGCGCGCCCGACACCGCGTAGCGGCCGCCGAAGATGAAGCAGGGCACACCCTCGATGCCGGCCTCCTTGGCGGATTGCGCTTCGCGCGTGACTTCCTCGACGTCGGTATCGCTCGCCAGCGCTTCGCGCACGTCGTCGGGGTCGAGGCCGACATCGGTCGCCGCCTGCACCAGCACCGCGCGGTTGGTGAGATCGGCGCCCTCGGTAAAATACAGGTCCATCAGCTTCTGTTTCATCTCGGCCGCCTTGCCGAGGCCGCCGGCCCAACGGATCAGCCGGTGGGCGTCGGTGGTGTTGGGCTGGCGGCTGAGCCGGTCCGCGGCGTAGTCGAGGCCTTCGTCCGCCGCCGCCGCCGTGACGCGCTGGGCGATCTCTTGATAGCGCTCGGGCGAGCCGAACTTCGTCGTCAAATAATCGGTGCGCGAAATGCCCTCGCGCGGGATCCAGTCGTTCAAGAAGTAGGGGTGCCAGTGCACCTCGACAGGAATCTCGGGCGCGAGCTGCAAAGCCTTTTCGAGGCGGCGTTTGCCGATGAAACACCACGGGCAGACCACGTCGGAGACGACGTCGATACGCAGTGGTTGTTGTCCGGACATGGCTGGCTCCTCGTCCACACGGGAATTGAGGGAAGCCTAGGCTTTCGGCTATTCGGCGGCAACCACCCGGCTGCCCATCACCCGCATCATCAGGCTGTCGAGGCTGTCGCCTGCCTTCAGCGTCGCCAGCGTGACGTTGGCGGCGATCGGATGTTGCGGGTTGTTGGCCGGGCGCATGTGATTGCGCAGCGCGCCGGCGAGGCGGCGCACCACCACATGGGCGTGACGCAGGTCGGTCTGCGTCAGCGCGACCAGAATGGAGCCATCGTCTTCACGGGTGGCGAAGTCGATATTGCGGATCAGCCGCTTGAGGAGGCGAGCGCCATCGAGGCCGGCGCGCTCCTCATACGTGCCCTCGAAAGTGAAGCGTGCAAGCGAGAGCGGAAGGCTGCGGTCGCTCGCTTCAAGCATGGCCTTGTCGAGGTCGCGCCAGAATACGTCCCGCATCAACAGACCGGTCTGCGGATCGAACATGCCGCCGGCATCGAGCGAAGCAAGCATGCGCTTGAGCCTGCCCTCGAAGGCGTGCATGCGCACCAGCGGCATCATGCGCGGCACCAGCCGCCGCGGATCGCCATTGACGTGATCGATATTGATCAGGGCTTCGTCAAAAGCGGGCGGTGCGTCGCCGATCATGGCGATCGGAACGCCACGAAGCCGCGGCTCCTCCGCCAGCACGGTAAGGAAAGCTTCCACCATGCGCGGCGAAATGCCGTCGGCAACCACCACTCCGTCGATTTCGCGCACGTCGAGATGAGTGGCAGCGGTCTCCACGCTGAACGTGCCCACCACGTTGACGCGCTCGCCAATGGCGACGCTGAGCGTCGGATAGAGAGGGCCACGGCCGACAATCAGCACGGTTGCGTCTTCCAGCGCATCGTGTGTCGGCAGCGCGGGCAGCGTGCCACCTTGCGCGGTCGCCTCAACGACACGGCGCAGGACCGTGGCGTGCAGCGCGCGCACGCGCAGGGCTGAACTCAAGCGCGCAATCAGGCGTTCGACCGGCAGATCGGCGTCTGTGGCCAGCGCGATCGGGATGGCGGCCTCCTGGTCGCCTTGCACGCGGGCGATGGTCGGCACGATGGCGCCGTTCGCGGTGGCAATTTGCAGGCAGAGCATGCGGGCGGAGGAATTGCTTTCCGGCTCGCCCGGATCGGCGATAACGACCGCCGCCGGCTTGACCGCGACAAAAGCGGTCGGCGCGTCCGCCCATTTGGCTTCGACGATGGGGAAGGCGCCCGCGGCACTGAGCGCTTCAATGAGGTCGGTCGCCGGGTTTTCGGCGACCACGATAATGGGACCTTGAAGCGACATGGGGCGTACGCGACGAATATGTTACGAAGGCGCGCAACCATAGGCGGCGCCCTGTTAACGGCCCGTCAACGGCAGTGGCACATTACGCGATATTGCGCGGCTCGCGCGGACGGAAGGCGTCGGCGATGAGCGGATTGGCGCCGGCGGCCAGCAAGGCGGCAATCAGGCCGGCGCGGTTGCGCGCGCTGCCGGCGAGGCGCTGTCCGAGCGTGGCGTCCGGCAGAGCGACAATTGTCGCTTCCGCATCGACGGCAGCGACTGCCTCTTCCAGTGTGCGCTCGTGAAACCGATAGCCGCCAATCGTCCTGATGCCGGGGGCAGGCGCGCTCATCTTCAGCGAATTGGTGTCGAGCCGGCGACGGCAGGCGAGGCCGGTATCGACCAACCCGTCCTGGTCGGTTGCAAGGAACGGTGCATAGCCCTGATCGGCGCCGGGCGGGAAAGCGTGCGTCGGCACCATCGCGCCGCGCAGGCCGAGCGTGCCTTCTGCGGTGCGTGCGGTTTCAATAAGCGTGGTTGTGTTGTCGCCGCCGCGCGCGGGGCTGACGATGCCATAGGGCAGCAACGCCGGTGGGGCTCCTGACATGCGCCGGGTCGCGATAAGCCCCAGTTCGCCGAAGGCCACGATATCGATCAGCGTCGCCGAGCCGCGCCAGTTGGGCTGACTGGCAAGCCGCTCGGGCGCGCGCCACAGAGCTACGATGGTCTCGCCGTTCGGTTGCGCCGGTTTGCCCAGCGCGGGCAGAGCGGCGCCCGGCAATACCACCAGACCGGCGCCGATCTCCTTGCGCTGCGCGGCGAAGGCGTCAGGTTCGAAGGGATGATTCAGGTGCAGCGTACCGCCGGAAAGCAGCCACGGCATCAGAGCGAGCGCCAGGCCGGCAAAAGATGTAAGCGGTACGGCGGTTAGGATGGCGCCGCTCTGGGGATGACCCGCCTCCAGCGCGACGGCGAGACCGCCGGCGATCAACTCGGTGTGATTGCGCGCGACCGCCACCGGCCCGTTGGGCGTAACGTCGAAGGTGACGACGGCGACATGGGCGGCGGCATTCCCGGACCGCGCCGGCGCTTGGGTGAATTCGCCTCTCACGGGCGTACGCTCGTCGAGCGGTACCACGCCGTCGGGCAGATTGCGTCCAAATCCGCAGACGTGGCGGATAGTGAAGAGTTCGACCGCAGCTTCGATCGCAATCTCGGCGGTGCGGGTATTGCCGACATACGACGCGGTGATGATCGCCTTGGCGCCGATCTGGCCGAGGGCGGCAACGATCTCCTGCTTGCGCCACAGCAGCGGCAACGGGATGGCGATCATGCCGGCGCGCAACACACCGAGTAGGGCGATGACGCTTTCTACCGTGTTGCCGAGCTGGATCGCGACCATGGCATCGGTCGGCAGGCCGAGGCCGCGCAATTGCGCCGCCACGGCCGAGATTGCTCGGTCGGCGTCGGCATAAGTGAGCGAGCGTGGCGCCCCCCCGGTAACTCGGTAGCGGTCTGGCCCATCAGCGAGCGCCACGCTATGCGCCTGACGTACACCAGCGCGCCGAAAGAGGCTGTCGAGGGTGGCTCCCTGCGGCGTCGCCGGCGCGCCGTCGTCGTCTTCGCCAAGGATCATGTGGCCTCCCCATACCACCACGTTTCCGGCAGATAGCCGAACAACGAAGTGCGATTCGGATGTTTGATTTTGGTCCAGCGCGCCACCCATTGCACGGGGAGATGATAGAGAGGCACAACATAAAAGCCCGACAGCAGCACCCGGTCGAGCGCCCGAATGGCGGCCACGAAGTCGGATTCGCTGACGGCCGCGAGCATGGCCTTGATCATGGCGTCAACGGCTTTTGACTTGACGCCCATGTAGTTGCGGCTGCCTTCCTCGCCGGCAGCGGCCGAGCTCCAGTAGAACAATTGCTCGTTGCCAGGCGAGAGCGACTGGTCCCAGTGGTACTTCATCATGTCGAATTCGAAGCGGATCCGGCGCTGTTCGAACTGCGTGGCGTCGACGGTGCGCACGCGCGCGTCAATGCCGGCATGCCTGAGCGTGCGCGAAAAGGCGAGCGCCAACCGTTCTTCGTCGCGAGTCGCGGTGAGGAATTCGAAGGTGAACCGCCTGCCGGTGGCGCGGTGGGTGAGCGCGGTGCCCTCGATGTGCCAGCCGGCCTGGGCGAAAAGCGCCAGCGCTCGGCGCAGACCCTTGCGGTCGCGGCCGGAGCCGTCGCTCTTGGGCGGCGACCATTGGCCTTCCATGATGTCGGAACGCACCGCACCGGGAAACGGCTTCAGCAGTTCGCGCTCTCGGGCATTGGCCGGCCGCCCGTGGGAGGACAGCGGGCAGTCGTCAAAATAGCTGGCAGTGCGGCGATAGACGTCGAAAAAATAAGTGTGGTTGAGCCATTCGAAATCGAACAGATGGAGGATCGCCTCGCGTACGCGGACGTCGGCAAAGACGGGCCGGCGAGTATTGAACACCAGTCCGTCCATGCCTTTCGGCAATCCGTTCGGGAATTCCTCCTTGACGACCTGGCCCTTGCGGACGGCGGGAAAATTATAGGCGGTTTTCCAACGGCCGGGATCGGTCTCCAGGCGCGCGTCGTAGAGCCCGGTCTTGAACGCCTCGAAATGAGTGTTGCCGTCGCGGTAATAGTCGAAGCGGATGGTGTCGAAATTCCACAGGCCCCGGTTGATCGGCAGGTCCCGGCCCCAATAGTTGGTATCGCGAGTGAAGGTGACGCTTGAGCCCGGCTTCACCTTGGTTACCGTGTAGGGGCCGGTGCCGAGCGGAGCCGCGAAGGTCGTCTTCTCGAAACGCTCGGGATCAATCGCATGCTTTGCGACGATCGGCATCAGGCCGAGGATCAGCGGCAACTCACGGTCGTTCGCTCCGGTGAGATCGAAGTGCACCGCGCGCGCGCCATCACTCTCCGCCTTCACGACCTTCGAATAATAGATACCGAAGTTGGGGCGCCCGTGATCGCGCAGCAAACTCCACGAGAAGATCACGTCGTCCGGCGTAACCGGTTTGCCGTCGGAAAAGCGGGCGGCGGGATGGATGGTGAAGGTCACGTAGGAGCGCGCCGCATTCGTCTCGACGCCGTCGGCGATTAGGCCGTAGAGGGTGAACGGTTCGTCATAGCCGCGCGCCAAGAGGCTCTCGATTACATAGCTGCGGATGTTGAGCGCCGGCAGACCCTGCACGATGAAGGGATTGAGGCTATCGAAGGTGCCGAGGACGCCCTGGACTAATGTACCACCTTTGGGGGCGGCCGGATCAGCATAGGTCGGATGGCTGAAGCCCGGTCCCCAAGCCGGTTGTCCGTGCATGGCGATGGCGTGACGGACCGATTCGGCCGGCGGCGCGACCTCGCGCGCGCGCGCGGGCCAACGCGCGAGCCCGCCGGCCGCCAGCAGCGTCCCGAACAGAACCGAGCGTCGGGACGGCTTCCAAGCCGGGCCGACGCGTGGGCTTGTCAAAGGCGAAGACACGGGTCGAATGCGATTCGTTTCCGATTTTGCCCGAAACTAGCACAAGGAGCCCCGTATTTTCGGCGCATTCATGGCTTTATTGCAGGCCTAAGATGGGCTATCAGGCGGAAGAGGCCCGGTCACGCTCTCGCCCTATTTGGTGCGGAGAGAGCCCAGGAAAAAAACAGGCGACCGTCCGGTTTGGCGAGGGGCCGCGGACGGCGGGAACAAAGGAAGCAGCAATGATTCATCGGATCGCATGGCCTCGGCCTTGGGGCCGGGTGCTCAGTGCCACTGCGGCAGCCGCCGCTTTGGTGGCAGCGGCGACCCTGTTGGCGGCACCGCCGGCGCTTGCCCAGCACAAGAAACCGGCTGCCAAACCGGCGCCGGCCGCCAAGCCTGCGCAGCCGGCGCCGCAGGCGGCACAGAACAACAAACCGGCGTTGATGTATTCGCCGTGGATGAAGGTGTGTGGCAAGGGCAACGACACAAACCACAAAGAAGTCTGCGTCGTTACCAAGGACGGCCGGTTGGAAAACGGCATGCCGGTCGCCATCGTGCAACTGTTCGAGCCGGAAGGGCAGCCGAAGATGCTGCGCGTGACCGTTCCGCTCGGCATGCAGTTGCAGCACGGCACGCGCTTGATCATCGACCAGGGCACGCCGGTCAATGAGCCTTACAAGATTTGCTTCCCAGTGGGCTGCATGTCGGACTATCCGGTCAGCGACGAGATGATCAAGCAGATGAAGAAGGGCCATATGCTGACCGTGCAGGCGATCAATATGCGCGGCCAGCCGATCAGCCTGCCGCTGCCACTCAACGACTTCGCCAAGGCGATCGATGGTCCGGCGACCGATCCCAAGGTCTTCGAAAAACAGCAGCGCAAGCTGCAGGAAGAGCTGCAGAAGAAGGCGGAAGCCGCGCGCAAGAAACTGGAAGCGCAGCAGCCGGCGGCATCGACCGCACCGGCGCCGAAGAAATAGCGCGAACGATTTTCGCTAAGACATCTAAAATAAGAAGAAAAAGCGCGGGCTCAGCCCCGCGCTTTTTTTGCGCCAACGGACGCCGCAAGTTGCGCCGCGAGCCTGGCACGGCGCCGGCTAATTCAACTGGCTATTGCGCGGGCGGTAGCTGCCGGTGTCGTCTCGATCAAACACCTCGGCCACCTGCGGATGGCGTATCGGCTCTCCGGACGTGTCGGGCAGCAGATTCTGTTCCGAGACATAGGCGACGTATTCGGTCTCATCGTTCTCGGCGAACAGATGGTAGTAGGGCTGGTCCTTGTGCGGCCGCACGTCCGCGGGGATCGACTCCCACCATTCCTCGGTGTTGTTGAACTCGGGATCGATGTCGAACACGACGCCGCGGAACGGAAACAGGCGGTGCTTGACCACCTGGCCGATCATGAATTTGGCGTTGCGCATCTTGTTCATGGGCTGACCCAATAATGCATTGCGGGGCAGTCCGCCAGGGCGGGCCGCCTTGCGGAAAAAACGCGGTATAAACAAAGGCTTGTTAGAGACCGTAGCGTGCCGCCATCTCCGGGTCCTTAGCCGCTACGATACGGGCGAGGTCGAGCAAAACCTTGGCCTGTTTCCAGGTGGCGTCGTCCTGCATCTTGCCGTCGATCATGACGGCGCCAGCGCCGTCGGGCATGGCGTCGACGATCTTTTTGGCGAAAGCGACTTCGCCCGGATCGGGCGAATAAACTGTCTTCGCGATGGCAATTTGCGACGGGTGCAGCGACCAGGCGCCGACACAGCCGAGCAGGAAGGCGTTGCGGAACTGGACCTCGCAGGCGGCCGGATCAGAGAAATCGCCGAACGGGCCATAGAACGCCTTGATGCCGGCCGCGGCGCAGGCGTCAACCATCTTGGCGATGGTGTAGTGCCACAGGTCCTGCTGATAGGCCGCGCGCGCCGCGCCGGGGTTCGATGGATCGGGATCCGCCAGCACCTTGTAGTCAGGATGACCGCCGCCGACGCGGGTCGTTTTCATGGCGCGCGAGGCGGCGAGATCGGCGGGGCCGAGACTCATGCCGTGCATGCGCGGGGAGGCGGTGGCGATGGCCTCGACATTGTTGACGCCTTGCGCGGTTTCGAGAATGGCGTGGATCAGGATCGGCTTTTCGGTCTGGTGGCGCGCCTCGAGTTGCGCGAGCAACTGGTCGAGATAATGGATGTCCCACGGACCGTCGACCTTGGGCAGCATGATGACGTCGAGCTTGCCGCCGACCGCGCCGACAATTCCCGTCACGTCATCCAGCGCCCAGGGCGAATTGAGGGCATTGATGCGGGTCCACAAGCCCGTTGTGCCGAAATCGGTGGCCTTGGCCATCGCGATGAAGCCTTCGCGGGCGGCCTGTTTAGCATCGATCGGAATGGCGTCTTCCAGATTGCCCAGCACCACGTCGACCTGAGCGACCAGTTCGGGCACTTTGGCGCGCACCTTCTCCACATGCGGCGGGATGAAGTGGATCATCCGCTCGAGCCGCACCGGCAACTCGCGCATCGGGGCCGGCGCGCCGATGGCGAGCGGTTGAAAGAACTGGCGGGAAAGTTTCATGGGCGCTTTCGGGCGAGGGGTTGGGTCTGGTTCTTTTCGGGGCTTTTCAAAGGGCCGTCCCGCCGTTTAGAGCAAGGCAAAGGCCACGCCAAGTGGCTGCTTACAAGCTGCTTCAGGCACCGGCCGGAACCCATTGAATGATTGACGTTCTTAATCTCGCGCTACCGTTTTTCGGGTTGATTGTCATCGGCTTTGCATCCGGCCGGATCAAGCAGATTCCGGACACCGCGCTCGGCTGGATGAACTTCTTCATCGTCTATGTGTCACTGCCGGCCCTGTTTTATCGCATCCTGGCACAGACTCCGCTCAACCAACTCGCGCAGGTCGATTTCATTTTTGCCACCACGCTGGCGACCTTCTGGGCCTTCGCGGTGTCGTTCGCCATCGGCATGTTCATCCGCGACGGCAATATCGGCGAGTCGACCATCGCGGGGCTTGCGGGCGGCTACGGCAATATCGGCTACATGGGCCCGGGACTGGCGCTGGCGACGCTCGGCCAGCAGGCGGCAGTGCCGGTGGCGCTGATCTTCTGCTTCGACAACATCATCCTGTTCACCATGGTGCCGTTTCTGATGGCGCTGCGCGGCAAGCAGCCGATGAGCGTGCCGGCGATCGCGATGGAAGTGGTGAAGCGGGTGGCGGGCCATCCGCTGATCATCGCCAGTGCGCTGGGCGTGCTCTCAGCCGCGGTGCACTTCCAGCCGCCGGTGGGATTGGATCGGTTGATGCAGTTCCTGCAGAGCGCGGCCGCGCCTTGCGCGCTGTTCACGCTCGGCGTGACGGTGGCGCTGAGGCCGCTGCAGAAGATGCCTTGGGAAATCCCTTTTACGACCGCGGTGAAGCTGCTGCTGCACCCGATTCTGGTGTTTCTGCTGCTGTCGCTGTTCGGACCCTTCCAGCAGTACTGGATCGAAACCGCGGTGCTGATGGCGGCGCTGCCACCGGCGCTCAACGTGTTCGTGTTCGCGCGCCAGTACGACATCTGGGTCGAGCAGGCCTCGAGTGCGGTGCTGGTCGGCACGCTGGCGTCGGTGGTGACGCTGACCACGGTAATGTGGTTGGTGAAGTCGGGCTCGCTGCCGCCGCTGTTGTTTCGCTAGGGCGTGCACTCAGACATCAGTCTTGTCGCATAGTGCCGTGAAGTCGGTTTTTCCTCCAATGGCTGCGGGGAACCAGACATTTTTGCAGGGATGACTTCGCGGCCGCAGCCATCGCGTTGCTGTTGCTAGACCGTGCTTGCGGCCGGTCTGCGCGACCGGCGATCATTTTGAAAAATGCCGCAGCAACCAGGACAACGTCTCCTCCGGTGCCTCTTCCGGCACATAGTGCCCACAGTCGATCGGCCCGCCGATGGCGTCATCGACATAATCCTTCCAGACGGCAAGGACGTCGCCGTGAACGCTCCCGGTGTGACTTCGTGCGCCCCAAATCACCAACATGGGACAGGTCACTTTCCTTTCCGCCTTTCGGTCGGCCTGATCCATTTCGAAATCGCACGTCGCGCAGGCTCTGTAATCCTCGCACGAAGCGTGGATCGTCTTCCAAGTGAAGCATCGTACGTATTCGCGAAAAGCCTCGGGGGCAAAAAAACCAAGACCGATACCGGGTTTCGATAGCTTGCGTTCCATAAACCATTCGGCGGGAACAGAGGCCATCATGCGCTCTGGCAAATCGTAGGGCTGCGCCATGAATAGCCAGTGCCATGACTTCATCGCCCATGGCGTGGAAGCGTGGGTCCAGATGTGATAATTTGGAAGTATGTCGATGACGGCGGCTTTCTTCACTCGTTCGGGGTGGTCGAGCGCCATCCGGTGTGCCGTCCGCGCGCCGCGATCATGCCCAGCGACAAAAAACTCGCGATAGCCGAGCCGCTCCATCACCTCAACTTGATCCTGCGCCATTGCGCGGAATGAATAATTTGCGTGATTGTCGCCGCCGTCCTCCGGGCCGACACTGTCGCCATAGCCTCGCAAATCAGCCGCCACCACATGGAAACGTTCGGCGAGACGGTCGGCGACTTTGTGCCAAGTCACGTGAGTCATCGGATTTCCATGGAGCAGCAGGAGAGGCGGACCATTTCCGCCGTGGCGGAGGTGGATGCGTGCCCCCGTGGTCTCGATATCCAAGGCCGTGAACTTTTCGAACATTTCCACTCGGCTCCCGACGCCTTCCGATAAGTTCACGCCCTAACTACAACGCCTCGCCGCGCATCAACCGCGGCTGCGACGCGCGCGGGGCGACGCCTTCGCGCATGATGCTACGGCGCAGGGGCCCCACGCGGTCGATCATGTAAAGGCCCAAGCCGCGCGCGCCCTGCGCCGGCAACAGGTCCGACAGCAAAGTGCGGTTGAGCAGATCGACGGCAAAGGTGCGGCTGCCGACGTCGGCGCGGCGCAGGCGGTCATAGCGCGCGAGCAATGCGGCGTTGCCGACATCGCCATCGTGGCAAAGCGCCCCGACCGCGAGTTCGCCGATGGTGGCGGCGTCGCGTAAACCGAGATTGAGCCCTTGCGCGCCGATCGGCGGGATCACGTGGGCGGCTTCGCCGACCAGTGCGATACGCTTGTCGCCAAAGCGGCGTGTCGTGGCGACCGTGAGCGGGAACAGCCCGCGACCTGGTTCGACCGTGACTTTGCCGAGGATGGAATGGGATGCGCGTTCGATCTCGGCGGATAGTTCGCCGTCGTTCAAGGCGGCGATGTCTTCGGCGTCATCGGGATCGAGCACCCAGACCACGCTCGAGCGTTGGCCAAGTTTTTGTTCTGTCGCGTTTCCGGACGGCGAACCGGTTCCCACTTCGCCTGGAAACGCTCCACGCAGCGGCACCACGGTGAAGGGGCCGCTCGGGGTGTGGAATTCGGTCGAGGCGTCGCGGTGCGGCCGGCTGTGGCCGAACGACACCGTCAGCGCCACTTGCGGGTAGCGGCGCTCGTCGAGCGCGATGCCGGCCGCGGTGCGGCAGAGCGAGCGGCGGCCATCGGCGCCAATCACCAGCGGCGCGCACAGCGTCTCGCCGCCCTTGAGCACGACCGACACGTCGTCTTCGCCCGGCGTCAACTCCGTCACCTGATCGTCGACCAGCCGCAGGCCAGGGAGGGTGTGGGCGCGCTGTTCCAGCGCCGCCACCAAGTGGCGGTTCTCGATGTTGTAGCCGAACGCCTCAAGCCCAATTTCGTCCGCCTCGAATTTAACCTCGGGCGCTCGCCACAGCCTGCCAGTGTCGTCGACGATGCGCATCACCCGGAGCGGTGCGGCTTGGTCGCGGCAGAGCGTCCAGACCCTCAGCGTTTCCAGGGCAGTGACAGAGCCCGCGAGCAGGGCGGTGGTGCGGTTATCGGCCTGGCCCGGCCTGGTCCCCACCAGAACCGTAGCGATGCCGCCGCTCGCAAGCGCAATCGCTGCCGTCAGACCTGCCGGGCCTCTGCCGACGACGACGGCCTGCGGATCACGGCGATTTTTGTCCGAAATCAATGCTCTCGCCTACTTTTCGTAGTCCTTGGGTGAGCGTGCACGGGCTCCGGCCGAAAACCAAGGGCCGCAACAATGCACCCATGTGTCGATACTCCCGTCTGGCATGATGCGCTATGCCGGATCGCGCAACACCGAACGCTCCAATGTCAGAAATCGACCGCAGCCTCGACCACCTGCCGCCCGCCGCCGGCCGGCTGGGATTCGTGCTGGCGCGACCGAAGTGGCTCGCCGGGATTTGCATCGTGGCAATTACCGGGCTCGGCTGGCTCTGGCTCGGCCTGCTGATGGCCGGTATGGGCGGTCCGGCGAGCGCCCTCGGACCCGGGATGGGAGCGCTCGATCTGCTGCCGCGCGCCTTCGCCGCGCTGTGCAAGCCGACCTTCGGCCTTTCGGTGCTGGCGATGCCGGGCGAGGCTTGGGGTCTCACCGGCTTTGCGGTGGTCGGCCTGATGTGGGCCGCGATGGTGCTGGCGATGATGCTGCCGAGCGCCGGACCGATGATCTTCACTTACGCGGAGATCGCCGACACCGCCGCGGCCAAGGGAGAACCGATTGTTTCGCCGTTCGTGCTCGCCGCCGGCTACACCGCGGTTTGGCTCGGCTTTGCCGCTCTCGCGACGCTCGTGCAATTTGGCTTTACCCAAACCGCGCTCATCGACGAGAGCATGGCGTCGGCCAGCGGCTTGTTCTCGGGCGCCATCTTCATCGCCGCCGGTTTCTACCAATTCTCGTCACTCAAACACGCCTGCCTCCGGCAATGCCAGAGCCCGTTCCCGTTCTTCTTCGCCAACTGGGAAACCGGCTCGCGCGGCGTATTCCGGCTCGGGCTGAAGCAGGGACTTTTCTGCCTCGGCTGCTGCTGGGCCATGATGGTGGTGATGTTTGCGGTTGGCGTCATGAACGTCGTGTGGATGGCCGGGCTCGGCATCGTGATGACGGTCGAAAAGATGCTCACCGGCACCCGCTTCAGCCATGCGGTCGGCGTCGCCATGATCGCCGCCGGTGTCACCTTTGTGGGCGTGGCCTTCGCCGCCCATTGGCCGGTCTAACCGAATTACGTCGCTGATCTTGGACGCGGCCATGTTCCTGGCCCCGCCAGCTTTCATAGCCCCGATGGACCGGTCGCTGTCCCCCTGGGATGTGTCGAACAACCACCCAACGAAGCCTGACGCGCGCCGGCACCTCGCGTCTGCCTTGCGGGCATGCCGGAAAGGTGCAAACTTTCAATCCACGTTGGAATTTAGTGGCAAATCCCGCACAAAATGCTCGCTATAGGCGAACCGGTCGGAGGTCTGAGCAAAGCGAACCTCAAGCGACCGAAATGAGACGAATGGGGGGGCGGTAAATGCAGGCGTGCTTCAAACTCGTCGCAACGATTGTTTGTTGCGCAGTCGTCACCATCGCTCAGGGAATGATTGGCGGCGCCCAGGCGAGGGCCGTTAACTGCGGCGGTGTAAATCAGCGCGCTTGCAAGATTTTCGAACACATTCCGGCGTGTAACCGCGGTCTCGCCAATCGTGGCGGGCGTTGCATTGTCGTCAGCAGGCCGCCCGCGCGCCCGATCTTCCACCCACCGCCGCCCCGACGCGTCGTGTGCGGAGGGCTTAATCAAAGAGCCTGCAAGATTTTCGAACACATCCCGGCGTGTAACCGCGGTCTCACCAATCGTGGCGGGCGCTGCATTGTCGTGCAAAAACCGCCGCCACGGCGCATCATTTGTGGTGGAGCCAATCAAAGAGCCTGCAAGGTCTTCGAGCGGATACCGTCATGTAATCGCGGGCTGCGAGAGTTTCGCGGCCAGTGCGTTGCCAGCCTGGCTGGTCGCTGCGGCGGACTCGAATCAGCGGCCCTGTAAGCTCTGGGAGCGGGTCCCTTCATGCAATAAGGGGTTGATCGAGTACGTCCACCCCAATGTTTGTGCGCCCCCGAAAGTCCGCTTCGTCTGCGGTGGCCTGAATCAGCGGCCTTGCAAGGTATTCGAGCGCATCCCGTCGTGCGATCGCGGCCTCGCCGAGGATTTTATCAAGAATCTCTGCGTAAAGAAATCCAATCTGAATTCCGCGGCCGCGCTTGGCAAACAATGCTATCGCGATTTCAAGCCTATGGCCCCGTCTTTCTTGAGGGTCGCGCTCTGCTTCTACCGCCCGCCCGTGTTGCGTATCCTGAAACCGCTACTGCGCAAGAAGCAGAATGCTAAGCTTAAAGACTTCCTCCTTGCCGGCACGTGCGCGCCGGAGCTTAAAGCTGCCGCCAGCGTCATGCAGAGCCGTGGATTCAAGTCTCTTTCGATCGGCATTGGCGGCGAAGTCGGAGCCATCGTGGGCGCCAATTCGCAGTTCTTCGTCGCGCTCGACACCACGCTGCGCGGGAAGGCTTATGTATATGAAACTCTGGGCTGGCAGATCGGCACAGCGGCCGGCGGGAGCGTCAACGCAATTGTTACCGCATACTACCCACGGGCGAGCCAGCTCGCCGGCAAGGGACAGGGCTTTTCTGTTTCACTCAAGGCGCTGGGTGGGGCAGGAGGCGCGGTCGGGCTTAGCTATGCGGAACGTGGCCAATCTCCACGGTGCACCAGCTTTTCGGCTGGCGTCGGTGCGGGTGCCGAAGCCAACGCCGGCTCATTGTCGCGCACGACCACTTTGCGGCTTACGAACTGAACTGAGAGCAGGTCGTCGCGCGACGCGCCGCAGTCCCGCGCTTAAAGTCGGAGCAATATTCAAAGAGGGGTGGGCCCGCGTCGCTCGGACCCACCCTGCGCTTGCTGTTGGGCTATGATGGTACTGATGTTCGCGGTCGGCGCCGCCCGTTGGCGGCGCCATGGAATTTGCGCTAATGCTCAAAAAAAGCCGGGAGTGAAACTTGACGGAAGCGTGGACGTTGAAAGGCGAATTGGCGCTGTCGTGCAGTTGCACAGTGTTCTGCCCCTGCGTGCTGTCACTGGGTGAGCATCCGCCGACCGAGGAGCGTTGCCAGACCTGGGCCGGCATTCGGATCGACGAGGGCCATTTCGACACCATCGATTTGTCCGGCATCAAGGTCGGGCTAATGATGGACCTCCCCGGCATCATGGCGCGCGGCAACTGGACCGCGGCGCTCTTCATCGACGACAAGGCGCCGATCCAGGCGGTGAAAGGGCTGACCCGCATCTTCACCGGCCGCGTCGGCGGCACCACGCATCTGCTGTCGATTTTGGTGGGTCAGTTCCTCGGCGTGCACCAGATCCCGATTACCTATGAAACACAGGGTGACACCCGCATCGTCAGCCTGGAGAAGTACGGCGGCGGCACCATCACCCCGGTGCGCGGCAAGGAGCGCGACCAGAATGTCGTGATCCGCAACAGCGAATACTGGATTGGATCGGACGTGATCGTGGCGCGCGCCGAGAAGTCGCGCTTCCGCGGCTTCGGCCGCAACTGGAACCTGGCCGGCCGCTCCTGCGAGATCGTCAAGCTCGATTGGGGCAATCAGTAAGTGACCTGGGATAGGGTCCGCGCCTTTGCCATCCATGTGTTCACCGCAACCGGCGCGGGACTGGCGCTGTTGGCGCTGGTGCTGGCGACCGGTGGCCACTGGGCGGCGATGTTTTTTACGCTGGGCGTCGCGCTCGTCGTCGACGGTATCGATGGGCCGTTGGCGCGGGCATTCCGGGTTGCCGAAGTGCTGCCGCGCTGGTCGGGCGAAACGCTCGACCTGGTGATCGATTTCGTGACCTACGTATTCGTGCCGGCCTATGCGATCGCCGCCAGTGGGCTGTTGCCGCAGGCGCTGGCGATTGTTTCCGGCGTCGTCATCTGCATGACCGGCGCGCTCTATTTCGCCGACCGGCGGATGAAGACCGGGGACAACTATTTCCGCGGCTTTCCGGGCTTATGGAATCTGGCGGCCTTCTATCTCTACATCCTGCAGCCGCCAGAGTGGATCGCCGCCGCCGGCGTGTTCGTGTTGGTGGGCTTGAGCTTCGTCCCCGTCAAGTTCCTGCACCCGTTCCGGGTCAAGCATTGGCGGCCGTTCAACGTGACGTTGCTGGCGGCTTGGGCGGTGCTGGCTTTCCTGGCGGTCGCTGCCAATCTCGAGCCGGGCCCCTATGTCACTGTCCCGCTTTCCGTCATCGCCATCTACTTCTTCGCCGTCGGCCTGTTGCGTCCGGCCGCGTAACGGTATTCGCTGGCGCATGATCCCGAAAAGTGGGAACCGGTTTTCGGATAAGATCATGCGCCAATAAAATAGAGCCTTTGTTTCTGTCGGGAGTTCTCCATGCCTGTCCTTCTGATCGCCGGCGGCAGCCGTGGCATCGGCGCCGCCACCGCCCGCGCTGCCGCCGCTGCCGGCTATGACGTCGCCGTCAACTACAAGAGCAATGCCAAGGCCGCCGACGAGGTGGTCGCGGCAGTGAAAACGGCCGGCCACAAGGCGGTGGCTATCCAGGGTGACATGGCGCTCGAATCCGACATCAAGCGCACTTTTGATGAGGGGACCAAGGCGCTCGGGCCTATCACCCATTTCGTCCACAGCTCCGGCATCATCGGAAAGAACTCGCGGCTCGACGAAGCGGACACTGAAACCATCCGCGAGGTGCTCGACATCGACACCTTCGGCGCGCTGATTTGTCTGCGCGAATGCGTGCGCCGGATGTCGACCAAGAACGGCGGCAAGGGCGGTTCGGTGGTGATGCTGTCGTCGATGGCGGCGCCGCTCGGCGGCGCCAATGAATGCGTGTGGTACGCCGCCGCCAAGGGCGGCGTCGATTCCGCGGTGATCGGAGTCGCACGCGAGGTGGCAAAGGAAGGCATGCGGGTCAACGCCATCACGCCCGGCGTGATCGACACCGACATCCAGCCGCCCGGCCGGATCGAGCGGGTTGGGCCGGCGCTGCCGATGGGCCGTCCGGGACAGGCGGACGAGGTGGCGCATGCCATCCTGTTCCTGCTGTCGGACGAAGCGTCCTACATCAACGGCGCCAACTTGCGGGTGTCGGGCGGAAGGTGAGGCGCGGGCCGCGCTGCTTTATCCCTCCCCCTGAAAGGGGGAGGCCGCGAGCGAAGCGAGCGGTCGGGTGGGGAGTTGTTACGATTCAGTCGCTTGGCCCGATGGCGCCTGTAGCCCGGATGGAGCGAAGCGAAATCCAAGACTCCTGCGTCGATCGCTTTGCTCTTGACGACGTGAGAGCGGATATGGAGCTATGCGGGAAAGTGGGTGATGACGGAGTGAGATAGGCGGCGTATCGAGGCGGGTGTCGAGCCTGCCAGAACCTCTCAAGGAGAGCGATACGCCATGAACGAGACTAGCAGCGTGCTGCGGCTTCGTCAGCCCGAAGACATCGACGATCCCCTGACCAGTGTTTTGCGAGCCGGCGCCCGAAAGCTGCCGACCCAGGCTGTCGAATGCGAGGCGGCGGCTTTTTTGGCCAGTATGCAGGACCTCAAGCTCCCGGACGGCCGCAATCGGATTGTCCGGCACGGTCACGCACCCGCGCGCGAGATCCAGACAGGCATTGGCCCAGTCGAGGTCCGGGCGGTGAAGATACGGGATCGTGGCTCCGTGGAGGATGCGGACCGGATCCGGTTCTCGTCGGCGATCCTGCCGAAATGGGCGCGGCGAACGCGGAGCCTGGATGCGCTGTTGCCGGTGCTTTACCTCCGCGGCATCTCCACCGGCGACTTCCAGGAGGCGTTGGCGGCGCTGCTCGGCAAGGAGGCGCCGAACCTGTCCCCGGCGGTGATTTCCAGGCTGACGGCGGAATGGCAGGCGGAGTACGAGCGTTGGCAGAAGCGCGATCTGTCGGCCCGGCGGTACGTGTATGTCTGGGCTGATGGGGTCTACCTGCAGGCCCGGATGGAAGACAACGCCGAATGCATGCTGGTGCTGATCGGCGCCACGCCCGAGGGCAGGAAGGAACTTGTCGGCTTCCAGGTGGGCGCTCGCGAAAGCGCGCAGAGCTGGCGTGAGCTGCTGATCGAAGTGAAGCGGCGCGGGTTGCAGACTGGTCCAGAAATCGCGGTCGGGGACGGCGCCCTCGGCTTCTGGAAAGCGATTGAGGAGGTGTATCCGGGAACACGCCACCAGCGGTGCTGGGTGCACAAAACCGCGAATGTCCTGAACAAGGTCCCGCTGTCCGTGCAGGCCAACATGAAAAAGGACCTGCGCGAGGTCTACCTGGCTCCGAACCGCGCTTCGGCCGAGGCCGCGATTGACGTGTTCGTCGAGAAATACGGGACGAAATACGACAAGGCGGCCGCCTGCCTGATCAAGGATCGCGGGGCGCTGCTGGCGTTCTACGACTTCCCCGCCGAACATTGGGACCACCTGCGCACGTCGAATCCGATCGAGAGCGTGTTTGCCACGGTTCGGCACAGAACGGTTCGAACGCGTGGCTCGCTGTCATCGACCACCGCAAAGCTGATGGTGTTCAAGCTGGTCATGGCCGCCTCGAAAACCTGGCGGCGGCTGCAAGGTCAAAACCAGTTGCCGAAAGTGATCGAAGGTGTCAGATTCCAAGACGGCATCGAGGTGATTGAAGCGTCCTCAAACCGCGCCGCCTGATCGCGCCGTCACCCAAAATCCCGCATAGCTCGCGGATATGGCGCGAGGTCTGCAAGGGGCCGATTGTGTTGAAAAAGTCGAAAGTTGAGCCAGAATAAAAACCGTCAAAATGACTTCCTTATCTTTGCTCGGCTCAGATTGACGCTGCAATTCCATTCAGAAACCGCCACGGTCATCGGAAGACAAAAGTTGATGTTCCCCGCGTCCGCTTTCCAAAAGAGAGCCTGTGCCGCTTAAAAAATTTGGTCACGGCGTCACTCGGACTGTTTCAACACAATCGGCCACAAGCTGACATTGGATTTCCTGTACCCAACATGGGCACCAAAGCTCAAGATCGAAGCCGACTGCCAGATCACTCGCTTCAAAGCGATATTGGGAGTTCGATCAATGTCTTGGGTGGACCAAGGCGGCTCCGCGCGATGCCGCTAAGGTCGTGCCCCTACTATCCGGGAGTAGCCGCCAACGCAGCGGTATGATGTTTAGGCGGCAGGCCTAAAGGTTCACCTTTACAAGCGTTTCGAGCCCTGATCGAATATTGCGATGCTTTTGCAGGGGAGCGACTGAGATGTCGAATTCAAGGCAATGGATCTCGCACGTGAGACGTTCCGGCTTACCGCTGGGCGTCGCGCTGGTAATGGTGGTGGCCGTCACAATCCATGCTTCCGCGAAGAATAACAGAGTACGGTCGCACGAAATAACTATCACTAAACATTACGACAAATCGTCACCAAAGCTTTTTAGTTCCACGCCCAAATCGCACGCCCCCGCGTCAGGCTCCGCAGCCCGACACAAAATGTACAAGTCCCAGGCGGCAAAGAAGTCGAAGACCAAAAAGGGCGTCGAGAAAGTTAAAGTTAAAGGCATTAGAGGCGAATTGAGTGACGCCAAGCACAAAGATGAATGATATCGCCTTCGGTGTGTTATCCGCGGCCGTGATCGCGATCTTAGCCTTAACGATGCATCCTGCGAGCGCACGGTCAGGCGCCAAACATTCCATTTCCCATGCCGGCAGCAGAGGCGCGGTCAAAGCTGTCCGCAACACTTCCACTGGCCACGCCATAGGACGGCATCGGCACAAGTCGATTAAGGACAAGACCTCGGCACCACGGCCGCCAGCAGGGCCAATACCGATACCCTATCCAAATCAGAACTAGGACTAGCCGCGATGATCACCTGCCGATGGCTATCAAGGCGGCGGAAATTCGAATGCGCTGCCGAAAACCCATTGAATGTCTGCTGTGATTTATTGGCTGATATGGTTCATCAACTGGCACGCCGAACGGGTCTGGAGCGATGACCGAAGGCGAACTGCTGACCTGCCCGGTGCGCTCCGAGGTCGGTTGCGCTTGTTGCCGTCACCCAGTGTTGTTCTCTCGCTGTCAGGGGACGTAATGCCTATTTAAATTTGAAATTCTTGTACGGATCAAAGCGCCGCGTGTTGGCGATTGATCCCTTCTTGCCCGATGAGGACTGCTTCTTAAAGTTAAAGTCTCCCTCGTTAACCGGCTTGTCGAGCTTTCTAAATTCCGATCTGTGATGAACCCGAGTTGAGTGCGATTTGCCAGCCGCGCCAGCCACATTGCTAATTGCGATAAGCGTGAAGGCGAATACAAACCTTGACACTGCGCAAGCCAAACAAAAGCTCCTGCCCCGCATGGTCGCTTGATCTCCAAGTCCACACTGATGATCGAAAATTATTATACCGGAACTGATTTCTGCACAACAAAATAGCAGAGCACATTTTGCCAATTCAGCCTGGTGGGTTACGTCCTCATATTGGGAGTTGCCTATTTGCTTTACCCCGAAAACCGATATTCCCAGTGGGAGGCGGAATGTCCGTTCGGGTCACAAGCAGACCTGACGCTAGCTCGCTTAGAGTTGGCTCAGCAGTCGGCTGCGACGTCAGCCACGCACCGAGTTGGCAAGCATGTGGCGGCCGCGTCCTTAGAGACGCATCGCCGGCTCGATACGCCTCGCAATAAGGCAGGGATAAGCCGCGCGGGGATAAAGCCCTCAAAACCGGGATAAGTATTTTCTCCGCCACGACCCTTGCCAGTATATGATCCTGGGCTTATAGTCCCATCCATCCCGCCCCGAATGCCGAGGGGTCTGCAGTCTCCAGACGCGGGGCGGGGAGCGGTGGCCGGTTCGGGGGCGTCGGAGATGCGGCGCGAGTTTCCCTGATCCGGCGGTCCAAGCCGCACCGGTCCCGGCGTGCCATGCCGCACGCGGGAGACTCCGGCTGCCGTCGGCCGCGATCTGTCGGAGATCGGGCCGCCGGCAAGAAGCTCTTACTCGGTGGATTAGCCGCGGTGACGCCTAACCGGCAGACGCGGATGAGAGGATCGACCACCGGGGACTTGTGCGGAGCAAACCTAAAAACACCGCGCGCGGGACGCCAAGGGACTGGCGGACTTGCGGCACTACACGCTTCGACAAGCCTCGATGTCGCGAGGCGTCGAGGCCCGTGGGTCTGAGCACTTTCAGTTTGCGCACGCTCGCGTGAACTTGAGTGCGCCCGGACCCGACAGCGTCCCGCGCGCCCTCGGTACTTTTGCGGGAGCGGCGGAGGTGGAATGAGACGAGGGCGCACCCGGCGCCGACCAAAGAATGCGGGTGGCGGAGCGTTGCTTTCCGGGCGATACCCGCCTTGTCATGGTCGGCGACCCGCCTATTATCGCCGCCGAAGTTCAACTCAATGCCAATCCGACAATATTTCAGGGAGTAAGCCATGGTCGTGGCAGTGCGCGTACACAAAACCGGCGGGCCGGAGGTTCTAACCGTCGATGACGTCGAGGTGCCGGCGCCCGGTCAGGGCCAAGTCAAGGTCAAGCAGCACGCCTGCGGCGTCAATTTCATCGACTGCTATTTCCGCTCTGGTCTGTATCCCTCGCCTGTCGGCTTGCCGTTCGTGTCCGGCAACGAGGGCGCCGGCGAGGTGATCGCGGTTGGTCCCGGCGTGAGCGACCTGAAGGTGGGCGACCGGATCGCTTATGTGGTGGGCTTGGGCGGCTACGCCCAGGAGCGGCTGTTGCCGGCCGAGCGCGTGGTGAAACTACCCGACAACATCAGCTATGAGCAGGCCGCCGGCATGATGCTCAAGGGTATGACGGCGCAGTATCTGCTCAACCGCACCTACAAGGTGGGCAAGGGCACGACCGTGCTGATGCATGCGGCCGCCGGCGGCGTCGGCCAAATCCTTTGCCAATGGGCCAACCATCTCGGCGCCACCGTGATTGGCACTGTGGGTTCACCGGAGAAGGCCGAACTCGCCAAAAAGGCCGGCTGCCACCACGTCATCAACTACAGCAAGGAAGATTTCGTCGCGCGGGTGAAGGAGATCACCGGCGGCAATCAGTGCGACGTCGTCTATGACGGCATTGGCAAGACCACGTTCCCGGCGTCGCTCGACTGCCTGCGTCCGCTCGGTTATTTCGTCAGCTTCGGCAGCGCCTCCGGCCAGATCGAGGCGTTCAATATCAATATTCTGCAGACCAAGGGCTCGCTGTTCGCCACCCGGCCGACGCTGAACCACTACGTGGCCAAGCGCGATGACTTGCTTGCCACCGCCAACGACTTGTTCAAGGTCGTCGGGTCCGGTGCGGTGAAAATTCCGGTCACCCATAAATATGCGCTCAAGGAGGCCGGCAAGGCGCACGAGGACCTGGAGGGCCGCAAGACCACCGGCTCCGTGATCCTGCTGCCGTAACAGGTCCTTTACCTGCGGCGTTCATAGATCGCTTGAATATTGGTCGGATGGCCGGGTTCGCCCGGCCATCGTCATTTTCGGGGTCTTTTGGCATGAGCGCGCCGGACGAACAGCAGGAGCCAAAGCCCTGGGGGCGAATGACCTCGCTCGGCCTCGCCATCATCGCCATGCTGATCGGGCAGATGGCGGCGCTTGTGGTGGTGAGCTGGGCTTACGGCCGCTCGCTTGCGCAACTGGCCAACCTGGCGCAGGACGGCGTGGGCGTCAGCGTCATCATCATCGTGTCGACGCCGATCCAGGTCGGCATTCTGATGCTGATGGCGCGGCAGACCCGTATCAAGGTCGCCGACTATCTCGCGCTCAAACTGCCGCGCCGCGGCGAGGTGATTGTCGGCGTGCTGGCGATGATCGCGTTCATCGTCATCGGCAATCTGGCGAGCAAGCTGTTCGGACAGCCCATCGTCACACCGTTCCAATTCGATATCTATCGCACCGCGGTCGCTGCCGGCTGGCTGCCGTTGTTGTGGCTGGCGGTGGTGGTGGTGACGCCGGTCGGCGAGGAAGTTCTATTCCGCGGGTTCTTGTTCCGCGGCTGGCACCGCTCGCCGCGTGATGTCTGGCTGGTGATCGTGGCGACCTCGCTGCTATGGGCGCTCAGTCACCTGCAATATGACTTTTTCGTCATCGCGCAGATTTTCGTGGTGGGTCTGATTCTCGGCTGGTTCCGCTGGGTAAGCGGCTCGACACTGCTGACCATCCTGCTGCACGGCCTGGTCAATTGCGAAGGCATGTTCGAGACGTTTCTCGCCTTGCACCGCTGAATGCGGGTCACAACAGCGCGGCGATGCGGGCAAAGGCGGGATGCTCGCTGATGCCGGCGGGAAGGCGCGGCAAGCCGACCACCACGGCGTCTTTGGCAAAGCGTTCGATGCTGACGACGGTATCGGCAAGCTCGACCGGATTGCGCTCGCTCTCGCTGACCACGATCGCCGCGATTGTGAGCTGGCGCTGCCGCAACACGTCGAGCGCGGTCAACGTGTGGCTGATGGTCCCGAGATAGCCGCCGACCACAAGCACCAGCGGAATGTTGAGCGCGGCCATCCAGTCGAGCACCGTGCGCTTGCCGTCGAGCGGAACCATGATGCCGCCGACGCCTTCGATGAACAGGATGCCGCGGGTGCCGTCAATGGCGCGGCGGCTGAAATCGATGAGACGGTCGAATTCGATAGCGCGGCCCTCGCGGGCAGCCGCGATGTCGGGTGACAGTGGCGCGCGGAAGCGCCAGGGGGCGATGCGCTCGATTTCGTCCGCCGTCACGGACCGCCCGAGCGCGCCCAGCAGCACCGCCGGATCGCTGGTGTCGACCACCGAGGAGTCGTAGCCGCTCACCACGGGTTTGAGCGCATCGACTGCCGCGCTGCCTACGCGTAGACGGCGTATCAGGCCGGCCGTGACAAAGGTCTTGCCGACGTCGGTTCCGGTGGAGGTGACGAAATAGGCGGCCACGATTTAACGAACCAATATCTTATCGCGCACCAGGTCGGCGACGCGCTCGATCGCGTCGTCCGGATGCTGCGCGGTGAAGGTGAAACGCAGGCGCGCGGTGCCGGCCGCCACCGTCGGCGGTCGGATGGCGACCGCAAGATAACCTTCGTCTTCCAGATAGCGCGATGCTTCCAGCGCCTTGTCCGCTTCGCCGATCACCACCGGCACGATCGGGCTCTCCGCTTCCGGCAGATTAAGCGCACGCGTGAAGGCCCGCGCCTTCTTGACCGGCAGTGCGGCGTAATCCGGCTCGGTTTCGATGACGTCGATGGCGGCGATGGCGGAAGCTACGATCGCCGGCGGCAGCCCGGTGGAGTAGATTAGGGTCCGGGCACGGTTGCGCATCAATTCGATCACCGGACCGGAGGCGCAGAGATAGCCGCCATAGGCGCCGATCGCCTTCGACAGCGTGCCCATCTGCAGCGGCACCTTGACATGGCCGCCATGGACGAAACTCGAGCCACGGCCGCCACCGAGCACGCCGATGCCGTGGGCGTCGTCGGTCATCAGCCAGGCATCGTGTTCGTCAGCGAGGTCATTGAGCTCTCGTAGGGGCGCCAGATCGCCGTCCATGGAGAACACGCCGTCGGTGACGATCAGCGCGCGGTCGTGCGCGGCCCGGTGCGCGGCGACCAGTTCGCGCGCGTGGTCGACGTCGTTGTGGCGGAACGTCAGCACGCGCCCGCGCGACAATTGCGCGCCGGCATAGAGGCAGGCGTGCGCCAGTTCGTCGATCAGCACCAGGCCGTCGCGGCCGATCAATACCGGAATGATGCCGGCATTAGCGAGGTAACCGGAGCCGAATACGACCGCGTCCTCGGTCTCCTTCATACGGGCGAGCCGCGCTTCCAACTCGGCGTAGAGCGGATGATTGCCGGTCACCAGCCGTGAGGCCCCGGAGCCGGCGCCATAGCGCTGGAGCGCGGCCGCAGCAGCGCGTTTGGTCGCGGGGTGTTGGCTGAGGTTGAGATAGTCGTTGCAGGAAAATGACAAAAGCCGCTTGCCGCCGCGCTCGACCCAGAGCCCATCTTCGCGATACGTGGGCTGAAGCGTGCGGCGCAGGTGCCGGCGCTGAAGGTCGTCGAGCTTGGCTTGCGCGAACCGGTCGAGCGAGTGCATCAAGGGGCCTCAGCAAGTACGGGCGGCCGAAGGACCGGCCGGATTTCGGGGGTAAGGAAGCGCCAAATGCCGGGCGACGCCAGCAAAAAAAATGCCGCTCCGGACTGGTACGAGGGCGGCCTCGATCATGTCTGGCTGCCCTACGCCCAGATGAAGACCATGTCCCCGCCGCTCACCGCGACCGGCACCGGCGGTAGCCGTATCACGCTTGCCGATGGGCGCACACTCATCGATGGAATCGCGAGCTGGTGGACCGCCTGTCACGGCTACAACCACCCCCATATCAGGCAGGCTGTGGCGGGGCAGCTAACGCAAATGCCGCATGTCATGTTCGGCGGGCTGGTGCACGAGCAGCCCCTGCGGCTGGCGCAACGCCTTTGTGCGCTGCTGCCGGGCGACCTCAGCCGCCTGTTCTTTTCGGAATCCGGCTCGGTCGCGGTCGAAGTCGCGATGAAGATGGCCGTGCAATACTGGATCAACCGGGGGCTCCGCGCGCGCACACAGTTCATCGCCTTCAACGGCGGCTACCATGGCGACACCACCGGCGCCATGGCGGTTAGCGATCCCGAGGAGGGCATGCACGCCCTGTTCGCCGGATTGCTGCCAGAGCACATGATCGTCGATCTGCCCGTGGACGAGGCCACGACCGCGGCGCTCGAAAAGCTGCTGGCCGAGCGCGCCGAACACCTCGCCGGCATCATCGTCGAACCGTTGGCGCAGGGCGCCGGCGGCATGCGATTTCATGCGCCAGATGCGTTGAAACGTTTGCGCGCACTCGCCGACAGGCACGATCTCTTGCTGATCTTCGATGAGATTTTCACCGGCTTCGGCCGTACCGGCACGATGTTCGCGTGCGAGCAGGCGAATGTGACGCCGGACATCATCACGTTGTCGAAGGCGCTCACCGGCGGCACTTTGCCGTTGGCCGCGACCGTCGCCACGCGCAAGGTGTTCGACGCATTCTGGTCCGATGATCCCACGGCCGCGCTGATGCACGGACCGACATTCATGGCGAATGCTTTGGCCTGCGCCGCCGCCAATGCCTCGCTCGATCTCTTTGAAAGCGAACCGCGGCTTGAACAGGTGGCGGCGATCGGAGATCAAATGACGAAAGCGCTCGCGCCTTGCCGTGCCATGTCAGCGGTGAAGGACGTGCGCGTGCTCGGCGCCATCGGCGCGGTCGAGCTTTATCGCAATAACGACCTTAAGGCGTTGCGTGCCCGCTTCATCGCCGAGGGCGTGTTCATCCGCCCGATCAGCAATGTGGTATATCTTACGCCCGCCTTCACCATCGGGCCGGACGAATTGCAACAGCTGACCGATGCCATCGTCCGCGTGGTCGGCTCACTTAATCACTGACAGGAAAGGAACGACCATGGCCGCTTATGCCGGGCCGGTGATCGACACCCATCATCACATCTGGCGGCGCGCGGACGTGCTGTGGCTGGCCGATCCACCGGTCCCGCGTATGTTCGGCGACTACTTCGGCATCCGCCGCGACTATCCGGTCGAAGAATTCATGCAGGACGTGCAGCCTCAGCGTGTCACCAAATCGGTGCACGTGACCGCCAACTGGGGCCTCGACCGCGCGCTCGACGAGACCCGCTGGCTGCAGGGGACCGCCGACAAGCACGGCTTTCCGCACGGCATCGTCGCGCAGGTCGATCTTGCCGATCCGGACGTCGAAGCGAAGTTGAAGGCGCATAAGCAGTTTGCGAACGTGCGCGGCGTGCGCCAGATGCTCTATTGGGACGTGGACCCGGTGCGCCAATCGGTGCCGCGGCCGGACTACTGCAACGACCCCGATTTCCGCCGCGGCTTCGGGCTGCTGGAGAAATACGACTTCAGCTTCGAGCTACAGGTCTATGCGGCGCAGGCATCGTATGCGGTTGAGTTGGTCAAGACATTTCCCAATGTGCGCATGATCCTGGTGCACGCGGGCATGTTGACCGACCGCAGCCGGCAGTCGATCGACGAGTGGCGCGACGCGCTCACCGCCATGGCCGCATTTCCGAATCTGAGCGTGAAGCTATCAGGTCTCGGCATGTACAGCGCCGGTCTTAATTTTGCGCAGGCGCGGCAGATGATTCGCGACGCCATCCAGATCTTCGGAACGGAGCGCACCATCTACGGCAGCAATTTCCCGCTCGAGAAATTGCACGCGAGCTACGCTGATTTCTTCACCCACTACCGAAAGGTGCTGTCGGAATATAACGAGGCAGAACAACAACAGGTCTTGCATGACAACGCGATGCATTTTTACCGAATTTGACATCTTGACGTATCGGGTGCGCCTCATTTTCGGCTATCGGTTGCAGGTCATATTGCCGCACGGTTGACGTAGATCAAGTTTCACAGCGCTTCATCGCATAATTTCTTACACACAGCGCGCAGCGGTCGAGACCGAGACGTTGTGTGGACACGCCAGCGATGGAGCAAGCAATGCGGATTGCAACAATCTTGTCTCTCGCGGTCGGGGCGTTCGCTTTGACCCTCATGACTCCCGCGCCGCGCGCGAACGCGATGACGACGGCTGCTCCGGCCGCGATCGACACCGTGGCCCCGAACGCGGGCCAGGTGGAAAAAGTGCGTTACGTCTGCCGGCGCTACCGGGTCCGTCGCCACGGCCGTTGGTACTGGCGTACACGCTGCTACTGGCGGCCCGACCGCTACTATCACGGACCGTATCGCCATCGGTACTACCGGCACGGTCATTGGTACTACCGCTGAGGTAGCATGCGTCGAATGCCATCGGCACTTCACCTCCCCAAACGGGGAGGTGACGTCATAGGTCAAAACCCGACAGCGGTGCCATGCAGATCGTACGCATCGGCGCGCTCGATCTTGACCGTAGCGATTTCCCCGACGCGTAAGGGCCGGTGGCTCGCCACATAGACGGCGCCGTCGATTTCGGGCGCGTCGGCCATCGAGCGGCCCCTGGCGATGGTTGGGCCGGTTTCGTCGATGATGACCTGTTGGCGCGTGCCGACCTTGCGTTTCAGCCGGCGCGCGGAAATTGCCTTCTGCACCTGCATGAAGCGGTGCCAGCGGTCTTCCTTCACGTCATCCGGAATGGCATTACCGAGGTCATTGGCCGGGGCGCCGGCGACCGGCTCGTATTTGAAGCAGCCGACGCGGTCGAGCGCGGCTTCATCAAGCCATTGCAGCAGGTATTCGAAGTCGGCCTCCGTCTCGCCGGGAAAGCCGACGATGAAAGTCGAGCGCAGCGTCAGGTCCGGACAGATTTCCCGCCAGCGCGCGATGCGCTCGAGTGTCTTTTCCTGCGCAGCCGGCCGTTTCATGCGCCTGAGCACCTCCGGTGACGCGTGCTGGAATGGGATGTCGAGATAGGGCAGCACGCCGCCATTTCCTTGACGCTCGGCCATCAGGGGGATGACCTCGTCGACGTGCGGATAGGGGTAGACGTAGTGCAGCCGTATCCAGACGCCGAATTCGCTTAAAGCCCCTGCGAGGTCGATGAACTTGGCGCGCACGTCCTTTTCGCCCCATTTGCTGGCGGCGTATTTCAGATCGACGCCGTAGGCCGAGGTGTCCTGCGAGATCACCAGCAGCTCCTTCACGCCCGCCTTCACCAGCCGCTCGGCTTCGCGCAGTACGTCGGCCGCCGGCCGCGACACCAGGTCGCCGCGCAGGCGCGGAATGATGCAGAACGAGCAGCGGTTGTTGCAGCCTTCGGAAATTTTCAAGTAAGCGTAGTGCCGCGGCGTCAGCTTGATGCCTTCCGGCGGCACCAGATCGAGAAACGGGTCGTGCTGCGGCGGCAGCGCCTTGTGCACGGCTGCGACCACACTTTCGTACTGCTGCGGCCCCGTGATCGCCAAGACGTCTGGGTAGGCCGACGAGATGCTGTCAGGCTCGGCACCCATGCAGCCGGTGACAATGACCTTGCCGTTTTCCCTCAGCGCGCTGCCGATGGCCGACAGCGATTCCACCTTGGCGCTGTCGAGGAACCCGCAGGTGTTGACGATCACGAGGTCGGAACCAGCGTGTTCGCGCATAAGCTCATAACCTTCCGCGCGCAATCGGGTGATGATGCGCTCGGAATCGACCAGCGCCTTGGGGCAGCCAAGCGAGACGAAGCTCACCTTGGGCGCGGGTTTTTCGGTGTCGGGGGCGTCCATAGGGGAAGGGAGCTAATGGCGATTGGGCACTAGATCAAGGCAATGTTCTTGTCGGCACCGGACTTGTCCCGGTAACCCCGTTTAGGGACGCAATGCCGCTCTAAGCGGGATGGCCGGGACAAGCCCGGCCATGACAGATGAGATTGGGCGACGACGGCTGAAAGTCACCTATTCCTTAGCGCCTCCGCCTCGGCGTAGAATTTCTTTTCCCAGGCCTTCTGGTTGTCCATGCCCTCGCGGATGAAGGGGGTAAAGACCGCGAGATTGAGCATAAACCAGTTCAAAAAGCGCGCCGGAAACCGCGTCGGCTTGACGAAATCGACGAACAGCACGACGCGCGTGTGCGGGGTGTTGTTCCAGGCCTCGTGCTCGTAGGCATCATCGAAGATGACCGCTTCGCCTTCCTGCCAGCGGTAGATTTCCTTGTCCACGCGGATACCCAAGTGGTCGCGCGGCTCCGGCACGATCAGGCCAAGGTGCAGCCGTAGGACGCCGTTATAGGGCCCGCGGTGCGCCGGCAGATGCTTGCCCGGCTCGAGGATTGAAAACATCACGGTGATCAGCCCGGGAATCTTCTGGCAGATGCGCCAGGTTTGCGGACACAGCTTGATGTTGTTCTCGGACTTGAAGCCGTAGCCGCACAGGAAGAACGTCTTCCAGCCGCGGTCCTGGCTGATGGTGGAGACATCCGTCGACAACTCGTGGAAACCGGGCAGGTCGTCCTTGCGGGTCAGCACGCGGTCGAGCTCGGCGCGGATCGTGCGCCATTCGGCTTCAATCCCCTTGGCCCAGGGGAACACCGTGTTGTCGTAGATCGGCGGATTGCCGACCTTGCTGCATTTGAGGTTGAGCCGCTCGACCGCCGCGACGATGCGCATGAACAGGCGCGCGGTCAGGCTCGGCCGGTTCATCGGCCTGATGCCGTCGGTGCCAAAATGCTGTTCCGGTTGCTGGGCGGATTGGGCTTGAGATGTTGCCAGGCTACTCACCCGTCTGCTCCCACTAAACTTCGCCCCCAGAACACCTTTCCTTGTCACAATCGTGGCCGGCGTGCACCCGCAAAAAATTTCGCCGCAAGCCGGGCTACAACACGCCGCCGATTGGCTGCAGGCGGCGTTCGCGCTAGTCTTAGGCGGTCGCGAGAACAGGTTGACGCATGAAGTCCATCCTCGTCCTGCTGATTTTGGTACTTGGCGGTAGTTGGATGCCGACAGGCGGGCCGGCCGCCGCCGCGGATCTCGGCCTGACGCGCGCGTCCGCACATAGCCGTGGCAAGTTCTTACCATTCCCGCGCAGCGCCCGTGCTACGGCCGTTTGGGGCGAGAGCGCCTGCTGGCGTGGCTGCCAGGGGAGTTGCACCTGGGGCCTCTCCGCTTGTCTTGCCGTCGATGCCCAAGGCCGTTGTCTGAAATACACCAACGCCTGCGACCGGAGTTGCCAGCGCGATTGCCGGACGCAAGGCGGGCCATACGTCGCGATCGGCGACTAGCGCGCGGATCAACCGGTCGGCCATTCCGACAAGTTTTTGATGCGAATCGACTAAGCGCCGGAGTTGCAGACGCCAAACTGGCGAGCATCCGGTCCCTGGCTTTGCATCGAAGATGCCATTGGCGGAAGGGGTGGGATTCGAACCCACGAGTGAGTTGCCCCACTGCCGGTTTTCAAGACCGGTGCCTTAAACCGCTCGGCCACCCTTCCACGATGACACTTCAAGGTCAGCCCCCGCGTCCCTTTGAGGGTTCTGCGGAAACCGGCGCAGCCAAGCCGGGGCTCGGATTGTGACCGGATCGACGTCGCATGGTCCCTTCTTCGCCGCAATTGAATGGTCGATTGCTGCCCGGCTTGCAAGCGGGCAGGGCGTTGCGCTACCCCAACCCGCAGCTCGCCAGGGGAATACGGCGAAAAAGGGTGTGAAACCAATTCTTTACCACACCTGCCGACCGTTGCTATGCGGTAACGGTTGGGCACAGTAATCTGCGTATGGTTTAAGGCCATACAGCAGCGGGGACGTGAACAGGGATGGGCGAATTGGGGGCTCAAGGCGCTTTCTATCGGTTTTTACGTCTTGTCGCGCTCGGCGCCGGCTGCCTGGCGCTCGCCCATTGCTCGAGCAGCGTCGGCCGCATCGACCCCCGATATGGCGTGGCCGCCAGCGAGCGTGTCGTTCCGCTCGGTCATCGTGCCCCCAAGGGCGGCGGCGTCTACCGCGTCGGCAAGCCCTACGTTGTCGCCGGCCGCACCTACGTGCCGCGAACAGACGCCAAAGACTATCGCGCCGTCGGCTACGCTTCCTGGTACGGCGACGATTTTCACGGGCGCTACACTGCCAATGGCGAAATTTTCGACGAGCAGTCGATCTCGGCCGCCAGCCCCGTGCTGCCGCTGCCGTCCTATGCGCGGGTGACCAATCTCGCCAATCATCGCTCGATCGTCGTGCGCGTCAACGACCGCGGCCCCTTCGCCAAGGACCGAATCCTCGACGTCTCGCGCAAGACCGCCAAACTGCTTGGCTTCTACGGCCACGGCGTCACCAAAGTACAGGTCGACTATGTCGGGCGCGCGCCGCTTGCCGGCTCCAGCGACCGCGAATTGGTCGCATCAATGCGCGAGCACGGGCCGGCTGAGGCGAGCGTGATCAAGGTCGCCTCCAACGGGCGCAATACCCGGACCTATTTCGATGCCCGGCCGCTCACCGGCGTCCTGCCACCCGACCGGCCCTATGGTCTGGATTCCGGACGCAACGAGGTGGTGGCCGAGGCCGATCCGGCTCCCACGCGCGCGCCCACCACCGAGTTTGCCGCCGTCGCCAAGCCGAAGCGGGCCATGGACCGCATCAAGCGGGTGCCGATACCCCGGCCCGAGCCGCAAATGGCCGCACCGGCTGAAGGCTCGACCCCGGACCAGGTCGCGGCCGCGGGTGTTTCGCCGGTTTCCGCCTATGCCCCGATGGGTTATGATGGCCATGCGGCGGGCTTCATGAGCGGCCGCGGCCTTTACTAAGCCGCGTTTTTTTACTCCCATCCCCGCCAGTTTTGGTTGAAAAGGGCGCGTCTCCCGCGATTTGCGGCGGCGCGATTTAAGGCGTTGTGGATGGGCAGGCTCTATCTTCAGATTTGCCGGTTGGGTGCCGCCGCGATGGCCGCGGCGCTTGTCGTGATGGCCATGAGTTCGCCTGCTGCAGCCGCGGGCAAGGATGACAGCCCCCGCATCAGCGCCCCGCACGCGATCCTGATCGCCGAGAATGGCAGCGTCCTCTACGAACGCGATGCCGACAAGCTGATTCCGCCGGCAAGCCTCGCCAAGCTGATGACCGCCGAATACGTCTTCCACCAGATCAGGGAAGGCAAGATCAAACTCACCGACGAATACGAGGTCAGCGAATACGCTTGGCGCCACGGTGGCGCGCCCTCCCACAGTTCGACCATGTTCGCCAAGCTGCACAGCCGTGTCAGCGCCGACAATCTGCTTCACGCGATGATCATCCAGTCGGCCAACGACGCCTGCATTGTCTTCGCGGAAGCGCTCGCGGGCAACGAAGGCGAATTCGGCCACAAGCTGACCAAGCGCGCGCGCGAGATTGGGCTTGAGAAATCGACCTTTGCGAATTCCAACGGGTTGCCCGATCCGGGCGAGAAGGTCACGACTCGCGAGCTCGCCATGCTCGCGCGCTACATCATCGAGCACTATCCGAATTTCTATAAACTCTTTCGCCAGCCCGAGTTCACCTGGAACAAGATCCGGCAGTTCAACCGCAACCCGCTGCTCAAGATGAGCATTGGCGCCGACGGGCTGAAGACCGGCTTCACTGAGGAGGCCGGCTACGGCTTGGTCGGCTCCGCGGTGCAGGGCGGCTTGCGGCTGATCGTGGTGGTCAATGGTCTGAAAACCGCCGCGCAGCGCGCCAATGACGGCAAGAAGCTGCTGGACTGGGGTTTCCACCATTTCGAATCGCGCCTGCTGTTCGCGGAAGGGCAAACGATCGGATCCGCCAAGGTGTTCGGTGGAGCCGACGGCTACGTGCCGCTGAAAGCCGATGGGGCGGTGCGCGTTATGGTGCCCAAGAACGGTGACGATCGGCTGACCGCACGCGTCGTGTATACCGGCCCGGTGCCGGCACCGGTCGAGGAAGGCCAGCTGGTCGGCAGCCTCAAGGTCTCGCGCGGCGACAAGGTGATCCTGACAACGCCCTTGAAGGCGACGGCCGCCGTCAAGGTCGGCACACTCTCCCAGCGCGCCTTCGACGCCGTCACCGAACTGGTGATCTCGCTGGTGCGCGCCGGCGCCGCCCGGTTATGATTATTCGCGCTAATGCGGTGGATTTGAAGTTCGTTACACTTGCGTGCAGCAAGTCCTCAAACGAACTTCAGATCCAAAACCGCATTAGAATCTTAAAGTTGCTAGTGTCCTTTCGAATCCAAAGTTCGTACGAAGCAAGCTGGATAAACTGACGAGCTTCGGATTCGGGACACTAGCTCCCGCTGACAGGCAAAAGGCTCGAAACTCTTGCGCGGACATTTCATCACCTTCGAAGGCGGCGAAGGCAGCGGCAAGTCCACCCACGCGAAGCGACTCGCCGAACACCTCAAGTCGCTCGGCATCGAGGTGGTGCTCACCCGCGAGCCCGGCGGCTCGCCCGGCGCCGAAGTGATCCGGCACATTCTGCTGTCCGGCATCGCCAAGCCGCTCGGTGCCGAAACCGAGGCCATCCTGTTTGCGGCCGCCCGCGACGACCACGTGCGCACCGTCATCCGGCCGGCGCTGGTCGACGGCAAATGGGTGATCTGCGACCGCTTCATCGATTCCACCCGCGTCTATCAGGGCGTGCTCGGCAAGGTTGACATGAAGCTGATCCGCAGCCTGGAACGCGTCACCGTCGGTGACGCCATGCCCGATCTCACTTTCATCCTCGACGTGCCGGCCAACATCGGGCTTGCCCGCGCCAAGCATCGGCGCGGCGCCGACGCTGTCGACCGCTTCGAAGCCGAGGCAATCGAATTTCATCAGGAACTCGGCCGCGCCTACCGTGCCATGGCGCTGGAAGAGCCGCGCCGCATCGTCTTGATCGACGGCCGCCCCCCGCGCGACGTGGTCGCCAAGCGCATCTGGGAGGAGGTCGGCGCGCGGCTGCGTCCAAAACGCATGGCAATAACCGAGAGCGCAATGCCGTGAGCGGCAAGGACGACGACGACGGCAATATCAAGTTGCCGCGCGGGACCGCGACGCTGTTCGGCCACACCCAGGCGGAACAAGCATTGCTTGAGAGCTATAAGGGCGGGCGCGTACCGCACGCCTGGCTGATCGGAGGCCCGCCCGGCATCGGTAAGGCGACTTTGGCCTATCGCTTCGCCCGTTTCGTCTTGGCGCATCCCGAGTCGGGCGCGCTCGACGTGCAACAGGCGGAGTCGCTTGCCGTCGATCCCGACAACCTGGTCGCACGCCGTATCGCCGCGCAAGCGCAAGGCGATCTCCTGGTGCTAGAGCGTGTCGTCAACGAGCAGACCGGTAAGCTCTACACCGTCATCCGTGTCGACAATGTGCGCCGCACGGTATCGTTCTTCGGTTCGACAGCAGGCGAGGGCGGCTGGCGCATCGCCATTGTCGATGCCGTCGACGACTTGCAGCGCGAAGGCGCCAATGCGTTGCTCAAAGTGTTGGAGGAGCCGCCGGCGCGCACGATTCTGTTGCTGGTGAGCCATGCGCCGGGACGCGTGCTGCCGACTATCCGCTCGCGTTGCAGGCGCCTACTGCTGCGGCCTTTGGCGGCGGATGATGTCGCGCGCGCGGTCGCCGCCGCCACCGACCGCAGGGTCAACGAACCGGAAGTGCAAGAGGCGGCGGCCGCCGCCGACGGCAGCGTGGCGCGCGCCCTTGCTTTGCTCGACGGCGCAGCGCTGGCGCTGCGTCAGCGCGTGCTCGAACTCTTCGCGCAATTGCCCTATCCCGATCCGCGCGCACTGCACGCGCTGGGCGACGCACTCGGCGGCAGCGACCCGCAGACACTTGAGACCTTCATGGATCTGGTGAACGGATGGCTGTCGGCGCAGCTACGTGGAACCGCCGACGCGCTGCCCCACTTGGCGCAGATTGCGGAGACCTGGGACAAGGTCAACAGCGCCGCCCGCGACGTCGAAGCCTACAATCTCGAACGCAAGCCGCTGGTATTTTCGGTGTTCGGCGCATTGGCCGAAGCCACGCGGGTATGATGATCCTACAAAATCGCGCTTTCGTTGCTTGACCGCGTTTTAATTCCCCTGGCAAATGCGCATCAGCGGAGGACGGTGAAGTGCTTCATCGATTGTGGGACCACATTAGCAATTGCTACGTGCGCGCAGCCGAAGCCCGGCGGCGTGCGGACGAAACCAGCGATCCCGAGCGCAAGGCCGACCTTGCTTTGATGGAAGAGAGTTGGAAGCGCTTGGCGCAGAGCTACGAATTATCGGAGGAACTCGAGCGCTCGTTGCTTGCCCGCGATCAGCGACTGAGCGAGCGCATGGACTGGCAGCGCGCGCCCGTTGCGCCGTTCGACCGCATTGTCGAACTGGCGATCATCGGCGATCTAGGGATCGATACGATCCCTTTTCCATGCCGCCGCGTCTTGAAGGGCTGGATTTCCGCGCAAACGGGAGAGCCGCTTGCATTGCATCCGACGCATTGGCGGGAATGGACGTCGGATGCTATGCCCGATACGTTTAGGGGGCGGTATTCGCCTCGCAAGCCCGCGGCTCGCTCGATGGCGAATCTCTCGCTTCTTCCTCGGCGGTCAACCGAGTGAGACTTTGGCTGGATCGTTGAATTGGTCTCGCTCGCACGCCGCCCGCGACAATATTTCAAGTTTAGATGAAAGACCGCCTCATCCACGGCGGGATTCCTATATCGTATTTTTATAGCTAAATTATATCACTTATATTTCGCGCAAAAACGTTTCGCGAAAGAGCGTGGTACCCGCTGGCGCCACGCCGTCGCCAGCCGGCGAACAAGGCGAGGCATGCCCTTTAGGTGCGTCGCTTGATGCGGCCCGGACATCACCGCGGCATAAACGCATCAAAGAAGGCAAGCGTATCGGCCACCGCCTCGTGCTGCATATCGTCCGGGGCATATGTGCCGTCAGCATTGCTTACTGGATAGACGAATCCATGCACGTCATGGTTGTAGCTTTTCCACCGAGCCGATTTGCCAGCTTCATTCAGTAGATCGTAGCTCACGCGGAAGATGCCTTGAAGTTCGTCGCGGTCCCGGCCTTGTACGAAAATTGGCGTCTGGATTGTGCCGACCCGCGCGCGCGCCACCTCTTCGGTGATGCGTGGGCGCACCTTTGAGGCCTCGCGCATCAGCATCTTCTCGACGTTGAGCAGGCCGGTCTTGGGATCGACCTGTGCGGTCTCGTCCGGCTTGAGGCGGAGGAATTCATGGGCTGCTGGTTCGCTCGCCACCATGGCGCTGAAGCCGTGATATTCCGAGGCGATCTTGAACGCCATTTCGCCGCCGTGGCTAACGCCGATATAGCCAAGCCGGCCGCCGTCAATGAATGGCAGCGTCTTGACATATTGGGCGACCGCGATTGCGTCCTCATATTCGAGCGGGCCGCGGTTCAACAACTGCCGGCCCTGGCGCCCGCTTTCGATCAGCTTGCCGATCTTATCGTAGGCGTAATCGACCTCGGCGCGGTAGCGTATCCAGGCGGCAGCGTAGCCGGCCTCCAGGAAACGTTCGATGGTCCAGTTCTTGGTCGTAACGTGATCGCGCAGCATGGCCATGCCGCCGCCGCCGTTGCCGGTCGCGCACAGGATGATGGGGAAGGGACCGCGCCCTTCCGGCTTGCGCAAAGCGATTGGGATATAGGCACCATCGACCATCTCCAAGTACATGTAGTGGACGGGAAACGGAGAGCCTGGCATCGGTTCGCTCACCACCACATGGGCGGGATCAAGGGTGCTAGGTGGCCATGACACGGCGGCGCTCATGCGGCGATCTCTAGTCGTAGGGGGACAATTGTCCGGCGGCGGGACGGCGACGCTAGCACCGGCGCCGGAAGCGGTCACGCGGCTGTGCGGTATCTACCGCCATGTGGTTTGACATTTCACAGTTTGGCACCTAGGGAGCGGGCCGCAATGCCGGAGCCGAGCATATAGCCGGCGACACGATCAGCCAGGGGACGCCGCATGCAGTTTCAGAGGAAGAAAGTCGTCGTGGTGGGCGGGTCGTCGGGCATCGGTTACGCCACCGCCGCGATGGCGAAGGCGGAAGGCGCCGACGTCATCATCGCCTCGCGTCCCGGCGAACGACTGGAGACGGCTGCGAAACAACTCAATGTTAGGGCCATCGCCGCCGACGTCACCAGTGACGAGGCGATCGAGAACCTCTTCCGCGCGACCGGCCGGATCGATCACGTCGTGGTTACAGCGGCGGTGTTGAAGACCGCGCCGATCAAGCAGCTCTCGATGGCCGACGCCCGCGCCACCATGGAATGCAAGTTCTGGGGCGCCTGGCGGGTGGCCCGCTCAGCCGAGATCGCTTCCGACGGCTCGCTCACCATCGTCACCGGTTTCTTGAGTGTGCGGCCGCGGCCCGGTTCGGCCATCGTCGGCGCCGCCAATGGCGCGCTCGGGGCGCTGGTGAAGAGCCTCGCGATCGATCTCGCGCCGGTGCGCGTCAACGCGGTGTCGCCTGGCATCATCGACACGCCGATCCGCGCCGCCATGCCGGAAGATGCGCGCCGCGCCATGCTCGACAAGATCGCCGCTGGCCTGCCAGTCGGCCGCGTCGGCATTGCCGACGACATCGCGCGCCAGATCATTGCCTTCATGGCAATCGGCTTTGCCACCGGCGCGGTGGCCTTCATCGACGGCGGCGGCTCGATCGCCTGACCGGCCATCGCGTTTCGCCGCCAGCTTTTTATTTGCGCATGATCTTGTCCGAAAACCGGTTCCCGCTTTTCGGGATCGTGCGCTAGAGCTGTGCCTCCTCGAAGGCCTGCACCCACATCGCGCAGGTGCCCGAGCGCACAATGTCGTCGCGGGTGAATTCGATCACCGGCACCGGCAGTTTCTGGCGGTGGATCATGTCGATCACCGTGCGCAGGCCGCTGCCGGTATCGAGATCGCATTGGCTGATGTCGCCGTTCACCACCATGGTGCAGCCCTCGCCGACGCGGGTGAGAAACGTCTTGATCTCGGCGGGTGTTGCGTTCTGCGCCTCGTCGAACAGCACGAAGGCATTCTTCCACGAGCGCCCGCGCATTACCTCGAACGGCACGAGCTCGATGTCGCCGTGCTTGAGCGCGATATCGTAGCAGGCTTTGCCGATGCGTTCCTTGATGGCCTCGGCGACAGGCGCCGCCCAAGGCGCGAACTTGTCTTCCAGGCTGCCGGGGAAAAAGCCGAGCGAGCGCCCGCAGGGCACATTGGGGCGAGTAAGGATGATGCGCTCGATCTGCCTGTTGCGGAACAGATCCGCCGCGTAGGTCGCCGCGATCCAGGTCTTGCCGGTGCCGGCGGGGCCCAGCACGATCACCTGCGGATGTTTGTGAAGCGCCGCGAGATACTGCCCTTGCGTCGCATTCAGCGCCTTGATCGGCGGTGAAACGCGTTCGGCTTCGAACTTCGAGTCCTTGAAACTGATGATCTCTGCTGATTCCAGATGACGCTCGTGACGGCGTCGTTTCTTACTGACGTTCTTGGCCAAGGACCGACTCCTTTTGATGAACGGCATGGTGAACGCACGAGCCGGCCTGCCGCTTGGGCCGGCGGGACAAAGAGCAGAAATGGAAGGGCGTTGGTGGCGCGCGCCGGAGAAGGGAGCGTTCGGAACCGGTGGGATCCCGAAGACCTAGCGCGCTCTCGATCCGTACCGTACGGGTCGCCATAACCGGAAGGCTAAGCGATTCGCGTGACGGATTTCTAAAAATGTTGCGACGCGGAACTTCGCGGCGTCGCCACCCGCGACCGAACACGTTTTATTCTACCGCCGGGAAATTTTGCGCGGCGTGCCCAAAAATCAAATGAGATTTCAGTCGATTCCGCCGCAATTTCTTTACAAGCGTTTAACCTTACCCGCTGCATGGTGGTGACGCACACCAGTCGCATAAAGCGTTCCCGTAGCGTGGAATATGACGGACACGGCCGCGTCGTTCGATGACGTCACATTGTTTGGCGGTCGTGGCTTCGCTTTGGGCGATGTTCGCGCGCTGGCGCGCGGGATACTTGGTAGTGCGGCCATGGGCCTCGGCGCCGTGGCAGCCGTTGGGGCGACTGTCGGCATCGCCACTGCGGCCGGCATTTGGATGGTCGGCATCGCGCTTTCCGGCAACTCCCATCTGCAGGCGCGGACACCGATTGGTCCGGCACGACTGGCGCTGGCCGACCCTGCCGCTTTCCCGGAAGCAAGCTTCGAGGCCAAATGGGCGCGCACGACGGCCGTCATCTCAGTGCCCCTGAGGCTTGCGGGGCATCCCGTAGAAGCCAACAAGGTCGCAGAGGCGGGGAGGGCCATTTCGGTTCCGGAGGTGGTCTCGCACCCCCATCTTAAAGTAACACATGAAGTTGCCCGGGTGCGGAAACCGAACCATGTCGCCAGGCTGATGCCGCCGGCCGCGGCCGCTCTGGCGCGTCCGCGCCTGGTGCCGGAAGCGCCAAATCCTGTCGTCGCACGTATTGCCCCTATACCACTGCCACGGCCGAAGCCCGTGCGACCTAAACTCGCGCTGGCGCCGGCTACCAAGCCCGCGCCGCAGGTCGCCGATGTCGCGCCGCCGCCGGCGCCATCCGTGGAAAAGCGCGCTCTGCCAGTCGAGGCCCATAACAAGGCGCCGGTACCGGCCACGCCCGACAGCCGCACGGCGCTTTATGACATTGCCGGACACACCGTCTACATGCCCAACGGCGAGCGGCTGGAGGCGCATTCGGGGCTCGGGAACAAGATTGACGACCCGCACTACGTCAAGGTGAGAATGCGCGGGCCGACTCCGCCCAATGTCTACGATCTGACGCTGCGGGAGCGGCTGTTCCACGGCGTTCGCGCCATTCGTCTGACGCCTGTCGACGACGGCAAGATGTTCGGCCGCGACGGCATGCTGGCGCATTCCTACATGCTGGGGCCGAACGGCCAATCGAATGGCTGCGTGTCCTTCAAGCACTATCACCGGTTTCTGCGCGCCTTCCTCGACGGCAAGATCGACCGCATGGTGGTGGTGCGGCGGCTCGACGAGGCGCCGGCACAGCTTGCCAAGCTGGCGCGCTCCGGCCGCGACCGCGGGTACCGTTATGCTGCCAACGTTGCGACCTGGTAGGGCGCCGCCGGACCCGCAAAGAACGCCTCATAGCGGCCACAACTCGATCCTTCGATGGCCTCCTCCAGCGGAGGCATGATTCCGCTGGCGATATCGAAGGGGCTTTCCATGAAGGTCAGATATATCGTTGCCGTTTGCCTGCTCGCCGCATTCCCGCTGGGTGCTCACGCGCAGCAGGGCGGGGCGCCAAAAGTCACCAATGCCGACGCGCAAAAGATTGTCAAAGCGATCGGCGCCGACAAGGCCAAGCTCAAAATCTATTGCGAAATGGCGGCGCTGAGCGATCAGATCGACGTGGCCGAGCAGAAGAAGGACGCCAAGACCGCCGAAGCGCTCAGCCAGATGATGGACAGCATGGCCGAGCAACTGGGCCCGGCGTACGTCACCGTGATGGACGGGCTGCAGGACATGGACGAGAAGTCGAAGGAAGGTGAGGCAATCGCCGAGACGCTTTCGGAGCTCGACGACATGTGCGGGAAATAGGCGAAGCGACGCACCGGAAGCGAACGCCGCGTTTGTAAGCTGTCGTGCCGTGGGTCCCTAAGCGGCCGAGGGAACCGACTTAACTGCGGCGGGCCGGCCGGGCTGCGCCTCGCGTTCGAAGGTCTCAGCCAGGCGCAGAAGCTCTTCGGCAATGAAGGGGTCGGACGTGTCGCCGGCGATGCGCCGGCAATGCTCAGCCTGGCTGAGCAGGTATTGCTGGGCGGTCATGCGTTCTGGCCTTGGACGTGTTATTGTTCCTTAGCTTGGTCGCGCCCGTTAACGCTCGGCCCGGTGACTGGTTCCCCGCGGTCCGAAAGCGTCGTGCCGGGAGGGGGCCGCGCCCGATCTCAGGGAAATGCCGGGCCAACTTGCCCCGGCGGCCCGCCATTGATAGCTAAGCCTTGAATCCTGATGGCCCCGGGCCTGCCGCGCGCCTTCCGTGCGCTGCGCCACGCCCGGGACATGCGTCAGAATCGGGCTAAATTTCCAAAATGCCGGCCGAAAAGACCCCCTATTACGTAACGACCGCGATCTCGTACCCGAATGGCGCGCCGCACATCGGCCATGCCTACGAGGCGATCGCGACCGATGCCATCGCCCGCTTCAAGCGGCTGGACGGTTTCGACGTCTTCTTCCTCACCGGCACCGACGAGCATGGCCAGAAGATGCAGCAGACCGCGGCCAAGCTCGGGCTGACCGCGCGCGAACTGCGCGACCGCAACGTGCCGCTGTTCGAAAAGATGGTCGAGCGGCTGGAGTGCTCGAACGACGACTTCATCCACACCACCGAGGAGCGCCACCACCGCTCGTCGGAGGAAATCTGGCGGCGGATGGAGACGAACGGCGACATCTATCTCGACAAATATGCCGGATGGTATTCGGTGCGCGACGAGGCCTATTACGCCGAGAGCGAGACGCACCTGAACGAGCAGAAGGTGCGCGTCGCCAGCAAGACCGGCACGCCGGTCGATTGGGTGGAGGAGGAAAGCTATTTCTTTCGCCTGTCGGCATATGCGGACAAACTGTTGGAGCTCTACGAGCGGCCGAACTACGTGATGCCGAAGGAGCGCCTGAACGAGGTGGCTAGCTTCGTGCGCGGTGGCCTGCAGGATCTGTCGATTTCGCGCACCACTTTCGACTGGGGCATCCGCGTGCCCGGCAGCGACCAGCACATCATGTATGTGTGGGTCGACGCATTGACCAATTACATCACCGGCGTCGGCTTTCCCGACGACAACAGCGAGATGTTCAAGCGCTACTGGCCGGCCGATCTGCACGTGATCGGCAAGGACATCGTGCGCTTCCACGCGGTCTATTGGCCGGCCTTCCTGATGTCGGCCGGCGTCGCGGTGCCCAAGCACATCTTCAGCCATGGCTTCCTGTTCAACCGCGGGGAGAAGATGTCGAAGTCGGTCGGCAATGTGATCGATCCCTTCGCGCTGGTCGATGCTTATGGCGTCGATCAACTCCGCTATTTCTTCCTGCGCGAGGTACCGTTCGGGCAGGACGGCAATTACAGCCACGAGGCCATCGTCAACCGCATCAACGCGGATCTCGCCAACGACCTCGGCAACCTGGCGCAGCGCTCGCTGTCGATGGTGGCTAAGGCCTTCGGCGGCACGCTACCGGAGCCGGGCGATTTCACCGACAACGACAAGGCCATCCTTTTCGCCGCCGATGGCATGATCGATGCAGCGCGCGGACACATGAAGACGCTACAGTTGCATCAGGTGCTGCACGCGGTCTGGGCCGTGGTCGCCGACGCCAACCGCTATTTCGCGGGCGAAGCGCCGTGGGCGCTGGCGAAGACCGATCCCAAGCGGCAGGGGACCGTGCTCTATGTCACCGCGGAGGTGGTCCGCCAGGTTGCCATCATGGCGCAGCCGTTCGTGCCGGATTCGGCGGCGAAGATGCTCGACCTTTTGGCTATTCCGGCCGCGGAACGGGACTTCGCCGCGCTTGGCGTTCGCATCAAGGCAGGCAGCACCTTGCCGGCGCCCAAGCCGGTGTTCCCGCGTTTCGTCGAGGAAGAGGTGAAGGCTTAAGCGATGCTCGTTGACAGCCACTGCCATCTGGATTTCCCGGATTTCGTGCCGGAACTGGACGCGGTGGTGGCGCGCGCCCGTATGGCCGGCGTCGGGCGCATGGTGACCATCTCGACGCGGGTGAAGAAGCACGCCCAGGTGCTCGCCGTGGCGGAGCGGTATCCGGACGTGTTCTGCTCGGTCGGCACCCATCCGCATCATTCGCACGAAGAGTTAGACGTTGACGCGACGATGCTGATTTCGCTGTCAAAACACCCGAAGATCGTGGCCATCGGTGAGGCCGGGTTGGATTACCACTACGACACCGGCCCGCATGAGCTTCAGGCGAAGAGTTTCCGCCAACATATTGCTGCGGCGCGCGAAACCGGCCTCCCGCTGGTCATCCATTCGCGCGACTGCGACGACGATATGGCGCAGATTTTGACCGAGGAAACCGGGCAGGGCGCCTTCCCGGCCGTGCTGCATTGCTTCACCGGCGGCCGCGGGTTGGCCTTCAAGGCTATCGAACTGGGGCTGCACATCTCATTCACCGGCATCCTCACATTCAAGCGCTCAGACGACCTGCGGGCCATCGCGGCGGACCTGCCGGCGGACCGCATCATGGTGGAAACGGATTCACCGTATCTGGCGCCGCTGCCGTATCGCGGAAAACGCTGCGAGCCGGCATACGTCGCCGAAACAGCCAAGGTGCTCGCTTCCGTGCGCGGCGTATCGCCGGAGGAAGTCGCCGCTCAGACCACGGAGAACTTCTTCCGGCTGTTCAACAAAGTGCCGCGGCCCGCGCATGATCCCGAAAAGTGGGAACCGGTTATCGGAAAAGATCATGCGCAAGCGTAAAAAGACGGACGCCGCATGAGTTTGCGCTTCACCATTCTCGGCTGCGGGTCTTCCATGGGCGTGCCGCGCGTGGCTCTGGGCTGGGGCGACTGCGACCCCAACAACCCGAAGAACCGCCGGCGGCGTTGTGCGCTACTGGTGGAGCGCGCCAACGCGCAAGGCCTCCACACCCGGATTCTGGTCGACTGCTCGCCAGACCTGCGCGATCAGCTGATTGAAACGGACGTGAACTGGCTTGACGGCGTGCTGATCACCCACGAACACGCCGACCATACCCACGGCATCGACGATTTGCGGCCATTTTTCATCGCGAAGCGCCGCCGTGTCGACGTCTACATGGACGAACCGACGTCCCGCGCCATGCACGCCCGCTTCGGCTATTGCTTCATGACGCCGCCCGGCAGCCAGTATCCGCCAGTCGCCAGCGAGCACCGGCTGGTGCCGGGCAAGCCGGTAATTGTTCAAGGGCAGGGAGGCTCAATCGAAGCCCTGCCCGTGTTGCAGGAGCACGGCGACATTCCGTCTCTCGGCTTCCGCTTCGGCAGTGTCGCGTATTCCGCCGACATCAAGAGCTTGCCGCCGGAAAGCATCGACGCCCTGGCCGGGCTAGACGTCTGGATCGTCGACGCGCTGCGCAAGGCGCCGCATCCGAGCCATCTCAACCTCGAAGAAGCGCTGACCTGGATCGAACGCGTGAAGCCGAAGCGCGCTATCCTGACCAATCTGCATGCGTCACTCGACTACGCGGCGCTGCGCGCCGAACTGCCGCCGAACGTCGAGCCGGCCTATGACGGCATGGCGATCGCCGCGGCCTGAGTCCGTTTCAATGCCCGTAAAATTGTCTACAAACGCCTTGGGCGACGTCCTCATTGCGGGAAGCCCAAGTTTACATGGGTTATTTGATTTGTTCCATAATATGTCTTATGCGAATCAGCCTTGGCCGGGCGCGATCCACAGGCGCCTTGGCGGCGGCCTCGCGACCATGGCGCGGCGTGCCTCGGGCCGTTAAGAATTGACCCGTGAAGCCTTCCCGCGACATCAACCGGCTCATCGCGATCATGGCGGCGCTTCGCACGCCGGGCACCGGTTGCCCGTGGGACCTCGAGCAGACCTACGAGACCATCGTGCCCTACACGCTGGAGGAAGCTTACGAGGTGGCCGACGCCATCGCGCGAGGCGATCTTGACCATCTGAAGGACGAGCTTGGCGACCTGCTCCTGCAGGTCGTCTTCCACGCGCGCATGGCCGAGGAAGAAGGCCGCTTCGCGTTCGGCGATGTGGTTGAGGCCATTACGACGAAGATGATCCGCCGCCATCCGCATGTGTTCGCCGACGTCGAAGGCCGCACCTCAGAGCACGTCAAAGGCATGTGGGAAAGGATCAAGGCGGAGGAAAAGGCCGAGCGCGGCGAGACTGCGCCGGCAGGCGCCCTGGCGGGGGTGCCGCCCGCCCTGCCCGCGTTGACGCGTGCGCTCAAGCTTCAGAACAAGGCCGGACAGGTCGGCTTCGACTGGAACGATCCACGCGCCGTTCTCGCCAAGATCCGCGAGGAAGCCGATGAGATCGAGGCCGAGATCGAGGCTGGCGACAGCGCCAAGGCCGGTGCCGAAGTGGGTGATCTGCTGTTCGCGGTGGTCAACCTTGCGCGCCACATGAATGCAGATCCGGAGGGCGTGCTGCGCGGGACCAACGCGAAATTCGAGCGCCGCTTCGCGTCGATCGAACGCGCGCTCGCCGCGCGCGGCAAGACGCCAGTCGAGTCCAATCTCGCTGAAATGGATGCGCTGTGGGACGCGGCGAAGGCCGCGGAGAAGGCGGGCGAATAGGGCCCTCGCCGCTTGCACTATGGCCCGCATGGCCCGTGCGTTGGCAGCGAACTTCGCCCGCTCCAGTCACTTCCTGTTCCGAGAATAGTCATGGATGAACTGTTTGAGGTAATCGAGATCATATATGCAGATATCCAAATGAAGCGGATTTACGAATCCCCCGACCATTGGATTCGGCTGGCGAGAAATATTGCCGCGACGACTATATGCATTTGCCTCTGCCTTCGAGGCAAATTCTTCGACCTTTGTTGTTATCATTGACTGGAGCGCTTCAAGCTTTTGTTGCCAATGTGCGTCGCTAAAGTTTTTCTCATGTGCGTCGCGCTCCATTTCGATCCGGAGCGCGATCATCTCATTTCTGTGATCCGAAATCTCGTCAAACAATTGGCGTCGTCGCGCGTCCCGGCTAGCTATCTCATTTTCTAGACCATTGACTTTTTCGCGTTCCACCTTCCAGCTTCTAAAAGCAGCAAACCAAGCGCCCCAAAGATCAAGCGCCCCTCACCTTCGAATATGGCAGCCAGGAGCGCAAAGGGAACGCTAAAGCCTCCGCTCATGGCTGCAAGCCAGTGCGCGCGAAAGGCGCCCACGAAGGTCTTGACGGCAGGACTTGGCGACATCGCTCGCACTTTAGCCGGAGAGCGGAAAATACACAGCCTCTTTCGCATACGCGAAGGCCCTATTTAGTCCGGCACTTCAACGCTCCGTTTATCCTGACCACCTCGCATACGTGAGCACCGTGCACTCCTAAGCGAGATGCCCGACACAAGGCCGGGCATGACGGTCGTTGATTCCTTGAAAGCGAAATCGTCCTTACCCCGCGGGAAACTTCGCCCGCACCCGCGCTGACTTGTCGGGCGCGGCGCGCACGGTGACGGCCAAGCGTCCGTCGTCACCCAAATCCTTGGACAGCACCTCTGCGTGGCGATAGAGCCAGCTCAAGCCAGCGCCGTCGGCGGGGTCCAGCGATAGCGACAGGGTTAGGCGGCCTTCGCCCAGGCGCGCTTCGATCGCGCCGGTGAGGCGGTCGAGCCCCTCGCCGCTCACCGCCGAGACCAGCACCGGGCGTCGCTCCGCCGGCCGGCGCTCAACGAGATTGGTAAGCCGCGCGCGTTCTTCCGGATTGAGCCGGTCGAGCTTGTTCCATACCTCGATCAGGCGCGGATCGCTCGCTTCGATGCCGAGTTCGTCCAGCACCTTTTCGACGTCCTGCGACTGCGCCTCGGCATCTTCATGGGAGATGTCACGCACGTGCAGGATGATGTCGGCCTCGATGACCTCTTCCAGCGTGGCGCGGAAGGCTGCCACCAGTTGCGTCGGCAGATCGGAGATGAAGCCGACGGTGTCGGACAGGATCACCTTCATGCCGTGCGGCAACTCGACCGCGCGCAAGGTCGGATCGAGCGTCGCGAACAGCATGTCGGCCGACAGCACGGTGGCCGCGGTCATGCGGTTGAACAGCGTCGACTTGCCGGCGTTGGTGTAACCGACCAGGGCGACGATCGGATACGGCACGCGCTTGCGGCTGTCGCGGTGCAGCTTGCGGGTGCGCTTGACCTTCTCCAACTCCTCCTCGATGCGCGCGATGCGCTCGTCGATGGCGCGGCGGTCGGCCTCGATCTGTGTTTCGCCGGGCCCGCCGAGGAAGCCGTGGCCGCCGCGCTGGCGCTCCAGATGGGTCCAGGAACGCACCAACCGGCCCTTCTGGTAGGACAAATGCGCGAGCTCGACCTGCAACGAACCCTCGCGGGTGCGGGCGCGCCGGCCGAAGATTTCCAGGATCAGCCCGGTGCGGTCGAGCACCTTGGCGTTCCAGGCCTTTTCCAGATTGCGCTGCTGCACTGGCGACACCGGGCAGTCCATCAGCACGACGGAGGCGTCCAGCGATTTCACCAGCCCGGCGATCTCGTCGACCTTGCCCTTACCGATATAAGTAGCCGGGCGAATGTTGCCGAGCGGCACCAGCCCCTCCTCCACCACGGTGAGGTTGATGGCGCGCGCAAGACCTGCGGCTTCGGCGAGGCGCGCTTCCGGCGTGCGCGCCTCGGCACTCGCGCGCGCGGCCGTCCGCGCGGCGGATTGTCTGACCCAAGGCTCGACGACGATGACGCGCCCGGTCTCAGCCCCCATTGGGGTCGGGCTCAGGCCGTGCGCACGCTGATCACGCTCGCGCTGTTCCACTTAGAGGGCGATCCCTCGGCGAATCATGCTGCTCGCCTTACATTTTGTGGGCGCATGATCTGGTCCGAAAACCGATGCCCACTTTTCGGGATCATGCGCGTCAGGCCTTCTCTGCCGCCGGAGGCTCCTCACCGCCTTCGAACAGCTGGATCGGGTGTCCGGGCATGATGGTCGAAATGGCGTGCTTGTAGACGAGTTGGGAATGCCCGTCCCGCCGCAGCAACACACAGAAATTATCAAACCAGGTGACCACGCCTTGCAATTTCACGCCGTTCACCAGGAAGATGGTGAGCGGAATTTTTGCTTTACGAACATGATTGAGAAAAGTGTCTTGTAGGTTTTGCGCCCGTTCGGCTGCCATGGCCGTGTTCCATTTTTCTGCTCGCGTCTAGCGCGCGAGACCTTCCTTTGCCTGCGTCCCCCCGCATGCGCGCACGCATCCGCCGCTTCGCCCCACGCAGAAGCGGTTCCGAGGGCAGGACCGCTATTAGATGGCAGCAAATCGCCGGGTGCAAGCCCAAGTTGGCGGCCGCGCCGGGAAGCCCATGGATTTCATTGGGGTTTTGCCCCCTTTCCGCGAGGTAACGAGGTGCCTCGCGCCGCGTTGCGGGACCTCGGCGCCCGCCCCCGGAAAGGCTAGCGGCTCAAGAAACCTCGGCGTGGCGGTGATAGTCGCGCCTAAGCGCGGTGGCGACCAGCCCCGGCGATCCATTGCCCACCGGACGGCCATCGATGCGGGTAACCGGCAGCACCAACTGGCTGGCGGAGGTGATGAAGGCCTCGCGCGCCGCATAGGCCTCCTCGACCGTAAAGGGACGCTCCTCGAATATGAGCCCCTGCGCCTTGACGACCTCGATCACCACCGAACGGGTAATCCCCGGCAGGATATCGTTTCCGAGCGGACGGGTGATCAGCACGCCCTCGCGACTGACGATCCAAGCGTTGGAGGAAGCACCCTCGGTAACGCGGCCGGCCTCGTCGACCAGCCAAGCCTCGCGCGCGCCCCGCTCGACCGCTGACTGCTTGGCGAGCACATTGGGCAGCAGCGCCACGGTCTTGATGTCGACGCGGCCCCAGCGGATGTCAGGCATTGTGACAACAGAAACGCCTTTGGCGGCGAACCGTGCGAGGCGGGCCTGGTCGGTGTTGCGCGCGATGACGACCAGTGTGGGCAGCGCGTCGGGTGGGAACGGAAAGTCGCGCCGCGCCACGCCGCGGGTGACCTGCAGATAGACGATGCCGTCGCGCACGCGGTTGCGGCGGACGACTTCGTGCAGGACGAGCGAGAGCGCCGCCGCCGACATCGGGCGCAGGATGCGCAATTCGTTCAGGGAACGATCGAGGCGAGCCATGTGGCGACGCTCGTCGATCAGGCACCCTGCCCTGACCTCGCAGACTTCATAGACGCCGTCGGCGAACTGATAGCCGCGGTCTTCGATCGAGACCGCGGCTCGGTCAGCCGGCAGGTAGCGGCCGTTCACGTAGGCGACGTGGGGCATGCGATTTCCCAGTCGTCATTCCGGGACGCCGCGAAGCGGCGAGCCCGGAATCCAGAGCGACAAGGCAAAGCGTGGCCCCTGGATTCCGGGCCCGCGCCTCCGGCGCGTCCCGGAATGACAGATTGAATGAAGCACTACCCTATCCCCAGCGCCTTGAGCTTTCGGTGCAGCGCCGAGCGCTCCATGCCCACGAATTCGGCCGTGCGTGAAATGTTCCCGCCGAAGCGGCTGATCTGCGCCACGAGATATTCACGCTCGAACACTTCGCGCGCGTCACGCAACGGCAATCCCATCAAATGCTCGCCGCCGTTGCCGTTCGGCATGGCCGGCACCATGGAGCCGACGTCGGGCGGCAGCATCGAGGCGTCGAGCACCACGTCGGGATCGCCGCCCGCGAGGATCATCAGGCGCTCGATGTTGTTGCGTAGCTGGCGCACATTGCCCGGCCAATTGTGTGACTGCAGCACCGCCATCGCGTCATCGCCGATGCGGCGCTTGGGCAGCCCGGTGGCAAGCGAAATCTGGTCCATGAAGTAGTCGACGAGTTCGGGAATGTCCTCGCGTCGCTCGGCCAGCGAGGGGACGCCGATCGGCACCACCGACAGCCGGTGATAGAGGTCTTCGCGGAATTTGCCCTCGGCGATTGCGGTTTCCAGATTGCGCGCGGTCGAGGACACGACGCGCACGTCCACTGCCACCTTGTTCGAGCCGCCGACGCGCTGGAAGGTTTGGTCAACGAGGACGCGCAGGATCTTGTTCTGCGTCTCCCGCGGCAGATCAGCGACGTCGTCGATGAACAAAGTGCCGCCATGAGCATCTTCCAGCGCACCGGTCTTGCGGCCCTCGATGCCGTTCGACCGGTCGACGCCGAATAGTTCGATCTCCATGCGCTCAGGCGTGATGGCGGCGGCGTTGATCACCACGAAGGGCCCTTCCGCGCGCGCCGAATTTTCGTGAATGGTGCGGGCGGCGAGCTCCTTGCCGGCGCCGGAGGCGCCGACCACCAGGATGCGGCTGTTGGTCGGGCCCACTCTCTCGATGGTCTGACGCAATTGGGACATCGCCGCAGAGCGGCCTATGAGCCGCGACGGCGTGGGCGACTGCTGTTTGAGTTGCCTCACCTCGCGTTTGAGGCGCGACGTCTCGAGTGCGCGCTCGGCGACCAGCACCAGCCGGTCGGCCTTGAACGGCTTTTCGATGAAGTCGTAGGCGCCATGCTTGATAGCGGCGACCGCGGTCTCGATGTTGCCGTGCCCGGAGATCATCACGACCGGCAGTTCGGGATGTTCCTGCTTGAAGGCATCGAGCAACTGCAGGCCGTCGAGCTTCGAGCCTTGCAGCCAGATGTCGAGGAAGATCAAGCTTGGCCGGCGCGAGACAATCGCCGCCAGCGCCTCGTCGCTGTTGCGCGCGGTCAGCGTGCGGTAGCCTTCATCTTCCAGAATTCCGGCAACCAGGTCGCGGATGTCGGCTTCATCGTCGACGATCAGAATATCGGCGGACATGCGATCACTTCACTTGTTTAGCGTGGTTTGGAATTCCGACGTCTTCCCGACGTCGGCTTCGCCCGCGTCGACCTTGCCGGCGGCGGCGAAGCGGATGCGGAACCAGGCGCCACGCTGGCCGGTAAACCTTTCGGCAGCGTCGCGCAGCTCGATACGGCCGCCGTGCTCCTCGATGATGCGGCCGACAATGGCAAGACCGAGGCCGGTACCTTTTTCCCGGGTGGTGACGTAAGGTTCCAAGAGCCGGCTGCGCTTTTCCTTGGGCAGACCGATCCCGTTGTCGACTACGTCGATGACGACGTCGTCACCCTCGCGCGCGGCGAAGACGCGGATCAAGCCCTTGCCGAGCTGGTTGGGCGGCACGGCGGCGATGGCCTCGGTAGCGTTCTTGATGACATTGGTGAGCGCCTGCGAGATCAGCCGGCGGTCGAAACGCGCCGGCATCGGGTCCTCTGCAAGTTCAGCGTCGATGTCGATTTCGGCATTACCGACGCGCATGAGGAACACGGCCTGGCGCACGGTATCGGCCACGTCCTCTTCGGTTATCACGGGCTTGGGCATGCGTGCGAAGCGCGAGAACTCGTCGACCATTCGCTTGATATCGTCGACCTGGCGCACGATGGTGTCCGTGCACTGTTCGAACACGGCGCGGTCCTCGACAATTATCTTGCCGTATTTGCGGCGCAGGCGCTCAGCCGACAATTGGATCGGCGTCAGCGGGTTCTTGATCTCGTGCGCGATGCGGCGGGCGATGTCAGCCCAGGCCGAGGTCCGTTGCGCCGCCACCAGTTCGGTAATGTCGTCCAGCGTGATGACATGGCCGCGTTCGGGTTCGCCGGATTGCTCGCTGGTGACCCGCACCGACAGGTTACGCTCGCGACCCTGGCGGTTGATCGTGACCTGGTCCTGGCTGTGGACGCCCGCTTGCGCCGCCGCCATGACGTCGTTGAGCTCGGGGACGACGTCGGAAAGCGGGCGGCCGAGTGCCTCGGCTTCGTTTAAGCCTACGAGCTTCTCGGCCGAACGGTTGAGGATGCGAACGTTGCCTTTTCCGTCGACGCCGATGACGCCAGCGCTGGCGCCGGCCAGCACGGCTTCTGTAAAGCGGCGCCGGCTGTCCATGACGTCGCGCGCGCGCATGATGTCGTCGCGCTGGGTGCGCAACTCCTGGGTCATGCGGTTGAAGGTCTCGCCAAGGCTGGCAAGGTCGCCCTCCGACTGGCGCACCGGCACCCGCACGAACAGATTGCCGGTGGAGACCAGATTGGCCGCGCCGATCAGGCGGCGGATCGGCGCGACAAGCCGGTTGGCAAAGTTGAGGCCTATCCACACCGCGGACAACAGCACAATCAGCGCGATCACCGTATACATCAACGCGAAGGCGACCTGCACGCCGACTCGGCGCTGCTCGAGCTGGGCGTATTCAGTGACGCTCTCGCGTGTCGCCTGCAATTGCGGGACCACGCGCGGATCGAGCAGCCGCGTCACGTAGAGATAGTAGTCTTTGTACTTTTCCAGCTTGACCATGGCGGCGACGTAATTGGTGTCGGGCAACAGCACCACTTGCGGCTGCTTGGTCGTGATGTGCGGCAGGGCGTCGCGCGGCGGGATGGCAAAGGTTTCGGTGGTGCGCACATCGGCACGCGCGACCACATGCAAGTTCTTGTCGAGCACGATGGCCGCGGCAAGGCCTCTCACCGACGACTGGAAGGTCAGAAACTGGCGCAGCTTCTGTTTGTCGCCCCTGAACACCGGCTCGGCCTGGGCGAGATCGAAGGCCATCACCATGATGTCCGAGCGCACAATCTGAGCGTGGTCGTGCAAATAGGCTTCTGCGACGATCAGCGAATTCTCGATGGCCGAGCGCGTGCGGGTCGAGAACAGCCGGTCGAGACCGCGGTCGAGCGTCACGCTGGCGACAATCGCGACCAGGATCGCCGGCGCGGCGGCGATGATCGAGAACAGCCCGACGATGCGCACATGCAGCCGGGCGCCGGCGCGGCCGGAGCGGCGCGCCGCCATCACCTGCCATACCTCGCGCGTGATGATACCGAGCAGCAGCATCACCGTAACTGCGTTGGCCAAGAGCAGCGTCACCACCACGTAGTGGGTTGGCGCCAGCGGGGTCAGATCGGCGAGGACGATGAAGGTCAGAAAGGCGGACAGCAGAGCCAGCCCGACCGCAAGCGGGCCGAGTATCCGGGTTTCCCTGCGTTTGGCGGGTGCAGCGGTCAGGGCGTTGTCGGCGGCAGCCTGTTCGACGCTCATGAATCCCGATCGCTTCACTGTGGACGCTAAGCATGCCCACGATGGCCCTTGACCGGCGAGGGATTCTCCCCTCCGGTATTGAGGCTTTTATACAACAATGTTGCCGAAATACGGCACCCTCAATCGAGGCCAGCCAAAGACCCGCCAACTTGCTGTTTCGGCTTTGTTTTACGAAATTGAGCAGCCCCTTAGCTGACGAGATCAAAAATTGCAGGCGGCGGCGCACCGCGGTTCGTATCCGCTTCCCGCGCGGATATCTGTACAACACGCTTGTACAAGATTGATCGGGCGTGCCTTTTCGCCAGCAATGATATCAGACGCTATCTTTGATTATTTTGGGAAAGTACTGTTCACGCGCCGCTGCGGTAGACCTGAATGTCCAGGTCGCGAATTTTTTTGCGCAAGGTGTTGCGGTTGACGCCGAGCAGATCGGCGGCGCGGATCTGGTTGCCGCGGGTGGCGGCGAGCGCTGCGGTCAAGAGCGGGTATTCGATCTCGCGCAGGATGCGGTGATAAAGACCAGCCGGCGGCAGCCCCTCGTTGAAGCCGGCGAAATAGGTCGACAGGTGGCGCTCAACGGCGGCGCTTAAGGACTCCTCGGCATGCGCATCCTCAGCGCCACCGATCGGCAGCGACGGCTGCGCCAGCTCGTTTTCAATCACCGCGGCGGTGATGGTCTCCTGCGGGTAGAGCGCAGCCAGACGGCGCGCGAGGTTTTCCAGTTCTCGCACGTTGCCGGGCCAGCGGTGCCGCTTCATGCGGTCGAGCGCGGCGCTGTCGATCTGCTTGGGCGGCAGGCCCTCGCGCTGGGCCTGGACGAAGAAGTGGCGGATGAGGTCGGGAATGTCCTCTGTGCGTTCACGCAAAGGAGGAAGACGTAGCGGCACCACATTGAGGCGGAAGAACAAATCCTCGCGGAACAGCCCCTGCTGGATGAGTTGGCGAAGGTCCTTGTTGGTGGCGGCGATGATGCGGACATCGCTCTTGATCGGGGTGCGGCCGCCGACCGTGGTGTATTCGCCCTGTTGCAGCACGCGAAGGAGACGCGTCTGCGCCTCCATCGGCATGTCTCCGATTTCGTCCAGGAACAGCGTGCCGCCCTCGGCCTGCTCGAAGCGGCCGGCGCTACGGGTATTGGCGCCGGTGAAGGCGCCCTTCTCGTGGCCGAACAATTCCGACTCGATCAGGTCACGCGGAATTGCCGCCATGTTAATGGCGACGAAGGTGCCGCTGCGGCGCTTGCCGTAGTCGTGCAGTGCGCGCGCCACCAGTTCCTTGCCTGTGCCGGATTCGCCGGAGATCATGACCGTCAGATCGGTCTGCATCAGCCGCGCCAGCACGCGGTAGATTTCCTGCATGGCCGGCGAGCGCCCGACCAGCGGGATGTTTTCGAAATCCTCCGGCTTAGCCGGCGCCGCCCGCTGCTCCTTCGGCTCGGACAGCGCGCGCCCGACGATCCCGATCAGTTCCTTCAGGTCGAAGGGCTTCGGCAGATATTCGTAGGCGCCGCGCTCGGAGGCGCGGATCGCGGTCATGAAGGTATTCTGCGCACTCATGACGACGATCGGCAGATCGGGTCGCGTCTTGCGGATGCGCGGGATCAGGTCGAAGGCGTTCTCGTCCGGCATGACGACGTCGGTAATGACGAGATCGCCATCGCCCTGGCTGATCCAGCGCCAAAGTGTGGCGGCGTTGCCGGTGGTGCGCACCTCATAGCCGGCGCGTGAGAGCGCCTGGTTGAGCACCGTGCGGATCGCGGCGTCGTCGTCGGCAACCAATATGCTTCCGGTCGGCATCTCGTCCTCACCGCGTCATCATGGACGGCGCGTCATCGTTGATCGCGTCGTCGCCACTGTAGATCGGCATCAGCACGCGGAAGGTGGTGCGCCGCGGCTGAGATTCACATTCGATGATGCCGCCGTGATCGCCGACGATCTTGGCAACCAAGGCAAGACCCAGGCCGCTGCCGGTCGGCTTCGAGGTGACGAAAGGATCGAACAGGTGCGGCATCAGGTCTTCCGGCACCCCTGGGCCGTTGTCCTTGACGCAGAACTCGAGCGGCAGCGACACGCGCGTGTTGCTCCCCGGCACCGACAGGCGCACACCGGGGCGGAAGGCGGTGGTCAGCTGGATTTCGGCGTCGGACGTCTCGCCGATCGCTTCGGTGGCGTTCTTGACCAGGTTGAGCAGCACCTGCACGAGCTGGTCGCGGTTGGCCAGGATCGGCGGCAGCGAGGGGTCGTACTCCTCGACGAACTTGATATGGCGGGCGAATCCGGACTGAGCCAGCCGCTTCACATGGTCGAGCACCACGTGGATGTTGACCGGCTCGCGCTCGATCGGGCGTTTGTCGCCGAACACCTCCATACGGTCGACCAGCTTCACGATGCGATCGGTTTCGTCGCAGATCAGCTTGGTGAGCGAGCGGTCGTCATCGGCGGCCGACTGCTCCAAGAGTTGCGCCGCGCCGCGGATACCGGAGAGCGGGTTCTTGATCTCGTGCGCCAGCATGGCGGCAAGCGCGGTCACCGAACGGGCTGCGCCGCGATGGGTGAGCTGGCGATCCATCTTTTCGGCAATGGTGCGTTCCTGCAGCATGACCACCACGTGCTCGGGAAATTCGGGCAGCGGCGCCACATGCAGGTCGACCATCCGTTCGCCCGGATTGCGCGGGGTGGCAAGGTCGACCTTGTATTCGTTGACGGCGGCGCCGCGCTCGCGCACCTGCTCAACAAGGGAGAGCAAGGGCGAACCGAAGGGCACCAATTCGCGCAACAAGTGCCGGCGCAACATCGGGATAGACGCTTCAAAGAACTGCTCGGCCGCGACATTGGCGTCGGCGATGCGCCCATCGGGGCCGACCATGATTACCGGATGCGGCAGCGCGTGCAGAATGGCGTCGGACTGCGATGTGACGTCGATAGTGTCTTGAACGGTCTGGGCCCGGCTCATGCGGCCACCCTCCATGCGAAGGCTTCGTAAGCCTCGGTGAGCAGCCGGCGCGCGGTCGCCGGCTCTTCGGCGGTGAGCACGCGGCTGCGATGTTGTTTCAGGATGTCGGCCGGTACGCCGGTAGTGGCGGCAGCCTCATCGAGCGCCCAGGCCAAATGTTTGCGGGCATGACGGCAGCCGATTGCCGTGCCGTGATGGGCGATCAACTCGTCATAGAGCGCCGCGGTCATGCCGAGTTGCTCATCGAGGGCGGGCGCCTTGCCGCGGCGGCCGGAAGCGAGGAACGCGGCAATCTGCCCGGGCAACCAAGGCCGGCCCTGCGCGCCGCGGCCGACCATGACTGCGTCGGCGCCGGAAGCCGCAAGCGCCCGCACCGCGTCATCGAAGGTGCGGATGTCGCCATTGACGGCAACGGGAATTGTGACCGCGTGTTTCACGGCGCGCACGGCGGCCCAATCGGCGTCACCGGTGTAGAACTGGCAGCGGGTGCGGCCGTGCACGGTGATGAGCTTGATGCCGGCCTCTTCCGCCCGGCGCGCGAGCGCCGGCGCGTTGATGGTGCCGTTGTCCCAGCCGAGCCGCATCTTCAAGGTCACCGGCACCTTGACCGCGCCGACAGTCGCCTCGATCAATGTCAGCGCGTGGTCGAGATCGCGCATCAGCGCTGAACCGGAGGCGCCATTGGTCACCTGCTTCGAGGGACAGCCCATGTTGATGTCGATGACGTGGGCACCCTGCGCTTCCGCGATGCGGGCGCCTTCGGCCATCCAGCGGGCCTCGCAACCGGCGAGCTGGACGACACGAATGGCGACGCCCTTGCCGTCGCTGCGCACGCGCGCTTCGCGCTCGCCCCGCACGAGTCCGGCGCCGGCGGCCATTTCCGACACCACCAGGCCAGCTCCCAGCTTTTCAACCAAGCGGCGAAACGGCGTGTCGGTAATACCCGACATCGGTGCTAAAAAGACGCGGTTCGGCACCGTCACCTGGCCAATTCTCAACGAATTGTCCGCGAAACCATCGCCCTCGCCGCCTGCTTGTTTTATGCCTATCATTTAGGCGCGCCCCGATTGATGCCCATACTTTAGCCAGAACGATCTGCGGCGCAAGTGCTGCACTGCAAAAAATTGTTCATGCCCGGTCCGCGTTGCTGGCATGCCAGGGAAGGGTTTGGTTTTGCAGGGGATTTCCAATCGGCGCAAGAACGCGCTAAACGCTTGCCGGACGTCGGGGAGCATCAAAACATGGTGAGTGTGGCGGCAGTGGTGGTGGCGGCGGGACGGGGAACGCGCGCTGGCGGCGATGTCCCCAAGCAGTTCCGCACGATTGGCGGCGAAACCATGCTGCGCCGCGCGCTGTTCACGCTGGTCGATCACCCGGAGGTCGGCCACATTCAACCGGTGATCCACGCCGACGACGTTGATCGTTTCCGCGCCATCGAGAGCAACGACCATATTCTTCCACCGGTGTTCGGCGGCGCCACAAGGCAAGCTTCGGTGCGCGCGGGACTGGAGGCGCTTGAAGCGCGCAACCCGGACATCGTACTGATCCACGACGCCGCCCGCCCCTTCGCGACTCCTGCGCTGATCTCGCGCGCGATCGAGGCCGCAGCACGCACCGGCGCGGCGGTGCCGGGGTTACGGGTGAGCGACACCGTCAAGAGCGTCGACGCCGAAGGCACGGTCGAGCGCACGCTCGACCGCACCACCCTGCGGCTAATTCAGACTCCGCAGGCTTTTGCTTTTGGGCCGTTACTCGACGCGCATGCGCGCGCCGCCGCCCAAGGCCGCCAGGACTTCACCGATGACGCCGCACTCGCCGAATGGGCGGGTTTGCGCGTCAGCGTATTCGAAGGAGAGAGCGCCAACGTGAAAGTCACCAATCCGGAAGACTTCGCGCGCGCGGAGTTGGAGCGCTTCGGCGCGCTCGGCGACGTGCGCACCGGCACCGGCATCGATGTGCACGCCTTCGGGCCCGGCGATCATGTCTGGCTCGGCGGCTTGAAGATCTCGCACAATCAGGCGCTGACCGGCCATTCAGACGCCGATGTCGTGCTGCATGCATTGGTCGACGCCATTCTCGGCGCTCTGGCCGACGGCGATATCGGTAGCCACTTTCCGCCCACCGATCCCAAGTGGAAGGGCGCAGCCTCCGACCAGTTCCTGGCCTTCGCGGTCGAGCGGGCTAAGGCGCGCGGCGGGCGGATCGCGCACCTCGACGTTACCATCGTGTGCGAGGCGCCGAAGATCGGCCCGCACCGAGATGCCATGCGCGCGAAGATCGCGGAGCTCGCCGGCCTGCCGTTGACGCGCGTCGCGGTGAAGGCGACCACCAGCGAGCAGCTCGGCTTCACTGGGCGCCGCGAAGGCATCCTGGCGCACGCAACCGCCACGGTGCGGCTACCTTGGGAATAGCACCATGTTCGATCTGGTCGTACTGGAAGCCGCGGAGCACCTTCTCGATATCTGCAAGCACAAGAAGCTCACCGTGGCGACGGCGGAATCCTGCACCGGCGGCCTGGTGGCCGGCGCGATGAGCGCCATTTCCGGCTCCTCGTCCGTGCTCGATCGCGGCTTCGTCACCTATTCCAACCGCGCCAAGGAGCAGATGCTGGGTGTGTCGCCCACCATTCTCGATGCTTTTGGCGCGGTGAGCCGGCAATGCGCCGAAGAGATGGCCAAAGGGGCGCTCGTTCATGCAGGCGTCGATTTGACGGTATCGATCACCGGCATCGCCGGGCCGACGGGCGCGACGCCCGGCAAACCGGTCGGGCTGGTGCATTTCGCTGCTGCATCGCGCGGCGGGCAGTTGATCGCCCATGAGGCGCAATACGGCGACGTTGGGCGGTCTCAGGTGCGGCGGCTTTCACTGCTGCAGGCGCTCACGATGCTATGCGAGCTCGCCGACAAGGAAGAAGCATTTCTGAATAAAGGCTGACGCGTAGCCCGGTGCCCTGCCGTGGCGCGAGGCGCCGGGCTAACGCGTCGGCGGTCTTGCCGTCACTCGAGCCTGGTTGGGGTCTTCTCTCTCGCCTTGGTTGGCGTTCCCGACACCTTCTTGACCGTGTTGGTGGTCACGTGCGGGAATGTGTAGGTGCTATAAGTCTTGCCGCCGTCAGTGGAGATTTGCATGTCCATCAAGATGGTCTGCGTGTAGGCAAGGTACTCGAATTTCATGGACTTATGCGCGTCCGGATCCTTCGACAACAGCCAGTAGTCCGCCCAGTACTCGGTCACCCTCGATTTGCGTTCTTCGAATGGGATGTTGGTGACGATACCATCGCCGCTGAACATCTTCTGGGTCGTGACCCGGAAGTGAATGTGCGCCTTCGGCTTGATAATGCCGAGCGCCACCTGCAGCGGATAGTTCGGGTTTAGCGTCCAGGCGATGTTCGGATTTTCGTAGTCGTCGGGTGCGTTGAGCAGGACGGCATAGGGGTCCTCGGACGGTATGGTCGAGACGTCGGCCGGCGCAGGGTATGGCACGAATGCGTCGGGAATGATCGGCGCGCCGGGGATGATGGTGTTGGCTTTGATGCCGCTGTCGTCGTCGTTGTAGTGATCGCGGTCGTACAGGTCGACATTGCCGAGTGCGAGCACCGAGTTGCCGTGGGGCACCGCCATCTGCTTGGCGATGGTGATATAGGGTGGCTGTTTGAGCACCTGTCCCTGAACATAGGGGCCGTTGTTATTAGGATCGTAGGGACCGAGAATTTGCTTCCGGCTGCCGAGATGCAGCCAGGCGCCATTCTCGACGTGGACAATCTTGCCTTTGTCAGGTCCCTCCGCGAAGTGGACCTGCTGTTCGTAGAACACGGCGTGGGCGAATTGAGTGTAGCTTCCGCCGCGGTTCGGAGCGCCGGCGACGACCGCGACGGCCCCGGGATCCTGATGATCCGGAGAGTTGTTTTTCTTGGCACTCCCGTTGAACCGGATCGTCTCGGTGAAGGTGAAATTCTTTAGAATAAAACCGCCGTAGTCGGGATTTTGCGGATGCGGTGGCCGATTGATCTGTGGGTCTTTCTGCGGCATCGGCATAACGTTGTATGACAAGGGTCTTTCGTGGAGCATGAGTTCCTTGTCGTTCGTCCAGGTGCCGATCAACAGACATTGGAAGAGAGCGAGGTCGGTACTCTGCACTGCACATGGCATGATGGATGTCCTCCCCAATTGCGTGTACAATTTTTGATTGTATCATATAATGTTTCGCCATCTGTGATGGAGGCCACACAACGGCTTCTAAATAAGGATTTGTACGGATGCTCGCCTGGGCCCTTTGCGGTGCAGGACTACCACTGATTGAGTTCCGCGTTCGAAGGCTAATAATCCGGCGCCCAAGAAGGTCGCGATATCCATGGTCCGCTTGCCAGCCGACTGCTATATTGCAGTATCAGGCTCGCGCTTTGCCGCCGATCTGCCGGACAAGTCGGCTCTCACAATGCGGCTGTTCTTGCTCATCTTTTCTGTGATGCTTGCGCTGGCGCCGCGTCTTGCGGTGGCTGAGGAGACGCACGCGAATTCAATCGACATCCAGTACGCCGAGCCGACGTCCGCGGAACTGAAACCGGTCTATGAACTGGTCAAGAACACCCGGATCTTGGAAAAAATTAGAGGTATGTTGATCCCGCTACGGCTGCCGCGCAGTCTGCTGCTGAAGACCGAGAGCTGCAACGGCGACTCCAATGCCTGGTACGACGACGGCGTCGTCACGGTCTGCTACGAATTCTTCGACGAAGTCTGGAAGAACGTTCCGGAAAGGACCACGCCGCGAGGCGTCACGCCTATGGACGCGCTGGTCGGGCCGATCGTCGACGTGTTTCTGCACGAGGTCGGCCATGCGGTGTTTGACATGTGGAAAGTGCCTGTGCTGGGCCGCGAGGAAGACGCAGCAGACTTCTTTTCCGCCTACCTGATGCTGAAGTTCAACAAGCAGGAAGCACGACGACTGATCATGGGCGCCGCTTACCAATACCGCGAGCATGTCCGCACGCCGCACGTGTCGTTGCCAGTGGTCAAGTTTGCCGACGAGCACAGCCTGCCCGCCCAGCGTTTCTTCAATGTGCTATGCATCGCCTACGGCTCGAACGACGTGTTGTTCGGCGATTTGGTCGAGAAGGGCTACCTGCCGAAGGACCGGGCATCCGATTGCCAGGACGAGTACAAGCAGGTGGAATACGCCTTCGACAAACTACTCAGTCCCCACATCGAGCCGGGCCTTGCCGACAAGCTTTATCAGCACCAGTTCCCGCCATCGAACCAACAACCGAAGCGTCGTAACGTCCACTAGGCCGCAGCGCGCCGTGGACGGGCACGCGGGCGTGATTTTGCGCCGCACGGCAGAGGGCTTGCCTGCACAGGTCAAGCGTGCTGAAGCCAACCGGCCCTGCCCTCCACGCGCGCGGGGCCACAGGCTTGGGAAGACGCCACAGCATGGACCTGCCAAAACCCTTTCTGCGGCCGCCCTTTAACGTGACGCGGGCGAGCCATGTCGTGCTTACGGTCGCCGACCTGAAGGCGAGCCGGCTGTTCTATGAGGAGGTGATCGGCCTGATCCTCACCGAGGAAGCCGACGATGCGCTCTATTTCCGAGGCATCGAGGAGGCCTGCCACCACAGCCTGGTGCTGCGCAAGAGCACGGGCGCGCAGGTGTGCTCGCGGATTGGCCTGCGCATGTTGAGCGAGGAGGACCTCGAGGAAGCCTTCGGCTTCTTCCAGCAGAATGGCTGCATCGCGGAATGGGTGGAAGTCCCGTTCCAGGGACGCACGCTGCACGTCAACGACTGGGTGGGCACGCCGCTAGAATTCTGCGCGCGCATGCCGGTGGTGCCGCGCCAGATAACGCAATTTGCCCGGCATCGCGGCGGCTGCGCGCAGCGGATCGACCATTACCAAATTCTGACGCCACACGTGCCGCGCGCGCTGCGTTTCTATAGCAAGATCGGTTTCCGGCTCACCGAATATATCAGCGCCGGCGAGGCTCTGCGCGGCGTTTTCCTGCAACGCAAGGGCAACCCGCACGACATCGTGTTCTTTCATGGCGCGGGGCCACAACTGCATCACGTCGCGTTCTTCGCGCAGGAAGGCGCCAATCTGTTGAAGGCGTGCGACGTCGCCGGCAGCTTCGGCATCGGCGCCGCAGTCGAGCGTGGACCGGGGCGGCATGGGCCGGGGCACGCAATGTATGTCTATTTCCGCGATCCCGATGGCCACCGCATCGAGCTGTTCAACACGCATTATCAGGTGATCGACATCGAGAACGAGCCGGTACGCTGGAATGCGGGCGATCCCGATGTCTCGTTTCCCTGGGGCCTGCCGGCGCAGGCGCGCTGGTTCCTTGAGGCGACGCCGTTCGAAGGCGTGACGCTGGAGGGCCCGGCGGAAAAACCGGCACCGCTGACGTTGGAACGCTATTTGGCGGAGCGGGGATGAAGGACGATACCTTCGTGCTGATCGCCGGCGGCGGGCCGGTCGGCTTGAGCGCGGCAGTCGAATTGTCCTGGCGTGGCGTACCCTATGTGCTGGTCAACGACAGACCGGAAACCGCGACCCACCCCAAATGCAACAACACCAATGCGCGCTCGATGGAGCATTACCGCCGGCTTGGCATCGCCAAGGAATTGCGCGCGGAAGGCCTGCCGGCCAATGTCGAGCGCTCAAGCGCCTATGTGACCCGATACTGCGGGTATGAATTCGGCCGGCTACCCCGGCCATGGAGCGAATGGCCGACACCGGAACTGCCGGCGACAATCTCACAAATTACGCTGGAACGCGCCTTGCGCAGGATCGCGGAGAGCCGGCCGGGCGCGCAAATCAATTTCGGCTGGAAGCTGGACGAATTCGCCTCTGATGACGACGGCGTCACGGCGCAAGTCGTGAATGGCGCGAACGGTGAAAAGCGCGCGATCCGCGCACGCTATTTGCTTGGTGCCGACGGTGCCAGCAGCACCGTGCGGCGCGCACTTGGTGTCGGCATGACCGGTGAGGACGGCACGGCCCGGCGTGCCTTCATGGGCGGCACCATGCTCTCCTATTACATCCGCGCGCCGAGGCTGATGGCGGCATGCGGACGCAAGGCGTCGCAGATGACCTGGATCATCAATCCGGAAATGCGGGCGATGATGTACGCCCAAGACGGGCGCGAACGCTGGGTGGCGCACTACCAGGTGCCGGAGGATGTCGATTGGCAGACGCTCGACGCGCGCGCGATCGTGCGGGCGATGCTGGGCGCCGATGTGGATTTCGAGATTCTCTCGGGCGGTCCGTGGACCGGCGGATTGGCGCTGGTGGCGGAACATTTCGGCCAAGGCCGCGCATTCCTGGCCGGCGATGCCGCCCATCTGTTCACCCCGCTTGGCGGGCTCGGCATGAATACAGGAATTGGCGATGTCATGAACCTGGCCTGGAAGCTTGCCGCCGTTCATGACCGTTGGGCAGGTCCTGGCCTCCTCGACAGCTACGAAATCGAGCGCCGACCGATAGGCCAGCGCAACGTGCAACTCGGTGTTCGCTGCACGGCGGTAATGGACGGCTGGCAGGTGTCACCGGATTTCGAGTCCGATACGCCGCAAGCCGCGCAGGAACGCGCCGCGCTCGGCGCCCGCGCGGTGGTCGAGGACTTAGCCCAATACAAGACGGTCGGGATTTAACTGGGCGAGCGCTATGAAGGTTCGCCCATCATTTACGCGGACGGCACCCTTGCCCCGCCCGATTCCTTCGAGACCTATGCACCACTCGAGCGGCCCGGCGCGCGGGCGCCGCATGTCTGGATGCGCGAAAGCCATGCGCTCTACGACGATTTCGGGCCGGGCTTCACGCTGCTCGACTTCGGCGCGACGGAAGGCGCCGCCGCATTCGTCGCCGCGACAAAACTGCGCGGCGTGCCGCTCAAAGTGCTGGCGCCCACGCCTCTGGAGCCCTATCGCAGCCGGCTTGTTTTGATCCGGCCCGACCAGCACATTTGCTGGCACGGGGATAGCATTTCCGACGCAACCGCGGTCATCGACCGCGTGCGCGGAGCGTGAACGAACAGCAACGTGAAGCGACCCATCACGCGCATCATGCGAAGCGCATGCATCAACGCGCATGAACTCGCGCCCGCACACTGACCCGCTTTAGGTCAACGTGCCGGGCGCGAAACAGAAGTCGGTGTGGTTGTCACCTGTATCCAGGTACCACCAGACCGCATGACCTGTGGGGTTCGGCCCTTTCAGCACCATGTACTCCGGTAACCTGCGCTGGCCGCTGGCGAGTTCCAGCGTAACCGAGCCGTCCTGGTTCAGCGTATAGCCGCCGTCGTAGCGATGGCCGTCGCTCTCATCGCAACACCATTGGCCTTGGGCGTTGTGCTGCCCCTTGTACCACTGCTGAACCTCACGCGGCTGCTTGCCGTATTCCGGTTTCCACCGAGCCAAGACCGGTGGAGTACTCACGATTCCGAACAGACCGACCAAAACGATCAAGTGGGTTGGGATCCGCATCTGAGCTTCTCTTTGTTTACAGCCGTGCGGCCAAGTGACCGCACGCGCTGCCGTGTCTTCGGATTGGCAAGAGGCAAAAAATGCGCCACGTCATGCCAAACGAACCGGCACGCAAACATACGCTTGCGCTGCCCAGTTCCCCGACGGGGGATGGGAGAAGCGAACCGCGGAAAAACGGAACCATGACGAAACTGCCGCGTTCACTTGCTCGAGGAACAGCGCGTTTCTTGGCGCCTAGCCTAAGTGATTCGGTTGAGGAGAACATGGTATGAAAAAACGAATGGCAGCCTTGCTCGGCGGTGCCGCCGCCCTGGTGGCCCTAAATGCGGCATACGCAACTGTGCTGGTGCCCCAGCCGGTGCAGCCTTCAACGGCCACTTCCTATGCCGACCTGCTCGGGCCAGTGCCGCAGCCGATCGAAGCTTTGAAGGCCGATGACGCGGCGCGCGCGCAGGCGCCTCGGGCGCGGCTGCAGCTAGCGCAATACCACCACCATCACCACCACCATCACCACCATCATCACGGTTTCTTCCCCGGTGCGGCGATTGGGGCAGCGATTGGCGGCATTCTGGCTGCGCAGCCTTCCTATGCACCGCCGCCTTACGACCGCGGCGTTGATTGGTGCATGCACCACTATCGTTCCTATGACCCGCGTAGCGGCACCTATCTCGGTTACGACGGCTATCGGCATCCGTGTCCGTAATAGGCGCAGGCCCTGTCCTATCCCTGCATGGGCCGGAACGGAAATTCCCGATAACATTGCGACATTAGTGATTCTTACTTTACGTCCCCGCCTGGCGCGGGGCCGTAGGGTGATGTATGCGCTTTACGCCAATTTCTGAATCTTCGTCTCTGCCGTCTGCTCGCGCCGCGGCGCGATGGCTGGGAATTGCTCGACGGTGAGCGTTTCGCTCGTCAGCAGTAACTTGGCGCCTTCTTCGAGGTCGTTGCGGCGGGCATTGAGCACCTGCTTGGCGCGTTCAAGCCCGAGAGCAACGAGGTCGCGAATGGCGACATCAATTTCGCGCGCGGTCGCGTCGGCGGCGTCGATATGGTCCGACTGCGGCACAACCAGGAACTGCTGGTGGTTGGTGACGTATGTGCGCTGGCCAACTTTATCGTCCATGCCATAGCGGGTGACCATTTCAAAGGCGATTTCGGTGGCGCGCTGCAAGTCGTCGGCGGCGCCGGTCGACACCTCGCCGTTGAAGATCAATTCTTCCGCGGCGCGCCCGCCCATCAGCACGGCGATGCGGTTCTTCAATTCGGTTTCGCCAAGCAAAAAGCGGTCCTCGGTCGGCCGCTGCATGGTATAGCCCAGCGCGCCGACCCCGCGTGGCACGATCGACACCTTCTGCACCGGATCGACGCCGGGCAAACTCGACGCCACCAGCGCGTGGCCCATCTCGTGATAGGCGACGCGGCGGCGTTCCTTGTCGTTGAGCACGCGGCTTTTCCTTTCGAGACCGGCAACGATGCGCTCGACCGCGGCGGTGAAGTCATCGAGCGTGATCGACGTGGCGTTGCGGCGGGTGGCGACGATCGCGGCCTCATTGACGAGATTGGCGATGTCGGCGCCGGTAAATCCGGTGGTCATGCCGGCGGTCGCATCGAGATCGATGTCGGGGGCGAGCTTCACCTTGCGCACGTGCACCTTGAGGATTTCCAGCCGGCCGATGCGGTCGGGCCGGTCGACCAGCACTTGGCGGTCGAAACGGCCGGCGCGCAGCAGCGCCGGATCAAGCACCTCCGGACGGTTGGTTGCCGCGAGAAGGATCACGCCGGAGCTCGGGTCAAAGCCATCGAGCTCGGCGAGCAACTGGTTTAGCGTTTGCTCTTTTTCGTCCAAGCCGCCGAAGGCGGCGGGCGCGCGGCTGCGCCCCAGCGCATCAAGTTCGTCGATAAAGATTATGCAGGGGGCCGCCTTGCGCGCCTGCACGAAAAGATCTCGCACGCGGGCGGCTCCGACGCCAACGAACATCTCGACGAATTCCGAGCCGGAAATTGAAAAGAACGGCACGCCGGCCTCGCCGGCGACCGCGCGCGCGAGCAGTGTCTTGCCGGTCCCAGGTGGGCCGACCAGTAGAATTCCTTTCGGCGCGCGGGCCCCGAGCCGGCCAAAGGACTTCGGGTCCTTCAGAAAGGCCACCGTTTCTGCCAGCTCGAACTTAGCTTCCTCCACGCCGGCGACGTCGGCGAATGTGACCTTTGTGTCGGTCTCGACATAGACCTTGGCGCGCGACTTGCCGATTGCCATGGCGCCGCCGAGGCCCTGGCGCTCTGCGACGCGGCGGAAAAGAAACATCCACATCAGGTAGAAGGCGCCGAGTGGGATCACCCAGGACAGCACTTCGCCGAGCCAGCCGCTTGAGGGGGCTCCGGTGACCTCGACGTTGTGAGCAGCGAGCTTGGCGGCGAGTTGCGGGTCGACGCGGGCGGTATAGAAGCTCTTCTTGCCGTCCGGCAGCGCCTCGTGGAGCGTGCCCTGCACCGAATTCTGCCCGACGGTGACTTTCGCGATCTTGTCGCCGTTCAACAACTTCTCGAACTGGCTGTAGGGGATGGTCGCGACCTGGCTATAGTTCGCCCAGAATGCCTGCACGATGAAGACGCCGATCACCGCCGCGACCACGTACCAGATGGTAATCTGTCGCTTGCGGGCTTCCGGTTCCATGGCGCGAAACGTTCCATTCAGGCCGCGGCAAGAGCCGCCACGGGGCCCATCACTACCCTAATTAGGCTTTGCGGTAAAAACCTCGCCTGCCCTGCCCCATGCCGCCGGCGGCGGCATGGGTGGGACTGACTCGTCAAAGCGGGCACGGCGGCGCCGGCGGAGTTTGCGCCGGTTGCGCCGTCGAGTGCCGGTCTTCAGCCGGTCGGTGAACTCTGCTGTTCGCCCTGCGGTGCCAGAGTTTCCGCCTGCGGCACGACTTGCGGCTCCGCCGGCAGTTGCAGCACCGTCACGCGCTGACCTTCGGCAAGCCGTGTCACCAAGACCACCTTCCCGTTGGGGAATTCGAGCGCGTCATGGTGGACGTCCGGACGGCTAGTATTGACCTGGCGGAAGCGGGCGAGCTTCTCTCCGATCTTGCCGAAGCCGAGGCGCGGCAGAAACCGGCCGAAGCCGTGGTCGATCACGGCGTGATGCTCGAACGCGAGTTCGGTGCCAGGACGCAGGCAGACAGCTACGTTGGGCTCGTCGGCCGAGGCAAAGCCGCGCGTAAATGAATTGACGAAACTGGTCGACACCAGTTTATCGCCGATCTTGGCCGCGCGGCTGGAAACGGTATGCAGGCTATAGTCGCACATCGAAGGGTCTCCTCTTGCTGAGAACAGCCAGGCTGGTTGTCCCTCCCTCCGGCAGTTTAACGCAGTCATAAGGGCGTTGTTGTGATTGGTGTTAAGAAATGTCTTTCAACAATTCGGGGAACCAGTCGGCTATGGTCTGCGTTTGTAAGATTCTGAGCCGATGACTGAGACTGGTAAAATCGCCCGGCGGCGCGACATTGGCGCGGCCATTCTGATGGTCGCAGTGGTCGTCGCGGCGTCCCTATTGGGTCAGCGCGCGACCTATCCCAACCTCGCGCCCTGGTACGCCGGCCTCGTGAAGCCGTTCTTCAATCCCCCGGATTGGGTGTTCGCGCCGGTGTGGACGGCGCTGTATTTACTGATGGCGTTTGCCGGCTGGCGCGTGCTGCGGCAACTAACCTCGCCGGCGCGTCGGACGGCGTTGCTGCTGTTCTTCGGCCAACTCGCGCTCAATGTCGCCTGGTCGTGGATGTTCTTCGCCGCGCACAGCCCGCTGCTCGGGCTGATTAATATCATTCCGCAATGGCTGGTGATTGTTGCCACCATCGTCACCTTTGCGCGGCTTGACCCACCGGCCGCCTGGTGCCTCGCGCCGCTGGCGGCCTGGGTCGGCTACGCCGCCGTGCTCAACGCCGCAGTGTGGTGGCTGAACCGGTGATGAGGACTACCCGTCGCGCCAAATCACACACCAGCCGTTCGGGCTGATAGTACCCACGACGCTCCGGCAGGCATGCGGCCGCTCGAACAGCAGGCAGTTGCTGCATTTCTGCCCGAGGCTCGGTTGCGGGCGGTAGAAAACCGCCTTCTGGGCGAACTTGGCGGCCGCCGCTTTGTCGGTATCGACGGCAAGCAAGGCGGCAATGCCGGTAATTCCGGCGATTCCGCCCCGCAGCAGCGCGCGCCGCGAAAGGGCCGCCGGTACGCTGTTTTCACCGTCGTCAATGTCGTCCATTGTCACTTCCGGGGGGGCTTCTGTTTCGGCGCGGGGTTGGCGTCGGTGTCGATGAAGGCCACGAAGTCTCGACCACGCGCGTTCGACATCACATGATGACAAGCCATGCAGCTCGATACCGGGTCCTGCAGATAGGTTTCCATGGTGGTGTTGGCCAGATTGGGCGGCGGCCCGGCATCGTTGGCCGGCAATTGATAAACGTCGACCGGCTTGCTCGGGTCGACGAAGCCGCCGGGAAACGGGTTGCCGCTATTGCTGGGTGCGTCCGGGACTGTGGTGGTGGGCCACTGCGTCGTCACCAGCATGTAATGCGCCCAAACCGTGTTGCGGATTTGCGGCAGCGCCCAATAGGCGCGGTTCATTGCCATAATGTCGGCGTTGATCGGGTGCACGCGCATCACCTGCGTCGGCGTCGGATCGAGCTTCGGTGGATGAAGCGTGGACAGCGGTAGCTGCGGATGCGCCGCCAGGCGTTGCGGCCGGGCGGGATTGTTGTAGGCGTATGGCACGTGCGCGTCCTCGGCGTCGGGTTCGCGCGCAGCGCCTTTGCCGACCGGCGGCACGTTGTCGACCTGCTCGAACGAGGCCCATATCCATTGCGGCCGGTAGGTGGTCTTGATGACGATGTGCAGGCCGACGAGCGCAATATCGTGCGGGGCGCAGATGGCGTGGCCCGCGTGCAGGCTCTTGGCTACATCGAGGACCTCGGCGTTCCTGACAACGTAGTAGCGCCGGCGAATGGCGGGGCCGTCGCGTTCGGTCAACAGCCGCCAGGCGGCCTTCACGCCGATCGAGCCGGGCGCGAACCGGTTCGGCTTAAGCGCGCTCGGCAGCTTACTTCGGATGTACCACTGGTGCGAGACGATTGAGCCGAACTCCGCGCGGTTCATCCGCACCTCGTAGCGGGTGTAGGTGCGGTTCTGCGCCACCAGCGGGGCGCCGAACACGCCGGGCTTGAAGGTGACTTGGTTGAAGTCGGCGAATTCGGTGAAGGCGTTAAGCGTCTTGGTCCGATTGTCGACGGTCGTGCCGCATGGGTTGCGGCCGGCGTAGCTGGTCCACGGCGACGGCACGAGCGCACGGCCGTCCGCTCCGCGCTGAAACACTTCGTAGCGTGACTTGAAGGTCTCCCATACGCGCGGCCCGGGATCACCGAGAGTCTTGGCGCGGTCGGGCTCGCCGCGGTGGGCCGCAGCGGCGAGCGCCGGCCAGTTCAGCGCGGTGAAAGCGCGCCAAGCGAAATTGGCGAACGCGGGGAATGGATCGACCCGCGTCGCCGGCACATCAACGATCCGGTTCGGCAGTACTTTGGGCGCAATGTCATCGGCGGCGGCAATGCCGGGCAAGACGACGAGTGCGATTCCCGCCAACGCACCACAGCACATCTGCCACACCGAACGGCCCCCGGCGCTCAGGCCGGGCGACCGCGCAACGTCCGCGGACGCACGGACCATGGCATCACTGGGTCCTGACCATCTGCCCGCGGATTTCGCCGGCCGGATGAGCCGGGGTGTGGATGTTGAAGTAATAGCGCCCTTCCCTCAGGTCCTCGGCCTGAGTCGCGGTGATCGTTGCCGACCCGTGGAACGGACTGGCGAGGCCGCCTTTCGTCCCCACCTGGATCGGCGCATTCTGCTCGGACGTGTTGCCGACGTAGGAAACCGGCCCATGGAAATGGGCGCCGATCACCTTTCCGGTCAATCCGCGGTAGCGGCCGGTCCAGGTCAGGTGGTCCGACGGCGTCTGCAACGTCGCCGTCACCGTGCCCGTTCCTCCGCACGAATTCGGAGGAACCTCGCCGCCGCAGGTGAGGTGAGCGCGGAACTTGAAAGTTGCCGCGCTCGCCGTCGACGCCGTCGCAAGCAGCGCCGCGAAGGCCATACCGGCCATTGCCGCTTTTGCTATCCTTACGCACATGGCGTGTTTCTCCCGACTATGATTCCTTTTTGTCATGGCGCGCCCTCCTACATCGCGAGCCAGAGATAGGCGAGCAGCGTGTTGTTGTCCGAAGCGCCATCCGTGGTGCCGTCGAACTTGTTGTACCAAGTGTATTGCAGGCCAACGCGCGCATTTGCCCACGGCCACACCTTCGGGTGACCCAGGATATAGGGGATGTAGGCGATCTCAGCGGTGAAGCCGTTGCTGTTCGGACTGTTGCCGCTGGCATAGTCCGCATACAGCGTGGCGTCGGAGGAACCCCAGGTGTCGAAATACTGGCCACTAAAGACGACCCGGTTGTCGTTGCCGTAGGCAAACGAGCCGTAGAGCCGTACCGTGTTCAACGTGTTGCTTGGATTATCCGAACCACCGTTGGCAAAGGTGGAATCGAGCGACTGGGCTTCGTGGATATAGGTGCCGCGCAGCGTGATCCAGTAATTGTCGCCTTGATACTGGTACTGCGTATCAAAACCAATGTCTGTAAACTGGTTGGTCTGGGAGAAAGTGTCGAAGGTATAGAAACCGTCCACATCCGTGGCCATCGTCCACGGATGGACGCGGGACACCATGCCGAAGGTGCCGAACTCCCACCAGTTGTTGCCCCAATGCGGTTCGATCGCGACCCGCCAGTACGGCGCAACGCCATCAATTTTCCCAGGCGCGTCGAACGGATTGTTGCCAAGGGTAGTCAAAGTGTTGTGATCGAGACTCCAAAAGCCGGACAGTTGAACATAGACGAGATTGCCGAAAAAGGCGTAGCCACCGATTCCGCCCACCTGCTGTCCCCATCCGCCGTCAATCATCGTTGCCGCACCTGGGCTAGGCGCTAGTTGTGCGGAGGCGTAAGGGAAACCCCAGGCCGGTGTCGTATTCCACGGGTCGGCCATGCTCGGGTTGTTGTTGGCGGTAATGCCGTATGTGACCCCGATGCCGTCGAGCGTGGCAGTGTTCGCGTAGCGGATGTCCACATTGTCCCAGTGCCACATGAAGGTTTGATAGCGGTTGGCCGGGTCATCCCCGTCCGTGACCGTCCCTTCATAAGTCATCTGGGCGAAGACACCGACATTGTCGGTAACTGCTCCGCCCCAGAACATGCTGAATTGCTCAAGCGCGAGGTTGTCGTTTGATTTGAAGGGAGCGGGCGCAGGATCTTGTGACTTCTGGGTGTGCTCGAAGCCCATAATAGTCATCATGGCGATCGGCGGAACCCAGCCATGATAGCCGCCATCGGCGGATTGGGCGTCTTTGTCGCCCTTGTCGGCCGACTTCTCGTTCATTTTCTTAGTGTAGGCAGCGAGCGCCTTGGCTCCGCTGTCGCCGGTACTTTCGAACGGGGTCGTCGGATAGTCACCCCCGCCAAGAGTGTAGCCGCCAAGCTTGAACTGGCGGCCGAACGGGGTCAGTCCGGGAAAATCGGTGTGGCACGCGCCGCAAGGCTGGCCGGTCTGGCGGGCAAAGCTCGGCAGAGCATTGGCCGGGTCCGGCAGAGTGATTGCCATGACGGCCAATGCGCCTAAAAGACAACCTAGGCCAGAAAACTCGGCCCTTAGACTAGCTCGTGTTGGTAGTCGGTCGTTGTTTTCCTTTTCTTCCTTGCCAATGCCAATTTCGCCCAAACAAGCCCCATTTTGCCTCATGATGCATCCCCATTACGCATCTATTGCCCCCAGTTCATCTTTAATTGAATTACACATTACTACACATTACGATGCTGTGATCTGTGTCAAAAAGAGTGGGTGCATTAATTTTTTTTCATTAGTTTCGATCCGCCCTCATCACCCGTCCCCTGCCACAAGGTTTGCTCTAACGCAGCGAGAGCAAAAAACGATGGCACAGCCAGTAGCTCATCCTCACAAAGCCAATCGGCCCAGGCCGTGCGCGCGAACGACACATGGCCTGGGCCGATTGAGGCGGCGCCTGCGGACTGAGATTTCAGGCTATTCTACATTGATAACCTAAATAGCGCGGTTTGATCGCACAGAAGGCCTGCAATGGCGCGACCTCGACGCTCACGCCTTGTGGTAGATGCGGCACCAACCGTTCGGGCTGATGGTGCCGGCCACGCTCTTACAGCTATGCGGTGCCTTGAAAAGGGTGCAAGTGCTGCACTTCTGACCCCCGTGCGGCTTATCTTGATAGCCCACCGCACCCTTCGGCAACTGGGCGGCCGCAGCCGGATCGGCCGCCACGGTCAAGATCGTCGCCGCACCGGCTGCGCCGGCAAGCCCCCGCAGCAGCACCGCGCGGCGTGAAAGGCCATCATTCGATTTAGTCGTCATAGAAATCTCCCATATGGAGAAGCTCGCCCCTGAGATTTCTAATAGCGGGAGTCGGCTTGAGTTCCTTGCGCCAAATCAATCGCGTATGAGGAATTCGAGGTTGGCGTTGAGAAACGAACGCCGTACAACCTTACGCGTGCTTGCGACCGTAGACCACGTCTGCGCGCTTTTCGAAGGCAGCCGCCATACGCCGAAACACAGTTTCGAACATGGCGCCCATCAACATGGAGAAAGTGCGGCTGGCGAACTCGTAGTCTATGAAGAATTCGACCGAACAGGCGCCCTCGCCTTTGGGTGTGAAGGTCCAGCGGTTCTGCATGCGCTTGAAGGGGCCGTCGAGATATTCGACCAGGATATTGAGGTTCGCCCTATCGAGGGTGGCGCGGCTGGTGAAGGTCTGGCGAATGAGCTTATAGGCGACCGTCATGGCGGCGACCATCACCACCGTGCCGTCATCATTCTCGCGCCGTTCGCGCACGCGCATGGAGTCGCACAGCGGCACGAACTCCGGATATTTCTCCACGTCCGCAACCAGTTCGAACATATCACTGGCGGAATGATGGACGTGGCGGGTGGTCGAAAACCGCGGCATCTATTTTCGCGCGTCCCGCGCCGCCTTCAGCCGGGCGAAGTCATCGCCGGCGTGGTGCGAAGAGCGGGTGAGCGGCGAGGCCGATACCATCAAGAAGCCCTTGGTGTAGGCGATTTTTTCCAGTGCCTTGAACTCGTCGGGCGGCACGAAGCGCATCACCTCGTGATGCTTGCGGGTCGGCTGCAGGTATTGCCCGATGGTGAGGAAATCGACATTGGCCGAGCGCAAGTCGTCCATCACCTGCAAAACTTCATTACGTTCTTCGCCGAGGCCCACCATGATGCCAGACTTGGTGAACATCGTGGGGTCGAGTTCCTTCACCCGCTGCAACAGCCGCAACGAATGGAAGTAGCGAGCGCCCGGCCGCACCGTCAGATAGAGCGAGGGCACGGTTTCGAGATTATGGTTGAAGACGTCCGGCTTCGCGGCAACGACGGTTTCGAGCGCGCCGTCCTTGCGCAGGAAATCCGGCGTCAGCACTTCGATGGTGGTGCCCGGCGCATTCATGCGAATAGCGCGGATGGTATGGGCGAAATGCTGCGCGCCGCCGTCGGCAAGATCGTCGCGGTCGACCGAGGTCACCACGATGTGCGAGAGGCCGAGCTTGGCAGTCGCCTCGCCCACATGGGCAGGCTCAGACGCATCGAGCGCGCCCGGCAGGCCGGTCTTCACGTTGCAGAAGGCGCAGGCCCGCGTGCAGGTGTCACCCATGATCATGAAGGTGGCGTGCTTCTTCTCCCAGCACTCGCCGATATTGGGGCAGCCCGCCTCCTCGCAGACGGTGACAAGGCCGTTGGCACGCATCAGGTCGCGCGTTTCCATATAGCCGGGCGAGACCGGCGCCTTGACGCGAATCCAGTCCGGCTTGGGCGGCTGCGCGGAATCCGGCCGGCCCGCCTTTTCCGGGTGGCGCGGGCGGGGATTATTGACGAGATCGAGGACGACGGCCATGCGCCTTACTTACGGCTGGTAACGAGCGGCCGCAAGCAGCGGAACCAGGTCGCTTTCGGCATGGCTGGCCAAAGATTTGCTCAATCGGCCGCCTCGCTCGCCACGGCCGGGGCCGGCCGCGACACCCGCGAGGCCTGCCAGGAAGCCCCCAGCCCAATCAGCAGCGCGGCGAGCCAGGTGACGAAGCCGACATAAGGGATGATGCCGATGACACTTAGCACCACCAAGCCGACAATCAGCTGCCAGAGCTGGCCGAAGAACCCGCGCGGACGGGGCACGCGGTTGACCAGGAAATCGCCCATGGTGACAGCCGCGATCACGGTCGCCACCAGCCACAGCAGTGGGAAGGCGAGCAGGACCAGCAAAGCGAGCGGGATGCCGACGACAGTCGCCATCAGCAGCCCGGCGATCAGTGGCACCAGGATGAACACCAGCACGCCGAGCCCGAAGCTGTGGCCCGGCCGCGACCGCAAGGCGACAACCGCCCGCTCGACGAACGGACGACGCACCAACAACAGCACGAGCCCGGCCATGAAGCCGGCGGCTATGCTGAACAGCACCAAGCCAAAAAGCGCCTGCGCGGCCTCGAGGCGGCTTATCTGTGGATGCGGCAAGGTCATCGTCTGACGGCCACTGATGACGGCGCCTTGTTCGATTACCGGCTCATTGAAGCTCTGGAAGGTGACGTTGCCGTCGATCTTCGCGGTCTTGCCGATGGTGACGCTGCGTGCGCGTACGACCAGATCGCCGGCGACATGACCGTCGACCCGGACGGTGTCGCCATAGATCTCGGTGCGGCCGTGGCTAACGCCGGCGAACAGCACGTCCGCCCCAGCGATCTGCGTGAGGCCGCGCATTTGCGCCTGTGGCCGGATCAGGACGCGCGCCCCGCCCACCCTCAGCACGCCGGCGACATGGGCGGAGACGCTGACGCGGGCGCCGGCGACGTAAAGGTTTTTGGCGTAGTTGCCGGCGACGGTGACGATGGCGCCGGCGACATAGGCGTCGCTCTGGGTGTTCGTATCGACATCGACCTCGGCGCCGGCAGCGTGCAACTGATGGCCAACCGTTCCGCGCACACTGGCAAGCGCGCCGGCCGCCCAGACGTCGTAGTGATTGTCGGCAGCGACATTGATCTCGGCGCCCGCACGCCAGATGTCGTCCCCCGGCACGGCAGGCTGGGCCGGCGTCTCGACTTTAGGCTGAGCGGGCGGTTGCGCCGGCGCTTGCGTTTGCGGCGGAGCTTGGGTCCGGGTCGCGGGCTGGGCTCCAGGCTGATCTTGGCCCGGCGTTATGTCCTGCACCGGATTTTGGACCGGACCCGGCGTCGCCGCCGGCGGCTTGCCGGAATTGAGTTGCTGTACTTCCTCAGGCGTCAGGGTTTTTATCGGATTCGTTGCCGGCGCCTGCGCCGCCGCAGGTACGGCGCCGACAAAGCTTGCGATGAATGCGATCGCAAGAACAAGACGCATGCCGGACTCCTCGCCTCAGGCTCGCCTGATCGCGCGCCAGATCACCAGAAAAACGATGGAGCCGACGGTGGCGGTAATCAGATTGCCCCAGAAATCGGGTATGACGTGTACGTTGAGCTTCTCAAATAGGAAGCCGCCGACGATAGCACCAACCAAGCCGACGGCGAGATTGAACAACAGCCCGCCGCCGCCGCCGCCGCCGAGGATGACATTGGCGAGCCAACCGGCGATGAGACCGATGACGATCCAGGCGATGACGCTCATGGTGTCGTATCCCCTCTTGCCTCTCCACTGTCATGCCCGGCTTCATGCCGGGCATCCACGTCTTGGCTTTTAGGAAGACGCGGATGGCCGGAACAAGTCCGGCCATGACGATCGAAAGTCCCTACCCCGCCTTCGGCAACCGGTTGCCAGGGGTCGACATGGAAATCTTCGTTTCCTCGTCGTTCATATCGGCGCCAACATCGGCGAACAGCGGCGTCGACAGATAGCGCTCGCCGGTGTCGGGCAGCATGGCGAGCACGGTCGAGCCGGGCGCCGCTGTCTTGCAGACTTCCAAGGCGCCGGCAAAGGTGCCGCCGGCGGTGATGCCGACGAAGATGCCTTCCTTCTGCGCCAGTTCGCGGCTCCACTTGAGCGCGTCGGGGCCGGGGATGGTGAGCACGCGGTCGATTACCTTCATGTCGACGGCTTCGCCGGTGATCTTCGGGATGAAGTCCGGGCTCCAGCCCTGCATCGGGTGCGGCTTGAACGAGGGATGCGCTTCCGCGGGCGAACCGTCGGGATTGCGCTTCTGGGCAATGTGGCTCGTCAGCATCGGCGCGTCGGCCGGCTCGCACACCACGACCTTGGTGTCGGGGCGCTCCTTGGATAAGACGCGCGAGACGCCGGTGAGCGTGCCGCCGGTGCCGAAGCCGGTCACCCAGTAGTCAAGCTTCTCGCCTTTGAAGTCCTCGATGATCTCGCGCGCGGTAGTGCGCGAATGCATGTCGGGATTGGCCTCGTTCTCGAACTGGCGGGTCATGAACCAGCCGTGCGCTTTGGCGAGTTCCTGCGCCTTCAAGACCATGCCCATGCCGCGCTCAGCCGCGGGCGTGAGCACAACCTTGGCGCCGAGGAAGCGCATCAGCTTGCGCCGTTCGACCGAAAAGCTCTCGGCCATGGTGACCACCAGCGGATAACCCTTGGCTGCGCAAACCATTGCCAAGCCAATGCCGGTGTTGCCGGAAGTGGCCTCGATGACGGTCTGGCCGGGCTTGAGCGCGCCGGATTTTTCCGCCGCCTCGATGACGCCGAGCGCCAGGCGGTCCTTGACCGAGCCGAGCGGATTGAACGCTTCCACCTTGACGTAGAGGTTGATGCCCTTGGGCGCCAACTTGTTGATCTTGACCACCGGCGTACGGCCGATGGTCTCAAGGATGCTTTGATATTTGGCCATCGGTCCCTCCCCGGACTCTGTTGGCGCCTCAGGCTACATATTCAACACGCGCCCGTAGGCATCGAGCACGGCTTCCTTCATCATCTCCGACAGCGTCGGATGCGGGAAGACCGTGTGCATCAATTCTTCCTCGGTGGTCTCCAGGTTCATGGCGACCACATAGCCCTGAATGAGCTCAGTCACCTCGGCGCCAACCATGTGGGCGCCAAGCAATTGTCCGGTCTTCTTGTCGAAGATCACCTTCACCAGACCCTGGTCCTCGCCCAAAGCAATGGCCTTGCCGTTGCCGACGAAGGGGAAGCGGCCGACGCGGATGTCGAGCTTCTTTTCCTTGCAGGCCTGCTCGGTGAGGCCGACGGAAGCAATCTGCGGCGTGCAATAGGTGCAGCCGGGGATCATCAGCTTGTTCGTCGGATGCGGGTTGAGGCCCTTAATAGCCTCGATGCAGACGACGCCCTCGTGCTCAGCCTTGTGGGCGAGCATCGGCGGACCGGCGACGTCGCCGATGGCATGGATGCCCGGCACGTTGGTCTTGCCGACGCCGTCGATCACGACGCAGCCGCGCTCGGTCTCGACCCCAAGCTTTTCCAGCCCGAGATTCTCGATATTGCCGACCACGCCGACGGCGGAGATGACGCGTTCGGCGGTGATGGTCTGCGTCTTGCCGCCTTCTTCTATGGTGGCGGTGACGCTGTTGGCTTGTCTGTCGAGCTTGGTGACCTTGGCGTTGGTCAGGATCTTGATGCCCTGCTTCTCGAAGCTCTTGCGGGCAAACGTTTGAATCTCGTGGTCCTCCACGGGGAGGATTTGAGGCAGCACCTCGACCACGGTCACGTCCGACCCAAGGGTCCGGAAGAACGAGGCGAACTCGATGCCGATGGCGCCGGAGCCTACGACCAGCAACGATTTCGGAATGGCCGGCGGCACCATGGCCTCGAAATAGGTCCACACGAGCTTCTTATCCGGCTCGATGCCGGGCAGTACGCGCGGCCGCGCGCCGGTGGCGATGATGATGTGCTTGGCCTGGTATTGGCCGGGACCGAGCGCTCCTTTCAGCGCTTCGGTCTTCGACGGCTTGACGGTAACCTTGCCGGGCGCATCGATCGTGGCCTCGCCCCAGATCACCGATACCTTGTTCTTCTTCATCAGGAAGCCGACACCGTCGTTCAGCCGCTTCGACACGCCGCGCGAGCGCTTGACGATGGCCTCAGCGTCATAGCCGATGTTGTCGGCCTTCAGCCCGTAGTCCTTGGCGTGCTGCATGTAATGGTAGATCTCGGCCGAGCGCAGCAGCGCCTTGGTCGGAATGCAGCCCCAGTTCAGGCAGATGCCGCCGAGATAGTCGCGCTCGACGATCGCCGTCTTGAAGCCGAGCTGCGCCGCGCGGATGGCGGCGATATAGCCGCCGGGACCGGAGCCGATGATGATGACGTCAAAATTGGTATCGGCCATAACCACTTCCTCTTTCGTCATTCCGGGGCGCGCCGAAAGCGCGAACCCGGAATCCAGACAAGTCGCATGCCTCACATCGTTCTGGATTCCGGGTTCGCCGCTACGCGGCGCCCCGGAATGACAACGTGCTACACCACCATCATCACCGGGTTCTCGATCAGCAGCTTGAAGGCGCCGATGAGCTGGGCACCGACCGCGCCGTCGATGGCGCGGTGATCGCAGGCGAGCGTGACGCTCATCAGCGTGGCAATCTCAAGCTTGCCGTTGCGCGCCACCGGGCGCTCCTCGCCGGTTCCGACGGCGAGAATAGTCGACTGCGGCGGGTTGATAACCGCGGTGAATTCCTTGATGCCGTACATGCCGAGGTTCGACACCGACGAGCTGCCGCCCTGGTATTCGTTCGGCTTGAGCTTCTTTCCGCGCGCTCGCTCGGCGAGATCGCGCATCTCGTTGGAGATGGCGGAGAGCGATTTCACCTCGGCCTGGCGCACGATCGGCGTGATGAGGCCGAAGGGCAGCGCCACGGCCACGCCGATGTCGGAGTGCTTATGCTTGAGCATGGCGGCCTCGGTCCAGCTCACATTGGCCTGCGGCACGCGCTGCAAGGCGAGCGCCAAGGCCTTCACCACGAAGTCGTTGACCGAGAGCTTGTAGGCCGGCTTGCCGTCCGCACCCTTGGGCGCGGCGGCGTTGATCTCCTCGCGCGCGGTCATGAGCCTGCCGATGTCGCAGTCGACGGTGAGATAGAACACCGGCATCGACTGCGCCGCGGCGGTCAAGCGTTGCGCGATGGTACGGCGCATGCCGTCATGCGGCACCAGTTCGTAGCTGCCTTCATCGAACAGCGAGAGCACTTGTTGATCGCTCATTATCGGTGCGGACGGCGCTCCTGCCGGAGCGCCTATGGCCGGCGCGGCGGTAGCAAGCCCCTTGCCGGATTTCGCCGCGTCGATGTCGCGGGCGACGATGCGCCCGTGCGGACCAGAGCCCGAAACGCGTGAAAGATCGATGCCGGCTTCCTTCGCCAAACGGCGCGCCAGTGGCGAGGAGAAGACGCGGGTGCCTGCGGCGGCGCCCGGGCCTGCGTCCTTCGAGACCGGCGCTTGCGCACCCTCCTCAGGACGAGGAGCAGACTTCGGCGCCGGGGCTGCAGCAGGTGACGGAGCCGGTTGCGGCGCGGGCTTTGCCGGTTCAGCGGCTTTCGGCGGCGGCGGCGCAGCAGCCGCCTTTCCTGCGCTCGCTGCGGCCGCCTTCACGTCCTCGCCCTCGCCGGCGAGCACGGCGATGAGCGAGTTCACTGGCACGTCCTGCGTGCCTTCCGGCACCACGATCTTGGCCAGGGTGCCGTCGTCGATAGCCTCGTATTCCATCGTGGCCTTGTCGGTCTCGATCTCGGCGATGACGTCGCCGGTCTTGACCGCTTCGCCTTCCTTCTTCAGCCACTTGGCGAGGTTGCCCTTCTCCATGGTGGGCGACAACGCGGGCATGAGGATATTGGTGGGCATGAGCTTTGGACTTACCGGTAACAGACGGACTTGGCGGCCTCGACCACTTCGGCGACTGACGGCAGCGCCAGCTTCTCGAGGTTAGCTGCGTAAGGCATTGGCACGTCTTTGCCGGTGACACGCGTCACCGGGGCATCGAGATAGTCGAAGGCTTCTTCCATCAACCGTGCGGCGATCTCGGCACCGACGCCGGACTGCTTCCAGCCTTCTTCCACGGTCACCGCGCGGCCGGTCTTCTTCACCAACTCAACGACGGTCGCCATGTCCATGGGTTTGAGCGTACGAAGATCGATGACTTCGGCCTCGATGCCCTCGCCCGCAAGCTGATCGGCGGCGTTGAGCGCATAGGTCATGCCCATCGACCAGGCGATGATGGTCACGTGACTGCCGGCGCGCACGACGCGCGCCTTGCCGATGGGCAGGACGAAATCATCGAGCTTGGGCACGGGCGACGAATGCCCGTAGAGAATTTCATTTTCGAGGAAGATGACGGGATTTGGATCGCGGATAGCGGCTTTGAGCAGGCCCTTGGCATCGGCGGCGTTCGAGGGCGCGATCACCTTGAGGCCGGGTATTTGCGAGTACCAGGACGAATAATCCTGGCTGTGCTGGGCGGCGACACGAGCGGCGGCGCCGTTTGGCCCGCGGAACACGATCTGGCAGTTTACTTGGCCGCCCGACATGTAATGCGTCTTGGCGGCGGAATTAATCAGATGGTCGATCGCCTGCATGGCGAAATTCCAGGTCATGAACTCGACAACCGGCTTCAGGCCGGCGAACGCCGCGCCGGTGCCAAGGCCCGCAAAGCCGTGCTCGGTAATCGGCGTGTCGATCACACGCCGGTCGCCGAATTCCTGCAACAGGCCTTGCGTGACCTTGTAGGCGCCCTGATATTCGGCCACTTCCTCGCCCATCACGAACACGTCACCGTCTCGGCGCATCTCTTCCGCCATGGCGTCGCGCAAGGCTTCGCGCATGGTCATGGTCACCATCTCGGTGCCTTCGGGGATGTCGGGGTCGCTGGCCGGCTGGACCGTCGGAGCTGCCGGCGCCTGCTCTTGTGGTGCGGGTTTAACGGGCGCCATGGCGCTTGCCGCCTGCGCCGCCGACTCCGCGGCCTGTTGAACCGGTGCCGGCTTCACGTCGTTGATCGCGGTCTTGTCCTCGCCCTCGCCTAGGATGACGGCGATCGGCGTATTCACGGCAACGTCGGCCGTGCCTTCGGGGATAAGAATCTTGCCGAGCGTACCCTCATCGGCGGCTTCCACTTCCATGGTCGCCTTGTCGGTCTCGATCTCGGCGATGACGTCGCCGGAGCGCACCGGGTCGCCCTCCTTCTTCAGCCACTTGGCCAGATTGCCCTTCTCCATGGTGGGCGAGAGCGCGGGCATGAGCACGTTGGTCGGCATGGGCGTTAGGGCGTCCTATACGCGGCTGGCATTTCTTGTTTTGCGCATGATCTTATCCGAAAACCGGTTCCCACTTTTCGGGATCATGCGCGATAGATGTCGGTGTAAAGCTCGGAGGCGTCGGGCTCCGGATCGTGGGTGGCAAACTCCGCCGCCTCGTTGATAAGGTCGCGCACCTCGCCGTCGATCTTCTTCACAGCGGCCTCGGTCGCGAACTTCTTGTCCAGGATACGTTGGCGCACCATGTCGATCGGATCGTGATGCGAGCGCACTTCGTCGACCTCCTCGCGGGTACGGTACTTGGCCGGGTCGGACATCGAGTGGCCGCGATAGCGATAGGTGAGCATCTCCAGAATGTACGGCCCTTTGCCGGCGCGGCACCAGGCGACTGCTTTGTCGCCGGCGGCTTTCACCGCGCGTACGTCCATGCCATCGACCTGCTCGCCCGGAATGTTGAACGATAACCCGCGCTTGGAAAGGTCGGTGGTCGCCGACGAACGGGTGATCGCCGTACCCATGGCATAACGGTTATTCTCGATCACGTAGAGCACAGGCAGTTTCCACAGCTCGGCCATATTGAAGCTTTCGTAGACTTGGCCTTGATTTGCGGCGCCGTCACCAAAATACGTCACGCAGACATTGTCGTTGCCGCGATAACGATTGGCGAAAGCGAGACCCGTTCCGAGCGGTACCGGCGCGCCGACAATGCCGTGACCGCCATAGAATCCCTTCTCGACGCTGAACATGTGCATCGAGCCGCCTTTGCCCTTGGAGTAGCCGTGCGCGCGGCCGGTGAGCTCGGCCATTACCCCTTTTGGATCCATGCCGCAGGCCATCATGTGCCCGTGGTCGCGATAGCCGGTGATGACTTCGTCGCCTTCTTTCAGCGTCAATTGCATGCCGACGACGACGGCTTCCTGGCCGATATAGAGGTGGCAGAAGCCTCCGATCAGACCCATGCCGTACATCTGGCCAGCCTTCTCCTCGAAGCGGCGGATGGTGAGCATACGCCGATAGGAGTTGAGATCCTGTTCCTTCGTGAAGTCCGGCACGGGCTTTGAAACAAAGTCCGGTTCATGCGCCTCGGCACCCGGCTTTGACTTGGCAACCGCCATTGGCACTCCTGATTGACCGCAAATGGGACAGGACGTCGGTAGGTGTTCTAGGCACCCCAATAGCCCAAAACCCTCGCCCGCGAAAGCTCGGGGCCGTCCGGCAACCTTGCGGCGAACGTTTCAAGGCTTTGATTGCAAATGAAAACGGTCCGGCAGTGGATAACGCGCGACGGACACTCCGGTTGCCGCCGTCGCTTGCGGCGGGTCGTCCCGCCCGTCGGTGCCGGGGACGCTGCGGCTCGTCATTTTATTTCGTCAATATTGCGGATGCAGCAGCAATGTAACGTCACGCGGGTCGATATAGCCGAGAAGCGCGTGGGCGCGCTCAGCCAGCATGTCGGGGTCGATCTGGCTGGACTGCAGAAGCGACACTCGCCGCTGCCACTGGATGCGCTCGGCCCGGAGTTGGCTGAGTTCGGTCTGCATGTGCCCAAGCCGCTTGTCGAGATCCTTCTGCGCGCGCAGGCCGTGTGCGCCGGTAAAGGCGTTGGCCGCGAAATAGCCGATATAGAGCGCCGCAAAGGCATAGAGCCCGAGCGCGGTCAGGATGGTGCGGCGGCGCCGGTGAGTGACCATGACGCGGCAACATGCGCCATGGCCGTTAAGACCACTTTAATGGCGGTTGCGGCAGAGCCCTGCTCGTCACACCCGGTGGCGGATTTCGTTGAGCACGAAATTGCCCAGCCGCTTGCCCCGGTTGCGCAACACCTTGAGTAGGCCCTGGTCGACAAAGTAGGTGAGCAGGATCGAATCGCGGGTCTTCACGCGGTCGTGCACTGCGTCAGCCGAATGCCAAGTGTCATCGCCGACGGCGAAAGCGTAGCCGCTGTTGGGCGCAAAGCGCATCTGCGCCTTCTTCGGCAACGAGCCGTCTGGCAGTTTCTCGTGGAAGATGGTGCCGATGTCTGTGTTGGCGGCGTCCTTGGGCAGATAGAGCTGGACAGTGATGCCTTTCCAGCGCGTGTCGGTGTGCGGCGTGATCAGATAGCCCGGGATATCGCGGGTGAGGATCGGGATCGGGTACATGCCGACCTTGCCAAAGGCCTCACCAAATCGCTTGGAAAGGCCAGGCGCCAGGCGGCCGATAAATGCTTTACGCACCTTGTCCGACGTAAGCGCGCGGCCGACCACGTCCCACAGCGCTCGTTTTTCGGACGGAAGGTTGCGGATGTATTCGGGGAACAGGTCGATCTTGACGCGCGTATGAGTGCCATCGTCGAGATCGTGGCCCTTGCTGCGACCGTGCATGGGCCGGTAGTCACGCGATTCCGGCATCAGCGTCAGGATCTGCGTGTAAATGTCGTCGGGGAACACGCGGTCAAATTCGAGATGGAAGAACGGCTTCTCCACCGCGCGCGCGTTTTCCACAGACCGGGCAATGTAATCGGCCAACCCCTCGGCGGCGCGACGACGGTCGTGGGTTGAAAGGGCCGTGGCTTGGTCCATGACCTTAGTCCTCGAATGGGCCGAATAATCGCGGATTCTGAGGCCGATCGCCGGCCAAGGCAAGCCGGCGGCGGCTGAGTTTATCGGAGCATTGTGAGGCCGCACCGCGGCGCTCAGCCGCGGCGCGTCCTGAATACCGACTTGCCTGCATAGCGGGCCTGCTCGCCAAGCTCCTCCTCGATGCGGAGAAGCTGGTTATACTTGGCCATACGGTCGGAGCGCGCGAGCGAGCCGGTTTTGATCTGCCCACAATTGGTGGCGACGGCGAGATCGGCAATGGTGGAGTCCTCGGTCTCTCCGGAACGGTGCGACATCACCGCGGTGTAGGCGGCCTTGTGCGCCATCTCGATAGCGGCGAGCGTCTCGGTAAGCGTGCCGATCTGGTTGACCTTGATCAGGATCGAATTGGCGACGCCATCGGCGATGCCTTTCGACAAGCGATCCACGTTGGTGACGAACAGATCGTCGCCGACGAGCTGGCACTTATCGCCGATCAAGTCGGTGGCGATCTTCCAGCCTTCCCAGTCGTCCTCGGCCATGCCGTCTTCAATCGAGACAATCGGGTAGGTCTTGACCAGTTCGGCGAGGTATTGCGCCTGCTGCTCCTTGGAGCGGGTCTTGCCTTCGCCGGCATAGACGTATTTGCCGTCCTTGTAGAACTCACTCGAGGCCGGATCGAGCGCGATGAAGACATCGCCGCCCGCCTTGTAGCCGGCTTTCTCGACGGCCTTCATGACGAGGTCGAGCGCAGCCTCCGCCGATTTGATATCCGGTGCGAAGCCGCCCTCGTCGCCGACATTGGTGTTGAGGCCGGCGGCTTTCAACTCGGCGCGCAAGGTATGGAAAACTTCCGCGCCGCAGCGCAGCGCTTCAGCGAAATTCGCTGCACCCGCCGGCATGATCATGAATTCCTGAAAGTCGATCGGATTGTCGGCATGCGCACCGCCGTTGATGATGTTCATCATCGGCACCGGCAGGAGCCGCGCGGCGGTGCCGCCGACATAGCGGTAGAGCGGCGCGTTGCCCGAGATCGCGGCGGCCTTGGCGACGGCAAGTGAGACGCCGAGGATGGCGTTGGCGCCAAGCCGGCCCTTGTTGGGGGTGCCGTCGAGCGTGATCATGGCTTCGTCGATCTTGCTTTGCAGCTCGGCGTCCATGCCGCCGATGGCGTCGAAGATCTCGTTGTTGACCGCGTCGACCGCCTTGCGCACGCCCTTGCCGCCATAGCGGGACTTGTCGCCGTCGCGCAGTTCCACCGCCTCGTGCACGCCGGTGGAGGCGCCCGAGGGCACCGCGGCGCGACCCATGGCGCCGTCCTCCAGGACAACCTCGACTTCGACGGTGGGATTGCCGCGGGAATCGAGGATTTCGCGGCCGATAATGTCGGTAATGGCGGTCATTTTCGGATTTCCGGCTGGCTGCTTTGGTGCGGCTTCTACAGGATCGACAACCCCCTTGTCATGCCCCGTCCCGTCGGGGCATTCCAAGCCCATGGCCAGAAAAACCCTCCAACTCGGGCGGCACGTCATGCCGCCGGCATCGCCCGCCAAGGCGCAGCTCGACCGCGTGCCTAATCCGCACCCGGACACGAACTACGTCGCCCGCTTCACGGCGCCGGAATTCACCACCCTTTGCAAGATCACCGGCCAGCCGGATTTCGCGCATCTGGTGATCGACTACGTGCCGGGCCGCTGGCTGCTCGAATCGAAGTCGCTGAAGCTCTACCTCACCAGCTTCCGCAACGAGGATGCCTTCCACGAGGATTGCACGGTCGGCATCGGCAAGCGGCTTTACGCGCTCTTGAAGCCGAAATGGCTGCGTATCGGCGGCTATTGGTATCCGCGCGGCGGCATTCCGATCGACGTGTTCTGGCAGGCCGGCCGATTGCCGAAGGGGGTCTGGGTGCCGGACCAGGGAGTTGCGCCCTATCGCGGACGCGGCTAAGCGCCGAGCGGCGCCGTTCGCCGGAGCTTCAGCGAGCATACCCATCCGGTCGCGGTCAGCATAACGATGCCGGCCATAAACACGCCGTTGATGCCGATGCCGCTCGACAGACCAAGCCCATAGACCACCGGGCCGGTCGCCTGCCCGAAGAAGAAGAAGCTCGAATGCCCCGCCGTGGCGGACGCACGCGCGGTAGGGGCGAGCTCGGTCACGTAGACCTGGATGCAGCCATGAAGCATGTAGAAGCCGAAGCCGAGCAGCATGAACACGGCGAATTCCACCGGCCAGGGGAGCCGGAGCGCGATCATGGCAAGACCGAACGCCATCACCATGCCGCCGCCGGCCATCAGCCGCTTCTCGCCGACATAGGTCAGCAGCCAGCGCACCGTCAGCGTGTAGCAGATGCCGCCGACGCCGAAGCCGCCAATGACGATGCCGGCGATGGAGGCGCTTTCGACACCTTCGCCGCGCAGAATCGTTGCCATGTAGGGGAAGACGCCGAACAGGAACACCGCTTCCACGAACACCGCGCCGAAGCAGTATTTGGCGAGCGGATTGCTGAACACCGCGCGGTAATTCGGGACGAAGGTGGAGAGGTCGAAACGGCCGGCGCTCTCGCCCATACCGCGGAAGCCGGGGATCGCCAGCGCGAGCGCCACCAAGTCGACGGCGCCAGTGAGGAAGAACACGCTGCGCCACCCGATCAGGTCGCCGACCACGCCAGCCAACGAAGCGCCCAGAAGGTTGCCGCTCATGGCGGCAAACAACAACCGGCTGATGGCGACCTGGCGCTGTTTGACCGGCACGCGGTCGCCAGCGACTGCCAGCGCGATCGGGAACACGCCCCCCGCCGCCATGCCGGCGACGACGCGCAGACCCATCAGCATGTCAAAATTGAGCGCCAGCCCGGATAGTATGGTGGTGACGCCGAGGATCAACATGCATCCGATCATCAGCCGTGTCTTGCTCAGCATGTCGGCGAGCGCACCGAGCAGCGGCTGGATGATTGCGTAGGGCAAGGTGAAGCCCGTCGACAGCAACGCCGCGGTCGTCGGCGTGACGCCGAGCCCGTGTGCGATCTGCGGGATGACCGGATCGACCGAACGCATGAACAGCGACGTCGCGAAGGCGACGAACGCCATGAGGTTGATGACGGGAGGCATGCGCGGTGCGGGCCTGACGGCGGGTCAGGCTTTGGCCAGCCGGTCGAACTCAACCAGCTTACGCAAAAGCGGCTCCATCTCCTTGAGTGGCAACATATTTGGCCCGTCAGAGGGGGCTTGGTCCGGGTCCTGGTGGGTCTCGATGAAGAGCCCCGCGACCCCGATCGCCACCGCCGCCCGTGCCAGCACCGGCACAAATTGGCGCTCGCCGCCGGAAGCGGTACCCTGCCCGCCCGGTTGCTGCACCGAATGGGTCGCATCGAAAATCACCGGCGCGCCGATCTGCGCCTTGAGGATCGGCAGCGCGCGCATGTCGGAGACCAGCGTGTTGTAGCCGAAGGAGACCCCGCGCTCGGTCACCAGTACATTGGCATTGCCGGCGCCGGTGATCTTGTCGACCACGTTTTTCATGTCCCAGGGCGCCAGGAACTGGCCCTTCTTGACGTTGACGACGCGGCCGGTCGCGGCGGCGGCAACGAGCAGGTCCGTCTGGCGGCACAGGAAGGCCGGGATTTGAAGCACGTCGACCGCCTCCGCCACGCGCGCGCATTGCGCCGCGTCGTGCACGTCGGTGAGCACCGGCAGTGCAAGCATCTCGCGGATCTCGGCGAAGATCGGCAGCGCGGCGTCGAGCCCGGCGCCGCGCGCGCCTTTGGCTGACGTGCGGTTGGCCTTGTCGAACGAGGTCTTGAACACCAGACCGACGCCGACCTTGGCTGCGATCTCCTTGAGAGCCGACGCCATTTCCAGCGCGTGCGCCCGGCTTTCCAGGGCGCAGGGCCCGGCGATCAGCGCTAACGGCAGGCTGTTGCCGAAACGCACGGAGCCGGCCGAAACCACGGCATTGGGGGCGAGCTTTTTGTTCAAGAAACCGCGTCCTTCCTAGTGGTCCGATTCCGACATTTGCATCCCGTTGCGGCGAGCTCCCGAGCAAATGTCGGACTCAAAAGACCACTAGCAATTATTTGATTCTAGTGTCCCGAATCCGAAGTTCGTCAAATTATTCAGCTTGTTCCGTACGAACTTCGGATTCGAAAGGACACTAGCAACTTTATGATTCTAGTGCGGTTTTGGATTTGAAGTTCGTCTACGGACTCGCTGCAAGCAATGTGACGAACTTCAAATCCACCGCACTAGTGGAGCTTTGAATTTGACATTTGATGAGCAACTCGCCGCAAATTGGTATCAAATGTCAAATTCGCTCCACGAGGCGGCGCGCGAACCATGAAACGGCGCGCCCGCCCGGTCAACGCCCGGCTTCGAATACCAGGACGGCGCCCATGGCATCGTCGGCGCCAATCACTGTCGGGCCGCCGACGTCGACGCCAGCCAGGCCGGCGAGCTCCGGCACGCCTTGCAGCAAGCTCGGATCGGCGACCGCAAACCGCAGCGCCGCCAGCCGCGCGCCCCGTGAAACATCCGGCGGCCCGACGCCATAGCGGCCGGTGAAGGCGGCGGGCGTTACGAGGTCGATACGGCCGCGCGGCGTTGAGAGGGACATTCCGTCCTCGCGGTCGACCGCTTGCGTCCCGACGAAGGCTTCGAAAAAGGCGCGGTGACGCGGCGGCGCATCGGCGACGACGACGGCGCCGGCAATACCGGTGGCGCCGTTGGCGTGCTTCTGAAACGCCGGATTCCAGAAGTTCTCCGGGTAGTGCTGCTGGCAGACGGCGAAGTGGATGCCGGGCGCCAGCTTGTCCTCGGCGAAGGTGAGCGAGAAGGCGACCTTCACGGGCGATCCGTCCGGCCGCTTGCCCTCGCGCTCGAACCTCATGGTTTCGGAAGCGGCAATGCCGGCGGCGCGGAACGCGGCTTCGTCGCCCTTGGCGTCCTCCGACTGCAGGATCATCAGCGACAGACCCTCCCCACGTTTGAGGAAGTCGCCGGTGTAGGCGCCGAACAAAGTCGAGAAGCCATCGTCACCAAGCTTGTCCGGCTCGGCCAGCGTCAACAGCTCGACGAAGAAGCCGGGAAATTGCACCAGATGATTATGAGTGCCCCACGGATGCTTATTGCGCGCGCCGACGGTAAAGCCGAGGCTCGCATAAAGATCGGCGGCGGCAGCAAGGTTGCGCACCGAATGCACACAGTGGTCCAGCCCGCGGCTCATCGGCATTCTTTGGGCATCCCTTGGCTCGCGCCGGCATTGACTGCCGGCCGCCGATGATGCCGCAAAAGCCGTAACAGACAAAGCCAGCCACGGGCTGCAACGCGCAGGGCGTTGCCCGTGGCCGGGAGTTACCGGCGGACCGCAACATGGGGGGCGCGGGCCGCCGATTTCTGGGAGGTCGCTTAGTGCTTCTTACGGCGCGGGGCGGACGCCAATGCTTGGCCGCCGCAGGCCTGGTAGTAGCCGAAGGATTGGTCACCGCGGTCGTCGGTGACCACCTTGCACATGCTGCCGACCTGCATCGGCCCGCCGGCCTGATAGGTCTGGGCCTTGGCAACGTTAGAGGCGGCAAAACCGGCAACCGCGAGCGCGGCGGCGGCGATCAGAACGTGACGCATGGTCGTTGTCCTCGAAGTTGTTCAAAACGGAACGGATGTCCGTAACGCAGGTAGAAACGTGCCCCTCGGTCATGTTCCTGCGTAAAAGGTGCGTAGCGCTTCCGACAAGAAAGGGCCGCCGGGCATAAAAACGGCGGCAACACGGTAAGCGCACGCCCGTCTTTTGCCGATCCGCGCGCCATGCGGACTTTGTCGAGGCGCGTCGAGATAAAGAATTTATTTCGGCGCCTTCCCGACAACCCGCCCGGCCGGCCGCCCGCCTATACCGAAAACTAACCGCTGCTGCGGGACGGGACTACCGGTGCCGCCGGCTGCGCCGCGGCGCGGACGCCAGCGCCTGGCCGCCGCAAGCCTGGTAGTAGCCGAAGGAATCATCGCCGCGGTCGTCGGTGCCGACCCTGCACCAGCCGGCGACCTGCTGGGGGCCGCCGGCCACGAAGGTCGGCGAAGCCTGCTGGGCGCGCGCCGGACTGGAAACGATGAAACCGCTCGCCGCGAACGCGGCAATGGCAATCAGAACGTGACGCATGGTCCATCTCCTTGGCGTTGGGACTTGTTACAAAGCCACAAACGCACGGGCGGACTTGGCTCCTGCGTAAAACCCGCGAGTTGCGGGCGCGAAAACTTGCGCCTTTGCCGTATCGATCGCGCAAATGAATGCCTTGACTGGGGCAAACGCGACACGCACCGCCCCGTCCAAGCGAGCGCCCGCGCGCTCCGCCGCCCTCCACGGCAGGCATAAAGAATTTATGAGAGCTCAGATTTATCAGGGCCCTGCCGCGGGATTTACCACTGCCCGATGTGCAATGCGGCGCCGTGGCGCCGGCCTGCTTCCGGCGCAATTCCGGCCTGCAGCGACAAACAACCTGGAATAGGCGTTAGATCGTGGTGTTCATGCCTCGTTGTGCCGGCTTCGAAGGAGAACAGGACAGCACATGGCCCCCGAACGCCCTTTTTCGTCGGTTCGCTTTTCGAGCGCCGATTTAACCCCCGAAGCCTGGTCCGCGCAGTGGCGTGAATACTGCGTCCGCATGGCGCTCTCGCTCGAATTCGTACCTTCGCCGAACGAGAAGCTCATGTGCACGGCGGTCTCGCGAGAGTTGCCGGGCCTGCAAATGCTGTCGGTGGCCTTGCCGGAGGTTCGCGGCACGCGAACCCAAAAGCACGGTTCCAATTGTAACGATGACTTTACTTTGATCGTCAACCGCATGGGCACGGTCGTCACGTCTGCGTGCGGCCGCGACGTGACGCTGCGCGAAGGCGACGCCATATGGATGAACAACCGGGATGCGCTATCGTTCGACCGTCGTTCCCGCGGCCGTTGCGTGTCGCTCGGCATTCCGGGCTCCGTGCTCTCGTCGACCGTCGTCGATAGCGGCAACGCGGTCATGCGGCATATTCCGCAACACGTGGGCGCACTCAAGCTGCTGACCGGTTACTCCTGCGCCTTGTTGCATGACGAGGGGCTCGACTCCCCGGAAATTCGAAACGTCGCCGTCAATCACGTGCACGATCTCGTCGCCCTGACGCTTGGTGCCACGCGTGATGCCGCGGAAGTGGCCAAGAACCGCGGCGTTCCGGCGGCAAGATTGAAATTGGCCAAGGCTTACATCAGCGAAAACAGTTTTCGCCGTGGCCTCACGGTCGGCGCCGTCTCGGCCCACCTCGGCCTGACGCCGCGCAATCTCCAGCGGCTGTTCGAGATTGAAGGCACCACATTTTCCTCCTTCCTGCTGTCGCGGCGTCTCACCCGCGCTTATCGCATGCTCGTCGAACCGAAGTTCGCCGGGACGGCGGTGAGCACGATCGCGTATGACGTGGGCTTCGGCGATCTGTCCTACTTCAATCGCTGCTTCAAGCAGCGTTACGGCGCTACGCCGCGGGACATCAGAAGCTGTGGCGCCGAATACGCGAGCAAGTAAGACCTATTCCACGGCCGACGTTTGTGTTGCCGGTTTGCCGCGCGGACCGATAAATTTGTGAGTTTCGTTTTAGTCCAATTGAATTGCGTTTCCGTCCAAGCCTTCGGGCTTCGCCTCCCCTAATCGTTAAGCACGCCGAATCCGGTTTCGCGCATCACGCGCGCAACCGGAAGCGCGATGGCGTGAACCGTTCCGGCCTGACTGGGGGATTCGACGATGGGTGAGTTGACGATGGGTGAGTTGATGAAACGTCTGGCGACGACCGGCCTGAAGCGTACGGTTATGGCAGGTTTGATGATGACGGCCTCACTGGCGGCGATCGAGCGCGCCTACGCGGCTTGCGCGCCAACCTCGCCCGTCAACAACGCCACCGTCACCTGCACGGGCACGACCACCAATCAGAACGATCCGGACGGCTACGGCACAGCCACCGACGCGGGTAACACGATCAACGTGCAAGCCGGCGCCAGTGTCACGGGCACGAACGCTGGCCTGATTATGAACATCGCGACCGTCAACAACGACGGCAGCGTTTCCGGCAGTACTTTCGGCGTCCGAGTGTTCAACGACCTCACGCTCAACAACACCGGGCTTATCCAGGCTACAGGCAACAGCCCCGCGATCGAAGCGAACGGCGCCAGTATCGCCAATGCCCAAAGCGGCAAAATCATGGGTGTTAGCTAGGGCATCCTGATATTTGGCAACCTCATGCTGAACAATGCCGGACTGATCCAGGTGGGCAATGGCGGTTTCGCGATCGAGTCAACAATGGCCACCATCGTCAATTCAAAATCCGGCAACATTGTCGGTGGCAATTCCATCACCGCCACCACGCTCATTCTCGACAACGCCGGCCGCATCGAGTTCGACGGCCCGGGGCTCGGACGGCCTCAACGCGACCACGGCCACCATCATCAATTCCGGACAGATCCTCGCAACGTCCACTGACCCGGTCGCGGATGCGGCTGCGGTCAACGTTGGCAACCTCACGCTCAACAATTCCGGGCTGATCCAGTCGACTGCCGCCGCGGGAGGCGCGATCTTCGCGGA
>CAVTBG010000011.1:0-70974 GCA_963732895.1 uncultured Pseudomonadota bacterium | reverse complement strand
GCGAATGTCTCCTACGTCAAGCGCGGTCGTCTTCTTCCTCAGACGCAACCGTGCTATTATCTCTTTGTAGGCAAGAGAGATATGTTTTCAGAGTCGAGTTGTCGCCAACGCAAGACTGCAAGGCAATGCGAAACCGACGCAGACAACTTAGCGCATAGCGCCATGCAACTGCGTTAGAGCCATTCAGGAACTTGGCTAATGTCTGATTCTATTTACGCCGGGGCTGCCCGATATAAGATTGACCAAGCGCCCCTGGTTGCAGAGGCGATGGAGGTTCTTCTCGGTAAGGTCCAGCCTCCCCCTCATAGAAATATAGTTTCCCAATTATATCGTTTACAGCACAAGCACAAAATGCTGTATTCGCCTCTCCGCGCGGGAAGGTCTAAATGACTGACGCACAGATGGCGCGCCCGAAGTAACTGAGATTGAAAAAGCAGCGATAGTCGAAGCGTTCTACGATTGGTGGGGCGCGAACAATCACGCTTTATCGTTAGGCGGTTTTGGCGACATTGTTGGGCTTTGGGCCGCCTAAACGCCGCTAAAGCAAACCCTACTACTGCGCTCTCGGAGACAGATAACAAGGAACGAAGCTCTTTTACATAATTGATAAACATCGGAACATCCTGTTCAAACTCGTTTATCGTATAGCTGTGTGTTTTTTGGCTTATAGACGCCGCCTGCGTTTCGTTCCAAAAATGTACGCGGCTGTCAGTGCTTTCGATAATGTACGAATGTGCAAACGCATTACGTTTCGATTGGTTTTGCAGGCTGTTTAACACGCCAATTATTTCTGACTTTTGGGGATCATCGCTTCGTTTTACTAAGCCGCCTAAGGAACGAAATTTTCGTCCAAATTCTGACCCGCCGTCAATAAGTGTTTTTCTTCATAGGGAATATCTAGAAATTCGGCGATGGCGTAATCACACAACAATTCGGCCGTTTGCCAAACCATATAAAACGCGCCGAGCGCTTTGATAAATTTTGGCGAGCTGACGACGCCCGCGGCGTCATGATATCCTCCCCACATGGATGCCAAGCGAGACAAAGAATTTAGCAAAGCCGAGGCGAAAGAACGCCTAGAAGCTGCGTTGCGCAGGCGTCAAAACGCCCCCAACCCCAATGAAAAGTATCCCGCCAAAGCGGGCAAACGAAGCGGAAGTCTGAAAAAGCGGGATGCCGCCAAACATTAAAGATGATTAGCAATATTCGAGATTTTAAAACGTTTGCTATTTGCAACGGTCGGCGCGCTAGTTATTGCATTCTTTTGGTTTTACGGGATCTGGAAGCTATTTGAGCAAGATCGCGTGTTTGACGCGGCAGTTCCGCTTTTGTCATCTTACATATCGACATTATTTATCGGTTATTACGCTTTTTTGGCTGGTTATAGTTTCTGAAATCGGGGAGGAACAAATGGACAGCATGACAGCGTTTAACGCGCCTTTTCCCCCGCTAAAAGACGGACAAACGGCAGCCGCCATTACAAACCCGGGAGTTATCGACAGCGTTATCGGGCGCGCGGGCGTCCCTGACGTTTTTGTATTAAAATTCGCTAATGGCCGTGGCGATCTTCCACCTGTTGTAATAACTCGTTACGTGGCGGAGATGCTCCATCGGCTTCTTCAAGAACAAGGTTTTTGATCGCCTGTTCTGTTAAGGGCATCGGCATTTTTGAGACGGCGGAGATTTCAGCCCAAAACCATGCGAGAAATTCGTCGAATTCGTCAGGTGGACATAGCGCAGCACTCCGGTTAAATTACACACCGGATCGCACGCGCTGCCAGCGCCATCCACTAGGTCTCGACGCCAATCGAGACCTTTTCTATTTTTGACTGTAGCAGTTTTTCGATGGCGTTCCAAGAGCGACGTTTTCGCTTTGGCACTTGCCGAAGCCAGCGCTCGATAAAGGCTGAGCTATCTACTTTAGTGAGATTGGCGGTACGTCAGGCGCTTGCCTGTTGCGTTCTTGATCGCAAGCGCCGTCCGTTCTCCATCCTCGATTCCGAGCTTTGAGCGATGGTTGTACCTGAAATCATATTCCGCCAGATAGCGGTGCAAATGCTTCTCGTCGCAGTGCTGGTAGATGCTCTTCATTCCTCGCTTAAAGATTGAGAAATAGCCTTCCACGCTGTTCGTGGTCACGTCGCCGCGCGCATATTCCTTACGCGTGTGGTTGACCGTTTCGTGCGCCGTAAACTCGGTACCGACTTTCACGTAAAGGCGGCTTTCGTCAGTGTGCAAACGAGTTTCCCGGTCTACGTTTTCGCGCACGATCTTGGCTACTGCTCACCGTCCGCCACGGCAGGATGAAATGAACGCACGCGCCCCCGCGCTCGACCAGGGACACAATTGCGCGCTTCCGCCGGGCCGACCCTACCGCCCTTGGTCTGGGCGTCTTACGCTGCGGCGACATGCGGCGCTTAGCTTCCGGCACGTCCCCGAAATAGGTTTCGTCGGCTTCTACGATCTTGTCCTCACCGCCGAGAGGCTCAAGGCCGCCTGAGCGCATGCACTCGCGAATTCGGTGGCACATGAACCAAGCCGACCGATAGGTGATTTCCAGCGTCCTATGGAGCTGGTGCGCGCTGATACCCTTTTTGCTTGAACACATGAGGTGAAAGCCCTGTAGCCATTTGTGCAGGGCGATGTGTGACCGCTCCATGGGGGTATTCATGGTCACGGTGAAATTCTTGCGGCACTCCGGTTCGGCGCAGCGGTAGGTGCCAGCGGGCTTAATCGCATAGGCGTGCCCGACCACACCACAATGCGCGCAAACAGGCCCCTCCGGCCACCGCAGGCTTTCCAGATAAGCCCGCGCCGCGTCGTCTTCCCTGAAATGCTTGCCTGTGAACGTGCTCATAACGGTTGCTCCCCTATGCAACGATTATGGACATATTGAGTTTGTGATGTCAACGATATAATTGGGTATAGTTTCCTATCGGCGCCTGTGTCGGGCTGTGGTCGAAGACGCGATTGATCAAGTGGAAATGCGTCGGACGGGACGTCCGATGCTTTGGCTTAATTTTCCGTCGTCACACACCAAGAATGGTCTTCATGTTTCAGCAGATAACCAAATCCAAGGTGATGAGGCTCACCACGAACGCGATACATCACAATCGGAGCCTTCTCTTCCGCAGCCATCTGTCGCTCCCTAGTTCGCTTGGCAGCTGCTAGGATAGCGAACGGAAAGGCCGGGCGTCATGCCCGGCTTTTTCTTGCGCCGAGCGGCGCGCGGGCCAGCCGATAGTTGAGATGCAGAAGGCAAAGGGCGCAGCACAAAAAGGTTAGCCGCCGCGGAAATGCAAATTCGAAAAAACCCGCATTCCAGCGACCCTACCCGACTCGGGCATCGGCAGGCGACGAAGGTTGTAGGCGGAGCTGGCCGCGCCCATATATGCCTCCCAGGAGGGGGCATGGCAAAACCTACGAAAAATCCCGAACCGGCAGCCGAGCAGGCATTCGATGTCGCCCTCTCGTTTCTGGTTGCTGACGAGAATGTGGCCAGCGCCATCAAGGCGAAGCTCTCCGGCCTCAAGGTGTTTTTTACCCGCATAACCAGGAAGAATTGATCGGTACCAACGGCCTCGAAATTCATGCGCGCGCCATTCTTGTCGGCGCGGGTCAATGTTGTGCTGTACCGCTCGCGGTATGGCAACACGCCGTGGACCGGCGTGGAGCTTTCGGCAATACAAGATAGCTGCCTGAAGACCGGCTACCGCTCTCTGCTGTTCGTGCAGCTCGACAAAAAGGACCCAAAGCCAAATTGGCTTCCAGATACACACATTCGCTGCGCGCTTGGCGACTTCACCGTCGACGATCTCGTCGGCGCCATCAAGAGCAAGGTGCTGGAGCTTGGTGGTGTGATCCACCGGCCCGACGCGATGAGTGAGGCCCGGCGGGTCAACCAAGAAGCCGAGTATCTGGCCGCCCGCGGTGCGATGATGAGGGACCGAACGTGGATCGAGGGCACGGTCCACCGTTCACTCCGGGAAGCATTCCGGAAGGTGGAAGACTTGGTGGCGCAGGCAAATAGAGACTACGGCTTCGAAATACGATGTGGCTCCAACGGCTACCATAGCTGCGTCATGCGGTCTCAATTCGTGAGCCTGGGCTGCAGCTGGCATCAACCGATCTTCAACAACGTCGGCGATGACCCCTTCGGTAATTGCTATCTTCGGATAAGCGAGGTGTCGGGGGCTGTGCCGCTACCTGGGGAAAGGGCATGGTTCGCGCCTGACCCACGTGTGTTGAAGGAGCATCGGATCAAAGTTGGCGTGAACGAGACCCGAGAGCTAGTTTGGCTTGACGGCAAAGAACATATCGAGCCTGAACGACTGGCTGATCACGTCGTCAAAATCTTGATGGAGCTGATCTCTCGGGCCAATCAGGGTAAAGTCGAGATGCCCGAGCCGTAGCGCTTTTGGCGTTCATGCTAGTCGAATTCGAAGTGAGCCGGCTCAACGACCCAGCGCTAAGGCAGCCGCGGCCGACCGCTGGCACTCACCACTAGCCACCGCGCTTTGAACGCCTGCATGGCCTCTTGAAGACTAGCAGCGGTGCCCCGGTCCGCCGGCGCGTTCGGCACCTTGCAGGTGATCGACCAAAACCACGGAGGCTCTCGCGGGGCTGCATAGGACCATACGATCCGACCCTCATGTCCTTCGTCGTCGATGAAGTCGTAGTCATCGTCGGACAATCATCGTCCGATCATTGGCCGGGCGGGCGGGATTTGGAGGTGAGTTTAAGAATGAGCATGAGGGGAGGTCCGCGCGGGACGGGCGCACCTAGGGCACGCGCCAACCCAGAACGTCAGCCTCGATTGCTGAGCCGGTATCAGCGTTAAGCCAAGCCCCACCGCGCCACCGACACGGGTACGGCAGAACATAGGTCCCGCGATTGTCTTCGCACAGGAGTTCGAGCGGCTGCTCGGAGGGCGGCACGCCTTGGTCAAATTCATTTAGACGATGGTGTCGAGTTGCCATTGTTTCTTATCGCACGCCGTTGGCGCGCACGTTGCCGATAAAAAACAAATCTGTGGGAACGGCGCTGTCTCGAACCTCTTTCACGCAATTTGAGGCACCATCGATCTAGAGGCTTCACAAGACCCCGCGAATCAGAACAAATACGGAACGTACTTGTTAGCTAAAAACCTCAAGCCATTGAAATAATATGCAAAATACATCGCACGCGGTGATGGCCCAGCGCACCGAGGGAAAAACCAGCCTCGATGACTTTCCGACGCCACCTTGGGCGACCCGGGCGCTCGTCGAGCACGCGATTTTTTCCAAGGACCCCCTTCGCGCTATGACTTGTCTGGAACCCGCCTGTGGGCGCGGCCACATGGCCGTGACACTCTCGGAGTATTTTCGCGAAGTTACCGCGTCCGACGTGTTTGACTACAGCTTCGGCGCAGTGGCCGACTTTCTCAAAGCCAAGCACACTGAGGACTCTTTCGACTGGGTGATCACAAATCCCCCGTTTCGGCTTGCAGAGGATTTTATCAATAAGGGGATGAAGATAGCGCGGCATGGCGTGGCCATGCTCACTCGCACCGTATTCGTCGAGAGCGTTGGGCGCTATGAGCGCCTGTTTAAAATAAATCCGCCCTCGCGGTTCGCGCAGTTCACCGAACGCGTCCCGATGGTAAAGGGGCGGGTGGACAAGAAGGCGTCCACTGCGACTGGTTATGCTTGGCTTATCTGGGAAAAAGATCGCCTCGGCGCGAGCCAACTGGCCTGGATACCGGCCTGTCGCAAGGTGCTGGAGCGAGAAAGAGACTATCAACAAGCGCCGCGTGTGCTAAGCTTGCGGCCGATTGCAACAGTCGTTCCCTTGCGCAAGGCCGAAGAGGGCGACCTTTTTACGAGATGATTTATGAGTATTGTTCTGGATCTCGTGAAAGATGAGGTCGAGAGAACAATTCAAAGTCTCGATGCCAAAACCTTTATTCCTGATCCGATTGCTGGAAAGCATTTTTCTAGAATTACCAGCGTCATGAGTTCTGCGTATAAGAGGCATGGTTTCATTATTGAGCGCGCTCTGTTAGAGGCGCTCAAACTTTGCCCCCATTTTGAAGTTTGGCGTGATCAAGTATTTCAAGTGCCCTCTGCCGTCGATCACATCGTTGACGGATCAATTGCCGATCCAACAAAACTGATTGGCACAGATTATCCAATCTCTGAGGGGCAGCGTACTCTGCAAGTGGATGTTATTGTATTTGACAAAAATATCAGGATACTTGCGAGCGTACGAAATAAAACGAGGCCATGGGCTGCATAACTCGGGCAAGCGCCGCTCAATGCTCAAAGACATTTTATGTGTTCAGGTTTTGTTGAAATCTTACGGGAAAGGGCGCGGCCTCGAAGTGAAAGAAGCATTCAGTCACATCATTTTTTATTACGGCCAATGCTCAATACCAAAACCTTTTAGTCTAACGGGTCCCGAACTAGATGCTCATTTCGGCTGGCCGGTGCATGATGCGGTAGAGGAAGTGAATAAGTATTTTCAATCGCGTTTGTTTTCCATTCTGTCCGGCGCGAAATAACGTGAAGCACGTTATCGAAGCGGCGACGTAGTTGGCCTCCAACGTCGCGTCAAAAGCCGCTCCCGCGCCTTCCTGCTGGCCGGGGCAGTAGGTGAGCGCAAATGTTGAGCGTGACGGTCGGATTAGCGTATCCGGCCCTGGCCTTCGGACGGGGCGGTTAGCGTCCGGTGATTTGATTGGGTGCGGTGTATTCCCGCCAGTTCGGTCTCGCGTCCGCGCCTACGGCTCCGCAGTCCGTGCAGACCAAGCGCCTGTCGCTCGTGCGGTCTGGTTCTGACGTCGGCGATCTTTCGTGAGCAAAGCCCAGCCTCCTTCAGAACTAAGAAAGTTGATCCAGGTCAGATCTGAAACGTCAGGCGAAAATTTGTCCCCTAACGCGATGATCCGGTGCTCTTCGTCGTAAATGGCATGGAGACAGCGCTTGAGCCGTGGGCTGATATTGTGGATGGGGACGCAGTAGTTGGGCAGAGTCGCGAGTTTTGCGGGTTGTTGCCATAGCTGTTGCCAAAACAAGAAGCTCCGCACAATAACGGCGCCCATTTTCTCTATAAATATATGATTTTGTTGGCTCCCCGGGCCGGATTCGAACCAGCGACCAACCGGTTAACAGCCGGTTGCTCTACCACTGAGCTACCGGGGAACATGCCGGCGCTACGGCAACGCGCCTATAACAAAGCTAAATTGCTTTGCAAAGCATGAAGGCCGTCGGTTTCGCGCGCCTTATTTGGCGGTCCGGTCCAGGCCGGTCAAGGCGCGAAGTTTGGAGGCCACGGCCGGAATTGAACCGGCGTGCACGGATTTGCAGTCCGCTGCGTAACCACTCCGCCACGTGGCCGTCGAAAACCTGCCGTACGGTCATGAACCCGAGACAAAGATCATGAACCCGAAACAAAGGCCATGAACCCGAGACAATCGTCCCGTCATGACGCCGGCCGCTTTCCGCCCCTGCCTATATAGGAGGGCGGCGCGCTCCACAACGGCGCGCACGGTTGAGGGCTTGGCTTGCCTTTTGCCCGGCCTTGCCGCAGAAAAGCCCGCGTATTCCGCACCGCAACCTTCGTCGAGGACCGCGATGACCGATTTCGCCGCCGCGCGCCGCCACATGGTGGACGGCCAGGTCCGCACCGCGGATGTCACCGATCTGCGCATCATTTCGGCCATGCTGGAGATCCCGCGCGAGCGCTTCGTGCCGCCGTCGGCGAGCGGGCTCGCCTATCTCGACTTCGACGTACCGGTGGGTGAAGGCGGCCGCCGCATGCTCAAGCCGATGGTGCTGGCCAAGCTGATCCACATGGCCGATATCGCCGAGACCGACCGGGTGCTTGATGTGGGCTGTGCCACTGGTTATGGCGCCGCCGTGCTTTCCCGCGTCGCGGGCGAAGTTCTGGCGCTTGAACAGGACGTGGTCCTGGCCGGGGCGGCGAAGGAGCATCTGGCCGACACGCCAAACGCGAAGGTCGTGTCCGAATCGCTCAATACTGGTTGGCCGGCGGGTGCGCCATATGACGTCATTCTGTTCGAAGGGGCGAGCGAAATTGCCCCGGAGGCGCTAATCCGCCAACTTAAAGATGGTGGCCGGCTGGTCTGTGTGCTGGGGGCGGGTCCCGGCGCCAAGGCGACCGTGTTCAGCCGCACCGGCGATGATATCGGCACCCGCCACATTTTCGATGCCACCGCCGCGGTGCTGCTCGGATTCAAAAAATCCGTCGAATTCGCATTTTGATACCGTTGCGTTTACGACCGTTGCGTAGAATCCGCAGATCGGGCCGATTCTATCGGCGCTCCCAATTCGAGGGGTTTCAACGCCTCGCGGGGGTGCTTATGGTGCGTCGGTTCTTTTGTTAGAGTTGCCGAAAATTGGGCGGGAAGCAGGGGTCGTTGGGACGTTCCATGTCACCTTTTAGTCGGCGTCTCTGGGGCGCGGTTGGGTCCGGCGGCTGGGCCAGCGCGATTGCCGCCGGGGCCTTGGCGTGCGCGGCGACCGCGGGCGCGCCGGCGTGGGCAGACACGCTCACATCCGCCCTGGTGCAGGCCTACAAGAACAACCCCGCGCTCAATTCCCAGCGGGCGTCGGTGCGCGCCACCGACGAGAGCGTACCGCAGGCGCTCTCCGGTTATCGCCCCCGGGTGACGATCACGGCCACGGGCGGCGAGCAGTCTAGTTCGACGACCGCCAAATCCGTGACGGCGGGCGTGCCGATTTATTCGACCCTGAGCGGCTACAATTCTCCGTTCTCGACGGGCATCACGGCGACCCAGACGCTGTTCAACGGCTTCCAGACCGCCAACCGCACCCGCGAGGCCGAGAGCCAGGTGCTGGCTGCGCGCGCGACGCTGCGTAACACTGAACAATCGGTGCTGCTCGACGCAGTCACCGCCTACATGAATTTGCTGCGCGACACCGCCATCCTCGGTCTGCAGAAGAGCAACGTCGAAGTGTTGCAGGAGCAGTTGCGGCAAACGCGCGACCGCTTCAATGTCGGCGAGGTGACGCGCACCGACGTGGCGCAGGCAAAATCGCGATTGGCCTCCGGACGCTCGCAATTGCTCGTCGCGGAGTCCAATTACAAGACGTCCGGCGCGGCTTACCGGAAGGTGATCGGCACCAATCCGGGCAAGCTGGCGGCGGGCACGCCGGTGGATCGCTTGTCGCCACACGGCCTGCAATCGGCCGTGGCGGTAGGCATTGCGACCAGTCCGTCCGTGGCGGCCGCCGAGCACAACGTGGATGTGGCGCAGCTTGCGGTGAAGGTCGCCGAGGGCGCGCTCTATCCGAGCCTGTCGGTGCAGGGCTCCTACCAGAAGAACTGGTTGAGCACGTCGGGCCTCAGCGTGATGGAAAGCTACAACGCCTCGGTGCTCGGTATCCTCAGCGTGCCGATCTATCAGGGCGGCTCGGAATATTCCTTGGTCCGCCAAGCCAAGGAAACGCTCGGGCAGAAGCGGCTCGATCTCGACAATGCACGCGACACGGCGCGCCAAAATGTGGTTCAGTCCTGGGGTCAGCTCGAGGCGGCCAAGGCGAATATCGACGCGACGCAGTCGCAGGTGCAGGCCTCCGAGATCGCGCTCAACGGTGTGCGCGAGGAAGCGCGCGTCGGTCAGCGCACCACGCTCGACGTGCTCAACGCACAGCAGGAACTGGTCAACGCTCGGGTGTCGCTGGTGACCGCTCAGCGCGATCGGGTGGTGGCGTCCTACACGCTGCTGTCGGCGGTGGGCCGGCTGACGCCGCGCATGTTGGGTCTGCGGGTGCCGACCTATGACCCGAAGGTGCATTACGAACAGGTCCGCGACAGTTGGGCCGGCCTGCGCACGCCCGACGGACGCTGAGACAGCGCGGGCGGCTGCGGCGTGGCGCCGCGCCGCGCTAGATTGAGCTCCGGTGTCCACAATTGATTTGCAGGCTTTCGAGCTTTCGGCCTGCCATAGCCGCACCCCTCTGGCGTATAAAGGGAATCATCGAACAATTCGCGCCTGCCTAGGTATGCGGACGCGAATTGAGCGTTTGGATTTCAGCACTGCGCTCGGGAAAGTGTGCCAATGAGCCAAGCGGCAAAGGTCCAAGAGCCTTCGATGGAGGAGATCCTGGCCTCCATACGACGCATCATCGCTGACGATGATGGCAAGGCTACGAAAGCGGCGGAACCCGCACCTGCACCGGTCGCGCCTGCGCCCCGTCCGGTGCCGCCGCCGAGGCCGGTGGCCAATACGCAGGACGACGTAGATGCGATGCTGGCGGACCTTGAGCCGCCGGTTGCCAATCCGCCCGCAACTGCCGAGCCAGAGCCTGAGCCGGAACCGACCCCGCCGCCCGCGGCCGAGGTGCTGGTGCTGACGGAGGACATGGCCGCGCAGGCGGCTCAGCCGGCCCCAGAACAACCGGCCGGGTTCCGCACTATCGAGGGCGGTTCCGATGTGGTGTTCTCGGAGGGGTCCGACGCGCGCCGCATGGCAGCTAGTGGCGACCAACTGCTGTCGACCACGACGGTGGCGGCCGTGGACAGCGCATTCAATTCGCTCGCCCACACCATTCTCGGCAACAATGCGCGCACGCTCGAGGATCTGGTCAAGGAGATGCTGCGGCCGATCCTGAAGGCGTGGCTCGACGACAATCTGCCGGGCATGGTCGAGCGCATCGTGCGCTCGGAGATCGAGCGCGTCTCGCGCGGGCGCTGATCGCTAACGCCGCTTCTTTTTCCCTCCGCCCCGCGAAGCGGCGGGAAGAAAAGACGCTGGTGATGGCCCTTCAGGCCTCGCGCCGCCCGAGGCGCCAAGCGACCCAGAACGCCAGCGCCGGCCAGAGAGCCGCGACAATCGCAAACACCGGAAGCGCGCCGGCGCGGTCGACGATGGGCGCCGCCGCCGCCACGCCGATGCTCTGGCCGAGATAAAGCGCGGCGGAAAACCCGGCCATCGCGGTGCCGCGCGCCTCGGGAAGCATTTGCGTCGCGTTGGTCTGCAGCGTGTTGTGCAGCATGTAATAACCGAAGCCGAGCATGACGCAGGCGATCGGGGCCAACTCCCACACCGGTTCCCCGGCCAGCATCAGAAAGGCGAGCATCGCCACCACGCCGCCGCCGGCGGCGAGCCCGCGCTCGCCCAGGATCGCCACCGTACGGTGCACGGTGGTGGCGAACACAATGCAGCCAAGACCGAAGGCTGCGACGATCACGCCAACGGTGGAGAAGCTCAGGCCGAAGCGGGCGTGCAGATTGGCGGCGACGTAGGTGAAGCCGCCGAAGAAGATGGCGCCTTCGATGAAGGCGGCGAGCACGATGAAGCGCGCCCACGGCTTGGCGCCCAAGGCGCGGTAGCTCGCGACCAAGCCGCGCGGCGCGGCGCCCTCGTAATGAAGGGGTCTCGTCCACGGATTGCTGCGGAATTGAGTCGCCAGCGCGACGCCCGAGACGATGAAGACGCCGCCGACGACCACGAACACCATGCGCCAGCCGAAATGGTCGCCGATGATGCCACCCGCGATCTGGCCGGTGATCATGCCGGTCATCTGTCCGGCCATGTAGCGCGCGAGCATGGTCTGGCGGCGCGCATAGGGCACCACGTCACCGATATAGGCCAGCCCAAGCGGGACGATGATGGCGGCGCCCGGCGCGCAAATGAGGCGGGCGAAGGCGAGTTGCGGCAGCGACTGCGAGATCGCGCACAAGAGCACCAGGATCCCGGAGAGTCCGCAGGCGAGCGCCACCGCCTGGCATTTGCCGAGCCGGTCGCCGATCACGCCGGAGAAGATCTGGGTCAGGCCGTAGGGCACCGCATAGGCAGTGACGATGGCTGAGGCCGCGCCCACGCTCGCCCCGAAATCGCTCGCCACCTGCGGCAGCAGCGGGTCCGATACGCGCAGGGAAACGCCGCTGGCGAAGGCGGCGAGCGACATCAGTACGATGGCCCGGGTCAGCGCCCGGTCGGGGGCAGAGGCGGCTTCGGCAGGGAGGGCGGAAGGGGTCGAGGACACGTTGACTCCGGCGGTCGTGGCGGGCTTTCTAACGGAGCGAATTTGACATTTGATATCCATTTGCGGCGAGCTGCTCGTCAAATGTCAAATTCAAAGCTCCACTAAAATCAAATAATTGCTAGTGGTCCTTTGATTCCGACATTTGCTGGGGAGCTTGTAGCAACGGGGTGCAAATGTCGGAATCGGACCACTAGCGCGCGAAACGCGCCTCGCGCGACCGGATTTTCAGATAAGACAGCGAAATGATCGAAAAGACCTATCAGCCCTCGGAGGTCGAGGGCCGCATCTACGAGACTTGGGAGCAGACTGGAGCCTTCCGCGCCGGCCGGCCGGAGCGGCTTGAGGCCGAAGCCTACTCTATCGTCATTCCGCCGCCGAACGTCACCGGCTCGCTGCATATGGGCCATGCGCTCAACAACACGCTGCAGGACGTGCTCTGCCGCTTCGAGCGCATGCGCGGCAAAGACGTGCTGTGGCAGCCGGGCACCGACCATGCCGGCATCGCCACCCAGATGGTGGTCGAGCGGCAGTTGATGGAGCACCAGCAGCCCGGCCGCCGCGAGATGGGGCGCGAGAAATTCCTCGAGCGGGTGTGGGCCTGGAAGGCCGAATCGGGCGGCACCATCGTCAACCAGCTCAAGCGTCTTGGTGCGTCTTGTGATTGGTCGCGCGAGCAATTCACCATGGACGAGGGGCTGTCCAAGGCGGTCCTTAAAGTTTTCGTGGAGCTTTATCGCGCTAAGCTGATTTACAAAGACAAGCGGCTGGTCAACTGGGATCCCAAGCTGCTCACCGCCATCTCCGACCTCGAAGTGGTGCAGGTGGAAACGAAGGGGCACCTCTGGCACCTGCGCTATCCGATCGAAGGCAAGACGTTCAATCCGGAAGACCCGTCGACCTTCATCGTGGTCGCCACCACGCGGCCGGAGACGATGCTGGGCGACACCGCGGTGGCGGTGCATCCGGACGACGAGCGTTACAAGGCACTCGTCGGCAAGAACGTCATCCTGCCACTGGTGGGGCGCAAGATTCCGATCATTGCCGACGAATACTCCGACCCGGAGAAGGGCTCGGGCGCGGTGAAGATCACACCGGCGCACGACTTCAACGACTTCGAGGTGGGGAAGCGGCATGGGCTCGCGCAGATCAATATCTTCAACGTCGAGGCCAAGCTCGCGCTCAAGTCGGACTTCCTGGCCGGCGTGCCATCATCGAGCGAGCTCGACGAGACGTTGACACTCGACGAACTCGACCGTTTCGCCGCGCGCAAGAAGATCGTCGAACGTCTGGAAGCCGCCGGCATTCTTGAGAAGATCGAGCCGCACAGCCACGTGGTGCCGCATGGCGACCGTTCGAATGTGGTGATCGAGCCCTATTTGACCGATCAATGGTATGTCAACGCGCATGAACTGGCGAAGCCGGCGATCAAGGCCGTGCGCGAAGACAAGACCAAGTTCATCCCGAAGAACTGGGAGAACACCTATTTCAATTGGATGGAGAACATCCAGCCCTGGTGCATCTCGCGCCAGCTCTGGTGGGGCCATCAGAATTCCGGCTTGGTACGGGCCGGAACGGGCAGGTTCGATCGGCACAAATGATAAGATTAAAATTTTTGTTGCGGAGACTGAAGAGCAGGCAATCGCTGCTGCAAAGGATTACTACGGCAGAGATGTTAAAGTAACAAAAGAGCCTTTCGTTCGCGGTGGGTTGTCCGTCCCCAACCCTGGAATTGAGATGTCTGGTGACGGTAGTCCGGGCGCAGTGTTGATCTACCGCGACGAAGACGTGCTCGACACCTGGTTCTCGTCGGCGCTGTGGCCGTTCTCGACGCTCGGCTGGCCGGACGAGACTAAGGAGCTCAAGCGCTACTACCCAACGAAAGCGCTGGTCACCGGCTTCGACATCATCTTCTTCTGGGTCGCCCGCATGATGATGATGGGCCTGCATTTCATGAAGAACGAGAAGGGCGCGCCGGAAATCCCGTTCCACGACATCTACATCCACCGCCTGGTGCGGGATGCCTCCGGCGCCAAGATGTCGAAGTCGAAGGGCAACGTCGTCGATCCGCTCGGCGTCATCGACGAATTCGGCGCCGACGCGCTGCGCTTCACCTTGATGCGCGCGGTCGCGCCCGGCCACGATATTCGGCTTGGGCCGCAGGACGTCGAGAACAACCGCAATTTCGCGACCAAGCTGTGGAACGCCGCGCGCTTCGTCGAGTTCAACGGCGCGGCGCGTGTCGAGGGCTTCGACCCGAAATCCGCGAGAGAGACGCTCAACCGCTGGATCGCGCACGAGACGCAGAAGGCGGCTGCCGAAATCACGGCGGCGATCGAGGCCTACGGCTTCAGCGAGGCCGCCAACGCGGCCTATCGCTTCGTCTGGAACGTCTATTGCGACTGGTACGTCGAACTGTCGAAGCCGCTGCTGACCGGCCCCGACGGTCCGGCCAAGGACGAGACGCGCGCCACCGCGGCCTGGGCGCTCGATGAAATCTTGAAGCTGCTGCATCCGTTCATGCCCTTCGTCACCGAGGAACTGTGGGCGGTGACGGCAGAGCAGGGGCACAAGCGCGCGCAACTGCTCGCGCTCAGCGATTGGCCGAAGCTCGAAGGCCTCGCCGACGATAAGGCCGAAGCTGAAATCGGTTGGGTGATCGACCTGATCACGGCCGTCCGTTCAATTCGCGCCGAGATGAACATCAGCGCGCCGATTCCGCTGGTCCTCGCCGGCGCTTCCGCCGAAACGCAAGCACGCGCGGAGCGCTGGGCCGAGTTCATCAAGCGACTTGCGCGCGTGTCGGACATCTCGTCGGGGCAAAGCGCGCCGCAGGGCTCCGTGCAATTATTGGTGCGCGGCGATGTCGTGGCGCTGCCGCTGATCGGCGTCATCGATCTTGCCGCCGAGCGCGCCCGCCTCGACAAGGAAATGGCCAAGGCCGAGGCCGACATCGCCCGCGTCGACGCCAAGCTCGGCAATCCGAAATTCGTCGACCGCGCGCCGGAAGAGGTGGTCGAGGAAGAGAAGGAAAAGCGCGCGGAAGCGCTGGCGCGCAAGGCCAAGATCGCCGAGGCGATGGAGCGGCTGAAGGGCGCGGCGTAGCTGTTGCCGTCCCCGCTTTCGCGGGGACGACTGCCGAAGCTGTCGCGTCTCAGAACTCTTTCTTCATGGCGTTGTCGAGCGACCAGGCGCCGCCGCCGCGGAAGAAGATCGCCAGCGCCACGACGCCCATGAACAGCGCGTATTCCATGCCGCGGTGGCCCCAGCTCCAGTTCGGCCACAAGACGGCAAAGCAGATGACCGCCATCTCGATCGTGAGGGCGAGCGCCACCGCCCGCGTGAACAGGCCGAGTGCAAGCAGAATGCCGCCGAAGAACTCGAGCGCGCCGATGAAATAAGCCCAGGCCAGCGGGTGGGCCCAGCCGAACTTTACGAAGTTGTTGGCCGCGTGCACGGCGTCGGTGCCGAACAGCTTGCCGTAGCCGTGCGGGATCAGGATCAGGCCGAGCGCGACGCGGATCAGCGTGTAGCTCAGCGGCGCGCAGGCTTCGTACAGGCCGGCCACCGCCGGAACGTAAAGTTTGTTGCGATCGACTGCGACTTCCATGGTGCTTCCACTCCCCCAAATATCTTGTTGTCAGCGACGGTCGTTGCCGTGCCGGGTGAAGCTTAGCGCCGGGCTAAAGAGCCGGCGAGGGGGGTAAGCCCCGCCCTGTGAAACGTTGCCGGGCTCGATTATGATGCGCCGCTGTCAGGCCTGGGGGACGTCATGGTGTGCGACCTGCTGCACAAGATCGAACTTATGCATGTTGCCGGGACGATTTTCACGCCCCCGAACGCCCAGGAAGTGGTGCAGTCGTTCTACGAAATCCTGACCGTTCTGGACAACAAGGGACTGGCGCTGCTGGCCTTCGACGGCATCATCGTCGCCGCCACTACCTTCGCCGCCGAAAAGGGCGGCGTTTTCAACAAGCGCGGGCTGGCGCGCTGGTTGGCGATTTTGGTCATCTTCCTGTCGCTCTCCGCGGCGGTCGCCTGTCTGTTCGTCTCGGAGATCTCGTATCCGTTCTACGGTTACGTCGCCTGCAGCGCGCCCAACGGCTTGGATTTCACTGCCGAGATCAGCCAACTCGCCAACCTGGCCGATTGGCGCACCGATTATTTCCACTTCGCTTGGTACGCCTCGGTCATTGCAATCCCGCTGTTCGCCTGGATGTTCTGGGTGTCGTTGAATTGGCACAGGCCGCACACGGCGAATACGGAGAAAGAGTCATGAGGGCCGTTCGGTGCGCTCATGGCGGCGGCTAGAAAGGCTTGCTCAAGAACTTCGATCCCTTGAGCCCATAGCGCCAGGGGCGCTCCACCGCTTTCGAGATGCCGATGCGCGGGCCGGTGACGATTTCCGGCATGGTCTGCCGCGCCCGCAGTTCGAACGGCGCCCGGTCAAGCGCGAGGCCATTGTACTTGTGCGAGATGCCGAGCGCTTGCGCGAGCTTGCCCGGGCCCGAGCAGAGGGCGCGCGCTTCGCTTAATCCCCGCCTCCGGCGCATGGTCGCCAAGCCTTGCGTCGGCTCCAGAGCCCGGATCAGAACGGCGCTTGCCGAGCCCTTCGCCTCGCACACGAAGTTCAGGCACCAATGGATGCCGTAGGATCGGTAGACATAGACGAAGCCGGGCGGGCCGAACATGACGGCGTTGCGCTCCGTGCGGCCGTTATAGGAATGCGCTGCCGGGTCGGTGTGGTGATAGGCCTCGACCTCGACGATCAGCCCGCCGACGCCGTCAACGAGCAGCGTCGCACCGATCAACTCGGGCGCGACGTCGTGCACCGAGCGGGCGAAGAAGGCGTTGCGGAGGCGGGGCGGCATGGTTAGCGGAAGGCTCGCGGGATGAGAAAATGCCGCACACCGATGGCCCATTCTCGGCGAGCGACAACAGTGTGCGTCGCAACATGGTCACAGTTTGTGGCCTGTCTGCAACACCCGGGCTTCAATCCAACGGCTGACGCGCGTGGATGCCGTTTGCGCCGCGATTTGGCCATACCCTTCAACGAGATCCGCAAGCTAAGAAAAGGGGCCAATAGGCCGGCGCCGGACTTCCGCATTTGCGGGCGGTCGAGCACCGCCGGTTAATGGCGTTGGCATAGGTTCAGCCGGTATTTGCCGGTTAGTCACGTAGCGCACAGTAACGCAGCACAGTATCGAAAGCGTGTTGGGCGGGGGGCCAAAAAACATCATGGACGCCAAGACCAATCTGAAAAACCGGCTGCCCAGCCGTCACGCCACCGAAGGCGTCGACCGCGCCCCGCACCGCGCCTTCTATTACGCCATGGGGCTGACCAAGGCGCAGATCCACCAGCCCTTCGTCGGCGTCGCCACCTGCTGGAACGAAGCCGCGCCCTGCAACATCGCCCTGATGCGCCAGGCGCAGGCCGTGAAGAAGGGCGTCGCCTCGGTCGGCGCCACCCCGCGCGAATTCTGCACCATCACCGTCACCGACGGCATCGCCATGGGGCATGCCGGTATGAAGGCCTCGCTGCCCTCGCGCGAGGTGATCGCGGATTCGGTGGAGTTGACCGTGCGCGGCCACGCCTATGACGCGCTGATCGGAGTTGCCGGCTGCGACAAGTCACAGCCCGGCATGATGATGGCGATGTGCCGCCTCAATGTGCCGTCGATCTACATCTACGGCGGTTCGATCCTGCCCGGCACCTTCAAGGGCAAGGAAGTCACCGTCCAGGACGTCTACGAGGCGGTCGGCAAGTACAGCGTCAACGAATTCACCGACGAGGACCTCGACACGCTGGAGCAGAACGCCTGCCCGTCGGCCGGCGCCTGCGGCGCGCAATTTACTGCCAACACTATGGCGACCGTGTCGGAAGCCATCGGCTTGGCGCTGCCGTATTCGGCCGGCGCGCCTGCGCCCTACGAGATCCGCGACAAGTTCTGCATGCTCGCCGGCGAGATGATCATGGAGTTGATCCAGAAGAACATCCGCCCGCGCGACATCGTTACCCGCAAAGCGCTGGAAAACGCGGCGGCGGTGGTCGCCGCCACCGGCGGTTCGACCAATGCTGCGCTGCATCTACCGGCGATCGCCAACGAATGCGGTATCGAGTTCACGCTGTTTGATGTCGCCGAAATCTTCAAAAAGACACCATATATCGCAGATTTGAAACCGGGCGGCCGTTATGTCGCCAAGGATATGTTCGAGGCTGGGGGCGTACCGAATTTGATGAAGACGCTGCTCGACCACGGCTTCCTGCACGGCGACTGCCTGACCGTCACCGGCCGCACCATTGCCGAAAACATGGCGAGCGTGAAATGGAATCCGGATCAGGACGTCGTGCGCCCAGCTAATGAACCGATACTGTCCACCGGCGGCGTCGTCGGCTTGAAGGGCAATCTGGCGCCCGAGGGTGCGATCGTGAAGGTCGCTGGCATGAAGAAGTTGCAGTTCGCCGGACCGGCCCGCGTTTTCGAGGACGAGGAAGCCTGCTTCGAGGCGGTGCGCAAGCGCCAATACAAGGAAGGCGACGTGCTGGTTATCCGCAATGAGGGGCCGCGCGGCGGCCCGGGCATGCGCGAGATGCTGTCGACCACGGCGCTGCTCTATGGCCAGGGCATGGGCGAGAAGGTGGCGCTGATCACCGACGGGCGCTTCTCTGGTGCGACCCGCGGCTTCTGCATTGGCCATGTCGGGCCGGAGGCCGCGGTTGGCGGCCCGATCGCGTTGCTGCGCGACGGCGACATCATCGAGATCGACGCCGACAAGGGCACCATGAACGTCAAGTTGTCCGACGAGGAACTCGCCAAGCGCAAAGCCGGATGGAAGCCGCGTGAGAACGAGTACGGCTCCGGCTACTTGTGGAAATACGCCCAGCAGGTGGGCTCCGCCGTCAACGGCGCGGTCACCCATCCGGGTGGCGCCGGCGAAAAGGAATGCTATGCGGACAGTTGAGACCCTGTTGCGCGCGGCTGTGATCGGCGTCGTTTTTGCGGCGGCGCCGGCGCTTGCGTTCGACGGCAGTCAGTCCGACGAAACGGTCAACCCGGCGCCGCCGCTGTCGCCGGCGCAGGCGTTCCGGTCCGGCGCCCGCTGGCTGATGACCGGCCACAAGACCAAGGCCATCCACTCGCTGGAATACGCCGCCGAGAAGGGGCATCCGCTGGCGCAGTGGAAGCTCGGCCGCATGTACGCGGAAGGCGATGGCGTCGCGCAGAACGACCTCAAGGCGTTCAAGTATTTCGAGAGCATTGCCGACCATCACGCCGACGACAATCCGAATACGCGGCAGGCGCGTTTTGTCGCCAATGCCTTCGTGGCCCTCGGGCGCTATTACCTTGATGGAATTCCGAAGACCGACATCAAGCGCGATCCCGAGCGGGCGCGCCAGATGTTCGCCTATGCCGCGTCCTATTTCCGCGATCCGGACGCGCAGTACTATCTGGCTCGGCTTTATCTCGATGGCGTTGGTGCTCCGCACGATCCGCGCACCGCGGCGCGCTGGTTCGTGCTATCGGCGCAAAAGGGCCAATGTCGCGCGCAAGCCATGCTCGGCGCGATGCTGTTTGCCGGCGACCACGTTCCTCACCAGGCCGCGCGCGGGTTGATGTGGCTGACGCTCGCCAAGGAAAACGCCAAAGATTCCTCGGTTGCGGACCAAGCCTGGATCAACCGCCTCTATGAGAACGCCATGCGCGAAGCGAGCGAAGACGACCGCGCGCTTGCCGCCCTTTATCTGCGGCGCTGGCTGGAGTCGCGGCGGGAGTGATGGGCTCGTAGGCCGCTGCCGCTTTGCCGTTATGCGCCGGCTTGCCCCGCGCATTTTTTTTGGCAACACTATGCTGCTTTCGGCTTGCGCGAAGGACTTTCGCCTTTCGCGTGTGGGGCATGGAGGAGCCGCAATGCGAGCAATGGGGCGCCCATCGACGCGCCATCGGCTGACGACCGCCGCGGCCCTGTTCTTTCTCGCTGCGGTGCCGGCGGTTGCGCAAAACCAATGGCCGGTGCCGCCGACGACGATGGAGGATGTGGCGCCCGGTGTCGATCACAGCGCCCTCGAATCCAAGGTTCAGGACGTTTACCGCCGCCAGCCGGTGTTCTATCGCTCCGATTACCCGACCGGCACGATCATCGTCCACACCGCCGACCGCTTTCTCTATTTGATCACGGGCAACAACGTCGCGTTACGCTATGGGATCGGCGTTGGTCGCGCCGGCTTCCAGTGGGGCGGTATCCACCGCATCAGCCGCAAGTCGGAATGGCCCGACTGGAGGCCGCCGCCTGAGATGATCGAGCGCCAGCCGTATCTGCCGCGCTGGATGGCCGGCGGGCCGGGCAATCCGTTGGGCGCCCGCGCGCTCTATATCGGCCACACCGAGTACCGCATTCACGGCACTAACGCGCCGGAGACGATCGGGCAGGCGGTATCGTCGGGGTGCTTTCGGCTAGTCAACGACGATATCGTTGATCTGTACAGCCGCGTGCCGGTCGGCACAAAGGTCGTGGTGCTGCATCGGTAGAAAACCGTGCTCATCGCAAACACCTATGATCTCGCAGGCTCGGGCCGTCCGAACGCCAAAAGAGACAGTCCCCACAAAATGACCGCAAATAGTAGATGCGGCACGGCCGAGGCGACGATCAGTTTGGGAGAGACGGCGAGCCCGAAAAATCCCCAGCCGGCGACAGGAAAGAAGAACACGAGGACGGCGATCCATAAGGCGACGCCAAGCCCCAGCGCGCGGCCAGAGGTCAGCGCATCGCGGAATAGGCCGACGTACATGACCGAAAATGCAGTGACCCAGATGGTGTGGAACAACAGGCCTACCGGTAGCGGGAGGGAGCCGCCCAGCACGGCCTCGGCAAACGCGAGCGCGAGCGGCTTGGGTAGAGGTGAAATGCCAGTTTTCAGGGCTGCTGCCATGATCGCCGCAGTCAGAATGGAAACGCCGATGCCTATTCCAACTGCGCGCGCCCATTCCTGCCGGTTAAGTGAATGCCACTGCATGATCAGCCTCCAACAGGTCCGCAGCCGCAATTGGCGCCACAACCGCCTTGTGCCTGTACCGGTGGGCACGGCACCGATCCGTACGAACAGAAGACGCAACAATCACCACGCATGGGCTTGAGGCGCGCGCCGCAGCCCGTGCAGTCATAGAAGAACTGGCACGCGTCGGTCGGCATCGGCTCCAGCTTGGCGGCGCCGCAATGTGGACAGGTGATCAGCGATTGTTCAATCACGGTATCGGCCTTGTGATTTTTTGATTCGGTCAATTCCGTGCAAGGATGCATCCTGTAGTCGCTACAGATTCAAGGCGAGTCACACATGAATCCGATCACAGGTTCGCGAGGTCTCAGCATCGGCGCGCTGGCGCGCCTGACCAGCGTCAACATCGAGACGATTCGCTACTACGAGAAAATTGAACTTATGCGGCCGCCGCCCCGCACGCGCGGCGGCCACCGCACCTATGAGCGGGAAAATGTTGATCGGCTGCGCTTCTTCCGGCGCGCACGGGGCTTGGGTTTCGGGATCGAAGAAATCCGGACCTTGCTTGAATTGTCCGCCGACGGGGCGAATTCTTGCGTGCAGGCGCGGAAGATCGCGGCCGCACACCTTGCCGACGTGCTCGCCAAGCGCGACGATCTGGCCAAGCTTGAATCGGTTCTTTCGCAAACAATCGCGCAATGCGATGCACAATGTTGCGACGACACGCCGCCGGCCTGTCCCGTGCTCAAGATCCTGGAGTCCTGACGGGCGTTCGTCAGGTCATTTCGATGGCCGGTTCATCCTGTCGCGCCAGCGCTTCAACGCAATAAGCGTCCAAACCGCCTCGACCAATCCGAACGGCCATGCTCCCTGAAGAAAACCATAGGCCGAGCCCAAAGCGCAGGCGCCGGCGAATGCAAGGACGAACCAATGGCTGCGTTCTTCCAAAGCGTAGAACAGCAGCATCGCCGAGACCGCGAAGAGCCCAAACAGGCTCAACGCATCGAGTATGAAATAGCTTTGCGCGTTCTGCATCGAGGCTGTTTCACCGCATCTCGATATCCAGATCGACCCACACCGGCACGTGGTCGGAGGGCTTCTCCCAGGCGCGCACGTGGCGGTCGATGCTGGCATCGATCAGTCTGTCGGCGGCCTGTGGCGAGAGCAGCAGGTGGTCGATGCGGATGCCATCGTCCTTCTGCCAGGAGCCGGCCTGATAGTCCCAGAAGCTGTAGAGACCGCCCGCGTCGCTGACCGACCGGACGGCGTCGGTGAGGCCGAGATTGACGAGGGCGCGGAATTTCTCCCGGGTCGGAGGAAGGAACAGCGCGTCATTCACCCACGCTTCGGGCCGCTTGGCATCGAGCGGGGTGGGGATGACGTTGTAGTCGCCGGCCAACACGAACGGCTCCTCCAGCTTCAGCCGCTCGTGCGCGAAATGAATAAGCCGCTCCATCCATTTGAGCTTATAGGCGTATTTGTCCTCGCCGCCGTTGCCGTTGGGCAAATAGAGGCTGACCACCCGCACCACACCGCCTTTGGTCGAGACCAGCGCCTCCAGGAAGCGCGCCTGCACGTCACCGTCTCCGCCGTCGAGGCCGGATTTCACTTCGTCGAACGGTAGTTTTGACAAAAGCGCCACGCCGTTGAAGGTCTTTTGGCCGTGCACCGCGACGTTGTAGCCGAGCGTTTCGAAAGCCTCGCGCGGGAATGCGTCGTCGGTGCATTTGATTTCCTGCAGACAGACGATGTCGGGGGAGGTCTCGGCGAGCCAGGCCTGCACGTTCTCCACGCGCTGGCGGATGGAATTGACGTTCCAGGTGGCTATTCGCATTGGAGCTTCCGGCGTCCGGGCTGAAAAGGTCGGTTTTTCGGGTCAATCCTTACCAGCCGCCGCAGGGATATGCACTCAGGGCCGTTATTATGTTAATGTGGCCGTCCGTGCGGCCTCAGACGGTACTGGTAAATTGCCACAGCACGGGAGAGGGAGCGCCCAGGCCTGGCCCGAAACGCCTGGGTCGACGCATCGTTCATGAGCAAGAAGACCTGGTTTTTTGGGGTAACCGTGCTTGCCCTAATCGGCGGTGCCGTGCTCGTCCACAGCAACTGGCCCGCCGAACGCGCGGCCGCGCGTGCGCCGCGCCAAGCGAACCGGGTGGTGCCGGTCGAGGTGGGAAAGGCCGTCCGCAAGTCGGTTCCGGTCCGCCTCGAGGCGCTCGGCACCGTGACCCCGATCGCCAGCGTCGCGCTCAAGACCCGCATCGACACCACCATCACGGCGGTCCATTTCAAGGACGGCGCCCACGTCGAAAAGGGCGAGACTCTGTTCACGCTCGACTGCCGCCAGATCGAGGCGGACATGAAGCGCGTGCAGGCCGTGATCGACGGCGCCGAAGCGGCGCTGACGCAGGCGCAGCGCGACGTGGAGCGCTACACAGAACTCGCGGCCCGCAACGCGACCCCGATCGTCACCCTCAATAACGCACGCACGCTGGTCAATGTGTCGCGCGCCACGGCGGAATCGAACCGGGCGCAGCTCGAAAATCTTCGCGTGCAGGACGGCTTCTGCACCGTGAAGGCGCCGATCTCCGGCCGCATCAGTATGGCCTACGTCAAGGTCGGCAATTTCGTGCGCCAGGCCGACACGACGCCGATGGCGACGATCAATCAGATGGCGCCGGTCTATGTCAGCTTCACGGTGCCGCAGAAGAACTTGCCGGCGATCCGCAAGGCAATCACGGCCAAGACCGCGCGCATCGATGCCTTCATTCCGGGCGCGCCAAAGGCTGAAATTGGCCAAGTCTCCATGATCGAGAACACGGTCGACGCCGCGACCGGCATGGCGACCATCCGCGCCACCATGCCCAACGCCGATGAAGGACTTTGGCCGGGCACGCTGGTCTCGGTCGACCTGACGCTGCGGAGCGAGGACTCGGTCGTGGTGCCGTCAAACGCCGTGCAGGTCAGCCAGGCGGGCAGCATCGTCTTCGTGGTGGAGAACAACGTCGCCAAGGTACGCCACGTGACGGTGGAGCGCGAGATTGGCGACAACTCGGTGATCACCGCCGGTCTCAAGCCCGGCGACACGGTGGTGACCGAAGGCCAGTTGCGCCTGAGAAATGGGATCCGGGTCACGACCCATGGCCGCAACGGCGGCGGCCCGCGTAAGCCTCGCGCCGCTGGCAGCTGACACCATGAACCTCTCGGAAACCTGTATTCGCCGCCCGGTGTTGACGACGCTGATGACGGCGTCGTTGATCGTATTCGGCGCTTTCGCCTACCGCCTGCTGCCGGTCGCCGCACTGCCGGCGGTCGACTTCCCCACCATCCAGATCACCGCGGTATTGCCGGGCGCTTCGCCCGAGACGATGGCCGCCTCGGTGGCCTCGCCGATCGAGCGGCAGCTCTCCACCATCGCCGGCATCTCGTCGATGGACTCGGAATCGGCGCTCGGCACCTCGAAGATCACCGTTCAGTTCGACCTGGGGCGAAACATCGACGGCGCCTCGCTCGACGTGCAGACCGCGCTCGCCACCGCCCAGCGACGGCTGCCGGTCGAGATGACGACGCCGCCTTACTTCCGCAAGGTCAATCCGGGTGATTTCCCGGTGCTGTATCTGAGCATGCGCTCGGACACGATGCCTCTGTCCATGATCGACGACTACGCCGAGACCGTGCTGGCGCCGCAGATTTCGCAATTGCCGGGCATAGCGCAGGTGCTGGTCTACGGGGCGCAGAAGTTCGCCGTGCGGGTGCAGGTCGACCCGATCGCCGCGGCGGCGCGCAACATCTCCCTCAACGATATCCGCGACGTGGTGGCCAAGGCCAATTCCTCCGCGCCCGTCGGCTCGTTGGAGGGCAAAGAGCGGACCGTGACCCTGCTCGCCACCAGCGCCATGCGGCACGCTTCCGACTACCGCAACGTGGTGGTGGCCTATCGCAATGGGGCGCCGGTCAAGCTCGACCAGGTGGCCCACATCGTCGACAGCGTCGAGAACGACAAGATCGCCACCTGGTACAACGACGCCCGCGCCATCGTGCTGGCGATCCAGCGCCAGCCGGACGCCAATACGGTCCAGGTCGTCGACATGGTGCGCGCCAGGCTCCCGCAGATGCGTGCTCAGGTGCCGGCGGCGATCGAAATGGCGCCGCTGTTCGACCGCTCGAACTCGATCCGCGACGCGGTCAGCAACGTGCAGGAGACGCTGGCGATCGCAGTCACCCTCGTCATCATGGTGATCTTCCTGTTCCTGCGTAAAGTCTCCGCCACCATCATTCCGGCGCTGGCGGTGCCGGTGTCGTTGGTCGGCACCTGCGCGGCAATGTACGCCTTCGGTTTCTCCATCAACAACATGACGCTGCTGGCGCTGACACTTTCGGTCGGCTTCGTGGTCGACGACGCCATCGTCATGCTGGAGAACATCGTGCGCCACATCGAGGGCGGCATGCGCCCGTTCGAGGCGGCGCTGAAAGGCTCACGCGAAATCGGCTTCACCATCGTGTCGATCACCTTCTCGCTGATCGCGGTGTTCATCCCGGTGCTGCTGATGGGCGGGATGGTCGGCCGCGTGTTCCGCGAATTCGCGGTGTCGATCGCGGTGGCGATCGTGATCTCCGGCTTCGTCTCGCTGACGCTGACACCGATGCTGTGTGCGCGGGTGCTTAAGGCCCACGACCACGAGGAGAAGCAGTTCTTCGTGCTGCGCTGGTTCGAGGCGATGTTCGAGCGTTGGCGGCGCGGCTATCAGTGGTCGCTCGACTGGGTGCTGCGCTTCAAATCGATCATGCTGCTGGTGACGCTGGCCACCATCGCCGGCACGATCTGGCTCTACGTCGTGGTGCCCAAGGGTTTCTTCCCGACGGAGGACACCGGCTACCTGATCGCGATCACCGAGGGTAAGACCGATATCGCCTTCGACGCCATGGTGAAGCTCCAGAGCAAGGTTGCCGATATCATAAGGCGCGACCCCGCGGTTGATTACATCAACTCGACCGTCGGTTCCGGCGGGCCGAATTCGCTCGGCAACAGCGGCCGCATGCTCGTGGCGCTGAAGCCGCGCGACGAGCGCGGCAACGTGCGCGCGGTGATCGGGCGGCTACGGCGCGTGGCCAATGTGGTGCCGGGCATGCAAGTGTTCTTCCAGCCGATCCAGAACATTCGGCTGGGCGGGCGGCTGAACAAGAGCCAATACCAGTATACGCTGCAGTCCAACGACACCGCGGCCCTTTACAAGCTCGCGCCCGAAATGCGCGACAAGATCGCGAGGATCCCCGGCCTGCTCGACGTCACGACCGACCTCTACATCAAGAATCCGCAGGTCACCATCCAGGTCGACCGCGAGAAAGCGGCGGTCTACGGCGTCTCCATCGACCAAGTGCGCCAGGAACTCTACAACGCTTTCGGCTCGCGCCAGGTGGCGACCATCTATACCTCGGCCAATGACTATCCGGTGATCCTGGAGACCGAGCCGAAATTCAAGGCGAGCCCCAACGACCTCAACTACATCCATCTGAAGACCTCGAACGGCACGGTGGTGCCGCTCTCCGCCGTCACCAAGTTCGCGCGTACCGTTGGGCCGCTGGAGGTCAACCACCAGGGCCAGCAGCCCTCGGTCACCATCTCGTTCAACCTCGCGGCTAATTTCTCGCTCGGCCAGGCGGTCGACGCCATCACGAAGCTGGAGAATGAAGAACACCTGCCGGCCTCTATCACCACAGGGTTCCAGGGCACGGCACAAGTGTTCCAGGACTCCTTGCGCGGGCAGGGTATCCTGATTTTGGCGGCGATCTTCGCGGCTTATGTGGTTCTCGGAATCCTCTACGAGAGCTTCATTCATCCGATCACGATTATCTCGGGCCTGCCGTCGGCCGGCATCGGCGCCATCCTGACGCTGATGCTGTTCCACATGGATCTGTCGGTGATCGCCATGATCGGCATCGTCATGCTGGTTGGCATCGTGAAGAAGAACGCCATCATGATGATCGACTTCGCCATCGGCCGCCGCCGCGTCGGCCTGACGGCCGAGGCGGCGATCCGCGAGGCGGCTTCCTTGCGTTTCCGGCCGATCATGATGACCACTTTCGCGGCGATCTTCGGCGCGCTGCCGATTGCACTCGGCACCGGCGCCGGCGCCGAATTACGTCAGCCGCTCGGTGTCGCCGTGGTCGGCGGCCTGTGCGTGTCGCAGTTGCTGACGCTCTACATCACGCCGGTGATCTACGTGTACCTCGACCGCTTCGACCGCATGATCAAGCGCCGCATCGAGCCGCAGGTGGAGGAAGTACCGGAAATGCCGCCACGCCCGGCGGTGGCTGCGGAGTAGAGCGGTCAACAAATTTTCGGCTGTCGTCCCCGCGAAGGCGGGGATCCATACGCCGCAGCCAATCGGTTACGCAGGGGTTATGGGTCCCGGGTCTGGCTTCGTTCGTCCGGGACGACGCTTCGGATTTTGGCCGGAAAAATCTTACAGCGCGAAGCTCGTCCCGCAGCCGCACGACGCCGTGGCGTTCGGGTTCTTGATCTTGAAGGAAGCTCCGATCAGGTCCTCGACGAAATCGATCTCGGAACCCGCCATGTATTGCTGCGATACGGAATTGATCAGCACGGTGGCGCCGTCATGGGCGATCACCAGGTCGTCGTCGGTCTTGGTGCGATCCATGTCGAACTTGTACTGGAAGCCGGAGCAGCCGCCGCCTTCCACCGACACGCGCAGCATGGTGCCGGCCGTCTCACCCTTCAGGATCTCGCCGATGCGGCGGGCGGCCCGTTCGCTGACTGTGATGCTCGCGTCCATCAAATCGCCTCGAAATCGCGGTTCGCGCTTCTGCCCAGTTGGCAGCCTCACCCAAATTAGTTAAGTGCGCGTGCCGGCAACGTCAATGCGGCCGGGGCAGGGCAGAAATGGCCATTTCGACGCCGATCGCGCGCGCTCCCTACGCGTCGGACCCGGATCATAGCCGCGGTCGGCGCTATCCCGAGCCGCCCAGCCCCTCGCGCAACGATTTCCGCCGCGATTGCGACCGGATCATCCATTCCGCCGCCTTCCGCCGGCTCGCCCACAAGACGCAAGTGTTCGTCTATCACGAGGGCGACCACTACCGCACTCGGCTGACCCACACCTTGGAAGTCGTCCAGATCGCTCGTTCGCTCGCCCGCGCGCTGGGGCTGGACGAGGATTTGGCCGAGGCGCTGGCGTTGGTGCACGACCTCGGCCACTCACCCTTCGGCCACGCCGGCGAGCGGGCGCTCGACCGCTGCCTGGTCGGTTTCGGCGGCTTCGACCACAACGCTCAGGCGCTGCGCATCGTCACCGATCTGGAGCGCCGCTACGCCGCCTTCAACGGGCTCAATCTGACCTGGGAGACGCTTGAAGGGTTGGTGAAGCACAACGGCCCGCTCACGGACCGTAACGGCAATTCCGTCGGCCGATACGCCGAGCACGGCGCGCCGGCGCCGATCCTGGCCTATTCGAGAATTCAAGACCTGGAGCTTTGGTCCTATGCCAGCGCCGAGGCGCAGGTGGCGGCCCTCGCCGACGACATCGCGTACGACGCCCATGACATCGACGACGGCCTACGCGCCGATCTGTTCACCCTCGACGATATCGCGTCGGTACCGCTCGTCAGCGATATCGTCGCCGAGACCGATCGGCGCCACGGCCATCTCAGCCCCGAGCGCCGCGCGCACGAATGTGTGCGCCGCATCATCACTCGCATGATTGAGGACGCAACCCGCGAGAGCCAGCGCCGGTTTGCGGCGCTCAAGCCGCGCTCTGCTACGAACGTGCGCAACGCGCAGGCTCCGGTCGTCGGCTTTTCGCCGGCCTTTGTCGCCGCCGACAAGGACATCAAGGGCTTCCTGTATCCGCGCATGTACCGCCACGACTGGGTGACGCGGGTGATGGGCGAGGCGGAAAACGTGGTGCAGGAGCTGTTCGAACACTACGTCGCGTCGCCGGATGACCTGCCGGAGGAGTGGAGCGCGGGCATTGCTGCCGCCGACGAGGCCACGCGCATGCGCCACATCGCCGACTACATTGCCGGTATGACTGACCGCTACGCCCTGATCGAGCACGCGCGCTGGTTCAAGACGACGCCGGAGCTGCGGTGAAAAAAATGCGGGCGGCACACCGTGCCGCCCGGATGGAAGTTCGATCGAGATGATCAAAAGGGCATCAGGGCTTCAGCGCGATCGAGATGTCGCCATTGGCAAGCTTGATGGCTTGCAGACCTGACGTTTGGATGTTGATGGCACCCGACGCCGCGCCGACGCCATGCAACCTCACCGAACCGACGTGAAAAGTTTGATCGGTGTCACGACGAGAGTTTTATGCCCGCTGTCAATGCCACCCTTTTGCGAGGCGGATGGGGCACGGCTGGCGGACAAGGCTTGGACGTTCCTGCCAACATAAGCCAGCCGATGAGAATAATGGTGACCTCTGGCTTGGGCCGAATTCGCGGTGACGACAAGAACGGTGGCGGACATGAGAGCGGCGCCGAGGCAGGCCAGCCGAGAGGCGATAAGCTTTTTGGTCGTCGAGATTTTCATGGGGCTCTCCTGTTTTTTCGCTGCAGCGCGCTTGGTCGCTCTGCAATGAACGCCACCCTAGAGGTCGCCGGCCATGTCCGATGTGATGGCTGTCACAGCTTGGCGTTTTTTGATGATGGGGCAATTATTTACAGTGCTTGATCGTAAATATCAGGGCACTCGCAGTAACTGCCAGCTAGGAGACGGGCATGGGCCGATGCGTTAGGTCGGCCTCACTGCCGCAACCACCGGCGATATTGCCGGCATGACCGACCGCTATGCCCTGATCGAGTACGCGCGCTGGTTCAATACGACGCCGGGGCTGCGGTGAAAAAAATGCGAGCGGCACACCGTGCCGCCCGCGTGGAAGAGGTTCGACCGAGACGGTCAGAACCAACCGCCGATCCAGTCGACGCCGGCCTCGATGGCCACACCGACGTTTTTTATGCCTTCCTTCGCGTATTTGATCGGATGCCCTGTCACGATTCCGCGAACGACCTGCGTGGTTTCGTAGATAGCGGCGCCAGGTGCAGCAAGGGTCACGCCGACGGTAGCCACGACGCTTTGAGCGACCCCCCGAGCGATGCCGGGGCCTTCGCCTGTCACCACGCCGCCCGAAGGTTGGGCTGGCGGCTTGGCGGGCATTGGCGGGCTGCTCGGCATGGACGCGCCGGGCTTCAACGCGATCGAGTAGTCGCCATTGGCAAGCTTGACGTATTGCAGACCGGGAGTTTGGACGTTGACGGCATCTGACTTCACACCGGCGCCATGCAACGTCACCGAACCGCCGCGGAAGGTCTGCGAGGTCTGGCCGTTGTAGACGGTGATCGTGCCCGGACTGTTGGAGGAAACGATTAGCCCTGTCGGGGTATTGGACAGATCGACCTTGCTCACGCCGTTCGACACCGTCACGCTGTTGTTGCCGGCGGCCTTGCCGGGCACGGTCGGATGCGTGTTGCCGACCGGATCGTGCGGCGGAAGCATGCCTACGGTCTTTGATGGCGGGACGGTGGGATGCGTATTACCGGCCGGATCGTGCGGCGGCCGCGAGCCGCCCCGCGCGACCGACTTCAGACAATTTGCGCAGGTCTTGGTGGCGCCTTGCCGTAAGGTGATGACACCCTTGTCGGTGGCACCCTTGGTCTCCAGGTTGGCGTCTCGCTTCCTGGTGACACCCTTGTTGGTGGTCCCCTGCTTGGCGATGATGGGGTGGATAGTGTTCACGAAGCGACCGTTGCCGGCGGAGTTAGCGGTCCGGTTGCGACGGCCGTCGCGCATGTTGCCGCGCGTGCTCCGCATCGAGCTTCGATTACCATGCCCGCGCGTGGCGTTGATGAGGTTGATAGTATTCAAGTTTGAGAGATTACCATTGTTGGTGTGACGCCGCACATTGCCATTTCCGCGCTTGGCGATGATGGGGTGGATGGTGTTCACGAAGTGATCGTTGCCGCCGGAGTGCGCGGCCCAGTCGTTGTGGCCACCGTGACCTCTGGCTTGGGCCGAATTCGCGGTGGCGACAAGAACGGTGGCGGACATGAGAATGGCGCTGAGACAGGCCAGCCGAGAGGCGATCGGCTTTTTGGTCGTCGAGGTCTTCATGGGTCGCTCCTGTTTTTTCGCTGCAGCGCGCTTGGCCGCTCTGCAATGAGCGTGACCCTAGGGGCCGTCCGCCATGTCCGATGTGATGTCTGTCACAGCTTGGCGTTTTTTGATGATAAACCAATAATTTACAGCGCTCTCTCGTAGATATCAGGTCGCTGGCAGTAAGTGCCGGCCAGGAGATAGGTATCGGCAGCGCTTCCGCAAATTCGCCGCCTTCGCCGCCGCCGGGACGGTCTGCTTGTTGAGACGCTGAGGCCAATGCTAGCGTTTGGGCTTCGGGGTATTCGCTCGTTTGCCGGACGGGAAGATCATGGTTCAGCTAGTCGATGCCGACATCAAGACGCGCGAGGTGCTCGGCTGGAAGGGCGTGCACGTCTTTCATTTTTTCCTGTCGTCTTGTTCGCAGAAGCTGCGCATCTTTCTCAATTTGAAAGGCATCGAGTGGCAGCCGCACCCGATCGATCTGTCGAAGAACGAGAACCTGACCGAGTGGTTTCTTGGCATCAATCCGCGCGGGCTGTTGCCGGTGCTGGTGCATGACGGCGCCGTGCATATCGAGAGCAACGACATCATCACCTATCTCGACCGCGCGTTTCCAAAGGTGAAGCTGATCCCGCGCGGCCACGAAAGCGAGGTCGCCTCGCTGCTCAAGCACGAGGACGAGCTGCACATGGACCTGCGCGGGCTGTCGTTCCGCTTCGTGTTCGCGCCGCCGGGCCCGCCGAAATCGCCGGCGGATCTGGAACGCTACGGCCACACCGGCTCCGGTACCGTAGGGGGCAAGAGCGACCGCACGGCGATCGGTGAGCAGATCGACTTCTGGAAGGCCTACGCCGAACATGGCTATACCGACGAAGCCGCGCGCAAGTCCGCGCAGACCTTCCGCCGCGCGTTCGACGAGCTCGACGAGAGGCTCGCCGGCAAGCCTTATCTCCTCGGCGACAAGCTGACCGTACTCGACGTTGCCTGGTTCATCTATGTGAACCGGCTTATGCTCGCCGATTATCCGCTTGAGCGCCTGCATCCGCGGTTAGCCGCGTGGTTCGCCGACCTGATAGCGCGGCCGGAGTTCGCCAAGGAAGTGGCTCTGCCGCCTCCGATCAAGGCCGCCTTTGCGGCCACCCGCAAGGCGCAAAAGCAGGCCGGTCAATCGCTGGAGACGGTGGCAAGATTTTAGGGGCGCGCGGTCAGCGCGACGATGCGCTTGGCGACCAGATAGGCCAGAGGGATAGCAACAACAAAGCCGACAATGGCGGCGAGCGGGATGTATTGCATGTCGTGAACGGCCAGCGTCGGCACGGCGAGCACGGCCATAATGGCGATCCCCGCCAGCGTCGTGCCGGCCACCATCCAGACGATGATCGCGATCTTGAGCATAGCCGGCCCCCGAAAAAAATCAGACGAGCCACAGTCGCTATTGCGGTATGAGGTGCATTGATCTAGCGCAATGCGGGCAGGGGCGGTTTCCAAGCCTGCGCCCACCCCGTCCGGCTTGCGATACAAGGCGCGCGAAACCATGGCACGCGACGTCAAGCTCAAGCCCGTGACAAGCCGCAACTGGGAAGCTGTTGCTGACCTTGAGCTCGCGCCCGCTCAGCGCGACCTGGTCGCCAGCAATGTCTATTCGCTCGCCGAGTCGAAATTTGATGCCGCAGCGCAGCCACGCGCGATCTATGCCGGCAAGCGGGTGGTGGGCTTCCTCATGTACGACGTGTCAGGGAACGGGAAGAAGGCCTTCATCTATCGCTTCATGATCGACCGCGCTCACCAGGGCAAAGGCTATGGTCGCGCGGCGCTCTCCGGGGCGATCAAGGAAATCGCCAGGGTCTCGGGCATGAAGAAGGTCTCGATATGCTACATGGCGGGCAACCGTGTCGCGAAGGCGTTCTATGCCGGCTTTGGCTTTCGCGAAGTGGGGCGCGACGCGGACGGCGAGGTGATCGCCGAATTGAGGCTGTGACCGGCGCAACGACGGTCGAGCCCACACCGCAGATAGTAATTGGAGACAGTCGCGCCGATGTGGTGTAGCCTTCAGGATGTGCATTGCAGACGTGGGTTATTTTGACTTGCCACCCGGAATCCATTACCCGCAACGGCCATAATGGCAGTCGCGACCAGACCAAAACGCAAGCGCAAGACCAGGCCCCCGGGCAAAGCCGGGGCCAAGCGCAAGGCCAAGAAGACCAAGTCGGCGGCGGCCGCGTCCGCGCGCCGGTCCAAGGTCAGGCGCAATGGGGCGGCCAAGAAGCGGCGCAAGGCGCGAGTTGCGGCCAAGGCGCGAGGTGCGGCAAAGCCCAAACGCAAGACCAAGGCAAAATCCAAGACTGGGCGCAAGGTCGTCGCCAAGTCCGCCGGCGGGCGCAAGGCGAAGGCAAAGACAAAGGCCGTCGCGAAGAAGGCCGGCCCCAAGGCTGCCGCCAAGCCGAAGTCAAAATCCGCATCCAAGGCCGCCCCGCGGCCGGAGCGCAACCGGGCTGCGGCAGGGCACATCAAGACCGTGGCTCGTCCGCCCCACGTGTTCGCGACCATCCTCGCGCGGGTGCATGAGGTTTGCGCCGCCGAACTTGGGCCGCAGGCGGACCTGTCTCGTGTCCTCGTCGAACCGCCGCGCGACCCGGCCCATGGCGATATGGCCACCAACGCGGCCATGGTGCTGGCCAAGGGCGCCGGCCTAAACCCCCGAGGCTTTGCCGAGAAGGTTGCCGCCGCCTTGCGCACCGACCCGCGCGTCGAAAAGGTGGAGGTCGCCGGGCCCGGCTTCATCAATCTGACGCTGCACAATCATGTCTGGAGCGAAGCGCTGCTGACCGCGCTCGCCGAAGGCCGCGGCTACGGCCGCAGCGACATGGGGCAGGGCGCCACGGTCAATGTCGAATACGTCTCGGCAAATCCGACCGGCCCGATGCATGTTGGTCATTGCCGCGGCGCGGTGTTCGGCGACGCGCTGGCGAGCTTGCTCGCCTTCGCCGGCTACGACGTGACGCGCGAGTACTATATCAACGACGCCGGCGCGCAGGTCGACGTGCTCGCACGTTCGGCTTATCTGCGCTATCGCGAGGCGCTCGGCGAGCCGATCGGCGAGATCCCGGAAGGGTTTTATCCCGGCGACTATTTGAAGGAAGTGGGCGGGGAACTCGCTGCCGACTTCGGGCCCAAGCTCACCGCCATGCCGGAAGGAGAGTGGCTGCCGATCGTGCGCGAACGCGCCATCAACGTGATCATGGCCGACATCCGCAACGATCTGATGCGGCTCAACGTCGTGCCGGACGTGTTCTATTCCGAGCGCTCGCTGATCGACGGCGAGGAGCTCGATCCGTTCTCCCCGCAGCCCGCGGCTGACGATCCGCAGGATGTCGTCGCCGAGACGATCGAGGTCTTGCGAGCCAAAGGGCTCGTCTATGAAGGCCGCCTGCCGCCGCCCAAGGGGGGCGAGAGGGGCGGCGCGGTGGAGGACTGGGAGGACCGCGAGCAGACCCTGTTCCGTTCCACCGATTTCGGCGACGACGTTGACCGCCCGCTGCTGAAATCGGACGGCAGCTACACCTATTTCGCCACCGACATCGCCTATCACAAATCCAAGCTCGACCGCGGCTTCGCGCATCTGATCGACGTCTGGGGCGCCGATCACGGCGGCTACGTCAAGCGCATGCGGGCGGCGGTCAAGGCGCTGAGCGAAGGCAAGGTCGATCTCGACGTCAAGCTGGTGCAGCTTGTGCGGCTGTTGCGCGCCGGCGAGCCCGTAAAGATGTCCAAGCGGGCGGGGGAATTTGTCACGCTGCGCGAGGTGGTGGAGGAGGTCGGACGTGACGCGGTGCGCTTCGACATGCTCTACCGCAAGAACGACGCCGCGCTCGATTTTGATCTCGCCAAGGTGATCGAGGCGAGCCGCGACAACCCAGTGTTCTACGTTCAGTACGGCCATGCTCGCGGCCAGTCGGTGTTTCGCAACGCGCGCGCCGAAATGCCGGACCTCCCGGCCGAGGAGGCCACGCGCGCCGAATGGCTCAAGGGTGCCGCGCTCGCCGAGCTCAGTGATTCCGGCGAGGTCTCGCTCTTACGTAAAATCGCGGTCTATCCGCGCACCGTAGAGGCGGCTGCGGTCGCTCATGAGCCCCATCGGATTGCCTTCTATCTGTATGAATTGGCGAGCGAATTCCACGCGCAATGGACGCGCGGAAAAGACTTGCCTCATTTACGCTTCATTATCCAGAATGATCCACAAACGACCAAGGCGCGGCTGGCCTTGGTTCAAGGCATCGTTACCGTGCTCGCCTCGGGGCTCGCGCTGCTAGGGGTCGAAGCGCCAGAAGAGATGCGATAGGTCTCGCCCGCCGGGTGTGCTGCTGGCGCCCGTCGCTACGGACGAGTGAACCCGCTGGCGGGTGAACAAGAAAGACCGCGAACAACCGGAAACCCTATGGCTGACGATCATCTTCAGCGACCCTTTCGTAACTCCGATCTGCCAAGCCGCGCGACGCCGACGGCCAACAACCCGCCTACCGGCCCTAACGACCCGCTGGCTGAACTCGCGCGCCTGATCGGTCAGAACGATCCGTTCGGCGAGTTCGGCCGGGACAGCGCCCGCCGGACGGCTGCGCCTCAGGGTGGACAGTTCGTGCGCGGGCTTGCCGCCCATATTCCACCCCACGATCCGTACCTGGCGCAGGCGGCCGCGGTGCCGCCGGACACGGTCCACGGTGACGAGGATCTCGCCCGCCAGCCTTATGGCGGTCCGTCGCCGGCTGGGGGCGGTGATGTCGATGAGTCGCATGAGCCGGCACCCGGCTACGAGGACCATCCGGCCGGGATGAGCGCCTACGAGGATGCCAGCTACGATCCGAACCTGCCGCCTTATGTCGGCGAGGATCAGGATTTCTACGACGATATCCCTCCGCCGCGCCGGCGCACGAGCGTACTGGCGATCGCGGCCGTGTTTGGGCTTGCCGTCGTCGGCACCGCTGGCGCATTCGGCTATCGCGCGCTCTTTGGCTCGGTTGGCTCGGGCCCACCGCCGGTCATCAAGGCCGATTCCAAGCCGGTGAAAATCGTGCCCGACAAGGCCAAGGGCGAGTCGGCCAAGCTGATCAACGACCGCATCAACGATCACAGCGGCGACCAGAAGCTGGTCTCGCGCGAGGAGCAACCGGTCGATCTCGACAACAACACGCAGGCCGCCATGGTGACCAAGGAGCAGGCGGTGGCCGGCGCCGGCTCCACGCAGGCGCCCGCGCTCGGTAGTGGCGTCATCGGCAGCGATCCCAAGAAAATTCACACCATCACCATTCGTCCCGATCAACCGGCCGCGGCGGACGCGACATCCGCGACACCACCGCTGCAGGCCAACGTGGCCGCGGCGATGCCGGAGCCGCCTGTTGCCGCGCCAGGGCCAGCGCAACCCATGGCTCATGAGGGCGCGAGCCCGCCGCCGCCGAAATCAGCACCGGCGCCGCGCCAGGTCGTGACCCATCATCCGGCACCCGCGCCCGCGCCGCGCCACATCGCCAATGCGCCGCTTTCCCTGACCCCGGATTCGGTAGCGTCGATGCGCACCGCCTCGACGGCGAGCCGTCCGGCGGCCCATCCGCCGACGCGTCTGGCGCCGTCAGCGTCGCGGCCGGCCGCGTCGGCTGGCGGCGGCTATGCGGTGCAGGTGTCGTCACGGCGCAGCGAGGCCGATGCCCAAGCTGCCATGCATCGCATGCAGAGCAAGTTCGCGAGCGTGATCGGCGCCCAGCCGGTGATGGTCCGGCGCGTCGATCTCGGCGCCAAGGGCGTCTACTACCGCGCCATGGTCGGTCCGTTCGGCAGTTCCGACGAGGCGAGCAAGCTGTGCGGCCGGCTCAAGGCCGCCGGCGGCTCCTGCTTCGTCCAGAGGATTTAAAGCGCTTCCAGGCTAAGTGGGAACCGGTTCGCCGTCCGGAAGCGCGGTAAGACATAAGCCGTCCAGTGGATAGAGGCCGCTGAAGCTTGCCCTGAGCGCTGGCGCGGGCTAATCCGCGCCGATGGCTCCCCTCGCATTCATCATCGGGTTGGCGGGACGACAAGTCTCGGCCGACGAACGCGCGTTCTTGAAGGAAGCGCGGCCGTGGGGCCTCATTCTTTTCAAGCGAAATGTGAGTTCGCCAGAACAAGTGTCTGAACTCGTTCGGTCATTTCGTGAAATTGTGGGCTGGAAGGCCCCCGTGCTGGTGGATCAGGAGGGCGGCCGCGTGCAGCGGTTTGGCCCGCCGCTTTGGCCATCGTACCCGCCGGGGGCGCGCTACGGCGCGCTTTATGACCGCGACCCGGCGGTCGGTCTGGCAGCGGCGCGATTGGCGGGCCATCTGATCGCGGCCGACTTGGCCCCGCTTGGCATCGACGTCGACTGTCTGCCGATGGCTGACGTGCCGGTTGAGGGGGCCGATGTGGTGATCGGCGACCGCGCCTATGGCACGGAGCCGGGCAAGGTGGCCGCGATTGCCGCCGCCATCGCGGCAGGGCTCCAAGCTGGCGGCGTACTGCCGGTGCTGAAGCACCTGCCGGGCCATGGCCGCGCCGCCGCCGACAGCCATCACAAACTGCCGGTGGTGGATACCGACCGCTCGACCCTCGAAATGACTGATTTCGCTGCTTTTCAGCCTCTGGCGACGCTGCCGCTGGGGATGACTGCACATGTTGTGTTTAGCGCCATCGACCCGGTCGCGCCGGCCACGACTTCGGTCACAATAGTGCAACAAGTGATTCGCGGGTTTATCGGGTTCCAGGGACTGCTGATGAGCGACGACATTTCCATGGGCGCCTTGTCGGGCTCGCTTGCCGAGCGCAGCCGCGCCGCGCTTGTGGCCGGTTGCGACGTCGTGCTTCACTGCAATGGCAATCTCGCGGAGATGACCGAAGTGGCGAGCGTCGTGCCCGAGCTTGCGGGCGACGCTGGCGCTCGCGCGCAGGCCGCACTCGACGCACGCAGCGCGCCGGAGGAGTTCGACATCGCGGCCGCGCGACAGGCTTTCACCGAAATGGTGGCGGCAGAGGCGCCATTGAACCAACGGATGATCGGCTCATGAGCGCGGACGAATTCGACGCAACGCTTGAGGCCGACCGCGGCACGACCGAGCCGGCGATGATCGTCGACGTGGAAGGTTTCGAAGGGCCGCTTGACTTGCTGCTCACGCTCGCGCGTCAGCAGAAGGTCGATCTCGCCAAGATCTCGATCCTGGCGCTGGCCGATCAGTATCTCACCTTTGTTGAGGCGGCGCGCAAACTGCGCCTGGAACTCGCCGCCGACTATCTCGTCATGGCGGCCTGGCTCGCTTATCTGAAATCGCGCCTGCTGCTGCCGGATGCGGCGCCGGGCGAGGGCCCCAGCGCCGAGGAGATGGCGATGGCGCTCGCCTATCGCCTACGCCGGCTGGAGGCGTTCCGCGAAGTGGCGACGAGGCTGATGGGCCGTCCGCAGCTCAATCGCGACATCTTCGCGCGCGGGCTGCCGGAGCCGATCGCCGAGGTCAAGCAGTCGGAATGGACGGCCACGCTCTACGATCTGCTCAGCGCTTATGCCGTGCAGCGCCAGCGCACGACGCTATCGCAGGTGCGCTTCAAGAAGCGCGAGGTCTGGTCGTTGGCCGAGGCGCGCGAAACGCTGGAGCGGCTGATCGGTCAGTCCTCCGACTGGTCGCGTCTCGATCAGTACCTGATCGCCTACGTGGTCGAGCCTTCGCTTGCGTCGACCGTGTTCGCGTCGTCGTTTGCCTCTGCGCTCGAATTGGTGCGCGAAGGACTTGCCGAAATTCATCAGAAGGAGTCGTTCGCGCCGATCTATATGCGTAAGCGCGTCGGCGTGAATGGGAATACGAGACCGTATGACGCTCAAGAAAATGGATGAGGAGACGGATCCGATGCCGCGCGCGGCCAACAAGTTGCAGATTGTGCAGAACGACAACGAACCGCCGGCGGAACCTGTCGCGGTCGACGACGCGCAATCGCAACCGCAGGAGCGTCCCGAGGAGTTGCGGCTGCTCGAGGCGCTGCTGTTCGCCGCGGCCGAGCCGCTCGACGAGGCGACGCTCGCCAAGCAGTTGCCCGACGGCGTCGACCTCAAGCAGGCGCTGGCGCGGCTGAAGGACGAATACGCGCCGCGCGGGGTCAATCTGGTGCGCATCGGCCGCAAGTGGACGTTCCGCACTGCCGGCGACCTGTCGTGGCTGCTCACCAAGCAGACGGTCGAGACCCGCAAGCTGTCGCGCGCGGCGATCGAGACGCTCGCTATCGTTGCCTATCATCAGCCGGTGACGCGTGCGGAAATCGAGGAGATCCGCGGGGTGGCGACGGCCACTGGCACCCTCGACGTGTTGCTGAAGACCGGCTGGATCCGCCCGCGCGGCCGTCGCAAGGCGCCGGGGCGGCCGATCACTTACGGCACCACGGAGACCTTCCTGTCCCATTTCGGGCTTGAGGGCCTCGGCGATCTGCCGGGCCTCGACGAGCTGAAAGGGGCGGGGCTGTTGGAAGGCGCGATGCCGCCGGGCTTTGCGGTGCCGCTGCCGTCCGACGACACGACGCTGCGCGAGGACGAGGACCCGCTGGAGCCGGGCGACCTCGACCTTGGTCTTGTGCCGCCCTCTCAGGGCGAGAGCTAACGCGGCGAAATTAAGGTAAACCTCGCTGCCAGCGCGACAATTGCGGCTCTGGGGCGGAGCCGGAAGTCCTTGTTTTTGCCGACCGCGAAGCCTAGTTTCTAGCTCAAATCATGGGCGGGATGAAGCGCGTAAAACGCCCGTCGATCCGGAGGGTTTGCGGATGGGTTCCTTAAGTATCTGGCACTGGATCATCGTGATCGGCGTTGTGCTGCTGCTGTTCGGCCGCGGCAAGATTTCCGACCTGATGGGCGATGTTGCCGGCGGCATCAAGGCTTTCAAGAAGGGCTTGGCGGAAGACGACGACAAGCCTAAGGAGGCCAAGAGCGAGCCGGTGAAGACCATCGATCACCAGGCCGCCGGCGGGGGGGCGCCGAAGGCGGAATCGGAACAGCGCGCCGAGAGCGTACGCTCCTGAGCGCCGCTGCGCCGGCGTTTGTAAGGTCGGTTCGAGCGCCGCGACCAACGTCGCGGCGAACGGCGGCCCGGGGTTAACTAATCCATGTTCGACATCGGTTGGGGCGAGCTTGTCCTGGTCGGCTTGGTCGCGCTCATCGTGATCGGGCCCAAGGAACTGCCGACGGTGCTGCGTACCGCCGGGCAGTGGATGGGCAAGGTCAAGCGCATGGCCTCCGAGTTCCAGGGCCAGTTCCAGGAAGCCCTGCGCGAGGCTGAAGTCGCCGACCTCAAGCAGCAGGCCGAGGATATTTCCGGCTCGCTCAAGAGCATCACCGAGTACGATCCCATGGCCGAACTCCTCGAAAGACGAGGAGGTGTCGAGTGAATGGGACGAGCCGTTCGAGGCGCCGGAACACGCCGAGGCCGCAATCGAGACAACCGCAGAAGCCGAGCCGGCCGCTGCCACCGAAGCCGAGCCGGAGCCGGTTGCCGCGGTGAAACCGGTGCCGGTCGAACGAGCTTCCGACGACGCCGTGCCGGAACCGGTGGCTCCAGCCGCCACCGAAGACTTAACACCGGCCGAGACGCCGCCGCCTAAGCAGGCGGGGGGCACCGCATGAGCGCCGATACCGACGATATCGAAGCATCAAAAGCCCCGTTGATGGATCACCTGATCGAGCTGCGCTCGCGGCTGATCAAGGCGGTGCTTGCGTTCGCTTTGACGTTCGGCCTCTGCTTCGTGTTCGCCAAGGACATCTACAACGTGCTGATGTGGCCCTTCGTCTGGGTGGCGGGGCCGGAACACTCCAAGTTCATCTACACGGCGCTGCTCGAATATTTCATCACCCAGCTCAAGCTGGCGATGTTCGGCGCTGCTTTCCTGTCGTTCCCGATCGTTGCCGGGCAGGTCTATATGTTCGTCGCGCCCGGGCTCTACAAGCACGAGCGCAAGCAGTTCCTGCCGTACCTGATCGCGACGCCGATCTTCTTCGTCATCGGCGCGATGGTGGTCTATTTCCTCGTGTTCCCGATGCTGGTGCGCTTTTCGCTGCACATGCAGCAGTCGGGCGGGGCGGGCGACGCCTCGATCGAACTGATGCCCAAGGTCGGCGAATACCTGTCGCTGATGATGTCGCTGGTGCTCGCTTTCGGGGTCGCCTTCCAACTGCCGGTGATCCTGACGCTGCTCGGCCGCATCGGTCTAATCACGTCGGCCCAGCTCAGGTCGAAGCGCAAATACGCCATCGTTGGCGCCTTCATCCTCGCCGCGGTGCTGACGCCGCCGGACGTGCTCAGCCAGATGTCGCTCGCGGGGCCCCTGATCATCCTCTACGAGGGCTCGATCTGGTCGGTGCGCATGGTCGAGCGCAGGGCACAGGCTGCGGCCAGCGCGCAAGCGTCGGGGACGGCCTCGTCCGAGTAAGCGCCGAAAACTATCGCAAACTGGTTTATCAAACAGCAATAGTAACCTAGCATTGTATGCCGCGAGGGTGCAGCGCCGCCTCCGGAATATCACGTAACAATATGATAAAACGTACGTTTTAGGTCCATGGTCGCGCAAACGGACGGTTCGGTGGTGTGGCTCATGGTTGCAGAGCGCGCAGGATCAACAAATCGTTTTAATCTTTAATTTGCTGGCTTGCGTATATGAGGTTGTCCGAGTTCCCCCGGATGGGGGCCATGGACAGCCTGGATGATGCACCAAACCGAAACTTTGCTCGACGAGCTTGACCACGCGCTGTCGCGCGTGAACGGCTCGCGCCGCCTGAATATGTTGCGCCAGATGACCGATTTGTTCCTGGCGGGTGCGCCCACTTACTCCGAAGAACTGGCCCAACTGTTCGACTCCATCATCAAGCGCCTGAGCGAGGGCGTCGAATCGAGGGCGCTGGTTGAATTGAGCAACCGGCTGGCCACGACGGAGACCGCTGCCACGGATACGATCATGCGTCTGTCGAACTGCGACGATCTGGCGGTGGCGACCCCGGTGCTGGAGAAATCTCCCTCGCTTCAGGATACCGATTTGGTCAGCATCGCCAGGACCAAGGGCCAAGGTCACCTGCTGGCGATCGCCGCGCGCCAGCGTATCAACGCCGTGGTGACCGATGTGCTGGTCGAGCGCGGCAACAAGGCCGTTCTGCGCAGGGTCACCAGCAATGAGGGCGCGATGATTTCGGAAGACGGCTTCGCGCGCCTGATCACCGAAGCCAAGGGCGACAAGCCGCTGGCCGATATGGTCAAGTCCCGAGACGATATTCCCGAAGAACTGAAGCCCTTTGTCAGCGTGATGCTGCCCTAAACGGGTCTCGACGAGACCTTGGGCCGAGCTGCTCTCGGACCGGCTGACAAACCGCCCAAATCAGAATAAAGCCTGCTGGCGCCGGCCCACGGCCGGTGGCACCTGGCGCTGTCCGCGCGTTTTCGGCGCAGGCGCGCGCAGTTCGATTCGCGTGAGATATCAAAGCGGCGAGACCGGCGGCATCATGTACGACATCAAGTGGATTCGCGAGAACCCCGAGGCCTTCGACACCGGCCTGAAACGGCGCGGGCTGGAGCCGCCCGAGTTCGCAGTCTTTTTCGGACCGCTTAATTTCGATCGACAATCTCAGGCGGGCCAGGATTTGAGTACTCGAATCCTTTCAGGCTGACCGCAACAACGCGTCGAAATTAATTGGTGATGCCAAGAAAAGGAACGATGAAAAACTGATCGGAGAACTCATGGCTAAGGTAGCCCTTGCCAAGGAGTCAATTCCGAGACTTGAGCAGGAGGTAAAGGAATCAGAAGAACAGCTAAAAAAGGAGCTTTCGGAATTACCGAACCTGCCTCTCGATGAGGTGCCGAACGGCAAGGACGAGCACGACAACGTCGAAAAGCACAAGTTCGGTAAGCTGCGCGATTTCAAAAAAGACGGTTTCACGCCCAAGCAGCATTTCGAGTTGGGCGAAGCCTTGGGGATGATGGATTTCGAGTTGGCGGCGAAGCTGTCGGGCGCGCGCTTTGTGGTGCTGCAGAGGGGCTTGGCGCGCATGGAGCGTGCGTTGGGGCAGCTTTTCCTCGACATGCACACGCAGGAGCACGGCTATACGGAAGTCGCGCCGCCGCTGCTCGTGCGCGACGAGGTGATGTTCGGAACGGCGCAACTGCCGAAGTTTGAAGAGGATCAGTTTGTTGCGACCAATACGGCATACGTCGAGCAGGCAGCGGTTGATCATCTGAATAGTCAAAAAGATCACATTAGAAAGATGTTTGCCCAAGCTATTAGGGGAACTGGAGCTAATCCCGCCTCTGAGTTTGCGGACAAAGCCTTCGTAACAATGATGATGCAATTCGCCGAAGAAGCGGGAGCCCGACAAACACGCCGCTGGCTCATCCCCACCGCCGAAGTCCCGCTCACCAATCTGGTGCGCGAGTTGATTGTCGCCGAAGACCAATTGCCCATGCGGCTGACCGCCTGCACGCCCTGTTTCCGCGCGGAAGCCGGCGCCGCCGGCAAGGACACGCGCGGCATGATCCGCCAGCACCAGTTCACCAAGGTCGAGCTCGTTTCCATCACGACGCCAGAAAAATCGAAAGAAGAGCACGAGCGCATGCTGGCCTGCGCCGAGGCCGTGCTGAAGAAGCTCGACCTGCATTACCGCGTCATCACGCTGTGCACCGGCGACATGGGCTTCGCTTCGCAGAAGACCTACGACATCGAGGTCTGGCTGCCGGGGCAGAATATGTACCGCGAGATTTCGTCCTGCTCGGTCTGCGGCGACTTCCAGGCGCGCCGCATGAACGCGCGCTATCGCGGTAAGGACGGCAAGGTGAGGGGCCTGGTGCATACTCTCAACGGCTCCGGCGTCGCCGTCGGCCGCGCTCTGATCGCGGTGATGGAGACATACCAGCAGGAAAATGGATCGATCGCCGTGCCCGAGGCGTTGAAGCCGTATATGGGCGGGCTGACGAAGGTTGAGAAAGCAGTATGAAGTTTAAGTCATGGCAAAGCGCCGCTTCTTATCCCTCCCCCAGAGGGGAGAGATAAAGCGGCATGCGTATCCTCATTACCAATGACGACGGCATCCACGCCGATGGCCTGGCTGCCTGCGAGACCATCGCCCGCACACTGTCCGACGAGGTCTGGGTGGTGGCGCCGGAGACCGACCAGTCGGGCGTTGCACATTCGCTGTCGCTCAATGATCCCCTGCGGTTGCGGCAAGTCGACGAACGCCATTTCGCGGTGAAGGGTACGCCCACCGACTGCGTGATCATGGGCGTGCGACACATCATGAAGGAATTGCCGGATCTGGTGCTGTCGGGCGTCAACCGCGGACGCAACTGCGCCGAGGACGTCACTTATTCGGGCACGGTCGCCGGCGCCATGGAGGGCACCGTGCTCGGCATCCCGTCGTTCGCGCTGTCACAGTCGTATTCTTTCGCCAACCGCACCGATCCTTGCTGGGACACCGCGATCAAGTTCGCGCCCGATCTCATCCGCCGCGTGCTGGAGACCGGCATGCCGCGCGACGTTCTGGTCAACGTCAATTTTCCCGACTGCAAGCCCGAAGATGTCGTGGGTATCACCGCCACCTGCCAGGGCAAGCGCGACCAGGAACTGTTGCGTATCGAGCCGCGTCACGACGGCCGCGGCAATCCCTATTACTGGATCGCGTTCTCGCGCGGCGGTCCGGTCGGCGCCGCGCACGGAAGCGATCTCGCGGCCATTGCCGAAAACCGCATCGCGGTCACGCCTCTGCGGCTCGACCTCACCGACGAGCCGTTCATGACGCAGTTGGCGGAATTGTTTGATTGAGGATGGGGTAGCGCTTACGCCGTCGCCAACAGTTCGGCCAGCGTGGTCTTGAGCTGTTCCGTCTGGAACGGTTTCTGCAGCGCCGGCCGGCCGCGGTGTGGGTCGGGCAGCGAGCGCTCACCATAGCCGGTGACGAAGACGAAGGGCAGGCCGCGCGCGGCGAGGATATCGGCGACCGGATAGATCTCCTGGCCGTCGAGATTGACGTCGAGAATGGCGGCGTGGAAATCGCCTTTGGTTGCCTCCTCGCTCGCTTCCGAAATGGTGCCGACGCCGGCCGCCATGTCGTAGCCGAGTTCGTCCAGCATGTCCTCCAAGAGCATGCGGATGAGAAACTCATCCTCGACCACCAGAATTCGTGGTCTTGCACGCATCAAATCGTTCATCCATCGCTCCGATTAGCTGAAATCTGCTCCAGATGCCGGCATCCGCAGGCAATCGACAAAGCTTACGTGAATTTTCAATAGACATGCTAGAAAAGCGGCAAAATGAGGATGGCGCCGTGATCACACGAGCGACGGACGACCAGGGGGTCGGCCGCATGGAATTTCTTCTCAGGCTGCGCGGGCGCGGGATTTCCGACGCCGCCGTGCTGCGCGCCATGGACGAGGTGCCGCGCGATCACTTCGTCGAGGCGGAAGACGCCGCCATCGCCTACGCCGACCAGGCTTTGCCGATCGCATGCGGTCAGACCATCAGCCAGCCTTACGTGGTTGCCTACATGACCGAGCAGCTTGGCGTTAAGCCCGAGCATCGCGTGCTCGAAGTGGGCACCGGTTCGGGCTACCAGGCCGCGGTGCTGTCGCGGCTGGCGCGCGAAGTGATCTCGATCGAGCGCTATCGCACGCTTGCCGCACGCGCGGCGGAACGCTTGGCGGCGCTCGGCTTCGACAATGTCGAGGTGGTGGTGGGCGACGGGCTGGCTGGACTGCCGGATCGGGCGCCCTTCGACCGCATCCTCGTCACCGCCGCGGCGCAGACCGTGCCGCAGGTCCTGCTCGACCAACTCGAGGAGGGCGGTGTCATGGTGCTACCGATCGGCCCTCATGGCGGGCCGCAACGCATAATCAAGCTTACCAAATCGCAAACGGGCATCGCGCGCGAAGATGGCATTCCAGTGCGCTTTGTGCCGCTTTTGCCCGGGCAGGCCCACGAACTCTGACCGAAAGCGTGCGTTTAGCGCCGGCAACCGCACCAGCCGCGGCTGCGCTGAAACATTTCTTGCCGGTCAGTCGTATTCCTGGAAACGTTTCACTAAGTCTTAAACGCTTATTTACTCGTCACTGATTTAGTTTGCATTCGAAGTTTGTTGCGTACGGACGAGTAAACACATGCCGTTCACCGTGCAATTCCGTTCGCGTGCCTTGCCACGCGTCGCGATTTTAGGGTTGGTCGCAGTCGCCGCCGCCGGTTGCTCGGATTCGGCGCGTTTCGCCTCCAATCGCAGCGAATACTATCAGCCGCCCAAGGCGGAGGTGACCGGCTCGATCTCGCGGCCCCCGGCCTCGACGTCGCGCGTGGTGTCGCAGCCGCTGCCGGCGCCCAGCAAGCCCGCCACCGTCGCTACTTATCGCGGCGGTGTCGCCGATGGGGCGCAGGGCCTCGGTGCTTATCGGCCCGCGACGCGCGGCCGCGACATAACCGGCTCGGTGCCGGCGCGTCCCGCGCCGCCGCAGCCGACCGGTCATTGGACCTGGGATGGTGGCAAGACGGTTGCGGTCGAACGCGGGGAGACGCTCGCCTCCATCGGCCGCAAGCACCATGTGCCGACATCGGCGATCATGCAGGTCAACAACATTCGGAACGCGCGCGACCTGAAGCCGGGCCAGCGCGTTGTCATCCCGCGCTGGGTGTCCAATCATGGCGCGCACGTAGCGGCCGCGCCGCCGGCCCCGCGTGCGCCGGTCGTGCAGGCTTCCGCGGCGCGCAGTGGTGCAAATGTGCATGTGGTCGCACACGGCGACACGCTGATCGGCATCGCGCGACGCCACAGCATGTCGCTGTCGGCGCTCGCGCGCTACAACCACATCAGCCCTTTCACCAAGCTCAGCGTTGGCGACCGGGTGAAGATTCCCGGCGGTCATCATGAGCAGGTGGCAAGTCGCGAAACGCGCCGGCCGGTGGTGTCGGAATCCAAGGCCGCGCGCCCGCATACTCAGCCGGTGCAGACGGTGTCGAGCATACCGACCCAGACCGCGCGCGTTGCGCGCTCGGAGCCGGAACACGTCGCGTCGCAGGATGTGACCAAGAAGGCCGAGCCGGCGGGCGGCATTCCGCAATTCCGCTGGCCGGTGAAGGGCCGCATCATCGCGCGCTTCGGCCGCGAGCCGAACGGCACCCAGAACGACGGCATCAATCTGGCTGTGCCGGAAGGCACGCCGATCAAGGCCGCCGATGACGGCGTCGTCGCCTATGCCGGCAATGAGCTGAAGGGCTACGGCAATCTGGTGCTGATCCGCCACACCGGCGGTTACGTGTCGGCTTATGCCAATGCCAGCAAACTCATCGTCCATCGCGGCGAGAGTGTGCGGCGCGGGCAGGTGATCGCGCGCGCCGGCCAGACCGGCAACGTAACCTCGCCGCAACTGCACTTCGAGATCCGCAAAGGCTCGACCCCAGTCGACCCGACCAAGTATCTCGGCGGCTAATCCTTCAGCGCCACGCCAATTCGCCCGGCGAGATCCTGGATGAACTGCCAGGCAACGCGGCCGGAGCGCGAACCGCGCGTGGTCGCCCATTCGAGCGCCTCGCGCCGCAGGCTCTCCTCATCGACCGGCACGCGATAGTGTGAGATGTAGCCGGTGACCATGGCGAGGTATTCGTCCTGGCTGCAGCGGTGGAACCCGAGCCACAGGCCGAAGCGGTCGGACAATGACACCTTCTCCTCGACCGCTTCGCCGGGATTGATCCCGGTCGAGCGCTCATTCTCGATCATGTCGCGTGACAGGAGATGCCGCCGGTTGGAGGTGGCGTAGAAGATCACGTTGTCTGGCCGGCCCTCGATGCCGCCTTCCAGCACGGCCTTCAGCGATTTGTAGCTCGTGTCGTCGATGTCGAACGACAGATCATCGCAGAACACAATGAAGCGGTAGGGCGCGGCACGCGTGATCGCCATCAATTCGGGCAGGGTCTCGATGTCCTCGCGGTGGATCTCGATGAGCTTGAGCGGAGCGCTCTTGCTGTTGCGCGCAAACATGGCGTTGACCGCCGCGTGCGAAGCCTTGACCAGCGACGACTTGCCCATCCCGCGCGCGCCCCACAAGAGCGCGTTGTTGGCCGGCAGACCCTTGGCGAAACGCTCGGTATTTTCAACCAGCAAATCGCGCACCCGGTCGATGCCTTTGAGCAGCGACATGCCGACCCGGTTGACGTGCGGGACCGGCGCCAGCCGCCCGTTCGGATGCCAGATGAAGGCGTCGGCTGCGGCAAAATCGACCGGCGGCACGGCTTTGGGCGCCAGCCGTTCCAGAGCGTCGGCGATGCGCGCGATCAGCGCGCCATCGACACCTGCCGGCGGCGCAGCGGCGGTCTTGAGTTTGGGCGCGGTCTTCGCCTTGAGCTTGGATTTCTTGTTCGACTTGGCCATGTCTTAACACTTTCGGACGCTGGCGCTGCTCTTAGCGGGGCGAGGGGCCCCCGGCAAGGCGGCTGCCCGGAAAAGGCCCAGAATCGCAGGCTTCAAGGGCCCGCGCGGCGTTGCAATTGGGGCCGCGGCCGCTATAGTCCGCGCGAAATTTGGACCGGCCCCCCGGCTCCGGCAGGGGCCGGTCCGCTTCGTGTCGCGAACACTTGAGGAACCACGAGATGTTCATTACGCCCGCCTTTGCGCAAGGCGCCTCGCCGTTCGGAGGCGAGGGCGGCATGCTGATGTCGTTGCTGCCGTTCGTCCTGATTTTCGTGATCATGTATTTCCTGATCCTGCGGCCGCAGCAGAAGCGCGTGCGCCAGCACCAGGACATGGTCAAGAACGTGCGCCGGGGCGACACCGTCGTGACCAACGGCGGGCTGGTGGGCAAGGTCACCAAGGTGATCGATGACGATCAGATCGAGATCGAAATCGCGAACGACGTGCGTATCCGCCAGATGCGGGGAATGCTCACGGATGTGCGCGCCAAAGGTGAGCCGGTGAAGGAAGAGGCGGCGTCCAGCTAGCCCCTGCGCACTCCTTAAACCTTCACTTTAAGTCGGGAAATCATGCTTTACTTCACGCGGTGGAAGGCGGCGGCGATCCTGCTGACAGCATTCGGTATCATGCTGTTTGCCGTGCCCAATTTCCTTCCCGCCGGCATGGTGGCGAGTTGGCCGAAATGGGCGCAGCGCCATATTGTGCTCGGCCTCGACCTGCAGGGCGGGTCCTATATGCTGCTTCAGGTCGACGGCAAGACCGTGCGCAAGGACCGGCTGGAAGCGCTGCGTGACGACGCGCGGCGCGTGCTGCGCGACGCCCGCATCGGCTATACCGGCCTGCTGGTGCGCGGCAACAGCGTGCAGGTCACCATCCGCGAGCAGAACCGTTACGAGGACGCGTTCAACAAGCTGCGCGCGCTGTCGCAGCCGCTCGGCGGCGTCCTCAGCGCGACCGGCCATAACAGTCTCGACGTCACGAACGGACCAAACGGGCTAGTCCGGCTCACCGTCACCGAGCCTGCAATCCTGGAGCGGGTGCGCCAGGCGGTCGGCCAATCGATCCAGATCATCGAACGGCGCGTCAACGCGCTCGGCACTGTCGAGCCGTTGATCGCGCGCGAGGGCAACGACCGCATCCTGGTGCAGGTGCCCGGCCTGCAGGACCCGACCCGCCTCAAACAGATCCTCGGCAAGACCGCCAAACTCGACTTCCGTCTGGTCGATACCTCGGTGTCGTCGCAGCAGGCCGAGGCCGGACAATTGCCGCCCGATGACGAAATTCTGCACGGCACCGGCAAGGAAGCCAAATTGCCTTACGTGGTGCAGAAGCACGTGATGGTTTCCGGCGGCGACCTAACCGATGCCCAGCCCGGCTTCGACCAGCGTACCAATGAGCCGATCGTCTCCTTCCGCTTTAACACCTCGGGGGCGCGCAAATTCGCCGAGACCACGCAGCAGAATGTCGGCAAGCCATTCGCCATCGTGCTCGACAACCAGGTTATTTCCGCGCCGGTGATCCGCGAGCCGATCCTTGGCGGCTCCGGTCAGATCTCAGGCAATTTCACCGTTCAGAGCGCCAACGACCTCGCCATCCTGCTGCGCGCCGGCGCGCTGCCCGCGCCGCTCACTGTGGTGGAAGAGCGCACCGTCGGCCCCGGTCTTGGCGCCGACTCGATCCGGCAGGGTAAACTGTCGTCCTATGTCGGCGCTGCCATGGTGGTGATCTTCATGTTCGCCACCTACGGCCTGTTCGGTCTGTTCGCCAATATCGCGGTGGCGATCAACGTCGGCATGATCTTCGGCGTCTTGTCGATGCTGGAAGCGACGCTGACGCTGCCGGGTATCGCGGGCATCGTGCTGACCGTCGGCATCGCGGTCAACTCCAACGTGCTGATTTACGAGCGCATCCGCGAGGAAGTGCGCGCCGGCCGCTCGCCGATCAACGCCATCGACGCAGGGTTTACTCGCGCGCTCGCCACCATTCTCAACTCCAACATCACCACTTTCATCGCCGCTGCGGTGCTATTCTATATCGGCACCGGCCCAGTGCGCGGCTTTGCCGTGACGCTCGGCGTCGGCATCATCACCACCGTGTTCACCGCCTTCACCATGACGCGCCTGATCGTTGCCACTTGGGTGCGGTGGTGGCGGCCCAAACACGTGCCGATCTGAGGACGATAGACAGTGCGCCTGCTCCGAATCGTCCCCGACGAAACCAAGTTCGACTTCATGCGCTTCCGGCGCATCAGCTTTCCGATTTCGGCGCTGATGTCGATCCTGGCGATCACGCTCTATTTCACCCACGGCCTCAATTTCGGCATCGACTTCAGCGGCGGCACGCTGATCGAGGTGCAGACCAACGCTCCGAAGGCTGATCTCGCCAAGATGCGCTCGACGCTCAACGGCCTCGGCCTCGGCGAGGTGCATTTGCAGGAGTTCGGGGCGCCCAATGACGTGCTGATCCGCTTCAAGGAGCAACCCGGCGGCGACCAGGCGCAGCAGGCGGCTGTCGCCAAGGCCCGCGCCGCGCTCGGCAGCGAGGTGACCTACCGTCGTGTCGAGGTGGTGGGCCCGAGCGTTTCCAGCGAGTTGTTGTCCTACGGCGTCATCGGCCTGATGCTGGCGATCCTCGGCATCCTGATCTATCTCTGGTTCCGGTTCGAATGGCAGTTCGCGCTCGGCGCCATGATCGCCAACGTGCACGACCTTGTGCTCACCGTCGGCTTCATGTCGCTGACGCACATCAACTTCGACCTCACCAGTATTGCGGCGCTGCTCACTATTCTCGGCTACTCGCTCAACGATACCGTTGTCATTTATGACCGTATTCGTGAGATGTTGCGTCGTTACAAGAAGTTGTCGATGCCGGAGCTGTTGAACATCTCGGTCAACTCGACGCTGTCACGTTCGGTCATCACGCATTTGACGGTCAGCCTGGCGCTGCTCTCGCTGCTGCTCTACGGCGGGCAGGCAATTCACAGCTTCACCGCCACCATGATGTTCGGCGTGGTGCTGGTCGGCACCTATACGTCGGTGTTCATCGCCGCGCCTGTGCTGATCTATCTGGGCGTTGGAACCGGGCGCGATCCCCTCAGCGGCGCCGACCGGGACCAGGAGAAGCCCTGAGCGATGGCGGGCGGTCTCGGACCCGACGCCCCGCATCTGCCCAACCCGGCGTCGATCGATGCCTATGGCAATGGTGGCTTCCGCTTTGGCGGCATGTCGCATCGTGGTTCGCTGTTGTGTTTACCCGATGGTATCTGGGCCTGGCCGATAACCGCTGTCACGGATGTCACCGAGGACATGCTGGCGCCGGTTTTGGCGCGCGCCGATCAACTGGATTTCTTCATCATCGGAGTTGGGTCCGACCCGTATGTGTTGCCGTCGCGATTGCGCGAGCGTTTCCGCGCGGTCAATCTGTCACTCAATTCCATGACCACCGGGCCGGCGGTGCGCACCTACAATATTCTCTTGGCCGAGAACCGCCGGGTCGGGGCGGGCCTTGTCGCGGTCGAGTGATAGTCGCGGTACAGTGCGGTCCATGATTTCCAACGCCGAGCATTGCGCCAACCTGGTGCGCGAAGCCGATCGCGACCGCTATCTGGCGACTTTGTTCGCCCCGGCCGAGCATCGCGACGCGCTGCTTTCGCTCTATGCCTTCAATGTCGAGATCGCGCGGGTGCGTGATCTGGCGCGCGAACCGATGCCCGGCGAGATCCGCCTGCAATGGTGGCGAGAGGCCTTGGCGGGTGAACGTGGCAGTGAAGCGGCGGCACATCCGGTGGCGTCGGTTTTGCGCGAGACGTTGGCGCGTTACGGACTCTCCGCTGATCCGTTGCAGTCGCTGATCGATGCCCACAGCTTCGATCTCTACGACGTGCCGATGGCGACGCTGCAGGAATTCGACAATTATGCCGGCAGTACACGCGCCGGGTTGTTTGCGGTTGCCGCGGCGATCCTTGGCGGGCTAACGCCGGGGAGCCAAGCGCTCGCGCGTCATGCCGGCGCCGCCTATATGGTTGCCGGGACCTTGAGCAATCTGCCGCTGCATGCCATGCGCCGGCAGCTTTATCTGCCGCAGGAGCTGCTCGGCCGACATGGTGTCGTGCCGGAAGCGGTGTTTGCGCGCGAGAGCAGCGAAGGTTTGCGCGCGGCGTTGGCGGATTTGCGCGCACATGCGCGGGGCCATCTCGCTGCCGGCATGCGCGCGCTTCACACGCTGCCGCCGGCGGCGTTGCCGGCACTGTTGCCGGTCTCGACCGTTGGCGCGGCGCTGCGGCGCACAGAGCGCGCGGGCGCCGATCCCTTTGCGCCCGAACCGTTGTCGCTTATCCATCGGCAATGGTTATTGTGGCGGGCAGCGCGCCGGCCGGGGCGGATTTTCCGGGCCTGAGCCTATTCAGCCGCGTCTACCTGCGGCATGCCGCCGAGCCAGTGTTCGAGATCGGCGAGGGCGCGGCGGCTGAGCGCGCTCTTGCGCGCCAGCGACTTCGCCTTGCCGCGGCCAAATTTGCGCCCAGCCGGATCAATGACCAGCGCTTCATTGGTGGGCGGGAACAGGCCAAAATTCACGTTCATGGGCTGGAACGAAGTTGGCCCGGCGTCGATGGTGTCGACCGGCCCACCGGTGATGTGCGCGAGCAGGGCGCCGTGCGCCGTGGTCGGCGGCGGGGGCTCAAGCGCTTCGCCGCGGCGCTCGGCGGCGGCAAAGCGCGCCGCGAGACCGCCGATGGCAGCGGACTCCACATAGCCTTCGCAGCCCGTGATTTGACCGGCAAAACGCCATGCCGGTTTTGCCTTCAGTCGCAGCGTATCGTCGAGCAGTACCGGCGAATTGAGGAAGGTGTTGCGATGCAGGCCGCCGAGACGGGCAAACTCGGCATTCTCGAGGCCCGGAATGGTACGGAAGATGCGCACCTGCTCGCCGTGCTTCAGCTTGGTCTGGAAGCCGACCATGTTGAACAAGGTGCCGAGCTTGTTGTCTTGACGAAGCTGCACCACGGCGTAGGGCTTGCGCTCGGGCGCGTGCGAGTTGGTCAGGCCGAACGGCTTCATGGGTCCGTGGCGCAGCGTTTCGCGGCCGCGCTCGGCCATGATTTCGATCGGCAGGCAGCCGTCGAAATAGGGCGTGGCCTTTTCCCAGTCGTGGAACACGGTCTTGTCGCCGGAAACAAGCGCGCCGACGAAGGCGTCGTATTGCTCGCGCGTGAGCGCGCAGTTGACGTAGTCGGCGCCGGAGCCGCCGGGCCCCGCCTTGTCGTAGCGCGACTGAAACCAGGCCTGATCGAAGTCGATGGAATCGCGGTGCACGATCGGCGCAATGGCGTCGAAGAACGCGAGTTGCTCTTCGCCGGTGAGCTTGGCAATGCTGGCGGCGAGATCGGGCGAGGTGAGGGGGCCGGTGGCGATGATGACGCTGTCCCACTCGTCGGGCGGCACGGCGATCTCACCACACTCCAGCGTGACCAGCGGATGGGCTTCGAGTGTTGCGGTGACGGCGGCGGAAAAACCGTCGCGGTCGACGGCGAGCGCACCGCCCGCCGGCACCTGGTTCGCGTCGGCGGCGCGCATGATCAGCGAGTTCAGCCGTCGCATTTCTGCGTGCAGGAGTCCGACCGCGTTGTGTTCGGCGTCGTCGGAGCGGAAGGAGTTGGAGCAGACGAGTTCAGCGTAGGCCCCGGTCTTGTGGGCGGCGGTGCCACGCTCGGGGCGCATCTCATGCAGCGTCACCGGAATCTCGGCTTGCGCGAGCTGCCAGGCCGCCTCGGAGCCGGCCAAGCCGCCGCCGATTACGTGAACTCTGTCGGTCATGGGGCGGAAACTAGGGCGCGCGGTGCCCTGCCGCAACGCCCAAAAGCAAACCGCCCGCGGAGGCCGCGGGCGGTTTAGGACAGTCCGTGTTAAACTGTGTCTTAGCCCTGGTGGGCAGCGTTCCAGGCCACGCGATGGATGTCGGAGCGGCTGATGCCGATATCGGCCAACTCGCGGTCGCCCAGGCGATTTAGTTCGCTCAGGCTCTGGTTATAGCGGCGCCACTCGCGGAAGAAGCGGACAATGGTGGCAAGCATGGCAGTTCCTCTTTCGTCTTTGCTCTTGTGCCGGCCGGCGGCCGGTAAATCTGTTGCCCGGAAAATAGGGATATTTGGCGAGAGGAAAAGTAATATTGTTGCGCCGCAGCAATGCAGAAATGCATGGCTTAAGGTAATGAAACTTAATACAAAACTCAGAAATGACCGGCTGAAGAGGGGCTTGCGATATGTGCCGTTTTTACGACCGCAGCCGCAACCGGAGCAATCGCGACGATTATCGTCGTCTTTTCGCCGCTCCGTGCCCAATCTTTGAAAAATGCGACTGAAATAGCGCCAATTCGACGCGCTTGCACGCGCGGTCATCCGGACATGCCATGCGTTCCCGCCAGGGCGCGATGGTGTAGGGTAGCTGAAGCAACGCGGACCAGCACCGCGGGATTTGGGAGGGCCGGGCTTTGACCGCTGTGGCTGAGGCTCCGCAACGCGACCGTCGTGTCGTGATCGCCGCGCTCGGCATCGCCCAGATCCTGGCCTGGGGCACTTCATTCTATTTTCCGGCGGTGTTCGCCGAGCCGATCGTTAAGGCGACCGGCTGGTCGCTGGGCTGGGTGGTCGCGGGCACGACGATCGGCTTGTTGGTCGCCGGGCTGATCTCGCCGCAGGTCGGCCGCGTGATCGACCGTCAGGGCGGTCGGCCGGTGCTGCTGGCAAGCTCGCTCTGTTATGCGGCAGGGCTGGTCGGGATCGGTCTCGCGCCATCGCTGCCGCTCTACCTCGCGGCCTGGGTGGTGCTCGGGCTTGGTATGGGTACGGGTCTCTATGACGCGGTGTTCGCCGCGCTCGGCCGCATGTATGGCTCAGCGGCACGTGGGCCGATCACTAACCTCACTTTGTTCGGCGGCTTCGCCAGCACCGTCTGCTGGCCGCTCAGTGCCTTCATGATCGATCACGCCGGCTGGCGCATGGCCTGCTTCATCTATGCGGCCCTGCATCTGGTGGTGGCGCTGCCGCTGCAGATGGCGGTGGTGCGCGCCGCGCCCGCGCCCGTGCGCGCCCATAAGGAGGACACGAAAGAGCGGACGTCAGAGCAGGGGCTGATTGCGCATGAAAGCCTGATCTTCGCCCTGCTCGCCGTTGTGCTGTCACTTGCCGCCGGCATCGGCTCCATCGTGGTGGTGCATCTGCTGATCTTCCTTCAGGCTAGGGGCGTCGACTACGCAGTCGCCGTCAGCCTCGGCACCTTGTTCGGGCCGGCGCAGGTCGGCGCCCGCGTGGTCGAGCGCCTGTTCGGCAGCCGCTACCACCCGATCTGGACCATGATCGGTTCCTGCAGCCTGATGGCGATCGGCCTCATCATGCTGTTCGGCCGCTTTCCCGTGTTGGCGCTGGTGATCCTGATTTACGGCGCCGGCTACGGCATCTCCTGGATCGGGAGGGGAACGTTGCCGCTGGCGCTGTTCGGGCCGGTACGCTTTCCGCGCCTGATGGGTAAGCTCGCGTTCCCGAGCCTGATCGTGCAGGCGCTGGCGCCGTCCGGCGGGGCCCTTCTGATCGAGGCCAACGGCGCGAACCCAACCATTGGCGTCTTGACCGTATTCGCCCTGATCAATCTTGTGCTGGTCGGCGTCTTGTGGTGGCTGTGTCGCAAGTCCGGCGCTCAAGAGGCACGATTATGACGTTGTCCCTGCAGATGCTCTATTTCGAAGACCTTTCGGTGGGGATGACCGAGACCCTGCACAAGACCGTCGATTCCGCCGACGTGGTCGGCTTTGCCGCCATCACCGGTGATCGCAACCCGATCCATCTGTCCGAGCATTTCGCCGCCAAGACGCCGTTCGGCACCCGCATCGCGCACGGTCTTTATACCGCCAGTCTCATTTCCGCGGTGCTCGGCACACGGCTGCCGGGGCCGGGCGCCGTCTACATTTCGCAGACGCTGAACTTTCGCGCCCCAGTCAAGATCGGCGACACCGTCGAGGTGCGCGTGACCGTCGCTGAGTTGGTGCCGGAGAAGTCCCGCGCGCGGCTGACCTGCGCCTGCAGCGTCGACGGTGAGACCGTGCTCGATGGCGAGGCCTGGGTGAAAGTGCCGTCGAAAGAGGCTGGCGGCCGTCCGATGCCGCGGGTCTAGTGTCCCGAATCCGAAGTTCGTTAAATTGTTCAGCTTGCTACGTACGAACTTCGGATTTGAAAGGACACTGGGTGCGGCCTCGTAAAGAGGCAACCAAAAGCCGTTTTGACGGGCCGCCCAATATCTGTTCTTGCGGCTAAAGCAGACATGGATTTTTGGACTGCAAATGTCGGCTATGATCCAAAGCGGACATCTCACTTAATATGTGGTTCTTTTATCGCCGGCGTAGAACGCACGTAATGACCATCGTTTCAGATGCATGCAAACCTGGCTCGGCCTGGTAGTAGCGAGTCAAGCGCTTAAAAAACTCTTCGGCAATGCTATCAACTTCCGCCGCATTCTTTGCCGAAGGGCCGAACAAGTGCAGCCGTAGGCTGGATTCGCCAAATCCGCGGATATAGCCGGCGTAGAGGCGCGCGTATCTCGCGGGATCGCTGAGCGAATCTTCGTACACGTCGTTGGGATGAACGGGGGCTGGATTCACTGTCGCGTCAATGATCTCGAATTTCTCTTTCAGATCGAGTTCCTGGCGGATCGGCGCGCATGCTTCTTCCACCGTTGGAAACCACAGCGGAAACACGAAATGGTCCAAGGCCGAAGCCTCAAGCAAACCGTCGGCGCGCATCTGGTTCGCCACCTGGAAAATAGCGCGATAGAGTTTCCTGGCCGACGATCTGATGCCATTGATCTCATCGGCATCGGCAACGCTGCCGAGCGTTGACACGATGAGCATACCGCCGGGCCGCAACTCCTCGGCGCGGCAACGTAGAAATCGCGTCCAGTCGGCTCGGGCGAGCGCTGCAAATTCCGCACGCGCCTTGCCCTCCAGATCGGCGAACCATGCCGTTCCAGGTGAGTGCGGCGAGAGGGCCCGGCTCAGCCAATGGCTTGCGGCGAAGCAGACGCCAAGTGCGACCGAACGCGGCGAAGCAAGTGGCGTGTAGAAGGAACCGGCAACGACCTCGGTCCGAATCCCGGAGCCATTGCGCTGATAACCATCGGGACCGAACACGAGCGCCATGAGTGCGCCCCAGTCATTGCCCGCCTGATCGGAATGGCGAATGACAATAGTGCCCCGCGGATCGATCTGCCGGTAGGCTTCGATCGCCGGTGCGACGGCATCGAGCGCGCTGTGACCCGGACCGCACCCATAGTCCATCATCGTGAATTCCGGCGTGACCGAACCGATACGCTCGACCGCGGCACGCAACAACTCCGCCCTACTGCGGACCATCTGATCCTGCATGTAGGAGTTGCGGTCATAGTCGACCATGTGTTCGGTTGATGCGACTTTTTCCCGAGGGTTGCGCTCCAAAGGGTGGGCTCCGTGCAAGTCGTCGTTGAACGATCTTCTGGCGGACGAACAATTGTCACCCGGCAGGATGGCTTTTGCCAATCGCGGTCCGCTTGTTCCCCCTGTTATGCTCCATGTCGTTGCACTGGATGCAATGGGACATCGCCGGACCCCGAGGAGTCATCAGCCTATATCATATATCGCTGTCCGGAAGGCTGGCAAAAATCAACACGCCAAGGATCAACATGGTTACGCGAAACGCGGCTCGCGATAGCCCCCGGGCCCCAACTTGCCAACGCACCATGTCGCACGCTAATGGCGGCTGGTGTCCGCTTTCAAGGGTAAAGCGGACCCACTGCGGACATGCTGTTTATGTCGGCTAAAGACGGTGGGCTCAACCGATCGCTGCAACACATTCGGCGAACTTCTCAGCCGGCGTGTGATAGAGCAAGGTCTTTCTCGGCCTTTCATTGAGCTGCCTTGCGATGGCACTGAGCTTGGCTTGACTATGCAAGGATAGGTCAGTGCCGCGTGGCAGGTACTGGCGCAGCAATCTGTTGGTGTTTTCGTTGGATCCGCGCTGCCAGGGCGGTGCTTTTGTCGCGGCCGGACCAGCAACACCGCTCGACGGTAACATGCCAAAGGGGCGCATGGTCATCCTGCGCTTTGATAGCATGGAAGCGTTATACGCTTGGCGCAAAGCGCCGGATCGCGAGGCGGCGTGGAAGGTTGGCCGGAAATATGCAAAATTCAACGTCGCCGCCGTTCCTGGTGTGAAAACGCACTAATTATCCGAAATGGGTGTGACAGAGGCCGTTTTGTTCGCGGCCTCTTTCATTTCTGTTATTTGCCGATTTCGTTGAAAAAGTCGGCAGTTGCGACGCAGATGATTCGCTGATTCAGTCTCGACCATAGCCGGGACTGAAGATCATGATGGGACATCGGCAAGTCGATCAAGCTTCGCTGTTCTACGAGTTCTCGCTCGAGAAGCACGTTCCGCCGGATCACCTTTTGAGGTCAATCGACAGGTTTGTCGAACTGGGAGAGGTCCGACGGGAGCTGGCGCCATTTTACAGCGCGATGGGCAGGCCCTCGATCGATCCGGAGTTGATGATCCGGATGCTGATCGTCGGCTATTGCTTCGGCATCCGCTCGGAGCGCCGGCTCTGCGAGGAGGTCCACCTCAACCTGGCGTATCGTTGGTTCTGCCGCCTTGGGCTCGATGGCCAAGTTCCGGACCACTCCACCTTCTCGAAGAACCGGCACGGCCGCTTCCGTGAGAGCGACCTCTTTCGTCGCTTGTTCGAGACGGTCCTGCAGCGCTGTATCCGCGAGGGCTTGGTCGGCGGCGAAGGCTTCGCGGTCGACGCCAGCCTGATCAAGGCGGACGGCAACCGGCAGCAGGGCATCGAGGGTGAGAAGGGCCTGCCGCCGGACGCCAGCGGACGGGCGATCGAAGAGTATCTGGCCGTGCTGGACGATGCGGCCTTTGGGGCGGCGACCGAGGTCAAGCCCAAGTTCGTTTCGCCAGCCGATCCGGCGGCGCGCTGGACTGGCGCCCATGGCGGACAGGCCTTCTTCGCTTATTCCACCAACTATCTGATCGATGTCGAGAACGCGATCATTGTCGATGTGGAGGCGACCACCGCCATTCGGCAGGCCGAGGTCCTGGCGGCCAGGCGCATGATCGAACGCTCCATGGACCGCTTCGGCCTCTATCCCGCCCGGCTCATGGGCGACAGCGCCTATGGCTCGGCCGAGATGCTCGGCTGGCTGGTCTATGAGCACGGTATCGAGCCGCATGTGACGGTCTTCGACAAGTCATCCCGCAAGGACGGCACCTTCTCACGGGCCGACTTCACCTACGATCACCAGCACGACGTCTACTATTGCTCCGGCGGCACGGCGTTGGCCACGACCGGAACGCTCGTCAATGACGGGACGACGATGCTCTACACTGCGCTTCAACGCGAATGTACGGGATGCGCCCTCAAGCCCAGGTGCTGCCCGAACACGCCAGCCCGCAAGGTACCGCGGTCGATTTATGAAGGTGCGCGCGACATGGCGCGGCAGATAGCCAGATCGTGGGAGGGCGGCACGTCTCGACGGCTGCGCAAGAAAGTCGAGATGCTGTTCGCGCATCTCAAGCGCATTCTGAAGCTCGACCGCCTCAGATTACGAGGACCTACCGGCGCTCACGATGAGTTCCTCCTCGCAGCCACCGCCCAGAACCTCAGGAAACTCGCGAAGCTAATCCCGCTACCAAAACTCAAGGTGGCATGAGCACTGGCTCTCCGCCGAGAAGCCGCCATCATCGGCTCGATCTACTGCGCTCAACTGCCGGACTTGTTCAACAGAATCTGCCCAAGGCAGACGTGCGCTAGTGAACTGTAAACGTCCGCTTTTGGATAGAGCTGACTTAGATTACCATATGTGGCGGACACTGATGAGCCGCTGGTCGGTCTCAATTTATGAGTGCACACCCTGGCAACTTTGTGACTCTAGTGCGGCTTTCGGTTTGAAATTCCTGAATTAGATCGCGGTAGGCGGTGCAGGAGCTTCAAATCGGCGGCCCCAGGGTTAAAGACTGTTAATCGTCGCACGCGATTTTGTGATCGCTTTGTAAATCATCGCATTCGGCAAATGGTGGTAGGAGCATGTTGCCATCGGGAGCGGCCGAATCATGCACGCCACGACAGACCACACGTGCGACAGGGGAATGCGGGCCGGCTGGGCGGAGCGGCCATGCAATTGATCTCTTTTTCTTCTTGGAATTCTTGGCATCTTTGGCGCGATAAGCGCGGGCGCCTTTCCATCCTGCGCATCGCGACACTCGCGTTGCTGCTGTTTCCCCTCGCCAAGGCGCTTGTTGACGCCCACGCCATCCTGCACGGCGCGCGGCCGATCAACGAGCTCATCCACCGTGCCGGTTTCTGGGCGCTGATCTTCCTCGGCGTGACACTGGCCGTCACACCGTTCCGGAGCATTGCGCGTTACGGCAACCTGGTCGATGTCCGGCGCATGCTCGGTGTCGGCACCTTCTGCTACATCGCCGCACACCTTTTTCTTTACATCGACGACAAGATGTTCGACCTCGGCATGGTGGTCCACGAGATCACCCACCGTTGGTACCTGATCATTGGCGGCACCGCTTGGCTCGGGCTGGCGGTGCTGGCGATCACCTCGACCGACGGCATGACGCGCCGGCTCGGCGGCTTACGCTGGCGGCGGCTGCATCAGATCGTCTATGGCATCGCGCTGCTCGCCCTCATCCATTATTTCCAGCAGACCAAGGCCGACGTCACGGTGCCCGTATTCGCCGCCGGGCTGTTCGGCTGGCTGATCTCGTACCGGGTGTTGGCCTGGTGGCAGGGCAAGAGCCAACTCTCCACGTTCAGCCTGTTTGGCCTCACCATCGTGGTGTCGGCATTGACCTTCTTCGGCGAGGCCATCGGCATCGGCATCGCCTTCGGCGTCTCACCGATGCGCGTCCTCGGCGCGGCGTTCGATATCCGGGCCGGCATCCGGCCGGGCTGGGAGGTGCTCGCCGCTGGCCTTGCGGTGGTGGTGCTCGACTTCGTACGTTCGCGCTGGAACAGCCGCAACGCGCGGGCGCGCGCTCGCGCCCGGCCGGTGGCTGCCGAGTGAGCGAATAAGTGAGGGGAAATGGCCACATTTGTTGTCTGCCACGGCGCCTGGTCGGCCGGCTGGGTGTGGAAGAAGATGCGGCCCTTGATGCGCGCGCGCGGCCACGAACTTTTCACCCCGACCTATACCGGCATCGGTGAGCGCGCCCATCTGGCGACGCCCGATATCGACCTCGATACCCACATCGTCGATATCCTGGGTGTGCTCGAGTGCGAAGACCTCGACGGTATCAATCTGATCGGTCATTCCTATGGCGGCATGGTTGCGACGGGCGTCGCCGACCGCGCGCGGGCGCGCGTCGCCAAGCTGGTCTATGTCGACGCGTTTGCGCCCGAGGACGGTGACAGCCTGATGGACCTGCTACCGGATGAAGCGCGCGCGCAGCGCCAGGCGCGCACGCCTGACGGTTGGCGTATTCCGCCGACGCCGATGCCACCCGATACGCCGCCGGAAGACATCGAATGGTGCAAGCCGCGCCGCATGCCGCAGCCGGCAAAGACCTTTGAGCAGAAGCTGAAGCTGCAAAACGGCGCTCTCTCCTTACCCCGCCATTACATCTATTGCACGCGTATCACGCCCGGCGACCGTTTCCGCCCGTTTCTCGAGCGCGCCAAGCGCGAAGGCTGGGGTGTCGACGAGATCGACTCCAGCCATAACTCGCACATCAGCTGCCCGGATGTGTTGATGGAACTGCTGGATCGCGTGGCGGTTTAAGGGCGGGCGTCAAGCGGCAGGCGAATGCGCAACAGGAATCGCCAATGTCCGCTTTGCAAAGCGGGCATTCCGTGCGTGCCGCCGGTCGCGCTCAGGCCGGACAGACCAGCCCTCCTTCAGATTCACGGTGTCGGCGCCGACGTGGTTCAAAGTATTCTAGCTTGGACAGCTGCATGTAATACAAATTTGCGGCAATTTGGTAATGCAAAGTTTGACTGTAGTCTAATACAACTGAACTGCAGACCAGTCGCGCTTTCAACCCATCGCGGTAACAATGTCTAAAACGCCATTCAAAGCTATGTCCGACTTGCCAACTCGCCTGTCTGGCAGCCGAGCACCACTGCCGAATTGGGCCTCTAATTTTCAAACGGCCGACGAAGCGGCGACCTTGCAGAAGCTCGCTGAACTGAAATCGGAAATGGAGGATCTCAAGCAGAGAATTGAGCTTCAGCAGCGGGCTTTTTTGCAGACAGAAGAGTTAAAGCATCTCATAGCGGGCTCGGGTGATGACTTTAAAAGCGCAGTGGCGGCGGCATTAACGGCACTCGGTCTGAAGGTCGTTGACGGCCCCCGTGGTCGCGCGGACCTATTGGCCACCAATGGCAAGAGATTATTCGCAATTGAGACAAAAGGTCTGGATGGGTGTGTCAGGGAATCCAACGTAACGCAGGCATCGCGGTGGGCGGCCGATGTTGATTCTACTCTTTGGTTGGCGGCTGATGAGCGCGAACCAGATTTAATTGGCTACGCCGACCAGATTGCGAAACTGAAAATTGAGATACAGGGCGATCCAGATCAATATTGCAAGGGGATTTCGGTAATCGGTACATTCCGAAATGTCCCGCTCGACGAACGAACCGAACGGGATTTTCCGGATCCGGTAATGCGAGTGCTAAATCGTTCAAAGGTATGTGCCATGACCGGCTTGGAGCTGTTTGGCGTCTGCGTTCGGTCGCGTAACTACGTTGAGCTCAGGTCCGCTTTTCAAGAAGCCTTGTTCAATACGGATGGTGTCCTTGAAATGTCAAATGGCTGGATCTCATTTCTAACTTCGGAGTCGGAGCAAGAAATGTCGCTTTATTGATGTCCGATGTTGCCTATTGGTCCATCGCTACGGTTTGAGCCCTCGACTGCCGACGGTTGATTTCGGGGCTATGTGGACATTCCAGGGCGTGGGTCCTTGATCAACTCTGTAGCGATTGACCCTAAGCCGATATAGCATTGTCCTCGCTGCGTTTTGTGCCGGGCGACTTGAAGATGTGTGCCGCGCGGGGGCAATCTCCGGTGACACTTCCATAACGGCCGATATATTGTATGGATTGCCGGTCTGGCCGGGTGGCGCGCAGGCCTTTTCCGAAATCGAAAAGTGTTTTCCGCATCGTATCGATGGCCGCTGGATTATTGCGGACGTCAGCAGCAACGGCGCAAACCGACGATCAACGTGGGGGGAGGGGGGGGGGGGGGGGGGGAGGGGGGGGGGGGGGGGGGGGGGGGGGGGGGGGGGGGGGGGTAGGGGGGGGGGGGGGGGGGGGGGGGGGGGGAGGGGGGAGGGGGAGGGGGGGGGGGGGGGGGGGGGGGGGGGGGGGGGGGGGGGGGGGGGGGGGGTGGGGGGCGGGGGCGGAGGGGGGGCGGGCTGCGCGCGTCGCGGTCGGGGGTGATCAATTAATGCTAAGCGCGGGGATGGGTTCGGCGGCTTGATGAGGTGGAGGTGGCCTGAGAACGAGGCGGCGGGGGGCCTGCGGGGGGAGTGTGCGGGCTCGGAGGGGGGGGGGGGGGGGGTAGGGACGTTGATTATGACGGCCAAGCTAATGATATGATCCGTGTGGTCGGACGTGCTCGCCCGCATCGCCAACATCCCGAAGCGCGGCTTCTGAACTGCTGAGGCACTGGAAGATGGGAGCCGAAGCAGCCGCTGAGATATGCGAAGCAAAATCCGCGCACCGCGGTATCAGAGGGTAGTCAACTCAAGATATGATGCTTCTGCGCCGCCACCGATGACCGGACAATTCAGGGCTGCAACTCCATCATAAAGGCGGGCAAGGAGACGACCGCGAAAATCGCCAAAGCCTTCGGCAATCGCGGTCGGTGATGGGGTGGCCGCCCGTTGCCGCAGCCGACACTCATGATGCAGAGCAGTCGAAATAAATATCATATAAACACGGAACTTTTGGCCGTAGCCGGCACTGTGTTGAAGCCAATAGACCTTTCATTTGAATGCGAAGGTGCGCCCAGTCCTTCGGACCATACCCGCTAGGTGCGGGCCATTTCGGGGCTGCCGAATGCGAGGTGCCGTTTCGTGTTGGAACGACCCATCAAAGGTGATTTAATAAGTGTTGTGGCGGTTGAGCTAGAGTGACGGGGGGCTGCAATGTATCAAGTGAGATCGCTGGCTATTTGCGCAATGAGCCTTTTCGCATTTGGCTTTCAAAGCGCGAGCGCTCAATACGCCCAGAACAATCTGTCATCTGACGTTTCGGGCGTGGCTGCGTATACAATTCCCGAACTACAAAATCCGTGGGGCGTTTCATTCTCTCCCACTGGACCGTTTTGGATATCAAATCAGGCTAGTGGCGAAGCGACCATCCTGAACGGGGCGGGTAGTCCGTTGGGACTTGTTGTAAGTATTCCGACGCCAGCTGGCGCTAGCCAGCCTATTGGCCCAACCGGGACTGTGTTTAACGAAGGCGCTGGCACTGGGTCTTTCAACGGCGACCTTTTTCTATTTTCAACACTTAGCGGACAAATTGCCGGATGGAAGCCCGCTTATGGTACTAGCGCCGCGACTGAATTCTTGAATCTCGGCGCAGTATACACCGGACTGGCGTCCGGAAATTCCAGTGGACCAAACTTGTATGCGGCTGATTTTAAAAATGGAAATGTAGATGTCGTCGAGTTCATTGGCACATCGTTCAATCTAAGAAATTTGCCTGGCAATTTTACTGACCCGAACCTTCCGGCCGGCTACGTTCCGTTTAACATTCAAAACCTCAACGACCAGTTGTTTGTTACGTTTGCGTTGCAAGATGCAAGCGGGAACCAGCCGCTAGCGGGCGCAGGTTTGGGTTTCGTGGACGTGTTTAATTTAGATGGCAGTTTTGCCAGTCGACTGATCTCGAATGGCGCCCTAAATGCCCCATGGGGTCTTGCGATTGCGCCATCTGACTTTGGCGAATTCAGCAACGATCTTCTCGTCGGCAATCATGGCGATGGTACAATTTGGGCCTTTGATCTCAACGGCGCCTTGATCGGGCAGATGAAAGACGCTCAAGGAAATCCCATCGTTAACCCGGGTCTTTTCGCGCTAATGTTCGGCAATGGCAGCCAGGGATTTAATGCCGACTCGCTGTATTTTTCTGCTGGAATCAATGGTGGAGCGAATGGCCTGTTTGGCGAGATATCGGCAACGCCCCTCCCGGGCGCGTTTACTCTCTTTGCCTCTGGCCTCAGCGCGTTAGTGTTTTTGTTCGGTCGGCGCAGAAAAAGTGAGAGAGCCGCGATGGCTGCAGCCTGAGCGATCGACACAGTTCGTCATTTTTAAGGACCGCCGCAAGGCGGTCTTTCCCTTTGCGGTGCACGGGTTCGTCGTTGGCCCTAAGCCGACCAGAAGCTTGTCGCGCCCCTAAATCTTCCGGCTGTCATAGGCCCAGTGCAGCAGCGCTTGCCGCTGGCGGCGGCGGCAAAGCAGATCGCCCGGCTCGCAGTTTTTCTCGAGTTGCCGAACGTGCCGCCGGATCGCCTTCCATCGGCCGATCTGCCGCTTATCCTCTTGGGGCATGCGGCGGCCCATGTAATAGCGGCAGTACCACTGGAACCAGCCACGCGGATCGTCCGGGTAAATCCAGCCCTTGCGTTTCCATTCGGACAGCGGCTGACTGGCGTCGATGCCGAAAAAATTGAGCGAATTGTCGCGCTTTTTCAGTGACAGCTTGGCGCGCGCGAACCAGCTCTTGGGGAACTCACGACGGCAGTCGGTCATGTATTTGCCGCCGAACACACCGAGCCGCAACATTTCGGCCGGCGTCAACTGGGGCTTGAACTCGGGATCGAACTGGCGGCCTGGCTGCGCGCTGAGCGCGTAGCAGTAGCCCTTCTGCATCTTGTCGTTGACGGTGACGGTGCGCTGGCGCATGCGACTTTCAGGACTCGGATGCGGGAATGGCTCGAACTCGCGACCAGGTCTGCATACTCGGGATGCCGCTTGATATAGGCCTTTACGAACGAGCAGCGCGGCACCACCGTGAATCCTTGCGCGCGCGCGAGGTCCAGCACACCGGACACCAGCCGCGCGCCGAGGCCGCGGCCTTCCAGGTGTTTTGGCACCTCGGTGTGGTGAATCGTGAGCATATGGCCGTCGCGCTGGTAGTTGGCGAAGGCGATCTCGCCGTCGGTGTCGAGTTCGAAACGATGGCGGGCGGTATTGTCGCGGACGGTGTCGGTCATGGTCATCTTTCCTGCGCGGTCGTAGTGTAGCGACGATTGCGAGTCCCGCCTATTATCCAGACAAAGGTCAGCCATGCCGAACCTCACCCTCTATCACATCGCGCCGTCGCGCTCTTCCATCGTGCTGTGGATGCTGGAAGAGGTCGGTGCGCCCTATGATGTCAAGCTTTTGAAGATGAGCGAGGGCGACAACCTCAAGCCCGACTATCTTGCCATCAACCCGATGGGCAAGGTGCCGGCGCTGAAGCACGGCGATTCGATCATCACCGAGGTGGCGGCGATTTGCACCTATCTCGCCGACGAATTCTCCGCGGCCAAGCTCAGTGTGCCGGTCGGCACGCCCGCTCGCGGCGTCTATCTGAAATGGTTGTTCTTCGGACCGAGCGTGTTCGAGCCGGCGATGACCGACCGTGCCTTTCCGCGCAAGGAGGCCCCGCGCGCGACGGCGCTGGGCTGGCGCGATTTCGATCAGGTCCTGGACATCATGGCCAAGGGAATTGGCACCGGACCCTGGCTGATGGGCGACCAGTTTACGACTGCCGACGTCGTGATCGGTTCGGGCTTGCGCTACGGCATGATGTTCAAGCTGGTGCCCGAGCGTCCCGAATTCCTGGCCTATGCCGCCCGCATTGCCGAACGCCCGGCGGCCCAGCGCGTCGAAGCCAAGGATAAGGAATTCAGCGGCGGCTGAATACGGTGCGGCGGCGCTCAATCGCGGCCCTCATCCGGGATATTGAGCAACGCCCCGCAAGCTTTGCAGTGCACGGCGTCCGCGTCGTGCCGGAGCAGGCCGCATTGCGGGCAGCGGTAGCGTACCTTGGTCGGGCTGATCAGCGCCCGCGCCAGATTAAAGAACAGCGTGACACCGAAGATCATGATCGCCACCGAGATCAGGCGGCCGAGAGTGCCCTGCAGCGTAATGTCGCCGAAGCCGGTGGTGGTCAGCGCGGTAACGGTGAAATAAAGCGCGTCAGCCCAATTGTGGATCGCTGGATTGCCGTAATGCTGGGTCTCGTAGACCACGCCGGTGGTGATGAAGATGAATACCGCGAGATTGGCGACGGCGAATATCACCTCTTCGTTGCGGCGGAAGAAGCTGCTGTCGGCGCGTAGCTGCGCCAAGAGATGATAGGTGCGCATCAACCGAAGCGTGCGCAAGATGCGCAGGAACGCGGCGCCTTCGCCGATCAGCGGCGCCAGGAACGAGACGATGGCCGCTGCGTCAGCCCAGGTCGAGGGATGCAGCAGGTCGCGGCTGAGTTGACGGCTGATGGCGATGCGGGCGGAGAAGTCGGCGAGGATCGCGATGCCGAACACGACATTCACGACTTCGATGAGCGGAGTGCGGGGGATGAAGGAGGTCGAGACGATGAAAGCGATGGTGACGAGGTCAAAGACGAGCAGACCGTAGCGGAAGCCGTGGCCGAGGCGGGTGTTGGCTTCGTACAACCGTTGCAAACTCTGCCGCCACGACGCGGCGCCGTTTAGCTTTCGTTTCGTCTTCGGCACCGGCGCTGCGCTCCGCTGTTGACGTTTCATCCGATCGCGCAATGGAACTCATGTGCCTCTCAACGTCCTGATGTATGTCAAACGGCATGGCAGCGTCCGCAGGTAGAAGGTTCGCAGGCCGTTTAATGCATAGGCCGCAACGCGCGGCCGAATAGACGTTTTGTGCAACCGAAAGAAGGAAATTTGAATGAGCATGCGGAAAACAGCTCTGGCGCTGGTGGGGGCGATTGCGCTCGGAGCCGGTACGATGATGACGACGGGGGTGGCGCAGGCCGTGCCGGCGGGCTTGTCGAGCCATTTGAACGCCGGCGCCATCGGGTTCGATCTGGTAGAGAACGTGCAATATCACTACCGCGGGCGGCAATACTGCTTCTATTTTGACGGCTGGCATGGCCCGGGCTGGTACTGGTGCGGCTATTCGCATCGCCGCGGCTATGGCTGGGGTGGAGCGAGTGGCTGGCGCGGCTGGCACCACAGCCGGGTGTATCGCGGGCCGGTTCATCGTGCGCCGGTCCATCGTTACTCCGCGCCGCAGCACAAGCAGTATCAACCGCGTAGCGGGCACGGCAACATGCAGAATTGGCCGCATAATACGAATCGCAACATGCAGAAGAAACAAAACAACTAAGGCTTGAAGGCAGGGCATGCGGCGCGCGGGATTCCGCGCGCCGCATTGCTTTTGCGGAGGCGATGAGCCTCAGCGGCGGTCCTCAACTGGTGCGGTCGAGCAGTCCGCGCACTGTGTTCTCGATGGTGCCGTAGGCGCCTTCACCCGCGTGCCGGTAGACGATGCGGCCGTGCTGGTCGACGATATACTGCGCGGGCCAATACTGATTGCCGTAGGCGTTCCAGGTGGCGAAGTTGTTGTCCTGCGCCACCGGATAGTGGATGCCGTGACGTTTAATGGCGGCGGCAACGTTCTCGGTCGATTTCTCGTAGGCGAATTCCGGCGCGTGCACGCCAATCACGACGAGGCCGCGGTCTTTGTACTTCTCATAGAGGTCGACCACGTGCGGCAGCGTGTGCACGCAGTTGATGCAGCCATAGGTCCAGAAGTCCACCAGCACGACCTTGCCGCGGAGGCTCGCGAGCGTGAGCGGGCGCGAATTGAGCCAGTGGGTGATGCCGGTGATTTCCGGCGCGCGGGAACGAGCGTCGGCGAGCTTCACCGGAGCGGCGGCGGAGGCGCGCGCGGGCACCGAGACGCCGATCATGCTGCCGGTCGCGATGACGAGGGCAACAAGCGCGGCGGCGGCCAGCGCCACATAGAGCAGTCGTCTAAGCATGGCGATTGTCCTTTCCGTTACAAGCCGATCTGTCCGGCGGGATAGAATTGCGTGAGCCAGGCGGTGAGTTCGGTGTCGACCTGGAAGTACATGGCGGCGGCGAACGAGACGATGAGCACGCCGAATCCCTGTTGCAGGCGCTGCGCATAAGGCGCGATCGATCGCACGCGGGTCGCGGCGACTTGCCCGCCATAGGCGATGGCGAGCATGGGAATAGCGGCGCCGACGGCGTAGAACAGCAGCAAGGTGGCGGCCCATCCTGGCTGCTTCTGCGTCGCGAGCAGTGTGAGGATGGAACCGAGCACCGGGCCGGCGCAGGGCGTCCACACCAAGCCGAGCGTGGCGCCGAGCAGCAGGCCGCCGGCGGCGCCTTCGTTTGTGCGCGTCGCGCCGTTGCCGACGCGGCTGAACAACGTGGAGGCGGCGACCGAGATGCGCGCGTAGAGCCCCGGCCACACCATCAGCACGCCGAAGGTGGCGAGCAGCGCGATCGCCACGTTGCGCAATTGGTCGGGCGAGAGGCCGGCGACGCGGGCGAAGAAGCTGAACACAAACGTGACCGCGGCGAAGGCGGCGATGAAGCCCAAAGCGATGAACAGCGGCCGCATCCGGGTCGCGGACTGGCTCCGCCCGGCGAGGCTCGCGCCGAGCAGGATCGGCAGCACCGGCAGCGTGCAGGGCGCGGCCACGGTGACAATACCGGCAAGCAAGGCGAACAGGGCGCTGAGCATCTCGGACCTTCGGTTGCTGTTTGGACGCCGCGACCAAAACGCCGGCGCCTCACAACCGCAGACATACGCGCCACCCCGCTCACCTGCGACCGACAAGCGCGTGATCGGCCGTCACGTTGCGGTCACCGGCGCTGACGGCCTCTTCACGCGCCGGTGAACGGGCGGTGAGGCGCGGGCCCCGGCACGCAAAGAACTCTTAACACCCATGCGCTTTGATCGGCGGCCACGGCGGAGGGCCACGGGCATGGGATCCAACCGTTTTGCACCGACCGGCGCGGCGGCGCTGCTCACCTCGGAAGGGTTTGCGGTCTGGGCGCTGTTCGCGCTGCTGCCGCTTGCGGCCGGCGGCACGGTCCGCGAGGCCTGGGACACCGGCGGCTACTGGGTGATCGGCATGCCGGTGTTGCTGATCTCGCTCGGCCTCGCCGGCGCCATGGCAGAGCAATCGCCGTGGAAGCTCGCGGCGTGGGCGCTGTTCGGCCACGCCGTCGCGATGATCGCGTTCGCGAAACCCGGCAGCGATCTCGGAATGCTGCGCTGGCGATCGCATTCATCGGACTGCCGATGTTCGCCGCCTTTTCCGGCGCCGCTTGGCAAGCACTGCTCCTGCGAAGGCCGCCACGGCCCGC
>CAVTBG010000010.1:0-82460 GCA_963732895.1 uncultured Pseudomonadota bacterium | reverse complement strand
TCAAGAGCAGTGGTTGCCTGAAATTCGCTGGTCTCGCCACAGCAAGAATTGTAAGCGTCGCGCCGCTGCACCTGTTTAGTGATTGACAGGTTTTTGGGCCTAGTTCCAGGGCAGGAGCTCGTCGAGCCGGTTCATGGGATGGCCTTGGGTCACGCGCTCCAGGACGTCTGTGAGGTAGGCGAAGGGCTCGACGTCGTTGAGCTTGGCGGTGGTGATGAACGAGCACACGGTGGCCCAGCGCGCGCCGCCGCCGTCGGAGCCCGCGAACAGATGGTTCTTGCGGCCGAGTGCGACTGGCCGGATCGCGCGCTCAACTGGATTATTGTCGAGATCGATACGGCCATTGTCGAGAAAGCGACACAGCGCTGGCCAGCGGGTGAGGGCGTAACGGATCGCCTCAGCGAGAGCGCTGCGGCCGGATATACGACCCAGCTCTTGCTCGAGCCAGGGCTTCATCGCTGCAACGAGTGGCTGGGACTGGAGCTGGCGGAATTCGCGGCGTTTGTCCGCGCTGCGGCCTCGGATGGTCTTCTCGATGGCGTAGAGTTCAGCGATCCGGCGCAGGGCTTCGGCGGCGATCGGCGAGCCGGTCGCTTCATGCACGTCGTAGAATTTCCTGCGCGCGTGGGCCCAACATGCTGCCAAGACGATGGTGCCACCTGTAGTGAGCCGTTCGAAGCCGGCATAACCGTCGACCTGCAAGACGCCACGGAAGCCTTGGAGGTGAGTGGCGGGGCGCTCAGCCTTGCGGTCTGAGCTGTAGAAGTAGACCGCCGCCGGCGGATCTGGTCCGGCCCATGGCCGATCATCGCGGGTGTAGACCCACAACCGGCCCATCTTGGTGCGCCCGCGGCCCGGATCGAGCACCGGGATTGGGGTGTCATCGGCGAAGATCTTGCTCGAGCCGAACACATGCGCAGCCAATCGCGCCTGCAGCCACCGGCACGCCCCTCCGACCCAGTTCGCCAGGGTCGAGCGGTCGAGGGTACCTACAAACTGACGCGTCGCTTAGTCTCGCTGCGCGCGATCAACGTCAAATTTCGTTCACGCAGACCCCGCAGCAACGAGCGCAGGCTCTGGCGCAGCGCTTCGTATTCGTGTGGCTCGATCCAATCGAAGGCGGCTTCCTCGATGCGATCGGCAATGTCCTCGCACTTCTTGAGCAGCTTGCGGCCCTGCGCGGTCAGCTTCAGGCGCAGGATGCGTCTATTGGCGGGGTCTTCCTTGCGCGTGACCAGGCCGCGCTGCTCCAGCCCGTTGATGATCTCGTTCATCGTCTGCGCCGTTACGAAGAAACGACGCGAGAGCTCGGCCGATGAAATTCCTTCGTGCTGATCGACGATGGTCAGGATCGTATATTGAATGCCGGTGATCTGGAGCTCGCGTAGCGCGGCCTCCAGTTGCGAGCGCACTGCCTGGTTTGCTTGATTGAGCAAATACATCGTGCGCGGGCGGCTTCTCATTTCATGTTCCAGATTGACTCTTGTTCCAAATTGATAACTTTTGCCCCCTGATTGACAATATCAGGGGCCCTGATTTAATCATTACAACCCGATCAGATGGTGAGGTAAATCCCAAAATGACGGTCAAGACAAGCGGTTCCGCCGGGAGCGCCGCCGATGGCGGCAAAAGCGTCCTGGTCGATTTCGAGGATGGGATTGCCTGGGTCACGTTGAACCGGCCCGACAAGCGCAATGCCATCAATCCGACGATCGTGTTCGAGATGGTCGAAGCGCTCGATGCACTCGAAGCGGACGAGCGCGCGCAGGTGATCGTGATCACTGGGGCGGGCGACGCGTTCTCCTCCGGTCAAGACCTCAAGGAATACTTCCGCGAACCGGACGCCGGGCCGCCGGTCGAGCGCGAGCGCCTCTATCGCGCGAACGCGGATTGGCAGTGGCGTCGCCTGATGTTCTATCCCAAGCCGACCATTGCCATGGTGAACGGCTGGTGCTTCGGCGGCGCTTTCCAGGTGCTGCTCGGCTGCGACCTCGCGGTGGCCGACGAAGAAGCCGTGTTCGGCCTGTCCGAAGTCAACTGGGGCATCATACCTGCTGGCATTGTTACCAAGTCGGTTGCCATGGCGCTCGCCCAGCGCCACGCGCTCTATTACATCATGACCGGCGATAACTTCGACGGGAAGCGCGCGGCGGAGATCGGGCTCGTGAACTTCGCCGTTCCAAAGGCCGAGCTCAGGGACCGCACGCGCGCGCTGGCCAAGAAGCTGATGGAGAAGAACCCCTACGTGATGCGGGCGGCCAAGACGGCCTATCATCATGTCCGTCATATGTCGTGGGAGTCCTCGCTTGAGCTTCTGATGGCCAAGTCCGACCAGACCAAGTTCCGCGATCCGGAAAAGGGCGACCAGAAGGGCATGTCGCAGTTTCTCGATGCCAAGACCTACCGGCCGGGGCTCGGCTCCTATGACCGTAGCGGCCGATAAGACGCGACCGAAGAGCGGTGGCGCGCGGAGCGGGTTTGATCGGCTGTTGCGGCCGCGATCGCTGGCGGTGGTCGGCGCCTCGCCGGAACCGTTCTCGCTCGGCGGCAACGTGCTCGCCAACATCGAGCGCTTTGGCTTTGACGGCGATCTGCATCTGGTCAGCCGCAGCCGCACGGAGATCAACGGGCGCGCCTGCGTCCCCACGATCGACGACCTGCCCGTGGGCGTCGATACCGTGGTGCTGGTGGTGCCGGTGCCGGCGGTCAAGGAGGCGATCGCGGCCTGCGTGCGCCGCGGCGTCGGCGGTGCGATCGTCTTTGCTTCGGGGTTCGGCGAGTTGGGCGAGGAGGGCCGGCGCGCACAGGACGAGATTGCGGCGATGACTAAAGAAGCCGGCATCGCCTTGCTCGGTCCAAACTGCCTTGGGCTGATCAATTTCATCGACCAGGTGCCGCTCACCTTCGAGCCGGTGCAGCCGGTGGTGCCGTCCGGCCCCGGCATTTGTGCCATTGCGCAAAGCGGCGCGATGGCGGGCAATATCCGCATGGCGCTGCTCGGCGGCAATGTTCCCGTGGCCTACACGTTTTCGACCGGCAACGAAGCGGTGCTGGGGGCGGAAGATGTCATTGGCAGTCTGATCGACGATCCAGCGGTGCAACTGTTTTCGGTGTTCGTCGAACAGATCCGGCATCCGAAACGGTTTCTTACGCTCGCAGCGCAAGCCCAGCGCCGCGGCAAGCCCATCGTGCTGATGCATCCCGGGCGCAGCGCGCGCTCGCGTGAGGCGGCGAAATCGCACACCGGCGCGCTCGCCGGCGACCACGCGGTGATGCGCGCCTTTGTGGCGAGCGAGGGTGTGGTGCTGGTCGAGAGCCTCGACGAGCTGTTCGACGTCAGCCGCCTGCTGACGCGCTATCCGCGGCCGGCAGCGGGCGGCGCCGGCATCATGAGCAATTCCGGCGCGATCCGCGGTTTTGCGCTCGATTTCTGCGAGCAGATCGATCTGCCGCTGCCGGAACTCGCTCCGGCGACCTGCGATGAATTGAAACGGGTACTGCCGGATTTCGCGACGATCGACAATCCGCTCGATATCACGGCGCAAGGCATGCAGAAGCCGAGTATTTTTGGCGACTCGGCTCAGGCGCTACTGCGCGACAGCCAAGTTGGCGCGCTGCTGGTGGCCGCGATGGGCGGTTCGCCGGCGCAGCAGATGGCGAAATGGAAATCGATGCGGCCGGTCCTTGAGGCCGCCGAAAAGCCGGTGGCGTTGGTCTATCTCGGCGACAGCGCGCCATTGTCGGACGACTGTTTGGCCGAAATTAAAGATAGCGGCGTGCCGTTCTTTCGCTCGCCCGAGCGAGCCATGCGTGCCTTCGCGCACATGATGCGCTACGGTCGGGCCCTGGCCGAGACGCAACAACGTGCCGACCTCTCGGTTGCCGTGTCCGGCCGGGTGCCGTCCGGGCCGCTGGTCGAGTATCGCGGCAAGGCGATGTTCGCCGAGGCCGGCATTGCGGTGCCGCGCGGAGAGCTCGCGGCTACCCGCGACGATGCCGTTCGAATCGCGCGCGCGCTTGGATTCCCGGTGGTGCTGAAGGCGCAAGCCGCGGCGCTCATGCACAAGAGCGATGTCGGCGGCGTCGCGATCGGCATCTCCGACGAGCCGGCATTGCGCGCCGCCTGGGATACGATGACAGCGCGGGTCGCAGCGGCGCGGCCGGACATTGTCCTCGACGGCATCTTGATCGAAGCCATGGCGCCTCCCGGTGGCGTCGAGTTGATTGTCGGCGCACGACGCGACCCGGCCTGGGGCGAGGTGCTGATGGTCGGGCTCGGCGGCATTTGGGCGGAAGCGCTGGGCGACGTGCGGCTGCTGCCGGCCGAAACGAGCGCCGGCCGGATCGCGGCCGAACTTGATCGGCTCAAGGGCGCGCGGCTGTTGCACGGCTACCGGGGCAGCCCGCCATGCGACCTGCACGCGCTGACCGACGCCTTGATGCGCATCGGCGCCTTGCTCCGCGCCGTGCCCACGTTGACCGAGATCGATGTGAACCCACTGGTGGTTTATCCTGTGGGGCAGGGTGTGATGGCGCTCGATGCGCTGCTCGTTGCGGAATAGCTCAAGTGTCGGGACCGCGGGAACGCCGCGGGCGGGGCCATGGATTTCAGTTTCAGCGAAGAACAGAACCTGTTGCGCGACAACGTGCGTAAGCTGATGGACCGGCACGCGCCGCCGGAGGTCGTCGCGCGTCTCGACCGCGAGCAAGCCTATCCGTATGAGCTCTACGCCGCCTGGGTGGAAGCGGGCCTGCTCGGCCTGCTGTTTCCGGAGCGCCATGGCGGTCTTGGCGGATCGGTGATCGATCTCGCGGTGGCCGCCGAGGAGATCGCCTACACCAGCGCCGACCTATTCATGGCCTTCGCCGGCAGCGTGTTCTGCGGCCTCAATATTGTGCGCAAAGGTTCGCCGGAGCAGATCGAGCGCTGGATCCCGCGGCTATTGTCCGGCCAGACGCGCATGGCGATTTCGATTTCCGAGCCGGAGGCCGGTTCCGACATCGGCGCCATGCGGACCGTTGCCACCCGCAACGGGACCGGCTGGATCGTCAACGGTCAGAAGCTGTGGTCGACCGGCGCCGGCGCGCGCGACGCCGTGATTAACGCCTATCTGAAGACCGACCCCAAGGTGAATTACCGCGAGGGCATGTCGCTCTTTCTTGTCGACAACGACACCCCCGGCCTGGAGTGCCGCAAGCTCGACATGCTCGGGCGCCGCTCGACCGGCACCTATGAGCTGAATTTCCAGGACGTGCAGGTGAGCGGGGACCGGCTGGTCGGCGGCGAGAACAAGGGCTGGGACTGCGTCATGTCCGGGCTGCAGGTGGAACGCATCACCTCGGCGGCGGGCAATTGCGGCGCCGCCCGCGCGACGGTCGATCTCGCCGTGAAGTACGCCCGCGAGCGTCGCCAGTTCGGCCGTCCCATCGGCACCAATCAGGCCATCGCACATATGCTGGCCGATATGCAGACCAAGGTCGAGGCGGCGCGCGCCCTTATGTGGCAGGCGGCGTGGAAGGTCTCGACCGGCGAGAACGCGTTGCGCGAGATCACCATGGCCAAGCTGTTCTCCTCGGAGACCTATGCCGAAGTGGCCAACCTCGGCATGCAGATTCTCGGCGCCTATGGCTACAGCATGGAGTTCCCGATGCAGCGGCATTTCCGCGATTCCCGCGGTGCGACGATCGCCGCTGGGACCTCGCAGATGCAGCGCAACCTGTTGGCCAATCTGATGGGGCTCAAGGTGCAACTGTGAGGGAGGCGTTTTCGGCGGCCAGCTTGATCTCGTGGCTGCCTTTGATAATGTCAGGGGACCTTATATAGCCGCAGGAGGGCGTGCCACAACGCTGCGGGCCGACTTCGCCGTCGAATGAAGCCGCACAGAGAACAGGCACAGCAGGGAGGAATGCGATGACGAACAAGCCCAGGAACGTGTTGCGCAATCGGACGCTGCGGTTGCTCACGGCTGCCGGCGTCGCTGCCGCCTTGGCGGCGCCGACCGTGGCCCACGCCGAGCTCAAGCGCATCACCATCGGTACGAACGCCGCCGGGACGCTGTACAATCAGATCGGCACGGTGGTCTCGACCTTGATCCAGAAGAGCACCGGCATCCCGAGCAACGTGCGGCCGTTCGCCGGAACGTCGGTCTACCTGCCGCAACTGCATCGCGGCGAAATCGAGTTCGGACTCAATTCGGCGCTCGATTCCAGCATCGCCTATCACGGGCAGGACGAATACAAGCAACCGCTGACCAAGCTGCGCGGCGTGATGATGATCGCGCGCGCCTATTACGGCTTCTACACCAAGAACAGCTCGGGCCTGAAGTCGGTCGGCGACCTCAAAGGCAAGCCCACGGTGATGAGCTATCGCGCCATCGCCTCCTTCGACCGGGTCAACCAGGCGGTGATCGCCACTGCCGGCCTGACGCTCAAGGACGTCAAGCCGGTGGTCGTTTCAGGCATTCCCGACACGGTCCGCGGCATCGTCGATGGCCGCGTTGCCGCCGGCGGGACGATCATCGGTATTCCAATGTTGCGGGAAGCCAATGCGACGGTTTCGGGTGGGCTTCGGGTGCTAGAGCTGGGCCCCCATGAAGAACCGATCAACGCTCTCGCCGGTTTTACCGCTGTGACGATCAAGCCGCGCCCGCCCTTTGTCGGCGTCACCAAGCCGATGAAGGTGCCGCGCTTCGACGTCTTCCTCAACACCGGCGCCCATCTCTCGGCGGACGACGTCTACAAGGTGGTCAAGGTGATCTACAGCAATTGGTCGTCGCTGCAGAAGGATGTCCCGGCGCTGCGCGCGATTCCCGCCAAGGATCTAGCGCCGCTCAATTTCGGCCATCCCTATCACGCGGGCGCTGTTCGCTTCTTCAAGGAAGTGGGGCTGTGGACGCCGGCGCATGAGACGCGGCAAGCGGCGCTGCTGAAGGCGGAGAAAATGACGAAGTAGGAGGGGCGGCTCCCCTTCCGCGCCTCTCTTTTGATTGCACACCCTATGACGCCCGTGACCACATTTCTCCGGCGGACCTACGCTGCATTTCTGCTGCTGGGGGGTGTGGTCTGGGCGTCGAATATTTTGCTGCGGTTGGACGTGTCGCTGATCGATGCCGAATGGGTCGGTGTCTATCTTTCGGTCGGCATCGCTGCCGCCTTTCTGCAAGTGCCTTACGGCAGGCGGGCGGGACTGCTCGAGATAGCGTTGGGGTTCGTCGCGATCGCCGCCTGGTTCTGGATGTCGCATCACTTCGAATTGTGGCTGGTCGACATCGACGGCGCCACGCCGGAAAAATACGTGCCGGGCGTCATCGCCATTGTTCTCATGTTGGAAGGCCTACGAAAGGTCAGCGGCCTGCCGATTACGCTGCTGGTCTGGCTTCTCATCGGCTACGGTTTCTTCGGCTATCTGCTGCCACAGCCGCTGCAGGCCAACTATCAGCGGCCGGAAGCCTTTATCCTCTACCTCTATGCCGACACCAACGCGATCCCCGGCCTGGTGCTGGTGATCATCGCCGGCATGGTGCTGGCCTTCATCGTGTTCGGCAAATTGATGGAAGTGAGCGGGGCGACGCAGTTCTTCACCGATCTCGCCATGTCGATCATGGGCCACCGTCGCGGCGGGCCCGCCAAGGTGGCCGTGGTCGCCTCCAGCCTGTTCGGCAGCATCAGCAGTTCGCCGGTCGGGAACATCATGTCGACCGGCGTGGTGACCATCCCGCTGATGAAGAAAGTCGGTTTCAAGCCGCACTATGCCGCGGCCATCGAAGCGGTAGCCTCGACCGGAGGGCAGATCGCGCCGCCGGTGATGGGCGCGACCGCCTTCCTGATGGCCGAGTTCCTCCGCATCAGCTATTTCGACGTGGTGATCGCGGCCGCCTTGCCGGCGCTGTTCTACTACATCTGCCTGTTTATGCAGGTGGACGCGGTGGCGCAACGCGAAGGCTTGAGCGGAATGCCGCGGTCGCAACTACCCAAGCTGATACCGGTGCTGCGCAAGGGCTGGGCCTTCGTGGTGCCGCTGGCGCTGCTCGTCTACCTGCTGTTCTGGCGCGGGGCGACGCCCGCCTTTGCGGCGCTCGCCGCCTCCGCCTTGCTGCTGGTGTTCGCTCTGCTGAAGGGGCGTCTGCGCACGCGCGCCGAATGGGCCGAACTGATCTTCGGCGGTGGCGCCGGCATGGTGCCGCTGATCATGATCGGCGGGGCGGCCGGCGTGGTCGTGGGGGTGATGAACGCCACCGGGCTCGGCCAATCGCTGTCGTTCGTGCTGGTGCAGGCCGGCAGCTCTTGGGGCTTATTCCCGATGCTGCTGATCACGGCGGTGCTATGCATCATTCTCGGCATGGGCATGCCGACCACGGCTATTTACGTCATTCTCGCGACTGTGATTGGCCCGGCGCTGATCAAGATGGGCATGACGCCGATGGCGGCGCATTTGTTCATCTTCTATTTCGGCGTGATGTCGTTCCTCACCCCGCCAGTGGCGGTGTCCAGTTTCGTGGCCGCCGGCCTCGCCGGCGCCAATATGTGGCGCACCGGCTGGGTTGGGATGCAGCTGTCGGTGATGGCGCTGTTGCTGCCGTTCATCTGGGCCTACGATCCGGCGTTGCTTTTGGACGGCTCCTGGCTCTCCATCGCAGTGGTGATCGCGACGACCCTGGCGGCGATCCTCGTCTTCAACCGCGGTCTATTGGCGCTGCACGGCGGAAATGTCGGGAGGGTGGCGATCGGGATCGTAATCATGCTTGCCGCCATCGGAATTGCCGGGACTCCGGTCTGGCTTGGCCCCGAGTTCGGTGACAGCCGGCGTCATCGCTGTGGCCGTCGTCGCGGCGTGCAAATGGTGGCCGAAGCCGGCGCCCCGCATTGCGGGGGCGCCGGGTACACAGCTGGTGGGCGAGTAGATTGAAATTCGGTTCTGTTGGCCTGTTGATGATGGGACCGACCCCAATTTCCTGCCGCGTCAGGGCAGGCACTATTAGAACTTGGCAACTAGATCGTCGTACCAAAGTCGTTGTCCCTTCCGAAAGCCTCATCCGGAAATAGCTCGGCGTCGTCTCTCGGTCCGAGTTCCCTGTTCCCGCCGATAAATTCCCCATTCTTTCAAAAAAATCCCTGCTCCGTTGAGTAGGGAATTTAGCTCCAAGCAGTTGAATTCGTTGGACGACTGGGCGTTGAAATTCGCCGCGATGGCTGGAGCCATCAAAATTCCCTACTAATTTCCCTGTAAGTAGGGAATTTGAAAGTGGAGACAGTTTCGTATTGGACTGCGTCCGCCACCACGCATTCCCCCGATATGCGTACACTCTAAGAACAACTCGATTTCTTCCTAAGAACGATTCTGCTGTCCTTTCTGAAAATTCCATCCGGCTTGGATTTGCGTTGCCGCGCAGAATTGTCGCATCATGAACCGCGATGTTTGCGATCTTTTACACCCTTGGATCGGCTGCCGCCGACCTGGTCAAGTCGCGGGCCCGGCTTGAAGCCGAAATATTGCTGCTTCGGCATCAGCTGAACCTTGCATTGCGGCACGCGCCGCCGCGGGTTCGAATGCGCGGTGCTGATCGCGTTTTCATGGTTTGGGTGGTTCGATTATGGCCGAGCCTATTCGATGTGATCCGGATGGTTCAGCCGGAAACCGTGCTGCGATGGCACCGCGCAGGGTTCCGTATCTATTGGCGGTGGAAGTCGCGGAAGCGGGTAGGGCGGCCGAGGATTGACCGGGGGCTGCGCGGGAGCTTATCCGGCGGATGAGCCAGGAAAATCCGCTTTGGGGCGCGTCCCGCATTCACGGCGAACTGTTGATGCTGGGCTTTGAGGCGGCCCAATCGACCGTGTCGAGATACATGGTGCGTGGTCGAAGGCCTCCGTCCCAGAGCTGGAAGACGTTTCTGCACAATCATACCCATGCGATCGCCGCGATCGATATGTGCGTCGTTCCGACGGTGACATTTGAGCAGCTATTTGCGTTCTTGGTTGTCGGCCACGACCGCCGGCAGCTCCTGTGGATTGAGGTAACGCGGCATCCCACTGCTGAATGGTTGGCCCGGCAGATCACCGAGGCGTTCCCCTGGGCATCGGCTCCCGACTACCTGGTTCGCGACAATGACCGAGCCTACGGCCAAGTATTCACCAGCCGGCTCAGGGCTATGGGCATCCGTGACCGGCCAATCAGCCCGCACTCACCCTGGCAAAACGGCACAGCTGAACGCCTAATTGGCACGCTACGTCGCGAATGCCTCGACCAGGTCGTTGTTTTTGGCGAACGCCACTTACGCTGCGTGCTCTTTGCTTATGCTGCCTATTACAATCAAACGCGCCCGCATCGGTCACTCCAGAAGGATGCGCCATCGCGGCGAGCGATCCAGCGGATCGGTGAGGTCGCAGTAATTCCCATCCTGGGCGGATTACATCACAAATACGTCCGGATATAATTTTCGGAAAGGACATCAGGAACTTGACGTCGACCTGGATTAGGTGAGCAGGAACCTGTTGCTCGTAGCGTTTTGTGTGGACTTTTTCGGACGCGAGTTCCAAGATATTGGCTGGGCTCCATCACCAATCCGTTCGGATATGATTTTCGGAAAGGACAAAATAACCAATTAAAAACCTTAAGTATTTGGTCTTGCTGGCTACGTCGATAGTGCGATTAGAAAAGATCCTTTCTAATCACAGCATGTACCCCCCAGTTTCCATCCGCCACCTGTGTCACACCAAAATCGACTGCCAGCGACATCAATGTTATCGCCTCGTCTTCCGATATACCCCTGGCTTCCATCAAAAATTTACGAACTACGCGGAACGCATTTCGGAATGCGAGATCGACGGAAGAGTTTTTGTAGACAGTGGCCTGTGCGTTACGTCCCAGCTCACGCAAATAATTTGAATAGGAAAATCCGTGTAGCACCCATTCATGTGGTGTCTCGAGAAGCGGATAAGTTAACCCGCACAAATACCGCTTTTGCGTATTTCCCTTTTTGTGAAGTTTCAAACGGAACTCTCCTGTGAGAGATAATTCCAATGCTGTTCCGCTAATCTCTCCATCGCCCTGCGCGAAATGAGGATCGCCAACCGAAAAGAGTGCCCCCGGAACCGCCACAGGCAAGTACAATGTCGTGCCTTTCGTCGCGCGCCAATTATCGATGTTGCCGCCGAAATAACCTGGTGGGATCGAATCGACGATTTCAGCTTCACGAGGGGCGATAGCCATGACCCCGAAGTGCGGTCGCGCTGGAATGCGAACATTCCTTAGCGCTGCGCGTTTTTTGACCGTCGCCTGATCGATGGGTACCCCTGGATAGTCCATAGTTGGATGGCGAATGCCGAAAGGATCGACCTGTTCCGTCCAGCAGTATGAATGCACAGCCCTAGCAAATCGCGCGCCATCGTTTAGGTCTGTTTCAAAAATTGTAATAACTTCGCGTTTCTCCCCTGGGACAAGAAAATCTCCGTATTGAAAACCCCACCACGCAGCAGCATTACTTCCGAACGCTTTGCCTCTGAAGGCTGGGTTCGCGCACGGTCGCGGCTGCAAATCCAATATTTGTACCTCTAGAACATCGCCGGGCTCTGCTCCAAACACGTAAATTGGGCCGGTACATATGTGTACACCAAAGCCCTCGCCCGCACCCCTTCCAAAAATCGATGCATTTAACGGGCCTGCACCTCGCCTGTTAACCGCTTTATAGTCCGCCCTCCATTCGAAGACGCTTTCAGCCCCCGTATCACCTTTGATCATGCGATCGTAGTCATCGAACGCGTGCTGGGTCAGTGTTTCGATGGTGATTTTGGCATCCGACTCAACGCAGAGCTTTGGAGGGATTGATCGACTGAGATAACCCCAATGGATCGTATCTTTATTGACCGGAAGATGGTATCGGGCCCGCGCGGTCTGGTGAGGCTTGGATCCCCGGTCTGCCTCGTTATGGCGTAGTGCAAAGGCGTTCGATGACCCCATTTCTGTGGCGCCGGGCGATGGAGGCCTTTCTGACGTAGTACGTAAATGGGGGCGACCTCTCGTCAACAGTCTCTGGTCGGACGCCACAGTTGATTTGCGCAGCTCCCGCGGGGGCATCCCGTACTCGAGACTGAATGCGCGGCTGAATGTCGCCTGGTCTCGAAACCCCCACCTAAACCCTATCTCTGAAATACTCGCACTATGTTGGTTAGGATCGACCAAATCGAGCCGGCATCTCTCTAAACGGCGCTTTCTTAGATAGGTCGAAAACGTTGTATTTTGGCGTTCAAATAGCCTTTGCACATATCTGGCGGATAAGCCTTCCTGAACCGAGATCTCCCTGATTGACAACTCCGGGTCCCGCAAATGCGCTTCGATTGCCGCATGTACTCGATGAAGGTGGCCGGCCTGTGTCTGAGTGGATTGGGGCAGATCCTTTGTCCGGCACGACAACAGCCCATCAACCAACAAATCAACGACGGCTGTTTCGGCCGAAGCCAGTTCTGATTGTCGGAGCGAATAAAACTTTTCGGAAACGGAGCGTACCAACGCAGTTGCGAAATTCTCAATTGGTCCCGCAGCAAGCGTCATTGGCAAGCCAATCTTGCGAGTGCCGATCCGTTCAAACAGCCTCGCACGCGGAAGATCAAGGATGAACAGTTCGAATTCCGAAGCAATGTCCAAATGCCACGAATTGCGCAAGTCAGTAATCAGAATTTGCGACTCAACAATGGCGTGAGTCACGTTATTGTACTCAAAAAATGTAGGTCCCGGCGCTGCAAAAAAAATCGCGAGTAATCGGTCTCCAGCCGTATCGACCACGTTTTTGCAGGTCAGCAACTGCGCGCTCGATCGCAAGAGCGACATTCGGGTTCCGCTTGGCAAACCTCGAAGAAGGAAGTCGCCGGATGGCACGGTGCTCAAAAATGGCAGGCAGGGCTCGAGGCAAATCGAATTTAGTGCGGACCGCCACGCTTCTTGCTGGCCCTCCAGGGGAATTTCATCGATGACAATCCGATTGCTGCCAGCGTGCATCCGACCCTCCCGACGCGATACGCCATTTTAGTTTGCGCCTCGAGGGGCAAGCGGACAAGCCGTTATAAGTCTCGGGAAACGCGTTCCAGGCAACCAGCTCTTGATCGTGAACGCACAAACATATTACGTCCGTTGCCAACGAACCGCGGCGCGCCCACTACAAGCCATTGTCGCTTAACGCGTTTTTGCCCGTTTTCACCGCGATCCGACCAAGTAATTGTACGGCCGTGATCATTAGTGGCGGTGCCGCGTCATGGCATCATTCTAAGCCGAGTCGGTTTCGGCATTTGGATGGCGCAGATATGCGCACCGACCGCTACCATCCGAGACGCAATGCGATGGATGGCGAAAGTGTGCCACATCCGATGCCGGCAATTGAGAACGGTCAACATCGCCAGGAGTGTTACCGCCACATCAACAACGATGGCATTTCAAGCAAAGGTCTAGGGCCATCGTGACGGAAGTTGCCGGCGGCTTTGATTGATAGAATTTAACGGAAACCCACCATGGGAGAGGCGATATGTCGACGAAACGCGATGAAGAAATGGCTCATACTGGCACCGAACACGACAAAAGTCGGCGTGACTTCCTGAAAACGACAGCTTTAGCAGGAAGCGCTGCGGCTGTCGGTTCTATTGCATCACCGTTTATTTCGACCGCAGAAGCGGAACAACTGATCCCTCGGCAAATGCCCCTCAGTGGCATGGCTGCCATGCCTGGAAAAGCAAACCATTGGTATGTGCCAGCATCGGACAAAACCGTTCATTGGGGTTATTTCAGCAAGACGCTGAAACCGCTAATCGAGATTGACAGCGGGGACTACGCAACCATCGAATGCCTAACGCATCAAGCGGGGGACGATCCCGAACGGATGATAAAAGGCGATCCAGGCGCCGAAAGCGTCTATTATTGGTCGAAAGAAAAGAAAAACGTAAATCGGCGAGGCGCGGGTGCGATGGATGCGCCTAACGGGGCAGGCGCCGGAAGCGGCGTGCATATTATGACAGGGCCAATTGCGGTCCGCGGCGCTCAACCAGGCGATATTCTCGAGGTCCGGGTTTTGGATATGTATCCACGCCCATGCGCAAATCCGGAATTCAAGGGCAAAAATTTCGGCACCAACCTTGCCGCTTGGTGGGGGTATCAATACAACGATATGCTTGACGGTGGAAAGCGTGAAATTGTCACCATCTACGAGCTGGATTCCAATGGTAACGGAGATTGGGCGACGGCGGTTCACAGTTATCGATGGGGCCCGTTTACCGATCCGAATGGCGTCGAACACAAGACCTACGATTATCCAGGCTTGGTTGTTGACCCAGCAAAATGGAATCCGAACACCAATGTGCTGCGAGGTGTCCGTGTTCCGCTTCGGCCGCACTTCGGGTGCCTTGGCCTGACGCCGAAGGAGGCGGACATCGTCAGTTCGATTCCTCCCGACTACATCGGTGGAAATGTCGACGATTGGCGCTTCGGAAAGGGCGCCACCCTGTACTACCCCGTCTCTATCGACGGCGCGTTCTTTTCGGTCGGCGATACACACGCCGCGATGGGGGACGGCGAGATTTCCGGCACCGCCATCGAATTGTCTTGGACGGGCCTCTTCCAATTCATCCTCCATAAGCAGAACGAAGTAGCCGAGGGCACGCCTTTGTCGCGCCTGCGATGGCCCTTGCTTGAGACGAAAGAAGAGTGGGTGGTTCACGGTTTTAGCTATCCCAACTACCTCACTCAGCTGGGGCCAAACGCACAAAGCGACATCTTCAAGAAGTCGTCTGTCGACCACGCGATGCGCGATGCCTTCCGGAAGATGCGGGAATTCCTTATGCATTCCTATAAGTTGAGCGAAGATGAGGCGATCTCGCTTATGTCCGTCGGCGTAGACTTCGGCGTAACGCAGGTCGTCGACGGCAATTGGGGAGTCCACGCAAGTCTCAAGAAGAACGTTTTCGCCGGCGTCGTGAGCTGATCCTGTCGGCGGGCGCGGCTCGGATAAATCGAGCCGCGTCCTAAAACTTTTGAGGGCCGATCATGCCAAGATACGAGTACTGTTGTCCCCGCTGTGGCCTATTTTCCGATTTTCGACCGATTGCAGAGTGTGACCTGCCGGCCGCATGCCCGGATTGCAGCGCAGAGTCCCCGAGAATCCCATTTTGCGTGCCGATGATTTCTAATCATGCCAAAAAAATGCGGGGAACGAGCCATCAGGCGCCGATGAGACATAGCTCCGGATGCCGGTGTTGTGGAGGCATGAACTACGCTATTCCGCGCGCAGAGTGGACTAGCAAGCTTCTCTGATTGGAATGCTGGAACGGATATGGCGCACCATCTATAGAGTGCGTTAGCCCCGCATAAGGATGCTCGCTGCAGGCTCAAATCGTGTGCTAGTGGTCCGATTCCGACATTTGCATCCCTGTCGAAAGCCCAATACGACTGGCGAACAGCAGCGAATTGGGTGCAGCTTCTGCTCGATGATCGCGCTTTGCAGATTGATCTGGTGCGGGCCGGTCGAATTGTTCTGGTGACGTGGTCCCCAATTTGTTCGCGTTCAGAAGTAGAGTCCTTGGGGTTTGTGGTCCTTGATTGATGATGTGCTGAGGGCCATCTCAGCCGGTGTCAGACCGCCGAGCATCTGACGTGAGCCCCTTCTTCCATCCAGTTGGCGCTGAATTACAGGCCGCCGGCGCCGCAGACCTTCGCCCCCATGACAAAACCATCTAGATGAGATACTGACGATGCTGTAGTCTCTAACCCGCTGGTATAAAAAATCCGTCACGTCAGGCTTCAGTGCCAACTTACCTGGTGCGCGACAATGACCGTGCCTACAGGCATGTTTTTACGTACCGTGTCAGAGTCATGGGTATCCGTGACCGGCCGATTTCGCCAGGTTCGTCGTGGCAAAATGGCTAGGTTGAACGCGTGATTGGCACCTTGCGCCGTGAGTGCCTGGACCACATGGCCATCTTGGGCGAGGTCCACCTGCGACGGGTTCTTTCCGCATATGCATCGTATTAAAATTAGACGCGCACGCACTTGGCATTACAGAAAGATGCGCCATTTCGCCGAGCAGTCCAACGTCGTGGCGCCATTGTCGCCATTCCGATCCTGGCTGGGCTGTATCACCAATACGTCTGGATATGAGTTTCGGGAGGGACAGCTGTCAATGCTAGGCGTTTCCCGCGAGGACTAAGAAGCGGGCCGGCTTTAGACTAAAGTCTTGAGTGGTTGGTGTGGCAACCAATTCGATCCGGCCAGACCCGAACCGAACTGCGAGGCTAGCTCGCTGCGGCTCATGCGCATTTCCAGCTCCCCGGGGGCAATATCTGAATGGCGCATGCGGCTCCATTCGGCAAACTTGAGCCGATATAACCATCCCGCTGGAACTTTTTATTGGTTCTGGGATTGAATAAATTCAGGCAGTTGAGCATTATGCGCGTAGCGGGGCGCTGAATAACGCAGGCGTAGTGGTGTCATGTTTGTTCCACGTTCCGCCGGTAGCCGACCTCTCGACCTACCATCCTATTTCCCAATGCTGCGCTCGCTCCCCGAGAACTCTCGCGGTTGCACGATCGCGGTATCTCTACATTAAAGGACGACTATCAGCTGCGGTTGAAACCCGCTGCCAAAGAAAGAGAATAAAAAGAGAAACTCTCCCAAGGGGGCGACAAAACAAAATCCCCAGGAGGAGTTCTGGAAATGGTCAAGGACATCATTAAACGGCCAATCGGTCGGCGCAGCATCCTCAAAGCCGGTGCGGCGCTCGGCGCGATGCAGGTGGCGAACCCCTTTGTCGTCAGCGCGCTCGGCGAGACACCGATCAAGATAGGCCTCGACGATACATTTACCGGCACCTATGCGGAGCTGGGCAAGAACGAACAGATCGGCTGCCAGCTCGCGGTCGAGGAAATCAACAAGAAAGGTGGCATTCTCGGCCGCCAGGTCGAGCTGCTGTCCGAAGATTTCGACCAGCGCCAACACCGGCACCGCGGTGCAGAAGGCGCACAAGCTGATCGACCGCGACAAGGTCAACTTCATGCTCGGCAACGTGAACTCCTCGATGGCGCTGGCCATCGGCGAGGTCACCAGCAAGGCCGGCGTGCTGCACATCGTCACCGGTGGCCATACCGACGCGGTGACCGGCAAGGACTGCCACTGGAACGTCTTCCGCGTCTGCAACACCACGCGCATGGAGACCAACTCGGTTTCCAAGGTGCTGTTCGATAAGTTTGGCAAGAAGTGGTATTTCATCACGCCGGATTATTCGTTCGGCCACACGCTGCAGCAGGGCTTCGAGGCCAGCTTGAAGAAATTCGGCGGCACCGAGGTCGGCGCTTCGCTGTGCCCGCTCGGCACCAGCGACTATTCGCCCTACCTTATCAAGGCGCAGGCCGCCAATCCGGACGTGATCATCTTCCTCACCGCCGGTCAGGACGCGGTCAATTCGCTGAAGCAGGCGGTGCAGTTCGGGCTCAACAAGAAGTTCCACATCGCCGGCGCGCAACAGGAGCTCGAAGTGCTCGAAGGCCTGCCGCCGAATGCTCGCATCGGCACCTGGGTGTTCGAGTGGTACTGGAACCAGCCGAACGTGCCGCACGTGAAGGAATTCGTGGCCGCCATCCGCAAGAAAACCGGCGGCAAAGTGCCGACGGCCCGCCATTGGTTCGGCTATGCCTCGACCTGGACCTGCGCGCTGATCGCCAACGAGAAAAAGACGCTTGAAGCGGCCAAGCTCGCGAAAGGCCTGGAAAACTTCCAGTTGCCGCCCGAGGTGGCGCTAATGCCCGACAAGGTCTTCTTCCGCGCGGGCGATCATCAGCTCATGCCCAACCTCTACGTCGGTCACGCTGTCGAAAAGGGCCCGGTGCCGGAAGACCTGTTCCACGTCGACAACGTGGTGAAGGGCGTGGATGTTGCCCTGCCGGTCTCCGAGAAGGGATGCCATCTCAAGTGGCCGGCCTGACGGCACGATCATAACCGGGCGTACCCGCAACGGGGCGCCCGGCTTTCGAGTCTGATTGGGGAATAAACAACATCGGGGCGCGGTGGGTCAGAGCCACGCGCGATCAATAAGTTCCAACAACATGACGCAACTCCTTCTCTACAACGTCTTCAACGGGCTGATCATCGGCGCGTTCTATGGGCTGATGGCGCTGGGGCTGTCGCTGATCCTCAACCTGTCCGGCGTGATCAATTTCGCGCATGGCGGCTTCCTCGCGATCGGCGCCTATCTCGCCTTCATGCTGATCCCATTCGTCGGCTTCTGGGGTGCATTGATTATCGCACCGGTGCTGACCGCAATCTTTGGCCTGATCATTGAACGCGTCTTGATCCGTCCGCTCTACGGTCGCGACCCGCTCTATAGCCTGCTGCTGACTTTCGGCCTCGCCTTCATGTTCGAGGACGGCACGCGCTTCATCTGGGGACCGCAGACCCTGCCCTTCGCGGTGCCGGCCTGGCTGTCGAGCCCCCTGAGCGGAAACTTCTTCTTTCTCACCGGCTACCGGCTGTTCATGGTCGGCCTGGTCACGCTCACCGTGGTGGCGCTGTTCGTCGTGTTGAACCGCACGCGGCTCGGCATGCGCATCCGTGCCGGCACCCTCGACCTCGAAACCGTTTCGGTACTGGGCGTCAATACACGCTTCCTGCGCAGCGCGAACTTCGGACTTGGTATTTACATGGCTGGTCTCGCCGGCGTCCTGGCCGCGGGTATGCTGGGCCTGCAGCCGACCATTGGCAGCGAACTGATCATGCCGAGCTTCGTCGCCATCATCATCGGCGGGCTGGGCAGCCTGCCCGGCACGCTGATCGGCGGCTTGTTGATCGGCGTCGCTTCCGGCGTCACCAGCGTGTTCTTCCCGTCGGCTAGTGAGGCGGTGATCTACGTGATGATGGGTCTTGTTCTGTTAGTGCGGCCGCGTGGGCTATTCGGTGAAGAGGGGCGGTTGCAATGAAGTACGGCGACCGTGCATTGAGGAAATACGCCGCCGACGCGTTGATCTGGCTGCTGCTGCTCACCATGCCGTGGTGGATCAACTATATCGGCGGTTACTCGCAGCTCGGCACCCGCGTGGTGGTGATGGCGCTTGCCGCCACCGCGCTCAATTTCCTGCTCGGCTATACCGGTGTGCTGTCCTTCGGACACGCGGCCTATTTCGGCCTCGGCGTCTACGGCGCCGGCCTCACCATCAAATATCTGCTGCCCAGCACGCTGGCCGCCATGGGCGTCGGCGTTGTGGCGGCGATCGTGGCGGCGGCCGTGATCGGCCTCTTGATCGTGCATCTGCGCGGCATCTATTTCGCCATGGTCACCATTGCCTTCGGCCAGGTGTTCTACTTCATCGCCTATCGATGGAATAACGTCACCGGTGGCGACGACGGCTTGGCGGGCTGGAGCCGGCAACCGATCAACTTCGGCCTTTTCCATCTCGACATCGCGCATAGCCCGCTGGTTTTCTATTACTTCGTGCTGTTCTTCTTCGCGGTGGCGATCGGCGTCATGGCCTGGATCTTGCGATCACCCTTCGGCCGCACGCTCTTGGCCATCCGCGAAAACGAACGGCGCGCGCGCTTCCTCGGCATTCCGGTGGACCGACACATCTGGTTGTCTTGGATCATCTCCTGCACGTTCGTCGGGCTCGCCGGCACGCTCTATGCGCTGCTCAACAACTTCGCCGACCCGCACGACCTGCATTGGTCGCAATCCGGCGACTTTGTGATCATGGCGGTGCTCGGCGGCATGCGATCGTTCTGGGGACCGTTGATTGGCGCTGCCATCTTCGTGGTGCTGCAGGATTATGTCTCGTCCGTGACCCAGAACTGGATGTCGTTCATCGGCCTGTTCTTCGTTCTCGTGGTGCTGTTCTTCCCGCGCGGTGTGCTCGGGATCATTCGTCGGAAGGCGGTGTCATGAGCCTGTTGCAAGTCCAGAACGTCACCAAGCGCTTCGGCAACCTGGTTGCTGTCGACAATGTGTCGCTGCGGGTCGAGCCCGGCGAGCTGCGCGCCGTGATCGGGCCTAACGGCGCCGGCAAGACGACTTTCTTCAACCTGATCAGCGGTTTTGCCACACCAAGCTCAGGCCGCATCGTGTTCGACGGCGAGGACGTCACCAAGGTGTTGCCGGCGCGGCGGGTCTGGCGCGGCATGGCGCGCACGTTCCAAATAACGGAGGTGTTTCCGGAGCTGACCGTTTACGAGAACCTGCAGATTGCGGTCGAAGTAGCCGCCGGGTTCCGGCTGCGCGTCCGGCTCAAACCAAATGAAAAGGACGACGTGCACGCTCGCACCAGCGAGTTGCTCACTATGAGCGGGCTCGCCGGCAAGGCCGGACGGCTGGTCGGCGAGATGAGCCACGGCGATCAGCGCGCTACCGAGATTATGATGGCGCTGGCGCTCAGACCGCGCCTTTTGCTGCTCGACGAGCCGACGGCCGGCATGGGCGACCAAGAGACCTACGATATCACCCAGTTGATCCGCAATCTGCACCGTGACCAGAAGCTGACCATGGTGCTGATCGAGCACGACATGCGGGTCGTCCTGCATCTCGCCGACCGCATCATGGTGCTCGCGGAAGGCGCCATGCTCGCGGAGGGCACGCCCGCGGAAATCACCAGCAACGAAGCTGTGCAGGCGGCCTATCTTGGAAAGGCAGCGGCATGAGCGAGCCGGCGCTGACGGCGGAAAACCTGCACACCTTCTATGGCAAGAGCCACATCCTGCATGGCGTCAGCCTGGAGGTGCGGCCCGGCGAGATCGTCACCCTGCTCGGTCGCAACGGCGCCGGCAAGACCACGACCTTGCGCAGCCTGGTCGGGCTGACCCATGCCCGGCACGGGACGGTGCGCATCTTCGGCAAGACCACCACCGACTGGCCGCCCTACCGTATCGCCATGCTCGGCCTCGGTTACGTGCCGGAGGGGCGTAAAATCTTCCCCAGCTTGACGGTGGAGGAAAATCTAAAGGTGCCCATGGACCGGCCCGGCCCGTGGAACATCCAACGCATCTACGAGCTGTTCCCGCGGCTCGCCGAACGCAAGACCAACATGGGCCGTCAGCTCTCGGGCGGCGAGCAGGAAATGCTTGCCATCGCGCGCGCGCTTTTGCTCAACCCCAGCCTGATCCTGCTCGACGAGCCGAGCCAGGGGCTGGCGCCACTGATCGTGCAGGAGGTGTTCCGGGTGATCACGTCCGCGCGCGAGAAAGGCATTTCGGTGCTGCTGGTTGAGCAGAACGTGCGGGCGGCGGTGGAGATCGCCGACCGCGCCTATGTGCTTGACGACGGCAAGGTGGTCTATTCCGGCGCGGCCGCGGAGTTTGCCAAGGATGAGGAGCGCGTGCGTTCGCTCGCCGGCGTCAGCAGCGAGAGCTGGGATTGAAGCGGAGCCAACCGATGCCATTTAGTTACACTTGTGCGTACCGAAAACCTCATCAGCAACCATCCAGTGGGGATTCGGCTAACTTGGCGTAGTGATCGCGCTGTTATGGTTGCTCTTGGCCATTCTGGCGTCGCCATTCAAATCGAAATGCCAGCTTGAGGCGGAGAATGTCACGCTACGGCATCAGGTGGTTGTGTTGCGGCGTCAAGTGCGCGGGCGGGTCCGCCTCACGAACCTTGATCGGCTGGTTCTGGTCCAATTCCACCGCTGGCTTCCATCAATTTTGAAGGTTCTTGCCATCGTTCAGCCGGAGACGCTCGTGCGTTGGCAACGGGCCGACCTTTGCTGCTACTGGCGTTGGAAATCCCGTGTGCGGGAAGGGCAGCCGGCCATTGAGGCTGATCTACGCGCGCTGATCCGGCAAATGAGCATCGACAATCCGTTGTGGGGTGCACCGCGCATCCATGGAGAGTTGCTCAAGCTCGGCTTTGAGGTCGCCCAGTCGACGGTGGCCAAATACATGATCATACGATGGGGACCGTCCAGTCAGGGGTTGCGCACCTTTTTGCGCAATCATGCCCCGGACATCGCAGCCATGGATCTATTTGTGGTCGCCACCGTCGAGTTCAGCCTGCTTTAATGCCTTCGTCATAGTCGGGCTGGACCGCAGAGCGCTGGTCTGGATTAACGTGACACAAAATCCGACCGCATCTATGGCAACGTCGCCTTGCGCCGCATTCGTGCCATGGGCATCCGCGACAAGCCCATAGCGCCAGTGTCGCCCTAATAGAACGGCTTTGCAGAACGGCTGATCGGATCGATCCGGCGAGAGTGTCTAGATCGCCTCGTCGTCCTGGGCGAGGCTCAGCCACGTCGGATTCTGCGAAGTTACGCGGACTATTACAACAAGATCAGGATGCACCGGTCGCTGGGCAAAGGTGCACCCTACTTCCGTCCGGTTCACCGAGTCGGGAACATTGCGTCACACGCTATTCTCGGCGGGCCTCATCACCATTATGTTTGAGTTTAGGTTTTCGGTACACACAACTGGCGGCGCAGCCATCGCCCCGGCCGGCACTGCCGCAAACGCCACGCGCAGCGTCGTGTTACCTAAATTCATATCCGTACTCCATCTTGGTGTAAGCGGCGGCCGAATCGCATTCGGGGTGGCTGCCGCGCTAACCCCTTGGAGCTGGTATAGGAGCCGGACTTTGCGCCGAGCTTTTTGCAATTGTACAAATCGTTAAAGCGTTCCAGCACCGTCTTACAAATCCGTAAGCGGCAGGACAGGCTGCCGTGAACTCGCGGGGCTACGGTGTTGTCCGAGACAGTTGGACGTATTACATGCCGTCCGATTCTTGGCGGATTACATCATCAATACGCCAGGATTTGATTTACGGTAGGCACAACCGCAGGTGCGCGGATTTTGCTTGCGGCATATGGCTCAAGCGGCTGCTTGCAGGCTCGCCATCTTCCAGTGCCATGGCAGCAGTTCAGGAAGCCGCGCTTGCGGGATGTTGGCGATGCGGGCGAGCACGTCGGCGAGCCAGTCGAGCGGATCGATATCATTGAGCTTGGCCGTCATGATCAACGTCGCCATGACCGCCGCCCGATCGGCGCCGCGTTCGGAGCCGGCGAACAGCCAAGACTTGCGACCTATTGCAAATCCGCGCAGGGCGCGCTCGGCCGCATTGTTCGTGAGGCAGATCCTGCCATCGTCGATAAAGCCGGCGAACCGATCCCAGCGCTTGAGCATGTAGTTGATCGGCTTGACGACCGAGGCCGAGCGCGACAGGCGGGATCGCTCGTCGCGTAACCATGCTTCCAGAGCGGTCAGAAGTGGCACACTTTGCTCGCGGCGCACGCGCAGACGTTCGTCGGCGTTCATCCGGTTAATGCCGCGCTCGATCTCGAACAGCGCATCGATGCGCTTGACCGCCTCCAGCGCGACCGGTGAGATCGCCGCCGCATTTTTTCCACACCGGGCATTGGCCGCGATATCGGCCAGTTCGAAGAACTGCCGCCTTGCGTGGGCCCAACACAGCGCCGAAGTAATCGCTCCTTGCACTCGCGACGGATCATAAAGTGCGTTGTACCCGCCATAAGCATCGGCCTGCAGGATGCCGGTGAAGCTTGCAAGATGGCGAACGGGATGCTCATGCCGTCGATCGCGCGAGGCGTAATACAGCGCCGCCGGCGGCGCGCGACCGTCAAAGGGCCGATCATCACGGACATAGGTCCAGATATGCCCCGTGACCGTCTTGCCCTTGGCCAGGATCGGCACCGTCGTGTCGTCGCCATGCAGCCGCTCGGCAGCCAGCACGTGGCGTTCGATCAGCGCATGCAGGGGCTGTAGGACGCTCGTGCAGGCGCCAACCTGATCGGCCAGTGTCGACACACTCAGATCGATGCCTTCGCGCCGGTATCGCTCGCTCTGCCGGTTCAATGGCTGATGCTGGCCGAACTTCTCGAACAGGATCATGGCCAGCAGGTTCGGCCCGGCGAAGCCGCGCGGCGTGACATGGAACGGCGCCGGCGGCTGCGTGATCGTCTCGCATTCCCGGCACGAGAACTTCTCGCGCACCGTCTGGATCACCTTCCACCGCCGCGGGATCACCTCCAGCGTCTCGGTGATATCCTCACCCAGCTTCGACAGCTTCGCCGATCCGCAGCAGGGACAGCTTTCCGGCGCGGCGATGACGATGCGCTCACGCGGCAGGTGTTCGGGGAATGGCTTACGCGAAGGCCGCTTGCGCTCGAACGACTGGACTGTCTGCGTCCGGGCCGCCGCCTGCTCGGCCGCCAACTCATCCTCGGTCGCCGCCGCCTCCAGGTCTTCCAGCTGCAGTTCCATCTGCTCCAGCAGCCGCGCCTTGCGCTCCGAGCGGCTGCCATAAAGCTCCCGCCGCAGCTTTTCGATTGCCAGCTTGAGATGGGCAATCAGCGCTTCACTGCTTGAAAGATCTGCCTGAGCATTGGCCGCTTCGGCTTTGGCAACCGCTGCATTGGCCTCTGCCAGGACGCGCGCGTTACGCTCTGCCAGGATCATCGCGTGAGCGGCAGCAAGATCGGATGGCAGAGGTTCAGACGCCGATGTCATAGGCCCAAGAGAATCATATTCGTCAGCAACTGCAAAGAAAATCCGTCATCCAACCGACGTCGGACGCCAGGTTTGCAGCGGATTGCGCCAATCGATTCCAGACAGCAGGTAGCCGAGCTGAGCCGACGAGATCGTCACCGCGCCGTCGGCCGCGCTCGGCCATAAGAATCGACCCCGTTCCAATCGCTTCACGAACAGGCAGGCTCCCTGGCCATCGTGCCAGATAACCTTCAACAGATCGCCGCGACGGCCGCGAAAGACAAAGAGGTGACCGCTCAGCGGATCGCGCCGCAGCACCTCCTGCACGAGCAATGAGAGGCCCGGGAATCCCTTCCGCATGTCCGTGTGCCCGGTCGCCAGCCAAACCCGCACCCCGCTCGGAAGCGGAATCACGGCAGTGCCTCAAGCCCGCGGACCAGCCGCAACACGGCACCGATATCGGCATCACGATCGACGATGATGCGCCGGCCGTTCGCGCTGACGATCTCAACCCGACCGCCGACCGGTTCGACCGCCTGCGCGAGCGGCTCCGGTGTGATTGTCGCCGGCACAAAACTGGCCGTCGCGCCAAGCCGTCCTTCCCGGTGCAACCTGCGCCACGTGAATATCTGCTGTCGGGAGATCCCGTGCCGCCGCGCCGTCGCCGAAGCCGCTCGCGGCTGCGACAAGCTTTCCGCCACGATCCGAAGCTTCTCCTCGGCCGTCCAGCGCCGTCGACGCCCGGTATCGACCACTTCAAGCCGACTGATCTGATGACTGTCAGTAATGATATCCATACTGACTATCAACTATCCGCCAGACGATTCACGCAAGACGGCCGACGCCGGATGGATACGCCATGTCTCTCTATGCTGGTCTAGATATATCGATGAAGACAACCGCTATCTGTGTCGTGGACGGAAGCGGTGGATAGTGTCGTTCATATGATGCCAATGCCGGCCAATTTGGCTTCATTCTTGTTGTGGCATTGGCCTTGATTGGGGTCTGTGTGTGCCTAAAACCTCATCCGGCGACGATTTAGGATTTTGCGGACAAAATTCTTTGTTCGCGCGACAAAATTCCCTGTTCCGTTGAAACAACTCCCTGATCTGATGTTTAGGGAAATCGGCCCTAAGTGTCTGAATTTACTCGTCGTCTAGGCGGCAAATTTGCCCGTGAAGCCGGGATGCCGCGAAATTCCCAGATAATTTCCCAGGTACCAGGGAAATTCGGGACTGGAGACGGGTTCGACGGTGACTGCATCCGCCACCAATATTCTCGAGCATATTGCCGCAATCGAAATAGCATTTTCGACGAACCGCCCCAAGAACCCCCCAGATTGGTCAGCACGCCTTTTTCTGGTTGAAGCTGCAACCTTGGCCCGAACACCCCAGGCGGTGCGTATTCTCGATGATGGAAGACTATCTGTTTCAACGAAAAAGTGGACATGGCTCAAACGTGTAGCGATGTTCGTTAGCGACCGATTGTGTTGAAAAAGTCGAAAGTTGAGCCAGAATAAGAACCGTCAAAATGACATCGTTATCTTTGCTCGGCTCAGATTGACGCTGCAATTCCATTTAGAGACTGCCACGGTCGTCGGAAGACAAAAGATGAGGTTCTCCGCGTCCGCTTTCCAAAAGAGAGCCTGTGCCGCCTAAAAAATTTGGTCACGGCGTCACTCGGACTTTTTCAACACAATCGACCCATAGCAGTGACCTTATGGAGTGTTTTGACCAGCCGGTTAGAGATTACTTCATCGGCAATATCTTATCCAGATGGTTTGTCACGGGCGCCAACGTCTGCGGCGCCGGCGGTCGATATCCGAGCTCGGATTAGCGCCTGACCGTATTGTAGTGCTTTCGCTCGATGACGATCTGTGCCTCCTTCCGTGTGCAGAAGATTTCGCTATTGAGCAGTTTGCCGCGCAGCTTGCTTCCGTTGCGCCTATCGATCTGATCGCATCAGCAACAAGCCGGCCCTGCGCCATCAGCACATCGACCTGTTGGAGCTTCGCTACGATCTCTTCCGTCACACGGCTCTTCCTTGCCATTGGCCTGACCATCCGTCACAAAATCATACTTCGGGAAGGACCACTTCAAAGGAGGCAGGTCACCCATCGCTTATGTCGCTCTACGAAAGCTTAGATAGTTGGCAACTGATAGTCTCTGCATGGTCGAAATCAGATTGAAAATCCACAATTCAGGGCGAAATTGACGGGATAGATCTTCTAACATCCTCGCCGGCCCCTAACGACGCAGCAAAGTATAGGCGATCAGTAAACACTCGCTATTTGTGATCACATCTTAAAAACGCGAAGCTAAGTCTTCAACTCTTGACACGCTAATCGGCAGGAGCACCTGACGGTCCAAAATGCGCGCAGTTTATGGTCTATAGCGGTTGTTCGCGAGTGTGGCTTGTGGTCGTCTCGCGCATTGTGACCAACTCCTCGGCCATTGTCGGGTGTACTGCCCGCTGGCGATTTGACACAGAGCCGGTACTTGCCAGCAATGGCTGGTATGGTCCACACAGATTGGAACGGCGCATTTTGATTTCGGACCGGGGCGGCAAGGGAAATTATGGCGGGTTCGGCAAAGAAAGCGAACGCGACGCAGGGACCAAAAATCGCTTTTGAACGCAAGCGATACAATTATGGGTTATGGACGAAGGGCCGCTTCTCGGAAGCCGTCACGGTCACAGGGCCGGGTAAGATGATCTTTCTCGCCGGCATCGGGGCGGAGCACGAAGACAACGGCAAGATCCTCTATCCCGGCGACTTCACCCGCCAGTGCCGCTACGCCTATCGAAAGCTGAAGAAGGTGCTGGCCCGCAACGGCGCCACTATGGCCGACGTAGTCAAGCAGGTGACCTATGTCACCGATGTCCGCTATCAGAAGCAGGCGGGCGATTGCCGGCACGAGGCCTACGGCGACGCATTGCCGGCGCACACGTTCCTGAATGTCAGCCAACTCGCCTGGCCCGACATGCTGGTCGAGATCGACGTGATCGCTATCGTGCCCTTGAAGTAGGACGCCGCTTGGCTAGTGGAGCGAATTTGACATTTGATACCCATTTGCTGCCAGCCGCTTATCAAATGTCAAATTCAAAGCTCCACTAGAATGTAATAATTGCTAGTGGTCCTTTGCTTCCGACATTTGCTCGGGAGCTTGCGGCAACGGGATGCAAATGTCGGAAGCGGACCATTGGACGCGCGGCTAACTCACACTCCGTCCCGCATAATGCCCCAGCGCTCGACCGTCATGACCTCGAGCGTGCGCAGCAGCACGCGTTCGAGCAGCAGGCCGACGATGCCGACGACGAAGAGCGAACCGAACACGACATCGGTGTTGAAGTATTCCTGCGCCCAATAGATGCGGTAGCCGAGACCGGCGGACACCGACACCAGCATTTCCGCCACCACCAGGATGCGCCAGGCGCGCGAGAACGCCTGCCGGTAGCCGGTGATGATGGAGGGCAGCGCCGCCGGGATCAGCACGCGCCAAAACAGGCTGAGCCCCGACACGCCGAAGGCGCGCCCGGCGCGAATGAGCGCGAGATCGACCGTTTTCACGCCGGTCCAGGTGTTGAGCATGACGGTCAGCGCCACCTCGTAGATCAGGATGGAGATGATCGTGAAGTCGGTGAGGCCGAACCAGATCATCGCCAGCGGGAACATGGCGGTGCCTGGGATCGCCAGCAGGAAGTTCATCGGCACCACCAGGGCGCGTTCCCACAGGCGGAAATAGCCCATGAGCACGCCGAGCACGGTGCCGATGATCATGCCGAACACCGCGCTCTTGATCAGGCGGTAGAGCGTGGCCGAGATGTCGCCCCAGAGCGTGCCTTCGTAGGCCATCTTGGCGACGGCTTTGAAGATGCTGCTCAGGGGTGGCAGGATCGCGGGCGGGACGTGGCTGAGGCGGACCGCCACCTCCCACAGCACCATGATGGCGATGAGCGGGACGAGCGCCGACAGGACATTGCTCCCCGCGATCATCAGGCCGCCGCCGGAGCGCACTTCCTCCGGCGACGCGGCGCCTATGGACCGTCGGTCCGCTGGACTCATAACGCTCATGCCATCACCATTCTGCTGACGTCTTGCTTGAATGCGCGCGGCTATTTAGCCGCCGCATCCGCCTTCTTGCCGTAGCTCTGGTCGATGATCTTGTCGAGGTCGAGCTTCGATTTGAGCTGCCCGATCTTTTGCAGATAGTCGCGCGTGGCCGGCAGATCCTTCCAATCGGCCGCGGTGAAGCCGGCGCCGGTGTAGCGGTCGACGTCGAACAGCATGACGCGGATGTCGTCGGCGCTCAGTTTGCCGCCGCGGCGCTTGACCTCGGCCTGATAGATCTTGACTGCGTCCTCGTGGTGGTCGGCGATGAATTTGTCCGCCTTGGCGTAGGCGTTGACCACCTTCTGCACCACGTCTGGATGGGCCTTGAGATAGGTCGGCGTGGTGGTGAGCAAGAACGGATAGGTGATGCCGGCCATGTCCTCGAATTGCTTGGCGGAGATGACGACCTTGCCCTTGCCGGCGTTGACGATGCGGCGCATGCCCGGCTCCCAGCCGATCACGGCGTCGAAGTTGTCCGAATTTTCCATGGCGCCGGGCATGTCGACTACGCGCAGGTTGCTGAACTTGAAATCGCTTTCCTTCAGGCCCTGCTTTTCGAGCAGCATGCGCACGATGGTGAACATGCCGGTTCCCATCTGGCTGCCGATGCGCTTGCCCTTGAAGTCGGCGAGCGTCTTCAGGTTGGCGTTCTTGTTGCTGGCGACCATCTTGCCGTAAAAGCCGCGCGCCACCACGCCGACCGCGATCAGCGGTATGCCGCGCGAGACGGCGGCGAAGAACGGCACGTGCGCGGATTCGGAGAACTGCATCGATCCCGCCGCCACCGCCTTGATGGCGTCGCCGCCGCGCGCGAGCGGCTTGAGCGCGACGTCGAGGCCTTGCTGCTTGAAATAACCGTTATGCTCGGCGACGAGGCTCGGCACCATGTTGATGCCGGCGCTCATGCCGATGACGATCTTGTCGGCGGCGCGCACCGGCGCCATCGACGCGGACATTGCCAGGACGGTAACAGCGGCGAGTATCAGACTCTTGTACTTCATTGTCGGTCTCCCCCTTGAGTGTTGCTAACGATAGCGGGCGTCAGTTTCGAAGCAAGCGATTCCCGGATGCGGACAAGTCCGTCTTCTTATTGGCCAGGTCCGGGTAGATGAGCTTGCCGGCGCGCTTCAGCGGCTTGCCGGCGACCAGCACGGTGTCGATGTTCGCGCTGTGCGACTGGAACAGCACGGTTTCGACCGGGTCGTGTGACGGGAACAGGTTCAGATCGTCGGTGCGAATGAAAATGAGGTCGGCCTGCTTGCCGGGCGTGAGCGAACCGATCTTGTGGGCCATGTTCAGCGCGCGGGCGCCGTCGATGGTAATCCATTCCAGCGCCCGACGGGCGGGAATCGAGAGAGCCGACACTTCCTTGCCCGTCTCATTGACCGAGACGTTGTCGAGGCCGCGCTGCACTTGCAGCGCGAAGCGCGCGGCCCACAACAGTTCGCCCGAGATGTTGGATTCGACGTCGATGCCGATGGTAGGGCGAGCGCCCAATGCCAGCACGCGACCGGTGATGGGCAGACCATGACCCATCTGCATTTCCACTTCCGGCGTGGCGGTGAAGGACGCGCCGGCGTCGGCCAGCACGCGCAGTTCGTCATCGGAGAGCTTGTTGGCGTGCACCGCGTTGATGTGCGGTCCGAGCAGGCCGTCCCGCTGCAAACGGAAAACGCCGTCAGGCGTCTTGCGGTTGAATGCCATGCGGCCGCCGATGTGGAAGCTCGCGATCAGCCCGTAGTTGCGGGCAAGCCGGATGTCCTGCGCAGTGGCCTCGTAGGACGCAAGGTCCGGCCCGCGGATGCACATGGCCATGGTGACAAGCGCGTCGTCGCTGCCGAGCCGGCCGTGGCGCAGGCGCTTCACCTCGCCTTCCGGATGCAGGTAGTCCTGGGTCGGCACGCCGCCCTGGCCGAGTTGGGGTTTCGGCGTGCCATGCCCGAACAAGGCGCGGATGCCGGACTCGCTCAAGGCATCGATGGCGCGGTCGGTGTGCTCCGGCGTCGGGTTGTTGTGGCACCAGTCGAACAAAGTGGTGACGCCGCCGTTGAGCTGATTGAGCGCGCCGACCAGGTTGGCGAGGTAGACGTCTTCCGCCGTGAAGTGGGTGGCGAGCCGGGCATGCATGTGCCGGCCGTAATCGAACAGCGTCCAGTCGCCGGCGATGCCGCGAATGCCGGTCTGCCAGGTGTGCTGATGGGCGTTGACCAGGCCGGGCATGACGATCATGCCGGCGGCGTCGATGATTTCCGTTCCGGGCGGCGCGGGGAGCCGCGGCCCGACCGCCGCGATCCGATCGTCTTCAATCAGCATGTCGCCGCTCGCCATTTCCCCGAGCTGCGGGTCCATGGTGAGGAGGGTGCCGTTCTTGATGAGCAGGTGAGCCATGGACTGTCCGGTACGCGTACGGGTGGCGAGGCTATCCAGTCGCCGTCAACTCAGCTCGCGCCGCACGATCGCCGCGCCTTCGCTCATCGCCTTGAGCTTGCCGAAGGCGACCTCGCGCGGCAGGTACTTCATGCCGCAATCGGGTGCCGGGATCAGCCGTTCGGCCGGCAGATGCTTGAGCCCGCGCCGGATGCGCTCGGCCACGGTCTCCGGCGTTTCCACATTGAGGTCGGAGAGATCGAGTACCCCGAGCATGACCTTCTTCGGCGCTAGATCGGCGAGCACGTCAAGATCGATTTTTGGTTGCGCACTTTCGATCGATATGGTGCCCGCTACGGTGTCGGCGAGCTCGGACAGGAAGGCATAGCCTGCCGGCTTGCTTTCGCCTGGCACCACCGCTGCGTAGCCGAAACATAGATGTACCACGGTCGGCACCGTGATCCCTTCGAGCGCGCGGTTGATCGCTTTCACCGCGTAACGGCGCGCAATCTCGGGATTGTTGCGCACCCACGGCTCGTCGAGCTGGATCACGTCGGCGCCGGCACGCATCAGATCGTGCGCTTCTTCGTTGACGGCGGCGGCCATGTCCATGGCGAGCGCTTCGATGTCGTTATAGTAATCGTCCTGCGCCTGTTGGCTCATTGTGAACGGGCCGGGCAGGGTGATCTTGGCGGGCCGGTCGGTATGGCTGCGCAGGAACTCCATGTCGCGCACTTCAATCGGGCCCGGCCGGCGCACCTTGCCGACCACGCGCGGGACCGGCGTCTTGCGGCCGCCGCGCGAATTGACGTAACCCGGATTGTCGATGTCGATGCCCTCGAGCGACGTGGCGAAACGGTTGGAATAGCTCTCGCGCCGGATTTCGCCGTCGGTGATCACGTCGATACCGGCCGCCTCCATCTCGCGGATGGCGACGACGGTGGCGTCGTCCTGCGCTTGCTCGAGATACGGCTCGGACACGCGCCACATCTCCTTCATGCGGATGCGTGGCACCGACTTGGACAGCATCTCGCGGTCCACCAGCCAGTCGGGCTGCGGGTAGCTGCCGACCACGGTCGTCGGAAAAAGCTTTTCGGGCATGAGGGACTCCGGAACTGAGGACGTGTGAAACTCGAACGTGGCGGCGCGTTCAGGACGGCGCTTGTTTGCGTCCGCCGCTTTTGCGCGTCGTCGGTGGGACGGAATCGGAACCAATCGGCGTCGTTCCGCTCAGGAACCTGCCGGTGCGGGTGTAGTGCGCCACGATACGTTGCACGGCGAGATCGCTGTCGCGCGCCAGCACGGCTTCGACGATCTGGGCGTGCTCCTGATTCACATCACGCCGCTCGTACGGGCTCATGCGCGAGATGTAACGGTAGCGGTTGGACTCGTTGTAGAGCTGGTTCCACAGCCGCAGCAGCGTGTTGGAGCCGCAGGCCGCCACCAGGCTCATGTGAAAGCTCTTATGGCATTGCTCGTATTCGACATTGGCGGCGCGGTTCACGTCCGGCGGCACGCGCGGGGTGCGCAGCAGACGATATTGCGCGAGGACGATCCCTTCCTCCCAATCCTTGCCGCCGTTGGCGATCGCTTGGCGCAGCGCGCGCTCCTCCAGCCAGCAGCGGGTCGCCAGCAATTCCACGAACTCGGAATCACTGACTTCGGCCACCCGGAAACCGCGCTGCTCCAGCCGCTCCACCAGACCGTCGGCGGTGAGCAGGCTCAAGGCTTCGCGGATGGGCGTTGCGCCGGCGCCATAGTGCTCGCGCAGCACGTCGATCTTCAGCTTGAGGCCGGGCGCGAACTGGCCGTGGATAATGTCGTCACGCAGACGGTCGTAGATGCTGCTCGTGCGCGAGCGGGCAATCTCCTGGATGTTGACCGTTTGCGTCATGCGATCACCGGCTGGCGAGCGCCGACGGTACTGCTCAATGCGCTCTCCAAACCAAAATATCGATATTCAGCCGAATGGGCAACGTAAAATCGAAAAATCGATAATTCCGTTGACCCGGCGGCGGGGCCGGACTTATCGTGATGAGCGGGCAGTCAGGTCCGGCCCTAGCTGACTCACGTCGTGCCGGACCGGATCGAGACAAAGTCGACAACGACACCGCCCGGGGGAGGATCAAATGACCAAACGACTTTCCGCATTGATGGCGGCGCTGTTCGCCATGGCGCTTGCGGCACCGGCCGCGTCGGCGCAGGACCACGTGACCGTCGCGATGGCGAGCGGCGTCAATCAGGTGACGTCGCTGGTGGCGGCCGAGAAGGGCTATTTCAAACAGCAAGGACTTGAGGTCACGCGCAAGCCGATCGCGCGCGGCAACCTTGCGGTCGGCGCCATCGCCTCCGGCCAGATCGAATTCGGCGAGGTGTCGGATGTCGTGTTCTTCTCTGCGGCCAGCAAGGGAATTCCGCTGGTCGCGCTGGGCGCGGCGTCCCGCGGCTTCACCGCCAAGATGATCGGCCAGCCCAACCACAAGCCGGTCAAATCGCTCGCCGACATGAAGGGTGAGCATATCGGCATTCAAGTTGGCACCGGCGTCCACGGCGTCTTCTTGCGACTGGTCGAGCAACTCGGCCTGAAGCCGACCGATTTCAAGATTTCGAACGTGCGCGTGGTCGACATGCCGACCGCGATGGCGACCAAGCCGCCGAAGTTCGACGCGGTCATGGGCTGGGACCCGATGATGAGCCGCATCGTCCAGGGTGGCAACGGCAAGGAGATCATCAGCGCCGCGCAATTCCAGAAGATGGCGAATATCACCTATCCGCTGCTCCTGGTGGCGAACAAGAACTACGTCGCGGCGCACCACGACACCGTGCAGAAGTTCGTCAACGCCTACGCGATGGCGGACAAATACATACGCGCCCATCCGGACGAGGCGCTCGATATGTACACCAAGACCGTGCACGATGCCGGCGCCAAGCTGGACGAGAGCATCATCAAGACCATGATGTTCGAGGTGCCCAAATTCATGGGCGTCAACTTCGTCGCCAGCGACTGGACCGAACTGCCGCGCACGCGGGACTTCCTGTTCAAGACCGGCAAGATCACCTCGAAGCCGGACATCAAGGCGGTCACCGCGCCATCTTTCGGCGATGCGGCCGAAGCGCGGATCAAGTAAGCTCACTGCAAAGCCTGCCGGCGGCGCCGTGACCGGATTGAGCACGGGGCCGCCGGCGGCGGCAGCGAGAAGTGGAAGGAAACGATGGGTGAGCTGCGAGTCGAGGGTCTGAGCAAGACCTATGGACGGCGCGAAGGCTGGAACAAGACGCGTTATCTGCGCGTGTTCGAAGATATTTCGTTCACGGTCCGGGACGGCGAATTCGTCAGCATCATCGGTTCGTCCGGTTGCGGGAAGTCGACGCTGCTGAGCATCGCTGGCGGGCTGGCCGAGCCGAGCGGCGGAAACGTCTATCTCGACGGCCGCCATGTGCGCGGCCCCGGACTAGATCGCGGTATCGTGTTTCAGGAATTTGCGCTGTTTCCGTGGCTGACCGCTCTCGGCAACATCAAGTTCGGCCTGAAATCCAAGGGCCTTTCCAGAGCCGCGCGCGAGGCGCTGGCGCGCAAATATGTCAATCTCGTGGGCCTCGCCGGCTTCGAAGACTATCACCCTTACAGGCTGTCCGGCGGTATGCGCCAGCGTGTCGGGCTGGCGCGGGCGCTTGCCATCGAACCGGCGGCGCTGTTGATGGACGAGCCGTTCGGCGCGCTCGACGCCCAGACCCGCGAGGCCATGCAGGCCGCGCTCAGCGAGATTTGGGACAAGACCAGGAACACCATCCTGTTCATCACCCACGATATCCGCGAGGCAATCTATCTGTCGGATCGGGTGCTGGTGTTGAGCGGGCGGCCGGCAGGCCTGACCCTCGAATTGACCGTCGATCTGCCGCGGCCGCGGCATCGGCACGATCCGGTCTTTCAGCAGTATGAAGCCACGCTCGAAGCAGCGCTCGGCGGCAGCGCGGCGGAAGCGAGTGCGGTCGCGTGATGATGTCCGTGCGCGCGTGAAGGGTGAGGGTCTATGGCCGTTCCGGAAACGAATTTTTCGCCGCCTTTCAACATCACACGCGCCAGCCAAGTCATCCTCACGGTGCGCGATTTGTCGCAGAGCCGGCGGTTCTACACCGAGGTCATCGGGCTATTGGTGAGCCACGAGACTGATCACGAAGTCTATCTGCGCGGCGTCGAAGAAACCTGCCACCACAGTCTTACGCTGCGTCAGGTCGACGGTGCCCCGGCTTGCGAGGCTGTCGGCTTTCGCGTGTTTTGGGACGAAGATCTCGATTTGGCGAAGAAGTATTTCGACTCGACCGGTGTCGCGGCGGACTGGATCGAACGGCCGTTTCAGGGCCGCACGCTGCGCGTCAGCGACCGCGCCGGCATTCCGCTCGAGTTTTGCGCCAGCATGCCGACGCTGCCGCGGCTGCATGACCAGCCGCAATTCCATCGCGGCGCCGGCGCGCTGCGCTACGACCATGTCCAGTGTCTGGTTCCGGACGTTGAGGACGCCGGCCGCTTCTACACCGATCTCGGTTTCAGGATTTCGGACTACTTCGTCGACCAGCCGGATGACGATGATCCGCTCGGCCTGTTCATGTACCGCAAGAACAATCCGCATGACATGGTGCTGCTGACCAGGCCCGGTCCGCAGTTGCACCACTTCGGCTACATCGTCGCCGAGAGCCACTGCCTGTTTCGCGCCCTGGATACCGCCGGCGGCATCGGCTTTGCGCACACCCTCGAGCGTGGTCCGGGGCGGCACGGGCAGGGGCACGTCTTCTACGTCTACTTCCGCGATCCGGACGGACACCGGGTCGAAATTCTGCCGCCGGCAATCCAGCTCATGGACTTCGACGACAAGCCGGTGCGCTGGCACAGCGGCAACCGGTTCACCTGGGATTTGCCGCCGCCGAAGAAGTGGCTGCACGAAGCGACGCCGTTCAAAGGCGTGACCTTGCGCAAACCGGCAGCGGAGCAAAAGCTCTTTTCTCTCGAAGAGTTTTTAAACCCAGAGAATTGACAGTTCCGGTCTAACGTTGCGCCTTCGTCGAAGGGAAAGCGTGTCCCTTGCGAAAAGTCCATCCACCATTTAATTCGTATAGCGAGGGAGAACCGGGGCATCATCCCCTGTGATGATTGCCATCCTGCACGCGCTCGGAACATTCGCCTTCGATCTGCTCTAGTCGAGGCGCCGATCTTCAGGCCGAGAATCTGTTTCTGCGCCATCAACTCAATATCGCATTGCGGTGGGCGCCGCCTCGACCTCGTTTGCGCCGATCGTCTTCCCGGTCTTCAGGATGCGCCGCTTGGTGACATTGCGAGTTAGCTAGGTCTTGGGCGCTCGCAGAAAAGCTTTGATCGACGGAAGAAAGATGTCTGCCCCTTGAAAAGGATCCACGTTATCGCTGCCGCGTAAGGACCGACTTGGGGTTTTAACGGGAGCCCGATTGAGTTTGATAGAAGGGTAACATCAGCAAAGATTGTCTTCGCGAAAATTATTCGCGCAAATGTAGGATGAGGATACCTGCGGACCGCGGGTTAACGCCAAGACCAATAAAAGCCGACCCAACTTGCGGCGACAGACGCAGAGATCGCGCTTGAAATTCGCCAGATCATGTTTTGCGACAAATCAAATAGCGCCAAAAGAATTGGAATAAGTGACAAACTAACGACCATAAAGTCATGTTCAATCAAGACCCGAGTGACGAGCAATTGAAACGGCGACAGACCGGTCGTTCCAAGGCTCTGTCGGGTAACTATGACGATGGATGTAGAGCCAAGAAACGCCATGCCGAGAGCAGCAAGTGTATGCAGCAAGTGTATAGAGATAAGCCGCCCCATGGATTTTCATTGGCCTGCCTCATTTGAAGAGTTGTTTAATCACCCAAATTTCGGTAGCGGCAGTTCTGGCCAATCACTTCTGCTTGTACCGGTCATTTTCTTCGAAGAATTCGATGATCTCGGTCCCCGCCGGAAGTTTTGCACTGTGAATAACTCCTGACGGAATGACATACGGGATTCCCCGACCGTAGGTGCGCGTTTCAACATCAATAGTTAGCTCTAGTTGACCGTGAACGAACTTGCCCCATTGCGCCTTGAGACCGTGAGAATACAAATCAACGGCTTGGATTGCGTTGAAAAGACCAATTGCTCATTTACGGACTGCAATACGCTGGTCTTAACGACCGATAGGGAATAACTGCTTCTGGCAGTCGGCTGATGATTTTGATGATTTCAGGAAATTCCATGGTTCCTTTCTTCTGCAATGGTTTGCTCCTGACATTGAATTAGGCCACTCGCAATTTCAAACGTTTAACGCTTCTACAGCTTACGAGTTTTTAGCCGAGATTGGATCGACGGTCCGAAGTCTGATTTGGGTCGATTCTGTCGAAAAAGTCGAAAGTTGAGCCAGAATAAAAACCGTCAAAATGGCTTTGTTATCTTTGCTCGGCTCAGATTGACGCTGCAATTCCATTTAGAGACTGCCACGGTCGTCGGAAGACAAAAGATGAGGTTCCCCGCTTCCGCCTTCCAAAAGAGAGCCTGTGCCGCTTAAAAAAAGTTGGTCACGGCGTCACTCGGACTTTTTCAACGCAATCGGCCAAGAGCGGAAGCTTAACGGACGTCTTCTGCTGCCGGAGGGCCCTAACGACTATGAGGAGCTTTAGTTGTCTTGAACGGCCTGCCAAATTCTTCTTCGTAGTCCTTCTCGTCCCAGTAGCCGATCAGAATCCCTTGCGGCTCGCGACCGGCCATCTGGTTGACCCGCTCGGGCGTCACGGTGATACGGCTGTGGTGCTTGCGCGCCCAGGTGAAGATGGCGTCGGCGAGCCGCGCGCGTTCAGCCTCAAAGGCAGGATCGGCGCCGAGATCGTTGAGCTCCTGTGGATCGACTTCCAGATCGAACAGCATCGGCCGGAAACCTTCGCAGTGCACGTATTTCCATCGCTTGTCGCGCACCATGATCAGCCGCGCTTCGGCCTGGTCGATGCCGAGTTCGACGCGCGCGCGCCGGGTGGCGTAGTCGTATTCGGAGATGACGTAGTCGCGCCATTTTTCCGGCTTTCCCTTGCGGTGCAAGAGCGGGCTGAGCGAACGGCCTTCCAGAACGTGCGGCTTGGCCTCGCCGCCGAAGAATTCGAGGAACGTGGGGGCCAGGTCGATGCCCTCGACCAGTTCGGCGGTCGCGGTGCTGCGGGTGGCATCGGCTTCGCGGCGCGGATCATAGATAATGAGCGGCACGCGCACCGACTGCTCGAAGAACAGATCCTTCTCGCCCATCCAATGGTCGCCGAGGTGATCGCCATGGTCGGAGCTCATGACGATCATGGTGTTGTCCATGAGGCCGCACTTTTCCATGTAGGCGAACAGCTTGCCGAGTTGATCGTCGAGCTGCTTGATCAGGCCCATATAGGCGGGGATCACGCGCTCGCGCACTTTGTCCTGTGAGAATGCGCGGCATACGCGCGTCTTCTGATAGGCGGCATAGACGGGATGATCGGTTTGGCGCTCGGCCTCCGAACGTACCGGCGGAATGATGTGCTCGGGCCCGTACATATTATGGTAGGGCGCCGGCACGATATAGGGCCAGTGCGGCTTGATGTAGGAGAGATGGCACAGCCACGGCTGATCCCCGGCCTTGTCCATGAAGTCCATCGCCCGCTGCGTCATGTAAGGCGTCTCGGAATGCTCGTCGGACACGCGCGCCGGCAGGTTGTCGTAGCGCATGAGCCAGCCCGAAAGGATTTCGCCGTCGTCGCCTTCCGCCGAATTCGCCCATTCCTCCCACGGGTTGCGGCCGAGAAAGCCGTGCTGGCGCAGGTAATTGTCGTAAGCGGGGTCCGGATCGTAAGGCCCGTCCGGATGCAGGCCGTCGTCGCGTTCGAACGGCTCGAAGCCGCACTCCGATAGCAGGACGCCGATTGGCGAACGGGGGTCGATGCCGAGCCACTCCATGCCCTTGGTGTCGGGGATCATATGGGTCTTGCCGACCAGCGCCGCGCGCACGCCGAGCGGGCGTAGGTGGTCGCCGAGCGTCGGCTCGCCGACGCGCAATGGAAAGCCGTTCCAGGTCGCGCCGTGCGAGCGGCAATAACGCCCGGTGTAATAGCTCATGCGCGAGGGGCCGCAGAACGGCGACTGCACGAAGGCGGCGTCGAAGCGCACGCCCTTGGCGGCCAAGGCATCGAGGTGCGGCGTCTTCAGGTGCGGATGGCCGTAGCAGGACAGATAGTCCCAGCGCAGTTGGTCGGCCATGATCCAAAGCACGTTCTTGGCAGCGGGCATTCCGAGTTCTCCGTATTCTTATGAGGGCCTTGCTACATCAATTTCGGCAGGAAGGTGGCGATGCTCGGGAACAGGAAGATCAGTGCCAGCGCCACCAGGATAGCGCCGATGAAGGGCGTCACACCCGCGAAGATGCGGGACAGTTTCAGATCCGGCATCACCGCCTTCACGACAAAGACGTTCATGCCGATCGGCGGCGTGATCAGGCCGAGTTCGGTGACCAGCACGACGACGATGCCGAACCAGATCAAGTTGACGCCAGAACTCAATGAGCGCCGGCATGAATACCGGCACCAGCAACAGCAGAATGCCGATCGACTCGAAGATCATGCCCATGAAGATCGCGATCACAACGACGGCGAGCACCAGCCCGGTCGGCGACAGGTGCAGCGCATCGACGATGTCCAACAGCCCGTAAGGCATGCCGGAGAGGTTGATGAACTGTGCAAACACGAGGGCGCCGAAGATGACGATGAACAGCGTCGCCGTGGTGCGCGCCGCCTCGGCCAGCGTCGAGACCCATTCGTCGGGCGTGCGCAGGTGCCCGCGCGTCAGCGAGATCACCGCGGCGCCGAAGGCGCCGATGCCGGCGGCTTCGGTGGGGGTGAAGATGCCGCCATAAATGCCGCCGAGCACCAGCACGAACAACCCGAGCACCGGCCACACCACGCGCAACGCTTTGCGCTTGACCTCCGGGTCGAGCGGATCGCCGGCCGGGCCGTATTCGGGGTTGCGCCACACGGTGATTTTCACCGCGCCGAGGAACAGGCCGACCAGCAGCAAGCCGGGCAGCACACCGGCGACGAACAGCTTGCCGATGTCCTGCTGCGCGACGATGGCGTAGATGACCAGCGGCACCGACGGCGGGATCATGATGCCGAGCGTGCCGCTGGCGGCGATCGAGCCGGAAGCGAGGCTGTCGGCGTAGCGGTAGCGGCGCATCGGCGGGATGGCGACCTTGGTCATCGTCGCGGCGGTGGCGAGCGACGAACCGCAGACCGCTGCAAAACCGGCGCAGGCGATTACCGTCGACAGCGCAAGGCCGCCGCGGAAGCGGCCGAAGCCGGCATAGGCGGCCTCGTAAAGGTCGCGCGACAGATCGGCGCGGTAGATGAACGTGCCCATCAGGATGAACAGCGGGATGACGCTCAGATTGTAGTTCATGGCGTCGTCCATGATCTGCTGTCCGACCAGCGAGAATGCCGGGCCCCAGCCGCGCAGGTAGGCGAAGCCGACTAGCCCGACGAACATGGTGGCGAAGCCGACGCGGAACCCGAAAAAACAGAGCAGGATAAGAACGGCAAAGCCGATGAGGGCAGGGGTCACAGAACGCCCCCGACGTCTTCCGGATGGTGCTCGTCGTTAGCCAGGATCAGCCCGAGGATCTGCATGACCAAGCTGACCACCGACAGACCGGCGACGGTGAAGGCCACGACCGCAAACGGCCACTCCAGAACCACGGTCTTGCTGCCGACGCGCTCGGACTCGACCGCGAACTGGTAGAGCTGGTAGGCGATGACAGCCATCATGCCGACGGAGAATAGCTGAATGATGATGCGGCGCATGGCAGGCGGTATCAGGCGATCGAGCTGAATCTCAAATAGCTCGACCGTGATGTGCTCGTCGCGCGCGTTGACCAGGCACAAGCCGCCGAAGATCGTCATTGCCAGCAGGAACTGGATCATCTCGGCGGCGCCGAAGATCGGCGCGGTGAAAATGTAGCGCCCGACCACGTCGGCAAAGGTCAGCATCATCATGACGAAGATGAGCGCCGCCGTGACGATCTCGGCGATCCGCACTAGCGGAGGCAGCATGGCCTGAGCGAACGCGCGCATGGCTGCCTCCGTTGTCGCGATCCGGATTGCGTGACGGGACGTACTGGCTAGTTGGCCTTGCCCGAAAGCTCTTTCACGCGCTTGACGTAGAAGTCATAGGTCGCCTGCCCGTTGAGGCCCCGCTTGTCGGCGGTAGCGATCCATTTATGGGTCAGCGTGCCGCCGATCTTGATGAGGGCGGCTTCGAATTTCGGGTCGGCCTTGACGATCGTGACGCCGGCCTTCTTCAGCTTGGCTGAGGCGTCCTTGTCGGCCTCCATCCAATAGGCCGACGCCATGCGGCCGAACTTTGCGCCGCTGACCGACATGATCGCTGCCTGGTCTTTCTTCGACAGCGCGTTCCACTTCTTCTCGCTCATCAGGAAGGAGAAACTGGTGGAATAGATACCGCGGTCGAACTGCGTCATCGATTTGGTGTAGGGGATTAGGCGAAAGTCGCGCACGCTTGCCGGGCTGACGCCGACATAGGCGTCGACCACGCCGCGTGACACGATCTCGTTCATCTGTACCGCCGGTCCGGAGACGACGCCGGCGCCGACCGCCTTCATGATGTTTGCGTTGGTGCCGGGCAGGGCCCAGATCTTGCGCGATTTCAGATCGGCGATGGAGTTGACCGGCTTGTCGGTCTGGCTCCACAGGTCGCCGGGGGTGATCACCCACAGCGAAAGCAGGTGGATGCCCTTGTATTCCTTGGAAAAGAATTTCTCGTAGGTTTCCCACAGCGCCTGCGACATTGCCGGCGCGTCTGCCGTGGCGATGAACGGGTTCATCGCCACGGTCGGGCCCCACACGCGGTTGGCGATGAAGCCGTTGAACTGCGCCGCGGCGTCGGCGATGCCATTCTGCACCGATTGCCATTGCTCCGGCGGCGAGGCCAGCGACTTCGGAGGGATGATGATCTTCACCCGGCCCTCGGTCGCCTTCTCCACCCACTTGCCCCAAGTCGGAATGATCTTGCGGCAGACGGCGTGCTGCGGCGGCCAGAAGCAATTGACGATCAGTCGCTCGGTGGCGTGTGACGGGCTAGCCGCGCTGGCCAGTGCCAAGAAGGCGGCGGCGATGGCGAGTGACAACAGTCGCATGAATTCCTCCCAGGATGTTTTTTTGCCGGCTTTGGGCCCGTGTCCGGTCTTATTTTGCCAGCGATCATAGGCAGGAAATAACTTGATTAAAAATGATAATTTGGCAGGATATTATATCAGTTCGATATGAAGCTTGACCCGCGCCATCTCGTTCAACTCGCCGCCATTTTGGACAGCGGCACCCTGCGCGTGGCCGCCGAGCGGCTAGGCACCACCCAGCCGGCCCTCAGCCGCACCATCGCGATGATGGAGGAGCGTATCGGCACGCCGTTGTTCGAGCGCAGCCGGCGCCCGCTGACGCCGACCGATACCGGCATCGAGCTTGCCGCTTTTGGGCGAACCATCCGCGGCGCGGTCGAGCGTGCGGACATTCTTTCGCAGCAGGTCACGGCGGGTCAGTACGGCACCATCCGGGTCGGTGCGCCGCCGTTCTTTTGCGACCACCTGGTGAGCCGCATCATCGGTAATTTCACGCTCACCCACCCGCAGGTCCGCGTCACACTACATGCCGATTACTTCCCAGCCCTGGTCACGGAAATCATGAATCATCGGCTCGATATCGTTATCGGGCCGTTCGAACTGCTGGAACGGGAAAGCGGGCTCGCCATCGAACGATTGTTGCAGAACCGCAATATCGTCGCCTGCCGGCCAGGCCACCCGCTGACGCGCAAGCGTGTCGTGTCGGCCCACGATCTCGAAGCCGCCAACTGGATCGGCCACTCGCGCGCAAGCGTGCTGTCGGCGGACATGCGTGCGACTCTGGCCGATCTCGGCGTCAATCACCTGAATGTGGTGTTCGAAAGCGACTCCGCGGGGGCGTTGATCACGCTTGTGCGGGAGGGTGATTTTCTCACCGTGTTGCCGCTGCTGTCGTTGGCGCAGCGCATCGCCGCGGGTGAATTGGTGGCGCTGCCGACGCCGCGCAGCGGCCCGGAGCGCTGGACCGGCATCATAACCCGTAGCGACAGCCCTCAAAGCGTGGCCATGACGGAACTCAAGGAGGTTCTGGCCAAGGAAATGATCGCTGTCGTGCCGCTGATGGACAAGTTGACTAAGCCGGGCGACCGGCTGCGGTGACTATTCGTCAGAAGATTCTCGGACCAAGGTCCGCGTCGAGTCATTCGCGACCTGGAAGCCGCCAGCAGCATGTCCGGCCACTTCCGCTTCGCCCCGAAAGCGGCCGAATTACTGCGCCGCACCGAAATGTCGCGATGGGCAAATCACGCCATCGCGCTCACGACGCGCTTGATCCGATTGGCGAGGCGAGCGTGCTTTTCACAACAGATTGAGCAGACGGAAAGAGAAATCCATGATCCCCTGGTCGCACCTCGGTACGGCACAAGTGCCCGGCGGCGGCGAACTGCGCCTGATGCGGCGCGGCGCCGAATTCTCCATCAAGCTCGGCAAAAACGAGCTGATGAACAGCCGGCTGAGCGCAACCGAACAGGCGCTGGCGACAATTGCCTGCGACAAAATCCGCGCCCGCGCGCGGCCGAAAATCCTGATCGGCGGACTGGGCATGGGCTTTACGTTGCGCGCCGCCCTCGTCGTCCTCGGCGAGCAGGCGCGGATCGTCGTCGCCGAATTGGTGCCGGCGGTGGTGGCCTGGGCCCGCGGCCCGATGGCAAAGCTGTTCGGCGACAGCCTGACCGATCCGCGCGTGCGCATCCGCGAAACGGATGTCGGCGAGTTGATCCGCGCGGCGCGGTCGGCATACGACGCCATCCTGCTCGACGTCGACAATGGGCCGGAAGGAATAACCCGCGAGGCCAATGACCGGCTGTATGATCGCGACGGACTCGCGGCCGCTTACAGGGCGCTGCGCCCCGGCGGCGTGCTGGCGGTGTGGTCGTCGGCGCCGGATGCGAAATTCACGGCGCGGCTGCGCGAGACCGGTTTTGCCGTGGTCGAAAATCCCGTGCGTGCCACGGGGCCGCAAGGCGGCGCGCGGCATTTCATCTGGACCGCGACGAGGGGCGATTGAGTCCTTCGACTTCCCCTCACAGAGGCATTCGCAGCGCCGGGTTACGCCGATGCCCCGCGGCAGGCACTCTTCGAGGGCGGCCTTGACCAGAGGAGGTGATAGGAGCGCCAGCGAGGCCGTCATGTTGACTTTGCGAGAACTGCGACCTTCGCGGTGATCGATCGTATCCACAGTCGCGCTTGGATTTTGGACGAGTTCATTGAACCGGCGGCGGCCGCGCGCGATTGCTGCAATCAGGTTTGCGCGAGTTTTTGATCGAATGGGGCGTGCATCGATTGGGAGTTTTCTCGCATTCGCTCTTTGACTGTATGTCGTATGCGGCATTTGCGCACAGAATACTTGCGGCTGCATTGCCGTGGCCTTTAGGTGCCGTACCTTGTTGCGGCACCGGCACAGGGTGCCGACGCCTGCCGCTTACTCCCCTTTGAACCGCACGCCAACAACAGCGTGGGGAGACAGCCATGCCGTCCAAAGTCGCCGTGGTCCAGAAGCCGCCGGTCTTGCTCGACCGCGACGCCCCTTCGCGGTCGAGCGCAAGCCGCGCGAGCCAGTAGTGTTTTCGGACTGATCCTCGGCCGATTGTTAGGCCCCTCGCTATCGGTGGAAATGGCGCAATCTTTGATCCGGAGTGCTCGAAGCGTCGCACATCATATTGGTTTGGTAGCGCACACAATGAAGTTTGAGTAGCGTTATGATGATCTTGTGACCTGTTACGGAACTTACATCCGGCGGCGGTTAGAGCCTTAAATGTTATTGCAGCGAGGCGAACTTTGGATCGCCGGCGTTTTGGGGCCTAGCGAGGAATGCGGCCTTACGGTGTTGTAGTCGGTGACTTAAGCGCCGATGAGCTGGCGAGCCTGATCGAAATAGATGAATCACAATCGAGAGCCTAATAACGCCCGGTTAACCATTTGTCCTTGATGATCGCGGCGTGGAAAAGCCGTCGGAGGTTATGCGATGCTCCCCGAACACCGCGTGCTCCTTGAAGATGAGCCTTGTCCCGTCTCCGACGAGTTGCTGGGAGAGTTGTACCGCGCCAGCGCGCGTGGGTTGAACGAACTCGTCGCCACGGTTCCACCGAAAGCAAGAGCGTTACTTGCCGTTTATTGTTACCGCCGGGCCCATCTTGCCTCGATCGGATTAGCGATCGCCGCAACTTGCGAACAGGATGATCTAGCGTCGTTTGGAGGCAACGCCGGGGCGGTTCTGTTCGATCGATCTCGTGAGGCCCCGCAATCCTCGTCTTCGAAGGACTATTCGAGTAGCCGACAGAAGATTACTCTGGCGACTGCGCCAATTCGCCAACTAAGCCCATTCACGAGCTACGAAGATTAAGGTTCTAGCGGAGCAAATTCAGCACCGATGCCGTCATTTGGCGCGGAGGTGAACTACGGTCGTATCCGCGTTCGCGCCGCTATTAAGGCATATGCGGACTCATCGCTTGCATCGTGCCAAGCCGGATTTTGACCGATTGTGTTGAAAAATTCCGAGTGACGCCGTGACCAAATTTTTTAAGCGGCCCAGGCTCTCTTTTGGAAAGCGGACGCGGGGAACCTCATCTTTTGTCTTCCGACGACCGTCGGCAGTCTCTAAATGGAATTGCAGCGATCGGTTGAGCCCACCACCCTTAGCGGACAAACGACAATCCTTTGCGCTCCGTGAGCTTCGCTTCAGGAACTGTTCGTCCGAAACTTTTTCAATCCATTTCGAGTTCGCGCCACCGACCATGTTCTGGATCTCGATGTTCGTCATGCTGGTTGCGTCGGTCGCGCCGTGCCAATGCTTCACACTTGGCTCAAATCGGATGACATCGCCGGCCTGAACTTTGACCTTTTCGCCTTCCCACACCTGAACCCAACGGCCCCATCGGTGACGATCATGGTCTGGCTTCCGGGGTGGCTGCGCTACGTGGTGCGGGATTTTGTCAGGAAGACCACCTTTGAACCGTTGAGGCTATTAGTCTTGGTCGGGCCGAACAGCGGATTGACGATGTGCTGGCCCGCGACCCTGTCAGAAGGTGCGATGACGCCACTCCGCGATCTGTTGCGGATGATCGAGAAGCAACCCTTGTTGTCCTGCGCGAGGACGGTGCGGCGAGCGCACCGAGCGCGAGGGTGGTCTGTCAGTGTTGCCCCCGGAGAAGCCTCCGTCGTCATACCGTGCCCTGATCTGGGTCCAGCCGGCATGAGCCTCACTACGGATGTGCCTACCGCAGAGGAATGTCGACAGCATCAGGATGTCGTTCCATCGCATAGGCTTTTTCGGTCGATAGGTCTTTGCCTCGATCGCCTCTTTCAAATCGCGCGGTAGGATCTGGTCCGCAACATCGATAAACAAATACACGCGCACCCGCGGGCCTCCCGAGGGAGCCCGCGGGCCGGATCGCCGCAAGTCGGTTAACGGAGAAAATCACCTAGCCTTGGTACCGACGCCCGCGCCGACGCCTCGCCGGGGTTCGTCGACTTATCGAGCAGTGCATGCAACCTTGCACGCGCCGCGCGATTGCGCGCATGCAGAGCGGGACCGCATTCCATTTGACCGCAGTCGAATTTAGGCTTGCGGATCAGCTCCGAAATTACCAGCGCCGTGTCAGGAGCGATGTTTTTTGCATTGTTCAGAGTGACTGCAAGCCGCTCCATCTCAACGGTCGCTTCCAGCGCCCGCTGACGAACCGGTCGTTGTCCGAAGACCACAACAAATGCCAGAACGCAGGCAAGCCCTATACATCCGGCAACTACACGCCTGGGCGCCGTGCTTCGAAGCAAGGCTTCTGCGTGCACGATCTTCGCTTTGTCAGACGTGCAATCCGCTCTCGCGCGATCCACGTCTGCTATCACACCTATTTCCGATGTCATCGTGGTATTCCTCGCGAACTTTGGCCGCCAGGCTTTCAATATCCCTGGTCAATTCCATCGTTGACGGGCGGCATCAAACGCCACAGGCGTCTCAAGGCCTGCTTGCGAACGCCTCCCGGACAATTGCGGGCCAGGAAGGGCTTGAAGTCCGACTTCAGCGACAATTCGTCGAGGGCTTGCGTGGGACAGGCGGCAGCCGTAACGCTCGCCATCGGCGCTTGCGCGACCCTCTGGCCCGACTTCACGCTGTCCGCGTGCGCCGAACCCACGGCGGCCACGGCGACGAATACCAACGAAACGTAACGTGTCGATGTCATGGCATTCTCCTTCGAGGTAGTCGCGAGGCTGGCCGAGTGCAGCGAGCCGCCGCGAGGGGATGATCGAAGGGGATGATGGCAACGGCGCCAACGGATGAGTGTGAAGCGCGCCACTCACCCGCAACTTCTTTGCGGCGAGACGATCGGCAATTTTCCACCCCGCGTCGCACCCATCACACAACCGGGGTCGAACAGTTCTGAAACGCCGGCAAAGATCCTGGTGGGTGGATACCGCATTAAATTGTCCGGAGTATTTTCATACTTAATTTGATGGTCCGGAGCGCGCCGGTATGTTATTATTGTAAAAGAGGATTGTGTCTGCGATGTCGTCAATCACAGATTGGCTCACACCGCTCGGTCTGTCCGAATACGCGGACCGATTTGTCGCGAATGCGATCGATGTTTCTGTGCTCGGCGAACTCACCGAGCAAGACCTCAAAGACTTGAATATTCCGCTCGGCCACCGGCGAAAGCTGCTGCGAGCAATCGCTGACGTTTCACACTCATCGCCACCTCCTGGGCAAACGGAATCGGCAACCGACGACGCGCAACGCCGTCAATTGACCGTCATGTTTTGCGACTTGGTGGGATCCACCGCGCTGTCGGCGGCGCACGATCCCGAGGATACCCGCCGGGTTATTTCGACATACCAAGGGTGTATCGCAGCCGTTGTTGCCCGACATAATGGAATGATCGCCCGCTATATGGGCGACGGAGCACTGATCTATTTCGGCTATCCGCATGCTCATGAAGACGACGCGGAACAGGCTTTGCATGCGGGACTCGAATTAGTCGAAGCGATTCCGACACTCAAAACCGGAATCGACACCGCCCTCCAAGCCTGCATCGGCGTTGCGACCGGCACTGTGGTCATCGGCGACCTCTTGACCACAGAAGCGGGCGTCCGCGAGCACGCGGTCGTGGGCGATCCTCCTAATTTGGCGGCTCGATTGCAGACGGTGGCGCAGCCCGGCACGATTGTCGTGTGCGCTAATACCCGCCAACTTACGGACGGATATTTTGTGTATCGCGACCTCGGCGGCGTTGCGCTCAAAGGCTGGTCACACCCCATCAGTACGTGGCAGCCTTTGCGTGCGACCGGCATCGAAAGCCGGTTTGAAGCTCAGCATCAGGCGAAGCTGATGCCTCTCCTTGGGCGAGACGAGGAGGTCGAAATGCTGAGCCGCCGATGGCGCTCCGCAAAGCAGGGAGAAGGCCGTGCGGTACTGCTCATTGGAGAGCCTGGCATTGGTAAATCCCATATTTCGCTTGCGTTCGAGGGATTGCTTCAGTTCGAACCACATGGGACGCGGCACTACGTCTGCTCCTCGCACCATGCGAATAGCGCGTTATTCCCGCACATCAATCAGCTGCAACGAGCGGCCCAGTTTGAGCGCGGCGATCCACCGGCAACGCGGCTTTCAAAATTGGAGTCGCTGATAGGTCCGGCCGGCCACGCAACGGACCATGCCGTCGCGCTCCTGAGCAATCTGCTGTCTCTGCCGGCGAATCCGAAGTATCCTATGCCGCCGTTAGACTCGCAGCGGCAAAAGGAGGAAACGCTAAAGGCTTTACTAGGCCAACTCCAAATCGCAGCTGCCGGGCAGCCCATCTTGATGGTCTTTGAGGATATCCACTGGATTGACCCGACGTCTCTCGAGTTGCTGGCAATGACGATTGAACGGCTTCCTGCGATGCGGGTCTTGCTGCTGATGACTGCCCGGCCCGAATTTGTCCCGCCTTGGCCGGGCCACGCTCACATATCGACCGTGCTCCTCACCCGGCTCAGCCGGCGCGATGGTGCCGCGCTGGTAGAGCGTGTCACGGGCGGAAAGCGCCTCCCGGAAGAAGTGCTCTCACAGATCCTTTCGCGCACGGACGGCGTTCCGCTTTTCGTCGAAGAATTGACAAAGACCGTCCTGGAGAGCGGCTACTTGCAGGAACGCAGTGACCAATATGTTCTCGAGCACTCGCAGCCTTCGCTTGCGATCCCCTCGACCCTTCATGCCTCGCTGATGGCCCGCCTCGACCGGTTGGCACCAGTACGCGACGTGGCACAAATCGCCGCCGTCATCGGCCGCGAATTCTCGTATGATCTCCTAAGCGCGGTCGCTGGCCTGCCGAAGGAAAAGCTCGATGACGCACTGGAGCAACTGACTCACTCGGAATTGATCTTCCGCCGGGGAGTCAATCCGCACGCGGTCTACACGTTCAAGCATGCGCTTATCCGCGACGCGGCTTACGAAGGGCTTCTAAAGAGCCGCCGCGTCCAGCTGCATGCCGCACTTGCCAACGCATTCGAACAGAGGTTTCCGGAGATCGTCGAAACTCAACCTGAAACAGCTGCCCATCATCTGACCGAGGCCGGACTGACTGAAAAGGCTTTACAGTACTGGCTGCTCGCGGGAACCAGGGCCGCGCAGCGTTCGGCCCACCTCGAGGCGGTCGCCCATCTGGAACGGGGTATGGAAGCGCTCCAGGCTCTTCCTGCCACCCCCGAGCGGGACCGAATCGAACTCAGCTTTTTGATGGCCAAGGGCCCTTGCTTGATCGCCAGCCAAGGACCCGCCGGGAAGGCCGCGGTCGCGAACTTTATCCGGGCGCGCCGGATTTGCGAAAAGCTCGGCGATCCTCCGGAATTCCTGCAAGTCATGTTCTGGCTGGTGACCGCCAGCGTCATGCGCGGCGAGCTCCCGCTCGCGCGCGAGACGATTGGCCTGCTGCTCCAACGCGCCGAGCAGCGGCGTGACCGTCCCGCCCTGATCAATGCTAAGCGCGGTAAAGCGATGATTCTTATGTTTATGGGCCAGCTCAGCGAGGCGGCCACGACGATTGCCGACGCTTTCGAAACGTTCAACAAGAGCAGTGAGACGGAACAATTGAAAGCCCGTGCCGCAGGTCAGGACGCCGGGGTCGCCGACCTGGCGTTGATGTCATGGACACTGTGGTTGCTCGGCCAACCCGATTCCGCAGTCGAGCGCATCGAGGCGGCCTTACGTCGGGCCGACACCATCGCGCACCCGCATACCCACGCCTATGCATCCTATTATGCAGCAGTGCTTTACGCGTTTCGCGGCCAGTTCAACGTTGCGCGCGCACACTCCGCACGCTGCTGCGAACTCTCGAAGGCACACGAATTCCGCCAGTGGCGCGGCCTGTCGCAAACGATGACAGGAATTTGCGATGCCTTCCTAGGTTCGCAGTCCTCAGTGAGTGAAGTCACGACCGCTCTCGATGATTATCGAAATGCCGGCTATCAACTTGGAATTACCGCGCTTTACGCTTTGCTTTGCAGCGCTTTACTAGTGCGCGGTGACCGGGAGGGCGCCTTGGAGATTCTCGATCTGGGGCTATCGACCGTTCAAAACAATTCCGAACGAATATTCGAGGCGGAGCTTTACCGGTTGAAAGCACGGGCCCAACAAGACGCGGGAGATGCCGCCGCCGTGGCGAACCAAGTTGCCTTACTCGAGCAGGCACTCGAATTGGCTAGATCGCAACACGCCAAGTCCATCGAACTCCGCGTCGCACGCGATCTTGCTCAGACGCTGCTCCGCCACGGCGAATCGCAACGGGCTCGCGAATTGCTGGCCCCGATCTGCGATTGGTTTACGGAAGGCAGTGAGACAAGCGACCTACGCGAGGCGCGCGCGATACTTGCCACTCTGTGATCGTTAGTCCGGGTTCGTCGGTTTCGGGCTATAGGTCTGCAGAGCCCTGTCTGTCGCCTCGTAGCCATACCGGCGTCCGTTATCGAGGTTCGCGTGCGTCCACTCGAAATCGATCCTGTCGGAGACCTGAATTTCGATGATCTGGCCGTGCCAATGGCCTTCTTCCTTGACGTGATATCGAAACAGCTTGATATCGTCATCGCCAACTGTCGCGGCGAACAGCATGCACAGATTACCCAGCGCGTCGGCAATGTTGCGTGGCGGTCGCACTTGGCCAGCATCGACGATCCGGCTAACCCAGATCTCGTCAAGGTCGGGATGGTCTTCAATCAGCTGCTTGAAATTGACCGTATCGACCAGCGCCCCTTCGCAATAGGTGTCACCATCGATGTCGACCGTCTCCTCCACGTACGGCAACGCCGAGCAGGCGCATAGACTTTCCGGTGTAATCCGGCGATATTGAAAATCCGATTTGGAAACGAACTCCGGCTTGTTTGAAAACAGTTCAAGCTTCTGCTTGGTGATGTTCCAAGCGTTGTGGAAAATGAACGGTTTCTTGCTATCGAACAGTCTGCCGAATTTGATGGCCTGCATGAAGCTGCTTTCGGGATAACATATCCTCGATAGACCAGTGATATTGCTGAGAAACAGCATCGACGTCCAAAATCGAACGAGCGGATTGACCGCCAGAACGTCGTTGAGCAGCCATCGATTGATGTCGCCCTCATTCCACTTCGACCGGTCGCCCATGAGGTCAAGTGTGTTCCGCCACGACTGAAATATTTTGTCTGGCAGCCAAAGATCTTTGTAGCTGTCGGGATCTTTGAAAAAATCGAACATGGCGCGCATGTTCGATACATTATCGGTGCCGAATACGGTATTGACCGGAAAGCGCCGGTACGAGACGTCGTCGCGGAAAACACCGTTGCGGAAGAATTCGTATGTCTGATCGATTTCTGTGCCAGGGTCGCACTGATTGTAAACAAGCCCGACCCACGCGCCGATACACGACAAGGCCCATACGTCGAACTCGATGCCCGCCTTCTTCAACCGCTCCAACACGCCGATGTGCAGGCCGGCGGCCGGCCCGCCACCGGCGAGCGTGATTGCCCGTTTCATGATTACCCCCCGTTTATCAGCGCAGGGTGTTGCACGGCCCCGCGCAACAGCACACTAAACGTCAGTGTAAACCAGGGTGTTCAAGCATCACTTGCCGAAATTCGAATAATTATATCACAATCTTCCTAATACGCGCCAGATAAGAAGGTGTTATTTTGTTCACGCCGCCCCTTCCAGGCGGCAATGATTGCAATGCTAGCGTTCGAGCCGGCAAATCGGTATTTTCGGTTTAGAGGATCCGAGCGATGGCGGCCCAACATGTTGTTCAGCGTCGGGACGGTCAAATCGACAAGCGCGCCATGTTGCGTGCGCATCCATTTCTTAAGGACCTTAACAAAGAGATAGTCGACAAGCTCACTCCGCGGGCAGTTACGCGCAGCGCCCGGAAGGGCACTGTTCTGTTCCGAAAGGGCGACGTTGGATCGCGCCTCTACATTGTTTGCAGCGGTATTGTCAGGATAAGCGCCCCATCGGAGGAGGGCAAAGATACAATATTCAACTTGATCGTCCCCAACGAGATATTTGGCGAAATTGCATTTCTAGACGGCGGGGAACGCACCGCCGATGCGACGATGATCGAAGACGGGGAACTGTTGGTCATCGAGCGTCGCGACGTCATCCATCTGCTGCACGAGTATCCAGATCTCGCCGCAAAGTTGATCGGTGTACTGTGCCAGCGCATTCGCGCAACGAGCCAGCAAGTCGAAGACTTCGTATTTCTAGACGCCGAAACGCGGCTTGCCAAGGTACTCCTTCATCTCTACCGGCGATCCTTCCTGTCGCCTCAGCAAAATGTGATCCGTATAACCCAACGGGAACTCAGCCAGATGGTTGGAATCTCCCGAGAGAGCGTGAACAAGCAGCTTCGCCAATGGCAGCAACGGAAATATCTGACGCTGGAACGGGGCGGCGTCGTCATTCTCTCCCCAAAGCGGCTCGAAGAGTTTGTCGCTCACGGCGCCGAGTAGGCAGTGCTCGATCAGGCTTTCCTAGGTGCCCCCTTCGCAAGGGTGCGATCGCCGATCGAGTCGGTAGAGTGTCGGCCAGGCGCGGATTCAGCTACGACGCCTGCCAACAGCGGAATAGAACTCCGGCGACCTCGTGCCGCCACCGGCCGTCATTTGATTGACCTGTGACCTGCCTCACATTGGCTCGCGGGCTCCTTCCCTAGTCTCCTCCTCAAGAACGGCTCTCGACTGGCCGCAATAGCGCCCGCTCTGACGGGCTGGGAGGTTACGATGTCAGCACAGCCAAAAAGCCCTGGTCATCTGCCTTTTTCACCGCACACTCTCCGTTCGGGGGGCACACGGTGTTCGGACCAGAACCTGATTGAGAGCATCGCTGCGGGCAATACCTTGGCGATGCGGGCGCTGTTTGCTCGCCACAATGCCCGTGTGTTCCGCTTCCTGCGGCGCCTGGTCGACGACCCGTCGACCGCCGAGGATATCGTCATCGAGACCTTCTTCGACGTTTGGCGGCAGGCCCGCCGCTTCGAAGGGCGCAGCCAGGTCTCAACGTGGATTCTCGCGGTCGCCCGGTTGAAGGCTCTTTCCGTGCTGAGGCAGCGCCGCAACGAAGTGCATGAGGATGGATTTGCGGATGCAATCGAAGACCAATCGGATGATCCGGAAGTCGCGCTAACGAAGAATGATGACGCACGCCGCTTGCGGGCATGCATCGAGAGGCTGTCGCCGGAGCACCGCGAAGTGATCGATCTCGTTTACTACCATGAGAAGTCGGTGAATGAAGTCGCCGAAATCGTCGGCGTGCCGTGCAACACGGTCAAGACACGCATTTTTTACGCCCGGCGCCGCATCGCCGGTCTCTTTGAAGAGGCAGCGGCAATTCGCGCCCCAATGCCCGCGTTGGCCGCTCATTCTAACCTCGCGCCATGTCATGGGCCGGAAGGCTGCGTCCGACGCCTAAATACCCTGCGTTATCACTCCCCCGATGGGCATTGAGAGAACGCCTCAACGGATATCGAATTTGTGTCAGCCGGGCGTACAGATCGACACCAACAAAGTGCGAACGCCGTGTGAGCCAGCTCACAAAATTTCCGTCAGAGCTGATCAATACTCTGGTCACCATGATGACGCTTCAGCAAGTCCAGTACTTCCTCGCCCTCTGCAACGAGCGGAGCTTCAGCCGCGCGGCCGAGCATTGCGGTATCGCTCAACCTTCGCTGACACTCGGCATCAAGAAGTTGGAGGTGGAATTGGGCGGCACGCTTATCGATCGTGGCCGGAGATTTAGCCGCCTGTCAGGCCTGGGCGTGGTGGTGCAACCACACCTGGCCGCCATGGTACGCGCGGCTACTGATGCCGAAGACGAGGCGGCTGCCTATCTTGCCGGCAACAGTGGTTTTCGACTGCCGGTCAAACGAAATGACGAACCATGCAGTACGACGGTGCGAGGCGGAACGGTCAAGGAGCTGGGCGCATTGTCGAGTGTGAATGGCGGCGACCTTGTCTATGCCGGTTACCCTTATGACCCGTATGCATAAGCTGAATGCAGCAACCAATCTGATGTCTGCTTGTGACCCTGTGCGTCCGCATTTGGAACGTCGTCTCGCAACAAGGGCGTACGAAGATATTTTGATTAAGTTGATACCCGCTTACGCAATGCGTTGCGACCGTAGCGGACGGATACGCGCGTGCGCGAGGTATTTCGCAACGAAGCGGCGACCGATAGCCAAAGATAATCGACCCCAAGAGGCAATATCTTTAGGGGCAATTCGCAGCTCAAATTATCCAATAGCGTTTCTGGGCACGCCACACCCCAGAACGCTCGCCTCAGTAACCTCGTCTGACGTCAAAGCAGGCGAGGTTACTGTTGTGGCGCATTATGGGCGTCGGGCGTCGCGCGTCGCGCGTCGGGCGAGAAATTGAAAGACAGCCATGAAGATTCAAACAACGATTTCCTCGATGTTTTCCGCGCCAGAGACCGGGCGATGTCGCCCTCCTCAGAAAGCCTGGCCGCCCGTAGCAATTGCGGTGGGGTTTGTACTCACAATTGCCTGGGTCGCTTTACTAGGATACGGGCTCGTTAGTCTTGTTGGCCTTGCGGCTGCTTCCTTGTTCGGATCGTACTTGTCATAGGGAGTGCCCGTTATGGCCGTAAAGCGCGCTGGCGACATGCGCGCCATTGCACTTCTATTTTCGCTTTGCCGAGACGCCATCGTGCTCACTCTTGGAAAGCTGTCCAAAAACCGTACTGAGGGCTGAGAGGATGAGTACGATCAGATCACGTATGCGTTCGAGACTCTGATCAAGCCACATCTCGACCAGAGGCAGCTTAAGAAGGTTAGGGCGAAGAAGTGGTTTGATATCGAGGATGTCGCCCGGTCCTGGCAGACTGGAGCAGGGTGCGAAAGCAGGCGCGGGCTAAGCGAGTTGCTTGAACTCGGCTGTCGGCGCAACTCGCAGCGCCGGATGTCGCGCGAGGAACTTTCGCTTATCCTATTTGGAAATTCCCTGATCTGTTCGAAAAAGTTCCCTGATTTTACGTTTAAAGAATTCGGCTCCAAGCGCCTGAATTTGCTCGGGGTCTAGACGGTGAATGTTCTCACGGAGGCGGGATGACGCGAAATTCCCAGTTAATTTGCCTGTTAGCAGGGAATTGAAGAGTGGAGACGGGTTCGACCACGACTGCGTCCGCCATCACGCATCCCCTCAGGTCTGTGTCGGGCAAGAGACCGGTTCGACTGGGCGCGGCGTTTAAATGTCGAGGCCGAGCGCCCGGTGCTGGCGGGACCAATCAACGGATATGTCGCAGAGTCCGGTCACGTCGACACCCCGCAGCAGGCGCCCGTCGAGCGCGGCCGTTGACGAAGGCCGCGCGGGCGAGCGGGTCTTCGAATAAAGTGGATGAATAATGTCCGTATTTATGATCGATATCCTAATTTAGCGGAATAAATATACTAATTAGGCCTTCAGTAACTAATGAAGGGCAGGCTTATAGAAAATGGGTTTGAGTTTGCGGGGCCGCGCGAGGCTGCCATGAGACTCGCAATATCCGTCGCGATCTGCATCGTCACCTTGTATCTGGTGGACGCGTATTTCTTCAACGGTGTCTATTTCCGCGCCGTTGAAGACATGGCTTCTCAACTAAGTTTCTCGGCCAAGTAGTGACTAGTGACTATTGAGGCCACGTCATGACCGAACAAAACTTAATCAGACAAGCACTCGAGCGCAGAAGAGAGGCCCGCCCTTCAGCGCATCACCAGCGCGGGGTCATTAAGTTTGGCCCAAAGGGACAAGACCTTCCCTGCACGATTCATGATCTAACACCACAAGGAGCCGGCCTTAGCGTGGGAAGCACCTTTGGCTTGCCAAAATCCTTTTGGCTGACGCTGGATGGCGACCGTAAAGATCGATATTGCAGGGTAATGTGGATAGACGGAAAAAGGCTCGGGGTCACGTTTGAATAGGTCGCGGGCATGAGCGGTAATTGTGCTCGATCGGTTCGGCCTCCGCAATCAGCCCCTTGGGGACAGGACGCAAACGCATTCCGAATGCCTGCGTCTTCAAGGTCCAAGAGGTTCTAAAGGGCGCTCCAAAGACAGAGAAAAGCCCCGCTGCGGCAGCCGACACGCGCTCGGCGACTTCCTCGATCCTCCTCCTCTTTTTAAGTGAGAATCCAACCGGAAATTCGCGCGCGGCTTCGACCAATGGTTGACCAACCATGGCCGCACCCGACCGGAACAAAGCCGCCAAGGCGGACGCTGGCCGTCAAACTTGATTGGCTTCTCTTGGCAAGGCGCGTCGCCCACAGCGGCCGCGCTGGAGGTTCGAGCCCTCCCGAGCCACCACTTGCCTATTCAACTTCGTTTATCCTGCACTGCACCCAATTCAACTATGTCATAAACGCCGACTAAACCGCTTTTCTTGGAAGGGCGGGTATTCACCTTAACGATTTCATTCAGCATACGTTCAGGTTCAACCGTCCATTTTCGCCAAAACAACAAGCGCACTAACCATATAAAAATGCCGAGAAAACGGGGGGCTACTTCAATATCCGCTGGGGCGATAGCGGCGGGCCGTGTGGTGCGGCCGCGCTGCTGCAGCCGACAGTTGTGGCGGTTGGCGCGTCGGGGCGGATCTCACCCGCCGAATAGCCCGGCACGTTGGAAGTAGAGTAGTGTCTTGCTCACAACACTCGAAAAAACCGAAATTATCGACTGCGTGGTAGCCGATCGGTCGTCGGCCTTGTCCGGCGATGGCGACAACGAAATCCGTTGGCGCGCCGGGGAACGGCTCAATCACCTGATCGCCGAGCGCTGTGCGCAGATGGGCGACGCCGAAGCGGTCGCTGCTGAAAACGCCGTTCTGACCTTCCGGGAGCTCGACAGCCGGGCCAACCAACTCGCGCGTTATCTCACTGGTCAGGGCATCGGTTCCGGCGATCGCGTCGGTCTCCTGTTTGACAAGAGCGCCGACACCTATGCTGCGCTGCTAGCGGTGATGAAAATCAACGCGGCCTATGTGCCGCTCGATGGCGGGTTTCCGATCGAGCGCATGCGCTTCATCGCCGGCGATGCCGACTTGAAGGCCATCGTGTCGATGTCGCCGTTCCGCGACAAGCTAGCGGCGCTCGACGTGCCGCATGTGTTGATCGATCTTGCCAAGCCCGCGATTGATATCGAAGCCTGCGTGCCGCTCGCCGCTGACGAAGTGGCGCCGCCCGTCGACCAAGTCTGCTACATCATCTACACCTCGGGTACGACCGGTAATCCAAAGGGTGTCGTGATCGAGCACCCGAGCATCTGCAATTTTGTTCGCGTTGCCGCCGAGCTTTACGGCTATGCGCCCGGCGACCGTGTCTACCAGGGCATGACCATCGCCTTCGACTTCTCGGTCGAGGAAATCTGGGTGCCGTTGATGGCCGGCGCGACGCTTGTTCCCGCACGGCCCGGTGCCAGTCTGATCGGCGAAGAGCTGAGCGGTTTCCTGCGCGAGCGCCGGGTCACCGGCATGGCATGCTGCCCGACCTTGCTCGCGACAATCGAAGAGGAATTGCCTGAGTTGCGGATCCTGCTGGTCGGCGGCGAGGCCTGCCCACAAAATCTGGTGCGGCGCTGGTATCGTGCCGGGCGGACAATTCTGAACACTTACGGTCCGACCGAGGCCACCGTCACCGCGACCCTGACCGAACTGACGCCGGCGAAGCCGGTCACCATCGGTCGACCCTTGCCGACGTATTCGATCGTGATTCTTGATCCAAAGGAAGGCAAAGCGCTGGAGATCGGTGAGCTCGGCGAAATCGGTATTGCCGGAATAGGCGTTGCCGCAGGCTACATGAATCGCGACGAGCTGACGGCGCAGAAATTCATCCCCGATTTCTTGCGGCTAGAGAACAACCCGTCGCGACGCATCTACCGCACCGGCGATCTCGGGCGGATCAACGCCGACGGCGAGGTCGAATACCACGGCCGCATCGACACCCAGGTTAAGATTCGCGGTTATCGCATCGAGACCGGCGAAATCGAGTCGATGCTGCTGGAGTTGCCCGAGATCGCGCAGGCCGCGGTGGTTACCCACGAGCCCGAGCCGGACATGCCGGAGCTGGTCGCCTACTATTCATTCAAGCAAGGCGCCCACCTGTCGCGCGGCGAGATCGCCGAGGCGTTGCGTGGTCGGCTGCCGGCCTACATGGTGCCGGCCTTCCTGGAAGAGCTGCCGTTCATTCCGATGTTGATCAGCAGCAAGGCCGATCACAAGAAGCTGCCGAAGCCGAAGGGGCCGCGCTGTCAGAGCGGCACCAATTTCGTCGAAGCGCGCAGCGAGAGCGAGCGCATCCTGGTGAGCGCGCTTGCCGACGTGTTGAAGGCCGAGCGCGTCTCGGTCGAGGATCATTTCTTCAATGACCTCGGTGCCCATTCGCTGCTGATGGCGCGTTTCTGCGCGCGGATCAGGCAATACCCGGAGATGTCGAACGTTTCGATGCGCGACATCTATCAGAACCCGACTATCGCCAGACTGGCGGTTCGCCTGGAGGGCGCGGCCAACGAAAACCTCGTCGCGGCCAAGCCGGACCCGATCCACGTCCCATCCGACTTTTCCTACTACGGATGTGGCGCGCTCCAGCTTCTATTTTATGCCGGCTATGGATTTCTGGTGTTGCGCGCCGCAGCCTTCGGCTTGGAGTGGACCTATCGCGACATTCGCACGCCGTTCGATCTCTATGTGCGCGCCGTCGTCGCTGCCGCGGCCGTCTTTGCCGGCCTGAGCGCGCTTCCCATCGCCGCCAAATGGCTGCTCATCGGCAAATGGAAGAATGAGCGGATCCCGATCTGGAGCCTACGCTACTTCCGTTTTTGGGCGGTGAAGACGTTGATCCGCACCGCGCCGGCGGCGGCCTTCGTCGGCAGCCCGATCTACAATCTTTATCTGCGCGCGCTTGGCGCCCGGATCGGGCGCGGCGCCGTGCTCAACTCCCGTTTCACTCCGGTCACGACCGATCTGTTCTCGGTCGGCGACAACACGATCCTGCGCAAGGACTCCATCCTGCTCGGTTATCGCGCGCGCGCCAATTTTATTGAGATCGGGCCGATCGACATCGGCCGCGACGCCTTTGTCGGTGAAGCGAGCGTGCTCGATATCGACACGGCGATGGGTGACGGCGCCCAGCTCGGCCACTCTTCTTCCTTGCAGAAAGGACAGCGGGTGCCGGATGGCAGGCGCTATCACGGCTCGCCGGCGGTTCAGACCCAATCCGACTATTGTCCAGTTGCGCCGATGGACTGTTCCACGTTGCGACGCGGAGTCTATGCGGGGTTGCAGCTTGTCGGCGTGGTCGGCGTCGCCTCGCCGTTCTCGATCCTGATGCTGAATTACTGGTACGAAATTTTCGCGCGTCTTACCGGCGTCCCCGCCGTTCACTTCCATGATGTAACCTCGACGTTCGTTTCGCTGATGCTGATTGCGTCGGCAGGCTTGATAGTCGGGGGGCTGCTGCTCGGGCTCGGCGTGGTCTACGCGGTGCCGCGCCTCTGCAACCTTTTCCTCAAGCCCGGCCGCACTTACGTGCTGTACGGCTTCCATTATTGGCTGCAAACCGTCATCTCGCGCACGAGTAATTCGCGCTTCTATAATCTTCTGTTCGGTGACAGCTCCTCTATCGTCCAATACATGCGCTTCGTGGGCTGGACGCTGAACGAGGTCGAGCAGACCGGCTCGAATTTCGGCACCAACCAGCGGCACGACAATCCATTTCTGTGCGAGATCGGCAGCCACACCATGGTGTCTGACGGGCTGTCGATGATCAACATGCACATGTCAAGCTCGTCGTTCCAGCTGGCGCCGGCGCGCATCGGTGAGCGAAATTATCTCGGCAACGACATTCACTATCCGCCGGACGGGCGAACGGGCGCGAATTGCCTGCTCGGCACAAAGGTAATGATCCCCATTGACGGCCCGGTGCGCGAGAACGTCGGCCTTTTGGGTTCGCCCCCATTCGAAATCCCGCGCATGGTCGTGCGCGACAAGGACGTTAACGCCGCGCTCGGGCCGGAGGTGCGTGCGCGGCGGGTCGCGCGCAAGAACGCGCACAATCTGGTGACGGCGTCGCTCTTCCTGCTGGGCCGATGGGCGTATCTGTTCGCGACATTGTTCGTCGCCCATCTCGGTGTCGAAAGCTATCCGGTCTACGGTACCTGGTCGCTACTCGCGGCCGCGTCGCTGGTTTCGCTCGCCGCGATCGTCTACTTCGCGCTCATCGAGCGGGCGAGCCTCGCCTTCAAACGGCTGACCCCCAAGATGGTGTCGATCTACGACCCCTATTTCTGGGCGCACGAACGGCACTGGAAGCTTTCCGACTCGCCGATCATCGAGCGTTTCGGCGGCACGCCCTTCAAGAACGTCGTCTCCCGCCTGGTCGGCATCAAAATCGGGCGCAAGGTCTACGACGGCGGTTGTTCCATCACCGAGCGCACGCTCACCGAGATAGGGGATGGCGTGAACCTCAACGAGGGCAGCGTGCTGCAGGCGCATTCGCTCGAGGAGGGTGTGTTCAAGTCCGACTACGTAAAGGTCGGTAGCGGATCGACGCTCGGGCCCGGCGCTTTCGTGCACTACGGTGTCACCATGGGCGAGAATGTCGAGCTCGATGCCGACTCGTTCCTGATGAAGGGCGAGGTGCTCGACGACCATACGGTGTGGCGCGGCAACCCGGCCAAACTGGTGCGCGTCAACCGTCCGCAGGAGCAGGCGGTCAGCCGTACCGCGCGCGCGACCGCGCCGGCGGACGACATGCTGGATCTGAACGTTGCCGCTAGTGTTCCGGCGGAGTAGGGGCGGCTGATCAGCCTGAGGCATTGAGCATGTCCGTCCCGGTCGATGCTTCGCTGCAAAGCGCCGTTCGGCTTCTGTCGTCCCCCGACATCCTGGTCGACTGCCGGCAAATTCTGCCGGGCGACGAGCTTAATCTCATGCCGGAAGAGGCGCGTTCGATCGCCTCACGGCTCGTACGCGTGCGGCGCGCCAGCGGCGCCGCGCGCCGACTCGGCCGCGAATTATTGGAACGTCTCGGTCATGAACCATGCGCGATCCCGAAAGGCGACAGCGGCGCGCCGCATTGGCCGGCCGGGATTGTCGGCTCCTTCGCCCATGACGGCGATATTGCGGTGGCGGCGGTCGCGCCGCGCCGTGCGTTCAGTGCGATCGGCATCGACATCGAACCGGCCGAACCACTGCCGGATGAACTGCGGGAACTGGTGGTGACGCCGGGCGAACGTCCGCGCCTGAACGAAGACCCGATCCAGGGCCGGCTGCTGTTCGCCGCCAAGGAGGCGGTCTACAAGGTCATCGCCGCGCGCGACGGGTTGCAGCTCGATTATCAGGACATCGACGTCGACCTTGTCGCCCGGAAAGCGCATCTGAATGACGGACGCAGCGTCGATCTGCGCTTTGCCGTCTCCACCTACGTGGTCGTGCTGGCCGTGATGCCGGAGGTTAGCGCGCCGCTGATCGTGACTACCGACCGGCGAAATTTGGCACCCGCCGTTCCGCCATTGCCTTGACGCCTTCCTTGAAGTCGTCGGTGGCGCGCAGGTGCGTCTGCTCTTTCAACTCGTGTTCAGTGGCGGCGCGCACGCGGTCGGCAATATCGCCGCGCATGGTGGTGCGCGTGGAGATGAGGCCGAGCGGCGAGTTCTCCGCGATTTCGGCGGCGAGCTTGAGTGCCGCCTCGCGCACCTGATCTTGCGGCACCAGCACGTCGGCCAGGCCCATCGCAAAGGCTTCGTCCCCGGGCACACGGCGGCTGGTGTAGAACATCAGCGCCGCCTTGGTCGGCCCTATCACCGCCGGCAGCGTCACCGTCAACCCGAAGCCCGGATGGAAACCGAGCCGCGTGAAATTAGCGCAGAAGCGTGCCTCCGGGCAGGTGACGCGGAAATCGGCCACCATCGCAAGGCCGAGCCCGCCGCCAACGGCGGCGCCATGCACGGCGGCAATGATCGGCTTCTTGGTACGGAACAGCCGGTTGCCTTCGATGTAGAGATGCTGCACCGCCTGTTGGCGGCTCAATTCGCTCGGCCGCTGGCCGTCCTTGTCAAGCGTCGAGCCGTCGCCGAAATTCGCGCCGGCACAGAACGCCTTGCCTTGCGAGCCCAGCACCACGGCGCGGATATCGGCGTCATCATCGAAGGCTTCGAAAGCCGCGGCGATGTCCTGGATCAGCGCGATATCGAAGAAATTGTTGGGTGGCCGCTTGATCTCCACCAGCGCCACGTTTCCACTTTTCTCGATCGCGATATCGCTCATGGCGGACTTTCCCTGTGCTACTCGGCCGCGGTGCGGTCTTTATCGTGCCCTTGCGCCTCGGCGGCGCGTTTGACGATCAGCGCGTCGACCATGGATGCGCCATCACCCTTGCCGTGCACGATGACGGGATTGAGGTCGATCTCGGCGATGGCGTCGGCGTGGTCCGCGGCGAACTGCGACAGCCGTACGACCAGATCGGCCAACGCTTCGACGTCGGCTTCCGGCTGGCCGCGGAAGGCGCCGAGCAGCGCCGCGCCCTTTAGCTTTGCGATCAGCGCCAGCGCCGCCTCGCGGTCGAGCGGCACGGGCGCCAGCGCCACGTCGCCCATCGCTTCGACCAGCACGCCGCCGAGGCCGACCATCAGCAGCGGGCCCCACCGCGGATCGCGGTTGATGCCGAGAATGACCTCGCGGCCGGGCGGCGCCATCGGCTGCACCAGCACGCCGTCGATCGTCGCGGCGGGCGCGTAGGATTTCGCCGCCGTGAGCACGCGCGCATAGGCGGCGGCGACATCGCCGGCGCCGACATTGAGCGCGACCGCGCCGGCTTCGGTCTTGTGGGTGATATCGGCTGATTGAACCTTCAGCGCCACCGCGCATCCGGCAGCTTTCGCTGCCGCTTCCGCTTCGGCGGCCGACTGGGCCAGCACGCCGGCATTGCCGGCGCCAATGCCGTAGGCCGCGAGCAACGGCCGCGCCTGCCATTCGCACAGCACATCGCCTGCTTTTGCAAACAGCCCGCGCACTTTGTCGCGGGCTGCGGCAATCACAGGGGCGGTTTTTGCCGCGCGCAGGCTGCGCTCGCGCAAGCTCCGATAGTCGGCGAGCGCGCGCATCGCCCGCGCGCAACCCGGCGCTCCGGTGAACAGCGGATAGCCGGCTTCGTTGATGATTTCGATGCTGCGCTCGGCCGGCAGCGTGTAGGTCCACAGCAGCACCGGCTTTTTCGAAGAGTTCTTGAGCGCCTTTAGCTTCGGCAGATCGTTTTCCAGGAAGGCCGAGCGCCGCGCGGTGACGACGACCATTACCCCGTCGACCAGCGGCGACTGCGCGACCAGCCGGGCGAACTCGCCATAGCCGAGCTTCTGCACGCCCTGCGCGGTGGAATCGACTGGGTTCTGCGAGGTGCCGTAGGAGGGCAGGAAGGCGTCGATTTGCTTGCGCGTCTCGTCGTCGAGCACCGGCACGTCGAGCCCCGCCGCCGCACAGGCGTCGGCCATCCACACACCGGCGCCGCCGGAGGCCGTGCAGATGCCGACGCGTTTGCCCGCCGGCAGGCGGTCGCCGCAGGCGAGGAAGGCGACAGCCATGTCCAGCATTTCGTCAAAGTCGCGGCCCTCGATGAGGCCGTAGCGTTCGAAGATGGCGCGGTAGGCGCCTTGCGCGCCGGCCAGTGCCGCGGTGTGCGAGGCGACCGCGCGGCTGCCAGGCTCGGACTGGCCGATCTTGCCGACGATCAGCGGCTTGCCGGCCTTCAGCGCCTTTTCGGCGACACGTTTGAATTTCTCCGGCGACTTCACGTCTTCGAGCAGCAGCAGGAAGACGTCGGTGCCGCCTTCCTCGAGCATGTAGTCGAGCACGTCGGCGATTTCGAGCGCGGCCTCGTTGCCAGTGGTGACGACATGACGGAAGGTCAGGTTTCGGGGCCGCGCGCGATCAAAAAAAGCAAACCCAAGCCCGCCGCTTTGCGAGATCACCGACACCTGGCCTGTGCCAAGCGGGCGCGTTGGCCTGATCGCGCCGGCATTCTTATCCATGGCCGGGCTGAAGGTCGGGCAGAAGGCGGCGGCGATATTGGCGAAGCCTTCAGTGTTGGGTCCGGTCACCGCCATGTCGTAGCGCCTGGCGGTGGCGGCGATTTCCTTCTGCATGCGGGCGCCGGCCTCGCCCGGCTCCTCGGCGAAGCCGGAGGAGAGAATGATGGCGGCCTTGATGCCTCTGCTGCCGCAGCGTTCCAGCTCGGCCGGCACGAACTGGGCGGGGATGATCAGGATCGCGAGGTCGACCGCTTCGGGCAGGTCATCGACCGATTTGTACGTTTTCAGCCCCTGCACCTCGTCGGCACTGCGGCTGACCGGGTAGATTTTTCCTTCATACGGATGGCTGAGGATGATTTCCAGAATTCGCCCGCGCAGGCTGTGCAGATCGGACGAAGCGCCGACGACGGCCACCGTTTTCGGCCACAGCAGTTTCGAAATATCCGGCACAGTTCGGTTTTCCTCAACGCAGGCCCAGGCCGCGCGCGATGATGCCGCGCAGGATTTCGGTGGTTCCGCCCTGGATGGTGAGCTTGGGAGCGACGGTGGTGGCGAAGGCGAGTTGGTCTTCCAGTGTCGCGCGGTTGCCGATCTCGGGCTCGAGAAAGGCGGTGAGCTCGCGCACACGGTGCGGCAGTTTCTGTTCCCAGATGGTGCCGAGGTCCTTCACAATCGAGCCTTCCACCACCGGTTCCTTGCCGGCCTGCAACATGCCGGAGACCGAGACCGACATGCGGCGCAGCGTGTGCAGTTGCGCGACCAGGCGGCCGAGCCCTTCCGCGCCGCGGGTGTCGGGGGTTTCGCCCAACGCGCGGATAAGCTCGATCATCACGTAGAAGGTTTCGAGAAAGCGCTCTGGTCCGCTGCGCTCATAGGCGAGCTCGCTGGTTGCCTGTTTCCAGGCCCCGTCGATCTCGCCCATCACGTGGTCGTCGGGCACGAATACATCGTCAAACACCACTTCATTGAAGTCGTGCTGCCCGGTCATCTGGATGATGGGATTGACCGTAACGCCCGGTGTTCTCATGTCGATCAGGAACTGGGTCAGGCCGTGGCGGCGGTTTTCCTTGGTCGGTGGCGACGTGCGGAACAGGCCGAGCATGTAGTCGGCGATATGCGCGTTGCTGGTCCAGATCTTGGAACCGTTGAGGCGGAAGCCGCCGTCGGCCTTGGTCGCCTTTGCCTTGGCGGCAAACAGGTCGGAGCCCGAGCCCGGCTCGCTCATGCCGATGACGAAGCACAGCTCGCCGCGGCAGATGCGCGGCAGGATGTCGGCCTTGATGTGCTCGGGCGCGTATTTGAGCAGCACCGGACCGCTCTGCCGATCGGCGACGAAGTGCAGGCGCACCGGGGCGTTGACCACGCGGAATTCCTCCGTCACCACGTAGCGCTCAAGAAAGCTGCGCTCCTGTCCGCCGTACTTCGTCGGCCAAGTCATGCCGATCCAGCCTTTGGCGCCGATGCGCTTGCTGAAGGCGCGATCATGAGTGTCGCCATGGCCGGGCCGGTGGGGATTGAAGGTACCGGCGGCGATCTCCTCGGCGAGAAAAGCGCGCACCTCGGCACGCAACGCCTCGCACTCGGGCGGCAGGCGGATGGGATCGAAGTGCAGGTTGGACGTCATCGCGATGCCACCAGTGGCCAGAAGTCGTCGGCGCCGAGCCGCGCGACACGGCGGCCGAGTTCGGCCGCCCACCAGCTTTCGTTGCCGAAGTCGTCGCGCCACGACAACATTCGTAGTGTGAAGCGGTGCAGAACATGCTCCTGCGTGAAGCCGATGGCGCCGAATACCTGATGAGCGATGGCGGCTCCCTCGGCTGCGGCTTCGGCGCAACGAATCTTGGCCGACGCGGCTTCCAGGAATACGGCATCGTCGAACGTGTCGTTATTCGCCAATGTATCGGCGGCCGAGCCCGAAACGGCGAGCGCGGCGGCGGTTTCGCCGGCAAGGCGCGCGAGATTCTGCTGTACCGCCTGGAATTTGCCGATCTTGCGTTCGAAGGCGATGCGCTCGTCGGCGTAGTCGGTGGAACGGGCGAGGATCGTTTCAAGCGCGCCGGCGGTCTCAACGCTGCGTACCGTCGCGCCCATCAGCATCAGAGCGGTGCGTCCGACGCTTGCAGGGGCCGGCGCATGGACGCGCGGCGTGACGCCGTCGAAGCTGACCGCGTTGAGCGGTTCGCCGGCGAGATTAGCGCCGTCGCTTAACGTGCAGTCGTTTGTTTCGACAAGCGCGACGACACTGCCGCTCTCGCTTTCGGCCAACACCGCGATGTGGCCGGCATCGCGCGCGAACGGCACGCCGATGGAACGCCCATTCAACGTGCCGTCGGCGTTGAATTGAATGCGGTCGAGCGGCCGTGCCGGCGCGACGGTCATGGCGCCGGCCGGCGCTGTGATACCGGCTCGCGCCAATAACCAGCCCGCCGTCAATGTTTCGGCGAGCGGCACGGCAAGCGCGAAACGGCCGGCGACGCCGATCACCTCGAAACCTTCCGCTAAACTCGCGCCTGAGCCGCCCAATTCGTCGGGAACCCAGGCGAGCGGCAGGCCGGCCTCGGTGAGGGCCTGCCAGAGTGGCTCCTTCCAGGCGCCGTTCTCCGCCCGGTTGATGGTTTGGGGGTCGGCGAGGTCCGTAAAAATCCGCGCCGCCGTTTCGGCGACGATATGGTCACTCTCACCACTCACAATTGCTACTCTGTCCCGTGCGCGCGACCGCCTGGGCGCCGCACCCGGCCCGCGGCCATTCGATTGCCGGCCATGGTGAAGCCAGGCGCGGCGCTTGGCAAGCGGACGCAATATGCTGCGTTGCGGCCCGAAAGTCTGGTTGATTGAGAAAATCAATCCGGCTAGCGTTGTCGCCATAAGAAAAAGATTACAACGATGCCGCGTAGCGCGGCGGGCGTATGTGCGCCTTTTGGGAGGGACACGATGACAGCGAAAGTGACTGCCTTTGCGGCGGCCGTGCTGGCCGCGGCTGCGATCACCAGTGCGCAGGCCGCGGGGCCCAAGCACGGCGGGATCTTGAAGATCTACCACCGTGAAACGCCGCCTAGCCTCTCCATCCACGAGGAGGCGACCTTTTCGGTCAACATCCCGGCAATGGCGATATTCAACAATCTAGTCATCTACGATCAGCATATCGCGCAAAACAGCCTGAGCACCATTAGGCCGGAGCTGGCGACGAGCTGGGCCTGGGACAAGGCCAAGACCGCGCTGACCTTCAAGTTGCGTCAGGGCGTGAAGTGGCACGACGGCAAGCCGTTCACTGCCAAGGACGTGAAATGCACCTTCGACCTGATTTTGGGAAAATCGAAGGACAAGTTCCGAAAAAATCCGCGTAAGGGCTGGTACGAGAACGTCACCGACGTCAGCGTGGATAACGACTTCCAGGCCACCTTCCATCTCAAGCGGCCGCAGCCGTCGATCCTGGCGATGCTCGCCTCCGGCTATTCGCCGATCTATTCCTGCCACGTCCCGGCGGCGCAGATGCGCACGCATCCGATCGGCACCGGGCCGTTCAAGTTCGTCGACGAGAAGCAGAACCAGTGGATCAAGCTCGCGCGCAACCCGGACTATTGGAAGAAGGGCCTGCCTTATCTCGACGGTATCGAGTTCGACATCATCAAGAACCGCGCCACGGCAGTGCTTGCCTTCGTCGCCGGCAAGGTCGACATGACCTTCCCGACGCAGTTGACGTCGAAGCTGATCGAGGACGTCAAGAAGCAGGACCCGACCGCGGTCTGCAAGCTCGAGCCGATCAATGTCAGCACCAACCTGATCATCAACCGCGACAAGCCGCCGTTCAACAACGTCGATCTGCGTAAGGCGATGGCATTGTCGCTCGACCGCAAGGCCTTCATCGACATCATTCTGCAGGGTCATGGCGACATGGGCGGTGCGCTGCTGCCGCCGCCGGAAGGCGTCTGGGGTATGCCGCCGGACGTGCTGAAGACGGTGCCCGGCTACGGCGACGTCAAGAAGGATCGCGCCGAGGCGCAGGCGATCATGAAAAAGCTCGGCTACGGGCCGGACAAGCCGTTGAAGATCAAGGTGTCGACCCGCAACCTTGCCACCTATCGCGATCCCGCTGTGGTGCTCATCGACCAGCTCAAGAGCATCTACATCCAGGCGGAACTCGAGCCGGTGGAATCGGGCGCCTGGTTCGCCAAGGTGGCCCGCAAGGACTACACTGTCGGCCTCAACCTCACCGGCAACGGCATCGACGATCCCGACCAGGCGTTCTACGAGAACTACGCCTGCGGCTCGCAGCGCAACTACACCCACTACTGCAACCCGGCTTTGCAAAAGCTGTTCGACCAGCAGTCGCAGGAGACCGACGTCGACAAGCGCAAGAAGCTGGTGTGGGAGATCGACAAGAAGCTGCAGGAGGACGTGGCGCGGCCGATCCTGTTTCACGCTCGCGAAGGCACCTGCTGGAAGCCGTTCGTCAAGAACGTCACGATCATGAGCAACAGCTCCTACAACGGCTATCGTTACGAAGACGTGTGGCTCGACAAGTAGGAAGCCGTTTCAACGCAAGATGACCGCGCCGGCATTGTCAGCCGGTGCGGGGCTCGGCACGGCGCGCGGGGATCGTCGGGGGGCGGTCCGGCGCGCCTTTCCCGCCGGTGAAGGGAGATAAGAAGTGGGGACTTATCTGATCAGGCGCTTCTTCCTGATGCTCCTGACGCTGTTCGGAATTTCCGTGCTGGTGTTCGTGATGCTGCGGCTGGTCCCTGGCAACATCGCGGACATCCTGTTCGATTCCGCCGGCATGGTGGATGTCGCCGACAAGGCCAAGCTCGAGCACGATCTCGGTATCGACCGGCCGATCGTGGTGCAATACGGCGATTGGATCGGCGGCCTGGCGCATGGCGATCTCGGCTATTCCTACGTCTCCGAAAAGCCGGCGGTCGACGAGATATTGCCGCGCATCCCGATCACCGCCAAGCTCGCCGGTCTTGCGCTGCTGTTCTCAATCGTGTTCGGCGTGCCGCTCGGGGTGATCAGCGCGGTCAAGCAGGACACGGCACTCGATTACTTCTTGCGCGTGGTGAGTCTGAGCGGGCTGTCGTTGCCGGCCTTCTGGCTCGGCCTGCTAATCCTGATGGCGTTCGTCGCGTGGTTCGGCTCGATCCCGATCTATACCGAGCCGCCCAAGGGATTCTGGAACGCGCTCTGGCTCTACAGCGTGCCGGCGGCGGCAGTGGGCTTCCGCTCGTCGGCGCTGGTGATGCGGTTGACGCGCTCCTCCATGCTGGAAGTGCTGCGCCAGGATTACGTGCGCACCGCCCGCGCCAAGGGCGCCTCCGACAACAACGTCAATTACCACCACGCCTTGCGCAACGCGCTGTTGCCGGTGGTGACGGTGATCGGCATCGAGGCCGCCTTCCTGATGGGCGGGCTGATCGTTACCGAAACCGTGTTCAACATTCCCGGCGTCGCCCGCTTCCTGGTCGAGGCGATCCGCTGGCGCGACTACCCGATCGTGCAGAACCTGGTGATGTTTATCGCGGTGGTCGCAGTGCTGGTGAACTTCTTCATCGATCTGCTCTACGCCGCGCTCGACCCGCGCATCCGCTATGCCAGCTAGGCGCATGAAGGAAAACGTGTCCGATGGCTAGCATCGAAATTGTCCCGGCGCCGGTCGAGAGAGCCGACAGCGGCGAAAGCATAGGATCGAAGCTGCGCCATCTCGCCGCCAGCTATCCGCTCGGCGTCATCGGTGCCGCCATCATGGTGGTATTCGTGTTCGCTGCGCTGTTTGCCGGCTTTCTCAGTCCCTACGATCCGATCGCCACCAACGCACTGGCGACCTTGCAGCCGCCGGGCGAGGCGCACTGGCTCGGCACCGACGCCATGGGCCGCGACATCTTGAGCCGCATCATCTACGGTGCGCGCATCTCACTCGCGGTGGGCCTTGGTTCGACCGTGGTTGGCTGCGCCTTCGGCATCGTGCTGGGCTTGGCGTCCGGCTATATCGGCGGCTGGGTCGACCTTGGCGTCCAGCGTGTGGTCGACATCTTGCAGGCGGTGCCGTTGTTGGTGCTGGCGCTGGTCATGGCGGCGGCGCTGGGTCCTGCGCTCGACAACACCATTTTCGCCATTGCCATCCCGCTTATTCCCTACAGCGCACGCGTCATTCGCTCCAACACGCTGGCGCTGCGCGAGCAGCCGTTTGTGGAGGCGTCGCGCGCGATCGGCATGAGCGAATTCCGCATTGCCGTGCGCCATGTGCTGCCAAACACTGTGGCGCCGCTGATCGTGATCGCCACGGCGCAGCTTGGCGCGGCCATCCTGACCGAAGCCTCGCTGTCGTTCCTCGGCCTCGGCGTGCCGGAGCCGCATCCGTCCTGGGGCCGCATGCTGTCGGAATCGGCCGCCGAATACGTGCGCACCGCGCCCTGGCTGGTGATTTTCCCCGGCATCGCCATCAGCCTGGCGGTCTTCGGTACCAACCTGTTCGGCGACGCACTGCGTGACATCCTCGATCCGCGGCTGCGTGATTAGCGCATGATCCCGAAAAGTGGAAACCGGTTTTCGGACAAGATCACGCGCAAGCAAAAGATGGCCGCATGAACATCACGACCGATAAGCGCATGACGGAAGAAGTGGTGACAGCGCCATCGGAACCACTGCTGCGTGTCGACGACCTGCGTACCTATTTCGAATTGCGCCACGGTGTCGTCAAAGCCGTCGACGGCGTCAGCTTCACGCTGAAGCCTCAGGAGACGCTGGCGATCGTCGGCGAATCCGGCTGCGGCAAGAGCATCACCGCGCTGTCCCTCATGCGTCTCGTGCCCGATCCGCCTGGCCGCATCGTCGGCGGCTCGGTGACGCTGGAAGGCCGCGACCTCCTGGCGCTCGACGAGGAGACCATGCGTGGCGTGCGCGGCAAGGATGTGGCCATGATCTTCCAGGAGCCGATGACCTCGCTCAATCCGGTGATGACCATCGGCGCCCAGGTGGCGGAAGCCGTGTTGCTGCACGAGAAGGTCAGCCGCCAAGAGGCCTGGGACACGGCGATCGAGATGCTGCGGATTACCCGCATCCCGGCGCCGGAGCAGCGCGCCAAGGAGTATCCGCATCAACTTTCCGGCGGCATGCGCCAACGCGCCATGATCGCCATGGCGCTCGCCTGCCATCCCAAGGTGCTGATCGCGGACGAGCCCACCACCGCGCTTGACGTCACCATCCAGGCGCAGATCCTAGACCTGATCGTCGACCTGCAGCACAAGCTCGGCACCGCGGTGATCCTGATCACTCACGATCTCGGCGTCGTGGCGGAGACGGCGCAGCGGGTGATCGTGATGTATGCCGGCCGTAAAGTCGAAGAGGCAACGGTCGAGGAACTGTTCGCGCGGCCCCAGCATCCCTATACGCACGGGCTCATGGCCTCGATTCCGCGGCTGCCCTTGATGCGGGGCGACCTGGAGAACGAGCCTGAGCGGCTCCAGGAAATTCCAGGCATGGTGCCGGCCCTGAGCAATTTGCCGCCGGGCTGCGTGTTCGCGCCGCGCTGCACCCATGCCGAGGACCGCTGCCGCGCCGACTACCCGGACTATGAGCAAAAGCGGCCCGGCCATTGGGCGGCGTGCTGGCGTTCGCGCGAACTCTTTGGGGACGGCAATGACTGACGCCTATGCCGGCAATGGCTCGGCCGATGCCGTGATCGATGTGCGCGGCCTCAAGAAGCATTTTCCCATCCACAAAGGCCTGATGCAGCGTGCGGGCGGTACCGTATTCGCCGTCGACGGCGTCAGTTTCTCGATCCGCGAAGGCGAGACGCTCGGTCTGGTCGGTGAATCAGGCTGCGGCAAGTCGACGGTCGGGCGTACGGTGCTGCGTCTGATCGAGCCGACCGCCGGCACGATTTCCGTCGGCGGCACCGACATCACGGGCCTCAATAAGTCGGCGCTGCGGCCCTATCGGCGGCAGATGCAGATCATCTTTCAGGACCCATTTTCCTCACTCGACCCGCGCATGTCGGCTGGCGACATCGTGGCCGAGCCGTTGCGCGTGCATGGCATCGTCAGCCGCGGGGAGGTGAGGGCCAAGGTCGCCGAGCTGTTCGAGCGGGTGGGCCTGCGCAAGGCGCAGATGGATAATTACCCTCACCAGTTCTCGGGCGGCCAGCGCCAGCGCATCGGTATCGCCCGCGCCCTCGCATTGCAGCCGAAATTGATCGTCGGCGACGAGCCGGTCTCCGCGCTCGACGTGTCGATCCAGGCGCAGGTGCTCAACCTGATGCTCGATCTGCAGCTGGAGATGGGAATCGCCTATCTGTTCATTTCCCACAATCTCGCCGTGGTGGAGCACATCAGCCATCATATCGCGGTGATGTATCTCGGCCGGATTGTCGAATATACCGACAAGCGCACGTTGTTTACCCGTGCGCTGCATCCCTATACCGAGCAGTTGCTGCTGGCGGTACCAGTGCCCGACCCGCGCGTGAAGCGCAAGAAGCGCGTCTTGCAGGGCGACGTGCCGAGCCCGATCAACCCGCCGCCCGGCTGCCATTTCCACACCCGCTGCCCCTACGCGGTCGACCGCTGCCGGGTGGAGGAGCCGCCATTGCGCGAGGTGCGGCCGGGGCAGATGGTGGCGTGTCATTTGAGGTAGCGCACGTGTAGATCGGAACCCGCGTGGCCTGTATAACGCTCGGGTCAAGTCAGCACGGGTCTTGCGATGAAAGCCGACGTCTCGAAGATCAATCCCAATCCATTCACCACCAGGCCCGAGATCGAAGGTACCTTCGGTGTCGTCGCCACCACGCACTGGATTGCCACCGCGGTCGGCATGAGCGTGCTGGAAAAGGGCGGCAACGCTTTTGACGCAGCGGTCGCCACCGCCTTTACCTTGCAGGTGGTCGAACCGCACCTCAACGGTCCGGGCGGTGATGTCCCGGTCATTATTTATGACGCGAAGCAGGGCAAGCCGCAGGTGATCTGCGGGCAGGGGCCGGCGCCGGCGGCCGCGACCATCGCGTATTTCCGCAAGCTCGGCCTCGACATGATCCCCGGCACCGGGCTGCTGGCAGCCTGCGTGCCCGGCATGTTCGATACCTGGATGCTGCTGCTCCGCGACTACGGCACCATGCATCTCGCCGACCTGCTGACGCCGGCGATTTCCTACGCCCGCAACGGCCATCCCTTGGTCGAGCGCGCCACTGCCACCATCGCCATGGTCGAGGGTCTGTTCCGCGAGTATTGGACGACGTCTGCGGCGGTTTATCTGCCGGACGGCAAGGTGCCGGCGCCCGGCACCTTGTTCACCAATCGTGCGCTTGCCGAAACCTATACGCGCGTCCTGCGCGAAGCGGAAAGCGCGGGCGGCGACCGTGTCGCGCAGATCGAACGCGCGCGCAAAGTTTGGTCGCGAGGATTTGTTGCGGAAGCCATCGACAAATTTTGCCGCACACAGGACGTTATGGACGTTACCGGCGAACCGCACCGCGGCGTGCTCACCGGTGCCGATATGGCCAAGTGGCAGGCAACTGTCGAAGCGCCGCTTACCTACGACTACGGACGCTACACCGTGTGCAAGGCCGGCATCTGGAGCCAGGGGCCGGTGCTGCTGCAGCAACTCGCCCTTCTGAAGGGCTTCGATCTCGACGGCCTTGATCCGGCGGGGCCGGAGTTCATCCATGCCCAGGTCGAATGCGCCAAGCTCGCTTTCGCGGACCGCGAGAGCTTCTACGGCGATCCGGACTTCGCGAAGGTGCCGGTCGAGACGCTACTGTCCGACGCCTACAACGACGCGCGCCGCAAGCTGGTGACCGACGAGGCCTCGCTCGAACTGCGGCCGGGCGTAATCGAAGGCTTTGGCGCCGCGGTGACCTTGCGTCGCGCGGAAGGCGCGCGCGCGGCGGTCGGCAGCTTCGGCGCCGGCGAGCCGACCGTCGGCCGGCTGGGCGAGGTCAACGGCGATACCGTTCATTTCGACATCATCGACCGCGCCGGCAACATGGTATCGTCGACGCCGTCGGGCGGCTGGCTGCAATCCTCGCCGGTGATCCCTGAACTCGGCTTCGGGCTTGGCACACGGATGCAGATGTTCTCGCTCGACGAAAAGCATCCGGCGGCATTGATGCCGGGCAAACGCCCGCGCACCACATTGTCGCCGACCTTGGCGCTGCGCGACGGCGAACCCTACATCGCCTGGGGCTCGCCCGGCGGCGACCAGCAGGACCAGTGGACCACGCAATTCTTTCTGCGCCACGTGCATGCCGGCATGAACATGCAGGAATCGATCGACGCCCCGGCCTGGCATTCCGAGCACTTCCCGATCTCGTTCTGGCCGCGCACCGCACGCCCCGGCGTGCTGGTGGTGGAATCGCGGGTAGGGGAGGCGACCATCAAGGACCTGCGCAAGCGCGGGCACGAGGTCGAGGTCGGGCCGGCCTGGTCGGAGGGCCGCCTGACCGCGGCGTCGCGCGTCGGCCCGCGCCGCCGCGCCGCCGCCAATCCGCGCGGTATGCAAGGTTATGCCGCCGGCCGATGACGGCGATTTCGATTAGGTTCGGCGGCTATCAGCCGGCGCGCTCGGTGCTCACGCGAGCGGCGCGCCGCGTCGGCAATGAATTGATGCAGCGGCTTGGCGCGCTGGTCGCTTTTGATTTCGACGAGAACATCACTGCCGCCGGCCGCAAGGCCGCCGACCTGCTGGCCATGACGGAGAGCGGTGAACTCGATCTCTGTTATTTTTCATCGAGCTATCTGGCGGCGCGGGTGCCGTCGCTCGGGCTCTTCGATCTGCCTTTCCAGTTCGAAAGCCGCGGGCAGGCCCATGCCGTGACCGATCGCCTCGCGGCGCGTCTCGCCGAGGACGTCGCTACCGCGACCGGCTATCGCGCGCTCGGCTTCTGGGACAACGGCATCCGCCATATCTCGAACGGACGTCGGCCAATCGTCACGCCGGCCGACTGCCGCGGCCTCAGCATCCGCACCCTCGACAATGCGCTGCATCAGCGCGTCTTCGCGGCGCTTGGCTTCGAGCCGGTGACCATCGACGTCAAAGACCTCGCGGCGGCGGTGCACGAGCGCCGCGTCGATGCGCAGGAAAACCCACTCACCAACCTGATCAACTTCCAGCTCCACAAGAGCCATCGCTTCGTCACCTTGACCGGACACTTCTTCGGCGTGGCGCTGGTGCTGTGCAACAAGCAACGTTTCGACGGCTTGCCGGCCGAAACTCAAGCCGCGCTATGCGAGGCGGTGGCGGCGGCGACCCTTATCCAGCGCCAGGAAGCGGAGCGGGAAGACGAGATTTGCCTGAAAGAATTATTGGCCGACGGCGCGACCATCACCCGTGCCGATGAATTCGACCGTCCCGCCATTGTCGCCGCGGTGACCGATATCCGCGACGCCGCGATCAAGGAAGCCGGAATCGAACCGGATTGGTTATTTGCTTAAAGGCAGTGGGCGGCCTCAAACTCCGGTCATTCTCGCGTACGCAGGAATCCAGGGCCGAGCTCGCCGGATATGGAAATCTTCTCCTGGGTCCCCGCGTTCGCGGGGACGAACGGAGAGTGTAGGCTGCGCTCACCAGCTAGCCGCAACCTACTCCGCAGGCACCGCATTTTCCGCCAGCTTGCGGTTGCGGCGGCCGCGCCGGAAGCCCTCGATGAAAACGAGGGCGATCGCGATCACCAGCACGTGGCCGATATATTCCTTGGCGAAGAAGCCGAAGCCGTTGTTGTCGAATAACAGCAGCGCGCGCCGCAGGTTCTCGTCGGCCAGCGGCGCCAGGATGACGCCCAGCACGACCGGAGCGGCCGGGAGCTTGAACATATGGAAGGCGTAGCCGATGAAGCCGCCCGCCACCATCACCCAGACGTCGAACATGTTGGTGCGCACGGCATAGGCGCCAATGATGCAGATTGGGATGATCAGCGTCATCAGCAGCCCGCGCGGCAAGGAGAACAATTTCACGCACGGCTTGATCAGCACCAGCGCCGCGCCGAACATCAGGACATTGGCGACGATCAGCAGCGCGTAGATAAGCTCGATCAGCCCCGGCTGGTCGATGGCGATGGTGGGCCCAAGCACCACGTTCTTGAGCTGCAGCGCCGCCATCAACGCGGCGGCCCCCGCGCTGCCGGGGATGCCGAGCGTCAGCGTCGGCAACATCGAGCCGCCAACGCAGGCGTTGTCGGCGACCTGGGCGCAGACGATGCCCTCGAAGCTGCCTTTGCCCCATTTGGCCTGTTCTTCCGGCTTGGCGCGCCGGCGGCCGATGTCATAGGCGAGGAACCCGGCGATGTTGGCACCGGCGCCGGGAATGGCGCCGACAACGGTGCCGATCAGGCCGGAGCGCAACGCGGCCGGCATGTGGCGAACCAGCAGGTCGAACGAAGGGATCGCGCGACCGACATTTTCCGGTATAGCCGTATGCTCCTTCTGCGGCAGCACCTTGAGGATTTCGGCGAGGCCGAACAGGCCGATCAATATGGCGACATAGCTGATACCGTCATAAAGCGCCGGAATACCGAAGGTGAAACGCGGCACGCCATGGATGGCGTCGTAGCCGACAAAGGCGAGCAGCATGCCGAGCCAGCCGGTGATCCAGCCCTTGAGCGGCATTGAGCCGGAGGTCATCGAGCCGCAGATCGAGATGCCGATCAGCGCCAGCAGGAACATTTCCCAGGAACGGAATTGCAGCGCGATGGCGAGAATGAGCGGCATGCAGACGACCAAGAGCAGGATGCCGACCCAATTGCCCATGAACGACGACGTGATCGACAGACCGAGTGCCTGCGCACCGAGGCCGCGCTTGGCCAGCGGATGGCCCTCGATCATGGTACAGACCGAATCCGGCGTGCCGGGGATATTGATCAGCACCGCCGAGATCGCGCCGCCGAAGGTGCTGGCGGTGTAGACGCCGAGCATGAAGGCGAGCGCCACTTCCTGCTTCATGCCGACCGACAGGCCGACCAGCAGCATCATGGCCATGGTGGTGGAAAGCCCCGGCATGGCGCCCCATAAGATGCCGAGGACGACGCCGCCGAGCGTGACCAGCAGCAGATAGGGCGACAGTGCTTCGGCGAATGCGTGTGTCAATGCGGCGATCACGGGCCGGCCTCAGGGCAAGGGGGTCTGGAACAGCATGCGGAAGACGATCGACAGAAAGGCGATCCACCCTACCGTAACCGCGAGGCACGCCCACAGCGGCGCCCGCCAATAGAGCTTGAGCAGGCCGGTGAGCGCAATCAGCGAAACGGCTTCGAAGGCGCCGATCTGGAAATGCAGTGGCCCGATATTGAAGCTCATATCGACCGGTATGACCTGCAGGCCCAGCACATAGAGAATGACGATGCCACCCAGCACTAGCGTGCGCTGGAAATCCTCGGATATGTCGAAGCGGTCGAGCGCGCGCGGCGTGGTGCGTCGGCGTTGAAGCGCCGAATAGCCGAGGAGCAGAGCCATCACCAGCAGGCTGGCCGCGGTCAGAAACGGCAGCAGGCCGGGCGCGGTGAAAATGCCTGCCGGAACGGGCAGGAGCAGCGATGCGATTACGACGAAGATCGCGACGGCCGCGATCACGGCGGCGGCGGCCAAATCCATGACGGGGTTCGCCAAGCCGGCATTGGCATCTTCCGAATAGATGCGTTGTTCGTCCTCGGCCAAGTTGTGTTTGGACGAATGGCCTTGAGCCATCTGATTGTCGGTCATGGCTTCACGCTTGGCGTTGGCTGATACGTCGGTTGAAGAAGTCAGGTGCAGAGCGGGCGGGACACCAGGCCCCGCCCGCGAACTTTGAGTTGTTGCGCGGTCAGGCGCCGACCGGCTTATAGCCCTTCGGCGGCCACCACTTGTCGAAGCCTTCCGGCGAGGGCAGGCCGAGCTGCTGGGCCGACATCACCTTGCCGCCGATCTGGTCGCGGTATTTGTTGAAAAGATAGGCGGTGTTGGTTTCGAGCTGGGCGGCGCGCCTGTCGGCCGCTTCACCGGTGAGGATGTGGCGCTCGAAGTACTTCTTGTCACAAACGGCTGTGAACGCGGCCGACTTCACCGCCGCGACGAAGGCTTCGGTGATCTCCTTCTGGATTGCGACCGGCACCGTGCGCCGCATCAGCAGATTGTAGTTGCCGCCGAGCGGCAGAAGCGGCTTGGTCTTCGGCACCAGCGTGCCGATTGAGTACAGCACCTTGCCGTCGGCGAGCTTGATGTCGGAAGTGCCGCACTGGAACAGGCTGCGCAGCTTGCCGGCGCGGATTAGCTCGATGTGCTCGTGCACGCCGCCGCCGGCGATCATGGTCTCGCCCTGCAGGCCGGCCAGCGTCGCCGGCTTGCCGCCCTTGTAGGGCACGAACTGCGCTTTGATACCGATCTGCTCGGCGATCTGCATGGCGACTTCGTGCCAGATGCCGCCGGTACCCGAGGTGGAAATAGTCAGCTTGCCGGGATTGGCCTTGGCCCATTTCACCATGTCATCGAAGTTCTTGAGCGGCGACTCTGCGCGCACCGACCAGTCGGCCAGCGAGGAGGCCGCCTGCATGATGGTCCAGTCCTCCCACGACTTGCTCGTGGTGTGACCCATGACGCGCACGAACTTGTTGAAGTTGGCGGCGCCGAGCAGCGTGTAGCCGTCGGCCGGTTCGTGCAGCACGTAGTTAGTGGCGATGCCGCCGACCGCGCCGGGCTTGTTGAGCGGCTGGATGGTCCAGCCCTTGGCGGCGGCCATCTCCTTGGCGATCAAACGCATCACCACGTCGGTGCCGCCGCCAGCGGCGTACATGATGATGACGGTGATCGGCTTGTCCGGCCATTTGTCGGCGGCCTTGGCTCCGCGCGGCATCGTGATGGCGAAAACGGACATCGCCGCCGCGCCGCCTAGAAAGTCGCGCCTGCAGATCGAATAGGTCTTTTTGTCCTGAGAGCTCATCTCATGTTCCTCCCTGCCTCGTCGGGCCAGCCTGGCTCGGCTTTGAATGGGCCCCGTTGATCGAGGCTCCATATCGACAGGGTAGCGCTGAGGCGCGTCTGCCGACTAGCGTTTTGTCGTAAGGTTGCGCGGTTTTCTTGAACCCGCAATCACATGGTGAAAGAACCCGGCGCCACATGAATGAGACGCTATGCGTGGTAACGGTTGGCGCACCGCGTTGCGGGTCGCCTCCAGCGCAACGCAGCGGTCTCTGTAATCGTTGGAACTACAATTATTTCCGACCGAATGGCGACCGGGGCGGCGAACGTCAGCCGGCCTTTACTGTGGTGCCCTGCCGGTTTAATGCCGTTTCCACCACCTGGCGGATTTCACCGGCGCTAAGGCTCAAGAAATCTGCCGGCGTACGGGTGAAGAAAGCCTCGATGGCGCGGCCAACTTCCGTCACCTCGCGTCCGCGCAAGTTGGCTTCGAGATCGAAGATCACCCGCGGCGGGGTGACGAAGAAGTCGCCGGTGATTAGCGCTTCACGGATGCGTTCGTTGTGGCGGCCTTCAAGCCGGATATCCGCGCGTACCGTGCCGCCACGGCCGGTGAGCGACGCGCTGACCAGATCATCGCCTTGCGCCGGCGCGTTCAGCCCCTCGACGAATTCATCAGTGCCGATCTCATCGCGATAATGCTGCGCGGCAAGGGCTTCTTCATACGGCGTGATCGTGCCCCATTGCGGCGCGATGCCGAGACCTTCCGCGAAACCGGCGAGCAGGCCTTCGAAGATCGCCGGCAACGCGGGCAGCTTCTCGCCCAGCACCTCGCGCATGGTGATGACGCGCTGGGTGGCGGAGGTGAGGTCGCGCTTGGCGAGTTTCTCCACGGGGATATTGAGGCAGGCGCCGATCTTCGCTGGATCGAAATCGATCAGCAGCGTGCCCTGATAGAAAATGAGATTGCCGTCGAAGAAGCCACCGGTGCCGCTGATCTTGCGGCCGTCCACCTCGATGTCGTTGCGCGGACGATAGCGCGCCGGCACGCCGAGCTTGTCGAGGCCGAGGGCAAAAGCCTCGCAGATGCGCTTGGTCACGTCCGCCAGATCGCGCACGCCCAGCGTGGCGCGGTCGAACAGCAGTTCCCAGCCGATCTGGCCTTCGTCGAGATAGAGGCTGCCGCCGCCGGTGATGCGGCGGCCGATTTCGATGCCGTTGGCGCGGCAATAGTCGGTCTTGATCTCCTGGCGCAGGAACTGGTGCACGCCGACCAGCGCCGACGGCCGGAAGCGGATGAACCGGATGGTGTCGGGGATTTTGTTGTCCAGCCGCGCCTCGATCAGCGCCTGGTCGAGCGCGATGTTTTCGCGCCCGCCGCGCAGGCCGGTGTCGATGACGCGGAATGGCGTGGCGGGCATTTTATTGAGGCATACCCTTATCAAGCTGGCGGCGCACTTTGCGGATGTCGTCACGCTTGAGCTTGAACGGGTAGGAGGCGATGTTGCCGGGCGGTGAATCGCCGTAAGGCCGGTCACAGGCCGAGATATCCTCGGCGAATTTGCCCGGGCAGCCAGAGGTGCGGAAGGCGGTGCCCGCCTTGATCACCTCATCGACTACATCCTGCGGCAGACCGAAATCGGTCAGTTTACCGGTTTCGTCGAAGCGCATGCGTTCCACCCGGTGTTCGCGGTAGTCGATCAGATAACGACCGACTTGAATGCGCCGCCACTGCGGGCGCGGCACCGGCGGCAGGTGATCCATCAGCGAGCCCTTCTCGGGGAAGAATGCGAACATGTGACTGTGGCCGCCGAGATCGCGGATGGCCTGCACTTGGGTGAGCACGTCATGGTCGCTCTCGCCCATGCCGACGATTAAGTGGGCACCAAACTTTTCCGGCCCGAAGATCTCCTTGGCGGCGTGCAGAATTTCCCAATACTTGTCCCAGCTGTGCGGGGACTGCACGCCGCGTCCGCGAGTGCGGTCGAAGACGTCCGGGTTACAGGCATCGAGCGCCACGGTGAAGATGTCGGCACCAAGATCGTGCAGTTCCTGTACGTCGAGCCGCGTCATGGTGGTCGGGTTGGACAGGATCGACACCGGCACGTGCTTGATGCGCTCGGTCCACTTGCGCAGCACCACGCGGGTGTCGTCGTCCGAGCGCGGATGGGTGATCATGCTGATGCACATGCGGTGGAAGCGGCCGCCGTCGCCGCCGGAGGCGACGATGTCGAGCACCTGATCGTAGGGCACCGCCGGCCAGTCGACGCGGATGAAGTTGCGGTCGGCGTAGTTGCGCTCGGCCTCGCGATGGCGCGCCAGGCCGCAATAAGCGCAGTTGGCGCGGCAGCCTTCGGGGTAAGTAAGCAGCAGGTTGAGGCAGCGCGTGCACGAGGTGCGGTGCATGTAGCCCGCCATCACCCCGAGCGTGATCGCCGCCGCCGTCGACATCTGCACATAGTCGGGCGAACGCATGTTGGGGGTGAGGACATTGTAGTTCGGCCGGTAGAGGCCTTCCGGCTGCACGTCCTGCGTCTTCACCCGGCCGCCATTGCGGGCCTCGGCGGGAATGGCGCCCGGCGCGCGCGGCTGCATGGTGCCGGCGTCGTTGAAATCGCGCTTTTTCTCGTCGACGAAGTCGGGCACCGGTTGGCGCGGTGTTTCGAGACAACTCATCGGGTCCTCTCCTCGACTTTATCTTCCATCGGTTCTTCTTCTATGGCGTCTTGCCGCCAGTAACGCGGCGAGCCGATCCAGCCATCTTCGAGCGCGGCGCGGTCGGGCTGGCCGCCGCCGGCGTAGCAGGCGAGCACTTCGCGCCGGCGGCGTAGTGCGCGATTCAGCGCGGCGTCGAAAATATCGCCCAACTCTTCCTCGTAATCGTCGAGTGCGGCTTTGCGGCCATGCACGAACTCGGCGGCGGCGCAGCCGGCCATGGAGCCCGACTGTACCGCGGAGGCGATGCCGGCGCCGGTGACCGGATTGGTGAGACCC
>CAVTBG010000009.1:0-568768 GCA_963732895.1 uncultured Pseudomonadota bacterium | reverse complement strand
CGCGGTCGCGGATAACGGTGAGCAAGCGTCTCTTCCTTCCGTCCATCAATGTGATGCGGCGATTGCGCAGGCCTTCTCCTCAGCACGGCAAGGAATGCCAACTGCCATCGTCTATGCCCTGCCGCTCAACTCCCAGGAGCCAGAGGCGGCATGGCCTTCATGAACTCAAATCACTGATACCGCGACCGCGCTCATCGCCTTCGGACAGGCTCTTGCCCGCCATGCCGCCCCCGGCGAGGCATCGCCGCGTGTCTTTATTTTGACGCGCAACGCGCGCGCTGCCGAAGGCTCGCTCGATCCGAATAGCCTTGGCCAAAGCGCGCTGATCGCCGCCGCCCGCACCTTGGCGATCGAGTGTCCGGATGTCTCGTTCACGCTCGCAGATTTCAACGACACGACGTTGGCCAATTCCAAATACCTCGCCAGTGCGCTCGCCTCGATGGTCCCCGGCGAGGAATATCTCGTCCGCCACGGAAAGCTGCTGGTCTCGCGTCTTGCCGCCAAACGACCCGAGGAAATTGCGCTGCGTTCGCGCCCGGCGTCGCGGCTGCCGCGCCACGCCAACTTCGCGCTCACACCGCAGCGGCCGCACGGCATCGATACACTCATTTGGCAAGAATGCCGGACCGCCGCGCCCGGCGCGGCGGAAGTGTGCGTGCGCATTAGCGCCGCAGGCCTGAATTTCCGCGACGTGATGGCCGCGACCGGGCTGTTGCCCAGGGACGCCGAGAAAGACAACGCCGGCGAGGCGCTTGGCCTGGAGTTTGCCGGCACAATCGAGGGTGTTGGCGCAGGCATCGTGAGGCTTCCCCCGGCACGCGCGTTTTCGGCATGGCGCGCGGCAGCTTGCGCCGCGATCTGACGCTTCGCGCCGATTGCGTCTACCGCGTGCCGGAAAACTTGAGCAACGAGCAGGCCGCGGCGATCCCGTCCGTCTATCTCACAGCCCATTACGCGCTTCATCACCTTGCGCGCCTGCGCGCCGGCGAGCGCGTGCTAATTCATTCCGGCGCGGGCGGCGTCGGCGTCGCGGCGATCGCACTCGCCCAACGGCTCGGCGCGGAAATCTATGCCACCGCCGGCAGTGCCGAGAAGCGCGATTATCTGCAGTCACTCGGCGTGTGCGCCGTAATGGATTCGCGCTCGCTTGCCTTCGCCGACGACGTGCTGGCGGTGACCGGCGGCGAAGGCGTCGACGTGGTCCTGAACGCCCTGCCCGGCCCCTTCATCGAAAAAAGCCTCGCCTGTCTCGCGCCCTCCGGACGTTTCATCGAGCTCGGCAAACGTGACATCTACGATGACCGCTCACTCGGGCTCAAGGCGCTCCGGCGCAATATCTCGTTCCACGTGGTCGACCTTGCCGCGCTCATCGACGAGCGGCCCGCGCTGGTGCGCGAATTGTCGGAAGAACTGATCGCGCTGTTCGGGTCGGGCGAAATTGCACCGCCGCCACTCACCGTGTTCCCGGCAAGCCGTGTCACCGACGCCTTCCGCCATTTCGCGCAAGGCAGGCACATTGGCAAAATCGTAGTGACCTTAACCGATCCCGACATCGCGGTGCGGGCCGCGCCAACCGGAATCACGCTCGATCCTGATTGCAGCTACCTCGTCACCGGCGGCTTGTCCGGCTTCGGTTTTGCGATTGCCCGCGATCTGGTGGAGACCGGCGCCGGCCGCGTCGTGCTGGCTTCGCGCACCGGCATCGCGCGCGGCGCGGTGGCTGACGAGATAGCGCATCTCAAGGCGCAAGGCGCAGACATTTTGTCTTTGGCGCTCGACGTTGCGGACAGGGCGAGCGTTGACGCCGTAATCCGCAATCTCTCGGCCGGCGGCAAACCGCTCAAGGGCGTCGTCCATGCCGCCGTCGACTACGAAGACGCGCCGCTCGAGCGCATGACGCGCGACAAGATCGCCGCGGTGTTCGCGCCCAAGGTGGCGGGCGGGCTCAATCTGACGGAAGCCGTGCTGACCACCGGCGTCGAACTCGACTTCTTCCTATCGATCTCCTCGCTTGCCCAGATACTGGGCTGGCGCGGGCAGAGTAACTATGCCGGCGCCAACGCCTTTCTGGAGGGGCTCGCACGTGCACAGCGAGCGCGCGGCATACCCGGCATCTGCCTCAATCTCGGCATGCTCGGCGAAACGGGCTTTGTCGCGCGCAGCGAAGCCATGACCAGTTATCTCGAGAGCGCCGGCTGGCTGCCGACGGCGAACGGCGAAGCCTTGCGGGCGGTGCGCACGGCGCTGGCCAGCGCAATCGCCGTTCTCACTTACGCCGCGGCGGACTGGCCGCGGCTGCGGGCGAGCGAGCAGGCACTTGCTGCCTCGCCTCGACTGGCATCGTTGGCGCAAGACACGAGCGACGTAGTTGGACAATCCCTTGCGCAGATCGATGCGACTTAACGTGCGCCACGCGCCGATGCGCTCATCCGCCAGGAGATCGCCGCCGTGCTGCGGCTCGACGCCAACAAGATCGAGCCGCGGCGGCCGCTCGGCGATGCCGGGCTCGAACTCGCTATCGTCGTTCGAACTGTGGAACCGGATCGAGGCGGCGCTCGGTCTCGCAATTCCGCTGCCGCGCTTTGTCGAGGCGGCAACACTGGAGGCGCTGGTGGAACTGGCCTGCGCCCTCGCCGAAGAACCCACCCGCGCCGCGATTTCGGATACGCAAGCGCCGAACGCCGCCGAACAAGCGCAAACAAAAAGCAGGAATGGAGAGATGCTGCCGCGCGAACAATGGATGATCGATGCGAGCAAAGCTCGCATGACGTCGGACGAAGGCCAGCGGGCGCTTAACGTCTCCCTCGCAGTCGTGGTCGAGCCGGCCATCGACCAAGCCGCAGTGTGCGCCGCCTGGCAGCAAGCGTTGCCCGCCGGGACCGCTTTGCACACGAACCTCAAAGCCTCGCCGGCGGGTGACGCGACGCTGATCGCGCTACGCGCCGCGCGTACGCACTTCGATTCGTGGTCGGCAGCGCTGATGATGGAAGACTTGCTCGCCCGGCTTGGCGGATCAAGCCGCGAGGCGAAACCACAATCGGGCTGGCAGCAACGACGTGCCGTCGAGTTGGCCCAACTAGATGGCGCAAACCGGACAGGAGACATAGCATTTTGGTCCGAGATGCTGAAGGACGCGCCGTGGCCCTTAACCTTCGCGCAGCGCAGCCGGGCGCTGGCGCCGGTCGGCTTTGGTCTCAATCGCGGACCGACCGCGCGGGTCGGCGCCCTGCTCGGATTCCGGCCGGCCGGCGGCGAAGGCGCCGTGCTGGCCGCCTTTGCGCGGGCGCTGGCGGACGTCACCGGCCAGTCCGACTTTTTGATCGCTTGCGACATCGACCGACGCGAGCCGGAAACCGCAAACGCGGTAATCGGCCCGTTGGCAACGACGTTGCCGCTGGTCTGCCGCGTCGACGCCACGGTGCCGCCGGAAGCTTTGGCCGCGCGCCTTGGGCGCGGTCTGCGTCATGCACGCGCCCATGATGCGTTCGATCTGGCGGCTTGTGAAGACGCCTTTGGCGCGGCCTGGCGCGCGGCCGGCATCGCGCCACGGCAGATCGGCTTTCGCTATTTGGAGCCTGCCAACAACCGACCGGCGTTACTGACCGCAAGCAGCAAGCCACTGCGCTTCGGGCAACTGACCGTCCGCCGCAGCAACGCCGATGGCAATTCAATTGAAAACGACCTGCGCCTCGCCGTCACGCCGGCGGAAGACGGCGCCCACGCCGAGATCGCCTATGACCGCGAGGTGGCGAGCGATGATTTCGCGCAAGCGCTGCTCGACGCTTGCGTGCGTGAACTGCGGGGCAACGAAGAAGCACCCGCTTCACCCGAACTGAGTGCGCAAACGCCGCGCTGATTCGAGTTCCGCGCGAAATCAATCCCATCCGCCCGACACTCGGCCCGACGGATTGGCGATGCGCCCACTGGTGCGCTTGAGCGCGGCGATGCGGCTCATCTCGTCGTCGCTGAGCTCAAAGTCAAACACCTTGAAATTGTCGGCGATGCGCTGCGGGTTCGATGAGAACGGGATCGATGCAACGCCCTGCTGCAGCAGCCAGCGCAGCGCGACTTGCGCGACGCTGCGCCCGCGCGCCTTGGCTATATCGGTCAGAACAGGATCATCGAACAGCCGTCCGCGCCCGAGCGGACAATAGGCGACATAGATGAGCCCCCGCTCGCGTGCGACGTTGAGCAGCTTCGTCTGGTCGAGATAGGGATGATACTCCGCCTGCAGCGCCACCAACGGCTCCGGGCAGAGCGCGATCGCCTCATCGAGCAGCGCGATGTTGAAATTGGCGACGCCGATGTGACGCGCGAGCCCCTGCCGCTTGGCTTTGGCCAACGCCGGCATGGTCTCGCTCAGCGCGATCGCCGGGTTGGGCCAGTGCACCAGCAGGAGATCGACGTAATCGACCTTGAGCGCGGCGAGACTTTGATCTACCGATCGCGCGAAATCGTCCGCCCGCAGATATTCGTGCGAGACCTTTGTCGTGAGGAAGATGTCCTCACGCGGCACGCCGGACGCGCGCATTGCGGCGCCGACTTCCGGCTCGGTACCGTATTTGCGGGCGGTATCGATATGGCGATAACCGGCCTTGAGTGCAGCCAGAACCACGTCAGCCGAAAGCCCGCCGGTCATTGGCGAGGTGCCGAAGCCGACCGCCGGAATGGTGGCGCCATGCGCGGAAAAACCGGGATGCGTGGAAACGGTCATGGCGCGATGATCGGCTGCGCGTCAAGCCGGGCCGCCACCACCGGCGTATCGGCGAACACGCTGCCCTCCTCGAACCATGATTTCGGCGCCGGCGCGCCCCACAGAGTCTGCCGCTGCGGATCCTTCAGGTCCCACTTGATCGGCTCCAGATCGGGATCGACCGTCTGATAGTCCGAGCAGTATATCTCGACGCGATGGCCGTCGGGATCGCGCACATAAAGAAAGAAGGCGTTGGAGATGCCGTGACGGCCCGGCCCGCGCTCGATGTTGTTGACGTAGCCGGTAGTCGCCATCAGGTCGAGCAGGTCGATGATGGCGATCGGATGCGGCACCCAGAAGGCAAGATGGTGCAAGCGTGGACCGCGGCCGTTGGTGAACGCGATGTCGTGCACGCCGCCCTTGCGGTGCGTCCAGGCCGCCCACAGCCGGTGGGTCACCTCGTCCTCGGTGTATTCGGTGACGCGGAAGCCGATCTCGTTGTAGAAGGCCACCGCCTCGTCGACGTCCGGCGAAAAGCAATTGAAGTGGTCGATGCGCAGCGGCTTCACGCCTTTGTAGAGCGCGTATTGCTGATGGATCGGCGGCAGCCGGTCCATGCGGGCAAATAGCTCGAGCGGTACGCCTTGCACATCGCGCGTGCGCAGCGTGCGCGACTGGAATGGCCGCTCCACCCATTCGGTCGGCAGTTGCCGGACCTTGAAGAACTCTTCCGCCTGGTCGAGGTCGTCGTCGCTGTAGACCTTGAACCCGAGGTGCCCGGCGGACGGCGCTGCCCCCTTGCGCAGCACGATACAGTGGTGCCCGCGCTCCTCCAGTGCCCGCAAGCAAATCTCCTCGCCATCTTCATAAGTGACCTGCAGACCCAGCGTATCGACATAGAAGGCGCGGCTCCTGGCCAGATCGGTAATCACGAGTTCGATATGACTCAGTCGCACAATGTTGAACGGCGGGTAGAGGTTGGGCGCGGGGACCGGCATGAGTTTGTCTCGTGCTTATTGCAAACCCCGGCGTTCCGCCGCCAGGGTCGAGGGTCTTGGGCCGACAGCATGAACCGCACGGGCGCCGCACGCCAAGCAGCTTGTGATTGGTATGGAGAGATAATGGCGCGCCCGAAAGGATTCGAACCTCTGACCCCCAGATTCGTAGCGCGAGAACGAACAGTGAACACGTCAGGATTATTTCAAACAATTCAGAGGCTTACGTTTTAAGCCTTTGAACTGATTTGTGTTCGCATGCATACGCCCGCACCGGCCGATTTTCAACCGCACCGCGCGCGCCGCGAGATCGTTACGGCGTGCGACATATCCGCGACCACATTCACGGGAGTTGACAGGGGCCCCAAGGGAGCCTCCGGCACCAAGTTCGGAAAAGGACGCGGGAATAGTTGGCACTCACCCCTTGACAGTGCCAAACGGCAAACCAAATCAATCTGCCGCGAGGGGTGATTGAGCTGAACATTATTGTCTTTCGCCCCCGCCTACAACGCTGGGTGCGAACATGGTGACAGTATTTACCAATCCATTCGACGCGCTGTTCAATCTGCAACGAGCGCTTGACGCGCGCACAGAGAGCGACTGGCTCCAGAACCAGACCGCCGGCCAAGGGCCATTCCCGCCGATCAACGTATTTCAGCAGGGGGGTGACATCGTGGCAATTGTCGAATTGCCGGGTGTCGATGAGAACGACCTGCAGATCCAGGCAAAGGAAAATACGATCCGGATTGCCGGCAAGAAGGCCGTTGATCTCCCTGAAGGGGTCAGTGTGCACCGGCGCGAGCGCATCTTCGGCGATTTCGACCGGACGATTTCGCTTCCTATCCAGGTCGACCCCGACGGCATCAAGGCGGAATACCGGGACGGAATCCTGGCGCTGTTCCTGCCCCGATCAGAGCGCCCCTCGCTGGCTCGGGTCTCCGCGGCTTCCGCAGTCTGCGGTGGCGGGACGATCACCTTGTCGTCTTGTTGCCAGCCTTCGGGGGTCGCGATTCCGTTCTTGTCGGAGGTCTGCATGGCAGTCACCAGCCGGACGAATTCGGGGATCGAGCGGCCATTGCTCATCGGGTAGTAGACCATCGCCCGCAGGACACTCTTGTCGTCAATAAAGAAGGTCGAGCGGACCGCGGACGTGTCGCTGGCGCCCGGCTGGATCATGCCGTAGGCGTGCGCCACCTTCATCGACAGGTCTTCGATGATCGGAAACGGAATATCGACCCCAAAATTCTGCTTGATGTTTCGAACCCAGGCGATATGGGCATACGTGCTGTCAATCGAAAGACCCAGGAGTTCACAGTTGAGTTTCTGAAACTCTGGGTAGGCTTTTGCAAAGCCAATGAACTCGGTCGTGCAGACTGGCGTGAAATCGGCTGGATGCGAAAATAAGATAAGCCATTTTCCTTTATAGTCTGCGAGCTTACGCACTCCATGCGTCGTCTTGGCTTCGAAGTCCGGAGCTGGCTCGTTAAGCCGCGGCAGCTGCGGAGAATTTTCGATGATATTGTCCATTTTGTTCCACCGATATCGGATGGGAAAATCAAACGCCGTGCCGGGCGGACGAATCCGCCCGGTACAGAACTACCAATCAAGTTCACCCACAGGTCACCTGCGCATACGCAGGCGTGTACCGCGTCCGCCGCCGGTCGTATCGAGGGCTTTTTTGCACGCAGCCGACACCTTGTCGTAGTTGGCTTCGAGGCAGATGCGTACTTCGCCATCATGCGCCTTGTCAGCGCAGAGTTTCGCAATCACACGGTTATGTCGTCAGGTTCGGCAGAAAGCCGACGACAGTGTCGGCCAGGGCTGAAGATTAGTCGACCAAGACAAAAGTGACTTTGAGATCGACGCGGTACTCAGAAATTTTGCCGTTTTTCACCACGACCTTCTGTTCTTTGACCCACGCGCCATCGACATTCTTGAGTGTCTTTACCGCGCGCTTTATGCCCTTCTCGATGGCATCCTCGAAGCTCTTGTTCGAGCTGGCGATAATCTCCGTTACTCTCGCTACTGACATTGCTTCCTCCTTCGTGGGATTAAAACTACCTTGCGACATTTAGCGTCCAATTGTCGCGATACACTATTATTCAACAGCAGCGGAATGAGCGAGCCTGTCCGAACTGGGCGTCGCTGGGTTAAAGCTTACCCAGCAAGAGGAGGACCACCAGAATAACAATAACGAGGCCGAGACCGCCGCCGCCATAGTAGCCAGTACCGTAAAAGGGGCCGCCGCCAATTCCACTAAAGCCGCCCAACAACGCGATCACCAAAATGACGATAATGATGGTCCAAAGCGACATTTTGAAAGCTCCTGTCCTGGGTCGGCCGCGACGGTCGCGGCGCGTTCAACGACATTGCCGGATTTGGATCGTCAGGACTTGCGCCGATATCCGGCGGCCCGGTGGATTATTACGCGGATGCGCTATTGCGCTCCAATACTACCGCAAGCCCGAATAGGACCGATTTTGCCCCACTGCTCCTTCACTTTTCCCTTAACCTGCGTCCAATTTCATTCAATGCGGCTCTAGTCCATTCTGGCCGCCCATTAGGAGGTTCAGACCTTCAAATTCCCGTAAGAAGCTGCCAACGCGCACCGCGGACAATCACTCCTTCGAGTATTGGAACGCGGGCAGCATCTTAAGCCCGTCCTTTGTCCCGCCCGGCAGCACAATCGTGTTGTCGGTAAACTTGAGACTGTCGTAACGGATGACCACCATGCGGGCGCCCATGCCCAGGAAGCCACCGACCGACAGAACGACGTATGGCTCCTTACCGTCGCGTGTCACAAGAAGGTCGTCGATCTTGCCGATCGTTTCGTTCGCGTCGTTGGCGACGCTGTGACCGATAACCTTGGACGCGCGATAGCCGGCCGCCACCTTCTGCACATCGACCTTGGTGATCGCTACCGTCTGTGGGATGCCTTGTGCTTTTGCTGTTGCGGTGAGCAAGCCCACGCCAATTATAGCGGCACTCGCGAGCAACATTGTTTGCTTCATGATTATTCTCCGTGGTCCACTTCCTGCGGCGGCGAACTTGGTCTCACCCACCGTGGCCGGCCGTCGGTCAAGGCTGCCCCTTTGAAGGACCCTCCATACGCTTGACGCCGCGTTTTCAGACGGCCTCGAAAGAATACCCCGCCACTATGCGCTGGGGATCGGGGATGGGGGGCGTGCATAGGGCGGAGCTCGTGGGGGATCAATGAAAAATTATCGCCAAAAGGCGTCTCTAAGTCTGGTCAAAACAGACCACTTTTGATTGCGCGCTAAGGCTCACAGAAGTACGGCTAGGTTGAACGAAAACCACTGCGCAAATATGATTTTTCGACAAGAGTACGAATATGAGGATAGGCGCTTGTTATTAAGCCCGGGCGTGGACGGTCTTGGTGCTCGGCTGAACGGGCCCACGGCTTTAAATGAAGAGTAAAATGGATGAAAAATAACGCGAAGTCGAACGTCAATAACTTTGTCCGCATTGCCGTCGCTGTCGCGGTGCTCGGTGGCCTGCTGTTCGGCTATGATACCGGCGTTATTTCCGGCGCGATCCTGTTTATCAAAACGCAATTTTCACTGTCGTCCACCGTGGAGGAAATTGTCGTCAGCGCCGTGCTGGTTGGCGCCGGACAGAACCCAGTCGCTCTCGCTCGGGCAAGTTAGCGACCTACAAATTCAGAGACCGTTGCATCCCAGTCCCACTCCCTCCACGGAAATTGCGTGACATCTCCCACGTGTAGTCAAGCGACAAAAATTGCGACATATACGCGACCAGTTTGCCGTTGCTGATTGGCACACCGCGACCGGCCTGCGTGAGTCATTGATTTCAATACGAAATTGGCGCGCCCGAAGAGATTCGAACTCCTGACCCCCAGATTCGTAGTCTGGTGCTCTATCCAGCTGAGCTACGGGCGCTTTTGGCCTCCGCCGCCCTGAAGGCCACGGAACCGGGGCCTTAGCTATAGTCTCAGGTCTTGCTTGGCAAGACGGCTCGCAAATCGACCCAGGCGGCCGCCGCCAACCCCCGCAACTAACGTATCACCGACGCAGCGAGCGGGAGGCGTGTCTGCCGCACAATCGCGCTGATCAGGCCAGGCGCGCGTTCCGCCGCACCCATCAAAATCGCCTGTCCCGCGCCGCTCGCCGCCAGGCGCGAGATCAAACCGGCGAAACGTATCGGCCCCGCGGTCAGCCGCAGCGCCGCCGACAGATAGACCACAGGTGGCAGGCCCCGCCGGATGTGTTCCGCAGCCAATTGGGCCGACTCGAGCGCTATGGCAATCCCGTCCCCCGTGAACGGAGGAATATGGGCGAGCCGGTCGCCGACACGATAGCAATCCGCTTCTTCTTCGTTATGCAGATGACCTCCGGTGGGGCAGACCACAGCCAGGGGCGCGTCCCAAAGCGGGGTCGCGCCTTCGAGGCGGCTGGCAAGATGAGGAACTTGGCTCTTGAGAAGATCCTGCAGAGCCGGCCAGCCGGGCGCGAGACCGGCCACCACCTCGCGCGGCAACAGAAAGCAAAGATTGGCAATGCCATCCTCGACCAGTTCAAGTCCGGCGTAGCTGCGCGACAACAACGCCAGTTCCACGCGGTCTGTCAGAGCGCGCGTTGCCTCAGGCGAGAGCCGCAGATGCATTTTGAATCCGACGAGCGAGCGGTCGCGGGCGTCCTTGGTGCCCCGTAGGCCCCATTTGCCGGTGGCCAATACGAGATGGCGGCAGTGAACGGTAGTGTCGTTGTCGCAACGTAGCGTCCAGCCGCCACCTTCGGGCGACGCCCTTCGAACTGAAACACCCTGGATGACGAGCGCGCCGCACGCAACCGCGCGATTCATCAGAGCCGCGTCGAGCCGGTAACGCGACAAGGACAAAGCGTCGAACGGTAGTGTGACGCTCGCGCCGCGCGCCGCCGAATGGATGGCTACGCGCTTGATGCCAACGGCGCCCAGCGACTGCAGTTCGATGCCCAGCCGACGCAATTGTGCCTGCGTCTCAATGCTGAGAAATTCTCCGCATACTTTGTGATGCGGCCCGACGGAACGCTCCAGCACCATCGCTTCGTGTCCGGCCGCCGCCAAGCCGCAAGCGACGGCAGCACCGGCGGGGCCACCGCCGACAATGGCCGTTTCGACCCGTTCGACCCGCCTCATCGCAGCCTCCCGATGGCGAAGCGGAACAAGAACCAGTGCAACCGCACCGCATCGCGCGCGATCCCAGCATCGGCAAAGCGCGCGAACCATTCCTCGCGCGTCAGGGAACGAGCGACGGAAATACGCCCGTCATGAATAACCATGGGATGAATCCGCGTCAGCCGGCGCATCAACCCGATGAAATGATACGGGACGGCATGACGTTGCAGGTCGTAAATGAACCAACCTCGCCGCGCGGTGTCTTCCATCCACCGCAAGAATTTGACGATCATTGCGTCGGTCATGTGGTGAGTTAAAAGGCTGCTGACGACGAAATCCGGCTGCGTGTCCGGTTGAAACGAGAATACGTCGCTCACACGATATTCAATAGCGTCGCCCGGATCGGTCGCCGCTTCCGCGACGCGGACGGTCTGCCCGCTAAGATCTATACCAATTAGCCGCAGTCGCAGCGAGCGCCTTGCCGCCCAATGCCGGATGGCCCTCAGCAGGTCGCCATAGCCGCTGCCAACGTCGACCAGCGTCAAGGGTTGGCCTTCTGGCGCCGTTCGTACGGCTCGGTCGAGCCACGCAAGCACAGGTCTATGGCCGAGCATCGCTCCATTGAAGCGGGCGAGGTCTCGCAGCACGGGCTCAAGTTCCGCGGCGGACAAGTCGGCGTTGTCGAGCCATTCACATTCGGCGCTGCGGCGCGACAGGTCGCGCCCGAGTCGTGTCGTCTTGACGAGCCCGTCCATAGCTCACGCGGCCGTGCGAAACATCATGGTCTCAGCGACCAAGCCAGGACCGAACGACATGGCGCAGCCGAGTCCGCGCACGCCGGAACGCATGAGCCTGTCGAGGACGAACATGACCGCGGCGGATGACATATTGCCGTAGCGGCGCAACACGTCGCGCGATGCCGCCAACATCGGCGGTGACAGCGCGAACGCGCGCTCAACCGCGTCGAGAACGGTGCGGCCTCCCGGATGCACCGCCCAAAGATCGATCGAGTCTATGCCCGCGCCGTCGAAGAGTTCACGCCCATGACCGTGCAGAGCGCCATAGATGGCGGCCGGTACTTCTCCCGACAGCACCATGTCGAAACCGTCGTCGCGGATGTTCCAAGTGATCAACTCGCGGGTGTTCGGCACCAGCAGAGCGCGGAAACTGTCGAGCGCGACGCCTGAGGGATCGGCGCTTACGATGGACGCCGCGCAACCGTCACCGAACAAGAGAAACGAAAGCACCTGTTCGATGTCAGCAGTTTCTTTTAGATGCAGTGTGCACAATTCCAGATTGACAACGAGCACGCGCGCCGAAGGCTCGGAACGCACGATATGACGCGAAAGCTTGAGCGCGTTGATAGCGGCGTAGCAGCCCATGAAGCCGATCATGGTACGCTCGACCGTACGGGGCAGCCCGCAGCGCTCGACGATCTCCAAGTCGATGCCGGGCGCGGAAAATCCCGTGCAGCAGGTGACGATAAGGTGCGTAACGCGATCGCGCTCGGCCCCGAGCTGCAACCGGTCGACGGCAGCCTGCGCGAGTTCGGGCGCGTTCTGCTCGAAGCGGCGCATGCGCGCGGCCGTGTCGGGAAAGTTACCGCGCGCGTAAAACGGCTCGGCATCGTTGCGGCCGCGTTCAGGCAGGTCGCTCGGCGCCAAGCAGGAATAACGGTGATCGATCCCAGCCCGCGACACCATTCGATTCAATAGCAGCGAATTCTGCCGGTCGTCCTGGAACATGGACCGCGCGAAATCGCAGAACACGCCATGTACGTCATGAGCGGGAACCGCCGTACCGACACGATTGACATAAGAGGTTGTCAAAACGGAATTTCTCCTACCCCCGCCCCAATCGAAAACATCGCCTTGCTTTTTAGGAGAACACCGCGAATTGCGCGCTAATCGGCGTTTGGAACGTCATTCCGTTCACATGGCCGTGATAGCCGATAGGTTCTTGAAAACGATCTACTGGGCGAGTCGCCCCGCGGCAGCCGGCCATTTCGAGGGATCAGGCGCGGGCGCGTTCGCCGCGATGGGCACGTAGATCGATGGCCCGATCGGGAATGGTGATGCGGAAGGTGGCGCCGATGGTACCCGGCACCAGGCCGATGTCGCCACCATGGGCGCGCGCCAGTTCGACGGCGATCGCCAAGCCGAGCCCGGTCCCGCCGGCTCGGGTCGAACCCTGGAACGCCTCGAACAGATGGTTTCGTGCCTTTTCCGGCACGCCGGGGCCGGTATCGGAGACTTCCAGCACCACCACGCCGCCCTCGCGCCGGCCGGTGATGCGAATCTGGTCGCGCGCCGGGTCGCCCGCCCCGCCCGCCTCCAGCGCCTGCACCGCGTTGCGCGCGATATTGGCCAGGATCCTGAACAGCTGATCGTGATCGGCCTCGACCGTCAGCCCGCGCTCGACCGAGACGATCCAGCGGATCGGCACATCCAGCCCCAGTCCGAGCGCTTCGTGCACTTCCTCAATCAGCGGCTCGACTTCTATCGTCTTGCGCTCGGGCGGTGACTCCTGCGCCGCGCCGTAGGACAGGGTCGACTGGCAGAAGGCGATCGCCCGCTCGAGTGTGCGCATGAGCTTGGGCGCAAAGCGCTGCACCTTGGGATCTTCCAGGGTGGAAAGCTGATCAGAGAAAAGCTGCGCGGAAGCGAGCAGGTTGCGCAGATCGTGGTTGATCTTCGACACCGCAAGGCCCAGCGCCGCCAGTCGGTTCTTCTGGTGCAGCATCGAGGCAAGTTCGCGCTGCATGGCGGCAAGCTCACCCTCGGCAATGCCGATCTCGTCGCGGCGCCCCGATCCAGTGATGATGCGCGTCGGGTTTTCCGGGTCAGCGCGGAACGCCACCATGTTGCCGGTGATGCGCCACATCGGCCGCACCAGGAGATAATGCAGCGCAAAGTAAACCAGCATGGCGGTGATGCCGGAGATCACCAGCGACAACAGCAGGATGTTGACGGAGAACGTCACCATCGCCTTACGTAACGGCGCTTCGTCGAGAATGATTTCGAGAAAGTCGCCATGCGCCATCGGCGCCGGACCCACCAGACGCATGACGTCGTTCGGCCGCGAGAACGCCAACGTGTCGAAGGCGTCCATGATGGCGTGCCACCAGGTGACGCCGCGCATATCGACGTTCTGATCGATTTGCGAGGGCACGTCATAGGCAGCGAGCATGCGGCGCTCTTTGCCCATCTTCACCGCGACCGCACGCGCGCCAATGCTGCTCAAGATCTGTTTAGCGAGGCTTTCTGGCACCATGCCGCTCGGCGCTGCGCTGAGCACCAGTGCTGCGGTATGCGCGGCCGCGAGCCGGTCGTTGAGCCAATTGAGCCGGAAATTGGCGATCGACGGCACATAGATCAGGACTTCCGCCAGCATCACGAACAGCACGGTGAGGAACAGGAGCTTGCCGGACAGGCCTAGCCTGCCGCGGCGCCCTTTCGCCGGAGCGGCCTCGGCCGTCGGCTCGTTCGTTGGGGCGGAGGTCATGGGTACAAAGCGCCTCAACTGAAGATTCGCAGCCAAGCGATGATGCGCCGCAACATGAGGCGCGTCAAACTGGGCGTAAAAAAGTCGATAGCCGCGCGTTTGCCGATTTCCGACAGCGTCGGATAGGGCAGCACGATGCCGGTCATGGCCCGGATGTTCAGGTCCTGCGCGATCGCCAGTGTCCACGGCGTGATCAATTCGCCGGCCTGCGCGCCGACGATGGTGACGCCTAAAATCTTGCCCTTGCGTGTGACTATCACCTTGATGTGGCCATGCGGCGTGCGCTCGGCGACGGCGCGATCGTTGTCGTGATAGGGCCAGCGCACGATGCGCAGCTTCTTGTGGCCTTGCGAGCGCGCCTGCGCTTCGGTGAGGCCGGTCTGCGCCAGTTCCGGCTCGGTATACGTCACCCACGGAATGGCGCGCGTGTTGACCTTCACTGGCAGGCGGAACAGCGCGTTCCGGATCACCAGTCCGGCATGGTAATTGGCCGCATGGGTGAACTGCGGTTGGCCGGCAGCAACGTCGCCGATGGCGTAGATGCGCCTGTTGCTGGTCTTCAGCTTACGATTCACGGCAATGCCGCGGCGGTCGTAGCGCACGCGCGCGGCCTCGAGATCGAGACCATCGACAGTAGCTTTGCGGCCGGTGGCGACCAGAAGATGCGTGCCCTCGATGGTCTCTTCGCTGCCACCGTCATCGACGGTCACCGCCACAGCACCGCCGTGATGCGCCACCTTCACCACTTTGACGCCGGCGCGCACGACCACGCCCTCGCGACCAAGCTGGTCGAGCACGATGGCCGCCGCTTCCGGATCATCCTTGGCGAACGGCTTGGCCGCCTCCAGCACAGTGACCGTGCTGCCGAGCCGGCGGAATCCTTGCGCCATTTCCAAACCGATCGGACCCGCGCCGATGATCACGAGATGCTGCGGGCGTTCGGTGAGCGTGAAGATCGATTCGTTGGTGAGATAAGGACCGCTATCGAGGCCGGCGATCGGCGGCACGGCGGGCGCTGAGCCGGTCGCAATGACGAAACGTCGCGCCCGAACATGAATGTCATCGCCGACAGCAACCGTGCGCCGGTCGATGAACTTCGCCGCGCCCATGATCACCCGCACGCCGAGGCCGATGAAGCGCTCTGCCGAATCGACCGGCGCGATTTCCGCGATCACGCCGTGCACGTGGTCGTGCACCTGAGCGAAATCCACATGCACCTGCGGCGCGCTCACGCCAAACGCATTTGAATTGCGCATGTGCTCGGCGCGCTTGGCCGCCGCCAGCAGCGCCTTCGAGGGCACGCAGCCGGTATTGAGGCAGTCGCCGCCCATCTTGTGGCGCTCGATCAGCACGGTCGGCACGCCGAAGACCGCGGCGGCGGCCGCCACCGACAGGCCGCCGGAGCCGGCGCCGATCACGCAGATATCGGGTTTGAGAACTTCCGCCATGCCACTCGAACTTTCGTAACCAACAATAAACTAAAAATCACTCGACGGTGCGGGCGCGTCCCCGCAAATGCTTGACCACCACCGGCACCAGCGCCAGCAGCGCCAGCGCTACCAGCGCACCGATCAACTCCGGCGTCAGGATCGCGCTAGCATCGAAGGTTAGATGACAGTTGGCGCGGCCTGCCGCCATGCAGGTGTCGTAGGCGTTCTTTTGAGCGGCGATAATGCTGTCGAGGCCGGTGCCCGCAAAGGCATAGGCGACGGCCCCTGGGATAATGCCGATCGCGGTCGCGGTCACGAAAGGCAACAGCCCCACGCCCGCGAAGGCCGGCACCAGATTGACCAGGAAGAACGGAAACGCCGGCACCAGCCGCAGGAATAGCAGGTAGCTGAAGGCGTCCGCGCGAAATCCTTCCGCCAGCTTGACGGCGCGCGGGCCTGCGCGCTTGAGCAACGGCTCGCCGAGCGCGGTGCGGGCTACAAGGAAGATCACCGTGGCGCCGGCAGTGGCGCCGACCACGGCCGCCGCGGCGCCAAGGGCTAGGCCAAACAGGAAGCCGCCACTCACGGTCAGGAAGGTCGCCCCCGGCAGGGAGAGCGCCACGGCCACGGTATAGAGGCCGATATAGGCCAGGATCGCCAGCACCCGGTGGCTCATCACGAAGGTATCGATGGCCGCCCGGTGCTGGACTAGGGACTCCAGCGAGATCATGCCCCGGCCCACGGTCAGGTAGACCGCCGCCGCGACCGCCACGATGACGAGCAAGGGCAGCAGCCGGCGGCCGAAACTCCGAGATTCCGCAGGAGATGGGGCGGGAGCGGACATGACCACTATATACACGAGCGATCGCCCGGCGCGGGGTGGCATCACCCGCTTGTGACCCTATCTGACCGGGAGATACGGCCGTTTCGGGTTACCGCGCGGTCGCATTGACGGGCCAACGCCCCTCCCTTATAAGCCGCGCAAAATCCCGTGCTGATCCGCCCGAATTGCGGGTTTTCATGGTGGTTTTAGGGGCGAAACCGACGCGCCCCACCACCACGGCGCGACCAGCGGAGAACTTAATCGTGAAGCGGACCTATCAACCGAGCAAGCTCGTACGCAAACGTCGTCACGGTTTCCGCGCGCGCATGGCCACCAAGGGCGGACGCAAGGTGGTTTCGGCACGGCGCGGACGCGGACGCAAGCGGCTCTCCGCGTAAAGACGCGGCTCCAGACGGAGGCCGCGCGCATTGCTTCCATGGAACGGCTGAAGCAACGGGCGGACTTCCTGGCCGTGGCGGCGGGAAACAAGGTTGCGGCCGCCGCCTTTGTGCTGCAGGCCCGCAAGCGAACCGATGGCGGCCCGGCACGTTTCGGCTTCACCGTGTCGAAGAAGGTCGGCAATGCGGTCGAGCGCAATCGGGTTCGGCGGCGGTTGCGTGAAATCGTACGGTTGTCACCGGCCGAGCGTATGCGGGCCGGACATGACTATGTGTTGATCGGCCGGCGCGCCGCACTACGTGTGCCGTTCGAGCGGATGGCGCAGGACTTCGAGGGGGCGCTACGACGGGCGCATGCGGGGCGCAAGGCAGTATCTGAATGACCGACAATAAAAATACGATCCTTGCCATTGTGCTCTCGGCCGTGGTGCTGATCGCCTGGCAGTTTTTCTTTGCCATGCCGCAGCAGAAGGCGCGGCAACAGCAGCAGGCGGCGCAGCAGCAGACCGCGCAGCAGCAGCAGACCGCCCCCGCGAGCCAACCCGGCCAGAGCGCGCAGACGCCGGCCCCCGCCGTTTCGTCAAGCGCGCCGCAGGTTCCCGGCCAAAGCACCGCACCGGCGGCGCCGAAGGAGACCCGCGTCCAGGCGCTGGCGAGATCGCCGCGCGTTCCGATCGAGACCGGAGCCTTAAGCGGCTCGATCGCGCTGCAAGGCGCGCGCATCGACGATCTGTCGCTCAACAAATTCCACGACACGGTCGATCCGAATTCACCGCCGATCGTGCTGCTGTCGCCGTCCGGCAGCCCCGACCCATTCTACGCCGAATTCGGCTGGACCGGCGCGGCCGACGGCAATCAGAAGCTGCCCAACGGCGACACCACCTGGAAGCAAGTCGGCTCCGGCGCGCTCAGCTCCGATCACCCGGTGACGCTCGCCTATGACAACGGCCAGGGTCTCGAGTTCCGCCGCACCATTTCGGTCGACGACAAGTACCTGTTCACCGTCAAGGAAGACGTGGTGAACAAGAGCGGCAAGCCCGTCTCGCTCTCCCCCTACGGGCTGATCTCGCGTCACGGCACGCCGAAAACGGCAGGCTACTACATCCTGCATGAAGGCCTGATCGGCTATCTCGGCGACAAGGCCCTGCAAGAATACACCTACAAGAAAATTGCCGACGAGAAGAAGCCTGTCACCTTCGACGTCACCAACGGCTGGCTCGGCATCACCGACAAGTACTGGGCCGCGACCCTGCTGCCCGACCCGAAGGCGCACCTGAAGGCGCGCTTCTCGACCGGCAAGGTCGGCGCGCAGGAGACCTATCAAGCCGACTATCTGCTCAACGCGCGCACCGTGGCGCCGGGCGCCAGCGACAGCGTCACCACGCATCTGTTCGCCGGCGCCAAGGAAGTGAACCTTCTCAAGGCCTACGAGAGCCGGTACAACTTCAACCACTTCGATCTCTTGATCGACTGGGGCTGGTTCTACTTCATCACCAAGCCGATGTTCACGGTGATCGACTTCTTCTACCGGCTGGTCGGCAATTTCGGCATCGCCATCCTGATCGTCACCGTACTGATCAAGGCCGCGTTCTTCCCGCTCGCCAACAAGTCCTACGCCTCGATGGCGAAGATGAAGGCGGTGCAGCCGCAGATGGCCGCGCTCAAGGAGCGCTTCCCCGACGACAAGGCGAAGCAGCAGCAAGCGCTGATGGAGCTCTACAAGAAGGAAAAGATCAACCCGATCGCCGGCTGCCTGCCGATCGCCATCCAGATCCCGGTGTTCTTCTCGCTCTACAAGGTGCTGTTCGTCACCATCGAAATGCGGCACGCGCCGTTCTTCGGCTGGATCCGCGACCTCTCGGCGCCCGACCCGACCAACGTGTTCACGCTGTTCGGGCTCATCGCCTGGGACCCGACCGCGCTGCCGATGGTCGGCCACTTCCTGCATCTCGGCCTGTGGCCTCTGATCATGGGCGTGACCATGTGGGCGCAGATGAAGCTGAACCCGACGCCGCCCGACCCGACGCAGGCGATGATCTTCAACTGGATGCCGGTGATCTTCACCTTCATGCTCGGCAGCTTCCCGGCCGGCCTGGTGATCTACTGGGCCTGGAACAACTCGCTCTCGGTGGCGCAGCAGAGCATCATCATGCGCAAGCACGGGGCGAAGATCGAGTTGCTGGACAACGTCAAAGGCCTCGGACGCGGCATCATGCGGCTCATCGGGATGAAGAAGAAGACGCAGAGCTGAGGCGGCTACCTGCCCAGTCATTCCGGGGCGCGGGCGCCAGCCCGCGAACCCGGAATCCATAATCCCGGCCTGTGAGTAGATTGCGGGTTCGCCACCGGAATCGGGCGCCGGGGAAGACGGTTTATCGCCGCCCGATTCTCGGCTATTATTAAGCTTACGCGCTTTTTGAAAGCGGAAAGCTCATGGCACACGCCCGTATAGCGATCAATCCCAAGGTGATGCTTGGAAAGCCGGTCATTCGGGGCACCCGAATTACCGTGGAGTTGGTCCTGCGCAAGCTCAGCGAGGGCGCCACGCACGACGACCTGCTCGAGGCTTATCCGCATCTCACCAAGGACGATATCCAGGCGGCAATATCGTACGCAGCCGACGCGATTGCCCATGAGGAAACCGTGCTGGTCGAGCCGCACGGCTAGATGCGCTTTCTCGCCGATGAGAGCTGCGACTTCCGCGTGGTTCGCGCGTTGCGCGGCGCCGGCCACGATGTTGCCGCCGTGATCGATGTCGCTTCCGGCGCTGAGGATTCTTCCGTCATCGACATCGCCGCGCGTGAGCAGCGAATTTTCGTGACCGAGGACCGCGATTTCGGACAGCTTGTCTACGCGGCCGCGACACCTGCGTGCGGTGTCATCCTGCTGCGCTTTCCTGCGTCCGCCCGCGCCGGACTGCCGGCCGCGGTCTTAAACCTCGTGGCAAACCACGGCGAAAAACTCCGCCAGCGCTTCGTCGTCGTTCAGCCGGGACGGGTCCGTTTCGGGGCTAGTCCGGACTGGTAAGGGGACGGAGGCGCGATGGCCCCACCGGTGCCGGGCGTGACCATGTGGGCGCAGATGAAGCTGAACCCCTCGCCGCCCGACCCGACGCAGGCGATGATCTTCAACTGGATGCCGGTGATCTTCACCTTCATGCTCGGCAGCTTCCCGGCCGGCCTGGTGATCTACTGGGCCTGGAACAACTCGCTCTCGGTGGCGCAGCAGAGCATCATCATGCGCAAGCACGGGGCCAAGATCGAGTTGTTCGATAATGTGAAGGCGTTGTTTGGGAAGAAGGTGTAGGGGGTAGATGGTGGCGATTCCGCCCGCTATCTCGCTTCGGCCTCAAGCTTTGCCTCCGCCGCTTTTATATTCCGCGCAATGACCGCATTGTATTCGTCCGCGTCTTTCCCATGCGTGACGCGGCTGTGGCAGTTTGGGCAGACCGCAGCGACATTCAGCGGATGATCCGCTCCTCCATCCGCGAGCGAGTGGATATGGTGGACTTCGAGATAAGGTTCTCCATTCCGGCGCATGAACGGCGCCGGGTCTTTGCAGCCTTCACATTTTCCTCGTGATCGACAAAGGGCGTACTGCACGATAATCGCGCTTCGCATTCGCTGCCAGACCTCTCGTCGTGCTTGCGGCGGATACATGTCCGCCATCATGTAGGCTTGCTCTCGCAGCTCAAAAATAGTCGTCGACGTTGGATCTACATCCACCAATTCATAGTCATGAGCGCGGCCACTGATCGTGCCCGGCTTCGGCACAGCCATCAGCTTTATCTCAGGCGTATAGCCGATGTCGCGAACGATTGAGGATGGCCTAGCAGCGAGGTACGGCGGTCCTTTGGCGGTACCGCTTTTCCAATGCTTTTGGCCGACAGTTACATCCGCTCGAAAGCGCGTTCCAATAGGATACCGCTCACGTAAATGTCGGGGAAATTCGACGCGCATCCATTTTGGGAAATATTCCAGTGGGCGCACACGCGGGCGTGTGATCGATCTGTTCTCGTCGCGGCACGTTTCAAGTAGGACACCTTCATAGAAGTCTCCCACTGAGACATCTTCATCTTGAGACACATGCCCCTCCCCTTCAGCTCACATGCTGTTGTCGATCCTCGCCGGCTAGATCGAAAAGCGCATCAAGGAAGCTGCCGATCAGCTTTTGCCGAGCGCCGGGTGACGCATCATTGAGCGTTCTCCTGAACGTGAGCTGATCGTTATAGATAGGCTGCGACATTCCATGTCGATTAATACCTAAGCGGGTACCCGTGAGGCCAACCGCACCTACTTCGATTTGATACGGCGGCTCAATTCCGAAATGGCCCGCTACCGCGCAAAAGTTTTCAAGAACTCGTCCACAGACGTTTTCGACATTCACGGTCGGTATAACAAGTTCGCCATTGTGGCGAATGAAAAACTCCGTTGTGACGGCCCATAGCTCTCCGGATGTAAATGCTTGGCTGAAGGCGCGCGGTGTCGAGGAAGTGCCGTGCGGCTCATAGGCAATTCCCCCAAACCGATTGCGATCTCCAACGGTCGTATATTGTGCGCGCAACAACGTGTCCAATTGGCGCTGACGCGCCAACTCGTACAGCTCCGTATATTTAATCGCCTCGGCCCGCGCGGTCGTCGGGATTAGACGCAAATAGAAGGCGCGCGATTCCGCGAAGGTATATTCGATCTCGTCAGTTCCCTTCACGCCCACACGGGCAAGTACCTCATCCGGCCCAACGAAAACCGCAGGATTTGCGGTGGCAGCCCGCTCCTGGAATGCCACCTTGGCTACCCCCTGTAGCTGGAGGTATGGGCGCAATGCAGTGACCAACACACTTCTGAGCTTCGCTTTCTCTGCCTCGATTTGTGCGGCAGTAGCATTTGGTGGCAGCGTGAACTGGATCGGCCCTGCCTTGTGCTTAAGATCAAACGGCAAGTCCTCGCGCTCGCCAAAGTGCCGATTTTGAACGAGCAAAATGCGTTCATCAGTTAGAGCCCGAAGCGCGTATCCGTACTCGATGGCCACGTTTGGGTTGATAAGCTTCTTAGATGCCGCTTGTTTCTTATCAGGGACGGTCGTCTCACCAACAAGGGTTACGTCCGCCACAAACACAGCCGCTTGTTCGATCTTGCGAAAAATCGTGTTCGCTAAGTCCGGGCTTCCGGACACGCCTTTGCGATCATAGTCAAGCTCGATTGCTTCGCGCGTCGCGCGCTCGGAAGGTTCCTCAATCTCATTGGGCTGTTTAAGTACCTCGATGGCTTCCGCGAGCGCGTTCCGCACGAAATGGCAGCCGATTTTTCCCGATGTATCAGACTGCCACGACCAAAATATTTTCATTGGCTATCCAGGATTTAACTGCGCCCTGCCGCATCGAGTGCGTCCAACGAGCTTGACATATGCCATAAACAAATGCGCGCAACTGGACCGTGGCAAGCGCGCCTGACGCGCCCAATCGCAAGGCCACTCGGAATAAATTCCTTGACAGCGTGACGCTGCCCGGCTAGCAATCGGTCATTCTCCCACAATTGGCGCTGCCAGCAGTCTGGGTCCTCACTTTCCGCCTTCTCGCTCCGCGCGTCGGCGGACAAGTCACGGGGCGAATGGAGCAATATTTGGCGTCTCCATAAGGGCTTGGAGATCCGCGAAAGCTCATTAGTTTGAATGATTTAATGGATTTTCAAGGCCTGAATTGCTATATTGTTTTTCAAGGAGCAAGCCATGTCCCAGCGCCAAACGCCGACAGAGCGCATCATCCGCGATATGGCGCGGCGGCACCATGTCCAATACAGGGCGACGCCGACGGACGCACTTGCGCACGATATCACCAGGCTTGCGGGGGATGATGTCGTTTTCGACGACGTCGAATTGATGCTGCTGGCATTGCAGCGGGCCAGTCACTTGAGCCGCCGAGAGCTTGTGCGCCTTCAAGCCAACTACTTGCGCGAAGCCAGGCCGTGACGAATCAATCCTCCTCCTCGCGGGGCACCAGCCGCTCAAGCGTTGCGATCAGCGGGGCAAGATCGTCACGCAGCACCATCCAGACTTGATCGAGATCGACGTCGGCGTAGCCGTGGATGAGGCGGTGCCGCATCCCCGTCATTTCGCGCCACGGGATTTTAGGATGGGCCGCCTGCGTCGCGGTCGAAACGTTGCCCGCCGCCTCGCCGATCACCTCCAGCGCGCGGATCACCGCGCTCTGGTGCAGCCGGCTCTTGCAAAAGGCGGCCTCGTCGAGACCCTCAACAAAGCTCACCGCGTCACGCGCGGCCAGCAGCATGTCGAGTAGGAACGCCGCGTCTCGTTCGGGCAGCTCAGCCATAGACCGTTTCGGCGTGCCGCAGAATGGCCCGCCGCCGGATATAGTTGCGGCTGGCCTCCACCGCCTTGCGCTCGACCAGATCGACCGGCCGCCCCATGAGCTTTTCCAGCGCTTCGGCGAAGCCGAAAAATTCGACGCGCGGAGACCCGTCGCCGCGCGGCTCGAATTCGACCAGGAAATCGAAATCGCTCTTGTCCGGATCGAAGTCCGCTCCGCGTGCCGCCGAGCCGAACACCTCCAGCCGCTTGACGCCGTAGCGGCGACAGAGTTCGGCAAGCGCCTCGCGCTTTTCGGCGATGTCGGCCTGCATCATTCTCTCCCAGTACAAATTCTACCACAATTCAGCCCTTCAAAGTGCAGTTCCGCCCACCAGATGGTGCGGAACATATTCCTTGACAGCGTGACGCTGCGCCGTTAGCCTCGGCGCATTCTCCCAAAATCGACTCTCCGGCCCGCCTTGCGCGGGTTTTTCGCGTTGGCGCCGAAGCTTTGGCCCCTGGATTCCCGCTTGCGCGGGAATGAGCGGAGTGAAATGGCGCGCCGCCATCCCATGCGATGACTGCAAAGGAACCCCCATGACCCCCACCCTCACCCCCGAAGCCTGGGCGCAGATCCGCTACGCCTACGAGCACACCGACACAGCCGTAGAGGACATCTGCGCCGCGCACCGCATTTCGTCCGGCACGCTGCGCGACCGCATGCGGCGCTGGGAGTGGACGCGGCGGCGTGAGCCCATCCCGCGCGCGGGGCCGCCGGCCGTCGCGGCGCCGCGCCGCGAAATTGCCGGCACATTTCAGACAGTGCAGCCCCCGACACCGCAGCACGACAGTGAAGCGCCGAACGCGCGGCCCCTCGCGTCCCCTCACTTGCGCGGGGACGAACGGGGTCATGAGCCGCCAACCGAGAGCGACGCCGCGGGAATCGTACCGCGCCTGCAAAGCGCGGTCGCCCGCGTGCTGCCCGCCATCGAGGCGACGATCACTAAGCTGGCGGCGGGGCCGCTGCGCCCGCGCGAGATGGAGCAGACCGCCCGCGCGCTCGGCACGCTCACGCGCACCTTGCGCGAATTGAACGCGCTGCTCGGCCAGCAGCAGCCGGGCACCCGCGCCGACGACGACCCCGTGCCCAAGGACGTCGACGAATTCCGCTTCGAGTTGGCGCGGCGCATCCACGCCTTCATCGATGCGCGCCAGGCGAAGCAACGCGAGGCGGAGGCGGAGACCGACGCGACGGCCGCCGAAAGCGCGGAGGCAGAGAGTCCGACCGGAAAGGAAGGTCTTGAAATTTAGACGTGCAGCGATTGCGTTCCCCGCGCGCGGCGCGGCACGCAAGTGGTGCGCCGCAGACGCGGGACCCAGGAGCCGGGGATTCCGCGCAAACGGCTGCTGGATTCCCGCTTGCGCGGGAATGAGCGGCGTGTGGGGCAGCATTTTGTTTGCGCATGATCTTATCCGAAAACCGGTTTCCACTTTTCGGGATCATGCGCCTGCCCCTTGTCCCCGCCCGGCGATCCGGGCATGACAGCCTTTATGGACACCCCTGCCGACTTCACACCCGGAGAGATCGAGGCCGGACGCCGGCTGTTCGTCACGCAATGGGACTTCGTCGCCGCCGCCGGCAGCGAAGCCTCGCTGCCGGCGATGCGCGGCACCGAGATCGCGTTTGCCGGGCGCTCGAACGTGGGCAAGTCGAGCCTGATCAACGCGCTCACCAACCACAAGAGCCTGGCGCGCACCTCGCGCACGCCGGGACGCACGCAGGAGCTGATCTTCTTTTCCTCCGGCAAGGAACTGCGCATCGTCGACATGCCGGGCTACGGCTATGCCGCCGCCGCCAAGAGCAAGGTCGCGGCCTGGACCGAACTGATCCACGCTTATTTGCGCGGGCGCGCCAACCTCGCGCGCGTCTATGTGCTGGTGGACGCGCGCCATGGGCTGAAGGACACCGATCAGCCGACACTCGACGAGCTCGGCCGCGCCGCCATGAGCCATCAGGTGGTGCTCACCAAGACCGATGCGGTGAAGCCGGCGGAGTTGGAGGCGCGCATCGCCGAGGTCGAGGCCGCGCTCGCCAAGCGGCCGGCGGCCCATCCGACCGTGCTGGCGACATCGTCCGATGACGGCACGGGAATCCCTGAGCTGCGCGCCGCCGTCGCAAGACTGCTGGCGGAACGCGGCGTGGCGTGAGCCCGCGAACCGGCCGTCCTTATTGAAAGGCCGCCCCACTGGTCGCCGGCGCAGCGGCGCCGGATGCGGCGTCAGTTGCGCTGCCGGTGCTGTTGCCGAAAATCTTGTCCAAGGCGACCTGGATGGGCATCTTTTTTATCGGCTGGGCCGCGCTTGCCTCTGTCGGCGCGGGCGCTGCCTGCTGCGGCTTGGCGGCGGCGGATCGCGTCTGATGCCGCTTCGACCGATGCCTGGCGTAGCGCCTTCGGTGGTGCCGGACGTGCTTCGTGACCTTCGTCCTGTGACGCGGGACGCTGGCCGTCCGCGCCGGCGCGGCTTCATTCACGTTGTCGACTTTCGGCGGCGCAGCCGCGGCATTCGATGCCGCGGCGGACGGCTCGCCCGGGAACATGGCCCACATCTGCAGCGGCGCCGTCAGCGCGAGCGCGGCTTTGGCGTGCAACGGCGATGGCTGCGTTGCGGCGGCCGCGTCGCGACCGGCGATGGCCGCCTCCGGTCGCTCAGGCGGCGGCGATGAACGACTCAAATCGGTGGAAGGTCCGGCTTCTCCCACCGTTGTCGTTTCCGGCCGCAATGTCACGGTGTGCACGATCTTGGGCATATCGACAGCGGGTGACGTTTGCGCGGTCTTCTTCCTGGTCTTCAGCGTATCGGCCGCAGCGGCGGAGGCCGAATGCCTTGCCGCCGATCGGAAGAAAGTGACGGACACGGTTATCAGCAAGGCGATCAAACCCATGGCGACGGCGAGCCGCCCGGTCATCGAGAGCGGGAATTTCGGCGAAGCGGGCGCGGTTTGCGCATGGATCGGTCCCACTGGTGGCGCTGGCTCAACCGGCTTCGAATTATCGGGGCCTTCGCCTCGGCTCAGCCGCTCCAGCACCGGACGGATTGTCGCCTCACCCGCCGGCACACGATACCGCGGCGGCGCATATCGCGAGACATTGGTTCGATTATTGGTCCCATCGAGATCCAAAGTACGCATACCAACCTCCATTCAGCGTAGCGAAGTCGAGAGCCCCGGAGACGGGCAACCGCACCGCAAGCTGAACGGAACGGGCTGGCATTAGTTGGTCATAAGCTGGCCGAAAATGTGAACGTAACGGAAAAGAACTTAGGTAAAATGGTGCCGAGCCCACTTTGCCTCAATTGCGCACGGCGCTTGCAAGCCTGCTGACAGTGGCGGCGCGGGACACGCGCGACGTCATGTTTCCGGCAGCGCCTTCTCGATACGGCGATCGGGGACGAGCCACATGATCGCCACCGCCAAGTAGATCGCAATCGATACCCACGGCACAACGAACGCGAGACCGATCGCCGTAATGTAAAGCAACGGCGACAGCTTGCCTTTAAGATCGGTGCCGAGCGCGTGCGCGAGCACGGAATGCCGGCCCTGCTTGTGCAGGATCGCCTGCTGCAGCAGATAATAAGCGATCGCCGGCATCAAGAGGGCCACGCCATAGACCGCCGTCGGCACCGGCGCCAGCAGGTTTTCGCCGAGCCAGGCGGTGACGGCCGGGATGAGCGAAAGCCAGAACAACAAATTGGCGTTGGCCCACAGCATCAGCCCGTCAACGCGCGTGACCGTGTGCATCAGGTGATGATGGTTGTTCCAGTAGATGGCCAGATAGATGAAGCTCAAAACGTAGCTGACGAAATTCGGCGCCACACCGGCGAGCGCCGGCCAGCCGGCGCCGTGCGGAATTTTCAGCTCCAGCACCATGATCGTGATGATGATCGCGATGACGCCGTCGCTGAAGGCCGTCAGCCGTTCCGTTCCCATGTCGCCTGTCCCATCCGATTCCCCGGGCGGCTGCAGCCTAGCACACGCTGCGGCCGCCGCGCGTGCCGGGCCGACGATCCCGTGGCTCCTGCCTGGACAGGTGATCGCATCGATCTCTAAACTCGGGCCGAAATAGGAAGGAAGCAACAACCATGAACGTTCTTGCCGCGGTCGACAGCCGGATCAGTTGCCGGGCCTTTCGCCCCGATCCCGTCGATCCCACGCTGCTGCGCGAATTGATCGAACAGGCCGCGCGCGCGGCTTCCGGCGGCAACCTGCAACCGTGGCGGATCTACGCGCTCACCGGCAACGCGCTCGAAGCACTCAAGCGCAAGGTCGCCGACGAGATGGAGCGCCACGACCCGCGCCACGTCGACGCCGAATATCCGATCTACCCGACGGAACTATGGGAGCCCTACAAGGGCCATCGCGAACAGCACGGCGTGCAGCTCTATGGCGCCTTGCAGGTCGACCGCAGCGACATGGCGGCGCGCGTCCGGCAGTACAAAGAGAACTACAAGTTCTTCAACGCGCCGGTCGGTTTGTTTGTCACCGTCGATCGAGGGCTCGGCCCCGGCCAGTTCGCCGACCTCGGCAGCTACATCACCACGTTCATGCTGCTGGCGCGGGCGAAGGGGCTCGACACCTGCGCACAGGAATCCTGGGCGCGGGCCTACCGCAGCGTCAACGCCTTCCTCAAAGTGCCGCCCGAGCAGATGCTGTTCTGCGGGGTCGCGGTGGGCTATCGTGACGCCGACCACCCGGCGAATTCATTCCGCTCGCCGCGTGCGCCGGTGGAGGACTACTGCCAATTCCTCGGCTTCGAGGAAGCGCCGGCGTCGGCGGCGGAATGACGGAGGCGGTCAATGACGGGAGCGGGCTCGGAGATGCATTCGCTCGGTTACGTCGGCGTTCAGGCGAGTAATCTCGACGATTGGCACGCCTTTGCCACCCGCTTCCTCGGTATGCAGCTCGCCGACAAGAGCGCCGGCACGTTGACCTTCCGTATGGATGACCGGCGACAGCGGCTGGTGGTCGAAAAGAGCAAGGGCGACGGCCCCGGTTTCTTCGGCTGGGAAGTCGCCGACACCACCGCGCTCGACGCGATCGCGGCGCGGCTCGAGCAGCACGGCGTCGCGGTGACGCGCGGCACCCGGGCGCTCGCCGACCAGCGGCGTGTGCGTGAATTGATTTCGTTTTACGATCCGGTCGGTAACCGGGTCGAGGCCTTCTGCGGCGCTGAGACGTCAAGCGAGCCGTTCAAGCCGGGGCGCTCGATCTCCGGTTTTCGCACCGGCCCGCTCGGCATGGGGCACGCCGTGCTCACCTGCAAGACCATCGACGACGTGCTGCCGTTCTACACGAACGTGCTCGGCTTCAAATTGAGCGACTACATCCTGCAGCCGTTCAAAGCCTATTTCATGCACGTCAATCCGCGCCACCACAGTCTCGCCTTCATCGAGACCGGCGCGAACGGCATTCATCATCTGATGGTGGAGCTGTTCAATCTAGACGACGTCGGCCAGGGCTACGATCTGGCGATGTGCAAGCCGGAGACGATCGGCACCACCTTCGGGCGTCACGTCAACGACCACATGACGTCGTTCTACTCGTATTCGCCGTCCAAGTTTCTGTTCGAATACGGTTGGGGCGGGCGCTCCATCGATCCAGCAACCTGGACGCCGCACGAGCGCACCGAGGGCCCGAGCCTGTGGGGCCACGACCGCGCGTGGCTGCCACCGGACAAGCGGCTTGAAGCGCGCGACCTGCGCTTGGCGATGGCCGAGGCCGGCACGCGCGAACCGGTGAACGTGCTGGAAGGCAATCACCGCGTCGCGCCTGGCACGTGCGCCTGGTGGGACGCGGCCAAGGGGACCAAGGGCTCGACGAAATCGGGCTGAGCGGGTTCTGCGCCGGCGCCGGCTGCGCTACACTTCACCTCATGGAACAGATTCTCATCGCTCTCGCCGGCGTCATGGGCGCCGCCGGCATCATGCTCACGGCCGCGGGCGCCCACAGCAAGCCGGGCGTCGGCCTCGACAGCGCCGGCTATCTCCTGGTGCTGCACGCGCTCGCCGTCATCGCCGGCGTGCTGGCCCTGCGCCAGGGGCTGATCCTGCGCCCGCTCGGCTTGGCCGTGGTCTGGGGCTTCGTGGCCGGGGCCGGCCTGTTCGCGGCCGACGTGGCGGCGCGGGCCTATCTCGGCACCCGCCTGTTCCCCTTCGCCGCCCCGGCCGGCGGCATGATCATGATTCTCGCCTGGATCGTCCTGATCCCGGCGGCGCTGATGGCCTCGCGCGCCGGCTGACCTCTTTCGCCCGCCGCCGGTGGCCGCTAAAAGGGCGCGACCCGCCGCCAAGCCGAGACCCCCTCATGACCATCACTGCCCAGGATAAGGCGCGCATCCTCTCCGAAGCGCTGCCGCATATGCAGCAATACGACGAGGAAACCGTCGTCATCAAATACGGCGGCCACGCCATGGGCAACGAGCAGACCGCGCGCGACTTCGCGCAGGACGTGGTGCTCTTGGAGCAGACCGCCATCAACCCGGTGGTGGTGCACGGCGGCGGCCCGCAGATCCAGGCCATGCTCGAGAAGCTCGGCATCAAATCGGAATTCGCGGCGGGCCTGCGCATCACCGACGAAAAGACGATCGAGATCGTCGAGATGGTGCTGGCCGGCTCGATCAACAAGCAGATCGTCGGCTACATCAACGCCGCCGGCGGCAAGGCCATCGGCCTGTGCGGCAAGGACGGCAACATGGTGCAGGCGAAAAAGGTCACCCGCACCGTGGTCGACCCCGATTCAAACATCGAGAAGGTGGTCGATCTCGGCTTCGTCGGCGACCCGGACAAGGTGGATGCCGCGTTCCTGCATCAGTTGATCGGCCGCGAGATGATCCCGGTGCTGGCGCCGCTGGCCACCTCGGCGACCGGCGGCACCTTCAACGTCAACGCCGACACCTTCGCCGGTGCCATTGCCGGCGCGCTCAAGGCCAAGCGCCTGCTGCTCTTGACCGACGTACCCGGCGTGCTCGACAAGTCGAAGAAACTGATCGAGCAATTGTCGGTCGCCGACGCGCGCAAGCTGATCGCCGACGGCACCATTTCCGGCGGAATGATCCCCAAGGTCGAGACCTGCATCTACGCCCTCGACCAGGGCGTCGAAGGCGTGGTGATCATGGACGGCAAGGTGCCGCACGCGGTGCTTCTTGAACTTCTCACCGACCACGGCGTCGGCACGCTGATACACCGCTAAGCCGGAGGCCGCGGTCTACCGCAATGATGCTGAGAGCCATACTCGCGGTCGGCGCCCTCGCCCTGCTGGCGGCGACGCCTGCGCGGGCCGCACTGACGTTGTGCAATCACACCAGCTATCGCATGGACGTGGCGCTCGGCCTCGCCAAGCAGGCCAACGTCTCGACCCGCGGCTGGTTTCGAGTCGATCCCGGGCAATGCCGGCAAGTGATCGACGGCGCACTCGATGCCGATCTCGTCTACGTGCACGGGCGCACGCCGCCGATCTATGGCGGCACACCGAAGCCGAAGCGCGGCAACGCCGAATTCTGCGTGCGCAAGGAAGAATTCAACTTCGCCAACGGACGCAATTGCCCGCTCAGCCAGCAGGTGCCTTTCTCGCCGGCACGGCCGTCGCAGAGCGACAACGGCCTGCTGGTCAATCTCGCCGAGGACGCCGGCTACGACGACGCCCAGGCGCGGCTTGCCGGCATCCAGCGCCTGCTGTCAATCGCCGGCTATGACGCGAGCCCTATCGATGGCGTCGACGGCAGCAAGACGCAGGGCGCGCTCAAGGCGTTTTTGAACGACCACAAGCTGCCGGCCGAGGCCTCCGCCCAAGCGGCCTTTTTCGATACGCTGCTGGCGGCGGCGCGCGATCCGCACGGACGCAGCTTTTCCTGGTGCAACGACACCCCATATACGGTCATGGCTTCCCTCGGAATCGTGGAAATGGGTTCGGTCGTCACCCGCGGCTGGTACCGCGTGCCGGCGCAAAGTTGCCTGCGGCCGGACCTCGCCGGCACGCCACATCGGATCTACAGCTACGCCGAGGCGGTGGACGGCAACAGCCGCACCATCGAGCACAGCGGCCAGCCGCTCACCTGGGGTGGCGCGATCAAGCTGTGCACGCGGGCGAGCAAGTTCGAGATCGGCAACCAGAAGAACTGCGCAAGCCGCGGGCTGGACTCAGTCGGCTTTGCCGCCGTCAATGTTGGCGGCACGTCGCCGACTGTCGTGCACTTCAAGGAGCCTTGAGCCGTGACCGCCTCCGCGCCCGCACCGCGCAGCTTTCATCATGTCGAGACGTGGGTGTTCGATCTCGACAACACGCTTTATCCCTATCACCTGAATCTGTGGCAGCAGGTCGACGAGCGCATCCGGGACTACATCGCCGGCTATCTCAAACTCCCGCACGACGAAGCTTTCCGCGTGCAGAAGGATTATTACCGGCGTTACGGCACCACCATGCGCGGGCTGATGACCGAGCATGGCATGGCGCCCGGGGACTATCTCGACTTCGTGCATCGCATAGACCACTCGCCGCTTGAACCCAATCCGGCGCTGGGCGCAGCGCTGGAAAAGTTGCCCGGGCGCAAGCTCATCCTCACCAACGGTACCCGCAAGCACGCCGAAGCGGTGATGCATCGGCTGGCAGTACACCATCACTTCGAAGACGTGTTCGACATCGTCGCCGCCAAATTGGAACCGAAGCCGTCAGCACAGACCTATGCCCGCTTCCTCGACCGCCACCAGGTCGATCCCGTGCGCGCCGCCATGTTCGAGGATCTCGCGCGTAACCTGAAGGAGCCGCACGCGCTCGGCATGACCACCGTGCTGGTGGTGCCGGAAGGAACGCGCGAAGTGTTCCGCGAAGGCTGGGAGCTGGAGGGACGCGACGCGCCCTTTGTCGACCACGTGACCGACGATTTGACTGCGTTCGTCGCGACGCTGGGGGCGTCGCTGCCGGTTTCGCGCTAGCTCACGCCGCCGTCTTACCGAGCAGCTCGGCGGGCGCGTCCTTGATATGCAGGTCGCGCTGCGGGAATGGGATCGACAGGCCGGCCGCCTCCAGCTTCGCCTTGCCGGCTTTGGTAAGCGCGCGGCGCACGTCCCAATAGTCCGCGTTCATCGACCAGACCCTGAGCCGCAGCACCACCGCACTGTCGCCGAGCTGATCGACGAAGACCACCGGCGCCGGATCGCTCATGACGCGTTTGTCGTCACCGGCAACCGCCAACAGCGTTTCCAGCCCCTTGTCGAGGTCGTCGGCATAATCGACGCCGAAGGCGAGATCGTTGAGCCGCGTCGGCAGGCGGGAATAGTTGATGAGCTTCTTGTTCCAAAGTTCCGAGTTGGGCACGAACTGATAGATGCCGTCCCAGGAATGCAGTTCGGTGGCGAACAGACCAAGTTCCTTGACCGTGCCGGCAGCCGAACCGGTATCGATGTAATCGCCGACCCGGAACGGACGCAGCCATAGCAGCATCATGCCGGCGGCGATGTTCGACAACGTGCCTTGGATGGCGAGACCGATGGCGAGGCCGGCGGCGCCGAGGGCGGCAAGGATGCTGGTGGTCTGGATGCCGAGTTGCGCCAGCACCGCCACCACCACCACGATAAGGACGCCGTAGCGCACCAGCGAGGCGACCACTCCACTCAGCGTGGGATCGATGCGCGATTGCCCATCGAGCAGCCGGGCAGTGGCGCGGTATGAGCGGCTGGCGAGCCACCAACCGACGATCAGTAGCGCAATGGCACCGACGAAACGCGGCACAGCGACCGCCGCCCAATCCATGGCCGCCGTGGAGAATGTCGCGATTTCTCCGCTCAGATTGGCAAGATTCACCGTCATTCGCCGCTCCTTTCTCGCTGCCGTACCCACCGACTCATCGGCTTTTTAGCGCATCGATACCGATGCCGGTACCGCCCAGGACTTGCGTACACGGCTTGACAGGTCAACAGGTTCCATCGACAAAACGCAGCAAATTCGAGACCTTGTCCTTCGCCAGGAAGTTATCTCCATGTCCTACGCCGATCTCGCCAAGACCATCGACGACGCCTTCGAAAGCCGCGAGGGCGTCAGCCCGGCGACGAAGGGCCCCGTCCGCGAGGCGGTCGAGACCGCGCTCGACCTGCTCGACAGCGGCAAGTCGCGTGTCGCCGAACGCCAGGCCGACGGCGCCTGGCAAGTCAACCAATGGCTGAAGAAGGCGGTGCTGCTGTCGTTCCGCCTCAACGACATGACCACGATCGGCAACGGCCCAGGCAGCGCGAGCTGGTGGGACAAGGTGCCGTCGAAGTTCGATGGCTGGGGCGACAGTGAGTTTCGCGCCGCCGGATTCCGCGCGGTGCCGAACTGCATCGTGCGGCGCTCGGCCTATATCGCGCCGGGCGTGGTGCTGATGCCGTCCTTCGTCAATCTCGGCGCTTATGTCGACTCAGGCACCATGATCGACACTTGGGCGACCGTCGGCTCCTGCGCGCAGATCGGCAAGAACTGTCACATCTCCGGCGGCGCCGGCATCGGCGGGGTGCTGGAGCCGCTGCAGGCCGGACCGGTGATCATTGAAGACAACTGCTTCATCGGCGCGCGCTCGGAAGTGGCCGAAGGCGTCGTAGTGCGCACCGGCGCGGTGCTTTCGATGGGCGTCTATCTCGGCGCCTCGACCCGCATCGTCGACCGCGAGACCGGCACCATCGCGCAAGGGGAAGTCCCCGCTTATGCGGTGGTCGTGCCAGGCTCGCTGCCGGGCAAGAGCGGCGGCCCGGGCCTCTATTGCGCGGTGATCGTCAAGCGCGTCGACGAACGCACGCGTTCGAAGACCAGCATCAATGAATTGCTGAGGGATTGAGGGCGCAAAAAATCATGAGTGCCGATCCCGTTGCCATCGCCCGCGAGCTGCTGCGCTGTCCGTCGGTGACGCCCGCGGAAGGCGGTGCGCTGGCCTTTCTCGAAAAGACGCTAAAGGCGGCGGGCTTTGCCGTGCACCGATTGACCTTCAGCGAGCCGGGGACTTACGACGTCGAGAACCTCTACGCGCGTCTCGGCACGGAAGCGCCCAATCTCGTCATCGCCGGCCACACCGACGTGGTACCGCCGGGCGACGAGAAGGCCTGGCGCCATCCCCCGTTCGCGGCCGAGATCGACAACGGCGAGCTTTACGGCCGCGGCGCGGTCGACATGAAGGGCGGCATCGCCTGCGCGGTCGCCGCAGTGCTCGATCATCTTGAGCAACACGGTAGACCTAAGGGCTCGATCTCGTTCCTGATCACGGGCGACGAGGAAAGCGTCGCCGTCAACGGCACGCCCAAGCTGCTGCAATGGGCCGCCGAGCGCGGCGAGACGTTCGATCATTGCGTCCTGGCCGAGCCGAGCAACCAGGAAGCGCTCGGCGACACCATCAAGATCGGCCGCCGCGGCTCGCTCAATGGCCACCTCATCATCACCGGCAAGCAGGGCCATGTCGCTTATCCGCAGCGCGCGGTGAACCCGGTGCGCGGGCTGGTGACGCTGATCGACGCCCTCCAATCGGAGCCGCTCGACCAGGGCAACGCCAACTTCCAGCCATCCAACCTCGAGTTCACCTCGGTCGACGTCGGCAACAAGACGGTCAACCTCATTCCCGGCGAGGCGCGGGCGCGCTTCAACATCCGCTTCAACGACTGCCATACGATGGACTCGCTGAAGGCGCTGATCGAGCGGCGCGCGGCCAAGGCGGCCGGCAACTCGATCAAATTTGCGTTCCAATGGGAGCCGTCGAACGCCAACGTGTTCGTCACCGCGCCCGGGCTGTTCACCGAATTAGTGGCCAACGCAATCGCCGAGGTGGCCGGCCGCAAACCCGAGCTCTCCACCACCGGCGGCACCTCGGATGCGCGCTTTATTACGAACCATTGCCCGGTGGTGGAATTCGGCCTGGTCGGGCAGACCATGCACGCGGTCGACGAGCGCGTGCCGATCGGCGACCTACGCGCGCTGACGGTGATCTACCGCAAGCTCCTTGAGCGGTACTTTGTTTAGGGCCCCATCCCGCCGGCTAGCGGATCAACGGGCTATTCCAGACGCGGAATAGTAACTCTTTGAGCTGCGCGAACCGTGTGGCCCCAAGCTCAGCACTCCATTCGCGCTCGATGTCGCGGAGTACATCGACCATTTTCGCGTACACGGCGCGTCCGCGTTTTGTAAGGCGGATCACGCGCGCGCTGCCCGCATCCTGTGCGTCGGAGCGGACGATATAGCCGAAACCTTCGAGGCTGCCGAGGAGTTGGTTCATGGCCTGCTTGCTCATGCCGGCGCGCTCGGCAAGCGTGCCGGGGCGAACCCCGTCAGGACCAGGAAACTGCAGCACCGCGATATGCGGCAGGCGTAGCTCCTCAAAACCCGCGGCATTGAGCTCCTTGATGAGACGGCGATGGATTGCCTGGGCCGGGACGCGCAGCAATGCGCCGATGAGCATATCCTCCATTTTGACGGGTGGATTTTTCTGCGATGTGGACATTGACATTCCGGTAAATGGCATTTACTGATAGACAAGTAAATGGAGTTTACTCATAAAGGAGGTAGCAATGCAACGGCATGATATCGGCCTTCACGTCAGTCCCCAGGAGACGGCGGCGCAACTGAAAGCGAGCGGCCTCCACGTTAATCCTTCCGACGAGACTATCCATCTCGGGCCGCTCGCGGTGCGCTTCTTGATCACCGAAGAGAACTCGAATGGCAGCGTCGCGGCTTTTGAAGTCAGCGTCCCGGCTGCACAGCGCCTGGCGGCTCCGGCGCATAGCCACGACCATTACGAAGAGACAATTTACGGCATCGACGGCGTGTTGACCTGGACCGTCGATGGAAAACAAATCGACGTTGGGCCCGGGCAGGCGCTATGCATTCCGCGCGGCGCCGTTCACCGGTTCGACAACAACGGAAGCCGGGACGCAAAGGTGCTTTGCGTGGTTTCGCCAGCCGCGATAGGCCCGCAGTATTTCCGCGAGGCGGCTGACGTCATCAATGCGGCGATCGGTGGCCCGCCGGACCGTGCAAAGATGATGGAAATCATGCGACGCCATGGCCTCACGCCGGCTCTGCCTCAGGCTTAGCGGTTCGGTGCACAGAGCGGGGACCACTCGTCGCCACCCCGTCGCAGTGGGCTTGTGATCTAGCCAATGTCGCGAATAGGTCCAGCCTGTGTGGAAACGCATTGATTTGATAGAGTGATTCCGATCAGCGGGGGATCGGAATGAAGCGGTTCATTGAGGGCGAGGATCGACGGCAATCGACACTGCTTCCCGATAGCTTGGAAGACTATGTGACGGAGGACAATCCGGTCCGTGTCATTGATGCCTTCATTGATGAGTTGGACCTGCAAGCGGTGGGGTTCGCGGGTGCTGTACCGGAGGTGACCGGGCGGCCAGCCTATCATCCCGCGACGCTGCTGAAGATCTACCTCTATGGCTATCTCAACCGCGTCCAGTCTAGCCGGCGGCTGGAACGGGAGACCCAGCGCAACATCGAGCTGATGTGGCTGACGGGTCGGCTGATGCCCGACTTCAAGACCATCGCCGACTTCCGCCGCGACAACGGACCGGCGATCCGCGCGGCTGGCGCGCAGTTCGTCGAGCTATGCCGCAGGCTCAACCTGTTCACCCAGGCCGTCGTGGCCATCGACGGCAGCAAGTTCAAGGCGGTCAACAACCGCGACAAGAACTTCACGGTGGCCAAGGTCGCCAAGCGGATCGAGCAGACGGAGGCCAGCATTACGCGCTACCTGGCCGCTTTGGACCGTGCCGACCGGCAGGACAGCGATGTGGCCGAGGCCACGACAACCCGCCTCAAGGAGAAGATCGAGGGGCTGCGGCGGCAGATGCAGTCTCTCAAGGAGATGGGAAGGCAGGTCGAGGCAGCGCCCGACAAGCAGGTCTCCTTGACCGACCCCGACGCGCGCTCGATGGCGACCAGCGGCAAGGGCACCGGCACCGTCGGCTACAATGTCCAGATCGCCGTCGATGCCGAGCACCATCTGATTGTCGCGCACGAGGTAACCAACATCGGCAGCGATCGGGCGCAACTGACCTCGATGGGCCACAAGACCCGCGAGGCGACCGGATGCGGGGAGATCACGGTGCTGGCCGATCGCGGCTATTACAACGGCGACGAGGTGCTGGCCTGTGAGGGCGTTGGCATTCTGCCCGTAATCCCCAAGACCCAGACCTCCGGCAACGCCAAGCGCGGCCTCTTCACCGTGGCGGACTTCATCTACGACGCCGAGAACGACCGCTACACCTGCCCTGCGGGCAAGTTCCTGACCAGGGGCAAGGTGCGCTCCGATCGGCGCGACAATATCGATCAATACCGCAACCTCACGGCCTGCCTGACATGCGTGCTCCAATCCAGATGCACGCCTGATAAGGTAAAGCGCGTGAAGCGCTGGGAGCACGAAGGCGTTCTCGACAAGATGCAGGCTAGGCTCGACCGCATGCCGGAGGCCATGACGATCCGCCGGCAGACCGTCGAACATCCGTTCGCGAGCCTAAAGACATGGATGGGCAGCACCCATTTCCTGACCAAGACCCTCCCAAGGGTTCAAACCGAGATGAGCCTACAGGTGCTGGCATACAATATGAAACGAATGATCAACATTTTCGGCGCCAAGCCGCTGATGAGGGCCATCGTCGCCTGACCACGCTTGCCTGTCGGCGCGTGCCATCGCTGCACGCGCAAGAGCGGCCTGTCATCAGTGGTCATGCAATCGCGTTTTCACACGACCTCGGTCACAAGCTGACGTTCTAATTTCGTTACAAGATATATACGGGCGCAAAATGAGACCCTCGGCCCGAACTATCGGAACGAGGGTCTTTGTTCTCAAATCGCTGCCGAGCGAAAGTCGAGTCGGGCGCCGCGGCATTGGCCAGACCGGGTCACTCACCCGGCGTGTGCGCCAAGGAGCGACAAGGCTCCGACAATCAGAAGCGCCGAAAACACCGAGAAGACGGTAATGTTGACATCCCAGCGCTTGGCAATCAGCGGCACCGGCGCCGCAAACGGCCGATAGCCATTGTCGTCATAGGCCGTTCCGCCATAGACAGGCATTGCAATCAGCGCGGCGAAGAAAGCCGTATAAACAATCGCGCCCATGATAGCCGCCAGCACTAACCGCTCGACGGCAAAGGGGCCCGGCCACCAGATCAACGCCAGCGCCAGCGTGCCGAATCCGGCATAGCTGAAGATCTGCCAGACCACATGAAAGCGGGCGTGCGGCGTCCATTTCGGATTGGTCGCATGGGTCTTGTTGAAGTCGGCGAGGATCGTTGCGAAGCCGTAGCCTAAGGTCACTAGCGTGAGCAGACCGCGGGCGAGAAGCGTCGTGTCGAAGGCGATGTGCATGGTGCTCTCCGTTCTAGGCGTTGGTTTACGACTGGGAACACAGCGCGCCGGCAACCACTTCGCCGACCGAGCGGCTGACCGGACCGGCAAGATAAGGCCGCATATTTTCGGCAAACCAGGGCGCCGCGATGTCATGCGAAATTTTTTCGAGCGCGAGCCGCGTGGTAAATAGCACTAGAATGATCGCTTCGTTGTCGCCGGCGCGAATGAGACTCAGCCCGCGATAATCCGGATGTGCGATGCTGGCGTTGAAGGCGCCGACTTTGAGATTAAGCGTTGCCCAATCGGCGTCGGGTTTGATCGGCAGGTGATTAATGACAGCATGCATAAGCATTTCCTCCATCGGGTTTTGCCGACCGCGTAGTATTATTGCGCCGGGCGATTCAGAGCCTTCCGAAGCAACGCGATAAACTGGGCGAGTTCCGCCTTGCTGAAATGTGGAAGCTGACTGCGATTGAGTTTGAGTAGAGGCGCATGCGACTTCTCGACCAGGTCCCACCCCTTGTCGGTGAGCGTGGTGAGCACGGTGCGCTGGTCGTCCTTCGGGCGGTGGCGTGTCACAAGGCCGGCCGCTTCCAGACGGTCGATGAGACGCGTGACGTCGGGCATGCGATGCATGAGCCGCTGCTCGATGAACCCGCGCGACAGGCCTTGGCGCTCGGGGTCGCGCACATAAAGAATGCGCAAGACATTGAACAGACGATACGTAATCCCCCAATCGCGGAAGAACCCGTCGACCTCTGTCCCCAGCATGTCGCCGAGGCGCACGGTCAAAACGACCGCGTCGCTCTGCGGCGTCGATCCATCATCCGACGCAGTTTGGCGGCGCTCTTTCGCTTCCTTTTTCATCGCCGCGACGGTGGCACCGATTTTATCTGTTGTAAACAATAATTGTTGACAACATATATTGGCCGGAACGAAGCCCTGGTGGCCTGGAATTTCGCTACTTGGCGGGTCGGCAACGATCCTCGGGCGGCATCGGCAGCAGCTGCCTGCGGTCACAAGCTGACATTGATAGCTGCATCGTCAACAACGAAAACCCCGGCACATTGGCCGGGGCTTTGTTGTTTCAACGGTGTTGCTTGCCGTCAGGCAGCGAGTGCAGCCTTACGCTTCCTGCGCCAGCCAAGCAGGCCCAAACCGCCGAGGCCGCTGGCGAAGAGTGGGAGCGCGGCGGGGAGCGGCGTCGCTGATGCAGAGGCGGACACCGTCATTTCGTACGGAAACGGGAGATAGTTGGTGTTACCCGCATTTGGCACGACGCCAGGGGAGTAGTTGGTGAGCCAATATTCGCCCGACACGCCGATGCCGGCCGTGTTGTCCGTATACCACCATAGGGCAGAGCTTTGGTTGGACGTGGCGAGTTCGATCCAATAACGCGTATTCGCCGCCACCGATTGGGACAGACCGCTGAATGTGTAAGTCGTCGCAGAACCGCTCAGAGCGCTGTCCAAAATCGTGCCAAGGGAGGCTAACGACGACCCCGGACCCGGCCCACCATTGTCCGACCAGAGGCTAATATTCACGCTGCCCCCGTCGGTTGTGGCTGTGGCCGACAACACGACTTGGACCTCGGTCAGACTGACCACACCGGCAATAGTCGAAAAAGACGCGTAGAGCGGGCCGTCACCCGCTACGGCGTCCGTAGCGACGGAGTTTGAACCGGTAATGCTATCGAAGAGGGTAACCGCATTGGCCTTAACTGCGCCGAAAAGCCCAAATACGAGAACAATCGCGCTCAAATAGCGCGGAAAAACCGAATACATCGCCAATTTCCCCCAGATCCTACGCCACGGGGAAAATTCTCTAATCCTGCATGTGTTTTGTCAAGCCACCCCGGGGCTTTGTTTGTTTTCAATCGCCTCGAAACAGCCCTCGCCGTTACTTCAAATCCAAGAACTAAAGCCGGCTACGTCCGCTTCTCCAATCGGACGATCAGGGCCAAGCGCATTTCGGACTGTCCACCACGACAGCGTCGATGTCGCTCGCGGGCTCGTGATCCTCTTCGGAATCGGCGCCACGACCGTTCCATCACGGGGTTCGAAGACAAGGCGGAACAATCTTTGGGCCGACCTTGCCGTCAAACGATGGCAGGTCCAAGCAGACATGCGAACTCACCTCATCCGGCGGCCCGCGAGGGACATCCCACCGCGGGGTGGAGCTCGCGTGTTCTCCTGTTAGCTCAGATCCTGCGCGCCTTTCATGTGCTTGGCGATCTTCGTTGCTCAGACCTTGAGCCGCGACCATTTTGTCGAACGCGCCGTCCGCTTCGCTCCGAAAGCGACAACATTGCTGCGGAGGGGCGGAATGTCGCGACGGGCCAACAGCAGAAAATTAAAGAGGTTGCCGATTGGGGTGGCCTCAACGTTTTGTCATTCCTGGACTAAAATATTATCAGGCTAACGAACCCGTATCCCAATAGAGCCAGCCAACCGGCGGTCAGCCCGAATCCACAAGCTAACATCGCTGGTCTCCAAATTCGACCGAAGTGTGCGGAGGCCCTACGCGCGATTAACACGGCCACTGTTTGAGCTTTTATTATTTTCATTCCATTGCTCGCTTGTCGCCGGCAAGACCAGACGACAGCAACCCCGCCGGTTTTCAGACCAGGCGGGGTTACCGACGACAATCTGTAGGGTTGTGGCTCATCCCAACAGGCGTGCATTCGTACGCTAGCCATCAAGCAGTGTGCTCAAAACCGATGCCAGAGGCACCCGCATGAACGCTGCTCGATGATCTTTGATTGGCTGCCGTTGGCGGCGGCTACCGATTTTTGAAGGGTGAATTCAGAACGTCGCCACCTTGTTGGCAGCAATCAGACCTTTCACTAGGCTGATTTAACTACACGCCCTATATGGCCGAATAGCAATAGCCAACCACCACATTTGGATTGGACGAACTGTCGCAATCCCAGATCGCCTGGGGATCTTACCCTTCCGCCACGGCGTTCTGCGGCCAGTGGCCGGCCTCGATCTTGGCGGCGGCGATCACGGCTTGCGTACGGCTTTCGACGCGCAGCTTCTGCAGGATGGCGGAGACATGCGCCTTCACGGTGGCTTCCGAGACGCCGAGTTGGTAGGCGATCTGCTTGTTGAGCAAGCCCTCCGACAGCATCATCAGTACGCGCACCTGCTGCGGCGTCAGCGTCGCCATGCGCGCCATCAGCTCGGAGGTTTCGGCGTCGGCGCCGGCGGTGAGATCGACGTCGGGCGGCGTCCACACGCCGCCGCCGAGCACGCGCTCGATCGCCACGCGCATGGCCTCGACCCCAGCCGTCTTGGGGATGAAGCCCGACGCGCCGAACTCCATACAGCGGCGGATGGCGGCGGGATCGTCATTGGCCGAAACCACGATCACCGGCACGCTCGGATATTGCGCGCGCAGGTACATCAGCCCGGAAAAGCCGCGCACGCCGGGCATGGCCAAATCGAGCAGGATGAGATCGACGTCACCGCCCTGCTCAAGCAGATCGGCCACCTCGTCGAAGCTGCCCGCCTCGGCGATCTCCGCCTGCTGCAGCAGACCGGAGACGGCCTCACGCAAGGCGCCTCGAAACAAAGGATGATCGTCGGCAATCACCAGCCGGTAGTGCGGACCGCCATTCAACGCCAAAAACCTCTCAATGCCTTCCTGGTCCCGCCCTCGCGCGCCCGATCGGCGACGCAATCTACTATACTTTAGAACGAGAATGGCTACCCGGCGAACGTATCGCCGTCTTTTCTCCAGCCGCGATCTGGCCGAGACGGCTGGAAACATCAAGCTTTACAGCGCCGTAGTCGGATCTCCCGCTGCCGGGAACAATTAGCGCCCGCCTGCGCTTTGACTCTTTGCGCACCGACCCGTGGCACGACGCTTGCCTTTATTAACGCGCAAACAGGGTGGAATAGGACGCCGCCAGAAACAACCATGAGCCCTTTTACGCGTCTTGCAATCGTTACCGTGGCTCGCGAGGCGGGCTTCGTCGCGCTTATCGCGTTTGTCGTGCTGCTCGCCTTTAGCGTTGCGCCGCCGCGCGCGCTCGCCTTCGCCGCCAGCACGGCGCTCATCTTCGCCCTCGCGCTCATGCTGCGCGCTTCCTGTCTCACCGAGGAAGGCCTGATGCGCAGCGACGCTTGGTGCGCTCTCGATCCCGATCAGCGACCCAAAGACGAACGGGGCCGGCGCTGGGCGCTGGCGGAGTTCCGGGGGCTGTTGCTGCACGTGGCCAAGGGCGCAGCCGGCATCGCCGGCATTCTATACGGTTCGGCGCTGGTGATGTCGGCCGCCACCTGAGGCGCGGGACGCGTCAACGCCGGCCGCCGATAAACTGAAAGATCACCTCGCGGCTGTGCGGACGGGCTCGGTGCTCGACCACGTAGATGCCCTGCCAGATGCCGAGCGCCAGCGCGCCGCCAATCACCGGCACATGCAGCGACACGCCGTTGAGCATGGCTTTCACGTGCGCCGGCATGTCGTCCGGTCCTTCGGTGTCATGGACCCAGGGCGCGTCTTCGGGCACCAGCCGGTCGAGCGCGGCAACGAGATCGGTTTGCACGTCCGGGTCGGCGTTTTCCTGGATGGTGAGCGAGGCCGAGGTATGGCGTAGAAAGACCAGCAAGGCGCCGTCGCCGGCATCGAGCCGAGCGATGAATTGGGCGGCCTCGTGGGTGATCTCGATGAGGCCCGGCCCGGATGTATCGAGCAGCAAGGCGGCGTGCGCGATCAGTTGCGCATCGATTTCGGTAGTGGCGGACAGACGGCCGGGCATGGCGCGCAACTTAACCGATGAGGCTCAGCTTTTGCGCAGCACGTCGTGCTGGAATTGCACGATCATCTGCACCAGCCGGCGCCACGTATCGGTGAGAGTGCCGGTGAGATAGTCGCGCGCACGGGCGATCTCCTGCTGGGTCGGCGTCCATATCGATACGCCCGGGGCGTTCTCCGGAGGCGGTGGCGGGGCGGCGCGCAGGGCCGCGAGCTCTTTCCTCAAGGCAGCGACCTCGTCCTGCAGGCGCGTGATCTGAGTTTCCAGCGCGGCGCGGTCCTCCGGCACCGCCTGGCAGGCCCAGCCGGCATGGACCGGCGTGCAATGGGCGACCTCGCCGGTCTTGTTGTCGAGGCGCACGAATCCATCGTCGACGCGTTTGAAGTTCCAGCGCAATTCCGGCGCGGGTGACGCGCCCGGCGGCAGCGAGGGCGCCTGCTCCTGCGCCCACCCGGCCGCGGCGCCGCCGCCGAGCATCGCTGCCAGCACGAGGATGATGATCCGCAATGTCTTGATCCTCCGCGTCCAAGCGTGCCGTGCCGCCCGCCGTTTCCCGGACCGCGCGAGCCTAGCACCGGCAGGGCCCGGCCTTAAGGGACCGGCGCCGATTGCACAATGCATGCCGCGGTGCACGAAAAGGCTGGTGAAAGGCCCAACAAATTCTCCTATTTCTCTCATTGAATCAAGAATTTATGTCGCATGGCCGCTTTCTTGACTCGGACGAATCGCATCAGTATGGTCCGCGCGGCTTTTAGGGCGGCGGGGGCTAGCGAATGCCTTGAATGACGCGGGTCGAAGGCATGGCTGACGGCACGCGAAACCAGGGCGATCGCCAAGAACCGCCGGACAACGAGGCTCAACTCTCCGCGAGGCTCCAGCGTCTCGGCGAACGGCTCGCAACCGCGAACCGACCATCCGAAAACGGCTCCGGTCCTCGTCAGTCCGCCGATGCGTCGGCGTTCGCGCGAGGCTTCCGACTGTCCACCGAGTTGGTGGCAGGCGTGTTGGTGGGCGCGGGGATCGGCTGGGGGCTCGACCGCTGGCTGGGCACGACGCCCTGGGGGATGATTGTGTTTTTGCTGCTCGGCTTCGCCGCCGGCGTACTGAACGTGATGCGCGCGGCTGGAGTCGCACGCGAGAGAAACTTGAACGACTAAGACGGCGTCATGGACCCCATCCACCAGTTTCAAATCATCAATCTGTTTCCGCTCGGCAAGATCGGCGGGCACGAGATATTCTTCACCAATTCCGCCGCCTTCATGGTGCTCGCGGTCGTGCTGCTGACCGGCTTCCTGGTCATCGGCACCGCCGGCGGCAGGGCGGTGCCGACGCGCCTGCAATCGGCTGCCGAACTGACCTACGAGTTCGTCGCCGACATGCTGCGCTCGACCGCCGGGCACGAGGGCATGCGGTTCTTCCCCTACGTGTTCACGATCTTCATGTTCGTGTTGCTGCTCAATCTGTTCGGGCTCATTCCTTTCGGCTTCACCGTCACCAGCCACATCATCATCACCGCTACGCTGGCCTTTATGGTGTTCTTCACGGTGCTGGGCTATGGGCTGTTCCGCCACGGCTTCCACTTTTTCAACCTGTTCGTGCCCAAGGGCGTGCCGATCTATATCCTGCCGATGATCGTCGCCATCGAGATCCTGTCCTTCATCGCGCGGCCGGTGTCGCACAGCGTTCGTCTGTTCGCCAACATGCTGGCGGGCCACATCGCGCTCAAGGTGTTCGCGGGCTTCATCATCCTATTGGGTGGCGCGCTCGGGGCGATCGGCTGGATCGGCGGCGTGCTGCCGTTCGCCATGATCGTGGCGCTCAGCGCGCTTGAGCTGCTGGTCGCGGCACTGCAGGCCTACGTGTTCGCGATTCTCACCTGCATCTATCTCAACGACGCAATTCATCCGGGCCACTGACGGCCCGAACCGCAAAACCAGAAGGAGTTCCATCATGGATCCAGTGGCAGCGAAATATATCGGCGCGGGCATCGCCTGCATCGGCATGGGCGGCGCCGGCGTCGGCGTCGGCATCATCTTCGGTCAGTATCTGTCAGCGGCGATCCGCAATCCGTCTGCCGCGCAGGGCCAGTTCGGCAACCTGATCTTCGGCTTCGCCATCACCGAGGCGCTCGGCATCTTCTCGCTGCTGATCGCGCTCCTGCTGCTGTTCGCGCTCTAAGGCAAGGCGCGCCGTCCACGGCGCCGGAGCTTTAAACGATGGCCGAGACCACCACCCATACTGCAGGCACCGAGGCCCCTTCGGGCGGACACGGCAACTTTCCGCCGTTCAACTCGCAGACCTTTCCCTCGCAGTTCGTCTGGCTGGTCATCACTTTCGTGGTGCTCTATGCGCTGATGGCGAAGTGGGCGCTGCCGCAGGTCGGTCGCGTCATCGACGCGCGACAGAGGCGCATCGCCGACGATTTCGCCGAAGCCGACCGGCTGAAGACGCAATCGGACGAGGCGGTTGCGGCCTATGAAAAGGCGCTGGCCGACGCCCGCGCGCGCGCGCAGGCCATCGCTCACGAGACCCATGAGAAGCAGGCGGCCGAGGCGGATGCTGCCCGCAAGAAGCTCGAGCAGGCGCTCAACGCCAAGCTGGCCGAGGCCGAGAAGACCATCGCCGCCACCAAGCAGGCGGCCATGGGCAATGTCCGCTCCATCGCTGAGGACGCCACCCGCGCCATCGTCGAACGGCTGATCGGCAACGCGCCGAGCGACCAGGCGGTCTCGTCCGCGGTCGCCGGCGTGCTGAAGCGGTAGCGCATGATCCGGAAATGTGGATACGGGTTTTCGGAGAAGATCATGCGCAAAACGATAATGGAACAGGCCGATGATTCACGAAGCTGAATTCTGGGTCGCGCTGGGCTTTTTCGCCTTCTTCGGACTGCTCGGCTATCTCGGCGTGCACAAGAAGCTCGCCAGGTCGCTCGACGACCGCGCCGACCGCATCAAGGCCGAACTCGAGGAGGCGCGCAAGCTGCGCGAGGAGGCTGCCCAGTTGCTCGCCGATTACCAGCGCAAGCGGCAGGAGGCCGAGGGCGAAGCGAAAGGCATCATCGCCGGCGCCCAGGCCGAGGCCGAACGCATGGCCGCGGACGCCAAGGCCAAGGTCGAGGAATTCGTCGCCCGCCGCACCAAGATGGCGGAGACAAAGATCGCCCAGGCCGAGGCGCAGGCCACCGCCGATGTGCGCGCGGCCGCTGCGGAAGCCGCCGTCGCCGCCGCCGAAAAGATCCTGGCTCAGGAAACCAAGGGCAAGCTCGGCGACGAGTTGATCGCCAAGGGTATCGCCGACCTGAGCAAACGGCTGAACTGACGCTTCTTCCCAGCGACGACAAGCTGACAACGGCGCTGTTCCGCAGGCCACCGGCGTGCATTGGGATGCCGGCTCTTCGTCGCGCGCCCGCGCGCCGCCGGCCCTTCGTGCGCAGCCTCTGTCCAGAACAAAAAGATCAGCCTGCTCCGACAGGTCATTTTCACATTGCAGGCCACGGTGATTAACCTGGCGCTAACCATTCGCTCGCAAAGTCGGCGCCGGCGACAATCGCGCAATTTGTCCTACAGCGTATGAGTCCGCCGGAAGATCCGGCCCAAGGCATTCGGACGGCTGATGGTCATCTTCGATTGCAATGGTGTGCTCGTCGACAGCGAGCCACTGGCTGCGGCAATCGTGTCCCGTGAGTTCATGCGCGCCGGCTTCGCGATCACGCCGGACGTTGTCGCGCGTTATTTCACTGGCCGGCGCCCCGCCGACATGTTCGCCGAGGTAGAGAGAGCCGCCGGCCGCAAGCTGCCGTCCGGGTTTGCCACCATCGTCGCCAGCGCCATCTTACGCCGCTTCCGCGCGGAGCTGCGCCCCACCCCTTACGCCGCCCACGCGCTCACGTGGCTGCGCGGCCGCAAATGCGTGGCCTCCTCGTCCTCGCTCGACCGCATTCGCGTCAGCCTGGAGAGCACCGACCTCCTGCGCTTTTTCGAGCCGAACCTGTTCTCGGCCAACGAAGTGCGCAAGGGCAAGCCGGCACCCGACGTATTTCTGCACGCCGCCGCCAGGATGCACATCAGGCCGAGCGACTGCGTGGTGGTCGAAGACTCGGCGGTAGGCGTCGCTGCCGCGGCGGCAGCCGGCATGAAGGCGGTCGGCTTCGCCGGCGGCAGCCACGCCGGCAGCGCACTCGGCAAGCACTTGCATGCAGCCGGCGCTCACGCGATCATCACCGACATGCGCGCGCTGCAAGGCACCGTCATCGCGCTGCGCGGGTGGTGAGCAGTAGCACGCCACTCCATCGAACGACCGAGCGGTCACGCATTCTACAATAGGCGACTCATTTTCGAAAAACTTCGGCATTGAGCTTCGCGAGAGTTTCGGCGACGGCCAAGTTCGCGGCAACAACTGCACCGGCGAGATAACCCGGTTCGGACGGGCTCGTCTCGCTGCTCGCGAGCACGAGACGCTCCTTCCAGGGACCGGAAACCCATGAGGGATCGCCAGGGACGAGATGGCCGCCGGCGTCACGGTCATGTGCGGTGGCGGTTAGCGGGTCGGCTGACCAGTCCTTGAACAACGTCGCGCGAGGGTTCTGGGCTTCGGAGCCGAAAATACGTGAGAACTGGTCGAGGCAGGCGCGCGTCAAAGTAGACGCGCCGAGTGCGGCGCGCTGTTCAGCATCAATTCCAAGGAAGCCAAAAAGTGCGGCGCGACCAGACGCCGTGGTCGCGTCATGTATCTCTACCATTGGCCCGACCATGCTTTGCGCGGTGCCGGACAGGCCGAAATCACCCCAAAAGGGCTTTTCATAGAGCGCGAAGAACTTGGCGTGCGGTGCCATCCACGTCGGCGTGTTGCGCCAGCGGAGCGCCGTCCCCGCCTCCTGGCAGGGCGTAAATGCCACTGTGGCTTCGAGCAATCGGGGCGGCAACGCCGCAATCACCTGCTTTGCCACTAATCTATTGGGCTCCCCATTCGCACGTTCGAACGCCAGCTCGACGCTATCATCCACCAGCGCCATCCCTGTTACGCGGGTGCTCAAGAGCATCTGGCCGCGAGAGAGATCGCGCGCCAGCGCACGGACCAGCGACGCCGTGCCGCCCACCAAACGGAAGCACTGCTGCTCCTGCGCAAGCGGGCGGTAGCGCTGAGCGGCCTCGCGCGACATGCGCTCGAATATGACGTCGCCATTGGTGTTCTGACCGAATGCAGGGAGTCCCAGTTCATCGACCAGCGCACTAATTGCGGGTTGCATCCGCGGCCAATACCAAGAGGCGCCAAGATCGAACCCATCTTCACTTGGCAAACCGCTATCATCCGCCGTCAGGATGCGGCCGCCAAGACGGTCGCGTCCCTCAATGATGGTGAAATCAACGCCGGCGCGCTTCAGCAACTGAGCTGCGGTGAGTCCGGCTAAGCCCGCCCCGACAATGACTATTCCATTTTCCGCCACATCCCGAATCCTAGACTGTCAGCCTCCGAAGGCTTCCCAATGCCCGACCCGTTGAATTGCCGCAACCGCCTCGATTCCAATTCGCGCCCCTTAGAAAGGCGGTATCTTTCCGTAGGCGGCGACCGTCCCAAAGTCCGCAAAGATCAATTGCGGACGCGCCCAATTACCCGACGCTTTGGCGGCCTTTCATGCCATCCGTTATTGCGTCGAGCTTCGGTGCTAAGGCCTTTACGGCGTCGGCGAGCCGAGCCGTGCAACTTTGAGCGTCTTGTCGCATGAGTGTAAGCGTGGAAGTGTTCGGGACATTGGAAGGCGGACAGTCCATACGGAAAACGTAGATCGGCTCGCCGCTTTGCTTGAGCGCTATTTCGACTATACCATGCGCCATAAAGCGTCGGAGTTCTTCAAATGAGGCGAGCTTGTCGATGAGGGGGGCAACCTTATTTGCGTGCGCTCGCAAAGGGCCAACTTCGCCCATTAGCTTGCGACGACGTTCGAGCTTTTGACCCATAAGGTGCGGGAGCGTCGGCTTTAACGCCTTGTAGGATTTAACGATGTTGCATTCACGATACAAATTCGTGGTGAAATTCATTTCGGTATGCCTATTCTCTAGTAGTGCCTTTGCGAACTTGGCTCAGGCACAAATATTAATTCCCCACGGGTTTGATCGCAAAAATGACCTTGGAACATTTTTGGTCGCACTAACTTGCTTAGTGCTCCTTTTTTTGGAGCCACACGCTCTTATCGGAGGGGCGAACTCGATATTGCCTTAGGTTGGTTTGCAAGACGGCTTCGAAAGTTATTTCGACCTTGATCATCGCAACATGGGCCTGCCCGAGTTGCGCAATCTGAGGAGATGGAAGCCGGCTAAAGCCGACTTCCAGGTGATAAGCCCGGCGATGACAACATGAAGCTGGCGCCGACGCTATTGCTTCCGCGGCGCCCGCCGGCGGTGCACGGGCCGCTTCTTTTTCGCTTGCGCGCCGATCGGGTCGAAGCCGACATAAACCGTATAGTCTTCGATCACGCCGAGTGGGCGTGGCAGCGGAAACGCCACGTCGGGATAGATCTGGGTGAAAGGGACGTGGTCGACCGCGTTGTTGATGGTCACAGGGATCTGCACGAGTTCGGTCGTGATCGTGACCGGGTTGACGCCTTCACGCACCACGGCAACGCGCAGCGGCACGTTGAGCGAGCCAGGGCCGCCGGCCGGGCCAGTGATGACGCGGCCTTCGACACCGACCTTGATATGCATCATGCCGGCGAAGACATGGCACTCGCGATCGACGCGCGCGATGCTGCCCTGGTAGCGCACGTCGAGCGGCGATGGCTCGCCCGGCCCCGGCGTGCTGCCGACCATCAGCGTCGCCGCGCCGGTACGTACGGCGGTGTCGGGGCACGGCACGTCCGCATTGGCGAGCGGGGATTGGTTGCCGCCCTCGCCGCCCGGCTCACCGGAGTTGCCGGCCGTGCCTGAGCCGCTCGACGACGAGCCAATGAGGCCGCCGGTCATACTGCTCAGGCTGCTGGTGCTGCAGCCGCCCAAGAAGAGGCTGAAGCCCAACAGCGCGGCTATCGCGGCGCCGGTTCGCAAGGTTTGCGCGTCTTGTTTTCCACCCATCGTCAACCTACTTTTTGCCAAATTTCTTCTCAAATCCGCCTGCTCGGCGCGTTGCTCCCACACGCCGCCGCTTATAGCAAGGCGAAGATGGCATGCCCAAGGTGGCCTTGATTGCCGCCTCATTCCCCGTCGTCGCGCAGACGCGCATAGAGCAGATGATCCTGCCAGACACCGTTGATGCAAAGGTACTGGCGGGCGTAGCCCTCGCGGTTGAAGCCGGTCTTTTCCAGGAGGCCGATGGAGGCGGCGTTACTGGGAATGCAGGCCGCTTCCAGGCGGTGCAGCCGCAGTGAATTGAAGCTGAATGGGATCAGCGCGCGCAACGCGGCGGTCATGAAGCCTCGCCGGGCGAATGGCGTGCCGACCCAGTAGCCGATACTGCCTGCCTGAGCAACGCCACGCCGGATATTGGCGAGCGTCAAGCCTCCCAGCAGCGCGCTGTCGCTGCTCCGGAAAACCAGAAAGGCATAGGCGAGGTCGTTGCGCTGATCCTCAGTGTAGCGCCGGATGCGGCGGCGGAAGGCGGTGCGGGTGAGATCGTCGGCAGGCCAGGTCGGCTCCCAAGGCGTGAGGAAGCCGCGGCTCTGCTCGCGCAGCGCCGCCCAGGCGGCATAGTCGGTGTTCTGCGGCAAACGCAACATGACGCCGTTGCCGGCGATCGCCGGCGCGGTGTCGTTGAAGCTTACGGTGCGGAAGAACGCCATGGACCGTACACGCCGGGCTTTCGCATGTCTTACTCAGGCGGCCCGGCGGACCAAAGTCTCCGCGATTGCCGCGGTGCTTTCAAGGCCGCTTCCGGGCCCTAGCGCGGCAATCGCCGGGCGGCTGCGGCTGACCAGGACACGGCCCGCTGCACACACGCTTTCGACGGTGACGGCATCGATCTTGGCGACGACCTCATCGAGAGGAATCGGGCGCCCATAGGCCAGCATCTGCCGCGCCAGTTGTCCGATACGGGCCTCCGAGCTTTCCAGCGCCATCAGCAGGCCGGCCTTCATCTGCGCCTTGGCGCGCGCGACCTCCGCTTCGGTTATGGTTTCGGTGGCGCCGCCGATCTCGTCGATCACCACCCGCATCAGCTCGGGCGCATCGGCCTGATCGGTGCCGGCGTAGAGCCCGAAAATGCCGGTGTCGCTATAGGGCATGTGGAAGGCCTGGATTGTGTAGCAGAGGCCGCGGGCCTCGCGCACCTCCTGGAACAGGCGCGAGGACATGCCGCCGCCGAGCACGCTGGTGAAAACCTGCAGGCTGTAGAGCTGCTCGTTGCGAACCGGCAGGCCCTCGAGCGCGAGCGCGATGTGCACCTGTTCGAGATCGCGCGTCTCGACCCGGGTGCCGCCCTGGAATCGCGCGGGCTCCGGCGCCGGCGCGGCCGGTCCGGCAAAACTGGAAAAACGCTTTTCGACCTCGGCAACGATCTTCTCATGCTCCACCGCGCCGGCGGCGGCGACCAGCATATCGGGACCGCGGTAGTTGCGCGCGAGATAGGTGCGCAGACCCTCGGGCGTGAAGGAGCGCACGGTCTCCGGCGTGCCGAGGATGGAGCGTCCAACCGCCTGCTTGGGGAACGCGGTTTCCTGCAAGCGGTCGAACACCAGATCGTCGGGCGCGTCCTCGGTAGCGCCGATCTCCTGCACGATGACGTTCTGCTCGCGCTTAAGCTCGACCGGATCGAAGGCCGGATTGCTTAGGATGTCCGAGAGCACGTCGAGGGCAAGCGGCACGTCCTCCTTGAGCGCGCGCGCGTAATAGGCGGTGGTCTCGACGCTGGTCGCGGCATTGAGATCGCCGCCGACCGCTTCGATCTCCTCGGCAATCTGCCGCGCTGAACGCCGCTTGGTGCCCTTGAACGCCATGTGTTCCAGGAGATGCGAGATGCCGTGCTCGTCCGGCTGTTCGTCGCGGCTGCCGGAACCGACCCAGAACTCCGAGCGAAGCCGTTTCCAAATGCGGCATTTGGTCGGTCACCACCGACAGGCCGGAGGGGAGACGGGTTACTTTAACACTCATGCCGCAGCTCCTTCACGCGCCGCACGCGACGCACTCGATACGAAACGTTCCACCGCCCCCTGATCCGCCGGCAGCACCGTGACCCGTTCCTCGCGCTCGAGCAGATCGCCCAGCCAGTCAGGCAATCTCGGCGTGACGCCACAGGCCGCGTGTACCGCTTCCGGAAATTTCGCTGGATGCGCGGTCGACAGCACCACCATCGGCACCGCGGGATCGCGCGCTTCCTTCTCGGCCACCGCCAAGCCGACCGAGGTGTGCGGATCCGCGCAATACTCGGCTTCGCGCATCCAGGCGCGCATGGTGGCCGCTACTTCCTGCTCGCCGGCGCGGTCGGCGGTAAACAGCGCGCGCATGGTGGCGAGCGCGTGGCCCGAGATGGAAAACTGCCGCGACTGCGCCAGCGAGCCCATCAGCGCGCGGATCGCGTTGGCGTCGCGGCCGTAGGCCTCGAACAACAGGCGCTCGAAATTGGATGACACCTGGATGTCCATGGACGGCGAACTGGTCGCCATGACGTCGCGCAGCTCATAGGCGCCGGTTGCGAAGGTGCGCGCCAGGATGTCGTTGACGTTGGTCGCCACCACCAGCCGGTCGATGGGCAGGCCCATGCGGGACGCGACATAGCCGGCGTAGACGTCGCCGAAATTGCCGGTCGGAACCGTGAAGGCGATCTTGCGGTGCGGGGCGCCGAGCGCGACCGCGGCGGTGAAGTAATAGACAGCCTGCGCCACGATGCGCGCCCAGTTGATGGAATTGACCCCGGAGAGGCGCACTCGATCGCGGAAGGCGTGGTGATTGAACATCGCCTTCACCAACGCCTGGCAGTCGTCGAACGTGCCGTCGATGGCGACCGCGTGCACGTTGGAATCGGGCACCGTGGTCATCATGCGCCGCTGCACGTCGGAGATGCGGCCATCGGGGAACAGCACCACCACGTCGACCTGGGAGCGGCCGCGGAAGGCTTCGACCGCCGCGCCGCCGGTGTCGCCGGAGGTAGCGACCGCGATGGTGGTGCGCTCGCCGCGCTGGACGAGGACGTGATCCATCAGCCGGGCGACGAGTTGCATGGCCAGATCTTTGAAGGCCAAGGTCGGGCCATGGAAAAGTTCGAGCACGAACAGGCTGGGGCCGAGCTGGACGAGCGGCGTCACTGCCGGATGGCGAAAGGTGCCGTAGGCCTCCCGCGCCATGCGGGCGAGATCAGCGTCGGCAATGGTGCCGCCGACGAAAGGCCGCAACACCTCGACCGCCACCTCCGCATAGGGCCGCCCGGAAAAGCCGGCGATCTGGTCGTTCATGACCGTCGGCCAGGCTTCCGGCACGTAAAGACCGCCGTCCCGCGCCAACCCCGCGAGCATCACCTCGACAAAATCGAGCGGGGCGGCCTCGCCCCGGGTTGAGACGTAACGCATTGATTAGACTTTATTTTCCGATTTCGGCGGGCCTAAATTTGAGGGCACAGTAACCGCCGGCCGAAGCTTTCACAAGGAAAGCCGGCACCGCACCATTATGCCGGCTGCGGCGACAGCGGGTCCGCGCCGAAGCGGTTTTGGCCGTGAGTTCCAGGTGGCAGGCCGGAAAGCAGAACCGCGGTCATGAACAGGAAAGCCAGCGAGCAGTCGTTGATCATCGCCGACACGTAGGACATCGCCAGCGAAACCGGCAGCCACCAGCCGGAGAGATTCATGTCGTGCAGCCGCTTCACCGCCATCGCGGTCACCGGCCAGAACAGCGCGCCGTTGATGAAGTAGAACGGCAGCGCGAGCGTGAATGCCAGCTCATCGGTGCTTGCAGGCTGGCGCACGGCGACGAAGTAGGCGGTCAGCTTCACGTCCAGCAGCAGCGCCAGGACGATGATCAGGCCCTGGCCCAGCCAGAATTCCTGCCGACTGATGCGGCCTTTTAACGACAGGAAGTACCACGCAAAACGGAGATCCATCGCACCGGCCGGTCCGAACGCAGACTGGGCTTGTGGCCTGCGGCCTCGAACCTAGGAGCATCGGGTTAATGGCGGCCGAGCGTTTATCGCTAACGAAACCTTACCTACGTACGACGCCGGCGAATGAGCCAGTAGACGTAGAGACCGGCCAAGCCCAGCGCCAGGCCGAACCAGGTCAGGGCGTATTGCAGATGATTGTCGGGAAGGTTGACGACCAGCTTGCCCGGCTTGGGCCAGCGGCCGGGCGGCACCGGCGATTCTTGCTCGATATAGAACGGCGCGAAGTCCGGCCACTGCTTGGCGGCGGCGATGGCCCCGATGTCGCGGGCGTACCAGACGTTGCCTTTGACGTCGGCGCCGGGAGTGAAGGTGCCACTCTGTTCGGGCCAGCGCATGACGCCGACGATGTCGGTGAGCTTCTGGGGCGCCGAATGGCTGGCGGCGTCCTTGTGGTCCATCGGCACGAAGCCGCGGTCAATGATGACCACGCTGCCGCCAGCAAGGCGCGCGGGCGCGAACACCCAATAACCTGGTCCTTTGACGTCCGGCCGGAACGAGGAGCCGGCGGTGTAGACCAACGCTTCCTGGCCAGGGATGAACTCGGCGAGAAAATGAACGCGGTGCCATTCATGGCTCTCCGCCTTGAGGTCCTTCCACGCCGTACGCGGCGGCAGGTCGACCGGCGGCTTTGCGAGCTCGGCGTTGAGCGTCGCGATCAGGTTTTCCTTCCACGCCTTGCGTTGCATCTGCCAGACGCCGAGCCCGCACAGGATGGCGACGCCTACGATGACAACAAGCGTCACCTCGATGAAGCCGCCGCGCGACGGCCTCTGCGGCTGGGCCGTCGGCTCCCTCAAGCGTCGCTCCGGGGCACGAGACGGCCTTCCTGCGCCTTGTGGTGATATTGCAGCGCGATCAGCAAACCCTTGATAGGCCTGAGCGGCCCGAGGGTTAAGAGCAGGATCAGCGGCAGCCACAGCATGGCATGCACCCAATACGGTGGTTGGTACATGAACTCGACCGCCATGGCCGCAAACACCACGATGAAACCGCCGATCAGGATGATGAACACGGCCGGCCCGTCGCCGGCGTCGGCAAAATCGTAGTCGAGGCCGCAATACTCGCAGCGCGGCCGCAACGTGAGGAAGCCCTGGAATAAGTGACCCTCGCCGCAGCGCGGGCAGCGTCCGCGCAAACCGCGGCCGATCGGCAGCGGACCCGGCGACGGATGCGATTGATGCTCACTCATGGCTCGATCTTTCATTTGCGCATGATCTTGGCCGAAAACCGGTCCACGCCTTTCGGGTTCATGTGCGAAACGCAAAAGGGCGGCGTCGCCGCCGCCCCTTTGAAAGTCGCCGGCTCTCGTCAACCCGGATGGATGGCGCTGGCGCCCCACACATATATGCAGGCGAACAGGAACAGCCACACCACGTCGACGAAATGCCAGTACCAGGCGGCAAACTCGAAGCCGAGGTGCTGGGTCGGCGTGAATTGGCCCTTCAACGTCCGCACCAGGCAGACGATCAGGAAGATCGTGCCGATGATGACATGGGCGCCATGGAAACCGGTCGCCATGAAGAAGGTGGCGCCGTAGATGTTGCCGGCGAAGTGGAAGGCCGCTTCCGAATATTCGTGCGCCTGCACGGCGGTGAAGGTCATGCCAAGCAAGACGGTCAGCACCAGGCCCCACTTCAGGCCCTGCCGGTCGTTCTCCAGGAGCGCGTGATGCGCCCAGGTCACCGTGGTGCCGGAGGTCAGCAGGATCAGCGTATTCAAGAGCGGCAGGTGCCAGGGATCGAAGGTCTCGATGCCCTTGGGCGGCCACACGCCGTGGGTGACGGCCATGCGGGCAAGTTCCTGCGCTTCGTTCGGGAACAGCGCGGTGTTGAAATAGGCCCAGAACCAGGCGACGAAGAACATCACCTCGGAGGCGATGAACAGGATCATGCCGTAGCGGTGGGAGATCTGCACCACGCGGGTGTGGAAGCCGCCGTGCTCGGCTTCGTTGATCACGTCGCGCCACCAAGCGATGAAGGTGTAGAGCACACCCAGATTGCCGATGGCGAACACCGCGGGCGCCGCCGCAAACAGATGGTGCATCCAGCTAATGGCGCCCACCGCCGTTATGAAGGCGGAAATGGAGCCGACCGCCGGCCACGGGCTCGGATCGACCAGGTGGTAGTCGTGATGCTTAGCGTGAGCCTCGGCCATCGTCGTCGTCTCCGTTCCAGTCCTCTTGAGCGGCGCGGTGCAAAGCGGCGCCCCCTCATTTCCTAGCGCATGATCTTATCCGAAAACCGGTCTCTACTTTCCGGGATCGTGCGCATCCCCTTAGCTTATCAACTCGCTCATCATATCGGGCGCGGGGCCATATAGGGCCCCTTCACCAGCGTCATGATGAAGAACAGAATTACCAGCGCCGCCAGCGCCAGCGCGATGGCGATCGAGCGCGAGCGCCGCGCGCGTTTCTGCGCCTCGGTGAGCACCACGCCCTTTTCTTGCTCCGGCCTGTCCGGTTCGTTCATGGCGACATCCAAAGCCTGCACGCAGCGCCCCGCCCCTCATCCGATCAAGCCGCCCCAGCCGTTGTCGACCAGGAGCACGGCAAAGAGCAGAAACAGATAGAGAATCGAAAACGCGAACATCTTGCGGCTAGCGCCGTCGGCCGGTCGGCGCTCACGATAGATCTGCCAGGCCAGCAGCAGCATCACGGCGCCGGCGACCAGCGCAGTGGCGCCATAGAGCAGCCCGGCATAGCCGAGCGCGTAGGGCGCGATGCCGAGCGGCGCCAGGATCAGGGTGTAAAGCAGGATCTGCCGGCGGGTGGCCATGTCGCCGGCCACCACCGGCAGCATCGGCACGCCGGCGCGGGCATAGTCGTCCGACTTGTAAAGCGCCAGCGCCCAGAAGTGCGGCGGCGTCCAGAAGAAGATGATGGCGAACAGGATGATCGGTTCGAGCGACAGCGAGCCGGTGGCGGCGGCCCAGCCGATCATCGGCGGGAAGGCGCCAGCGGCGCCGCCGATGACGATGTTCTGCGGCGTCGCGCGTTTGAGCCACACGGTATAGATCACCGCGTAGAAGAAGATGGTGAAAGCGAGCAGCCCGGCGGACAACCAATTGACCATGAGGCCGAGCGTCGCCACCGAAAAGCCGGCAAGCGTGATGCCGAAGGCGAACGCCTCGCCGGGCTTGACCCGGCCCTTCGGTACCGGCCGCTGCGCCGTGCGCGTCATGCAGGCGTCGATGTCGGCGTCGTAGGCCATGTTGAGGGCGCCGGAAGCGCCAGCGCCGACCGCGATGCACAGCAACGCGGTGAAGGCGGTCAGCGGATGGATCGCCGCCGGCGACACCGCGAGCCCGACCAGCGCCGTGAACACGACGAGCGACATCACCCGCGGCTTCAACAGCGCAAGATAATCGCCGACGCTCGCCATGCTGACGTCGGCATAGACGGCCCCAACGCCGGGCGCAGCCGGCCCGCGATAGTCTGCGCCTTCGGTGACGAGCGACATCGCTTGTGTCGGTCCTCTTCTTACTTAATCCGCGGCAGCGTTTCGAACTGGTGGAACGGCGGCGGCGACGACAGCGTCCACTCCAGGGTGGTCGCGCCGGCGCCCCACGGATTGTCGGCGGCCACACGCTTCTTCACGAAGGCCTCGATCAGGCCGATAAAGAAGATGATCAGGCCGAGGCCCGAGATGTAGGAGCCGATCGAGGCGACCTCATTCCAGCCGTGGAATGCATTCGGATAGTCGGCGATGCGGCGCGGCATGCCCGCGAGGCCGAGGAAGTGCATCGGGAAGAAGATCAGGTTCACGCCGATGAAGGTGACCCAGAAGTGCGCCTTCGCGATGGTCTCATTGTACATGTAGCCGCTCATCTTCGGGAACCAGTAGTACCAGCCGGCGAAGATGGCGAACACGGCGCCGAGTGACAGCACATAGTGGAAGTGCGCCACCACGTAATAGGTGTCCTGCAGCACGCGGTCGACGCCGGCATTGGCCAGCACCACGCCGGTCAGGCCGCCGATGGTGAACAGGAAGATGAAGCCGATGGCCCACAGCATGGGCGCGCGAAACTCGATCGAGCCGCCCCACATGGTGGCGATCCAGGAGAAGATCTTCACGCCGGTCGGTACCGCGATCACCATGGTGGCGGCGATGAAGTAGGCCTGCGCGCCAGTCGACAGACCGACCGTGTACATGTGGTGCGCCCACACCACGAAGCCGATGCCGCCAATGGCGACCATGGCATAGGCCATGCCGAGATAGCCGAACACCGGCTTCTTCGAGAAGGTGGAGACGATCTGGCTGATCATGCCGAAGCCGGGCAGGATCAGGATGTACACTTCCGGATGACCGAAGAACCAGAACAGGTGCTGGAACAGCACCGGATCGCCGCCGCCCGACGGCTCGAAGAAGGTGGTGCCGAAGTTACGATCGGTCAGCAGCATGGTGATCGCGCCGGCGAGCACCGGCAGCGACAACAGCAGCAGGAACACGGTCACCAGGATCGACCACACGAACAGCGGCATCTTGTGCAGGGTCATGCCCGGTGCGCGCATGTTGAAGATGGTGGTGATGAAATTGATGGCGCCGAGAATCGAGGAGGCGCCGGCCAGATGCAGGGACAAGATGACGAAGTCGACCGCCGGGCCCGGATGGCCGCTCGAGGACAGTGGCACGTAGAGGGTCCAGCCGGTGCCGGCACCGACCGTGCCGGGCTCGCCGCCGACGAAAAGCGAGGTCAGCAGCAGGGCGAAGGAAGCCGGCAAGAGCCAGAATGAGATGTTGTTCATGCGCGGGAACGCCATGTCGGGCGCCCCGATCATCAGCGGCACGAACCAGTTGCCGAAGCCGCCGATCATGGCCGGCATGACCATGAAGAAGATCATGATCAGACCATGCGCGGTGGTGAAGACGTTGAACTCATGGCCGCTGGGGAAGAACTGCATCCCCGGGTTCTGCAGCTCCATGCGGATGGCGATCGACAACAAAGCGCCGATGGTACCGGCCATGATCGCGAACACCAGATACATCGTGCCGATGTCCTTGTGGTTCGTCGAATAGACGAACCGCCGCCATCCGGTAGGGTGAGCGTGGGCATCGTGCGCGTGGGCAGCCGCAGTATGAGCCATCTTTATTGTCCTTCGACCCTTGTCCTCGTCGCCGGTATTATATTCACTTATTTATATGTGTCACGCGATTCACTTGGCGGCACTGGCCGCCGCCACCTTAACGGCCTCTGCGGCAGGCTTAGCCGCCGCCACCGCCGGACGCGCGGCGCCGTCATCGGCAGCGAACTTCTTCTTCGCCATGGTCACCCAGGCCAGATAGTCCTTGTCGCTCACGACGTGGACGACGATCGGCATCTGGTCGTGGTCACGACCGCACAGCTCGGAGCACTGGCCGTAGTAGGTGCCCGTGCGTTCGGCCTTGAACCAGGTCTTGTTGAGGCGGCCCGGGATCGCGTCGATCTTGATGCCGAACGAGGGGACCGCGAAGGCGTGGATGACGTCGGCACCGGTGGTGTCGACCTCCACCACCTTGTTGACCGGCACCACCATCTCATTGTCGACGGTGAGCAACCGCGGCTGGCCGGGCTTGAGGTCCTTGGCCTGCACGATGATCGAATCGAACTCGATCTTTTGATTCGGATAGCTGTAGCTCCAGAACCACTGCTTGCCGGTGGCCAGGACCACCACGTCCGGCTTGGGGATAGTGAGTTCCAGGAACAGCAGCCGGAACGAGGGCACCACAACGGCGAGCAGGATCAAAACCGGCACCACGGTCCAGACCACCTCGATCAGAGTGTTGTGGGTGGTGCGCGAGGGCACCGGGTTGGCGCGGGCATTGAAGCGCACCATCACGATGACCAGCAGACCGAGGACGAACAGCGCGATCAGTCCAATGATCCACAGCAGAAAATCATGAAACGAGACGATGTCCTGCATCACCGGGGTCGCGGCGGGTTGCAGGCCGATCTGCCAGGGCTCCGGCTGTCCGGTAGCAGCTAGGGCGGCGGTCCCGCCGGTAAGAACGGCCACACTCGCTGTGACCAGAAAGGCGAATAACCGCTTGAGCACCTGCATCGTCTTATGCGCTCCCTCGACGAAGAAAAAGCCTTGGATACAAGGCCCTTTTGGCCCCTTTTCACCGCCCACCGCGAGATGTGATGTTCGGCGTGGCCCCGCCGAGCACGGCATTTGCCACGGGCGTGGCTGCTTGGTGATGCGGCGGGACGGGGGGAAATCCCGGCTCCTCAAACCACAATTCCGGCGCGCCCGCAATGCACCTTGTCGTCGCTGCCGTGCGACAATCGACTGACCGAGAATGGCGCGCCCGCGCCGCATTTACGCCACCTGGACGGTGCCTTGAAAGACACGTTCGGCGCGGCCACCGGCAGGGGCGGCGCCCTTTGCTTGACAGGACCGCTGGGGCATGACCCAAACGGGGCCGACTGAAAAAAGGGGCGGGGCGGCGATTCGCTTTGAAGCTGTGGCGACGGGGACCGGCGCAGCCGCCAAGGGACTGAATAATGGGCTTTTTCGTGCACCACTGGCATGCGCCCGGCGCTCGGGCCCGATGCGCCCTGGCAGCGTTTGCCAGCGCAATCATGGTCGCGTTCGGATCCGCGCAACCAGCCGCCGCCCAAGGCGCGGTCAAGTCGGTGCACAAGGACTGGCAGATCCGCTGCGACAAGCCGCCGGGCGCCAAGTCCGAGCAATGCGCCTTGATTCAGAGCGTGACTGCCGCCGACCGCGCCAATGTCGGGTTGACCGTCATCGTGCTCAAAACCGCCGACAAGAAGAGCCAGTTGATGCGCGTGGTGGCGCCGCTCGGGGTACTGCTGCCGTCGGGCTTGGGCCTCAAAATCGACGGCACAAATGTCGGCCGCGCCGGCTTCGTTCGCTGCCTGCCCAACGGCTGCATCGCCGAAGTCGTGATGGACGACAAGCTGTTGAAGGAGTTGCGCACCGGCAAGACCGCGACCTTCATCATCTTCCAGACCCCGGAAGAAGGTATCGGCTTTCCCATGAGTCTCGCCGGTTTCGCAGAAGGCTACGACAAGCTGCCGTAAAAAGTGGCACCCCGGGGGTTCGGTTCCCGCCGCAGCGGCCCTCCCAAGTCCTCGCATAATCGGCCGGCAAGCCTTATTTGGGGTGTGAGGGCGCCAAAGGAGCCAAGCCATGACCGACCCCGCCATTTCCTCGCTCATCGACCGCGCCGGGCTCGACAAAGCCAAGGTCCGCAAGATCATCGATCGCGGGCTGGAGGGTGCCGACGACGGCGAATTGTTCCTCGAATACAAGCAGGCCGAGGCGCTGGTGTTCGACAACGGCCGGCTCAAGCAGGCGACCTACGACACTGCGCAAGGGTTCGGCCTGCGCACGGTAAAGGACGAGGCGGTTGGCTATGCCCACGCCTCCGACCTGTCGGAAGCGGCGCTCACGCGGGCGGCGGAAGCGGTGCGCGCGGTCAAGGGCGGCCACGCCGGCACCTATGCCGAGCCGCCGGGCCGCACTAATCGCAAGCTCTACAGCGACGATAACCCCCTCGCCCAACCCGCCTTCGACGCCAAGGTGAAACTGCTAACCGAGATCGACGCCTTTGCCCGCGCCAAGGACCCGCGCGTGCGCCAAGTGTCGGCCAGCCTCGGCGCCACCTGGCAGGTGGTGGAGATTCTGCGCGCCGACGGCACGACCTATCGCGACATCCGGCCGCTAGTGCGTCTCCACGTGTCGGTGGTGACCGGCGACGGCGACCGGCAAGAGTTGGGCAGCTATGGTTTCGGCGGCCGCGAGGCTTATGAACGCTTCATCACACCGGACGCCTGGCAGCACGCGGTCGATGAGGCCGTTCGGCAGGCATTGGTCAATCTCGAGGCGGTGCCGGCACCGGCCGGCGAAATGGACGTGGTGCTCGGCTCCGGCTGGCCGGGCGTGATGCTGCACGAGGCCGTCGGCCACGGCCTCGAAGGCGACTTCAACCGCAAGAAGACCTCGGCCTTCGCCGGCCTCCTGGGCCAGCAGGTCGCCGCCAAAGGCGTCACCGTGGTCGATGACGGCACCATGCAGGATCGCCGCGGCTCGCTGTCCATCGACGACGAAGGCACGCCGACCAACCGCACGGTGCTGATCGAGGACGGCATCCTGGTCGGCTACATGCAGGACCGGCAGAACGCGCGGCTGATGAACATGAAGCCGACCGGCAACGGAAGGCGCGAAAGTCATGCGCATGTGCCGATGCCGCGCATGACCAACACGTACATGCTGGCCGGCCGGCACGACCCGCAAGAGATCATCGCGTCGGTGAAGAACGGGCTCTATGCGGTGAGCTTCGGCGGCGGCCAGGTCGATATCACCTCGGGCAAATACGTGTTCCAGTGCACCGAGGCCTACAAGATCGAAAATGGCAAGGTCACCGCACCGGTCAAGGGCGCCATGCTGATCGGTAACGGACCGACCGACCTTAACCGCATCACCATGATCGGAAACGACTTCGCGCTCGATCCCGGCATCGGTACGTGTGGCAAGAACGGCCAGGGCGTGCCGGTCGGCGTCGGCCAGCCGTCGTTGCGCATGGACCGCATCACCGTCGGCGGCACGGCCTGATACGCGCGGAGGGATCAATCATGTCGTCGTCTTCAACTTCGCGCGCTTTGCGAAAATCCGGTCCCATCCGCTCGGTCGTCGAGCTCGCCGCGGTCATCGCGGTGGTGATCGCGGCCAAGACCGCGATCGCGGAACCGTTCTACGTGCCGTCCGGTTCGATGGAGCCGACGCTGCTGATCGGCGACGAATTGCTCGCCACCAAATTCACCTACGGCTACGGCACGGCTTCGCTGCCGGGCTTCATCGACCTGCCCAACAGCCAGCGCATCTTCGCGCGCATGCCGCACCGCGGCGACGTGGTGGTGTTCCGCTGGCCGGGCGACCGCAGCCAGACCTGGGTCAAGCGGGTGATCGGCCTCCCCGGCGACCGCGTCGCCATGCGCGACGGCCAGGTCTGGATCAACGGCAAGGCGGTCAAGCTCGCGCCCGACGGCACCGGCCAAGTCGAATCGGAAAACGGCGCGCTCACCCCGGCAAAGAAGTTCATCGAAACCCTGCCCGGCGGGCGCAAGCATCTGATCTACAAGATGTTCAGCAACGGCGCTCTCGATAACCTGCCGGCAGTCACCGTGCCGCCCGGCAATCTTTTCGTCATGGGTGACAACCGCGACGATTCCGCCGACAGCCGGGTGCCGGTACGCGAAGGCGGCGTCGGGATGTTGCCGGTGCAGAACCTGGTCGGCCGCGTCGACGCGCTGGTCGGTTCCTGGGATCTGGCGGTCCGCCATCAGCCGATCTGGGACTGGGCCTCGGGCTTGCGGCCCTCACGCTTCTTCACGGCGGTACGCTGACGCGGAGCGCTAACGCACGACGCCCGAGATGCAGCAGTAACTGCGCTTGGGGCGCGGAATCTTGGCCTTGAGATAACAGCGCGCCGACGCGCTGCCATAACCCGGCCGCACATAGGTGAAGGCGCGGCAGCGCTTGTCGTCCTTGCAAGCCACCGAGCACTTCTGACCCGTCGGATCCGACGGCAAATCGAAGTGGCGGTAATTGCCGCCGCGGCGCGATATCGAAAATTCCAACGGCCCACCGACGCGCGGTTCGATAACGCCCGCGCCGCGCACGCTCGATACGCAGCACTGATCCTCGACCCGCGGCGGTACGGTGTTCTTCAGCGCGCATTCCGCCAGCACGTGCTTGGTATGTGGAAACGAGAAGCTCCAGGCGCGACAGCGCGCGTCCCGCTCGCAGCGCGAGGCGCAGCCGGCCGGATCACCGGAGCGAATGGTGAACGTAAGATAATCGCCGCCGGTGCGGTCGTAACCGACCTGTGCTTGCGCCGGCGCGACGAGCGCCCAGCCGAACAGCGCCAGGACGCCCAGCCGCTTGACCCAATTCCACATGCGCGCGCTTACCTCCGGCTTCCCTCGCCGTTGGCCGTCCCCGGTACGCTATGTTACCGCGCCTCGTCACGCTTGGGCAGGTGCGCAAAAAAGAATGCGCCCGCCGGAGGGGCCAGCGGGCGCTTGATCCGGCCGCGAGAGGGGATGTTCGCGGACCCCGGACCGGGCGGCCGATGAGAGGGATCGGCCGTTTTGGGAATTTGTCAGATCGTCTGGCGCGCCGGACGATCGGTCGCCGGGCGCTGGAAGCCGCGCTCGATCGTAGGGATGAAGATCGGGCGCGAGACGCCGCTTTTGGAACGTCCCGACCGCTCCCTCAAAAGATCGGTCGGGTCTTGCCAGAACGGCGTCGAGAAGGCGTCGCTGACGTCGGCACGGGTAAGACCGATATCGGCCAGCATGCGCCGGTCGAGCCCGGCCAGTTTGCGGGCCTCACGACGGTGCCGGCGCGCTCGCGCCAATTCCTTCAGCCAGTGCGTGACCAGCGCCAACAGGGCAAAGCTGCCCCGCAGTGCGGTAGCGCCGGCGATCGGCAGAACGGGGACATTTGCTCTCATGACGGATCTCCATGGATCTAGCGGTCTGCTTTGGCCAATTTCGGCCCCCAAACAGGCCAGAACCACCCGATTCCCCCACACGATTCCTGGGTTTCTTGAGCCGGGATCATGCACCGCAAAAATTGATTAGTGAAACGAATGTTTTTCATGTAATAGATCAACAACAATGATACCATTATTGTTGGCCTTTCCGAGAGGCCGGCTTTTTCGAGGATCGCCGCCATGCCCGCGCTGCTCGACGTCGACCAATTGCGCACCTTCATCGCCATCGCCGAGACGGGCAGCTTCACCCGCGCTGCCGAGGTGGTGAACAAGACCCAGTCGGCGGTATCGATGCAGATGAAACGGCTGGAGGAACGCATCGAGCGGCCGATCTTCGCGCGCGACGGCCGCGCGTCGAAGCTCACCGAAGACGGTCAGCGCCTGCTCGATTACGCGCGCCGGCTGGTGAAGCTGAACGTCGAAACCATCGCCGCCTTTTCCGACGAGGCGCTGTCGGGCCGCGTGCGGCTGGGCGTGCCGGACGATTACGCCGACCGTTACCTGCCGGAGATCATGGCGCGCTTCTCGCGCGCCTATCCGGGCGTCGAACTGACGGTACTGTGCGAGCCGTCGGTCGATCTGCTCGAGCGCATCGATGACAATCAGATCGATCTCGCCATCGTCACCAATTGCGAAACCAAGCGAAACTCGGAAATCTTCCGGCGCGAGCGATTGCTGTGGGTGACCTCGAACCGGCATCCGACCCATCTGGAAGAGTGCGTGCCGCTGGCGCTGGGGCGGCCGAGCTGTATCTGGCGGCACACGGCGATTGAGCGGCTGGAGTTGGCGGGCCGGCTTTATCGTTTGCTCTATTCAAGCTCCAACGCCGGCGCGGTGGCGGCCGCGGTGCTCTCGGGACTGGCCGTGTCGGTGCTGCCGGAGTCCGGATTGCGTCCGGGCATGCGCGTGCTGACTGCGGCCGAAGGTTTCCCCGAACTGCCATCCTGCCGCATCGGTCTCGTGCGCAATGCGCATGAGAGTTCGGCGCTGGCGGATGCCTTGGCGGAGCACATCATCTCGTCGCTCGACAACCTGTCGGAAGCGCAGGCGGCGGAGTGACTTGGCCTCATGCTGAGGAGCCGCGCGAAGCGCGGTGTCTCGAAGCATGTGGCCGCTTCATCCTTCGAGACGCGGGCGGCGCCCGCTCCTTAGGATGAGGCGGAGCGATTCAGCAAATCTCCGCAGCCGTCGCGTTCAACGTCCGCACAAGATCGTCAGGCTTCAACTCCACCTGTAGTCCGCGGCGGCCACCGTTGAGCACGATGCGATCGAACGAAAGCGCGGCACGTTCGATGAACACCGGCACGCGTTTCTTCTGGCCGAAGGGCGAGATGCCGCCAACGTGATAGCCGCTGATGCGTTCGGCTTCCGCCGCACCGAGCATGGCGGCGCTCTTCGCGCCCACCGCCGCCGCAAGCTTCTTCAGATTCACGTCGCGGTCGGACGGAACCAGCACGCAGATTACTTTGTCCCCTGCCCGCGCCATCAGCGTTTTCAACAAGCGACCCGGCTCTATGCCGAGCGCTTCCGCCGCCTGTAGGCCGATGCGGGGAGCGTCGGGGTCGTAGTCGTATTCGTGGAGCGCGAAGACGACGCCGGCGTTTTGCAGCATCAGCGTCGCCGGGGTGGATTTGGCCATGGCTGCCTCCTTCACCTCTCCCGACTGCGCGGGGAGTGGCAAGAAAGGTCAATACGCATATTCCTCGAAGATCGGATCGACCGAGCCGTTCCACTTGCCGTGAAATTTCTGCAGCAGTTCCTCGGCTGGCGTGATGCCGGCCGCGATCGACTCTTCGAGCGGGCGCAGATAGCGGGTTTCATCGCGGCCGTTCTGGTCGAACCGCTGGCGGCGCATAAGCCCGCCGGCAGCGAGCCGCAGCGTCTCCTGCGCCAACGTCAACATATTGCGGCCGCGGATCTCCGCGTTGAAGCCGAGCTTGGGCACGTCGTCGCGCAGCTTCTGACGCTCATCGGCGCTCCAATCCTTGACCGTCTGCCAGCAGGCATCGAGCGCGACGTCGTCGTAGAGCAGCCCGACCCAGAAGGCGGTGAGGGCGGGCAGCAGCCGCCACGGGCCGCCATCGGCGCCGCGCATTTCGAGATAACGCTTGAGCCGCACCTCGGGGAAAATCGTGCTGAGATGATTGGCCCAATCGGAAATGGTCGGGCGCTCGCCGGGCATTGCCGCGAGCTTGCCGGCGAAGAAATCGCGGAACGACTTGCCTGAGACGTCGATATACGTGTCGCCGCGCTTGATGAAATACATCGGCACGTCGAGCGCGTAGTCGACCCAGCGTTCAAAGCCCATGCCGTCCTCGAACACCCAAGGCAGCATGCCGGCGCGCTGGTTATCCGTGTCGGTCCAGATCTGCGACCGCATCGACAGGAAGCCGTTGGGCTTGCCTTCGGTGAAGGGCGAGTTGGCGAACAGCGCGGTCGCCACCGCCTGCAGCGCGATCGACACGCGCAGCTTCTTGACCATGTCGGCTTCGTCGGAGAAGTCGAGGTTCGCCTGCACCGTGCAGGTGCGGTACATCATGTCGAGGCCCAGCGTGCCGACCTTCGGCATGTAGGCGGTCATTATCTTGTAGCGCCCCTTGGGCATGACCGGCATGTCGGCGCGGGTCCAGGTCGGCGCCATGCCGAGGCCAAGAAAGCCGATGCCGAGCGGCTTCGCCACTTCGCGCACTTGCGCGAGATGCGCCATCAGCTCCGAGCAGGTTTCATGAACGGTCTCCAGCGGCGCGCCGGACAGTTCGAACTGGCCGCCGGGCTCAAGCGAAATCGCACCGCCACCGGTGACGTCGAACAAGCCGATGATGTTGTCGCCCTCCATGATCGGGTCCCAGCCGAGCAGATCATGCATGCCTTCCAGGAGCGCGCGGATCGAGCACGGGCCGGCATAGGGCACCGGGCGGTGTCCTTCGACCGTGAAGGCGAACTTCTCGTGTTCGGTGCCGACGCGGAACTGGTCCCTCGGCTTGCAGCCCGCTTCGAGCCAGGCGACGAGTTCGTCGCGCGTCTCGATCGGGGTCATATCGATCTGGTCACGGGCCATGGAGAGTTCCGGCGAGGGCGGGCGGCGACCATAAGCATGGTGCGCTGCAAAGGGCAATGCGGGGGGCGGATGGCGGGAATGCAGGGCGAAGGCCTTGTCGCGGCGCGCCTTTTCCCATTTCCCCTCTGTTCATATCCGTCCCCGCTTGCGCGCGGACAGGCTCCCGCAGGGTGTCCCATTCAACGCCGAGTCCCCCGCTTCCGCCGCAACGAGCGGCGGGCCACGTCAATTGCCATGTTGAAGTCGCGACCGCGCGGCGCGTTTCGGGCAGCGTCGCTCGCCCTTTTAAACTGAGATCGCGCCGCTTTATTCCGCCGCCTGCGGCAGGGCGGCCGCGGGCGCGCGCTCGAGCAGCCCATGGCCTTTGGCCGTAACGCGCACGTGGCGGTCCCGCCATTGGCCCTCGCCGAGTTCGATCAGGCCTTCGCCCATGGCGTCCTCCCAGATCGACAGGCGCGGGCACGACGTACGCCAAGCGTCCATCGCCTCGCCATACGAACGCGGGCGCTCGTCAAGCCAGGCCAGAAACTGGAGGGTGAGATAGCCGCTCGGGCTGTCGAGGACGATGGCGGACATGGGGTACCTCCCTGTGTCGCGGGGATTCTAGCGCAGGCGCGGGCAGACGGCACGCGGACAATGCATTCCTCTGAAATGCTGGGCAAATTCCAAAAATTCCCGCCAAAGTTCATATTTTGTTCTTTGGCCCGCGACCGCGATGCTTTATTGATCGCGCCATGCCGCAGTTCACGCCCCACCAGGATCAAGCGCTCAAGGCCGTGGCCGACTGGATGAAGGCCAAGCCAGGTACCGGCGACACACCCTCGACGTTCCGCCTGTTCGGCTATGCCGGCACCGGCAAGACCACGCTCGCCAAACACATCGCCGAGGGCGTCGACGGCGAGGTGAAATACGCTGCCTTTACCGGCAAAGCCGCTTCGGTGATGCGCGGCAAGGGCTGCGACGGCGCCTCCACCATCCACAGCTTGATTTATAGAACCCGAGAAAGCGGCGAGGAAATCCCCAGCTTCGACCTGTGGGACGAGGCGCCGGCCTCGAAGGCCGACCTCATCATCATCGACGAGTGTTCGATGGTCGACGCCGAGCTCGGCCGCGACCTGTTGTCGTTCGGCGTGCCGCTCTTGGTGCTGGGCGACCCGGCGCAACTGCCGCCGATCCAGGGCGGCGGTTTCTTCACCGAGGCCGAGCCCGACGCCATGCTGACCGAAGTGCACCGGCAGGCGCAGGACGATCCCATCGTGCGGCTGTCGATGGACATTCGTGCCGGCGAATATCTCGAGCCCGGCCGCTACGGCGAAACGGAAGTGGTCGCCAAGAACGATCTCGATCCGCAGCGCGTGCTCGACGCCGACCAGGTGCTGGTTGGCCGCAACGCAACGCGGCGCGCCTACAACGGGCGCATGCGCGAGCGCCGCGGCTTCGAGGATGAAATGCCGGAGGCCGGCGACAAGCTCGTGTGCCTGCGCAACAATCGCAAGAAGGCGCTGTTTAACGGCGGCCTGTGGACGGTGAAGGCGCGCGGCCAGCGTAAGAGCGGCAGCAAGGCGGGGATCATGTCGCTGCAATTGTTGCCCGACGACGAGACCGCGACGCGCGGGGTGAAGGTGTCGGTGCGGCCCGAGTGCTTCGCCGGCGGTATCGAGCAGATCGATTGGCAGCGGCGCAAGCCCTACGACGAGTTTGACTACGGCTATGTGCTGACCGTGCACAAGGCGCAGGGCTCGCAATGGGACGACGTGGTGCTGTTCGATGAGTCCTTCGCGTTTCCGGATTCGCGCGAGCGCTGGCTTTATACCGGTGTGACGCGGGCGGCGAAGCGGCTGACGGTGGTGGTGTAGCGGCTATCTCACCTCTCCCCGCCGGGCGGGGAGAGGGAAGCAATCCGCTCAGGCATGCCCTCTCCTCACCCGCCAGCGGTGCGCGAAGGGCAACGCAGTCAAAGCAATCGCTGTGAAGATGGCGCCGGCGATGAAGGTGCCGTCGGGGCCGATCATGTCCCACAATACGCCGGCGATGATGCTGGCGCACAGCATGGCGAGCCCGCTCACCAGATTGAACACGCCGAAGGCGGTGCCACGCAAACGTTCGGGCGCGGTGTCGGCGACCAAAGCCTGCAACAGGCCTTGCGTCAGCCCCATGTGCAGGCCCCAGAGCGCCACGCCGAGCATCACCATGACGACGCCGGTGCTGAACGCCAGCATCAGGTCGGCAACGATCAGCAGCGCGAAGCCGGAGATGAGCAACCGGTAGCGGCCGATCCGATCCGACAGCGCACCGGCAGGCCAGGCCGAAAACGCATAGACGACGCTCATCACCACCATGACCGACGGGATAAGCGTGAGCGGCATGCCGACCGATTTGGCGCGCAGCAGCAGGAACGCCTCGCTGAAACGGGCGAGCGTGAACACCGCGGCAACCGCGACCACGATCCAATAGCCGATATCGAGGCGGGCGAGATCGGCGCGCGTCAACGGCGCGTGCGCTTCTTTCTTCTTTGCCGTGGCGCGCGGCTCGCGCACGAACAGCACAATGACCGCGACCGACAGGAAGGCCGGGATCACGGCGATCCAGAAAACGGCGCGGAAATCGTCGGCCAAGAGCGCCATGAACGCGATGGCCAGTCCGGGGCCGATGAAGGCGCCGACGGTGTCGAGCGACTGGCGCAGGCCGTAGGCCGTGCCGCGCAGATCGTTGGGCGTGAGGTCGGCAATGAGCGCATCGCGCGGCGCGCCGCGGATGCCCTTGCCGACGCGGTCGATGAAGCGCGCGGCGACGACCCACGCGATGTTGGGCGCGAGCGGGAACATCGGCTTCGATAGCGCGGCGAGGCCGTAGCCGAGGGCCGCGAGCCATTTGCGCTCGCCGAGCCAGTCGCTGATGAGGCCGGAGAACACCTTGGTGATTGCCGCGGTCGCTTCCGCGATGCCTTCGATGACGCCGACTTCCAGCGTCGAGGCGCCGAGCACGCCGACCAGATAAAGCGGCAGCAGCGCGTGGATCATCTCCGAGGAAGCGTCCATGAACAGCGACACCAGGCCGAGCGCCCAGACGCCGCCGGGGATTTCACGCCAGCGCAGGAGGGAGGTGGGTTTGTCGTCAGGCATGCAATCCTTCTTCCTTCTTCCCTCTTCCCGCCGGGCGGGGAGAGGGAAACTACGCCGCTGCTTTTGCCTTCAGCGGGGCGAAGCGGCGGTAGAATGTATCGTTCTTCTCCGCCAAGTCGATGAGCAACTGGCACGGCTTGAAGCGTGGCCCATGCTTCTTTTCCAAATCGCGGCAAAGCGCGGCGAATTTCTTCGAACCCACCATGTCTATCCACGACAGTGTGCCGCCCGACCAGGGCGCGAAGCCCCAGCCGAGGATGGAGCCGACATCGGCCTCGCGCACGTCGGTGACGACCTTCTCCTCGAACACGCGCGCCGCTTCCAGTGCCTGTGTCACCAGGATGCGGTGTTTCAGCTCCTCGACATCGAGCGCCTCGACCTCGTCGCGGGAAAGCTTCTTCGGCAAGAGATCGGCGAGGCCCGGCCACAGCCGCTTCGGCTTCGCCGCATAGTCATAGAAGCCCTTGCCGTTCTTGCGGCCGAAGCGGCCGTGCTTCTCGACCATGTCTTCCAACAGCTTCTTCTGCGCCGGATCGACGGCGCCTTTGCCGAGGTCGGCCTCCGCCGCGCGCACGATCTTGAGGCCGAGATCGAGCGCGGTCTCGTCGTTGAGCGCGAGCGGGCCGACCGGCATGCCGGCCATGCGCGCGACGTTCTCGATCATTGCCGCCGGCACGCCCTCCAGTAGCATCAGATGGCCTTCCTGGATGTAGTTCAGCACGCAACGGTTGGCGTAGAAGCCGCGGGTATCGTTGACCACGATCGGCGTCTTCCGGATGGCGCGCACGAAGTCGAGCGCCACCGCCAGCGCCTTGTCGCCGGTTTCCTTGCCGAGAATGATCTCGGTGAGCATCATTCGGTCAACCGGCGAGAAGAAGTGGATGCCGATAAAGCGCGCCGGATCCTTGAACTCCGAGGCCAGCGAAGTGATCGGCAAAGTCGAGGTGTTGGAGGCGAAGATCGCGTCGTCGCGGATCACCTTCTGGATTTTGGCAATGACGTCGGCCTTCACCTTGCGATCCTCGAACACAGCCTCGACAACCAGATCGCAATCCTTCAACGCGTTGTAGTCCGCGCTGGGCGTGATCTTGTCGAGCAGCGCGTCGCGCTCGGCGCCCTTCATGCGGCCCTTAATGACACGATCGCTGAGCGCCTTCTGCACACCCTCCTTGCCCTTGTCGGCGGTTTCCTGGTCGCGATCGATCAGCACAACATCGACGCCGACCGCGGCGGTGACGCGCGCAATGCCCGCGCCCATGAAGCCCGCGCCGACGATGCCGATCTTCTTCAAGGCGGATGGCGGCACACTCTGCGGCCGGCGCGCGCCCTTGTTCAACTCCTGCATGGAGACGAACAGCGTGCGGATCATGTTCGCCGCCTGCGGCGAGCGCAACACGTGCGCGAACCAGCGCGACTCGATGCGCAGCGCCGTATCCATGTCCACCTGCAGGCCTTCATAGACCACCTGCAGAATGGCGCGGGCGCCGGGATAGTTGTCATAGGTTTCGCGGCGGTAGATGGCATTGGCCGGCGTAAAGGTCATCATGCCGGCCTTCGACCACACCGGCCCGCCGGGCAGGCGGAAGCCCTTCACATCCCACGGCGCCACGCCCTTGCCGCCGGCCTTGATCCAATCCTTGGCGGCAGCGATCAATTGATCGCCCGGCACGACGTTGTCGATCAGCTTCATGGCCTTGGCTCGGTCGACCTTGAGCTGATCGCCCTTGAGCAGAAACTGCAGCGCGTCGGCGGGCGGGATCATGCGTGCGACACGCTGCGTGCCGCCGGCGCCGGGGAACAGGCCGACCTTGACTTCCGGCAGGCCGAGCCGGGTCTTCGGGTTATCGGAGGCAACGCGGTGATGGCAGGCGAGCGCGATCTCGAAGCCACCGCCCATAGCCGTGCCGTTGAGAGCGCAAACCCACGGCTTGCCGCTGGTTTCCAGCCGGCGGCAGAGCAGCGACAACCTGCGGCCTTCCTCGAACACCATCTTGGCGGCGGCCTCTTCGCCTTCGCGCTTGAGGACGTCGGCGTAGAGATCGCTGAAGCGCTCCAGCATTGTGAGGTCGGCGCCGCCGCAGAACGACTCCTTGCCGGCGGTGACGACCGCGCCCTTGATCGCATCGTCGCCGGCAACCTTTTCAACAATCGCCGAAAGCTCTTCGTGCACACTCGAATCGATGACGTTCATCGATTTTCCCGGCATATCCCAGGTGACAAGCGCGATGCCGTCGGCATCGATGTCGAGGGTGAAATTGGTCATCGGAGTTTCCTCAATAGGGCTCGCCGGTGGTCTTCTTGGCGTAACGGAATTCCTTGCCGTCGCGCACGACCATCATGTCGATGTCGGAATAGGTCGCGCGCTCTTTCGCGGCGCGCGTGCCAACCTCAAGCACGACGGCGTCGCGGTCCGAACGGTTCACGAGACAATGGCCGTCCGCCACGCCGGCCTGCCACGCCGCGGACTCGCCGGCCTCGAGCACGGTTTCGCCGCCGTCCTCGCACAGCACGACTGCGCCTGCGAGCACATAAACGAACTCGTCTTCTTTCTCGTGCCAATGACGCTGCGACGACGCGGCGCCGGGCTTAAGCGTGCAGATATTGACGCCGAACTGGGTGAGACCGGCGGTGCGGCCAAGGCGCTTGCGCGCACGGCCCTCGACCGCCTTGTTGAACGGCGGCGGATAATTGGTCGCGGTGTCGAGCGGGATCTTGGAAATATCGATCTTGGGCATGCTGACGCGCTCAAACCCGCTCGATGATCGTCGCCGTCCCCATGCCGGCGCCGATGCAGAGCGTGACCAACGCGGTGGATTTGCCCGTGCGTTCCAATTCATCGAGCACGGTGCCGAGGATCATGGCGCCAGTGGCGCCGAGCGGATGGCCCATGGCGATGGCGCCGCCGTTGACGTTGATCTTGGAATTGTCGACGTCGAAGGCCTGCATGAAACGCAATACCACCGAGGCGAAGGCCTCGTTGATCTCGATGAGATCGATGTCCGACAGTTTCATGCCGGCCTTCCTCAGGACCTTGTGCGTCACGTCGATTGGGCCGGTGAGCATGATCGCCGGCTCGGAGCCGATATTGGCGAACGCCTTGATGCGCGCGCGCGGCTTGAGACCCGCCGCTTTGCCGGCTTCCTGACTACCGATCAGCACCGCGGCAGCGCCGTCGACGATGCCGGACGAGTTGCCGGCGTGGTGCACATGATTGACCGCTTCGATTTCCGGATGCGCCTGCACCGCCACCGCGTCGAAGCCACCCATCTCGCCCATCTGCACGAAGGACGGCTGCAATGACGCCAGCGACTGCATGGTGGTCGAGGGCCGCATGTGTTCGTCCTTGTCGAGGATGGTGAGGCCGTTGACGTCCTTCACCGCCACCACCGACTTGTTGAAACGCCCCTCCCCCCACGACTTCGCCGCGCGCTTCTGGCTTTCGACCGCGAAAGCGTCGACGTCGTCGCGCGAGAAGCCATATTTGGTGGCGATCAGATCGGCAGAGATGCCCTGCGGCAGAAAATAGGTGCTGACCGCTATCGAGGGATCCATTGGCCAGGCGCCGCCGGAAGCGCCGATGCCGACGCGGCTCATGGATTCGACGCCACCGCCGACGGTCATCTCGTGTTGGCCGGACATAATCTCGGCGGCGGCGAAGTTCACCGCGTCGAGACCGGAAGCGCAGAAGCGGTTGAGTTGTATACCCGGCACGCCGTCGCCGAAGCCAGCCATCAGCGCGGCGGCGCGGGCAATGTCGCCGCCAGCCTCGCCCACCGGATCGACGCAGCCCATGACCACGTCGTCGAGCCGGGTCGGGTCGAGCGCGTTGCGGTCCTTGATTGCCTTGAGCGCCTGCGTCGCCAGACTGAGGGCGGTCACTTCGTGCAGGGCGCCGTCGGCCTTGCCGCGTCCGCGTGGGGTACGGACGGCGTCGTAGATGAATGCGTCGGGCATGGGAGTCTCCGGAATATCCGTCGCGGCGGGGCGCGCCAAAGGCGATTCTAGCTGCCTCCAACATAGGACGGGAACCGGCGCGGCGCGAGGGCGGCCGAGCCCAATTGCCACGATTGTGACGGGCCGGTGAAGGGCTAGTGCCGGCCCCATCGGACCACGGACCACACGCGTTCGTGAAGGTAGTAAATCACGATCTTGGTGACCATCTCGGCCCCAGCGATTGAGCCTGCCCAGGCGCTCGAACCCGTGATAAGCAGCGCGAGGATGAAAGTGTCGAGGCTGCCTGTGGCGCGCCAGCTCACTGCCTTGAGGATGGAGCGGGCGTGCGTTTCGCGGCCCCCTGGCGCGTCGCTATCGCGGCGCGTGACGAGAGCATCGCGCAGGCGGACGGCGAAGGACGCAGGCGCTTCGCGCTCGACCGTTCCCATGGCGACCGTGTCGTACGAGTCGCGATCAATCAGAATGAAGGCGCCGGTCGTCCGGTTGTCGGCATAAGCGTCGGCGGCAATACGGCGGTCGAGGACGAACTCGGCGTGGCCGATCTCGTTGGCCGCCAGTTGCGTCGCCGCGCGCTCGCGGCCGCTGTCGAGATCGAGCGCGCGCATACCCCCGCGTGCGGTAGCGATGGCGGACGCAGCGCCGAGCTTGAGGAGATAAGAGGCACCGGCAACGAGTGGCGCTTCACTCATCCAGACGACACGCGCCTTGAGCCGGTCGGTGACCTTCGGCGGACTGTCGGCGGCGGCGATGACGTCGCCACGCGAGACGTCGACCTCGTCGCGCAAGGTAACGGTCACCGATTGGCCGGGAACGGCGACGGCCAGGTCGCCGTCGTAGGTGACGATACGCGCGACCTCGGTTCGACGTCCGGAGGGCAACAGCGTTACCGCCATGCCCGGACGCACCTCGCCGCCCGCTACCATGCCGCAAGCACCGCGGAAATCCGCATCAGGCCGATTCACCCATTGCACCGGCAAACGCAACGACAGCGCCTCGGAAGGCCGGGGAACATCCACGGTCTCGAGATAATCGAGCACCGTCGGGCCTTCGTACCAGTCCATGTTCTGCGAGCGCGTCACCACATTGTCGCCGCCGCGGGCGGCGACCGGAATGCAGACGATTTCGTCGATCGCGAGCGAGGCAGCGAAATCGCGGAAGTCGCGCTCGATGGCGCGGAACGCCTCTTGCGACCACGCAACCTTGTCCATCTTGTTGACCACCAGCGCGATGCGGCGCACGCCGACGGTCGACACGATCAGCGCATGCCGGCGCGTTTGCGGGCGTAAGCCCGAGGCGGCATCGACCAGGATCAGTGCGACATCGGCGGTGGAAGCGCCGGTCGCCATGTTGCGAGTGTATTGCTCGTGGCCGGGCGTATCGGCGACGATGAACTTGCGGGTGGCGGTCGAGAAGAAACGATAGGCGACGTCGATGGTGATCTTCTGCTCACGCTCGGCAGCCAGGCCGTCGAGCAGCAGCGAGAAGTCGAGCTCCCCATCCTGCGTGCCGTATTTTCGCGAGTCGCTCTGCAGCGCGCCCAACTGGTCATCGAACACGACATTTGTGCCGTAGAGCAGCCGTCCGATCAGCGTGGACTTGCCGTGGTCGACCGAACCGCAGGCGACGAAGCGCAGCAGGCTCTTGTTCTCTTGTTGCAGCAGGAACGAGTCGAACGCGAAGGACTCGAGGGGGACGGGCGCGTTCATCAGAAGTAACCCTCCTGCTTCTTGCGCTCCATCGAGGCGGCACCGTCTTGGTCGATGGCGCGGCCGCGCCGCTCCGAAAAGCGCGAGGAAAGCGTTTCGCGCACCACCTCGGCGACGTTGGCGGCTTCGCTTTCGACGGCGCCGGTGAGCGGATAGCAGCCCAGCGTCCGGAATCGCACGCTGCGCATCTCCGGCGTCTCGCCGGGCTCGAGCGGCAGGCGGTCGTCGTCGACCATGATCAGCAGGCCGTCGCGTTCCACCACCGGACGCGGCGCGGCGAAATAGAGCGGCACCACCGGGATATTCTCCTGGTGGATGTAGAGCCAGACGTCGAGCTCGGTCCAGTTCGACAACGGAAACACGCGGACGCTTTCGCCGCGCCGCTTGCGGCCGTTGTAAAGACGCCAAGGCTCCGGCCGCTGGCGCTTGGGGTCCCAGCGGTGATGGACGTTGCGGATCGAAAAAACGCGCTCCTTAGCGCGCGACTTCTCCTCATCGCGGCGCGCGCCGCCGAAGGCAAGATCGAAACCGTACTTGTCGAGCGCCTGGCGCAAGCCTTGCGTCTTCATGACGTCAGTATGCAGATCGGAACCGTGGATGATCGGGCTAATGCCGCGCGCGATGCCCTCGGTATTGGAGTGCACGATGAGATCGAGACCGAGCTCGCGCGCGCGGCGGTCGCGGAAGGCGATCATCTCGGCGAACTTCCAGCCGGTATCGATGTGCAGGAGCGGAAAACGAGGCTTGGCCGGATAGAAGGTTTTGAGCGCGAGATGCAGCAGGACCGAGGAATCCTTGCCGATGGAATAAAGCATCACCGGATTGTCACTCTCGGCCACCGCCTCTCGCATGATGTGGATGGCCTCGGCCTCGAGCTGCTGCAGATGCGTCAACACCGGCGGCGCCAGCGCCGCGCCGGCGCGATAGTGCTCGGCGATGGGGGCGTGCATGCTACTCAGGCCCCGGCGGCCATGGTCACATGCTGCGGACTGACGTGCAGCCCGCATTCCTTCTTGCTCTCCTCTTCCCACCACCAGCGGCCGGCGCGCTCCGGTTCGCCCGGCCGGACGGCGCGAGTGCAGGGCGCGCAGCCGATGGAGAGAAAGCCGCGTTCGTGCAAGACGTTGTGCGGGATAGCTTCGGCGGCGACGTAGTCGGCGGCCTGCGCTCGCGACCAGTCGGCGAGCGGCGCGAGCTTGAGCAGTTTGTGAACGTCATCGAACGTGACAAACGGGGTTTCAGCGCGCGCGCCAGACTGGTCGGCGCGCAAGCCAGTGACCCAGGCGGCGGCGCCGGCAAGCGCGCGCTTGAGCGGCGCGACCTTGCGCACGCCGCAGCAGACCCTGCGCGCGGCGACGGATTGGCGGAAGCCGTCGATGCTCTGGTCGGCGATCAGCGTTTCGAGCGCGCCGGCGTCGGGATAATAGGCGCGGATGGTCACCCCGTAGCGGCGCTCTGTCTCGGTCCACACGTCGTAGGTCTCGGGAAACAGCCGGCCGGTGTCGAGCGTCACCACATCGATCGGCAAAGCTTGCGCGAAAATCGCATGCGCAATGGCCTGATCCTCGACGCCGAAGCTGGTGGTAAAAACCATTGGGCCATCGATGTTTTCGCGCAACAGCGCCAAGCGGCCAAACAGATCGCGGCGGCCGAGCTCGGCAGCAAGCCGTGCCGCTGCGTCGGTATCATCGACCGTTAAAACAATATAACTCATCGCTTGCGACGCACAGCCGTGCGCGCTCCCTTGTGGTCAACGCGAGTTCAGTTAGGAACGTCAGTCCGCAAGATGCAATCGGTTGAGAAAAATAAAACTATTCGTGTCGCGTGAGGCCGGCAGAGCAAAAGCAATATTTCAAGAACCGACACCCGCACAAAACGGACGTCATCTGGTAATGTTCGTTAATGCCGCAATTAGAATAGCAATATGCTTCCGCAATCGCCGCACGAGAATTGAGCGGCGCGGGGAATGGCGCCTATAAACTCCGTGAGATCAGCAGCTTCATGATCTCGTTGGTGCCGGCGTAAATGCGCAGCACGCGCGCGTCGCGGTACATACGCGAGATCGGGTATTCGTCCATGAAGCCATAGCCGCCGAATAATTGCAGGCAGCGGTCGAGCACTTTGCCCAACGTGTCGGTGAGGCGGTATTTCGCCATCGAGGCGGTGACGGTATCGAGCCGGCCCTCGATATGCTCGCCGATACAGTGGTCGAGGAAGACCTTGGCGATGGTTGTGTCGGTCTTGACCTCGGCGAGCTCGAACTGGGTATTCTGGAATTCGATGATCTTTTTGCCAAAGGCCGAGCGCTGCTTGACGTAGTCGACGGTGAGCGCGAGCGCGCGCTCCATCATGGCGACCGCGTGCACCGCGACGATGAGACGCTCCTGCGGCAGCTCCTGCATGAGCTGGTAGAAGCCCTGCCCTTCCTCCGTGCCGAGCAGGTTCTCGGCCGGCAGCTTCACGTCCTCGAAGAACAGTTCCGAGGTATCGGCAGAATCCATACCGAGCTTCTTCAGCTTGCGGCCGCGGCGGAAGCCGGGCGCGTTGTCGGTTTCCACCACCATGAGCGAGACGCCCTTCGCGCCGGCCTTTGGGTCGGTCTTGGCGACGACGACAATCAGGTTGGCGTGCTGGCCGTTGGTGATGAAAGTCTTGGAGCCGTTGAGCAGGTAGCCATTGCCGGACTTCTCTGCCTTGGTGCGCACGCCTTGCAGGTCGGACCCAGTGCCCGGCTCGGTCATGGCAATGGCGGTGACCAATTCGCCGGTCGCGAGCTTGGGCAGCCAGCGCTGCTTCTGCTCCTCGGTGCCGTAATGCAGGATATAGGGCGCGACGATGCCGGAATGCAGCGGCGCGCCGAAATCGTCAAAACCGGCGAGCGAAAGCTCGCGGTTGATCAGCGCCTCGTGCGCGAAAGTGCCGCCGGCGCCGCCGTATTCCTCTGGGATGGCGGCGCAGAGCAGGCCCGCCTCACCGGCCTTGGTCCATACCTCGCGCTCGTACATGCCCTGCTCGTGCCAGCGGTCGAGATGGGGAACGTATTCGTCGGCGATGAAGCGTCGCGCCTGTTCCTCGAGCAAAACGAGGTCTTCGCTCATCCACGAGGGGCGCGGGAGACTGAGAGCGTCCATAACACAGAGTGCCCTTGTATTGTGAACCGTGCTTACAACTATCTTAGAACCGGAAAAGCGAAGGGGCGAGGGCCTCGTCGACCCTCGCCCCGATGCTTTTGTCCGATGTCGTGAAGGCTACTTGTGCAGCGGGTCTTTCACGTTCGGAATCTTGGCGATCTCGACGTTGACCAGCTTGCCACCCTTCTTCTCGACCTTGCGGACATACACAGTCTGCACGACGTCGCGGGTCTTGGGGTCGATCATCATCGGCCCGCGCGGGCTCTGCCACTTCATGCCCTCAGCCGCCTTGATGAGCGCGGCGGCATCAGTGTTGCCCTTGGTCTTCTTCAGCGCGGCGTAGATGACGTGCATGCCGTCCCAGGCGCCGACCGAGAAGAAGTCGGGGTTGCGACCGTAGGCGGCGTGATAAGCCTTCACAAACGCCTCGTTCCTCTTGTTCTTGAGGTAGTAGTCATAGTTGGCCGAAGTCATGAAGCCGATCGACATATCGCCCATGCTTTTGAGCGCGTGCTCATCGGTGACTTCCATCTGGCCCATGACCTGAGTCTTCTTCGGATCGATGCCGCGCTCCGAGAAGGCCTTGCCCAAGGCGCCCGGCTGCGCGCCGCCCGGAATGAAGACGAAGATGCCCTGCGGATTGAGGTCCTTGGCCTTCTGCACATAGGCGGAGAAGTCCGGATTGGCGACCGCCATGCGCACCGAACCGACGATGGTGCCGCCGCCTTCCTTGAAGCCCTTCTGGAACGACTGCTCGGCGTCATGGCCAGGGCCATAGTCGGAAACCATGGTGTAGGCCTTCTTCACCTTAGTGTGGGTCGCTACCCATTTGCCGAAGGCGGTGTTGAGCTGCGGAATGGTCATCGAGGTGCGGGTCATGTAGGGCGACTTGGTGGTGACCACCGATGTCGCCGCGTTCATGACCACCATGAACTTCTTGCCCGCTTTCGACACGTCGCCGGCGGCCATGGCGTTCGGCGTCAGTACGAAGCCGGCCAGGATGTCGACCTTGTCGCGGGTGACCAGTTCCTGCGCCAGGCGCTTGGCAACCGGCGGGTTGATGCCGCCGACGTCCTTGCGGATGATCTCGATCTTCTTGCCGGCGACGGTATCGCCGTTCTGCTTCATGAACAGCTTGATGGCATTGTCCTGCTGGGTAGCGGCGTCGGCGAACTGCCCGGAATAGGGCTCGATCAGCCCGATCTTGATCGTGCCCGCGGCATGCGCCGACACGGTCAACAATGTGGCCGCAGCAACCCAACACAGTGCGGAAGTGAGTATCCTCATCGGTCGTTCCTCCTCGGTTATTTTGTCATTGACGCCACGATAGCTAACGAAGCTTCGCATGGTCAATTAAGCTACCCGCGGCGCGACGGCTATAGCCCATTGCGCCCACGATTAACGCGACGCGGCGGGCGGTGGGCACGAGCGGCCGGAAGAGGTGAATCGGTGCTGAAATTCGGAGTTTTCGACCATCTGGACAGCAACGGAGGGCCGCTCGACGCGCTCTATGAAAGCCGGCTCGGCCTGGTGGAAATAATGGAGCAGGAAGGATATTTCGCCTACCACTTGGCGGAGCATCATTCGACGCCCCTCGGCATGGCGGCGAGCCCGAGCGTGTTTCTGGCCGCCGCCATCCAGCGCACACGCCGCCTCCGGCTGGGGCCGCTGGTCTACGTGCTGCCGCTCTATCACCCGCTCAGGCTCTACGAAGAAATCTGCATGCTCGACCAGATGAGCGGCGGCCGGCTGATAGTCGGAGTTGGCCGCGGCGGCGCGTTGTTGGAGCACCAGCGGTTTGGCGTCGACCGCGGGCAGGCGCCGGCGCTTTATCACGAGGCCTTCGCGGTGCTGATGCGCGCCTTCGAAGCGGACGTGCTCGACTTCGACGGGCAGTTCTTCCATTTCAAGGACTATGTGGTGCAGGTGAAGCCGGTGCAGCGGCCGCATCCTCCGATCTGGTACGGAGCCCCTAACGCCGACGCGATCGGCTGGGCGGCGCCGCGCGCGGTCAATGTAGTGTCGCTCGGACCGGCAAACCGGGCGCGGGCGATTGCGGACCGCTACCGGGAGGAATGGCGCGCACTCGGACGCGACGTCGCCACGCTGCCGATGATTGGCATCACGCGTCACGTCGTGGTGGCCGAGACCGACGCCGAAGCGCAACGCATTGCCGCTGCCGCCTATCCACGTTGGCGCCAGGGCATGGACTGGATCTGGAAGCGATCGCAGGTGCCGTTCACGCTGAAGGAGATTTATCCGGAGAGCTTCGCCGAGTTGGCGGCCATCGGGCATGGCGTAGCCGGTTCGCCGGCGACGGTGCGCGACTATGTTGCGCGCTTGCAAGAGGAGACCGGCATCAACTACGTGCTGTGCCAGATGGTGTTCGGCGACATGCAGATTGAGGCTGCCCGCCGTTCGCTCACCCTGTTTGCGCGCGAGGTGATGCCGCGGCTTGCATGACCTCTTCCGTCTCTCCGCGCACGGCAAGAGGCGAGCCGTGTTTGTTGCGCGGCATGCGCAGTATTGTGCTACCAACATAGCCACTTGGCCGAGTTCACCGCGCATGACCACGCATACAGGCGGCGGGCCCGCCTCCGACATCGAGTCTCCCTACGCCTGGCTGCGGCTCGCGACCGCGGTATTGCTTGCGACCATCGGCGGCGTCGGCATGTGGTCGGTCGTTGTGGCGCTGCCGGCGATCCAGACCGATTTCGGCATCGACCGCGCGCAAGCCACCTTGCCCTACACGCTCGCCATGCTCGGCTTCGGCGGCGGCGGCGTGTTGCTGGGACGGCTGGCTGACCGCCGCGGCATCGTGCCGCCGCTCTTGATCGGCATCGCCGCGATCGGCATCGGCTATCTTGGCGTCGGGCAAGCGGCGAGCCTCACGCAAGTGGCGCTCGCCCAGTGCGTGATCGGGCTCGGCTGCTCGGTAAGTTTCGGCCCGTTGATGGCCGATGTCTCGCATTGGTTCATACGGCGACGCGGTATCGCGGTGACCATCGCTGCCGCCGGCAACTATCTCGCCGGCACGGTGTGGCCGCCGGTGACGCAACACTTCATCGCCACCGACGGCTGGCGCGCGACCCACACCGGCATCGGCTTGTTCTGTCTGGCGACCATGCTGCCGCTGGTGCTGGTGATGCGCCGGCGTGTCGGCGCGCACAGCCACGCCACGGCGGACGCCGCAGCCGCGCTTCGGCGCGCGGACATGCCGCTGTCGCCGAACACGCTGCAGGTGATGCTGTGCATGGCAGGAGTCGCCTGCTGCGTGGCGATGGCGACGCCGCAGGTGCATCTCGTCGCCTATTGCGGCGACCTCGGCTACGGACCGGCACGCGGCGCCGAGATGCTGTCGCTAATGCTTGGGCTCGGCATCATCAGCCGCGTCACATCCGGCTTTATCGCCGACCGCATAGGCGGCGTGCGCACGCTCTTGCTCGGCTCGGTGCTGCAGGGTATCGCGCTCTTGCTTTATCTGATGTTCGACGGCTTGTTTTCGCTCTACGTGATCTCTGGCCTGTTCGGATTGTTCCAGGGCGGCATCGTACCGAGCTATGCCATCATCGTGCGCGAGTACTTTCCGCCGAAGGAGGCGGGTACGCGCGTCGGCCTGGTGCTGCTGGCGACCTTGAGCGGCATGGCGCTCGGCGGCTGGCTAGCGGGTGCGATCTTCGACGCGACAGGTTCCTACCAAGTCGCCTTCCTTGACGGCATCGGCTGGAACCTGTTCAACGTAAGCATCATGACTTTCCTGCTGCTGCGCGGCCGGCGGCCGCTGACGCTGCACGCCTAGGGCATAATTCGGCGGCACCAGATTTGGCGATGTAGCTGGAATAAGTCCAGCTTCGCAATGTTCATACCACTCGTTGGAACTGCCGGTGTGCTAGGATGAATCGCGGGCCGGGCAAAGCGTGGGCGACACTTATGCATTTCACATTGGCCCGGCCTGATGCGGTGCGCGCCATCAATCAGCGCTGGCTGCTCAAGTTTTGGATGCGGCATCTCGACGGCGCGCGCGTCCCACGCTGGCAAGCGGTCGCGCCCGAAGAGCTTGCCAGCATTGCGGACAGCTTGAGTCTGCTCAGCGTCTCCGGCGGGCAGCCGCTGCGCTTTCAGATCCGTTACCACGGCCGCATGGTCGCGAAGGTCTATGGCGGGATCGACTACCGCGGCCGCCATCTCGACGAGGTGATTCAGCCCGAGCGCCGTGAAACGGCGCTGGCGCCCTACGTCCACGCCGTGCGAACCGGCGCACCGGTCTACACCATCCAGGATGTCAATGACGCCGCTGGGCGAGTGATCCATTTCGAACGTTTGCTGCTGCCGTTCGCCCACGACGGCGAAACAGTGGATCGCGTCCTGTCGGCGCTTGAATTCGTTTGCGCCGACGGCAACTTCGACGCCCAGGCGCTGCTAAGCGCACCCACCTCCGCGCGAACGCTGCGGCTGGCGGTGACCATCGAAGGGCGGGCGACGGCGTGAAAGCGTCAGGCGGCGCCTTTGTGATTCCGTCCGCTCGCAACATCGTCCGCTCTTCCCCGCGCAAGCGGAGACCCAGGAAGAAATCTCAACACGTTGCGATCATGGATCGGATTCCCGCTTACGCGGGTAAAGAGCGAAGTTCGGATCGGCGCAATGAGAAGATTTGCTGGGCCGTGTACCAATAATTCCAGCTTGTCGATCGCGGCTCGTTGAATGCCCGCTTCTCCCCGATAGCGACCAAAGCGCATTTGTAAGTCGGCACCCTAGTTCGCGGCTTCGGGCAACCCCATGTCGCCGCTTTCCATCGCCGCCACCGCGTCGTAGCCATAGAGCCAGCCGATCGTTTGCAGCGACCAGTCGGTGCCGCCGGCGGCCATGGCGGCATCGCGCGCCGCCTGCGCCGGGCCGTCCGGCAAATGGAAACGTGTCTTGTTGGCGGTCGCCAGCGACTGCACGTGGGCGGTGCGCGGTTTGCGCAATTCTTCATAACGCGCGAGCGCCTGTGCAATATCGTCGGTCCGTTGCAGGCATGCGGTGATCGCGGCGCCGTCTTCCAGCGCTTGCGCCGCGCCCTGCGCCATGTGCGGCTGCATCGGATGACAGGCGTCGCCGAGAAGCGTCACCCGGCCTGCCGACCATCGCGGCAATGCCGCGCGGTCGAAGATGCCCCAGATGAAGGTTTCTTCGACACCTTCGAGGATGGCGCGCAGCTTCGGGTCCCAGGTAGCGAATGCGTCGCGCAAGCCATCGGGGTCGCCCTGCTCGCTCCACGACTCGCCCGTCCATACATCACGCTCGACATTGGCGACGAAATTGAGCAGGCGTTTTCCGGCGACGAAATAGGTGACCAAATGCTTGCCCGGCCCCATCCAGACTTGCGTCGCTACTTCCACGTCGAGATGTTTAATGTGCTCCGTGCGGATGAGGCCGCGATAGGCGGTGACGCCGGTGAAGCGGGGAGCTTCGGCGCCAAACAGTGTGTGGCGCACGGTGGAGTGGATGCCATCGGCGCCGATCAGCACGTCGGCGCGCGCTCGCGCGCCGTTGTCGAATTCCATCTCGACGGCATCGCCTTGGTCGGTGAAAGCGGCGAGGCGAAAGCCAGTGTGCATGCGGTCGGCCGGCAGCGCGGCGACCAGCATCGCCAGCAGGTCAGCGCGGTGCACCTGGTAGTAAGGAAAGCCGAACGCAGCCTCGACCGCGTCGCCGAGCGGCGACTTCAACAGCGTGCGGCCGTCCCGCCAGCGCTTCTGATGAAAGGCCAGCGGACGCACGCCGATTCCAGCGAGTGGCGCGGCGAGGCCGAGGCCGTGGATGACGCGCGACGCGTTCGGGCTCACCTGGATGCCGGCGCCGACCTCGCGGAAAGTCTGCGCCTGCTCGTAGACCTGAACGTCACAGCCGGCTTTGAGCAGATTGAGCGCCGCCGCCACGCCACCGATGCCACCGCCGACGATAGCGATTTTGAGTTGCTTGCTGGCGTTGTTAGCGGCCATTACACCTCGCCTTTCGCCTAAGGACTAGCGGTCCCAGTTCACGGCCTTGATACGGGGATCATTTACGAACAACTCTCGACCGAAGTCGATCGTCCCCTTCGGCATATCGCACAAGGCTCGCGCGCCATTCGATCCGAAGAGAATTCGCCATGACTGACGGTCAACCGAATCTGGCCTGGCAAATGCGCTGCAAGTCAAGACCGCGACATTCAGCTTGTGTTGAGGGTCACGCACCGAAGAATATTTGATCGCTTCGATATTTTCCGCGCGCGCCAGCTCGGCCAACTCCTGACAGCCGACATAGTTTGCCGGACGTTGCCAAACGTCGCCGCGATCATCGAAAGGCGCGCGCGTTAAATCGATGGCGAGCGGCGTCGCGTACTCGACCGCAAAGGCCGTGAACTCGCCCGCCTCCGTGGGCCAGGGCGTCGATGGCGACTCTGAAAAAAATAAAATACGATGAAAGCAGACTTCGGCGATGGCCGTATCGACGTTCTCGGCTGCATAGAAGACGCCCGGCGTGAAGCCCGGCTTTCGAAAGCGCGATCCGCGCGGACTTGGCGCAGCATACCGGAATGGCGTGAACAGCAGAAAGTCGAGATGCCTGCATTCGGGCGGAATGGGCGGCTTGGTATCCTCGATCAAGTCCTCGAGAAGGCTCTGCTCCGCAGCCGTGTCGGTGAGCTTTGCTGTCGAAACGCGGTGCTGCGGTTCGACGACCCGCCACACGCGACCCGTCCCGCGCCGCGCACTAGACGACAGCTCGGCGCGCGTCGAGATATGCGATGACATTCGAAAGCCCGGCAATCTTCTGAATCAATTCAAGCGGAGTGTCGTCAAGCGCGGTATTCTTGTTCCTGATCCATGCCGCGGCGATCTTGTCGTCCCCGCCCACGACCGCGTCAAGCGAGCGATAAAGACGCACAAACAATATCGCGAGTTCAAACGACTTCTGGCCGCGCTCGAAGACATACTCGCCCTTGCGCATGCGGGACACGGTTGGCTCCGAAACACCTACAATTTTCGCCAGAACGTTGTTCCTGAGCCCCAGTCGATCGGCCGCCCGCAGGGTGGCCTTGGTGATCACCCCCGACTCCCCAGGGTCCGATTCCGGGCGTGCCTTGGCTCTCATTTGCCGGTCCTTCCAGCTCAGCCTCTTGGACAGATTATCACATAATTATTTCTAAAGAAATATTTATTCACTCCACTAGAAATATGGCTTTACATATACTTTTCAAGAAAAATTCTAGCCCGAATGCCGCTCACCTGGACGGTCTCAACGCACCGTTCGCCCGGGCGAGGCTTGCGCTCGAGGATCCCCCGCGTGCGACCACCCTCCCCCGCCGAGCGAGGGAGGGATAGCGCGCCGCGCCCTCACCGCCTGGTGACGACGACTTCGAGGTATTCGCCCGGCACGACCATGGTGCCGTCGCTCGCCGTGTTCAGTTGGCCGATCAGTGCGAGCAGATCGCGCGCGAGTCCCTTCTGCCCTGCCGCATCCAACGCTTCGAATGCCTTGAGCATCGGCCCGTAGTAGTCGCGGAAGATGTCGAGGAAGTGCTGCGGCGAACGGTAGCGGAAGTTGAACATGCGCGGCTCGACCACGATATCCGATGCCTCAGATCGAAACGCCTTCTCCATCCACTCCCACGTGCCCCACAGCGCCGGCGATTTGACGCCGGCCGGCGGCGGCAGGTACTTGCCGATGGTCTTGAACACCCGGCCGATGAAGCCATCCGGCGTCCAGTTGGCAAGGCCGATCTTGCCGCCGGACCGGCACACGCGCAGCATCTCGGCGGCAGTGCTGTCCTGGTCGGGGCTGAACATGGCGCCGAAGGTCGAGACGACGGCGTCGAACGAGCCGTTCTCAAACGGCAGGTGCTCGGCATCGGCGACGCGGAAGTCGACGCGCAATCCATCCGCTTCGGCGCGCTTGCGGCCGCGGGCGAGCAGCGATTCCACGTAGTCGGTGGACGTGACGTCGCACCAGCGCCGCGCGGCGGCGAGCGTGACGTTGCCGTTGCCGGCGGCGATGTCGAGCACCGTTTGGCCGGCGCGCAGATCCATCGCTTCGGCCAGTTGCTCGCCGACAATCTGCAGCGTGACGCCGATGAGAGCATAATCGCCCGACGACCAGGCGGCGTGTTGCTTGGTCTTGACGGCTTTTAAATCCGGTGCGGGTTTGGTGGCGGCCGGACGGCAGTCGATGACGGTGGTCATGATCGTTCTCCGTGATGGTTAGGCGTTACGCGCGGGCGTGCCGGTTACGAAGCTCTCGGCCTCGGACCGAGCGGCGCCATTGCAAGTGCGACGTCGATACCGTCCGCCTCGCTTTGCCTGAATGACCAGGCTGCCGGACTTCTTGCTCGCCCGTCCAGACTTGCTATCGTCGCCGCCGCTGCCCGACGTGGGAGCGACCGTTTCCGCTGGAACATCACGTCAATGAGCACGGACGTCTTGTCGGAGCTGTTGTCAGCCGTGCGCCTCACCGGCTCGGTCTTTTTCGACGTCACCGCCATTCCACCGTGGGTGGCGGAGGCGCCGCCTTCGGCCCAGATCGCCAACGACGTCACGCCCGGCGCCCAGCACGTCATCGAGTATCATGTCGTCACGGAAGGCGCGTGCTGGATCTCGCTTGTCAATGACGCTTCCTTCGAGCCGGTTCGACTCGAGGAGGGCGACATCGCGGTGATGCCGCAGGGTGACCCGCATGCGGTGTCGAGCGCGCCGGGCATGCGCGCCGAGCCGGATTGGGCGGCGCACCGGCGGCCCGCGGACGACAACGCATTGCCCTTCAAGCTGACGACCAGCAGTGGCGGCCGGAGCGATGCGCACCTCCTGTGCGGCTTCTTCAGTTGCGACGTGCGCCCGTTCAATCCGCTGCTTGGTTCGCTGCCGCGCTTCATTCGATACGGACGCGGCGCGTCAAACGCTTCAACCGGGCTCCTCGACAACTTCATTCATTTCGCTACCACCGAAACGAACAACAAGCGCGCCGGCAGCCAGAGCATTCTCAACCGGCTTTCCGAATTGATGTTCGTCGAGGTGATCCGCATGCACATGGATCAGCTTGCGGAGAACAACACCGGCTGGCTGGCGGGCCTGCGCGATCCTCTGGTCGGCCGCGCGCTGACGCTGCTGCACGCGCAGCCGGCGCACGCCTGGACGCTGGAGGAACTCGCCGCGCAGGCTGGTGCTTCGCGCTCGGCGCTGGTGGAACGCTTCGCGCATCTGACCGGCCATCCGCCGATCCAGTATCTCACGCAATGGCGCATGCAGCTCGCCGCCAAGCGGCTGACGGACACCAACGCCAAAGTCGCCGCCGTCGCCGAGGCGGTCGGCTACAACTCCGAAGCGGCCTTCAGCCGGGCGTTCAAAAAGGCAACCGGTCGCTCGCCGAGCGAATGGCGGACGGGTTCAACCTTCGTGCGCGACGAGGCGGGATAGCGTGCCGCGTCAGACCCCTGTCGCCGCTAAGATGGATTGCGCGCGGTCACGAGCCACGAACTTGAACCCAACATCACCCCTTCCGGACGTACGAATTCCTGCAACTCGTCGTCGAGAGCGCGGACCAATATCTCCCGCTTTCGCTCCGCCTCCCGCCCGGCCGCTCGGTAGACTTCTCCGGCTGGTCCGATTGCGAGCTGGAAGGCAACCGCTTCCTCCACGCTTCGGCCCACCATCACTTCCGCGTCGATCCGCTTGAACTCGGGATCGGAATAGCCCGCAATCTGCAACTGCTTGGTCACGAGTTCGGGATCCGCCATGGAAAACGGCCCAGGCCCGCATGATGCGGCCTGTTCGTCCACGGGCGGCAGGTAGCGCAACAGGACTTGCTTGGCGAGATCAAGCCATGGATTGTCGGCCTTCGAGCGCCACACAATCATCGTCATGATCCCTTCCGGCCTCAGGCCTGATCGCATATTGCGCAGGCCCGCGACCGGATTTTGAAAAAACTGCGTTCCGAACCGTGAAAAGCAGAAGTCGAACGCTGACGCGAACGCGTGAGTCTCCACATCCGCTTCGATGAAGCTGACATTACTTAAGCCCGCGCGGGCGGCATCGGCGCGGCCTGCCTTCAGGAAGGCGTCACAACAATCAATACCGACGACCTTGCCGCCGGGCCCGACGCGCCGGGCGATCTCGATCGAGGTCTCGCCCCATCCGCATCCGACGTCCAGAACCGCATCGCCGATATCGAGCGTCAGTTCGGGAAATACCTTCGCGCTGTGCAGGCCGAGACCTCCGACGAGCACATGTCGCCATTGGTCGAATTTCGGAACCAGCACGGTGTTCCAGAAATCGACATACTCACTTTTCGGCTGCACGAGATCGATTTGGTTCATGGCTCATCCCTCAATGGTCGGGCGGCGCAACGGCAGGCGCTATCGGCGCGCAACCGTCAGGATTCCGCTGTCATGGGATCAATGATGGTGACGATTTCGTTGACCCGGGTGATGGGGAAGCCGGCCAGCCGCGAGTGCTCGCGAATGACGTCTTCACTGTCGCCGAGATAGACGCAAAACGTGTTGTCGGCGGCGACGTGCGAGTGAATCCACTGCACCTGCGGCGCAAGCTTTGCGACGGCGCCGTTGGAGGTTGCGGACAGCGCTTTGAGCTGAGCGGCGCTCAGACTGCCGACGCCGGGAATGTGCCGCTCAATGACGTATCGTTTCATCGTTTTCTTCCAGTTCCAAAGCGGTTTGCGTGATGGCACGCGTGCCTTGGCGGCCGCGTGCTGCCTTGCGGGCGGTTAATCACTATGTCCGCCGGCCCGCCGAGCGAATGACTGCGCTGCCGGAGTTCTTGCTCCCGCGTCCAACTTTCGTGCGGCCGTATCCACGCGCGGTGAACAAATGTTCAGGTTCCGCGTTGTTAGAACTATGAACGAAACATCGGCTACCAGATGGTTCGGTTGCGGGTTGGGAGCGATCTATCTCGCGATGCTGTTCCTTTATGCCGTCGTTCGTTGAACCGATTTTGGGTTCGAACGTTAGGCCCGATGGTCACTCCCGACCATGAGGAGGCATCGATGACTTTAGGCAAGTCCATCCTTTGTGCGGCCGTCGCCGCCACCGGCTTAGCGCTGTCAGGCGCCAGCGCGTCGGCCGCCATCGCCTGCAGCGGCAACGTCTGCTGGCACGTCAAGGAGCACTATCGTTATCCCGCGCATGCGCGCATCGTGATCCACGAGGACAATTGGCGCCGCGGCCCGCACGTCGTCATCCGCGAGCACAACGGGCGCGGCTATTGGCGCGGCAACACGTGGGTCGTCATCAAGTAATCATCGACAAGAGGCCGCCGGGTTCGGCGGCCTCTTCAGCTTTAGGAGGCCGATGATGCGCGGTTAGCGCGGTGGGAACAGTTCGCCGCGTCCGCTATAGTCCCCGCCATGAAACACATCGGCTTCCTCTCTTTCGGCCACTGGACCCCCTCGCCGCAGTCGCAGACGCGCTCAGGCTCCGACGCCCTCCTGCAATCGATCGAGCTTGCCGTCGCGGCGGAAGAGCTCGGCGCCGACGGCGCCTATTTCCGCGTGCATCACTTCGCTCGCCAGCTCGCCTCGCCATTCCCGCTGCTGGCGGCGGTCGGCGCGCGCACCAAGCGCATCGAGATCGGCACCGCGGTCATCGACATGCGCTACGAGAACCCGCTCTACATGGTGGAGGACGCGGGCTCAGCCGACCTCATCGCCGGCGGCCGCCTGCAGCTCGGCATCTCGCGCGGTTCGCCCGAACAGGTGATCGACGGCTGGCGCTACTTCGGCTACGCACCGCCCGAGGGCGAAAGCGACGCTGACATGGCGCGCCGCCACACGGAAGTCTTCCTCGAGGTGCTGCGCGGGCAAGGCTTCGCCAAGCCTAACCCGCGGCCGATGTTTCCGAACCCGACCGGCCTGCTGCGTCTAGAACCTTTTTCGGAGGGTTTGCGCGAGCGCATCTGGTGGGGCGCCGGCACCAACGCCACGGCGGAATGGGCGGCCAAGCTCGGCATGAACCTGCAGTCGTCGACGCTCAAGATCGACGAGAGCGGCAAGCCGTTCCACGTGCAGCAGGCCGAGCAGATCCGCGCCTACCGCGCGGCGTGGAAGGAAGCCGGCCACGCGCGCACACCGCGCGTCTCGGTCTCGCGCAGCATCTTCGCGCTCACCGACGACCGCGACCGCATGTATTTCGGCGGCGGCGAGGACGGCGACCAGGTCGGCATGCTGAGCGAAACCGAGCGCGCCATCTTCGGCCGCAGCTACGCCGCCGAGCCGGACGCGCTGATCGCGCAGTTGAAAGGCGACGAAGGCATCGCCGAGGCCGACACGCTGTTACTGACGGTCCCGAACCAGCTCGGCGTCGACTACAACGCGCACGTGATCGAGGCGATCTTGCAGCACGTCGCGCCGGGGATGGGGTGGCGGTAGGAATGCAAAATTGAAGGGTAGGAGGCATCGGCCCATACGGCTCCCGCAACGCGCGACTATCCCCTCAAGTACACGTGACAAAGCACGAATCGGTCACTAAATACCAGTTGGGGGTTGAAGGAGTGCTGCGAAATGCCGGAACGCTGGCTCGGATTGGTAGTGGGCGCCAACGAAATCAAGCTCGTGGACGCTGAAATCCCTGATGATCAGAATGCACCGCTCATCTTACAGAGCGACCAGACCTGGCCGATCCAGGCTGGCGATCGGTCGAAAGCCTACGACGTAATGTACCGGCAGTTAGCGAACTACGCCAAGGAAAATGGGATTTCTCGGGCTGTCGTTCAAGGAAGCGCCACCGGAATGGGCGTGGCGATGAAGCTATCGCATCTGCAAGCGGCGGAACTGCGCGGCATTGCAATTGGCGCATTCGCGTCCGTGACGGAGGTGGAAACCGTTACTAAAGCACAGATCAGCCGCAACTTCGGAGAACGAAAAGCGGATGAGTATCTCAAAGACAATCCGTTCTGGGCGAAGGAGGTAACTGGCGCGGCGCTGCGAACGGGCAGCCGTCCGGCGGCTCTCGTGATTCTCGCCGCGAGAAAGACCGATGCCTGACATCAAACTGAAACTCGGCGCGCCGATTGGTGAGGTGGTCCCACTTCCGAAGACAGCCGGCTAAGGTAGGTTCCTCGATGAGGATGACCCACCATGAGGACGCGGAGACGGTTTTCGGCTGAGTTCAAGGCCAAGGTGGCGCTGGAAGCGATCAAAGGCCACGAAACGGTGGCGGAGCTGGCGATCAGGCACGGCTTGCATCCAACCCAGATTGCGGCATGGAAGCGAGAGGCGATCGAGAAGCTCGCCCAGGTATTCGACGAGAAGAACGGCACACGTGATCAGAACCGCGATGCGGAACTGACGAAGCTGCATGCCAAGATCGGCCAGCTTGTCGTGGAGCGGGATTTTTTGTCCAAAGCCTTCGATCGCTGAGCCATGATCGGAGGAAGACGATGATCGATCCCGGTCATCCAAGGCTCTCGATTGTGCGCCAATGCGAGTTGGTGTCGATCAGCCGCTCATCATTCTACCGTGAGCCCACGCCGGAGAGTGCCGAGAACCTGGTTCTGATGCGTCTCATCGACGAGCAGTTCCTGGAGACGCCCTGGTACGGCTCGCGGCAGATGGCGCGGCATCTGCGGCGCAACGGCTGGTGCGTCAGGCGCCATCGCGTCCGCCGGCTGATGACCAAAATGGGCTTGGCGCCGATCTATCAGCGGCCGAAGACCAGCGAGCCGCATCCGCGGCACAAGATATATCCGTACCTGCTGCGTCACCTGGCGATCCAGCGGCCGAACCAAGTCTGGTGCGCCGACATCACCTACATCCAGATGCGACGAGGGTTCCTCTACCTGGTGGCAATCATGGACTGGGCGAGCCGCAAGGTCCTGGCCTGGCGGCTGTCAAACACGATGGATACGGAGTTCTGTGTTACTGCGCTGGAGGAGGCAATCACTGGGTACGGCCGACCCGATATCTTCAACACCGATCAGGGCTCGCAGTTCACAAGCGTTGCCTTCACCAACACCCTGAAGGACGCCGGCATCCGCATCTCGATGGACGGCCGCGGCCGCTGGATGGACAACGTCTTCATCGAACGGCTGTGGCGATCGCTGAAATACGAATGCGGGTTCCTCAATGCCTTCGAGACCGGCAGCGAGGCACGAGTCGGGATCGGTCGCTGGATCGACTACTACAACATCGATCGGCCGCATTCGGCTCTCGCCGGCATGACGCCCGATGAGGTCTATGCTATGCAGGCAAGTGAGGAGAAATTGGCGGCGTAATTGAACCCCAGAATCTATCTTAGCCAAGCCGCCATTCTGTCCCGGAAACCGGGACCACCTCATGGCTCGGGAATGTTCGGTGAGGTGTTCGAAGGTGATGATCCTGTGCATGGGGCGGTCGCCGTGAAGGTCTTTCGCCGTGACTACCCAGATCCCGAGTCTGACAATGAATGGGTCGAGCGCAAGGATGCTCTGCTGAAGGAAGGGCAGCGGCTCAGTCAAGCCGATCACGCCAATGTCGTGCGCGTTCACCATCTGAGTGAGGCGGATAGCGGCAACGCTGTGCACCTCGTTATGAACCGTTGCGTCGACGGATCGTTGCAGGCGGGATTTGAAAAGGGGCCGATGCCTCTCGGTAATGTGCGCAAGGTCTGGACGGACGTGACCCTCGGTTTGCAGGCGTTACACGCGCGCGGCATGCTGCACCGAGACATCAAGCCCAGCAATGTCCTAATGGAAAATCGCACTGCCAAGCTCGGCGATTTCGGCCTCGTCACCGATAATCTAGTGCTCGGATATGGTTCTCAAGCCGGATATGGCGATCATCTGGCGGTCGAAGTTTGGCGTGGAGGGCCCACGAGTAAGAAGACGGACATCTGGGCGCTGGGTATGACGATCTACCGCCTCTTGCACGGCGCGCAATGGTACTCGCGTTCCGTTGAGCCACGCTTCGTGATCGGAAACGGAGATTTCGCCGCAAGCCTAAAGTGGCTGCCTCATGTGCCAAAGCGTTGGCGCACCATGATCCGCAAGATGATGGCCGACGACCCTCGTGAACGATATCAAAACTCAGAGCAGGTACTCGCCGCCTTGGCAAAACTCGAGATCAACACAGATTGGGAGTGCTCCGTCGACCCTGATCGCGTCACCTGGAGCGGAAAGAAAGGCGATCGGCACGTTATGGTCGTTTGGGAACAACATTCCAAATTTAAGCACTCGTGGCGTGCCGAAAGCCAGCCCACCAATGGCCAAGGAAGGAAACGCACGTTGGCCAGTTCAAACGGTCAAATCAGCTACGCCGCCTCAGAAAAAGAATTGAAGAACTTTTTCAAGTCGCGGTAAGGGGTCGTCTGCGGCGCGCTCGTGGAAGGAGGTAATCCCCATCGAAATCTTCGGGGCGCAGAGGACGCGCACCCAGCCGGTGAGCCGCAGTTGCACGCCGTTCAGCGCGACAGCGACCGCAATATTCCTTCGAGGCGACGACCCCAATTGGCGGTCGCCAAGTGCGTCCACAGTGCCGGCATTTCGGATTCTTGAACATCGGGCCCTCTCCCGCCGGGCTCGAATCGACCGTCCCATTTCAGAACGTAAGGAGAACAATCGACTCCGTCAAGATTGTGCCGAAATCCAATTTCCCGTCAGTTAATTGCCGCAAGCTACAGACAGACCAGTGCAGGGATCGCCAACTGCCTTAAATCAAAGGGATAATAGCCCCCCTAAAACCCCTCGTCCGGCAATTCCATCACACTCCCCGCCCCCGCCTTGACGCGCTCCAGCCGCAACGCCGTCTCCGGCAGCATGCGCTCCATGAAAAACCGCGCGGTGGTAAGCTTGGCGCTGTAGCGCGGCGCTGAGCCGTTCGCCTTCGGCAATTTCGCGATCGCAGCTTCCGCGATGCGCGCCCACATGTAGCCGAGCGCGACCAGCCCGAACAGATGCATGTAGTCGGTGGCGCCGGCGCCGGCGTTGTCCGGCTTCAGCAGCGCGTGCTTCATGAACCACATCGAGGCTTCCTGCAGGTGGCCGGCGGCGACGCCGAGCGGCGTCACGTAATCCTTCATCGCCTTGTCGCCGCTCTTCTCCTTGACGTAACCGTTGACCTCGCCGAGGAACGCCATCAACGCGCGGCCGGCGTTCTTGCCGATCTTGCGCCCCACGAGATCGAGCGCCTGGATGCCGTTGGCGCCTTCGTAAATCTGCGCGATGCGCGCGTCGCGCACGAACTGCTCCATGCCGTGCTCGGCGATATAGCCGTGGCCGCCGTGGATCTGCTGCGCCATCACCGTGTTGGCGAAGCCGCGGTCGGTGAGCACGCCCTTGATCACCGGCGTGAGCAGGCCCATGAGGTCTTCGGCGCTCTGGCGCTGTTTCTTGTCCTCGCTGCGGTGGGCGACGTCGCCCTGGATGCCGGTCCACACCACCAGCGCGCGCGCGGCCTCGTTGAAGGCGCGGATGGTCATCAGGTTGCGGCGCACGTCCGGGTGCACGACGATCGGGTCGGCCGGCTTGCCGGGATATTTGACGCCGGACAGCGCGCGGCCCTGCAAACGCTCCTTCGCGTAGGCCGCCGCGTTCTGATAGGCGACCTCCGACTGCGCCAGGCCCTGGATGCCGACGCCGAGGCGCGCCTCGTTCATCATCGTAAACATGGCGTTGAGGCCGCGGTTTTCCTCGCCGATCAGCCAGCCGGTGGCGCCGTCGTAGTTCATCACGCAGGTGGCGTTGCCGTGGATGCCCATCTTCTCTTCGATGGAGCCGCACGACACCGCGTTGCGCCCGCCCAGCGAACCGTCGTCGCCGACCATGAGCTTCGGCACCACGAACAGCGAGATGCCCTTGGTGCCCTCGGGCGCGCCTTCGATGCGCGCCAGCACCAGGTGGATGATGTTCTCCGCCATGTCGTGTTCGCCGGCGGAGATGAAGATCTTGGTGCCGGTGATCTTGTAGCTGCCGTCGCCCTGCTTCGCGGCCTTGGTGCGCAACAGGCCGAGGTCGGTGCCGCAATGCGGCTCGGTCAGGTTCATGGTGCCGGTCCAGGCGCCTTCCGTCATCTTCGGCAGGTATTTGGCCTTGATGGCGTCGGAGCCGTGCACGAGCAGCGCGGCGATGGCGCCTTGCGTGAGGCCGGGATACATGGCGAAGGCCATGTTGGCCGAGCAGAAGTATTCGTTGACCATCTCGGTCAAAATCGCCGGCAGGCCCTGGCCGCCGAACTCGGCCGGCACCGACATGCCGATCCAGCCGCCTTCGGCGAGCTTTCTGTAGGCGTCCTTGAAGCCGGTCGGCGTGGTCACGCTGCCGTCCTCGTTCCGCGTGCAGCCTTCCTTGTCGCCGACCCGGTTGAGCGGGGTGAGCACCTCCTCGGCGAACTTGCCGGCCTCGCGCAGCACCGCCTCGACGATGTCGGGGCTGGCGTCGGCAAAGCCCGGCAGATTGCCGTAGCGGTCGACGTGGAACACGTCGCTGAGCAGAAACAGGGTCTCGTCGACTGGCGCCTGATAGGTCGGCATTCGTTCCTCTCCCCGGCGCCATCGGGCGCCGCGAGCTGCAGGCGGGGCTTTGCTGCGGATGGTTTCCGCGAGCGGCCCGGGCGCGGGCTCGATTTCGCCGCCCAGCCCGACCAAGGCCAGCAAACCACCCCCATGAGGCAAAAATTATGACAGCGCCGATTTACGCCCGCGTTAAAGGCCGGCGGGCCTCCCGCGTCAGGTGAAATGGCTGGCAAGGTGGCCAGTTTCTACAAAACTTAACTGCTTATTTACCGTGACGAGGAAAAAGTCGGGGGTGGCCAAGAGAACCGCGCCTCCGATCTACCCCGCGTTAACGCGTACCGGTTCCACGAGAGTCGAATCCGGCTCTTTGCGCCACCACCTCAACGTGGTGCGAGCATGAAATTTGGCGTCTCCTGGAAAGCGAAGGGAATCCGGCCGGAAGCGCGCGAGACGGCCATGGAAGCGGCGCGCCGGTCCGGCTTGTCACTCGACGACTGGCTCAATTCCGTCATCATGCAACAAGCCACGCAGGCCGGCATCCCTCCCTACGGGTCGAAAGCCGCTGTGCAGGCCGAGCAGCGCGAACTCACCGCGGTCAATAACCGGCTCGACGAGCTCTCCCGCCGCATCGAACGCTTCACCCACACCGGCGCGGCGGCCCATCCCCCGCAACGCCAGCCGCAATCGCGCGGGCCGGACCAGCGCGCCGAGCTGACCGGCCGGCTCGATCAATACGTTCACAACACCCGACCGGCGCAGCCGATGCAGCCGATGCAGCCGCGGCGCGCGCCGGCCCAACCCAACGGGCCTAGGACGCCGGCTCTCGACCAAGCGCTCTCCGAGATCACCGCCCGCCGGCAGATGCTCAATGGCGGCGCTCCGTCATCACCGCGGCGACAGCCCCCGGCGTCATCGCCCGCAGCCTATGCGCCGCCGGCCGCGCGCGCGCAGGAAGCCGCGCAAGCGCACGCACCGGCGCTGCTGCCGGCACAGGACCTCTCGGGGCTGGAAGAGCAGTTGCGCAAGATCACCAACCAGATCGAGACACTGCACCAGCCCGGCGTGGAAGAGGCCATCAACGCGCTGCGCGCCGAGCTCGGCGAGATCGGCCACACGCTCGGAGAGGCGATGCCGTGGCACTCGATCGAAACCATCGAGCATCAGATCCAGGGCCTGTCCCAGCGAATTGCGGAAGGCCGGCAGAGCGGCGTCGACAAGAGCGCGCTATTCGCCATTGAGCACGGCTTGGTTGAAGTGCGCGACGCGCTGCGCGGATTGACCCCGGCCGAGAAACTCGTCGGCTTCAATGACGCCATAACGGGACTCGCGCAAAAGATCGACCTGATCGTCGCCCAGAGAGACCCGCAGACGATGGCGCAGCTCGAAAGCGCCATCACCACCTTGCGCGATATGGCCAACCACGTCGCCTCCAACGACGCCGTGAGCGCGCTGGCCGCGGAAGTGCAGGCGCTCACCGACAAGATCGACTACATCGCGCAGGCCAGCGCCAATACCGACGCGCTGACCAGCCTCGAGCACCGTATCGACGCGTTTGGCCAGGCCCTCGCCGAGCAGGCGCGGAACGGCAATGCAGTACCGCCGCGGCTGGAAGCGCTGGTGCAATCGCTGTCCGACAAAATCGAACAGATCCAGTCGGCCCAACAATCGCACGGAGACGACGTGGCTGCCGGCCGTCTCGATGATCGCATCGCCATGCTGGTGGAACGGCTGGATGCCTCTGACTCGCGCGTCAGTCAGTTGGAGGCGATCGAACGCGGCCTTTCCGACCTGTTGGCGCATGTCCAGCAGTCGCAGGCGGGCGCGGATGCCGAAGCCCAGGCCAGCGAGGCCATGGTGGTCGACGCGCTCAAACACGATCTTGCCCAGGCTCAAGAAGCGCTGAAATACGATATCGCGCAGTCTCAGGACGCGATGAAGAACGATCTGGTGCATTCGCAGTTCGAGATCAAGGATGACATCGCCCGCACCCACGACGCGCTCAACCAGTTGCACGGCACCATCGGCGAGTTGGTCAGCCGACTGGCGACTATCGAACAAGGCATCCGCAGCGAGACGCGCGCTGCAGCGCCCGCACCGGCCGTTGCCGGCCAAGAAGAAGAGCCGTTCGAGCTCGCCCAACAAGGCGGCCGGGTGGCGGTACGGCTCGTCGACAACGCGCTCGGCGTGGCAGGCCTCGACGACATGCCGCTGTCGCGCGTGGCCCAGTTAGCCGAACCGGAACCCACCGCACCGCCGATGCAGCCGGCGCAAAAGCCCATGGCAGCCGGTCATGGGCCGATCGATCCCGATCTGCCGCCCGATCAGCCAATTGAGCCGGGCTCCGGCGCGCTGCCGCTGCGCGCCAATCCTGCCGCCCGCATCACTGCCTCGGAAGCGGTCCTCGGTCATGCAAGGCCCACGCAAGAGGCGACCGCCCTCAGCGGCAAGTCGAGCTTTATCGCCGCCGCCCGGCGCGCCGCCCAAGCCGCCATGCAGCAGGAAGGCCTTCCGGTACCGGCGCCAGAAGCGCTGGATCAGACGAAGCGCGTGGACGCGCGACCCGTGCGCAGGCGGGTGATGCAACGGGTCAAGTCGCTGTTCGTCGCCGCCAGCGTCGTCGCCATCGTGGTCGGCTCGGTGCAGATCGCGACGAAGTCGAATATGTTCAATTTGGGTAGGTTGGGCACTCTGACCAGAGCGACGCAGCAGCACGTCAGCATGAGCCGGCGGGCGGACACCGTACCCGAGGCGCCCGCGGCGCACAGTGTCCGTTCGGCCGCAAGCCCGACGGCAACGGTCCAACTGCCGCCGCGAGTCGCCGCCACACCTCTGGCGCTGGTGCCCTCGGGCGCCTCCATCAATCTGTTGGCGCCGCCCGACGAAACCGTCCACTTTGCCGCTGCGCCAAGCTCTGATCCGCGCCGCACCGCGCAGTCCGTCGCACCAGATGCCAAGAGCGCGCCGGCCGCCGACATTACGGGGTCGATTCCAAAAGCCGCCGCCGACCGTTCGACGCAGTCCACAACCGCGGTGGCCTTGGACCATCGCGCCGATCTGCCCGTCGGCATCGGCAGCCTGCGCCTGCGCGAGGCGGCTGCCGCAGGCAACAGCGCGGCCGCTTACGAAGTGGCGATGCGCTTTGCGCAGGGCCGCGGGGTTCCGGCCAACCTGACGCAGGCCGCGCAGTGGTATGAACAGGCGGCGAAAAAAGGCCTGGCGCCCGCCCAGTTCCGCCTGGCGAGCCTGTTGGAAAAGGGCAAGGGCGTGAAGAAGGACCTCAGCCGGGCGCGCGCGCTCTACTTCTCCGCCGCCCGCCAAGGCCATGCCAAGGCCATGCACAACCTTGCAGTGCTTTACGCCGAAGGCATCGACGGCAAGCCCGATTACACCACAGCGGTACAATGGTTCCACGACGCGGCCAAGCACGGCGTGTCCGATAGCCAGTACAACCTCGGCATTCTCTATGCACGGGGCATTGGCGTCGAAAAAAGCTTGCCGCAGTCTTACAAGTGGTTCTCGCTCGCCGCCAAGCAAGGCGACAAGGAGGCGACCAAGAAGCGGGACGAGGTCGCCAGCCACATGGATGCCAAGGCGCTGACCGCAGCCCGCCATGCGGTCGCCGAGTTCGTGCCCGCGCCGCAGCCCCGCCAGGCGACCGCGGTGCCGACCCCGCCCGGCGGCTGGGACAAGGCCAGCGCCGCGCGGTCACCAAGCGTGACGACCGGAACCGTCAACGCCATTGTCTTTGGAAAACAGTGAAGCCAAGCGCGGCCTTTTGCCTTCGGGCGTGATTGCTGCCGCATAGGCCGCTAGTATCGATTTGGTTTTGCGGCCGGTTTAACGCACACTTTCGCACGTCATGGGACCGGGCGCGGGGGTTGACCTGCTGATCGGCGCGTGGCCGTTAGCGTATCAGCCGCGAACGCCGGACAACGCCTTTGCAGATCTACCTCCCGATCGCCGACCTCCCCGTCAACATCTTCCTCATCCTGGGGTTGGGGCTGGCGGTCGGCTTCCTCTCCGGCATGTTCGGCATTGGCGGCGGCTTCCTGATGACGCCGCTCCTGATCTTCATCGGCATCTCGCCTGCGGTTGTGGTGGCGAGCGTATCGCCGCAGATCGCGGCCTCGCTGTTCACCGGATTCCTCGCCCATTGGCGGCGCGGCACCATCGACTTCATGCTTGGCGGCATGCTGCTGGTCGGCGGCGTGATCGGCACGCTGGTCGGCGTCTGGCTGTTCACGCTGCTGCGCTCGGTCGATCAGTTGGACCTTTTGATCGCGCTTTCTTACGTGACACTGCTCAGCATCGTCGGCGTACTGATGGTGACCGAGGGCCTGCGCGCCATCAATCGCGCGCGCCACGGCGGACGTGCCGACCTGCGCCGGCCGGGCAGCCACACCTGGATCCACGGCCTGCCGTTGAAGATGCGCTTCAAGCGCTCGCGCATCTACATCTCGGTCATTCCGGTGTGGGTGATCGGCATCGTGATCGGCTTTCTCGGTTCCGTGCTCGGCATCGGCGGCGGCTTCATGCTGGTGCCGATGCTGATCTATCTCTTGCGGGTGCCGACAATCACGGTCATCGGCACCTCGATGGTGCTGACCCTGGTGACAATGATCTCGGCTACCGTGCTGCACGCGGTCGCCAACCACCTGGTCGACGCGGTGCTGGCGTTGGTGCTGATGATCGGCGGCGTGGTTGGCGCCCAGTTCGGCGTGCGTGCCGGACAGAACATGCGCGGCGAGTGGCTGCGGCTATTGCTCGGCGTGCTGGTGCTCCTGGTCGGCGTGCGCTTCGCCATCGACCTGGTGGTCAAGCCGGTCGATCCCTACTCCGTGCGCGTGGTGAGGACCAACTGATGCGCCGGTTCGCGACCCTCGTCCCCTTGGTTCTGGCGCTGGCGCTCACGGCCGGCACGCGGCCCGCGCAAGCCGAGCGGCTTGTGGTCTCGCTCTCCAACCACCGAGTGCAGATCACTTCGAATTTCGCGGGTGAGGACCTGGTGTTGTTCGGGACTATCGAGCCGGACAAGGGCGCGACGACGCGCGCGAGCGGTTACGATCTGGTGGTGACGGTATCTGGTCCGCGCCAGACCTTCCGCACCCGGCGCAAGGCACGCATCGCCGGGATCTGGGTCAACGCCGACTTGCGCGAATTCGTCAACGTGCCGTCTTACCTCGCGGTGCTCAGCAACCGTCCGGTCAAAGACATTGCCAAGCCGGAAGTGCTGCGGCGGCTGCAAATCGGCCTCGACAATTTCATCCTGACGCAACGCATCGGCCCCGACTTCGCCGATACCGTGCCCGACGACCCGTTCCGCGTCGCCTTCGTGCGGTTGAAGACCGACCAGAGCCTCTACCGGCAATCACCGGCGGCGGTGACGTTCTTGACGCGCGCGGTGTACCGCGCCGCCATTCCGCTGCCAGCGGACGTGCGCACTGGCACCTACGACATCGACGTCAAGCTATTCGCCAACGGCGCCATGATCACGCAAACCAAATCAGCGCTGGAAGTTATCAAGACCGGCTTCGAGCAATACGTGGCCGAGGGCGCGGCCGACTATGGCTTCATTTACGGCCTCGGTACCATCCTGATGGCGTTGTCGATCGGCTGGATCGCCAGCGTGATGTTCAGGAAGGATTAATCCGGCAAACAGCGATTGGCCGCGAAAGTGTAAAGCCGGTCCTCGCCCAGCATGTGGGCGGTGAAGGCAAGCGTCCCGAACAGATCCGCGAAGGTTGAGTGGCGCACGTTGAGCCCGCCGGCAAATGCGCCGAAGGCCGGCATCACCAACCGCGCATCATCGGCCGCGAAGCAGCGCCGGCGCACCGCGCGGCCGCGATGGGAAACGCGCGCGACCGGGTGCAGATGGCCGGCGATTTCGTTTGGTGTACCAGTCGGCTTGTGGCGGAAGGTAATGGCGCCGAGCGTGAGGCTGTCGTGGAAGACACCGCCAATGCTGTCGGCGGGTTCCGGATCGTGATTGCCGGTGAGCCAGATCCAATCGCGGCAGCGCTGCAGGGCGCGCAAGGATTCACGATCCTCATTGCCGAGTTGCGCTGGTCCGCCGCCGTCGTGGAAACTATCGCCCAGAGCTATGACGACACGCGGGGCATAGCGGGCGATCAGCTTGGCGAGCCGCGCCAGCGTCGCCGCAGTGTCGTAAGGCGGCAGCAACTGCCCGCGCGATGCAAAGCCGGAACCTTTTTCCAGATGCAGATCGGCGACCGCGAGGAGGCCATGCTCCGGCCAGTAGAGCGCGCCGGCCGGGTCAGCGGTCATGGTGGCGCCGGCGACGACGATGTCATGGCCGGGCTTGGCCTGGCCATCCCGCTTAGGAAGCCGCGGTGCCCACAAATCGGGATCATCGGGACTCGGACCTTCGGTCCGGCTCGGCGATGACATTGGAAATGTGGCGCGGAATGCGCTCAACGCATTGCCTCCTTGATCAGTTCGTCAGCGGCTTCCGCCAAAAGCGTGTCCGCCGCCTCGCCATAGACCGTTTCGCGGCCGATCTCCAGCAGCGCGGGAACCGCCAGCGGCGAGACGTGATCGAGCGGTTTATGGACGATTTGGCCCTGGACGCGCGAGAGCATTTCGCCGAGCCGCTTGATGTCGAGCAGGCCGCTAGCCGCATCGGCATGGGCGGCGCGCAGCAGAAGATGGTCGGCCTGGTACTTGCGCAGGACGTCGTAGACGAGATCGGTGGAAACCGTGAGCTGGCGTCGAGATTTCTCCTCGCCAGGAAAGCGGCGCTCGATCAGGCCAGCAATGATAGCACAAGAACGGAACGTGCGCTTCATCAGCGCGGATTCGGCGAGCCATTCCTCCAGGTCGTCGCCCAGCATGTCCTCGGCGAAGAGTTCCGCAAGCGAAAGGTCGCCGCGCTTGATGTGCAGCGCCAGATCGCCGAGGCCCCAGACCGCCAGCGCATACTCATTGGCGACAAAGCCGAGCGGTCTGAGGCGCGCGCGCTCGAGCCTGCGGGTGAGCAGCATACCGAGCGTCTGATGCGCGAGGCGGCCCTCGAACGGATAGCAGACGAGATATTGCTTGGCCGCGCGCGGAAAAGTTTCGACCAACAGATCACCGGCGCGCGGCAGCAACGAACGCCATTGCTGAAATTCGAGCCATTGGCGCACTTGATCCGGCAGCGCGCGCCAAGCCGTGTTATCGGCGAGGATCGCGCGCACGCGGGCAGCGAGATAAGTCGACAGCGGAAACTTGCCGCCCTCGTAGGCCGGCACCTTGGGATCGGCGCCATGTGCACGTGACACATAGACCTCGTCTTCGACCAGCGCCTCGTATTTGAGGACTTCACCGGCGAACACAAAGGTGTCGTTGGGCGTCAACGTCTCGATGAAATACTCCTCTACTTGGCCGAGCAGGCGGCCGCCGCGCGGGATCGCCTTGCCGCTGGCGCGCGAGCGCACCAGCCGAACTTTCAGCATGTCGGCCTCGACGATGGTGCCGACGTTCATGCGATAACGCTGCGCGACGCGCGGATGGGTGATGCGCCAGCGGCCGTCCTTGCCAGGTCTCGTATCTTGCCTGATCTTGGCGAAGCGCTCGTAGGCTTTAAGCGCGTAGCCGCCGGTGGCGACGAAATCGACCGCCGCGTCGAAGTCGGACCGCGCCAGTGACGCATAGGGCGCGGCCGCGCGCACTTCGTCGTAAAGCGCGTCGGGCAGGAACGGCTCGCCGACGGCGCGACCGAGGATGTGCTGCGCCAGCACGTCGAGCGCGCCGGTGCGCAACCGCGGCGTATCCTGGGCATTGTCGGCGACCGCGTCGATGGCGGCGCGGCACTCCAGCACCTCGAAGCGGTTGGCCGGCACGAGCACCGCCTCGGACGGCTCGTCGAAACGGTGGTTGGAGCGCCCCACCCGCTGCATCAGCCGCGACGAACCTTTCGGCGCGCCGACATTGATGACGAGATCGACGTCGCCCCAGTCGACGCCCAGGTCCAGCGAAGACGTGCACACCACCGCGCGCAGGCGGCCTCCGGCCATGGAGTTCTTCCACTTTGCGGCGCTGGGCAACGTCGAGCGAGCCGTGATGAAGTGCGATTGCCAAGTTGTCGTCATTGATGCGCCAGAATTCCTGGAACAGGAATTCTGCCTGGCTGCGGGTGTTGACGAAGATAAGCGTGGTCTTGTGACTCTTGATGAGCTCGTACATCTCACCGAGTGCATGGCGCGCTGAATGGCCGGCCCAGGGCAGATGCTCGGCAGTGTCGAGCATGCTCACACGTGGCTGCGCGCCAGCCTGCGCAATGACCAGATCGGCGAGCGCCGCACCACCCGGCGGCTGCGGCACCAAATAGCGGCGCAGATCATCGGGCGTGGCGACAGTGGCGGACAATCCCACGGTCGTGAGTTTCGGCGTCAGCACAAACAGCCGGGCGAGATCGAGCGACAGCAGATCGCCGCGCTTGGATGTCACCAGCGAATGCAGTTCGTCGAGCACGACGCGGCGCAACGTGCCAAAGAGATAAGGCGCGTCGGCGGAAGCGAGCAGCAAAGCGAGTTGTTCAGGCGTGGTCAGCAGAATGTCTGGCGGCTGGCGGCGTTGTCTCTGCCGCTTCGAAGCCGGCGTATCGCCCGTGCGGGTTTCCAGCCGCACGTTAAGCCCCATCTCGCGCACCGGGATTTCCAGGTTGCGCGCGATGTCGACGGCAAGCGCCTTGAGCGGGGAGATGTAGAGGGTGTGGAGGCCCGCAACGCGGCGCACGGATTTGCCAGTAGAGATCAGCCTCTTCTCCCCTGTCCCCATGAGCGAAGCGAACCGCGGGGAGCGGTCGGGGGTGGGGGGGACGCGCTGTGCGCGCGGCAAGCTCTGCTCATACAACTCCACCAAAGTGGGCAAAAAACCGGCCAGCGTCTTGCCGCCACCAGTGGGCGCGATCAGCAGCACCGAGCGCCCATCCCTCACCTTCGCCAGCAGGTCAAGCTGGTGCGCGCGCGGCTGCCAGCCGCGGCCGGCGAACCAGCGCAGGAAAGGCTCGGGCAGCCGTGACGCTTCGGCGCGGGCGGGCACGAAGGCGGGTTCCATGAATCGATTCTAAGGCATATCTGAAGGCCGCGCGCCGGCCATCATGCCGGGCTAAGGTGGCGCCAGCAGGACGGAGACGGGCTTATGAACAATGAAACCACCACCCGGATTTTCGGCGGCTCGCCGCTCGCCGTTTTGGCGCGGCTGGTGCTGGTGTCGATTATCGTCGGCGTCATTCTGTCGGCGCTCGGGCTCGACCCTTTCGATATCGTCCGCAGCATCGAGCGCCTGTTCCGCACCTTCTGGAACATGGGATGGGACATCGTTCGTTACGTCTGGCGCTATTTCCTGCTTGGCGCCGTGATCGTTATTCCGATCTGGTTCATCATGCGTCTCGTCAACGCGCCGCGCGGCCGCTGATTTGACCACAACTGTCGACGTTTCCAACGCCCGGGTTTTCACCATCGCCGGGCCGGCAATGCTGACCAATGTGACGACCCCGCTGCTCGGCGTCGTCGCCACGGCAGCCATCGGCCGGCTGGGCGACGCGGCGCTGCTGGGTGGTGTCGCCTTGGCGTCGGTCGCCTTTGACTGCCTGTTCTGGCTGTTCGGATTCCTGCGCATGGGCACTGTCGCCTTCACCGCGCAGGCGCTTGGCGCGGACGACACGCTCGAACAGCGCGCCGTGCTGGCGCGCGCCCTGTTGCTCGCCGGCGCGATCGGTCTTCTCATCATCGCCGTCCAAGTGCCGTTCGCCACGCTCACCTTCGATGCGATGGGCGGCAGCCCGGAGGTGACTGCGGCGGCGCGGCAATATTTCTTCGTGCGTATCTGGGCAGCGCCGTTCACGCTCGGCAACTATGTCATGCTCGGCTGGCTGGTGGGCCTTGCCCGCGTGCGCACGGCCATGGCTATTCAGATCGGCCTCAACCTCGTCAACATGGTCATGATGGTGGCGTTGGTGCTCGGCCTCGATCTCGGCATAGCCGGCGCGGCGCTCGCCACGGTGATCGCCCAGATCGCCGGCTTTGCAGCAGGCATCGCGGTTGCCTTGCGCATCCTCAGCGGCCGCGTCGGTGTCACGTTCGCCGTGCTGTTGGATCGCGACCGGCTGACGCGCATGCTGGCAGTCAACCGCGACATCATGATCCGCACCGCCGCGCTGATCTCGGCCTTCGTCTTCTTCACCGCCCGCGGCGCGCGCGCCGGCGATGTGACGCTTGCCGCCAATGCCGTGTTGCATAACTTCACGTTGGTCGGCGCGTTCTTTCTCGACGGTATCGCCACCGCCGCCGAGCAAATCTGCGGCCAGGCCTATGGCGCGCGCGACCGTAAGGCCTTCGGCTATGCGGTGCGGCTGGTGCTGATCTGGGGCTTTGCCTTCGGTGTTGCGGCCACTGCACTATTTGCCGTAACTGGCAACCGGCTGATCGACATCATGACCGCGAGCTCCGACGTGCGCGAGACCGCGCGCCGCTTCATGTGGTTCGCCGCGCTGGCGCCGGTGTGCGGCGTGATGGCGTTCTGCTTCGACGGCATTTACATCGGCGCCACCTGGGCGCGCGACATGCGCAACCTGATGCTGGCCTCGCTCGCGACTTACTTCGTGGCCTGGTGGTTCTTGCAACCGCTCGACAACGCCGGCCTCTGGATCGCGATCCTGATCTTCTTCGTCGCGCGCGGAGTCTATCAGGGTGCGCGCTATCCGGCGCTGGCACGCGCGCCTTTCGTCTAGCGGCGTCTATACCGGCCAGCTCTCCGCTGTCATGTCAGGGGCATCGACACCGATCATGGCGTTGAGCGAACCGCGCTGACCGCGCTTGGCTGCCGCCGTGAGATCGGCCTTGATCTGCGCGAGCAGGCCGAGGCCGTGATAGACGAGCCCAGTGTAGAGCTGGATCAGACTGGCGCCGGCCTTGATCTTCGCGATAGCCGCTGCGCCCGAATCGATGCCGCCAACGCCAACCAGCGGGAATGCGTCTTCGGCGCGTACGAATGTTTCCGCCAGCATGCGGGTCGACAACCGAAACAGCGGCCGCCCGGACAAGCCGCCCGCCTCGCGCGCCTTTTCGCGCTCGCGCAGCGAGTTTGGGCGGCTGATGGTGGTGTTGCCGACGATCATGCCGTCGATGCCGTGCTTGCGCGCAACGCCGACTACGTCGTCGAGCTCGGAGAGTGTCAGGTCGGGCGCGATCTTGAGCAGCACCGGTGTCACGCCCGCGCGGCGGCGCACCCGTTCGCGGGCCTCGATTACGCGGGCGAGCAGATCGTCGAGGGCGCGGGCTCCCTGGAGATCGCGCAGGCCGGGGGTATTGGGCGAGGAGACGTTGACGGTAAAATAGCTCGCGACGGGGGCAAACGTATCGATCAGCCGCACATAGTCCTCGGTACGGTCGATCGAATCGCGGTTGGCGCCGACATTGACACCGACGATGCCGCCCTCCGCGGCCCGTGCCGCCAGCCGGGCCAGCACGGGTGGGGCCCCTTCGTTATTGAAACCGAGCCGGTTGATGACCGCCTCGTCACTCTCCAGCCGGAACACGCGCGGGCGCGCATTACCGGCCTGCGCCCGCGGGGTGACCGTGCCGACCTCAACAAAACCGAAACCGAGCCTCAACAGGGCGTTGGGCGCCGTAGCATTCTTGTCGAAGCCGGCTGCTATTCCAACCGGATTGGGAAAATTGAGGCCGAAAACGCGCGTTTTGAGCTCTGGCGGATCCGCCGCAGCCCGAGCCACCGGAACGATGCGCAACGCCTTGAGCGTCAGGGCATGAGCATCTTCGGGATCGAGGGCCCGCATCAAAGGACGGGACAGGCGGTCGAACAGACCGATCAAGAGTAGCTCCACGGTTTAGTGACTGACCCTATCGGGCGGGCTGCGGTCTATTCAAGGCAAAGCGGCGTAACAATGTAAGAAATAGTTGGCATAAGCGCGCGGTTTGCGGCTATAATTCCTATGAATTGCACCCACAATAAAGACTTCTCGGGGGCTCAACCAACCGTCTGGCCAGGGCCATGCTGACACACAACCAGATTTGGACTGCCATCGACCGGCTGGCCGCACGCGCCAAGCTGACGCCATCAGGCCTTGCCAAGAAAGCGGGGCTCGACCCCACCACCTTCAACAAGTCCAAACGCATCACGCCGGAAGGACGGCCGCGCTGGCCCTCGACTGAATCGGTGTCCAAGGCTCTGGCGGCGACCTCGACCAAGGTTGAGGCCTTCGTCAGCCTGTTAAGCGACAGCGGCAAGGCGGCCATTACCAACGTGCCGCTGATCGGCTTCTCCGAGGCCGCCGGTGGCGGTTATTTCGATGATAGCGGCTTGCCGGTCGGCAAGGGCTGGGAAGAGATCGCGTTCCCTTCCGTCACCGACGAGCACGCATTCGCGCTGGAAATCTCCGGAGAACTCGCTGAAGCCGGCCTATCGCGACGGCGACATCATCATTGTCTCGCCGGCCGCGCCCGTGCGCAAGGGCGACCGTGTCGTGGTCAAGACCAAGGACGGCGAGGTGACGGTCAAGGAGCTCAAGCGCAAGACCGCCAAGACGGTCGAGGTCAAGTCGCTCAACGGCGATCACCGCGACCGCACCTTGCAGATGGCGGACGTGCTATGGATCGCCCGCGTCGTGTGGGCGAGCCAGTAACCGGCAGGCGGCACTCCGGCCGCTAACCAAGCGCTGCGAGCCGTGTCGGCCCTGTCGATGGTGTTATGCAACCCATCGACCGCGACGAGCGAACCGAACGTCACTGGCGCTTTCTTGCGGCGGCGGTATGATCCCTGCCCCTCACCATGACAGGAGCGTTTCATGACATCGGCGTCTCCCCTTGCCCGCGGCACCTGCGCGTGCTGCGGCGAGATGCTGCGCGCGCGCTTCGACCGGCGGCGGTTCCTGCATCTGACGGCCGGCGCCGGATTGTTCGCGGCGTTTCCTTCGCTCGCCTTTGGCGCCTACGGAAATTACGACGCCATGCTGCTGACTTGCATTGACCCGCGCTTTCCCGAGCCGACGATCAAGTACATGGAAGGCCGGCACATGGTGGGGAAATACAGTCAGTTTTCGTTTGCAGGCGCCGCGATCGGCGTGGTTGCGCCCGCTTTCAAGACTTGGGAACCGGCATTCTGGGACAATCTGGCGACATCGATCGACTTACACAGCATTCCGAAAGTGATTGCGATGAATCATCGCGACTGTGGCGCGGCGAAGATCGCCTATGGCGAGGCGTCGGTGGCCAATCCGGAGATCGAAACCAAAACCCACCAAGCGGCGCTGATGGAATTCCGCAAGCAGGTTGCCGGGCGACATCCGAAGCTGGAAGTCGAGCTCGGCTTGATGGCGCTGAATGGCAGCGTGGAGATGTTTTCGTAGTTTCTTATCTCTCCCTTAAAAGGGGAGGGATTACGCACTTCTGGCCAACGCGCCGTCGATCATGTCGATGGTGTTCTGCAGGCCGTAGACGACGACGAACGAGCCGAAGCGCGGGCCTTTCTCCTGGCCGAGCAGCACCTGGTAGAGCATATTGAACCAGTCGAGCGAGACGCCCGGCTTGCCGTCCTTGGCCTTCTTCTTTTCGTCGAGGAAGGGCTCGCGGCGGCCGATCTCGTAGACCACGTCCTGGACAGCGCTTGCATCGGCATCGGCGGGCAATTGCGCCAGCGCGTCGCGCAAGTCGATGAGCGCGGCGCGCTCCTGGTCGGTCGGATGGCGAAATTTCTTTTCCGGCAGCACGAAGTCGCGGAAATAATGAATGGCGTATCCCACCAACTCGTTGAGCTTGGGATGCGTATGCGGCGTCACGCCCGGGCGGTAGCGGCCGATGAAGCCCCATAGTGTTTCGGCGTTCTCGGCGTTCGATGACGACACCAGTGTCAACAGCATCGAGAAGGTGATCGGCATGTCCACCTTGGGCGGATTTCCCGAGTGGATGTGCCAGACCGGATTGGACAGACGCTGGCGCGCGTCCTGGCGCTCATAGCCGCCGAGGAACTGATAATACTCGTCGACATTGCGCGGGATGACGTCGAAATAGAGCCGCTTGGCCGCCTTCGGCTCGCGGTACATGAACAGCGCGAGCGATTCCGGCGATGCGTAACGCAGCCATTCGTCGATGGTAAGGCCGTTGCCCTTGGACTTGGAGATCTTCTGCCCGTTCTCGTCGAGGAAGAGCTCGTAGTTGAAGCCTTCCGGCGGCGTGCCGCCAAGCGCGCGGCAGATCTGGCCGGAGAGCTTGACCGAATCGATCAAGTCCTTGCCAGACATCTCGTAATCGATGCCGAGCGCGACCCAACGCATGGCCCAGTCCGGCTTCCATTGCAGCTTGCAGCGGCCACCCGTGACCGGCGTCGTCACCGGCTCTTTCGTGTCGGGGTGCTCGTAAGTGATGGTGCCAGCCTGAGCATCATGCGAGATCACCGGCACCTGCAGCACTATCCCTGAGTCCGGGTCGATCGGCAGGAACGGCGAATAGGTGGCCGCGCGTTCCTCGCGCAGCGACGGCAGCATGATCGACATGACCTTGTCGAAGCGCGCAAGCAGTGTGAGCAGTGCTTCGTCGAAGCGCCCTGATTTGTAGCAGTCGGTCGACGACATGAATTCGTAATCGAATCCGAACTGGTCGAGGAACCGGCGCAGCCGTGCGTTATTGGCAGCGCCGAACGAGGGATACTCGTTGGAGAACGGGTCCGGGATGCTGGTCAGCGGCTTGCCGAGATGGCTCGTCAGCATGTCCTTGTTGGGGACGTTGTCCGGCACCTTGCGCAGGCCGTCCATGTCGTCGGAGAAGGCGATCAGCCGGGTCTTGACCTTGTCCTCGGTGAGCACGCGGAAGGCGTGACGCACCATGGTGGTGCGCGCCACTTCGCCGAAGGTGCCGATGTGCGGCAGACCGGAGGGGCCGTAGCCGGTCTCGAAAATGATCTCGTACTTCTGCTGCTTTTTCAGCCGCGCAACGATCTTGCGCGCTTCTTCAAATGGCCAAGCGTTGGCGTTTTCGGCGAGATGGCGCAGGGTTTCAGTGGCGTCGGTCACGGACATTTTGGGAACTCCGGCGCGCACACATAGGAAACGCGCCGCATCCCGTCAAATCGCGCCGCCAATCGGGCGATTCGAGGGTTACCTGAGCGGCCATGATGCTCTAGTCCTGGGCCATGGCGCAGGAAACGCAACCTAAGACCACAACAGCGGAGATGGCAGGCGACGGCACGCGCGAACTGACCGTGCGCGCCGTGGTCACCGGGCTCGTCATCGGAGCGGTGCTCACCCCCTGCAACGTCTACAGCGGGCTGAAGATCGGCTGGTCGTTCAACATGTCGATCGCCGCCGGGCTGCTCGCCTACGGCTTCTGGGGCACGCTGCATCGCGCTGGCCGCGCGCCGCAGCTAGCTTTACGCGAGAACAACATCAATCAAACCGCGGCGTCGGCCGCCGCCTCGATCGTCTCCGGCGGGCTGGTGGCGCCGATCCCGGCACTGACGATGCTGACGGGCCAGACGCTGCCCTGGTTCTGGCTGATGGTGTGGGTGTTCCTGGTCTCGATCCTCGGCGTGTTCGTCGCCGCCGGTTTGCGCGAAGCCATGCTGGTGCGTGAGCGGCTGCCGTTTCCGGCCGGCGTCGCTACGGCAGAGACCTTGCGCGAGATCCATGCGCGCGGCCGCGAAGCGGCGCTGCGCTTGCGCGCGCTGTTGAGCGCGGCGGGCGTCGCGGGCGTGGTGAAGCTGATCGTCGATCTCGGCTCGGTGGGGCCGCGCCTCGCCCTACCGTTCTCGGTGCCGATGTGGGCGGCGTTGCGTTCGGCCGTGCCTGGCGGCGTGAGCTTCGCCAATCTCGGCATTGCGTTTGATCCCTCGCTGCTGATGCTCGGCTTTGGCGCCATCATCGGTCTGCGCGCCGGCATATCGCTGCTGATCGGCGCTGTTTTCGGCTGGCTCATCTTGTCGCCGCTGGCAATCGCCACTGGCTGGGCACAAGCGGGCGCGGCCACCGCGGCGTGGTACGGGCCGCTGGTGACTTGGCTGCTGTGGCCGGGCGTCACGCTCTTGGTGGTATCGTCGCTGACGTCGTTTGTCTTGACGATTTTGTCGTCGGCGCGGCGGCGGCGCGCGGAGGGCGCAAAGCCGACGGTGGGCGCGCGCTTCGACTGGCGCTTCGCGGTGGGGCTGGCGGTGCTGGCCGCCGCACTCACGATCGCCTGTTACAAGTTCTTCGCCATCGATCCGATCATGGGCGTACTGGCGGTGTCGTTCAGTTTTCTGCTCGCCATCGTCGCTTGCCGCGTCACCGGCGAGACCGGCATCACGCCGATCGGCGCGCTCGGCAAGGTAACGCAGCTCACCTTCGGCTTCCTGGTGCCCGGACAAATGGCCGCCAACCTGATGACCGCCAATGTCACCGGTGGTGCGGCAGGGCAAAGCGCCGACCTAATGACCGATTTGCGCACCGGGCTTGAAGTCGGCGCCACGCCACGGCTGCAGATCATCGCGCAAAGTTTCGGCATTCTGGTCGGCAGCGTAGTGGGTACGCTGGTTTATCTCGTATTGATCCCGGACCCGGCGCGCATGCTGATCACGCCGCAATGGCCGGCGCCCGCGGTCGCCACCTGGAAGGCGGTAGCCGAAGGCTTGGCGCACGGGCTGTCGTCGCTACCGCCAAGTGCGGTGATGGCGATCGCGATTGCCGCGCCGGTCGGCTTCGCGCTGGCGCTCGCCGAGTTCCTGCTGCCGGAACGTTACGCGCGGCTGGTGCCGAGCGCGCCGGCCATCGGCCTTGCTTTCGTCATCCCGGCGTGGAATTCGATCTCACTCTGCCTTGGCGCCGTGATCGCGGCCCTGTTCGGGCGATTCTGGCCGCGGCTTGCGGAGCGCTACACCTTGCCGGTGGCGGCCGGGCTGGTGGCGGGAGAAAGCCTGATGGGCATCGTCACCATCGGCATTCATGTGTTCTTGAAGTAGGCGCGCGTTGACCCCATCCCCTCTCCGCGATAAGAGCGCCGCCGTGATCGGCGGCGGGCCGGCCGGCCTGATGGCAGCCGACGTGCTGGCGCGCGCGGGCGTTCGCGTCACCGTCTACGATCAGATGCCGTCTCTCGGCCGCAAGTTCCTGCTCGCGGGGCGCGGCGGGCTCAATCTGACGCACAGCGAGGCGCTGGAGACCTTCCTCGGCCGCTACGGCGACACGCCGCCGTTGTTGCGCCAAGCGATTGAAGCGTTTCCACCGTCGGCGTTACGCGCGTGGAGCGAGGAACTCGGCCAGACGACGTTCGTCGGTTCCTCAGGCCGCGTGTTTCCGAAAGCGTTCAAGACCTCGCCCCTGCTGCGCGCCTGGTTGCGCCGGCTTGGCGAACTGGGCGTTGAAATGCGCCTGCGCCATCGCTGGCAGGGATGGGATACGGACGGACGCCTGCGCTTTGTCAGCAGCGGGCAAGAAGTCGTCGTAAAAACGGACGCCACCGTGCTGGCGCTCGGCGGCGCGAGCTGGCCGCGGCTCGGCTCCGATGCGGCATGGGTCGAGTTCCTGCGCGAACAAGACATCGCCATCACACCATTGAGACCGGCCAATTGCGGCTTCCTTGTCCCCTGGTCGGAGGCGTTTCGCCGCTTCGAAGGCCAGCCGCTCAAACGCATAGCAATTACTCACGATGACCGTGCCGTGCGCGGAGAAGCCATGATCACCCGCGACGGGCTGGAAGGCGGCGCCGTCTATGCGCTGTCGCCGCGCTTGCGCGACGCCATCGATGAAGTGGGCGAGACGACCATCACCATCGACCTGATGCCGGACGTCACGCGCGAGGCATTGGTCAAACGGCTAGACGCGCCGCGCGGCAAGCAGTCGTTGTCGAATTTCCTGCGCAAGGCGGCGCGGCTGGCGCCGGCGGCCATCGGCTTATTACGCGAAGCGGCCGGACAAGCGCTGAACCCGTTGAGCGCGGAGCAACTCGCCTCCCTCATCAAGGCGGCCCCGGTCAAGCTCACCGGAACCAAGCCGGTCATCACCGCCATCTCCACCGCCGGCGGGATCGCCTTCAGCGACATCGACGACCACTTCATGCTGAAAAACAATCCGGGCGTTTTCGTCGCCGGCGAAATGCTCGACTGGGAAGCGCCGACCGGCGGCTACCTGCTGCAGGCGTCGTTCGCCACCGGCGCGGCGGCGGGCGCGGGCGCGCTGGTCTTTCTCGCACACCCCACCGCAAAATGAAGAAGGGCTGCCCTCACGGAGCAGCCCTTCCATTGTCAGACCGAAGTCCGTTTTTCGGACCAGGCGTGGCCTCAGGCCACGCGAACCCCCGCAGAGGCGGAAATCCAGGCCACGAATGCCGGCGACTGCGGCGATAGACAATGAGACACTGGATCACCTCCTTTCTGTTGTTGACGACGGGCCTCAAGGTAAGTGCTCGAAAGCGATTTGGCTAGAACGGGCTAATCGGAAAATAGCGCAGCCACAGGTCGGTAAAGCGGCCGTTTTCCCACAGCCGGAACAGCGCCCAGTTGAAGGTCCGCCTCAACAGATCATTGCCGTGCCGGACCGCGATGCCGACACCCTCGCCGAAATAGCGGCTCTCCAGGTAGGGCCCGCCACGGAACTCGCAACAGCCGCCGGAGTTGGTGCCGTTGAGCCAGAAGGCAAGCGCGATGCCATCGCCGAACAGAAGATCGGCGTCGCCCTTTTTGAGGGCAGCGCGCGCCTCTGCGGCGGTCTTATAAGGCTTCACCTCGACCTCGGTGAAAAGGTTCTTCAGATAAGCCTCAAACGCGGTGCCGGCGACGACCGCGACTTTCTTGCCTTCCAGTGCCTGCGCGGAGAGCGCTTTCAGCGGCGACGTGCGCAGTGCGACAAAGCGTGCCGGGGTGCGGTAGTAGGGATTGCTGAAGTCGACCAGCTTGCGCATTTGCGGCGTTTCGGCGAGCGACGCAATGACCGCGTCGCCCTCACGTTTGTTGAGCGCATCAACCAACGTATCGAAGCGGCGCATCTGAATGGTGCATTGGACCTTTATCTCATTGCAGATCTCGCGCGCTAGTTCGACATTGAAGCCCGTCGGCGCGCCGTCCGGGCCAGCATAGTTGAACGGCGGATAGTCGGTCTCGGTCAGGAAGCGGATGACGTTGACACGCGACAGGTCGGGCCGGTCGGGCCGGTGACGCGGGTCCCAGAAACTCGGCACCACCAGTAGATCGTTGGTGTGGTCGGCCGCAGCGGCGGCGGCGGGACTTCGAGGTGGTCGCGCAAGTCCCTTGTCGGGCACCACACCAATGGTGATCGGCCGCTGCGCGCCCGCCGCGCTGGCCATGGCCGGCAGCACGGCCAACACGGCCAACACGGCCAACACAACAAGCGCGCGGCCGCGCCTGCCTGAGCGGAAACGGAAGTTCATTCACCAGCCTCAACCGCACGAATCTTCTAAGCGCACGATCTTATCCGAAAACGGCGCCCCCCTTTTCGGGATCATGCGCCGCGACCATAACACCGCAGATGCGGCGGGCCAGTCCTATTCGCGCGCCTTGGTGATGCTTCCCTCAGGCTCCGGTCAGGTGCTTCTCGATCTCGTGCACCGGCATCTTGACGAGATCCTTATGGAGCTCGGTGCGCACCGCCGCTTTGAGCGCGTGGCTATAGGCGGGGCGGATCATGCCGAGCGCGCGCGGCGACGCCACCATGATCAGCGACTTGGGTTTGCCTGCGCTGACCGCGGCGTCGAGCCGTCCGGCGAGACCGACAAGGAACGCTTCTTCCGAGCGGTCGTGCCAGTCCGTCTGTTCGTACGAGCTGCGGCCATGGCCGACCGAGCTGTGGGTGCGGCCGGGCTGGCCCGTGCCCAGCTCGCGCGTCGGCAGATCCTTCTGCTCCAGCACCTCGATAATCTTGAGATTGGGGAATTTGGCGTCGCCAGCGTTCTCCAGGATGAGGGCCTTGGCGCCATCGCAGACCACCACCCATTCGCCTTCGTGAATCAACAATTCGGACATCGATCGACCTCCTAAAACTTTCGGGGCCACCTTATGGCACCGGCAATCGTCGCGTTTTGCTTTGGATCAAACGCGGCAGGAGGCTGATCGGTTCGCAAAAAACGTTAGTTCGTGCCGTCCAGCAGCCGGCGGGCGATGACCTGGGCCTGGATCTCGGCGGCGCCCTCGAAAATGTTGAGGATGCGGGCGTCGCACAACAGGCGAGAGGCGACGAATTCGAGCGCGAAGCCGTTGCCACCGTGGATCTGTACCGCATTATCGGCGGCCGACCATGCCACCCGCGCGGCGAGCAATTTGGCCATGCCGGCCTCGAGATCGCAGCGTCGGCCGGAATCCTTCTCGCGCGCGGCGTAATAGGTGAGCTGGCGCGCTATCATGATCTCCACCGCCATCATCACGATCTTGTCGGCGACACGCGGGAATTCGACGATCGGGCGGGCAAATTGCACGCGGTTTTCCCCGTATCCAATCGCCTGCTCCATGGCCGCCTGCGCAACTCCGATGGCGCGCGCGGCGGTCTGGATACGTGCGGACTCGAAGGTCTGCATGAGCTGTTTGAAGCCGAGCCCTTCGACGCCACCGAGCAGACTCTCCACTTTCACCTCAAAGCCGTCGAAGGCGATCTCGTATTCCTTCATGCCGCGATAACCGAGCACCTCAATCTCGGTGCCGGTCATGCCATTTGCAGGAAACGGATTGGCGTCGTCGCCGCGCGGCTTTTCCGCGAGCAGCATTGAGAGACCGCGATGGCCGGGCTCCTTCGGATTGGTGCGCACCAGAAGCGTCATAAGGTCGGCCCGCACCGGATGCGTGATCCAGGTCTTGTTGCCGTAGACCTTGTAGACGCCGCCTTCGCGAACCGCACGCGTCTTCAACGAAGCAAGGTCGGAGCCGGTGTTGGGCTCGGTGAACACCGCGGTCGGCAGCACTTCGCCGGAGGCGATCTTGGGCAGCCATTTAGCCTTCTGCTCGGGCGTCCCACTTCCGAGGATCAGCTCAGCGGCGATCTCCGAACGTGTGCCGAGCGAACCGACGCCGATATAGCCGCGCGACAATTCCTCAGAGACCACGCACATGGATTCCTTGCCGAGATCCATGCCTCCAAACTCTTCCGGAATGGTCAGCCCGAACACGCCAAGCTCGGACATTTGCGCGATGACCTCGAGCGGAATGTAGCTGTTGGTCCGGTGCCAGCCTTGCGCGAAGTCGACGACCTCACTGTCGGCGAATTTGCGCATCTCATCGCGGATCGATTCCAGTGTGTCGTCAAGACCGCAAACGCCGACGGTGGCGTTGTGGCTCGCGCGCATGAGCTCGATCAGGCGAGCGCGCCGCTCGGCGGTGTTGCCGGTGGCGATCAAGTTGTCGATGCTCGGGTTGATGCGAGCCGCGACCTGCGCGGCCGTCAAGCCGAGGTCGCTTGGCCGTACCACCTCGCCCTGGCTCATGGGAATGCCGCCCAAGATCTGGGCGAGATACTCGCCGAGACCAATGCGGACGAGATGCTCCTCCAGTTCGCCGAGAGTGTCGTCGCGCGCCATTCGCTCCACGTAGGCCGTGAGCTGGCGCGCGGCTTCAACATAGGTCGCGAGCCAGGCGAGGCCATGGGTCGCGCGCTGCTCGCGGTCGGCCAGCCGCCCCACGACGCGTCCTTCCACCACCACCCGTTCGCGCACCTTGGCGGTGGCGTCGGCCAGCAGCGCCTCGAGCGCGGTGGACGCCACGCAGGCGAGATCGACCAGTTCGTGATCGGCGGTGGGGCGGGTCGCGGCACTCGGCATAGGGCTTCCTCGGTCAGACGCTCAAGCGCCGGCAAGGGTCTCCCGCCAACAGTACGCGTGCACTGCACAAAAGCAAAGAGGCATGTAAAATCGGACGCTAGAGGGGCCTAGTCGCACGGAATTGCTACAAAATTAACCATTTCAGGGTTCGATGCACCGGAAAGTTCCGCAGTGCCCAGCTGCCCGTGCGAGGCCGGCCCCATGCGCCCATTCAAGCTCCCCTTTGTGGTCCGCAAGCTCGCCCAGCGTCTGGCCGCAATCTCGGTCCGCAACCGGATCATCGTGCTGGCGCTCATTCCGGCGATCGGATTCCTCATCAACGGCATCACATATGTGGTCGGCGAACAAGACGTCGGCCGAGCTTTCCAAACCGTGAAGCGCTCCGGTGAACTCGCCGACGCCAGCCGCGACTTCAAGAGCGCGGTGACGGAGATGCGCATCATCGTCAAGGACTTCAGCATCCGCCCCAACAAGAAGCTGGTGATGAGTTTCCATAAGCAGCAGGCATTGGCGCTTACGAACCTCAACACCATCGCAAATTCCATCAGTTCGCGCCACGCCGCCACGATCAAGGCATTGCACACCGACTTGGGGAATCTGAACGACACGTTCAGGGATCTGGTCCAAGGCCAGACAGAGCTCGGCTACAATGAGAACTCGGGCCTGCGTGGCAATTTGCGCGAGGCCGGCAACGCGGTCGAACGCATCATCAACGAAAATATGACTTGGCTCGATCCCGACGCGGCCCGAAAGCTGCTGATCGCCCTGCTCGCCATGCGCAACTACGAGACCGAATACCGGCTCATTCCCGCCGAACTTACGCGGCAACAGTTCCTCGCCGCCTATAAGAAATTCAACGACACCTTCACGAATATCGACGGGACGCCGGCAATGAAGGTCGCGCTCGATCGTCAGGTGAAGGCTTATGCCTATACCTTCGCGCAATGGATCAAGGGCTTCGACAAGGTGCATCCGCTACGCGCGGTGATCGACATTGACAGTCAGGAGATGCTGCCGGCCGCCGACGACATCATCAAGCGGGCGCGCGAGACCTCCGCCGACGCGTCGGCCCAGTTGGCCGCGGCGCAGGCGCGCACGCGCACCGGCATCGTCGCCGTCGGCATCGCCATGGCGGTGATCGGCCTCGCTCTCAGCTTTATGATCGTCCTGAGCATCACGCGGCCGTTGAATGGGCTGGTGCAGGTGATGAAGCAGCTTGCGATGGGCGACACCGCGGCGAACATCCCGGCGACGCACGCTCGTGACGAAATCGGCGACATGGCCCGCACGGTAATCGTCTTCCGCAACACCATGATCGAACGCGAAAAGCTGGCGTTGGAACAGTCCGAGGAAAGCCGCGCCCGCGAGCAGCGCAGCACCATTATTTCGACGTCCATCGCGCAGTTCAAACATTCGGTCGAGGGCGTGCTCGGCAAGCTCCGCGCGGCGTCGATGAAGCTGGAGATGAGCTCAAGCGACCTCAACAAGGCGGCCGACACCGTGACCTCGCAGGCAAGCGCGGCCGAGCAGCGCGTCAGCGCCGCCTCCGACAACGTGACGGCGGCGGCCGGTTCGGTCGACGAACTGGCAATGTCGATCAGCGAGATCGCCTCTCAAGCCGCCAAATCCACCGACGTCGCCAAGCGCGCGGTGTCGGAAGCCGAGCGCACCGTCGCTACAATGACTGAGCTGGGCAATGCCGCCACGCGCATTGGTGAGGTTGTCGGGCTGATCCAGGCGATCGCCGGGCAGACCAATCTACTGGCGCTTAACGCGACCATCGAGGCCGCGCGGGCCGGCGAATCCGGCAAGGGCTTCGCGGTCGTTGCGTCGGAGGTGAAATCACTTGCCGGGCAGACCGCCAAGGCGACCGAAGAGATCGCCTTGCAGATCGGCGCGATCCAGTCTGCCGCCGCCGACGCGGCGCAGGCAATTGAGCAGGTCAACGACATCATCCGCGACATGTCGGCCATCGCTACCACGGTAGCCACCACCGTCGATCAGCAGAACATGGCCGTGTCCTCGATCGCGGAGGGCGTCAATCGCGCTTCGGGCGAGGCGAAAGTGGGCGCAGAATTGATGAGCCGTGTGGCGGAGGCGACCAGCGATGCCCGCGTCACCGCCGCCGACGTCAAGGGCCTGGCCGACGCCGTGGCGGTGGAGGCCGAAGGCCTGGAAACCGAAGTGCGTCAGTTCCTGGTCAACGTGCAGGCGGCATAGTCACGTCATCTCACAACGGCTGTCTTCGGCAAGGCGGGGACCTTGCAAACACGCCGGCTATGCCTGATTTGAAGGACGGCGTCCTCCCGGAGCAAGTCCTTGCGCTATGTGACCCTCTCATTTCGGATCGCGATCGACGCGGCGCGGCATTTCATCGCCGATGACGGTTGGGCGATCGCCAGCCACATCGCGCTGTCGACGCTGATGGCGCTGTTTCCGTTCCTGATCGTGGTCACCGCCCTGGCCGGGCTTTTCTTCGGCTCCAAGGATCTGGCCGACGAGGCCGCGCGCATCCTGCTGGAAACCTGGCCGCCGGAAGTGGCCGGGCCGATCGCCAAGGACATCGCTGGCGTGCTGACCCAATCGCAGCGCGGCGTGCTCACCTTCGGCGTGCTGTTTGCGACCTACTTTGCCTCCAGTGGCGTGGAAAGCCTGCGCATCGGGCTCAACCGCGCCTACGACATGCCGGAATCGCGCGCGTGGTGGCTGCTGCGTCTGGAATTGATCTTCTACGTGCTGGTCGGCGCCATCGCCATCCTAGCGTTCTCGTTCGGAGTGGTGCTGGCGCCCTTGATCTGGGCGAAGCTCGTACAGTACGTGCCCGCCGTGCAGCCGTTCGATCAGTTGGTGACGGTGATGCGCTTCACCCTCGCCGCGGCGGTCCTAATCATCGCCTTGCTGATCCTGCACAAATGGCTGCCGGCCGGACGCCGCACGTTTCTCGACGTCGCCCCCGGCATCGGAGCAACGCTGCTGTTGTGGCTGATCAGCGGCGCCGTCTTCGGCCGTTATCTCGCGCAGTTCGCCACCTCCTATACGACCATGTATGCGGGGCTGGCGTCGGCGATGATCGCGCTGGTGTTTCTTTATATGTGCGCGTCGATCTTCATCTATGGCGGCGAATTGAATTCGGTGATTGCGCGCACGCTGCGGAAGGCGCGTTAGACCACGCCCGCCGCCTCCTGCACGTCTTCGAGCGTCTTCAGGCCCTGACGCGGTGAATTGACCAGCACCGACATGTTGCCAGGCGGATGCTGGTTCTTCCACATCATGGTGTGCGCGAGCGGGATCTTGTCCCACGGGAACACCGCGCTCATGCACGGATCGATGCGCTGCTCGAGCACGAAGCGGTTGGCTTGGCTCGCCTGCTTCAAATGCGCAAAGTGCGAGCCCTGGATGCGCTTCTGCCGCATCCAGACGTAACGCGCGTCGAAGGTGAGGTTGAAGCCGGTGGTACCGGCGCAGAACACGACCATGCCGCCGCGTTTCACGATCATGCACGACACCGGGAAGGTCTGCTCGCCCGGATGCTCGAACACGATGTCGACGTCACGCTTTCCAGTGATGTCCCAGATCGCCTTCCCGAAGCGGCGCGCCTCCTTGGTCCAGTCGTTGAACTCGGCGGAATTCACCGGCGGCAACTGCCCCCAGCACTTGAAGTCCTTGCGATTGATGACGCCCTTGGCACCGAGATTGAGCACGTATTCGGCCTTGGAGTCGTCGGAAATGATGCCGATGGCGTTGGCGCCTGACGCCGCCACCAGTTGAATGCCGAACACACCAAGGCCGCCGGAAGCGCCCCAAATCAGCACGTTGTCGCCGGGCTTGAGCGTGTGAGGCGCGTGGCCGAACAGCATGCGATAGGCGGTGGCGAGCGTCAGCGTATAGCAGGCCGACTCTTCCCACGTGAGATGCTTTGGCTTGTGCATGAGCTGGCGCGACTGCACGCGGCAGAACTGCGCAAACGAACCGTCCGGCGTCTCATAGCCCCAGATGCGCTGCGAGGGCGACAGCAGCGGATCGCCGCCGTTGCAGTCCTCGTCGTCGCCGTCGTCCTGATTGCAGTGGACGATGACCTCGTCGCCGACATGCCAGCGCTTCACCTTGCTGCCGACCGCCCAGACGATGCCGGCCGCGTCGGAGCCAGCGATGTGATAGGGGTACTTGTGCACGTCGAGGGTGGAGATCGGCTGGCCGAGGCCGGCCCAGACGCCATTGTAGTTGACGCCGCCAGCCATCACGAGCAGCAACACCTCGTCCTCGCCGATGGTCCAGGTCGGCACGACTTCGAGCTGGAACGATTTTTCCGGCGGCCCGTGCCGCTCCTTGCGGATGACCCAGGCGTGCATCTTTTCCGGCACGTGACCGAGCGGCGGGACCTCGCCGACGTCGTAGAGATCCTTGAGCGGAGCGATGCTCCGCACGGGGGCGGCAGCCGGCATCTGCATCTCCTTGAGGCAGCGGAACGGACTCAGTGTGCCGCATTCGATGTTGCGGCGCAACATCGAGCTTCAGGCGCGCGGAAAAGCCGCGCCGGACAGACCTTTCAAGAGTTCCCCAATCCGCTCCTCGTAGCGCGCGGGGCAAACGACAGGCCTCATCGTGGCCGCCGTCTGTCTCGACCTGCTCAACTGCGAGCCGCAATTCGGCCCGCTGTTTCCGATCAGCGCTGGGGCGTGATCGCAGTTGCGGCCGCGGCGACATCGGCCATGCCCCTTCTGTTTTGGCGCAAACCGGCCTTGCTGCCGTGTCGTTGTCGCCCTGTTGATCGCCGAGCGCATCCGGCCCACGCGGGCCGCGTGTCCCCCTTAAGGGTTCCGCAAGGCCGCCGGTCTAGCCTCGGCGCACCCGAACGCGGAAGAACGACATGGCGGTTTACGAGTTGTCCGATACGCGCGGTGCCGCCCCGCTATCGCGGCCGGTCGAACTCGTCTGCTTTGCGCTGATCGTTGCGCACGCCGTCTACCTGGCCACCTCGTACCTGCAGGGAATCTGGCTGACCGCGCCGGACGGCGGTGGTGTGCCGACGGATTTCGTCGCCGTGTGGGCGGCGGGACAGTTCGTGCTCCAAGGTCATGCGGTCGCGGTCTACGACTGGCCGGTGCACAAGGCGATGGAGGTGGCCGCGGTCGGCCATCCCTTCGTCGGCTATTTCGGCTGGCACTATCCGCCGACATTCCTGTTCGCCGCCGCCGCGCTGGCGCTCATGCCCTATGTGCCGGCCTTCCTGCTGTGGGTGTTCGCCACCTTTCCCGCTTATCTCGTTGTCATCCGCGGCATCGTTGGCGACCGCGTTGGATATTTCCTCGCCGCCGCATTCCCCGCAGTACTGTGCAACTTCGTCGACGGGCAGAACGGTTTCCTCAGCGCGGCTCTGTTCGGCGGCACGCTTGTGTTTCTGCCGCGGCGGCCGCTGCTGGCCGGCGTGCTACTCGGGCTTCTCACCTACAAGCCACATCTCGGCCTGCTGTTTCCGATCGTGCTGGCGGCGAGCGGACGCTGGCGCACGTTCGCGAGCGCTGGCGTCACCGCGGCGCTGATGGCGGCGGCGGCGTGGGCAGCCTTCGGCACCGAAGCCTGGCAGGCGTTCGTCGGCAATATCGGCCATACGTCGGATGCCTTCCTGTCAGACGGCTGGGCGGATTGGGCCAAGCTGCAATCCGCCTTCGGCCTGGTGCGCACGCTCGGCGCGCCGGAATGGCTGGCGTGGGCAGTGCAGATCGCATTGGCGCTGACTGTCGCCGCAGCAGTGACCGCACTCTGGCGCAGCAATGCGGCCTACGAAATCAAGGCTGCGGCACTCGGCGCCGGCGCACTGCTGGCGACGCCTTATCTCTACACCTACGACTTGGTGGTGCTGGCCGTGCCGCTCGCCTTCCTGTTCAAACTCGGCCGCGCCCAAGGCTTCCGGCCGGGCGAGATGCCGGCCATCGGCGCGGCCTGCCTGCTGATCGCGATCTTCCCCTTCGTCAAGGAGCCGGTCGGGTTTACCGCGGCGCTGATCGTCGCCGCGCTGATCGCGCGCCGCGCGCTGGCGCCGCAGAGCGGGAGGACGGCGCGCGCCGCCGCTTGACGCCTCAAGACCCGGTCCTGCGCCGGCCCCGCCGCAGCGTCAGCACCGCTTCGATCGCGCCGGCGGCGCCATAAAAGCCGACGATCCATCCCAGGCTTTGCGGCGCCGCGTAGAACGTGCGCGCCATCAACAGCAAAAAGCTCAGGCCGGTCGAGGCCGCACCGGCAAGCGGCCACAGCGCGGCAAGCGCGATGCGCCGGCGCAGACGCCAGGCCGACAGATTGATGGCGAAGAAGATCAACAGGAACGTGGCACTGGCGAAAGTCGAGATCACCGCCAGCGGCGCGGCCAGCGCAAAGCCCAACGCGGCCGCCGTCAGCACCACCAGCGCCACCCACGGCACCGGGCGCACGCGTTCGCGCAGCGAGAACACACGCGGTAAGGCATGCTCGCTCGCCATGACCATCGCCAGCCGCGCGGCACCGAACAAGGTGGCATTGATTGCCGACGCCGTGGACAGCAACGCGGCGATGCCGATCAGCACGAAGCCGAACTGCCCCATGGTCGGACGCGCCGCCACCGCCAGCACGTATTCCTGATCGTGCTGGATTTGCGCCGCCGACAGGTTGCCCAGCGCGGCGAGCGCGACGGTCACGTAGATCGCCGTGGTGAGCACAATCGCGATAATCAGCGCGCGGCGCAGATTGCGTTGCGGGTTCTGCATTTCATCGATGGCATTGGGGATGAGCTCGAAGCCTTCATAAGCGACGAAGATCAGCGCCGCAGCGGTGATCGGCGCCAGCGCGCCGCGATCGAACAGCGGCTGGAAATTGCTCGCTTGCACCGTGCGCAAGCCGGCCACGGCAAAGGCGGCGAGAATGGCGAGCTTGACGGCGACCACCGCCAGTTCGGTGGCGCCGGAGGTCTTGGCGCCGCCGAGATTGACTATCAGGAAACCGACAAGCACCAGCGCCGCAAGGGCAGCACTGATGGCGCCAGGTGTGCCGGCGCCGTCAACCAGCGTTTCGCCGTAGGCGCCGAAGGCGGTGGCGTAGAGCGCCAGCGTGCCAATATAACCGGCGACCAGCAGCCAGCCCGCCACGGCGGCAAGACCCGGCCGGCCGAAGGCGTGCTCGATATACGTGAAGCTGCCGCCGTCTCCGCGAAACGCCAAGCCGAGATGGGCGTAGGAAAGGCCCGTAAGCAGCGCGATAATGCCACCGAGGGCTAAGGTTAGCGGCACCGCGTGGCCGGCCTGGGCGATTGCCAGGCCGAGGACGGCGAAGATGCCGCCACCGATCATGCCGCCGATGCCGATGGCGACCACTTCAGCGAGATTGAGCTTGGACGTCGTCGCCTTCACAGTCACACATGTCCCTCGCAAACGCACCTTAACGCGACGAGACCGACGGTGTCGCGCCGCCGCCGCGCTGCAACAAATCCCTGACACGCCGGCCAGACGGTCTTGTTTACAGATCGCGGAGTTGGATCGACCGACTCAGCGATTTCCTGTTGAATTGGGTGCGATCGGCAGGCTCCGCCGTCGGGGTGAGGCCGCGATCAACCGGAGGGCGATATGGCACTGGAAGCACTGATCATCCTCATCGTCGTCGGCGCCATTGCCGGCTGGCTGGCAGGCCTCATCGTGAAGGGCGTAGGCTTCGGCCTGATCGGCAACATCATTGTCGGCATTGTCGGCGCTTTCATCGGTACCTGGGTGCTGGGCGCTTTGCACATCATGATCGGCGGCGGAATCATTGCAGCCATCATCAATGCCACCATCGGCGCGGTTATCCTGCTGTTCATTATCGGGCTGGTGAAGCGGGCCTGAGCGCTCGTTCTCAGGCATTCGTCGCGAGGTCGGTACCGGTCGCCGGGGCAGTTGCCCCGGCGCGTTGTCGCTTGTTGCATTGCAACAAGGCTTACGCCAAACTGCCGCCATAGGCGGCAAGCAATGCGTGACAAACCCTGGATTTTTCGTACATACGCCGGCCATTCCTCGGCCACGGCCTCCAACGCGCTCTATCGCTCGAATCTGGCCAAGGGCCAGACCGGGCTGTCGGTCGCTTTCGATCTGCCGACCCAGACCGGCTACGATAGCGACCACGTGCTGGCGCGCGGCGAGGTCGGCAAGGTCGGCGTACCGATCTGCCATCTCGGCGACATGCGCGCTCTGTTCGAGGGCATTCCACTCGCCAGCATGAACACCTCGATGACCATCAACGCCACCGCGGCGTGGCTGATGGCGCTCTACATCGCGGTCGCAGACGAGCAAGGGGCGCCGCGCGCTTCCTTGCAAGGCACCATCCAGAACGACATCATCAAGGAATATCTCTCGCGCGGGACCTACGTGTTCCCGCCAGCGCCGTCGATGCGGCTGATCAAGGACGTGATCCTATTCACGACCAAAGAGATTCCAAAATGGAATCCGATCAACGTCTGCTCGTATCATCTGCAGGAAGCCGGCGCGACGCCGGTGCAGGAACTCGCCTTCGCGCTCGCCACCGCGATTGCGGTACTCGATACGGTGAAGGCTTCGGGTCAGGTAGCGGTCGACAAATTCGGCGAGGTCGTCGGACGCATCTCATTCTTCGTCAATGCCGGCCTGCGATTCATCACCGAAGTCTGCAAGCTGCGCGCCTTCACCGAACTGTGGGACGAGATCACGGAAGAACGCTATGGCGTAAGCGATCCCAAGCAGCGCCGCTTCCGCTACGGCGTGCAGGTGAATTCTCTGGGCCTCACCGAACAGCAACCGGAGAACAACGTCGCGCGCATCCTCATCGAAATGCTGGCGGTAACGCTGTCGAAGGGCGCGCGCGCCCGCGCCGTGCAACTGCCAGCCTGGAACGAGGCGCTCGGGCTGCCGCGGCCGTGGGACCAGCAATGGTCGCTGCGCATGCAGCAGATTTTGGCCTACGAGACCGATCTGCTCGAATACGGCGACATCTTCGACGGCTCGACCGAGATCGCCCGCGAGGTCGCGACGCTGAAACAGGAAGCGCGAGAGGAGTTCAAACGCATCGAGGAGATCGGAGGCGCGGTGGCCGCGGTCGACACCGGCTACATGAAGCAGCGGCTCGTTGAATCGAACACCGCGCGGCTGGAGCGGATCGAGCGCGGCGAGCAGATCGTGGTCGGCGTCAACAAATATCTCGAGAGCGAGCCCTCGCCGCTGGCCGACGCGGCCGACGCTATCCTCACCGTATCCGAGGACGCCGAGCGCGGACAGATCGAGAAACTGAAAGCGTGGCGTGTTGCGCGCGACGACGCGGCGGTCAAGGCGACGCTGGCCGAACTCAAACGCGCGGCGGCGGGTGCCGGCAACATCATGCCGGCGTCGATCGAATGCGCCAAGGCTGGCGTCACCACCGGCGAATGGGGCTGGACGTTGCGTGAAATCTTCAGCGAATACCGCGCGCCGACCGGCGTCGGCCGCGCCATGCGCAACGACGTCACAGGTCTCGACGACATCCGCGCGGACGTTGATCGTGTTTCAAGGAAGCTCGGTCGGCGCATGACGTTCCTGGTCGGCAAACCGGGCCTCGACGGCCATAGTAACGGCGCCGAGCAGATCGCGGTGCGCGCGCGCGACGCCGGCATGGACGTGGTCTACGAAGGCATTCGGCTCACGCCCGAAGAGATCGTCGAGGCCGCGCGCGAGCAGAAGCCGCATGTCATCGGGCTCTCGGTGCTGTCGGGCAGTCACATGCCGCTGGTGAAAGACGTGGTCGGCCGCATGAAGGAAGCCGGCCTCGACGTGCCGGTTGTCGTCGGCGGCATCATTCCGGCGGAGGATGCTGCCGCGCTGGAGAAGTCCGGCGTCGCCGCGGTCTATACGCCAAAAGATTTCGCTCTCAATCGCATCATGTCGGATCTGGTGAAGATCGTGGAGCGAAAGAATAACGCAACGAACGCCTAGCGTGCCCTGCTTCGCCCCGCTGGGTGGGGAGAGGGAAGCGAAGCCAAGGCCTGCGCCAACTTCCCCGGGCTCACCGGCTTGACGAAATAGAAGTTCATGCCGGCGGCACGCGCTTTCTCTTCGTCGGCGGCGTCGCCGCGGCCGGAAATGCCGATCACCGGCACTTGGCCCGCCGGTCCCGGCAGCGCGCGGATCGCTTGCGTCGCCGCGATGCCGTCGAGCCCGGGCAGCGTCACGTCCATCAGCACGGCATCGTAGTCCTCACGCTCGACCGCCTTCAACGCGGCCTCGCCGCTCTCGGCAAAATCGACCTTATGACCGAGCTCGCGCATAATCGTATTCATCACCACGCGGCCGTAAGGGTTGTCCTCGGCGCACAGGATCGATAGCGCACGCGTGGACGGCCGCGGCGTGCCGTCGGACGCGGCCGCCAGCACGGCCGTCACGCGCTCGACCAGCGCGGTGAGACGGAACGTGCTGCCCTGCCCCGACTTGCTGGTCACCTTGAGGTCACCGCCCATGGCCTTGGCGATGCGCTTGACGAAGACAAGACCGAGGCCGGCGCCACCGTAGCGGCTGGCGATCTGCTCATTAGCCTGCGCGAACGGACGGAACAGGCGTTTTAGTTCCGCTGGGCTCATGCCGAGCCCAGAGTTGGTGATGGTGAAAATGAGCCGCATCCGGTCGCGCGCGGCCGGCTCGGCGGCGACGCTGAATGAAACCTTTCCTTCCTGCGTGAACTTCACCGCATTGTCGGCGAGATTCTCAAGCGCCGCGCGCAGCCGGAAGGCGTCGCCGGCGACCGTCGCCGGCAGATCGGGCGATATGCCGATCTCGGTCTTGACGTGCTTGTTGGCCGCCCGCGCCATGAGCGCCTCAGCCACCGCTTCGGCAAGCAGACGCGGCGAGAACGGCTCGCGTTGCAAGGTGAGCCCGGCAGCATCGGCCTTGGCAGCGTCGACGATCAGGCTGGAGAGCGTGGCCAGATGGTCGGCCCCGCTTTTGATCGCGTTCGCCCATTCGCGCTCGCGCTGGCCGAGATCGGAAGAGGCAAGCAATTCCGCCAGCGCCACGATTCCGGTCAGCGGGGTGCGGATGTCGTGGGCAATGCCGGCGAGCGCGACTTCGACCGCGCGCGCCGAGGGCGGCACCGGCAGCTTGGGGGCCTTACGCGCCTTTGCCCGCGCCTTTGCCCGCGCCTTGGCCGGCCGCGCCCGCACAGCGCCCCGCTTTACCCGCGATTGCGCCTTGCGGCGCGGCCTCTTCTTGGCTGTGCGCTTAACCATGCTGCCCCTGCCCCGGAAGGGCCGACAATGCCATGGAACCCGGGCTCAATCGAGCCCGACCCGGCGGCGGATATCGGCCGGGCTAGCCCCGCCGGCGCGCAGTTCCCGCAGGCCCGAGGCCGCGGTCGATTTCGACAGCTTGCGGCCGTCGGCGTCGAGGATCAGCCGGTGGTGGTAATAGCGCGGCTCCGGCAGGCCGAGGAGCGCCTGCAGCAGCCGGTGCACGCTGGTGGCGTGGAAGAGATCGCGCCCGCGCACCACATCGGTGACCCCTTGCGCAGCGTCATCGACCACCACCGCGAGATGATAGCTTGCCGGCGTGTCCTTGCGGGCGAGGATCACGTCGCCCCAGACGGAAGGGTTGGCGTCAATGGTGCCGGTTTCGCCATTGGGCCCGGCCCCCGCTTCGGTCCAGGCGAGCGACGGAAAGCGCGCCAGCGCGGCGGCCATATCGAGGCGTAGCGCGTAGGGCTCGCCAGCATCGATCCGGCGCCGGCGGTCGGCGGGCTCAAGCGCCTTGGCGTTACCCGGATAAAGTGGCGCGCCGTCGGGGTCGCGCGGCCACGGGCCTCTGGCGTCGCGCCCGGCCACCATCATGGCGATTTCGGCGCGGCTTTCGAAACTGGGATAAACGAGACCCTGCGCCTCCAGCTTGGCCAGGGCGGCCCTGTACTCTTCGGTATGTTCCGATTGCCGCCAGACCGGCTGCTCCCAGGTGAGCCCGAGCCAGGCCAAATCCTCATAGATCGCCGCCTCGTATTCCGGCCGGCAGCGCGTGGCGTCGATGTCGTCGATGCGCAGCAACAGGCGCCCGCCGGCCGCGCGCGCCATCTCGGCGTTAAGCAGGGCCGACAGTTCATGACCGAGGTGCAGGAATCCGTTGGGGCTCGGTGCAAATCGGAAAACGGGTGGCATGATGAGTGTCAACTGTTGCGAAACTCTCCGCTCATTCCCGCGGAAGCGGCAATCCAGTCAAGTCACTTGACCCTAGGTCCCCGCTTTCGCGGGGACGAGCGGCATACTACTAAGGAACCGATGACCCAATTCCTCCATACCGAAGCCGATCTGCGGACTGGTCTCGCCCAGCTCATCCTTGCCGACCCGCGGCTGAAGCCGGCCGCCGAGAAGGCAGGCGCCTTCGCCTTGCGCCGGCGTGAGGCCGGCTTTCCGGGGCTGTGCGCCATCGTGTGCGGCCAGCAGCTTTCAACGGCAAGCGCGGCCGCAATTCGAGCACGCCTCTTTGCCGCATTTGATCCATTTCACCACGATGCAGTGTTGAAAGCGCGCACCGACAAGCTCCGGCGGCTCGGGCTATCGGACGCCAAGATCAAGTCGATACGCGAGATCGGGAAGGCGGTCGCCGAAGGCCGCATCAACCTGACCCAAATCGGCGAGATGGATGCCGACGACGCGCATGCCGCGCTCACGGCGCTGCACGGCGTCGGACCCTGGACCGCTGACATCTATCTTTTGTTCTGCCTTGGCCATGCCGACGCATTTCCGGCCGGCGATCTGGCGGTGCAGGAGTCAGCACGCATCGCCTTCAACCTGCGCAAGCGGCCCGACGCGAAAGCGCTGGCCAAACTGGCAGAAGCCTGGCGGCCCTGGCGCGGTGTGGCAGCACATCTGCTTTGGGCCTACTATCACGTGGTGAAGCGGCGCGAGGGCGTGTCGCTCGAGCCGGCCGCAAAAATCAAGAAGCACGCAAAGAAGAATGCGGCGAAGAAGAAAGCGAACAAGACGCCGGCCAAGAAGAAAAACGCCGGCAAGACATCAGCGAAAAGGAAACGCGTGAATGGCTGAACTCGACGGTCCTCGGCTGGCACCTTCCTCCGGCCAGGCGAAACAGCTCGTCGTCTTTCTGCATGGCTATGGCGCCGACGGCAACGACCTCATCGACATCGGCCGCGCGTGGCAAGGTGCGCTGCCTGATGCAGCCTTCGTGTCGCCACATGCGCCGCGGCCCTGTGGGCAGGCGCCGACGGGCCGCGAATGGTTTCCACTCACTTTCCGAGATCCCGGCGAGCGCTGGACCGGTGTCAACATGGCGGCGCCGGGCCTCAACGCCTTCCTTGATTCGGAACTCGCGCGCCTTGGCCTGCCGCCGTCCGCCCTGGCGCTGGTCGGATTTTCGCAAGGGACCATGATGTCGCTGCACGTGGGCCTGCGCCGCGAGGTCGCTCCGGCGGCAATTGTCGGCTATTCCGGCATGCTGGCCATGCCCGAGGAAGTCGATCCGGATGCCTTTGCGGCGGAAATCCGCAGCCGCCCGCCGGTGCTGCTGGTGCACGGCGACCAGGACCCGTTGATCCCGGTGCAGGCCCTGTTCCACGCCGCCCAGACGCTGGCTGCGCTGGATGTGCCGGCCGAGTGGCACATCTCGCCGGGCGTCGGCCACGGCATTGACCAGGAAGGATTGCGGCAAGGTGGAGAATTCTTGGCCCGGCAACTAGCCGTCCGCGGGTAGGGACCTGCGGGTAAGCCGCCGTTCCCGCTTCACAATCCCGTCATGCTAGCCTTATACTTACGGCCTTAGCTGCGTGGCGGCAGCCTTCAGGAGGTGGAGGAACGTCGCTTGAACGTCCACGTCTCGCCCAGCGGTTTTCCAGCCCTGGTGCTCAATGCGGATTTTCGGCCCTTAAGCTACTATCCGCTTTCGCTTTGGTCCTGGCAGGACACGATCAAGGCCGTCTTCCTCGAACGCGTCAATATCGTCGCCAACTACGACCATGCGGTGCACAGTCCCAGCTTCCAGATGAAGCTGCCGAGCGTGGTGTCGCTCAAGACCTTCGTCAAACCCTCTACCCACCCGGCCTTCACCCGCTTCAACGTGTTCTTGCGCGACCGCTTCTCTTGTCAGTATTGCGGCGACCGCGACGATCTTACGTTCGACCATCTGGTCCCGCGCTCGCGCGGCGGGCTGACAACCTGGGATAACGTGGTCGCCGCTTGTTCGCCTTGTAATCTGCGCAAGAGCAACAAGACGCCGGCCGAAGCCAAGATGTGGCCATCGCAAATGCCCTTCCAGCCGACGGTGCATCACCTGCATCGAAACGGCCGGCTGTTTCCGCCAAATTACCTGCACGAAAGCTGGCTCGACTATCTCTATTGGGATACGGAATTGGAGCCGTAATTGGAACCGTAAGTTGTCGATCCCACGATCACGCCTTCCGTCATGACGCGTCCTTCCTTGTGAAACGATATGCGGAAAACCAGCCTACCTTTGACCCGCGTTACAGGCTTGAACTAGCGAAGTGCGAACACGCGCGTCTGCCAGCACAAAAAAACTCCGAGTGTGAGGAACAGAGCCGCCGCGCAACGCGGTTTACGAGGTCGTTTGACGCGTACAGGGGGATATTCGGGATGATGAGCTCCGTTGTCTTGCGGTCACGCCGCGCCGCAATCTTGATATGCGCCGCGGCCGTGCTATCGGCCGGCATGGCGTTCCGGCCGGCTGCCGCCCGCTCCGGCCCTTTCGCGAACTTCCGCGGCGACTGGTCGGGCTCCGGCATCATCCGCGTCAAGGGCGAGGACAGTCAGACCACAGAACGCATCCGCTGCAGCGCCGCCTACCGGCAAAACGGAGGCCACAAAGTCCATCTCAAGCTCGTCTGCAAGAGCGACAGTTACGGCTTCGACCTGACCGGCGATTTCGAGGCCGACGTCCGCAACCACATCACCGGCCAGTGGACCGAGCACACCCGCAATGTCGGCGGCGGCGTCACCGGGCGGGCGCGGGGCGACCACCTGCTGGTTCACGCCGAAAGCCCGGCACTGAACGCGAACCTGAGCATGGTCACGCACCGAAACCGCCAATCGGTCAGCCTCAAGGCCGTGGGCGGCGGCCAACAGGTGACCACATCCATCACTTTACGACGTCGCTGACCCGGCTCGCGCGTCACCGCCGACGACCCGTCTTCCGTTGATCCTGCCGCGGCTTAGGCTGCGCCACGCGCGCGGCCACGCGGCTGTTTGAACCAAACGCTTACTGACACCCACTAAAAGGCAACGCCCATTGGGCAGCCTTAAGCAGGGGGTTTTCGTCATGCCGCGCCTTTCTCGCTTTTCACGCCACACCGCCGTTCTGGGATGCGCAATTGCACTTCTCTCGGCCGGCACGGTTTTCACCTCGGCCGCGGCCGAATCGGGTCCCTTTGCCGGCTTCCCCGGGAACTGGTCAGGCACCGGCATCATCCGGGTCAAGGACGACAACAAGCTGACCACCGAGCGCGTGCGTTGCAGCGCGACATACCGTCTGAGCGGCAGCCATGATGTCGGCCTCCAGCTCGGCTGCAAGAGCGACAACTACAAGTTCAACCTCATCGGCAATTTCGAGGCTGATTCCAGCAACCAGGTCACCGGACGCTGGAGCGAGGAAAGTTACAACATCGGCGGCACCGCCATCGGCCGCGCCCAGGGCGACCGCCTTCGGATTCATGCCGAAAGCTCGGCCTTCTCGGCGGAACTGAACATGGTCACGCGCAGCCACCGGCAATCGGTCAGTCTCGATTCGCGCGGCGCCGGTAAGCGGATGACGGCTTCCATAACGTTGCGGCGGAACTGATCCAGTTTTCGCGCAATTCTTAAGGATTCGCCAGGAATTGACCCGCATCAAAGGGTTTCGCCTTCCCGCGCGTTAAATATTGCGAGGAAAGGCGAAACCCCTGATGACCAAATCTGTGGAATCCGATCCGGCCCGACCCGAGGCCCCCGCACCGATCGTCCTGGTGCCGAAGCCGCCGCGCCCGACGCCGGCCAAACCACGGACGGCCAAGCGGTGGCTGATCGGGAGCCTCGCTGTGCTTCTGCTGATCGCCGCCGCGGGCGCGACCTGGTGGTATGCCGGCAGCGGCAGCACCGTGCGCTACACCACAGCCGCCGTCAGCCGCGGCAACGTGACCCGCGCGGTCATCGCCACAGGCACGGTCAACCCAGTGCTCACCATCATCGTCGGGTCGTATGTGTCTGGCGTGATCCAGGACATCCATTGCGACTACAATACGACGGTCAAGAAGGGACAGATCTGCGCCCAGATCGATCCCCGCCCCTATCAGTCGGTAGTCAACCAGAACAAAGCCAATCTCGATGTAGCAAAGGCGCAGCTCGAAAAAGATAGGGCGACGCTCACTTATGCCGGGCAAATCTACGACCGCAACGCGCGGCTGGCGGCGACCAATGCGATCTCGAAAGATGCGCTCGACAACGCCAAAAGCGCGCTTGACCAGGCACGCGCGCAGGTCGGTGTCGACCAGGCGACAATCGAGCAGCGCCAGGCACAGCTCGAGGCGGCGCAGATCAATCTCGGCTACACTAACATCGTTTCGCCGGTCGACGGCACCGTGGTGTCACGCAATGTCACCATCGGCCAGACGGTGGCGGCGAGTTTCCAGACGCCGACCCTGTTCCTGATCGCCACCGACCTCACCAAGATGCAGGCCGACACTAACGTGAGCGAAAGCGACATCGGCGGCATCAAGGAGGGCGACAAAGCGCTCTTCACAGTCGACGCCTTCCCCAACCGAACCTTCCAGGGCACCGTCAGCCAAGTGCGGCAATCGCCGCAGAACGTGCAGAACGTCGTCACCTATGACGTGGTGGTGAGCGTGGATAATCCCGACCTCTCGCTCAAACCGGGCATGACCGCGGCCAACCGCATCATCACCGCCGAGCGCGAGAACGTGCTACGGGTGCCGAGCCAGGCATTGCGCTATTCGCCGGAAGGACTGACCGGCGCGCGTGGCCGACGCGGCGTCACGGCTAAGCCCAGCGCGGGCGGAACTCGTCCTGGCCAGGTGTATGTGCTGCGCGATGGCAAGCCCGTAGCGATGCCGGTGACCGCCGGGCTCGATGACGACAGCTTTACCGAAATCGTCAAGGGCGATTTGCAGCCGGGCGAACCAGTCATCACCACCGAACAGCGCAATGGCAGCAGCAGCAGCAGCAGGGCCGCGTCAGCTCCGCGACTGCGGCTCTGACCCAACTCAAGCGCCCGGCATCCGACCATGGCCGAACCAATCATCAAGATCGAGCACGTCACGCGAACGTATCGCGTCGGCGACGTCGACGTGCACGCGCTCAACGACGTCAGCCTGAACATCGAGGCTGGCGAGTTCGTCGCCATCATGGGCCATTCGGGCTCCGGCAAGTCGACGCTGATGGCGATCCTCGGCTGCCTCGACCGACCGAGCAGCGGCCGCTATTTCTTCGAGGGCACGGACGTGGCCGGGCTGGAAGAGCCCGAGCGCGCGCACTTACGCAGCGAGCGTCTCGGATTTGTGTTCCAGAGCTTCAACCTACTGGCGCGCACCAGCGCGCTGGAAAACGTGGCGCTGCCGCTGTTCTACACCGCCGCCGGGCCGGCCAGCGCCGCCTCGCGCACCGAGCGGGCGCGCGAGGCGCTTGAACTGCTCGGTTTGGGCGACCGCGAGAGCAACACCCCCGGGCAGCTTTCCGGCGGCCAGCAGCAGCGGGTAGCGATCGCGCGCGCGCTCATCAACAGCCCGGGCCTGCTGCTCGCCGACGAGCCGACCGGCAATCTCGACACCCGCACCTCGCACGAGATCATGGAGACGCTGACCAAGCTCAATCGCGAGCATGGCGTCACCATCGTCGTCGTCACCCACGAGGCCGACATTGCAGCCTATGCCGACCGCGTGCTGACCATGCGCGACGGACAGGTCATTTCCGACAAGCGCAATCCGAAACCGGCCAGGACGGCGCAAGGTGCCCGCGCCGCCAACGATGGCCTGGCGCTGCTGCAGACGAATGCGGCGGCAGCGCCGCGGCGCAATGCCGCCTGGGCCTTCGGCCTGATGATTCTGGCGGCTGCGGTGCAGGCGATCCGCCGCAACATGATGCGCTCGGCGCTGACCATGCTTGGCGTCTTCATCGGCGTCGCCGCGCTGATCGCCATGGTCGCCGTCGGCCAGGGCGCCAACGACGCGGTGCGCAAGCAGATCGAGCGCCTCGGCACCAACCTCGTCGTGGTCCTGCCGGGCGCGCACCAGGGGGGTGGCATGCGCGGCGGTTCGGGCAGCGCCTCGACCCTGACGGTGACCGACGCGCAGGCGATCCTGCACGAGAGCCCGGTCGTCAGCGAGGTCAGCTATCTCATTCGCCAGGGCGGCCAGGTGCAGGCCGGCAATCAAAACTGGAGCACGCAGATCCAGGGCGTCAGCCCAAATTATCCAGAGATGACCAACTGGCGGGTCGAGGTCGGCCGCGCGATCACGCCGGAGGACGACGCCTCCGCGGCTTTGGTCGCGGTGATCGGACAGACCGTGGCGACCAAACTGTACGGCGAATCGCAAATCCCGATCGGCGCGCTGATCCAGGTGAAAGACGTGCCGATGCGGGTGATCGGCATTCTGGAATCGAAAGGACAGACCCCATGGGGGCAGGATCAGGACGACTTTGTGATGATCCCGTTCACCACCGCCGAGCGGAAAGTTCTGGGGGTGGCCTCACCTAGCCAGACGCAGGCGCAGCTAAACTGGATTTATCCGAGTCCGCCCAATCCTTACGAACTGACCCCGCACCTCGCCGGCTACGTCAACCAGATCTTCGTGCAGGCCAATAATCAGGCCGACGTCCCGCGCGCGATCACCCAGGTGACCGACATCCTCAAAAGGCGCCACCACATCAAACCCGGCGACGAGGATGATTTCTCGGTACGCAATCTCAGTCAGATCGCAGAGACCGCCGAAAGCTCGAGTCGCATCATGGCGCTGTTGCTCGCCGCCGTCGCCTCGATCTCGTTGGTAGTGGGCGGCATCGGCATCATGAACATTCTGTTGGTATCGGTGACCGAGCGCACGCGCGAGATCGGCCTGCGTATGGCGATCGGCGCGCGCCGGCTGCATGTGCTGCTGCAGTTCCTGGCCGAGGCTGTTTTCTTAAGCGTGGCCGGTGGCATCGCCGGCATCATCATGGGCGTCGCCTTCTCGGCAATCATCGCCATGGTGGCGGGCTGGTCGACGCCGATCTCCGCGGCAGCGATCTTCGGCGGATTTCTGTTCTCCGCCGCCGTCGGGATCTTCTTCGGCTACTATCCGGCGCGCAAAGCCGCGCGCCTCGATCCGATCGAGGCGCTGCGGTACGAATAGCCACTCATCCGCCTGACAGCATGCGCCGCAGTACGCCATCACGGCGGATAAAGTGATGATAAAGCGCCGCGGCGACATGAATGCCGACTAGCGCGAGCAACAGATAATTCGCCAGGAGGCCGTGCACGTCGCCGGTCCAGCCCCAGTTGGGCGCGCGCGTGGCCAGTAGCTTGGGCAACTCGAATAAACCGAAGAACGAGACCGGCATGTTGCGCCAGGAGGCATTTGCCCAACCGAGGATCGGGACGGCAAACAGCAAGACGTAGAGCGACCAGTGCATGACACGGGCGGATGCAACCTGCCACGGCGGCAGTCCGTCCTCGGGCTCCGGTTCGGAATGGGTCACCCGCCACGCCAGCCGGATAGTCGCGACGAACATGATTGAAACGCCGAACCACACATGCAAGTCGATCAGTGTGCTGACCGGTACGGTGCGGCCGATGTGCGGCATGGTCCAGGCGAAGATGAATTGCGCGATCAGCAGCGCAACAATGAGCCAATGCAGCAGCCGCGCCGTGCCGGTGTAACCGGCCGTATTACCCTTTATCGTCATTTCCGTGATCCTTGTGCCAGAGCTGGCGCGTTTAGGTAGGGTTCGGTGGCGACCTGGAGCCGCTGAGGCTCGGTCTCCTGCCGCGACCGGCAAATCTTGGTCTGCGGCGAACGGCCACGATAGGTCGGGTGACGCCGGATGTACGCGCGCCTGTCCGGTTCGTGGTCATCGTCGTGTGGGCCTCCCGGCGGCGCGACAGTTCGTATCCATTGTGGCGCCCTTTCCGAGGCTCAAAACAGTTTAGACCGATTTTAAACGGCGCTTATTGGCATACCAAATTTGACGTCACGATGGCGGAAAATTCACGAATTCCCCAACGGACAGGGCGGTCCACCTACGCCAGGGCGATCCGGCGAAAGGCCGCGGAGGCACAGAATTCTCTGGAGTGGAGCGGGATGTTCAGCCGTCGGCCTTGAGCCGCTCCTTGTCGTAGCCGGCAACCCGCTTGTAGCTCTCTGACAGCGCCACCAGTTCCTCACGGCTGATGACGTCGTCGATGCTCTTGAACGGCTTATCGCCGGTGCGGCGATAGACTTCCTGCAGGATGGCGTCGGGCGGCGCCTTACGGTTGGCGAGCACGACGGCGCTGGTCGCCGGCAGGCGATTGGCCTCGTAGGCCTTGAGCGCCTTGACAGGATCGGCGTTGGCCGCAAGCGCGTCGGCGAGCGCACGCGCATCGAGAACGGCCTGCGCCCCGCCATTGGCGCCGCGCGGATACATCGGATGCGCGGCGTCGCCCAGCAGCGTTAGCCGCCCGAAGCTGCAGCCCGGCAGCGGATCCTGGTCGACCATGGGATATTCCAGAATGACTTCGGAAGCGCGGATAAATTCCGGTACGTCGAGCCAATCGAAATGCCAGTCCGCCATGGCCGGCAGGAAGTCTTCCAGCTTGCCGCGCCGGTTCCAGTCGCGCTCCTTGTATTGCGGCGTCTCGATGTCAACCACCCAGTTCACGAGCTGACGGCCGTCGGCATCGATGTTGTTGCGGATCGGATAGATCAGCAGCTTGGCCGGATGATGCCAGCCGACGCGGATCATGCTGGCGCCGGACATGAAGGGCTTCCAGCGGGTGACACCACGCCACATGTTGATGCCGGAATATTTCGGCGGACCTTCGTTTGGATAGAGCTGCTTGCGCAGGACCGAATGAATACCCTCGCAGGAGACCGCCACGGTGCCGCGCGCGGGGGCAAGCGGCTTGCCGCCCGCATCCTCGAAGTGGGCGATCGCTTCGTCGCCGTCGTAGTCGACGCGTGTGCAGCGGTGACCGAGGATGATCTTGTCACCGCCGGCGCGCGCCTTGAACGCCTCGAGCAGCACCATCTGCAAGTCGCCGCGATGGATGGAAAATTGCGGCACATCGTAGCCGGCGAAGCGGCCGGCGGGCTCACTGTAGATGTACTGACCAAAGCGATTGTAGAAGCAGTATTCGCGCGTGGTCACCGCCACCTTGGCGAGCGCCTCTTCCAGGCCGAGGGCGCACAATTCGCGCGAGGCGTGCGGGAGCATGTTGATGCCGACGCCGACCTGCCTGATCTCAGGCGTCGCCTCGAAGATGCGGCAGGCGACGCCGGCGCGATGCAGCATCAGGCCGAGCGTGAGGCCGCCGATGCCGGCGCCGATGATCAGGACTTCCATGGCGATTCCATGCCTCGCATTTTCTATGCCGCTTATCGGCGGCTCACCTCGTCAAATTATGGCAAGAGCGGAATGGCGCCGACAAGGAGGGGCGCATAGGACGACTGCAGCCGGCGCATTACTCCGCAGGCCGCACGAAGGCGCCTTTGGCGCCCCATAGCGCCACCAAGGCGAGGCCCAACGACACCAGCACGTCCCAGCCGGCGAGCGACAGCCCGAGGAAGCGCCACGCCGCCTGGTCGCAGCGCACGAGACTGATGTGCTGCAGGCTCTGCATCAGGTTGTTGCCGAAACTGTTGATAGGACCGCTACAGTCGCGCGGGCCGGGCCAGAATTTCCATTCGACCCCCGCGTGGTAGCCGGCGAGCCCGGTATTCCAGAGCATGATGCCCGCGATCACCAGGAAGCCGAGCAACAGGACCTTGCGCGAGGCGCCGTGGCCGGCGCCAAGCCACAACAGAGCCGCGAGCGGCACGGCGGCGTAATAGGCCAGCCGCTGCTCCAGACAAAGCGGACACGGCGGATAGCCAAGGACGTATTGAAAGAAGAAGAAACCGCCGATGGTGGCAAGCCCCACGACCGCCACGATGACGGCGGCCGAAAGCGGCGGGTCGCGGCGGACCAGGGCCGAAAAGTCGTTCATACGCGCGTTCCTCAGCACCCCGCCTGCCGATCGCAAAACAAGAAGGGTAGGACCCCAGTCAAAGCAATGATGCGAGCGCGTATGTAGCGAGAGTGTACATGGCGTTTCAAGGGCCTTGACCCGGCTGCAAAGAATCCAACGTCGAGACGAGAGGCGACCCCTTCGCGGGTCGACGCTTTAATACGCGAAAGAAAGCGAGATTTGTACGCTTTGTAAGCGCGCGACTACGGCCAGGAAAAGACATAGCCGGCTCCGTTCCGGAGGCGTGCGGGGAAGCAAGGAACGGAAGGCGAGGAACGCGGGGCGGGCCGGCGAAAGATGAAGTGGCGAAATGTCTAACCGTCGAGACTATAGGTTTAGTCGTCTCCGTCGGCATCGCCAGACAACAGAGAAACCAGGTCGATCAGCGCGATCATGGACCCTTCGACTGTCACCAAGCCGGACAGGAATCGAGCCTGGGACGAACGCGCGACCGACGGGACCGGCTGCGCCTCGTTCCTGTCGAACGAGACGATATCCAGGACCTTATCCGCCAGCAGGCCGACCTGCCGGCCTTCCACCTGCACGATGATGATGATGTGCGTCGGCGTACAGTTCGTGAGCCCCTGCCCAAAGCGGCAGCGCAAATCGATGATCGGCAGTACGACGCCCCGCAGGTTGAGTACCCCGCGCACATACTCAGGTTGTTTCGGCAGGTGGGTGACGTTCGACCATTCCTTGATCTCGCGCACCGACATGATGTCGACGCCGTACTGATCGTCATCGATCGCGAAGTTGATGAACTCGACCTGGCCGCCAGCCAGATTGGCCTGGGATTCCATTGCGGCGTTGAGCGGCAGTGAATTTGGCGTCATCGAGAGCGTGGGGGATGTCATCGGCAGGTCCCAGAGGCGGACAAATGAGTCTGAGCGCAACTAGATGATTAAGTGCAGCGAGGATGGACATATCAAGTTTCTATATTCTTAATCGCGGGAGCCGAAGCGAAGTTGCCAGGCAACAGCCGCCAGAATCCTTGTCCGCGGTGTCGTTTGGATAATATCGACTTAAGCGAAACGAGCCTTTCGCCGGGACGGTGCAGCACACGGTCAGATGGCCGGCATAGCGCCACCGTTTGAAATCCGCACTGGCGATTACGGGAAAGGGCGCTCCCTGCCGGACAATCTTCCGCAGTTTATAGAAGCAATCATAAATGGTGCCCCTGGCCGGACTCGAACCAGCACGATGTTTCCACCACCTGATTTTGAGTCAGGCGCGTCTACCAATTCCGCCACAGGGGCAACCTGGCACATGACTTCGGCCGAAAACCGGCGCGGGCGTGCGTTGGCGGGCGGATCATAGCCACAGGCCGCGCCGGGTCAACAACCGTCCCCGCAGGAGCAGCCAAGCCGTCGCCGGGCGCTTCCGTCCGTTGACCAGACCCCTCGATTGGGCGCAAATGACCCTTTAAAGCCCTGCCCGGAGACCGGCCCATGAACGACGAAGCTTTCAATATGTCACTGCGCAAGTTCCTCAAGGTTGTCGGCGTGACGTCCCAGCAGGAGATCGAAAAGGCCGTGCGCGCCGCCGTCGCCGACGGCCGCCTCAAGGGCAGCGAGACCCTCACCGCCAAGATGGTGCTCACCATCGAGCAAGCCGGCCTCAGCCACACCGTCGAGGGCAAGATCGAACTCGCTTAGGTCGCTGCCGGCGTCAGGCCACCGGCTCGGCGCCGACATTGCGCCGGCCGAAGGCGGCTTCCATTTCGCGCCGCACCTTCACCGCGGAGTCGCTGGCGTCATACTCGACATCCGCCCAGCAGACCGCGCCGCCTTCCGGGATATCCCGCTTCAGCTTGACGTCGTGCGCCAGGCCGAGCGGCAGCAGGCCTTTTTCCAATGAGACGTGGGCCGGCGTCTGCTTGCCCCAGACGCAGAAGCCGCCCTCACCGTCGAGCATTTCGCCGGCCTTGAGCGTTTTTTTCGCCGTCGCCACCACGTCCGAACGGAAGCCAGTGGGCGCGCCGGTCGGCTCACCGCGCAGCGCGCAACTCCCAACGGATATCCCGAGTTCAAGCCCGATCATGTGGATCGGCCGGTAGAGCGCGGCGTATTTGCCGCTCTTGTCCGGCAGCATGGAATATTCCTTGAAGCAGCGCCGCGCGTAGTCGGTCTCGCCCTCGAATACGACGAAGGTGCCGAGCGCGAGATGATGCGGCACGTCGCTGCCGTCGCGGTAGACCGAGGAGACCACCTCGGTGACGCCGACCTTTTCCAGCGTGCCGCCGTCGCTCGTCGGCTTGCAGATTTCGGCGAGTTCGAAGCGCGTCGCCGGCGGAAACTGCAAGCCGTCGGACTGCGGCACCAGGCCGGTAGCGTTGCACACCGCCGTCATTTCGATCCCTGACTTGGTGCCGTCGACGAATGAATTGAACATCTTCGGATTGATGGAATTACGATCGGTGATGTTCAGATAGCGGTCGAGGATGTCCCAGACATTGTCGGGATTGGACTGGTGATAGTGCGGCTCATAGCGCGTGCCCTTGCCGGCCGAAATCACCTTGAATCCGGCGGCTCGCGCCCAATCGACATGCTCGCAGATGAGCGCTGGCTGATCGCCCCAGGCCAGCGAATAGACAACGCCCGCCGCTCTGGCGCGGCGCGCCAGCAAAGGCCCGGCCACCGCGTCGGCTTCCACATTGACCATGACAATGTGCTTGCCGTTCTCGATCGCGCGCAACGCATGGGCAATGCCGGCGCCAGGGACGCCGGTCGCCTCCACGATCACCTCAATGCGCGGGTCGTCGATCAGGATTGCGGCGTTGTCGGTGACGAAGGTGCTGCGCTGCTTGTGGGCGTCATCGACGGAAGCGGCCGCATAAGCGGCTTTCGGCCAATCGGCGAGCTTGAGCTGACTGTGTGCGCGTGCGACGTTGAGATCGGCGACGCCGGCTACAAGCATCCCGCGGGTCAGCCGCGCCTGGGTCAAGAACATGGTGCCGAATTTGCCGGCACCGATCAGGCCGACCGTAACCGGACGTCCGGCAGCTTCGCGTTCGAGCAGCTTGGAATAGAGGTTCACCGGCATCACTCCATTGCAACAGAGCAAAACCGAAACACATGCGCAGCGCTAGTGTCCCGGTTCCCGCGTTCGTATCCCGTTGCCGCACACTCGCATACGAACGCCGGAACCAAAAGGACACTAGTAATTATTTGATTCCAGTGCGGCTTTGGATTTGACGTTTCGCTAGAGAGCGAGCCGTGCGTGGGGGCGGAACGTCAATTCCGCCGCACTAGGACAAGTGCCAGCCGGCGCGTTTAGTTTTCAGCGGCCGTTACTGGCAGATAGCGCGGGAGACGAAGGTCTCGGTGTGACAGGCGGGCCCGCCGCTGCGGCCCGCCAGCCACACCTTGGGCGGGCAGACCTCCGCGGTCGTCATGTCGACGCTGCTGCCGGACTTGAAGCCTTTTGTCCGGCACACGGCATCGGCGGCAGGCCCGCAGTCGGGCGCGCCATTGGGGGCGATCCGGCACTTCTCGTGGCCCGAAACGAATCGGGACGCCGGCAGACTGACGACCGCGTCGGCCGCATCCTTGGCGTTGTCGACCGTCTTGGTCGCCGCCATGCCCGCCTCCCGGCCGAACTCCTCGACTTGAGAACGCGCGCCACCGAATGTCGATTTGATATTGTCGGCCTGCCGATCGAACCAGCGGCCGATGCTTTGGAAAAACCCAGGCTTCTCGGACGTCTGCCCCTTGTCACGCGCGGCAGCCGCAGCCGGCAGGAGCGCGGCGACGACAACGCACGTCAAGACGGCCACCAAGGCGGCCATTCGAGGACTGGATATCGAGACGCGTTTGTTGCCCATGGCCAAGCTAACCGTCCATTGGCGGCCAGACGCTCGGCCGCTCGTGCGAACGGCGTTCACGCCACAGCTTGATAATAAGGCCGCCCGGTGGCGAAAATGAGGAAGGCCGATTCGTCAGATCAAGTATAGCGCGGCGACCAGGCCAAGGATGACAACCGCGGCGCCGATGGTCACCCACAGGCCGAGCCTCTTTTCGATGACATCGCGAGCCTGGGCGCCATAACGGTGCAGCAGAAAGGCCACCACCAGGAAGCGGGCGCCGCGGGAAATGACCGAGAGCAGGACGAACAGGCCGAGATTGTAGTTAGCGAAGCCCGAGGTGATGGTCACCACCTTGAAGGGGATGGGGGTGAGTCCCTTGAGCAGGATGATCCAGGCGCCCCAACGAGCGTAGGCGTCACGAAATGCCTCGACCTTGTCGGCATAGCCGTAGAGATTGATCAACCAGGCGCCAACCGAGTCATAGAGCAGCGCGCCGATGGCGTAGCCGACGAGGCCGCCCAGCACTGAGGCGACCGTGCACCATGCGGCCATCACATAGGCTCGCTGCGGACGCGCCAGCGCCATCGGAATCAGCATCACATCGGGCGGCACCGGAAAGAACGAGCTTTCGGCGAAAGCGACCGCGCCCATGGTCCACATCGCGTGCCGTTTGTGGGCGGCGCCGAGGCACCAGTCATACAGGCGGCGAAGCAAGGAACGCGGCGCGGCGGCCTCAACGGTCATCGTGGAACTCGTACTGGAAGAGAATGGCCGAAATTCAGCGACGCTTGCGGTCGCGCCGGGATTCCAGCGCCACGACCCGTCGCGGCGGCTGGCTCTGTACCATATTCTTGGGCAGTTTTTCGGCAATGCCGAACAAGATCTCGCGCCGCCTCATTTCGGCCCAGACCTGGTCGGGGCGCACTCCGGCGTGGGCCCATAGCACCACCAGATTGTAGAGCAGATCGGCGCTTTCCCGCACCACGGCCTCAGGCTGGCCGCTCATGGCGTCGATCACTACCTCGACCGCCTCTTCCGCCACCTTTTTTGCCATTTTGGCGCGGCCGGCGCGCATGAGCCGAGCGGTCCGCGACTTCGCCGGGTCAGCGCCCTCGGCGGCAAGCACGGCGTTGTAGAGCCGGGTGACCGAATCAGCCATGGGGCGGGAGAATACCCGATCCGGGCGTCAATCCGGTTAACGGATGATGATCACAGGCGGATTCGAGCCATCTTTCGGGCAACAGGGCTAACGGGGGAATAGCGGCGCAGGGCGCTAGTCGCCCTCGCCGCTCAGCAGGTTCGCGTTGCCGCCGGCGGCGGCGGTGTTGACGGTCACGACCTGCTCCAGCGCGAAACGGTGCAGGTAGCCCGGCCCGCCCGCCTTCGGCCCCGTGCCGGACAGGCCGCTGCCACCGAATGGCTGGGATCCAACCACCGCGCCGATCATGTTGCGGTTCACATAGACGTTGCCGTTGGCAAGCTGCGCCGCGATGCGCTCGGCGGTGGCGTCGATGCGGGTGTGGATACCGAGCGTCAACGCGGTGCCGTTACCAGCGATATCGCAGAGCAGCTCATCGAGTTCGCCGGCACGCCAGCGCACAACATGCAGCACCGGGCCGAAAACTTCCTCTCTCAGTTCGCGCGCGGAATCGAGCTCGACGATCGTGGGCGCGACATAGCTGCCACCGGCCGGCGGCTCGCCCTCAAGACGGAGGCGCACTGCGCCGTGCGTGTCCATGCGGCTGATCCAAGCTTCCAGTTTATCGCGCGCGCCGATGTCGATCACCGGCCCGACTTGTGTCGCAATATCGCGCGGATCGCCGAGCCGAAGCTCGCGAGCGGCGCCCTCCATCATGGAGAGCACGCGGTCCGCGATGTCGTCCTGCAAGCAAAGTAATCGCAACGCTGAACAGCGCTGCCCGGCTGAGCGGAAGGCCGAACTCGATAGCATCGTCGGTGACCTGCTCGGGCAACGCGCTGGCGTCGACGATCATGGCGTTGATACCGCCGGTCTCGGCAATGAGCGGCGGAATGGGCCCGTTCTTGGCGGCAAGCGAACGATTGATGACGCGCGCGACTTCCGTCGAGCCGGTAAACGCCACACCGGCCACGCGCGCGTCGACGACAAGCGTTGCGCCGACTTTCCCGCCGCCAGGTATCAGGTGCAGCGCACTTGCTGGAATGCCGGCGGCGTGCATCAGCCTCACCGCTTCATGAGCAATGAGCGGCGTCTGCCCGGCAGGTTTGGCCACCACCGCGTTGCCGGCGGCAAGCGCGGCGGCGACTTGGCCGGTGAAGATGGCAAGCGGAAAATTCCATGGACTGATGCAGATGAAGATGCCGCGGCCGCGACTGCGCAATTCATTGCTCTCGCCGGTCGGGCCCGGCAGCTGTTTCGGTGTGAGAGCGCGGCGGGCTTGCGCCGCGTAGTAGCGGCAGAAGTCGGCGGCTTCGCGCACCTCGCCAAGGCAGTCGTTGAGTGTCTTGCCGGCTTCGCTTTGCAACAGCCCAATAAGCCGCGCGCGATTCCGCTCGAGCAGATCGGCGGCGCGTTCGAGCGCGACGGCGCGTTGGTCGACTTGTGTCGCATTCCAGGCAGGAAAGCCCGCCTGCGCCGCGCTCATGGCTGCAGCGACGATCGCTTCATCGCCTTCCACGACCGTGCCGATGACCTTGCCGTCAATCGGCGAAACGACCGACCTCTCGCGGCCTTCGATCGCGGCGCCGTCGATGAGCGGCGTCGCCCGCATCTCGCCGCGCACCGCGTCGATCTCCGCCAACAAGACGTCAAGCGCGGCACCGTCACCGAATTCAACACCGGCGGAATTTCCGCGCACCGGCATAAACAAGTTGCGCGGCAACGGGATGTGCACATTGCGCGCCTTGTCCGGTGCGGTGATCCAGATTTGCGGACGCCGAAGAATGTCCGCTATCGGCACCGCCGGATCGGCCGCCGCCGACACGAACGACGAGTTGGCGCCATTCTCCAGCAGGCGGCGCACCAGATAAGCCAAGAGATCGGCATAGCCGCCGACCGGCGCATAGACGCGGCAACTCACGGCGGGCAGTTCGCTGCGCAGTTCGCCGTAAAGCGCCTCGCCCATGCCATGCAAGCGCTGGAATTCGTAACCCTCGATCCCCCCGGCATCCTCGATCACGCTCGCCACTGTCAGTGCGTTGTGGGTGGCGATTTGCGGATAGAGCCGCGGGCGCGCCTTGAGCAGCCGCCGCACGCAATCGAGATAGCAGAGGTCGGTCATCGCCTTGCGGATGAACACCGGATAGTCGGCAAGCCCACGCTCCTGCGCGCGCTTGACCTCGGTGTCCCAATAGGCGCCCTTGACCAGGCGCACCATAAAACGGCGTTGAAGCCTCTCGGCGAGATCGGCGATCCAATCGATAACGTCGCCAGCGCGCTTTTGATAGGACTGCACCGCCAGCCCGAAACCGTCCCAACCCGCCAACGAGGAATCGCTTGCCGTGGCTGCGATAACCTGGAGCGACAGTTCCAGCCGGTCCGCCTCTTCGGCATCGACCGTGAAATTAAGCTCGTGCGATTTCGCCAGCCGCGCCAGTTCCAGCACGCGCGGCGTAAGCTCCTTGAGCACACGCTGGCGCGACAGCGGCTCGTAACGCGGATGCAAGGCTGACAATTTCACCGAAATGCCGGGCCGCCGCGGCAGCGCGTCGTTGCCCGCGGTCTTGCCGATGGCGGCGATAGCCCTGGCATAGGCGTCGAAGTAACGCGTGGCTTCGGCGGCAGTGCGCGCGCCCTCCCCCAGCATGTCAAAGGAATAAAGGAATTCGCGGCGGCCCGCGGCCCGGTCGAGCGCCTCTTGAATGGTCTGGCCGAGCACGAAGTGCGAGCCGAGCAGACGCATGGCCTGCCGGGTGGCGGCACGCACTGCCGGCAGGCCGAGCCGTTTGATGAGCCCGTCAACGATGCCCTCCGGAGTCTCGCCCGGGTGGATGACGCGCGCAGTGATTCCCAGCGTCCAGGCCGAAGCGGAGACCAGGAAGGCCGTTGAATGGCCGTCGTAATGCGCCCAGTCGCCGCCTTTGAGCTTGTCCTCGATGAGCCGGTCGGCGGTGCCGGCGTCGGGCACCCGCAACAGCGCCTCCGCCAGCACCATCAGCGCCAGCCCTTCTTTCGTGGAGAGCGCAAAGGCGTGCAGGAAGTCTTCTACCCCACCGAGCCCACCGCGACGCGCGCGCATCGCTTCCACCAGCCGAGCGGTCCGCTCGTCGATACGAGCCTCGGCCTCAGCCGAGCGGACAGTCGCTGCCAAGAGGCGCGCCGCGATCGCCTCGTCCGCCGGCGCATAGGGTGCGCGGAACGGCGGAAAGTCGCAGGTCGTAGCCGAAGGCCTTGCCGTCCGCATGGAAAAGTACCTCGAAGCCGGCACGCCAGCATAACGCAGACCGCGGTGATTCTCGCGGCCTGAGAAGTTAATCGAGCGACTGCACGGATAAGCGGCAATGTTAGCCTTACCGCCAGCCTGGGCACCTTAATTTTGCGGTCTTGTCTTGCTCTTTACGGACGCATGTATTTTTCTGCGCCATAAGAATGAAATAAGCACGGGCGGAAGATGCATGCGGATGCGCGCGTTAGGGGAAAGGCTGGAGCCATGAGCGTTCGGCGCGCCGCTTGGTCTGTCTGCGCGGCCCTGATGCTGGCTTTCACCGGCGCCGCCGCTGCCACTGCCGCCGACAATCTCGTCAGCCTCAGCCTCGACCGGCCCATCGACGGCACCGCAGCGCCCTTCCTGTTGCCGCTCGACCGCGGGTGGTACCGGTCCGCAGGGCTCAATGTCAGCGTTGCGCCGGGCAACGACATGCTCGAGCCAATCACCCGGGTGGCTTCGGGCCAATTCGAGCTGGCCCTCGCCGACATCAACGCGCTGATCAAGTACCGCGATGCCAACCCCAAGGCACCGGTCAAGGCCATATTCATGCTTTACAACCGCCCGGCTTACGCCATCATCGGGCGAAAGAGCCGCGGCATCACCGCCCCGAAGGATCTCGAAGGCAAGAGGCTGGGCGCGCCGGCGTCAGATCCCGCGGCCGCGCAGTGGCCTGTTTTCGCCAAGGTCAACGGGATCGACATCGCCAAGGTCAAGATCGAGAACGTCGCCAAACTTGTACGCGAGCCGATGCTCGCCGCCGGTCAAGTCGACGCGATCACCGGCCAGCCCTTTTCGGTGTTCATCGATCTCAAGGAGAAGGGCGTGCCGGTCAACGACATAACCGTGCTGGCGATGGCCGACTACGGCGTCACGCTGTACGGGCAGGCAATTATCGTGAATACCGATTTCGCGACCAAGCACCCGGAAACGGTGCGGGCTTTCCTGAGCGCCTTCCTGAAAGGCCTGAAGGCCACGATCGCCTCGCCCGCGAGCGCGATTGAGGCGGCGCTGACACGCGACGACGCGCTCAAGAAAGACGTGGAACGCGAGCGTCTCGCCATGGTGATTGCGGGCGACTTCGTCACACCGGAAGTAAAGGCCAACGGCTACGGCGCCATCGACACCACGCGCTTCGAGCGCGCCCTCGAGCAGATCGCGCTCGGATATCGCTTCAAGGCCGGCAAACCGAAGCCCGCCGACGTCTTCGATTCCTCCTATCTACCGCCAGCGGCGGAACGCGCGTTTCGCTGATCGTCAAGCGGCCGGACTGGCCTTGCGCGGCCGGTCGACCACCAGTTTCGGCACGCGGCGCGAGCTGCCATAGAGGGCTTCGGCGATATCGTCGGCCAGTTGCAGATAGGCCTGTTGCTCGCCGCCCTCTCTCACATAAACGCCGGAATAGAGACTCGGCAGCTTCGGCAACGGCGCATCTTCCCAAATGATCAGGCCCGCCGCGGTAGCGACGCTGCGGGCGATCGGCATGACGCCAAGTCCGGCAGCGACGGCGGCGCTGAGGCTGGCAAGACTAGGCCCGGTGAAAACCGCTTCCCAGTTCAATCCGGCTGTCTGCAGCGCAGTCGTTGACACCCGGTGATAAGCGCAAGCCTCGCCGTAGGTAACCAGCGGCACGGGAAAATCGACGTCGAGTTCGGTCGCCTCGCCACGCACCCATACCGTCTCTTTCGCCATCACCTGGTGCGCGTCAGGCGGCGGATTGAGCGACAGTCCGACCACCACATCGAGTCCGCCGCTACGCAGATCGCGCAGCAACATGTCATAGAAAGCGGTTCGTACGATGAAGCGCACGTCCGGCCACCGTTCGCGAAACCGGGCCAGCGTGGCGGGCAGAAGCGACGTGACGTAGTCGCTCGACGTGCCCACCCGGATCACAGTCTCGGCACGGGCATCGCTCGCTCCGAGATGCACGATCTGGTCGTTGATTGAAAGCAGGCGGCGTGCATAGCTGATCACGGCCTCCCCTTGCGGGGTGAGGCTGATGCCTTGGACGCTACGGTCAAACAGATCCCCATCGAGCAGGTATTGCAGCCGCTTGATCTGCGCGCTGACGGCAGGCTGGGTCAGACCGAGCAAGACGGACGCCTTTGTAAAACTGCGCAGATCGACAACCGCAACCAAGGTGCGCAGAAGATCCGTTGGTATGTTGGTCGTCGATCGTCTTTCGCTCATAACGGCCTCGGCGGCAGCGCGAACATATGTGTGCGAACAAACATTCAAAGCACTAGTTATTTATGTTCATGACATGGAAATTCTAACATGTCCCGCCCTGCGATCAATTTCGCAGCGATTGAAACCGATGCACGTCAAACTAGTGCATTATGGTACCTTCCGGTAGGTACTCGGCCATGAAATGCGCGCGACAACCGCCCTTATTTGCGGGGCTTTCTTGCATTCCTCACTATTATTTGATCCTTTCCAGGATACTGACGTAATTTGCAACCGCCGTTCCGCCCATATTGAAGATGCCGCCGAGGCGAGCGTTCTTGACTTGTAGATCGCCGGCGCTGTCAGTGAGTTGCATCGCGGTGAGCGCGTGCATCGATACGCCAGTCGCGCCAATAGGATGGCCTTTCGCCTTCAGACCGCCTGACGGATTGATCGGCAATTTACCGTCCTTCTGCGTCCAACCTTCCTTGATCGCGATGGCGCCCTGTCCTTCCGGGGTCAATCCCATGGCCTCGTATTCGATCAATTCGGCGATGGTGAAGCAGTCGTGGGTTTCCACGAATGACAAATCATCGAGGGTGAGACCGGCGCGGCTGAGCGCGCGCTGCCAGCCGAGCGCGCAACCTTCGAACTTGAGGATGTCGCGCTTGGACATTGGCAGGAAGTCCTGCACGTGTTCGGCGGCGCGAAACGCAACCGCCTTATTGAGTTGAAGCGCGGTCTCGATATCGGCCAGCACGACGGCGGCGGCGCCATCGGAAACCAGCGAGCAATCCGTGCGCTTGAGCGGGCCGGCAACGAAGGGATTCTTCTCGCTTTCCGTGCGACAGAAGTCATAACCAATATCCTTGCGCATCTGCGCGTAAGGATTGCCGACGCCGTTCTTGTGGTTCTTGGCGGCGATCATCGCCAAGGCATCCGATTGGTCACCCCATTTCTGGAAGTAGAGTCCCGCGATCTTGCCGAAGACTCCGGCAAAGCCGCCTTCGATGTCGGCCTCTTCACGCACGTAAGAGGCCTTGAGCAGGTTACGGCCGATTTCGGGACCCGGCGTCGTCGTCATCTGCTCGACACCGACCACCAATACGACGCGCGCTGAACGCGCGGCAATCGCATTCAGCCCCTGCCGCACCGCGGCAGAACCGGTTGCACAGGCGTTCTCCACTCGGGTCGCGCGCTTGAACCGCAGATCGGGCGAGGCCTGCAGCACCAGCGAGGCGGTAAAGTCCTGCGCCGAGAAGCCGGCATTGAAATGCCCAAGCACGATCTCGTCGACGTCCTTGGCGGCAACGCCGGCATCCTTGAGCGCCCCGCCCGCCACCCGCACGATCAGGCTCTCGACGGTCTCGCCTTGAAGCTTGCCGAAGGGACTATGGGCCCAACCCACGATGGCTGCGGTCATTGCTATTCTCCTTGCGCGATGCCCCCTGCGCCGGTCGATAACGCGCCTGAATGCCGAACTTTGGTCGTATTATTAAGGGATATGCACCAATTACCATATTTCAAGCGGGGAGGCCTGCCGGCTTTGCCTCCTATGCCAAGCTTGGATAGCCTAGCGTCACCGCCTATGGAACCCAGTCGTTTCTAAAGGCCCGCTCCCGTCAGACCGGACCGCGATCCGTGAATTATCGTTCCTGTAGCCGTTTCCTGTTAGTCGCCTTTGCCGCGCTCGCGCTGTCGTTGACCGGTGCCGTTCGCGCTCACGCCGAAGCCAAGCTGCTGTTGGAAGCGTCCACCGGAAAGGTGTTGCTGGCCGAGAACGCCACCTATCCTTGGTATCCCGCTTCGGTCACCAAGCTGATGACGACCTATACGACATTGCGCGAGGTGCAGCAGCGCAAGATCAGCCTGAATACGCTTATCACCATGACGCGCGACGCGGCGGCGCAAGAGCCGAGCAAGATGGGACTGCCGGTCGGCGCCCGGCTCACTATCGATAACGCGTTGAAGATGATGCTGGTCAAATCGGCGAACGATGTCGCGGTCGCCATCGCCGAGGAAGTCGCCGGCTCAATTCCGAAATTCGCCGACCTGATGAACGCCAATGCGGCGCGGCTCGGCATGACCCAGAGTCATTTCGTCAATCCGAACGGGTTGCCGGCCGAGCATCACGTCACCTCGGCGCGCGATCTCGGCATTCTCGCTCGCGCGCTGATCCGCGAATTCCCGCAATACGACTACTATTGGCACATTCACGCCATCCGCTACGGCAACCGCATCATCCACAACTACAACCATCTGCTCGACCGCTATCCTGGCGCCGACGGGATGAAGACCGGCTTCATCTGCGCATCCGGCTTCAACCTGGTGGCCTCCGCCACCCGCAACGGCCGCCGCCTGATCGCCATCGTGCTAGGCGCCTATTCCGGCGCCGCACGCACGCTGGAAGCGGCGAAGCTTCTGGAGCGCGGCTTCGACTCGACTCCGTTGTCCTGGCTGACGCCATCGCTCGGCACGGTCGACGCGCTGTCGCCGGTCGACGCGCTACCGCCTGATCTGCGCGACGAAATGTGCGGACCGCACCGCCACCGTCACAAGCCGCCGTCCGACAATGACGATGACAGCGATACGGTGGCATCGGCCGATACCGATGGCAGTTCGGCGCAGGGTTTCATGCTCTCCGCCCTGCGGCCGACCGACGGCAAGTTCGTTCTGGGACCGCCGGTCGATACCGAGCCGCCGGTGGTGGTGTTCACCGGCCCGGCCGATCATCCCGACCCGGCGCCGGTCATTCATCATCGCCACCGCGTCAAGAAGAAGGTCGCGCACCACCACCGCGCCAAGGCGATCAAGCGCCATAGCCGGAAATCAAAAACGAAGTCGGCGAAGAAATGAGCGCGACCGCGCCAAGCACCGACCGCCGTCAACCGCCGATCCCGATCCCGCTGACTGTGCTCACCGGCTTCCTCGGCGCCGGCAAGACCACGCTGCTCAACCGCCTGCTCAAAGATCCCGCGCTCGCCGGAACCGCCGTCATCATCAATGAATTCGGCGAAATCGGACTCGACCATTTGCTGGTCGAATATGTCGGCGACAACATGGTGCTGCTGCAATCGGGCTGCCTGTGCTGCACCATGCGCGGCGACCTTGTCGACGCACTGGAAACACTGCTGCGCGACCTCGATAACCGCCGCTGCACGTTCAAGCGCGTTTTGCTGGAGACGACCGGCCTCGCCGATCCCGCTCCAGTGCTGCACACCGTGATGGCGCATCCCTATCTGTTGCTGCGCTACCGGCTCGACGGCGTGGTGACGGTGGCCGACGCGATGAACGGTGACGCCACGCTCGACGCGCATGAGGAAGCGGTGAAACAGGCCGCGGTCGCCGACCGAATCGTGCTGACAAAGACCGATCTCGCCGATGAAACTCAGCGCGAACGCGTCGTCGAGCGCCTGCGCACGCTCAATCCCGCCGCGGCCATTCTCGACGCCGTCAAGGGCGAAGCCACGCCCGACCGGCTGTTGAATTGCGGACTCTATGATCCCGACCGCAAAATCCCCGACGTGAGGAGGTGGCTGGCCGCCGAGGCCTATGCCGAACCGCACGATCATGCCCATCACCATCATGACCACGGGCACCATCACGATCATGGGCACGACCATGGCCGTCTCGACCACAACCGCCACGACGCCCACATCAGCGCCTTTGCGCTGACCAGCGACGCCGCCATTCCCGCAGGTACGCTGGAAATGTTTCTTGAACTGCTGCGCGCCAACTACGGCGCACAGCTCCTGCGTGTGAAGGGAATCGTAAAGCTCGCCGAAATGCCGGATACGCCCGTGGTGGTGCACGGCGTCCAGCACGTGTTCCACCCAAGCGCACGGCTCGAGCGCTGGCCCGACGACGACCACCGCACCCGGCTGGTGTTCATCACCCGCGACCTGCCCGAGGCTACGGTGCGCGAGTTGTTCGAGGCGTTTCTCGGCGCCGCTGCCCCGGACAGACCCGATCGCGCGGCGCTAATCGACAATCCACTGGTGCCGTTCGGCGGCCTCGATCGCTGAACGGCTGCTTCGAGAACGGCCGGCGCAGAGCGAGAATCTCACGCGGCGTTGAGCTTCTGAGCGACGCTCTGCTCGCCAGCCGCCGGTTCACTGAGCCCCATGACGCCGAGCAGGTTCTCGATTTCAAGACGCGCGGTAACGTGCGACATCGTCAGCCGCGTGCCGTGCGTGATCTCGTCGAGATCATCGACCGCGGTCAGACCGCGCGGAAAGAATTCACGGAAGATCACCCGCTCCGCCAAGCCCTCGATGCAGCGGAAGTTGAGCTGCCGGGAAAGCGTTTGCAGGGCATCGCCCACCAACCGCTTATTGCGTGAATTGAGGCTCGATAGCCGATTGCGCAGCACGATCCAGTCGGTGAAATATTGATCGGCCTCGCGCTGACGGCGCACCTCTTCCACCATCCGGGCATATCGGCTTGGACCGGTGATATGGAAGGTTTCGGGATCGACGGTCGCGAGCACGTCAAGGTCAACAAAACTGTCGTTGAGCGGCGTGATCAGAGTGTCCGCTATCGAATGGGCCGCGCGCGTGAGAGGGCCCTCGTAGCCCGGCGTGTCAATGACGATGAAGTCGCACGTCTTCGCCAATGCGTCCACGGCGGCGTCGAGCGCCTGACGCCTCGCCCATTCGTCCTGCGCTGCCTCGTCGAGGCAGACGTGATTTGGAACCCCCAGATCGCGGCCGATATGCGCGGCCCAGGCGCGCCTGTTCTCGATATAGTGCGTGAAAGTCCGCTGCTGTGAATCGAGATCGATGGTGGCAACGCGCCGACCCACTTTGATCAAGGCGACAGCAATGTGCATAGCAACGGTGGACTTGCCCGACCCACCCTTTTCGTTCGCGACGACGATAAAACGCGCAGACGACGACCAATTCCCAGTTCCAACCGACATGAACATCCTCCAACGTTTGTGCGAGGATTGCGGTGATTTATGTGACAATAAATATTGATTCTGATTCTTCTCGCTACTGCAAGTGTTCGATCCGTTTGCTTTGCTGAAATTTCGCCAGTGTTGCGGCGATGCACACGCGCTTAGGGCGCGCCGCGTGTCCCGACGGCTCTCGCGACGCATCGGGAACATCGACGCCTCACCTGTCATGAAGCCGGCTGTGAAGTGGTGTCGACCCTCCACGCCGACTTATCGCCGGATAAAATGGCGCCGAGGATAACCACAATCACGCTGCTCTTTCGTGCCGCTTTGCCGGCAAACGGGCTCCGAGTGAGCGTCAAGGACTTGCGCCAGCCGCCAGTTCGCCCGATCTTCTGCGTGAATCGTCGGCTCCCCCTTGCCGGCGCCGGGAAAGACCCATGGAACGGATCTGGCTGCGGCACTATCCCCCAGGCGTCGCCGCTGACATCGACCTGTCATCTTTTCCTTCTTTGCCGGCGTTGTTCGAGGAGAGCTTCGCCCGTTTTGCCGCTCGGCCATGTTGCCTGTGCATGGGTAAGTCGCTGAGCTATGCCGAACTCGACCGCGCCTCACGCGCACTCGCCGCCTGGCTGCAAAGCCGCGGCTTGAAGCGCGGCGCCCGCGTCGCGGTGATGATGCCGAACATATTGCAATATCCGATTGCGATCGCCGCCATCCTGCGCGCTGGCTTCACGGTGGTGAACGTCAATCCGCTCTACAAGCCGCGCGAACTGGCGTTCCAGCTCAGCGACGCTGGTGCCGAGGCGATCGTTGTGCTGGAAAATTTTGCTGCCGTGCTGCAGGAGGCGCTGCCGCACACTGCTGTTGAGCACGTGGTCATCGCCAGCATGGGCGACCTGCTGGGCACGGTGAAGGGCGCGCTGGTCAATGGCGTCGTCCGCCACGTCAAGAAGATGGTGCCGACATACCGTATGCCGGACGCGATCCGGTTCAACGACGCGCTCAATGCCGGCCGCGCGCTGCCGTTCACACCTGCGGAAGTCGCGCCCGACGACATCGCCTTCCTGCAATATACCGGGGGCACCACCGGCGTCTCGAAGGGCGCGGTGCTGCTGCATCGCAATCTGGTCGCCAATGTCTTGCAAGTGGAGGCTTGGCATACGCCGATGTTGGACGGACCGCCCCACATCGACCAGGTGGTCATCCTCACCGCATTGCCGCTCTATCATATCTTCGCACTCACCGCCTGCTTCCTGCTCGGCGTACGCCTGGGTGGCGTCTGCCTCTTGATCCCCAATCCGCGCGACATCGGCGGGCTGATCAAGGAACTCGCGAATGTGAAGGTGAACGCCCTCCCGGCGGTGAACACGCTGTTCAATGCGCTGCTGCATCATCCTGATTTCGGCATGCTCGACTGGTCTCGCCTCAAATATGCGGTTGGCGGCGGCATGGCGGTGCAAAAGTCGGTGGCCGAAGCCTGGATGAAGGCGACCGGCCGGCCGATCATCGAGGGCTACGGCCTGTCGGAGACCTCGCCGGTGCTCACCTGCAATCGCGGCGACATCGCCGAGTGGACCGGCACCATCGGCCTCCCGATGCCGTCGACCGAGATCTCCATCCGCGACGATGGCGGCCACGAGCTGCCGCCCGGCGAAGGGGGCGAGATCTGCGCCCGCGGCCCGCAGGTGATGCCGGGCTATTGGCGGCGGCCCGACGAGACCGCCAAGGTGATGACCGCCGACGGCTTCCTGCGCACCGGCGACATTGGCGTGATGGACGAGCAAGGCCGCGTGCGTATCGTCGACCGCAAGAAGGACATGATTTCCGTTTCCGGCTTCAAGGTATTCCCCAACGAGGTCGAGGATTTCGCCATGAGCCACGGGGGCCTCTTGGAATGCGCGGTCGTCGGCGTGCCCGATCGGCATTCCGGCGAGGTGCCCAAGCTCTTCGCAGTCAAGAAGAAGCCGGAAGTGACCGAACACGAGCTGCGCGAATTCCTGAGCAAGGGCCTCGCAGGTTACAAAGTGCCGCGCCACATCGAGTTTCGCAAAGAACTGCCTAAATCGAACGTCGGCAAGATCCTGCGCCGCGCCTTGCGCGAGGAAAAACCGGGGCGCGACGCATCATGAGCGAGGACACGAGCGAACCGAGCCCCGCCGATATCATCGCCTTCTGGCGCGAGGTCGGGCCGAAGGGCTGGTTCGAGAAGCACGAAGACATCAACTCCGAAATCCGTCAGCGCTTTCTCGCGCGCCATGAACAGGCGGCCGCCGGCACGCTCGCCGTATGGGAACAGAATGCTGAGGGTACGCTGGCGCTGCTCATCCTGCTCGACCAGTTTCCACGCAACATGTTCCGCGGTGACGCGCGCGCCTTCGCCACCGATCCGCTTGCGCGCGCTATCGCAAGCCGCGGCATCCTCAACGGTTTCGACGGCGCCTTCGACGACATGCGCACCTTCTTCTATCTGCCGTTCATGCATTCCGAAGAATTGGCCGACCAGGAAAAAGCAATCGCCTTCTATCGCGCATACGGCAACGAAAACGGGATGAAATGGGCAGAAATGCACGCTGACATTATCCGCCGCTTCGGTCGTTTTCCGCACCGCAACGCCGTGCTCGGTCGCGCCACCACGCCGGAAGAACAGGCTTTTCTCGACAGCGGCGGGTTTGCCGGCTAAATCGGCGGCATGGCTGACTTGGTGGTGCAGGATCTCGCCGTCCGGCTCGGCGACAACGAGGTTCTCAAGGGCGTGTCGCTGTGCGTGCCCGCGGGCCAGGTGGTGGCGCTGCTCGGCGCTTCGGGCAGCGGCAAGACGACACTGCTGCGCGCTATCGCGGGACTCGAACAGCCGCATGCCGGCAGCATCGCGATTGGCGATCAAGTCTTCTTCGACGCCGCGCGCAATATCGCGCTGCCACCCGACCAGCGCGGGCTCGGTCTCGTGTTCCAATCTTATGCGCTATGGCCGCACCGCACGGTGTTCGAAAACGTCGCAACCGGGCTCGCGCTGCGCGGCACGGCGCCAAACGACATCAAACAACGGGTCGACAAGGTGCTCGATCAGATCGGCCTCACCAATCTTGCCGGCCGCTTTCCGGCGCAACTGTCCGGCGGCCAGCAGCAACGCGTGGCTATCGCGCGCGCGCTGGTCTACGAGCCGCCGGTGATCCTGCTCGACGAGCCTTTGTCCAATCTCGATGCCAAGCTGCGCGAGGAAGCGCGCGCCTGGCTGCGCACCCTGATCATAACGCGCGGCCTGTCCGCCGTGCATGTCACCCACGATCAATTGGAAGCCATGGCGATCGCCGACCGTATCGTTTTGCTCGACGGCGGCACGATCGCTCAGGACGGACCGCCGACCACGCTCTATAATGAGCCGGCGACACGCTTCTCGGCCGAGTTCATGGGCGCCAACAACCGGCTGGAAGGCAAGCTGGTCGAGGTGAGCAACGGTCACGCCACGATCGATATATTCGGCGAACGCATCACGGGCCGGGCGCGCACGAAAGCGGGCGTCGGCAGCGCTGCGATCGGGATCATTCGCTTGGAGCGCGTTCGTTGCGCCGACGCGCCCGGACCCAACCGCCTCGCGATGAAGCTGGAGACACCGATGTATCTCGGCGAGCGCTGGGAGCTACTATTCGCGCGAGGGCCTCTCAACGTGCGCGCTTATGCCGACCATCCGCCGGCGCGAGGCGAGCACTACATCGAATTTCCGCCCGACGCATTGTGGGTATTCTAATCGAGGCGACACAAACCATGTCTGAATTCCGCGGCGTCTTTCCCTATCTGGTCTCGCCGATCGACGGTGCCGGCAAGATCAAGACCGACGTACTCGGGCGCCTGTGCGATGACCTGATCAAGGCCGGTGTACATGGGCTGACGCCACTCGGCTCGACCGGCGAGTTCGCTTATCTTTCCCGCGCGCAGCGCGAGGCGGTGGTGAAGGCGGCCATCGAGGCCGCCAACAAGCACGTGCCGGTGGTTGCCGGTATTGCTTCGACCGCCACCGCCGATGCGGTCGAACAGGCGAAAAGCTGGCAAAAGCTCGGCGCCGACGGCATTCTCGCCGTGCTCGAAGCCTATTTCCCGCTCAAGGACGCGCAGGTCGAGTCATACTTTCGCGCCATCGCTGACGCCGTCGACATTCCGGTGGTGATCTACACCAACCCGAACTTCCAGCGCAGCGATCTCACCCTCGACGTCATCACGCGGCTCTCCGAACATCCGCGCATCCGCTACATCAAGGATGCCTCCAGTAATACCGGCCGCCTGCTCTCGATCATGAACCGGGCACCGACGATGAAAGTGTTCTCGGCGTCCGCCCATATCCCGGCGGCGGTGATGCTGATCGGCGGCGTCGGCTGGATGGCGGGCCCGGCTTGCATCGTGCCGCGCGAGAGCGTGCGGCTCTATGAACTCTGCCGCGCGGGCAAGTGGGACGAAGCCTTGCGCCTGCAGCGCGACCTTTGGCGTATCAACGAGGCCTTCGCGCGGTTCAACCTCGCTGCCTGCATCAAGGCCGGGCTGCAGATCCAAGGCTATGCTGTCGGCGATCCGGTACCGCCGCAGACGCCGCTTTCACCCGACGACCGCAAGGTGGTGGAACGCATATTGGCCGACGTGGCCAAGCTGGAGAGGGCCTGATCGCCCTCCCGGGACGCGGGAAACGCGTCCAACCGATTCTTAACGATTCCTTGCTAACCGATCACAATGACGTCGCCGTCCCACGCAACGCGGCCGGCGCGGGAGGAAACCGTGCCTCCGTCCGGTTCCGGCGCCGCCCCCGCGCCCTCGCCTCTGTCGGCGGCGGGGCTGATCGCGCGCGTCAAAGCCATCCTCGCCGACCGCAGCGATAGCCGACTGGCGCAGCTCGTTGCCGGCAAGGTGTTCCTGTTGCGGATCGCCAGCGCGCTCATCGCCCTGGTCTCGCAGGTGCTGCTGGCGCGCTGGATGGGCCGCTTCGAGTTCGGCGTCTACATCTATGTTTGGACTTGGGTGCTGATGATCGGGTCGCTGTCCGACGTCGGCCTCTCATCGGCGGCGCGCCGTTTCATTCCTGAATATAGCGAGCTTGAGGATCCTGACGGCTTGCGCGGCTTTCTCACCGGCGGCCGCTGGCTGGCGCTTGCCCTGGCAACCGCGATTGCGGTCGTCGGCGCCATCGGCGTGACGCTATTGAAGCCTTGGATCGACAACTTCACGGTCATTCCACTTTATCTTGCCTGCGTCATCATCCCGATCACCGGCGTCAGCGCGCTGCAAACCGGAATTGCGCAATCCTATAATTGGCCGATGCTGGCGCTGATGCCATTTTTTGTTGGCCGCCAGCTCCTGCTCACGGTGTTGATCGGGGCTGCCTGGTTTCTCGGCTATTCGGTCGGCGCGGTGACGGCGATGATCATCGCCATCGGCGCCACCTGGGCGGTCACCGCTGTGCAATTGATGCGGCTCAACCACCGCCTCGCCGGCGTCGTTCCGCTCGGACCAAAACGTTACGCACCGAGCAATTGGCTCGCCACCTCGTTGCCTATCCTGGTGGTCGAAGGCTTCTACTTGATGCTCACTTATGTCGACATCATCGCCCTCGAGCGTTTCCAGCCGCCGGGCGAGGTCGCGGTCTATTACGCCGCCGCGCGCATCTTGGCGGTGGTCGCCTTCGTCTATTTCGCTATCGCCGGCGCCTCCACCCACAAGTTCACGGAATACTACGTCGAAGGCAATCACGAGCGGCTGGCGAAATTCTTCAACGAGACCATTCGCTGGACGTTCTGGCCTTCGCTTGCCGCATGCGGGATGATTCTCGTCTTTGGCCGGCCGCTGCTGTCGCTGTTCGGCCCTGGTTTCACGTCCGGCTATTCGGTGATGTTCATTCTCGCCGCCGGCATGCTGGCGCGCGCCGCAGTCGGTCCGGCGGAACGGCTGCTCAACATGCTGGGCGAGCGCAAGCAATGCGCCGGCATCTACGCGCTGGCCTTCGCTATCAATCTCGGCCTGTGCGTCGTGTTTATCCCGCGGCTCGGCATTAACGGCGCGGCGGTGGCGACATCGACAGCGCTGATCGTCGAATTGATCCTGCTCTATCTCGTGACGCGTCGGCGGCTCGGCTACCACGTGTTTATCCTGCGCCACGCGAAGCACTGAGCGGACGCAGGCGCGTTTACGCCTTTTCCCGCAACAGCCTTCGGATCACCTTGCCGGTGGTGGTCATCGGCATCTGGTCGATGAAGGCGACTTCCCGCGGATATTCATGCGCGGCCAGCCGCGTGCGAACGAAGCCCTGGATTTCCGCGGCGAGCGTGTTGGAGGCCACCGCTTCGGGCTTCAAGACAATGAACGCCTTGACGATTTCCGTGCGCACGGGATCAGGCTTGCCGACCACCGCGGCGAGCGCCACCGCCGGGTGACGCAGCAGACAATCCTCGATCTCGCCGGGCCCGATGCGGAAGCCGGATGACGTAATGACGTCGTCGTCGCGGCCTACGAATGTAATGTAGCCCTCTTCGTCGGTGACGCCCTGGTCGCCGGTGGTCATCCAGTCGCCGACAAACTTGTCGCGGGTTGCGTCTGGCCGACCCCAGTATTCCAGGAACATGACGGGGTCCGGCCGCTTGACCGCGATCTGCCCGATCTCGCCGGGCTTGAGCACGTTGCCGTTGCGGTCGATCACGGCCACCGTGTGACCCGGCACCGGCTTGCCCATGGCGCCGACCTTGAGCGTGCCGAGTTGGGCGCAGGAGCCGACCACCAGATTGCATTCGGTCTGGCCGTAAAATTCATTGATGGTAAGCCCGAATGCGGATCGGCCCCATTCCAGTGCTTCGATGCCAAGCGACTCGCCACCCGACGCCAAGCTGCGCAGCTTGAAAGCATGGCGGCCTTGCGGGGTCGGCACCGCGCGCATCATGCGCAGCGCGGTTGGCGGGATGAAGGCGTTGCGCACGCCCGCCCTCGCCATCAGTGCGAAGGCTTCTTCCGGATCGAACTTCTCCACCTTGCGCGCCACCACCGGCACGCCGTGATAGAGGCTCGGCAACAGCACATCGAGCAGGCCGCCGGCCCAGGCCCAATCGGCCGGCGTCCAGTAGCGGTCATGCGCTTGCGGAAACGGGAAATGCGGCAGTTCTGCCCCAGGTAGATGGCCGATCAACACGCGATGGCCGTGCAGCGCGCCCTTTGGATTGCCAGTGGTGCCCGATGTATAGATCATCATCGCCGGGTCGTCGGCCGCGGTATCCACGGCTGCGAAATCGGACGAAGCGCGCATGAGTTCATTCGCGAAGCTCAGGGCGCCCTCGCCCGCTCCGTCCACCGACAACACACACGAGAGTTCCGGCATTTCGCCACGCACGTCATTGAGCTTGGCGAGCCCTTGTGCGTCGGTGAGCACCGCCTTGGCGCCGGAATTCTGCAGGCGATAGGACAGCGCGTCCGGCCCGAACAGCATTGCGATCGGCAGCGCCACCGCGCCGAGCTTGTAGATCGCGACATGGGCGGCGGCCACTTCCGGCGCCTGCGGCATGAAGATGGCGACGCGGTCGCCACGCTTGATGCCGTGCGCCCGTAAGGTATTGGCAAGCCGGTTGGAGATTTCGCGCAAGCGCCCGAAGCCGATCTCTTCGCTCTGCCCGTCCGGCCGCATATGCAGGATGGCGAGTTGGCCGGGATCGATCGCGGCCCACCGGTCACAAACGTCGACGCCAATGTTGACCCGCGCCGGCACCTGCCAGCGGAAAGCACGGTAAACGGCATCGTAACTATCGAGATTGGGCAGCACCGGCATGCGGCCGCAAACCTAGTCAGCAACGCGGACAAGGTCCAGGGCATTGTCCCGACCCAAAACGGGCCGCAAATGCCGGGGGACGCGGCCAACAACCGGTTAACGGCCTCTTAAAGAGAAGCTTAATCCCTCCGTGCCATGGGTGTGGTGGGGGCCCCTGGAAATGCGTGAAAGGACTTCACGATGAGCATCTCTGCAATCGGCTCCGGGCACACCGCCCCCGTCTCGCACGAGCGGACGGAAGGCCCCGGCCCGGACCACGACGGCGACAGCGACGACGGCGGCACCACCGTGCAGGCCCAGACGCAAGCCGCGACCACGCCCGGCACCGGCACCGCCGTCAACAAGACGGCCTGACGTCCGACCGTATGAACATGAAGAGCCCGGCACGCGCCGGGTTTTTCTTTTGTACGTGGTGCGACGTGAATGTCTTATCGCGGTCGCGGACGAAACAACGTGCGCGCCGCCGTGGCCGACGCGCGGCGCTTTATCAATGCGTCGACTGCGTGCGGTAAACGCTCCCGGTCAAATCGCCGTCGCGTCCGTTATGCAAAATGCCAGCTTGGTCGGTCTGTGTACGATCAGCCGACGTCGCAGCGCGCGAGGCGTGCCCGATCGTTTGGCTGCGAGCGATGTTCGCGCTCTGCTCCCAGCCGCTCAGAATACGATAGGGTGACGGCCGCAGTTGAAAGCCGTATTGGGCCGCCGCCACACTCGGGCACGCGATTACCAGAGTCAAAGCGATACCAATCTTCATCGCTTCCTCCCCTATGCCCCGGCAGGGGGTGAATCGAATTGGAAACCTGTTCGCGTTTTCGGTCAACAGCTTTCGTGTGTCGATCGCGGGCGTTTGGGTTAGCCGGGTACCGTACGCCTCGTCTTTTTGCACTGCATCAAAAGCTAACCCGGGGGCCTGTCGGGCGCGGCCAGGATCATTGACCAGAACACTTTGTATTTCGACTTCGGCGCATAGACCGCGGCAATCCCCATGCGGGTGGCACCAGGAAGCAACATGTTGGACTTGTGCTCGGGTGACTCACGCCAGCCCGAGAAGGCCTGCGCCAACGTGTGGTAGCCTGCGGCAATGTTTTCCGCCGCGCGTTTGGCGTCATAGCCGGATGCCTTCAGCCGGGCTGCGAAGGGCTTGCCGACGTTGTGGCTGAGCTTGTTGTGGTCGGCCATGAGCGAGGCTTGCGCCTGCGCTATCTGCATCAACCCCGGATCAATCGTCACCGCTGGCAACCCGTTGTTCGCGCGATAGCCGGAGATCATCGATGCGGCTGCCGCGGCATCGAGTTGGGCGCCCGGGCGCGCTAGGTCGTGATAGAAACTGGGGTCGCCCTTGGGCACATAGGTGCCGGCGCAGGCCGCAAGCGCAAACAAGGACAGCATGGCCAGCAGCGGGCGGCATTTCATCAAAGCGACAATCCCCGATTTCGCGAAAGATTTCCGAACAGGCGTGGCGATCATGGCCGATTGATGGACCGCATGCGAGGTGATCGCTACTTCGCCTTCTGCAGCGCCTGCCAGATACGCGCGGGAGTTGCCGGCATGTCGAGCTGCGCGCCTTTAGGCAGGGCATCGAGGATGGCATTGATCAGCGCAGGCGGCGCCGCGGTGGTGCCGGCCTCGCCAGTGCCCTTAACGCCCAGTGGGTTGGTCCGGCAGGCAATTGGGAAATGCTCGACGTGGATCGGCGGCACCGAGTTGGAGCGCGGCATCGCGTAATCCATGAACGAGCCGGAAACAAGCTGGCCGCTTGAGTTGTAGATCGTGTCCTCGCTCAGCGCCTGGCCAAGACCCTGCGCCACGCCGCCATGCACTTGGCCGGTGACGATGGTCTCGTCAAGCAGATTACCGCTGTCGCCGACCGCGGTGTAATTGACGACCTCGACGGCGCCGGTGTCGGGATCGATCTCCACCTCCGCGACGTGGCAGCCATTGGGAAAGGAGGGCGGCAGCTTGGCCTTGGCCGTGGTGTCGAGACTTTCCGGGATGACACCCTGGCGCTGAAGTTCTTTCGCTCGTGCGGCCACCTCGAACAGCGAGACCTCGCGGGACGAATTCTTCACGCTGAACCTGCCATCGGTGTAGTCAATGTCACCCTCACCCGCCTGCAGCAGCATGGCGGCGACGCGCTTGCCCTTCTCGATCACCTGGTCGGCGGCAATCGCGATGGCGCCACCGGACATCATCGCCGAGCGCGAGGCCACCGCACCGAACCCGGGCACGTCGCGGTCGGAATCGCCGCTGGTTACGGTGACCAATTTCGGCGCGATGCCGAGCCGGCGCGCGGTCACTTGGCCAAACACAGTCTGATGCCCCTGCCCGCTAGCGCCGGCGCCGATGCTGACGCTCACCGCCTCGCCACCGCAAAAGCTGATGCGCGCCGGCTCTTCCGGAAAGGCCCCGGCGATCTCGAGATAGCAGCCGAGACCAACGCCGCGCAGCTTGCCACGCTTTCTGGCCTCCTTTTTCCGCGCGGCGAAGCCGGCATAATCGGCGACTGCCAACGCCCGCTCGAACAGTCCGGGAAAATTACCGCTGTCGTAGATGTTCCCGAAGGGCGTGGTATAGGGGATTTTCTCCGGCACAATCAGATTGCGCCGACGAAGTTCGGCCGGATCAATCCCGGTCTGGTCAGCCGCGGCATCGATCACCCGCTCCATCAGATAGCTCGCTTCCGGACGGCCGGCGCCTCGATAAGGACCGGTCGGCACGGTATTGGTGAACACGCAACGCGCGTTCACCTGCGCCAGTGGAATGTCGTAGACCGTCGGCAGACAGCCGGCGATATGCAGCGTAACGATGAAATGTGCGATGGCGGTGAAATATGCGCCGGTATTGCCAAGACCATTGACCCGCAACGCAAGGAAACGGCCGCGCTTGTTGAGCGCGAGTTCGACGGTCCAGAACGAATCGCGCGCTTGGTTGTCGGTGACGAAGGCTTCTGAGCGCGTCGATGCCCAATGCACCGGCTTGCCGAGCGCGCGCGCCGCATGCAGCAGCGCGGCGTATTCCGGATAGGTGGCGCCCTTCATGCCGAACGCGCCGCCGACGTCATCATCGACTACATGCATCTTGTCCGGCGTCACGCCCATGACGCCGGCCATATGTGCGCTCATGGCGCCGACCGCCTGTGTGCCGCAGCGCAAAGTGAAGCGCTGGGTTGTTGCATCGTATTCAGCGGTCGCCGTACGCGCCTCGAGCGAAGCGACGATCAGGCGCTGATTGATCAGTTCAACCTTGACCACATGCGCAGCTTCGGCGAAGGCGCGGTCGAGTGCGGCGTGCTTCTTGCCGTCGGGATCAGGCGGCGCGGTCCAGTCGTAGCCGATATTGCCGGGCGCCTCCGGCCAGAGCTGCGGCGCGCCTGGCGCCGCGGCAGCGCGCAGATCGGTGACGGGTTCGAGCGGCGCGTAATCGATGACAACCTTATCGCCGGCTTCCTGCGCGGCAGCGGCAGTGTCGGCGACGACAAGCGCGACCGGCTCGCCAACGTGCGTCACGCGCTCGCCCGCCAACACCGGACGATACGGCGAAATCGGCGGCTTGCCGCCGCGGCCGGGAATCGGATGGCCGTGCGAGATGGAATGGTAATGTGACTCGGCAAGGTCAGCGCCGGTGAGCACCGCCTTGACACCCTTTGCCTGCCTGGCCGCCGTCACATCGGTACGCGCAATGCGAGCGAAGGCGTGGGGCGAGCGCACGAAATAGGCGGCCAGCGCGCCGTCCGGTTTGACGTCATCACCGAAACATCCAGTGCCCTTGAGCAACGGATCATCCTCGACGCGGCCGTGCCAAGCAGATGGTTTGGCGGCGGTGGAAACATTCATTACGAAACCTCCGGGGAAATCAAAAAATCAAATCCTGTCCTTGATACCGGCCTTGGCGTAAAGCGCGTTGATGTGCTCCTTCACGCTTGGATCGGTCGTGTCGTGTTCCGGCACTTTGGCCCAGCCGGCCTTGGCGAGCGCGTAGTTCGCCATTTCCTCATCCTGCTGTGAGGTGCCGCCAGAGATGCCATAGGCGCCGACCATCTCGTCGCCCTTGAACACCGGCGCGGAACCGCCGCTCGCCGCGATGCGGCCGTTGGTCAGCGCGGCGAGGCTGATCAACAACTGCGGATTGCGCTCCTTGAACCATTGCTGGATCACCAGGCCGTCTGGAAAGCGCGGGCTCATGGAGCGCATCGCGGCCACCGTGAAGGCCTTGGCAATCGCCGTCTCCGGGGTGATGAAGCCGGCTTCGTCCATACGCTCAACCGCAATCAGGTGGCCCTCCGGCCCGACCACCGCGATCGAGACCGGCGCGCCCATTTCCTCGGCCTTTTCGACCACCGCCTTGATGAATTCACGACATTCCACCGCCCGCAGCTTTGCCATTCCGCTTCCTCCCGCACCTTTTCCATTAAGCGTTTCTTAACCAAACAAGCCCGCGCAATTAACTGCAAAACAACGAGTTAGGGAATACCAACGTGTGCGGTTCGAGCGCGATTCATGAGCAAGATATTGCCCAAGCTATCCGTACCACGACACTGGCGGCTGGCGGTGCTGATCGGCGTCGGCGCGCTGCCGGCGAGCTTCGTGGTGTTCCACTACACGGCACCGCTCGCCTGGTTCGGCGGAGCTCACACGCCGCTTCGTTCCGCCGTGCTCGCTTTCGCCGCCGCAATCCTGGCAACGGCCGCCGCGCTCACCCTTCTCGGCCGGCGCGTGCAATTGCACAGCGTCCGAATGCGGATCGCGCTCGACAACATGTCACAAGGCCTGTGCATGTTCGACGGCAATGAAAAGCTGGTCCTATCCAACCAGCGCTACCGGGAGATGTACAATCTGCCCGCCGAGATCACCAGGCCCGGCACCTCGCTCGTCGAGTTGCTCAAGCACCGTATCGCCAGCGGCAACTTCACGAGCGCCCCTGAAAAATATCGCCGTGAGTTGCTCGCCTCGATGGCGCAAGGCCACAGCACCACAACGGAGGTCACCTCGACCGACGGGGCCGTCGTCGTGGTGATCAACCGCCCGATGGCCGGGGGCGGATGGGTCGCGACCCACGAAGACATCACCGAGCGCCGCAATGCCGCGCGCGAGCGCGCCCAGATGCAAGAGCAACAGGAGCGCCGTACGGCCATCGAGCAGGCAATCATGAGTTTCCGCGAACGGGTGGAAAGTCTGCTGCACACCGTCGTCGACGGCGCCATCGCCATGCGCACGACCGCCACCACATTGTTCGCGAATTCGGGACAGACGTCGAAGAGTGCCGAAGGCGCGGTGACCGCCTCCAACGACGCTTCCACCAACGTCGAGACGGCAGCCATCGCCGCCGACGAACTTGCCGGCTCGATCGAGGAGATCGGCCGGCAACTCTCGCTGACCGCGAACATCGTGCGCACAGCGGTGGTAGAAGCGCAAGACACCAATCAGCGCATTACCGTGCTGGCGCAAGCGGCAAAACAGATCGGCGACGTGATCAAATTGATTCGCACCATAGCCGGACAGACCAATCTCCTCGCGCTCAACGCCACCATCGAAGCCGCGCGCGCGGGGGAGGCCGGCAAGGGTTTCGCGGTGGTCGCTTCCGAAGTGAAATCGCTTGCTGTGCAAACGGCCAAGGCGACCGAGGACATCGCCAGGCAGATCAACGCGGTGCAGGAGGCGACATCCGTCGCGGTGGCGGCAATCGGCCGCATCGCCGGCCGCATGCAGGAGATCGACGACTGCGCCACCGCCGTATCGGCCGCGGTTGATCAGCAGAGTTCCGCGACCTCGCAAATCTCGCACAACGTCGCCAGCGCCGCCGGCGGCGCCAAAGTCGTGGTCTCGGTCCTGGGGGAAGTGGCGGGAGCCGCCACCGACACGCGCCACGCGGCCGAAAGCGTGCTCAATGCCTCGCAGGCGGTTGAAGCAGCCGCCGCAGAGCTGCGCAACGAGGTTGAGGGATTCCTTGACAGCGTTGCGGCGTGAGGCCGAATTCAGCGTGTTTTCGCCCTCTCAAAATTGATATTCGTCATTGATTCAAAGCCGTATCCGCGCGTAACGAAAATCTGATATGCGCAGCCCAAGATTTACTGCAAGAAAGCGCGCGCTCGTCTAGTTTGCGGCGAAACGAGCACATCTGGATTTCAGGCGGAGAGACGAATGCGGTTGGGTTACTTCACGATGCCGGTGCATCCGGTAGGGCGCGACTGGTCGCAGACCCTGCGTGAGGATCGCGAGGCGATCATTCTGGCGGATAGGCTTGGCTTCTATGACGCCTTCGTCGGGGAGCACCTGACCGACACCTGCGAGAACGTCACCAACAGCACACTGTTCCTCGCCACGCTCATCCATTCGACCAAAACGATCAAGCTCGCCTCCGGCACCACCAACCTGTCGCAGATGCATCCGGTGGTGATTGCCGCCAATGCGGCGATGTTCGATCATCTGGCGCAAGGCCGTTTCATCCTCGGCGTTTCCGCCGGCGCTTTGACGTCCGATGCCGAAGCGCTCGGCATTCTGGACGAGGACCGCAACAAGATGTTCGCGGAAGCGATCGACGTCATCCTGGCGATCTGGGAGCGCGACCCGCCCTACAGCATCAATTTCCCCGACAATCGCTTCAAGGTCGCGATCGAGCGCGTACCCGCGCTCGAACTTGGCGTCGGCATCATGCCCAAGCCGTTCCAGAAGCCGCGGCCGGAAATTGTCGGCACCGTGGTGGCGCCGTTCTCGCCGGGCGTCGTGCTGATGGGCAAGCGCGACTTCCATCCGCTGTCGGCCAACTTCCTCCTTGCCAAGCATCTCAAGTCGCATTGGCAGAACTACGCAAAGGGCAAGGCCGAAGCGGGCGAGAAGGCCAACGTCACTGACTGGCGCGTCGCGCGCACCATCTTCGTCGCCGACGACGACAAGACCGCCGAGCGCTACGGCCGGACCGACTCGAAAAGTCCGTACCGGTTCTACTTCGAGCAGATGCGCGCCAAGATGAAGCGCGGCAGTCGGCTCTACGTGTTCAAAAGCCATAAGGAGCAGCCGGACGACGAAATCACCGACGATTTTGTCATGGACAACTGCGTATTCCATGGCTCGGTCAACAAGGTGGTGGACCAGATCCTAGCAATGCGCGAGGAGACCGGCGACTTCGGCGAATTGGTCTATGCCGGGATGGACTGGGTCGACCCGACGCTGGCTAAACGCTCGATGCAGTTGTTTGCGGAAGAAGTGATGCCGCGGGTCAACGCCGCCATCGGCAAAAGCGCGGCGGCGGAGTAGGCGTTACTCAAACGTCCCCTCGACCAACCGCGTCACGGCCTCGGCGTCCTGGTCGAAGTCATCCACCGGGACGCATGCCGCAACATAGCGATCAGGCCGCAACAACAGCACGTGATCGGAAAAGCGCTCCAGCCGCTCGTCAGTTGCGCCCAACGCTCGCACGCCGATGATGCCTTCGGGCAGTGACGGCTCGGTGCCATCGGGCCGCATCACCACGCAGCGGAACATGAATGGCGCCCAGGCACCCGACGACAACACTTTCAACGCGACATCGGGCCGGTTGCTGTGCACCAGCAGCGCAAAACCACGACCGAGCACGTCATCGAGCAGCACTTCGCTCATGTCGTTCGTGAGCACGCGCGGCTGTGGGAACATGCGGCCAACCAGCGTATTCCTGGCGCCCGCCGAGTCCGGCACGATGAAACCTTGCGCGAAACGTGGCGGCGGCTTGAACTTCATCTGCGCGATGTAGTCGCGCGCCTTCGGGACAAGTGACAGCAGCAGAAAGCCGTATTCGAGCGCGAATGCCGCGAGTGCATTCGGCGGCCTCATGACCCGGCCGATGCCGAGCGCGAACTCGATCATGCTCCAGGCGTGATCGCGGCGCTCTGGCTCGTAGCTCGCCATCAAGCCAGGGCCGAGTTGGCCGTGCACGACGGCAGCCAGCTTCCAGGCTAAATTGCTTGCGTCGCGCACGCCGCTGTTCATGCCCTGGCCTGCGAAGGGCGGCGTCAGATGGGCCGCGTCGCCCGCCAGGAACAGGCGGCCCTGCGACCAGCGGTCGGCGACACGGGCATGAAACGTATAGACCACCGTGCGCACGATCCGGCTCTGCGGCGCCGCCTCGTGTGTTTCCAGCAACTGCCGCACCATCGCCGGCGCCAGCACATCGGCGTCTGTTTCGTGGTCATGCAGCATGAATTCATAACGGCGGGTCAGGTTTGGGCCCGGCAACGCGATCGTCGGGCGCTTCGGATCGGACCACACCTTCGTATGCGGGGAGGTCACCGGCGACTCCTCCAGATCGACGATCAGCCAGCGTTCGCGGAATGTCGAGCCGCTCATGCCAATGCCGAGCGTGCGGCGCGCGAAGCTGGAAGCGCCATCGCAGGCGACGAGATAGTCGCAAGCCAGATCGCGCGTGCCGTTGTCAGCCTTGCGCGCACGCAAGGTGACGCCACGCCCGGTGTCTTCAAACGCGATCATTTCATGATCGAACAGCACGGTGACGTGAGGAAAGCGCGAAAGCGCCCTATGCAACTGCGCTTCTAGGACCGGCTGGCGGAACGCGTTGCGGCGCGGAAAGCCGTAGGGCTGCGCGGTCGGCTGCACCTTGGCGAACAGGCGGCCACGCGCCGAATAGTAGTGCGAGCCATAGCCGTGCACCGTCTGCGCCATCACTTCGTCGACCAGGCCGGCAGCCTGCATCGTGCGCAAAAACTCGTCGTCGATGGATACCGCGCGCGGCTCATGCACGGTGGCAGAGTTGCGCTCGATAAGCACACAAGGCACACCGTAGACGCCGAGCAGATTGGCGAGCGTCAGCCCGGTCGGGCCGGCGCCAACGATGGCAACAGGGAAATGTGTGTCCGGCAAGACGGCCGAAAGGCTCAATGCGCCGGCGGCAGCCGCGACGTGGTAATCGCGGCGGTCGGCGTCAGGGGTGTTTCACCGCCGACCGGTACCTGCAGTGAACCTGACCCTTGGGCGACGGCGTTGCCGTCGTCGTTGGCCGAAACCGGCGTCGGCGGCTTGCCGCCCGGCAGGACGACGACACGCGTACCCACCTGCACGCGGCTATATAGATCCTCGATGTCTCCGTTGAGCAGCCGGATACAGCCCGACGACACGAACTTGCCGATGGTCGAAGGCTGGTTGGTGCCGTGAATGCGATAGAGCGTGTGACCGAGATAAAGCGCGCGGGCGCCTAGCGGATTACCCTCGCCGCCTGCCATCATGCGCGGTAGATAAGGCTGGCGTTCAATCATCTCCTTGGGCGGGAACCAGTCCGGCCATTCCTTCATCCTGGAAACGCGCTCGGTGCCCGACCATGTGAAGCCTTCGCGGCCGACGCCGATGCCGTAGCGCAACGCCTTGCCGTGGCCGAGGACGAGATAGAGGTACGTGTGGCCGGTATCGATGATGATCGTGCCGGCGGGCTCCTTGGTCCTGAAGTCGACGAGCTGGCGCTTCAGGTTCGGCGGTAATTCCTTGGGCTGACCGGTCTCAGGCTGGTCCTCCGGGGGAAGGGTCATCACACTCTCGGCGGAGGCCGCCTGCGGGTTCGCCTGCTGGCCCGCTCCGACTTGACCCGCTCCGGCTTGACCGGCGCCGATTTGGCCTGGCGGCCGAATCGCGTCGGACTCGGCCTGGGTTTGCGGCGCGCTAACCTGGGGCGGCTGTGCGAAAGCCGGCGGGGGCGGGGGCGGCTCCTGCTGGCCGCCGAAGAACCAGGCTTTGGGGGGCAGCAGGCCGCCAGAATGGGAGGATTGCGCGCGGTTCTGCGCGGACGCCGGCAGCGCCATCACCAGAGCCAGCAGAAAAGCACCAAAAAATCGGATCATCATTCACCCGTATCGGCTTTTTCGAAGGTACGCCAGCCAGAGCCATGCCCAGATTTGCCCCGTGATCGCGGCGCATTCAAGACAGTCCCTAGACTGAAGACGTGCTCAATTAGTGCACTGGCGGGGCTTCATAATCTTTAACGGGTCGCAAAAACAAGAGCATCAACGGTACCATGATGGCGGCAAAGACCCCGCCGACCCAGAAAACATCGATATGGGCCGCTAGTCGGTCCGAAAGTCGGTTGGGCGTTCGCCAGACCAACACTTGTTCCGTTCATGCCAGGGTAGTCGTCGCCGCGGGCTCAGGGCGCGCCCGCGCCATCGACGCAATGACGTAGAGACGATTCCCGTCCGTTTCGGTTAGAAGCGCTCAACCGAGCTCAGGATTTCTGCTCGCTCTGTTCCGCCAGCACCTGCTTGGCGACCCGATGGCAATCGACCGCTACGGGAAAGCCGCAATAGACCGCGATATGGCGCAGGATGGCCGAGAGTTCTTCCTTGGTCAGCCCATTGCGCATGGCGCCGCGGAAATGTGCCTCGAACTCGTGCATGCGGCCGAGGCACGCGATCATGCCGAGATTGAGGATGCTGCGGTCGCGCGGCGCAAGCCGATCGTCGCCCCATACGGCGCCCCAGGCGTATTCGGTCAACAGCGCCTGGAAGTCGCGGCTGAAGTCGTCGGTATTGGCGACGGCACGGTCGACATAATCGTCGCCGAGCACCTTGCGGCGCATCGCCATGCCGCGGTCGTAACGGTTCTGATCCATCGTCATTCGCTTCACTCCCGGGGTTGAGACGGCGCATTTTGCCGGTTTCAGGCCCATGTTGACAGGAGAGCACCGATTTCGTCCATTCCGCCCCGGCAAATCCACGGACAGGTATCAGGCATGAAGGTGGCCATCGTCGGCGGCGGTATTTGCGGGCTTTCGCTCGCGCTCAATCTCAAGCAGCGCGGCATCGAGTGCGCCGTCTACGAGCGCGCGACCGAGATCAAAGAGCTCGGTGTCGGCATCACCGTCCTGCCCCACGCCATGCGCGAGTTCAGCGCTCTCGGCATCGGCGACAAACTGCTCGCCGCCGGCATCGAGAACCGCGAAAGCTGCTTCTTCAACCGCTTCGGCCAGCTCATCTACAAGGAGCCGCGCGGCAAGTTCGCCGGCTACCAGTACCCCGAAGTCGGCATCCACCGTGGCAAGCTGCACTTGATTCTGTACGAGGCGGCACGCGAGGCGCTCGGAGCCGGCGCCATTCACACCGACCATGAATGCACCGCGGTGGAGCAGGACGAGGGCGGCGCCACCGTGCATTTCAAGCGCACCTCGACCGGCGAAGCGCTCGACAGCGTAACTGCCGATGTGGTGGTGGCCTGCGACGGCATCAATTCGACGATCCGCAAGCAGTTCTATCCCGACGACCGCGTCGTGTTTTCCGGCATCAACACCTGGCGCGGCGTGACCCGGCACAAGCCGATCCTGGGCGGGCGAACCTACATGCGGGTGGGCTCGATCCTCACCGGCAAGCTGGTGATCTATCCAATCGTCGACGACATCGACGGCAAGGGCAACCAGCTCATCAACTGGATGGCGGAGATCCAACGCGACACCACAGACGCCAACGACTGGAACAAGCCGGGTGATCTGAAAGACTTTTTTCCGATCTACGAGAGCTGGCGTTTCGACTGGCTCGATGTCGCGCAGATGATTCACGACGCCGACCAGATTCTGGAATATCCCATGGTCGACAAGGATCCGATCGACCGATGGACCTTTGGGCGGGTCACCCTTGCGGGCGATGCCGCGCATCCAATGTATCCGCGCGGTTCCAACGGCGCGGCACAGGCCGCGATCGATGCCCGCACGCTGGCCGATTTCCTGCGCTCGACCGTCGATCCGCGCGACGCGCTCAAGGCCTACGAGGCTGCCCGCAGTGGTCCCGCGGGCCGTGTGGTGCGCACCAATCGCGAGCATCCGCCCGACTTCATCAACATCAAGGTCGAGGAACTGGTCGGCGACAAACCGTTCGACGATCTCGATCAATACATTACCCAGGACGAACTGCGGGCGCTGAGCGAAAACTATAAGCGCATCGCCGGGTTTGCGGTCTCGGACGTGGGCCGGGGCGGCTAGGACTGCCCAGTTCCCCGAGCGCACGGTCCGATCCGATACGCTGAAGGCGAAGGGCGCCGGTTACGGCCGGATTATAAAATCTTTATAATTCAATACGTTAAAGCGGTCCGCCAAAGCCATTTTGAGGCCAAGGCCTCTTCTCTCCCGGCACAGGATTCGCCACCCTTATGCGTTCAATCATCAAGACCGGGGCTATAATGGATTTTTCCCGATGGCGACCGCCGCACTGCAATGGATGACAGCGACGAAGCGCTCATGGCTCTGGTCGCAAAGGGCGACCAGTGGGCCTATCGTCGGCTCGCGGGGCGCCATCTCCCGGCCATGCTCGGGCTCGCCCGCCGGATCCTCGGCAATTCAGCCGATGCCGAGGAGGTGGTCCAGGAGGCGATGCTGCGGGTGTGGACCCATGCTCCGCGCTGGCAGCCCTTGGCTGCCTTCCGCACTTGGCTCACCCGGATCGTGGTTAATCTCTGCCTCGACCGAAAGCGGCGGGCAACTTGGGTCGCGCTCGACGCAGCCGGCGAGATTGTCGAACTCGACGCCCGACGCAGCCGAGCAATCGGAGGCCGAGGAGCGTGAGCGGCTGGTGGCAAGCGCCATCGAGGAACTGCCGGCGCGCCAGCGTACCGCCATCGTGCTCACCTATAATGAGGGGCTGAGCAATGCGCGCGTCGCCGAGATACTCGATACGACCGTTTCGGCGGTCGAAACATTACTGATGCGCGGCAAGCAGAACCTGCGCCGCGCCTTGGGGAACCTGATCGACGAGGACTAGTGTGATGAACACCGAGTTGCTGCAGACCTTTCTCGACCGCCATGGCGCCAATCCGGCGCGCTGGCCAGCGCATGAGCGCGCGACCGCCGAACGGCTGATCGCAAGCGACGCCGAGGCGCGCGACGTGTTCGAGGAGGCGCGCCATCTCGATGCCACGCTGAGCCGCCACGGCGAAGCCGTTGAGCCCGATGACGCCGCACTTGCCCGCCTTTCGGCGCGGCTGGCAGGCCCGCTGCCGCGTCAGAAGCAGCCGTTCTGGCGGCTGCCGTCGGTGCTGCTCGACTGGCAGTTCGCGCCGGCTTGGCCGCGCATGGCCGCACTCGCCTGCTGCGCGGTGCTCGGTTTCGCCCTTGGCATCACCGGCCTCGACCGCCAAATCGATGGTCAGTCGGTGAACGCTTCCAACATCGACCTTTCCGCCACCGTGTTCGAACCCGAGCCCCTCACCGGGGTGCGGCCATGAGCGTGGCACAGGCGACCTTTGACGCGCCGCGCAGCGGCTCACGCTGGCTGCTGCTCGGCTCGCTCGCGCTTAATCTGTTTTTCGTCGGCATCGCGGCGGCGATGTTCATCCGGGCGCCGGCATCGAAAACATGGGATCCGGACGTCTTCGTCCGCGTAGAACGCCTGGCTACGACCCTGCCCCCGGCCGACGCTCAGATTTTACGTGCGGCCATGGACACCAATCATGCCGCTATTGCGCAGACGCAGGACGCTTACCACAACGCCCGCGACGGCATCCGCGAAACCCTACGGCAGGACCCGTTCAAGGTCGAGACGATGCGTGCGGCCATGGCCAAGACCCGCGCCACTCGGCAAGCCTACGATCAGGTGATCCAGGACGCCTTTGCCGACGCCGCAGCTAAAATGTCGGCCACCGGCCGCCATGCATTGGCCGATTGGCCGCATGGGCACAAACGGAGCAGCAATCCGCGCTAAAGTTATTCTCACGTTCGTTTTTCGAGCTCACGAGCATTGGAAATCATCGGTATGCGTCTGGATAAGGGGATCATTGGCTCAACAACAAAACAATATGCGCGCCCGGTGATGACCATGCTTCAGGGTTTCGTTCTAGCAATGCCGCTCGGCGGCTGTTGGCTCACCAGCAAGCTCCCGGAGCCTGGGCTCGATATTCCGCCCGCCTACCGCTTCACTTCGCAAAATCCCAAGCTGGCGCAGGCCGCGCTTCCCAAACTTGACTGGTGGCGTTCGTTCCATTCGCGCGAGTTGACCGGCGTCGTCGAACGCGCGCGCGACGCCAATCTCGACATCGCCGCCGCCGTCGCCCGCATCGTGCAGGCAGATGCGCAGGCGCGCATCACCGGCGCGGCGCTGTTGCCGATGGTCGACTTCAATGGTAACGCGTCACACGCGCGCTCGTCGCAAACCGCCACCAGCAGCGGGGTCTCGTTCGGCGGTTCCGAGCGCAACAATCTCCTGGCGACGCTCAATGCCAGCTACGAAATCGATTTCTGGGGCAAGAACCGCTCTGCCGTGCGCGCGGCCGAAGAAACCGCGGTGGCCAGCCGCTTCGACAAGGAAGTGGTGGCGCTGTCGACCGTGGCGACCGCGGCCAATGCCTATTTCCAGGTGCTTGCGGCACAGGACCGCTTGCGTGTCGCACGCGAGAACCTGCAAAGTGCCAACCGCGTTCTTAACCTGATCAAGCAGCGGCTCAATGCCGGCACCGCGTCCGACCTGGAAGTCGCCGAACAGGAAAGCGTGGTCAACGGCATTCGCGCCAGCATTCCGCCGTTGCAGCAGACGCTGACCCAAAACCGGAACACACTCGCGGTGCTGATGGCGCGCTCACCAGAGAGCGTACACATCCGCGGCGGCAGCTTGAACAATATCCGCATCCCGCGGGTCACGCCCGGCCTGCCGTCTGAACTGTTGGCGCAACGTCCCGACATCCGGCAGGCGGAGGCGCAGCTCGCCGCCGCCAATGCCAATGTCTATAACGCACGCGCCCAGTTCCTGCCCTCAATTACGCTAACCGGAGAAGGCGGCTACCAGAGCGCGGTGCTCAAGACCCTGCTGCGGCCGGAATCGGCGCTTTTTACGCTCGCCGCCGGCGTCACCCAGCCTATTTTCGAGGCCGGCAGGCTGACCGGTAATCTCGACCTGCAAAAGGGTAGGCAGGACGAATTGCTGCAGGACTACCGCAAAGCCGTGATTTCGGCCTTTTCCGACGTCGAAAACGCACTGGACGGCATCCGCCAGACCACCTTGCGCGAACGCCTTCAGCGCAGTGTGGTGGCGAGTTCGCGGCGTGCTTTCGATATTTCCGAACAGCGCTTCCGCGAGGGCACTATCGACCTGGTGACCGTGCTTCAAACGCAACAGACACTATATCAAGCTCAGGACACACTGGTGCAGGTGCGGCTTGCCCATTTTCAGGCCATCGTGAGTTTGTACCAGGCATTGGGGGGTGGATGGCTGCCGAAGCCTTTGGAACCCAAACATGCACGGTAAACTGCCGAAGGAAGAGCTGACCAAAAAGAAGACCGCGCGGCTCGGACGCCAGACCCTGGCTTGGCTCATCGTGCTGGGCGCGGTCGGCGGTGCGCTTTATTTTGTTTATGCGCCGCAACAACAGCAGCAGCCGCAGCATCGGCTGCGGCGCTTTGCCTCCGCCGGACCGGTGCCGGTGCTGGTCGCGCCGGTCAAGCGCGCCGACGTGCCGGTCTATCTCGACACGGTCGGCACCGCGCAGGCGCTCAACACGGTGACCGTGCGTCCGCAAGTCGACGGCAAGCTGATCGCAGTCACTTTCAAGGAAGGCCAGGACGTCAAGAAAGGCGACGTGCTGGCGCGTATCGATCCCACCATTTACAAGGCGCAGCTCGATCAGGCGAAGGCCAAGAAGGCCCAGGATGAGGCTCAACTCGCCAACGCCAAGAACGATCTGGCGCGCTACGAGAAGCTCGCCGCCACCAACGCCATCAACAGGCAGCAGGCCGACACCCAGAAGGCGTTGGTCGCGCAATACACCGCCCTGGTGCAGGCCGACCAGGCCGCGATCGAGAACGCGCAGGCGACGCTCGGCTACACCACCATCACCGCGCCGATTTCCGGCCGCACCGGCCTGTTGAACGTGGACGAAGGCAACTACGTGCGCGCCTCCGACTCGAGCTCGGCCATCGTTACCATCAGCCAGATCAAACCGATCGCGGTGCTGTTCAACCTGCCGCAGCAGGAGCTTGATCGCGTCAACGCCGGCTTCACCAAGGGGCCGCTGCCGGTCGAGGCGCAGCGCCCCGCCACCGGCGAGGTGATCGCGCACGGCAAGCTGACCGTGATCGACAACCAGGTCGATTCCTCGACCGGCACCGTGAAGCTGAAGGCCGATTTTCCCAATCCGAACCTGCAACTCTGGCCCGGCCAGTTCGTCAATGTGCGGCTGCTGATCGACACGTTGAAGAACGTGGTCGTAGTGCCCACCGCCGCTGTGCAGCGCGGGCCGAAAGGCGCCTTCGTCTATGTCGTCGGCAACGACAACAAAGCGGCGATGCACCTGGTCAAGGTGCAGAAGCAGGACGAGAAACAGGCGGTGATCGCGAGCGGCGTCGAACCGCCCGCGCGCGTGGTCACCACCGGCTTCGTGCAATTGACTGACGGCAAACAGGTCAGGATCGGCGGGGGCGGCGCGCCGGGCGCTCGGCCGCAAGGGCCGCGGCCGAGCAGCAGTCAGGCGCCGGCGGTCGGCGCCAGCCAAGCCGTGGCGGCTGAACGAAAGAGGCGTCGCGGGGGCGGCGAAAGGCACCGCCCACCGCAATGAGCGTCTCCTCGCCCTTCATCCACAGGCCGATCGCCACGTCCCTGCTTGGCGTCGCGGTGATGCTGGCCGGCCTGCTCGGCTATTGGTGGCTGCCGGTCTCGGCGCTGCCGCAGGTCGACTTCCCCACCATCCAGGTCACTACCCAGCTCCCGGGCGCCAATCCCGACACCGTCGCCTCCCTGGTGACCGCGCCGCTGGAGCGCCAGTTCGGCCAGATTCCGGCGATGGAGGCGATGACTTCGTCGAGTTCGTTCGGGGTCAGCCAGATCACCTTGCAATTTGCGCTCGACCGCGACATCGACGCCGCCTCACAGGACGTGCAGTCGGCGATCAACGCCGCGGCCTCGCAGCTTCCGCGCAACCTGCCCTACCCGCCGCTCTATTCGAAGGTGAACCCGGCGGACGTACCGATCGTCACCCTGGCGCTCACCTCTGACAGCATCGACATGCGTGAATTGAGCGACCTCGCCGACACCATCATGGCGCCGCGGCTGTCGGAGCTGTCCGGCGTCGGCCATGTCTCGGTGCAGGGCGGCATCCGTCCGGCGATCCGCATCCAGGCCGATCTCTCTCGGCTCGCCTCCTACGGCATCGGGCTGGAAGACCTGCGCACCGCCATCGTCGGCGCCAATGTCGCCGGGCCCAAAGGTTCGCTCGACGGCACGCATCAGGCCTACACCATCGCCGCCAACGACCAGGTCACCAACGCCGACACCTACAAGTCGGTGATCATCGCCTATCGCAACGGCGCGCCGGTGCGTCTTTCCGACGTCGCCGACGTGGTGGACGGCCTTGAGAACAGCAAGGTCGGCGCCTGGTACCGGGGCAAGCCTGCGGTGGTCGTCGACGTGCAGCGCCAGCCCGGCGCCAACGTGATCGAGACGGTGCAGCGTATCCAGAAAGAACTGCCGCGCCTGCGTCGCGCCATGCCGGCCGGCGCTCAACTCACCATCGTCAACGACCGCACCGAGACCATCCGCGCCTCGGTGCGCGACGTGCAATTCACGCTGATCCTCAGCGTCGGCCTGGTGGTGCTGGTGGTGCTGATCTTCCTGCGCACGATGCGCGCCACCGTGATCGCCGGCGTGGCGCTGCCGCTGTCGCTGGTCGCGACCTTCGGCGTGATGTGGTTCTGCGGCTTCTCGCTCGACAATCTCTCATTGATGGCGCTGACCATCGGAACGGGCTTCGTGGTCGACGACGCCATCGTGATGATCGAGAACATCGTCCGTCACATGGAGAACGGCGAAAAGCCGTTGCAGGCGGCCTTACGCGGCGCCGGCGAGATCGGCTTCACGGTGATTTCGCTGACGTTGTCGCTGATCGCCGTGTTCATCCCGCTGCTGTTCATGACTGGCCTGGTCGGGCGCATGTTCCGCGAATTCGCACTGACGCTGACCATCGCCGTGGTCGCGTCGGCGGTCGTTTCGCTGACGCTGACGCCGATGATGTGCAGCCGGTTGCTGCGCGCCGGCCAAGGTGAGCATGATGGCGCGCGGACGCAAGGGAAATTGGCGCGCGGCTTCGCCAGCGCGCTCGACGGCGTGCTCGAATTCTACCACTACAGCCTGCAATGGGTGCTGCGCCACCGGTTCGGCACGCTGATGGTGACGTTTATTACGTTGGCGGCGACCATCGCGCTCTACGTGGTGATGCCGAAGGGGTTCCTGCCCCTGCAGGACACTGGCCTGATCACCGCCATTACCGAGGCCGGACCGTCCGTCTCCTTCAGCGAGATGCAGCGCCGCCAGCACTTGGCCGAAGACGCCATCCGCAAGGACCCTGACGTGCGCGGCGTGGTGTCGGTGATCGGCGTTAGCCCGCTCAACCCCACGCCCAATACCGGGCGGCTGACCATCACCCTGCGCCCGCGCGACAAGCGCGACGACTTGGTCGGCGCCATCATGGCGCGGCTCAAGCGCGAGGTCGCCGACATTCCCGGCATGGCGGTCTATTTCCAGGCCGCCCAGGACATCCAGATTTCCACCCGCGCCAGCCGCTCGCAGTATCAATATACATTGGCCAGTACCAGCCGTCGGGAAGTGGTGGAGTGGGCCGACAGACTGACGCAGGCGCTGCGCCAAGCGCCGGCATTGCGCGACGTCGCCTCCGAAGCGCAGGAGAACGGCCCGCGCATTCGCGTCGACGTCGACCGCGAGAAAGCCGGCCGTCTCGGCGTCTCCATGCAGAGCGTCACCGACACCCTCAACGACGCCTTCGGCCAGCGGCAGATTTCCACCATCTACGGCCAGGCCAATCAATACCGTGTCGTCCTGGAAGCGCAGCCACGCTATCAGCAGGACCCCGCCTCGCTGTCAAAGATCTACGTCACCGGTTCGCGCACGTCGAACGGCACCGTCGCGACCGCCGGCAACACCTCGGTCGGCACCGGCAACACCAACACCACCGCCACGCCCAATTCGGTAACCGGCTCCAACCAGATTCCGCTGTCGGCCTTCGCCCGTTTCGTGCGAACGACGGCGCCGCTGTCGATCGCGCACCAGGAGCAGTTCCCGAGCATCACCATCAGCTTCGATCTGGCATCCGGCTATGCGTTGTCAGACGCAGTGACCGCCATCGGCCAGGCGCAACAGCAGATCGGCATGCCGTCGTCGGTATCGGGCAGCTACTTCGGCGAGGCGGCCGAGTTCGCCAAGTCGCTCGCCGGCGAGCCATGGCTGATCCTCGCCGCCGCCATCACCATCTATATCGTGCTCGGCGTTCTGTACGAGAGCTTCATCCACCCGCTCACCATTCTCTCCACCCTGCCGTCGGCCGGCGTCGGCGCGCTGCTGGCGCTGATGTTGTTCGGCTACGACCTGTCGGTGATTTCGCTCATCGGCATCATCCTGCTGATGGGCATCGTGAAGAAGAACGCCATTCTGATGATCGACTTCGCGCTCGCCGCCGAGCGCGAGCAGGGCATGAGCCCCGAAGAGTCGATCGTGCAGGCCGCACTGTTGCGCTTCCGGCCGATCATGATGACGACGCTGGCGGCGCTGTTCGGCGCGCTGCCGCTGGCATTGGAGGCCGGCACCGGCTCGGAGCTGCGCAACCCCCTCGGCATCACCATCGTCGGCGGCCTGCTGCTCAGCCAGTTGCTGACGCTCTACACCACGCCGGTGATCTACCTCTACATGGAGCGCCTGCGCGCGCGGCTTTCGCCGCGCCGGAGTCTTCGGCCGCATCCGGCGGAGTGACGACGGTGTCCCAAATTCCGCACGCGAGCGCGCCATGAACTTCTCGCGCATATTCATCCGGCGGCCGATCGGCACCACGCTGCTCGCGATCGGGCTATTCCTGGTCGGCATGGTGGCCTACACCCAGCTTCCGGTCGCCAGCCTGCCGAGCATCGAATTCCCCACCATCTTCATCTCGGCCAACCGCCCGGGCGCCGCGCCCGACGTGATGGCGGCGACGGTGGCGGCGCCGCTGGAGCGCCAGCTCGGCACGATCCCCGGAGTCAGCGAGCTCACCTCGGTCAGCTCGCTCGGCAGCTCGCGCATCGTGGTGCAGTTCGATCTCTCCCGCAGCATCGAAGGCGCCGCCCAGGACGTGCAGGCCGCGCTCAACGCCGCGCTCACCGACCTGCCCGGCGACATGCCATCGCTGCCTAAATTCCGCAAGGTCAACCCTTCGGCGCGGCCGATCCTGATTCTGGCGCTGACCTCGAACACCCTGCGCGGCAGCGAGCTTTACGACGCTGCCGACAGCGTGATCGCCCAGCGGCTGTCCCAGGTAGACGGCGTCGCCGACGTCACCGTCGCCGGCTCCGAACAGCCGGCGATCCGCGTGCGCGTCGACCCCACGCGGCTCGCCGCCATGAACGTGTCGATGGAGCAGGTACGCACGGCGATCGCGAATTCCAACGCCGTCGGCCCGCTCGGCTCCTTTGACGGGCCGGAGCGCGCCACCACCATCGGCATCAATAACCAGCTCAGCAAGGCAGGCCAGTACGACCCGGTGGTGGTGAAGACCGTCAACGGCACGGTTATTCGACTCTCCAACATCGCGACCATCCGCCCGAGCGTGCGCAATAGCCGCTCCGCCGGCTGGTATAACCTCAAGCCGTCGGTGCTGCTGATCATCACCAAACAGGCCGACGCCAACGTCATCGAAACCGTCGACCGTATCTACAAAGTGCTGCCCGAAATCCAGAAATGGGTACCGGCCGGCGTCGACATCTCGCTGCTCGCCGACCTCACCGGCACCATCCACGCCAGCGTCGACGACATGCAGCTCACGCTGCTGGCCTCCATCGTGCTGGTGATGCTGGTGGTGGCGCTGTTTCTCCGCCGCACGGCGGCGACGCTCGCCGCCGGCATCACAGTGCCGCTGGCGCTCGCCGGCACCTTCGCGGCGATGTGGCTCGCCGGCTTTTCGATCGACAATCTGTCGCTGATGGCGCTCGCGGTGTGCATCGGCTTCGTGGTCGACGACGCCATCGTCATGATCGAGAACGTATTCCGCAACCTGGAGAAGGGCTATTCGCCCATTCGCGCCACTCTCATCGGCGCGCGCCAGATCGGCTTCACCGTGATCTCGATCAGCGTGTCGCTGATCGCCGCCTTCATTCCGCTGCTGTTCATGGGCGGCATCGTCGGCCGCCTGTTCCGCGAATTCTCGGTGACGCTGGTGTTCGCGATCGCTGTCTCCACCGCGGTGTCGCTGTCGGTGACGCCGATGATCTGCGGCTATTTCGTGCGCGAGCGTCCGAGCCCCGACGCCACCTGGCTTGACCGCTTGGTCGAAGGCGCCATGAAGCGCATGATCCGCTTCTACGACCGCAGCCTCAGTGCGGCGCTGAATTTCCGCATCCTGACGCTGTTCGTCTTCCTCGCCACCATCGCGCTCACCATCGGCCTCTACATCAAGGTGCCGAAGGGCTACATGCCGCAGGACGATTCCGGGCTGATCTTCTCCGGCACGCGCGCCTCCACCGACATCTCCTTCGAGGCCATGAAGAAGCTGCAACTCGCGGCCATGCACATCATCCTCGCCGACCCGGCCGTGCAGGGCCTGGGATCTTCGGTCGGCTCCTCCGGCTTCAACGCCTCGGTCAACCGCGGCCGCATGTTCATCTCACTGAAGCCGCTCAAGGAGCGCGGCGTCAGCACCCAAAAGGTGATCGCGCGCCTGCGCCCAAAGCTCGGCCGCATACCCGGCCTGCGCGTGTTCCTGGTGCCGGCGCAGGCGCTGCGCCGCGGCGGCCGCTCGAGCGATTCGCAGTACCAGTTCACGCTATGGAGTTCGGATATCGACGCCCTGCAGAGCTGGGTGCCCAAAGTGGTCGACCGCCTGAAGGAGTTGCCCGAGCTCACCGACGTCACCACCGACCGCGAACAGGGCGGCCTGCAGGCCTCGATCGACATCGACCGCAAGGCGGCGGCGCGGCTGGGCGTGCGCATGCAGGACATCGATAGCGCGCTCAACGACGCCTTCTCGCAGCGCCAAATCTCAACCATCTACGGCGCGCGCAACCAGTACCGCGTCATCCTGGAGGTTGACCGCAACTACCAGCGCGATCCCACCGACCTCAGCCACATCCATGTTACCGGCAGCAATGGCAAACAGGTGCCGCTGTCGGCGGTGGCGCACGTGACGCGCTCGATTTCGCCGCTGGTGGTCAACCACCAGGGCCAGTTCCCCTCCACCACCATTACCTACAATCTCAAGCCCGATGTGGAGCTGGGACCGGCGACGACGGCGATCGAACAGGCGGTGGCGGAGATGCACCTGCCCGACTCGATCCGCACCGATTTCGCCGGCGACGTGCAGTCGTACAAGCGCAGCGCGGGGGCGCAACCGTTGCTGATCGTGGGGGCGCTGATCGCGGTCTATATCGTGCTCGGCGTCTTGTACGAGAGCCTGGTGCACCCGCTCACCATCATCTCGACGCTGCCGTCGGCGGGCCTCGGCGCATTGCTATCGTTGGTGGTATCGGGCCAGCAGCTCACCGTGATCGCCTTCATCGGCATCATCTTGCTGATCGGCATCGTCAAGAAGAATGGCATCATGCTGGTCGACTTCGCGCTCGATGCCGAGCGCCAGCGCGGACTGCCTCCGGCACAGGCCATTCACGAAGCGTGTCTGGAGCGCTTCCGGCCCATTTTGATGACCACGCTCGCCGCCGCGCTCGGCGCACTGCCGCTGATCGTCGCCTCCGGCCCCGGCGCCGAACTGCGCCGCCCACTCGGCATTACCATCGTCGGCGGCTTGCTGGTGTCGCAGATGCTGACGCTCTACACGACGCCGGTGATCTATCTGCTGCTCGACGGGCTGCACCGCAAGCTCGGCGGCGCCATGCCGACTTTCGTCAAGCGGCGGCCCGGCGCGCCACCCATCGCGGAGCCGGCAGAGTAATTCTTTTTCGTCTTCCATATGCGGCCTTAAGGCCGCACAACGCATGGCAGGCGCAGGCGCGCCGGCCGAGGAGTGTATGCAGGTGGCAAACCGTCCTGAACTAGCCTTGCCGGCGTTCGACCCGCCGGATGCGGCGCGGCAAGTCCGCGCGCTGTTCGGCGCGCTCGCCGGCTCGCGAGGAAAGAAGAAGCTCACCCTTCTGGCGCTCGGCCTGATCGCGGTGATCGGCGCGACGGTCATCGCTCAGCTTCGCCTCAACGACTGGAACAAGCCTTTTTTCGACGCCATAGAACGCAAGGACATCGGCGCCTTCGGGGTGCAACTCCTCGTCTTTGGCGTAATCGCCGGCAGCCTTCTGGTCCTCAATGTCGCGCAGATGTGGCTTGACCAGACGACCAAGGTAGAGACGCGCAAGTGGCTCACCTGCGATCTTCTTACGCAATGGATGCTGCCCAAGCGCCCCTTTCTGATCGCCGGTACCGGTCAAATCGGCGTTAATCCCGACCAGCGCATCCATGAAGACGCGCGCCGCCTGACCGAGCTGTCGACCGCGCTCGCCATCGGTTTCTTCCAATCTTCGCTTCTGCTCATAAGCTTTATCGGCGTGCTCTGGGTGTTGTCGCAGGGAATCGCGATCGAGTTCGGCGGGCGCAGCTTTGCCATACCGGGCTACATGGTGTGGGCCGCCTTGATCTATGCGGCGTCAGGCTCGTTGCTGAGCTGGTTGGTCGGCCGGCCGCTGATCAACATACAGGTGGAGCGTTACGCGCAGGAGGCCGATCTGCGCTTCGCGCTTGTCCGTGTCAGCGAGTTGGCCGACGGAATTGCCCTCGATGGCGGCGAACAGGAGGAACGGCAGCACCTGGAAGCAGAGCTCGGCCGCGTCATCGCCGTCATGCGCCGCATCGTGAGCCGGCTGACACGCCTGACCTGGGTGACCGCGGGTTACGGCTGGGGCGCCATCGTTGCGCCGATCGTGATCGCAGCCCCGGGCTATTTCAGCGGCCAGCTCACCTTCGGTGAGTTGATGGTCACGGTCGGCGCGTTCAGTCAGGTGCAGGCATCGTTGCGCTGGTTCGTCGACAACGCCAGCAACATCGCCGACTGGCGGGCCACGCTTCAGCGCGTCATGAGCTTCCGTTCCGCGCTTCTCGACACGGACCGGCTGGAGCAATCCCACCCCCGGATCAACACCGTTGCCGATGCGCAAGACCTCGTCTTCGACAACGTGGTGGCGCGCATCGACGGCCGCGAGGTGAGCTTGGAAGACCCCGTCGCCGAAATCCGGCCGGGCGAACGCGTGCTGCTGATCGGCAAGCATGGCATGGGCAAAAGCATGTTCTTCCGGGCCGTCGCGGGCCTGTGGCAGTGGGGGACGGGAACGCTGCGCGTGCCGCCACGATCGGTCACGATGTTCGTGCCGCAGCGGCCGCACATTGCGTCAGGCTCCTTGCGCGAAGCCCTCGCCTATCCTGGCAGGCCCGCGGATTTCTCCGATGCCGATTTGAAGAACGCACTCGCGCGCACCGACTTGAACCATCTGATTCCGTCGCTCGACCGGGAAGCGCGCTGGGACAAGGAGCTGAAGGAGGACGAGCGGCGGCATTTCGTCTTTGCCCGGCTGCTTTTGCACAAGCCGCAGTGGGTCATCGATGACGACACATTCTGCTATCTGAACGAGGCTGATCGGAAGCTGGCACATTCTCTGTTCGAGAACGAACTGTCACAGACCGCCGTGGTCAGTATCACCAGCATGGGCGCACGAAATTCGTTCTATTCGCGCGCCCTGCAACTGGTCGCGCGTTCGGCTCAGGAAACACCGGCTTCTGCCGGCCCCGCTGTCGGTCTTGCACCAACGGGCACGGTAAAGGCTTAGGCTCAACGAATGGCCGCGGTCGCCGGATTTCCAACCATGGGCAATCAGACGCCCAAATAGCGGTGCTGCACATCTTTGGCGGCGGCGAGCGCCGCCGAATTGCCCGACCACACCACCTTGCCGCGCTCGATGAGGAAATGGCGGTCGGCGACGCGCATCAGCGCGCCGACGTTCTTGTCGATGACCAGGATCGACAGGCCGGTGGCCTTGAGACGCGCGAGGCAACGCCAGATCTCGGCGCGGATCAGCGGCGCCAGTCCTTCGGTCGCCTCGTCCAAAATCAACAGTCTTGGATTGGTCATCAGCGCGCGGCCGATCGCCAGCATCTGCTGCTCGCCGCCGGATAGCTGGTTGCCCATGCTCTGTTCGCGCTCGCGCAGACGTGGGAAAAGGTCGTGAACCGCATCGAGCGACCAGGCGCCGGAAGCGCGCCCGACCGCCGTGGCGACGAGATTTTCACGCACGGTGAGGTTCGGGAAGATCTGCCGGCCCTCCGGCACCAGGCCGATGCCGAGCTTGGCGACCTTGTAGGCCGGCAAGCCGCGGATTTCTTCACCGGCGAAGCGGATGCTACCCGAGCGCGCCGGCGTCAGGCCCATGATCGAACGCACGGTGGTGGTCTTGCCCATGCCGTTGCGCCCCATCAGGGTCACCATTTCGCCGGGCGCAACGTCAAACGACATACCGAACAGAACTTGGCTCAAACCGTAGGCGGTCTCGATGCCGGAGACTTCGAGCATGGGCTCAGCCATACGCCGCCTCCTGCTCTTCTTCGCCCAGATAGGCTTCGCGCACAGCCTCGTCGGCGCGGATGACATCGGGCGAACCGGACGCAATCACGCGCCCGTAGACCAGCACGGTAATGCGGTCGGCGAGCGCGAACACCGCTTCCATGTCGTGCTCGACAAGGAGGATCGTGTAGTCGCGCTTCAACGCCTGCAGCATGGTCACCATACGCGCGGATTCTTCCGGCCCCAGCCCGGCCATCGGCTCGTCAAGAAGCAACATGCGCGGTTTGCTCGCAAGCGCCATAGCAAGCTCGAGCAGCCGGTGTTCGCCATGGCTCAATGCGGAGGCGCGCCAGTTGGCGCGTCCGGCCAAGCCCACGCGCTCGAGCGCGGCCATGGCCGGTTCGCGCAATTCCGGCTCGCGCCGCGCATTGCGCCAGAAGCGGAACGAGTGGCCGGCGTGCGCCTGTACCGCCAGCATCACGTTGTCGAGCACGCTGTGATCGAGGAACAGCGAGGTGATCTGGAACGAACGCGCCAAACCGAGCGCGCTGCGCCTGTACACCGGCAGCCGGGTGATGTCGGTGCCGGCAAACCGGATGCGGCCCGAATCCGGCTGCAACTGACCGGAGAGTTGCGCGATCAGCGTGGTCTTGCCGGCGCCGTTCGGACCGATCACCGCGTGCAGCTCACCGGACGCGACGCTCAACAGGATGTCGTCGGTGGCGACAATGCCGCCAAAGCGCTTGGCGAGATGATCGATCTGCAGCAGGGGTTCACTCATGCGCGCACCTTTTCGACCGGGGCCGCGCCTCGCTTGTCCTGCTTCAGTTTCCACCAAGCCCCAAGCTGCAGCAGCAGCCCGTCGATGCCGCCGCGCGCAAAAAGCACCACCAGCAGCAACAGCGGCCCCAGGATGATCTGCCAATATTCGGTGATGCCGGAGAGCGCCTCTTCGAGCACCAGAAGCGCCACTGCGCCGAACACCGCGCCGAAGGGAGACGCCATGCCACCTAGCACCACCATGATGATGAGATCACCGGAGCGGGTCCAATACATCATCGAGGGGCTGACAAAATCGGAATTGTTGGCGAGCAATGCGCCCGACAAGCCGCAGAGCGTGCCGGCGATGACGAAGCAGGTGAGCTTGTACCGGTAGGGCGGAAAGCCGATGGCGCGCATGCGCGCCTCGTTGGAGCGCGCACCCTGGATCACCAGTCCAAAGCGCGAATTGACCAAACGCCAGATGATGAAGATCGCCGCGAACAGCAGCGCCAGGCAGACGTAATAGAACGTAACGTGGTCACCGAGATTGATGATGCCGCCGAACTGACTGTCTTTGTAGATGGTCAGCCCGTCGTCGCCACCATAGCGGGCTATGCCGGAAATGACGTAATAGGCCATCTGCGCGAAGGCCAAAGTAATCATGATGAAGTAGACGCCGCGTGTGCGTAAAGACAGCGCGCCGATCACCAGCGCAAACAGCGCCGATGCGCCGAGCGCCACTGGCCATTGGATGAACCCGTTGTAAATCCCCTCATGCGCCAGCATGCCGACGGCGTAGCCGCCAATGCCGAGATAGGCGGCGTGGCCGAAGCTCATCATGCCGCCATAACCGAGGATCAAATTGAGGCTGACCGCCGCCAGCGCCAGGATGACGATGCGGGTGAACAGCGTCAACGTGAACTGGTCGCCGGTCAGGTGGACGTAGAGCGGCAGCAGCGTGAGCCCCGCCAGCAGCAGGACCACCGCACCATTGCGGACATTGAGCGCTCCGTTCATCGGCCGCCCGCCGAGAATAAGCCCTCAGGCTTTATGATCAGGACGAGCGCCATCAGCAGATAGATCAGCATGGAGGAAATCGCAGGGCCGGCCGTGGACGCCGCGTCCTGACTCAACACCTGGTTCAGCATGTCGGGCAGATAGGCGCGGCCAAGCGTATCAATGAAGCCGACCAGCAAGGCCGCTACCAGCGCGCCGCGAATCGCGCCGATACCGCCGATTACGGTGACGACGAAGGCGAGGATGAGGATGTTCTCGCCCATGCCGATCTGCACGGTGAGGATCGGCGCCTGCATCAGTCCGGCAAGCCCGGCGAGCGCGGCGCCGAGCCCGAACACCAGCGTATAGAGCAGCTTGATGTTGACGCCGAGCGCTCCGACCATTTCGCGGTTCGATGCGCCGGCACGGATCAGCATGCCAATGCGCGTGCGCATCACCAGGATATAGAGGAAAGCGGCAACGGCGATCGTCACCAAGATCATCGACAGGCGATAGGCTGAATAGGAAATGCCGGGCAGGATTTCGACCGGCATCAGGAGCCACGACGGCAGTGGCAAACTCAAGCCTGCCGGACCCCAGATCAGCCGCACCAACTCGTTAAAGAAGAGAATAAGCCCGAACGTGCCGAGCACGTGGTCGAGATGGTCGCGGCCGTAGAGCCGGCGCATCACGGCAACCTCGATCACCATGCCGACCACGAGCGTCGCCGCCACGCCCAGCACGGCGGCGAGCACAAAGCTTCCGGTCCAGGCCGCGAAGGTGGCGGCAAAATAGGCGCCGATCATGTAGAGCGAGCCATGCGCCAAATTGACCAAATCCATGATGCCGAACACCAGCGTCAGTCCGGCTGCCAACAAGAACAGCAGCAGGCCGAACTGCAAACCGTTCAGGCATTGCTCGATGAACAGGGTCATGGGGCGCTAGTCATGCAAATGCCGTGCAAACCTCACTGCATCATTCCGAGAAGCGCCGAAATAGCGCGAACCCGTAATCCATAGCTCCAGTTCGAGAACATGGAGTCCGGTTCGCGGACTTTCGTCCGCGCCTCCGGAATGACACGCTAGTACAAAAACCGAAGCGGCAGAAACGTCCCCGCTCCTGCCGCCCCGTACCTTACAGCCGATGCTTACTTTATCGGGCACTTTTTGTGGTACATGTCCTGGTTGTCCTTGACGATCGTGGCGACGGTCTTGAGCACATAGTCGTTGCCGTTCTTCACTACGTCCTGAAGATAGAAGTTCTGGATCGGGAAGTGATTGTTCCCGTACTTGAAGCCGCCGCGCACGGACTTGAAGTCGGCCTTCTTGAGCGCAGCTTCCACCTTTTTCTTGTCGCTGAGATCGCCGTGCAACGCGTTGACCGCCGAGGCGATCAGGTTGGCCGCGTCATAGGACTGGGCGCCGTAGAACGACGGCTTCTTGCCCTTGTACTTCGTCTCGAAGTCGGCGACGTACTTCTTGTTCGCCGCGTTGGGCAGGTCGTTGACCCATTCCTGCGCCCCAGGCACGCCGAGCGCCAGGTCCTTCTGCAGCGGCAGCGACAATTCGTCGATGGTGAAGGCGGTGTAGAGCGGTATCTTGCCCTTCAAACCGGCCTGCGCGTACTGGCTCAGGAACTGCACACCCGCCTTGCCCGGATAGAACACGAAGATGGCGTCGGGCTTGGCGGCCTTGGCCTTGGCGAGCTCGGCGGAGAAGTCGAGCTGCGACGGCCAGGTGGTCAATTGCTTGCCGACGACCTTGCCCTTGAATGTCGAGGCGACACCCGCCAGCATGTCCTTGCCGGCCGCGTAGTTCGGCCCGATCAGGAACACGCTCTTCACGCCCTTCTGGTTCATGTAGAGGCCCATGGCCTGCGGCGTCTGGTCGTTCTGCCATGAGGTCGAGAAGAAGTAGGGCGAGCACATTTCGCCAGCGAGTTGGTGCGGGCCGGCGTTGGCGCTGATCAGGAAGGTGTGCGAGTTGAAGGCCGGCTTCACCGAAGCGAGCAGCACGTTCGACCAGATATAACCGGCCAGGAAATCGACGTGGTCGGACTGGATCAGCTTCTGTGTCTTCTGCAGGCCGATCGCCGGCTTGAAGCCGTCGTCTTCGTAAATCACTTCGACCGGCCGGCCGCCCATCTTGCGGCCCATGTGGTCGAGCGCGAGCTCGAAGGAATCGCGCATGTTGTTGCCGATGACGGCCACCGGGCCGCTGAACGTCGAAACGAAGCCGATCTTGACCGGCTTCTGCTGAGCCGCAGCCGGGCCCGCCGCGAGCAGCAACGCGGCGCCCGCGATAATCAAACTCTTACGCATGACAGATCCTCCCCTGGGCCGTCGCGGCCCATCGATTGAATTACCGCACATGTTACCGGCTTCTAGCGGCAAAGGTCCACCCGCGCGAAAGTCGCAAGAGGCCCAGCATTCGAGAATTATAGTTCGGACCGCGATCAAGTCCCGCTACCGCCGGTCCATTGACCGACAATGCCGGCGTTCTGCACTGTAGCGCCGTGCCGCCCGCCTGGCGGCCCACAAAAACCACGGCGGAGCCGCGCCCTTTGTCCAAAGCCCTGCAAAAGACCTATGACGGCATCATCATCGGGGCCGGCCATCACGGCTTGATTCTGGGCAGCTACCTTGCCCGCGCCGGCCTTGACATCCTGCTGGTGGAGCGGCGGCTTACCTATGGCGGCGGTTTAAGCACGCGCGAAGCAACGCTGCCCGGCTTTTACCACAACCTACACTCGATCAATCATTTCCACATTTCGGAGACGCCCTGGTTCAAGGACCTCGGGCTCGACGCGCGGGTGTCCTACATCACCCCGCGTTACGAATTCGGCCAGGCGCATCATGACGGCTCGGCGCTGGTGCTCGGCCGTGATCTCGAGGAGTCGGTCGCCAACATCGCGCGCTTCTCCAAGAAGGACGCGCAGACCTTCCGCGAATGGAACAAGAAAGCGGAAACGATCACCCGCGACATCTTCCTGCCGGAGCGTTACGCCGCGCCGCTGCCGCAGGTCGAACGCGAGGCGCTCCTGTCGCGCAACGCGCTCGGCCGTGAATTCCTCGAAGTGGCAAGCCGGCAGCCGCTCGATGTGGTGCGCGAATTGTTCGAAAACGAGCATGTGCGACTCTTGTTCCTGTTCAAGGTGTCGCTGTTTGGCACCTGGCTGGTCGACACGATGTCCAAGACCTCGCCCATGGGCTCGGTGATCCGCGCCTTCGATTTGGAAAGCGGCTACCAGCTCTGCCAGGGCGGCTCGTTCAACCTGGCGCGCGGGCTGATGGAGACCTTCATTGCCGCCGGCGGCACGTTCCAGCCGCAGGTGAACATCGACCGCATCGTCATCGAGAACGGCAAAGCGACCGGCATTCAGCTTGTCGACGGAAACACCGTGCGCGCGCGCCAGTTCGTCGCCTCCACCCTCGACGTGCACCAGACCTTCGAGACGCTGGTCGGGCGGGAACAGTTGCCCGACGCTTTCCTCAAAAAGCTCGACGGCTTCCAGTACACCGCCTGGAGCCTGTTCGGCCTGCACCTGGCGTTGAACGAAAGCCCGCGGTTCGCCGCGGCCAAGTTCGACTCGAACATCAATCGATCGCTTAAGTGGAGCATCGGCGCCGAGACCATGGAGGATTTGAACGCCGCGCACATGGACGTGCAGTCGGGCCGGGTGCCCAAGATCGTCCAGTTCGGCTCCGGACCGTTGAGCCTGCTCGACCCGACACAGGCGCCACCCGGCAAGCATACCACCTATTGCTGGCACGTGATGCCGCTCGATCCTGACATCGGCAGCAAGAATTACGAGAGTTGGAAGGAGGAATTCTCCGACCGCATCATCGAGACCTTCGCCCACTACTGTCCCAATATGACGTCTAAGAACATCCTGGCGCGTTACGCCTACACCGGCCGCGAATACGTGCAGGAGATGATCAACATGCGCGGCGGCGACATCTTCATGGGCGCCTTCAACGCCGAGCAGGTGATGTACAATCATTTCGGCTATCGCTCGCCGATCCCGAACCTGTATAACGCCGGCTCAGCCGGCCATCCCGGCGGGGCGATCTCCGGCGGCGCCGGCTATATCAGCGCCAGCCTGATTGTTGAGGATCTAGGGCTAAAGCCCTGGTGGGTGCCTGAGGACGCCCGCAAGGCGCTGGAAGCGCTGCCGAAGAGCTAATGTCGAGCTGAAACAAGAAACCAAGAAGGCCGCATGAGCACTGATCCAAACAATATCGTCTTCCCCTCGCTCAGGGACCGCGTGGTCATCATCACCGGCGCCGGGCAAGGCATCGGCCGCGTCTTCGCCAAATCGTTCGCGCAAGCCGGCGCGCGCGTGGTCATCGCCGAGCTGAACGAGGAGCGCGCCGGCAAGGTCGCAGCCGAAATCCTCGAAAGCGGCGGCCAGGCACTGGCAGTGACCACCGACGTCGCCGACCCAAACTCCATCAACGAGATGGTCGAAATTGTGCAGGACGAATGGGGCCGCATCGACGTCCTGATCAATAACGCCGGCATCTTTTCCACGCTGGCGATGCGGCCCTTCGACCAAATCCCGCTCGACGAATGGGAGCAGGTGCTGCGCGTCAATCTCACCGGCCCGTTCCTGTGCGCGCGCGCCGTGCTGCCGGCAATGCGGAAACAGCAATGGGGCCGCATCATCAACATCGCGTCCGGCGCAGTACGGCTCGGCCGCCCCGACTACCTGCACTACATCGCCACCAAGGCGGCGCTCTCCGGCATGAGCCTGTCGATGGCGCGCGAGCTGGGACCGGATGGCATCACCGTCAACGCCATTTTGCCCGGCGCGACCTTCACCGAAATCGAGCGCAAGACGGTGACGCCGGAGCAAAAAGTACGCATCATCGCCATGCAGTGTATTCCGCGCGCGGAAACACCGGAGGATCTGGTCGGCGCCGCGCTGTTTCTCGCGTCCGATGCGTCGGGCTTTGTTACCGGCCAGAGCATCAATCTCGACGGCGGCGTGACGCCTTCGTGAGAGTTACGCCGCCTGCGCCACCGCCCGCATGCGGCGCAATTCGCCGAACGAGATCAGCTTCCGGCGGTTTTCGTCCCACAGCACCAGATTCACGCATTTTAGGCTGTCCCACACCGTCAGACGGCCGACATTGCCGAGCTCGGGATTTTCCTTCAGCACTCGCGGCAGCCGGTAGTAGGGAATGCGGCTGCACAGGTGATGAACATGGTGCATGCCGATATTGGCGGTGAACCAGCGTAACACGCCGGGCAGCACGTAATAGGAACTCCCGTGCAGCGCCGCCTCGTGCAGATCCCAGGTTTCGCCGTCGAACCACGCCGTGTGCTCAAACTGATGCTGCACGTAGAACAGCCACACGCCGATGGTGGCCGCCAGCAGCATGGTCACCAGATGCACCAGCGCAAAGGCGGCAATACCAATCAGCCAGATCAGCAGGCCGGCGATCAGCGCCAACGTCGCGTTGGTCGCCATGGTGCTGAGCCACGGCTTCCAACCGCTGCGCATCAAACCGACCGGCACCCGGTGCTGCACGAAGAAAAGATAGGCCGGCCCTACGCCGAACATCACCAGCGGATTACGGTAGAGCCGGTACAAAAGTCGGCGCCGGCGCGGCAGCGCCAGATATTCCCGAACCGTCAGGGTGTCGACGTCGCCCATGCCGCGGCGGTCGAGATTGCCGGCGGTAGCGTGATGAATGGCGTGCGTACGCTGCCAGAAGTCATAGGGTGTCATGGTCAGCACGCCGAGCACGCGGCCGGTCCAGTCATTGACCGTGCGATTGCGGAAAAAGGCGCCGTGTCCGCAATCGTGTTGGATCAGAAAAAGGCGCACGAGGAAGCCCGCGGCCGGCACCGCCAGCAGCAAGGTCAGCCACCAGAAGCCGAAGGAATAAGCGAGCCACATCGCTGTCCAGAGCGCGGCCAGCGGCCCGAAGCTGATGCCGAGCTCGATCGTGCTGCGCAGATGGCTGGGTTCGCGGTAGCGCAGCAGGCGGTGGGTCCAGGCGCGTCCGCTGTCGGCTCCGGCCGCACCGGCCGGAACGGGTATATTGTCCAAACTGAGGTCCTTTGCGTGTGTGGCTTGCGATGCAGGATCGCTCAAGCCGGTAAGGACTGTCGCGTCTACGCCCGTTCGCGCTATATGGAATATCATAAAATAGCGTGATACCGAGGCTTTTTTGTGATCTCAGGAACTTAACCGATGACCCCGACCGTCGCCATCATCGCCCCCGGCAACATGGGCGCCGGCGTCGCCCGGCGCCTGACCGAGAACAAGGTCACGGTGCTCACAGCTCTAAAAGGCCGCAGCGAGTCCAGCGCGGCTCGCGCCCGCACAGCCGGCATGCAAGACGTCGACGAACGGCAACTGATGGAAGCCGATTTCTTGCTCTCCATCGTCCCTCCGGGCGAGGCTGTGGCGCTCGCAAAGCACTTCGCGCCGCTGCTTTCAGCCGCCAATCGCAAGCCCGTCTATGCCGACTGCAACGCCGTGAGCCCGGCGACAATGTCCGACATCGCCGCAGTGATCGCAGAGACCGGCGCGCCGTTTGCTGCCGCCGGCATCATCGGCCCGCCGCCTAAGCCCGGATCGAGCAACACCAAGATTTATACCTCGGGCCCGGCCGCGAGACAGCTCGCCAAGCTCAACGGTTACGGGCTGATCGTGCGTGTGCTCGATGGCTCGCTTGCGGCCGCGTCCGCACTAAAAATGTCCTATGCCGGTATCACCAAGGGTTTTACCGCGCTTGGCGCCGCCATGATGCTAGCCGCAACCCGCGGCGGGTCGGCTGAAGCGCTGAAGGCCGAACTCGCCGACAGCCAATCAGCGCTGTTCGGCTATCTCTCGCGCCAAGTGCCAAGCATGTATTCGAAGGCCTATCGGTGGGTGGCCGAACTCGATGAGATTTCGGAATTCGTCGGCAAGGGTCACCCGGAGAGCGAAATGCTGGCCGCCGCCGCCCGGCTCTACGAACGCATGGCAGCCGATTTTGACGGTGACAAAGACGAAATCGCCGCGCTCGACAAATTTCTCGGGTAGTGAAACACCCCCGCTTGCGCAGGCGGCGGTTTCCCGGATGATGGCAGCCTCGTTTCGGGACCGCCGGGGCTTCCATGACCTTTCACGCCATCGACATCCACACCCATATCGTTCCGGCGGAATTTCCCGCCTACGCCGGCAAGCATGCCGGCGCGCATTGGCCGCACATGCAACCGGCCCACGATTGCCACCACAAGAGCGTGATCATCGACGGCAAGAACTTCCGCACCGTCACCGACGAATGCTGGGACATCGAGCGCCGCCTGGAAGCCATGGCCACCATGGGCATCGCGCGGCAGGTGCTCTCGCCCATGCCTGAGCTGCTGTCCTACTGGCTGCCGCTCGACGACGCGCTGCCGCTTGTCCGCCACGTCAACGACACCATCGCCGCCATGGTGACGCGCGAACCGACGCGCTTCCTCGGTCTCGGCAGCGTGCCGATGCAGGACCCCGATGCCGCCGTCCGCGAGTTGGAGCGGCTGATGAAGGATGGTTTCCGCGGCATTGAGCTCGGCAGCAATATCAATGGCGCGGCGCTGGGCGATCCGCGTTTTGAGCCGGTGTTCGCCGCGGCGGAAGAGCTCGGCGCGGCGGTGTTCGTGCACGCGCTGCATCCGAGCGGCAAGGAACGTATCGTCGGCCCGCCCGGGCTGATGACCTTCATCGGCTTTCCGCTGGAGACGGCCTACACCATCGCCTCGCTGATCACAGGCGGCACCCTCACCCGGCATCCGCGTTTGCGGCTCGCATTCAGCCACGGCGGCGGCGCCTTCGCCTCCATTCTGCCGCGGCTGGCGCACGGCTGGAAGATCAAGCCGGAATTCGCCGAGCGCATGGGCGCGCCGCCGCACGAGCACGCGCGCCGCCTCTATTACGACACACTGGTCTATGACGCGCCGACGCTGCAGCACCTGATCAACACGTTCGGGGTGCGCCAGATCTGCATCGGCACCGATTTCCCCTTCGAGGTCTACGAACGCCAGCCGATCGGCGCGGTGGCCGCGCTGAAGCTGTCGGACGGCGACGTGAAGCTCCTGCACCACGACAACGCCGCGCGCTTTCTGGGAGACGCCGTATGAGCCCCGCCAAAGTGCGCGCCTTGCGCAGTGTCGATATTGGCCTCGCCGATGCGGAGGCCGGCGCGGCGTTCTTCACCAAGGTGTGGAACCTCGTCCCCGTCGCCGCTGAGGACGGCGTGCATTATCTGCGCGGCAGCGGACCGTTCCATCACCTCATCAGCGTCCGCCGCGCGGACAAGCAATGCGTCATCCGCATGACGTTCGACGCCGCCGACCGCGCAACCGTCGATGCCCTGCACGCGCAGGTGAAGGCGCAGGGGGGTGCCACCATCGACCCGCCAGCGCCACTGCGGCAGCCGCACGGCGCCTATGGCTTCGGCTTCAAGGACCCGGAAGGCCGCAACGTCGCGGTGGTCTGTGGCGTCAAGGACCACGCCGGCAGCGCCGACCAACCCGATCGGCCAACCAAGCTGTCGCACATCAATCTCAATGCCGGCGCCAGCGACGCGACGGTTGCCTTTTATTGCGCGGCGCTCGGCTTCTCGCTCTCCGACACCACCAAGAAACTACGCTTCCTGTCCTGCAACAGCGACCATCACAGCGTCGTGGTCGGTTTCAGCGGCGGGCCGACGCTCAACCATCTCGCCTTCGAGATGCTCGATCTTGACGCGGTGATGCGCGGCGCCGGCCGCATGCGCGACAATGGGCGGCCGATCGAATGGGGGCCCGGCCGCCACGGGGCGGGCAACAACGTGTTCTGCTATTTCCTCGGGCCGGAAGATTTCCCGATCGAATACACCAGCGAGATACAGCAGATCGATGCGAGCTACCGCCCGGGGGGCCCCGAGGATTGGACCTGGCCGCCAGGGCGGCTCGACCAGTGGGGCATCACGGCAGCGCCGAGCAAACGCATCGAGGCCGCCGGCCTCAACGTGCATTTCACCGGCGACGGCTGGCGGCTGGATGGCTGGCGCTGACCGCTTTTCGAAAAGGAATCGATACGTGTCCAATAACGTCCCTTTGCGTGTTGGTATTGCGGGGCTCGGTGCCGTCGGGCTTGAGGTGGCGCGGCGGTTGATCGACGGCGTACCGGGCCTGACCCTCGCGGCAGTCGCCGTGCGCGACGTCGCCAAAGCCAAGCGTGCGCTGCCCGCCTTGGATGCCGTCCCTTTCCGTGCAGCGACCGCGCTGGCTGACGACTGCGATGTCGTCGTCGAATGCCTGCCGCCGGCATTGTTCCGTGAGGTCGCCATCAGCGCGATCGACAAAAGCCGCACGTTCATGCCGCTCTCGGTTGCGCAACTCTTAGAACATGGCGACCTGATCGAACGCGCAAAACAAACTGGCGCGCGTATCATGGTACCGACCGGCGCCCTGCTCGGACTCGACGCCGTGCGCGCGGCCGCCGAAAGCGGCATCCGCTCGATCAAGATGGTCACCCGCAAGCCGCCTGCAGGCCTCGAAGGCGCGCCCTATCTCGTCGAACGAAATATCTCGCTCGCTGGCCTCGACAAACCGCTGAAAGTTTTCGACGGCAGTGCGCGCGAAGGCGCGCGCGGCTTTCCCACTAACGTGAACGTCGCGGCGGCGCTCAGTCTCGCCGGCGCCGGACCCGACCGCACCCAACTTGAGATCTGGGCGGACCCGACGGTTTCGCGCAACACGCACACCATCACCGTCGATGCCGAGGCGGCGCGCTTTACGATGACCATCGAGGGCGTGCCGACCGACAATCCGCGCACGGGTAAACTCGTCGCGCCGTCGACGGTCGCTGCGCTGCGTGGATTGGCCTCGACGCTCAAGGTCGGAAGCTGACCCACGACATACTCGACGGTGACGCTGATCGGCCGTATAGGGCAGGTTCGATTGGATCCGCCGCATCCGATGACAGCTCGCGCCGGGGGCACGCCCCTGCCTCAATCCTGCGCAAGACTCAGGGCGGCGGTTGCGCCAAAATAGCCGCAAGGGCGTTGATATCGGTGCCCTGGAGCGCGAAACCTCGTCAAATAAGGTCCCGGCCCCGCGATGCGTGCATTTCTGCGACGACTTTGGCGGACCAGCATTATCGCCAACCTGGTAGCCGGCTCGCTGGTCGTCCTGCCTTTCGTGTTGACGATCCTGATCATCGGCTGGGGCCTCAATTGGATCGTGGCGGCGTTCGGACCCGGAACCTGGTTCGGCGATATACTGTCGATCAGCGGCGCCGCCCTCGTCGGCCCACAGCGGGAATGGCTGGCCTACTCGATCGGCACCGTGCTCGTATTGATCATCCTGTGGCTGTTCGGCCTGGCCGTACGCACCCGCGCGCAGCGCACCCTGCAACACGTCCTGGACGACGTGCTGGCCAAAGTGCCCGTGTTCCGTGCGGTCTACCGCCCGGTGTCGCAAGTCGTACGACTGTTCGCCGGCAGCAATCCCGACCTCAGCGGCCTGCCGGTGGTGATGTGCCGGCTGGGCGGCGAGCAGGGCGTCGACGTGCCCGCATTCTTGGCCTCCTCGCAGACCTTTGAGGTGAAAGGCGAGAAGCGGCTCCTGGTTTATCTGCCGACTTCCCCGCTGCCGGCCTGGGGCGGATTGGTGCTGGTGCCGGAATCCGCCGTCATCCCGGTTCCCAACATGGACGCCGACGCCCTGATCAAACTCTATTTCTCCTTCGGCGTGCTGGGGCCGGAGACGATCCCGAAGGTCGTGCAGCGGCCGCCGCAGCCACCGAAACTCAAGGCCGCCCCGCGCCCGCAGGAAGAGGCGCCGGTCGAAACACCGTAACGTCCGCCAGCGCAGCCTATGACGTGGACATTGGAAGCGAAAAGCGCCGGCCGGTGATATCGGTGAAATGCGTGTCGTCGTCCTTGCGCAAGAACATTTCGCCTGGGCATCCGCCTCTCGTACTTGAGGAATGGGGCGGTCACCCGCCCCTCGTTGACTCGCGCAAACCGAGATCGTTAGCATACAAGCGAATTTCCGGGGCCTTGCGTCGCGCGTGATCCCGAAAAAGCCTGTCCCCAACTCGACCGGGGATGGGAACCGGCTTTCGGACAAGATCACGCGCCAGGAAAAACCATGAAACCTGCGCCGTTCACCCGTCACGTTCCGCGAACGGTCGCCGAGGCGGTGGCGACTCTGGCCAAGGTTGCGCCCGAGGATGGCCGCGTGCTGGCCGGCGGCCAGAGTCTGGTGCCGATCATGGCGTTCCGGCTAGCTAAGCCCGCGCATCTGGTCGACATCAACGAGATTGACGAGCTCAGCCGTATCGAGAGCGACGGCAAGGCGCTTGCGATCGGCGCGGGCGTGCGGCACGCCGCGTTCCACAAACCGGTCGTCGACAATCCGCTCGGCACTTTGCTCAGCGCGGTGGCGCGGCACATTGCGCATTATCCGATCCGCACCCGCGGCACCTTCTGTGGCAGCCTCGCGCACGCCGACCCGGCGTCCGAATGGTGCCTAGTCGTGGCCACGCTCGACGCCACCATCGTTGCACAGTGCGTGCGCGGCAAACGCGAGATCGCCGCCAAGGATTATTTCGAAGGCATCATGTCCACGGCGTTGGCCGAGGACGAGTTGCTCACCCACGCGCGGCTGCCGCTGCAAACGCCCGACACGAAATTCGGTTTCAACGAGTTCAACCGCCGCTCGGGCGATTTCGCCATGAGCGCGGCGCTCGCCGTCTACCGGCTCGATGGCGGCAGGATCGCGGATGCTCGCATCGGCGTCGGCGGCGCCGAACCGTTCCCCCGTCGCATCGGCGAAGCCGAAGCCGCGCTCAACGGCCAAACGCCGGGTGACAAGGTTTTCCGCGCGGCTGCAGAAGCTGCCGCCGATGCGATTGATCCGATGGAAGACCATCAAACCTCGACCGACTACCGACGCGATCTGGTGCGCGCGGTGGTGCGGCGCGCGCTCGAACAGGCAAGCGCATGATCCCGAAAAGTGGGAACCGGTTCTCGGATAAGATCATGCGCAAAGGGAAAAGCGCATGAGCGTGCGTGAGACCAAAGGTTCAGGCATGACCTGGGTTGGCCGCTCGATCCGACGGCTTGAAGATCCCGCGTTGGTCACGGGTCATGGCCGCTTCACTGCCGATTTGCCTGCCACGTATTGGGTGCGTTTCGTGCGCAGCCCGGTGGCCGCCGGCTCAATCGTGAAGATCGACGCCCCCAAGGACGCGATGGTCGTGACCGCAGCGGACCTCAACGGCGTGAAGCCGATCCTGCCACTGCTACATAAGTTCAACTACAGGCCAGTGCCGCAACCGATCCTGGCCGAAGCGCAAGTGCGTTTTGTCGGCGAGCCGGTTGCCGCGGTGGTCGCGGCCAGCGAGGAAGAAGCCGAAGATATCGCGGACCTGGTCGAGATTGCGATCGACGAAACGACGCCGGTGATCGATGCCATGGCGGCGCTCGCAACCGGCGCGCCGCAAATCCACCCGGAAGCGCCCGGAAACGTCATCGTCGAGGGGGTCGTCAAGACCGACGGCTTCGATGCGGTGTGGGCCAGCGCGCACAAAATCGTCACCGTCGAAGCGCGCGCGCATCGTCAGAATGCTACGCCAATGGAAACGCGCGGCGGCCATGCCGCTTGCGATCGGTCCACCGGACGCGTGACGCTGACTTGCACCACCCAGATGCCGCATCTCACGCGCACCGCGATCTGCGACGTACTCGGCATACCAGAGGCCGACTTGCGGGTGGTCGCGCCCGACGTCGGCGGCGGTTTCGGGCAGAAGATGTCGCTGGCCGCCGAATACGTCGTGCTGGTGTGGCTGGCGCGTAAGTTAAAGAGCAGCGTCGCCTGGACCGAAGACCGGCGTGAGAACCTGATCGCCGGCTTCCACAGCCGCGACCAGCACATGACGGTGCAAGCCGCGTTCGACAAGGACGCCAAACTGATCGCATTGAGGGCCAATGTCGCGGCCAATATCGGCGCCTATTCGTGCTTCCCCACCACCTGCGGCGTCGAACCGCTGATGGCCATGGCGGAATTGCCCGGCCCTTACAATTTCAACGCCTATGAATGCCGCGCCCGCGGCGTCATCACCAATACCTGCACCATGGCGCCCTATCGCGGCGTGTCGCGGCCCGTGCTCACCTTCGCGCTCGAGCGCGCCATGGACAAGGCAGCGGCCGCTTTCGGCCTCGACCCGGTGGGCATTCGCCGCCGCAACTTAATCGATAAATTCCCGCACACCTCACCGACAGGCCTGGTCTTCGACGAAGCGAGCTACAAGGAGACGCTGGAGCTTGCACTGAAGCACATCGATCTGCCGGCCTTCCGCGCGCGGCAGAACGCAGCACGCGCAAAGGGCCGCCATCTCGGCATTGGCTTTGCCACCTTCTCCGAGCGCACCGGTTACGGCACGCCGGCGTTCGCCGCACGCGGTATGGAGATCACAGTGGGCTGGGAAACCGTGATCGTTTCGGTCGATCCATCCGGTTTCGTCGAGGCGCGCATCGGCGCCTCGCCGCACGGCCAGGGCCTGCGCACTACGCTCGCGCAGATTATCGCCGACGAAATCGGCGTCACCCCGGACGTCATCAAGGTCGTGCATGGCGACACCGACACGTCTCCATATGGGTGGGGTACTTTCGCCAGCCGTTCGCTGGTGATCGCCGGCGGCGCCTCGCTGCTGGCCGCGCGCAAAGTGCGCGCCAAGCTGATCAAGATCGCCAGCCACATGCTGGAAGCCGCGCCCGACGACATCGTGCTGGCAGATGGCGAGGCGAAAGTGGCCGGCACCGACCGCTCCGTCAGCGTCGCCAGGATGGCGCGCGAGGCCTATACCCAGACTCACCGCTTCAACGGCGAGATCGAGCCGGGCCTGACCGAGAGTGCCACCTACGATCCTTCCGGCACTTTCTCAAACGCGTGCCATGTCGCCATTGTCGAGGTGGACATCGAGACCGGGCAAGTGAAGCTCGAACGATTCTTGGCGGCAGAAGACGCCGGCCGCATCATCAATCCGATGATTGCCGACGGCCAAGTGCATGGCGGCATCGCGCAGGGGATCGGCAACGCGTTGCTGGAAGAGATCGTCTACGACGACGCCGGCAATATCCTCACCGCTACGCTCGCCGACTACATGCCGCCGACGGCACATGAAATTCCAGTCATCGAGCTGCATCACCTGGAAACGCCGAGCACGCAATCGATCACCAAGGCGAAAGGCCTCGGCGAAGGCGGCGCCATCGGCGCGCCGGCAGCGGTGATAAACGCTATCAACGACGCGCTGACGCCGTTCGGCATCGAGATCGACGAGATGCCGGCGACACCCCAGCGCATCCGCGCCGCGTTGCGCGCGAAGGAAAACGTTGCATGAGCGAGAAGACCGCCATCACGCTGACCATCAACGGCCGCGCGCACGCGATTGAAGTCGAGCCGCGTCGCACGCTCGCCGACGCAATCCGCGAGGATTGCGGCAAGACCGGCACCCATATCGGCTGCGAGCACGGCGTCTGCGGCGCCTGCACCGTGCTGGTCGATGGCGAGCCGGTGCGATCCTGCCTGATGTTCGCGGCACAGGCCGACGGCAAACAGGTCCGCACGGTTGAAGGTCTCGCCGACGGTGACACCTTGCATCCGATGCAGCAGGCCTTCGTGGACCACCACGGCCTCCAATGCGGCTTTTGCACGCCCGGTTTCCTGATGCTGGCGGTGGGCGTGCTGGAGCGCGAGCCCGGCATCAGCGACGAAGACCTGGTCGACGTGCTCTCGTCAAACCTCTGCCGCTGCACCGGCTATCAGAACATCATCAAGGCCGTGCGCGCGGCGGCGAAAGAAATGCGCCGAAAATGAGCGGACCGGCCAAATTCATCGGCCGTTCCGTCCCGCGCCTGGAAGACCGCCCGCTGCTGACCGGACAAGGCCGTTTTGCCGCCGACATCAATTTCCCCGGCCAATGGACGATGCGCGTGGTGCGTTCGCCCGCCGCGCACGGACGCATCAAGTCGATCGACGCGTCTGCAGCCCTTGCCCTTCCCGGCGTTCACGCCGTGTGGACCCATGCGGACGTTGCCCACATGCCGCCGATCGGCTTCCGCCTCACCGGGCTGAAATCGCTCGAGCCCTACCGCCAGCCCGTGCTGGCGTACGAGTTCGTGCGCTATGTCGGCGAGCCGGTGGCTGTCGTCTTTGCGGACGACGCCTATCTGGCCGAAGACGCGTCGGAGATGGTCGAGATCGACATCGAGCCGCTGCCGCCGCTGATGTCCGCCACCGATGAGCCGGCCATCTACGAAGGCGAATTGACCACAGAGCCGGACGCGGTGCGCAAGGGCTATGGCGACGTCGACGCCGCCTTCGCCAGAGCCCGCGCCGTGGTCGAATTGGAATTATCCATTGGCCGCCATTCCGGCGTGCCGCTGGAAACGCGCGGCGCCATCGCGCGCTACGACGAAGCGCGCGACGTGCTGGAAATGCACGGCGCCGCCAAGGTGCCGCACTGGAATCGTGACACGCTCGCCGGGATGCTCAACCGCGCTCCAGAATCGGTTCAACTCTATGAGGGCCACGTCGGCGGCGGCTTCGGCATCCGCGGCGAACTTTATCCCGAGGACGTGCTGGTCTGCGCGGCGGCGCTCCAATTCCGCAAGCCCATCAAATGGATCGAAGACCGGCGCGAGCACCTGATCGCGGCCAATCATTCGCGCCAACAGCATCACCACATCAAGGCGGGCATCGACGCCGAAGGCCATATCCTCGCCATCGACAACGAGTTCTTCCACGACAACGGCGCCTATATGCGCACGCATGCTGCCACCGTGCCCGATCTCGCCGCCGCCATGCTGCCGGGGCCTTATCGCGTGCCGGCCTATCGTGCGACGGGCCACATTCGCCTCACCAACAAAACCCCCTGCGGCACCTATCGTGCGCCCGGTCGCTACGAATCCACCTTCGTGCGCGAACGCTTGCTTGACGCCATCGCGGCCAAGGTCGGCGTTGACAAGATAGAGGTCCGCCGCCGCAACCTGCTCGCCAAGAGCGCCATGCCCTATGCGCTTGGTCTCGACACGCTCGGCACGCATATCGTCTACGACAGCGGGGATTACGCGCTGCTGCTCGACAAGGCTTTGCAAGCGGCCGGCTGGGACGACCTGCAAACGCAATTGAAGGTGCGCCGCGCCAAGGGAGAGAGAGTGGGCGCCGGCCTTGCACTGTTCGTCGAAAAAAGCGGGCTCGGGCCGTTCGATACCGTACGGATCGAGGTGTTGCCCGACGGCATCATCGAAGTCGTCACGGGCAATGCTTCGGTCGGCCAGGGCATCGAGACGGTCGTCGCGCAAATCTGCGCCGATACGCTGGGTGTCGATTACACAAAGGTGCGCGTCATCCACGGCCAGACCGACCGCATCGCACGCGGCATGGGTGCCTTTGCCTCGCGCGTGACCGTCATGTGCGGAGAAGCCACCCGCCTCGCCGCAACCAAACTACGCGACGCGGCGCTGCGCGAAGCCGCGGCGCTGATGCAGTCGGAAGTTTCCGCGCTCTACATCGTTGACGGCGTGATCCATGGGCCCGGCCCATCGATGCCGCTCGCCGAGCTCGCGCGCTCCCTCCCCGCGGGCCTCAGCGCCGAGGACACCTTCGAAACCACCCACATGGTCTATCCCTACGGCGTCCATATCGCCGTGGTTCGTGTCGATCCTGAAACCGGCGGCGTGACCGTCGAGCGTTACACCATCGCCTATGATGTCGGCCGGGCGGTGAACCCGACGCTGGTGGAGGGCCAGATCGCCGGCGGCTTCGCGCAAGGACTGGGCGGCGCACTGTTCGAAGAATTCCTCTACGACGAAAACGGCGAGCCGCTCTCGGTCACCTTCGCCGATTATTTGATGCCGACCGCGCACGAAATTCCCGCCATCGCCGTGCTCGTCACCGAGGACTCGCCAAGCCCACTCAATCCGCTCGGCCTCAAAGGCGCCGGAGAAGGCGGCACTAATCCGGTGGGCGCGGCCATCGCCTCCGCCATCGACGATGCCCTGCAGCGCCCCGGCGCTATCACCGAATTGCCGGTTTCTCCGCAGCGATTGAAGGCGATCATGGCCGGCCAGCCGTGAGACCTGATACAGTTCCTCCGGGAGGACGCTCATGGCCGAAAACAACCCAAGCCGCGTCGTACTGCTGACTGGCGCCGCCGGCGGGCTCGGCACGGTAATGACCACCGATTTGCTCGCTGCCGGCCACGCCGTCGCCGCGGTCGATCGTAACCGGGCCTCGCTCGATAAACTTGCAAAACATGTCGCGCCGCACCGCAGCCGCTTCATCGCCATTCAGGCCGAGCTTTCGGACCCCGCGCAATGCATCGCTGCGATAGCCAACGCTGCCGTCCATTTTGGACGGCTGGAGGGCCTCATCAACAATGCGGGCATCGGCATGAGCTCGATCCGGCCGGACGCCGAGAAAAATCATCCCGGCATCGCGGAGCTGTCCGCCGACTTGTGGGACCGTTTCTTCGCCATCAACGTACGCGCGCCGATGCTGTTGGCGCAGGCCGCGCTGCCGCACATGCGCGACGCGGGCTGGGGCCGCATCGTCAACAACACCACCAGCTTCCGCACCATGCTGCGCGTACTGCCCTATGGCGCGACCAAGTCGGCACTGGAATCGATGTCGGCCGTGTGGGCAGACGAGCTGAAAAACGCCGCCATTATGGTCAACGTGCTGATCCCCGGCGGGCCGACCGATACGCCGTTCGTCGCCGACGAAGCCGGCTGGCCGCGCGAGCAGATGTTGCGGCCCGCCATCATGGGCCCGCCCGCCGTCTGGCTGATGTCGAACGCCTCGGACGGCTTCACCGGCCAGCGGGTCACCGCTGCGGACTGGGACGCGGCACGTCCCGCCGACGAGGCCGCGCGCGGCGCTTCACGCCCGATCGGCTGGCCGGACCTCGCGGATCAGACCGCCTGGTGGCCGAGCAGCCAATAGCGCCCCGTCCTTCAGCCGAGCTTATTCAACAGCTTCACCACCGCCTGCTGCTCTTCCGGCGACAGCGGCGTCAACGTCGCGGCGGTGATCTCGGCGGCGACTTTGGTCGCCCCTTCGGTCACCGTCCGGCCTCGCTCCGACAGAGCCACCGCGCGGCGGCGGCGGTCCTTGGGGTCGGACATGGCGGTGACGAAGCCGCGCACCCGCAGGCGGTCCACCACGCCTTTGATGGTGGCGGCATCGAGGTAAATCAGCCGGCCGAGATGGTTCTGCGAGCAGGGGCCGACCTCGTAGAGCTTGGCCAACGCCGCAAACTGGGTCTGGGTCAGTCCCTCGATCATGCGCGACATGAAGATCGACGTGTGACGCTGCATGGCGACGCGCATCAGAAAGCCGACCTGATCATCAAGCACATACTTACCGGACGGTGTGTGGACGGCGGCGCCCGCGGGCACTGTCGCAACCTTTATTTTATCGCGCCGCATCGTTGGTCCCCGTCCACAAGCCTTTGAATCATGACTGCAATTACACCCGAGTGAAAGGCCTCCCTGCTCCTTTGTCGTCAACGTGCGACCGGCCGCACGATCCTGGCCGCTTATACAGTCAGAAAAGCCCTCTGCACATCAAGATCGTCCACTAACTGCTCCATCGCGCCTTGCCAGCGGATCTGGCCTTTTTCCAGAACGTACACGCGGTCCGAGACCAGCCGTGCGAAGTGAATATTCTGCTCGGACAGCAAGATCGAAAGTCCCTCTTTCTTCAATTCGACAATCGTATTGGCCATTTGCTCGACAATCACCGGCGCCACGCCCTCGGAAGGCTCGTCTAACAGTACCAAGATCGGATTTCCCATCAGCGTGCGCGCCACGGTAAGCATCTGTTGCTCGCCGCCGCTCATGCGGCCGCCGGGGCGGCCAGGCATCTCCGCCAGATTGGGAAACAGCCCGAACAGTTTCTCTTCGCTCCAGGCCGGGGCCGGCGTGCCGTCGGCGAAGCGGCGCGGGGCCTGACGGCCGACGTCGAGATTTTCCATCACCGTCAGGTTGGCGAAGATGCGACGGTCCTCCGGCGTGAAGCCGAGGCCGCGACGGGCGATCTCGAACGGCCTTAGCCGGGAAATATCTTCGCCGTTGAAGCGCACCTGACCCTGGCGTTCGGAAATCAGGCCCATGATCCCTTTCAAGGTGGTGGACTTGCCGGCGCCGTTACGACCCATTAGCGCCACCACCTCGCCGCGGCCGACGCTAAAACTAAGGTCGTAGAGGATACGCGCCGCGCCGTACCAAACACTCAAACGGTCGACGCTCAACATGGCTTCGCCGCTCATGACGGCACTCCTGAAAAAGTCTTGCCGCTGCCGAAATAGACCTCCTGCACATGCTCGTTGCGGCGAATGGCGGCGGCATCGCCGTCCGCGATCAGTCGCCCGCGCGCCAGCACGATGATGCGGTCGGCAAAGGCGAACACCACGTCCATGGAATGTTCGGTAAACAATACCGAGATGCCGCGCTCGACCACCAAATTCTTGACCAGGGCGATCATGTCATTGCGCTCGCCCGGAGCCATGCCGGCGGTGGGTTCGTCCATCAGCAAGAGGCGCGGCTCGTTGGCGAGCGAAATGGCCAACTCCACCCGCTTGACGTCGCCATAGGCGAGTTCGCGGCTGGGACGGTCGGCCGCGCCCTGCATGCCGACCTGTTCGAGCAATGCGAGCGCGCGCGCCCGGTGGTGCGCGGCCGCCGGCCGCCACAGGCCGTAGATCTCGCCCGCGTTGGAGATCAGTGCCATCTGCACGTTCTCAACCACCGTCATGGAATGGAAGGTGGCGGCAACCTGGAACGTGCGCCCGACGCCACGCCGCCAGATCGCGCGCGGCTTTAGACCGGCGATGTTGTCGCCCTCGAACACGATCGCCCCGCTGTCAGGCGCAAGCTGTCCGTTGATCATATTGAAGCAGGTCGATTTGCCGGCGCCATTGGGGCCAATCATGGCGAGGAATTCGCCGCGGGCGATCTCGAAGCTGACGCCGTTGACGGCGTGTACGCCGCCGAAGGCCTTGGAGAGCGACCGGACCGCAAGCACGCTCATCGCTCAGCCCTCGCCTTGCTAAAACGTAGCTTTCCGGCCAGTCGCGCCAACCCGCCGACAATGCCCTCAGGAAACAACAGCACCAGCGCCAGGATGATGCCGCCAAGCATTGCGCGCCAATACTGGGTGTCGCGCATCACCATGTCCTGCAGCGTGGTGAAGACGGCCGCGCCGGCGATGGGGCCGGTCAGCGTCTGCACGCCGCCGAGCAGCACCATCACCAGACCGTCGATGGAGCGGTTGATGTGGATCGTCTCCGGCGAGATCGAGCCCTTGGCGAAGGCGAACAGCCCCCCGGCGACGCCACACACCGCGCCAGCGATCGCGAAGCCGAGCCAATGGACACGCTTGACGTCGATGCCGATCGCCTCGGCGCGCAAGGGATTGTCGCGGCCGGCGCGCAGGGCGTAACCGAACGGCGCGAACAGCAGGCGGCGCAACAGCAGAACACCGAGGACCGTGAGCGCCAGCGTCAGCAGGAAATAGGCGCCGCGCTGGTCGAACGGCGGCGGTGGCCAAATGCCGATCACGCCGTTGGAGCCGCCTGTGAAATCCTCCCACTGGTAGACCAGCGCCCAGACAATCTGCGCAAAGGCGAGCGTGATCATGGCGAGGTAGACACCTTCCAGCCGCACCGCAAACCAGCCGAAGAGCAACGCGCCGAGCAAGGCAGAAACCGGCGCCGCGATGAGCGCGAGGCCCATGGGCAGCGCGAGCCATTTCACCAGCAGGGCTGCGCCGTAGGCGCCAAGGCCGAAATAGGCGGCGTGGCCGAACGACACCATGCCGCCCGGCCCCATGATGAAATGGAGCGAGGCCGCGAAGAGCACCGCAATCAACACATCGATACCCAGCACCAGCAGGTAAGGCTCACCACTCGCCAGCCACGGCAGCGCGATCAGCGTCAGAAGGACAAGCGCGCCGAGCACCTTGAGCGCCGGCGTGGCGGCACGGATCGGGTCTTCCGGTTCGGCCACTGAACGCACCGCCGCCTGCGCCCGGCCAAGCAGACCGTAGGGGCGCGCGATCAGCACCACCGCCATCACCAGGAATTCGGCGACCAGCGTCAGTTTGGAGAAATTTACCGCGAACCCCGCGATGTGAACGAGTCCGATCCCGATGCACAGCGCCTTCACCTCCGCGATCAGCACGGCCGCGAGATAAGCGCCGGTGATCGAGCCCATGCCCCCGATCACGACCACCACGAAGGCGTCGCTGATAGCGGTGAGATCGATGCCGAGATTAGCCGGCTCTCGCGCGATCCGCAGCGCGCCGCCAAGCCCGGCGAGCCCTGCGCCAAGCGCGAACACCGCGGTAAACAGCATGGCCTGGTTGACTCCGAGGGCGCCGACCATCTCGCGGTCCTGGGTCGCGGCACGCACCAAGCGGCCGAAGCGGCTGCGCGCCAGCGCAAAATGCAGGACGAGCAGCACCATCGGTCCGACGAAGATCAGGAACAGGTCGTAGCTCGGCAGATGGCGGCCGAGGATTTCGACCGCGCCGCTGAGGCCCGGCGCGCGCGGCCCGAGCAGATCGTCAGGCCCCCACAGCCAGAGCGTCGCATCATTGATGATCAACACCAGCGCAAAGGTGGCGAGCAATTGGAAGAGTTCGGGCGCGCGATAGACACGACGAAGAAGCACGACTTCGATAACCGCGCCGATGAGGCCGACCGCCAATGCGGTTAGGACAATGCCGCCCCAGAACCCCGCCGCGCCGCCGAGGTGCGTCGCCAGCGAATAGGCGATGTAGAGCCCCAGCATATAGAGGGACCCGTGCGCGACATTGACGATGCGGGTGACGCCAAAAATCAGCGACAGGCCGGCCGCGAGCAGGAACAGGCCGGAGGCGGAGGACAGCCCGTTGAGCGCCTGGAACAGGAGTGCGCTGATCGTCATTGCGGCTTCTTATCCCGCCCCTGAAAGGGGAGGGTGGCCAAAGCGAGTGCCGGTTGGCATTGGCGTTCTGGCATTTTGACGCCCGGCGCAAGCGCCGGGCTATGCGTAAGCGAGCAGCCAGGTGGGGTCTTTTTCATCGAATAGCCCCCGCCCGATCGGCTTCGCCAACCACCCTCCCCCGCAAGCGGGGGAGGGATAAAGGCAATCAATCCGCGCTCGCCGGGCGCAGCTTTTTGACCACTTCATCCGGCGGCATCACCGAGGCGCCGTCGACGTATTTGAAGTCGGACATGGTGCCCTTGCCCTTCTCGACCGCGATAGAGCCGACAAAGGCGCCCATGGTCGATTGATGGTCGATCCCCCGGTACTGGATCGCGCCGAAGGGACTCGCAACGTGCAGGCCCTTGAACGCCGCCGCCAGCTTGTCCGGCTCGGTCGACTTCGCGGCCGCAATCCCGGCGGCGAGCGACTTGATCAGCGTATAACCGACCACCGAGCCCATGCGTGGATAGGTCTTGTACTTGGTCTCGTAAGCATTGAGGAAAGCAAAGTGTTCGGCTGACTTGATCTTGTTGTACGGGTAGCCGGTGACGATCCAACCGGCAGGCGCCTCACCCTTGAGCGGATCGAGATATTCGGGCTCGCCGGTCAGGAGACTGACCACTGTGCGGTTCTTGAAGATGCCGCGGGTTGTGCCTTCGCGCACAAATTTGGCGAGATCGCCGCCGAACAACACGTTGAAGATGGCGTCCGGCTTGGCGTCGTCGATTGCCTGCGCCACCGCGCCGGCGTCGACCTTGCCGAGCGGAGTCGCCTGCTCGGTCACAAATTCGATGTCCGGCTGCGCCTTCTTCATCAGTTGCTTGAAAGCGGCGGCAGCCGCCTGGCCGTATTCGTAGTTGGGATAGACCAGGGCCCAGCGCTTCTTATGCGCCGCGATAGCGGGCGCCACCAGCATCGCCGTCTGCATGTAGGTCGAGGGCCGCAGGCGGAAGGTATATTTGTTGCCGTCCTGCCATACGATCTTGTCCGTCAGCGGCTCGCCAGCAAGATAGACGACATGCTTCTGGCCGGCGTAGTTGGCAACCGCCAGACCGATATTGGACAGAAAGGAGCCCGCGAGAATCGTCACGCCCTCGCGCGTCACCAGTTCGTCGGCAACCCGCACGGCTTCGCCGGGATTGGCGCCGTCGTCGCGCGTAACCACCTCCAGCTTCTTGCCGAGGACACCGCCCTTCGAATTGATTTCGTCAAGCGCAAGCGCCATGCCATTCTTGTACGGCTCGAGAAAGGCAGGAAACGCCTTGTAGCTGTTGAGCTCGCCGATCTTGATGGTCTGCTGGGCGACAGCCGGCGCCGCAATGACGGCGGCAAAAATACCGGCAGACACGAGACAGAACGGGTGACGCTTGAGTTTCATTCATTGTCTCCCTGACGTGATGGGCCGCGGCGCGGCCCCGCTTCCGCAGCGACACTTAACAAGGTTCCTTCGTTTGTGGGCTACAAAATTATAAGCGCACAAATAGTCAAACCCCCATTTGAGGCGTCGGCAGAGCAGCCGCGCAAAAATGCATCGCTGCCGCCGCATCACCCCCGCCAGACCCACTCGCGCGAACGCCGACAGCGGGGCGCTCAGCCCCTCGGCTGGTCACGGAAGCGGTCCACGAGCGGCTTATCCTGACCGCCGTCGATCTCGATCATGGTGCCATTGACCATTTCCATCAAAGGTGACGCCAGCATGACCACCAGCGCGGCGACCTCGTCGACTTCGGCGATGCGACCCATGGGGATCGACGCGGGCGCCAGCTTGTCTGCCTCCTCGCGCGGTATCTTCATGTCGCGCGCCATGGCGTCGACCAACCCGGCCCAGCGCTCGGTGCGCACCGGGCCCGGATTGACCGCGACGAAGCTGATCCCCTCCTTGCCGTACTGGCCGGCGAGCGAGAGCGTGAGGTTCTGCCCGGCGGCATTGGCGGCGCCCGGGCAGATTTCCCAGTAGGACGGTTTCACGCCGTCATTGCCAATCAGGTTGACGACACGACCGCCGCCCTGCGCACGCATGATCGGCAGCACGTGGCGCAGACAGCGCACGTATCCCATGAACTTGAGCTGCAGGCCCTTTTCCCAATCATCCTCCGTCAAGTGCTCAATCACGCCGCCGGCAGCAGAGCCGGCATTGTTGACCATGATGTCGACGCGGCCGAGCGCCTTGTGCGCCTGCTTGATGAAATTCTTGGCGTCTGCGTCTTTGCGCAAGTCGGCGGGAATGGCGACGATCTTGCGACCGGTTTCCTTGGCGATCTCGGCGGCCGTCGCTTCGAGCGGCCCTTGGCGGCGGGCGCAGATGGCGACGTCGACGCCCTCGCGCGCCAAATGGAGCGCAATGCCCTTGCCGATGCCTTCGCTGCCGCCGGTGACCAGCGCAGTTTTGCCTTTAAGCTTCAAGTCCATCGGAGTACTCCGTTTGAATTCCCTCAGCGCGTTTGTTTCTCCGGGCGCTCTTTTCCCATCTTTTCAGCCTGTCCGACCCCCAGCATGATCGACCAGGCATTCATGGCAACGATAACGAGGAGTGCGACACACGATATCGTCACCATATACATGCCCCAGTTCCAGCCTCTCACCATGCAAAGACCGCCGATAATGCCGAGCAGAAAGCTTACGTGAAACGAAGCCGCCCGATTCGGCGACAGACCGCCGATTTTGCCGAGGTCGCGCTGCTTGAAATAATAGAGATATGAGTTTCTGATCGGGAACGACCAACCAAAAAAGTTGAGAATGGTCAATTCGATCCCAAGAAGCCACATCGGCTGTGGCGTCAAGATGAATGCCGATTCGATCAGCGCTATGATCAAAAAAATCGCGTTGCTGCGTGCCCGCGTGCGATAGACCACATTGTTCACGATTTCGTTGAGATGCAACGACGTGACGATGTATAATAGGCCAATAAGCGCCGCCGATGACGTGCCAATCATAACATAGAGGTCGCGCCACATCTCGACCTGAAATATTTCCACGGTCACGGCCTCACCTTATGCGCAAGCCAGCGGCCGGCTTCCGCCGAGGCGAACAGATCGGATAGCGCGGCATTGAAGGCGGCCGGCTCCTCGGCGCAGATGTTATGGCCGGAGCGCGGAACCACCAGCAAGCCGGCAGTCGGCACGGTGCGCTTGAGGAACACGCTGCCGTCGATGCAGGGCTCGTCCTCATCGCCGACGACGACCAGCAGCGGCACCGAGAAGCGTTTTAAGCCGTCTTCCATTTCCCACAGCGTCGGGCGCTTGAGCTGCAGGTTGAACATGGTCTGGGCGTGACCCTCGGCCGAATGCTCGGCCAGCATGCGGGCGAATTCGGCGTGGCCGCGCGGGTCCTTGTGCTTCTGCGCCTGGCGCATGGGCGCATCGGCGTATTTCGCCGCCGCCGACACGATGCCTTCGGACTGGAACATGCGGCCGGTTTCGGCGGCCAGCGCCTTCATCGCCTCACGCTGTTTCGGGTCGGGCGAGGAGCCCCAACCGCAACCGGCCGCCACGACGGAAATGCAGCGCTCAGGCGCACGCATGCCGACATGCAGCGCGGTATAGGCCCCCATCGAATGGCCGACGATGTGAGCCTTGTCGATCTCGAGCGTATCCATCAGCGACAGCACGTCGTCGCGCGCAATATCCTGGCCGTACTTTGCCGGGTCGGTCGGTGCGTCGGACGGCGGGTAGCCGCGCTGGCTATAGGTGATGCAGCGATAAGTGCGGGCAAAGTGCCGCATCTGCGGTTCCCAGGTCCGCCAGTCGCCGGCATATTCATGCACGAAGACGACCGGCGTGCCGCGGCCGGCTTCCTCATAATACAAGCGGACCTCGTCCCGAGCGTTGACGTGCGGCATCGTTACTCCCTCGGAGGGATAATTATTTGCATGCAAATGAAATCAGGTAAAGACGGTTGCAGCCCAATAGGTATCGAATCCCCCCGGTCCGGGCTCCAAATCGGGCGTTTAAAGATCGATTGCGATTCCACACGAGACCGGTGCTATTGGTCGGGGGCGACCAATTCCAATAGGCCGGCAACAGAACCAAGCCCAACAAATTCAGCAGGGGGAATATGATGTTCAAGCTGTTACGTCGTGACTTTGCCGCGGCGGCTGTCGCCGCGACGCTTTGCCTCGTTGGCCTGTCCGCGCCGGCGCAGACGAAAGAGCTGCCGACGATCAAGGTCTCCAGCCTCACGCTGCCGGTGTTCAATCCGCTGGTCTGGAACATCATGAAGGCACGCGGCCTCGACACCAAGCATGGTTTCAAGCTCGACATCCACGCCTATCCGTCGATCTCGTCCTTCTACGCCGCCTTCGCCACCGGTGAGACCGACGTCGTGATCGGTGGGCCGACGGTCTATCAGAAGCTCTACGAGCAGGGCGTGCCCGTTCGCATCATCGGCTCGGGCTTCACCCTCGGCGATCTCGTGATTTTCGCCAAGGATCCGAAGATCAAGTCGCTGGCCGATCTCAAGGGCAAGAAGCTCGCCATCGACATGGGCGGCTCGCAGTATCAGATGGTCAAGATCTACGCCGCGGCGAAGGGTATCGACCTCGGCAAGGATATCACCATAGTCAACGCTAATTTCGCGGTGGCTCGCGCTCAGCTTGAAGCGAGCCGCGTCGATGCGGCGCTGGTGATCGAGCCGCTGGCAAGCATCATCAACAAGCAGCGGCCGAGTTGGCACGCTGTCTTCAACGGCGCCAAGGGCTGGAAGGAAATCACTGGCGAGAACGGCTGGGAGATCGTGCCCGCGATGCGCGCCGACACCATCAAGCGCATTCCCGACGCGCCAAAGATGATGATTGCGGCGCTGCAGGATGTCGCCAATGTCATGGAGCATGAAACGGCGGCCGGCGATAAGATCGCGGTGGAGACCACCAAGCTCCCGCCGGGCATCCTCACCGCCGCGGTATCGAGCGGACGGTTGCAGTTCATCGTCAAGCCGGTTTCGGATGCCGCCACCAAGAATTCCATCAAGGACATGATGGAACGGGCGGTGAAGGCCGGATTCTATAAGAAGATGCCCGACGACAAGATCTTTTACGCACCGTAATCGAAATGCCCCTTGAGGAGCATCACAAGTCTGCCCCGGTCCTGAATTTTCCGCGGCAGACTTTCATCTCCCTTTTGGTCTTCGCGATCATCTGGGAGATGCTCTCGCATCTTGCGCCCTATCTGGGGATTCCGGCGTTCGCAATCCCCAGCCTTCTCAAGATTGCCAGGAGCCTTGCCGACATCACACCGATCGACGTGGTGGTGACGTTGGCGCGGGTGATCGGCGCCCTGATCGTGTCCTTCGTGCTCGGCCTGGCGCTGGCGATGGCGATGTATCGCTCCAAGACGCTCGACGATTACCTGCATCCGATGATCCGCATTCTGATGGCGGTGCCGGTCGTATCGTGGATCCTGTTCGCGGTGTTGTGGTTTCCCGGCGTCGAATTCCGCATCGGCTTCGTCTTGGTGGTGGTCTGCGGCCCGGTTTTCCTGGTCGATGCGCTCGATGCGATGCATGGAGTGCCGCGCGATCTACGTCAAATGATGCGCTCGTTCCGCCCGACGACCTGGCAGTTCTTCGTCAAATTGATGTTGCCGGCGATCGTGCCAAGCATTTTCACGAGTTGGAAGGTCAACATCAGTCTGGCAATCCGCGTCGTCACCATCGCCGAACTGGTCGGCGCAGTCACGGGCATTGGCCATCAATTATCGGTGGCGCAGGAATTATTCTCGGTTTCCGACGTGTTTGCCTGGACCGTGGTGCTGGTGGCGCTTCTGTTCTTGCTTGAAGCGGCGGTCGCCCGGGTCGAAGCGCGGCTGCTCAGGTGGCGCGCATGAGTGTCGGCAGCACGGGTGGACCGCCGCCCATTGAGGCGCGCGGTCTGCGCAAAGTGTTCCGCCAGGCCACCACCGGCCAATCCGTGGTCGCCATCGATCGGCTCGACCTCACTATTGCACCGCGCGAGGTCGTGGCTATTGTCGGCCAGACCGGCTGCGGCAAATCGACATTGTTCGACCTGTTGATTGGATTGGAGGCGGCGACCGAAGGCACGCTGCACATCGGCGATAAGAGCCCGCATGCGGACTTCGATTACTTCCGCGGCAGGATCGCCACCGTGTTCCAGCAGGATCGGCTGCTGCCGTGGCGCTCGGCGCTTGACAACGCCAAACTGCCGCTGGAACTTATCGGTGTGCCGGAGGACCAGCAGCGCGAGCGTGCTATGGCCTGGCTCGATCGATTGGGGCTCTCCAATTTCGTCAATGCCTATCCGCACGAGCTCTCCGGCGGCATGCGCCAGCGCGTCGCCATCGCGCGTGCCTTTGCGGTGCAGCCCGACATCCTGCTCGCCGACGAGGCCTTCGGTCATCTCGACGAGGTGACGGCAGCCGAGCTGCGCGAAAAATTTCTGGCGTTGGCGCGTGAATGTGGCTCGACGGCGGTGCTGATCACCCATCAGCTCGAAGAGGCGATCAGCGTCGGGGATCGCATCGTAGTATTCGGTAAATCGGCAACGCTATTGGCCGATATCCAGGTCGCGCAATGGCCGGCCGCGCAATACGGCGTTCTGCGCGAGGCGATTCAGGCGACGTTGCAGAGCAATGCGCCCGACCCGAGGCTGGCGCAGGTGTAGCGGGTTGCGCCGATCATTCGAGCGCGCGCAACGCCAGACGCAAACCGAGCAGCAGCAGGCCAACGAAGAACCACACGCGGAAGGTCTCTGGCGCGATCCTGCGGCGCAACATTTGGCCGAGCGGCATGCCGAGCAACGCTGCCAGCAATGCGAAGAACACCGGCCAGGCAAGCGACAGCGTAAGCTCACCGGCGTGATAGAGCGCCAATGCAAGCGTGACAGTGGCGACTGTAAAGAACAGACCAAGCGCCTGCACCAGCCGGTCGCGCTCAAGCTGCAGCGCCTGGATATAGGGCACGCCGGGAATCGAAAACACACCGGTTACGACTGAGATGAGGCCGGTCGCGATGCCGACCGGAAAACCGATCCAGCCTTCCGCACGCGACGGCACCTTGAAATGCACATTGCTGAGACCGAGCCCGGCATAGATTGCAAGCGCCACGCCGAGCCAGATGGTCGCCTGCCCACTGTTGCTATGCGGCAGGACGAGCGCCCCGATGAAGATGCCGATGCACGTCCCCAAGAGCATCGGCCACAGGCGCCGCACCAGCACGCGGAACCCGCCACCGTGAGTACCCTGCCAGACATTGGTAACAAACGACGGCACCAGCATAATGGCCGCCGCCTGCGCCGGCGTCATCATCAGGCCAAGCAGGCCGATCGCCACGGTTGGCAGGCCCATGCCGATCACACCCTTGACGAAGCCCGCAAACAGATAGGCGCCGGAGATGGCCGCGAGATGTCCGATCGTTTCGTGCAAAGGCGTGTCCTTTCCCGCACGACCTAACGCGAGTGACCGCTGTTCGACAATGCGGAAAATGAAAACCCCGGTCTCCAAAGATCGCAAAAGTTGTTGGTGCCGTGAATTGCGGCAGCCCGCCTTTCAATGCCATAGTTTCCACCCAGGACCGCACAGGCGCGGGCCTCACTGGAAGCCGGAACCGCCATGCCTGAAGTATTCGTCTGCAAGGCCGACCAACTGCCGGACGGCGAGCGCCACATCGTCAATCACGCGGGCACCGAAATCGGCGTGTTCCACTGGCGGGGTGAATTGTACGCTTACGAAAATCTGTGCGTGCATCAGGGCGGGCCAGCCTGCGAAGGCGTGATGATGCACAAGGTCGAAGACGTGCTCGGCCCCGACCGCACCTGGGTCGGCCAGAAGTTTTCCGACAGCGAAATCCATTTCGTCTGCCCGTGGCACGGCTACGAATACGATCTGAAGACCGGCGAATGCGCCGCCGACCGCAGTCTCAAGCTGAAGAGCTTTAAGGCGGTGCGGCGCGGGGAGGACATCTATGTCGTCGCAAGCTGAAGCCGTCGCATCCGCGGGCGAACGTCCGAGCGACGCCGAGATCCAAGCCATGCTGGCGAAGGCCGTAAGGCTCTACGCCGAGCGCGCGGCAGAGCGCGAAAGCGCGCTTTCCGCCTTTCCGGCCGAGGCAGCCGTGACCGCCACCGACGTCGTGGTGACAGTGACCGCCATGCTCAAGGCGGTGAACCTGCAGGTGTTCGAGCTCGGCATGTGGCAGGCCTGGACGGGAAAGCAATAAAGGGGCGAAACAAATCATGGACCTTCCGCTTAGCGATTACCGCCGCATGGCGGTCGAGGAATTCGACACCACGAAGCTGCTCGCGCACGCCGCCCAGCAGGCGACGCAGCGCGACTACGGGAAGTTCCCCATCGTCGACGTCGACTCGCACCACTACGAATCGGAGTCGCTCAGGGAAATCCTGCAATACATGGACGACCCGGTAATCCAGCAGCTCGCCATGAGCGCGAGCCAGACCGGCATGCGCCATACCGGCGTGTTCCAGGGCGGCGTCGGCTATCAGGACATGGGCGGCCGCGTCATGCGCTACGCGCTTCGCAGCATCGAGAAGACATCCGGCGAGGCGCACCGCGACATCACCTTGAGCAAGAGATGGATGGACGCCATGGGCGTCGACGTCGCGGTGCTGTTCCCGACGCCGATGCTGACACTCGGCCTGCACCCGCAAGTCGAGGTCGAGGTGGCAATGGCTCGCGCCTATAACCGCTGGCTCTGCGAGCGCGTGTTGGCACATGAGCCGCGCCTGCGTTCCATGCTCTACCTGCCGTTCAATGACGCCGATGCGAGCTATCGCATCGTCAAGGAATTTGGCGGCAAGCCGGGCGTCTGCGGCTTTATGGTGACCGCCGCGCGCCATCGGCCCATTCACCACAATTCGTTCATGAAGACCTATGCGCTGCTGGAGGAGATGGGACTGCCGCTCGGTTTCCACGCCGGCTACAACTGGAACGAACAGTCGATGGAGATGATGAACAAGTTCATCTCCGTGCACGCCATCGGCTTCGTTTTCTACAACATGGTGCATCTGACCAACTGGATCATCAACGGCCTGCTCGAGCGCTTCCCCAAGCTGAAGGTGATCTGGATCGAAAGCGGGCTCGCCTGGGTGCCGTTCATGATGCAGCGGCTCGACAACGAATACATGATGCGCTCCTCGGAAGCACCGCTGCTCAAGCGCAAGCCGAGCGATTACATGCGCGAGATGTTCTTCACCACGCAGCCTATGGAGATTACCGACATGGGCGCGCTGGAGCAGACCTTCCGCATGATGAACGCCGAGAGCCAGTTGCTCTATTCCTCCGACTATCCGCACTGGGACTTCGACCTGCCCTCGACCATCTACGACCTGCCCTTCCTGGGCGAGAAGGCCAAGCGCAACATCCTCGGCGGTAATGCCGTGCGCCTGTTCAACCTGAAGCTTCCGGCCGGAAAGCTGGCGCAGGTGGCCTGAGCCCGCTGTTGGCGCCGCTCCGGCGCGAACGCCATCGCTGCCCACCGGCAATGGGCCGGCGAAAGCCGTAGCCAGGCCGGGCCGACGGCCAAATTGTCGCGCCGCCACGGCGAGCGGGCAGCGCAAGCCAGCAACGCTTTCCTTTGCGGCCAAGCTCGGGCATTGTGTCGGCAACACGTCAAATTGGCGATTTCCGTGGGGGGGAAGCGCATCCATGCCGCGTCTGAAACTGCCGGTCTGTGCCTTGCGACGAGGCGCCGGGACTCGCGTCCCGGGCTGAGTCAGCGGCCATGCTTTCTCCCGTATTCGGTGTTTTGTTCGACGGCCTAGCCTACGGCATGCTGCTGTTCCTGTTGTCGGTCGGCTTGTCTGTGACGCTCGGGTTGATGAATTTCGTCAATCTCGCCCACTGCGCCTTCGCCATGGTGGGCGGCTACGTCACCGTGTTGCTGGTCAACCAATTCGGCTGGTCGTTCTTCTGGACGCTACCGCTCGCCTTCCTCGTGCCGGCGCTGCTCAGCGTCGGCTTCGAGCGCGTGTTCTATCGCCGCTTCTACGGCAAGAGCGACCTCGATCAGGTGCTGTTGACGATCGGCATCGCCTTTGTTTCGGTGGCGGCTGCGGCCTGGTTCTTCGGCACCACGCAGCAACCGATCCAAACCCCGGAACTGCTGCGCGGCTCGTTCCTCGTGCTTGGAGTCAGCATCGCGCCATACCGGCTGTTCCTGATCATCGTTGGCGCGGCCATTACGCTCGCACTGGTCGGCGGCCTCGAATATACCCGCTTTGGCGCCCAGGTACGCGCCGCGGTCGACAACCAGCGCATGGCGAGCGGGCTTGGCATTAATGTCGAGCGGACTTTTGCCATCACCTTCGCGGTCGGCAGCGGACTCGCCGGCCTCGGCGGCGCGCTGGCCATCGAGATCGTCGGGCTCGATCCCAATTTCTCCTTCACCTACCTGATCTATGTGCTGATCGTGGTCGCGGTCGGCGGACTCGGCTCAATCAGCGGCTCGCTTGCCGCCGCTATCCTGATCGGCGTCAGCGACATCGCCGGTAAATACTACGTGCCGCAGCTCGGCGCCTTCCTGATCTATCTGGTGATGCTCGCCATCCTCATGTGGCGGCCGAGCGGCCTGTTCGGGAGGCGCTAGGCCATGGCATCGATCACCGACGTAGGCTCCGAACCGGTCCGCTATCTCAAGGCGCAAACCCGCTGGCACTGGGCCGAGACCATGTTCTGGCTCGCCACCCTGCTGCCGTTCTATTTCCTGCCCGACTATCTGCAGCTCGCCAGCCAGATCGCGATCACCGCGCTGTTCGCGCTCTCGCTCGACCTGATCCTCGGCTACGCGGGCATTGTTTCGCTCGGCCACGCGGCCTTCTTCGGCACCGCCGCCTATGCCGCCGGTATCTTCTCCAAGACGGTGTGGGGCGAGCCGTTCACTGGCCTGATCGTCGGCACCGCAGCCGCGACGCTTCTCGGCTACGCCTCCAGCTTCGTAATCGCGCGCTTCCGCCATCTCACGCTCATCATGATCACGTTGGGCCTCGGGCTGCTGCTCGAGCAGGCCGCCAACAGCGCGAGCTGGATCACCGGTGGCAGCGACGGCCTGCAGGGCATCGAGATCTGGCCGCTGTTCGGCCATTTCGAATTCGACCTGTGGGGCTACACCGCCTACACCTATTCGCTGGCTGTGCTGTTCATCGTGTTCCTTGGCGCGCGCCGGCTGATCCACTCGCCGTTCGGGCTGGCGCTGCGCGGGATCCGCGAGAACGCGTTGCGTATGCCTGCGGTCGGGGCGCCGAGCCGCAAGCACATCCGCACCATCTATACGCTTTCCGCGGCCATCGCCGGTCTCGCCGGCGCGCTGCTGGCGCAGACGACGCAGACAGTGGCGCTCGACGCGCTCGGCTTCCAGCGCTCGGCAGACGTGCTGATCATGGTCGTGCTCGGCGGCGCCGGACGGCTCTATGGCGGCATCATCGGCACCATCGTCTACATGATCGCGCACGACCAGTTTTCCGGCATCGCCCCGCAATTCTGGTATTTCTGGATCGGGCTTCTGCTGATCATGGTAGTCATGTTCCTGCCCAACGGCATTCTCGGCGGCTTGCAGGCCGCCACGAACTGGGTGCAAGACCGGTGGAGGAAGACGTGAGCACCTCCGCAAGTAATGTAACGAAAGACGCGGGTGCTACCCGCGCGCCCGCTTTAGCCACCCGCGGCCTGTCGAAGAGCTTCGGCTCGCTGGCCGTGGCGCGCGACATCGCGCTCGACCTGCCGGTCGGCGGACGCTACGCGCTGATCGGGCCGAACGGCGCCGGCAAGACCACGCTGATCAACCTTATCACCGGTATGCTGAACCCCGACGCGGGCCAGATCGTGCTCGGGGCTGAGGACATCACCGCGCTCGAACCGCAGGACCGGGTGCGTAAAGGTCTCGCGCGCACTTTCCAGATCAACACGCTGTTTCCGGGGCTCAACGCGCTGGAAGCAGTGACGCTGGCCGTGTCCGAACGGCGCGGCATTACGAACCAGTTCTGGCGCAACATTGCGGAGCATCGTGAGGCGATCGACGAAGCCTACGAAATCCTCGCCAAGCTGCGGTTGGGCGACGACTGCTATCAGCCGACACGCGAACTGCCCTACGGCCGACAGCGCCTGCTGGAGATCGCACTGGCGCTCGCGACCAAGCCCAAGGTGTTGCTGCTCGACGAGCCGGCCGCCGGCGTGCCGCAAGAAGAAAGCGGCGAGATTTTCGAAGTGGTGGCGAGGCTCTCCGACGAGCTCACTTTGCTGTTCATAGAACACGACATGCACGTGGTGTTCCGCTTCGCAAGCCACATCATCGTACTGGTGGGCGGCGCCATCTACACCGAAGGCACGCCGGCCGAAATCGCCGCCGATCCCAGCGTGCGCGAGGTCTATCTAGGCAAGCGACACCATGGCTGAGCCGCTCCTTCAAATGAATGGCGTGACCGCCGGCTACGGCAACGCGGTGGTGCTGCACGACGTTTCGCTTGAGGTGCCGGCGAACGGCAGCTTGGCGCTGCTCGGCCGCAACGGCGTCGGCAAGTCGACGCTGCTGTTGACCGTCATGGGCTATACTCAGATGCGCAGCGGCAGCGTGATATGGCGCGGCGAAGACATTTCGAAGCTGCCGCCACACGCCCGCGCGACGCGCGGCATCGGGTGGGTGGCGCAGGAGCGCGAGATCTTCCCTTCGCTGTCAGTCGAGGAAAATCTGACGGTCGCCGCACGCGGCGAGGGCTGGGACTTGGCGGCCGTGTTCAAGCTGTTTCCGCGCCTGGACGAACGCCGCCGCAACATGGGCAACCAGCTTTCTGGCGGCGAGCAGCAGATGCTGGCGATCGCTCGGGCGCTGATGACCAATCCCTCGCTCATCCTGCTCGACGAGCCGTTCGAGGGCCTGGCGCCGGTGATCGTCGACGAGCTGACCGCGGCGATGACGACCATGCTGGCCGACCGCCGCACCGGCATCGTGCTTGTCGAACAGCACACGGACATCGCGCTCGAATTGGCGCAGGAAGCGATCGTGCTGGAGCGCGGCGCCGTAGCACATCGCGCCCCGTCGGCAGAGTTGCAGAAGGACACCGCCACGCTCGACCGGCTGGTCGGCTTGCGCGTCGCCGCGGGGGCGTGACATTCTGCGCGGCCTAACGAAAGAGACCGGCCATGTCGAACCCCATGATCCCGCGCGAACGCTGCGACTTCTCGGCGATCGTCGATCGCCCGCCGCTCAAATTGCCGGGCAACGCCCGCATCGTGTTCTGGACCATCGTCAATTACGAGGTTTGGGACATCGCGAAACCCATGGCGCGCCAACTGCTGCCGGCGCCGACCGGCGTGCCGTTGATGCCGGATGTCGTACATTGGGCGTTCCACGAATACGGCATGCGGGTCGGCTGCTGGCGCTTCCATGAATTGTTCCGCAAGCTCGGCATCAAGCCGACGCTCGCCGCTAATGCGCGCATCTGCGAGGACTATCCACGCGTGGCCGAGCAGGCGCGCACCGACGGCTGGGAATTCATGGGCCACGCCTACGAGCAGGGGCCAATCCACAAAGAGCCGGACCAGGCCGGCATGATCAAGCGCACCATGGACATCTTGACCAAGTTTGCCGGCAAGCCGCCGGTCGGCTGGCTCGGGCCCGGGTTGACGCAGACCCTGGAGACGCCGGACCTGCTGACCGCCGCGGGCATCAAATACATCGGCGACTGGGTCTATGACGACGAGCCGACCACGATCCGCACCACCAACGGGCCGCTCACCACCCTGCCCTACACCATCGAGCTCAACGATATCCCGATGATGCTGATCCAGCATCACCAGAGCGATTACCTGCTGAAGCGGGCCATAGACCAGTTCGATAGGCTCTATGCAGAGAGCGAACAGCGGGCCAAGATCGTGGCGCTTGCGATCCACCCTTACATCAGCGGCCAGCCGCATCGCATCAAATACCTCGAGGCGATCTACGACCACGTCAACGCGCACAAGGGCGTGCTGCACTGGAACGGCGAGCAGATCTTCGATTGGTACCGGACCGTTGCCAAAATCTGAGCCCCCGCTTAGCGTTGGCGCCCGCCCAAAACAACCAAGCAACGGGCGCCACCTCGGAGGAAACCTATGCGATTCAAAGGGATAGTCGGCACCCTGGTCGGTGCCGGGGCAATGCTGTGCGCGCTGGCGCAGGCCAACGCTCAGGTGCCGGAAATCCGGCTCGCCCGGCAATTCTCCATCGGCTACCTGCAGCTCAACGTGATGGAACACCAGCACCTGATCGAAAAGCACGCCAAGGCGCTGGGGCTCGCTAAAGTCAAAGTATCGTGGTTCAAGTTCAACGGACCGACCGCGGTCAACGAAGCGCTGATTTCCGGCAATGTCGACATCGGTTCGGGCGGCGTGCCCGGCCTGCTGACGCTGTGGTCGCGCACCGCGGGAACGCCGCAGGAAATCCGCGGCATCTCGGCGCTCAGCTCGCAGCCGTTCCTGCTCAACGTCAACAAGCCCGAGATCAAGAGCATCAAGGACTTCACGGACAAGGACCGCATCGCGGTGCCGGCGGTCAAATCGTCGGTGCAGGCGATCGCGTTGCAGATGGCGGCGGCCAAAACCTGGGGCGCCAAGCAGTTCGACAAACTCGACCCGCTGACGATTTCAATGCGGCCGCCGGATGCCACCCTCGCACTGTTGCATGGCGGCGGGCAAATATCCGCGGTGTTCGGCGTGCCGCCGTTCCAGTATCAGATGCTGCAAGACAAGAAAGTGCACACAATCCTCAATTCTTTCGACATCATGGGCGGCTCGCACACCTTCACCGCGATCTGGACCTCCAAGAAGTTCCGCGACAAGAACCCGGTGCTGTACAAGGCGTTGGTGGCGGCGCTGAAGGAGGCGACTGCCACGGTCGCCAAAGATCCGCGCGCGGCGGCGGCCTATTGGATCTCCGACTCCAAGTCGAAGTTGCCGCTCGACATGGTCGGCAAGATCGTCTCGGGCCCGCAGGTGCACTGGACCATGGTGCCGCAGAACACCATGAAGTTCGCCGATTTCATGGCGGGCGTCGGCCGACTCAAGCACAAGCCGAAGTCGTGGAAGGATTATTTCTTCCCGGAAATCGACGACGTAAACGGGAGCTGACTTTTGCCGCAAGTGGGTCGGCCGCATGAAAGCCGGCCGCCATTTTCACAAAGCCAATCACGGGCCGCGCGGTTGTGGCGCACAACTGCCGGCCTGTACATTATCGGGCGCGGCGTTAAAACCCTCCCGGAACACTTAATAAGAATCCGAGGAACGCCGCGTCATGGAATTCCCCAAGCCGCCCGTCGGCATGCTGCCGAACGACCGCATCGCCTATTCGCCGATCACCCAGCGCGAGCCGCTCAAGCTGCCGGACGGCGCGCGCATGGTGGTGTGGACCATCACCAACGTCGAGGAATGGGACCCGACCCAGACCATGCCGCGCACCGTGCTGACGCCGCCGGCCGGCGGCGCGCCGATGCCCGACATTCCGAATTGGTGCTGGCACGAATACGGCAACCGCGTCGGCTTCTGGCGGCTGCTGCAGGTCTATGACGAGTTCAAGATTCCCGGCGTGATGAACATCAACGGCACCGCGGCGGAGGCGTTCCCTGAATTGATGAAAGCGTGCGTCGAGCGCGGCTGGGAATTCCTCGGCCACGGCTACACCCAGCGCAACATGCAGAAGGTGGAGAACGAACGCGCCGATATCCGCAAGTGCGTTGAGGCCTTGCAGAAGATCACCGGCCAACGCCCGCGCGGCTGGGTCGGTCCCGGCCTGACCGAAACCTGGGAGACCGTCGATATCCTGGCCGAGGAAGGCTACGACTACGTCGGCGACTGGGTGCTCGACGACCAGCCGGTGTGGCTGAAAACGCGCGGCAAGCCGCTGCTCAGCATTCCCTATACCCAGGAATGCAACGACGTCGCCATGATGCTGATCCAGCACCACAAAGCTTCGGAGTTTTACGAGCGGGGGATGGACCAGTTCGAGCAGTTCTATGCCGACTCCAAGGATTCGGCGCGGGTGATGGCGATTTCGGTGCATCCCTACATCATGGGCGCGCCGCACCGGGCCAAGTATTTTCGCCGCATCTTCGAGCACATCCGTGACAAAAAGGACGTGCTGTTCTGGAACGGCAGCCAGATCGCCGACTGGTACAAGAAGGCTGGGCCGAAGGCGCCTTAGTTTCTATCGTTCCGGGGCGTGGCCTTGCCCCACCCGTCATAGCCGGGCTTGTCCCGGCCATCCCGCTTAGTTAAGCACTGTGCCAACCTAAGCGGGATGCCCGGCACAAGGCCGGGCATGACAATAGAGAGGCCTGCGCGCCCAGATGACCTCGCCAGCCCATTTCCTCGACAAGACCACCATCGCCGAGCTGACCGCGCGGATGTATCTGGACACCGGCGCAGTGCGGTTCATGGAGGAGAAGCCCTTCATCTTCACATCCGGCTGGGCGAGCCCGGTCTACAACGACTCGCGCTGGCTGATCTCGTTTCCCGACGTACGCACGACACTGATGGATTTCGCGGTGGCCACGATTGACCGCGACATCGGCCGGCCTGAGATCGACGCGGTGGCGGGTGGCGAAACCGCCGGCATTCCGTTCGCCGCCTGGGTCGCCGATCGGCTGCATCTGCCGATGCAATACGTGCGCAAGAAAGCCAAGGGCTTCGGCCGCGGCGCGCAGATCGAGGGTCAATTGATCCCGGGTCAGCGCGTGCTGCTGGTGGAAGATCTCGCCACCGACGGGCGTAGCAAGGTCAACTTCGTCAAGGCGCTACGCGACGCCGACGGCCAATGCGCGCACTGCTTCGTGCTGTTCTTCTACGACATCTATCCGGAAGGCGGGAAAATCCTCAACGATCTCGGCGTCACCCTGCACGCGCTGACCACGTGGTGGGACGTGCTGCGGGTCGCCAGACAGAGCAGCAAATTCGACGCGCGGCTGCTGACGGAAGTGGAGAAATTCATGCACGATCCGGCCGGCTGGTCGAAGGCGCATGGCGGGGTCGCCGAAGCCGCGGACTAGGATTTTTCCGCCAGCTTCCGCTGCAAGCGCGTCACCGCCAGATCGAGCGCCGACAGAAAGCGCGACAGGTCCTGCCGGCTGAGCGGCTTAGGGCCGCGGGTCGTGGCGCCGGCGGAACGCAAATCCGACATCAAATTGCGCGTCGCCAGCGCCATACCGATAGAATCGTCGTCGAAAGCCTTGCCGGTCGGGCCGATCACGGTCGCGCCGTTGCGCACGCAGCGCGCCGCCAGCGGAATATCGGCCGTGATGACCACGTCGCTCGCGCCTGCGCGCTCGGCGATCCAGTCGTCGGCCACGTCCCGCCCCTCAGGCACGATCACCCGCTCGATCATGGGACTGCGCGGCACGTTCATGAAGGCATTGGCGACCACGAAGACCTTGAGACCGTGGCGTTCCGTCACCCGGTAGACCTCGGGTTTCACCGGACAGGCGTCGGCATCGACGAAGATGCGAATGGCCACGGGTTCTTCACCCTCTTCCCTGCTCTCGGCCATCGTGATCCAATCCCCTTTCGTGACGCATTATCTAATCCGAAGACCGGTTCCCACTTTTCGGGATCATGCGTTCTAGGGAGGCATCCATGGCCAAGACCCACAAGAAAGTCCAGGCGAGGCGCAAAGCGAAGGCAACGGCGAAAGCCAGGCCCAAGACAAAAAAGGCCGCGGTCAAGGCCAAAGCCAAGACCAGGAAGGCGGCGAAGAAGAAGGCAGCCGCCAAGAAGGCACGGCGGCCGCAGAAATTCACCTTCAGCCATCACCGCGAGGAAGATTTCGAACTCAGGGCTTCGCTCTTACGCGGCGTACCGAGATCTCGGCATCGCACCGGCGACCGCCGGCATGGTGCAGGCGCATGTCATCCGCATGTTGCCGCCGTTTCGGCCCGAAGAGGTATCGACGCCACACTATCATGACGTCGATTTCCAGATGGTATACGTGCTCAAAGGCTGGATGACCACCGAGTTCGAGGGCGAAGGCGAGTACACCTTCCGTGAAGGCTCATGCTGGATCCAGCCGCCGAAAATCAAGCACACCGTGCTCGGCTATTCCGACGACTGCGAGCTCCTGGAAATCGTGCTGCCGGCGGATTTCGAGACGGTAACGCTGGAGGATTGAGGCTGCGAGCCCCGTCAGACTACGCCGTCGCCATCCGCGCAGGCGATGATCGACTACATCCCACACTGTCCGTGACGAGCGGGTCCTCCGCCTTGGCGGAGGACGATACCGGCCTGTGCCGCGGCGGCGCGTCGATACCGCGCTTTCGGCTTAATCCTTCGCGGGCGTGCCGACACGGCCGGCGGTGGTGGTGCCGCCAGCCTTCTTGTCGATGAAGGCGAGCGCCGCCTTGAGCTGATTGTCCTTGTCGGTGGCGATGATCTGCGGCTTGATCGGCGGCGACAGGTCGGCCTTCGGTTCCGACGCCGCGCCCTTGTCGCGGACCTTCTGCACCGACTTGCCGCCGAGCGCGCCGGGGTTGCGGAAGGCGCCGTGTAACGTGCTTTCGCGCGGCAGTACGCCGGCGACCTGCACGTCCTTGGCCGCATCGAGGACAATGTCGGGCGTGATGCCCTTGCCCTGGATCGAGCGGCCGCTCGGCGTGTAGTAAAGCGCGGTGGTCAGCCGCAACGCGCCGTGGCCGTTGAGCGGAATGATGGTCTGCACCGAGCCCTTGCCGAAGCTCTGGGTGCCCATGATAGTGGCCCGCTTGCGGTCCTGCATGGCGCCGGCGACGATCTCGGACGCCGAGGCCGACGCGCCGTTGATCAGCACCACCATCGGTGTGTCCTTCGGCAGCAACGCGCCCCCCTTTGCGGCTTTGTATGTCTCGTCGTCGATTTTGTGACGGCCGTGGATGGTGACGACAGTGCCGTCATCGAGGAAATTGCCCGCGACCGACACCGCCGAGCTCAGCAAGCCTCCGGGATCATTGCGCAAGTCGAGCACCAGGCCGGCCAGTTTGCCGCCGGCCTTCTGCTTCATGCCTTCGATCGCCTTCTTGAAGTCCGCAGGCGTAGTGCCGCCGAACTCTGTGATGCGCACGTAGCCGACGCTGTTCGGCTCCAGCTTCGACTTCACCGTCTGCACCGAAATGATGGCACGGATGATGGCGACGTCGAACTGCTTCATAGCGCCGCGCAAGATGCCGATGGTAACCTTGCTGCCGGGCTTACCGCGCAGAGTGCGCACAATGTTGCTGAGCGTGACACCGCGCGTGCCCTTGCCGTCGATGGCGACGATCAGATCGCCGGGCTCGAGGCCGGCCTTCGCGGCGGGGGTACCGTCGATCGGCGAAATGATCTTAGGGACCCCGTGCTCCTCGGTGATCTCGATGCCGAGACCGCCGAACTTGCCCGAGATGTTGGCTTGCGATTCCTTATATTCCTGCTCGTCCATGTAATCGGAATGCGGATCGAGCCGGGTCAGCATGCCCTTGAGAGCGTCCTTGGTCAGTTCATGGGCGCCGACGTCGTGCACGTAATCGCGTTCGACGAGCTGGATAATGCCGCCGAGCAGCGCGAGATCGGTTTGCGACAACCCTCGCTGGGCGCCAATCGCGCCCGTCATCGGGCAGAAGGCGAGCGCGGCGCCGATGACGCCGACGAAGAGCAGACGCGCGTTTTTCATGGGATCGACCTCAAAACCTCTCAGTGATCGGGCACCCTGTTCGGGCCCGCGCCCCGCCACAACCCATATGACGTATCGCCGCGAAGCGGGCAAGCGGCAGCCGGCGTGTCGAGGAGGCTCCGTCCGTCAACGCGCGAGCGGGCGATAAGATCGACGAAAAGCTGGGCGGAAAATGGACCTAATCGGCGAACCAAGGCGGCTCAGACGAATTATCCGGGCTGGGGGCGAGAGGAGGAGCCGGTGCGAGTGGTATTTTTGGCGCTGCTGGCGACCTGCATGACCGCCGGGGCGGTTTTGGCGCAGAATTCGGCGCAAAACGCGGCGCGAGACCCGACCGGCGAATGGCGCGTCGCGGATGGCAAGGCCCGCATCCGCTTGGTCGATTGCGGTGAGGCGCTGTGGGGCGTGGTGTCGTGGGAGCGGAAACCCGGACGCGACGTCCACAATCCCGACCCGGCGCTGCGGCGCCGACCCACCCTCGGCATGCCAATCCTGCTGCACATGCACGCAACCGACGAACCCAGCCGTTGGGAAGGCCAAATCTACAATGCCCAGGACGGGCAGACCTATGACGGCTCGATGGTGCTCAGCAACGCCGACACCCTGCACGTTGAAGGCTGCGCTCTCGGCATTTTCTGCGGCGGCGAGGATTGGAGGCGCGTGCGGCAGGCCGCGCCGCGCGTCGCCGGACGCGAAGCGGGCACGACCGGCGAGAGCACGCCTGCGACCGCGCCGGCGGCCGAGATCTGCTCAACGGTCGCGGCTGTTCCGGGGCGGACCCATTAGCACCGGCTGGAACAGCACGGCGGCGGCGAGCGTACAGACCAGCGACAAGGCCAGCAGCTTGCCCATGCTCGAGGTGCCCGGATGGTTGGAGAACCACAGGCTGCCAAACGCGGTGGCAGTGGTGAGCGCGCTGAAGAATACCGCACGGGTCAATGGCGACTGCAACACCTGACTGTAACCGGCACGCCAGGACATCATGTAATAGATCTTGAATGCCACGCCGATGCCGAGCAACAGCGGCAGCGCGATGATGTTGGCAAAGTTAAGCGCCATCCCGAAGGCCACCACCAGTTCGAGCGTCACCACCGCGGCGACCAGGAGCGGGATGAGGGTGAGCAACACATCGCCGATTCGGCGCAGCGTTAGCCACAGCAGGATGGCGATGGAGATCAGCGCCCACAGCCCCGCCTCGAAGAAGGCGTTGATGATGGTGTCGCCGGATTCCAGGATCGAGATCGGCCCTCCGGTGGCTGTGGGCTCCACTTTAAGCACGGCGCCAGCGAATTTACTGATCTCGCCATTGGTGTTCAGGTCGCCTTTCGGCAGCACTTCGACGCGCGCGCGGCCGTCGGTGGTGATCCATTGCTGGCGGATGGTGGCCGGCAGGTTCTCCGCGGTGATCGCTTCAGGCCGCAGCGCATGACGCAAGCCTTCGAGCGCGGTTTTGAGCGGCGTCACGAACGCCGTTTGCGCCTTGACGCGCACCGGCGCACCGGCAGCCGCCAGCCGGTTGAGAGCAGCGGCAAGCCGTTTGGCCGCCGCGGCGCCGGCGTCGTTGTGGCCTTGGGCGGCGCGTTGAAGCGCCTGCTGCGCGGACTCCAACGCCGCAATATTTTCGTCGTCGGTCGGCGCCGGCGCCTTGGGGCTGCTGAACGCCGGCAGGAGCGTACTGGCGGCGTTGCGGATCAAGGTCAGTTTGCGCGGCTGATCCGTTGGCACAAAACTGTCCAGCGTCATCGCGCGCGAAACTTCCGGCAGTTCGCCCATACGCTGGGCCTTGTCGTGGGCAGCGGCGAGCGTGGGCGCCAGCACGTCGACCGCATTGGTGCCTGCGGCGGGATCGCTGCTGACGTCGAGATAAGTGGCGATCGATTCGGCCTTCGGATTGCGCAGGTCGATCGGGTTAAAGTCAAAGCGCAGGAAATAGAGCAGCGGCGAGGCCAAGAGGATCACTGCCACGGCGCCGATCAGGATCGGTATGCGGTAACGCTCCATGAAGCGGTCAACCGGCGCCAGCGCGGCATAGCCGAGCGGCTCGGGCTCGCCGGCCGGATTAAGGATCGTCAACAACGCCGGCAACACGGTGATGCTGCCGATGAAGGCGATCATCATGCCGAGGCCGGCGATCTGGCCGAGTTCGGACACGCCGCGATAGGCGGTTGGCACGAACGACAGGAAGCCGGCCGCGGTTGCGGCGGCAGCCAGCGCTAAAGGCGTTGAGATATGTTCGGCGGTGTCGACCAGCGCGCCGCGCAGGTCGTCGATAGCGTGACGCTCGGCGCGGTATCGGACACTGAACTGGATGCCGAAATCGACGCCGATCCCGATGAACAGCACGAAGAAGGCGACCGAGATCATGTTAAGCGCGCCGACCATCATCAGGCCGAGCGCCGCCGTGATGGCGAGCCCGATGAAGACGGTGACGAAGACCGCCAAGATGATCTTGGCCGAGCGCAGCGCTAGCCACAGGATGATCAACACCACGATGACGGTGGCGATGGCGTTGGGAATGGCGCCGTCCTGGATGGTGCGGAATTCCTCGTCCGAAATCGGCACCGAGCCCGTGAGCCGGATGGTAGCATCCAGATTTTGTTTGAGCTTCAGGCGCGCCGCGGTTTCGCGGATGGCGTCGCTCGCCTGCTTGCCCGGCTCCAATGCGGCAAAGTCGAGCACCGGGTGGATGACGATGAAGCGCCGCAGGTCGACGGAATTCGGCGGCTCACCGGACAGAACCGCGCGCCAAGAGAACTGCGACGGCTGGTCCGCCAGCACGCGGTCGATCGTCGAGGCGGCCTTGTCGAGCACGGGCGCGAGCGCATCGAGTGAACCGCCCTCGCCCGCCACGCCGATGACGCCGAATTGCAGCGCGCGTGAAAGGCCGCGCAGGCTTGGGTCGCTTGCCATCTGCTGAATGAGTGGCGCGGCCTGGCTCAATTTTCCGGCAATGGCGGCGACCTGATCAACGGGCGGAAACAGGAAGGCGCTGCGCGCGAAGAAGGGCGTCTCGCTGACCGGGTCGACGGCGCGGAACAGGGCTTTGCGGCTCGCGAGCGCATGGCTCAGCAAGAGCGTCGCCTCGCTGGCGGCTTCCGAGGTGGGCGCGTCGATGACGGCGAGTATGATGTGGGAGCTCTGCGGAAAAGCCTTGTTGAAGGCGAGCTCGCGCTGCCGCCAGGGCAGCTGCGGCGAAATCAGCTTGCTGATGTCCGTCGTGATGGCGAAATGATCGACAGTATAGAGGCCAGCGACGGCAGCCAGCGCAAGACTGAGCACGATCACCAGCCACGGCCAGCGGGTGCATTGCTCAATCGTCGCCTTGATTATGGACTTGATCATGGGAAAGGTGGCTTATCGCAGGTTTATCACCGCCAGGTTCACGTCCGACCAGGCGATCCGGCGTTCAGCCCGAGCATCGCGTTCAAACAGCCGTCAGCCGCAGGGGTACGACACCAGGATCGCCGTGCCCTGCAGGCCAACGAATTTCGCGGGAAGCGGGTTCAAGTTCCTGCGCGATCCTTATCCCAGGAACGTGTCGAATTCAAAGCCGGTACCCGCAGAAATGCGCCGAAAAAGAGCCGGACGGCGGCTTGATTGGGCCAAATTCGCGCCAAAAGCAACCGGCCTGGGAGGTGATCTTTCGCACCTCAGGAAGCGGCAAAAGACAGGACGAAAGACAAGGTAAAGCGCCGCTACGTCGACGAATCAGCGCGTTCATGCTTTGTACGTTGTCCTTGCAGCAAGCTGGGCAACACGAAGAAAAATGACCACCGCCATTCTCGCCACTCTCAATGCCGCGCAGCGCCGCGCGGTCGAGCATGGCGGCGCCGGCTGCGATGCGCCACCGCTGCTGATCATCGCCGGCGCCGGTTCCGGCAAGACCAACACCCTGGCGCATCGGGTTGCCCATCTGATCGCCGGCGGCGCCGATCCGCGCCGCACCCTGCTGCTCACCTTCTCGCGCCGCGCCGCCGGCGAGATGCAGCGGCGGGTGGCGCGCATCAGCGCGCAGGTACTGGGCGCGCAATCCGGCCTCATGACAGACGCGCTGATCTGGTCCGGTACCTTCCACGCCATCGGTGCGCGACTGTTGCGCGAGCATGCGCGCGACATCGGACTCGATACCGCCTTCACCATCCACGACCGCGAGGATTCCGCCGACCTGATGAATCTGGTGCGGCACGAACTCGGCTTCTCCAAGACGGCAAAACGCTTTCCCATGAAGGGCACGTGCCTTTCGATCTACTCGCGCGCGGTGAATGCGCAGGCCGCGCTCGGCGACGTACTCGAGCGCTTCTTTCCCTGGTGCGAGGAATGGGAAGGCGAGTTGCGCCGGCTGTTCGGCGCCTACGTGGAGGCCAAGCAAAGGCAGAACGTGCTCGATTACGACGACCTGCTGTTGTACTGGACCGAGATGATGGCGGAAGGTGCGCTCGCCGAGCAAATCGCCGCGCGCTTCGACCACGTTCTGGTCGACGAATACCAGGACACCAACCGGCTGCAGGCCTCGATCCTGCTCGCGCTGAAGCCGAACGGCAATGGCCTCACCGTGGTCGGCGACGACGCCCAGTCGATCTATTCGTTCCGTGCCGCCACCGTCCGCAACATTCTCGACTTTCCCGGCCAATTCAGCCCACACGCCGAGATCGTGACGCTGGAGCGCAATTACCGCTCGACGCAGACCATCCTCGCCGCCGCCAATGCGGTGATCGATCTCGCGCCCGAGCGCTTTGCCAAGAAGCTGTGGTCGGAGCGCGTCTCGGGCGAGAAGCCACAGATCGTCAGCGTCGAGGACGACGCGGCGCAGGCGGGCTGTGTGGTCGAGAAGATTTTGGAGAACCGCGAATCCGGCACCGCGCTGAAATCGCAAGCAGTGCTGTTCCGCGCCTCGCATCACAGCGCCAGCCTTGAAATCGAGCTGACCCGCCGCAACATCCCGTTCGTGAAATTTGGCGGCCTCAAGTTCCTCGAGGCCGCGCACATCAAGGACGTACTCGCCGTGCTGCGCTTCACGCAGAACATGCGTGACCGCGTCGCTGGTTTTCGTGTCGCGCAACTCTTGCCCGGCATCGGGCCTTCATCCGCCGGCAAGCTGCTCGACCGCATGGTGGAGACGACCGATCCGCTACTGTCGCTCGACGAATTCAAGCCGCCCGCGGCGGCGTCCGCACATTGGGCAGAGTTCGTCGCGACAATGAGCACGTTGCGCCTGAAGGCGGCTGGCTGGCCGGCCGAGTTCGAGCTTGCCTGCCGCTGGTACGAGCCGCATCTCGAACGCATCTACGAGGACGCAACCGTGCGCCACGCCGACCTCGCCCAGCTTGCGCAGATCGCTGCGAGCTATCCGAGCCGCGAACGTTTCCTCACCGAGCTGACGCTCGATCCGCCCGACGCCACCAGCGACCAGGCCGGCGCGCCGCTGCTCGATGAGGACTATCTCATCCTTTCGACCATCCATTCCGCCAAGGGCCAGGAATGGGCGAGCGTGTTCCTGCTCAACACCGTTGACGGCTGCCTTCCCTCCGATCTTGCCACCGGCTCGACGCCGGAGATCGAGGAGGAGCGTCGGCTGTTGTACGTGGCAATGACGCGCGCCAAGGACCAGCTTCATCTCATGGTGCCGCAGCGCTTCTACGTGCATAACCAGCGCGGCAACGGCAACCGCCATGTCTATGCGCAGCGTACGCGCTTTATTCCGCCGGCGATCCTGAAGCATTTCGAACGCCGAACCTGGCCGCTCGCGAAGCCGGCGGAAGCAGCGTCCGGGCCTGCGCGCAAGCCGGTCGACGTCCGCGCCAACCTCCGGCGGATGTGGGGCTGAACCTCTTCACCCGTGGCAGCCGCAGGCCGAATCAAGACATATGATCTTCTGCACAGTGCCGCCGAGCACCGCGGGGCGGTGGGTTTCGTCAACTGCGGCGGTGATGGTGGCGACCGGATCAACCTCGCCCATCTCGAAGGGGTAATCGCTGCCGAGCATCAGCCGGTCGGCGCCGACCAGGTCGATCAAGTATTGCAGCGTTTTCGGGCTAAAGGTGACCGTATCGAAGTAGAGCGCCCTCAAGACATCGATCGCATTGCCCTTGAAGCCCTTGGAGCGCGGCTCGGGGCGGAAGTCGGCGGCGTGCTGGAAGCGCTCGATCTGGTAGGGTAGGAAGCCGCCGGCATGCGGCACCTTGATCTGCAATTTCGGAAAGCGCTGGAACACGCCGGAGAACATCATGCGTACGATGGCCGTGGTGGTCTGCAACGGATAACCGATACAATTGTGCAGGAAGAAATCGTGCAGGCCCGCCGGGCGCAGCTCGTCGTAGGGATGGAAAATGAGAAAGGTGCCCATCTCCTGCGCCGCCGCCCAGAACGGATCGAGCGACGGGTCATCGAGAAAACGGTCAGGCCCGAGATAAGTGGCGATTTGGGCAGCGCGGAAACCGTATTGGTCGCGGGCGCGCTGCATCGCCACGACGGCGCTTTTGGCGTCCTGTAGCGGCACGTTGGCGGCGCCGACATAGCGCTTCGGATTCGACGCCACCACCGCGGCGATGGTTTCGTTCTGCAATTCGGAGAACCTGACACCGAGTTCGACCGGCATGGTGTAGGCGGAGAAATCGACCCAGCCAGTGAGAATCTGCATGTCAACGCCTTGCCGGTCCATGGTCTCGATACGCTGGTCGAGATTTGTCAGGAACAACGGCAACGGCCGCACATAGGACGAACCGGCAAGCTGCACGATCGGCCGCGTCTCATCGCCCGAGAAGGTGACACCGTAGCGCGCTCCTTCCTTGCGCAATGTCGCGTACATTTGCGGCGGCACGATGTGGGCGTGGGTGTCGATGACAGGTGTGGTCATGCTCGCTCCCGGCTTCACGGCGGGCAATCATCTAAAACCGCGCGCACGGAAGCGCGCAAGACGCGTTTCGCACGCGTGGAGTTTCATACTTGTTCCTTTTTCCATGGTGAAAAGCAAAGATTCCGGTGATTCACGCAAAGCCGACGCATTGTCTTGACCGGTTCGGTCTGCAACGATCCTGCCGGCCGCAAACGCTCATGCTGCAATGCCGAAGTGGATGCCGTGAGCGAACGCCGAGGGCCGTATGAAGATCGAAGGTGACATCCGCGTCGAGGCGCCGCGCGAACGTGTGTTCGAGCGGCTAAGCGATGCGCACTTCTTCGCCTCCTGCATAGACGGCGTGCAGGACCTTAACGCCATCGACGACACGCACTACAGCGCGCTGTTCGAAACGCGCGTCGCCTATATGCGCTTCAAGTTCAAGGTGAACGTGGAGATGACCAAGGCGGTGGCGCCGGAGGCCATCGAGGCCAAGGTCGAAGGCACGCCGACGGGCGTGGTGGGACGGCTAACCGCGACTGCTTCGACACAATTGAGCGAAGACGGCGGACAGACCGTCATTCATTACAGCATCGACGCGTTGCTCGCCGGCAAGCTCGGCAGCATCGGCGAGCCGGTGCTCAAGGCCAAAGCAAAGGACATGGAAAAGCAGTTTACACAACGCCTCAAGGCGGCGTTCGTCAACGGCACAGCGGAGGCGCGGGCATGACGCCGTTCGAGCTGATCGAGCCGGCGACGCTGCAAGAGGCGGTCAACCTGATCGACCCGGACGATCCGACCGTGCGGCCAGTCGCCGGCGGCACCGCGCTGATGCTGATGATGAAGGCCGGCGTGTTCCAGCCGAGCCGGCTAATCAGCCTGCGCAAGCTCAATGGCCAATTGACCGGCATTTCCACCACGGACGGCGCGCTGGTGATCGGCGCCATGACGCCGCTCGCCGCGCTGGAGCATTCGGCGGAGGTGGCGCGCCACGCGCCGCTCATCCCGCGCATCATGCCGCGGCTGTCGAACGTGCGTGTGCGCAACGTGGCGACGGTCGGCGGCGCCTTGGCGCACGGCGATCCGCACATGGACCTGCCGCCGACGCTGATGGCGCTGGGCGCCAGCGTGCGCATCGTGGGCGCCGACGGCGAGCGCGAGCTGACGGTCGAGGACTTGCTCACCGGCTATTACGAAACGGCGCTCGCGCCCAACGAACTGATCGCGTCGGTGCATATTCCGTCGCAAGGCACGACGCGCGCGGCCTACTGCAAGGTGACCGCCGGAACCGCCGATGACTGGCCGGCGCTGGGCGTGGCGGTGGCGCTCGATACCGACGACAAGGCGGTCAAGTCGGCGCGCGTGGTGGTGAGCGCGGCAACGCCGAAGGCGACGCGGCTCACGAGCGCGGAAAAGCTGCTCACCGGCGCGACCATTGACGGCACGGTCTTGCAAGCCGCCGGCGACGCCGCAGCGGACGAAGCCGAGATCATCGGCGATGTGCGCGGCTCCGTCGCCTACAAGCGCGAACTGTTGCGCGTCTATATCGGCCGCGCCGTGCGCGACGCGCTCGGTTTAAAGGGAGCCGGACGATGAACGCCCCCACTCCCGGCAAGCAGATCGGCCGTTCTTTGCCGCGGCTGGAAGCGCGCGCCAAGGTCACCGGCCGCGCCGAATATACCCACACCATGCGCCTGCCCGGCATGCTGACCTGCAAGATCTTCCGCAGCACGGTGCCGCACGGCCGCATCAAGTCGATCGACGTCAGCGCGGCGCGAGCGCTGCCAGGCGTCTACGGCGTCTATACCGGCGAGGACGTGCGCAAGGTCATCCCCGATCCCTATTACGGACCGGCCTTCCACGACCAGCCGATTCTTGCATTGAACAAAGTGCATTACGTCGGCGAGCCGGTGGCCGCGGTCTTGGCCGACGATCCGCACATCGCCGACCAGGCGGTGCAGATGATCGTCGCCGATTACGAGGAACTGCCGGCGGTGTTCGACGAAATCGAGGCCGCCGACAACAAGGTGCTGGTGCACGAGGAGCTGAAGCCCGCCAGCACTTTTGCCGACCTCAAGCACCTCAAGGGCGTCAAGGGCACCAACGTCGCGCTCGACTTCAAGCTCCGGCGCGGCGACGTCGACAAGGCGTTCGCGGGCGCCGCGCAGGTGTTCGAGCACACCTTCAAGACACAAAAGGTCTTGCACCTTGCCTTCGAACCGCTGGTGTCGATCGCCGACTACAGGGAGGACAGCGTTACCATCTATTCGGCCTCGCAGGGGCCCTCCTTCGTACGCACCGAGATCGCCCGCCTGCTCGGCTGGCCGGAAAACCGCGTGCGTGTGAAGGTACCGTTCCTCGGCGGCGGCTACGGCGGCAAGCTCTACATCAAGATGGAAGCGCTTAGCGTTGCGCTGTCGATGCTGGCGCGGCGGCCGGTGAAGGTGGCGCTCACCATGGACGAGGTGTTCGTCACCATCACCAAGCACCCGAGTACGTTTCGCATCAAGACCGGCGTCGACAAGAACGGAAAGATTGTCGCGCGTAAATGCGATGTCTGGTGGAACGGCGGCGCCTATGCCGACATCGGCCCGCGGGTGACGCAGAAGTCGGGCTTTACCGCCTCGGGCCCCTACGACATCGACAACGTGTCGATCGATTCCTATGCGGCCTATACCAACCTGCCGCCGGCCGGCGCGCTGCGCGGCTTCGGCATCCCGCAACTCGTATGGGCCTATGAGAGCCACACCGACATGATCGCGCGCGCGCTCAAGCGCGATCCGCTCGACTTCCGCCTGCAGAACCTGCTACGCGAGGGCCGTCCGCACGCTACCGGCACGGTGCTGAAGGACGCCAAGGTAGAGACGGTGCTCACGCGTATCGCCGAGCGGCTCGACTGGGACCGTCCCTTTGACCATGGCAGCGGCACGCTGCGGCGCGGGCGCGGGCTGGCGGTGGGGCTGAAAGCGGTGATCGCGCCGACGACGTCGGTCGCCATCGTCAACGTCTCAGCCGACGGTAGCGTCACGGTCTATTGCGGCACCATCGATATGGGCCAGGGCTCTGACACCGCCATGGCGCAGATGGTCGGCGAAGTGCTCAACATGGCGGCGGAAACGATCCGCATCGTGCCGCGCGACACCGACGTCACGCCCTACGACATGGGCACGCTCGGCTCGCGCTCACTGTTCCATATGGGGCACGCGGTGCGGCTCGCGGCGGAAGACGCCAAGACCAAAATCGCGGCCCTGGCGCGCGAGGTCGGCGAGCCGGACGGCAGCAACACGCCGCTCGCCGATCTGTTCGTGAAGAAATACGGCATGCGCGCCGGCAACATCGTCGGCACCGGCAGCTACAAGCCGGACTATACGCCGCCCGATCCATTGACCGGACAGACGCCGAACGCGACACCCTTCTGGATGGCGGCGGGCGCCGGCGTCGAAGTCGAAATCGACACCGAGACCGGACGCCTGCGCGTGCTGCGGCTCATCAACGTCGCCGATGTCGGCAACCCGATCAATCCGAAGATCGTCGAGACGCAGCTGTCGGGCGCGGCCACCATGCAACTCGGCTTCACGCTCTACGAGAACATGCACATCGACGGCGGCCAGATCATCAACGCCTCGCTCGCCGACTACAAGATTCCCGGCATCCACGACATCCCGCCGATGGAGAACGAGGCGGTCGAGGCCTATCAGTCGAACGGACCCTTCGGCGCCAAGGGCGTGGGCGAGCTCGCCACCTTCGGTGTGTCCCCTGCGATCGCCAATGCCATCGACGATGCCATCGGCGTGCGACTGACCGAGCTGCCGCTGACGCCCGAGGCGATCTTCCGCGCGCTGCGGGTCAAAAACGGCAAGCCACTGGAGAGCACATGATCCCGAAAAGGGGGAACCGGTTTTCGGAAAAGATCATGCGCCAGGAAAAATGGACATGAGCACGCGCACGATTCAATTCACGCTCAACGGACGGCCGGTCACCGCTGACGTGCAGCCGCAGCACAATCTGGTCGAGCTCTTGCAGGGTCAGTTCGGTCTGACCGGCGCGCGCGAGAGCTGCGGCCAGGGCCTGTGCGGCTGCTGCACGGTGCTGGTCGACGGCAAGCCGGTGTCGGGCTGCCTGTATCTCGCCGTCTTCATTGACGGTGCCGAGGTGACGACCATCGAGCATCTCGACTGCGACCACACGCTCGATCCGGTGCAGCAGGCCTTCATCGAACACGGCGCCTTCCAGTGCGGCTATTGCACGCCGGGCTTCATCCTGATGACCAAGACGCTGCTGCAGCAGCACCCCGATCCTAGCGACGCGCAGATCAAGGACTACCTTAACGGCAATCTATGCCGTTGCGCTGCCTATCCGGAAATCATCGCGGCGGTCAAAACGGCCGCCCGCAACAACAAGGCCGCACCAACCGGCTGACCGTCCACAACAGAGCCGGAACTGAACCGGCCGCACCGCAACGCGACCTTAGGGAGGGATTACCATGTCGACAGCTTCAATGGCTGGAGCGGAACCCTGGTATCGCAGTCTCAATGCGAACCAATGGAAGACCATGATCGCCTCGAACATCGGCTGGATGTTCGACGGCTACGAGACCTTCGCGCTGATCCTGGTGGTCGGCGCGGCACTACACCAGTTGCTCGAGCCTTCACAATTCGGCGCCATTCGCGCCTATGCCGGCACGGTGATCGGCATCACGCTGCTCGGCTGGGGCATCGGCGGCGTGCTCGGCGGCATCATCGCCGACTATATCGGCCGCCGCCGCACCATGATGTACGCGATCCTCGCCTATTCGCTGACCACGGGCCTCTCGGCCTTCGCCTGGAACTGGGAATCCTTCGCGCTGCTGCGTCTCCTGGTCGGCATCGCCATCGGCTCGGAATGGGCGACCGGCGCGTCGATCACCGCGGAAGCCTGGCCCAACCATGCGCGCGGGCGCGGCGCCGGGTTGATGCAATGCGGACTCGGCATCGGCTTCTTCCTCGCCTCGTTCGTCTGGCTGTTCGTCGGCAGCCACGGGCCGAGCGCCTGGCGCTACATGTTCCTGATCGGCATTATCCCGGCGCTGTTCGCCTTCTGGCTGCGCAGCGGTGTGGAAGAATCGAAGCCGTGGGAGGAGACCAACGAAAAGCGCAAGGCGGCACGCGCGAAGAAAAAGAGCGGCGCCGAACTGCATCCACACGAGCACGCGCTCACCCGCTTCACCATGGCCGACCTGTTTGCCGAGCCGGAGGTGCGCAAGCGCACCATCGTGCTGTTCCTGATGTCGCTCACGACAACCTTGGCGTGGTGGGGCATCTCGACCTGGGTGCCACCCTTCGTCGCCGGGCTTGCCGCCAAGCAGCATCTTCCGCCGCAAGTCTGGGCAAGCTACGCCGGCATGAGCTACAATATCGGCGCCATCTGCGGATACATCGGCCTCGGCTTCTTCGCCGATCGCTTCGGCCGCAAGCCGATCATCATGATCTTCTTCGCGGCCTCACTCGTGCTCACGCCGGTGCTTTATCTGTGGACACACAACCTGAAATTGATGCTGCTGGTCTGCGCGGTCAACGGCTTCTTCACGCTCGGGCAATATTCGTGGATGGCGGTGTGGCTGCCGGAGCAGTTCCCGACCCGCATGCGGGCGACTGGCATGGCCTTCGTGTTCAACGGGCCGCGCTTCATCGCCTTCCTCGGCCCGCTGTTCGCCGGCCTCCTGATCTCGCGGCTCGGCGGCTTCAGCAACGTCGCGGTGGCGTTCTCGTTCATCTACATCCTGGGTTTCGTGCTGGTGCCATTGCTGCGCGAAACCAAGGGTCAGCCACTGCCGAGCTGAGGCGGAATTTGCGGCGATATTCCGCGTGAGAACGACGTGCGGCGCTTCACGGCGCCGCACGTTTTTGTGATTGGGCAGGCGCGGCGAGCGCGGCTAGCAAGGCGCCGCAAGCTTCCCCCCGTGACGTCACCCGCCTCAAAGCCGTACAGCCCATCCATGAAAGTTCGCTCCCTGGCACTACTGATGCTGGCCGAAGTGGCGGCGATGTCGTTGTGGTTCGTGTCGGCCGCCGTGCTGCCGGACATGCTGCGCGAGACGGCGCTGTCGCCCTTCCGGCAGGCGGCGCTATCGAGCGGCGTGCAGGCCGGTTTTGTCATCGGCGCGTTGGTTTCCGCCGTGCTGGGCTTGGCCGACCGTTTTGATCCGCGCCGCGTGTTCGCCGCTTCGGCGATCGGCGCCGGGCTGATCAACGCGACGCTCCTCATCGCCGCGCCCGGCGGCGCGGCCGCGATTACCGCGCGCGTTTTGACAGGCGCGTTGCTCGCCGGCGTCTATCCGGTCGGCATGAAGATCGCCGTCGGATGGGGCGAGAAGGACCGTGGTTTCCTGGTGGGCGCGCTGGTCGGCGCGCTGACGCTCGGCTCGGCTTCGCCGCATCTCATCGCGCTCGTCGGCGGCGCCGACTGGCGCATGACCGTGGCAGCCGCATCGGTTGCTTCGATCATGGCTGGGCTGATTGCGCTCGGCGTCGGGCTTGGACCTTATCACGGCATCGCGGCGCGCTTCGATCCGCATGTCGTCATCGCGGCGTGGACCAACCGGCGGGTGCGGCTCGCCTACGCCGGCTATCTTGGCCACATGTGGGAGCTCTATGCCATGTGGGCGTGGATCGGCGCGGCGGCAGCGGCCTCCTATCACGCGTTTCTGCCGCCGCTTCAAGCCGAGCAATTCGCCAAGCTTACCGCCTTCTGCGCCATCGGCGCCGGCGGCATCGCCTGCGCGATCGCCGGGCGCTGGGCCGACAGAATCGGCAAAGCGGAGATCGCGATCCTCGCCATGCTGGTGAGCGGCACGTCGGCACTCCTTGCGGCGGCGACATTCGGCGGGCCGGTATGGCTCACCTTTGTCATCGTGCTGATCTGGGGAGCGGCCATCGTACCGGACTCGGCGCAGTTCTCCGCGTTGGTCGCCGACGCTTCGCCACCGCACCAGGCCGGCAGTCTGCTGACGTTCCAGACCGCGCTCGGCTTCGCACTGACTTTCGCTACGGTGCAGTTAACGCCGGTGCTAGCGTCAAAGCTGGGCTGGCCGCCGGTGCTAGCAGGCCTTGCGCTCGGTCCGGCCTTTGGCATTGCCGCCATGCTCCGTTTGCGCGCGATGCGCGGCAAGCCCTGAACGTCTGCGCCGGCAGACAAGCCCGGCCGGCGGGAACCGGCCGCCCGACTTTTTATTGATCGATTGCCCAGTTACATTTCGATAGCCGCGATCGGATCGCGCAGTAGGCCGAAAGCTGGACAAATGGCGAAGCCGTCAAGGCTGTTCATCCTCTCAATCCTGGCCTTCATCCTCATGGCGAGCGGTTCCGCTGGCTGTGCGGCCAGCGACGCCACACCGGCCGTCAATTTTCCGAACAGCGGCGCGGCGACGGTGCAGCCGGCCTTTCTCCGCGGCATGGTGGCGCTGCATAACTTCGCCTTCCACACGGCGGTCAAGGACTTCCGCGCCGCGCTGGCGATCGATCGCGGCTTTGCACTGGCCTATTGGGGCGAGGCCTTGTCCTACGCGCATTTCGTCTGGGGCGACGAGAACGTCGCCGCCGGCCGCCGCGTGCTGCGGCAGGAGCCGGCGGCGGTCGACCCAGCCAAGATCACGCCGCGCGAACAAGGCTACATTGATGCAGCGCAGGCCTTGTTCGGCGAGGGCAACCGGGAGACGCGCGAGGCCGCCTTCGCCGACAGGATGCGCGCGCTGCACGCGCAATATCCGGACGACGTCGAGGCGGCGGTGTTCTATGCCCTGGCGCTGATCCGCCGCGGGCCGCAACTCGGTCCGGCGCCGGTGGCGCGACGCATGCAGGCGGCCGCCATCCTGACCGCGCTCTACAAGAGCAACCCGCGGCACCCCGGGGTGGTGCACTACCTGCTGCACGCCTATGACGATCCGGTGAACGCGCATCTGGCGCTGCCTTATGCGCGCGCCTATGAGCGCATCGCGATGCGCTCGCCGCACGCGCTGCACATGCCGTCGCATATCTATTTGCGGCTCGGCTTATGGGCCGGCGTGGCGCGCGCCAACGCCAATGCCTACGCCGCATCGCTCGAACCCAAGAACGCCGCCGACGGCCCCGACCTGCATTCGCTCGAATGGCTGCATTTCGCCCGCCTGCAGCAGGGCCGGCTGGCCGATGCGGCGAAGCTCCTGCAGACGATGCGAGGCTATGCGGCGAAGGGCAACGCGATGGCCGCCCGCGCCGCCACCCGCATGGCCACGCGCACGATCTATGTCACCGAGAATTGGCAGCAGGCGCGCGCGCCGAAGGAAGGGCCCTATCTCGATATGTTCCTGAGCTATCCGAATGCGGTCTACAGCGCGGGGGTCGGCGCTGCGGTGCGCGGCGACGAGGGCGCGGCGGCGCGCGCGGCGGCAGAACTGTTGCGGCTGCGCCGTCCCGCCATCGCAGCCAAACTCGATACCTGGGCACAACGCATGGACGCGATGGCCGCGGTCGTCGAAGCGGAGCGGGCCTGGCACAGCGGCAAGATGCGCGACGCGCGCGGGCATTTTGAGAAGGCCATCCGCATCACCGACGCACTCGCCGGCGATGTCGCCAATGCCGACCAAAGTCTCCCCGATCCAATCAAACCGGTGCGCGAGCTCTATGGCGACATGTTGCTGGCTGCTGGCGACGCAGCGGCCGCCGAAGCGCAGTTTTCGGCGGTATTGCGGCGTTATCCGCGGCGGCCGGCCGCGCTGTTTGGTCTTGCCGACGCGTTGTCCGCAAGCGGCCACAAGAAAGAGGCGGCCTGCCGCTATGCCGAATTGTCGAGCATCTGGCGCAAGGCCGACGCCGATATGCCCGGCCTTGCCATCGTGCGCCGTAGAACTGCGGGCGCTGCGAATTGCGCAGCCGCGAGCCCGAACTAGCTCAGCCGCAAGCGCCCTGGAGAATGATCGGCACGTCCGGCTTCTTCGGGCCGCCCTCACCGGCGGCCCCCTTGCCCTCCGGCGGGCCTTTGCCTTCCGGCGGACCGCCGCTCGGCGGCTGCACCACCGCCGGCGCTTGTGCCGGCGCAGCCGAGACCGGCTGTAGCGGCGGAATGGTGGCCGCCGGCATGGTCGGGCAATTGTTCAGCGCACGGATGGTGGCGGCGCGCTCGGCGGCGCTCATTGGCTCGCCGCTGCCCGCTTCCTTAGGATTCAGGGTGTAAGCCGCCCAGCCGTCGAATCCGCCGACGAGCGAGGCCGCGCGCACGCCGGCCACGCGCAGCAGCACAGCAGCCTGCGCGCCGTTGTCGCCGGTGTTCCCATAAACGACGACGTTCGACGCCTTTTTCAGCCGTTGCAACTCGTCGGCGCTGAACAGCTTGGCGAGTGGCACATTCACCGCGCCCTTGATGTGGCCGGCCTGGTAGTCGTCGGGCAAGCGCACGTCGACGAGCGTGAAGTTGTGCTGGTCCTTGACGATCATGTCGTTGAGCGCCGCCGGCGTGACGCGGCTCTCGTTGCGCGCGATCGACTGGGCCAAAGCCCGCAACTTGGCGAGATCCATGTCGGCGGCCTGCGCCGCGATCGGCAGGGCGACGGTCAGCAGCAAGGCGGCGGCGAGCGGAGCGATGAACGGTTTATTCGGCATGGGACATTCCGGTTCTTGAGGTGAGAAGCTTGAGCAGGTCCGGATTGAACTCATTCTGGACGTGGGTCCAACTCGTCTTCTGGCCGAGGTCGAGCGTGATCTGGCTGAACAGAATGCCGCCACCCAGTAACAGCAACGCAGCCAGGATGGCGACGGTTCGGACCGGTTTCGAGCTCACAATGATTGTCAGCAACAGCGGCAACAACAGTCCCAGACCGACCACGCCGCCCCAGAAGAACGCCGTATGGTCGCCGCCGAGTACGTGGGCGATAGCCTGCTGCTGGATTGCGGCGCCACTGTGCATGAGCTCGACGAATAGTGCGATTGAGATGAGCTCCGCCACGATGAAGGCGAGTGTCACCCGCGCGAACAGGCGGCGCTCGTTCCGCTGCGTCGCGGCCAGCATGACGACAGCACCGCCGGCAGCGCCCGCGGCCGCAAGCAAGATCGGCGCGAGCAGCGGCGATGACCAAAACGGTCTGGCGTTGAGCGACGACAACAGCACACCGGTATGCAGGCCGAGATCGATGGCGAGCAAAACGCACAGCGCGGCGATCAGCCGGCGGAAACGGTGTGTCAGATCGAAGATCCAGGACAGAAGAGGCCCGATGAGCGGTATGCGCTCGATAAACGCGGCCAGCGGCGGATAGCCCTGGCGAAATTGCGCGGCTGTCAGCAGCGCCAGCATAGGAATGACGATCATGAGCGCCCAGGAACCGCGCGACATCGACGACGTCATCTGGATCGTCGTGTAGAAGCGCCATGCCATGTATATGCGCTCGAGGTCGAGGCTGAGCACGGTCACCGCCAGCACGACGGCGACTAGCGCGACGAGTGGTAGGCGATAGGCGGTGAACGGCGCCGAACTCCTCGCGGCGGCCCACGATCACGACCGACGCCAGCAGCATGGCGCCGGCGGCGAGCGCGTTGAGGAAAAGGTAACCGGCGATCTGCCAGCCCCAGATCGAAAGCAAGGGCTCGACCTGGGCGTTGGCCTTGAGGCTGACGATAATGTGCTCGGTCATGATTTCGTCTCCCACATCACGTCAGAAAGTACACGTTCGGCTCGTTGCCGGTTTCCGGCTTGATCCGATAGTGTTCGCGGGTTGCGAGCAGATGGCTGACATTGCTGTCGGGGTCATCAAGCATGCCGAAATGCATCGCGTGGGTCGGGCACACGGAAACGCAGGCCGGGTCCTGTCCGTTTTGGACGCGGTGCACGCAGAACGTACATTTTCCGACGTAGCCGTCCGGATGCATGATGACGCGCGCGTCGTAAGGACAGGCGGCGATGCAGGCCTTGCAGCCGGTGCATTTCTGCGCGTCGACCACCACGATATTACTGTCGTTCCAGTAGTGACTGGCGCCGGTCGGGCAGGCGGTGACGCAGGTCGCATTGGAACACTGATTGCAGCGCTCGGAACGGTATTCGGTGCTGAGCGACGGGTAGGTCCCCTTGGTGACCTCTTCCACCCAGTCCCAGCACAGGCCCTCGGGAACGCTGTTTTCCGTCTTGCAGGCGACCACGCAGTCGCAGCAGCCGATGCAAGCCACGGTGTCTATGACCATCACATAGTGGGCCATCACACGGCCTCCTTGCGCAAGCGGACGAAGTTGCCGCGCATGCCGGTGCCGCCCATGATCGGATCGACCAGGATGCGGGTCATCAGCGCGGCGTCATCGGCGCCGCGGCCGCGGGCGAGATGCAGGCCCGGCGCGGTATGGCCGAAGCCGTGCGGCAGGTAGAGCGAGTCGGGCCGGATACGTTCGGTGACGCGCACCCGCACCGCGTTGCTGACCACGCCGTCCTGGTTCTCCAGCCGCACATATTCGCCGTTCCGGATGTTCTGCTCTCTGGCGACGACCGGATTGATCCAGGCCACGTTCTCCGGCATCAGCTGGAATAACAGCGGGTTGTTCTGCGTGCGGCTGAAAGTGTGCGCCGGCGCGCGCCCATAATTGAGATGCAGGAATCCTTGCGGCGGGCGCGGCTGTGGCGTGTAGCGCGGCAGCGCGTCGAAACCGTATTGCGCCAGCAGTTCGGAATAAAGCTCGATCTTCCCGCTCCGCGTCTTGAACTTGATCGACGCGTCGTCGGTGAAATAGAGCGGCGTCTTGCGCGGGTAACGCTTGACGCCGATCTTCTCCATTTCCGCCAGCGAACTGCCCACCTGCTTGAGCTGCCAGTCGAGCACGTCCTTGTAGTCGTTCCAGGGGAAATACTTGTCGAGACCGAGGCGATGGCCGAGTTGCTTGACCATCCACCAGGCGGGCTTGGAGTCGCCGAGCGGCGGGAAGGCCGGCGCGCGCAGCGCCAGCGATGGCTCGCGTTCACCGGCGTTGCGCAAGGGATCGTAGCGCTCGAGATAGGTGCATTCCGGCAGCACCACGTCGGCGTAGCCGGTGATTTCGGCCGGCATGGTGTCGACGGCGACGAACAGCTCGAGCTGCTCGGCCGCCGCCTTGAGTTGCTCGCGCGCCGCCGGCATGGTCAGCGGCAGGTTGGTGCCGTAGACGATCCAGCCTTTGTAATGGGCGTCCTTGCCGTGAGAGGCGTCGAGGACGGCGTTGGTGACGCCCTGTCCCGCGAGCGGAAAGCGCGCCACCGTGACGTCGCGCCAGGTGCTATTCGGTTTCGGATAGGCCGGCACCGGAAATTCCGGCAATTCAACGGCCTCAGGCAGATAGTAGCCGCCCTTGCGGCCCCAGATCCCGAGCAGCCCGGCGAGGATCGCCATGGCGCGGGCGCGCTGGGTGTCATCGCCGTACCAGGTAACGTGACGTCCGGGATGGATCACGGTTGCCGGCGCCGCCGACGCCATGGCGCGCGCAGTGCGGCGGATGAGCTGCGGATCGAGGCCGGTTTCGATGTAGGCCCATTCCGGCGTGAAAGGCGCGATGTACGTCGCCAGCGCCTCGAAGCCGATAGTGTGGCGGGCGACATAATCGGCGTCGTAAAGCCGCTCGGCCATGATGACGTTGATCCAGGCGAGCAGCAGCGCGATATCGGCGCCCGGCTTGATCGGCAGCCAGTATTTCGACTTGCTGGCGGCGACCGAGAAGCGCGGGTCGACGGTGATGACGGTCGCGCCGCGCTTCAGCGCCTCCGAGAAAGTATGCGCCTGGCTGTTGTGCAGGTTCTCGCCGATATGACTGCCGATCAGCACGATGCACTCGGCGTTCGCCATGTCGGTCTGCTCGGGCGAGGTAAAGCCTTCCCCGAAGGTCAGGAAATAGCCGGTATCGCGCGGACCGCGGCATTGCGCAAACGACGGATAGGCGATGGAGCCGCTGCCGTAGGCGCGCAGCAGATGGCCGAAAAGCGCCGAACCGCTGCCATGCGTCAGCAGTGCGACCCGATCGGGACCGTGCTCCGCGGCGATCTTCTTGAGCTTGCCGGTGATGTAATCGAGCGCCTCGTCCCAACTCACCGCCTTGAAGCTTTGTTTGCCGTTTTGCGTAACCCGCAGGAGCGGCTTCACCAGCCGGTCGGGATCGAGATAGGCGCCGATGCCGGCAGTGCCGCGCGTACATAGGCGCCCGTTCGAATGCAGATCGTCGGGGTTGCCGGTGATTTTCCACGGTTTGCCGTCGCGCGCGTGCACGTTGCCGGCGCAGGCCCAAAAGCAGATGTTGCAGACCGTCGGCGTCACCTTGGCCGGGCCCGCCGTCATCAGTTTCTGCCAATTGGCCTCGCGCGTGAAGATGCTCGGCAGCCAGGGCCCGAGCAGCGCCGTGGCGCTCACCGCGGCGCTCATGGAGAGGAATTCGCGGCGTCTCATATTAGCAAAACCTCCGGGCGCCCCCGCCGGGGATAGTCGGCCGTGGATGAACGAGCTGGCGCGCCTAAAATGACGGCTTAGAGCCCCGTCGCCTTGATCTGCATCAAGCCAACCGCCGGTCATTCATCGGAAATTTCTGCGGAACCAGAAGGTATTCCTCATGATCCGCGCACAACAAAGTCTCACGCTTTCCGCTCTCGCGGCTTTGACACTCTCAGCGATGGCGTGAATCGCAGGAGAGCGGCTCACGCAATTGTGTGGCAGATCGAATTGCTTGGACGAAACGGCATCGAATAAATTTCATCGCATTGCGGTGTAGTGAGACGAATTGGCGAGAAGGAGCCAGCGTCATGACTCGTAAGCTCCGGGCTGTCTTCATTCTGTTCAACACGCTGATCTTGTCGGCCCCTGCCTTGGCGGCAGAGAACTGGCCGGACAGTCTCGACCAATACGTTCTGCAGGTTCGCAAGACGGTCAAGACGACCGACATGGCGGGCTATCTGGAGGCGGTGAAAAATCCGGAAGGCGCGCTGCTCATCGACGTGCGCGAACCCGCCGAATATCAGGCAGGCCATGTGCCCGGCGCGATAAGCATGCCGCGCGGCGCGCTCGAATTCGCGATCTGGAAGCAACTCGGCTACCCCAACAAGGTCGACATGGGCAAGAAGATCTACGTTCAATGTCTGACCGGCGGCCGGGCGACGCTTGCCGCGAAGCAGTTGCAGGACATCGGCTTTACCGACGTCATCGCCGTCGTCATGGATTTGCGCGAATGGGCGAAAAAAGGCTACCCGCTCGTCAAGTGAAGCGACTGGCGCTGGCAACCGTCCCGGTATCTTGGGCCGCTCGGCGGATGAGGTGCGGATCATCCAGTTTCGTCGGCGTCGACGGAGTTCGCCGGGTTGGCGATCGCCAGGAATGCTGGCGGTCCCGGAGGGAGTCGAACCCCCGACCTTCGGTTTAGGAAACCGCTGCTCTATCCTGCTGAGCTACGGGACCGCTGACGGGGCCCTTTAGCACAAGGAGATCGCGCTCGCAGCATTTCTGCGGACGCCGGGGCCACCGCGCCGTCCCCCAATGGCAGCATTTTGGGTGCGTTAGATTCAGCGACCGGAGCCCGTACCGGCGCCCTCGGTGCGATTGAAGTTCGGGCTGCCGGGCCCGTTGTCGTCGGCCGGAGGCGGATGGCCGGCGCTGGCGTGGTCCGGATGCGGCAGCGGCGAATTCCCGGACCGCTTTATGCTCTCGATCTTGTCGATCAGCTCGCTCGCCGCGCTAACGCAGTCTTTGACGTTCTGGTCCGCCGGACACCGGACGTCCCGCGCCTTAATACGGAGCGGGCGCCCAAATCTGCGTAGTATTTCAGACCGGCTGGCTGCGTCTCGAAGCGTTCCGTGTTATCCGAAGTCCACCCACCTACGATAGCACCTGCTAAACTTTTCACCTTCCGAAATAGCTTTTCCGCCCTGATGTGGAGCGAAAATGCGAACAATCACCGTCGAGGAACACTTCGTCACCCCTGCCTTCCTAGCCGGCCCGGGCAAGGGATTCTTTGAGCGGTTCCGAAATTCGGGCCCGCGGGGTGCTCACATGGCGGAGCAGCTTTGCGATCTGGATCAACAGCGTATTTCCGAGATGGACGAGGCCGGCATTGACCTGCAGGTGCTGTCGCTCAATTCCCCGGGCGTCGAGCAAGCCAACCCCGAAGAGGCGATTTCCTGCGCTCGCGATGCAAATGATTTTCTGGCCGAAGCGATCAAAAAGCATCCGACCCGCCTTGCCGGATTCGCTGCGCTGCCGATTCAGGCTCCGGACCAGGCAGCGGCGGAGTTGGATCGCTGCGTCCGCCAACTAAATTTCAAGGGCGCGAACATCAACGGCCACACGCGTGGTCGCTATCTCGACGACGCGGCATTCACGCCGATCCTCGAGCGCGCCGAGGCACTCGGCGTACCCATCTACCTGCACCCCACGATTCCGCCCAAGCCGGTGACCGAGGCGCTTTATGGCGGATTCTCCCCAGCGGTAAGCGGCATCCTGGCCGGCAATGGCTGGGGCTGGCACATCGAGACGGCCGTGCATCTCCTGCGTATGATCCTCGGCGGCGTATTCGACCGGCATCCCAAGCTGCAAGTCGCGATTGGTCACATGGGAGAAACACTTCCCTTCATGCTGCAACGCATGAACCGTGTTCTGCCGCCGCAGGTGACAAAACTGGAACGGCCAATGGTCTATTACCTGCAGCAGAACGTGCACTATACCTTCGGCGGCTTCAATTTCATGCCGACGTTCCTCGACCTGCTGCTTGAAATCGGTGTCGATCGAATCATGTTCTCGGTCGACTACCCCTACGGCTCAATGACCGAGGCCAGGACTTTCCTGCAGCATCTGCCTGTGACAGAGGCAGACCGCGAACGGATCGCACACCTCAATGCAGAGCGGTTATTGGGGCTTTGATAACAGCACGCTTCCAGCGGCCGAGCACAGCACGTTACGGCCGCTGCGCGTCGGCTAGGACAACGCGCAGCGAACGTTCGGACTCGATCTACACCCACTCGCATTCGTTGCGAATTCGGGGCCGCGTCCTCTATTCCCGATTGAAATTCGAGTTATTGGACTTCGGATTCGAGCTAGTCGGCGGCGTACGATTGGGTTGACCGGAACCCTGATTGTCCATGCTCTTGAGCTTGTCCATCAGCCTGCTAGCCGCGTTGACACACACGTTGATGTTCTCGTCACCCGGACATTGAATGACGATTTTTTCGTTGCCGCGCTTGAACATGAAGTGCGCGCCGCCAGCATGACCGCCCCATCCGCGACGGCCCATCATCCATCCCGGACCACCCATCATCCAGCCTGGCCCACGGCCCATCATCCAACCGGGCCCGCCCCCCATCATCCAGCGATGGTGGCGGTTCATCCAGCCATAGCCATTTCCGTACCCTTGGCCCTCGGATTCCTCGTTGTTCTGTTGTCCGCCGCGACGATTATTCCAGTCACGGTCACGATCCCATCTGTTGTCCTGGTCATTCCGATCAAAATCATTCTGACCCGAACTGTTTTGCCAATTCATCTGAGCCGATTGCGAAGAATTCCCTTCATCATTTTGTTGAGACTGCGCCATGACTGGCACGGCAGCGATCGCGACCGCAAACGTCGATGCGACGAGAAGTGGGACGATCTTCATGGTAAGTCCTCATGTTTGAGGCCCCCGCGGGCAAGAACGCTGAGAGTAGAGGGACGTTCCGGCTTTATCTTGCTTTTCAGACGCATTGTGATTGAAGCCTCCTAAATCGCAGTCCCATTCCCTATTACATCCAGACATATTTCGGTTTCTGGGGCCTGTACCCCTGGCCCAATCCGATTTACTCCTGATTTACTTGGGACCCTTCCTTTGACCACCCAACCCTTTGACCTCGACCCATACCCATTACCTGGACTACCGGGACCTCAGGGGTGACGGCCGAATAGTCCTCTATAAACGGGCCGACCATCAGAACCCGAAATGGTCCGTCCGGCTGAAGGTCCCGAACCTTCCAGGCTTCGTTGTCAAATCCTGCAAGACCACTGACGATTACGAAGCCCGACGGTTTGCTGAGGTTGCGGCAGATCCATGCAAAAGAAATGAATCTTCTGGCGCACCCCGCCAATCACCCCCACCGCTTCGCCGAAATCCACCTGCGCATGGCCCGGTGGATGCGCCAGCGGCACGAAGGTCTCCCGACCGCGCGCCCGCTCAATCCGCACATAGTCCTTGACGACCGTGTAGCCGCCCGTGAACCCATGCTCGTCGCGTAGCCGCTCGAAAATCCGCTTGGCCGTGTGACACTGCTTCACCGGCGCCGTTCGGTCAGCCTCCAGGATCGCCTCGATCGCCGGAATCAGGGGCCCCAGCTTCGGCTTCTCCGCCGGTCGTTGCCGCACATAGCCCGGCGGCATCGAGAACCGGCACATCTTCGAGACCGTCTCCCGGCTCAACCCAAAAACACGAGCCGCTTCCCGCCGGCTCTTGCCATCATTGAAAACAAATTGCCGAACCGCCGCGTAAACCTCCACGACAAACATCCCTTCGGCTTCCCTTCGTCCAGAAGACAAAGGAACGCCTTACCACTGGCTGGATTTTACTCCGCCGCGGCCGCACATCGCCGCCGCTCCAGTGGCCTACTATTCCAGCGCCGCGCACATCTGGCCCCGCAGGCTGCGTTCCTTTTCCAGGATTTGGCGGTCATCAAACGTCTGGCGCTTGAAATCGTAGTAAGGGAACGTGAGCGCATCCTGCAGTCGAGCGGAGCTTGCAAGCACCTTCTCCGCTATCAACAGAGCGCCTCCGTCCAACATCCGATCATATACCCTCTCAAGAAGCGGGAGCTTGTCGGGGAAGTTAATGAATTGAAGCGTGAAAAGGCTGCAGGCGTAAGATAACGGTTGAAATTCGTGGTTTCGCGCGTCACTGACCATAAACCGCAGATTTCGACGACGAGGCTGCTTCCAATGCGGGCAAAACTTTTGCTCGATGTCGAGCCCGAGGTACAAAGTGTTCGGGCGGGATGGTTGATTTTCTTCCCGCAGCGCCTTCAGCAATTTGCCCGTCGTGCACCCCAGGTCCAGAACCGTGGTGCCGTCCTGTATAAAACGCCGAGAGAGCCCGATGGTCTTGGCGAGAAGCCGATCGTAGTTCGGTATTGACGAGCCGATGTGATTCTCGAAGCCCGCAGCGTGCTCGGCGAATGAAAAATCACGAACCGCCATTGGTCTTCTCCCGGTAAGGCTTCAATATCCGCTCATAGACGCTATCGCCGATCGCCTTGGTCAGCATAGGGGGAACCATCCGACAGACACGCTCTGCACCCTGCGCCAGCGTCCCTGTTAGAATCAGATCGTCAGGCAGGCCGAAAAGCCTTTTAAGCTCCGGCAGGGTGAATTTTCGGTCTTGTTCGGGGTGGATGGTCCCGGTCATGCCGTTCGGTCGCTGGCCCGAAACAACCAGAGTCGGTGCCGGTAGGTCCCACGCGCATCGAGAGAGCGTAAACCCACTGGTCGCGGTCGGATCCACATCCGCAACTCGCGTCACCTTCTTTGGGTTCTTAGGCAATCGTCGAATACTTGAGGATAGTCGGCTCGTGATCGCGGACGTGACCCAGGGCCAAATGTCCGCCGACGATTGTTGGAGATCTACAAACGCGTTGCGGATGGTCACCCCGGCTGCTGTGGGGACAGGGTAAATACCGCGGACAAATTCGTCGGTGTTAATGCCGACAACTTCGGCTACGTCCTCGCGCACCGCAATGATAAACAGTCGCCGCCGCTTTTGGGGAACGCCAAACTCATCCGCGGAGAGCACCGACCAGTTTGCGAAATATTGCCTGCCTTCTTTGCCCATAGACGGGAAACGCAAAGCGTGCAGAATTCTCTCAATAATCTCAGGCGCGCGCGTCGCGAGAGCAGGAACGTTTTCGATCACGGCGACTTTCGGCCGAACCAACGCGACGAACTCAGCGTAATCGAAAGCTAACGTCGCGATGTTGTTCTGCCTTACGTCCGAATAGGACTTCGATTCGCTTTGGTCGGAGAGGCCAGTTCCCGCGACGCTAAACTCTGAGCACGGCGGCGATGCCTCTGATATGTCAGGCTCCCCCGGCCGCAACCCGATGCGAGCCAAAAATTCCTCTACGGCCTGACTGCTTGCTGATAGCTCGCGTATGTCGCGATGATCGATATGGCATTCGGGAAAGTTGGCTTTGTAAGTCCGCGCCGCCTCAGGCACAAACTCACTCGCCGCGAGCACCTTTCCGCCAGCAAGGCGGTATCCTAGCGAGGACCCGCCGCCTCCCGAGAACGTCGATATTACGGTGAACCTCCCCTCCGCCGAGGCACGGCGAACATCAGCTACCGTGTAGTGGCGGTAGGTACCAGGAACGGATATCCGAACCACAGCCTCTTGACGTGGTGGGAGCCTGGCGGCCTCGCACTCGAAACGCTCGGGGCTCTTCGCCACTTCTCGACCCCACCGTTGGCAGAGGGGTGATACGGAGGCGTAAAAAGGATCGAACCGATTGAGGAGGCGGTCTTCGAGCAACCCGTGAAAAAGGGTGTGGGCGCCTCCACCAATTTGCAATTGCACGCCTACCGCTATGTCGGAAAAGCCCCCGAGCGCTTGTCTGAGCGCCTCACGAACCACGGGCTTTTTGCGGGCCGACAGCGATTTATGGTCGAACTGTTGAAAATAAGTCCAAATCGACGAAGCCCGATAGGGATCGAGCAACCGCTTCTTATAACGTGAGGCAACTGCCAGCGCGAACCACCAGGTATCCCCTGAGGCCGGGTCAAGCAAACGCCGACGGCGATCGCCGCGAACTTGATCAAAGCGAGCCTTTAGAACCTCGTCAGCGGTTCCCTCTCGCAGCAATCGCGCCTGCTCAAGTATGACGTTCCTGGTATTCCCATAGTGATCATCTGCAGCCAGCCCAGTCCAAACCTCCCGCTCCTGAATTTGAGCAAAGAGATACGGGAGGGGGTAAGTGACCTCAAATTGCGTCTTGCGCCGGCAGCGTTCCTCCACCGCCAAGCGGATAAAGTCATGCCGGGCATCGCCTGTCGGAACGGTGACGATTTGCAGAGGCCATCCGAAATGTCGCGCCGCCGCTTCCGCCTTGGCACGATCTCGCGAGGGATAGCCCTGAAGCTCATAAGTATAAGCGCAAATCTTCTTCCCGACGCGCGCCAATGCTAGTCCGACGGAAATACTATCAAGCCCCCCAGATAGCAGGAGCGCGGCTTCGCGCTCCTGACTATCTGCTTCCACCGCCTCGGTGAGCAACTTCAGCAGATCGCCCATTACACGCTGGGCTCCTCTGCCCAATTGGCATCACCTACGATCGAATCCCATCCCTCATTCGGCGACGTGGCGAAGACGTGAAGTCTCTTCTTGCTTTCCGGCATCATTGCCGCAGCGACGGAAAGAATGTCGTGACCGCATTCGCGCGACCATAAGTCTTTCGGTACCGAAGCAAGTCTCTGACGCCCTCTTTCGGCAACGATGATTACATCGCTTCCGATCACGTCGGCCTCCGACGGCGCTTTGGTGAGCAACACGTGCGAGATCCGGTCAAACCCGCAGAGGGGTAGAAGTTTACTTACAACCAAAGGAAGGGCGCGTACCGGCGCCGCCACAACGGCTACGGCCTCTTCGGCGACGAGTTCATGCACTCGCAAACATCGGGCCAGCACTTCCCTTTCGCTATAATCCTCGCCGATAAGGCGAAGGTCTTGTTTTGCCGGAGTCAGGACGATTAGAGAGAAATCGCTCCCGCTCGGAGGGGAAGCGCCTTGCGATTCGGCAGCGTCGGATGCGCTCAAATCGGCGCGGTCGCCGTTGCTCTTTTTGGCTCGCTTTGTTGCCTTGCTCAGATATTCGCGAGACAATTCGCCGTCGCAACCATCCATAATTTCGATGAGCTTGGCGCGCCTGCCAGCCTCGTCGCCATTGAGCAGCTTATAGAGAGCAACCACTTGATAGGCCGGCGAATACCCCGCCGGCAACCGGGGAAGAATATCCTGCGACAGAAGGAGTGAGCTGTTTTCCCCAATCGCGCGCAACTTCGAAAGCTTCGGCGATGCCGCCCCGAGACGCGCCTCCGCTTTTGAAAGGATCTTTCCGTCGACCAAGACCCCAATGAATTGATCGGCGGCAGCTCTATCCTTCTCGATTTTGCCGAGTGTATCGTTTGTTGCAATGCACGCTTCGATTAGAGTTCTAATGCTGCCCTGCCATCCTTGGACGATCTTGGCCCCTTCGGCGCACGGGTCGATATTTTCGTGCACGCCATCAATTTTACTCGGTAAAAATTCGATTCGCGCTGAGCACTCCGCGGTGTCCTCGTCGTTGTGGCACGCTCGTGTGTCTATTTCCGCCAATTCCATTGTCTTCTCCCGTGCTGTTGGACTACACCTGACAGCCGGGATAGGCGCGGCTGCCGATTGAGGACAGCGTCTTAAGCAGGTCGTGCCCTACCGTATCGAACCACGAATGAAGCCGTCCCGAAGGCGTCGCATGACCGAATCAACGATTGAAATACAGTGGCACCGAGACCAGCGGGGGTTTGAGATCACCGAAAGCCCGATTTTCGTAGACGGAGAACCCTTCCTGAAAGGGAAAAGAACCATCCGAAAGGGAGGCGAGCTTATTGATACTGAACCGCTTAAAAATGATCGGCTCTTCGTTGCCTTTGCATGTATCCGCGAGGCCCACGAGCTTTTGAAGTTCGTAGAGACTCATGGTCCGCTGACGCTTGGTGGACTCAGATACGACAACGACGACGTTCAGATTCGCTTATTCGAGTTCGGCGGGACGGATGGTTCTGCAGATGAAGACTCAATGCTTCCAGTCATCCACCATATGGGGGACTCGGTCGATGAGATGCTCAGAGAAGCGGCCTGGTTCCGACGCGCGATCGAGTGCCACAGGACTGGCGATCCGAGTCTGGCAACGATTCTTAATGAAGTATTGCAAGATATTTTCGTCGGAGTCGGCGCCGTGTCGGTTGGAAAAAACATTCAACTTAAAGTGCGCCCTGCAAGCCTATTGGATGCATTGAAGCTGCAGCTTGTGCAATCATTGGCGGGGATCAAATGGAACACCTGCGCCGAATGCGGGACGCTTTATGCTTTGGGTAGGCGTGGCGATGGAAGCAGCTACTCAAATTCGAAATTTTGTGGCTGCAAATGCAGAAAAGCTGCGTTCCGCAAGCGAAACAAGAAATCATGATGCCGGGAAACGGATGGTGGAAGCATTTTCCTCATCAATGACCTCAAGAGCCCACCCCTCGGACCCCTCCGCCAACCGGCAGATTTCGACCTTGACTGTTACACCGTCACGGGTGACAGGACCACTAAGCGGACGTCATCGGGCATTTGGATGGCTTCCAGGCTGCGAATGGCACCCAGGGCGTATCCGTTGCCGGTTCATTGCCCGGAGTAAACGCCGTCCGTTGCCACGGCAGAAAGCGCGATAACGTGACGGTCCAACACCTTGCCATCCTCCGACACTATTTTGGCGGCCTTCTTATCCGCTGACAAGAATTGAATGCGGTAGGAGAATCTGGCTTTGCCCGCCGACATTTGGTTGCGCTCAAGGCTCTTCGCTTCGAGATTCATGGTGCCGCTGACATCACAGCTCAACCCTGCTGGATCACAGGTAACAGACACGGAATTTTCGTCAGCTGTGTAGTTCCTAAGGGGCCATCGCGCCAGAAAGCGCGCCTCTTGCGCTACGGCTTTGCTGCGCGGCATCACCTTGCCAAAGTATTGGACCGGATCGGCGTATAGCTGCGGCAATTCTGCAATCGCTTTGCTGTTGGACGACGAGATCAAGCTGTACAGATTGTCCACGAATTGCCGAGATCGACGCTCCAATACATTACCAGCAGCGTTCGCTTCAGAAGTACTTGCCGGTCCGACCGCAACTCCCGTGGTTGTATCTAATGGCTGGATGCTGCGTTCAAGGACCTTGCCGTCCTCAGCGACTATTTTCGGCTCCGTATCGGCAGTTGAGGCGAACGTCAGTCGATAGTGGAAGGTCGATTTCCCTTTGGAAATTTGCTTGCGGTCTGGACTCGCGGCTTCGAAGTTCAAAATGCCTGATACATCGCAGGTAAGGAATACGCTATTGCAGGTCGCTTGAACCGTGTTCGGGTCGGCACGGTACTCCCGAATGGGCCACCGAGCCATAAATCGCTCCTCTCGATCAACAGCGTCATTGCCGCTCAGGCTCGATCCAAAGTAGTCGACGCTTTCGGCGTACCTGTTGGCGAGGTTGCTGGAAGCTTCAGAATTTGAAAGCGATATCCAGCTGTATAGCTGATTGATGAACTTAACCGCGCGCTGCTGCAGGAGCGAGGCGCTATCGATGGTTTTGCCTTCAGTAGTGCCGCTAGCAACGGATGTCGGTGCTCTACCAAGAAGACGAACTTCGATACCGACTTTCTCTGCGTCCGATAGCGTTAGCCACGTGATAGAGCTCGGGGCAGCTTTGGTGATATAGTAGATTGCTGGATCTGAGAGGCCGATCTCGTTCAGATACGCTCCGACAAGAGCATTACCCGCTCCTGTCTCCTGACCAGTGTTTTTGTTGTAGGCGGCGTGAAATCCGACCAATGCACGCTGTCCCATGAACCTTGTAGTGCCACCCAGCCAAGCGATAGCACAAGCTGAGGCACATCGGTTCCCATCCACTACCGCCGTCTTGAAATTCTTTAGGCGGATCAATTTGCCAATTCGGATTCCGGCAAATGCATTTCCGCCGTCGCTATTGAAGGCAACGATGGCTTTGGTCAGAGATGCCACCTTGCTTCGAAATTCTTCGATATCGCTGAATTCGAACTTGCCAGCCACCACAACAATCGGCGCTGAATTGGGGCCGGTCGGAACGACAGTTATTGTCGCGGCGCTAGCGGTCGCACCAACTCCCAGCGCAACACATCCAACAGCAATAGATAAAAATCGACGCAACATCATACCCAACCCACTCAAACAGAAGGCTGAGAGCCTAGCGGGCTCTCCGAACGGTTGCAATTAGGTCGCCCCGCATCTCAAATCTGAGGATAAGGAAGGGTTATGGCTGCTAGCCGAACGGCCAATTCCGGTCGTCAGAATTATCAGTCAGCGCCCGATTTCCTGGGCTTGATTTTTTACTTACGATTTACCGGAACCAGCTCGTTCCAGATTATCAAATTACGTCAATAGGTTGGGATGGAGCAATATCTTAGGAAACCGCTGCTCTATCCTGCTGAGCTACGGGACCGCTGACGCGCCCTTTAGCACAGGGCAGAAGGACGCGCAGCAATTCTACCGCCGCTGGGGACACCGGCAATTGCGCTTGCGTGACAGCAAGCGAGATGCGTCGCGCGCAACGTCAGTCAGTTCGGGTCAGGGGGCATCTTCGGCATGTTGCCGCCCGGTACCGGCCCGTGGTCGCGGGAGCCGCTGGTGCCGGCCGGAGGCTTGGGCCTGCCCGGCGGCGGCGTATGCGGGCGCATGCTGCTCACCTTGTCGATAAGCGTACCGGCAGCATCGACGCAATCCTTCAGGCTCTGGTTGGCGGGGCATTGGATGTCGATGCGCGCATCGCCGCGCCTGAAGCTGAAGTGCGCGCCGCGCGGACGATGGCGCCAACGGCCCCAACCGCGGTGATGCTCCATCCATCCCGGCTGCCGGCCCATCATCCACCCCGGGCCGCCACCCATCATCCATCGCGCTTGCGGGCCCATCATCCATGGCCCCATCCAGCCGTAGCCGCCTTGCTGCCAGCCTGGCCGCGCCGACCAGTCGCGGTCGCGCGCCCACTCATTCTGGTCGGGATGAGTGGGTGCGTTCATCTGCGGACTGGGGGCTGAGTTCCCCGATGGCGTGCCGGCCGATTGCGCCAGCGCAGGCGCGGAACCAACGATGGCCGCGACCGCCGTCGCCAGAAGGAGTGAAACGATTTTCATGATGGTGCTCTCGGTTGGTCGCCTCGGTTGGTCGCCCCGAATGCGCAACGTTTCCGGCGCGGTGACGTTCCGTGTGTACACGCTGCCTGACACGATAGTGTGACGTAGGTTCTGCAACCGTTTATTGACGGCACCGCCCGCGGCCACCGACAATCCGCCGTCATGATCCGCCTTTTCGCTTTCTCCGTGGCCGCGCTGCTTGCCAGCAATGCTTTGGCGCGTGCGCCCTGCAAACTGACGCCGATCGGAACCGCGACGGCTGCCGCGGTACGCGACGGCCGCACCATAGCGCTCGACGACGGCCGGGTGCTGCGGCTCGCAGGCATCGAAGTCACCGGCACAAGCCGCGCGGCGTTGCGGCGGCTTGCCGCCGGCCGAACGCTGCGGCTCGAAAAGCTCGGCACCGGTCACGACCGCTACGGCCGGGTGCTGGCATTCGCCTTCGCCGGCCGCGGCCGGCAATCCCTGGAGCAAGAGCTGCTGGCGGCGGGGCAAGCGCTGGTCGGGCCCCAGGTCGGCGACAAAGCCTGCGCCGAAGCCCTGCTCGAAGCCGAAGGAGCCGCCCGCGCTGGGCGCCGAGGCCTGTGGGCCGACCGTCGCTTTTTACCGATAAACGCCGGAAATATTGCCCGTTTGCGGGCCGAAAAAGGCCATTTTGCCCTGGTCGAAGGCGAGGTCTTGTCCGTGCATCCAAGTGGCGGCACAATATATTTGAATTTCGGGCGACGCCGGACACACGACTTTTCCGTAATCATCCTGCGCCGCCGGCGGGGCCTATTTGCCGCAGCTGACACCGATCCGCTGCGGCTGGTACACCGCAATATCCGAGTACGCGGTTTCATCGAAATTCGCCGCGGTCCGATAATCGAGGCCGAGGTGCCGGAGCAGATCGAGATCGTGGACTTCCGTTCCGGCGACGGCACGTACAAGTAAGCGATAGTGGCGACGTTCAAAATGGGTACGACGTTGACATCGGTGGTGCGGGTGAAGGCGTGCGTCGTGGTACTGGCGTTAGCGTCGCTGCTCGCCGGCTGCTCGTCCATGCCGAACGGCAGCACGGTGTCGCTGCGCCTGCCGGAGCCCTCCCCCGCCGCGTCCCACATGTCGGCGGCCGAGCAGCGCGAGCACCTGCGCATCCTCGCGTCCTATGGCGGCTTGTACGACGACGCCCGCGTGCAGAAGATCGCCAACGACACCGTGCAGCGGCTGTCGGCGGCCTCGACCCGCCCCGATCTCAAATACCGTGTCACCATCCTCAACTCACCGGCGGTCAACGCCTTCGCCTTGCCGAACGGTCGTCTCTATGTGACACGCGGGCTGATCGCGCTCGCCAACGACCAGGCCGAGCTTGCTTCCGTGCTCGCCCATGAAATGGGCCACGTGATCGCCCAACACGCCCAGATCCGCGAAGCGAAGGCGCGTCAGGCCGCGCTCATCAGCCACGTCGTCAGCGACGTGCTCAGTGATCCGCAGGTCGGGGCGTTAGCGCTGGCCAAATCGAAGCTCGCGCTGGCGAGCTTCTCGCGCACCCAGGAATTCGAGGCCGACGCCATCGGCATCAAGACGTCCGCGCACGCCGGCTTCGATCCCTACGGCGCCGCGCGCTTCCTCACGGACATGCAGCGCAACGCCGATCTCAAGTCCGGCGGGAAGGGTAGCGCAGCGATACAGACGGCCGATTTTCTGTCCGACCATCCCTCGACGCCGGACCGCGTGAGGAAGGCCCTGATCGACGCACGCGAGTTCAGCGGCCCCGGCATTGGCCGGCGTGACCGCAATGCCTATCTCGGCCAACTCAACGGCATGGTCTATGGCGAAGACCCGAGCGAAGGATTCGTGCGCGGCCGCCGCTTCGTGCATCCCAAGCTCGGCTTCACCTTCCAGGCGCCGCCCGGCTTCACCCTCGACAACACCGCGCAGGCGGTCTTGGGCCTCAAGGACGGCGGCGACGAAGCCATGCGGCTCGACGTGGTCAGCGTACCGGCCGAGCAGTCGCTTGCGCGATATCTCGATTCCGGTTGGATTGACAATGTCGATCGGGCGAGCCTTCACGCCTTTACCGTCAATGGCTTCGCGGCCGCGACCGCGCGGGCGAGCGGCAAGGACTGGGCCTTCCGGCTGTTCGCCGTGCGGTTTGGCAGCGATGTGTACCGTTTCATTTTCGCGGCCAAGACCATGACGCCGGCGGCCGACAGCGCCTTTCGCGCTTCCGTGGCAAGCTTCCGCCGCATGAGCTTGAAAGAGAGCGAACGGGTGCGGCCGATGCAGGTGAAGATCGTCACCGTCGGTCCGCACGACACGGTGGCCTCACTCGCGCGCCGCATGGCGGTAACTAGCCACAGCCTCGAACGCTTCCGCGTTCTCAACGGGCTGGGGCTGAAGCAGCAGCTCAAGCCGGGCGAAAGAGTGAAGATCGTGGTGGACTGACCCGCCACCGGCACGAGCCTCGCCCTCGCGTCATGCTCTCGCTTCGGTAGACACTGTTGCGTCCATAAACGAGATGGCCGGGACAAGCCCGGCCATGACGACGGATTCCACGTCGCTCGCGCGCGCGGCGATGGCGATTGTTCAGCTCTCGCCGGCTTCGATATTGATCGTGAACTCGCGCGGGACTTCCGGACCCCACAGGTAGAACGAATCCTCGGGCTTGTAGTCGCCGGACGGCCAGCGCTCGTCCTTCGGGATGTAGTCGATATCGCAGGAATATTCCGAGAAGCTGCCCCAGGGGTCCATGATGTAATGGAAGTAGTTGGAGCCGAGCACATGGCGCCCGAGACCCCAGCCCTTCTGGAATCCCTTGTCGTGCATGCGCATGGCGCCGAGGCCGATATCGTTGACGCTGGCGACATCCCAGCTGCAGTGATGGAAGCCGGGCGCGCTCGACTTCACCAGCGCGAGCAGGTGATGATCGCTGCCGTGGATGCCGTGCATGAAGGCGACGATGTCGGAGGCGCGGTCGGACAGGCGCAGGCCGAGGTTGCGCGCATAGAAATCGAGTGAGGCGTCAATGTCGCGGGTGAAGATCAAGACGTGCGAGAGCCGGCGCGGACGTACCGCCGGCGCCTTGTCGCGGGTGGCGGCGCCGGCCTGACCGGGACCGACCGTGTTCCACTGACTGTCAGCTTTCTGGTCAGGCGACACCTTGGGGCCGACCTTGATTTCGATCAGCACGCCTTCATGGTTGCGGAACCAGAAACCGTTGCTCTCGAAGCCGGGCGGCGGATCGATCAGCTTGATGCCGTTGCCTTCGATGCGCGCCTTCAGCCGGGCGATATCCTCGGCGTAGCAGCCGAAGGACAGGTGGTGCAGCGCCTTACCCTTGGCGCCCTCGACGACCGAGCCCCAGCGGTGTTCATGACCGAAGGTCATGATTTCGAGCGTGTTGCCCTTGGCATGCACATCCAACCCGAAATTTCCGTAGAAGTCCTGCGCCACGCTGGCGTCGGGAACGGCGAGAACGAACTGGTCAAGCGAGTGCACGCCGAGCGCATCGGCCTCGGTGGTCGGCGCGACATAGCCGCGGATAGCCGTCATCGTTATCTCCCTAGAAGCTCTCATCTTAAGTGATTTTGACCTCATCTTAGTCTTCTGGGCGATCACGGCAACCGCATTGCCGCGGTGTGACCCGCACTTGATGAGCCCGAAATTTAGGTGCCGGACTTCGAGCCTCGACTTGGCCGCGGCGCTTGGTTGCCCGCTTCAGTTTCCGCCCGCTTTCATCAGGCGCAAGAGATCTGCCCAACTCCGGATTGAGATACGCGAATACCGGCAGGTTGCAGCATTGCTTCTCTTGCGCATACAAAAAAGCCCGGCATCGCTGCCGGGCTTTGATTTGTTCGATGAGCGGGCGATGAGCGGTTTTAGGCCGCCTCGTCCTCCACGCCTTCCTCGGAAGTGGCTTCCTCGGCCGGCTTCGGCCCACGGCGCGGACCCTTAGCAAGCGCGGCCTCGATCTCCTTGATCGCCTCGGTCTCGGTGATCTTCTGCACCGCCGAAATCTCGCGCGACAGCCGGTCGAGCGCGGCTTCGTAGAGTTGGCGCTCCGAGTAAGACTGCTCCGGCTGGCTCTCCGAGCGGAACAGGTCACGCACCACCTCGGCGATGGCGACGATGTCGCCCGAATTGATCTTGGCCTCGTATTCCTGCGCCCGGCGCGACCACATGGTGCGCTTGATGCGCGCGCGGCCCTTCAGAGTCTCCAGCGCCTTCTTGACCAGCGGCGGTTCGGCCAGCTTGCGCATGCCCACCGACGCGATCTTGGCGGTCGGGACCCGCAGGGTCATCTTGTCCTTGATAAAGTTGATGACGAACAGTTCGAGCTTGGCGCCCGCGATCTCTTGCTCCTCGATGGCCATGATCTGGCCGACGCCATGCGCCGGGTAGACGATGAACTCGTTAGTTTTGAAGCCTTGTCGTTGAGTAGTCTTCTTATTGCTCGACATTCCGGGCAAAACTCCTTCACCGGCCCCTTTACGGGTGCCAGCCGTTTTGGCTGCGGGAGCCCCACGCGCCGTGCCGCGCGAGGCCTGCGGGGTCCGCCGCGGAGCGGCAGATTTCTTCGTCCGCCGACTGCTGGCGGAGCCCTTCTTCGACGTTTTTTGACGCGCTTTTCCTGCCACTGCTAACGCGTGGAATTATCACGCCCTCTCGCCCTAGACCGATGGAACCAGCGTCGCGAAAAATAAGGCTCCCGCGACAGGGAGCTGCTTCGGCGACTGTATCCCCACTTTATCCCGATTTTTGCTTATATAGCACATTTTTAGGCAGAATCAAAGCGTTATCACGACGCAAAACTGCAATTTGACGGTCATATTTTTGTAATCGGCTCACGCGGTTAACGCTCGCCAGCGGCCCGCACCGATTTTCAAGGCCTCATGGGCCGATCCCGCCGCTGAAAAGGCAGCCTCAGTCGCCCTCGCCCGGCTCGGCCGAAAAGAACTTCTTGTACTTGTCGGGCGCGCCATCCCAATCCTTGCCATCGGCCGGCGGTTCCCGTTTGACGGTAATATTCGGCCAGGATTTGGCGTATTGGGCGTTCACTTCGAGCCATTGTTCCAACCCCGGCTCGGTATCGGGCTTGATCGCTTCCGCCGGACACTCTGGCTCACAGACGCCGCAATCGATGCACTCGTCAGGGTGTATGACAAGCATGTTATCACCCTCGTAGAAGCAGTCCACCGGACAAACTTCCACGCAGTCCATGTACTTGCACTTGATGCAGTTTTCGACGACGACGTAGGTCATCTCACCCTTGGCTCCACACAAACAAACCGCGCAGTGCTGCCTATCCCAAGGACAAATAAGCCGCAAGCGGCTTTGGCAACACCGAGCGCCCCTATTTCCCCAGCGGTGGAACCGTAGCTGAACCGGCCGCCGCGGCGCAGGCCTCGGGCCCTGAGGGCATTGTCAGATCACGGTAGGTTGCCCGCGCCGCGGGCGCTGCCCCCCGTCGGTCGCAGAAACCGGCCACCTCCACCACCCGCACCGAACGGTCCAGCGCCACTGTGAGCACGTCGCCGAGACGAATTGGATGGCCCGCCGCTGTCCTGCGCTTGCCGTTGACCCGGACGTGGCCGGCGGTGGCGAGCGCCGCCGCGTCGGCCCGACTGCGCACCAAACGGGCATGCCACAGCCATTTGTCGATGCGCTGGCGCTCCATCACCTGGAGCTCCCCTTCAAGGGGAGGGACAAAGCCGGCTGCTTCGCTTGCGCGATCAAGATCCCTCTTTGCCACCCTGCTCAAGCTGCTGCTTGAGCGCGGCGAGCTTGGCAAAGGGCGAATTGGGGTCCGGCTGCTTGTCGCGCCGCTCACCGCCACCGTGGGGCTTGGCGAAGTATTTCTCGCGCTCGGCGCGGTCGACGCCGCCGCCGTCTCGGCGTGGCCGGCGCGGACGATCGCCGCGGCCCTGGCGCTCGCCGCGCGCGGTGTCGTGCTCCTTTCGCTGCTGTCGGTCATGGCGATCCCGACGAGCCTGTCGATCGGGGCCATCCTGGCGTCGATGCCGCGGACCAGGCGACGGCTCGGCGCCTTCTGCCGACACTGCAACTGCCTCGGCAGGAGCGGGAGCGGCTTCGCCGCCCTCGGCTGGCGCCGCGGCCTGTTGCCCCCCTTGATGATGCGGTCGGCGCGGCCGATGCGGACGGCGCTCGGAACGCCCCCCAGGCCGCCACACCTCGATCATCTCCGGTTCTTTGGCAGCCCCTTCGCTAGCTGTTGCCACAGCCGAATCCGGGGCTTCGGCCAAGACTTCGGCCAAGACTTCGGCAGGCTTGGTTTCTTCGCCCTCAGCCAGCCCGGCCGCACCTCCTTCAGGCGGTTCGGCCGTTGCGGATTCGGCCGGCGCTTCCGGCGCGGCCTCCGCCGGCACCTCGATACCGGCCGCTTCAGGCGTCGGCATAATTTCAGAGTCAGTAAGCGGCGCGGCCTCCGGGGCGATGCTCGCCGTGCTCTCGGCGGTCATCTCCACCGGCTCAGCAGCGGCGGCTTCAGACGTCCCTTCGGTCGAACAGTCAGCCGCCGCCACGCTAGTTTCGGCTGACTGGGAAGATTCCGCCTCCGCCGACGTCTCGGGCTCTGGCGGTTTGGGCCGGCGCTCCATGCGATAACCGAGCGCGCGCAGGATGGACGCGAAGTCTTCGCCCGAGGCACCGGTGAGCGAGGTCATGGCGCCGGTGACGGTGAAGGAGCGGCCATCGACCGCGCCGTCGGGCTTGGCGGCCGGCCCATGTTCACGCCAGGCCAGCGCGGGGCGGATGAGATCGGCGAGCCGCTCAAGAATATCGACGCGGACGGCGCGGTCGCCGCACACGCGATAGCCGGCGGTGCGGTAGAGCGGCTTCGGCGCTTCCTTGTCGACGGGAATGGAGGTGCGCCCGCTGGCCGCAAGATGCAGCAGATCGGCGACACCCTTTGCATCGGGCGCTTCGTTCTTCAGCGCCCAGAGCTGCGTCGCCAACGCGCGCGGCGCCGGCTTCATCAGCGCCGGCAGATAGATGTGGTAGGCGCCGAAGCGCACGCCGTATTTGCGCAACGTGGCGCGCGCCGGCTGGTCGAGGCCCTTGACCTCGTCGGACACCTTTTGACGCTCAAGCACGCCAAGCGCCTCAACAAGCTGGAAGGCGACGCCGCGCGCCATGCCGGTGACATCTTCGGCAGCGGCGAGCGAGAACAAAGGCGCCAATTGTTTCTCGATATAGGTCTTGAGCCAGAGATCGAGCCGCGTCTGCACCAGTTCGCGCGCCGGACCGGTGAGGTGCTCGTCGGCGAGAATGCGCAAGCGCGGGCGCAACGCGTCGTCGCCGGCGGTGAGCTTGCCGACCGCATCCCCCATCCAGCGCACGATGCCGTCGTTCGCAAGCACGATCTGATCGTTGGCGCATTGCGACAGCCGCGTGGCGCGCGCCTCGATCTCGCCGGCCAGCGCCTTTTGCGCGGCGGCATTGAGCGCCTTGGCTTCCGAGCCCGCGGTGGCGGAGGCATCGGGCGCAAACATGAATCCGTCGAGCCGGCCGATGGCATGGCCCTCGACGACGACTTCACCGGTTTTTCCAATTTCGGTTTCGAGCATCGCGTTCTCTCGCAGCCGCCGCATCAAAACGCTAGTGCGGCGGTCCACGAAACGTTCAGCGAGACGTTCGTGCAACGCGTCGGACAGCTTGTCCTCGATCGCGCGGGTGACGCCCTGCCAGTGCTCAGGATCGGCGAGCCAATCGGGCCGGTTGGCAACGAAAGTCCAAGTTCTGACATGCGCGATCCGGTTGGAGAGAGTGTCGATGTCGCCCTCGGTCCGGTCGGCCTGGGCAAGCTGGCGAGCGAACCAATCGGTGGGGATGTTACCCTCTCGCTGCAGGAATCCATAGAGGGTCACCACCAATTCGGCATGAGTGGCCGGCGCGATCTTGCGGTAATCGGGGACTTGGCAGGCGTCCCACAACCGCTCGACAGCACCCGCATCGCGGGCAAGCGCGCGCACGTCTTCATCGCGCGCGGCGTGTTCAAGCACCAGGATATCCTCGCCGATGGGCGCACGCGTCAGCCCGCTTTCACTCGGCGTCATGGCCAGCGAGGCCTGCAGCGCACCGAGCGAGGTAAAGTTGAGGTCCGCGTTGCGCCATTGCAGCATCCGGATAGGATCGAAGCTGTGGCTCTCCAGCGCCTGCACCAATTCGGGCCCGAAGGGATCGCAACGCCCGGTCGTACCGAACGTTCCATCGCGCGTCGCGCGGCCGGCGCGGCCCGCAATCTGGGCGAGTTCGGCCGGATTGAGCGGACGAAATTGATAGCCATCGAACTTGCGATCAGAGGCGAAGGCGACGTGATCGACGTCGAGGTTGAGGCCCATGCCAATGGCGTCGGTGGCGACAAGATAATCCACGTCGCCGGACTGGTAGAGCGCCACTTGCGCGTTCCTTGTGCGCGGGGACAGGGCACCCAGCACCACCGCGGCGCCCCCGCGCTGGCGGCGGATCAGTTCGGCGATGGCGTAGACTTCTTCCGCCGAGAACGCGACCACCGCGGAGCGGCGCGGCAGGCGGGTGAGCTTCTTCTCGCCGGCATAAGTGAGCATCGACAGCCGTGGGCGGCTCACGATGTGGGCGCCAGGCAGAAGCTTCTCGACCATTGGCCGCAGAGTGGCCGCGCCCAGCACCAGCGTCTCCTCGCGGCCGCGGCGGTAGAGCATGCGGTCGGTGAAGACGTGGCCACGGTCGAGGTCGGCGCCGAGTTGGGCTTCGTCGACCGCCAGGAACGCGACGTCGATATCGCGGGGCATCGCCTCGACTGTCGATACCCAGAAGCGCGGATTGGGCGGCTTGATCTTCTCCTCGCCGGTGATCAGGGCGACGTTCTCCACGCCCGCGCGGTCGACGACGTTGTTGTAGACCTCGCGCGCCAGCAGCCTGAGTGGCAGTCCGATCATGCCGGAGGAGTGCGCCAGCATCCGCTCGATGGCGAGGTGGGTCTTGCCGGTATTGGTGGGCCCGAGCACGGCGGTAACGCCGACGCCGCGGGCGCGCGCGCGCGCGGCGGCGCGGACAGGTTGAGGAGAAAAGGAAAGGGTCATTTCGCGTCCAAACTAGCGGCTCGCGTCGGCGAGCCGCCTGCTTTTTGTACCACAATGCGACGGTCCCGCGGGCCGGCGTTAAGGCCTGGAACGAGTCTGGAACGAAAGCGGCCCGAATCGCTCACTGGCAGCCAATGCGGATTTGTTCACGGCGACATCTGGCGAGCCCGACCTCGACGGCCACAAGATGGAGTAGGAATCGGGGATTCAATAGGCTTAAATTCCCTTGCAAACGTTAACCGGCAACAGAGTCGGGCCGCGTCGAAGAGTCAAGCGAAAGAGTCGCGCGGTTTTATTCGGTGTGCAGGCGTTTGATGGACGCCCGGGTCGGGGTGCCGGTGGAGACGAATTGGTCGGCCTCCAATACCGCCTCGCCGATCGGAGTGGGACCCTGGGCGCGGAACGGCACCAGCACCCGGGTGCCGGTGATTGGAGCCAACCACACCTCCATGTCGCGCTGCTGCTTGATGTATTTGATGGCGGTGCGCGAGGGAATAAAGCCGGCGACCGGCGAAAAGTAGATGGCGCAAACCACTACGGGGCCGGCATAGCCCTTGTCCGCCTTGACCTCTTCCATGCGCTTGTAGGCGAGCGTGAGATCGTAGCGCAGCCGGCCGTCAAAGATCGACACCTTGCGCTCGCAGGCGTGCGGCGTGAGCAGGTTTCCGTGTCCGGATATGCGCAGCAGCGAGCCGGTCAACGGATCGAAAATGCCGTGTTCGTGCGCCTTGGTGAGCGGCACGCGTTCGGAGTCTTCGTCCTGTGGCGGGTCGATCTTGAAGGTTGTGACGTCGCCGTCCTTGATGGCGAGACGGGATTCGGTCGTCTTGTGGCGGGTAATGATGGTGGCGGCGTAGATCGAGGAGGCGAACTTGCCTTCATGACCGAAGGTCCCGTGTGCGGCGCTCGTGCCCTCCCCGCCGGTGAACAGCCGCAGCAAGCCAGTAGTAATGCCGCTGGCGGCGGCGGTGTAATGGGTGTCGTTGATATCGACGACCCAGCTTCCCTTCCCGATGGGAATGCCGGCGAGCGAAGCCGTATAATGGGCTTCGAGCTTGCCTTGCGCGCGCGCCGGATGAGGCACGGCGGCGGCGGCCAGCGCCAGACCTGCAACGGCCAGGGGAATACAGCGAACGGTTTGCCTCAGCGGCAGCACCAAACCCAACCTCCCGCACCGGTGACTGCAGCCATTCCACGCGCCGGTGGCGATATTTAACGTGCAGCGAAAGCGACCGCGCAAGGGGCGCCAGATCGGGCGGAGCCGAACACCCCCGAAATCGGTCCCGGCAGCCGGCCGCTTGCGTGATCGGCCAAGAGTTGGTCGAATCTTTGTTCCACTCCGGGGGCCGGGGCGCGGCCGCAAAACTTAAGGGGCCCCCGTCGGCGGTGCCCAAGCCCCGATTGGGCCTGAATCCGCGGCTTGACGCCCCTTTCGCTGCTCTCTATACGTGCCCGCCAATCATGCAAGAAATGACGATCCGGACCGGCGCTTGTGTGCTGCGCCGGACGCTTTTTCGAGGGTTTTAGCCATGTCGTGGCGTTGCGAGCTGACCGGTAAAGGGCCTCTGGTCGGCCACAAAGTGAGCCATTCCAACATCAAGACTAAGCGCCGGTTCCTGCCGAACCTGGTCAACGTCACGCTGCGATCCGACACGCTAGGCCGCACGGTGAAGGCGCGGGTCTCCGCCAACGCGCTGCGTACGGTCGATCATCGCGGCGGCCTTGATGCCTTCCTGATCAAGGCGAAGGACGAGGAACTGGCGCCGAAGATGCGCGTGCTCAAGCGCGAGATCGCCAAGAAGCTGGCTGCGGCGAGCTGAGAGTTTCACAGGTAGTTCACACGCTGTCGTGGCCGGGCTTGTCCCGGCCATTTCTCCTATTGAGACAACGTACTCTCCAAGGCGGGATCACATCGTAAGTCGAGCTTGCCCGACTTGCGCGTTTTCGAGAGCCGCACGTCGGGTAAACCCCACTTGCGATGACAAGCCCTGTGACGACGGGAGCATTTGTCGCGCCGCCACTCCTCACTTATCGACCAATTTAAACTGCAGCAGCAGCGTGCGTTGAAGGGCGGAGAAATTGTCGTCCGACACCAGCGTCAGGATTGTGTCGCCGGGGGCGTCGCGGGAGACGCCGATGCCTTCCATGTTGTCGATCTGATAGGCGAGGTCGGCGCTGATCAACGGAGCGCCGTCGACCAGCGCGCCTGGTTTAATGGCAGCAAGCGGAATGCGGCGAATGCGCATGGCGACGCCACGTAGCAGCGAATAGCTGCGCTCCAGCAGCAACAGATCGTTCGGCGGCAGGATGGCGCAGTCGCTGACGTCGAAATCGTCGCTGCGTTTCACGCTGAAATCGGCCGACCTGCTTGCCGTTAAGCAGAAAGGCGCGGTGATTGCCGGCGGCATCGAGACTGCGCTCGGTGACGACGATCAGTTGGCCGGCAACCGGGGAATCCTTCGGCGAGGCGGCCAGGCATTCCAGGCTCCTATTGTTGATGAAGGTCTTGAAGTCAGGCGGCACGGGGATCGGCCGGCCGCGGGAGGCAAGGCCCTTCTTCAATTCGAAGCGCAGGATCTTCTCGACACGCTCGATGCCAACATAGGCGTGGCCGTCGCCGTCCTCGGTCAGCGACTCGGTGTCGTACCAGCCGTGCTTGGCGAGCGGCTTGCCATCCCAGGCCAGCACCGGCGCCATCTCGATGTCGGCAAGGCCGGCGGGACGCTCCTGCCGGTAGACGATGCGACCCTTGAGCCAGGCACCACGATCGGTGAGCGCAAGGAAGCGGCCGCCGTCGACGGCCATGTGCAGGGCGGAGATGCCGCCAAAGCGCTTGTCTTTCGAAGTGAGTTCAAGACCGCCGCGGAATTCTAACGCGCCGAAGCGCGTGCGCGCCGGGTCGCGATTGTCAAAGGCCGCAATCGGCTCCGCGTGAACGACAATGCGGATCGGTCTGGCTGGATAGCGCTTGATCTTAGCGAGCGCAATCGTGCCAGCGGCGAACAGCAATATGGCAAACAGCGAGCCGGCGAGCAGCCAGCGGCGGCGAAAGATAGTCTTCAAGCAACGCGCCTGCGCATGCGGCGAGACGGTCGCACCACTTCGGTGGTGTGCTCCTCAAACAGTTCGGCCAGTTTCTCAGTCATGGCGCCGCCGAGTTCCTCGGCGTCGACAATGGTGACGGCACGGCGATAGTAGCGCGTGACGTCATGGCCAATGCCGATGGCAATCAACTCTACCGGCGAGCGGGTCTCGATCTCCTCGATCACCCAACGCAGGTGACGCTCGAGATAATTGCCTGGATTGACCGAGAGCGTGGAGTCGTCAACGGGCGCGCCATCGGAGATCATCATCAGGATCTTGCGCTGCTCGGTGCGAGCGAGCAGGCGCTTGTGCGCCCAGTCAAGCGCCTCGCCGTCGATGTTCTCCTTGAGCAGCCCCTCGCGCATCATCAGGCCGAGATTCTTGCGCGCGCGCCGCCAGGGCGCGTCGGCTGACTTGTAGATGATGTGGCGCAGATCGTTGAGCCGGCCTGGATTGGCCGGCTTGCCGGCGGTAAGCCAATGCTCGCGCGACTGTCCGCCCTTCCAGGCGCGGGTGGTAAAGCCGAGAATCTCGACCTTGACGCCGCAACGCTCCAGCGTGCGCGCCAGGATGTCGGCGCAGGTGGCAGCGACGGTGATCGGACGCCCGCGCATGGAGCCGGAATTGTCGAGCAGCAGCGTCACCACGGTGTCGCGGAACTGAGTGTCCTTCTCCCACTTGAAGGACAGCGCGTGCATGGGGTCGATGACGACGCGCGACAGCCGCGCCGGGTCGAGCAGGCCTTCCTCGAGGTCGAACTCCCAAGACCGGTTCTGCTGCGCCATCAGCCGGCGTTGCAGGCGGTTGGCGAGCCGCGCGACGACGCCTTGCAGATGCGAAAGCTGCTTGTCGAGGTAACCGCGCAGGCGTTCAAGCTCCTCCTGCTCGCACAGATCCTCGGCCGCGATCGTCTCGTCGAACCTGAGCGTAAAGGCGCGATAGTCCGGTCCGCGCGGCTCGTTGGCGCCGAACTGGCGCGGCCGCTGCGGTTCGCCGGGTGTTTCGGCATCGCCCATATCGCTATCGTCGGCCATGTCGGAGGTCGGCGCCTCGACCGCCTCGGCGGAGGCGTCGGGCAAATCCTCGGCCGAGACTTCCGTATCCTCCATGCTCGAGCGCTGCATGTCGTCGGACTCGGCGGACTCACCCTCTTCGCCGGACTGCTGCGGGCTGCGGTCCTCGTCGCCCTCGTCCTCGGAATCGGACGATCGATCGTCGCCCATTTCGAGCGAGTTCGAGCAGGTCGTGGATGGCATCGCCGAACTGGCGCTGGTCTTCGACCAGGTCTTCCAGCCGGTCGAGATCGCGGCCGGCGCGTTCCTCGATCAGCGGACGCCAGAGATCGACCAGCTTTTTGGCTGCGGCTGGCGGAGGCGCGCCGGTCAGGCGCTCGCGCACCATCAGCGACAGCGCTTCCTCGATCGGCGCGTCGGCGCGTTCGGTGATCTGGTCGAATTTGCCGCGATGATAGCGCTCGTCGAGCATGGCGCCGAGGTTCTGCGCGACGCCGTCCATACGGCGGGCGCCGATGGCTTCGACCCGTGCCTGCTCGACCGCCTCGAACACCGCCCGCGCCTGCTGGCCGGTCGGCTGCAGGCGGCGATGCACGGCGGGATCGTGACAGGCGAGCCTCAGCGCAACGGAATTGGCATGGCCGCGCACGATCGCGGCCTCATGCTTGCCGAGCTTGCGCGGCGGTTCCGGCAAGCGCACCTTGCCGCCCACCAGGCCCGGGCGTTCGGCGGCGAACGAGACTTCCAACTCGCCCTTGCGCGCAATGGCGCGCAGACAGCCTCCAAGCGCGCGCTTGAACGGCTCGGTCGGCGATTCTTTCGTCGACGACTTCCCTTTGATGTTCGAGGCCATTACAGCGCCTTCTTCATCCAGTGCCGGGTGTGGCCGACAGGAAAATCCTTCAGCCTGCCAAATTCTTTATAGCCGAGCTTCTTGTAGAAGCCCGGTGCCTGGAAGCTGAATGTGTTGAGAAACACGTTCTGCAAACCCTGCTTTCGCGCTTCAGCTTCCGCCTTGGCCAAGAGCGACTTGCCGTAGCCCTTACCGCGATATTTGTCCGCGATCCAGAACAGCTCGATATAGAGCCAATCCATCCACGCCGAGCCGGTTAGGCCGCCGACGATCTCTTTGCCCCTCCGCAATGTAAGCGTCAGTGGCTTGTACTTGGCCTTGCCGGTAGCGCGCGTATTGAACGCGATCAGGCCTTTGATGATTTGCCGCCGCGCCGGCCCCTGAACGCTTTCGACCTGAATGCGCGGCACGGCGGCAACTAGCTCAGCGCAACATTGACTGCCGATTCCGGCAGTTCCTGGCCGAAGCAGCGCTGATAGAACTCGGCCACAATCGGCCGCTCCAGCTCGTCGCACTTGTTGAGGAAGGTGAGCCGGAAGGCGAAGCCGATATCGTTGAAGATCTCGGCGTTCTCCGCCCAGGTGATCACCGTGCGCGGGCTCATGACGGTGGAGATGTCGCCGTTCATGAAGCCATTACGCGTCAAGTCGGCGACCCGCACCATCTTGCTGACGATGTCGCGGCCCTGTTCATTCTGATAGTGCTTGGCCTTGGCCAGAACGATCTCAACCTCATTATCGTGCGGCAGATAGTTCAACGTGGTGACGATCGACCAGCGGTCCATCTGCGCCTGGTTGATCTGCTGGGTGCCGTGGTAGAGGCCCGACGTGTCGCCCAAGCCCACCGTGTTGGCGGTGGAGAACAGACGGAACGCCGGATGCGGCTTGATCACGCGGCTCTGGTCGAGCAGCGTCAGGCGGCCCGAAGATTCCAGCACGCGCTGAATGACGAACATTACGTCCGGGCGGCCGGCGTCGTACTCGTCGAAGCAGATCGCGACGTTGTGCTGATAGGCCCACGGCAAGATGCCGTCGCGGAATTCGGTGACCTGCTGGCCGTCCTTGATGACGATGGCGTCCTTGCCGATCAGATCGATACGGCTGATGTGGCTGTCGAGGTTGACGCGCACCATCGGCCAATTGAGCCGCGCCGCAACCTGCTCGATATGGGTCGACTTGCCGGTGCCGTGATAGCCGGTGACCATGACGCGGCGGTTCTTGGCAAAGCCGGCGAGAATGGCGAGCGTGGTCGGACGGTCGAAACGATAATCCGGATCGACGTCAGGCACGTGCTCATCGGGCGCGGAATAGGCCGGCACTTCCATATCGCTTTCGATGCCGAAAACCTGCCGAACGGACACCTTCATGTCGGGCAGGCCGGCGACTTCTGCAGTTGCGGCAGTCATTGATCCTCCATGGCTTCGGCCCTCCCGAAGCCTGATACGGTCCGATAATCAACGGTCCGGCTGATATGACGGCAACCTAGCAGACCGCCACGTCGCGAAAAACCCAGGCGCCGCGAATGCCACCATCAAAGATATCAATAAGATAGGGATGCGCAGCCTTGCGCGAAAGGCAGGTGTCCCCTGCGCCGGGGGAAAACCGGGGGATTAGCCGAAACCCACTGATTTCAGATAGTTGTAGGACTGGATGATCTCGACCAAGCGGTCTTCCGTCGACCGATCGCCGCCGTTGGCGTCCGGGTGGTGACGTTTGACCAGTTCCTTGAAGCGCGTCTTGACCTCCGCCCGGGTGGCGTCGATGTCGAGGCCGAGCGTATCCAATGCCTTGCGCTCGGCATTGCGGATGACCCGGTTTTCCGCCCGCTTCTGCTGCTCGCGCTTCAGGTCGTCGCCGAACAGGCCGAAGGGATCCGTCTGGTGCGCGAAAGTATGCGAACCCGGTGCAGGCCCGCCTTTACCGGTGCCCATCTTCCAGGTCGGTCGATGACCCGTGAGCGCATCCTTCTGGTACGCGATCACATCGGAATCGCTCATGCCAGCGAAAAAATTATAGGACTGATTGTATTCGCGCACATGATGCAGGCAGTAGCGCCAATAGTCCTTCTCGCGGCCCCGCCCCTTGGGCGCGCGATGGGTGGCGACTTCCGAACAGCCGACCCATTCGCAGGTCGGGCCGCCGGTCTTGGGCCGGCGATCCTTGCTCGGCTTGACGCGGATACTATCAAAAAGGGGCGAGTTGAATTTCATGACCGGACATTATGCGCTTTTCTCGATGACGCGTTCAAGACTTGACAGCAACAGCGGCGCAAATACTGCCCCATGCCGACAAAATACCAACGTTGACTCACGCCCCTCCGCTTTATAAGCCGAGCAGCATGCGAACCGCCGATCTGATCACACAGAAGTTGACCGAGGCTTTCACCCCGAAAAGCCTCAAGGTGGTGGACGAATCCCACCAGCACGCGGGCCATGCCGGGCATCGGCCGGGTGGAGAAACCCATTACAGGGTCTATATCGTGTCGGACGCCTTCAAAGGGAAGACCCGTCTGCAGCGCCACCGCATGATCAATGAAACGTTAGTTGGGGAACTGGCCGGCGGCGTGCACGCGCTGGCTATCAACGCCGCAGCGCCGGGCGAAGGCGCCTGATTTCGAATCCCCCTACTCCGCCGCCGCCCGCGGTAGCGGCTGGATGCGCATCGAGGTGATGCGGTTGCGCGCGCGGCGCAGGACGCGGAAACGGAAGCCATGAAAGGTGAAGCTCTGCCCCACTTCCGGGATCGAGCGTGCCTCGTGGATGACCAGGCCGGCGATGGTGTTGGCTTCCTCGTCCGGCAAGTTCCATTCCATCACCCGATTGAGATCGCGGATCGACACCGCGCCCTCCACGATCACCGAGCCATCGGGCTGGCGGCGCACGCCCGGCATGGCGACGTCGTGCTCGTCGGTGATGTCGCCGACGATCTCCTCCAGGATGTCTTCCAGCGTGACCAAGCCTTCGACCTCACCGTACTCATCCACAACAAGCGCGAATGGCGTCTTGCGGCGGCGGAAGGCCTTGAGCTGCTCGGACACAGTGCGGGTATCCGGCACAAACCAGGGTGGCGTCAGCAGCGCCTGGATGTCGACCTTGTCGGCGTCGCCGTCAACCGCGTGCAGAGCGCGCAACAAATCCTTGACGTGCAGCACGCCGACGATGTTCTCCGGATTATCGCGCCAGAACGGAATACGCGTCACCGGCGAAGCAATCACCGCGTTGACGACCTCCTCCGCCGGATCGTCCACTTTCATGCTGATCATGTTGGTGCGGTGGACCATCACGTCGGACACATCTAGTTCGCGTAGGTCGAGCACGCCACCAAACATGTCGCGGTCGAGCTTTTCGACGCTGCCTTCGCGATGCAGCAGATCGACGGCGCCGCGCAACTCCTCGTGCGGCGACAGGATCGGCTGGTTTTCGTCGATGTTCGTGCCGAGCAGCCACAGCAGCCAGCGCACCAGGAATTCGATCGCCATCAGGATCGGCGCCAGCGCCCGGACGATCCACTGCATCGGCCGCGCGACCAAGAGCGCAATCCGATCGGGCGCGTTGAAGGCGGCTGTCTTCGGCAACACTTCGGAAAAAATCACCACGACCAAGGTCATAACAATGGTGGCATAGACGATGCCGGCCTTGCCGAACAAGGCCAGCAGCAGCCCGGTCGCCAGCGCGGAAGCCGCAATGTTGACCGCGTTGTTGCCGAGCAGCAGCGCACCGATTAGCCGCTCGCGTTGCTCGAGCAAGCGGTTGACGATGGCCGCGCCGCGATTTCCCTGCTTTTCCAGGCGCGCCATGCTGGCGCGCGAGGACGCGGTCAATGCCGTCTCACTGCCGGCGAAGAACGCCGACAGCAAGAGGCAGATCAGGACAACTCCAATGGACAGCCAGTCGTTCGCAGTCATTTGAAAGTATCTTTATCGGCGCGTGATCTTACTCGAAAACCGGTATGTACCTTTCGGGATTACGCGCTGAGTTTATCAGTCAAGAACGCGCGCACTTCATCCGTATCGACGCCGCTTTCGACGAAGGCCCTGCCGATACCACGCGCCAGAATGAAAGTGAGCTGACCGCGCTTCACCTTCTTGTCTTGGGCGATGAGGTCCATCAAGACGTCGACGCCCGGCACGCCGCCGGGCACCTGCTGTACATGGGTGGGCAGGCCGACCGCCGCAAGGTGAGCGGACGCGCGCGCGGCGTCGGCTTCGCTCATGAGCCCCTTGCGGGCGGAGAATTCGAAGGCCAGCGCCATTCCGAGTGCCACCGCCTCGCCGTGCAGCAGCCGGTCGGAAAAGCCGGCAGCCGCCTCAAATGCATGCCCGAAGGTATGGCCGAGATTGAGCAGCGCACGCTCGCCACTCTCGCGCTCGTCGCGCGCAACGACGCCGGCCTTGAGGCGGCAGCTCACCGCGATAGCATGCTCACGCGCAGAACTGGCCGATGATTGCCCGCCGGCAAACACGTCACGCCAGTTGGTCTCCAGCCAGGCGAAAAAGTCCACGTCGCCGAGCAGTCCGTACTTGGCGACCTCGGCATAGCCGGCGCGAAACTGGCGCACGGGCAGCGTATCAAGCAGCGCGGTGTCGGCGACGACTAGGATCGGCTGATGAAAGGCGCCGATCAGGTTTTTCCCTTGTGGCGAATTGATGCCGGTCTTACCGCCGACCGAGCTATCGACCTGGGCAAGCAAGGTGGTCGGCACCTGCACGAAGTCGAGCCCGCGCCGCGCGCAAGCTGCCGCAAAGCCCGCAAGATCGCCGATCACGCCACCGCCGAGCGCGACCACGAGATCGCCGCGCTCGATGCGCGCCGCGATGATCGCTTCGCAAACCTTTTCGAAAGTGGCGTAATTCTTCGAGCCTTCACCAGCAGGCACCACGATGCGAGCGCTCTCGATGCCAGCAGCGGCGAGCGACGCTTCGGTCGCGGTGAGATGATGCTTCGCCACGGTCTCGTCGGTCACGATCGCGGTTCGGGCGCCCGGACGCAGCGCCCTGGTGGCTTCGCCGAGTTTGGCGATCAGCCCGCGACCGATAACGATCTCGTAGGCGCGCGCGCCAAGCGCCACCGGCACCACGACCGGCTCATGGGTGCGCAACGGCGCGGTCATGACGGCTCCCCCGAATTGCCAGCGACATCGAGATGCCTCGCCACCGCTTCGATGATTTCTTCGACGATCGTTTCATGCGGCTCCTCGCGCGACCGCACGATGACATCGGACTGGGCATAGACCGGTTCGCGTAGCGGCAAAAGCTCCTTCATGCGATCGGCGAGCGGGCGATCGGTGCGGCGCCTGGTGCGCCGGAGCAGCACGTCGAGATCGGCCTTCAGCCAGACCGAGATGCCCTTGATGTGGATGAGATCGCGGGTCTGCTGGTTCATCACCGCGCCGCCGCCGGTCGCCAGCACCTGCGGGCCGGCGTCGAGCAGGCGGGCGATCACGCGCGCCTCGCCGGCGCGGAAATAGGGCTCGCCCTGCTCGGCGAAGATCTCGGCGATGGTCATGCCGGCGGCGTCTTCGATTTCGGTATCGGCGTCGACGAAGGGCACGCCGAGCCGGGACGCCAGCCGGCGGCCGACCGACGACTTGCCGGCGCCCATCATGCCGACCAGCACGATGGAACGGGCCCCAAGCGCCTGCACAACGGCCGATTCCAGGCTATTTTCCGCGGCCTTTTGGATGGCGGTGTTAACCATGCTTAGTTCCGAAAACGACACCACGCGCCCCATATACCAGTAATTGAGCCAACCGCGAGGGCGCTCTTGTCTCGCCGCGTGGAACGTGGTCGGTATTGCGCTATTGAGCGCCCGCCTTGCGGGCTACTGCCGGGTTGCAACCATGCCAAGCCTGTTCCGATTTCTGGTCTTCTTGGGCCTGCTGGGCGGGCTGGCCTATGGCTCGGTTTTCTCGCTCGCCAATTTCGTCAAGCTGAAGCCGCGCGAGATCGTGGTCACCATTCCATCGAGTAAGTTCTTCAAGCAACCCTGAGCGGCGTCCCCGCGTAAGCGCGCGAGCGCAAGCAATAGGTTACCATTCGCGGTCATGCTCTCGCGAATGGATCACGTTCTCAGTAAAGGCAAGGCGATGGCGCGCCGGCCGAACGCCTCCGATGACGGTCTCATCGAGTTGTTCCTCGACATGCTCGCGGCCGAGCGGGGCGCCGGCGAGAACACACTGTCCGCCTATCGCAACGACCTCGCCGACCTGTCGGCGCATTTGCGCGCCAGTAAGAGCAGCGTCGTCAAGGCCGATACCAACGATCTGCGCAGCTTCGTGAAGAACCTGAATGAGCGCGGCTTCAAGCCGGCATCGCTGGCGCGACGGTTGTCGGCGGTGCGCCAGCTTTACCGGTTTCTCTACGCCGAAGGAAAGCGCCAGGACGATCCCGCCGCGGTGCTGGAGGGTCCGAAGCGCGGGCGCGGCCTGCCGAAGGTGCTCACAATTGCCGAAGTTGACCGGCTGCTCACCCAAGCGCGCGCTAACGCCGAGGAGACGATGCAGCCGCCCGCGCAGCGTTTGCGCGCGGCGCGGTTGTTGTGTCTGCTCGAAGTGGTCTATGCGACGGGCCTGCGCGTGTCCGAACTGGTGGCGCTACCGGCTTCCGCCGCGCGCCGCGATCAACGCGTGCTGGTGGTGCGCGGCAAGGGCGGCAAGGAACGGCTGGTTCCGCTCAACAAAGCGGCCAAGCTGGCGATGGCGGAATACCTGAGCTTACGCGCCGAAGCGGCGAAGACGACCGAGAAATCAAAAAAGACGACTGAACCAAAATGGCTGTTCCCGTCGTTTGGCGAAACGGGCCATCTCACCCGTCAACATTTCGCCCGTGACCTCAAGGCACTGGGTGCGGCCTGCGGCGTCGGCGGCGAGCAGCTTTCCCCTCACGTCTTACGCCACGCCTTCGCCAGCCATCTGCTGCACAATGGCGCCGACCTGCGCGTGGTGCAGACCCTGCTCGGCCACGCCGACATTTCCACGACCCAGATCTACACCCACGTGCTCGAGGATCGCCTCAAGACCTTGGTGCGCGACCTCCACCCGCTGGGGGAGGACTAGGCGGCGGCCGGGCGTAAGACCGAAATTAACCGGGTCTGCTTGACTTAGGGGCCTCCCCGCGTCAGGTCACCCCGACCATCCACCCGATACCGGAACCGCATGCGCAGCTATCTCGATTTCGAAAAGCCAGTGGCCGAACTGGAGGCCAAGGTCGAAGAATTGCGCGCCATGGGCGAGACCGGCGACGCCGTCGCCATCGGCGACGAGATCGGCCGGCTGGAGGCCAAGGCGGCGGCGGCGCTGGAGGAACTCTATTCCGACCTCACGCCTTGGCAGAAGACGCAAGTGGCCCGCCACCCGCAGCGGCCGCACTGCCTCAACTACGTCAAAGGCCTGATCACGGATTTCGTGCCGCTGGCCGGCGACAGAAAGTTCGGCGAGGACGCGGCCATCGTCGGCGGTTTCGGCCGCTTCCGCGGCGAGAGCGTCTGTGTGCTCGGCCACGAAAAGGGCTCCGACACCGAGAGCCGGCTCAAACGCAATTTCGGCATGGCCATGCCGGAGGGTTATCGCAAGGCAGTGCGGCTGATGGAGATGGCCGACCGCTTCGATATTCCGTTGATCTCGCTGGTCGACACCGCCGGCGCCTATCCCGGCATAGGCGCGGAAGAACGCGGCCAGGCCGAGGCCATCGCTCGCTCGACCGACGCGTGCCTCAATCTCGGCGTCCCTAATGTGGCTGTGATCCTTGGCGAGGGCGGCTCCGGCGGCGCTATAGCGCTTGCCACCGCCAACCGCGTGCTGATGCTCGAACACGCCATTTACAGCGTGATCTCGCCGGAGGGAGCGGCCTCGATCTTGTGGCGCGACACCACCAAGGCGCAGGAAGCGGCGACCAACATGAAGATCACCGCCCAGGATATGGTCCGCTTCGGGGTGATCGACAGCGTTATCCCGGAACCGACCGGCGGCGCGCACCGCGCGCCAGCGGACGCGATTGCCGCGACCGGCGAGGCGATCAGCAACGCGTTTGCTGAAATGGGCGGGCTTGACCGCAACACGGTGCGCCGGCAGCGCCGGGAAAAATTCCTCAATATGGGCCGCGATCTCGCTCGCGGGACCGGCTAAAGTCGCCCCGCCGCCGGCCCACTGCCCAGCACCGGGGCGCCGCCAACACCTGGCCCAGGGCCAATTTACCGCTGGTTCACCATACACTTAACGGGCTTACGCCATCGCTCGATATGCCTTGCGGACGCCACATCTTATGGATAACGATTGCTGAATAGAGGGGTATGCGGCTCCGGGGAGTACCGCGTTTGAAACAATGGTTTGTCCGCGCGCTTCTGGCGCCGGCGGCTGTCGCCGCCGCGATTGCGCTTGCCGGCTGCAACGCGGACGACATTTCCCCAACCGGCCGCGCGCTCGCCCCCTTGTCCGACAAGATGCTCGCTCTGCTGCAAGAGAAGCACATGGACAAGACGTCGCCGATTCTGCTGCGCATCTTCAAGGAAGAGTCACAGCTCGAAGTCTGGAAGGTGAACCAGGACGGCGAATACGCGCTGTTGAATACCTATCCGATCTGCCGCTGGTCGGGCGCGCTCGGTCCGAAGAAGAAGGAAGGCGACCGTCAGGCGCCCGAGGGCTTCTATACGATCACCCGCGGGCAGATGAATCCGAACTCGAACTACTATCTCGCGTTCAACACCGGCTATCCGAATGCGTTCGACCGCGCCTGGGGCCGCACAGGTTCCGAGTTAATGGTGCACGGCGATTGCTCCTCGCGCGGCTGCTACGCGATGACCGACGCGCAGATCCAGGAAATCTACGCGCTGGCGCGCGAAGCGTTCTTCGGCGGGCAGAAGGAATTCCAACTGCAGGCCTATCCGTTCCGCATGACCGCGCTGAACATGGCCAAGCATCGCAACAACTCCAACTTCGCCTTCTGGAAGGAGTTGAAGCAAGGCTACGACGCCTTCGAAGCCACGCACTTGGCGCCAAAGGTGGCGGTGTGCGAGAAGCGCTATATATTCGATGCGGCAGCGCCCGAGGGCACGAGCAAGCCGTTGAGCTTCAATCCGCGCGGCAAGTGCCCCGTCTACAGGCTCGACCCCACGGTCGCCGAGGCGATCCTCGATCACCGCCGGCAAGAGCAGATCAAGATGGCGCAGTACATCGCCGACGGCGTCTCGGTCGAGCCGATCGCCAAAGGCGCCGATGGTGGCATGAATCCGGTTTTCGCCGACAGCGGCAAGTTGCGCACGGGCCAGATCGACAACGACGGCCGCGTTTACGACGTCGCCAGTCTTTCCGGCACGCCGGCGGCACCGCCACAGACGGCCAACGCGGCGTCCGGCGCGCCGCCGGCAATGGCGCGCGTGCCGCTGCCGGAGCCATCGCCCTTGGCCAAGCCGGCGCCGAAACCTAAGTCCTCCATCGCCAGCCTGATCGGTGGTCTCTTCGGCGGTCGTCCGTCGGCCAACGCCGCGCCGGCGGCGGCCGACAGCATGCCGGCACAAACCCATACCGAACTGGCCGCGAAGCCGAAGCAGCGAACCCATCATATGCGCACCGCGGACGCGCCAATCAGGCTGCGCCGGAGCGTCACGGCAAACCACGAGCCCAAGACAGTGGCGCACAACGTTCCTAAGCCAGCGCCGAAGGAGCCGCCGGTCAAACAGGCCGCCAGGAAACAGGCCGCGCCGAAGCAAACAACCGCCAAGGCCGCCGCGCGGCCGCTGCAAAGCGCCTTTTCCGCACCAGCGACGACGAACGGCTTGATGACGGGCGCTCAGCCTGTCGTGCGGGCCGGCTCGTTCGACGCACGCTGGTCGGCGCTGCGCTGATTTATCCCTCCGCTACCGAACCATTCAGGAATTTGCGCTAGAGCGTCATCGCTTCAGGTGAATCGTCGCGCCTTCCCGACATCTTGTTTGCGCATGATCTTTTCCGAAAACCGGTTCCCACTTTTCGGGATCATGCGCTAACAAGGGCGCATGGACTGCTTCGTCTATGTCCTCGGCACGATCACGAGCGTGCGACGGCTGACTTACGTCGGCTGGACCAACGATGTCGCCCGCCGGCTCGAGCAGCACAATGCGGGCAAGGGCGCGCGCTTCACGCGTGGCCGCACCTGGGTGCTGCTGCACTGGGAACGCTGCGAAAGCCAGCGCGACGCCATGAGCCGGGAGTGGCACTTGAAGCGCGATCGGGCGTTTCGCAGGAAACTAGCGGCAGGAATGCGGTCAATGCAGACGCGCCGTCGTCGTTGAATGTGTTCCGCCCGTGCCGCCCTTCCCAACACGGCGGCTGTCGATCATCGTCAAGCACCGTTGAAAGTGCGATTGCTCGCCGGCGTGCCATCTTGCTGGAATGGCAAGATGGATCGAGGCATGAGTGATCATGCTGAACACCACGACGGTCTGAATTGGGCCATCAAACTCTGCCGCTATAATGGTTCAGGGATCGGAGCGCTGCGGCACGATTTTTTGGGTTGTGGTGGAAGGCAAGCGAGCGCGCGCCGTAACCGGCATGCCGTTGTTCGCGCCTTTGTTGCGAGCCGAAATTCGCTTAACTAGTCGGTAACCATATTGTTCTAAAGGGGCTTTGAGCCTGTCTGCGCCCCGGAAATCTAGCTAACGGCGAGCGGCCCGACATTGCGCGACTCCGCCGACCCATCCGCGTCTATCATGCCGCATGCGCTCACCCTCGACCGACAGGAAGCGCATGGCGAAATGGAGCGACCGACATCGGACTTTTGCGCCGACGCGGCTGCCTCGTATGCCGGTTTCTACATCAACCTGAACTGCAGTACCGACCGCCGCAATCACATTGAGAACGAGGTAGCCCGCCATGGGCGCGGGCACGTCTATGAGAGATTTTCAGCTGCCGACGGCAATATTTTTAAGCTCCCCAACCAGGGATTAGCTCCCGGAGAGATGGGTTGCTTTCTTTCTCATCTCTTCTTGCTACAGCAAAGGCTCGAATTTGATGTTCACTTGCATATTGTCGAGGATGACGCAGTCTTTTCGTGCTTTACCGTCCCGGCGGTCGCCGCCGCTATCCAGACGGGGTTGATCGACCTTTTCGATGTTGTTTTCACGGACAGCTTCGTGCAGCCGGCGAGCCGTGAGTATCAAGAATACAAGCGGCTCTTCGATAGGAGCATTGAGCGTGATGCGAGCGGCAACGTTGCCCGCATCCACCCGACGATCGTGAACTATCACGCCTGCACCGCCTCATATGTCGTGAATCGCCGCTCAATTCCGAAGCTGGTCGATGTATTAGTCCGCAGTTTGGCAAGCGGCGCGACCATTCCCATCGACCTTGCGATCCGCAACGCGGCAATCGAAGGAAAACTCCATATCGGATGTCTTTTCCCTTTTGTCTCTACCGTTCGGAACGACGTGATCGTAGAAAATACTATCGGCGGCCGCAGGGGCGACCTTTTGTCCAGATTGCTGCCGCAGATGGGACGGCATTCCTTTTTCGTCGATTGCGATCACCAGGCATTATGCGAACTGGTGCACGGGCTGCTTCCTCACGCCGATCCACGGCCAAGCCCGGCATCCGGCGACAATCCTCATAAGCACCTGCTCGACCAAATAATCGCCTTTTGCGGCTCTGGGCTGTTCGTCTCCCACTAAGCGCGGGCCTAACGGCGGACATTTAAGCGCGCTGGGTGTGGTTGATGCGCCGGCTAATTTTTGCCGGATGCAGCCATTCGCGCTGGCGTCACCCAAAAGTCGCCGAACAATCCCGATCTAATTAGATTGTTCGAGATCAGCCGACGATCATCGTCAAGCCCCGCTGAAAGTGCAACTGATCGCCGGCGTTCCAATTTGCTGGAACGGCGAGACGGATCTGCAATGTACGGAACGTCACATCATGAGGGCGAAAGTTGCCCTCATGCGTACTTGCCGTGGCAGTGCTTGAATTTCTTGCCGGAGCCGCAGGGACACGGCTCGTTGCGCCCGACCTTGCCCCAACTCGCGGGATCATTCGGATCACGCTCGGCCTGCGCACTGTGGCCGTTGCCGGCCATCACCGCGGTGGCAGCCAGGGCGCCGGCCAGCGCCAGTTCGTCCTCACCGGTCGTTGGATCGACGTGGTGCGCTTCCATATAGGGGAGCTGGCTTTCCTCGTCCTCCGGCGGCTGCTGCATGACCTCGACGCGCATGAGCTGAGCGGTCACCGCCTCGCGCAAGTGCGACACCATGGCCTCGAACAGCGAGAAGGCTTCGGCCTTGTACTCGTTGAGCGGATCGCGCTGACCGTAGCCGCGCAGGCCGATCACCTGGCGCAGATGTTCGAGCATGACCAAGTGCTCGCGCCAGAGGTGGTCGAGCGTCTGCAATAGAATCGATTTCTCGACATAGCGCATGACATCGGGCCCGAAGGTCGCCGCTTTGCTCGCCATCCACTCGTCGGCGCGGCGCTTGACTTGTTCCTTCACTTCCTCGTCGGCGATGCCTTCTTCCTTGGCCCATTCCTTCACCGGCAGGTCGAGGGTGAGAACGTTGCGCAGGGCCTCGTCGAGACCTGCAATGTCCCACTGCTCCGGATAGGCCTGTTCCGGAATGTGCTTGACGACCAGCTCATCAACGACCGAATGACGCATATCGACGATGGTGTCGTCGACCTGCTCGTCGCGCATCAGATCGAGCCGCTGCTCGAAGATGACCTTGCGCTGGTCGTTCATCACGTCGTCGTACTTGAGCAGGTTCTTGCGAATGTCGAAGTTGCGCGCCTCGACCTTCTGCTGCGCTTTTTCCAACGCCTTGTTGATCCAGGGATGAACGATCGCCTCGTTCTCCTTCAGCCCAAGCTTCTGCAGCATGCCGTCGAGCTTGTCGGAGCCGAAGATGCGCATCAGGTCGTCTTCGAGCGACAGGAAGAACTTGGAGTGTCCGGGGTCGCCCTGGCGGCCGGAGCGGCCGCGCAACTGGTTGTCGATGCGACGGCTTTCATGGCGCTCGGTGCCGAGCACGAACAGCCCGCCAGCGGCGAGCGCCTTTTTCTTCAGCTTCGCAACCTGGGCGCGGATGTCGTCGGCGCGCGGATCCTTGTCGCGCACGCCCCAATCGTCGATGTCAGTGATCTCCTGGCGGATACGCATGTCGGCGTTGCCGCCGAGCTGGATGTCGGTACCACGGCCGGCCATGTTGGTGGCGATGGTGATGGCACCCGGCACGCCGGCCTGCGAGACGATGAAGGCTTCCTGCTCGTGGTAACGGGCGTTGAGGATGGCGAAGACTTTCTTCCTCGCCGCTGTCTCGTCACCGGAATAGAGATCCGCGAAGGCGTTTAGGTCGGTGAAATCGTGCTGCTTCCAGCCCTGCTTCCGCAGGAGCTCAGCGAGCTGCTCCGACTTCTCGATCGATGTGGTGCCCACCAGCACCGGCTGGCCACGCTGCTTGCAATCCTCGATCAACGTGGTGATCGCCCGGTATTTCTCGGCGGCCGTGCGGTAGACCTCGTCGTCGTCGTCGATGCGCGCCAGCGGCATATTAGTCGGCACTTCGAGGCTTTCGAGGCCGTAGATGTCCATGAACTCGTCAGCTTCCGTCATCGCCGTGCCGGTCATGCCGGCCAGCTTCTCGTACATGCGGAAGTAGTTCTGGAAGGTGATGGAGGCGAGGGTCTGGTTCTCGGGCTGGATCGGCTGGTGCTCCTTGGCCTCGAGCGCCTGGTGCAACCCTTCCGAATAGCGGCGGCCCGGCATCATGCGGCCGGTGAACTCGTCGATGATGACGACCTCGCCGTTGCGCACGATGTAGTCCTTGTCGCGCTGGAACAGCTTGTGGGCGCGCAGCCCCTGATTGACGTGGTGCACGACGGAGACGTTCTCGACGTCGTAAAGCTTTTCGCCCTTGAGCTGACCGGCTTCGCGTAGCGCGACTTCCATCTTCTCCATGCCGGCTTCGGTCATGGTGACGGTGCGCTGCTTCTCGTCGACCTCGTAATCGCCCTTTTCAAGCCTGGGAATGAACGTGTCGATGGTGTTGTAGAAGTCGGAGCGATCGTCGAGCGGGCCGGAAATGATCAGCGGCGTGCGCGCCTCGTCGATCAGGATCGAGTCCACTTCGTCGACAATGGCGAAGACGTGGCCGCGCTGGACCATGTCCTCCAGCCGGTACTTCATGTTGTCGCGCAGATAGTCGAAGCCGAGTTCGTTGTTGGTACCGTAGGTGATGTCGCAGGCGTAGGCGCTCTGGCGCTCCTCATCGTCCATGCCATGGACGATGTTGCCGACGGTAAGACCGAGAAAGCCGTAGATCTGCCCCATCCACTCGGCGTCGCGCGCGGCGAGGTAGTCGTTGACGGTAACGACGTGCACGCCCTTGCCGGTGATCGCGTTGAGATAGACCGGCAGCGTGGCGACCAACGTCTTGCCTTCGCCGGTCTTCATCTCGGCGATCTTGCCTTCGTGCAGGATCATGCCGCCGATGAGCTGGACGTCGAAGTGGCGCTGGCCGAGGGTGCGCTTAGCGGCCTCGCGCACGGTGGCGAAGGCGGGAACCAGCAGGTCGTCGAGGTCGGCGCCATCGGAGATCTGCTTCTTGAAGTCGTCGGTGCGGGCCTTCAGCGCCTCGTCGGAGAGGGCCGCGATCTCCTTCTCCAGGTCGTTGATCTGATCGACCCGTGGTTGATAGCTGCGAATCCGCCGGTCATTGGCGGAGCCGAACAGCTTGCGGGCAACGGCGCCGATCATACGGGAGCTCCTAATTAGGTCCGGGCGCTTTGTACCACGCCGCCGCAGCCGGATTTAAGCTTCCGGCGCTCCGGAATGCGGCTCTTTTTGGGCAAAATCGACGCGAAACGCACGGCAAAAGCGCAACCAGCCGAGGTTAACCGAGAGATAGGAGGGGGTCGGATTATTGTCAATCGGCGCCTTGTCTCGGGCTTAACGCGGCCGAGCGCCCGGGGGGCCGGCGGCGGCAGCTGTCACAAAGACGTCAAATCGTGTCCCCATAGACGGCCATTGCAAAGCCACGGTTGTTGGGTGACAAGGGCCGCAGTCGTCCGGGCGATACGGACACCACCAATCCCAAGGACAGCGCTATGACGATTTCGCTTTTTGCCGGTTCGCCGGCTCCGCAGCGCCGGACCGGCCTCCTCGCCGCCTCCCTGGCGCTGCTGATGGCGGCCGCCGGCCCGCTGCACGCGCAAGACGCCAAGGACCCGCTCGTGGCCAAGGTCAATGGCACCGAGATCCACCAGAGCGATCTCACAATGGCCGAGCAGGAAGCGGGCCGCCTCCCACCGATGTCGGACGCCGCCAAGAAGGACTACCTGGTCCAATTCATGGCCGACGTGATCCTGGTGTCCAAGGCAGCCGAGGACAAACATGTCGACCAGAAGGCCGACTTCAAGCGCAAGCTCGCCTTCGACCGCAAGAAGATTCTGATGACGGACCTTATGGAAACCGTCGCCAAGGATGCGGTGACCGATGAGGCCCTGCAAAAGGTCTATGACCAAGCCATCAAGGAAATGGGCAAGAAGGAAGAGGTGCACGCGCGCCACATCTTGATCCGCGCCAAGACCGGCGACGAGAAGGCGAGCGCGGAGGCCAAGGCCAAGATCGAGGCGATTATCGCCAAGTTGAAGAGCGGCGAGGATTTCGTGAAGCTCGCCAAGGAAGACACGCAGGATCCTTCCGGGAAGGCCAACGGCGGCGACCTCGGCTATTTCACCAAGGACCAGATGGTGCCGGAGTTCTCCAAGGTGGCATTCGAGCTGAAGAAGGGCGAAATCTCCGGGCCCGTGCACACGCAGTTCGGCTGGCATGTCATCAAGGTCGAGGACAAGCGCATCAAGCCGCCGCCGACGTTCGAACAAGTGAAGGACCAGCTCGTCAGCTACGTCCAGCGAAAAGCGCAGGCTGGCCTCGTACAGAAGCTGCGCGCCGAGGCGAAGATCGAGAAGTTCTACAAGACCGAGGAGAAGAAACCTGACGCCGCCAAGATGGACGACAAGAAGCCCGAGGCTCCGGCGAAGAAGTAAGAATGATCGGCTCCATTCAATAATGTCGTCATGCCCGGCCTTGTGCCGGGCATTTCGCTTATGTAGGGACTTGGCTCTCCATCCATCAGGATCGCCGGCGCAACCCCGGCGATGACAAGGCCCATGTCCAGCGCCGTCTCCCCCCTCGCTCCGAAACACGTGCCCTACATACCGGCCATCGCCGGCGTAAGGATGGGCACCGCCGCCGCCGGCATCCGCTATGCCGGCCGCACCGACGTACTGCTGGTACTGTTCGCCCCCGGCACCACGGTCGCCGGCGTGTTCACCAAGTCGAAATGCCCGTCGGCCCCGGTCGAATGGTGCCGGGCGCATTTGAAGGGCGGCAAGGCAAGTGCGCTGGTGGTCAATTCCGGAAACGCCAACGCCTTCACCGGCAAGAGCGGTCGCGCCGCGACCAAGCTCACTGCCGACATCACCGCCAAGGCGGCAGGTATCCGGCCGGCGGAGATCTTCCTCGCCTCCACCGGAGTGATCGGCGAGCCGCTCGACGCCAGCAAGTTCACCGGCGTGATGGATGAGCTGGTGGTGCGCGCGGCACCGGGCGAATTCCTCGCTGCCGCCAAGGCGGTCATGACTACGGACACCTTCCCGAAGGTGGCGACGGCAACGGCAAAGATCGGCAAGGCGACGGTGTCTATCAACGGCATCGCCAAGGGCGCCGGCATGATCGCGCCGGACATGGCGACCATGCTGTCGTTTATCTTCACCGACGCCGCGCTCTCCTCTGCAGCGTTGCAGTCGCTGCTCAAGGACGGCGTCGCCGATACCTTCAACGCGGTAACCATCGACGGCGACACGTCCACCTCGGACACGCTGATGATGTTCGCGACCGGCAGGGCCGAGGGATGCCCGCGCATCGCGCGCGCGGGCGACCCGCGACTCAAGGCATTCAAAACAGCGCTGCACAGCGTGCTGGCGAATTTATCGGAGCAGGTGGCGCGTGACGGCGAAGGCGCGCGCAAGCTAGTGGAAATCGTGGTCGAAGGCGCGGCGTCGAAAGCATCCGCCCGGCGCGTCGCCATGTCGATCGCCAATTCGCCACTGGTAAAGACGGCTATCGCCGGCGAGGACGCCAACTGGGGCCGCGTTGTCATGGCGGTGGGCAAGGCCGGCGAGCCGGCCGACCGCGACAAGCTTTCGATCTGGTTCGGCGGCATCCGCGTCGCGCACAAGGGTGCGCGCGACCCCGACTATGACGAGGCCGAGGTCAGTGAAGTCATGAAGAAGCCGGAGATCAGCCTGAAGGTCGCGCTCAACCTCGGCAAGGGCCGCGATAGGGTGCTGACTTGCGACCTCACCAAGGAATACGTCGCTATCAACGGTGACTATCGCTCTTAGTCGTCCGTTGACTACCACCCGAGACCGAACCTTCCTCTGCGATTGAAGACATCACATCTTAACTCCGGCCTGTCGCCATCGAGAAAGAAGAGCCTGTGAGCGCAAAAATCGTTCTTGTCGCCGCGTGTGCGCTCATTGATGCTGACGGCCGCGTGCTGCTCGCTCAACGGCCCGTAGGCAAGCCGATGGCAGGTTTGTGGGAGTTTCCCGGTGGCAAGATCGAAGCGGGCGAACGGCCGGAGCAGACCTTGATCCGGGAGTTGAAGGAGGAACTGGGCATCACCGTCAACGAGGCCTGTCTCGCACCGCTGACCTTCGCGAGCCACGCCTATGCAGACTTTCAGCTTCTCATGCCGCTCTATGTGTGCCGCAAGTGGGAAGGTACGGTCACTGCGACGGAAGGACAACAACTCGCCTGGGTAAGACCGAACCGGTTGCGCGACTACGAAATGCCGCCGGCCGACATTCCACTCATCCCTCACTTGCAATCACTGCTGATCTGATCCTGGAACCGGAATAGAAACGCGAGATAAGAACGCGAACAGGATATGTCGATGCACCATCTCTATTTGAATAAGCTGCTCGCGCTGATTTAGACTTATTGCTCCGGCTTTTCTCCCGTGGAGATTTCCCGCGCGCCAAGCGCGTCGGCGAGCCGGTGCGCGGCCGATCCGGGCTTCAGTGGCTTCTGCTGGTTCTCATGCGGCGCCCAGCCTGACAACCAGACGATCTCGAAGGTAGCGCGCAGACGGCCGTCCGCATCGGCGAAGCGTTCGGCATAGATCTCCGCCAAGCGCTGCAAGGTGGCGCGTTTGAGCGGCATACGCCGCCGCTCGCTCAGCACATTGGTGGCGCCCATGCGGCGCAAGTCATGCATCAGCGCAAGCACCGAATCGTAGCGCACGGTCACCCGGTCGCTGTCGACCACCGGTAAAGCGAAACCCGCCCGCTGCAACAGACCGCCAATTTCGCGAACATCAGCGAACGGCGCGACGCGCGGGGAAATTCCGCCTTCGACTTCGCTCTCGGCGGCGGCAAAAGCATCGCGCAATTCGCTCAAGGAGTCGCCTCCGATGAGCGCGGCCAGCAGCAGGCCATCGGGCTTCAACGCGCGCCGCGCCTGAATCAGCGTGCCAGGCAGATCGTTGACGAATTGCAGCACCATCGCCGACACGATCAAATCGAGCGAGCCGTTGGCAAAAGGCAACGCCTCCTCGTCGGCGGCAACGCGCGCAAAGGCAGCGTCATCCGCGGCGGCGGCGGGCGTCGCGGCGACGATGGCGCCGACTTTGCCGCTTTCTGCGAGCACGCGGCGCACGGCGTCCGTCGGCGTACCGAGATCGACCGCGCGATCAAATTCACGCACCACCGCATCGAGCCGCTCGCCAAGCTCAAAGGCGACGCGGTCGATGAGGAAGGTCTCAAGCCCGAGCGCCCGAGCGCGCCGCTGACGCTGACGGAGGAGAGAGCGGTCAAAAATAGTGGGACCTTGCGGCATTCCTTATCCTGTCACGCCCTTGCGAAGGCGGGGCATCCTGTAATCACCGTTCACTATGTGGTTACTGGATCGCCCGCGGAAGTTTATCATCGGGCCGCGCTTTAAGCGGACCCGTTGGCGGGCGATGACATCCGAAATTTGTGGTATTTTCCAAGCCATGAGCGAACTTAACACCGCTGGCCGCATCGGGGCGCCCTTTCGCCTCGCTCGCGGTGTTCGCGCCGCGGCACGGTTCGCCATCGACGTCGCGCTGCCGCCCCTGTGTCCGTCCTGCCGCGAGCCGGTGGGCGACGGCGCCGGACTATGCGCCGCCTGCTGGTCGAAGCTTTCTCTGATTGAGCCGCCTTATTGCGCCCGGCTTGGCATTCCCTTCACCTACGACCCCGGCCCCGCCTTCCTGTCCATGGAGGCGATTGCCAACCCGCCTGCCTACGATCGCGCGCGGGCGGCGGTGCGCTACGACGAGGTCGCCCGCGCCCTGGTGCATAGCTTCAAATACAGCGACCGGCTTGACCTTGCCCCCATGATGGGGCGCTGGATGGCGCGCGCGGGACGCGAGCTGCTTAGCGAAGCCGACGGCCTGGTGCCGGTGCCGCTGCATTGGCGGCGGCTGTGGGCGCGCCGTTTCAATCAGTCCGCGGCGCTGGCCGGGGCGATTTCGGACATTTCCGGTGTGCCGGTGCTGCACGGGGCTCTCCGCCGGGTGAAGTCCACACCGCAGCAGGTGGGGCTATCCAAGAACCAGCGGGCCGACAACGTCCAGGGCGCGTTCCAGGTGCTGCCGGCGCAGAAAGCCGACGTTAAGGGCCGGCGGCTGATACTGATCGACGACGTGTTGACCTCGGGGGCAACCGTCGACACCTGCGCGCGCGCCCTGCTCAGGGCGGGGGCCGGTCATGTCGATGTGCTGGTTTTCGCCCGGGTTGTTGCGCCAATTCGCACGCCCATATAACGAGATGGCGAAACTTCATCCGGAATGGCCTATGTCGTCCGCTAAATTGCCGTCCACCGAACTGCCGCCCGTTGAAATATACACCACCCGCTGGTGCCCCTATTGCCACATGGCCAAGGCGCTGCTGACCCGCAAAGGCGTCAGTTACAGCGAGATCGACGTCGGACGTGAGCGCGAACGTCGCGCAGAGATGATTGAGCGCGCGCGCGGACGTAGCACCGTACCGCAGATTTTCATCGGCGATGTTCACGTGGGCGGTTGCGACGACCTGCATGAACTCGAACACGCCGGCAAGCTCGACCCGCTGCTCGCCGGTAGAGAGACCTCCGCGAAAGGAGCCAGCGTATGAGCGGCGGCACTTTCATGGCAGCGATGATCCAGATGCGCTCGGGACTGACGCCGAGCGCCAACATCGACGAGGCCGCGCGGCTGATCGGCGAGGCGAAAGCGGCCGGCGCCGACTACGTGCAGACGCCGGAGATGACCAATATCCTCGCGGCCAAGCGCGAGCAGTTGTTCGCCACCGTCGCGGAAGAAGACTCCGACCCCTCGCTCGCCACGCTCAGGGAACTCGCGCGCAAGCATTCGCTCTTTATTCACATTGGCTCGCTGGCGCTAAAGCTGTCGCCGGAGCGCGCGGTCAATCGTTCGCTGCTGGTCGATCCCAAGGGGGAGATCGTCGCGCGTTACGACAAGATCCACATGTTCGACGTCGACCTCGGCAACGGAGAAAGCTATCGCGAGTCGAACAGCTATCGTCCGGGCGAGACAGCGGCGTTGGCCGGCCTGCCCTGGGGCCGGTTGGGCCTCACCATCTGCTACGACATGCGGTTCCCCTCGCTCTACCGCGCCCTGGCCGAAGCGGGCGCCACTATGCTGGCAGCCCCGTCCGCGTTCACTCAGCAGACCGGCGAAGCGCATTGGCACGTGCTGTTGCGCGCGCGCGCGATCGAGAATGGCTCCTACGTCTTGGCCGCCGCGCAGGGCGGCAACCATGAGAACGGCCGCGCTACCTTCGGCCATTCGTTGATCGTGGACCCCTGGGGCCGCGTGCTGGCAGAAGGCAGCACCGAGCCGGGCGTGGTGATGGCCGAAATCGATCCGACCGAAGTCGCAAAGGCGCGCGGACGTATTCCGTCATTGCAGCATGGACGACGCTTCGAGATCGTCGAGCCGATGGCAGAGCCGACCTATCTGCACCTAGTGCCCGCTTCCCGAAATTCGTGATACGTGGCAGCACACTCATGTACGAATTTTGGGAAGCAAAGTGTACTAACAACTCTACGATTCTAGTGCCGCTTTTCGATTTGAAGTTCCTGACCGAGTTTGCTGCGGGCGGTGCGGGAACTTCAAATCGGCGGCACTAGTGCGGGGGCGCGAATGATCCGTTACAACCTGGTCTGCAATAAGGGCCACGAGTTCGAGAGCTGGTTTGCCGATTCCGCGGCCTACGACAAGCAGGCGAAGCGCAAGCTGGTGAGTTGCCCAGTGTGCGACTCGGCCAAGGTCGAGAAGGCGATCATGGCGCCGCGGGTGTCGTCTGGAAAGAAAGAGCGCGTTGTCGCCACCGCGCCGATCGAGGCGCCCGCGCCGCAAGCGGCGGCTGAAGCGTCGGCTGCTCCGGCGCCGGTCGCGATGGTTTCACCGCATGAGCGCGAGTTCCACGCGAAGCTGAAGGAGCTGCGCGACCACCTCACCAAGAACGCCGACAATGTCGGCGCCAAGTTCCCGGAAGAAGCCCGCAAGATGCACTACGGCGAGGCCGAGCATCGCTCGATCTACGGCGTCGCCTCGCCGGACGAAGCCAAGGACCTGGCCGAGGAAGGCATCGAATTCCACCCGCTCCCGATACTGCCGGAAGAGCGGAACTAGGCCGCGACCATAGCCGATTCAGATAATGGCCGAGCATAAAGGATTGTCCGTCCTCGGATTCGCGACCCAGCAAACCTGGAATACGTGGCTTGGCCGGAACGGTAAAACGTCGCCGGGACTCTGGGTAAAGCTGGCCAAGAAAGGCGCCGGTATCCCCGGCATCAGTAAAGCTGAGGCAATCGAAACCGCCATTGCGCACGGCTGGATCGATGGCCAGTTGGACAAATATGACGAGCGTTTTTGGCTTATTCGCTTCACCCGAAGAGGCGCCAAAAGCCAATGGTCGAAGATAAACCGTGCGACCGCAATCAAGCTGATCGAGCAAGGGCGCATGAAGCCGGCAGGACTGCGAGAGGTCGAGCTCGCAAAGTCGGATGGCCGGTGGGACGCAGCCTACGCGTCGCAGAGCAAAGCGGTTGTGCCGAGAGACCTTGCAGCGGCGCTCAACGCAGAGCCCGCGGCCAAGAGCTTCTTCGCTACCCTGACAGGCGCAAATCGTTACGCCATTCTCTATCGTGTCAACACTGCAAAAAACGCCAAAACCCGGGCCGACCGAATTTCAAAATTCGTGGAAATGTTGGCGCGCGGAGAAACAATCCACGGCTCAAAAAATAAGACCGGTCCAACGCAACCATTGACCAAGCGTCGCTGACAGCTCTCTACTTGCGGCGGGCTTCTCTAATGCGCCCACACCAACAGACCGACGCCGACCACCACCAGCGCAATGCCGATACCCTCGCGCGCCGTGGTCGGCTGCTTGAAGATGAATTTGGAGATCGCCTGCGCGAACAGCACCTCGACTAGCGCCAGCGTGCGCACGCTGGCCGCCGTGGCAATGGCGAAGGCGAGGAACCAGAACTGCGAGGCGAGCGCCCCCATGAAGCCGGCGAAGATCGACGGCCGCCAGGCCCGGAAGATCGCCTTCAGTACGGCCGGATCGCGCAGCGCGAGATAGGTGGACAACAGAACGGACTGCAGGACCAGGCCGATCGCTAGCGTGAAGGTAGCCGCTGCCACGAAATTGTTGGCCCCCTCGAGCTGCAGGATCGCGCCGCGATAGCCGATCGCCGACAGCCCGAACATGCCACCGGAGATGAGACCCAGCAGCGTCGGCTTCCATCCGCCGACCTGGACCGCGCCCGGCTTGAGCGACATCACCACCACGCCCGCGGTGGCGACGGCGATGGCGAGCGCCAGGAGCGGCGTTACCTTGTCGCCCAGCAGCACGAAGCCGAACAGCGCCACCTGCACCGGCTCGGTCTTGATATAGGCGATGGTGATCACGAAGGAGCGGTCGTTCATCGCCGCCAGCATCAGCGCGGTCGCCGCGATCTGCGCCAGCAGGCCATCGAATATCCACGGCCAGTACCACAGCCCTGGCTGCGGCAGTGAATCACCGGTGACCAACAGCACGCCGGCGAGAGAGACCAGCGCGAAGGGAAAACCGAACAGGAAACGCACATGCGTGGCGCCGACCGTGCCGAGGGTGGCGGTCAATTCGCGCTGCATGGCGTTGCGCACGGTCTGCGCGGCCGCGGCGATGATGGTGAAGACGGCCCACATGGAAGGTTATTTCATCCGGCAGGAAATTGGCGCCGTCATCCTGGAGTGCGAGCACGCGGCGTTCGGCCGGACGCTCAGGACGACGGATCGAATATTAAGCCGCGGCCGGTTTGATTTCCGCAGCGGTGGGAAATTCAGTGGCTGTTCCCTTCTCCTTGTCGATGAGCAGGAACAGATCGAAATAGCGGATGGTCGGCGCGCCGCCGGTGCGCTTGATGATAGACTGACGCCATTCCTCGTTGTGCGCCCGCTGGGCGGCTTCGACCGACGGCCAGATATAAACGCCGGCACCGGTCTTGCCATTCAGCTCGAGCAGGAAGTGCTTGCGCAGCAGTTCCTTGTTGGCCTGCCATTTCGGGATCACGTGGCGCGCGTCTTCGGCCACCTGCTCGCGCGTCCAGCCCTTCGGCGAGTTGAATTCGACAAGTTCGAGAATCATGTTTGCTTTCCCTTCCTATTCGTCGCGCGCGGCCACCAGCATGTAGTTGACGTCCATATCGGACGAGAGTTGCCAGCGGTCGGCAAACGGATTGTAGACCACGCCGCGCTCGCCGGTCACCCTGAGGCCCGCGCGTTCGATCGAACGTTCCAACTCCTCGGGTGTGACAAACTTGTCCCATTGGTGCGTGCCGCGCGGCAGCCAGCGCAGCACGTATTCGGCGCCGACGATGGCGAGCGCAAAACTCTTCAGCGTGCGGTTCAGCGTGGCGGCGATCATCAGGCCACCCGGCTTTACCATCCGTGCGCAGGTGGCGACGAACAGGTCGACGTCGGCGACGTGCTCGACCACTTCCATCGCCAGCACCACGTCGAAGCGCTGACCCGCCTCGGCCAGTTCTTCCGCTGTGGTGGCGCGGTAGTCGACCGCGACGCCGCTCTGCCGGGCATGAATTTGCGCGACCTCAATGTTCTCCCCGGCCGGATCGGCCCCGACAATATCCGCCCCCAGCCGCGCCAGCGGCTCCGACAAGATGCCGCCCCCACAGCCGATATCGAGCATCCGCAGGCCGGAAAGACAGTCGAGCTTTTTGGGGTCGCGGCCGAAATGCGGCACAGCCTGGTCGCGGATATAGCCGAGCCGCACGGGATTGAACTTGTGCAGGGCCGCCATCGGCCCGCGCGGATCCCACCAGTCGGGGGCGTGGCGCGCGAAGCGCTCCACCTCGGCCGCGTCGACGGTGGTATCATTGCCATAGCGGGCGCGGCGGGCGGCCATTTTCATTTCCTAACCTTGAGGACGGGTTCAAGTTGCGGGCCCGTGCCCTCGCCGTTATGTATACGCGGCTTTTCCGGCCGGCGCTTGTGGCTTTTGGGGCCTCGCGCCGGCCGCTTGTTAGCGCGTTTTGGCGCGTCCGGGAACGTTCAATGGCTCGGCTAGTCATGAAATTCGGCGGGACCTCGGTCGCCGACCTCGACCACATCCGCAACGTGGCGCGTCACGTCAAGCGCGAGGTGGAGGCCGGCTATGACGTCGCCGTGGTGGTCTCGGCCATGGCCGGGATTACAAACCAGCTGGTCGGCTGGTGCCGCGAAGCCGCGCCCCTGCACGACGCCCGCGAATACGACGCAGTGGTGGCAACCGGCGAGGAGGTCACTGCCGGGCTGCTCGCCATGGTGCTGGAAGGCATGGGGGTCAACGCGCGCTCCTGGCAGGGCTGGCAACTGCCGATCCTGACCAATAATGTGCACGGCTCGGCCCGCATCCTCGACATTAACGGTGCCGAATTGATCAAGCGCTTCGCCGCTCAGAAGCAGGTGGCGGTGATCGCGGGGTTCCAGGGCGTGCACAAGGAGACCAACCGAATCACTACGCTTGGCCGCGGCGGCTCCGACACGTCGGCGGTGGCGATCGCGGCCGCGATCCAAGCCGAGCGCTGCGACATCTACACCGACGTCGACGGCGTTTACACCACCGACCCGCGCGTGGTGCCGAAGGCGCAGCGCATGGAGCGCATTGCATTTGAGGAAATGCTTGAGCTCGCGTCCCAAGGCGCCAAGGTCATGCAGGTGCGTTCGGTCGAGCTCGGCATGATGCACAATGTGCGCATCTTCGTGCGTTCCAGCTTCGAAAAGCCGGAAGACATCGACCCGCGTCTGCCGCCGTCCGGCACGCTTATTTGCGACGAGGAAGACATCGTGGAACAGCAAGTCGTCACCGGCATCGCCTTCTCCAAGGACGAGGCGCAGATTTCCATCCGCCGCGTGCGGGACAAACCCGGCGTTGCCGCCGCCATATTTGGCCCGCTCGCTGACGCCAACATCAATGTCGACATGATCGTGCAGACGGTCTCCGCCGACGGCGCCACGACCGACCTCACCTTCACGGTGCCATCGGCCGACTACGGCCGCGCAAAAATGGTGATCGAAAAGAACAAGGAGACGATCGGCTACGGCGCCATGGACGGCGCCACCGATGTCGCCAAGATATCGGTCATCGGCATCGGCATGCGCAGCCACGTCGGCGTAGCCTCGCGCGCCTTCAAGGCGCTGTCGGAGCGCGGCATCAACATCCGCGCCATCACCACTTCGGAGATCAAATTCTCAGTGCTGATCGACGCCGAATATACCGAGCTCGCGGTACGCACCCTGCACACGCTGTACGGGCTGGACAAGGCATAACGCCACACCTTCCACTGGGCCGGCAGGCCGGCACCCCGCTTGTCGCGGGCGCGGCCGAGTGCGACAAGCCGACCGCATAAACCGGGAGGGCCAAAGCCCATGCGTGTCGTCGCGCTCGAAGAGCATTTCACGGTACCCGCGCTGGTCAAGCGCATCGATCCGTCCGTCATTAAGGCTCGCGGCTTCATCCCGCGCAAAGCGCCCAAGGACCGGCCGAACCCCATGGAGCTCAACAAGGAGATCGGCGAGGCCCGGCTCAAGTCCATGGACGATACCGGCATCACGCTGCAGGTGCTCTCCAACACCGGGCCCGGCCCCGATCTCGTGCCCGGCGCCGACGGCATCGCCATGGCACGCGAGATGAACGACTATCTGGCGGAAGCCTGCGCGCGTCATCCCGGGCGCTTCGCCGGCTTTGCCGTGCTGCCACTGCAGAGCCCGGAGGCTTGCGCGTCAGAGCTCAGGCGCTGCGTCAAGGAACTCGGTTTCCCCGGTGCGCTGGTCAACGGAACCACCGAAGGTTTCTTCCTCGATCATCCGAGCTATGACGATCTGCTAGCGGAAGCGGTCGCGCTCGACGTGCCGATCTATATTCATCCGCACATCCCGCCGGCGCCGGTGCGCGAGGCCTATTACTCCGGCCTGGAGGAAGGCGCTTGCCGCGTGATCGCGACCGCGGCCTGGGGCTGGCACTCGGAGACCGCCGTCCACGTGCTGCGCATGGTACTGGCCGGTACGCTCGACAAGCATCCCAAGCTCAAGATCGTCATCGGCCACATGGGCGAGATGATCCCTGTGATGATGGCACGCATGGACGCAGTGTCATCGCTTGATATCGGCTACCTCAAACGGACGATTGGCCAGACCATCCTCGACCAGGTCTGGATCACCACCAGCGGCATCTTCACCGAGCCGCCGTTCCTGGCCGCGCTGCAGACCTTCGGCATCGACCGAATCATGTTCTCGGTCGACTATCCGTACGCTCCGAACCAGGCCGGCCGCCGCTTTCTCGACCGCATCAGCCTTTCGCCGGCCGACATGGCCAAGCTGACCCACGGCAATGCGGATACGCTGCTCAAGCTGACGGCGTGATTCGGCCGCCTCGAAAAGCTCAAATCGGGTGAACTGGGCGTGCGAAGGGCGGTTTTCAGTGTCTACTTCGGTGGCCGATTCAAGGGATTGGCTTGCCCCTTGCATGGCCCATTCGCTATAGGCTGGCCCAGGATGTGGGTGCAGGGCTTTTAGGGTCCCGCGGTCGCACTTCGTTCACGATCGGGCCGTAGACGAGGCAAAACGGCCAAAGGCCGGGGCTGAACAGGGACTTCACAATGCGTGGCGCGCTCGGCGGTCCGCGCGTGCTGTTGCGGCGGCTCCGCGAGGTGATGGCGGAGCCGGTCAGCGCGCAGGAACGCCTCGACAAGATTGTGGTCTTGATCGCCGCCAACATGGTGGCGGAGGTGTGCTCTGTCTACGTGTTGCGCGTAGACGGAACCCTCGAGCTATACGCCACCGAAGGCCTCAAACGCGAGGCCGTCCACCAGACCGTGCTGAATTCCGACGAAGGCCTGGTCGGCCTGGTGGCAAGCGAGGCCAACCCGATCAACCTCTCGGAAGCGCAAGCGCATCCGGCCTTCTCGTTCCGCCCGGAAACTGGCGAAGAAATCTACCACTCGTTCCTCGGCGTGCCGATCCTGCGCGCCGGCAACACCCTCGGCGTGCTGGTGGTGCAGAACCGGGCGCGGCGCACCTACACCGAGGAGGAAGAAGAGGCGCTGCAGACCACCTCGATGGTGCTCGCCGAGATGATCGCTTCCGGCGAACTGTCGTCGCTGGCGCGCCCCGGCGCCGAACCCGCCGCCCGCCACGCCATGCACGTATCCGGCATCTCGTTGTCGGACGGTATCGCGCTCGGGCACGTGGTGCTGCACGAGCCGCGCGTGGTCATTACCAATGTCATCGCCGACGACGTGCAGCGTGAATCGAAACGTCTCGACGCGGCGATCGCGACGCTGCGCGCCGATCTCGACCGCCTCGTCGAGCACCGCGATCTTGCTGATGGTGGCGAGCACCGCGACGTGCTCGAAGCCTATCGCATGTTTTCCTACGATCAGGGCTGGTTGCACAAGATTCGCGAAGCGGTGATGACCGGCCTCACAGCGGAGGCGGGCGTTGAGCGCGTGCAATCCGACACCCGGGCGCGGATGCTGCGCGCATCCGATCCTTACCTGCGGGACCGCCTGCACGATCTCGACGACCTCGCCAACCGGCTGATGCGGGTGCTGACCGGCAAGGATCATGCACCGGCCAAAGAGCAATTGCCGGAAAATGCCATCATCGTCGCCCGCGCCATGGGCCCGGCGGCGCTGCTCGACTACGACCGCAAACGCCTGCGCGGCCTGATACTGGAAGAAGGCGGCCCCACCTCGCATGTCTCGATCGTGGCACGCGCGCTCGGCATTCCGACAGTAGGCGAGATCGACAACGCCACCGGCATGGTCGAGTCGGGCGACGCAATCATCGTCGACGGCACGACCGGCCAGGTGCACATGCGCCCGCCGCCTGACATCGAGACGGCCTATGGCGAGCGGGTGAAGCTGCGCGCGCGCCGCCAAGCGCAATACCGCGCGCTTCGCGACCAACCCTGCGTCACCAAGGACGGCCAGAAGATCGCGCTAATGATCAATGCCGGCCTCGCTATCGACCTGCCCCATATCGAAGATACCGGCGCCGCCGGCATCGGCCTGTTCCGTACCGAACTGCAGTTCATGGCCGCCAACGCTTTCCCGCGTACCGGCGAGCAGCTCGCGCTCTATCAGATCGTGCTTGATGCCGCCGGCAAATTACCGGTGACCTTCCGCACCCTCGATATTGGCGGCGACAAGGTGCTGCCTTATATGCGCAACGTGGAAGAGGAAAATCCGGCGATGGGCTGGCGCGCGATCCGGCTGGGGCTCGATCGTCCCGGCCTGTTGCGCAGCCAGGTGCGCGCCTTGTTGCGCGCCGCCGGCGGCCGGCAACTGAAATTGATGTTTCCGATGATCGCCATGGTGGAGGAATTCGACAAGGCCAAGGCGCTGGTCGAGGTCGAGCTGACCCACCTGCGCCGGCACGGCCACGCTTTGCCGGAGCGGGTGGAGATCGGCACCATGGTGGAAGTGCCGTCTCTGCTGTTCCAGCTCGATGAATTACTGGAACGGGTGGACTTCCTGTCGGTGGGCTCGAATGACCTGATGCAGTTTCTCTACGCCGCTGACCGCGGCAATACCCGTGTCAGCAACCGCTTCGATCCGTTGTCGACGCCGGTCATGCGGGCGCTCAAGGACATCGTCGACAAGGGCTACAAGCACGGCAAGCCGGTGACGCTGTGCGGCGAACTCGCCTCGCAGCCGATCGGCGCGCTGGCGCTCGCCATTCTCGGCTATCGCACATTGTCGCTGTCCCCGTCGTCGGTCGGCCCGGTCAAGGCGCTGTTGCTCGATCTCGACGTGAAGAAGGGCGAAGAGGCGATCCTACCGCTGCTAGACCAGCCGGTCGGCAGCGTCTCCGTTCGTCACAAACTGGAGAGCTTCGCAGCGTCGCAGGGGCTGCAGCTTTGATCTCGCTGCCGCAGCAGAAGCTCGACGCTTTGCTCAATCGTCATTCCCTGGTGGAGCGCGAGCTCGCCACCAACTTGAGCCCCGACGATTACGTCAAGCTGTCGCGCGAATTTTCCGAGCTCGGTCCGGTGATCGACGCCATCAAGGCCTATCGTGCCATGGCGGATGAAATCGCCGATCTCGAAGCGCTGATCAACGATCCGTCGACCGAATCCGAAATGTGGAAGATGGCCGAGGCCGAGAAGCCGCTGCTGGAGGAGCGGTGGGACAAGCTGGCGCAGCAGATTCGGATGGCGCTGCTGCCGAAAGACGCATTGGACGATCGCAACGTGATCCTCGAAATCCGCGCCGGCACCGGCGGCGACGAGGCCGCGCTGTTCGCCGGCGACCTGTTCCGCATGTACGAGCGCTACGCGGCCAAGCAGGGCTGGAAGGCGGAGATCATTTCCGCCAGCGAGGGCACCAGGGGCGGATTCAAGGAAATCTTCGCAGAGATCCGGGGACGTGGCGCTTACGCCAAGCTGAAATTCGAATCCGGCGTGCATCGCGTGCAGCGCGTACCCGATACCGAAGCCTCCGGCCGCATCCACACGTCTGCGGCGACGGTGGCGGTGCTGCCCGAGGTGGAAGACGTCGATATCGACATCAACGACAAGGACCTGAAGATCGACACCATGCGCGCCAGCGGCGCCGGCGGCCAGCACGTCAACAAGACCGACTCCGCCATCCGCATCACGCATTTGCCGTCCGGGATCGTGATCTACGTGCAGGAGGACCGCTCGCAGCACAAGAACCGCGCCAAGGCGATGACCATGCTGCGCGCCAAGCTCTACGACCAGGAACGCACCCGGCGCGATGCCGAACGGGCGGCGGAGCGACGCGGTCAGATCGGATCTGGCGACCGCTCGGAACGCATCCGCACCTATAATTTTCCGCAAGGCCGCGTCACCGACCATCGCATCAATCTGACTCTGCATAAATTGCCGCAGGTGATGGAGGGCGAAGCGCTCGACGAATTGATCGATGCGCTCGTCACCGAACATCAGGCCGAGTTGCTGGCGGCGCAAGGCGCGGCATGAAACCGATGACGCCGGCGCCCACCATCGTTACGGCAAGGCAGGCGCTGAAAGAACTGCTGGCGCAGGCCGGCATCGAATCCGCGGAGGCTGATGCGCGGCTGCTGATCGCGCACGCGCTCGATATCGAGCGCACGACCGTGCTGACCCATGGCGAGCGCGTGCTCACGCCGGAAGAAATCCAGAAGCTCGACGCGCTCGCCGCCCGCCAACTCAAGCGCGAACCGGTGGCGCGCATCATCGGCGCCAAGGAATTCTGGAGCTTGGCGCTCGAAATCGACTCGTCCGTGCTGGTGCCGCGGCCGGAAACCGAGACAGTGGTCGAGCTGGTGCTCGACAGCGTGGTCAACGACGCGCGGCGCTCAGAGACCTTGCGCATCCTCGACATCGGCACCGGCTCTGGCGCGCTACTTCTGGCGCTGCTCAAGGAACTCGAACATGCCGCCGGCACCGGCACCGACGTCAGCGAAGACGCCCTGCAGGTGGCGCGCGCCAACGCGGAACGGTATGGCCTGACGCCGCGTTGTCATTTTGCAAACTGCAATATGGCTGCAGGCCTGCGCGGGCCATTCGATCTGATCGTCTCGAACCCGCCCTATATCGCAAGCAGTGACATTGCGGGACTGGAACCCGAAGTGCGCGATTACGATCCGGCGCTTGCGCTTGATGGCGGTCCCGACGGCCTCGAGTGCTATCGCGCCATTGCCATTGAAGCGCGCCGTTTGCTGGCCCCGGGCGGCCGGCTGGTGGTTGAGCTTGGGCAAGGCCAAGAAGCGGCAGTCCGCGGATTATTTAACGAAGCGGGGTTAACAGCCGGTGAGGCCCGCCAGGATTTAGCCGGAATCCCGCGGGCGTTGGGCGCAATTCTCACGCTATGAGCGAAGCGCATTGGCCCCACCCGAAAACGCAGGGGGCTGGAAAACAGCGAAAAAAGCACTTGGATTATGACCCGGAACCGACTAGCTTCCTGCCACGGAATCGACCCGTGACGGTTGCATCGCCACGAACCCCGGAGCTAAAGGCTCTGTGAGGCGGCGGTACACAGGGCGAATGAGGAAGAGCCGGTTTACGGCACAACGAAATCGCCAAATACGGGTCCGGATGCTTCACCGGTTGGGCGCATCAAATTTCTAAAATGAAAAGTGATGCGCGTAACGAAAGGTAGGCAACGCTGCGGCAGGTCCGCGGCCATGGGGTTGCTGCAGCTATCGCGATAACGATCGCAAAAGTTGGGATCATTGGCGCGGATTTCCGGTACGTGCCGGCGCCGCGCAATGGCGATGGTATCGAATTGCACGGTCAACGACGAATCGACCAGCGGGGCGAGTCGCGCAGTTGCGACACAAAAGCGACGCGACATAAAAGCGAAAGGTGAGCGAACAGGCATATCATGAGAAACGGTCAGAAGCGCATGCGGGGACGAGGAAATAATCACCGCAAAAGCCAGAATCCAATGACGCGGGTCTATGAGTCGAACGGACCCGACGTGAAAATTCGAGGGACGGCCTCGCATATCGCGGAAAAATACATCCAGCTCGCGCGTGACGCGCAAAGCTCCGGCGACCCGGTCGCGGCCGAAAACTACTATCAGCACGCCGAACATTATTTCCGTCTGATTGCCGCTGCGCAGGAACAGTTCCGCCAGCAGAACCCCTATTACAATCAGCAGCCGCAGAGCACGCAAGGCGCCGCCGACGAATACGACGAAAGCGAAGACGACGGTCAGCCTTACCAGAACGAGCCGAGCTTCGCGCCGCGCGAACCGCAGCCGCAGCCTTTCTTGCCGCGCGACGCTCAGCCGTTTCCGCCGCGCGAGCAGCCAGTCGCGCAGCCGGTCGCGCAGGCGAACACGCGCCAGCCGCAGCCGGCCGCCGGCCAGGACGTCGATGCGCTGCCCGCTTTCATTACCGGCGGACAGGCGCAGCCGAATGCGCCGCAGAACGGTCACGACCAGCCGGAACGCTTCAGCAGCGGAGGCGCTGGCGGCGCACATCGCCGGCGGCGGCGGCATCGCAGCGGCTTCCGCAGCGACGGCGGACCAGGCGCCGTACCGGCTGAAGGCGATCAGCCCGGCGAATAAGACGTCACAAGACGGTCGAGCGGCGGCGCGATTGGCTTTGGGTGCGCGCGGTTCTGCGTCCGCGCTTCACGCGCCGGGCGCCAGCGCCGGCTCCAATGCCGGCACCAATTTGTGTTTGACGCGGCGAGCGGGAATCGCCCGGTAGACCTGCTTGGTCGCCACCACCAGATTCACGCCGGCGAACGGCGCCGAGACGCTCGCGCCCGCACGCTCCCAGGCCGGAGCCGTGCGCAGGAACCAGCCGCGATCGACCGGGGGCACGTAGAGCGCCTCGCTCCAGCCCGTAGGTGTAAACCAGGTCTCGCGCAGAAGCTGATTGATTTGCGCGCGCGAATAAGGACGGCCATGACCAAAAGGCGTGGTGTCGGTTCTCGCCCACACCCCGCGCCGGTTCGGCACCACGGTGAGCAGTCGCCCGCCCGAGGCCAGCACACGCCAGACTTCGCGCAACAGCGCGGCCGGATCGTGGGTCATTTCCAGTTCGTGCACGAGCAGGACGCGGTCGACCGCAGCATCGGCAAGCGGCAATTCGAATTCATCCACCAGCGTGGTCAGCGTCGGCTTCTGCGAGGGCCATTTCACCACCCCTTGCGCCGCCGGCATGAACGACAGACACCGCTCAGCCTCCTCGCGGAACAGGCCGAGATAGGGTGTCGTGTAGCCGATGCCGAGCACGCGCTGGTCTTGGGTTTCGCTCCACAGCGCGCGAATGCCGCGCCCGATGAAGCGGCGCGCCACCACGCCGAGCCGCTGGCTGTAGAAGTTACGCAGGTCCACGACGTCGATCGACATGGGTTGAAAATACCACGAAATGCCGCAACAAATCGCCGACCAAATCGAAAGGCGTCGTGCCCCGGCGCCGTACTCCGTGTTACGGTTAACGCGATCAAACCGCTAGTGCGATGGATTTGAAGTTCGTTACACTACTTCCAGATCGCTCGTAAACGAACTTCAAATCAAAAACCTTACCAGAATCATAAAGTTGCTAGTGCCCTTCTCGGATCCGAAGTTCCCGCAGAGCAAGCTTGTTGATCTGACGAGCCTCGGATTTGCGACACCAGCGACGAAGAACCGACGAGGAATAGAGCCGATGCCCGCCGAGACCCGCCTGTTTCTGTGCCTGAAGGATAACTACGGAGTGTTGCTGCACGACCCCGACACCGGTGACACCGCGGCGATCGACGCACCGGAGGCGGCCCCCATCGAGGAGGCGCTAAAACAGACCGGCTGGAAGCTCACCGACATCCTGGTCACGCACCATCACGCCGACCACACCGCCGGCATCGAGGCGCTGAAGGCCAAGTACAAGTGCCGCGTGGTGGCGCCGGCCAAGGAAGCCAACAAAATCCCCGCGGTGGATGAAACCGTGAGCCAGGGCGATTTAGTTTCGGTCGGTAAACTCGCCGGCACGGTGCTCGACACCCCTGGCCACACGCTCGGCCATATCACCTATTGGTTTCCGCAAGAGCATCTTGCCTTCGTTGGCGATACGCTGTTCTCCATCGGATGCGGCCGCGTCATCGAAGGCACGCCCGAGATGATGTGGAAGTCGCTGCTCAAGCTGCGTGACCTGCCGAATGAGACGCTTGTTTATTGCGGCCACGAGTACACCGCCGCCAACATCCGTTTCGCGCTTAGCATCGACCAGGAGAACCCGGTGCTGGAGGCGCGCGCGGCACAGGTGGAACAGCAGATCGCCGAAGGCGAGCCGACCATTCCTGTCACCATCGGCGACGAGAAGCTGGCCAACCCGTTCCTGCGCGCCGACGTGCCCGACCTCGCGGTCGACATCGGCATGGCCGGCCGACCGGCAGCGGAGGTGTTCGCGGAGATCCGCGGGCGGAAGGATAAATTCTGATTCGTCGTTGCCCGGCCGCCGCGACACCCGGCAATCCATCTTTCGCGAAAAAATGGATGCGCGGGTCGGGCTCGCGCATGACGACCGAGAGGCTTCGACATGCCCTTCCCCACCGCCGCCGACATCATCGCTAAGCTCGACCTGCAACCGCATCCGGAAGGCGGCCACTTCCGCGAAACCTTCCGCGACAGCCACACCGTCAATGGCCGCGCGGCCTCGACGGCCATCCTATTCCTGCTGGCGCGTGGCGAGCGCTCGCACTGGCACCGCATCGACGCGGTCGAGATCTGGCACTTTTACGCCGGAGCGCCGCTGGCGCTTTCCGTCGTCAACGGCGCCAGCGAAGAAATCGTGCGGCTCGGCGCCGACATCCACACCGGCGAGGCACCGCAGGTGACCATCCCCGCGCGAGCCTGGCAGGCAGCGGAAAGTCTTGGCGACTGGACGTTGGTCGGTTGCACGGTCGCGCCCGGTTTCGACTTCGCAAGCTTCGAACTGGCGCCGCCCGACTGGTCGCCGGGCGGCAAAACACGCTAAGAACCAACAGGACAGAACTCGCAGGGAGAAACCGTCCGTGGCCAATGCACTCGCCGAGGCGCGCGAACAGCTCGCGCGCGCCAACCGTATACTCGCGCTCGAAGGCGTTCTCGACGCCTTCGGTCATGCCACCATGCGCCATCCCACCGACCCGGGGCGTTATCTCATGTCGCGCTCACGCGGCTCGGAGCTGATCCAACCGGAAGACATCCTCGAGTTCACCCTCGACTCAGAGCCGGTCGCGCCGCCGAAGTCGCGCATCTACAGCGAGCGGGTGATCCACGGCGAAATCTTCAAGGCGCGGCCAGACGTGAACGCGGTATGCCATCATCACGCGCCGTCGATCCTACCGTTCTGCATCTCCGGCGCCGAGTTGAAGCCGGTGTTCCATCTCGGCGCCACCATGGGCGACGTGGTGCCGTTCTGGGATTCCCGCGACGAATTCGGCAACACCAGCCTGATCGTGAAGGAGTCCGAGCAGGGTGCATCGCTGGCGCGCGCGCTCGGACCGCACTGGACGGTGCTGATGCGCCGCCATGGCGCCACCGTCGCCGGCACTTCGCTGCAGGAACTGGTGTTCCGCTGCATCTACACCGCCCACAACGCCGCGCTGCAGATCCAGGCCAAGATGCTCGGCCATGTCGGGCCGCTCAACGCCGAAGAGGCCGAGCTCGCCGGCAGCTTCAACCTGGCGCCGGGCCCGCTTAATCGCGCCTGGGAATATTTCAACGTGCGGCTCGACAAGGCAGAGGGCAATTTCCGCCCGCGGAACCCCGCACGCAGGCTAACCGGGAGCGTCCCCCAGAAGACGACGGCCGCAAAGAAGAGCGTCAAGAAGGCAGGAAAGAACGCAACGAAGAAGAGGCGATCGAAGCAAGGACGCTGAGCCCTAGACTCGGCCCAACAGAGATGCTTAAGCTTTTACTTAAAGCATCAGGTTTCGCGCTTGTCCGCCTTAGATCAAGAATATTATCAGCAGGTTCCGCCCGAAAGCACGGCGGAGCAGTTTCTCGTGCTCGCGCGCGACCGCATCTTGCATGATTTTTACGAACGGATGCGCCCCACTCCATCCGACACTATTCTGGATGTCGGCGTATCCGACGTCATAAACGACGGCGCAAACGTTCTGGAGCGCCGATATACGCATCACGACAAAATAACCGCGTGCGGCCTGGGAGCCGGCCTCGAATTCAAGAAGGCCTTTCCTCTTATCGACTACGTTCAGATCAATAGAAATTCCCGCCTGCCATTCGGCGATAATCAATTCGACATCGTCGCATCAAACGCCGTCCTCGAACACGTGGGCAGCTTTGAAAGTCAACTGTCGTTCGTGCGAGAGCTTTGCCGGGTCGGCCACCGCGTATTTATCAGCGTGCCAAACCGGTTTTTTCCCATCGAGCACCACACGGCATTGCCAATCGTGCATTACTGGGACAATTCGTTTAAGATCGCATGCAGGATCACGGGAAAATCCGAATGGGCGGACGAAGCAAATCTGGTTCCCATGACGCGGAAGCTCTTGTGGCGGCTCGCAGCGCCCATTGGGCGAAGCGCCGCCGTCGGCTACACGGGATTACGGCTCGGTCCCTTTTCATCCAACCTGTACTTGGCATTTCATTGAGCGCTGGCTTCGGAAGTCACAAGGCCGCGCTGCTCCCGCTTCATCGGGCGCGTTGAGAGGCTCAGTGTGAAAAGCCGCGGATATGCTGATTGTCGATGGTATCTGGCAGTCGGCGGAATATCGCTGTTCCTTTGCATATTGATCGATCTTTTTTATTTCCCCCGCGGGACTGTCTTTCCTGACGAGCATCGCTTTTTCGCAAGCGCCTCACATATGGCGGCGACTGGCGCATTCTCGGTTCGCGGTAGTCGCGCCTGGGAAATGCCTGGAACAGCCGCATTTTTTTCCGCCTTCATCGCAATCTTCGCGAGCAAGAACGCCGCCATCATCGCGATTCGGATCGTTCAAGCCGTTCTCTTATTGCTGCAGGCGTTTCTGGTTGGAAAGATCGCGAGACGGATCTTTGACGACCGCGCGATCGGCTCAAGTGCATTTGTGATGACGGCGCTATATCCCTTTCTGGTCTATTATCAGGGCCTGCTACTGAGCGAGACCTTGTTCAATACCTTTCTTATCGCTGCGATTGCGTCTCTCTATTGGTGGCGCGATCGAGGATTTCGGCTTGACGCCGTGTTTCTCGTGACATGTTGGTTATTTGCGCTTGCGCTCTATACCAAGGCAACGTTGACAGTTCTGCCGCCCTTCTTGATTGCCGCGGCGACGCTCTCCGCGCGCAATTGGCGACTGACGTTGCGCGCGGCTCTGGTATCCGCGCTGATCTACGCCGCCCTGCTCACCCCGTGGTGGTGGCGCAACTATACTGTCCTTGGTGTGTTTGTTCCGTTTACGACGAGTGCGGCCGCAAACCTGTATGTTGGCAACAACCCGCGAAACACGTCGGGTGGGATCGACTGGGGCAAGGACGTCGATCCGGCGGTTGTCGCCCGGATAGACGCGCTGCCGAATGAAATCCAACGACAGCGCGCGTATGGCGCCGAGGCGGTCCGTTACATAACCGGCAACCCGGTCGCCTTTTTGAGGCTTGTGGGCCTCAAATTTATTCGGTTTTGGAACATCGTCCCCAACGCGTCCGAATTCGGCAAGAGCATCTATCGAATCATCAGCATCGCAAGCTTCGGCCCAGTGCTCATCTTATCAATCGTTTCCGCGATCATATGGCGGCGCCGGCTTTTGGCGTTCGCGCCGCTACTTTTGCTTTTCGCCTACTTTACTATCGTGCACGTCGTCACGATCGCTTCCCTGCGCTACCGCCTCCCGATAGAGCCGTTTCTCATAGCCCTTGCGGCGGCTCCCGTTGGGACCGTCCTGCGACGATTTGGATGGTGGACCGCCGACTAAGCGAGCGCCGGGCTGCTCACGCGATGTATTGCCCGCCATTCGCGGTCAGCGTCGAGCCGGTGATGAAGCCCGCGTCGTCGGCAGCGAGGAACACCACGCAGCGCGCGATCTCCTCCGGCTCGCCCAGACGGCCGACCGGGATCTGAGGCAGAATATTCTTCTCCAGCACATCCTTCGGCACCGCCTGCACCATTTCGGTGTTGATGTAGCCCGGGCAGATCGCGTTCACCGTGATGCCGGCGCGCGCGCCTTCCTGCGCGAGCGCCTTGGTAAAGCCGAGATCGCCGGCCTTGGCGGCGGAATAATTGACCTGGCCCATTTGGCCCTTCTGGCCGTTGATCGACGATATGTTGATGACGCGGCCGAACTTGCGCTCGCGCATGCCTTCCCAGACCTGCCGAGTCATGTTGAACAGCGAGCCGAGATTGGTGTTGATCACCTGCGACCATTGCTCGGGCTTCATACGGTGGAACATGGAGTCCCGGGTAATGCCGGCGTTGTTGACCAAGATTTCAATGGGCCCGAGCTCGGTCTGTACCTTGCCGACCCCATCGGCGCAGGCTTCGAACGACGACACATCCCACTTGAACACCGCAATGCCGGTTTCGGCCTTGAATTTCGCCGCCGCTTCGTCGTTGCCGTGATAGACCGCCGCGACCGAATAACCGCCGGCTTTCAGCGCCTTCGAAATCGCGGCGCCGATGCCGCGGGTGCCGCCTGTGACTAACGCTACGCGAGCCATCCGTCGTCCCTCCCAGAGAGTTTCTTCCTTGCGCCATGGCTGAGGCGAGCCGGCCATGACTTGGATCAAAGACCTGGATCAAAAACCAAGCGCGCCGGCGTTCCCTTAACCGGCGCGCTGATAATTGTAGTGCTATTTTCTCCCGTTGCTCAACACACGCAAAGCAGGTGCGTCTTCGCTAACGCTCGACAGAGTTCCTTGGAGTGTCTTCGCTAACGCTCGACACACATGGCGATGCCCATGCCCCCACCGATGCACAGCGTCGCCAGGCCTTTCTTGGCGTTGCGCTTCTGCATCTCGAACAGCAGCGTCGTCAGCACGCGCGCGCCGGAGGCGCCGATTGGATGGCCGATGGCAATGGCGCCGCCGTTGACGTTGACCTTGCTGGTGTCCCAGCCGAGGTCCTTGTTGACCGCGCAGGCCTGGGCGGCGAAGGCCTCGTTGGCCTCGATCAGATCGAGGTCCTCCTTCTTCCAGTCGGCCTTCTTCAGCGCCGCGCGCGAGGCCGGAATGGGGCCCGTGCCCATGATCGCCGGGTCGACGCCGGCCTGCGCCCACGACACGATGCGGGCCAGCGGGGTGTGGCCGAGCTTGGCGGCTTCCGACGCCTTCATCAGCACCAACGCGGCGGCGCCGTCATTAATGCCCGAAGCGCTGGCGGGGGTCACCGTGCCTTCCTTGTCGAAGGCGGGCTTGAGCTTGGCGATCCCTTCCAGCGTGACGCCGGCCTTCGGGTACTCGTCCGTGTCGACCACAGTGTCGCCCTTACGGGTTTTAATGGTGACCGGGACGATCTCGTCCTTGAACTTGCCGGCCTTCATCGCCGCCTCGGCCTTGTTCTGCGAGGCGACGGCGAACTCATCCTGCATCTGGCGGGTGATCTGCCACTGCTTGGCGACGTTCTCTGCGGTGTTGCCCATGTGATAGCCGTTGAAGGCGTCCCACAGGCCGTCCTTGATCATGGTGTCAATCATCTTGAAGTCGCCCATCTTCACGCCGGCGCGCAGATGCTGGCAGTGCGGCGCCATGCTCATGGATTCCTGGCCGCCGGCCACCACGATGTCGCTGTCGCCGTTCAGGATCGCCTGATAGCCGAGCGCCACCGCGCGCAGGCCGGAGCCGCAAAGCTGGTTGACGCCCCAGGCCGGGCTCTCGACCGGGATGCCGGCGGCGATGGAAGCCTGGCGAGCCGGGTTCTGGCCCTGCCCTGCGGTCAAGATCTGCCCCATGATCACTTCGGAAACCCGATCGCCGTCCACACCGGCGCGTTCCAGCGCGGCGTGGATGGCGGTACGACCCAACTCGTGGGCCGGGACGTTGGCAAAGGCCCCGTTGAATGCACCAACCGGCGTGCGCGCGGCGCTCACGATGACGATATCGTCCTTCATCCGAAACTCCTTTGGCGATTAGTTGCGGGGCAAGGCCGCTTTTTGGCACTGCCGCATCCTTAGCGGCGAGGGGAACCCTGTCAATAACGGACAACTTGCAGATATCCCCGACAATTGGCGCTTTTTTGACGCCGCCGCAAGGGTTACCGCAGCGCCCCAATTTCCTGCCGCGCCGCCACAAAACGGCTGGCCCACCCCGCCGGAATGCGGTTATGCTCACCATCTGGGCAGGGAGGAACGTGTGATCTCATGGCAGAAAACGAAAAAGAGCCAATCACAATCAAGAAATACGCCAACCGGCGGCTTTATAACACTGGCACCAGCACGTATGTGACCCTCGAAGACTTGGCCTCCATGGTGAAAGCTGGCGAGGACTTTGTGGTCTACGACGCCAAGAGCGGCGAAGACATCACGCGCTCGGTGCTGGCGCAGATCATCTTCGAGCAGGAGAACAAGGAAGGCCAAAGTCTGCTGCCGATCGCGTTCCTACGGCAATTGATCCGGTTCTACGGCGACAGCATGCAGATGCTGGTGCCGCGCTATCTCGAACAGTCGATGTCGTCGCTTACCCAGCAGCAGGGCAAGTTCCGCGATCAGATGGCACAGGCCTTCGAAGTCAGCGGCTTCGGTCCGCTCGAGGAGCAAGTGCGGCGCAACATGGAAATGTTCGAGAAGACTTTCGCCATGTTTACGCCCTTCACGCGGGCTGGCCAGGACAAAGCGGCAGCCGACAAGCCGCAAGCGGCGGCGGGCGGATCGGGCGGCGAGATGGACGAACTCAAGCGCCAGCTCGAAGAGATGCAGAAGAAGATCGAACGCCTCAGCAACAAAGACCAGTAGCGGCACGCTTAGCGTCCGACCCACCTGAATGCACGGCCACACACCAGTCCTGATCGCCGGCGGGGGGCCGGTCGGTCTCGCGCTCGCCGCCGAACTCGGCTGGCGCGGTATTGCCTGTACCCTGATCGAGCAAGGCGATGGCGGCATCGTCACGCCGAAAATGAACGAGGTGAACACCCGCACGATGGAGTTCTGCCGGCGCTGGGGCATTGCCGATCAGGTGATGAACTGTCCGTTCCCCGGCGACCATCCGCTGGACGCGGTGTTCGTCACCAGCCTGTTCGGCTATGAGCTCGGCCGGGTCGAGCGCCCGGCGCGCGACCATCAGGTTCCGGAACCGGCGAGCCCCTACCGGCTGCAGGCCTGCTCGCAGATCTGGTTCGACCCGATGCTGCTGAAGTTCGCGCGTTCGTTTCCGAGCGTCACCATCAAGCACCGGCATCGGCTGGAGTCGTTCGAACAAGGGCCTAACGGCGTCACCGCCGAAATCACCGATGTCGAAAGCGGTGAGCGCTATGCGCTCAGCGCCGACTATCTGGCCGGCTGCGACGGCGCCACCAGCCTGGTGCGGCGCAAGCTCGGCATCGAGCTCACCGGCAAGGGCACCATCGGCTATCCGCTCAACCTGTTCTTCCGCGCGCCGGGCCTGCTCGAACGAAGCGGGCAGAAGCCGGCAACCTTCTTCATCCCCATCGACCACGGCGGCGCCTGGGCCAATTTGCGCATCATTGATCCCGGGCGCGGGATCTGGCGGCTGATGATCGACCAGGCCGGCGACGACGTAACGCCTGAAAGCGTCGACCGCGAAGGCTTCCTGCGCCGCGCGCTCGGCCGCGACATCGGCGTCGAATGGATTGACGTCAATGTCTGGCGCCGCCGCAGCCTCGTTGCCGAACGCTACGGCGATGGCCGCGTGTGGCTTGCCGGCGATGCCGTGCACCAACTGTCGCCAACCGGCGCGCTCGGCATGAATTCCGGCGTTGGCGACGCGGTCGATCTCGGCTGGAAACTCGCTGCCGTGCTGCAAGGTTGGGGCGGGCCGCGCCTGATCGAAAGCTACGACGCCGAGCGCCGGCCGGTCGGCGCCCGCAACGTGCGCATGGCGACCAGCTTCTACCAGAACAACGAGGCCTTCTCGCAGTGGTCGCCTGCAGTGCTCGACGACACATCCGCCGGCGAGCGCGCGCGCCGCGAACTCGGCGCCATGCTAGAACGTGGCATTGGCGGCGAATTCCGCACGCTGGGTTTGCAGATTGGCTACACCTACGAGAATTCGCCGATCTGCATTGCCGACGGCTCCCCGCCGCCGCCCGACGATCCCGCAAATTACGCGGCCAATGCGCGGCCTGGTGCGCGGGCGCCGCATGTCTGGCTCGGCGATGGCCTATCGACGCTCGATCTCTTCGGCCGCGGTTTCGTGCTGCTGCGTCTTGCCGGCGCACCGCCCGCCGAAACGATCGTGCAGATGGCAGCTGCGCGCAGCGTGCCGCTCACGGTGCACGACATCGACTCGGACGATGCGGCGGAATTCTACGAGCGAAAACTCGTACTTGTGCGCCCCGATGGCCATGTCGCCTGGCGCGGCGACAGCGCGCCAGCCGATGTCGAACATTTGATCGATAAGGTGCGCGGCGCATCTTGAGCACGCAGCTTCGCCAGATGAGATTTCCGCGGCGTGGCGTGGAACTTAGTCGGCCGATGGAGATTGTTCGGCGCGCCTCATTCCAGTATAAAGAACTCATCATCCGCTCTGCGCTCAGCTCGTATCTCTTGGCGCATAGCTATTTGGTCCAATAAACGTGCCGTTTCGACGGCCATTTCTTGTGCGCCGCCATTTTTGACGACGAAATGTCGTTTTCGCTCAGGCGCCCATCAACCGTTAGAGGATTATGTCCACCAAAATCACGATTGAGGGACTCTACAAAATTTTCGGAAGTTACCCGCAGGAAGCCCTGGATCTGCTGAAACAGGGCCTCGGGCGCGATGAGATTTTCACGCGCACAGGACAGACCGTCGCCGTCCAAGACGCCAACTTCGACATCAGAGAAGGTGAGATTTTCGTGCTCATGGGTCTCTCGGGCTCAGGCAAGTCGACGCTGTTGCGCATGTTCAATCGCCTGGTCGATCCGACATCCGGTGGAGTGCACGTCGATGGCGAAGACATCACCAAGATGAGCGACGCCGCGTTGATCGAGCTCCGCCGCCGCAAGATGGCGATGGTATTTCAGGGTTTTGCGCTGCTGCCCAACCGCACGGTCTACGAGAACGCTTCGTTCGGCCTCGAAGTCTCCGGCATACCGGACCATCAGCGTCGTGAACGCACCATGGAAGCGCTCGATTCCGTCGGCCTGAAAGCCTACGCCGACAGCTTGCCCAGCGAGCTGTCGGGCGGCATGAAGCAACGCGTCGGGCTCGCACGTGCGCTCGCAACCAATCCCGACATCATGCTGATGGACGAGGCCTTCTCCGCGCTCGACCCGCTGATCCGCACCGAGATGCAGGACCAAGTGCTCGAACTGCAGAAGAAGCAAACGCGCACGGTCGTGTTCGTCAGCCACGATCTCGATGAAGCGCTCAAGATGGGCGACCGCATCGGCATCATTGAGGATGGCAAGATCGCTCAAGTCGCGACGCCAACCGAGATTCTGCGGTACCCGGCCAACAACTACGTGCGCGCCTTCTTCCGCGGCGTCGACGTGAGCCAGGTGTTCACGGTCGGCTCGATCGCGCGTCGCAATGCCGATGCGGAAATCAGCGGCGCCGACACGCCGGCGCGCGCGGCGCTCGACAAGCTCAATCAAGCGGGCCGCCTACTTGCGGTGGTGCTGGATGATTCATTGCGGGTCGCCGGCACCGTGACGGTCGAGAGCCTGGAGGCGGCGGTCGCTAAAGGCAACGGCGCCTCGTGCCGCGATGCCTTCGTTCCCGATATCAAGCCGAAGTCCAAAGGCACACTGCTCGCCGCCGCGCTAGAGCCACTCGCCGCCAGCGGCGAGGCACTTCCTGTCGTTGACAAGGACGGCAAATACGCCGGCCTGGTGACGACCTCCGCCATGCTGAACGCGCTGAGCCGCGAATCCAGCCACGAAACCCGATCCTGATCCCAACCCTGTGTGATTAGGTGGACGCCCTTGTCCGCCTAAAAGCAGGGGCGACCGAGAAAAGGTTGGAGAATGCAAGGCAGCATCAACATTGGCGATTGGATTTCGGACGCCGTCAATTTCATCTTGGCGCACTTCGGGCCGGGGCTCGATGCCTTCTCCTATGTCGTCGGCCTCATCACCAATTCAATTCAAAACTCGCTCATGTACCTGCCAGCCTGGGCGCTGGTCGCGATTCTCGTGGCGCTCAGCCTGTGGCGCGTCGGCAAGGGTATCGCGCTGTTCGCTCTCTTCGCCCTAGGCTTGGTCTACGGCATGGGTCTGTGGGGCGAGATGGTCTCCACCCTGGCGCTAGTCCTTGCCGCCAGCCTGATCGCGCTTCTGTTCGGCATCCCGCTCGGCATCGCCATGGCGCGCAGCGATCTCGTCAAGACAATTATGCGGCCCATGCTCGATCTGATGCAGACCATGCCGTCCTTTGTCTATCTCATACCGGCGGTGATGTTCTTCGGCCTCGGCCAGGTGCCGGGCACGATTGCGACCGTGATCTTCGCCATGCCGCCTGCCGTGCGGCTGACCGATCTCGGTATTCGCACCGTCGAAGCCGAACACGTCGAGGCCGGCCTTGCTTTTGGCTGCACGCGGCGGCAACTGCTCTACAAAGTCCAGCTTCCACTCGCGATGCCGTCGATCATGGCCGGCGTGAACCAGACCATCATGCTGGCGCTGTCGATGGTGGTCATCGCCTCGATGATCGGCGCCGGCGGGCTCGGCAGCACGGTGCTCACCGGCATCCAGCGCCTGGACGTCGGGCAAGGGTTCCAGGGCGGCATCGCGGTTGTTATTCTCGCGGTCATTCTGGATCGCATCACGCAAAGCTTCGGCCGTGCCAGTGGCGGCCTCAGCGAGACGCGCAGCCTCAGGTCGTTGTTGCGCAAACTCTCGGGGCACTCCGAGAAGACCAAGCCGGCGGGTTGACCGCCGCAAAGCCATATCAAGCCAAGGAGTTTCCGATGTCGAAAATCACCCAACTCATAGCGGCCGTTCTGGTCGGCGTCACGATGACGTCCGCCGGCACGGCGGCCAAAGCCAAAGAGGTCAAGATCGGCTGGACGGCATGGTCGGACGCGGAAGCGGTCACTCAGGTGACCAAGCAGATCCTCGAACAGAAGATGGGATACAAGGTCAAATTGGTGCTGCTCGATATCGCGCTGCAGTACAGCGCGCTGGCTAAGGGCGACATCGACTTGATGGAAATGGCCTGGCTGCCTAAAACCCACGCCGACTATTACGCCAAGGTGAAGAACGAGGTCGAGGATCTGGGCGTCCTCTATGGCGGCGCCAGCCTCGGTTGGGTGGCGCCCGCCTACGTGCCGAAGGCCAAGCTCGATGCAATTCCCGACTTGAAGAAGAAGGACGTGCACGACAAACTCGGCGGCCAGATCGTCGGCATCGATCCCGGCGCTGGCTTGATGCGCCTCTCTAAGAAGGCAATCAAAGATTATGGACTCACCAACTACAATCTCATCGAGTCGAGCGGCGCTGCCATGACGGCGGCATTGAAGCGCGCGATCACCCGTAAGAAGTGGATCGTGGTCACCGGTTGGCGGCCGCATTGGATGTTCGGCGCCTTCAAGCTGCGTTACCTGAAGGACCCGAAGAAGGTGCTCGGCGGAGCGGAACAAATCCATGCGCTGGCCCGCGAAGGCTTCAAGAAGGACGACCCGAAGGTGGCGGCCTTCGTCTCGCGCATCAGTTTCCCGCTCAGCGAGTTGGAGAAGCTGATGTACCAGTCGGAGCAGACATCCTATCCGAAAGCCGCCGCAAAGTTCATCAAGACCCACCCGAAGATGGTGAGCTACTGGGTCACCGGGAAGAAGTAAGCGCAGTCAATGATAGGAGGCGGCGGCGCTGTGCAAGCTTCGCCGTCCCTCCGGCGTTTCCCTCAGGGCGCCGCTGCACTCTGAACAGAGTGAGGCCGCCACGGCCGCTCGCCACTAGCGAGACCGATTAACGCCCCCTGCAGGTAATCGCAGCCCCATTCGGCGAGCAACGCCGCCGCGGCCTCGTCTTGCACCCATTCGGCAACCGTCTTCATCCTGAGCCGGTGCGCCAGATCGACTAGCGTGCGCGCGAAGGCACGATCGTCGTCCGCCTTGACCATGTTACGCACGAAGGCGCCGTCAATCTTGAGGATGTCGACGCCGAGCTTACGCAAATTACGGAACGAAGTATGGCCTGCGCCGAAGTCGTCGATGGCGATGCGGCAGCCGAGATCCTTGACGCGCGTGACGAATCCGCGAGCTTCATCGACATTGTCGATTGCCGCGGTTTCGGTGATCTCAACGATGAGCCGCTCGGCGGCGTGCCGGTTGGCGCGCAGCAGCGCCCCCAAGCCTTGCCACCAATCCGGATCGACAGTCGATGCAGGCGAGACGTTGACGCTTGCCGTAAGATCGGGCGCATCGACCAATTCATTGACCACCAGCTCAAGCATTCGGTAGTCGAGCATGCGCACCAGGCCAAGCCGTTCCGCGACCGGGACGATTTCGTTGGCGTTGAGCACGCGGCCGTCGGCACGGCTCGCCCGCATCAGGCATTCGTAGAACGCGATCTGGCGACTTGATGCGTCGACCACCGGTTCGAAGGCGAGCGCGATGCGACGCTCGTTGAGGGCAGCGCAGATTTCGTCGGTGGCGCGCGCCGCGTCGCGCCGCAACGTGTCGCGCTCAACGTTCGGCCGATAGGCATAGAACGAGCCCGGCCGCTTGGCGCGCGCGGCGTGCAGAGCGTCCTGAGCGCGGGCCAGAATTTCCGGCACCGAACGGGCATGACGCGGCGCGGTCACGCCGCCGATCGATAGCGTCACGGCCACCGGTCCCGCTTCGGTGGCGATAGTCTCGTCGCGCACGCCAGCCAATAGACGTTCGGCCGCGACCGTCAATTCGTCCGATGTGCACCGGGTCAGGATGATGCCGAATTTGTTGCCGGAGATGCGGCCAAGGTGGTCCTTGCCGCGCAAGCGCGCGCGGATGCGCTGGGCGACCTTGCCGATCAATTCGTCAGTAACGTCGAAGCCATAGGCATCATTGAGATGGCCGAGCCGGTCAATAGCGACCAGCAGGAAACCACACGATTCACGGAAACGCACGGCCTCGTCGAGCGTCGCCTCCAGCATCTCGGTCAGATAGGCTCGGTTCATCTCGCCGGTGAGCGGATCGAACTTGGCGAGCCGCGTAAGTTGGAATTCGCGCTCATGACGCTCGTCGATAATGCGCACGACGCCGTGCGCGCGAAGCGGCTTTCCGTCGGGGCCGGCAAACCAGCGGCCGCTGTCTTCGAGCCAGACCGTATCGGCGGGGCCGTTGCGGCGGAAAGCATATTGCGCCTGATAGGGCACGCCTTCGCCGGCGTCGGTCTCGTTGGCTTGCTCGAGGGCGTCGATGCGGCTCAATCCCTCGTCGGCATCGACGCGCTGAGCGAACGCGCGGCCGTTGGCGACCGTGGCCATGTCGACGCCGAGTACCGCGCCTGCGTTCGGCGTCCAGGTCAGCACGTCGCTGTCGAGCCGCCATTCATAGGCGGCTTCGCCGACGAACTCGAGGATCGCGGCAGCGTCCGGGCTGACGGACGCCGGTTTGTTGTGTGTCACACTCGCCCCTTATTGGCACGCCTCGGCCTGGGCGCTGGTAAACGGCGAACCAGTCGTCGCCAGCGACGTTACAAAAAATACCTAAACAATCCGCAAAACTACGACTTTTGCGCTGCATTCGGCGGTTTTAGCTTTGCGGCATGGCCCTTGCCACATCGAAGACGGACAGCCCGTCGCTGTCCCAAATTGAGACAGGCCGCGCCATGACTTCGGACCAGATCAGACAGGCGGAAAACCAACCGGCAGGCGAAGCCCGTGCGCTAGTCGCGCCCGCCCCCACCCCCTCTGCGCCGCTGCCACGCCACCGGCAAGCGCCGTTCCTCGCCCACCTGATCGCCACCAAGGACCAGCACCCGCAGACCAGGACCCGCCGCCGGGCTGAACCGGCACAGGCGGCGACCGCCTACCGGGCCATGGCCAAACTCGCGAAGTGGGGTTAGGCGTTCAGTAGCCGAGCGCGCAGCCATCCTTGCGCGGCTCCGAGCCGCCGATCAGCACGCCGCGATCCCAGTCAATCTTGATGGTCTGCGCCCCACCCCACGGGGTCGGCGCCATCACCACTCTGTGGCCGCGCGCCTTCAAGCCGTCGATGGTCGCTTGCGGCGTGCCGGTCTCCACCACGGTCTCTTCGTAATCGTCGTCATTGAAGAAGAAGCGCGGGCAATCGATCGCTTCCTGCACGTCCATACCGTAATCGAGCATGTTGGTGACGATCTGCACATGGCCCATGGGCTGGTAGTGCGCGCCCATGACGCCGAAGCTCATGTCGCAGCGGCCATCCTTCATGGCCATCGCCGGTATGATGGTGTGCATCGGCCGCTTGTTCGGGCCGAACTCGTTGACATGGCCGGCTTCGAGCGTGAAGCAGGCGCCGCGGTTGGTCATCAGGATGCCGCTCTTCTCGGTGCACAGCCCGACGCCGAAGCTCGAATAGAGCGAGTTAATGAAGGAACAGGCCATGCGGTCGCGGTCAACCACCGTGAGATAGACCGTATCACTGCCCGGCGTTGGCGCGCCCGGAAATTTGGCGCGTTTGTTCATGTCGATGAGTGACGCAAGCTTCTTGCCAAACGCTTTATCGAGCAAGTCAGGAACGGGCACGCGCATGAACGAAGCTTCAGCGATGTGGCTGTCACGCATCGCGTAAGCCAAGCGCGCGGCCTCCAGCACCAGATGGAAGCGCTCCGGGCCAGTCGGGTCGAGCTTGGCGAGATCGAAATTCTCCAGGACGTTGAGCATCACTAATGCAGTAATGCCTTGCCCGTTCGGCGGGATCTCGGTGAGGTCAAGGCCGCGGTAACGCGTCGCGATCGGCGCGACAGTTTCGCCGCGGTGGTTGGCGAAATCTTCCGCGGTCAGGAACGAACCGCGCGCAGCGACCGTGGCCGCCATCTCGGCAGCGATTTCGCCTTCGTAGAATCCCTTCGCGTCTTTGGCGGCGATGGTCTTGAGCGTCTGCGCCAGCGCCGGAAAGCGGATGACGTCGCCCTCTTTCGGCGCCTTGCCGTTGAACAGGTAGTGCCGCGTGGCGCCGGAATCGGCGGCGAGCTTGGCAACGTGGCGCTGCCAGTCCCAGGCCACCCGCGGGGCCACCGGAAAGCCGCCTTCGGCATATTGGATCGCCGGCTGCAGCGCGCGGTCGAGGCCGAAACGGCCATGGTTCTTGAGGATATCCTCCCAGGCAGCGATCGAACCCGGCACCGTAACGGCATGAATGGAATTGCCGATCTCGGCCATGCCCTGCCCGCGCAATGCCTCCGCGGAGGCGGCGGCGCCGGCGCGGCCGCAACCGTTATAACCCCAGACCGGTTTGCCCGGCTGCGAGATCAATGTGAAGCAGTCGCCCCCAATGCCGGTCATGTGCGGCTCGACGACACACAGTACCCCGACGGCGGCAACGGCGGCATCGGCGGCGGTGCCGCCGGCACGCAGGACGTCGACCGCGGCGAGAGTGGCGAGCGGGTGAGAAGTCGCCGCCATGCCATTGCAGGCGATCACCGGCGAGCGGCCGGGCAGTTGGAAGTCGCGGCTCATAGTGGGGTCCAGAAGGTGGGAAGCACTCAGGAAGTCACGTGCGGAACGCCGGTACCTTCGATGGTCAGGTCGCGCTGGGCCGAGCGCAACGTCACCACGAAGCCGCCAAGTACGTCGACGAAGCTGAGCACAAGAAGGACGAAGAAAGTGGCAGTCGAGGTCTGCGGCACCAGGATGAACTCGACCAGCATGCCGAGAAACAGGATCAGAGACAGGCCGTGATCGACCACGGTGCGCAGCACGATGCGGGTCGACTTCATCACCTCGCCGAACAGCGCGAGGATCGCGAACACGATCAGCACGTCGCTCGCCGACATGGTCCAGTCGGCGCCGGACATCATGTGCACGCTGAAGATCGGGGCCGTCCAGCTCACGCCCGGCATCAGGAAAGCGACCATGTTGTAGATCGCGAACGGTAGCAACAGGAGGGGAATGCCAATCAGGTACATGATGGGTCTCCCCCTGCTAACGGCCGGGTCGTCAGGCTTCGGATTTCACCTTCAAGACCTGCCGGCCCTTGTACATGCCGGTCTTCAGGTCGATGTGGTGAGGACGGCGCAGTTCGCCGGAATCCTTGTCCTCGACATAGGTCGGCTGCTTGAGCGCATCTGCCGACCGGCGCATGCCGCGGCGCGACGGCGAGGTTTTTCTTTTCGGCACGGCCATGGCTACGAACTCCTGAAAATCGGGCAATGTCGGGTTTGGGCGGGGCTTATAAAGGAAGGCCGGCGGGAAGGCTAGTGTCTGCGGAGACAAGCCGTGGCCGCGGCCCCGGCCCGGGCGGAACGCACGACATAGAGCCGGGCCAGCCTCCTGAGGCCCCGACCGGGCCGGCGTGCGTCACGATCGTGCGGGTTGGGAAGCATGGCCGCCAGTAGCGCCGCCTGGGTGTGGCTGAGCCGGCGCGCGGTGGTGTGGAAGGCTCGCTCGGCGCCCGCCTGCACCCCGAATTCGCCGTTCGGGCCCCATTCGGCCACGTTCAGGTAGAGTTCCAGGATTCGTCGCTTGGGCAGCACGAGGTCGATCCAGAGCGCCAGCGGGGCCTCCAGCGCCTTGCGGACCCAGCTGCGACTTTGCCAGAGGAACAGGTTCTTGGCGACCTGCTGGGTAATGGTGGACCCGCCACGCACATCCTCCAGGCTGTCGGCATCCTGGATGGCGTCCTGGATCTGCGTGAAATCGAGCCCGTAATGCTCGCAAAAACGGCCGTCCTCGGCCACGATAACTGCCCGCGCCAAGTCGGGGTCGACGGAGGCAAGGGGCACCCAGCTCCGCGCCACCCGCTTGCCGTTCATGCGCCGCCACAGCATCTCGGTCGAAACCGGCTGGCCGAAGGCATAGAAGGGCGCGATCGCATAAGGCACGGCCAGCACCAGCAGCACCGCAAACAGCAGCACACGCAACGGCCGCGGCACCCGCGGCAGGCGCAAGACGCCGCGGACTGCCGTCATCTTGCGGGGCGAATGGCGCTTGCGAGAGCCGGGCATGAGGAAAACATAACCCATTGAAGGCAGGATTTGCGGTGGCGGGGGGCTCAGGGTAAATGGCGGCCATGGATGTAAGTTCCCACGCCCCTTTCACTGCCCGGCTGGCCGCCGTCGCCGCCGATACCGAGGCCCTGCTCGCGCGCTTGCTCGGCGATGAGCCCTTGCAAGGCGAGACCGCCCGCCCGAAACGTTTGCTGGACGCTATGCGCCACGCCGTGCTCGGCGGCGGCAAGCGCCTGCGGCCGTTTCTCGTAGTTGAAAGCGCCACTTTGCTCGGCGCCGGCGGCGAAGGCGCGGCGCTCGCTGGCGCGGCGCTCGAGCTGGTGCACTGCTATTCGCTGGTGCACGACGACCTGCCGGCGATGGACAACGATGACCTGCGCCGTGGCCGGCCCACCGTGCACAAGGCTTTCGACGACGCCACCGCAATCCTTGCCGGCGACGCGCTGCTGACGCTCGCTTTCGACGTGGCCGCGCGGCCCGAAGTGCATGCCGACCCGGCCGTACGCAATGCGGTGGTGCTGGAACTTGCGCGCGCCGCCGGACTCGGCGGCATGGCCGGCGGGCAGATGCTCGATCTCGCCGCCGAGGGCCGCTTCGATCAAAAGCGCGCACCCTTAAGCGAACAGGAAATCCTTACCCTGCAGGCGATGAAGACCGGCGCGCTGTTGCGCTTTGCCTGCCGCGCCGGCGCGCTGCTCGGCAAGGCCGACGGCGACACCTTCGCCCGGCTCGACAACTTCGGCGTGGTGATCGGCCAAGCCTTCCAGATCGCCGACGACCTGCTTGACGTTGAGGGCGATACGGCCACGCTCGGCAAGGCCGCCGGCAAGGACGCCGCCGCCGGGAAGGGAACGCTTGTCTCCATCCTCGGCATCGACGGGGCCCACAAGCGGCTCGACGCGCTGGTCAAGGATGCCGACAAAGCGCTGGAGCCGTTCGGCGCCGAGGCCGACGTCTTGCGCGCCACTGCCCATTTCATCGCCGAGCGGAGTGCCTGAAGCGCGCGGATCATCCATGGCCAAGACTGCCCGTCTGCCGTCGCCATTGCCGCCCCTGCCGATCCGCCTCGCCCGGCTGCACGCTAAGCTATTCATCGCGACAATAATCGGCGCCGGCATCATCGTGCTGGAGCCTTTCCACTGGCATCTGTCGACGCGGCTGCTGGTCGGCTGGAACGTCGGCCTCGCGCTCTATCTGATAACGACTCACGCCATGATGCTGCGCGCCGACGAGGCTCGCATTCGCAAGCGCGCCGCCGAGCAGGATGAGGGCGCCTTCGTCATCCTGGTGCTCACCATCATCGCCACGCTGGCGAGCCTGGTCGCCATCGTGGTCGAACTGGGCAGCGCCAAGCCGACCCCGCACGCCAGTGACCTCGGTCCCGCCCTGCTCGCCATGGTGACGATCTTGCTGTCATGGTTGTTCGTGCACACGATCTTTGCGTTGCACTACGCGCACGAATATTACGGCGAGCGCCGTGACGGCGTGATTGGAGGACTCAACTTTCCCGACGACAAGCACCCCGTGTATTGGGATTTCCTCTATTTTTCCTTGGTAATCGGCATGACCTCGCAAGTGTCGGACGTCGCCATCACCAGCAAGGTGATCCGCCGCATAGCGACGGTGCACGGCGTCGTCGCCTTCTTCTTCAATTTGACTGTGCTGGCGCTGACGGTGAACCTGGTGTCGAATCTAGTGCAGGGGGCGCTCGGCGGCGGATGATCGCCATGCGTACACGACCCCATTGACCGGGCGAGTGGGAATACGGGGATGACGCCATGACCGCGATCATGCAGACGCTGCTGTTCATGCTGGCGGTGCTCGCCGTGGTCGCCGTGCTGGCGCGGCGGCTCAATGTGGCGCCGTCGATCCTACTGGTGATCGCCGGAATCGCCATGGCGCTGATCCCAGGCCTGCCGAAAGTTTCGCTGGCGCCGGAAGTCGTGCTGCTCGTCATCCTGCCGCCGCTGATCTATTCGGCCGGCGTCGCTATGAGCTGGCACGACTTCAAGTTCAATCTGCGGCCGATTGGCCTGCTCGCCTTCGGCTGCGTGGTGTTCACCGCCGGCGCGGTGGCGGCGGCCGCGCATTACCTGCTGCATTTCTCCTGGCCGGTCGGTTTTGTGCTCGGCGCCATCATCGCACCGCCCGACGTGGTGGCGCCGCTCGCCATCGCGCGCCGGCTCGGCCTGCCGCGCCGGATCGTGGTGGTGTTGGAAGGTGAAGGACTCGCCAACGACGCCACCGCGCTGATCCTCTACCGCTTTGCCGTCGCCGCGGTCGTCACCGGCACGTTCTCGATCGAAGAAGCCGCCGGTACTTTCGGCGCGATCGTTGTGTGCGAAGTGATCTACGGTATCGGCGTCGGCTGGCTGAGCCTGCGCCTCAGACATTGGGCGCGCGACCCGCGCGTCGAGATCACGCTGTCGCTGATGACGCCCTATCTCGCCTTCTGGGTGCCGGCGCACCTCGGCGGTTCCGGCGTGCTCGCGACCGTCGCCTGCGGACTCTATGTGAGCTGGAATGGACCGCGGCTGATCTCCTCGGCCACAAGACTGCAGGGCATCTTCTTCTGGGACCTGCTCGTCTATCTGGTCGAAGGCCTGGTGTTCCTGGTCACCGGCCTGGAAGCGCGCACGCTGATGGACAACGGGCACACCTTTTCGATTTCCGATTTGCTGATCGCGACCGGCTGGGCCGTACTGATCGTGATCGCCGCGCGCTTCATCTGGGTGTTTCCGGCGACCTATCTGCCGCGCTGGCTGATCCCGCCAATAGCGCGGCGCGATCCGTCGCCGCCTTGGCAATCGGTGTTCCTGCTCGCCTTCACCGGCATCCGCGGCGTAGTCTCGCTCGCCGCCGCCCTGGCCATTCCCTACGCGACCGACAGCGGCCAGCCGTTTCCGCACCGCGACCTGATTCTGTTCGTCACCTTCGGCGTAATCATCGTGACGCTGATCGGACATGGTCTGTTGCTGCCGAGCGTGGTGCGCTGGCTCGGCCTGACGCAGCACGGCGAGGCCGAGCGCCAGAGCGAAATTCAAGCGGAGCTGGCGGCACGGCAGGCGGCACTGGTAGAAGTGAGCAAGCGGCTCGAAGCGCTCGCCGGCGAACGCGAAGTGCCCGATGACGTACTCGAATTACTGCGCACACGCAATTTGAGCCGCACGCAGATCCTGCCGCACGACCTCGCCGATGGACTCGACCGCACGCGCCAGAGCGCGAGCTTGAAGAAAGAGCTGATCGACGCCGAGCGCAAATTCATCTACCGGCTGTTGCGCGAGGGCAAGATCACCGACGAGGCGCGGCGACGGATCGAATACGAGCTCGATCTGGAAGAAGCCAGCCTCGCCAACCGCGGGCATGATGGCGGCGGTTGGATTTGATCATGACAACAGCGCGTAATGACACGCTGCCCGCTACTTCGCCAACATGTTGTAGAGCCAGGCCAGGATGACGCCGCCAACCAAGCCGTCGACGAAGGCCCAGATCGCGCCGATGATGGCGCCGATGATCGAAGGACCATAGCCGATATAGAACGTGCCAAGGCCGGCGACGATGCCGCCGCCCCAGCCGCCGATGGCGGTCAGGCCGAGCACAAACACGGAAACCGCCCACAGGATGCCGGCGGCAAGGCCGAGTGGAATCGGTTGAAGTTTGTTCATGGTGTCCATCCGCTTGTTTTGAAACCCGGCAGCAGCGGGAGGTGAGGGACGTTATAGCTGAGTCGCCGGGTACGAGGCAGCGGCAAGTTGGGCAAGACCGAAACCCACCCGCAATTTTGGGCAGCGTGTAGCCCTTACGACCATTTCGGACGCGTTGTCTGATACCAAATCAAGGAGGCTCATTGGCAGGGATTGAGCGCCTAGAGCGGCAACTCCGAGTGATGCGCGCGCAGAGATTTCCTGCCGTGGAATGCTACAAGCTTTGGTGCCGCATCGAGCGGCGGCGCGCCGAACTCTAAACCAAGATCACCAAGACCATTCGTCGTACGGAATTTAAAGATACGCCGATACGAGTTCATCAATGTCAGCCAGTGGTGGCTGCGTTAAATCAACTGAATTTAGCGAGCGTCCTACCGCGCCACGTACGTCACGTGCACATATTTCGACGCATCGAGAGCGTTCATCTTCACCTTGGCCGCATCGGGGGCGGGCGGCGGCGAATAGGTGATGCGCAATTCCGTGTTCGACAGCCACTCCATCTCGGGCGGCGGTACGCGGCCTGAGGGTGCGGCGCAAGGGGCAGCATAGATCTCGTAGACCTTGTCGCTTTCGACAAAGCTGTCGGGATAGACCGAGAGGAAGATCGCGATGCTATCGGCACAGAACGGCGGTTTGCCGGGGCGCGTCAACGAGGCCAACACCACCTTGTAGCGGCCGTCCGGCGACTTGACCGCGACGAATGATTTGTTGGTCGGTTCGACGGTAAGGCTGAGATAGACGGAAGCGATGACTACCGCGACCATGATCGCGATGAAGCCTATCAGAAATGGTTTGGTCTTCACTCGGCGGCGGTCCGCTCGCCGCCCGTGCCGAAGCGGCGGTCGATGTAGTCGATCACCATCTGCTTGAAGTCGGCAGAGAGCGTCGGCCCGCGCAAGGTGGCGGCCTTTTTGCCGTCGATGAATACCGGCGCGGTCGGCTGCTCGCCGGTGCCGGGCAGCGAGATGCCGATGTCGGCGTGCTTGGATTCACCCGGACCGTTGACGATGCAGCCCATGACCGCGACGTTGAGCGTCTCGACGCCCGGATAACGCGTCTTCCACGCCGGCATGGAGTCGCGGATGAAGCCCTGGATGTCGGAGGCGAGTTCCTGAAAGGTGGTCGAGGTGGTGCGGCCGCAGCCAGGGCAGGCGGCAACCAGCGGCACGAAGGTGCGCAGGCCCATGGTCTGCAACAATTCCTGCGCCACCTGCACTTCGCGCGTACGATCACCGTTGGGCTCCGGCGTCAGCGAAATGCGGACGGTGTCGCCGATGCCCTGTTGCAGCAGCACGCCCATGGCCGCGCTGGAAGCGACAATGCCCTTGGTCCCCATGCCGGCTTCGGTGAGGCCGAGATGCAGCGCGTAATCGGAGCGGCGGGCGAGCTCGAGATAGCAGGCGATCAGGTCCTGCACCGCCGACACCTTGGCGGAAAGGATGATGCGGTTCTTCGGCAGGCCGATCTCTTCGGCACGCGCAGCGGAAAGAAGCGCGGACTGCACCATGGCTTCGTGCATGATCTCGCGGGCGTCGCGCGGCGTCGCCGACCGCGAGTTCTCGTCCATCAGCTTGGTGAGCAGTTCCTGGTCGAGCGAACCCCAGTTGACGCCAATGCGCACCGGCTTGCCGTGCTTGATTGCCATTTCGACGATCTGCGTGAATTGCGGATCGCGCTTGCCCTTGAAGCCGACATTGCCGGGATTGATGCGGTACTTGTCGAGCGCTACCGCGCAGGCCGGGTGGTCGTTAAGCAGCTTGTGACCGATGTAATGGAAGTCGCCGACGATGGGCACGTCGACGCCCATCTTCAGCAGCCGCTCCTTGATGTGCGGCACGGCAGCGGCTGCCTCGTCGCGGTCGACGGTGATGCGCACGATCTCGGAGCCTGCGCGCGCGAGCGCGGCGACCTGGCGGACTGTCGAGTCAACATCCGCAGTATCGGTGTTGGTCATCGACTGCACCACGATAGGGGCGCCGCCGCCCACCATGACGCCGCCGACGTCAACGCCGACGGTCTTGTGGCGATTGATCGTGCTCATGCTCATCGGATGTAACTTCTTGTTTGCGCGGCTCTTTATCGCGAACCAACCAGCGCCGGGGCCCTTCCGACAACCGTGCTACGCGGACGGCGGTTCCTTCGGACCGGAGTGCCAGAGCGCACGAACAGCGTCAATGGCACGGCCGCCTCCCGTAGTCCTTCAATTTGGCCTCGATTTACGTCGGTGCAATGACGCCAGCGGCAATCGGTCGACCAGCGCCAGTTCTTTGCCGCCGGCGGATGTATAAATTTGATATAACTTTCTTGCTATTGTAAATAATCGGAGCATAAAATAGCACTCAAATAAGATCATAAAAGCTGCAGTTCGACGTGCGGAGGCTTGGGGGCCCGCTACGGCATGCACCAGACAAGCCCGAGGTCCGTTGTTTTCCGCTGCCCGCCGGAGTTGGAACCGATCCTGCCGCGGCCAATTCCGGCCGTACAGGGTCTCCCCGACTGGTTCAAGGCGATGCCGCAAAAAGTCTTCAGCGAAATCAACCAGACGGACGTGATGACGGTCAAAAAATGCCCGCCGTTCATCGACGCCATGGGCTACGGATTCCTGATACCGCTGGTATGCGATCTCAAGGTCGAGAACGGAGAGTTCTTCTGGGACCGCGACGTGCCGGGCGGCGGCGTCACCAACTTTCCTCACGCGCCGATCGACTATCACGACAACGTTCAGGCCGCCGGCACGCCGTTCTTCGACGAGGACCGCTTTCTCATCAAGTTCAACAATTTCTGGACGATCGAGACGCCGTCGGGCTACTCGCTGCTGTGCACGCACCCGCTGAACCGGAAAGATCTGCCGTTCACCACGGTCACCGGACTGGTCGACACCGACAGCTATAACGACAACCTGATCCACTTTCCGGCGCGCTGGCACGACGACGAGTTCAATGGCGTGCTGCCGAAGGGAACGCCTATCGCGCAGTGTATCCCGGTCAAACGCGAGAAATGGACGAGTCAGACCGAAAGGCTCACCCCCGAAGCCGCTGTCCGGCTCAACGACACGGCCGGCACCATCGCAAGCGAGTTGGGCGTCTACCGGCGCGAATTTCGCGAGCCAAAACGCTAGCCCGCGTCAGGCGCTTTCACCCCTGAAGAACTTCGTGGCGTCGCTGGGGCGCAGCCAGAAGCGTCCACGGCCGGACGACGTAATTGCCTTGAGCACCCTATGCAGCTCGGCGCCCTTGCCGGTAGCAGCTCGCAGGCAGGCATAGGCGGCATCCTCCTGGCCGAGCTCCAGCAGGCAATTGCCGAGCCCGATGCGCGCCCACGCATGGCCGGGGTTGGCCGCGATCGCGCGTTTGAACAGCTCGGCCGCCTTCGCGTATTCGCCTTCGTGCATCAGCACAGACGTCAGTCCCTGCAAGGCGTCAGGGTGGACGGGATTGATGGCAAGCGCTCGCGCAAAGGCGCCGGCGGCTTTGGAGCGGTCGTTGACCGTGGAGCAAACGTAGCCGAGCTGGATCCACATCTCGGTCATCATCGGCGCCACCGCGGTGCCTTGCCTGAGCACCTCGATCGCCTCGTCCCGCTGCTTCAATACGTAGAGGAGATAGCCCAGCTCATGAAACGCCGGCGCGAACGGCGGCGTTCGCTTGATGGCCCGTCGCAACCAAAGCAACGCCTTGTCGCTCCGTCCGACGTGCCGCAACGCGATGGCGAGCTGAGTCTCGACTTCCGGATTACGGCTGGTGCGCGCCACCTTCTCGAGCGGCGCCAGCGCTTCGTCGGCACGGTCCTGCATCAGCAGCGCGTAACCGAGAATCTTGGTCGCTTCCGGATGACCGGCGTTCGCCGCGAGGACTTCGCCAGCGATGCGTTCGGCGTCGAGCGGATGCCCGTTTTGGGCAGCGAACGTCGCCCGTTGCAGGGCTTCCGCCTGCGCGCGTTGGCGCTCGTTGATCGTGTCGGATCGGCCCTTCATCTCACACAAAGGACTAACATCAGCGCGGCCGGTTCACCAGCATCAGGCCGGCGGCGACCAAGGCGACAGCGGCGGCAAAGGCCGGGGTCAGCGGCTCGCCCAGAACCAGATGGCCGGCGGCGACCCCGAACAGGGGCGTCAGGAACGAGAAGGCCGATAGCCGGCTCGCCGAATAGCGCGCAATGAGTGCGAACCAGATGACGAAGGTGACGCTGACCACCCAGACAGTCTGGTAGGCAAGCGCACCGACGGCCTGCGCCGAAGGCCAGTGAGATATCTGCTCGCCGGCGATCCAGGCGGCCAGCGCGAGGATCGGCGCCGAAACGACGAGCTGGTAGAGCATCACTTTTTCCGCAGACACCCGGTTGAGCGCGCTGGCCTTGAGCGTCAGCGTTGTAGCGGCCCAGAATGCGGCGGCAATGACGCACATCAGATCGCCGAGCGTCTGGCGCGGATCGAGCGCCGGCGTCGGCAGGCCGAAGGCGACCATCATACCGGCGAACGACAGCATGAGGCCGATCCACTGCGACAACCGGAAACGGTCGGCCGGCAGCACGATGCGGGCGCCGAGCACCACAAAGAACGGCGCGAGATAGATGAACAGCACCGCGCGGGTGGCGGTGGTGAAGGCAAGCCCCTGGTAGATGAACACAAACTCAAGGCCGAACAGCGCACCGGCGGCAAGGCCGGGGATGAGCGTGCCGTCGCGCTTGAGCAATGGGATACCGCGCAAGACGCACCAGCCGACGACCAGGATCGTCGCTCCGGCCGAGCGGATCGCGCCCTGCATCAGCGGCGGGATGTCGTGAATGGCGAGCTTCACCGCCACTTGGTTGAAGCCCCAGGACAGGCACAGCATCACCACCAGCGCGGCGGCGAGCGCATCGAGCGGGCGGCTGATGTGATGGTGTTCGGAAGTCGAAGTAGCAGACATGGGCTCCCCGGCGGCAAGGCCGCGGTTTTAGCGCGCGCCGCCGCGCGAAGCTATGCGCCGGGGCGCAATGCTGTCATGGCCGGCCGATGTGCTTTAAGCCGCCTGCTTGCAATGGGCGCAGATGCCGTAAATCTCGATCACCGGAGTCTTCGGAATGAAGTCGGCAGCGCGCGAGGCGGTTCTGATGGTGTCGGCAACCGCGGCCGATGCCGCCTCCCCAACCGCGCCGCATTTCTCGCAGATCAGAAACACCACCGGGTCGCCGCTCACGTGATTGTGCCCACAGGCGATGAAGGCATTGCGACTCTCGATTCGATGAACAAGTCCCTGCTCGCGCAGGAAGTCGAGCGCGCGGTAGATGGTAATCGGTGCCGGGCGCGCGCCGTCCTCGGCGAGACGGTCGATCAGCTCGTAGGCGCCGAGCGGCTGATGGCTTTCGAGCAGCGCCTCCAGCACGCGGCGGCGAATCGGCGTCAGTCGCTCATGCCGCGCGGCGCAGATATGCTCCGCGTGGGCAATGGCGTCGCTGGCGCAGCGGTCGTGGTCGTGACCCGGCGCCGGGAACACCGCGTGGGAATGCCGTTTTGCCAATTTTTTTCGTTCCGCCTTCAGCCGCAAGTCTAACGCGATAACGCTGGATTCGCGAAAACCCCTCCTTAGATAGATATTGCACCGCAGCAAAAATAGAGGCAGCTTTCCGGCCGTTACCGGACGACCCCTTTGCCGGCCCAAATTCCTGGCCGCGCGTCATGACGAGGATACCCATGCTCAAAGGCAAAACCGCGCTGGTCACCGGCTCCACCTCGGGGATCGGGCTCGCCATCGCCCGCGCCATGGCGGAGGCCGGCGCCGACGTGATGCTCAACGGCTTCGGCGAGACGGCCGCGATCGAAAAGGAACGCAGCGGGCTCGAGAGGGATTTCGGCATCAAAGCGCGCTACTCCGGCGCCGACATGTCGAAGCCCGGCGAAATCGCCGCGATGATCGCGACGACCGAAAAGGAATTCGGCCAAATCGACATCCTCGTGAACAACGCCGGCATCCAGCACGTGGCGAACATTGAGGATTTTCCGACCGAGAAATGGGACGCGGTGATCGCGATCAACCTGTCGTCGTCCTTCCACACCATCCACGCCGCGGTGCCCGGCATGAAGAGCCGCAAGTGGGGCCGCATCATCAATATCGCCTCGGCGCACGGCTTGGTCGCCAGCGGACAGAAGGCGGCTTACGTCGCCGCCAAACACGGATTGGTGGGGCTGACCAAGGTGGTGGCGATCGAAGCCGCCAACGACGGCGTCACCTGCAACGCCATCTGCCCTGGCTGGGTGTTGACGCCGCTGGTCGCACAGCAGATCGAGGCGCGCGCCAAGGAGACCGGCCAGACGTTCGACGAGGCCAAGGTGGCGCTGGTGTCCGAGAAGCAGCCGATGCACGAGTTCACCAAGCCGGAGAACATCGGCGCGCTGGCGGTGTTTCTGGCCGGCGACGCGGCGGCGAGCATTACCGGCTCGGCCTATTCGATCGACGGCGGCTGGACCGCGCAGTGACCTTCCTTGCCCGCGCCTTGCGTGGCGGCGGTGATCCGGCGCCAAAAGGCCCCAAGCGCATCAATCTGGCGCTGCAAGGCGGCGGTGCGCACGGCGCCTTCACCTGGGGCGTGCTCGATCATCTGCTGCATGACGGAAGGCTTAGCCTCGACGGCATTTCCGGCACCTCGGCTGGCGCGGTCAACGCGGTGATGCTGGCGGACGGCCTCAAGCGCGGCGGCGCCGACGAAGCGCGCACGCGGCTGGCCGATTTCTGGAAAGCGGCGAGCCTCGGCGGCGACCTGCCCGAGCTGCAACGCAATGTGCTGAGCCGGCTGTTCTCGCTGGTACCGAACGGACAACCGGGACTCGACTGGCTTTCCGCCTGGTCCCGCTATCTGTCCCCCTACGACTTCAACCCGCTCAACATCAATCCGCTGAAAGACCTGATCGAGCGTTTCGTCGACTTCGAGGGCTTGCGCGCAGAGCCGCGGCCGCTGTTCATCGCAGCCACCGCGGTGCAGACTGGGCGGTTGCACATTTTTCCGCACGACAAAATTTCCGCCGAGGCGGTGATGGCCTCGGCCTGCCTGCCGGCGGTGTTTCGCGCGGTGGAGATCGACGGCGTCGCCTATTGGGATGGCGGCTATCTCGGCAACCCGGTGCTGTTTCCCTTCTTCCGCGCAACCGACACCGAAGACGTGCTGATCGTTCAGATCAACCCTCTGGTGCGGCGCAAGATTCCGCATTCGAACCGCGAGATCATGGCGCGCGTGAACGAGATCACCTTCAATTCGTCGCTAATGGCGGAATTGCGCGCCATCCAGTTCGTCAACCGGCAGATCGAGCTCGGCCGGCTACCGCACGGCACCGGCCGCGACCAATACCGCCACATCAAGGTGCACCGCATCGTGCTGGAGGGCTTGGGCGAGCGATTCTCGTCGGCGAGCCGATTGCGCAACGATTTCGAATCCTTCGAGCTGTTGCGCAAGCTGGGCGAACGCGCCGCACGGCGGTTTTTGGATGCGCACTACGCGGACATCGGGATGCGGTCGAGCATCGATCTGGAACCGGAAGTGTTCGCGGAGTAAGCTTACTCCATGACCGAACTGACCGCCGAGATCGGCAAGACGCGGCTCGACGTGCTGGTCGCTGACATCACCACGCTCGACGTCGACGCGATCGTCAACGCCGCCAACCGCACGCTGTTGGGCGGCGGCGGAGTCGATGGCGCGATCCACCGCGCCGCCGGGCCCGACCTGTTGACGGAATGCGAGATGCTGGGCGGCTGCGATACCGGCAGCGCCAAGATCACCCGCGGCTACAGGCTGAAAGCGCGTCATGTCATCCATGCGGTCGGACCGGTTTGGAGCGGCGGTGGCAAGCACGAGGATAAACTGCTCACCGGCTGCTACCGCACGGCGCTCGATCTCGCCGCCGAGCACACGCTCACTTCGATCGCGTATCCCGCCATCTCGACCGGCATCTACCGCTTTCCGCCCGACCGCGCGGCGCGCATCGCGGTCGGCACCGTGGCGGCGGAGCTTGCCGCCCACCCGCGCGGGATGATGCAGGTGGTGTTCTGCTGCTACTCGGCCGACAGCGCCGAGCACCACAAGGCGGCGTTTGCGGATTTGGAGTTGGTGTAACCGACCACGCTCGCAGCGATCTCTCTTCCCCTCTCCCCTTGTGGGAGAGGGGACCTGCAGCAACGCTGCGCCCGTTACACCTTCGGCTCCACATCCAACCGCGCGATCCAGCCATCCAGGTTCGGGCCGGCGGCCGGATAAAGCTTCATCACCTCCGGGTCGTGGCCGGGCACCACATGGTGACGCGAAGAGGCGAGCTTCTTGAGCGTCTTATAGCCTTCGAGCGTATCGCCGACGCTGTACGTGATCGGGAACACGCGGCCTTCGTCCATATGCGAATAGAGGTGGCAGCAGTCCGACGCCACCACGACGTAGCCGCGCTGAGTCTTCACGCGCACGCATTGCAGGCCTTTCGAATGGCCGCCGATCTTGTGCACGGTGATGCCGGGCGCAAGTTCCTCGACACCGTCATGGAACTCGACGCGGTAGGCGTAGACCTTGCGCACCATTGCCAGTACGTCACTTTCGGAAAACGGAATGCGCAGCGTCTGGTGGCACATGCAGCGGCCGGTGCAATAGGCCATCTCTGTGTCCTGGACGTGATAACGCGCATTGGGAAACAGGTCATAATTGCCGGCATGGTCCCAATGCATGTGCGTGGCGACGACGTGATCGACCTTGTCGGGCTGAACACCGAGCGCTTTCAGCCCCTCGCCCACCGGATGTGTAATCTTGCGGCCACGCTCCTTGGCCGCCGCGTCGTCGAAGCCGGTGTCGCAGACGAAAGTACCGTGCGGGCCCTTGATGACCCAGACGTAATAGGCGATCGAGGTCATCGCATCGTGGGGGTCGCCGAAAATGTAGTTTTCCGAACGCATGCGCGCGTGCTCGGCGTAGCGCACGGCGTATACCTCGTGGATGTCATCGCTCATTTCTTGTTTCCTCCAACGATGATGCCGGCGCGCGTCTCGATCATCTTGACGATGTGGGTGAAGTCGCTGTCGCCACCATATTCCGCGTTGGTCGCCTCCCACTGATCGAGCACGGTGCGCATCACCGAATTCGGCACATCGAACTCCTTCGATTCCTCGAAGCAGAGCCGGACGTCCTTGAGCATCAACGCGGTGCCAAATCCATAGTCGAACGTGCGCGGCAGGATGGTCTGCGGGAACTTCTGCTCGGACGCGGTGGTGCGGCCGGAGCCGGCGTTGATGACGTCGATCATCACTCCCGCATCGAGTCCTGCTTTCACGCCCATAGCGACCGCCTCGGCAGTCGCCGCCATGGCGGTGGCGGAGAGGAAGTTGTTGGCGAGCTTCATGGTCTGCGCCATGCCCGGCTTGTCGCCGATGATGAAGACCTTGCCGAAAACGTTGAGCGCCTCTTTCACTTGATCGATCTCGGCGGTCGGTCCCGAGACCATCACGGCCAACGTGCCTCTATTGGCACCACCGACGCCGCCCGACACCGGACTGTCGATCTGCACGATGTTCTTCTTGGCGAGTTCCGCCGCGATTTTCGCCGCGACCCGCGAGCCGGTGGTGGAAAGATCGATGTAACGCTTCACGCGCTTGCCATAGATGACGCCGCCCTCGCCGGTCGCAACCTTCTCGGAGATCTGCAGCGACGGGAGGCTCGCCATCACGGTCTCGACCCGGTCGGCGACGTCCTGCGGCGAGGATGCGACTTGCGCACCGAGCGCCACCAGTGGCGCCACGGCGTCGTTGCGGGTGTCGTAGACGACGAGTTTGTGCCCCGCCTCGGCCAGCCGGCGTGCCATCGGGCCGCCCATGTTACCGAGACCGATAAATCCGATGTCCATTTCTTCGAGCCCTCTTGAATTCGCGTTTCCAATTCCAACTTTGCCCGAGCGTCGCCGCGGCGTCATCAACCCTCTCCGCCGTCATTTTGAGGTACGGCTTTCAGGCGGCGCAGTCCCCGAATGACCTGAACGGTTCGGCAACCATCCGCCTAAAGCAGTATTGACGTTATTATAAGTGTACTTATTATATCGGCACTCAGGAAAGAGGATCCCGAGCATGCCAGCGGTGCCGGCCAAACGCGAAATTGCCTTTAATATCATGGACGTAGCGAGAATGCTGCGGACCTATGCCGACCAGCGCGCGCGCCAGTTCGGCATCTCCCGCGCCCAGTGGACCGTGCTGGTGCGGCTCGACCGCTCGGAAGGCCTCAAGCAGTCGGAGCTCGCCGAGATCCTCGACCTGCAGCCGATCTCGCTTACCCGCCTGCTCGACCGGCTGGCCGAGAACGGACTGATCGAGCGACGGCCCGACCCCAACGATCGCCGCGCCAACCGGCTCTACCTGACCCCGGCGGCGCGCCCGCTGCTGATCGAACTCGCCGACCTCGGTCAGGAACTGATGGAGACCGTGCTCGAAGGCCTCGACGACAAAGCCAACGAGCGTCTGCTGCGCGACCTCGTCACCATCAAATACAACCTGCGCGCCGCCATCAACGGCAACGACGGTGCGCAATCCGCCGATATCGTTGAAGCGACCGAAGCATCATGAGTGACAAAGCATTGAAGATCGTGCCTGCCTCCGACGCGCCGCAGGCGCCGACGGACGAGGCGCCTGAAGCCAAAAACCGACCCGGCGCCAAGCCGGCTGTCGAAGCGCCGGCCAAGGCGGCGCCCAAAAAGCGCCGGGGCCTGCGGACCATCCTGCTGGTCGTACTGCCACTGATCGCGGTGATCGGCGGCGGAACATTCTATCTCATGGGCGGGCGCTACATCTCGACCGACAACGCCTATGTCGGGGCGCAAAAGGTGCTGATCACCCCCGACGTTTCCGGCAAGATCATCCACGTCGCGGCGCGCGAGGGCCAGCACGTCAAACCGGGCGATGAATTGTTCACGCTTGACCCCGAACCCTACAAGCTCACTCTCGACCAAGCCGAGTCGAAACTTGTCGCCGCGCGTACCGAATATTCCAAACTGAAGACGACCGTGAAGTCACTGACGACGCTAATCGACCTCGCGCACAAAAACGTCGAACTCAAGAAGCAGGCCGTCGAGCGCAAGCAAACGCTGCTCACTTCGCGGGCCGGCTCGCGCGCCGACCTCGACACCGCGGCGGTCGGCCTGGTGACCGCGCAACTTCAGGCGCAGTTCGCGCAGCAGCAGCACGACACCACGCTGGCGCAGTTGCTCGGCAAGCGCGACTTGCCGCTGGCGCAATTCCCGGCTTATGTGCAGGCCAAAGCCGCCGTGGACGACGCCAAACGCAACCTCGCCCACACCGTGATCCGCGCGCCGATGGCCGGTACCGCGACGCAGGTCGACAACATCCAGCTCGGCCGCTTTATCGCCGCCGGCGCGCCGGTCTTGAGCGTGGTCGACGACCAGGCGCCGTGGGTCGACGCCAACCCGAAGGAAACGGAAATCACCTACTTGCGCGTCGGCCAGAAGGCGACCATCTCCGTCGACAGCTTCCCCGACCATGAATTCAAGGGCACCGTGCAGTCGGTGAGCCCAGGCACCGGCGCGCAGTTCTCGATCCTGCCGCCGCAGAACGCCAGCGGCAACTGGGTCAAGGTGGTGCAGCGCGTGCCGGTGCGCATCGTGTTCGACAAGGGCCAGGATACGCACCTCTTGCGCGCCGGAATGAGCGTGACGGTGGATATCGACACCCACCACAGCCGGTTGCCGTCGTTCCTCGCCTTCGCCAAGGGAAAGTAAGAAGCGATGGCCGCCGCGTCGTCGATGTCGCCCAACGTGCGACGCATGCTGGTGACGGTCTGCGCGATGACCGCCACCATCATGCAGGCGCTCGACACGACCATCGCCAACGTGGCGCTGCCCTATATGCAAGGCTCGCTGTCGGCGTCCCTCGACCAGATCAACTGGGTGCTGACCTCCTACATCGTCGCCGCCGCCATCATGACCGCGCCGATGGGCTGGCTCGCCGACCGTTTCGGCCGCAAGAAGCTGTTCATCGTCTGTGTCGCCGGCTTTACCGTCGCGTCGCTGCTCTGCGCGCTGGCGCAGAACATCGAAGAAATCGTGCTGTTCCGCCTGATGCAGGGCATGGCGGGCGCGGCCCTGGTGCCGCTTTCGCAAGCAGTGCTGCTCGACGCCTATACGCCGGAGGAGCGCGGCGGCGCCATGGCGATCTGGGGCATCGGCGTGATGCTGGGGCCGATCATGGGCCCGACGCTGGGCGCATGGCTCACCGACAATTATTCCTGGCACTGGGTGTTCCTGATCAACCTGCCGATCGGCATCATCACGGTGTTCGGACTGATGCTGTTCATGGAGGAGACCCCGCGCCATGAACATCTGCGCTTCGACTGGTTCGGCTTCATCGCGCTCGCCATCGGTATCGGCTCGCTGCAGTTGATGCTCGACCGCGGCGAGCAGGTCGGCTGGTTCGGCGCGAGCGAAATCTGGATCGAGACCATCATCTCGATCGCCGGTTTCTATTACTTCTTCGCCCATTCGCTGACGACCGACACGCCGTTCGTCCAGTTCGACCTATTCAAGGACCGCAATTTCGTGTCCGGCTGTGTGTTCATGGTGGTGATCGGCGTGGTGCTGTTCGGCACCATGGCGCTGGTGACGCCGTTCATGCAGAAGCTGCTCGGCTATCCGATCCAGACTGCCGGCTTCCTGCTCGGCTCGCGCGGCGTCGGCACGCTGCTCACCATGATGGTGGCGCCGCGGCTGATGAAACTGTTCGAGACGCGCTGGCTGATCATGGCCGGACTGCTGATATCCGGCGGCACGCTCTATGTCTTTACCGGATTTTCGCTCGATACCACGCAGCAGACGATCGTCATCGCCTCGATCGTGCAAGGCGTCGGCCTCGGCCTGCTGTTCGTGCCGATCTCCACCGCGGCGTTCCTGACGCTGCCCGGGCATCTGCGCACCGGCGGCACCGCGATCCTGACGCTCGTGCGCAACATCGGCTCGTCGATCGGCATTTCCATGGTGATAGCCAACCTGACCGACGAAACCACATACATGCACGCGCGACTGGCGGCGCAGGTGACGCCGTTCAACGACGCGCTGCAGTTTCCCGACGTGCACACGATCCTCAACATGGCGACGGACGAAGGCCGCGCCATGATGGACCTGATCGTCACACAGCAGGCGACGCTGATCGCCTATCTCAACGACTACAAGCTGTTGATGATCCTGACGCTGGCGATGATCCCGCTGATCTTCATCATCGGCTCATCGAAGAAAAAACCGAGCGAGGACGAGCTGGAAGAAGCGGTGATGCTGGAATAGTCGGCGCGCGGGTCAGCCGCCGAATTCCTTCCGCGCCATCTCCGTATGCTCGCCGAGCGCCGGGACCGCGCCGTAACGGCGCGGCTCGCCGGAGCGCACCGGGGCCGGCGCGGGCAGTGAGGCCGGGCCGGTCGGCGTATCGACCATGATCCGGCGCAGGTGCGGGTGCTTGGCCAGCAGACTGGTGTCGTTGACCCGCGCATAGGCGATGTCCGCGGCAGCCAGTTTCTTCTCGAGTTCAGCGACGTCCATTGACCCAAACGCCGCCTGCACACGTCCGTCAGTGTCGCTGCGGCGGTTGGCGCGCTGGATCACGGTTGCAAAGCCTGGATCGGCGGCGAGCGCGGAATCGCCCATGACCTTCTCGGCCAGCACGCGCCATTCGCGGTCATTCTGGATCGAAATCAAAATATCGCCGCCTTCGCGGCTCTTGAACACACCATAGGGCGAGATCGAGGGATGGGCGAGGCCGATGCGTTGCGGCGGCTTGCCGCCCTCGGTGTGCAGCAACGGCACCGTCATCCAATCGGCCATGGCGTCGAACATCGACACACTGACGGCTAAGCCTTCGCCGGTGCGGCCGCGGGCGATCAGCGCTTCGAGGACCGCCTCGTAGGCGTTCATGCCGGTGGCGACATCAACCACCGACACGCCCACACGGGCCGGTGCTTCCGGTCCGCCGGTGACCGACGACAGTCCGCTGTCGGCCTGGATCAACAGGTCATAGGCCTTGCGCTGCGCGTAAGGGCCGCTCTCGCCGTAGCCGGAGATCGAGCAGCAGATCAGCTTCGGATAATCTTTGCGCAGCCGTTCGATGGCGAAGCCGAGCTTGGCGACGGTCCCCGGCTTGAGGTTCTGCACGAAGACGTCGGCCTTGGCGAGCATGGCTTCGAGCAGCGCCTTGTCATCGTCCGTGGTGAGGTCGAGCACGACTGACTGCTTGCCGCGGTTGAGCCAGACGAAATAGGCGCTCTCACCGTGCACCAGCGTGTCGTAGCCGCGGGCGAAGTCACCCTCCGGGCGCTCGATCTTGATGACGCGCGCGCCGGCGTCGGCCATGCGGCAGGTGCAGGTCGGCGCGGCCACCGCCTGTTCGAGCGAGACGACGAGGAGGCCTTCAAGCGGAAGCGTCATTTCAATACGACCGTGGCAGGCCGAGCACGTGCTCGGCCAGGTAAGACAGGATCATGTTGGTGGAGATTGGCGCCACCTGGTAAAGCCGCGCCTCACGGAATTTGCGCTCGATGTCGTATTCCTCGGCGAAGCCGAAGCCGCCGTGGGTCTGCACGCACATGTCGGCGGCGGCCCAAGAGGCGTCGGCGGCGAGCAACTTTGCCATATTGGCCTGCTCGCCGATGTCTTCGCCGGCCTCGTAGCGGCGCGCGGCCTCGTGCACCATCAGTTCGGCGGCGCGCATCTGCGCATAGGCGCGCGCGATCGGAAACTGAACGCCCTGGTTCTGCCCGATGGGCCGGCCGAACAGCACGCGCTCCTTGGCGTAATTCGTCGCCCTGTCGATGAACCATTTGGCGTCGCCGATGCATTCGGCGCTGATCAGGATTCGTTCCGCATTCATGCCTGACAGGATGTAGCGGAAGCCCTTACCTTCCTCGCCGATCAGATTTTCCGCCGGCACGCGCAGATCGTCGAAGAAGATCTGCGTTGTGGCGTGGTTCATCATGGTGCGGATCGGCGTGATGGTCATACTGGTGCCGAGCGCGAGCCGCATGTCGACCAGAAACACCGACAAGCCATCTGTGCGTTTCTCGACCTGTTCGCGCGGCGTGGTGCGCGCCAGCAGCAGCATCAGGTCGGAATGCTCGGCGCGTGAGGTCCAGATTTTCTGGCCATTGATGACGTAATGGTCGCCTTCCTTGCGCGCGGTGGTGCGCAGGGAAAGCGTGTCGGTGCCCGACGTCGGCTCGGTGACGCCGAAGGCCTGTAGGCGCAGCTCGCCGCTGGCGATGAGCGGCAGATAGTCCTGCTTCTGCGCGGGCGAGCCGTGCCGCAGAATTGTGCCCATGGTATACATCTGGGCGTGGCAGGCCGCGCCGTTGCCGCCGGCGTGGTGCACCTCCTCCAGGATCGCGGCGGCGGCGCTGATGCCGAGGCCGCTGCCGCCGTAGTCTTCCGGGATGAGGGCCGCGAGATAGCCGGCTTCCGTCAACGCGGCGACAAACTCGGTCGGGTAGGCCCGCTCGCGGTCGAGCGTACGCCAGTATTCGCCGGGGAAGCGGGCGCAGAGCGCACGCACGCCCTCGCGGATATCGGCATGGTCTTCGTATCTGTGGTCGGCTTTCGCCATCGTCACCTTACCTCCGCGCGGCCATTATTGATCGCCACCACGTCGCGTTCGACGACGCGAGCGCGGAAACTCGCCACGCCGCCGTCGCGCCAGATTTCGGTGCGAATGGTCTCGCCCGGATAGACCGGCGCCGAAAAGCGGCCGGCCATGGCAGTGAGCCGGGCAGGATCGTAGCCGCACACTTGTTTCAGCAAGGCATGCCCCGCCGCGCCGAACGTGGCAAGCCCATGCAGGATCGGGCGCGGGAAGCCCGCCACGCGAGCGTATTCGGGGTCGACGTGCAGCGCGTTGACGTCGCCGGATAGCCGATAGATCAGCGCCATTTCCGGCCGCGTCGGCAGATCGACCACCGCGTCAGGCGCGCGCTCGGGCAGCGCGTGCGGCGGCAGTGTGTCGCGCTTCGCGCCCCCGAAGCCGCCATCAGCGCGGCAGAACGTGGTCTGGTTGAGCGTGGCAAGCAGTTCGCCGCTATGCTTGTCGATGATCCCACGCTCCGAATAGACCAGCGCGCCACGACCGACGCCCTTGTCGACCACGTCGAGGATGCGCGTGCGGCCGATCACCGTACCCTCCGGCTTCACCGGCTTGTGCAGGACAACGGCCTGTTCGCCGTGCACCACATGGCTCCAGGTGACGCCCAGTTCCTGCCGTCGCAGAAAATAGGCGGCGTAGCCCTGCACCAGCGCGAAGGTCGGGAGCACTTTGAGATTTTTTTCGTAGACGAACGCGAGCTCGTTTTCGTTCACCGGATCCTGGCCGAGGCCGATACCGAGCGCGTACACAATGCAATCGCGCGGGCCATAGACGTGCTCAACGTCAGGGATTTGCAGAGCGAGGAGTTTTTCGGGGTCGAGAGGCATCTTCTTGTCGTCCCAGCCAAGCGAGTGAAGCGAGCGCGAGCCGGGACCCATAACCACGGACTGCGCTTGTTTTGCAAGACTGGGGTTATGGGTCCCCGCTTTCGCGGGGACGACCGCAACTCAACCCCACACCTCTTCCGCTAATTCGACGATCATGCGCAGCTTGGCCCACTGCTCTTCTTCGGCGAGCGTGTTGCCCTCTTCCGTCGAGGCGAAGCCGCATTGCGGGGAGAGGCAAAGCTGGTCGAGCGAAATGTATTTGGCCGCTTCCTCGATGCGGCGCTTGAGATCGTCCTTCGTTTCAAGCCGCCCGGTCTTGGTGGTGACCAGGCCCAGCACGACCTGACGGTCTTTTGGTACGAGACGCAGCGGCTCGAACCCGCCAGCGCGGTCCGAATCGTACTCCATGAAGTAGCCGTGCACCTTGATGCGGTTGAACAGGATGTCCTGTTCGGCCTCGTAGCCGCCCGAGCCCATGAAGGTCGAGCGATAGTTGCCGCGGCACATGTGCATGGTGATGCGCATATCGGACGGGATGTCCGACATCGCCATGTTGATGAGATCGCCGTAAAGCTCGCCGAGCCTCTGCGGGTCATCGCCGCGGTCTTTCATCTGCTGGCGGTATTTTTCGTCGCACAGCATGGCGATGAAGACTTCGTCGAGTTGCAGGTAACGACAGCCGGCATCGGCGAAGGCGCGCACGGCCTTTTTGTATGCCTGGCCGAGATCCTCAAACATCTTGTCGAGCTTCGGATAGATCTTCCCGTCAATCGGCGGGCGCATGGGCCGCCCATAAAGCGCCGAGGGCGCCGGGATGGTGATCTTGGGTGTGCGGCGGGTGTGCGCGGCGACGAACTTGAAATGCTCGATCATCGGATGATGGGAAGAGTCGATCTTACCGGTGACCTTGACGCCCTCGTTGCGGGTGTTGACGCCCGCAAACGCGACGCCCGCATCCATCACGTGCTTCTCCACACCATCGAGCCCCCATAGGAAGTCGAGATGCCACCACGAACGGCGAAACTCGCCGTCGGTGATGCTCTTAAGCCCGACTTCCTCCTGCTTCTTGATGACGCGTTCGATCTCGTGGTCTTCGACCGCTTTCAGCGCGGCGACATCGATCTCGCCCTTGGCGAATTGCGCGCGCGCTTCTTTGAGCGCGGCCGGGCGCAAGAGGCTGCCGACATGATCGGCGCGGAAGGGGGGAACGGTGCGCAACATTTTGTTTCTCTCCCTGCACTTTTTTATCCCTCCCCTGAAAGGGGAGGGATAACTCAACGGCCCCAAATCTCTTGCGCCACCTCGACGATCGTCCTGAGCTTAGCCCACTGTTCCTCTTCCGCCAGCAGGTTGCCCTCTTCGGTTGAGGCAAAGCCGCATTGCGGCGACAGGCACAACTGATCAAGGTCGATGTATTTGGAAGCCTCGTCGATGCGGCGCTTGAGCTCGTCGCGCGATTCGAGCCGCCCCGACTTCGTCGTGACGAGACCGAGCACCACCGTCTTGCCCTTAGGGACAAAACGCAGCGGCTCGAAGCCGCCGGCGCGGTCGGAATCGTACTCCATGAAATAGCCGTGGACGTTGATGGTGTTAAACAGGATCTCCGCCACCGGCTCGTAGCCGCCCGAGGCCACGAACGTGGATTGGAAATTGCCGCGGCACAGATGCATGGCGATGGTCATGTCGTCCGGGATGTCGGAGATCGCCGCGTTGATCATGCCGGCATAGATCGAAGGAAGCTGCTCGGGATCGTCGCCGCGGTTCGCCACCTGCGCGCGCAGCTTCGGATCGCAAAGATATGTGAAATTGACCTCGTCGAGCTGCAGGTAGCGGCAGCCGGCATCGGCAAAAGCGCGCACAGCCTGTCGGTAGGTGGCGCCGAGGTCGCGGTAGAAAACGCCCATGTCGGGGTAGATCGATTCCGGCACCGCATCGCGGCCGTAGCGAAAATGCAAGGACGACGGCGAGGGGATCGTCATTTTCGGCACGACTTTAGTGTGTGCCTGCACGAATTTGAAGTGCTCGATCATCGGGTGGCCGGAGAACGTGCCGAGCTCAGCCGTAACCCGCAGCATCATCGGCTTGGGCTGGATACCCTGGAACTTGATCTTGCGCTCACCAAGATAGGCTTCGACGCCGTCGAGCCCGCCGAGAAAGTCGTAATTCCAGAAAGCGCGGCGGAATTCGCCGTCGGTCACGGCTTTCAGGCCGATGTCCTCCTGGCGCTTGATGATCCTCTGGATTTCCAGATCTTCCACTGCGCTGAGCGCGGCGGCGTCGATCTCGCCCTTTTCGTGCTTGGCACGCGCATCTTTCAAAGGCGCGGTGCGCAACAGGCTGCCGACATGGTCGGCGCGGAAGGGCGGTTTGGTGCGTTGCATGGAGTTTGTCGTCCCGGCCGAGCGGAGCGAGGGCCGGGACCCATACTCCGCAGTTAACGATAGTACACGGCGTATGGGTCCCCGCCTTCGCGGGGACGACGATCAGCGGCCCCACACTTCCTCGGCCAATTCCACGATCATGCGCAGCTTGGCCCACTGCTCGTCCTCGGCCAGCACGTTGCCTTCCTCGGTCGAGGAGAAGCCGCATTGCGGCGACAGGCAGAGCTGCTCGAGCGGCACGTATTTGGTCGCTTCCTCGATGCGCTTCTTGATGTCGTCGCGCGGCTCGAGGCGCCCGCTCTTGGAGGTGACAAGACCAAGTACGAGCTGCTTGTCGCCGTTGGGGAAGAAGCGCAGCGGCTCGAAACCGCCGGCCCGGTCGGTGTCGTATTCGAGGAAATAACCGTCGAAATTGGTGTTGCCGAGCAGCTGCTCGGCGACGAACTCATAGCCGCCTGAGGCGATAAAGGTGGAACGGAAGTTGCCACGGCAAGAGTGCATGGTGATCGCCATGTCGGCGGGCTTGTCTGCCAGCGCCGCATTGGTCATCTGCGCATAGATCGCCGGCAACTTGTCGGGATCGTCGCCGCGCGCCTTCGATTGCTCGCGCTCCTTGGGATCGCAGATCATCGCCCAGGCGGTGTCGTCGAGTTGCAGATAGCGGCAGCCGGCGTCGTAGAACGCCTTGATCGCTTTCTTCCAGGCGGCGGCGACGTCGGCGAAGAATGCGTCGATATCGGGATAGGCATCCTTGCTCACCATCGCCCTTCCCTGGCGAAAGTGGAAGGTGCTCGGCGCCGGGATGCACATCTTGGGCGTAACCTTGCAGTTCGCCTTCAAGAACTTGAAATGCTCCAGATGCGGATGGCCGGCAAAGTCGACCTTGCGGTTGATCTTGATGGCCTCGCTCTTGGTGACGACGCCGTGGAACTTGATCGGTGGCGCCTCGATGAGGTCGACGCCCTGCAGGCCCTTGAAGAAATCGAAATGCCACCACGAGCGGCGGAATTCGCCGTCGGTGGCGAGCTTGAGGCCGACCTCCTCCTGCTTCTTCACGACGGCTTTGATGGCGTCGTCTTCGATCCGCTGCAGCGCGGCGGCATCGATCTCACCCTTGGCAAATTGAGCGCGCGCGTCCTTCAGCGCGGCCGGACGCAACAAACTACCGACATGGTCGGCGCGGAAGGGCGGTTTTGTGCGTTGGGTCATATGCGTTGCCTCGTGTCCCGGATGCGGTGCAGCGCGATAGCGGTGCACCGCTGATCCGGGTCCGCTACAGGCGCAAACGATCCCGGGTCTGCAGCGCATCACCAGCGTGCTGCGCTGCGCCCGGGAAAAGTGGAGGCCTTACTTGCCCCACACCTCGCTGGCGAGTTCGACGATCATGCGCAGCTTGGCCCACTGCTCGTCCTCGGCCAGCGTGTTACCTTCCTCGGTGGAGGCAAAGCCGCACTGCGGCGACAGGCAAAGCTGATCGAGCGCAACGAACTTGGTCGCCTCCTCGATGCGCTTCTTGACGTCGGCACGCGGCTCGAGCCGACCCTGCTTGGTGGTGACGAGGCCGAGCACCACGATCTTGTTGCCCTTGGGCAGGAAGCGCAGCGGCTCGAAACCGCCGGCGCGGTCGGTGTCGTATTCCAGGAAGTAGCCGTCGTAATTGCACTTGGCGAGCAGCGTCTCGGCCACCGGCTCGTAGCCGCCCGACGAGATGAAGGTGGAGCGGAAATTGCCGCGACAAACATGAGTGGTGACGGTCATGTCGGCGGGCTTGGCTTCCAGTGCCTTGTTGATGCACTTGGCGTAGCTGTCCTGCAGGTGATCGACGTCGAGGCCGCGGTCGCGCGCCTGCTGCATCTGCTCCTGCGAACAGAGATAGGCCCAGGCCGTGTCGTCGAACTGCAGATAGCGGCAGCCGGCGGCATAGAAAGCCTTGATCGCGTTCTGATAGGCGACCGCGAGATCGTCGAAGATGGCATCGCGGTTCGCATAAGCGTCCTTGCTGACCGCGTTCGGCTCAAGCCGGAAATGGAAAGTCGATGGCGCCGGTATGCACATCTTGGGCGTGACGCTGCAATTCGCCTTCAAGAACTTGAAGTGCTCCAGCATGTAGTGATCGGAAAATCCGATCTTGCCGTTGACGCGGATCGAGCGCGGTTTGGTCTGTACGCCCTGGAACTGGATGCCGTGGTCGAGCTCGTAAATTTCGACGTTATCGAGTCCGCCGTAGAAGTCGAAATGCCACCACGATCGGCGGAATTCGCCGTCGGTCGCGAGCTTGAGGCCGACTTCTTCCTGCTTCTTGATGATCTTCTTGATCTCTTGATCTTCGACCGCCTTGAGCTCGGCGGCGCTGATCTTGCCGGCCTCGTGCTTGGCGCGCGCGTCCTTGATCGGCGCGGTACGCAGCAGGCTGCCGACCTCGTCGGCGCTGAAAGGCGGTTTGGTCCGTTGCGTCATATTTTTTCCTCCGCATAGGAGCCGCCCAGCGCTGTAACCGGCGGGCTGGCTTAATTGGGGTGAGCCATAGCACGATGGGCATCGCGCCGTCCCGCAGCGGCTTGGCACGCGTAGCGTGCGGTTTCAACTGTTCCGCCGAAGGAAAAATAATGCAGGGCAACATCGCCCAGATCGTCGGCCGCCGACAGCGCATCGATGATGCGGCCGGGCCCGACATGGCCGACCAGGCTGGTGGCGACCCCGGAAGCCAGCCCGCGTAGCGAAGCATTGACCCCGCAGCGGCGGGCAAAGCGCAACAGTGCCGGCACGCTGGTGGGACCGACCAGGCCGACCCGCACCGGCCATGTGATGCCGCAGCCGCGCAATTGCCTGAGCCAGGCCTGGATGCGCTCGGGCGAGAACGAAAACTGGCTCACGATGTGGACACGCAAGCCCTGCGCCGCCGCGTGCGCGATCTTCTCGTCGAGCGCGGCTTCGAGCCGCCCCGGCGCGATGCGCGGGTGCGGTTCCGGATAGCCGCCGATACCGATTTCCTCAAAGCCGAGGCCGCGCAAATTGCCCTGCCGGATCACCGCCAGCGCATCGGGCAACGGGCCGCTGGCGTCGATGTCGCCGCCAATCACCAGCAGGCGGCGCATGTCCGCTTCGCCGCGCAAGGCTTTCAGCAGGCCGTGCAATTCATCGAGGCTTGTCAGCCGGCGGGCGGCGATATGGGCGACCGGCTCCAGTCCGGCCTGACGCAGGCGCGCGGCGGCTTCGCTCAGTTCGGCCGCGGACTGGTTCGGTACCGCGGTGAGATAGATCATGGTGCCGGCCGGCACGGTATCGGCCAGTCGCGCAATTTCGTCGGCCGTCGGCCGGGTGGCTTCGAGCGAGAAGCGCCGCGCGAGCCGGTCCGGCGCGAGCGCGGGCGCAGTGTCGAGCGTCATCAGGTCCTCCATGGCGCTCACTCCCGCCGGTGCGAGATCACGAAGGACTCGTCGTAGAACCAGAGCCCGCCGTTCTTCTGCAGCGCTTCACGTGTGGCCTCGATGTAGCGGCGGTCGCTGTTGACGTCGGAGAGCCGGTCGTCCTCGATCTGCGCCACGTAGATCGCCGCATTCCAGGCTGCGAGCAGCGTGGAGGTGCCGATCGAATTGGAGATTTCCGACGGCAGCGTGTGCATGTCGTAGCGGAACAGCGAGCGCTGATCGGAATAGGCATTGAAATTGAGATCGCGGCCGGCCGCCCCCAATTCGTGCTTCACTTCCTTGAGCAGGTCGTGGCGGCTGTGGTTGAACGGATCGTCGCCCGGCCAAACCTTATGGATGATCTCCATGCCGGGATCATGGCCGTAGGAATGAATGGCGATCATACGCCCGCCCGGCCCGAGCGCGCGCGCAAGCGGCGCCAGGACGCGCTTGGCCTTGAACTGAAGCGAGGCGCGCGCGCGATAAGGCTGCGAGGCGATCACCAGATCGTAGTCGGCAACGGTGCCGCCCGGCTTGGGCACGATCTGGTCGAGCAGGAAGCGGTGGTCGTTGCGGTAGATCACCAGGATGACGGGCCGCTCATAGACCGGGTTGCCGCTCTTCGGCGACACGCCCGCCTTCCAGGCTTCCGCCAGGAACGGTTCGAGGTCAGAGATCTGCTTTTCGAAGGCGTGGGCGGTGTTGCCCTCCATCGCCACTTCTTTCCACACCAGGCTCGAGGCCGCGCTCAAGGACTTCACCGCTAGCCAGGGCGCGTCGGCATAAGCGAGGTTGGTGAGTACCAGCACAGTCGAGGGATGCTCGACGAAGCGGTCGGCGACCTTATTGAGCGTGAGGCGGACGTCCTCCAGGCTGATTTCCTTGCCGACGATATAGAATGGCATCGTGGGGAAGCGGTCGTGCATGGTGCGCATCACGCGCGCGAGCACGGTTCCATCGCCGACACCGGCGTCGAACACGCGCACCGCCGGCGGGCGCGGATGGATGTTGGCGAGCTCGAGGCTGACGCGGTTGGCGACCTCCCACTTCTCCGAGCAGGTGTTCACGAACAGAAGATATTTCTGCCGATTGTCGAAGAAGCGGAAATTGCGCTGCGGGTCGTCGCTGGCCTGGCCCGAGGCGACCGGCGGCGCCGGTGGCGTCAGCACCGGCAACGTCTGTGCCGGCGGTGGCGCGGGATCGAACAGCACGCGTCGGCGGGCCGGCGCGCCATCGGCGTTGCTGGCCATAAAGGAGCGGATGCGCTCCAGCGTGTCGGTGGTGATGCGGCCACCGCTACGCAAGCGGCTCGCGAGCTTGCCGTCGTTCACCGCGCGGCGGCCGAAGGTGGATTTGGCGAGCCCGCGCTGGCGGCAAAAGTCGCTGATCTCCTGGAGAATTTGCTCGTTCATGCGCGTTTCCCAGTACGGCTCTCGATGGCCGATTAATGCGCTTAGCGAACCAAGCCAAACGGGCGGCGTCAACCACAAAACAATATTTGGAAAAGTTGGGCACAGTGGATGGGCAGGAGTGAACGAAGGAGACGGACTACTTTTAAGCAGATTCGCGGTCAAAAATGTCGAGCTATAGCGAGGCAGATGATGAACGTAATGGGCTTTGCCCACTATTCGGTCAAGATATGTGGGCAGAGGCGGGCGTCCTGATCGCCCGCCTCTGTCCTGATCCCGACAGGAAATCGCTAGACTTCGAAGAAAACCGTTTCGTTTTCGCCCTGAACGCGGATGTCGAAGCGGTAGATTGTCTGGCCGCCCTTCGCCTCCTTGTGGGCAATGAGCGTCCCACGCCGGTCTGCCGGCACCAGCGCTAGAATGGGATCAGTTTGGTTGGCCGCGTCGTCGGAAAAATACAGTCGCGTATAAATCTGCCGGAGCATGCCGCGCGAATACACGGCGACAACGATGTGTGGAGCTTGGGCTTTGCCCTCCGGGCCCGGCACCGCGCCCGGCTTGATGGTGTCGAAGCTGTAGACACCGTTCTTGTCGGTGGCCGAGCGGCCGAAGCCTTTGAAGCGGGTGTTCGGCAGCGCGCGGCTGTCATACGGGCTGGCGTAGCGCCCTTGGCTGTCTGCCTGCCAGATCTCGATCATGGCGTCGTTGATCGGTTGGCCGTCACCGTCGAACACCGTGCCTTCGATGTGGATGCGCTCGCCGCTGGCGTCGGGGGTGACGAGATTGTCGCTGACGGTTTCCTTCCAGCTATAGCTGCCGTTGGGATCCCATTGGCAACGGCCCTTGGGCGTAAGGCCGTAGGCGAAGTACGGGCCAACGGTCTGCGAAGGGGTGATGTCCGACATTAGTTTTTCCCTTTGCGCATGATCTTGTCCGAAAACCGGTGTCCACTTTTCGGGATCATGCGCTAGTGCTTATCCGTGTCGAGAGGAGTGGCCTCGCGCCCGCGCAGCACGATGTCAAAGCGGAAGCAGAGCGCCCAATCGGGGATGGTGTTTTCCAGGTCGAAGCTCGAGACCATGCGTTGGCGCGCCTTCTCGTCAGTGACCGAGTTGAAGATCGGATCGAACGGGAACAGCGGATCGCCGGGGAAATACATCTGTGTGACCAGCCGCGACAGGAACGAGTGGCCGAACACCGAAAAGTGGATGTGGTTGGGCCGCCAGGCGTTGTGGTGATTGCCCCACGGATAGGCGCCCGGCTTCACAGTCACGAAGCGGTAATAGCCGTTCTCGTCGGTGACGGTGCGCCCGCCGCCGGTGAAGTTGGGATCGAGCGGCGCCGGGTGCTGGTCGACAATGTGCACATAGCGGCCGCAGGCGTTGGCCTGCCAGATCTCCACCAGCGTATCGGGCTGCGGGCGCTTGTCCTCGTCGAGCACATGACCGTGCACGATGATGCGCTCGCCGAGCGGCTCGCCCTTGTGCTGCTTGGTGAGGTCGTTATCGCCTTCCTGCACCGAGTCGTGACCATAGACCGGGCCGGTCAATTCCGACAGCGTGTGCGGCACGAGGATGAGCGGCTTCGAGGGCGAGCGCTTCACCGTGCTGCGGTACTCGGGGCTCAAGTGCTTGGGAAAAGCACTGAGGCTCTCCCTCGGATAGATCAGCGACATTGTCGTCCCTTCGTTTTCTGTTCTTGGCTCTGCTCAGGTGACTCGCTCGATGGCCAGCGATGCGCCTTGACCGACACCGACGCACATGGTGGCAAGCGCTAGCTTGCCGCCCTGCGTTTCAAGCCCGTGCGCGGCCGTCAGCACCAAGCGGGTACCCGACATGCCCAATGGATGGCCGAGCGCAATCGCTCCGCCGTGCGGATTGACTTGGGCCGCATCGTCCGGAAGGCCGAGCTGGCGCAGGCAAGCTAGCGACTGCGAGGCGAAGGCCTCGTTGATCTCAATCAAATCATAGTCACCGATCTTGTGCCCAAGGCGCGCCATCAATTTTTGAGACGCCGGCACCGGCCCGATGCCCATGATGCGCGGCGGCACCGCCGCCGAGGCCATGCCGAGCACGCGCGCACGCGGCGTCAGCCCGTGCGCCTTCACCGCCTCTTCCGAAGCGACGATCACGGCGGCGGCTCCGTCGTTGACGCCGGAAGCATTGCCGGCAGTGACTGTGCCGGGGTTGCGGAACGGCGTCTTCAGCTTGGCGAGTTGCTCGAGCGTGGTCTGCGGCCGCGGATGCTCGTCCATATCGACGGTCACCGTCTCCTTGCGGCCAGCGATCTCCACCGGCACGATCTCGGCGGCGAAATAGCCGTCGGCCTGCGCCTTGGCGGCGCGCTGCTGCGAGCGCAACGCGAACGCGTCCTGATCGGCGCGGCTGACCTGGAATTCCTCGGCCACGTTCTCACCGGTCTCCGGCATCGAGTCGATGCCGTATTGCTGCTTCATCAGCGGATTGACGAAACGCCAGCCGATGGTGGTGTCGAAGACCTCGACCTTACGCGAGAAGGCCTCGTCGCTCTTGCCTCGCACGAAGGGCGCGCGAGTCATGGATTCGACGCCGCCTGCGATGGCGAAATCCATTTCGCCGGCGCGGATGGCGCGGGCGGCGGCGCCCACCGCCTCCATGCCGGAGGCGCACAAGCGATTGAGCGTCACGCCCGGCACGTTGTCGGGCAGCCCGCCGAGCAGAAGCGCCATGCGTGCGACGTTGCGGTTGTCCTCCCCGGCCTGATTGGCGCAGCCGTAGAACACCTCGTCGAGCTTCTCCCAATCAATCTTGGGGTTGCGCTTGATCAGCGCCCTGATCGGGATGGCGCCGAGATCGTCGGCGCGCACCTTGGCGAGGCCGCCGGCATAGCGGCCGATCGGCGTCCGCACCGCATCGCAGATGAAAGCTTCACGCATGTTCTACCCCTTTGCTCACGCCGCCGCATGGGCGCGCGCGGTGCGCGCCTGCAGTTCGCGCAGGACTTCGAGTTCCTTAGCCGTCGGTGGCGGCGTTTCCGCGACGTGAGCGGCAAATTTTACGTCCCACCCAGTGTTTTCCTGAATCTGCTCGCGCGTGACGCCCGGGTGGATGGAGACGACGGTCATCTCCTTGCTCTCCAGATCCGGCTCCAAGAGCGCCAAGTCGGTGATCAATCGCGTCGGGCCTTTGGTTTTCACGCCCAGTTTCTGTCGGCTATCGCCGCCGGTAACGTGGCCGATCGACGTGACGAAATCGAGCTTGTCGACAAAGCCGCGCTTGGACTGCGCCATGATGATGAAGATTTCGCCGCACGAGGTGGCGATCTCCGGCGCGCCGCCGCCGCCGGGCAGGCGCACTTTCGGCTTGTCGTAGGAGCCGCCGACCACGGTGGTGTTGAGGTTGGCGAACTTGTCGATCTGCGCGCCGCCGAGAAAGCCGACTTTGATGCGCCCGCCCTGCAGCCAGTAGCGGAACATCTCCGGCACCGACACAGTCGTGACCGCTGTTTCGCAGAGTTCTCCGTCGCCGATCGAAAGCGGCAGTACGTTGGGCTTGGTGGCGAGCGTGCCGGATTCGTAGATCAAGGTGATATCCGGCGCGTGCGTCAGGCGCGCGAGATTGGCGGCTGCCGACGGCATGCCGATGCCGACGAAGCAGACGTCGTCGTTCTTGAGCGCGCGCGCGGCCGCGATAGTCATCATTTCATTGGGCTTGTAATCGGCCATGGTCGTCACTCCGCCGCCGCGCGGTGTTTGCGCGCATACTGGGCGAAGGCGTCAGGGCCCCTCTCCAGCACGTTTTCTTTCATCCAGGTGAGGAAGCTGTCACGCTCGCGCGAGACCGTATCCCACTGCTTGTAGAAACCGTTGTTGCGCGGATAATAGCCTTGCGCATACGAGGGGAAGGCGCCGCCCGGCACCTCGACGACATGACCAACGGTCCAGTGCGGCAATACCACCGCATTGAGGCTACGCTCCGGCAACTCGTCGACGATCTCTTCGACCGTCACCACCGAGCGCTGCGAGGCGAGCACTGCCTCCTTCTGCACACCGAGCACACCTTCGATCATCACGTTGCCGGCCTTGTCGGCGCGTTGGGCATGGATCACCGCCACGTCCGGCCGATGCGCCGGTATGGCGGCGAGCTTCTCGCCGGTGAACGGGCAAGTGATGTACTTAATGTTCGGATTGACCTTGGGCAGGTCGCCGCCGATATAGCCGCGGAATACCGCGCAGGGCAAGCCGGCGGCGCCGGCCTCATAGGCATTGGCCATGGCGGCGTGGGAGTGCTCGACGATCTCGAGCTTGTGCGGCCAGCCGTTCTCGACCGCATCGCGGAAGCGGTGCAGCGAGCCGACGCCCGGATTTCCGCCCCACGAAAAGATCAGCTTGTCGACGCAGCCCATGCCGATGAACTGGTCGTAGACGAGGTCCGGCGTCATGCGGATGAGGGTCAGAGCTTTTCGACCCTGACGGATGATCTCATGACCCGCCGCATGCGGAATGAGGTGCGTGAAGCCTTCCACGGCCACAGTATCGCCGTCGCGGACGGCTGCGGCGATGGCTTCGGCGAGAGACGAAATGCGCGCCATTCAAAGGATTTCCCGGTTTGTGCGGCCCCGTATTTACGGCCCGCCATCCATAGGGTCAAATGGCCAAATCGCCTCGGAAACTAGTGGAGCGGATTTGACATTTGATACTCATTTGAGGCGAGCCGCTCATCAAATGTCAAATTCAAAGCTCCACTAGAATCAATTAGTTGCTAGTGGTCCTTTGATTCCGACATTTGCTTCGGAGCTTGCAGCAACGGGAAGCAAATGTCGGAATCGGACCACTAGAAAGTTGGGACCCCAACCATAACCGCCATGCTGGGACAAGAACCGATCTTCACCATCAAGGCCGAGCTTGCGCCGATGCTCAATCTCGGCCCCACGCCCTACGGCGAGCGCCGCATCATCGACATTCTGGGCGGCACCGTGCAAGGCCCCCGGCTGCAAGGCAAGGTCCTGCGCGGCGGCGCTGACTGGCAGATCATCCGGACCGACGGAGCCGCCGACATCCAGGCCCGCTACACCATCGAGACCGCAACCGGCGGACGCGTCCTGGTCAATAGCGCCGGCCTACGGCACGGCCCCCCGGACGTACTGGCGGCGCTGGCGCGCGGCGAGCCCGTTGACCCGGCCAGCTATTACTTCCGCACAGTGATGCGGTTCGAAACGTCGGACCCTGGAGCCTCCTGGCTCAACCGCATCCTGGCCATCGCCCGGGGTCAGCGCGAGGCGCTGGCGGTGCGGCTCGACGTATTCGAGGTTTTATAATTCCGCGGCCATCGTCCGCGAAGGCGGACGAACCGGTAGCCCCGCTCTTGCTGAATGCGCCGCGGCCCGTGTTTACTGGATGCCCCGCTTTCGCGGGTCCTGACAGCGGAGAGAGATCGAGTGTCCGAGAGCCAGCAAGATTTTCCGTCCATTGCCCTGCCCGCGTCGCTGACTGCCGAACGACAGGGAGACGTCGCGATCTTGCGACTCAACCGCGCGCACAAGCGCAATGCGCTCGACGACGATACCGTCAATGGTATCGACGCCTTCTTCAGCCACCTGCCGCCCGAGATCAGTGCGGTATTGATGGTGGGCGAAGGTGACAATTTCTCCGCTGGCCTCGATCTCTCCGAACTGAAAGAGCGCGACGTACGCGAGGGCATCAATCATTCACGCCTGTGGCACCGTGCTTTCGAGAAGATCCAGTTCGGCAAGGTGCCGGTGGTGGCGGTACTGCACGGCGCGGTGGTGGGCGGCGGGCTGGAGCTTGCGGCCGCCGCGCATGTGCGCGTCGCCGATCGCTCGGCGTATTACGCGCTGCCTGAGGGCAGCCGCGGCATCTACGTCGGCGGTGGCGGCTCGGTTCGATTGCCAAGACTGATCGGAGTCGCGCGCATGATGGACATGATGCTGACCGGCCGCACTTATTCGGCCGAAGAAGGCCAAGCCATGGGGCTGACAACCTATTTGGTTGAGCCGGGCAAAGGCTTCGCCAAAGGGTTGGAACTGGCGCAGCACATCGCCTCCAACGCGCCGCTGACCAATTTCGCGGTCATGCACGCACTGCCGCGCATTGCCGAGAGCGACCCGGCCGCAGGTTACGCCATGGAATCGCTGATCTCGTCGATTGCCCAGGCCGATCCGGAGGCCAAGGCGCGCCTGCGCGACTTCCTGGAAAAGCGCGGGCCGAAGGTAAAGCAAAGCTGAGGGTTTGGCCTGGCGGGCCGCGCCCGTCCCGGAAATAAGCTTCGCTTGACGGGTGGCCCCGGGCTGGTGAAAATTAGTTGTCCAGGACAACTAATTGCCGACAATTTGCCGCCAGCGCATGGCGCCCCTGTTCGGATAAGATCATGCGCAACAAGAACCGGCAGGGCAGGAAACGCTATCCAGGGAAATGCGTTCGATGGGTGAACCGCTACGCGCCGACCGGCCTACAAACGCCGCACCGCTGAGGCGGGTGCGCTTGGGTGCGCCCGATGCAATCGTGGAGCGCGACGCCGACGGCACCATCCATATCCGTACCGCGGCACCGCTCGGCGACTATCATGGCAAGCTGAGCGAGCCGTTGGAACATTGGGCGCGCGAGGCGCCGGAGCGCGTGTTCCTGGCGCAGCGCGGGCCGGACGACGCCTGGCGCAAGCTCTCCTACTCGCAAGTGCTCGACACCGTGAAGCGCATTGGCGCTTCCCTGCTGCGCCGTGGACTCTCGCCCGAGCGGCCGATCGTGATCCTCTCCGGCAACAGCATCGAGCACGCGCTCTTGGGGCTGGCGGCGGCTTACGTCGGCATTCCGTTCGCGCCGATTTCGCCGGCTTATTCGCTGATGTCGAGCGACTTCGGCAAGTTGCGCATGATCATCGATCTGCTCACGCCCGGCCTCGTGTTCGTTGCCGACGGCGCCGCTTTCGGCCGCGCCATCGCGGCCACCGTGCCGGACGACGTCGAACTGGTGGTGACCGCCAATCCGCCGCCGGACCGCAAGGCAACACTGTTCGCCGATCTGATCGGCGCGGAAGACGCGAGCGGTGTTGCCGCTGCGGAGCGCCAAGTGACGCGCGACACCGTCGTCAAATTCCTCTTCACCTCCGGCTCGACCGGCACTCCGAAGGCGGTAATCAACACGCACCGCATGCTCTGTTCCAACCAGGCAATGCTCGCCGCCGGCCTCCGGTTCGTCACCGACGAGCCGCCCGTGGTCCTCGATTGGCTGCCGTGGAGTCACACCTTCGGCGGCAACCACAACTTCAACTTGGTACTGACGCAAGGCGGCTCGCTCTACATCGACGACGGAAATCCAACGCCGCCGGGCGTGCCGAAGACCGCACGGAACCTGCGCGAGATCGCGCCGACCATCTATTTCAATGTGCCAAAGGGTTATGAGGCGCTTGTTTCACATTTCCGCGCCGACGATACCCTGCGCAAGAACTTCTTCTCGCGGCTGAAGGTGCTGTTTTATGCCGGTGCCGGCCTGAACCAGACCACCTGGGACGATCTCACGCAATTGTCGGTCGAGACCACCGGCGAGCGCGTGATCTTCTTGACCTCGCTCGGCTCGACCGAGACCGCGCCGGCGGCGCTCGCCTGCACTTGGGAGTTCGACCGCCCCGGCAATATCGGCCTGCCCTGCCCCGGCGTGGAACTGAAACTGGTGCCGAACGAAGGCAAGCTAGAAGCTCGCCTCCGCGGCCCGCTCATCACGCCCGGCTATTGGCGGCAGGAGCATCTCAGCCGCGATGCCTTCGACGAGGAAGGCTACTATAAGATCGGCGACGCGTTGAAATTCGCCGACCCCGACGACCCGATGAAAGGCCTGTTGTTCGACGGCCGCCTCGCCGAGGACTACAAGCTGTCGACCGGGACCTGGGTGAGCGTCGGGCCGCTGCGCGCGCACTTTATCGATCATTTCACGCCCTATGTGCGCGACGTGGTGCTCGCCGGGCCCGACCGCGACCACATCGGCGCGCTGGTGTTTCCCGATATCGAGGCTTGTCGCGCGCTGGCCGGGCTTGGCGCGGAGGCGGCGCCCGATGCGATCGTTGCCGACGAAAAAGTGCGAGCGAAATTCGCCGAGCTATTGGCCGCACTGGCCGCGCAAAGCAAAGGCTCGTCGACACGCGTGGTGCGGCTGGCGCTGATGGCCGAGCCGCCGTCGATGGACAAGGGCGAGATGACCGACAAGGGTTCGATCAACCAGCGCGCCGTGTTGGGAAATCGCGCCGACCTGGTTGAGCAGCTTTACATCGAGCCGGTTCCAAAGTCGGTGATCGCGCTATGACGCCCGCGCCCGCACTGACATGGCCTCGCGCCGGCATCCGCGCGGTCAATCTTGGGCCGCAGGACGTCACCGCGGAGCACCGCGCCGACGGCACCATCCTGCTGCGCTCGCCGCAGCCGCTCGGGCGCTATCCCGACAAGCTGACCGAACGCCTGGAATTCTGGGCGGCGGAAACGCCAACTCAAGCCTTCTTCGCCCAGCGCGACAAGAACGGCGACTGGCGCACCGTCACCTACGAGCAGGCACTCGAATTCGCCCGCCGCATCGGCCAATCGCTGCTGGCGCGCAATCTCTCCGCCGAACGGCCGATCGTGATTTTGTCGGGCAACGACATCGAGCACGCGCTCTTGGCGCTGGCCGCGCTTTATGTCGGCATCCCGCACGCGCCGATCTCACCGGCCTATTCGCTGATGTCGGGCGACTTCGGCAAGCTGCGTTCGATCATCGAACTGCTCACGCCCGGCCTGGTCTTCGCCTGCGACGGCACTCAATTCGACAAGGCGATTCAAGCTGTGGTGCCGGAGGATGTGGAAGTCGTCGTCACGCGCAACGCGCCGAAAGGCCGCCGTGCCACGCGCTTTGCCGATCTCACCAAGCCGACGCCAACCAGCGCCGTCGATGCCGCGCACGATGCCGTCGGCCCCGACACCATCGCCAAGTTCCTGTTCACATCCGGCTCCACCGGCATACCGAAATGCGTGATCAACACCCAACGCATGTGGTGCGCCAACCAGGTGATGCTGCGCCAGGCCTTGGCCTACTTCGCCGACGAGCCGCCGGTGATCGTCGACTGGGCTCCGTGGCACCACACCGCCGGCGGCAACCACGACGTCGGTCTCGTGCTCTACAACGGCGGCACGTTCTACATCGACGAGGGCAAGCCGCTGCCCGGCGCCATCGAAGAGACGGTGAAGAACCTGCGCGAGGTCGCGCCGACCTGGTACTTCACGGTGCCCAAGGGCTACGAGGCACTGTTGCCTTATCTGCGCAATGACGCCGAGCTACGCCGCAATTTCTTCTCGCGGCTGAAGCTGTTCTGGTTCGCCGGCGCCGGCATCGCCCAGCACGTGTTCGACGAGATCCAGAACCTTGCGGTCGAGACCTGCGGCGAGCGCATTTTGTTTCTCACCGGCTTCGGCTCGACCGAGACCGCGCCGTTTGCGCTGGCGCGCACCTGGCACGCGGAGAACGCGGCGAACATGGGCCTGCCGGGCGCCGGCATGGAGCTGAAGCTTGTTCCGAACGAAGGCAAGCTGGAAGCGCGCGTGCGCGGGGCCAACATCACGCCGGGTTATTGGCGCCAGCCGGAATTCACGGAGAAGGCTTTCGACGAGGAAGGCTTCTACCGCCTCGGCGACGCCTTCAAGTTCGCCGATGCCAAAGATCTGCACCAAGGGCTGCTGTTCGACGGACGCATCGCCGAGGACTTCAAGCTCTCGACCGGCACATGGGTCAACGTCGGCCCCTTGCGCGCCGGTTTCGTCGATCATTTCGCGCCCACTGTGCGTGACGTGGTGTTGGCGGGAGCGGACCGCAATGAGATCGGCGCGCTGGTGTTTCCCGACCTCGCTGCCTGCCGCAAGCTTGCGCCCGATCTGATAGCTGACGCGCCGGCCGAGACCGTACTGAACGACGCGCGTGTGCGCGAGTATTTCGCCGGGCGCCTGATGGAGCTCGCCAAAGCAAACTCCGGTTCGTCCACCCGTATCACCCGCGCGCTGTTGATGGCGGAGCCGCCGTCGCTCGACAAAGGCGAGATGACCGACAAGGGCTCGATCAACCAGCGCGGCGTGCTGTCGCACCGGGCCGCGCTGGTTGACGAGCTTTATTCGCCCAAGTTATCGCCGCGCGTCCTGAGCATCGAGGAGTAGCGTCAAGTGAGCACCGCAAAGAACGGCATCGGCGCGACCTACCAAGACGCGTGGCTTATCGACGGCATGCGCACGCCGTTCGCCGACTACAACGGCGCGCTCGGTTCGGTGTCGCCGATCGATCTCGGTATCAAGGTCGCGCGCGAAGCCTTCAAGAAGACAGGCGCCTCGCCGCGGGACGTCGGCATCGTCATCACCGGCTCGATGGCGCAGGCGAGTTTCGACGCCTACATGTTGCCTCGTCATGTCGGGCTCTACTCCGGCGTATCGCAAGAAGCGCCCGCGCATATGGTGCAGCGGGTCTGCGGCACCGGCATCGAGGTGCTGGCGCAGGCGTCCGACGCGACCTCGCTCGGCCGCGCGGAGCTGGCGCTTTGCGTCGGCACCGAGTCGATGACCCGCAATCCGATCGCCGCCTACACCCTGCGCGGCGGTTTCCGCATGGGGCAGACCGAGTTCAAGGATTTCCTGTGGGAAGCGCTGCGCGACACCGGCCCCGACCTCACCATGGGCGACACCGCCGAGAACCTGGCGAAGCAGTACCAGATCACCCGGCCGCAAGTGGACGAGTTCGCCGCACGCTCGTTCGCGCGCGCGGTGAAGGCGCAAGAGGATGGTTTTCTCGCCGGCGAGATCGCGCCCGTCACGACCGAGAAATTCGAGGCCGAGGGCCTCAACGCGCGTGGCATCAAGGTGAAAGACGAACTGAAGGCCGACACCCATATCCGGTCATCTTCGGTTGAGCAGCTCGCGAAAATCCGCCCGGCCTTTGGCGGCGTGCAGACCGGCGGCAATTCGTCGGCGATCGTCGACGGCGCCGCGGCCGTTCTCGTCGGCAGCGCCGATTACACCCACAAGCTTGGCAAGACGCCGCTGGCGCGCATTCTGGCGAGCGCCGCGATCGGCGTGCCGCCGGAGATCATGGGCATCGGCCCGGTGCCGGCAATCCGCGCCGTGCTGGAGCGCGCGGGGCTGAAACTCGACGACATCGACCGCATCGAGATCAACGAGGCCTTCGGCGCCCAGGTCATGGCCTGTGCGCGCGAACTCGCGCTCGACGAGGACAAGCTCAACGTCAACGGTGGGGCAATCGCAATCGGCCATCCGCTCGGCGCCACCGGCATCCGGTTGACGCTGACCTGCGCGCGCGAGCTCAAGCGCTCGGGCGCACGCTACGGCATTGCGTCAGCCTGTATCGGCGGCGGCCAGGGCATCGCGCTGCTGATCGAGAACCGGGAGGCCCGCGCATGATCCCGAAAAGTGGGAACCGGTTTTCGGATCAGATCATGCGCGATCGAGAAATGAGGGCGCAGTGATGGAAGTCAAAGGACAAGTGGCCATCGTCACCGGCGGCGCCTCCGGCCTGGGCGCGGCCTGCGCCCGCACGCTCGCTGCCGCCGGCGCGCGGGTGGCCATCCTTGATGTCAACGACAAAGCCGCCGCTGACGTGGCGATCGACATCAACGGCATCGCAATCCATTGCGACGTAGCCGATTCCGCGAGCGCCGAAGATGCCATCAAGAAGGCCGCCGCCGACCACGGGCCGGCGCGCATCCTGATCAATTGCGCCGGCGTCGGCCCGGCCAAGCGCATCGTCGGCCGCGACGGGCCGATGCCGCTCGCCGACTACGAGCGCGTCATCAGGATCAATTTGATTGGGACCTTCAATATGATGCGGCTTTGCGGCGCCGCCATGCAGAGGCTCGACCCACTGCCGGACGATGAGCGCGGCATCATCGTGTCGACAGCCTCGGTCGCTGCCTTCGAGGGTCAGATCGGCCAAGCTGCTTATTCATCGTCCAAGGGCGGCGTCGCCGCGCTGACCATGCCGGCGGCCCGCGAGTTCGCCCAGTTCGGCATCCGCGTCATGGCGATCGCGCCCGGCATCTTCAGCACGCCGATGCTGCAGGCGCTGCCGCAGGAAACCCAGGATTCGCTCGGCGCCTCGGTGCCGTTCCCCAAGCGCCTCGGGAGCCCACGCGAATTCGCGGCGCTTGTCATGCACTGCATCCACAATGTCTATCTCAACGGCGAGGTGATCCGCCTCGACGGCGCGCTGCGCATGGCGCCGCGCTAATTTCTTCTTTTTGAGGCAAAGTCACGTGACCACACTAACCAATAGCCGCCAAGTGCGAATTGAGTGGGGCGACTGTGACCCCGCCGGCATCATCTTCTATCCGCGCTATTTCGAAATCTTCGACGCCTCGACAGCGGCGCTGTTCGAGCGCGCGCTCGGGCAGACCAAGTACCAGCAGCTCAAGAACCTGGATTTCGCCGGCTACCCGCTGGTGCGCACGCAGGCCAAGTTCATCCGCCCCACCCGCTTCGGCGACGATGTCACGGTCGACACCAAGATCACCTTCGGGCGCACCAGTTTCGAAATCGAACACAAGCTCAGCCGCGGAAGCGATCTTTGCGTCGAATGCGCCGAAAAGCGGGTGTGGGTGGTGCGCGACGCCGAGGGCAGACTCAAATCGCATCCGGTGCCGGCGTCGGTGCGGGAGAAGTTCGGCGCGTAACTCTCATCCGAGGGAACGATCGGAAAGCAAGGGCGATGCCGATGCAGGGAAGCTCAGTCGATCTCGGTCGCAATCTTCTTCAAGAGCTGCAAGAAGCGCTTGCGGTCGCGCATACCGATAACGCGATCGAGGTTACGTTCATGCCGCCGCGCGCAGCGGGTCATCATTGTGAGCGTCTTCTTGCCCTCGGGCGTCAGGTTCAAGCTATAGGTACGGCGGTCGTGTTCCATGCGCTTGCGCGCCACCAGGCCGCGCCGCACCAGGTCTTCGACCACCGGCGTCAGGCTCGACTTGTCACGACCGGCCGCGTAACTGAGCTCGGTTTGGCTGATGCCCGGATTGCGCGCGATGAGCGTCAAAGTGGCGAAACGCCCGGGGCTCTCACCGACCTCCTGCGACCGGCGCGAAAACGCCTGGAAGGTGGCCTCCTGCGCCATGCGCAGATTAAAGCCGATCCAGTGTTCCAGCGGACCCAGTTTGATAGAACCGGCCGCGGCTGCGCCGTTTCTGCCGCGCCGACCCGCGCCAGGACCCGTCCCATTGCTACCACTCACCGCGATTCCCCCGATAGTCGTGCAGCGCGCCGAATTTTCGACTCGCTCCCCCGCGATTTAGTTTGGTATCAAACCGTTAGACTTTGCAATCCAGCCAACATTCTGCTGAGCTTCAGAAAAGTCGCTGATAGCGACCTATAACCAAGGGAGGGACTTCATGAAATCGCGTTTTACGGCCTGTGTCTATGCGGCCGCCATCGCCGCACTGATGTGCGCCCCGACGGGGGCGATGGCCAAGGACTTTCATCTCAAGATATCGCATTGGGTACCGCCGTCACACCCGTTGCAGAAAGCGCTGGAGGATTGGGCCGCGTCGGTGAAGAAGGACTCCGGCGGCACCATCACGGCGACCATCTATCCCTCCCAGCAGCTCGGTAAGGCTTTCGACCACTACGACATGGCGCGCGACGGCATCGCCGACATGACTTACATCAATCCGGGCTACACGCCTGGCCGCTTTCCGGTCATTGCCGCCGGCGAGTTGCCGTTCCTGATGTCGAACGCCAAGGGCGGTACCGTGGCGCTCGATGAATGGTACCGCAAATATGCCGCCAAGGAGATGAAGGACGTCAAATTCTGCCTGGCCTTCGTGCACGATCCGGGCTCGTTCCACTCGGTCGACAAGAAGATCATGGTGCCCGGCGACATCAAGGGCATGAAGATCCGCCCGGCGCAGGGCACCATCGCCGAATTCGTTCGCCTGCTTGGCGGCACCAACGTGCAAGCTTCCGCGCCGCAGGTGCGTGACGTACTGGCTCGCCATGTCGCTGACGCTGTGACCTTCCCGTGGGGCTCGATCGTGCTCTTCGGCATCGACAAGGTCACCAAGTACGATTTGGAAATGCCGTTCTACACGACGACCTTCGCGCTGGTGTTCAACAAGGCCAAGTACAACGAGATGGACGCCAAACAGAAGAAGGTTATCGACGACCACTGCAACAGCAAGTGGGCGTTGCGCGTGGCCGCGCCGTGGGCCGACTTTGAGCACAACGGCATCGCCAAGCTGAAGGCCGAGAAGAGCCATGAGGTCTATACGATCAGCGCCGCGCAAGTCGCCGAATGGCGCAAGGCGGCGGCGCCGCTCGAGGCCAAGTGGGCAGCCGGCGCCAAGAAGGCCGGCGTCGATCCGGCGAAGGCCATGGCCGAGTTGAAGGCTGACCTCAAGAAAGAGAACGCGGCCTACTGATGGACGACGCCACGAGGGGACGCAGTCCCATCGACAAGTTCATCGACCTGATCGAAGTGATGGCGGCGGGGTTTCTCGCCGTCGTCACCTTGCTCACCTTCGTTTCGGTGATCCTGCGTTATTTCTTCTCCTGGGGAATTCCAGACGCCTACGATGTCACCAGCCTGCTGCTCGGAATTTTGATCTTCTGGGGCATGGCCGTGGCAAGCTATCGCGGCGACCATATCACCGTCGATCTGTTGTGGAGCGCCATGCCGCCGTTGGTGCAGCGGGCCATGGACGTGTTCGCCGCGCTCGTCACGCTCGTTGGCCTCGCCGCCTTCACCTGGATGTTCGCCGAAAAGGTGTTGAACACCCGCATCGCGCACACCGGCACGTTCGATCTGCGCCAGCCGGTCTGGATCTACTATTTCATCGCGTGGATCGGATTGGCCGCCGCCGTGCTGCTGCTGATGCTGCGCACGCTGCGGCTGCTGCTGGCGCCCGAAAAACTCGCGCCCGCCCGCGAAGCGCATACGGGCGAGTGAGGCGCGCATGATCCCGAAAAGTGGGAACCGGTTTTAGGATAAGATCATGCGCAAGCGTGCCAAGCCATGAGCACTGATGCCGTCGCCGTCACCGGTTTCGTGTCGCTGTTCGCGCTGATGATGCTGCGCGTGCCGGTCGGCATCGCCATGGGCACGGTCGGCGTGCTCGGTTTCGGTTATCTGATCGGCGATATCCATCCGGCGCTGAAGCTGCTGTCGCAGTCGCCTATTCGCACCGCCACCGACGCCGAATTCGCGGTTATCCCGCTGTTCCTGCTGATGGGCGCTTTCGCGTCGGCATCCGGCATGAGCCGTGAATTGTTCCGCGCGTCCAACACCTTTCTCGGCCATCTGCGCGGGGGATTAGGCGTCGCCACCATCGCGGCCTGCGGCGGTTTTGCCGCCATCTGCGGATCGTCGGTGGCGACTGCGGCAACCTTCTCCAAGGTCGCCTATCCGGAGATGCGCCAGTTCGGCTATCCGCAGAGCTTCGCCACCGGCGTGATCGCGGCCGGCGGCTCGCTCGGCATCATGATCCCCCCCTCCACCGTGTTTGCGGTCTACGGGCTGATCACGGAGCAGGACATTGGCAAGCTGTTCATTGCGGGCATCATTCCGGGCATCATCGCGGTGGGGATGTACATCGTCACCATCAACCTGATCGCCTTCTTCCGCCCAGGCTTCCTGCCCAAGACGCCGCGCCACTCATGGACCGAGCGCCTCGAGGCACTGAAGGACATTTGGGCGGTGGTGCTGCTGTTCATCTTCATCATCGGCGGGCTCTATGCCGGCATGTTCACCGCCACCGAGGCGGCCGGCATGGGCGCGGCCGGCGCCTTCATCATCGCGGTGGTGCGGCGCAAGCTTTCGCGCGCCGATTTTTGGAACTGCTTGATCGAATCCCTGCGCACGACTGCGGCGGTGTTCACGATCCTGATCGGCGCTCTGATTTTCGGCTACTTCCTCACCATCACCCAGACGCCGCAGAAGCTTACCGCCTTTCTCACCGGGCTCGGCCTCGGCCCCTATGGCGTTCTTGTGCTGATCCTGCTGATGTATTTGGTGCTCGGTTGCATCATGGATGCCATGGCCATGATCATCCTGACGGTACCGATCGTGTTCCCGGTGATCCAGGCGCTCGGCTTCGACCCGATCTGGTTCGGCGTAGTCATCGTGATGACGGTCGAGTTGGGCCTGATCCATCCGCCGGTTGGCATGAACGTCTTCGTCATCAAGAGCGTGATACGCGAGGTGAAGCTCTCGACGGTATTCTATGGGGTCATGCCGTTCGTGCTGACAGACATCCTGCGGCTGGCCATCATCATCACCTTCCCCATTTTAGCTACCTGGCTGCCCTCGCATATGTGACCAGGACTTGATAGATAGTTTGCGTCCAAACCATCGGCTGGAGACCCGCGATGGAACGTTCATTCAAGAAAGAAGTGCAGGCGCTCAAGCTCGGCAACGGCGAGACTTTTCGCGGAGAAGGGATTCTGGCCGTCACCAAGGCGTTGCTGCAATCGGGCGTTTCCTACGTGGGCGGCTATCAGGGCGCGCCGGTCTCGCACCTGCTCGACGTGCTGGTGGATGCTGAAGACATCATGGGCCAGCTCGGTGTGCACCTGGAGACTTGTTCGAATGAGGCCAGTGCCGCCGCCATGCTGGGCGCCTCGATCAACTATCCCTTGCGCGGTGCGGTGACCTGGAAGTCGATCGTCGGCACCAATGTGGCGGCCGATGCGCTTTCGAATCTCGCCTCTCCCGGCGTCGTTGGCGGCGCCATGATCATACTGGGCGAGGACTATGGCGAAGGCGCCAGCGTCATCCAGGAGCGCTCCTATGCTTATGCGCTCAAGTCATCGATGTGGCTGCTTGATCCGCGCCCAGACCTGCCCTCAATCGTGCGCTCGGTGGAAAAAGGCTTCGAATTATCGGAGGCTAGCCACGCTCCGGTTATGCTGGAGCTGCGCATCCGCGCCTGCCACGCCACGGGCGAATTCGCCGCCAAGACCAACCGCAAGGCGGAATATTCCGGCATAAATCGCATTCCTGCCCCGGCCCGCTTCAACTACGGCAAGCTGGCGCATCCGCCGGTCACCTTTGTGCAGGAGAAGCTGAAGGTCGAGCAGCGGCTGCCGGCGGCACAGGCTTTCATCCGCGACAACAAGCTCAACGAATTGATCGACGGCGACTTGAACGATGTCGGCATCATCGTCATGGGCGGGCTCACCAACAGCGTGCTGCGCGCCATGGAGCGCATGGGGCTGGCCGACGTGTTCGGCGCCTCCCGCATCCCGATGCTGGTGCTGAACGTGGTCTATCCGCTGGTGCCGGGGGAAATCCGCGAGTTCTGCGCGGGCAAGCGCGCGGTACTCGTGGTGGAAGAAGGCAACCCGGCCTACATCGAGGATGCGATCAACGTCGAGCTGCGCCGCGCCGACATCCAGACCAAGGTTTTGGGTAAAGGCCCGCTGCCGCAGGCCGGCGAATACTCGTCGGAGGTGCTGCTCGAAGGCCTCGCCGCCTTCCTGCAGGCAACGCATCCAAAAGGCATCGACCCAGACACCGTTGCCGAACAGGCGCGCGGGCTGATCGCGCACAAGCCGAAAGCTGCCGCCGCGCTCGGCGCGTTGCCGCCGCGGCCGCCGGCATTCTGCACCGGCTGCCCGGAACGCCCGGTATTTTCCGCGCTGAAATTGATGCAGCGAGAGCTCGGCCCCACCCATATCAGCGCCGATATCGGTTGCCATTCGTTCGCGACCTTCGCGCCATTCTCCATGGGGAATTCCATCCTCGGCTACGGCATGTCGCTCGCCAGCGCCGCCGCGGTCGGGCCCAACCTGGCGCAGCGGCCGATATCGGTGATGGGCGATGGTGGCTTCTGGCACAACGGAGTGATCACCGGCGTGGCGTCGAACCTGTTCAATAAGGGTGATGGCGTGCTGATCGTGATGCAGAACGGCTACGCTTCGGCCACTGGCCAGCAATGGATCCCATCCAGCGCGACCAACCGTGACGGTGCTGCGCCGGGCATGAGCATCGAGCAGACGCTGCGCGCCATGGGCGTGACTTGGATGCGCACGGTGCGTACCTACAGCGTCGACGTCATGACTAAGACGCTGAAAGAGGCGATGAAGACCGCCGAAAAAGGCCTCAAGGTCATCATCGCCGACGGTGAATGCCAGCTCGCACGCCAGCGCCGCGTACGCGCCGAGGATGCGGAGAGGCTCAAGCGCGGCGAGCGGGTGACACGTGCGCGCTACGGCGTCGACGACGAGATCTGCACAGGCGACCATTCCTGTATCCGTCTGTCCGGCTGCCCGTCGCTGACGGTAAAGCCCTCGCCCGATCCCTTGCGCACCGATCCGGTGGCGACCGTGGTCGACAGTTGCGTCGGCTGCGGGCTCTGCGGCGAGGTCGCGCACGCCGCGGTCCTGTGCCCCTCGTTCTACCGCGCTGAGATCGTGCGCAATGCCACCTGGCGCGACCGCGCGCTGCATCGCTTTCGTCAGAAAGTCATCGGCTGGCTCGGTGGCTATGACGGCAAGCCGGTAGTGCAGGCAGCGGCATGAGCGCGAACCGTCCGATCACGCTGCTGATCGCCGCCCTCGGCGGCGAAGGCGGCGGCGTGCTCACCAACTGGATCGTGTCGGCGGCGGCGGAAGCCGGCTTCCCGGTGCAGTCGACGTCGATCCCCGGCGTCGCGCAACGCACCGGCGCCACCACCTATTACATCGAGATGCTGCCGATTCACGTCAACGAATTGAAGGGCAAGCGGCCGGTGCTGGCCTTGACGCCGGGCGTCGGCGACATTGACATCGCGGTGGCGAGCGAATTGCTGGAAGCCGGTCGTACGGTGACCGCCGGCTTTGTCACACCCGAGCGCACCCACGTCATTGCCTCGCTCAGCCGCTTCTATGCCATGGACGAGAAGATCGCCATGGGCGACGGCCGCTTCGACCAGGACGCGCTCACCAAGGTCATCAAGGAGCACGCGCACGACGCGCTGCTCATCGACATGGAGGCGTTGGCCAAGCAAAGCGGCTCGATCATCAGCGCGGTGATGTTCGGCACCATCGCCGGCGGCGGCCGGCTGCCGTTAACGCCCGAGCAGTTCGAAGCCGCCATCCGCGCCGACGGTAAATCGGTCGACAGCAATTTGCGCGGCTTCCGGGCTGGCCTCGAAGCCGCGCGGGCGAAGAGCCAACCCGCCAAGCTGCCGGACAAGAAGAAGCGCGCTGCAGCCACGCTGCAATCATTGGAAGACGAGGTCACGCGCACCTTCCCGGCCCATGTGCGCCCGGTCGTCATCGAGGGCGTGCGTCGGCTCGTGGCCTATCAAAGCGACGACTACGCGCGAACCTATCTCGACCGGCTGATGGCCATCGCCACCGCCGATGCTAATGCCGGCGGGCAAGGCAAGCTGTTGAAGGAAGTCGCGCGTCACCTCGCCGTGCGCATGTCCTACGAGGACGTGGTGCGGGTAGCGCAGGCCAAGATCGCGCCTGCGCGCATGCAGCGTATCGCGCAGGACGAATTGCGCGCGAAGGATGAGCCGTTCTCGGTGCACGATTTTCTGAAGCCAGGCATCGAGGAACTCACCCAATTGCTGCCGCCCGCGATCGCGCGCCCGATTCGCCGCTACGCCGAGCGCAAAGGCTGGTATGGCCGTGTCTACTTCGGCATGGAGATCAACACCACCTCGGTGAGCGGCTATTTGCGTTTTCTCATGCTCGCTAGGCTGCGGCGTTTGCGACCCTACGGCGTCCGATACAAGGAAGAACAGGCGCAGATCGAGTCCTGGCTCGCGCTGATCGCAAAGGCGGCGCCGCGCTCGACCGACCTGGCGCTCGAGATCGCCGAATGCGCGCGCCTGATCAAGGGCTACGGCGACACCCATGCGCGCGGGCTTTCAAACTACCGCGCCATCGAAACGCGCCTGATCGAACCAGCACTCGCCGGCCGCATGACCCCCGAAAGGGCCGCCGACGCGGTGGCGAGCGCACGCGCCGCTGCGCTTGTCGATCCTGATGGCGAGAGCCTCGCCAAGTGCTTCGCCCAGATCGAGGCGCAGCCAACTTTGCGCCAAGCGGCGGAGTAAAGCCGCCTTTCAAAGGGCGACAATGCGTTGCCGTGCCATGCCCACGGGTGGGCATGGCATGCCCGGGCTGACGTTGTCAGCCCGGGCCCCGTCGCGTACAACACCGGCCGAAAAATCAACAATAGCGTCCGGACCTTCGCGGGGGCGGACGACACGAGGGGCGGAACGCATGGCCGTTACACCGAGCGGACGCGAGCGCAACACCATCGCCGCCGAAGGCTTCCTGCGGGCGCTTGCCGATCACGGCATCGACTATTTCTTCTGCAATCCGGGTACCGATTTCCCGCCAATCGTGGAAGCCTTCAGCCGGGCCAAGAAGACCAACGCGAAGGTGCCGCGCCCGGTGCTGGTGCCACACGAGAACCTGGCGGTGGCTATGGCGCACGGCGCCTATCTCATGAACGGCAAGCCTCAGGCGGTGATGGTGCACGTCAACGTCGGCACCGGAAACACCATCAACAACATCACCAATCTCTCGCGCGACCGCGTGCCGCTCATTCTGGCGGCGGGCCGCACGCCGATCACCGAGCGAGGCCAGTTCGGCTCACGCACCCGGCCAATTCATTGGGCGCAAGAAATGTTCGACCAGGCCGGCATGCTGCGCGAGATGGTGAAGTGGGATTACGAATTGCGTCAGCCGCAGCAGGTCGGCGACGTGGTGGCGCGCGCGGTCGAAGTGTCCATGGCGCATCCACGCGGGCCGGTCTATCTGGTACTGCCGCGCGAACCGCTATCGGCGCCGCTCGCCGAGCCGGTCGGCCCCGCCAAGCCGCGCCCGCAGGCGCCGGAAGCGCACCCCGATCCGAAATCGATCGCCACACTCGCCGACTGGATCGCAACCGCCGAGCGGCCGTTGATCATCGCCGGCGCTTTGCCAGCAAGCGCGGTCGAACCGCTGTCGAAGCTCGCCGAGCGCTGCGCCATTCCAGTGGTCGCGCACAATCCGCGGACGGTGTGCTTGCCGTCATCCCATCACATGCACTTCGGTCATGAACCGGGCGCTCTGTTGGCCGACGCCGATCTGGTGATCGTGCTCAATTCCGACGTGCCTTGGATCCCACACCTCCAGCATCCGCCGGCCGGCTGCCGCGTCGCCCATGTGGGCGAGGACCCGTTCTATGTGCGCTATCCGATGCGCTCGTTCCCGAGCGATCTCGCCATCCAGGCCGGCGTCACCAATACGCTCACCGCGCTGGCCGAAGCGGTCGAGCACCGGCTGCAGATGGCGGAAGCGCGTATAGCCTCGCGCCGCGGCCGCCTCACTGAACGCATGCGCAACCGCCGCGCCCAGCTCGCCAAGGACTCCGCCCCCGGCGCGACGATCTCGCCGGAATATCTCTCGCACGTCATTGGCGAGGTGGTCGGACCCGACGCGGTGATCTTCAACGAGTATCCGTTACGGCCGGATCATTGCCCGCGCGAAATGCCTGGCACCTTGTTCGCTCTCGGCCCGGCCGGCGGCTTGGGCTGGGGTTTCGGGGCGGCGCTCGGCGCCAAGCTGGCCGCGCCCGAGAAGTTCATCGTCGCGACGCTCGGCGACGGCGCCCACATGTTCGGCAACCCGACCGTCGCCCATTGGGTGTCGGCGGTACATCAATTGCCGGTGCTGGCGATCGTGTTCAACAACGGCCGTTACGGCGCCGTGCGCCGCGCCACACTCTCCATGTTCAAGGACGGCGTTGCCGGCGAGAACGACGGCCGCGAACTCGCCGATCTCAGTCCTGCGCCGCCTTACGACGAGATCGCCCGCGCGCAAGGCGCCTACGCCGAACGCGTGGAAAAGCCGGCCGACCTGCCGGCGGCACTTCAGCGCGCGCGCGAAGCCGTCGTCGAGGGACGGAAGCAAGCGCTGCTCAACGTCATTACGCCTTATTGAGCGGCGAGACCGCTTAAGCCAAGAAACGCCAGTCACGGAGAGCCGGTCCATGCGCATCGACGCCTACACCCATTTCCTGCCGGAGAAGTTTTTCGCCAAGCTGGTGGAAAGCGGCCATCCCGGCATCGGCAAGCGCATGCGCGAAGTGCCGTGCATCCATGACCTCGACGAGCGCAAGCGCGTGGTCGACACGTTCAAGGATTACGCGCAGATCCTGTCGCACGGCATGCCGCCGCTGGAAGTCATGGTGAAGGGCAAGACGGTTGAGGAATACGCCAAGCTGCTCAACGACGGCTTTGCCGACATCTGCGCCAAAGACCCCGGCCATTTCCCCGGCTGGGTGGCGCAAGGTGCGCTCGGCGCGCCCGATCTAGGCCTAGACGAAGTCAAACGCGCGATCAAAAACGGCGCGCTCGGCGTGCAGATCTACACCAACGTCGCCGGCAAGCCGCTCGACGATCCCGAATTCGAGCCGTTCTTCGCCCTGATGAACGAGCTCGACAAGCCGATCTGGCTGCACCCGGCGCGCGCCGCCAACTTCCCCGACTATCTCACCGAGACCAAATCCAAATACGAAATCTGGTGGGCTTTCGGCTGGTCTTACGAGACCGCGGCGGCGATGGCGCGGTTGGTGTTCTCCGGGATCATGGACAAGTACCCGAACCTGAAGATCATCACCCACCACTTCGGCGGCATCGTGCCGATGCTGGAAGGCCGCATCGGTCCCGGCTGGGACCAGATGGGCGCGCGCACGTCCGACGAGGACCTCGGCGCCGTGCTCCGCAGCCTGAAGAAGCGACCGCTTGATTACTTCAAGCACGACTTCTACGCCGATACCGCGGCGTTCGGCGGCGAACCGGCGACCCACGCCGGGCTCGCCTTTTACGACCTCGACAAGATCATCTTCGCCTCCGACTGCCCATTCGATCCCGAAAAGGGCACCATGTACACGCGCGAGACGCTGCGCATCCTCGAAGGGGTCGACATGCCAAAGGCCGACAAGGAAAAGATCTGGCACGGCAACCTGGAGCGCATCACCGGCGCCAAGTTCCCGACCTGAACGACGCGCCATGAACCACCGCCACCCTGTCGTCATCGCCGGCGCCGGGCCGACCGGCCTGATGTGTGCTCTGGCGCTGACGCGCCAGGGCATTCCGGTGATGCTGTTCGAAGCCGAGCCGGCGCTGACCCACGACCTGCGCGCCGGCTCGTTCCATCCGCCGACGCTGGAGATGATGGCGCCCTACGGCATCACCGCGCGGATGCTCGGTACCGGCATCAAGGTGCGGTACTGGCAGATCCGCAACAAGCCCGGCGACCTGATCGCCCAATTCGATCTCAACCTGCTGGCCGACGAGACACCCTACCCTTTCCGGCTGCATCTGGAACAACACCGGCTGACGCCGATCCAACTCGATATCCTGAAGGCCGAAGGCGGCGCGGAGATTCATTTCGGCCATCGCGTCACCGGCTTTACGCAAAACGATAATGGCGTCGCGGTGACGGTCGAGAGCGACAACGGCGAGCGCACCGTCGAAGGCTCCTGGCTGATCGGCGCCGACGGCGGCCGCAGCGTGGTGCGTAAAGAGACGGACATCGAATTCGAAGGTTTCACCTGGCCGGAAATTTTCGTCGTGGTCAGCACGCCCTACGACTTCGGGGCGCGCGGCTTTGCCCGCAATACGTACATCGCCGATCCGATGGAGTTCGGCGCCATGTTCAAGCTGCCCGACGAAGGCCCGCCCGGCCTCTGGCGGCTGGCCTATCCGGCCAACCCGGAGGAGAGCGACGAGGCGCTGCTGGCGCCCGAGCGCGTCGAGGCCGCGTTGCAGCGCTTTGCCGCCAAGCCAGAGCCCTACGAGGTGCGCTACAAGAGCACGTACCGGGTGCACCAGCGCGTCGCCCAGGATTTCCGCGACGGCCGCGTCTTACTCGCCGGCGACGCCGCCCATCTCAACAACCCGCTCGGCGGCTTTGGGCTCAACAGCGGCATTCACGATGCGGTCAATCTCTGCGGCAAGCTCGGCCGGCGGTGGCGCGGCGAAGGTGGGCCGGAACTGCTCGACCTCTATTCACGTCAGCGCCGCGCCGCGACTATCGAGCAGGTGCAGGCGATGTCGATCCGCAACAAGCGGATGATGGAAGAGCGCGATCCCGCCGTGCAGCGCGAGCGGCTTGAGGAGATGATCGCGGTCGCCGCCGACCCCGCGCGCGCCAAGCAGCACCTACTCAACACCTCTATGATTTCCGGTCTCCGGCGCGCCGCGCAGGTGCAATAAACGCCTGTTGCGCCTGTGTTATCCCCGGCCGCGCCGAGATTGCCCCGTGAAACTCAAATCCGCATCTGCTAGCCTTCCGGCCCATGGCGCTCACCAATCCTGCAGGCCTCAACGAGCCCGACGAGACGCTGCCCGCAGGCGGCGCGCGGCCGCTGGGCAATGGCGATAACAACGCCCGCCTCAGCCCAATGCTGGAGCAATATATCGAGATCAAGACCGCCAATCCCGACAGCCTTTTGTTCTACCGGATGGGCGATTTCTACGAATTGTTCTTCGAGGACGCGGAAGTCGCGAGCCGTGCGCTCGGCATCGTGCTGACCAAGCGCGGCAAGCATCAGGGTCAGGACATCCCGATGTGCGGCGTGCCGATCCATCGCTCGGACGAATACCTGCACCGGCTGATTGCGCTCGGCCATCGCGTGGCGGTGTGCGAGCAACTCGAAGACCCGGCCGAGGCCAAGAAGCGCGGCAATAAGAGCGTGGTGCGCCGCGACGTGGTGCGGTTGGTCACCCCCGGCACGCTGACCGAAGACTCGCTGCTCGACGCGCGCCGCAATAATTACCTGCTCGCCATCGCGCGGACTCGGCTGTCGTCGGTCGGCGAAGAGGCGCGCTTTGCGTTGGCCTGGATCGACATCTCCACAGGCGAATTCCGCATCGCTGAATGTGAGCGCTCGTCGCTCGCTGCCGAGATCGCACGGCTGGAACCAGGAGAGATCATCGTATCAGACGCGCTCTTTGCCGATGCTGAACTGATACCGTTGTGGCGATCGCTGCCGGCCGTGACGCCGCTGACGCGCGATGTGTTCGACGGCGCCACCGCGGAGCGCCGGCTGACGTCGTTCTTTGCGGTAGCGACCAGCGAAGCCTTCGGCGCCCTCTCCCGGCTGGAACTGACCGCCGCCGCCGCCTGTGTGACCTATGTCGAGCGCACGCAGATCGGCCAGCGCCCGCCGCTTTCGCCGCCCATGCGCGAAAGCGCCGGCGCGACGATGGCGATCGACCAGGCGACCCGCGGCAATCTCGAACTGATGCGCACGCTCGCCGGCGAGCGCCGCGGCTCGCTGCTCGAAGCCACCGACCGCACCGTCACCTCGGCGGGTTCGCGGCTTCTGGCGCAACGCCTCTCGGCGCCGCTCACCGAGCCCAAACAGATCAACCAACGACTCGACGCGGTCGCGGCCTTTGCTGACGATGTCGCTGCGCGCGCCGATATCCGCTCGCGACTGCAAGGCGCGCCCGATCTCGCCCGCGGCCTCGCTCGATTGGCCGTTGGCCGCGGCGGTCCGCGCGATCTCGCCGCCATCCGCGACGGCATCCTCGCCGCCGCGGAATTGGCCCGGGCGCTCGATGCCTTCAGGGAAAAGCCGGCCGAGATCGCCGAGGCGTTGCAGGCCTGCCGACGGCCCGACGGCATGCTGGCGGCGGAACTGTCGGCGGCGCTCGCCGCCGAACTGCCAGCACTCAAACGCGACGGCGGGTTCGTGCGCGAGGCATACGACGCCACGCTCGACGAGACGCGGGCGCTGCGCGACGAGTCTCGCCGCGTGATCGCCAATCTGCAGGCGCGTTACGCCGACGAAACCAGCGTGCGCGCGCTCAAGATTCGTCACAACAACGTACTCGGCTATTTCGTCGAGGTCACCGCTCAGCACGGCGACAAGTTGATGTCGCCGCCGCTAAATGCAGACTTCATCCACCGCCAGACGCTGGCCGGTCAGGTGCGCTTCACCACCACCGAGTTGGGCGAGTTGGAGGCCAAAATCGCGAGCGCGGCGGAACGCTCGCTCGGCCTGGAGTTGGAGATCTTCGAACGGCTGACCGCCGCGGTGATCGCCGACGCCGAAGCGCTCAAGGCTTGCGCTGAGGCGCTCGCACGCCTTGACGTCGCCAGCGCGCTCGCGGCATTGGCCGCCGAGCGCGACTATGCCCGCCCGCAAGTGAACGACAGCCTCGACTTCGTCATCGAGGGCGGCCGCCACGCCGTGGTCGAACAGGCGCTGGCGCGCGACGGCACACCCTTCGTCGCCAACAACTGCGACCTCGCCCCACCCAAGGAAGCCGACGCCGGCCGGATCTGGCTGATCACCGGCCCCAACATGGCGGGCAAATCGACCTTCCTGCGCCAGAACGCGCTGATCGCGATCCTCGCGCAGATGGGCTCGTTTGTACCGGCCAAATCGGCGGTCATCGGGGTGATCGACCGGCTGTTCTCGCGCGTCGGCGCCGCCGACGACCTCGCGCGCGGGCGCTCGACCTTCATGGTCGAGATGGTGGAGACCGCCGCCATCCTCAATCAGGCGGGCGAGCATGCGCTTGTGATTCTCGACGAGATCGGGCGCGGCACCGCCACCTTCGACGGCCTGTCGATTGCCTGGGCGACGGTCGAACATCTTCATGACGTCAACAAATGCCGCGCGTTATTCGCCACCCACTTCCATGAGCTCACCGTATTGTCGGCGCGCCTCCCCCGGCTGCACAACGCCACGGTGCGGGTGAAGGAATGGCAGGGCGAGGTGGTGTTCCTGCACGAAGTGGTGGCGGGCGCCGCCGACCGCTCCTACGGCATCCAGGTCGCCAAGCTCGCCGGCCTGCCGGCGAGCGTGATCGAACGCGCCAAACTGGTGCTGGCCAAGCTTGAGGAAGAAGACCGCGCCGCGCCCAAGGGCTTCGAGGACCTGCCGCTGTTCGCGGCGACGCCGACACCGCCGCCGGCCTCCACCTCGAAAGGCGATGGATTCGACACATTGGCCGCCGGCTTGGCCGCGCTCAATCCGGACGAGATGTCGCCGCGCGAGGCCATGGAAGCGTTGTATAGTCTGAAAGAGAAGCTGGCGAAGCCACCCAAGGGGGCGTGATGAACATCGCCGAGAAGACCCGCGCGAACGCGCCGGCCGAGGCGCGGGAGTGGCTCGCGCGGTTCGAAACCGCCTTGCAGACGCAGGACGCAGCCGCGGCGGCGGCGCTGTTCATTGACGGCGGGTTGTGGCGCGATCTGCTCGCCTTCACCTGGAACATTGAAACCGTGGCGGGCCGCGCAGCGATCGAGGCGCGCTTGCGCGAGACGGTTGCCCGCACGAAACCTTCGAATTTCCACATCCCGCTGCAACGCACGCCGCCGCGCTGGGTCAGTCGCGCCGGCGCCGAGACGATCGAATGCCTCTTTTCATTCGAAGCCGCACTCGGCCCAGGCAACGGCGTGGTGAGGCTGGTGCGTGACGAGGCGGACCCCTCGCGCTTGTTGGCCTGGACCATGAACACCAACCTGCACGAGCTGAAGGGCCACGAAGAAGAATTCAAACGACGCCCACAACCGGATTCCACGCGCGACTTCGGCGCCGAGAACTGGCTCGACCGCCTGAACAGGCAGCGCGCCTATGCCGATCACGATCCGGCGGTTCTGGTGGTGGGCGGCGGCCATGCCGGCTTGTCGATCGCCGCCCGTTTGCAGCAGCTCGGTGTGGATACGCTCATCGTCGATCGCCATCCGCGCATCGGCGACAATTGGCGCAAACGCTATCACTCGCTGACGCTGCACAACGAGGTGCACGTCAATCATCTGCCCTATATGCCGTTCCCGCCGACCTTCCCGGTCTATATCCCGAAGGACAAGCTGGCGAACTGGTTCGAAGCCTATGTCGAAAGCCTGGAATTGAACTTTTGGGCCGGTACCGAGCTCGTTGCGGGCAACTACAACGCGCAGCGCCAGCAGTGGAACGTCACGCTCAAACGCGGCGACGGCAGCGGCCGCGTCATGCATCCCCGCCATCTGATCTTCGCAACCGGCGTCAGCAGCATTCCCGCTTTCCCCGACCTGCCCGGGCTGAAGGACTTCGCCGGACCGGTGGTGCATTCCGGCAGCTTCCGCGACGCCGCACAATGGAAAGGCCGCAAGGCCCTGGTGCTGGGCACCGGCACCAGCGGACACGACGTCGCCCAGGAATTGCAAGCGCACGGCGCCGACGTGACGCTGATCCAGCGCAGCAACACCTACGTCGTGAGCCTGAAGGAAGCCCAAAGCGTCTACGCTATCTATTCGGATGGCATTCCGTTCGACGATTGCGACCTGCTCGCGACGTCGATGCCCTACTCAGTCTTGCAGCGTTCCTATCAACTGTCGACGGAGAAAAGCCGCGAAGTCGATAAGGCGTTGCTCGAAGCGCTGGAGAAGCGCGGCTTCAAGCTTTGGTACGGCGAAGACGAGACCGGCTTCCAGATGATGTATCTACGCCGCGGCGGCGGCTACTACTTCAACGTCGGATGCTCGCAGCTCATCATTTCCGGCGAAGTCGGGCTGATGCAGTTCGCCGATATCGACCGCTTCGTCACCGAAGGCGCGCGCCTGAGGGATGGCCGTGTCGTGCCGGCGGATTTGCTGGTGCTGGCGACCGGCTACAAGAATCAGCAGGAGACTGTGCGTCTTTATCTTGGCGACGAGATCGCCGACAAGATCGGCCCGGTGTGGGGCTTCGACGAGGGCGGCGAATTGCGCAACATGTGGCGGCGCACAGGGCAACCGGGGCTGTGGTTTACCGCCGGCAGCCTGGCCCAGTGCCGGATTTTCTCGCGCTACCTCGCCATCCAGATCAAGGCGCTGGAGGAAGGGCTCTTGGCCTAAGCGCGCCGGAGCCTGCGCCGGCGCTCTAGCCACAGCATCGCGTTCCAGGAGATGCCGATGCTGAGCCCGATCAGATAGGACCACCAAACCCCGAGCGGCACCGCCAGGAAATGCACCGCCAAAAGGCTCAGGTTGAGCCCGATCAGCGGCGCCTGCACGTGCGCCGCCACGCTCGCCGCTCCCGGCCCGCCGATGCGCGGATGCAGGATGACGAAGAACGACGCCATGGCGACCGGGAAAAACGCGAACAGGCCCGACCAGTAGGAGCCGATCGAGTAGCTTGCGGTGGTGACCACGACGACGCAGAGCGTCACCACTGCCGCGCGCCAAGCGAGATCGGCTCCGGTTAGCTTCACCGCCTGCCGCGCGCCCTCCGAGCGGAAGCGCCGGCCGGCCCAAATCGTCAACGGGAACACGATGGCCGTGAGCACCACCGCGCCCGCCGCGCTCCAGTCGACGAGCCGTGACAAAGCCGCCGCCGCGAACCACACCAGGAAAGCGCCGCCGAGGCTCAGCACGAGGCTTTGGCGTTGCGCCAGCGCGGCATAAGCGAGCGCGAACACCGCCACGATGGCGCCCGATACAATGCCGCCGACCGCGCTCTGCGCGATGAAGGCCGGCGCATGCTGGAAGGCAAGGATGATCATGGCGGCGCCGCCGGCGGTCGGCAGCGAGGCGATGAGCGAGCCGATGAACGGCCCGCTACGCTCGACCACCAGAGACGCCGCAACGACGATGCTCGCGGTCATGGCGATTTTTAGCAGCAGACCGAGGGTGAACATCAGCATGACGACCCCGCGCTCACAAGGCGATGCCGCGACGGCGCGCGTTGTAGACAATCAGGCTCCAGGCAACCGACGTGGCGAGCGCCAGCGTCAAGCCGATGGCGGCGCCGAACGGCACCGCGGTGTAGTGCAGCACCACGCAGGCGCAGGCAAAGCCGATGAGGCCAACCACCGCATTCGCCATCACCGCCGCAGTTGGCGGGCCGCCGACGCGGCGGTGCAAGATAATCTGCACGCTGATCAGGATAATGGGGAACACCGCGAGAATGCCGCTGGCGGCCGGGCCGATGCGGAAGCTTAGGGTCACGGTGATGCCGACCAGCAGGGCGACCAGACCGGAACGCAGCGCCATATCGTACCAATAGGTGCGCACCGGCGGGATCCGCACGTGGCGCAACGGCCGCGCCAGCGTGATGCAGGTGCCGAGCACCGCGACATTGATCGCAACGCCGAGCGGCACGGTCCAATGGATTACGTGTACCCCCCACGCCAGCACAACCCACACAACGAGAGCCAGCGATAGGCTCACGAGCAACGAGCGCTTTTGCGCCAACAATGCATATACAAGTGCGAAGATTACATTCGCATTGTTGATACCAAGACTATTGAGCGCACTGGTCCCGATGAAGGGAGCGCCGTGATCAAGCGCGAGGAAAACATAGACCGGGCCGGCGCCGAGTGGCAGCGTCGCCACCAGTCCGCCGACGAGAGGGCCGGCGCGCTCGGCCGTCATGGTCGCCGCAACCACGAAAGCAGCGGTCACGGCCATTTTCACGATGAGGGTGATGACGAAGTAAAGCTCGGGGGACATTTGCAACCCCGACCACACCACGTCGCCCCACCCCGCGCAAGCGGGCTCACCACATGTGCCGTATGCGGCAGCCGCTAAACGCGCGCCATTGTCACGTCCACCGGAGGGCCGCTTTTGATGGTCTGATAGACCACGCAGTAGCGCTCGGTCAGCTTAAGCAACTGATCGAGCTTGTCCTGCGGCGCGTCGGTGTCGAGATCGAAGCGCAGGCGGATATTAGCGAAGCCGACCGGCACATCTTTCGACACGCCCAAAGTGCCGCGGAAATCGAGTTCGCCTTCCGCTGACACAGCGCCGGACCGAAGCGGAATATCGAGCGACGTCGCCACCGCCTTAAGCGTAACGCCGGCGCAGGCGACCAGCGCCTCCAGTAACATGTCGCCGGAGCACAATTCCAGTCCGGTACCGCCACTCGCCGGGTGCAACCCTGCGTCCGCCAGCATGCGGCCGGTTTCGAGCTTGCAGGCGATGCCGGCACCGTCGAGGGTGCCCTTGGCCTTGAGGGTGACGACAGCGGATGCGGGATCATCCTTGTAGCGCTGCTTGATCGGCGCCTGCATAGCGCGCAGTTCGTTGGCTTTCACGTTGTTCTCCACCGCTGGTGCGTTACGCAGGCGTCAACACCACGCGGCCGACGATCTTCCCGGCACGCAATTCTGCATGCACCGCGTTGACGTCTTCGAGCGGGCGGGTGGCAACCGGCACATCGGGCAAGCCGGTACGGCGCACCAGTTCCATCAGCTCCTGCACCTCCGGCACGCTGCCGACATAGGAGCCTTGGACGGTGAGCGCGCGCATCGGGATTGGCGGCAGCGACACGGTGAGATCGCCGCCGTAAAGACCGACGATGACGTACTTGCCGCCCTTGGCCAGGCTGTCATAGCCCAGCCGCGCCGATTGCGACGATCCGACGAGATCGATCACCGCGTAGGCGCCGCCATTGGTCAGGCCCTTGATCTGGTCGACCGCGTCCGCCGCCTTGGCGTCGACCACTGCGGCCGCACCCGCTTTCTTGGCAATCTCACGTTTGGCAGGGTCAATGTCGACAACGATCGCACTGTGTCCGCCCATTTTCTGATGCAACGCAAGGCACATGAGCCCGAGGCCGCCGGCACCGATGATGACGGTCGGCTCCCGCTGGAGCGTCGTTACTTTCTTCAACGCGCCGAACGTGGTCGCGCCGGAGCAGGCAAGCGGCGCCGCACGCTCGGGCGACATGTTGCCTATGTCGAAAAGATAACGCGGGTGCGGCACCATCAGGTAGTCGGCATAGCCGCCGTTCGAAAACACCCCGATGCTGCGCATGGCCGAACAGAGATTGTCCTCGTTGCGCTGACAGGCCGGGCACTTGCCGCAGCCGATCCACGGATCGACGAGCATGCGCGCGCCGATCTTGACGTCCATATTCCCGATTTTGGCATCCGGCCCGATCGCCACCACCACGCCGACATTTTCGTGGCCGAGCGTAATCGGCAGCTTCATGCCGCGGTCCTCGAGGCTCATCCGCTTGCCGCCGCCGAGATCGAAATAGCCGTCGGCCAGATGCAGGTCGCTATGGCAGACGCCGGCAGCGAGCACCTTGAGCAGCACCTCGGTGCCCTTCGGGGCCGGCGTCGGCTGCTCCATCAACTGGAGCGGCTGCCCACAGGTGCAGACTTGAAACATGCGCATGAAACTCCTCCCACCGGCTCTTTAACTTTCGATCAGGCCGGCCTCGCCGGCCCTGTTCTACGCGACAGGGAACCACAGTCCGCGGCGGCCGTCACCACGGGCTGGGCGCGGGCCTGCCTCACGCAAGTTCACGATTTTGTGGGCAGAACGCCTGGTAGCGCCGGGCCGAATTGCCGTGCCACCTTCAAAATTGACCTTCTACGCTTATATCTTTGGATCCGGGCGGTGACTTAACGCGTCGGCTCCGCTATCCGGATGACCTATGGCCTCTCTCGCCCTCGATACCGCCCCCCAGCCCGGCTCCGGCCACCCCCCGCGCGGAACCGCCGAGCTGATCGACGCGCGCGCTCTGACCGCCGAGCTCGATGCATTTGCCGCCGACCGCCACGGCGACGAGCGCGACCTTCGTGCCCAGGTCGCGCAGCGGCTCAAGGCTGCACTTAACGAGGGCCGCGCCAAGGCCGAAAAACTTCTCCTCAAAGACCGCCACGGCCGCCGCTGCGCCGAACGGCTATGCCGGATGGAAGATGAGATTATCCGCATCCTGTTCGAGTTCGCGCGCACGCATCTCTATCCATCGCAAAACCCGTCCGAGGCCGAACGCATGGCCGTGGTCGCCACCGGGGGCTATGGCCGCGGCCTGCAGGCACCCGGCTCCGACATCGACCTGTTGTTCGTGCTGCCCTACAAGCAGACCGCCTGGGGCGAGTCGATCGCGGAAGCGATCCTCTATTGCCTCTGGGACATGGGACTGAAGGTCGGCCACGCTACCCGGTCCATCGACGAATGCATCCGCCAGTCGAAGGCGGACATCACCATCCGCACCGCCATTCTGGAAGCGCGCTACCTGCTCGGAGACCGCGCGCTTTTCGATGAACTGGCAACGCGCTTCGACGACGAGGTGGTGCGCAACTCGGCGGCTGAATTCGTCGCCGCGAAACTCGCCGAGCGTGAGGAGCGCATCCGCCGCGCCGGCCAGTCGCGCTATCTGGTCGAGCCGAACGTGAAGGACGGCAAGGGCGGCTTGCGCGATCTCCATACCTTGTTTTGGATCGCCAAATACGTCTTCCGCGTGCGCGACCCGAGCGAGTTGATCAAGCGTGGTGTCTTCGACAAGAGCGAATACCAGCTCTTTCGCCGTTGCGAGAATTTCCTCTGGTCGGTGCGCTGCCATATGCATTTCGTCACCGGTCGCGCCGAGGAGCGGCTGTCGTTCGACATTCAGCGCGAGATCGCGGTGCGACTCGGCTACACCTCGCATCCCGGTCTGCGCGACGTAGAGCGTTTCATGAAGCACTACTTCCTGATCGCCAAGGACGTCGGCGACCTGACCGCCATCCTCTGCGCGGAATTGGAAGACAGTCACGCCAAAAGCGTGCCGGTCTTGAGCCGTGTGATGTCGCGTCTGCGGCCGGTGAAGCGCAAGAGGCTCGCCGACAACGACGACTTCCTGATCGAGAACAACCGCATCACGCTTGCTCGCGCCGACGCCTTCAGGCGCGACCCGGTCAACCTGATTCGCATTTTCCGGCTGGCCCAGAAGCGCAACCTCGCGTTCCACCCCGACGCCATGCGGGCGATGACGCGCTCGCTCAAGCTGATCGACGCGGATTTGCGAGAAGACGAGGAAGCCAACAAGCTGTTCCTCGATATCCTCGTTTCGAAGAACGACCCCGAGACGGTGCTGCGGCGAATGAACGAGGCCGGCGTCCTCGGTAAATTCGTGCCGGCCTTCGGCAAGATCGTCGCCATGATGCAGTTCAATATGTACCATCACTACACGGTGGACGAACATCTGTTGCGCTGCATCGGCGTCTTGGAAGAAATCGAGCGCGGCGACTCCAGCGACACCAAGCTCGCCAGCGAGTTGATCCAGAAAATTCAGCCCAGCCACCGCACGGTGCTCTACGTGACGATGTTCCTGCACGACATCGCCAAGGGCCGGCCGGAGGACCACTCGATCGCCGGCGCGCGCGTCGCCAAGCGCTTCTGCCCGCGGCTCGGCTTCTCGCAAGGCGACACCAACTTGGTGGCGTGGCTGATCGAGCATCACCTGTTGATGTCGAGCGTTGCGCAATCGCGCGATCTCTCCGATCGCAAGACGATCGAGAACTTCGCCGCCGTGGTGCAGTCAGCCGAGCGGCTGAAGCTGCTCACCATCCTCACCACCGCCGATATCAAGGCAGTCGGCCCGGGCGTGTGGAACGGTTGGAAAGCTCAGCTCATCCGCACGCTCTATTACGAGACCGAGCCGGTGCTCACGGGCGGCTTCTCCGAGGTTAACCGCGCCCAGCGCGTCACCTTGGCGCAGACCGAATTCCGAGCCGCCATGACCGACTGGCCGCAGGATGTGCTGGAAGGCTATATCGCCAAGCACTATCCGGCTTACTGGCTCAAGGTCGATCTGCCACACAAGATCGCCCACGCCAATTTTGTGCGTGCCAGTGAAAAGGCCGAGAAGACACTCGCCACCATGGTCGGCTTCGACGTTGCGCGTGGAGTCACCGAGCTTACCGTGCTCTGCCCCGACCATCCGTGGCTGTTGTCGGTGGTCGCCGGCGCCTGCGCCATGGCCGGCGCCAACATCGTCGACGCGCAGATCTACACCACCACCGACGGCCGTGCGCTCGATACGATTTCGGTCGCCCGCGAATTCGACCGCGAGGAGGACGAAGAGCGACGCGCCGGGCGCATCGCCGACTCGATCGAAAAGGCGCTGCGCGGCGAATTGCGGCTGCCCGACGTGGTGGGCAAACGCGCAGCTCCCAAAGGCCGCATCAGGGCCTTCGCGATCGAGCCATCAGTCACCATCAACAACCAATGGTCGCACCGCTACACCATGGTGGAGATTACCGGCCTCGACCGCACCGGTCTGCTCTACGACCTGACCGCTACGCTGTCGAAGCTCAACCTCAACATCGCCTCCGCCCATGTCGCCACTTTCGGCGAACGAGTGGTGGACGTGTTCTACATCACCGACTTATTGGGCGCACAGATCACCTCGCCGACCCGGCAGGCGGCAATCAAGAGGGTGCTGATCGCGGTATTCTCCATACGCGACAGTGAAGGCAAACCGGCGAAGGCGGCGGGCTAGCGGTCCTAGGACCACTAGCAATTATTTGGTTCTGGTGGGGCTTTGAATTTGACATTTGATGAGCAATTCGTGGTGAGCAACTCGCCGCGAAAGCGTATCAAGTGTCAAATTCGCTCCACTATCTAAGTTATTTCTCTTCCAGCGTCCGGCGTAACCGCCGGATGATAACGCCACGGACGCGGTCGTCGGCGGCCGCTTCGACGGCATCGTTGATGTCGAGAATCAGTTCCGACATGTCGTTGTGCCAGTCGAGATTGACGACTGCTTCCGGCTCGAGCCGACGGCGGTGCGAGACATCGAGCAGTGTCGGCGCGCCGGTTGTCAGCTCGTAGATATCGTCCAGCAGCGGTGTGAACACCTTGGCCGCCGGCACCGTGCGCTCGGTGATGCGCTCACTTAAACCGACGAGCGCCGGTTCTTCGCCGTGCACCAGGAAAACGCCGCGCTCGATTGGCCGCCGCGCGGCGATCCAACGTGCCAGCTCCGGGCCGTCGGCGTGTCCGGAATAGTCGTCGATGCAGCGGATACGCGCAGTGACCTTGACCGGCTCACCCATGATGCGCACCGCCTGAACGCCGTCGACTAGGAAGCGGCCGAGCGTGCCCTGCGCCTGGAAGCCGACCATCAGCACGGTAGCATTGGATTGCCACAGCCAGCGCTTGAGATGATGGCGGATGCGTCCGGCATCGCACATGCCGCTGGCGGCGATGATAATGTGAAAGCCGGTGAGGCGGGCAATCGATTTGCTCTCGTCCACCGTCTCGGTACAGCGCAGGTGCGGCGAGTTCAATAGCCGTTCGACATTGACATCGGATTCGAGGCTCTCGGCGTGCTCGCGAAAGACTTCGGTGGCGTGAATGGCAAGTGGCGAATCGAGGAAAATGGGCGCGGTCGGAATGTCGCCGCGGTCCATCAGGTCCACTAGGTCGACGATCAGCTCCTGGGTGCGCTCTACGGCGAAGGCCGGGATCAGCAGCGCGCCGCCCGCTTGATGCGCCGCGCGCACTTCCGTGGCCAGCCGCTCGCGGCGGGACTCGCGGGTGACCGGAGGCCGGTCCTCGTCGCCATAGGTCGACTCACACAAGACATAATCGAACCCGCTCGGCGCCTCCGCTTCCGGCTGCAACAGCTTGGCGTCGGGCCCGAGATCACCGGAGGCGAGCACGCGCAACGGCTTACCGTCCTCGCCTTCGCCGGCGAATTCGATTTCGATCGAGGCCGAGCCAAGCAGATGGCCAGCGTTCCAGTAGCGCGCCCGCACGCCGGACATGGCTTCGAACCAGTGCTCGTACTCGACCGCCCGGAAAGTATCGAGCGACGCGATGGCGTCGCGTTGACCATAGATCGGCGTCACCTGCGAACGACCGCGCGCAGCGTTGCGCCGGTTGAGCTGGGTGACTTCGGACTCCTGAATGTAGCCGGAGTCGGGCAGCATGAAAGTGCACAGATCGACGGTGCCGCGCGTCGCCCACACCGGCCCGCGGAAACCAGCGCGGGTGAGCTTGGGGATGAGGCCGCTGTGGTCGATATGCGCGTGCGTCAGCAGCACCGCGCCGATGTCGTCGACATCGAAAGGAAAGCGGCCGTAGTTCAGCTCCTTCAGGGTTTTGGAGCCCTGGAACAGACCGCAATCGACCAGCAGCTTGCCCTTCGGGGTCTCAAACATATGGCAGGAACCGGTCACCGTACGCGCCGCGCCACAAAAGCGAATTGTCACGCTCATCGCGGTGGCCTCGGCAATTCGGTCAAGCCGCATTCCGACAGCAGCGCTTTGCCCAGAACCTCGTCGAGCGCAATAGCGTTGCTCGGATGCGGCACGCTGGTGGTCGAGCGGATGGAGCGGATACCGACCTCGTGAAATTTGCGAATCATCTCCGGCGGAAACAGCGCATGGGTGACGACGGCGTCGATCGCTTTGCAGCCAGCGGCGAGCAGCGCCCTGGCGCAGGCGGTCAGGGTGCCGCCGGAGGAAACGATGTCGTCCACCAGCAGCACCGGCCGGCCGGCGAACTGCTTGGGATCTGAAAACACGACCTCCACCACATGATCGCCGCGCCGGACCTTGCGCCCCACCGCGTGCGCAGCGCCGAGCAGGCGCGCGATCTCGGTGACCCACGGCTCCGACTCCTCGTCCGGACCGATCACCACGGTGGCCGGATCGATGCCGCTCATACGTAAGCTCTCGAATATCGCCGGCATGGCCGAAAGGTCTTCCGCCTCGATACCAGGAAAGACATCTTCGATGCGCTTGGTGCGATGCAGATGGGCGTCGACCGTAACGACGCGATCGAACGCGTCCGCCAGCAGCCGGCCGATGACTTTCTGGCTGTTCGCCTCGCCGGCATGGAACGCCGCGTCCTGGCGCATGTAGCAGAGATAGGGCGCGACCAGCACCAGCCGCTTGACGCCGCCGCGCCGCAAGGCTTCCGCCGCGAACAGCACCGCCAGCAATTTGTCACTCGGCCGGTCGAGCGGCGTATAGAGAATGGTGGTCGGCGCCGCTGCGCCAACGGTCACGCGCAATTCCTCGTCGGGAAAACGATGTACGGCGATGGTGTTCATGCCGAGGCCGAGGCGGCCGGCAAGCTGCCGCGCCTCGCGCGCCGCCGACGGCAGGCATTGCAGCACGCACTGGCTCACGGCGTGCCTCCACCCTCTTGCGCGCGCGCGCCTTCGATGCTGTAGCCGGTACTGAGCTTGGTGGCGGCGAGCGCCAGATCGTATTCCGGATAGTCGAAAGCATGAATACGGTAGAGCGGCTCGCCTTGCTCGACGCGGTCGCCGATCTTCTTGAACACCTTGATGCCGGCGCCCTTGTCGATCGGCGCGCCGGCGGTGCGCGCCAGCCGGTTGAGCCGCAAGTTATCGATCGCCGACACCGTGCCGTCATGCGGCGCCAGCACGTCGGCGGTCAGCGGGCCGAGCTCACTGCCGCAGGTCGACGGACCCTGCGCCTCGATGATCTTTTCCATCTGCTTGAGCGCGGCACCGCTTTCGAGCAGCGCCTTGGCACGCGCATAGCCGGTGCCGCCGCGCAGGTCGGGATCGTATTCCAAGAGATGCGCGGCGAGCCGCAACGACTTCTCGCGCAGGTCGCTGGGCGCCGCTGGATCATTCGACAGCACGGCCATCACATCTTGCGCCTCCAGCACCGGACCAATGCCGTTGCCGATCGGCTGGCGGCCGTCCGTGGTCACCACCTCGACCGCGATGTCGAGATGATCGCCAACAAATTCAAAGAGCTTGCGCAGCCGCATCGCTTCCAGCGCGCTCGTAAGTTTCGCCGCCGGCCCAACCGGCAGGTCGAGCAGCAGATGGGTCGAGCCCGCCGCCAGCTTCTTCGACATGATGGAGGCGACCATCTGCTCGCGGGTGTCGAGGCTGAGCGGGCGCTCGACTGAAATGAGAATATCGTCGGCTGGCGACAGATTGACGTGCCCGCCCCAGACCAGACAGCCGTGGCAGGCGGTCACCACCTCGCGCATTTCCTCGACCCCGAGATCAACCCGCGCCAGCACTTCCATGGTATCGGCGGTGCCCGCCGGTGAAGTGATGGCACGTGAGGATGTCTTCGGGATCATCAGCCCGTGCGCGGCCACGATCGGTACCACGATCATCGAGGTGCGGTTGCCGGGAATACCACCGATGCAGTGCTTGTCGACAACGATCTTGCGGTCCCATTTGAGCTGCGTCCCAGCGCCAGCCATGGCGCGCGACAGCGCCAGCAGTTCGCCGCTGGTCATGAAGCTCGCCGAGCCGATGAGAAAGGCGGCGATCTCCATGTCGGAATAGCGGTAGTGGGTGACGTCATCGACGATCGCGGCGATGTCAGCGTCGCTGAAGACGCGGCCCTGGATCTTGGCCCGCACTGCATCGAGGCTGTCTGGAGGCGTCGCCGGCGTCACGGCCACCAGGCTGCCGGCCGGCTCGGCAAAGCGGTGGAAGGCGGGCTCGGCGAGACCGATTTCGTCAGGCGCGACCATGCCGTCGTCTGTCAGGAGCAGCGTCGCCAGCAGCACCTTGCCGTTGTGGCGCAATTCGACGCGGGAGAAGCCGCGGAACACCTCGGGCCGCAAAGCCTTGGACCGGCGCGACATCACCACCACATTCTCGCGGCCGGTGTCGAGATTGATGCGCCGGATCTTCAGCGACGGACGGGAATTGGCATTCATTGTGGGGTCCGGGTAACGCATGCCTCGTAGCATAGCCAGCCTGCGCCGCAAGCCATTGATCTAAATCACGACTTTTGCCCGGCCGGCTGACCTGGATCAATGCGGTTCGCCTGCCGTTGGGGCGTGTTATCCTTCGTTATTATCAGGAGCCGACATGCAGCCCCGCAACGCATGGCGCGCGTTCATCGTCGTCACCGCCTTGGCCGGCAGCGGCGTGGCCGTGGCTCAGCAGTCGCAAGACCAGGAGCATCCGGAAGAGCATCAATGGGCGACCTATCACAACGCCCGCTACGGCACGACCGCCGACTATCCCGCCGACCTGTTCACCGTGCGCGCGCCTCCGCCGACCAACGGCGACGGGCAGACCTTCCGGACCGCCGACGGACGCGCTCGGCTCCTGATCTATGGCGTGCGCAATTTCGACGAGGATTTGCCGAGCTCCTACGTCGCCAAATATTTCAACAAGCCCGAGGTCACCTACAAACGCACCAAGTGGCCGTTCTTCGTGGTGTCGGGCGTGCGCGACGGCGAGATTTTCTACGACCGCTGCAACTTCCCCATCATCATCAACAGCATCATCGATTGTCTCGAGCTACGCTACCCGGCCGAGGACAAGGCCAAGTGGGACCCCGTTGTCCGGCGTATCAGCAATTCGCTGCACACGGGCGCAAGCATCGAGCAACCGAAATAGGCCGCCGATACGCGAATGCCCCGCGGTGGCGATCCGCGGGGCAGCCACGGCGCGTTTGATTCAGCTGACCTTGAACTCCATCGACTTGAAGCTCAGATGCCGCACGCTCTCCGGTTCGTCGGATAATTTGCGGATCGCCGCCCAGGTCTGCTTGTAGTTGGGAATGATCAGCTCGTTGACGCCGGGCGATACCACGTTGCCCTGCACGCCGTCCGGGCTGGCGAACAGCATGAAGGTCTGTTTCCGCCGCGCCGTCGACGTTGGGTAGACGATGGCCTGGGTGGCGCCGTTCTCGTTGTAGATCTCGACCAGATCGCCTTGCTTGAGCTTGAGCTCGGCCATGTCGTGCGGGTTCATCTGGATGAACGGATAAGGGAAGCGGTCCATAACGAACTCGTCGTCCTGATCGAGATAGGCACTCTGCCAGACATGGTTGGTGCGGCCGTTGTTGATCAGGAACGGCCACTTTTCCTTTTCGGCCTGCTTACCGGGCGCCTCCAGACCGCGCCATTTGGTTGCCATGAACGTCGCCTTGCCGTCCTTGGTGCCGAACTTGCCGTCGGAATAGAGCCGCTTCGTGCCGACGAGATTGCCATCCTTGAAGTCGACCGCCGGCTCCTGAACACCGTTGGTGCCCATGGCCCGCAGTCGCTCGTAGGTAACGAATTTGCCACCCGACGCATGGCCGTGATAGCCGTCCATGAAGGCGTCTTCCTCGGTCTTCCAGTCGAAGCCCTTGAACTTGTCGGCTTCCTTTATCTTTCCTTGCTCACGGAACACGCGCTCCATTGCATTGGCGATGCGCGCCGCGATCAGGCAATCGGGCATGGCCCGGCCCGGTGGGTCCATGTAGCGCTCGGTGAGCCGCATGCGCCGCTCGCCGTTCATTGAGGTGAGATTCATCTCACCGGAAGTCGCTGCGGGCAGCCACACATGGCAGGCCTCGCCGATCTTGGTTGGTATGATGTCGACATCGACGGCGAACAGTCCGCCCTTTTTGATCGCCGCCATGATGGCTTTCACCAGGGCATCGCGATCGCCGTAAGGGACCGTGAGCATGGCGTCCTTCACCATGTCAGTGCGCTTCTTGTAATTCTGCTTGAATTTGAAGGCGCTGAGCGTCGTTTTGTAGTGGTCGCAAGCCCAGATGTGGTGGATGCCGCCTTTGCCTTCCAGCAACATCTTGTCGATGTAATAGGCCGGTCGCGGTCCCGGATAGTCGGGCCGCACATAGCCTTCCTGGTGGCCGCCCATGCGCACGCAGCCGCCGCCGGGCCGACCGATATTCCCGGTGGCGAGCGCGACGTTCACCAGCGCGGCATTGGTGCGGTAGTTGTCGTTGCCCCAGATCAGGCCCTTCTCATAGGAGAACATGGTGCGGCGGCGCGCGCCGCCCTGCTTGGGCTGGGCGATCCATTCCGCCGATTGACGGATTTGATCGGCCGTGAGGCCGGTGATGCGCGCAGCCTCTTCCAGGCTCGTCTTGTTACCCTTGACCGCCTTGTCGAAGTCCTTGGTCGACTCGGCGATGAACGCCTTGTCGGTCCAACCCTTGTCGGCAATGTAGCTGAACCAGGCATTGAACAGCACGAGGTCGGTACCGGAATTGATGGCAAGGTGCATCATACGGTCCTTGCCCGCCTCCACCTCACAGGCGTTCACCGTGACGGTGCGCCGCGGGTCAACGATGACGATGCGGCCGGGCGCCACCGGCTCGGAGCCGAACTGCGCCTTCTTTTTGTCGACCGAAGTGCCGCGCAAGTTCGGTATCCAGTGATTTAGGAAATAGTTGGTCTGCGTCTCCAGGGCATTGGTGCCGACCGCGACGATGGTGTCGGCCAACTCGGCGTCCTCATAACAATTGTTGAGTTCACCAACGCCCATATCGCGGGTGGCGTGCACTTCCGAATTATAGGCCGGGCGGTTGTGGATGCGAATGTTCTTGATTTTCATGGCGCCGAAATAGAGTTTTCCGGTGCCCCAGGTGTTCTCATAGCCGCCGCCGGCGCCGCCGTGATCAAAGGCAGAAACGAACAGCCCATCCTCGCCCATATCGTTGACAACACCGACGGTGACGCGGGCGACGAGATCGAGCGCGTCGTCCCAGCTCGTCGGCTGCATCTGGCCGTAGCGCCAGACCTGCGGATCCGTGAGCCGTTGCAATTGCGTGTTGCGCTGGCGCGAATAGCTCATTTCAGCGATGCGCGCGCCGCGGATCGAGTTGAGGCCGGAATTCACCTCGCAATCCTTGTCCGGCTTGATGACCACATGTACATCTTCGCCGTTCTGCTTGACGATGTTGTACATCGACGGCGCGTACCAGTTTGCCGTCTCCGCCGGCTGCTGCTTGGAGAGATCGGCGCCGAATGCGTTCTGTCCCGGCGCGGTACCGCCCTGCTTGTTGGCCGGCCAAGTGTAGGCGTGATAGCCGCAGCCGACGATGCAATAATGGCAGGTGACGTTGTGCCGCTTGGCGTTCTTGGGAACGATGGGCAGCCGATCGATATGACGTTTAAAAGCCATGGTTTCCTACCGCTACAGAACGTTGGACAGCCGGCCGTACAGCAACTCGTCGACGCCCTCGGCGTAAATGTCGCCCTTGTCGTCGACGCGCAGCGAGTACTGCGGGAGGTTTTGCGTGGCGTGGCCCCAGACCTCGAGCCCGCCGGCTTCGCAATCGAAGCGGGAATAATGGCCGGGGCAATTCAACGTCCGGTCGCTCTTGTTAAAGGCGAGCGGGAAGCCCTTGTGCGGGCAGGTGGTGGAGAAGCCAACGATGTCGCCGTCAGGTCCGGCGCCGGTCGGCACACGCTTGCCGAGCTTGATAAGCACGCCCGGGGCGTCCTGGTCCGGATAGGCGACCGTGAGCGGCTCATCGACCTTGAGGTCGCGCAGGTTAGCAAGCCGGTTGGACGGGTAGTTCACCCGGGCGGCAGCGGTAGCCGCTTTGGCTTGCGGCGTCGAGATTTGAGCTGCGGCGACCCCGGCGGCGGCGATCCCGGCCCCAGTCAGGAATTTCCTGCGGCCAGCATCAATCATTCGCGGACAGCGATTCATGGACGTCCTCCCTTGGGAGCCGGTCCCCCGACCGGGCTCCGGTTTCCTCGAGGTCCGGCCGGTACGACCTACCGGGCCAGAGAGGCGTCCCCTCCGTCGTCGTCACAAAATCTTCACTTGGTGACGACCCGGATTTATCTTATGTCGAGACGTCTCGACATAAACGATAGTCGAAGTTTTTCGACCTGTCACCTGGAGAAGTGAGAAGGAGCCCGATAAGAATGCCTCTTGGAGAGGTCATCACAATGCACAAGACCACGCCGCTTGCGGTAGCCAGCCATGCCGGCCGCGTGCCCGCGGACGGATCGCTTTCGGCCGCGCACGCCATTTCGGTGCTCGCTGCGCTGGCGCAGCCAACCCGGCTCGCCATCTTCAAGCTGCTGCTCAAACACGAGCCGGTTGGCATTACCGCTGGCGTGATCGCCGATACGATCGGTGCACCGCACAACACGATTTCAACGCACCTTGCGATCCTGGTGCGCGCCGGCCTGCTGCGCAGCACACGCGAAGGCCGCACCATCATCTACCGCGCCGACATCGACGGTATGCGTGCGCTGGTCGGATTTCTGGTCAACGATTGCTGCGACGGCCATCCGGAAATTTGCCGCCTCCTGGAAAACTCCGTCGACCCGACGTGCGGTTGCGCTCCGGCACAGAAAACAAAGAGCAAGAAGAGACAAAAGGGATGAGTCGTGATGACGACGCGTGAGTCCGAGGCTGATAGGATCTACAACGTTTTGTTCCTATGCACCGGCAATTCGGCGCGCTCGATTATGGGCGAGGTCGTGCTCAATCGCGCAGGTCAAGGAAAGTTCCGCGCCTTCTCTGCTGGCAGCCATCCCAAAGGAAAGGTGCACCTCTACACCCTGGATCTCTTGCACAAAATACATTCCGACGTGAGCGGCCTACGCTCGAAGAGCTGGTTGGAGTTCGCGCAGCCCGCCGCCCCCAAGCTCGATTTCGTCTTCACTGTCTGCGATGACGCCGCTGGCGAAACCTGCCCGGTCTGGCCGGGTCAGCCGATGACTGCCCATTGGGGCGTACCTGACCCAGCGGCAGCGACCGGAACTGAAGCCGAAATCCGCTATGCCTTCGCCGATACGCTGCGCATGCTGACCAACCGCATCAACATCTTCGTCAGCCTGCCGCTCGCGAAGCTCGATCGCCTGAGCCTACAGAAGCGGCTCGACGACATCGGCGCCACCAAGAATGCCGAGGCCAAGTCGGAGCCTGCGGCCTGATGAAAGACATTCCTTTTTTTCGCCGCCTGCTGGCGGAATCGCTCGGCACAGGCATTTTGGTCGCCACCGTCGTCGGCTCGGGCATCATGGCCGAGAGTCTTGCCGGCGGAAACGTCGCGATCGCGCTACTCGGCAACACCATCCCGACCGGCGCCATCCTCGTTGTCATCATAACCATCCTTGGCCCGATTTCGGGCGCCCATTTCAATCCAGCGGTAACGCTGGTGTTCGCCGCGCGCGGCGATATGCCTTGGCGCGAGGTGCTGCCTTATATCGTTGTACAATGCGTGGGCGGCATCGCCGGAACCGTCGTGGCCCATCTGATGTTCGACCTGACGCCACTGATCATCGGCACGCATGTGCGCGGCGGCCCGGCGCAATGGCTGGCGGAGGCGGTCGCAACTTTCACGCTGGTGCTGGCGATCCTCGGCGGCATCCGCCATGCGCCGGCGGCGGTGCCTTGGCTGGTCGGCTTGACCATCACGGCAGCCTACTGGTTCACCGCCTCGACCAGCTTCGCCAATCCGGCGGTGACGCTGGCGCGCGGCTTCACGACGACATTTTCCGGTATCGCTCTATCTGACGTGCCTGGCTTCGTCGCGGCACAGCTCATCGGCGCGGCCATAGCGACGGCCGTTTCTGCCGTCCTGTTTCCGGCTGAGCAGGGCGAACCGGCGGGGCTGGTGGCACCGGGTGAATAGGCGGTCGCGTTGACCTGCTGCAAACGGCTGAAATCGTAGCGAAATCTCCACTTAACGGCACCTTAAATCGGGCCTCGTAGCGTTCCTCCCGGGGCCGGCGTGGGACGCGCCGGTGTGGCGTGAGTTCGCATAATGGCGTCGGGACGGGGACATTCGGGCGGGCGCAAGGAGCCCTCATTCGCAGCGAGTCCCGAAGTGCGCGTGAAGCCTAGCGACCGCGCCGCGGCTGTGCGCTCTTCACCCAAGCGCCGGCGCAAACGCAAGAGGCGCGCTCACCGCAGCATCCGTGCCCGCATCGGCCGCCTCGCCTACTGGGCCCTGGTGCTCGCGCTGTGGGTCGGCATCGGCGGCGTCGGCACGGTGATTTGGGTGGGCGCCCATCTCCCGCCGATCCAGTCCCTGGAAATTCCCAAACGCCCGCCATCGATCCAGATCGTCGATATGCGTGGCCAGCCGCTTGCCCGCCGCGGCGACAAGGCCGGGGCCCCCCTGGCGCTGAACGAAATGCCGGCCTACGTGCCGCGGGCCTTCATCGCGATTGAGGATCGACGCTTCTACCAACATTTCGGCGTCGACCCTTATGGCATTGCGCGCGCGTTGGTGGCCAATGTGCTGCATCTCGGCGTTTCGCAAGGCGGCTCTACCATCACCCAGCAGCTCGCCAAAAATCTGTTTCTCACTCAAGAGCGCACCATCCATCGCAAATTACAGGAAGTGCTGCTCGCGCTGTGGCTGGAGCACAAGTATTCCAAGGCCAGGATCCTAGAGCTTTATCTCAATCGGGTCTATTTCGGCTCCGGCGCCTACGGCATCGAGCAGGCTGCGCAGCGTTATTTTGGAATTTCCGCGCGGCGGCTCTCGCTCACAGAAGCGGCGATGCTGGCGGGCCTTGTTAAATCACCGTCACGCCTGGCGCCGACGCGCAACTACAAGGCCGCCGAAAAGCGCGCCAAAGTCGTGCTTGCGGCGATGGCCGAGCTCGGCTTCGTCAGCAAGGCCAAAGTGCGCATCGCCATGGCGAACCCGCCGCGCATCGTGGCGCAGACCAGCAATGGCTCGAGCAATTACGTCGCCGACTGGGTGATGGACGTCGTCAACGATATCCTCGGCCATGTCGACCAGGACATCGTCGTACACACCACCATCAACGAGGCAATGCAGACCGACGCGGAGAAGGCGCTCGACGGCGAACTGTCGCAGAAAGGCGACAAGTACCACGTCGGCGAAGGCGCGCTGGTGTCGATGACGCCGGAAGGCGCGGTGCGCGCACTGGTCGGCGGCCGTGATTATGCGCAAAGTCAATACAACCGCGCGGTCGCCGCCAAGCGCCAGCCCGGTTCGGCCTTCAAACCGTTCGTCTATCTCACCGCCCTCGAACATGGACTGACTCCCGACAGCGTGCGCACCGACGGCCGCATCAACGTGCACGGCTGGAAGCCCGAAAACTACGAGCATGATTATCTCGGGCCGGTCACGCTGACCAAAGCGCTAGCGCTATCGCTCAACACGGTATCGGTGCGACTGACATTGCAGTTTGGCCCGCAGGCGGTGATCCGCACCGCGCACCGGCTCGGCATTGCCTCGCATCTGGAGCCCAATGCCTCGATCGCGCTCGGCACATCGGAAGTGTCGGTGCTGGAACTGACCGGCGCCTACGCGACCTTCGCCAATGGCGGATACCGGGTAGCACCATACGTCATAACTCGCATCACGACGCCCAAGGGCCGGCTGCTCTACGCCCACACTGACCGCCCGCTCGGCCGCGTCGTTGATGCGCGATACGCCGGCATGATGAACGAGATGCTGCAGCAGACGCTCGCCATCGGCACCGCCAAGCACGCCTCGTTGCCGGGCTGGCCGTCCGCCGGCAAAACCGGCACCAGCCAAGATTTCCGCGATGCCTGGTTCATCGGTTATACATCGCGTCTGGTTACCGGCGTCTGGCTCGGCAATGACGACGGCAAACCCACCAAGCACGTCACTGGCGGCGGTCTGCCGGTCGAAATCTGGAGCCGCTACATGCGCGGCGCGCTGCAGGGCGTGCCGGTCGCCGGCCTGCCGGGCCATTCTTCGGGCGGCGGCCTGTTCTCCAGTTTGTTCGGCAACAATGACTCGCCGCCGACGGCACCGCCGCAGCCGGTCGCATCCAATACGCGACCAACAACAAGCGGCAGCGGCAGCCTCGACGGCTGGCTGCTCGATAATCTGTTCGGGCGGCGTTGAGTCTTAGTCGTTGTGTTGCACGCGGGCGCGCACCGTGACAGTGCCGAGCCACAACACCAGGCTCGCGCTGCCCATGAAGGCCACCGCGATCGCCAGCGGCCATGCGGTATGTCCAAGCATCTGTCCGACCGCGACGCCGCACAAGGCGGCCACCACCTGCTGAATGAACCCGAGCAGCGCGGAAGCCGCGCCGGCGCGCTCGGAGAACGGCGTCATGGCGCCAGCGATCGACTGGGGCAGCACCAGTCCGAGCCCGGCGAGATAGACCGCCATCGGGAGCACCAGGGACAGCGGAGACGTCAGGCCGAGCGCCACCGATCCCACCATGGCAAAACCACCCACGGCCATGGCCACGCTGCCGATCCCGATGGTGCCGTCGATGCCGAGCGGCACCACCAGCCGCGCGGCAATGGTCGCGCCGGTCATGTAGCCGAGCGAGCCAATCGCGAAGACGAGCGCAAAATTGAAGGGCGTCAGCCCGTAGATGTCCTGCAGCACGAACGAGGCTGCCGATATCCAGGCGAACAACCCGGCATAGCTGGTGGTGGCGAGCCCCGAATAGGCGAGATAGCCGGCGTTGCGCGCCACAAAACGATAGGACTTCAGCATCGAGCCGAACGACACCGGTTCGGCTGCGCGCTTGGCAAGCGTTTCCGGCAGCAGCAGCCAGATGGTCGCGACGCCCGACAGGCCGGCCAGCACCAGCGTCAGAAACACCGAGCGCCAGCCGAAAGCGGTTTGCAGAATGCCCCCGCCAAGCGGCGCCAATACCGGAGCAAGCGCCATGACCGAGCCGATCAGCGACAATTCGCGGCCGGCGCGGGCACCCGAATAAAGATCGCGCACCACCGCGCGCGCCAGCACGATGCCGCCGCAGCCACCAAGCGCCTGCAAGGCACGCGCCGCGATCAGCATCTCGATCGAGGTCGACAAGGCGCAAACCAGGCTCGCAAAGCAGTACAGCGCCAGGGCGCCGATCAGCACCGGTTTGCGGCCATGACGGTCCGATAGCGGGCCGTAGACGATCTGGCCCACGGCGAAGCCGACCAGATAGGCCGAGATGGTGAGTTGGCCCTCCGCCGTAGTGGCGCCGAGCAGGCGCACGATGTCCGGCAGCGACGGCAGGTACATGTCGGTGGTGAGCGGACCGACCGCACTCAACGCCGCCAACAGTGCCGTGAGCGCGAAGGTGCCGGGACGGAGCATTCAGACAATTCCGAGCTGCGTAAAATGAACCGCCCGCGCCGATGAGCATCCATCTGCCCAAAGACGCGGAAGCCCGGCACAAGGCCGGGCATGACGGTCCCTACATCAACCGTCGCTACGATACTAGTGGAGCGAATTTGACATTAGCCCCGGAGCTTGCAGCAGCGAGATGCAAATGCCGGAATCGGACCACTAGCGCCGCGCCCGCCTTCCGTAGGCGTCCGCCTCGAGCCCGTAGCGGTGCAAATCGGTGCCGTGCACGTCAAGCCAAGTCTTGGCGCGGGTGACATGCGGACAGATGCGGTCGACGAGGCGCCAGAACCGCCGCGAATGGTTCATCTCGACGAGATGCGCCACCTCGTGCGCGGCCAGATAGTCGAGCACGAAAGGCGGCGCCAGGATCAGTCGCCAGGAATACGACAAGACGCCGGTCGACGAGCACGAGCCCCAACGGCTCGACTGATCGCGGATCGACACGTGCTTGATCTTGGCGCCGAGCCGCTCGGCGGCGGCGCGGCTGGCGGATTCGAGATCGCTCTTGGCTTCGCGCTTGAGAAAATCGCGGATGCGACGCGTGACGTGCGCATCATCTCCGGCAACGCACAAAGAGCGGGAGCCATCCTCGCCAATTTCGATCCAGACGGTCCCGCGCCCGCGCCGATGCACGATACGATGATCCATGCCACGCAAGGGGAGAACGGTGCCGTGCACGAAAGGAGCGGGCTTGGGCAGACGGCCGAGTTGCGCGGCGATCCAGCCGCCGTGTTTCTCGGCGAAGGCGCGCGCCTCCTTGAGGTTGCCGCGCGGAGGCATGGTGAGGAGCACTTCGCGCGTGGCGGAATGGATGCGCAACGTGTAGCGACGCGCCTGCCGGTGCCGGCGCACTCGCACCAGATAAATTTCGCGCTCGAAGAAGATATTGATCGCCGAAGGTTCGCTCGGACGGCGGTAAAGCAGGGCGCGCTGGGGCATGGAACTCGTCCAACCGAACTCGGGCCGGAGGGAGATATTGCCATAACCGCCAGACGCTGAAGCACCTTCGCGATGCAATTCGCGGAGACCCAATAACCAGGGGATATTGCGGTGCCAAGCCACGATATCTTGGGCCTTCTAAGCTCGATTCAAGTTCCACCGACGCCCGGGCGCGGGGCCGGCCCGGGCATGTCGTTGCGCACTCGCGAACGCTACGAATCCCTTTTACGCGACAAAGGGTTAACCGAACGCGCCGGATCGGCGCCACGCCTTACACAAAAAAAGCCCGTCAATACTGAGCTGGCGCCGCCTCTTCCGTACCGGAACCCTCAGCTGAGCCGCCGGCCGGGCTGGAATCGAGCACACCGGAGCCTTTGGCGACGCCGTTGCTTCGTCCGTGGCTACCATTGTGCGACAGCACGAAATCGGAAATGCGCGGGGCGATCTCGGCGCGGAAACGCGAGCCGTTGAACACGCCGTAATGGCCGACGGCGGGCTGCACGTAATTCGCCTTCATGTCGTCGGGAATGTTCGAGCATAGCGCATGCGCCGCCTCGGTCTGCCCGACAGCGGAAATGTCGTCGTACTCGCCTTCCACCGTCAACATGGCAACACGCTTGATCGCGGTCAGATCGACGGCGCGGCCGCGGTGAGTCATCTCGCCCTTCGGCAGCAAGTGCCTGATGAAGACCGTGTCGACCGTCTGCAGATAGAACTCCGCCGTAAGGTCCATGACCGCCAGGTATTCGTCGTAGAATTCGCGATGCTTCTGCACGGAATCGCCATCGCCCTTGACCAGGTGCAGGAACAGGTCGTGGTGCGCCTTCAGATGCCGGTCGAGGTTCATGCTCATGAAGCCGTGCAACTGCAGGAAGCCCGGATAGACGTCGCGCATGAAACCGGGATGCGGGAACGGCACTTTGGTGATGACGTGACTACGGAACCATTCAAGCCCGCGGTTTTCCGCGAGATTGTTGACCGCATTGGGATTGATGCGGGTGTCAATGGGGCCGCCCATCAGCACCATTGAATGCGGCACGTAAGGGTCCTTGTCGGTCTCCATCGAGGCGACCGCCGCCAGCACCGGCACCGAAGGCTGGCACACCGCAATGACATGTGCGTCGCCGCCAAGCCGATGCAGCATCGAGATGATATAGTCGACGTAATCGTCGAGATCGAAACGTCCCTCGGTGAGCGGCACGTTACGCGCGTCGGCCCACTCGGTGATATAGACGTCATGATTGGGCAGGAATGTCTCGACCGTGCCGCGCAACAGCGTCGGATAGTGGCCTGACATCGGCGCGACGATCAAAAGCTTCGGCTGCGGGCGCCGCGGCATGTGCCGGAACGAGCGCTCGAAGTGCAAGAGTTTGCAGAACGGGCGCTCCCACACCACTGTCGGATGCACCGGCACGCGCTCGCCGCCTACCATCGTGTCATGGATATTCCATTCGGGTCTATGATAGCGGCGTGTCGATCGCTCGAACAATTCCATCGCCGCGGCCACCGACTTCCCGTACGTGGTGTGCGCGAGTGGATTGGCGGGATTCTTGAAAAACAGACGGGTGGCATCGGCAAACGCACGCGACGGATTGAGCGCGGCGTGGCCCATCTCATAGAACCAGTACATCGGCGACGTCAGCAACAATGCGCCTTCGCCGGAGAGGGTGGCCCCTCCGTCGAGTTCGCCGATTGTCATCGAATCCTGCCCCGGCCCGTATTGCACCGCAGCAGACTGTCGTTTTTCTGTCATAACGTCAATATAGGAGATAGGTGCTCTACGCCCGGTTTACACCCCGCCGGTCCGCCCAAAGCACTCAATTTACAAGCCTTTTTCGCTTATTCCCCGGTTTGCAGCAGCGAGCCCTGCACGCGCGCACTCTGCAGAAGCTTGAGGAAGGCCAATGATGCGGCAGCGAACAGTACCGCATTATAGGCTAATGCCTGCAGCATCAGGTCGGCGCGGAAGACGTGGTGGACGAGCAAGGCGCGCATGCCCTCGAACACATAGGTCGGCGGCAACGCCCAGGCGACGTATTGCAGCCAGTGCGGCAGCACCGCGACCGGGTAATACACACAGGTGAGCGGCAAGAACAAAAACATGATGGTCCAAGCCAGGCTTTCCGCACCCATGCCGTTTCGCAACAGCAAGCCGGCGACGAAGATGCCGATCGACCAACTCGTGAGCATCAGATTGGCGAAGAAGGCAGCGAGCGCAAGGCCAAGCGACCACAGATTGAAGCCGAAGAAGGCTATGGCGAGCAGCGACACGGGGATCATCCCGATCGACAGCCGCACCACGCTCATGATCATCAACGAGGCAATGAACTCCACCGGCCGCAGCGGCGACATCATGATGTTGGCGAGGTTATGAGCGTACATCTCCTCGAGGAACGAGATGGAAAAGCCGAGCTGGCCACGGAACAGGATGTCCCACAACAGCACCGAGCCGATGAACACGCCGCCGGCGCGCGCGAAGAAGCCGGCGTTCTGCGCCACGTACATCTGCAGGAAACCCCACATCAACATCTGCACCGTCGGCCAGTAAACGAGATCGAGAACACGCGGCCACGACGATGACAACAGGTACCAGTAGCGCCGCACCATCGCGCCGACTCGGGCGAGCGAAAATTCGAGCGCACCGTTGAAGGCTGTCATTGCGCGGCCTCCTCATGCGCGCTGCGGCCACGGGCGACGTCGAGGAAAACGTCCTCCAGGGTCTGCCGGCCGTAGCGGGTGAGCAATCGTGCCGGCGTGTCGTCGTCCTCGATGCGGCCGCGCTTCATGATGATCACGCGCTCGCACAGGCGCTCAACCTCGTTCATGTTGTGGGAGGCGAGCAGGATGGTGGCGTTGTGCGCGGCGCGATAGCCCTCCAACCGCGAGCGCACCCAGTCGGCGGTATCGGGATCGAGCGACGCGGTCGGCTCATCGAGCAGCAAGACTTCCGGATTGTTCAGCAGCGACTTGGCCAGCGACACCCGCGTCTTCTGGCCGGCCGACAACTTGCCGTTGGGACGGTCGATGAATTCATGCAGGTCCAGATCGGCAGCGAGCTGCGCGATGCGCGCGTCCGTGTCGGCCACGCCGTAGAGCTGGGCAAATACCGAAAGGTTCTGCCGCACCGTCAAACGCATTGGCATGTCCACATAGGGGCTTTCGAAATTCATTCGCTGCAACACCCGGTAGCGCTCCTTCGGCATCGCTGCGCCCAACACCGAGACCGTGCCCGAGGTGGGAGTGACCAGCCCCATGATCATGGCAATGGTGGTGGTCTTGCCGGCGCCGTTGCCGCCGAGCAGGCCGGTGATCGAGCCCGCGGGCAGGCGAAACGAGATGCCGTCGACCGCGATCGCGGCCTTATAGTGCTTGACCAGGGCGTCGACGGCGATTGCGGCGGGGTTCTGGGCGTCCATAGCGGGCATGATGTGCCGCCGCGCGGGGATGAGCGCAAGCCCTCGCGATCCTCCTCCGGCCTTCCATTGGTATGAGCCGCTCGAGCCGCTACATTGGGATCCCATGCCTCCTTTCGGTTTCGCCCAGAGCAATCCGCGCCGCAATGTGCGCCTCGACACGCTGGTGCGGCTACGCTGGCTCGCCATCATCGGGCAGACCACCGCGGTGCTGGTGGTCTATTACGGCCTCGATTTTTCGCTTCCGCTATGGGCCTGCCTTGCCGCGGTTGCGCTGTCGGCGTGGCTCAATATCGCGCTGCGTCTGCGTTTCCACAGCACCCAGCGGTTGGAGCCCGACCGCGCCGCCTGGTTGCTCGCCATCGACATCGCCCAATTGGCGGCGCTGTTGTTCCTAACCGGCGGGCTGCAAAATCCGTTTGCCTTTCTGTTTCTCGGGCCGGTTTTGTTGTCGGCGACTGCGCTGCCGCCGCGCTTCACGGTGATGCTAGGCGGTTTCGCAGTCGCCTGCGCCACCATATTGGTGTTCGTGCACTATCCGTTGCCGTGGGACACCGACGATCCCTTGCGGCTGCCGCCCATCTACATGATGGGCGTCTGGCTCTCGATCCTGCTCGCCATCGGCTTCATCGGCGTCTACGCTTGGCAGATCACCGAAGAGTCGCGCCAGCTGTCCGATGCGCTGGCCGCCACTGAATTGGTGTTGGCCCACGAGCAGCATCTCTCACAACTCGACGGACTTGCCGCCGCCGCCGCGCACGAACTCGGTACGCCGCTGTCGACCATTTCGGTGATCGCCAAGGAATTGGAAAACGCCATCGCCGCCAACGCACCGCACGGCGACGACGTGCGCCTGCTGCGCGAGCAGGCGACGCGCTGCCGCGATATTCTCGCGAAGCTGACCGAATTGTCGGCGAGTGGTGGTGAACCGTTCGACCGCATGTCGCTGCCGGCGCTGCTGGAAGAGGTGGTGGCGCCACACCGTAATTTCGGCGTCGCCATCGACGTCGCGGTGCGTTCCGAGCGCGGCAACGAGCCGGTCGGTTGGCGCAATCCGGCGATCCTCTATGGCCTCGGCAATCTCTTGGAGAACGCCGTCGATTTCGCCCATGAGCGAGTTGAAGTGCACGCCACCTGGGACGACGATAGTATCGAAGTCACGATCAGCGACGATGGCCCCGGCTTCGCACCGGAGGTCATGGACCGCATCGGCGAGCCCTATGTCACCAGCCGGCGCCGCAGCGTCGCCAACAGCGACGATGAGCCGACCGGACTTGGGCTAGGGTTTTTCATCGCCAAGACCCTGCTGGAACGCTCAGGCGCGGCGCTTTCCATTGAGAATCGGCGACCACCGGAGCATGGCGCGATCGTTAAGTTGCGCTGGAACCGGGAAGATTTCGAGCGGCCATTAACTTTCGCCGCGTCTTGAGATCGGCGCAGGCGATCACTATTTTTATCTCAATGTTACCGTATCTGACTGTTACCTACTGTATGATGATGATCCGTCCGCTACGGGTGACGCGGCGGCGCAAGAAGCCGGGGGTGATGTAACGTGGACATGGTTATGACCGAGGTCGCCGAGCTGACGCAGCGGGAGAACATCCCCGACGAACGGACGTTGCTCATCGTCGAAGATGACCGTTCGTTTCTGCAGCGGCTGGCCAAGGCGCTCGAGCAGCGCGGCTTCGCGGTCGCCACCGCCGAGTCCGTGGCCGACGGCTTGTTGCAGGTCGAGCGCGCGGCACCGGCCTTCGCCATCGTCGACATGCGGCTCGGCGACGGCAACGGCCTCGACGTCATCTCCGCGCTCAAGCGCCGCCGGCCCGAGGCGCGCGGCATCATCCTCACCGGTTACGGCAACATCGCCACCGCGGTGAATGCGGTGAAGCTCGGCGCGGTCGACTATCTGGCGAAGCCCGTCGATGCCGACGACGTCGTGGCGGCGCTTCTGGCGCAGGACAACGCCAAGATCGAGCCGCCGGAAAACCCTATGTCGGCCGACCGCGTGCGCTGGGAGCACATACAGCGCATTTACGAATTGTGCGGACGTAACGTGTCGGAGACCGCGCGCCGTCTCAACATGCACAGGCGAACCTTACAGCGAATTTTGGCGAAACGGGCGCCGCGCTAGCGCGCTGCCTCTCCGCGTTGGTCCCCGCGAAAGCGGGGATCCATCGCGAACCTCGCAGCACATCTTTTTGACTGGATTCCCGCTTGCGCGGGAATGAGCCGAGACGGTTGCGACGTCTCGCTTACGTCACATCCCCATACGGTCCATTGGGATCGCTGAGCGCCTGCAGGCGCATGGCCGCGGCGCGCGCAAACAACAACATCATGACCTTGCGCGTCGCCGCCGGCAGCCGGTGCTCGGGCGCCTCGCAATGAAACGCCGCGCCGAAATTGTCGGCCACGATCAACCCGGTGTCGGACGGAAATATCTCGCACGGCACGTCCATATGGGTCGCGAAAAACAGCCGGTCGCAGTGGGCGCGGTAGTCCGGCCATTTCTGGTCGGCGCGGAGGTCGGCCACCGACGACTTGATCTCGATGATCCAGACGGTGCCGCCTGCATCGAGCGCTACCAGATCGGCGCGGCGGCCGGACGGCAGCGGCAATTCGCTCACCACCGAGAAACCATGCGCGTGCAGCAGCCGCGCCGTGCCGCGGGCAATCTGAAGCGCGGTCTCTGACTGGCGGCCGTCGACCGGCACTTGCAGCGATGGCGAGGCGAGGTTCATGATGGAATCTTAGCACCTTCGCTTTTTTGTTTGCGCATGATCTGCGCAGCGCTCCGGGAATGCTTTGGCCAGCGCATTACGGCTCGCCTCCAGCACGCCACGCTCCGTGATAAGTCCCGTAACGAGCCGCGCCGGCGTCACGTCAAACGCATAGTTGGCGACGTCCGAGCCGTCGGGAATGATCTGCACGGTCTCGATGCGGCCGTCCTTGGTCTTTCCGGTCATCAGCGCGACCTCGTCGCCGCTGCGCTCTTCGATGGGGATTTCAGCGACACCGTCGCTCACGGTGAAGTCGATGGTCGGCGACGGCAGCGCCACATAGAACGGCACGTTGTTGTCGTGGGCGGCCAGCGCCTTCAAGTAAGTGCCAATCTTGTTGCAGACGTCGCCTTGCGCGGTGACGCGGTCGGTGCCGACGATCACCAGATCGACCATGCCATGCTGCATCAGATGGCCGCCGGTATTGTCCGGGATGACGGTGTGCGGCACGCCATGGTGGTTGAGCTCCCAGGCGGTGAGCGAAGCGCCCTGATTGCGCGGCCGGGTCTCGTCGGCGTACACGTGGATCGGGATGCCCTTGTCGAACGCCATATAGATCGGTGCGGTGGCGGTGCCCCAATCGACGGTGGCGAGCCAGCCGGCGTTGCAATGGGTGAGCACGTTGACGCGCTCGCCGTTCTTCTTCTTGGCGGCGATGTTCTCGATGAGCTTGAGCCCGTTGCGGCCGATCGCCTGGTTGATGGCGACATCTTCCTCGGCAATCTCGCCGGCGCGGCGGAAGGCAACCTCGAGCCGTTCGCCGCGTGGCCGGTTGCGCACCGCCGCCATCATTTCGTCGAGCGCCCATTTGAGGTTGATTGCGGTGGGCCTGGTCTCGATCAGCGTGGCATAGGCCCGGTCGAGCCCCTCGTCGGAGGCATCCTCCCGCAGCGCCAGCCAGACCCCATAGGCGGCCGTGGCGCCTATGAGCGGCGCGCCGCGCACCTGCATCGACTTGATGGCGTGGGCTGCGTCCGCAAGCGTCCTCAATTGAACCTTGATGAAGCGGTGCGGTAGGAGCGTTTGATCGATGATGCCGACGCTTTCGCCGTCGGCCTCAACCCAGATCGTACGTGTGGGTTTTCCGTCTATTTTCATGGGCCAAGGAATAGCGGGGATTGAGGGCAACGGAAAGGCGGTTCGCCGCACCACACCCCTGTCCCGCGCCGATGTCGGATATGCCGAACCTCGGCCAATTTAAAGCGCCGAACTCGGGTAAACCCGACTTCGGTTCGGGACATGGTCATGCCTTGCCTGCTTCGATCTCATGCCCCACTCTCCGCGCCAATCGAGCGGAGTTTATTCATGACCATCGACTACGAAGTTGAATACGACAATCGCGCCCGCGTGCCCGAGCACCAGCAGATTTTCGACCGATGGAGCGCCGAGAACGCCGCCTATCGCGCGCTAGCGCGCGGCGCCGAACTGGACCTGCGCTACGGGCCTTCGGAACGGCAGAGCATGGACATTTTCCCGAGCGCGGGTGGTGACGCTGCGGCGGCCCCGCTCGCCATGTTCATCCACGGCGGCTGGTGGCGCTCGCTAGCGCCGTCCATGTTTGGCCAACTCGCGGCCGGTCCCAACAAGCAGGGCGTCACCGTGGCGGTCGCCGGGTACGATCTCTGTCCGCAGGTGACCATCCCCACCATCATCGACGAGATGCGATCGGCCTGCTTGTGGCTGTGGCGCAAATATCAAAGGCGCATCGCGGTCTACGGCCATTCTGCCGGCGGGCACCTCGCCGCCTGCATGGTGGCAACCGACTGGAAGACGCTCGCGCCCGACGCGCCGGCTGATCTGGTACCGGCGGCTTACGCGATTTCCGGTGTGTTCGATCTGGCGCCATTGCCGCAGATTTCGGTCAATCAGGACCTCAGGCTGGATGAGAAGACGGCGCACGCCTGCTCGCCGCTCTATTGGGACGTGCCGCCCGGACGCAGCTTCGATGCCGCGGTGGGTGCACTCGAATCAAGTGAATTCCTGCGTCAGAGCAAGATCATCGTCGAGGCTTGGCGGCAGGGCCCGACACAGACCCGCTATGAGGAAATCGCCGGCGCCAACCATTTCACCGCGGTCGATCCGCTGAGCGACGGCAACAGCGCCATGTCCAAACGCGTAGCGGAACTCGCACGCGGCGTCAGCGCGATGGCGCTCTAGGATTCCGGCGCCCCGCTCAGCGCTTGCGCGGCGCCATGTCCTGCATGATCTCGAGCTGAATCTGCTGGATCTCGGCCAACCGCTCCCATTGCCGGTTGATCAGGTGATCCATCTTTTCATGCAGGTTGCGGATTTCAAGCTCAGCCTTGAGGTTGACCCGGTAGTCGTTCTGCGAACGCAGGCGATCCTTATCCTCCTGCCGGTTCTGGCTCATCATGATGATCGGCGCCTGGATGGCGGCGAGGCACGACAGCACCAGATTGAGCAGGATGAAGGGATAGGGATCGAAGATGGCGCGGGTCGCGGACCAGACATTGTAGGCCATCCACACCACCAGTACGGCGAAGAAGATGATGATGAAGGTCCAACTGCCGCCGAAGTCGGCGACTGCATCAGCCACCACCTCGCCGGGGGTGCGGTGTTTCTCCCAGGCCGCTTCCACGTCGCGGCTGACCGTATCCTCGCGGGCAAGGCTCTCGACCACCTGGCGCTCGAGCTCGCTGAGTTCTCCGCGCTCGTTCTCGAGCAACTGCGCCACATAGCGGGTGCGGTAGTCGCTGATGTGGTGCGCGCAGACAACGTCGTCAGGCGTCAGGTTGGGATGGTCGGCGGAGACCAGCGAGGCGATCGCCGGCCGCACCTCGCCGAAACGCAGCGGCAGGCGGGCCTCCTTGCCGCAAATGGCGCAATGGGGCTTCGCCCGCCGGCGGGGCGACGGCGCAGACTCAGGCGGCGTTGACGGCGAGCTGGCCGAGGGGTCGGTCGGCTTGTCGGACATTGAAGGGTCGGACATGGGCAGGCTCCAAAGGAGCGGCAAAGGGGGCGCGGCGCGATCCTAGCCGAGGCGGCCAAGTCCGGTCACGTCTCGACAATACCGCCAGTATCGCCAGTGTCCGCGCCCGAGCGCGAACCATGCGGCAGGGCCAGATAACTCTCTGAACGCATCTCGATCAAACGCGAGGCTGTGCGCTTGAACTCATGTGCCTCATAGCCGTCGCCGGCGAGGTAGAGCCCGCTCGGCTCGGCGGAGGCGGAGGCAATCAACTTCACCGCGTTGTCGTAGAGCGCATCGATGAGGATGATGAAGCGCTTGGCCGCATTGCGTTGGGGGAAATCCATCACCGGGATATTGTCGATGATCAGCGTATGGAATTCGCGCGCCAGCCGCAGATAGTCGCTGGCGCCGAGCGGCTGCTCGCACAATTCTGCGAAGCTGAAACGGGCGACCCCCATGGCAGCCTGCGGCACCTTGAGCACCCGCCCCGGCAACTGGATGTCGCGCGGCTCAGCATCGAGCAGCCCGGTGAGCTGCTGCCAGGCCATGTCGAGCGCAACTTCGGCATCCTCGTCGGCGGGCACGTACCAGACCGAGACATTAGAGAACTTTTCCAGCCGGTAATCGGTACGGGCGGAAAGCCGTACCACGTCGACGTGCTGGTGCAGCAAGCGGATAAAGGGCACAAACAAAGCGCGGTTGAGCCCGCCGGCATAGAGGTTGTCGGGTGCGACGTTCGAGGTCGCCACCAGCACCACGCCGCGCTCGAACAGTCGCGTGAACAGCCGGCCGAGGATCATGGCGTCGGCAATGTCAGTGACGTGAAACTCGTCGAAACATAGCAGCCAAGTCTCATCGGCAATCTGGTCGGCGGTAAGCCGGATCGGATCTTCGCCTGAGATTTCGCCGTATTTGAGCTTGTGGCGGAACACCCGCACGCGTTCATGAACGTTGGCCATGAATTCGTGGAAATGTGCGCGGCGTTTGCGTTCGACCGGACTTGCCGCAAAGAACAGGTCCATCAGCATGGTCTTGCCGCGACCGACCTCGCCGTGGACGTAGAGACCCTTGAGCGGCGGGCCGGCTTTCTCACGCTTGCTGAACAGCCAGCCCAGCGCCGAGGACTTGCGCGCCAGCCGATGTTCGGCGAGCCGGCGTTCCAGGTCGGCGAAATGGCGCGCGAGGTCGGCTTGGGCCGGATCGGCCTCGAGCTTTCCGGCGGCGACGAGCGCCGCGTAGCGCGTGCTGAAGGATTTGGACATCGGGGCGAATTGACGAAGATCGGTCATGAAGGCGGGCCGGCCGGGGACACCTAGGGTGATCCGGGCCTGCTGTAAATCCGAGCCGCCTGCCCGCCATCCATGCGGCTGCGCAAAATGCCCGGCAATAATGCTCAGATCGACATCAAACAGTGCCTCGGAATTACGCTAATACCTTGTTAGCCATGCATTTTCTGGCTGGGAGGTCTTCCCGATATCGGCGTCACATACCCTTTTTTGCTGCAATGCATCATATAGCTATCAGCAGCCGCCTCGGCACCGATTTGCCCGAGGCGCTGGTAGCGAAACGCGCATGTGGCAGGGCCCTGACGGATTGGAAACAGAAAAATGAGTGAGCCTTTGCCTGACGGCGGCGTCATCCGAAAATTATGGGTGGGCGAGACCGACGCCTATCGTGACCACCTGCTGCGCCTCGACCACGACAGCCGCCGCACCCGCTTTTCCGGCGCGGTGTCCGGTGACGTGATCGCGCGTCACGCCGCCACGGCCGCCGAGGTTGGGGTGGTGGTGCACGGTTTCATCGTTGACGGAACTCTGCGCGGCGCGGCCGAACTGCGCCGCATAGGCCCAGTGTTCTCGCGCGAGGCCGAGGCCGCCTTCTCGATCGAGCAGCCTTGGCAGAGTCACGGCGTCGGCACCGCTCTGCTACAGCGCACGTTGTTGAGCGCGCGCAACCGCGGCATCAAATCGTTGCACATGCATTGCCTCGCCGACAATCGGCGCATGCAGCAATTGGCGCGCAAGTTCGAAGCCGACTTGTCGTTCGATTTCGGCAGCGTGGTTGGCGAGGTCGATCCACCACGGTTCACCGCGCTGTCACTGATGCGCGAATGGATGATCGACGGCCAGGGCGTTGCAAGCGCAATTCTTGATTTGCAGGAGCGCCTGCTGCGGCCGGTCTGACCGATTCTGTCATTCCGGGCTAGCTCGCAATGCACGCGCCCGGGAATGACGTCTAACTCGTGAACGGATACGCCGCTTCCACCACGTAGGGCCCGCCGCCGACCGAATTGCGCGAGGAAAACAGCACAAAGCGCGAAACCGGGAACGCCGCAGTGCGGAAGTAGCCGCGGGCGGCGAGATATTCCGCGACCTGCCGGTTGGAGGAATTGCGCAGGCGCGCCAGGGTCACGTGCGGGGTGTACTTGCGCCCTTCCGGCTCCAGCCCGATGCGCTGCAAGAGCCGCTCCTGCTCGGCCTGCGCCTCCATCAGCGCCGGTGCGATCACCACATTCGCCACCACCGCCCGCGGCTTGCGGCCGCCGAAGGAGCTCAAGCCCTCCATGTGCAACGCGAAGGCGCTGCGCTTAACGCGCCCGAGCAGGGATGCGACCTCGTGCGCGGTCGCATCATCAACGTCGCCGATGAAACGAAGGGTCAGGTGGTAGTTTTCCGGATCGATCCAGCGCGCGCCCGGCAGCCCGCCGCGCTGGTTCGCGAGCGCCTGCACGATCTCAGGCGGAATTTCGACGCCGGTGAACAGCCGAGGCATGACAAATCCGAACTAGGACGAGCGCGCTTTTTTAGCGCGCGCTATGAGTTCTTCGACGCTCGGCAGCATGCGCTGCACGATAACGTCGACGCCCTTGGGATTGGGGTGCATGCCGTCGCCCTGGTTGAGCTTTGGGTCGGTGGCCACACCGGCGAGGAAGAACGGATAAAAGACGACTGCATGATGCGACGCAAGCGCCGGAAAGATGGCGTCGAAGGCCTTCACGTAGTCGGGCCCCATGTTGCGCGGTGATTGCATGCCGGCGAGCAGCACAGGGATGTGGCGCTTTGCCAGGCGATCGAGGATCTCGGTCAACGCCGCTTTGGTCACCTTTGGATCGACGCCGCGCAGGGCATCGTTGGCGCCCAGTTCGAGAATCACCCCGTCGGTGCCGTCAGGCACCGACCAGGCCAGCCGGTCGAGCCCGGCGGTGGTGGTGTCGCCGGAGACCCCGGCATTGACGATTGAAATGTCATAGCCCTTGGCCTGCAGCACCTTTTGCAGTTGGGCTGGAAAGGCGGCGTTCCCCGGCAGGCCATAGCCGGCGGTGAGCGAATCTCCCAACGCGACAATCTTCAGGGGCGGCTCTGCAGCGCCGGCCGGCGAGGCCATCAGGAAGGCACAAAGCACAGCGACCAGGACAATCCCCCATTGGAACCCGGGGCCGTTCCGCCCATATGATCCTGATTGTGATCCTCGAGGCCCCATGAGAGCTCCTTCCCAAACGCCGGCCGTTGCGCTGGCAGGCGTCAATCTTTCCCTCGGGCAAGGCGCGGCCCGCGTCCACATCCTCAAGGACATCGACCTCCATATAGGGCGCGGCGAGGCGTTTGGCTTGGTGGGCCCCTCTGGCTCCGGCAAGTCGACATTGCTGATGGTGATGGCGGGCCTGGAGCGCCCCGACAGCGGCACTGTGACTGTCACCGGCGAGGATTTGACCCAACTGGATGAGGACGCCCTCGCCCGCTTCCGCGGCCGCCATGTCGGCATCGTGTTCCAGTCCTTCCACCTGATCCCAACCATGACGGCGCTGGAAAACGTGGCGGTGCCGCTGGAGCTCGCCGGCAATTCCAACGCGCAGGGGCACGCGCGCGAGGAACTGGCCGCGGTCGGCCTCGCCGGGCGGCTCAGTCATTATCCGGCCCAGCTTTCGGGTGGTGAGCAGCAGCGGGTCGCGATCGCCCGCGCGCTCGCACCCAACCCGGCTATCGTTGTCGCCGACGAGCCAACCGGCAATCTGGACGAGGACACCGGCCAGCAGATCATCGACCTGCTGTTCGAAGGCCATACCCGCCGAGGCACCACGCTTGTGCTGGTGACGCACGACACCGCGCTCGCAGCGCGTTGCGCGCGGGTGGCGCGGCTGCGGTCGGGGCACATCGACAGCGTGGGCGTGCCGTGAGCGTTGCGGCCCACGAGCCCATGTCGGCAAACGGCTGGCGACTACCGCTGCGTTTTGCCTGGCGCGAGCTGCGCGGGGGGCTGCGCGGTTTCTACGTGTTCCTCGTCTGCATCGCGCTCGGCTGCATGGCAATTGCCGGTGTCGGCTCGCTGGCGGCCAGCCTCAACGACGGCCTCGCACGCGAAGGCCAGGTGATCTTGGGCGGCGATCTCGCGTTCACGCTGATCCAGCGCGATGCCAAGCCGGACGAACTCGCCTTCCTGCAACAACATGGCACGGTGTCGCGCGACGCAACCTTGCGCGCCATGGCCCGCACCGGCGATGGCCAGGCGACATTGGTCGAACTGAAAGCGGTCGACAAAGCCTATCCGCTGTTCGGCGCGGTCAAGCTCGACCCGCCTGGCAATCTCGACACGGCGCTCGCCGAACATGGCGGCGTCTTCGGCGCGGTGGCCGATCCCACGCTGCTGGCGCGGCTGAACATCAAGCCGGGGGCGCGAGTCTCGGTCGGCAACGCCAAATTTCAAATCCGCGCCGCGCTCACGAACGAACCCGACAAGCTCGCCGGCGGCATCGGCTTCGGTCCGCGCCTGATGGTGAGCGGGGCGGCATTGCGCGCCACCGGCTTGATCCAGCCCGGCAGCCTGGTGCATTGGCATTACAAGCTGCGACTGCCGCCGCACGACAACAGCGCCGCCGCCGTTCAGACGGTAATGGATCAGACGCGCGCGCAGTTGCCGGAGGCCGGCTGGGGCATCCGCACCCGCACCAAGGCGTCGCCGCAACTGCAGCGCAATGTCGAGCGCTTCACCCAGTTCCTCACTATCGTCGGCCTCACCGCGCTTTTGGTCGGCGGCGTCGGCGTCGGCAACGCCGTGAAGAGCCATCTCGACCGCCGCCGCGAGGTGATCGCCACGCTGAAGGCGCTTGGCGCGAGCGGCGGTCGCGTGGTCTCCGTCTATCTGACGCAGGTGCTGATGCTGGCGCTGTTCGGCGGGCTGATCGGCGTGGCACTCGGTGCATTGCTGCCGTTCGCGGTCGCCTGGATGTTCGTGGCCATCATTCCACTGCCGATCGTGCCGGCGGTGTTTCCAGCCGATCTGGCGTTGGCGCTGCTCTATGGTTTGCTTACAGCACTGGCGTTCGCAATGTGGCCGCTGGGGCGCGCCCACGACGTGCCTGTCGGCGAATTATTTCGCGACGAGGTGACGCCGCAGCCGCGACGGCCGCGCTTCAGCTACATGGCGCTGACCGCAGGCGCCTCGCTGATGCTGGCGGCGCTCGCCGTGCTGCTCGCCTACGACCGCAAGGTGGCGATCGTCTATGTCGGCACCGCCGCCGCAGTGTTTGTGCTGCTGCGCGGCGTCGCCTGGCTGGTGATGGCGATCGCGCGCCGCGCGCCGCACGCGCGCGCGACGGCGCTGCGCATGGCGGTCGCCAATATTCATCGCCCCGGCGCGCTGACGCCGAGCATCGTGTTGTCGCTCGGCCTCGGCATCGCGTTGCTGGTCACAGTGATCGAGATCGATGGAAATCTGAGCCGGCAATTCACCCACGAGCTGCCGGCCAAGGCGCCCTCGTTCTATTTTCTCGACATCCCGTCCACGCAAGCGCCCCGGTTCACATCCTACCTGCACAGCCAAGCGCCATCCGCCAAACTCGAAGACGTGCCGATGCTGCGCGGGCGCATCGTTTCGGCCAACGGCATTGCCGCCGACAAGCTCAAGCCGTCCGACGACGCGCGCTGGGTGCTGCAGAGCGACCGCGGCATCACCTATGCCGACAAGGTGCCGGAAGGCTCGCGGCTCGTCGCCGGCCACTGGTGGAAGCCGGGCTACGACGGGCCGCCGCTGGTCTCGTTCGAACAACACATCGCGGAAGGACTGGGCCTGAAGCTAGGCGACCCGGTCACGGTCAACGTGTTGGGCCGCAATATCACCGCCAGGATCGCCAGCCTGCGCCGTGTCGACTGGCAAAGTCTGAGCATTAATTTCGTCATGGTATTTTCGCCCAACACCTTCGGCGGCGCGCCGCACACGCACATTGCCACTCTCACCTTCCCGAACGGCGGCACGCCCACCCAGGAGGGCGACGTGGTGCGCGCGGTGGCGCGGAGCTATCCCATGGTCACCGCGGTGAGGGTGAAGGAGGCACTCGAGGCCATCGCCACGATCGTGGCCAACCTGCTGCTGGCGATCCGCGGCGCCAGCGCGATCACATTATTGTCAGCGGCGCTGGTGCTGGGCGGCGCGCTCGCCGCCGGCCACCGCCACCGGGTCTATGACGCGGTGATCCTAAAGACACTCGGCGCCACCCGGGCCCGGCTGATCGGCGCCTATACCCTCGAATACGCGCTGCTGGGGGCCGCCACCGCCCTTTTCGGGGTGCTAAGCGGCTCGCTGGCAGCCTGGCTGATCGTGGCCCAGCTGATGCACGTCCCCTTTGCCTGGCTGCCCTGGCCGGCGCTGACAGCCGCCGGCGGAGCGGTGGTGCTCACGGTCATTTTGGGGCTCATTGGCACCTTCTCGGCGCTCGGTCAGAAGCCGGCCCGGGTCTTAAGAAATTTGTAAGTCTCGCGACATTCCGCCGCGTCAAGCGTGCCCCCTGACGTAACGAGCCGGTTTCGGCTATAATCCTTGCGCCTTGGGATTAACCTTTGGCAACAATGGTTAGCCATGATCGAGCCATATCTGGCGCTGACACTCTGGACACCTTAAATTTGGAAAATGGACGCGACGGCCTTCGCCGACGCGTATGACCGGCCCAAGCCGGACAAGAGAGGGAACTTCGATGTCGGACCACGACCGTAACTATGCCGCCCGTCCGGCCTATGGCGCTGGGCAGGCTGCCGCGATCGATGCAGGCCTGCGCGCCTACATGATCCGCATCTACAACTACATGGCCGCCGGCGTCGCGATAACCGGCGTGGTGTCCTATCTGACCTTCAACGCCGCCGCCGTCACCAATCAAGCCGGGCAGATCACCGGCCTGACCCCGTTCGGCCAGGCGATCTACGGCGGTCCGCTGATGATCGTGCTGTTCCTCGGCACGCTCGGCATGGTGTTCTTCCTGAGCTTCCGCATCAACAAGCTCCAGGTCGGAACGGCGCTGACCTTGTTCACGGTCTATGCCGGGCTGCTCGGGCTGATGCTGTCGTCGGTCTTCATGACCTACACTGGCGCCTCGATCACCCGCACCTTCTTTATCTCGGCGGCCTCGTTCGGCGCGTTGAGCCTCTACGGCTACACGACGCAGCGCGATCTCTCACCGATCGGCTCATTCCTGATCATGGGCCTGTTCGGGCTGATCCTGGCGATGGTCGTCAACATCTTCCTGAAGAGCTCAGGGCTAGACTTCGCCATCTCGGCGATCGGCGTCTTGATCTTCGCCGGCCTGACCGCCTGGGACACCCAGAAGATCAAGGAGATGTACAGCGCCAACGACGACGGCACCGTCGCCGGCCGCAAAGCGGTGATGGGCGCGCTGACGCTCTATCTCGACTTCATCAACCTGTTCCTGTTCCTGCTGCGCTTTATGGGCGACCGTCGCTAAAGCGCCCTACAGAGAGCAGACCAGCTACGCGCCCGGGCGTCGTGCCCGGGCGTTTTTCTTTTGCCAGCCTTAGTCGCCCATGAGCCCCACCCTCCGCCCTGCCGCCCTCAGCGACATCCCGGCGATCACGCGCATTTACGCGCATGCCGTCGACACCGGCACCGCCTCATTCGAGCTGACACCGCCGGACAAAGCCGAGATGACGCGCCGCATGAGCACGCTGCTCGACGGCGGCTTTCCCTATCTGGTGGCAGAAATGGACGGCGCGATCGCCGGCTACGCTTATGCTGGGCTCTACCGGGAGCGGCCGGCCTATCGCTTCACGCTCGAGGATTCGGTCTATATCGCACCCGACGCGCAGGGGCGCGGCATCGGCAGTGCGTTGCTGCCGGCTCTGGTCGAAGAGAGCGCGGCGCGCGGCTTCCGGCAGATGGTCGCGGTGATCGGCGACTCCGAACAGGCGGCCTCGATCGCGCTGCACGCGAGAGCCGGCTTCTACTATGTCGGCACCTTCCCCCATGTCGGCTTCAAGTTCGGCCGCTGGCTCGACACCGTGCTGATGCAGCGCGCGCTCGGGCCGGGCTCGACCACCGACCCGTAGCGCCAGATTATTTTATTGGCGCATGATCGTTTCCGAAAACCGGTACCCACTTTTTCGGGATCATGCGCAAAGAAAAACCCCGCCGGGAACCGGCGGGGTCTTGAAAGCCAAACAAGCGCGGCGATCAGATCGCTTCCTTCAGATCCTTGGCAGCGCGGAAGGCAACCTTCTTGCTGGCCTTGATCTTGATCGCTTCGCCGGTGGCGGGGTTGCGGCCCATGCGGGCGGCGCGCTTGCGCACCTGCAGGATGCCGAGGCCAGAGATCTTCACCCGCTCACCCTTCTTGAGATGTTTGGTGATCATGGCGATGAGATCTTCCATCATCTCCAGACCCTGCTTCTTGGTCAGCTCGTGCTGCTCCGAGAGGGCGGCGGCGAGCTGGCGGGTTGTCACCGGCTTAGCGGCCTTGGGCTTGGACGCGGCGGCTGCTTTTGCTGCCATTGAAATAACTCCTTAGGGCGCACCATGCGCAGAAACAGAGCACTAGGAGATTCGAATCCCGCTGCAAAGGGGATTCGCAGCGCTATGAACTACAAAAAACGCAGCAAAGACGGGGCCGGAGTGCTTGCCCGGCGCCGCAGGGGGCGTTGCCGGTGAGCGCGGTATCGTCTATCTAGGCGGCGACGCGCCCGTAGCTCAGCTGGATAGAGCGTTGCCCTCCGAAGGCAAAGGTCAGAGGTTCGAATCCCCTCGGGCGCGCCAATATCTCAGCGTAAAATCAGGGTTTTTCGGCACCGGCCGCCGTCCTAGGCCAGCCGCGCCAGCTCGCTGGTCATCGGGATTCGCCGTGGCTCGGGCACATAGTAGTCGCCGAGTTTCATCATCGGCCGCGGCCGCACCACGATCGACATCAGGCGTTCGCGTAACAGCTGGGGCGAGGTCGGCTTGAGCAGGAATTCGTGCACCCCGCCGCGCAGGGCTTCCATCACGCACAGGCGCTGGCCGCGGTCGGTCAGCATGATGATCGGCAAGTTGGGCCGCGGGAACACCCCCGGCGAGCGCACGATGCGGATCACCTCCATACCGTCGAGTATCGGCATGTCCCACTCGAGCAGCATGACGTCGGGGTCGCAGGTGCGGATGGTCTCCAGGGCGGCCAGACCATCCATCGCCTCGAACACTGATTTGGCGCCGAGATTGGTCAGCATCAGACGTGTCAAACGCCGCATATAGGGGTTGTGGTCGACGATCAGGATATTGAGCCCCTGGATCATGCCTTCGATGGCGCTGTGCTGCATGGGAGTACGCCTTAAGCCCGTATTCACTACGGTGCGACGGTAGGCAAAAGCCCCTGTCAATTTCCTAATATCATGCGTCAATTGTTCGGAATTCTGCGTGTCCGTGCGGAAAACACCCTTATCAAGTGCACCGCCGCAGGATAGTTTTCGATTGGTTAAACAATCGCGGCACCAGCGGACGAGCCCTATGAAACAGCCCGGCCCAGACCATCCCATCACCATCTCGCCCAACGACAAGCGCGTGCGGGTCATGTTCGCCGGCAAGACAATTGCAGACACAAGGCGCGCACTTACGTTGCGCGAGACCACGTATCCGCCGATGTATTACATCCCGCGCGATGACATAGACATGACCGCGCTCAAGCTCAGCGACCATCACAGCCATTGCCCCTATAAGGGCGACGCCAGTTATTTCTCAATTCAAACCTATGGCCGGAGCGCGGAGAACGCGGCGTGGAGTTACCAACAGCCTTACCCCGCGGTTGAGGAAATCGCCGCCTATCTTTGCTTCTATCCCAACCGGGTCAACGCGATCGAAGAGACCGTAGAGTAAAGGCGCCCTCCGATTAATGCAGCCGCGGCACCTTCAGGAGCTTGGCGCGGTCGGATGAATTCACCGCCACCTCGAAGGTCACGCCGTCGCGGTAAAGCGTGAGTGGCACTTCTACGCCCGCGGGGCCGAGCGACCAGACCTTCCGATAGAACTGAGCGAGCGTCGATATAGCCTCGCCCGCGACTTCGAGCACGACGTCGCCGGTTTTGAGCTCCGCGCGGGCGGCGGGGCCCTTTGGCGCAATGCCGACAATGACGATACGGTCTTCGATTTCGGTTGAATAGAGGCCGAGCCAAGGCCGCATCGGCCTGTTGACACGACCGAATTTGCGCAGGTCCTCGAGGACCGGCTTCAACAGATCGATCGGAACGATCATGTTGAGATGCTCATTCTCTCCGTCGCGCGCACGCTCGACCTGCAATGAGCCGATGCCGATCAAGTCGCCCTGAGGCGAGATCAGGCCGGTGCCACCCCAGTTCGGGTGCGCCGGATAGGTGAAGATCGCTTCATCCAGGACGTATTCCCAATAGCCAGCGAATTCCTGTTTGGCAGCGACACGGGCGGCGACCGAACGAGTACGTCCGCCGGCACCGCCGACCACCACCCGCTCGCCAACTTCAATCCTTTCGGAGACGCCAAGGGCAAGCGGCGGCAAGTCAATCTTGCCCAACGCCTGCACCAGACCAAAACCGGTTTCCGCGTCGTAGCCGAGAGCGTGCCCCGCAACCACGCGGCCATCGCCGAGATGCAGCCAGATGGTTTCGGCCTCGGTGATCAGATAGCCGATGGTCAGAACCAGTCCATCATCTATCAAGACTCCGTTACCGGCGCGTTCGACGCCGAGTGTATCGGCCGTGAAGCCGTCCGGCGGAATGATCGCACGCAGGCCGATTACCGCCGAAAGCGCGCGCTCGAGATCGTAGCCGTAGTCCTGCGCGCGCGGCTGGGCGGATGGGGGAACTTTCCATTCGAGCAACGAGGGCATTGCCGGGATCCGGTCGCTTGAGGACGTTGGTGCGTTCCAACATCATACTATGCTGAAAACAGGCGAGAAGACGGAGATCGCCGCAGGCCGGACCTTCCTGTCCCAACATACGGACATCAATACAATATCGCGAAAAGCAACAATGTCAGGAAACGGCGGTCCGCTGCAAGGGCGATACCGGCCGCGCGCGAACGTCGCAGACCAGGCGGATCGCGGTCGTCCGTCTTCGCGGCACAGAGCGCTTCGCCGGACCGGCGGAGCAAGCCTCGATACCGGCGTCCGCCCATGTCAGAGTGGCGACGCCGATATTTCCACCCATGCAAGTGCAAATGTCATAGGACGGCCTGCGCCACTTCATCGGCCTTGCTACGATTGTCTGCGGTTTGGCGATCGGTAGTCTGTCCACAACAAGCTCGAGCCCGCTCATGATCCCGCTTTCCGTTCTCGATTTGTCGCCCGTGTCTGCCGGCTCGACCGGCGCGCAAGCGTTGCGCAACTCACTCGACTTGGCGCAGTTCGCCGACAAGCTCGGTTTCACGCGCTATTGGGTGGCCGAGCATCACAATTTGCCGTCGATCGCGAGTTCGGCGCCCGAGATCATGATCGGACAGATCGCCGCGGTGACCGAGCACATGCATATCGGGTCCGGCGGCGTGATGCTGCCCAATTGGGCGCCACTGGCGGTGGCGGAACGGTTCAAGGTATTGGAAGCACTATTTCCCGGGCGCATCGATCTCGGTCTCGGCCGCGCGCCCGGCACCGACCCCGCCACGTCCTACATGCTGCGGCGGCGCCAGGGCGTCAGCGAACAGGACGACTTCCTCGAGCGTTTCCAGGAGTTGATGCTTCTGGAAACGCGCGGCTTTCCCGAAGGCCATCCATACCACAACGTGCGCGCCATGCCGGCGGAAGTGCCGCTGCCGCCGATCTTCCTGCTCGGCTCATCGGACTATTCGGCGCAGTTGGCCGGACAGATCGGCGCCGCGTTCTCGTTCGCACACCACTTCGCCACCTTCGATGCGGTAGAGGCGATGCGGCTCTATCGCGACAATTTCCGGCCCTCGCTGTCGCACGACAAGCCTTATGCCATCCTCGCCACCCATGTGGTCTGCGCCGACACCGACGAAGAGGCCGAGCGGCTGGCAAGCACGGTCGAGCTCAATTTCGTGCGCCGGGCCAAGGGCGAATACCTGCCGTTCGCGTCGCCCGAGGAAGCGCTTGCTTACGATTACACGCCGACCGACCGCGCTCGTGTCGCGCAGAACCGCTCGCGCATGTCGGTGGGCTCGCCGGCAACGGTGAAGGCCAGGCTGATGCCACTCATCGAGGCGACCCAGGCCAACGAATTGATGGTCACCAGCATGATCTACGACCACGCGGCGCGGAAGCGCTGCTACGCGCGTTTGGCCGAGGCTTTCGAGTTGACGGCGCGCTGAACAACAAACCGGCATCCCCGGTTTACCGTCGCTCTGGCCGTGCTAAAACCGCGCGGGCGCGACAGGGTTTTCGATTTTCGTCCGCGTTTGACAAAAACGGGAGGGTCCATTGGGCAAACAGTTCACACTCACCACCAACGACAAGCATCAGCTCGGCGCCTATCGCGCCGACCCGCAGGGCAAGCCGAAGGGCGGCATGGTGGTCATCCAGGAGATTTTCGGGGTCAATCACCACATCCGCGCGGTGTGCGACCGCTTCGCCGCGCTCGGCTATGCCGCGGTGGCACCGGCGGTATTCGACCGTTTTTCGCGCGACTTCGAGTGCGGCTATACGCCGGACGAGATCGCGCATGCGCGCAGCCTGCTCGGCAACCTGAACTGGGACCACATGATGGCCGACATCACCGCCGCGGTGGCCGATCTCAAGAGTGCCCGGCCCGTCGGCGTCGTCGGCTACTGCATGGGCGGCACTGCGGCATTTCTGGCCTCCTGCCGCGTGCCCGGCCTGTCCGCCGCGGTCGCCTACTACGGTGGCATGATTAGCAAGTTCGCCGACGAGAAGCCGAAATGTCCACTGATGATGCATTTTGGCGAAAAGGACGAAAGCATCCCGATGGATGTGGTCGAGACCATCAAGTCGAAGCAGCCGCAGGCGGAGACCTACATTTATCCGGACGCGCCGCACGGCTTCTCTTGCGACGAGCGCGCTGCCTATCGCAAAGAAGCGTCCGATCTCGCCTGGAGCCGCACGCAAGAATTCCTGGCAAAACATATGAAGTGAGGCGTAGCGCGCCCGCACACTTTCGAACAAGAAGGCCCGGCCAAGCGCCGGGCCTTTCTTTTGCCGGGTAAGCGCTAGGACGGTCCGCTGCCTGCCACCGCAACCTTGCGCGGCGGAACGGTCATCGCGGCGACGCCGACGACGATACAGATAAGCCCGACCCAGGCGGTCGCGGTCAGTCGCTCCCCAAGAAATACAACGCCGATCAGCACGCCGATCGGAACGCGCAGGTAAGCCTGCGCCGTGATGCTGACCGAACCGAGGGTCTGCACGAGACGGAAGTAGATCACGAAGGCGAGCGCGGTCGAAAATACCGACAGGGCGAGCAAAGCAGCAACCGAATGCGCCGACGGTGCGAGCGTCCAGGGCCGATCAAGGAGCAGACTGACCGGTATAAGAATGGCCGCGCCGCAGACGAGCGAGCCAGCCGCCGGCATCATCGGATCCAGGCCTTTGAACCCCCGGCCGAAAATGGCGCCACCGGCGTAACAGACCGTCGCCGCCACGACGGCGATCTGCGCCCACAACGCCTCGCCCAAGCCCGACAGGGCCTGCACGCCGACAATCAAACCCGTTCCGGCGATGCCGGCGACGACCCCGAACAACTTGCGCACGCTGACGGTTTCGTGGCGGACCACAAGGGCGGTCAACAGAAACGCAAAAATCGGCGAGGTCGAATTGAGGATGGTTGCGAGACCGGCGTCGATCGTGCGTTCCGCCCACGCGATCAGGCTGAACGGGATGATGCTGTTGAGGCACGCCTGAAACAAGAACCGCCGCCAGATCGCGGCATCGGCCGGCAAGCGCAGCCCGCGCCAGCGAATAATAGCAAGCAGGATCGCACCGGCGATCAGCGTACGGGCTGCGATCATGGTGACCGGCGGGATGGTCTCCACGCCGATCTTGATGAATGTGTAGGAGCCGCCCCAAAGCGTCGCAAGCGCGAGCAGCAGCGCGAACTCGCGCTTCAGGTTTGGCGTTTCCAATGTCATGAACGGGTTCCACCCCGGCGTGTGCCGTTTGGCTCACGCGTTCGATGCGGAGGGATCGGCCGAATGTGTGAGGCTGCGCCACCCGAATCCTGGGAGCGCGTTCCTTCTGTTCCTAGCCATGCCGCGGCGTCAGAACCACCGCTCGCCCACCATGACGGTGTCGCCCGGCCGCAGCGGATAGCCGAGCGGAACCTGCTGGTGAATCTGCTGGCCGCCCATGTTGCGGGTGAGTTCCACCGTGCCCTTCTTGGCGCGCGGCGAGAAACCGCCGGCGATGGCCACCGCGTTCTCCGCGGTCATGTTGGGCACGTAAGGATATTGGCCGGGGGTGGTCACCTCGCCGAGAATGAAGAACGGTCGATAGCTGGCGATCGACACCGTCACGTGCGGCTCGCGCACATAACCCTGCTTGAGCCGCTCACCGATCATCCGCGCCAAGGCCTTGGAGGTGTAACCGCGCGCCGGCACGCTGCCGACCAGCGGCAAGGTCACATGGCCATTGGCGTCGACGAGGTAGTCGCCGGTGATGCCAGCCTGGCCGAACACCACAATGCGCAGCTTGTCGCCGGCATCGAGCGTGTAAGGCCGTTCGGCCGGCGCATAGGCATAGCCATAAGGCGCCGCGGCGTGTTGCGCGGCGGCCTGCTGCGGCGGTTGATACTGCAGCACGTAGGACTGTCGCGGGTGAGGCGTTTGCGCAGTGACGGACTGGGCATAGTCCTGCCGGCCGTATTGCGGCTGATAGGTGTACGCGGGCGGATTGCTGTGTGAGGAGAACAAGCCGCGGCCGCCATTTTCGTTCTGCTGCGCCGGTTCGGGAGAGGAAGACTGTTGCGCGGCGTAGCCTTGCGCATATTGTGTCTGCTGGCCGCTTTGCGCGTAACCCGTCTGCGCGTATTGCTGCACCACGGGCACCGGCTGCCCGGTGGACGGATCCATGACGTAATAGACCGGTTGCTGGCGGGCGCAGGCCGCCGCGGTGAGCGCGAGCAATGTCGGCAAGATAAAACGTGCGTACCGCATCAAATAGAGTCCGGCCCTGCTGGCAGGAAGTGACGCGGCATTAACGCTTTATATGGTTAATAAATCCTGACCGTTAACGAGTTGCCGCCGCCCGCCCCAAGAGGCGGACGTCAGCCCGCTTCCAGAGGGCGGTTTAGGCCGAACTAGGCCGTTGCGCCCTGTTCGAGTTTGGCGCCGGTGCCGATAGGGCAGGACACGCCGGTTCCGCCGAGCCCGCAATAGCCGAGCGGGTTCTTCGCCAGATACTGCTGGTGATAGTCCTCGGCGAAATAAAACTCCGGCGCATCGACGATCTCGGTGGTGACGGCGCCGTAGCGCTTATTGGCGAGTTCCTTTTGATACATCGCCTTCGATGCTTCTGCGGCTTTGCGCTGTTCGGGCGTGAAGGTGTAGATGCCGGAACGATATTGCGTGCCGACGTCATTGCCCTGGCGCATGCCTTGCGTCGGGTCGTGGCTTTCCCAGAAGGTCTTGAGCAAGGTTTCGTAGGAGATCTTGGCCGGATCGTAGACCACCAGCACAACCTCGTTGTGGCCGGTGCGCCCGGTGCAAACTTCCTCATAGGTCGGATTGGGCGTGAAGCCGCCGGCATAGCCGACCGCGGTGACATAGACGCCCGAATCTTCCGACCCATTGCGCAGTTCCCAGAACTTGCGCTCGGCGCCCCAGAAGCAGCCAAGCCCGAACAGCGCCTTTTCGCTGCCGTCCGGATATGGCCCCTTGAGCGCGTGGTGATTGACGAAATGCTCGGACGCCGTGGGTATCGGCTGACTGCGGCCGGACAAGGCTTCGCCCGCCTTGGGCATGGCAACTGATTTTTTGAAGCCGAACATGGGGGTTTCTCCTGCAATTTCTTAACTGCAATATAGGCTCCGGACGGATGAACCGAAACGCCGGCACCGATCACGTCTTGGGCAGCTAAACGTGAACCCGGTTCGTACGGCGGCTTTGGGCTAGCGTGCGTAGCCGATGAGCGGCTTCTTGCGGCGTCCGAGCAGCAAGAAGAGGATGCCTAAGACGCCGAGCAAGCTCCAGGACGGCGCCTCCAAGATGACCAACACGCCGGGATCCCAGAGCACGCCGCCAGCATAGGGTGCGATCAGCGGCTTGGTGTCCTGCAGGAAGGCCTGCAGGCTGTCGGCATTGATAAGCTGCCAGAGCGCCTGGACGCTGGTAAAATAAAGCTGATTGGCTGCAATCGACTTGGTGCCGTCGTAGACGAACAGGATAAAAGCGGCCGCCAAGCAGATCAGGCCAAGAAAACGGAATAAAAAGCGGATCATGAGATGCTGGCCTGACGGGCGGCGCCGAACCGCAGGGATTACCTCGCGCGGGGTCCGGGTTCAACCATTCAAACGCGAAAGGGTGGCATTCTCTTGAGCTTTCGCCGTCTGTTCCGCTAGGGTCCGCCCGCCGGGCAGCACCGGCGCGTCATTGGAGTAGAAATGTCCTCGAAACCCCCCGTCGGCCGGAGCCGGCCGACCTTTACCGACCAAGAAGCCCTGCAATTTCATAGCCGCGGCCGGCCCGGCAAGCTGGAGGTTGTCGCTACCAAGCCAATGGCGACCCAGCGCGACCTGTCACTCGCCTATTCGCCGGGCGTCGCGGTACCCGTGCTTGCCATCGCTGAAGATGAAGGGCGCGCCTACGACTACACAACCAAGGGCAATTTCGTCGCCGTCATAACCAACGGCACCGCCATTCTCGGCCTCGGCAACCGCGGAGCTCTCGCGGCCAAGCCCGTCATGGAAGGCAAGGCGGTGCTGTTCAAGCGCTTCGCCGACATCGATTCCATCGATCTTGAGGTCGACTCGGAAGATCCCGACGAAATCATCAATTGCGTGAAGCTGCTTGGAAAAGGTTGGGGCGGCATCAATCTCGAGGACATCAAGGCGCCGGAATGCTTCATCATCGAACAGCGCCTGCGCGAATTGATGGACATCCCAGTCTTCCATGACGACCAACATGGCACCGCCATCATCGCCGCCGCTGGCCTGCTCAACGCGCTCGATCTCACCGGGCGCAAGATCAGGGACACCAAGCTTGTCTGCAACGGCGCCGGTGCTGCCGGCATCGCCTGCCTCGAGTTGCTGCGCGCGATCGGCTTCAGGCCGGAGAATCTCATCCTGTGCGATACCAAGGGTGTGATCTACCAAGGCCGCACCGAGGGCATGAACCAGTGGAAGTCGGCCAACGCGATCAAGACCAAGGCGCGCACGCTGGCCGATGCCTTCGAGGGTGCCGACGTCGCCTTCGGCCTGTCGGTCAAAGGCGCTTTCACGCCCGAGATGATCAAGTCGATGGCGCCCAATCCGATTATCTTCGCCATGGCCAACCCCGACGCCGAGATCACGCCGGAGGAAGTCGCACAGGTGCGCGACGACGCCATCATGGCCACTGGGCGCTCCGATTACCCGAACCAGATCAACAACGTCCTCGGCTTCCCCTACATCTTCCGCGGCGCGCTCGACGTGCGGGCATCCGCCATCAACATGGAGATGAAGATCGCCGCCGCCCACGCGCTCGCCGAACTCGCGCGCGAGGACGTGCCCGACGAGGTCGCGGCAGCTTACGGCGCGCGTCCCAAATACGGGCCCGACTACATTATTCCAGTGCCGTTCGATCCGCGGCTGATCTCCTACGTGCCGCCGGCGGTGGCGAAAGCGGCGATGGACACCGGCGTCGCGCGCAAGCCGATCGTCGACATGGACGGCTATCGGGAGCAGCTGAACGCGCGGCGCGATCCGATCGCCGGTACTTTGGTGCAGGTATATGCGCGGCTACGTCGAAGCCCGAAACGTGTCGTGTTCGCCGAAGGCGAGGAAGAGCAGGTCATCCGAGCCGCGGCGAGCTTCGTGCACCAGGGTCTTGGCACCGCGCTACTGGTCGGACGCGAAGACCGCGTGCGCGCCACCGCGCAGGAGGTCGGCATAGAGCTCGGCGAAGGCATCGAGATCATGAATGCCGCGGTGTCGACCCGCAATGCGGTCTACATAAATTATCTTTACGAGCGGCTGCAGCGGCATGGCTATCTGATCCGCGACTGTCAGCGGCTGATCAATACCGACCGCAATCATTTTGCCGCGTGCATGGTGGCGATGGGCGACGCCGACGCCATGGTCACTGGCGTCACCCGCAATTTCTCGGTCGCGCTCGAGGACGTGCAGCGCGTCATCGACCCCAAACCCGGCCATCGGGTCATTGGCCTGTCGATGGTGGTAGCGCGCGGGCGCACCGTGCTGGTGGCCGATACCGCCGTCACTGAGATGCCGGATGCCGACGAGCTCGCCGAAATCGCCATCGAGGCGGCGGGCGTGGCGCGCCGGCTCGGATACGAGCCGCGGCTCGCCATGCTGGCCTTTTCCACCTTCGGTCATCCGGAGGGCGAGCGCTCGGCGCGCGTGATCGAGGCGGTGAAGATCCTCGACCAGAAGCGGGTCGATTTCGAATACGACGGCGAAATGGCCGCCGATGTGGCGCTCAATCCGGAGCTGATGGCGGCTTATCCATTTTGCCGCCTGTCTGGCCCGGCCAACGTGCTGGTCATGCCGGCATTCCACTCCGCTTCGATCTCCACCAAAATGGTGCAGGAACTAGGTGGCGCCACCGTCATCGGGCCGCTGCTGGTCGGCCTCGACCGGCCGGTGCAGATCGTGCAGCTTGGCGCCAAGGACAATCAACTCGTCAATATGGCCGCCTTGGCCGCATACAATGTGAGCGGTTAATTAAGCCGCCGTTTGGGGAGAATGCGCCTTGAGCAAGAGACTTTCCGGCGTGATCGCCGCCGTCGCAACGCCGATCCAGGAAAGCGGCGCGCCCGACCTCGACCGGGCCACCACGCTCGCACGCCATCTGCTCGACAACGGCTGTGACGGCCTCAACGTCCTCGGCACCACCGGTGAGGCGACCTCGTTCTCACGCGAGCAACGCATGACGGTGATGAGCGCCTACAAGGACAACGGGCTGCCGCTCGACCGCCTGATGGTCGGCACCGGTGCCGCCGCTGTTGCCGATGCGGTCGCGCTCACCCGCCATGCCGCTGCGCTCGGCTTTGCCGGTGCGCTTGTGCTACCGCCGTTCTACTACAAGGGCGTACCCGATGACGGGTTGCTGGCCTATATCGAAGAGATCGTGAAAGGAACGGCCGACAAGCCGATCCCACTCTATCTCTATCATTTTCCAGCGATGTCCGGTCTGCCGTGGCACGTGGCGCTGATCCGCCGGTTGCTGGACGCCTTCCCTTCCCGAATCGTCGGGCTCAAGGATTCCTCCGGCGACATGGCTTACGCCCGTTCAGCGGCGGCGATCTCGAAAGACTTCGCAGTGTTTCCCTCGACCGAGGCGTGCCTCCTGGAAGCGCGGCAGGGCCAATTCGCCGGCTGCATCTCGGCCACGGCCAACTGCAACGCCGATCTGTGCGCTCGCGCCTGGCGCGACGGGGACCCGGACGCGCTGGACGCCGCGGTGGCGATACGCAAGCTGTTTGACGGGAAGCCGCTGGTGAGCGGGGTGAAGGCCTTGCTTGCCCATATCCATGGCGATCCCGCGCTGGCGAGGGTGAAACCGCCGCTTTCAGCCTTTTCCGCCGCCGATCGGGCGGCCGTAACTGCCGGCCACGATGCGGTCCGGGCCAAGCGGGTGGCCTGACGGCGCCGAGCCAAGCCGCCACCGCGGGCGTTGACGCCCGGCGGCCGGCTCACTATAAGCCTCGGCAAATGGCGGCGAGGTGTACTCGCCGCCGATTTTTCTTGTAAAATTCGGCCGCTTCAGCTGGCTTTTTACCGCTGGCGCCAGACACAGACGAGAGAGTGATGGCTAATACCAAGTCTGCCCGCAAGGCTACGCGCCAAATAGCGAAACGTACCGCGATCAACAAAGTGCGCCGCTCTACCATGCGTGGTTCGGTACGCAAGGTCGAAGAGGCGATCGAGAGCGGCGACCGCAACGCAGCGACCGCGGCGCTCAAGGCAGCCGAACCGGTGATCATGCGCGCAGCGCAGCGCGGCGTCTTGCACAAGAACAACGCCAGCCGCAAAGTGTCGCGGCTCGCGCATCGCGTCGCCAAACTCGCGCAGTAATCTTCGAGCTAATCGCACGCGCCGCCCTAAAGCGGCGCTGGCCCGGCCTTGGCGCCGGGCATATTGTTTTTTGGTTCAAAAAATTTGCTGCATGGCACCACGCTGGCTAACTGCGATCGACCGCAGGCCGGCGATGGTCAAAAAATCGTCATTGCGACGTCAATAAATTATGGGAGCGCCAATTTTATTGGCCGTTCTGCAGCACGGCCGCGCGCCAACGCTGTAATCAAACGCTTTTTGGCGTGAGGGCTACCCTCCGCAGCCGCACACAAATTTTTACGTTGCAATAATAACTTAACATCCATGCACCGCGAGGGACTTGAAAATCGCTGCGCCACAGGCATTTCCGTACTCGGCCGGGACCGAAAAAATTTGTTCCGCGTGCGATCGAACGCAACTAAACCCGATGGGTGAATCCCTGCGTCCGTTCAAGCGTTTGCCCAAGCGGCATCGCTTGCATGCGTTGCACTTCTGCAACGTTTCGGCGACGTACTACGTCGACTCGGTCAATCACGTATTGCTCCACCCTTAGCCTTGTGCTCTTTTGGATTTGCGACCTCGCGTGTCCGTGGGGCGCCATCAGGAAAAGGGTTTCACGCTACGCTCATCGCGGATGAGAACGGCTGTTCTGTGTCTGCATGGGCAGAATTCAGCCGGTGGTACCGTCAATATCGTCGGGGCCCGATATCAATGTCGTGTTCCGAGGTATGCCGACGCACAGCAGTTAAATTTTTTGCGATGCGACGGATGATGGATCGTAGCGGCGAAAACTCAGCGGCCGAGGGCATAAGCCCGACAAAGCGAGGGGGATGTCATGATAGGATCTGGGGGAGCGTCGGTGTTCAATGCCACGTCAATCGAATTGCCTTTATCCAGCGTGTGCCCGTCTTCCGCTACCTCACGGTCTACTTGTTTTTCCGGTGCGCTACTTCATTTTCTGATTGCGTGCTCCCCGCCGGCGTCCGCATTGTTATGTGACGTGGGCGTCGGTGCCCCTTCCTACTCCAGTTAAGGCGCTGCTTCTTCGCTTGGCGACGATGCGGCGGTCGAGCTTGCGAACGCAGGCGAGCAATCCTCCGCGCGGCATTGTGCTTACTTGAGTGTCGTAGCGTCTCGTTCGGTGCGTTGGCGTCCATCTCCGACGTCAAGCCGTGAAACCGAGTCCGACCAACCATTCTATTTGATAGAGAAGAAAAAATGTCGAGCGCGGATCAGGAACGCTGGTCGAAGGTGCAGCAACGGCTGAAGGCGGAAGTAGGAGACGACATCTACTCCAGCTGGTTTGCGCGCATGGATTTGGAGGCGCTCGAAGGCGGCACGGTGCGCATGTCGGTGCCTACCCGTTTTCTCAAGAGCTGGATACAGTCGCACTATGCCGAGCGGGTGCTGGCCTGCTGGCAAGCAGAAGCGAGCACGGTCGGCCGCATCGAACTGATTGTGCGTTCGGCAATGCGCGCCTCCATCGTAAGCAAGCCAAAAGCCGAACAAGAGGTGGGATCGGTCAACGGCGCGCGTTTGACCAACGGCAATGGCCACATCGGCCGGCCGCTATCGGTGGGGGATGCCGGCGTGCATGAGGCGCTCGGCGGCTCGCCGCTCGATCCGCGCCTGACCTTCGACAGCTTCGTGCTCGGCCGATCCAACACGCTGGCCCATGCCGCCGCAAAGCAGGTTGCGGCCGCCAAGCGCGGCGAGGCGGTGATGTTCAATCCGCTGTACATCCACGCCGGCGTAGGCCTCGGCAAGACGCACGTCTTGCAAGCCATCACATGGGCCGGAAATGCCGCCGGCGAACGCAAGGTCCTCTATCTCACCGCCGAGAAATTTATGTACGGCTTCGTCTCGGCGCTGCGCACGCAGACCGCGCTCGCCTTCAAGGAAGCGCTGCGCGGCATCGGTGTCCTGGTCATCGACGATCTGCAATTCCTGCAGGGCAAGTCGACACAGGCTGAGTTTTGCCACACGCTCAATGCGTTGATTGACGCCGGCCGTCAGGTGGTGATCGCCTCTGACCGCCCGCCGTCGGACCTCGAAAGCCTTGATGACCGTGTGCGCTCGCGGCTGGCAGGCGGGCTGGTGGTCGAAATGGGTCCGCTCGGCGAGGAATTGCGTTTCGAAATCCTGAAGGCCCGCGTGATGGCGGCGCGCGCCCACCATCCGAGCTTCGACGTGCCGGTGCCTGTCCTGAGCTACATCGCCAAGACCGTGACTCACAACGGCCGCGACCTGGAAGGCGCGCTCAACCGCCTGCTCGCCCACAACAAGCTGACCGGCCATGCAGTGACGCTGGAAATGGCCGAGCGCGAGGTGCGCGACCTGATCCGCCCGCAGGAGCCGAAACGGGTCAAGATCGAGGACATCCAGCGGGTGGTAGCGCGGCAATACAACGTCAGCCGCTCGGACCTGCTGTCCTCACGCCGCACCGCCAACGTAGTGCGCCCGCGCCAGGTCGCCATGTACCTGGCCAAGACGCTGACCTTGCGCTCGCTGCCGGAGATCGGCCGGCGCTTCGGGGGCCGCGATCACACCACCGTCCTGCACGCGGTGCGCAAAATTGAGGGCTTGGTCGGCAACGATGTGGCACTGGCCGAGGAGATCGAGGTCCTCAAGCGACAATTACAGGACTAACGGGCACACCCTCTCCCCTTTCGCGGGCGGAGAGGGCCAGCCGCCGCCTGTGGACGCTTTGGGGATAGGGGCCCCTTAAGCCCCTACACTCTTGCGATTTTCGCTCCAGCACGTCACTTTTGCCGTCCGGCCTCGCATGTCGCGTACGCCGGCTTGCCGTTGCACCTGATTTCCGGGCTCTCGCAAAGGCGCCGAAGCGGGTCTCCCAGCCGATGAAGATCACTGTCGAGCGTTCAGAGTTACTCAAATCGCTGAGCCACGTGCACCGTGTGGTCGAGCGGCGCAATACCATTCCGATTCTGGCCAACGTGCTGGTCAAAACCGACGACGGCAAGCTCAGCCTGAAGGCCACCGACCTCGATCTCGAAGTGACCGATTCGATCGCCGCCGAAGTCAATCCGGGCGGCGCCACGACCGTGCCGGCGCATATGTTCTACGACATCGTGCGCAAGCTGCCGGAGGGCGCACAGATCGTGCTCGAAGGTTCCGGCGACCGCGCGGTGCTCTCGCTGCGCGCCGGCCGGTCGCGCTTCACGTTGCAAACGCTGCCGGAAAGCGATTTTCCCGATCTCGCCGCCGGCGAGATGAGTCATTCGTTCAAACTCGCCGCCGGCGATCTCAAGCGCTTGATCGACAAGACCCAGTTTGCCATCTCGACCGAAGAGACCCGCTACTATCTCAACGGCATCTACCTGCACGCGGCCGGCGACGCCAAGGCGCCGACGCTGAGAGCCGTCGCCACCGACGGCCACCGCCTGGCGCAGTGCGAACTGCCGCTGCCCGAAGGCGCGGCGGGAATGCCCGGCATCATCGTGCCGCGCAAGACTGTTGGCGAAGTGCAGCGGCTGATCGAAAACGGTGAGGGTGAGGTCGATGTCGAATTGTCGGCCGGCAAAATCCGCTTCACCATCGGCAACGTCGTGCTGGTCTCCAAACTGATCGACGGCACCTTCCCGGACTACGGACGGGTGATCCCGCTCAATAACGACAAGGAACTGGTGGTCGACAAGAAAGAGTTCGAGGCCGCGGTCGATCGTGTCTCGACTGTGGCGAGCGAGCGCGGCCGCGCGGTCAAGCTCTCGATCGCGGGGGGCAAGTTGACGCTGTCGGTGACAAATCCGGATTCCGGCAGCGCCACCGAAGAAGTCGAGGTCGACTACGATTCCGAGCCGCTCGATATCGGATTCAATTCGCGCTATCTGCTCGACATCGCCGCCCAGATCGAGGGCGAAGTCGCAGTGCTCAAGCTCGCCGATCCTGGCTCGCCGACGCTGATCCAGGACAAGGATTCCAAGGGCGCGCTTTACGTGCTGATGCCGATGCGGGTGTAGCAGCCCGACTTGCGTCGAAATCATTTCCACGTCATTCCGAGTTTGCCGCTGCGCGGCGCCCCGAATGATGGAACAGTATGACCGCCGCCTTCATCCACCGTCTGAGCCTCGTGAACTTCCGCAGCTATTATGCTGCGCAGGTGGAGCTTGCGCAGGCGGGTCCGGTGGTGCTCACGGGCGCGAACGGCGCTGGCAAGACCAACCTGATCGAGGCGATCTCACTGCTGACCCCCGGACGGGGCTTGCGCCGCGCGACCCTCGACGAATTGGCCTTTTCCGAGGGCGACGGCGCCTGGGCGATCAACGCCGAAATCGAGGGCATGCTGGGGCTGGCGACGCTCGGCACCGGCATCGACGCAGCCGGAGGCGAAGACACGCCGCCGACGCGGCGCTACCGCATCGACCGCGAGGCCACGCCGTCGGCGACGGCCTTCGCCGACCATCTTCGCGTGGTGTGGCTGATCCCCGCCATGGATCCGCTGTTCAACGGCCCCGCCGCCGAGCGCCGGCGTTTTCTCGACCGGCTCGTGCTTGCGGTCGACGCCCAGCATTCGAGCCGCGTGAACGCGCTCGAACGATCGCTACGCTCGCGCAACCGCCTGCTGGAAGACGCTTCGAGCGACTCGCACTGGCTTGACGCGGTGGAGCGCGAAACCGCCGAGGTGGCGGTCGCGGTGGCCGCCGCGCGTTTCGAGACCGTGGCGCGGCTGCAGGCCGCGCTCAGTCAGGCCCGAGACAGCGCCCCCGGCTTCCCGCGCGCGGAAATTGCACTCCAAGGCTTCATCGAAGAACTTCTACCGCAGCACAGCGCTACCGAGATCGAGGATCGCTACCGCGCCTTGCTCAAGGACAACCGCGCACGGGACGCCGCCGCCGGCCGCACCCTTGAAGGCCCGCATCGTTCCGATCTCAGTGTCGCCCACGCCGATAAGGGCGTGCCCGCGGCCGATGCCTCCACCGGCGAACAGAAAGCACTGCTGATCCGCTTGGTGCTCGCCCATGCCGGTTTGATCAAGGACATGACGGGCTTTGCCCCTGTGCTGCTGCTCGACGAGATTGTTGCTCACCTCGATCCCGGCCGCCGCGCTGCGCTCTATGACGCCTTATCCGCCTTGGGCGCGCAGGTTTGGATGACCGGCGCCGATCCGGCGGCGTTCGGCGACATCGCGACGCGCGCGCAAATTTTCGAGGTACGCAATGGAACGGTGACGCGACGTTGAGCGGCGACTAGCGGCGCAATAGGCGACGTTACAATTCGCCCAGCAACTCGCGCCGCTGCCGCTCCGACGCGTCGGAATAGCGGCGCAACGCGTGCGCCTCACTCAGCAGGCCGAGAATCTGGCGGCGCTCCTGACTATCCACCACTGCCAGCGCTTCCGCCTCATAGCGGTCGAAGGCCGAAATAGCCTCCTGCGCGGTCATCTGCGGCAGCAGCATATTGTCCGCATGATGCAGAATCTCTCGCACCGAGACCGTCGAATTGACCTCGGGCGCATGCGCTTCCGCCACCAGCACCATGCCGACATAGCGGCCGTCCTCGTCGACGGCGATTACCTGATTGGTTGAGCCGAGTGGAAAAGCCTCGCGGAAGGCGGAAACCGGCGTCTCCACGGGGGTGGTACGCACATCCGCGCGCATCATCTGTCCGACCGTCAGGTCCCTGATCCAGCCCACATCGGCGGCGCTGCGGATGGTCTCGCCGCGTAGGTGGAAACGCCAGGTGGCGAAGGTGTAGCCGAAAAATTCGCGCGTCACTTGGCGCGCGATGATGACCGCGATCAGCACGGCGGTGGTAAGCCAGAGGTCGCCGGTTGATTCCAGCGCGATGAAGGTCATGGTGAGCGGCCCGCCGATCACCGATGCCGACAGCGCCGACAGGCCGATGAGCGCGAAGGCATCGGGGTCGAGGTGCAGGGACGGGAACACCGCCATCACCCCAGTCGCGAACAACTGGCCGCCCAGCGCGCCGAGCAGGAGCGAGGCGAAGAACAGGCCGCCGCGGAAGCCGGAGCCCAGCGAGACGATGGAGGCAAGCGACTTGAGCAGGAAGATGGTGGCGAGCGTCGCCAACGGCAGTTGGAACAGGCCGGTCAGATGCAGAGCGCCATGGCCGGACGACATCACCTGCGGGGAAATAATCGCCAGCAGGCCGACGACAGCGCCGGCGATGGTCGGCCGCAGCCAGGGCTTGATCCGCACGCGCACGAAAAGCTGCTCGCAGGCGGCGACGCCGCGCATCAGGATGATTCCAAAGATGCCGGCCAGGATCCCGAACCCGGCCGCGATGAGAACGTCATACACGGCCAGGCCGGACACCGAACCTGCCTCGATGCCGAGTTCCGTGGGCGAGAGTGCCTGTGCGGTCAGGTACCCGAGCAGGGAGGCGATACCAACGGGCGCTAGCGAATTGACCGAATAGCTGCCGATGATCAATTCGAAGCCATAGAAGGCGCCGCCCAGCGGCGCGCCGAAGGCGCCGGCGATGGCGCCTGCGGACCCGGCGCCGACCAGGATGCGCATGTCGGCCCGGCGCAGCCGGAAGGCCTGGCCTATCTTGGAGGCGATCCCACTCGCCCACTGGGTATAACCGGCCTCGAGGCCGACCGAGGCGCCGACCCCGCTCGACCATACTGTCTGCGCCGCCACGATCAGGCTGCCGCGCATGGACATGCGCCCGCCGTGCAGGGCGTTGGCTTCGATGGGGTCAACCTCGGTACCGCGCCGGCGGGCGATGTAGGCGGTCACCAGGCCGAACAGCAGACCGCCCAGGCAGGGCGTCACGAAGGCACGGATGGGATCAAGTGATATACGCCCCGAGAGCCGCTCACCGGGATCAAGCCCGAAGGCGGTGAGGTGCATAAAGCCGACCGCCGCGCCCATGATGGCGACGACCAGACCCGCCAGCACGCCGACGACCGCCGCCAGGACGATGATGTTGGATTCCCGCGCGCGCACCATCGCGCGCAAGCGGCGCGGTACCTCGAACGACAGAGAAGGCCGGGTAGCGGCGGACTTGGGTCGGAGCCAGTGCATTGAAACGATTCGGAACGGGCGGGACGCGGGCGATGCTTATGGACAGTTGCTGCTTGCGCGCAAGTAAAAGCGCATTGGCGCCGTACTAATGGCGTTTCGATGACCGCCGAAAGCAGCGTCAAAACCATGCCTTAGAAGGCATCAAAAATAGCGCCCGGAAGACGGCTTTTTTGCAGCCCGGGGTCTTTAAATAGTGCTTTTAAGTCAACATATTACGGCCTGACACTTTGCCCTGTACGAGACCCGGTTTTCGTGTCACAGAATTACACCTATCCGACTCATTTTTCGCCAGCTTCGAGGCTGCCGCAGATGGCTGAACCAGCCCTCAATATCCCGTCCAACGCCGACTATGGCGCCGAGTTGATCAAGGTCCTCAAGGGCCTCGATGCCGTGCGCAAGCGGCCGGGTATGTACATCGGTGACACCGATGACGGCTCCGGCCTGCACCACATGGTCTACGAGGCGGTTGACAACGCTATCGACGAAGCGCTCGCCGGTTTCGCCAGCGAAGTGAACGTCACGCTCAATCCGGACGGCTCCTGCACGGTGCACGACAACGGGCGCGGCATTCCGACCGACATCCACAAAGGCGAAGGCATCTCGGCGGCCGAGGTCATCATGACCCAACTGCACGCCGGCGGTAAGTTCGACCAGAACTCCTACAAGGTTTCCGGCGGCCTGCACGGCGTCGGCGTGTCGGTGGTGAACGCGCTGTCGACCTGGCTCAAGCTCACCATCTGGCGCGACGGCAAGGAACACTTCATGGAGTTCCACGACGGCGTCGCCGTCGAGCCGCTGAAGGTCACCGGCGACGCCGACGGCAAGCGCGGCACGGAAGTGAGCTTTCTGCCCTCGCCCGCCACCTTCACCATGACCGAGTTCGATTTCGCGACGCTGGAGCATCGCCTGCGCGAACTCGCGTTTCTGAACTCAGGTGTCACCATCGTTCTCTCCGACCAGCGTCACGCGGTCGAGAAGCGCGAGGAGCTGAGATACGAGGGTGGCGTCGAGGCCTTCGTCCGCTATCTCGATCGCAACAAGTCGCCACTGATCCCCGCTCCGATCATGGTTCGCGCCGAGCGCGAAGGCATCACGGTCGAATGCGCGATGTGGTGGAACGACGGCTACCACGAGAGTGTGCTTTGCTTCACCAACAACATTCCGCAGCGTGACGGCGGCACCCATCTCGCCGGCTTTCGCGGCGCACTTACCCGCCAGATCACGCAATACGCTGAAGGCAACGGTGGCGCGCGCAAGGAAAAAGTCTCGCTCACCGGCGACGACTGCCGCGAGGGCCTGACCGCGGTGCTGTCGGTGAAAGTACCGGACCCGAAGTTCTCCTCGCAGACCAAGGACAAGCTGGTCTCGTCCGAAGTGCGGCCGGTGGTCGAGAACGTCATCAACCAAGCACTGCAGGATTGGTTCGAAATCCACCCGCAGGAAGCGCGCACCATCGTCGGCAAGGTGGTGGAAGCCGCCGCCGCCCGCGAGGCTGCGCGCAAGGCGCGCGAGCTCACCCGCCGCAAGGGCGCACTTGACGTCTCGTCATTGCCGGGCAAGCTCGCCGACTGCCAGGAACGCGATCCCGCCAAGTCAGAATTGTTCATCGTCGAGGGCGACAGCGCCGGCGGCTCCGCCAAGCAGGGCCGCAACCGTGAATTCCAGGCAGTGCTTCCGTTGCGCGGCAAGATCCTCAACGTCGAACGCGCGCGCTTCGACAAGATGCTGTCCAGCCAGGAAATCGGCACGCTGATCACGGCATTGGGCACCGGCATCGGGCGGGACGAGTTCAATGCGGATAAGCTGCGCTACCATAAGATCATCATCATGACCGACGCCGACGTGGACGGCGCCCACATCCGCACGCTGCTGCTGACGTTCTTCTACCGGCAGATGCCGGAGCTGATCGAGCGTGGCAATCTGTTCATCGCGCAGCCGCCGCTCTACAAGGTCTCGCGGGGCAAGTCCGAGCAGTATCTCAAGGACGAGCGTGCGCTCGAGGATTATTTGATTTCGACCGGCGTTGAGGAAGCGGTGCTCAGGCTAGCGAGCGGCGAAGAGCGCGCCGGCAGCGATCTGCAGAAGCTGGTCGAGGAAGCACGCAACATCCGCGTTACCCTCAACGGCCTGCACAGCCGTTATAACCGCCAAGTCGTCGAGCAGGCCGCCATTCTCGGCGTGCTCAATTCGGAAATTTTCGGCGATGCCGAAAAAGCCAAGGCAGCAGCGCCCTTTATCGCCAAGCGGCTCAATGTTCTGGCGGAAGAGACCGAGCGCGGCTGGGAAGGCGAGTTCAACGAGGAAGACGGTTTCATCTTCACGCGGACGGTGCGCGGCGTAAAAAGCGTCGCCATCATCGACCACGCGCTGCTCGGCTCGGCCGATGCCCGCAAACTCGACGAACATGCAGTGTCTTTACAAAAGGTCTATGAAAAGCCCGGCCTGCTGCGGCGCAAGGACGAGACGTGGTCGATCTACGGGCCAGTCGGCCTGTTCGAAGCGGTCACCGGCGCCGGTCGCAAGGGCGTCTCGATGCAGCGCTATAAAGGCCTGGGCGAGATGAACCCCAACCAACTTTGGGAGACCACGCTCGACAGCAACGTCCGCTCGCTCCTTCAGGTCCGTATCAAGGAGGTGGACGAGGCCAATGTGCTCTTCGATCAGCTTATGGGCGATGTCGTCGAGCCCCGTCGGCAGTTCATCCAGGACAATGCGCTGTCTGCCAGCGTGGACGTGTAAGCGGCTGGCCGCACCGCGGCGCATGACCGGCTTGCCGGCCTGGATCAAGGCAGCGCTCCAAAGCAACCTGGAGAATGTCTCGCGCGGCGTCCTGCGGAACAACGCTGAAGCACTTTCCGACACATACCGCGCTGGCGGCAGCAGCGACATCATTCGTTCCGACCTGGAGGCGCTCGCTTATGCCATCGTGCGGATGCCCGCGACCTACGCGGCTTTCCACGCGGTACTCGGCCGCACGATCGAAATCATCCCTGATTTCCAACCACGATCGATACTAGACGTGGGGGCCGGTCCCGGCACCGCGAGCTGGGCGGCCCTCGACCTTTGGCCTTCGGTACAGCGAACGACCCTCATTGACCGTAATCCGCGCTTGCTGGAGCTCGCGCGCCAACTTCGCGGCTCAATTCAACAGGCAGATATCGCTGCGGATGTCGTTCTCGGCGACATTGCGCAATCGCTTGCCAGCGCGCCCAAGGCCGACGCCGTGATGGCAAGCTACGCCCTGATTGAATTGGTGCCATCCGCACTGAAGGATGCGCTCGCGACACTGTGGAGCCGCGCCGACCGCTTGCTGATCATTGTCGAGCCCGGCACCGTGAACGGCTTCCAGCGCATTTTAGCGTGCCGCGATTATCTGATCGCGAACGGGGCGCGGATCATCGCCCCCTGCTCGCACGAGAGCCGCTGTCCCTTGTTCGAGCAGCCCCGGTGGTGCCACTTTGCGGCGCGCCTGTCGCGCTCGCGCGACCACATGATCGCCAAGGGCGTCCACGTTCCCTTCGAAGACGAAAAATATTGCTATCTAGTCGCGGGCAAAGGGGGCGCCGACGTCCCGAAAGGCCGGCGCATTCTTGCCACGCCGAAGGTCAGCAAAGCCGGCGTCAGCTTAACGCTGTGCACCCCGGACCAGCCGGAAGAGCGCACGATCCAACGCCGGGACAAGGAAGCGTATAACGCGGCAAAGCGCTACGGCTGGGGCGATGTAGCGAACCTGTAGGCGCTCGAGCCCCTACTCCGCCTGCTCCAACGCCTTGGCTGGCGCGCCTTGCGTCGCGCGTTCGGCAGCGACCAGGGTGTTTTCCAGGAGCATGGTCACCGTCATGGGCCCCACCCCGCCGGGCACCGGGGTCACGTAAGCCGCTTTCTGCCGCACGCCCTCGAAATCGATATCCCCGACCAGGCGCCCATCCGGGAGCCTATTGATGCCGACGTCGATGACGACCGCCCCGGTCTTCACCATTTGCGGGATAATGAGGTTGGGCACGCCGGCGGCGACAATCAGGATATCGGCGAGGATGGTGTATTGCGCCAAATCGCGCGTGCGCACGTGGCAGATGGCGACGGTCGCCTCGTGCCGCAGCAGCATCAGCGCCATCGGCTTGCCAACGATGTTGCTGGCGCCGACGATGGTGACGTTCTTGCCGGAGACGTCGATGCCAGTGTAGTCGAGCAGCTTCATGACGCCGTAGGGCGTGCAGGGCGGAAACACCGTCTCGCCCAGTACCAGCCCGCCGACGTTGTAGAGATGGAAGCCGTCGACGTCCTTTTCGACCGCGACCGTGCGCAGCACCGCGTGGATGTCGTGGTGGGCAGGCAGCGGCAGTTGCACCAGGATGCCGTGCACCGCGGGATCACCATTCAGCTCGCCGATGCGCCCGATCACCGCGGTCGCATCGACGTCCGCCGGAAATTCGTGCAACTCCGAGCGGATACCGACTTCGGCGCAGGCCTTGATCTTGTTGCGGACGTAGAGCCGGGACGCGGGATTTTGCCCAACCAGAATCACCGAAAGCGTGGGCGTGACGTCGGTGCGCCCACGTAAAACGGCCACGCGGCGTTTGAAATCCTCTCGAATCTGGTGGGCGATGGCTTTGCCATCGATCAGCTTAGCGGTCATGGGCGCGAAGTCGCGTTGGTGTGTAGCCGGGCTGGTCCCCAATAACGGCGTTTTCAGGACATCGCAATCGGGTGGCGCATCGTTACCGGCAACGTGTGGCAGCTATGCGCGCTCATAGTTTACAGCTTACGCGCTTCATAGGCGAATACGCAGCCGGTTACGACATCAACTTGCTGCCGAGCCACAAGCCGATCACCAGTGCGCCGACAAACAGCACCATGAAAATTCCGAACAGCCATTGTGCGATCGTGGCCGAGGCGGCTTCCACGTCGGTGAAGCCAAAAATGCCGGCGATGATGGCGATGATCAGAAAAACAAGCGCCCATTTCAGCATCGCGTCGCCCTCCAACGTGGGTTCCCGGGCTCCAACAATGAATGGAACACCCGACCGGTTCCATCGGCCCGAGCCGCCTGGCGAGGCCGGGCGGCTCAGTCCGTGGCGGGCTTGAAGGCCCGCGCCCCACGCGCGCGGGGATCACGCGGCGCCCAACGGCCGGCATCCGCCCGGATGAGAAAGTCGCCCACCACCTGATTGAACAAGTCCGGCTCCTCCAAATTCACGACGTGGCCGGTCTTCGGCAGCATCACCAGGCCGGAAGCGGAAAGCGCGTCCTTGAGGAAAAGGCTCGGCTCGATGCAGCGGTCGTCCTCGTCGCCGACCACGATCAAGGCCGGCGTCGCGAGCTTCCTGATCCCTTCCTCGAAATCGTAAAGCGACGGCCGCCCGCCCTGGAAGCCGCGGGAGGTATTGGCCGAACCCTGCGCGTCGTGCTCGGCGAGATGCCGCGTAAACTCGGCGAAGCCACGCGGATCCTTGAGGAGGAACGGCACACGGCTCGGCCCCATGCCGTAGCTCTCGGCAATCTTGGCCGCGCCCTCGCGCTCGAATTGATCGCCGAGCGCACGTGAATGCTTGTGGAAGTCCTCGGTGTACCAACGCTCGGAGCCCGAGCCTGTGCCGGCCAGCACCATGGAGCGCACACGGTCCGGATGATTAAGCGCGACTTGCAAGGACGTATAGCCGCCCATCGACAGGCCAATAAGGTGCGCCTGCGCGATTTTGAGATGATCGAGCATCGCCACGCAGTCACGCATCACGTCGCGATAGCTGTAGGTGTCCTTGTCATCCGGCACGTCGGAGGGCGCGTAGCCGCGCGCCGAATAGGTGATGCAGCGGTAGCGCTTGCCGAATTCGCGCATTTGCGGCTCCCAGCCGCGATAGTCGCTGGCGAATTCGTGCACGAACAGGATCGGCGTGCCAAATTCCGTATTTTGCCCCACTTCCTCGTAATAGAGCTTCACATTGTCGGGTGTCGTTGCATGCGGCATTCGAGTTGATTCCGGTTTGTCCGATTATGGGCAGCCTAACATTCTTGATTGCGCATGATCTTACCCGAAAACCGGTTCCCACTATTCGGGATCATGCGCTAGAACAAATCCAAATACTCTCGGTGTTCCCAGGGTGTGACGTCGGCAGCTTGAGCCTGCTCACCCTGCTCCTTGTGGAAACGGGCAAGCTCCGCCTCCTTGAGGTGAGCATAATAGTCGATGAAGGCGTCGCCGAAACCGGCCCGGAAAGCCTTGTCCGCGCGCAAAGCTGCGATCGCCTCGCCCAGATTTTTGGGCAAGAGCGCGGCTTCGGTCTCATAGGGCGTTTCGGCGGACGGCCCCGGATCGCGTTTTCCGGCGATGCCGTCCAGCCCCGCGTAAATCTGCGAGGCGATATAAAGATAGGGGTTGGCGGCCGGCTCTCCGACGCGATTTTCGAGGTGTGTCGCGGCGTCGCCCGGCTGGCCGAGCACGCGCATCATCACGCCGCGATTGTCGCGCGCCCAAATGGCGCGGTCGGGCGCCAGCGAATAGGCCTTGTAGCGCTTGTAGCCGTTTATGGTCGGGGTGGTGAAGGCGGCCGCGCCTTTCGCATGCTCTAACAGGCCGGCGAGATAATGTCGGCCGAGCGGCGACAGTCCATCCTTGTGCACGAACGCGTTGCGCTTGCGTTTACGATCAATCAGCGACTGATGCAGGTGCCAGCCGCTCGACATCACATTGGGCAGACCGGGCCGACACATGAAGCTGGCGAGATAGCCGTTGCGGCGCGCGATCTGCTTCACCGCCGAGCGGAACAGGATCATGGCGTCGGCGGCGGCGAGCCCCATTAGCGGGCGGAAGGTGAACTCGCATTGGCTCGGACCGAGTTCGATTTCCACCGAGCGCAACGGCAGGCCGAGCGCGGCGACGCCGCGGCGCAGGATCGCCACGGCCGGATCGAGCATGTCGAAGCGCGACTCGGTGAGGTACTGATAGCCTTGGTTGAGCAGGCTCAACTCCGGCGCTTGTGGCGGCCACGTAGCGTCCGCCGGCGCAAGGCGCGGGTTCTCCAGCCTGAACAGATGGAACTCGACTTCAAGCCCGGCACAGAAATCGAAGCCGGCCTTGGCCAGCGTATCGAGCGCTTCGCGGCAGCGCGCGCGGGTCGAGAACGGCACTGGCTTCCCATTCGAAAAATGGATGTCGCACAACAGCCAGCCGGTCTTGTCGGCCCAAGGCAGCACGCGGAACGTAGTGGGGTCGGCGATCATGACGAAATCGCCGCCGCCCTGCATTTCCTCCATGGCGAAGCCGCCGCCGGGCGTGAACACCGGATAGACCGTGCGATGCGCGGTGTCCTTGGCGAGCAGCGTCGTCGTCATGGTGACGCCGCCGCGCAATGCGCCCGGCACTTCCGATGCGAGCAAGGTCTTACCGCGCAGCACGCCGTGCTGATCGGCGAAGGAGAAGCGGACCAACTCAAGTCGGTGTTGTTTGATCGCGCGTTCGACAGCACGCGCGGCGCGTTCCTGCTCGACCGACCACAGGCCGTGGCGGGCGACGAAGTCGCGCGACTCGGCGGCGGGCTTACGGGACGGCATGGCCCTTGCCTAGCTTCCCTTCCAAGGAGGCGACCGCCTCAATGTCCATTCGCCCAGCTCGCAGCCTTGCGCTTGTCGGCCTCGGTCTTCTGCCAATAGCCCTGCCAGTCGTCGGTGGGACCGATGCCGTCAACCGCAGCCGGCCCGGTGATCGACGCAGCCTGCGCCTCGTCGAGGGCCATGATCGGCCGCTCACCCTTGTCCATCTGATCGATCGCGGATCGCAACAGACGACGATAGGCCACGATCGCCTTGTCGGACGTGCCAAGGTGTTCCTCGGTGCGGTCCTGGATCGCGCCCATCGACTTGCAGGCCCACTGGTCGTGCACGTTGATGTCGGCGCCCATGCCGGTATAGGTTTCGCTTTCCTGCTCCTGCGGGTCGTAGCCCCAATCGTTGTCCTTGTTGCGGTTGGGGACGTAGTCAGGCAGTTGATAAAGCTGCAGCCGCTGGCGACGCATCTCGTCCTTGTTCACCGGCTCGCCGAACGAGGTAAAGATCGCGTACCAGTAGTGCTTCTCGTCATCGACCGGCACGTGCCATTGCGTGATCGTCATATCGCGGCTCATCGGGATGATGAAAGCGTTGGGGAACATCAGATTGGTGACCCGCACATGCGTGCTGTGGTCGCTGATCTGGCGCAGCGTCACCAGCCGGAAACCGAACTCGGTCGGCTCGACCTCAATGCGCGGAATGGGGAACTCACGCATGATGCGCGACATGGGCATGTCGGAGTTGCGCGTGATGTCGCGGAACACTTTGCCGTAGCTCTGCGCCGGATCGTCATCTTCGAAGAAGCGGTGCAGGAATGAGGTGTGCACCGGATCGATGCCGACTTCCAACGATTGCAGCCAGTTGCACTCGATCAGCCCCTTGAACGCAAAGGTGTGGCTCTCGGGCGCGACGAAGCAATCGAAATGCGGCAAGGCCGGTGGCGCGCCTGGGCCCATGTAGGCGAACAGGATGCCGCTCCTCTCGACCACCGGATACGACACCTGCTTGGTATTCTCGCAAAGATTGCTGTCGGCGGGCTCGGCCGGCGTCTCCAGACATTTGCCGTTCACGTCGAACAGCCAACCATGAAACGCGCAGCGCAAGCCGCCCGCTTCGAGGCGGCCCTTGGACAGATCAGTCCCGCGATGCGGGCAGCGGCGGCCAATCAGGCCATAGCGGCCCTGCTCGTCCTTGAAGATGACCAAGTCTTCGCCAAACAGGCGCACCGGCTTCACGGCCCGGTTGGTACCGGACAATTCATCGACCAGCGCCGCCGGCTGCCAGTAGTGCCGCATCAGCAAGCCCGCCGGCGTGCCAGGCCCGACGCGGGCAATGAGGTCGTTTTGTTCACGGCTGAGCATGGGCAGACACGTCCTTTCGCGCGACCGATTGCCGAAACTCTATACGATCATGCGCGTAAGTCGAAAGCCGTCCAGCAGCGCGAGCGGCATGGCCACCAAACGCTTCTGGTGCAGATCCTGCCGATCACGTCCCGCGGTCGCTGAAGCAGCCCTCAAGTCAAAACGGCCGGCGCGGGGCTGGCCGTGACGCACAATTCAGCGTCGCGTGTCTTCAGCCCAAAAGGCGAACGGCCGAACCATGATCGGTGCGCCGGCGCCAAGCGGTCTGGCGCAGGCCCAGGAGCCGGTGGGCTGCCGTCTTGGCCTCGGCGCGGCTGCCGGCCGCGCAGGTGCGGTACTCCAGGTCGCCGACCCGCGACACCGGCGGCGGCTTGCGAAACAGTCGTGCGAACAGGCTTAAGGCTCCGTTCCCCTTCAACTCCAACAGCGCCCGCGCCACGTCGGCCGAATCCCCGAACGCAATCACGCGTCCTGTCATGGTGTGACGGACCTCGTAGACGCCGGGCCCAGCCGGCGCCTCGATCGCGCCGCCATTGGCGGCATCGGGAAACCGCTTCCAACTACTCCAGGTCTGCACCATGAGAAACACCCTCGATTTCTCCGAAATCGCGACTTCGGAAACGCGGATGCCGCTCGTTGGTTCCGGCGCGCGCTCTTACTTTTCGACAGCCGGTTCAAAACGCCGCAAATTGACCGGCGGCAATTTTCTGGGGCACTCACCATGACTATGTCGCAGCGATCAATGGCCCGGCAATACCAGCACCTTCGGTTTAGCCGGTAGCGTTGTCTTCGATACCACCAGTGAGGGTATGGGCACGATCTCTACATCCCATTCCTTGCGCACGCGGTCGAGGAAGCGCTCAAGCGTGAAGCGGCTGAAATAGTGCATCGGAATCATCAGAGGCGCCTTCAGCGCGTGCAGCACCTCGACCATGCCGTCGAGGTCGAGCGTGTAGGAGCCGTCCACCGGCACCAGCACGACATCGATCTTGCCGATCTCGTTGAGCTGCTGCTGTGTTAGCGTGTGGTGCAGATGGCCGAGATGGGCGATGCACAGATTGGCGATCTCGAAGATAAAGATGGAATTGCCGTGGCGCTCAGTGCCCCCGTCGAACGTGCGGATGTTGGTCGGCACGTTACGAACGCGCACGTCTTTGTATTGCATGTCGATGCGCGCAGGCTTCTCGTTTCCGGCCCAGCCGCGCAGCACGTATTTAATGCCCGGATCGGGATGGTCGGTGTAGTGCGATGAATGCGCGTGGTTCATGGTCGCGATGTCAGGCACGACGGAAGGCCTGACATAGTCGTTATAGTCAGTGGCGATGCGCACCGATTGCGGGCTTTCGATCAGAAAAGTCGAATGCCCGATGTAGGTAAGGCGCACTTCGTCAGCCTTGAGCGCGGCGAGGCTGAAGGCCGCCGGCAAGAATGGTGCCGGACGCGCCGCGATAAGGCCGGGACAGCCGGCCATCATCTCCGGCTTCACCGGCGATGGCGCCGCGCCTTGCGCCGACACCTCGACGCTCACCGCCAGCAAAAAACAAATAGCCGCTGCAAGGAGCTTCAGCGCCACGGCACCCGCGCGCTCACGTGACATGACATCACCCGTGCCCATCATTCCGGCGGGGTGGAATCTGGCACGCTTTTGGGTGGCCCGCCACTGGGACGTGCGGCGGCAATTTATCCCCTCAGTCCGGGGCGCCTGGAAAGATCAGAAGTCCTCGAAATAGGCGCGTTCGCGCGAGGAAACGATAATGCCCTTTGGGGTCACCACGACCCAGCGGCCGCCCCGTCGAACAATTGACTGCACCGGGCCTAGGCCAGGGAGCACCGCACCGGGCACCACCTGGTAAATCCCACCGCGGCCTTCCACGTCGATCAACCCGTCGCGGGCGCGCAGAATGCGCCAGCCGTGCAGGACCGCCGGCCGGCTGACGGCGGCGGCGATGCGGGGCGCCGGACGCGGGATCGGGACTGATGTGGCATGCGCCGTTGGAATTGAGCCCGTAGCATCGGCTCCGGATCCACGATCGGCGCGCGCCGAAATCTTGGCAATCTGGCTGTGGGTCGCCGCCGTCGCCGCCGCGAGATCCGCCTTCAATGCGCTGACCTGCTTGGCAAGATGGTCGATCGACTGCTGCATCGCCTTGCGCTGTTCGAGGCCGGCGACGTCAATGCGGTAGTTGCCGGTGAGGCCGTTGCTGATGGCGCCGCCGAACAGCGCGCCGAGCCCGGCGACCAGTGCCAGCCAGACGGCCGCGGTCAGGCGGCGCTGAGATCGGCGCGAAAGCTGGAACCGCGCGGGTTGTGCCGCCGGCTCGGAAGCGACGGCTGCATCTCCGGCGTCGGCGGAGGCCTCGGCGTCGACAGAGGCTTCAGTGTCGGCCGAAGCCTCCGAGCTAGCGCCAGCCGGCGACAGCGGCGGCGATTCAACCGCCGGCAGATCGCCCGGCACGTCGTGCTTGATCTCTTCCCGGTCGTGCTCGGCCATGGCCCGCTCCTTGCCGGCCCTTCTCGGGGCCGTTCATGAAGCGGTAACCATGTTCGGTTACCAATTGGTTACCGATGGCTTAACGGCAGCCGCACGCTCACAGGGACAGACCGTTGTCCGCAGCGTGGGCATTGAGCGAAACCGCCGGCCGCGCCCCCACATGCTGGATTACTTCCGCGGCCGCCAGGGCGCCGAGTTGCGCTGCCGTGCGGTGGTCCTTGCCGCGCGAATGACCGACCAGGAAGCCGGCCGCGAACAGGTCGCCGGCGCCGGTGACATCAACCACCTGCTCCACCGGCATGGCGTTGACCGCCGCCACCTCCTCGCGACTGACCACCATGCAGCCTTTGGCGCTGCGGGTGACAACGGCGAGCTTGGCGTCCTGCTGCAATGCCTTTACCGCTGACTCGAAATCGGCGGTCTCATATAGGCTGTGCAGTTCGTGCTCGTTCGAGAATACGATATCAACCGTGCCCTTCTTGATGAGATCGAGGAATTCGGAGCGATAACGATCAACGCAGAACGAATCCGACAACGTGAGCGCGACCCGGCGCCCGGCCTTGTGCGCGATATCGGCCGCCTTGACGAAGGCCTCCTTGGCCTTCGGCGGATCCCACAGATAGCCTTCCAGATAAACGATGGCCGCGTCGGCGACCGCCTTCTCGTCGATGTCGCCGGGCTCGAGCCCCTGCGCCGCACCGAGATAGGTGTTCATGGTGCGCTCGCCGTCCGGCGTCACCATGATGTAGCAGCGCGCGGTCGATGGGCCGCCGTTCGCCGGCTTGGCGTCGAAGGCGACGCGGGCGGCGCGGATGTCGTGAGCGAAGGCCTTGCCGAGCTCGTCATCCTTGACCTTGCCGATGAAGGCGGCGCGGGCGCCGAAGCTGGCGACGCCAACGATGGTGTTGGCGGCAGAGCCTCCGGAGCTTTCCACCGCCGGGCCCATGGCATCGTAGATTGCCTGGGCGCGCTCTTCGTCGATCAATGCCATGGCGCCCTTGTGCATGCCTTGCGCGACCAAAAAGTCGTCTTCGGCGCGAGCGATTACGTCGACAATGGCGTTACCGATGCCGAGCACGTCGTAGCGGGGAGCAGTCATTCAAGGTCCTCTCGTTTCAAACGCGGCGCACTATACCGGGTGAAAATGCCGAGGCAATGCAGGCGCCCGGCGGTTTTCGCGATGCGGGATGGGTCCCACTCGTTCAACATTTCCGTGAAAAGCGCTTGGATTGTAAAGACAAGCCCGCGACGACGGCTTTGATATAGACTTGAAAGGGCGGAGGCTGAGTACGGAATGTCCCTGGCGCGCGATATCACAACAGTCGGCGGCGGAACCCTGCTGTCGCGCGTGCTCGCCTATGTACGTGACGCCGCCATCGCCGCGCTGCTCGGCACCGGGCCGTACTCGGAAGCCTTCTTCGCCGTCCTGCAATTGGTCAATTTCTTCCGTCGGCTGTTGGCCGAGGGCGCGCTGAACAGCGCCTTCGTGCCGCTCTGGCTGCGGCTAAACACCGGCGAGGACGGCAGCGCCAATGCCGATCGGTTCACCATCCGGACGCTGGTCACCTTCGGCATTATCACCGGCACTATCGCGCTCGTCGTGGTGCTGGCGGCGCCTTATATCGTCGCCGTCATCGCGCAGGGGTTCGATGCCGGACGGCGGCACCTGGCGATTCTCTATCTCATATTGGCCGCCCCTTACGTCGTACTAGCCAGCCTGGTGGCGGTAATCTCGGCTGCGCTCAACGCCGAAGCCCGCGTCGCCGCCGTCACCATTAGTACCGTCATGTTCAACCTCGTGCTGGTCGGCGTGCTCGCTTTCGTGATGGTGCATCACGTGCCGCTGTTCTACATCGGCATATGGCTGTCGATGTCGATCGTCTCAGCGGCGTTGATCCAGCTCATGATCACCGGCGCGGCATGGCTGTCTACCGGGAACCGTTTTCAGCGCGTGCGCGTGCGTGCGCCCGATCAGAGCCGGTCGTTTTTCAAGCGCGCCTTGCCCGGCTTGATCGCCGCTGGCACACCGCAACTGAAGCTGATTGCGGCGACTGCACTGGTATCCTCCTCGCCGGCGGCCGTGTCCTGGCTTTATTACGCGAACCGGCTTTACGAGCTTCCACTCGGCGTTGCTTCCATCACGATCGCCGCGGTCATCGTACCACGCATCGCTGCGAGCGTGCACGGCGCCGACGGAAAGACTTACGCGAGCGCGCAATCGCGCGCCTATGAGATCGCACTCGGCCTCGCCTTGCCGGCAGCGACCGGCTTCGCGCTCGTGGCCGAACAGATCGCCGGCGGGCTGTTCGAGCACGGCGTGTTCGGCGCGGGCGACACCGAGGCAGTGGCGGTGGCGTTGACCGCGATCTGCTCGGGCCTCCCCGGCCACGTGCTCGAAAAGGTGTTTGGTGCAGTTTCCTTCGCCCACGAGGACACACACACGCCGATGATGGCCGCCCTAACCGGCCTGGCGGCGGCGGTGGCCGGCGGCGTCGCGCTTTTCCCGGCCTTCGGCTACGTCGGCGTCGCAGCCGCTATCGCCCTTTCCGGCTGGGTCGGCGCCGGGCTGCTAGGTTTCGTCCTCCACCGCCGCGGATGGCTGCGGCTCGACCGCGACGCCAAGCGCCGGCTGCCGCGGATTGCGCTCGCTACCGCTGTGATGGGTATCGCCGTCGCCGGCGGCTTAGGCGGCGCGGACTGGCTGCTGCCGGATTTGGCGGCCTCGGCGGTGGGGCGGCTCGAATTACTGTTTGCTTTGGTGGCCATCGGCATAGTGGTCTACGGCGCGGCCCTCGACCTGCTCGGCGTCGCCAAGCTTCGCAAACTCGGTACCGTGGCCCGCCAGCGCGCCTAAGCTGCTTCCAAGCCCCCTTGCCCACAGCGGTTTGCCGTGGCATGGCAACGCCCGGCAACTCCCACGAGGCAAGGCAATGGCGTTCAAGGAGCGCGTGTTTTCCGGCGTGCAGCCCACCGGCAATCTGCATCTCGGAAACTATCTCGGCGCAATCAAGCGCTTCGTCGAACTGCAAGACGACCACGACTGCATCTATTGCGTGGTCGATCTGCACGCGATCACCGTTCCGGTCGCGGTCTGGGGCGGTCCCAAGGAACTGCCGCGCGCCACGCGTGAAGTGACCGCGGCTTTCATCGCCTGCGGCATCGATCCCAAGAAGCACATCGTGTTCAATCAGAGCCAGGTGGCCGAACACGCCGAACTCGCCTGGGTGTTCAACTGCGTCGCGCGCATGGGCTGGCTCAGCCGCATGACCCAGTTCAAGGACAAGGCCGGCAAGGACCGCGAGAACGCTTCCGTCGGCCTCTTCGCTTATCCGAATCTCATGGCGGCCGACATTCTCGTCTACCGCGCGACGCATGTGCCGGTCGGCGAAGACCAGAAGCAGCATCTCGAGCTCGCACGCGACATCGCGCAGAAGTTCAACAACGACTTCGCGGAGTTGATCGAGGCGCACGGTTATGGCGAGACATTCTTCCCGCTCACCAATCCGCTGATCGCGGGACCTGCGACACGGGTGATGTCGTTGCGCGACGGCTCCAAGAAGATGTCGAAGTCGGACGCCTCCGATTATTCGCGCATCAACCTCACCGACGACGCCGACGCTATCGCGCAGAAGATCCGCAAGGCCAAGACCGATCCGGAGCCGCTGCCGAGCGAGCAGAAGGGGCTGGAGACGCGGCCCGAGGCCGGCAATCTGGTCGGCATCTACGCGGCGCTCAATGGCGCCAGCAAGGATCAGGTGCTCAGCGAATTCGGCGGCGCCCAGTTTTCCACCTTCAAGGCGGCGCTGGTCGACCTCGCGGTCGCCAAACTCGGGCCGATCGGCGCCGAGATGAAAAAGCTGGTGCAGGACCCGGTCTATATCGACGAAATCCTCGCCGATGGTTCGCAGCGCGCCCAGGCGATCGCCGCCGACACCATGAAGGCCGTGAAGGATATCGTCGGCTTCGTCCGCCGTTAGCATAGCCTTTCCGCTCAACCACTTGTCGCTTCGGATCGCGTGCTTGGAAGCCGGCTTTTGGAAAAATTTCTTTTGCAAAGGTGTCCAACCGCGCCGGTAGCATAGTTTTGCACGGAAGTTGAATTTGCCCGCGCTGCATCTTGTCGGGCCAACGTCCGCCGTGCGACCATTGCGAGTGTTGTACTTTGCGTTGTTGCGCCAATTTCGCGGGCGACACGGGGAGCCAAGATGACCACCAAACGCCGCATCCACGAGACGGGCCATAAGCGCAAATACATGGTGGTGATCGACGACACCGAGGAATGCGACCGTGCCCTTTTTTGGGCGGCCCGGCGCGCCGGCCGCACCAAATCGCAACTTATCATGCTGCGCGTCATCGAGCCCGGCGAGCGCAATCAGCAGTGGCTTGGCGTCGCCGAAATCATGAAGGCGGAAGCCGAAGAGGCGGCCGACAAAGTGCTCGACAAATACGCCAAGCGCGCTCAGGAAGTCGCCGGCGTCGAGCCCGAGCGGGTGATCCGTGAGGGCGCCGCGATCGAAGAGATTCTCAAGCTCATCGACGAGGATACCGACATCGGCATCCTGGTGCTGGCGGCCGGCACCGGCAAGGACGACCCCGGCCCGCTGGTGTCCAGCCTCGCCAAGACCGCAGCCAATTTCCCGATCCCCATTGCCATTGTTCCCGGCCATCTCAAGGATGAAGACCTTGACGCGATGGCATAACGAACATTCCGTGGCCAAACTCGCCCGCTGAGCGGGCGGTTGACCCGCCCGTGCGCAGAGCCCATCTATCCGCTATAATCAATCCCGCCCGCGGGCCTTGAACCCGCGTGAGGTAAGGAGCCCTAACGATGTTCATTCAGACCGAAGCCACGCCCAATCCGGCGACCTTGAAGTTCCTGCCCGGACGGCCGGTGCTCGAATCCGGCGCGCTCGATATGCCGAACAAAGAGGCCGCCGCCCAGTCGCCGCTCGCGGAGCGGCTGTTCGAGATCCCCAATGTCGGCGGCGTATTCTACGGCGTGGACTTCATTTCGATCACCAAGACCACCGGTGAATGGCAGCAGATCAAACCGGCAGTGCTCGGCGCCATCATGGAGCACTACATGTCTGGCGCGCCGCTGCTGGCGAGCGGAGTGGAGACGCGGGCCGAAGGCGACGACGAGTTCTTCGACGAGAAAGACGCCGAGACGGTCACCTTGATCAAGGACCTGATTGAGACCCGCGTCCGTCCGGCGGTGGCCGGCGACGGTGGCGACATCACCTTCCGCGGCTACAAGGAAGGCGTGGTGTTCCTGGCCATGAAGGGCGCCTGCTCCGGCTGCCCCTCGTCCACCGCCACCCTGCAGCACGGCATCCAGAACCTGCTGCGCCATTTCGTGCCGGAAGTGACTGAAGTCCGGCCGATGTAATCGGACCCGTCGTTGCGGGACGCAAGCCTCCGTGAGCGGACCCGGAATCCATACCCCGCAGCCCAGGGATATGGATTTCGCGTTCGCCACTTTGCGGCGCCCCGGAATGACACCGTTGTTTTTGCGCGCATGGTGCTAAACTGAAGTAATGCGTCTTCTCGCCATCGATACCGCGCTCGAGGCCTGCTCGGCGGCCGTTCTCGATACTGCCGGCGGCGGCATCGTTGCGCGGGAATCGCTCGCCATGACGCGCGGCCATGCCGAAGCGCTGATGCCGTTGATCCGGAAGGTGATGGAGCGCGCGCGCCTTGATTTTTCCGATCTCGACCGCATCGCCGTCACGGTCGGGCCTGGCAGTTTCACCGGCTTGCGCGTCGGCATCGCCGCAGCACGCGGCATCGGGCTCGCCGCTGCCAAGCAGGTGGTCGGTTTGACGACGCTTGCAGCCTACGCAGCGCCGTTCATTGCCGAAAACGACAGCGCGCCGGTTGTCTCCGCAATCGACGCCCGTCACGCGCACGTCTATCTGCAAGTCTATGGGCCTGCCGGCCGCGTCTTGGTAGCGCCTCGCCTAGCGTCCTTGCACGAAGCGACGCAGCGGGCTTCGGCCGCCGGCGCGCCGCGGCTGGCCGGAACCGCAGCCGAATTGCTGGCCGCCGCGTGGCCTGCCGAAGAGCCGTCGTTCAGCGCGGTCGACGGCCGCCGCGCACCCGACATCGAATGGGTCGCGCGCCTCGGCGTAATCGCGCAAGAATTGGGCGCGCCGCCGAGGCCGCTCTATCTCCGCGCGCCCGACGCTCAGCCGCAGGGTGCAAGCAACCTGCCGCGCCGATGATGAAACGCCTCATGAGTTTGTTTAGGCGCGGCGAGCCGGTGTTGTCGGAAGCGTCGAGCCGCAACGCCATGGCGATCGCCGCGCTGCATGGAATCTCGTTCCGCCGCGGATGGAGCGAGGAAGAAGTCGAGAATCTCATCGCCGACCACCAAGTCTGTGCCCATTGCGTCATGCTCCGCGCGAGTCTCACCGGCTTCATTATGTCGCGCCGTGCCGGCGAGGAAGCTGAAATCCTCTCGGTCGCGGTCGCCCGCGCGCGCCGTGGCCGCGGGCTCGCCCGCGACTTGCTCGACTTGCATTTGCGGCGGTTGGCCGGTTTCGGCATCCGCGCGGTATTTCTCGAAGTCGATGAGCAAAACGCACCCGCAATCCGGCTCTATGCCCGCGCCGGCTTCCGCGAGGTGGGGCGGCGGCCGAACTATTATCCCGGCGACGGCGGCGCCGCCTCAAGCGCGCTGGTGCTGCGGCGCGATCTCGCCTGAGGATGGTGCGCCGCCGACAGCGATAGACACGTGCACGGCGCGCTCACTATGATAAAAGGCCCGGATGGAGAAGCGACCGTGACCACGCCGGACAAAGACACCCCTGAGACCAACCCGATCGAGGCCCTCTGCGTGGCCAACGGCATGCGCATGACCGAGCAGCGCCGTATCATCGCGCGCGTGCTGGCGGAGGCGGATGACCATCCCGACGTTGAGGAGCTTTACCGGCGCTGCGCCAAGATCGACGACCGCATTTCGATATCCACGGTCTACCGCACGGTGCGGCTGTTCGAAGACGCCGGCATCATCGCGCGGCATGACTTTCGCGAGGGCCGCGCACGCTATGAGACCAGCCCAGAGGCGCACCACGACCACCTGATCAACCTGCGGAACGGCGAAGTCATTGAATTCCAGTCAGAGGAGATCGAACGGCTACAGGCGGAGATCGCGCGCAAGCTCGGCTACCGACTGGTCGATCACCGGCTTGAGCTCTATGCGGTGCCGCTCAAAGACGACAAGACCGGGTACTGAGGGATGAACTCGCCCGCGCTGGTCCACATTCCGTTTATTCGCGCGCAAGCGGGAGACCAGCGTAAAGGGCGCAGGGGCAGCGTGCGGCTCCTGAGGTCTCCGCGTTCGCGGGGACGAACGGCGAGGTGCAACCAGATCTCATGATCCGCGCGTTGTTCATCGCAGTCTTCTTCTTCACGATGACGCCGCTGCTGATCTCGATCCAGTGGCTGCTTGGCAAATTGAGTCTGCCGGGCTGGGGCTTCATATCGTCCAACTATTACCGCGTGCTGTGTTCGCTGCTGCGCATCCGCGTGCGCGTCAACGGCCAGCCCATTCGCGATCGCGCCGTGCTCTATGTGTCCAATCACGTCTCCTGGGTCGATATCATTGCGATCGGTTCGCTCAGCCCCGTCGCCTTCGTCGCCAAGCGCGAGGTGCGCAGTTGGCCATTGGTCGGCATTACCGCCGAGATGCAGCGCACCGTTTTCGTCGACCGCAACCGCCGCCATCAGACCGCCGACGCTGTCGGCGAGATGGTCAAGCGGCTTTCCAGCGGAATCTCGGTGGTGCTGTTCGCGGAAGGCACCTCGAGCGACGGCAACCGCGTGCTGCCGTTCCGCTCCGCCCTGCTCGGCGCTGTGAAACACATGGCCGCGCACAGCGAAGCCGCCGGCCACATCCTGATCCAGCCGATGTCGATCGGTTACACCAGCACACACGGCATCCCGCTTGGCCGCCAGCACCGCCCGCTCGTCGCCTGGTATGGCGACCTCGACTTCATGCCCCACATCAAGGAATTCATCGCTCGCGGCGCGGTTGATGCCGTGGTCAGCTACGGCGAGCCGATGACAATCGAGGCCACCTCCGACCGCAAGGCGCTGACACGGCGGCTGGAGAACAATGTGCGGGAGCTGATGGCGGCGGCGCTGCTCAAGCGGCCTCTGCCGGCGCCGGCTGCCGAACCGGGCGCCGAAACCGCCCGCAAACCCTCAGGCGCGTCTTTGCAGCAGGCGTCTGCATCTTAAAATCGTTCACAAAATCAACTATATGTCCGTTCGGGCCGAGGCCGCCCCCGGAGAGGGGACAAAACCCGTCAGAAAAGGCTAAATTGGCCCAACTTCGCCACGAGAACGCATGAGCAATACCCGCAAAGTCCACGTTAAGTCCTTCGGCTGCCAGATGAACGTCTACGATTCCCATCGTATGGCGGACACCTTGGCACCCGCCGGCTTCAGCGAAGCCGCACTGCCGGACGATGTCGATCTGGTTATCCTCAACACCTGCCACATCCGCGAGAAGGCGGCCGAGAAGGTCTATTCCGAAATCGGCCGCATCCGCGTGATGAAAGAGGCGGCGGCGCGCGAAGGCCGCAAGATGCTGATCGCGGTCGCCGGCTGCATGGCGCAGGCAGAAGGCGAGGAGATCATCCGCCGCGCCGGCGCCGTCGATCTGGTCGTCGGCTCGCAAAACTATCACCGCCTGCCGGCGCTGGTGGCGCGCGCAGTGCAAGGTGAAAGGGTCGTCGACACCGAATTCCCGGTCGAGGACAAGTTCCAAGCGCTGGCCGCGCCGGCGCGCGCAGCAATTACCAAGCGCGGCATATCGAGCTTCGTCACCGTGCAGGAAGGCTGCGACAAGTTCTGCACCTTCTGCGTCGTGCCTTACACCCGCGGCGCTGAAGTTTCGCGGCCGGCGGCGCAGGTCATCGCCGAGGTAGAGCGCTTGGTCGAAGCCGGCGTGCGTGAAGTGACGCTGATCGGGCAGAACGTCAACGCCTATCATGGGCCCGGCCCCGACGGCGCGGACTGGACCCTGGCGCGGCTGTTGCGGCGTCTCGCGGAAGTGCCCGGCATTGCGCGCCTGCGCTATACCACCAGCCATCCGCGCGACATGCTGGACGACCTGATCACCGCTCACGCCGAGTTGCCGGAACTGATGCCCTATGTGCACCTGCCGGTGCAGTCCGGTTCGGACCGCATTCTGGCGGCGATGAACCGCAAGCACACGCGCGAGGAATACCTCGCGGTGATCAAGCGGCTTCGCACGGCGCGGCCCGATCTGGCGCTTTCGTCCGATTTCATCGTCGGCTTCCCTGGCGAGACCGAAGAGGACTTCCTCGACACGCTCGCGCTGATCGAAGACGTCGGTTATGCGGGCGCCTTCACCTTTATGTATTCGCCGCGACCCGGCACGCCGGCAGGCGACTTCGACGACCAAGTCCCCGACGAGGTAAAGTCCGAACGCCTGCAGCGGCTGCAGGCGCTAGTGACCCGCCAACAGCGCGCCTTCAACGCCTCGTTCGCCGGCCTCACTGTCCACGTGCTCTTGGAAAAGCCCGGCAGGGTTCCTGGGCAACTGGTCGGCAAATCCCCATATTTGCAGGCGGTACAGCTCATGGCGCCACGTTCGGCCGCCGGCGAGGTAGTGTCTGTGACCATCACCGAAGTCGGCAGCAACAGCCTGTTTGGCGCACTCCAGGACGACATTTCCGCACCGCAGCTTGCCGCAGCAGGAGCCTGAAACAGCCTTGCGCACACCTGATACCGCGCTTCCTCCCGCCGCCGCTTCGGAAGAAACGGCAACCACGCAGATCGTGCTCGCCTTCGAGGACAACCGGCTCGCCTCTATTCTGTTCGGCCAATACGGCCAGAACCTTGCGTTGATCGAACGCAGGCTCGGCGTGGTCGCAGAGCAGCGCGGCAACCATGTCACCATCGACGGGTCGCGCGGCGCCTGCGAGCAGGCTCGTCGCGTGCTGGAAGGCCTCTACGAGCAACTCAAGCGCGGCCGCGATCTCGGTCAAGGCGACGTCGAAGGTGCCATCCGCCAGGCGATCGCGCAGGGTTCGTTGTTCGACTACGAGCCTGGGGCGGAACGCACCGCCTTCGAGGAAATCAATTTACGCAAGCGCCCTGTGCGCGCGCGCACCGCCGCGCAAGACGCCTATGTCCGCGCGCTCAAGCGCCACGCGCTGGTGTTTGGTACCGGTCCCGCGGGCACCGGTAAAACCTGGTTGGCGGTGGCACACGCGGTGCAGATGTTCGAACGCAAGGAAGTCGATCGGATCATCCTCTCGCGCCCGGCGGTGGAAGCCGGCGAGCGGCTCGGCTTCCTGCCTGGGGACATGCGCGAGAAGGTCGACCCCTATCTGCGCCCGATTTACGACGCGCTCTACGACCTGATGGACGCGCGCATTGTCGAGCGCGCCATGCAAGCGGGCGAGATCGAGATTGCGCCGCTCGCTTTCATGCGTGGACGCACACTGTCAAACGCCGTAGTGATCCTCGACGAAGCGCAGAACACCTCGTCGATGCAGATGAAGATGTTCTTGACGCGGCTAGGCGAGAACAGCCGCATGATCGTCACCGGCGATCCCAGCCAAGTCGACTTGCCGAACGGGCAGACGTCGGGGCTGGCGGAGGCGGTTAAGCTGCTCGCCGGCGTTGAAGGCGTCGGCCACGCTACTTTTACGCAGGAGGACGTGATCCGCCACGAGCTGGTGGCGCGCATCGTCGCGGCCTACGACCGCGGCGCGAAGCCGCGCGAGGTCCAGGAATGACGCCGGCGCCAGGTGAAACCGCGACCGCGCCGGAGATCGATATCCAGGCGCAATCGCCCCTGTGGGATGCGGAACCAGCCGCGGTTGAGACCGTGCGCCGCGCGATCAGCGCCGCAGCGCGGCATTGCACCGCGCATGGCGCTAGCAATGGCGAGGTCAGCGTCATGCTCACCGACGACGAGGCGATCCGCCTTCTCAATCATAGGTGGCGCCGGATCGACAAGCCGACCAACGTGTTGTCGTTTCCTGCGGCGATGGCGGCGAATAGCGCGCCGGAACCGCTGCTCGGCGACATCGTCATCGCCTATGAAACGGTTGCGCGCGAAAGCACAGAGGAACACAAGCCCTTCCTCCATCATCTCGCCCATCTGGCGGCGCATGGCTTTCTGCATCTCATGGGTTACGATCACCGGACTGATTCCCAGGCTGATGCCATGGAAGGGCTCGAACGCGACATTCTCGCGGATCTCGATATCGCCGATCCCTACCGAGCGCATGAGCCGGGCAATGCCTGACCGTTATGCCTGACAACGAGCCTCCAAGTTCCAGCCAGTCCTTCGAGCCCCGCCATCTACCGGTGGTGGTGCCGGCTGCTCGCGAGAACGGCGGCAACTGGTTCACCCGCACCTTGCGCCGCATGTTCGGCTGGCGTGGCGGCTCGATCCGCTCCGATCTTAAGGACGTGCTCGAGGCGATGTCGCCCGGCGAAGCCGGCTTTTCGCCGGAAGAAAGCCGGATGCTGCGCAACATCTTGGGGCTCCCTGAGCGCCGCATCGGTGATGTCATGGTGCCGCGGGCCGACATCGTGGCGGTGCAGCAGAACATCCCGCTCGGTGAATTGATGCGTACCTTCGAAAGCGCCGGCCATTCACGCCTGGTCGTCTATGACGATACGCTCGACGATCCCGTCGGCATGGTGCACATCCGAGACCTGATCGCCTTCATGACCGAGCGTGCGACCGTCGATCCGGAAAAGAACGCCAAGCGCAAGAAGCCGTTCCCCGCCGGCCTCGATCTTAAGACCCTCAACCTTGCGATGCCGCTGTCGGCAGCCAATATCATGCGCCCGATCCTTTTCGTGCCGCCGTCGATGCGCGCGATGGATCTGCTCGCGCGCATGCAAGCTACGCGCATGCATCTGGCGCTGGTGATCGACGAATATGGCGGTACGGACGGCGTGGTATCGATCGAGGACATTGTCGAAGAGATCGTCGGCGAGATCGCTGACGAGCACGACGAGGATGAACTGCCGGCCGTGGTGCATCAGCCGGACGGTTCCTTCATTGCTGATGCGCGCGCCAATCTCGAAGACGTCATCGCGATTGTCGGCGGGGATTTCGATGTCGGCGACGCAGCCGAGGAAGTCGACACTCTTGGCGGCTATCTAGTGACGCGAGCCGGTCGGCTGCCGCTGCGCGGCGAGCTCATTCCGGGACCTGGCCTATTCGAATTCGAGGTACTCGATGCCGACCCCCGGCGCGTCAAGCGCGTGCGCATTACACGGTTGAAGGAGCGACGCGAGAAGACACGCGAACCCCGCCGGCGCGGCGAAGCCGACGGCGGCGCCTTAGCCGCCAGCGCGCCGGCGACAGCGCCGGCCAATGAAGCCGGTGCATCGAAAGATGCCGATCGGCACGACGCCGGTTCCACGGCAGGCATACACAAGCCGTGATCATCACCCGCTTCGCCCATTCGGTCGTACTCGCCTTCGGCTGGCGGCGCGCGATTATCGCGTTCGTGGCCGGCGCGGTCTCGGCACTGGCGATGGCGCCGTTCAATGCCTGGCCCGTTCTGTTTGTCACTTTTCCGGTGCTGGTCTGGCTGGTCGACGGCTCGGCCGCTTCGGGCGGCCGCGGCTTCTGGGCAGCCGCTGGCGCCGGCTGGTGTTTCGGCTTCGGTTACTTCGTCGCCGGATTGTATTGGATCGGGTACGCCTTCCTGGTCGATGCCAAGACGTTTGGCTGGCTGCTACCGTTTGCTGTCACCGGCCTACCCGCTTATCTCGCGCTCTTTACCGGACTGGGCGTTGGTGGTGCCCGGCTGATCTGGGTGCGCGGACCTGCCCGCATCCTGGCTCTGGCGGCCACGCTCACCGGCGCGGAATGGCTGCGCGGACACTTGCTCACCGGCTTTCCCTGGAACACGTTCGGCTACGCGCTCACCGAACCGTTGGCGCTGGCTCAGACCGTGTCGCTGGTCGGTATCTGGGGTCTCACGTTCCTGAGCGTGGCGATCTTCGCCACGCCGTCGGCGCTCGCGGACGACCGCAAGGACACGCCGCACCCTTATCGCGCGCCCGTCATGGCGCTGATGGTCCTCGCGGCGATGGGCGGCTATGGACTGGCGCGGCTCGCGGCGTACCCGACTACTTATGTCAGCGGCGTGAAGCTGCGGATCATGCAGCCCGATCTGCAGCAGAATCAGAAGTTCAACTACAGCGCCAAGGACGCGGTAATGCGTCGCTATTTGCGGCTATCGGAACGCGCCACCGGTCCGAACGCCAAGGGCGTGCACGACTTCACCCTTCTGATCTGGCCGGAATCCGCGTTTCCATTCTTCCTGACGCGTAAACCGGACGCAATGGCCGAGATCGCCGCGCTCCTGAAGCCTCACACCGAGTTGATTACCGGGGCTGTCCGCGCTGCGCCTGAATCGAGGCCCGGCCGCGTGCGCGCGTACAATTCGATCTATGTGATCGATCCTGACGGCTCAATTCGCGGCATCTACGACAAAGTGCACTTGGTGCCGTTCGGCGAATATCTGCCCTTCCAGAGATTTCTCGAGAAACTCGGCTTGCAAGCCCTTACCAAGCAAGTCGGAGGTTTCTTCGCGGGCAAGCGGCGGCGGCTGATGGACGTGCCGGGCGCCCCGAAGATGCTACCGCTGATCTGCTACGAAGCGATCTTTCCCGGCGCCGCAGTGCCGCGAGACGAGCGTCCGGGCTGGATCGTCAATGTCACAAATGATGGCTGGTTTGGGATCAGCACCGGGCCGCATCAGCATTTCCAACAGGCGCGCGTCCTTGCAATCGCCGAGGGCCTGCCACTGGTGCGTGCAGCCAATACCGGCATATCGGGAGTAATTGACCCGGTGGGACGGGTCATCAAATCCCTGCCTCTCGGGGCCGAGGGTGTGGTGGATGCGCCGTTGCCGCAAGCCATTATACCGTCAATTTATGTGCAATTTGGCGATGACGGCTTGATTCTGTTGCTGCTGGGAGGTCTTATAGTAGTGGGGCGGCGAAAACTGCGCTCTTAAATTGCGACATGACAATTATCGCTCCTTGGTTGTTTAGCGTACTAATTAATTTGGTGGAGCAACGTCTCTCGAAAAGACGGCGACGGCATGAAAGTCATTGAAAATTATACTCAATTTTAGTGATCTTTTGACGCTGCAAATCGGTCGCACGCAAATCATGGATTGCATATGACCCATCAAGTGTGACATTACGCTGGTCAATGGAGTCATAGGAGATTTTTATGGCCAAGAAGGCACCCAATCCGATCGACAAACACGTGGGTTCCCGCGTGCGGATGCGCCGGATGATGCTCAGCATGAGTCAGGAAAAGCTGGGCGACGCTCTCGGCCTGACCTTCCAGCAGGTTCAGAAGTACGAGAAGGGAACCAACCGTATCGGCGCCAGCCGTCTGCAGCAGATCGCGCATATCCTGCAGGTCCCGGTTTCGTTTTTCTTCGAAGGTGCGCCGCACATTCCGGGCAGCCCCAGCGCGATTGGCATGGCCGAAGCGCCCTCGCCTGCTTACGTCTCCGACTTTCTGGCTACTTCTGACGGCCTTTCTCTCACCAAGGCGTTCATGCGCATAAAAAACAGCAAGCTGCGCCGCCGGATTGTCGATCTGGTCGAACAAATTGCAGGCGAGGACGATTAAGCAGGCCCCACAAGTCCCATCGCGGTCAAAGGCAGCCCACGTCTGCCCGCATCTTGACCTCGCGTCTCACCGCTGCAAGAACACCCCCCGACCTGAAACGACGCGGCCTAACAACCGCGCCACGGGAGGGAGTTACACGTGGCTCATACCAATTTCCTATTCACAAGCGAGTCAGTTTCCGAAGGACATCCGGATAAAGTCTGCGATCAGATTTCCGACGCAGTGCTCGATGCATTCCTCGAGAACGATCTGAAACTTGGCATCTCCGACGACAGCAAGGTGAATACGCGTCTTGGCTGCGAGACGTTGACCACGACCAACAAAATCGTTATCGCCGGCGAGGGCCGCGGCCAATCGCCACTCTTCCACAAGCACGGAGAAAAGGCTGTTATCAACCGCGAGATGATCGCGCAGATCGCGCGCGATGTCGTGAAAGACATCGGTTACGATCAGGACGGCTTCTCCCATTACGGTGCCGACGTGGAAGTGCTGCTGCACGGCCAGTCGCCCGACATCGCCATGGGTGTCGACGCCAAGAAGGTGAAGACCGGCGAAGAAGAAGGTGCCGGCGACCAAGGCATGATGTTTGGCTTCGCCTGCACCGAGAGCGAGGTCTACGAAAAGAACTCGTACATGCCGGCGCCGATCTACTTCTCGCACAAGATCCTCAAGGTGCTCGCCGAAAAGCGCCACGCGGGCCAGCTCGCGGATCTGCAGCCCGACTCCAAGAGCCAGGTGACCGTGCGTTACGCCAACGGCAAGCCGGTCGGCGCCACCAAAGTGGTCGTCTCCACCCAGCACAATGCGCAGAGCCGCAACAGCAACAAGTATACGCCGGGCCTGGTCAAGGAGATGATCAGCGACGCCGTCGCGTCCGCGCTGCCGGAAGGCTGGATGCCGGAAAATGTCGACGACTTCCTGGTCAACCCAACCGGCAACTTCGTCATCGGCGGTCCCGATGGTGACTGCGGTCTGACTGGCCGTAAGATCATTGTGGACACCTACGGCGGATATGCGCCGCACGGGGGCGGCGCCTTCTCCGGCAAGGACCCGACCAAGGTCGACCGTTCCGCAGCCTATGCCGCACGCTACCTCGCGAAGAACGTGGTGGCGGCCGGCGTCGCCGAGCGCTGCACGATCCAGATTGCCTACGCGATCGGCGTCGCCGATCCGATGTCGGTCCTGGTCGATACCCACGGCACCGGCCAGGTGCCCGAGAGCAAGCTTGAGCAGATTCTGCCCGAGCTGTTCCGCCTGACGCCGACCAACATCCGGCGCACGCTCAAGCTCAACCGGCCGATCTACCGGCGCACCGCGGCCTATGGCCATTTCGGCCGGCCGCCGGAAGAGGACGGCGGCTTCTCCTGGGAGCAGGTCGACCTCGCAGCGAAGATCAAGAGCGCGGTAAGCTGAGCCGGAATCGCGTTCCTCTCGCTGGTTGCCAGCGCTAAACTCGTCACCGCCGGGCTTGTCCCGGCGGTCCCGCTTAAGGGCGCAAAATCGTGCTAGATGAATCGGGATCACCGGGTCACGCAGCTTCGCGGCGGCCCGGTGATGACAAAGACGGGGCGCAACGCGCCTTTTTTGGCCGGCGCAAGGGACATCCTTTAAAGCCGCGACAGGCCGCGCTGTTCGAGACGCTGCTGCCACGCCTCGCACTTGATCTCAGCCAGTCCCCACCGGACGATCTGCGAAGCTTATTTTCGGACGCGCCCGATACCATCCGTCTCGAGATCGGCTTCGGCGGCGCTGAGCATCTGATCGCCCAGGCCAAGGACAATCCGGACTGCGGCTTCCTCGGCTCCGACGCCTTCATCAACGGCATGGCGAAAGCGCTGGTCGCAATTGACGACAACAAGCTCGATAACGTTCGCCTGCATTTCGGCGACGCAAGCGAATTGCTCGACTGGTTACTGCCGAATGCGCTGGCACGCATCGACCTGCTTTATCCCGATCCCTGGCCGAAGCGGCGGCACTGGAAGCGGCGCTTTGTCCAGGACGAAAGCCTGCATCGCCTCGCCCGCATCCTCAGGCCCGGCGGCGAATTGCGTTTCGCCACCGACATCCCGGATTACGCCAACTATGCGCTCGCACGCGCCTTGCGATCAAACGAGTTTACATGGACGGCTGAGAGCGCTGACGACTGGCGCAACCCGTGGCCGGATTTCGCCGGCACGCGCTACGAAGCGAAGGCCAAGCGCGAAGGCCGCACGCCGGCATATTTTGTGTTTCGGAAGATCTGAGCTGGAGCGTTACTCGCCCGTGCCCTGCCGCACCTGCCAGAAGCGCACCACGCGTTGAGCCGTGGCCGCCGTGAGGCGTTCGAAGTTCTCAAGCGCGGCGTCGAGCACTTGGTTCGAAGCCTTGGGACCGGGACGCGCATCGATCACCTCGCGCACTGTCGACCAGCCAAAGCCGGCCGCGCGCGCCAGAATCAGCACCGGGTCGGCACGCTCGCCGCTCATCAGGCGATCGACGACATCGACCGGCACCGAGCAGATGGTGGCGAGCGCTGCGATGGTTTCTTCGTAGCGGCCGCTCTTGGCATATTTGGCGATATCGGCTTCGGTGAGCTTGTGCTCTTTGTGCAGCGCGCGCACGGCGGCGAGGGCGTCGGCGTAGTTGCGCGGCTGCGCCTTGGCGGCGACCTCGTCGGTCACCTTCGCGAGCACACGGCGAATCTCGGCCTGCGTCTCGGGCCTGGCATGCGCGAGCAAACGCTTCTGCACCACGTCGGTTGCCTTCGTCAGCAACTGCCGGAACAGACGCGGCGGAATGTCGTTGCGCAGCCCCACCTTCTCAGCCAGCACACTGTCGTCTTCAGCGCGCCTGACCAAGGTGGTGAAGGCGTTGTCCGACAGCCGCGCCTGGGCATTGTTGGCGATGGAACGCGCCACGTCGCGGTTGCCGCGCGTCACCAGAACATCGGAAAGCGACTCGCCGATACTTTTGCGCGCAGACAGCGCCAAGAGGTGCGCCTGACTCTTGGTTTCGGCAATTTGCAGCAGATCGGGATCGTCGAGATTGCCGATACGCAACACCGGGCCGGCGATATTGATGTCGTCGTTACCAGCGAGTTTACGCATCACTCCGACAGGTGCGTTGGGCACGGGCGCGATCCGGCGCGAGAGTTCCGCCAACGCCTTGGACTCAATCTCCACGATCAGACAGCCGATGACGTCGTCGAACAAGGCAATATGGTCGGCGTTGAAATTGGCCGCGCCATCGAGAAAAAGGTTGGTTATGCGACGCAGGGTCTCGGCCCGCTTTTCGGCCGTACCGTTCTGGACAACATCTTCGAGCTCAGGGAGCAGCGAGGCTGGAGCAGCCATTGCAGTTCCTGCAAAATCGACCCAGGGGACAGGCGCAACTTGTGCCTTTAGCTACCTTTAAGGGCAGATTCTGAAGGAACGGTTAGCCCAATCGCAGCCTCCGCGGGCCTTGCATAAAACCCGGAAATCGCTATATTTCCGGTTGTTCAATACGCCCTCATAACCGGATGGTTTTGAGAGTGGGTCCTGCGGGGCCCGCTCTTTTTTGTTACTCGAAATGGCCGAAAGCCAACACCTGGACGCCGATACGGCCCCCGTGGCCGCACCCGAACACGAACCGCGGCTCATCGTTGAGCCGGGGTTGGCTGCCCGCGTGGCGGCCATCGCCGAGCCGGTGATCGAGGGGCTTGGTTACCAGCTAGTGCGGGTGAAGGTATCTGCCTCCGACGGCTGCACTATACAGATCATGGCAGAGCGGCCGGACGGCGGCATGACGGTGGAAGACTGCGAGGCGGTCTCGCGGGCGCTGTCGCCGGTGCTCGACGTTGCCGATCCGATCGACCGCGCGTACCGACTGGAGATTTCCTCGCCGGGGCTCGATCGCCCGCTGGTGCGTAAATCGGATTTCGACCGCTATTCCGGGCATCTGGCGCGGATCGAGATGGAAGTTCCGGTCCAGGGACGCAAGCGATTCCGCGGTTTCCTGGCCGGCACCAAAGACGAAGCGGCTCGGCTGCAGCGCGAAGACGCGCCCGAGGGCGAAGAACCCGAGGTGCTGCTGCCGATCGCGGACATGAACGACGCCAAGCTCGTGCTCACCGATGAACTGGTGACTGATGCTTTGCGGCGCGAAAAGGCCGCCAAGCGCGAATCCAAGGCGGCACGCAGGCACGAACGACATCGACGGCTGAAGTCCGGCAAAGCCGGACATGCCCCTGACGAAGGAGACTGAGTTATGGCAGTGAGCGCCAACCGGCTCGAACTGTTGCAGATCGCAGACGCGGTTGCCCGCGAAAAGGCGATCGACCGCGGCATCGTCATTGCCGCCATGGAAGACGCCATCGCCAAGGCGGCGCGCTCGCGCTACGGCGCGGAGACCGACGTGCACGCCGAGATCGAGCCGAAGACCGGCGATCTCCGGCTCACCCGCCACATGCTGGTGGTGGATCAAGTCGAGAATTCCTCCAACCAGATCACCATTGAGGACGCGCGCAAGCGCCATCCCGCAGCGCAAGTCGGCGATACCATCGCCGACCCGCTGCCACCGCTGGAATACGGCCGCATCGCCGCGCAGTCGGCCAAACAGGTGATCGTGCAGAAGGTGCGCGAGGCCGAGCGCGACCGCCAATACGCAGAGTACAAGGACCGCATCGGCGACATCGTCAACGGCATCGTCAAGCGCGTCGAATACGGCAACGTCGTCGTCGACCTTGGTCGCGGCGAAGCCATCGTGCGACGCGACGAATTGCTGCCGCGCGAAGTATTCCGCAACGGCGATCGCGTCCGCGCCTATATCTACGACGTGCGCCGCGAACCGCGCGGGCCGCAGATTTTCCTCTCGCGCACGCATCCGCAATTCACCGCCAAGCTGTTCGCGCAGGAAGTGCCGGAAATCTACGACGGCATCGTCGAGGTGAAGGCGGTCGCGCGCGATCCCGGTTCGCGCGCCAAAATCGCTGTGATTTCGCGCGATTCCAGCGTCGATCCCGTGGGCGCCTGCGTTGGCATGCGCGGCTCGCGCGTGCAGGCGGTGGTGAACGAGCTGCAGGGTGAGAAGATCGACATCATTCCGTGGTCGCCGGACATCGCCACCTTCGTGGTGAATGCGCTGGCGCCGGCGGAAGTCGCCAAGGTGGTGCTTGACGAGGAAAAGGAACGCATCGAGGTGGTGGTGCCTGACCAGCAGTTGTCGCTGGCCATCGGCCGCCGCGGGCAGAACGTGCGGCTCGCCTCGCAACTCACCGGCTGGGACATCGACATCCTCACCGAGCAGGAAGAGTCCGAGCGCCGTCACGCCGAGTTCGAGAACCGCACCAAGATCTTCGTCGAGGCGCTCAATCTCGACGAGGTGGTGGGACAGTTGCTGGCCTCGGAAGGCTTCGACTCGATCGAAGAGCTGGCGATGGTCGACGAGAAGGAAATCGCCTCGATCGAAGGTTTCGATGAGGAGACCGCGCACGAGTTGCAGGACCGCGCCCGTGAATATCTCGACCAACAGGAAGCGGAACTTGATGCAAAGCGCATCGAACTGGGCGTCGAAGACGCTCTCAAGGAGGTGCCCGGCGTCACCACCAAGATGCTGGTCGCACTCGGCGAGAACGACGTGAAGACGGTCGATGACTTGGCCGGCTGCGCCACCGACGATCTCACCGGCTGGACCGAGCGCAAGGACGGCGAATCCAAGCGCGAGCCGGGCTTCTTCGAAGGCCTCGACGTCCCGCGTGAAGAAGCTGAGGCGCTGATCATGCAGGCGCGGCTCAAGGCCGGCTGGGTGACTGAAGAAGAACTGGCGCCGCCAGCAGAAGATGCTGCGGCCGAAGCCGACGCCGAAGTGCAGGTTTAAGCGAGACGGAGAACCACAACCCGCATGCTCGCAATGGCGCAGGATACCGAACTCGACCGCGGGACGACCAGCGTTGCCCCGGGGACCGAGCGCTCTTGCGCCCTGACCCGTCAGGTTATGGCGGTCAGCGAGATGATCCGCTTTGTGGTCGGCCCAGACGGCGCTGTCGTGCCCGACGTGAAGCGCAAACTACCCGGTCGTGGTCTATGGATCACGGGCACCCGGTCAGCCGTGTCGGAAGCCGTCAAGCGCAACGTATTCGCCCGCGGTTTCAAACGTCAGGTGCGGGCGGCGCCCGATCTGGCGGCGGAAACCGAGCAACTGCTGGAGCGGGCCGCGCTCGACTCCCTGTCTATCGCGGGCAAGGCCGGCCGGGTCGTTGCCGGCGCCAGCAAGGTCACCGAGACCCTCGAAAAGGACAATGTGCTGGCCCTGATCCACGCCGCCGACGCTGCGCCGGATGGGCGGCGCAAGCTGGACACGGTCCTGCACCGCAAAACGGTTGAAAAACTGAAGGAAACCGTGATCGTCGAAACATTTTCCGGCGGGCAATTGGATTTGGCACTAAACCGCCCAAATGTGGTACATGCAGCCCTGCTTGCCGGCCCCGGGAGCGAGACTTTTCTTGCTCGCGTGAGGCGCTTAGAGCGCTTTCGGACCGGAAACCTGCCCGATTAAGGCAAAAATGCGCGATTGCGCCGGCGGACGGCGCACGAGGATTTAGGACGGAATGAGCGAAACGAAGAACCCTGGCGAGAAGAAGCTGAGCGTGGGCGGCGGCAAGCTGACGCTCAAACCGCGCACGGAAACGGGCGTCGTGCGCCAGAGCTTCAGCCACGGCCGCAGCAAGCAGGTCGTGGTTGAGAAGGTGAAGCGCCGGTCCGTCGCGCCGGCACCTGAGACCAAAGCCAAGGCCGAGCCCGCGCCGGCGGAAGCGCCGAAGAAGCGCGCCGCAGCGCCCAAGGCTGCAGCGCCGGCTGCCGCGCACGTTGCCGAAACGCCCAAGCCCTCCGGCGTCGTCCTGCGCAGTCTCACCGAAGAGGAAATGGCGGCGCGCGCCCACGCGCTCGCCGACAGTCGCGTGCGCGAGGCCGAAGAGCGCAAAATCGCCGAGGAAGAGGCCAATATCCGCGCCGCGCGCGACGCCATCGAGATGACCGAGCGTGAAGCCGCGGACGCGCGCAAGCGCGAGGAAGACGAACGCCGCAAGCACGACGAAGAATCCAAACGCAAGGCCGACGAGGTCGCCAAGAAGCGTCTCGGCGACGGCGAAGAGGCCAAGCGCCCAGCTGGCGCCGCCGCCCGGCCTGCGCTCGAAGCCGAAGAAGAAGAGCCGCGCCTCGCACGTCGCCCGGGCGCCCGGCCGGTCGTCGCGCCGCGTCCGGCGGCACGCGCCGGCGCGCCCAAGCAGCGCGGCCGCCTCACCGTCATCAATGCCTTGAGCGCCGGCGAAGTGCGCGAGCGTTCAGTCGCCTCTTTCCGCCGCCGTACCCAGCGCCTCAAAGGTCACGCCGCCAATGAGCCGCGCGAGAAGCTGGTGCGCGAGGTAATCATTCCGGAGACGATTACCATCCAGGAACTCGCCAACCGCATGGCCGAGCGCGGCGTAGACGTGATCCGCCTGCTGATGAAGCAGGGCCAGATGGCGACCATCAACGACACGATTGACGCCGATACCGCGCAGCTCATCGCCGAGGAAATGGGCCACACCGTGCGCCGTGTGGCGGAGTCGGACGTGGTGGAAGGCCTGTTCGATATGCCGGACGCGCCGGAGACGCTGAAGTCCCGGCCTCCGGTCGTCACCGTCATGGGTCACGTCGACCACGGCAAGACCTCGCTGCTCGACGCCATCCGCTCGGCCAATGTCACCGCCGGCGAAGCGGGCGGCATTACCCAACACATTGGCGCTTATCAAGTGACCTCACCGTCAGGTGCGCTGATCACCTTCATCGACACGCCCGGCCACGCAGCCTTTACCGCCATGCGCGCACGCGGCGCCAAGGTAACCGACATCGTTGTGCTGGTGGTGGCCGCCGACGACGGTGTGATGCCGCAGACCATTGAGGCGATCAATCACGCCAAGGCGGCCAAGGTGCCGATGATCGTCGCCATCAACAAGATGGACAAGCCGGACGCCAATCCGACCCGCGTGCGCACCGACCTGTTGCAGCACGAAGTGCAGGTGGAAGAGATGGGCGGCGAGGTAGTGGACGTGGAAGTCTCCGCCACCGCCAAGACCAACATCGACAAGCTCCTGGAAATGATCGGCCTGCAGTCGGAACTGCTCGACCTCAAAGCCAATCCCGATCGCGCCGCCGAAGGCACCGTCATCGAAGCTAAGCTCGACCGCGGCCGCGGTCCGGTGGCGACCGCGCTGGTGCAGCGCGGCACATTGAAGACCGGCGACATCGTGGTGGCCGGCGCCGAATGGGGCCGCGTGCGCGCCCTTGTGTCCGACACCGGCGAGCCGGTGCAGAACGCGGGGCCGTCGACGCCGGTGGAAATCCTCGGATTTTCCGGCACGCCGGATGCCGGCGACCGCCTCGCGGTGGTCGAGAATGAGGCCCGCGCCCGCCAGGTCACTGATTACCGCGCCCGCGCCCGGCGCGAGAAACAGGCCGCCCGCGCGGCCGGATCGCGCGGTTCGCTCGAGCAGATGATGGCCCAGGCCAGGACCGCCGGCCTCAAGGAGTTCCCACTGGTGATCAAGGCTGACGTGCAGGGCTCGCTGGAGGCCATCGTCGGCGCCCTCGACAAATTGGGCACCGACGAAGTGGCGGCGCGCGTGCTGCATTCCGGCGTCGGCGGCATTTCCGAATCCGACGTCACTTTGGCCGAGGCGTCGGGCGTACCGATCATCGCCTTCAACGTGCGCGCCAACAAGGAAGCGCGCGAGTCCGCCGAACGCAACGGCATCGAAATCCGTTACTACAATATCATCTACGATCTCGTGGATGACGTGAAACAGGCGATGTCCGGCCTGCTGGCACCGACTTTGCGCGAGACCATGCTGGGCAACGCTCAGATCCTGGAGGTCTTCAAGGTCTCCAAAGTCGGCAACGTGGCGGGCTGCCGGGTGACCGACGGCACCGTCGAGCGCGGCGCCAATGTGCGGCTGATCCGCGACAACGTCGTCGTCCACGAGGGCAAGCTCTCGCAGCTCAAGCGCTTCAAGGACGACGTCAAGGAAGTGAACGCCGGTATGGAATGTGGCATGGCCTTTGAAAACTACCAGGACATGCGGCAAGGCGACGTCATCGAATGCTACCGGGTGGAGACGATCCAGCGCTCGTTGTGAGTCCAAGTCTCACACGGTTCGCTGAACGATCTACCTAAAACGTCAACAAGGGTCATGCCCCGCGCAAAAGCGCAAAGCGCGTCTTTTCGCAAAAGCGGGGCATCCAGTAACCCCAGCAACCCCGCGGTTACTGGGTCGTCCGCTTTGGCGACGTTTGACCGCAGAGAGATTGGTCCATGCGCCACAAACCCAGTCGCGATTCATCGCCGGGCGGTGGCTCGCAGCGTCAGTTGCGGGTCGGTGAACTGGTGCGGCACGCACTCGCCGAGATGCTGACGCGCGGCGACGTGCACGATCCAGTGCTCGAAAGCCACATGATCACCATTCCGGAAGTGCGCATGAGCCCTGACCTGCGCCTCGCGACCATCTATGTGATGCCGTTAGGCGGCCGCGACGCGAGCACAGTGATCGGCGCCTTTGAGCGCAACAAGAAATTTCTGCGCGGCGAGATCGCTCAACGCGTCAATCTGAAATTCGCGCCCGACATCCGTTTCCGCATCGATGAGCGGTTCGAGGAGGCCGAGCGCATCGAAAAACTATTGCGCTCGCCGGGCGTGAAGCGCGACTTGGACAGCGACTTGGACAGCGACTTGGACAGCGACTTGGGCCATGAGGACGACGCGTGAACGACGATGCCCTGAAACACCTGGTTCGGCCACAAACAGAGGAGCCGCAGCAGGTCGCGCCACCCGCGCCTCAGCGTGAGGGCGGCAAACCGCGCAAGAAACAGTTCAAGCGCGACAAGCGCGACGTCCACGGCTGGATGGTGCTGGACAAGCCGGTGGGCATGACCTCGACCCACGCGGTTAGCATCATCAAGCGGTTGTTCTCGGCCAAGCGCTGTGGCCACGCCGGCACCCTCGACCCGCTCGCCTCCGGCGCGCTGCCGATCGCCATGGGCGAAGCCACCAAGACCGTCCCCTTCGTGATGGACGGCCGCAAGCTCTACCGCTTCACCGTGCGCTGGGGCGAGGAGCGCGACACCGACGACGCCGAGGGCCGCGTGACCGAGACCAGCGACCGCCGCCCGGCCCCGGATGAAATCCGCAGTCACCTGCCGGCCTTCACCGGATCGATCGAACAGGTGCCGCCGCGCTATTCCGCCATCAAGATCGAGGGCGAGCGGGCCTACGACCTCGCCCGCGACGGCGAGGTGGTGGAACTCAAGGCCCGTCCGGTCAAGATCAACCGGCTGGAGCTCATCGAGGCCCCCGACCCCGACCACGCCGTGCTGGAGGCCGAATGCGGCAAAGGGACCTATGTTCGGGCGCTCGCACGCGATCTGGGGCGTGCTTTGGGCTGTTTTGGCCATGTCAGTGCCCTTCGGCGGGTTGCCGTCGGGCCGTTCGGGCCGGAAACCATGATTTTACTGGAAGATTTGGAGGCTCTGTGTCATAGAGCCGCCGCTGGTGAGGGCAGCCTCGCCGACGCGCTTATGCCCGTCGAGACCGCGCTGGACGACATCCCGGCGCTGGCCGTCAGTCGGGCAGATGCGGCAAGGCTTCACCGAGGCCAAGCCGTTTTGTTGCGCGGAAGGGACGCTCCCATTGTTCATGGGCCGGTCCATGTCACGGTCGAGGGCCAGTTGCTGGCGCTCGCCGAGATCGACCATGGTGAGATCGTCCCCAAGCGCGTGTTCAACCTGGCCGGTCTGGTAGGCAGAGCCCGGCCGCCCAAGAAAGGATGACCGATGTCGGTTACCACCAGCCGCAAGGCTGAACTGATCAATGAATTCGCGCAGAAGCCCGGCGACACCGGATCGCCCGAAGTGCAGATCGCGATCCTGTCGGAACGCATCGTCAATCTCACCGAGCACTTCAAGAGCCACGCCAAGGACAACCATTCGCGCCGTGGCCTGCTCAAGCTGGTCAGCCAACGTCGGCAGTTGCTCGACTATCTGCGGCGCAGCAACGAATCAAGCTACAAGGCTTTGATCGAGAAGCTCGGCATCCGCCGATAATTTTGTACCCGCGCAGGGCGCAACATATGCCCCACGCGTTTTTCGTGCAGTGAACGCAAAGAATGCGTCTCGCTGATTTGCTCCGGCGGCGAAGCACGCTGCCGGCGACCGGCAGGGTCGATAAGGATCGGCCTTGCGCTAGGCCAAGTTCGAAACGCCATGGCAGGATCGCCAGACGCTGTTGCATTCGTTCTTTTCAATTTTGCGACAGCCTCTCGCCGTCTTGCTCATGGCTTTCGGAGTTGAGCCGGAAACCATGAGAGAAAACCGAAATGTTCGATATTCATCGTGTTGAGCTCGATTGGGGCGGGCGCAAGCTCACCCTCGAGACCGGCAGAATGGCGCGCCAGGCCGACGGCGCCGTGCTCGCCACCTACGGCGAGACCACCGTGCTCGCCACCGCGGTCGCGGCCAAAAGCCCACGCGAAGGCGTCGACTTCCTCCCGCTCACCGTCGACTACCAGGAAAAATACTACGCCGCGGGCCGCATTCCCGGCGGCTATTTCAAGCGCGAAGGCCGCCCCACGGAAAAGGAAACCCTGGTCTCGCGGCTCATCGACCGCCCGATCCGGCCGCTGTTCGCCGAGGGTTGGCGCTGTGAGACGCAGGTGATCGTCACCACGCTGTCGCACGATCTCGAAAACGATCCCGACATTCTGGCACTGGTTGCTTCCTCGGCAGCGCTGACGCTGTCGGGCGCGCCGTTCATGGGCCCGATCGGCGCCGCCCGCGTCGGCTTCATCAACAGCGAATACGTACTCAACCCGCAGCTCGACGAGATGACCGAGAGCCAGCTCGACCTCGTGGTCGCCGGCACTAACGACGCGGTGCTGATGGTGGAATTGGAAGCCAAGGAGCTATCCGAGGACATCATGCTGGGCGCGGTGATGTTCGGCCACCGGCATTTCCAGCCGGTGATCGAGGCCATCATCAAGCTCGCCGAAAAGGCCGCCAAAGAACCGCGCGAGCTGACGCTGCCCGAAAACGCTGCCTTGGAAAAGGAAATCCTCGGCCTGGTCGAACAGGACCTGCGCAAGGCCTATTCGATCCCGCAGAAGCAGGAGCGCCAGAACGCCGTCGCCGCCGCCAAGGAAAAGGTGATCGCGCATTACTTCCCCGAAGGCGCCGAGAACCCGCAGTACGACAAGCAGCGCGTGGGCAAGGTGTTCAAGGAGCTCGAAGCCAAGATCGTGCGCTGGAACGTCCTCGACACCAGCAAGCGCATCGACGGCCGCGACCTCTCCACCGTGCGCCCGATTGTCGCCGAAGTGGGCGTACTGCCACGTGCGCACGGCTCGGCGCTGTTCACCCGCGGTGAGACCCAGGCGCTGGTCGTGACCACGCTGGGCACCGCCGAGGACGAGCAGTGGATCGACGCCTTGCAGGGCAGCTACAAGGAATCCTTCCTGCTGCACTATAACTTCCCGCCCTATTCGGTCGGCGAAACCGGCCGCATGGGCGGCACCAAGCGGCGCGAAATCGGCCACGGCAAGCTCGCCTGGCGCGCGGTCCATCCGCTGCTGCCGACCCCGGCGGAATTCCCCTACACCATCCGCATCGTCTCCGAGATCACCGAGTTCGAACGGCTCGTCGTCGATGGCGACGGTGTGCGGCTCCTCGCTGGCGCTGATGGACGCGGGCGTGCCGCTGAAGCGGCCGACCGCCGGCATCGCCATGGGCCTGATCCTGGAAGGCGAGCGCTTCGCGGTGCTCTCCGACATCCTGGGCGACGAGGACCATCTCGGCGACATGGACTTCAAGGTGGCGGGCACCGACGGCGGCATCACCTCGCTGCAGATGGACATCAAGATCGCGGGCATCACCGAGGAGATCATGAAGGTCGCTCTCGCCCAGGCGAAGGACGGCCGTCTGCACATTCTCGGCGAGATGGCGAAGGCCCTCACCGCGGCGCGCGCCGAACTCGGCGAGCACGCCCCGCGCATCGAGATGTTCAAGATACCGACCGACAAGATTCGCGAAGTGATCGGCACGGGCGGCAAGGTGATCCGCGAGATCGTCGAGAAGACCGGCGCCAAGATCAACATCGAGGACGATGGCTCGGTAAAGGTCGCGTCTGCTTCGGGCGAGTCGATCAAGGCGGCGATCAACTGGATCAAGTCGATCGCCTCCGATCCGGAACCCGGCCACATCTATGAGGGCACGGTCGTCAAGGTGATGGACTTCGGCGCCTTCGTGAACTTCTTCGGATCGCGCGACGGCCTCGTCCACATCAGCCAACTCGCGCAGCGCCGGGTGAACAAGGTCACCGACGTGGTCAAGGAAGGCGACAAGGTAAAGGTGAAGCTGCTCGGTATGGACGAGCGCGGCAAGGTGCGCCTGTCCATGAAGGTCGTCGACCAGGACACCGGCGAGGACCTGGAAGCCAAGCAGAAGGCCGAAGGCGAGCAAGCCCAGGCCGCCGGCGGCGACGCGGCGGAGTAACGCTCACTTCCAGCAAATTGCCGGAGGTATAGACAATTCAAGAGGGCGGCCTGCGTGGCCGCCCTTTTTTGTGGCCGCGGAGCTCACGCCGGCGGCTGAACCGATCCCACCAGCCAATAGGTTGTAACATCGCCGAGACCCTTGATGCCGGTCACACCGCGCGGTTCGTACACGAACGCGTCGCCGGCAAGCCGCCGGAAAGCCTCGCTCACCTGGATGCGGTCTGATTCCCCGGTCGACTCCATGCGCGCGGCGACGTTCACGGCGTTTCCCCAGACGTCGTAGGAAAAGCGCGTGCCTCCAATCACACCGGCCATGGCCGGTCCGCAATGCAGCCCGATACGCAGCCCCAGCCTGTGATTACCGAGCGGCAACCGTGCCGCGTTGCGCGCAATCATCTCGCGCGCCAGATCGCCGATTGCCAACGCCCCCATATGTGGATCGCCTTCGAGCCCGGCGACCGCCATGCAGCCGTCGCCGATGGACTTGATCTTCTCGACGCCATGTTCCTCACACAGCGCCTCGAAGCCGCGCACCAGTTCATCAAGATAGGAGACCACCCGATCGGGCGGTAAGTCATGCGAAGCTTCTGTGAATCCGACCAGGTCGGCGAACATGACACTGAGATTATCAATTCGATCAGCGACCCGTGCTTCGGCGCCCGACTTCAGGCGCGCCGCGATTGGTGGCGGCAAGATCGCGGAGAGCAGCGCCTCGGAGCGTGCGTGCTGCTCCGCCAGAGCGAATTCTGCGCGTCGCAATGCGGTCAGGGCATAGAAGACCAGCGCGGCGTTTATGAGAGTCGTGCTGAGATAGGCGCCCGTCGACAGCACATCGCGCAAATGCCCATCGCTCGGCAACACGAATCCATCGACCGGCGCAAAGTTGAGAAGCAACAGAAGCATGGTCATCATCAATAGGAAGAAGAAGAGAAACAGACGCCGATTCTGAACGCCGAACAGAAACAGCATACCGCCGGCGAGCGTGAAGTAGATCTGGAGGTCACTGGTTATGCCTAGCGCCAATACGACGAAGGTATTTCCGCACGTGATGAGCAGGACCAGAGCTACGGCCGCGACATTGTCGCCAAAGCGGTGCAGGCGCGTGGTGGCCAACGCCCCGGTCGCGATCAGCACGTTGTAGGCATGAATGGCGATCAGTCCGTCGAAATTGTAAAGCGCGTTGGTGATGAGATGAATTAGCGCCGTGGCGGCGGCGGCGAAGGCGGCGACGTTGCAGAAACGCTGGCGGCGCGCGACCTCTGGGTCGGCCGTGACAATGCCGGTCGCGATTAGCCGTTCGAACCAGTCTAGCAATTTCAGCCTGGGCCGCAGTTCATGGCGGACGAAATCACGCAACTGCGTCATGCTTTGAAATTCTCACCCTCGATGCTTTGCGTCGCAGCGGCGACAGCCCGGAGAAACAAACCTAGCGCATCGTCCGGCACCCGTCTCCTGGCCGACACTTACTGCGAACGCCCTGATAATTACGATTAAGATCTGTGATTTGTCGACATATCGTCGAGAGACGCCAAGCTGTGACCGCTATCACATCGCACACAACCAGCGGTCTTTAGGGTCACTATCATTACGGAGCGGCAAGCGCCCTGCAGCAAACATACCCAGGAGAGACCCATGAAGACCTCGACGACCAAAAAGCTGATCACAGCCACCCTCGCCGCCGCCACGCTGGCGGTCAGTTCCCTCGCGACCACCAGCGATGCAATGGCCAAGAGCGCGCACGGAGTTATTCGCACCGTAGATGGTGGCACCATGGGTGGCGGCAGGATCGATGGCATGCATGGCCACAAGTTTTTCGGTCACCGTTGGCATGGCCACTACTTCTTCGGCGCGCCCTACTATGTCTACGGCGACGAGTGCTACTTCGTGCGCAAGCCGGCCCGCTTGATCAAGGTCTGCCCGGACTACGGTGCCCTGTGAAAAGGAGCCCCGTTGGCCTAACAGCGCCCGCTCGGGTCAAAAGGTCCGGGCGGGCTTTTCGTGTATTTTGGCGGCTCGCTAGTGAGGTCGGCTGCGCCCATCCTGATCATGCGCTATAGTCGATGCGTCGCCCGCATGGCGCGGGCCGGTCGCCAGGATCGACGATGGCGCAGGCTGTTCGCCCACCGCAGAATCTCGTTCGCCGGCCTGCCGGCTGATCTGCTCGACGCCATGTTCGCCACGTCGCGTCCCGTGCGGCTCGCGCCCGATCAAACGTTGTTAATCGCCGGAGACCCAGGGGATGGCTGCTACGTGCTGGATGAAGGTCTGTTGAAGGTGACGATGGTTTCTCCCGGGGGCAGCGAGCGCATCCTTGCCATTCTCGGCGCGGGTACCGTCGTCGGCGAGCTGTCGATGATCGACGGTGGGCCGCGTTCTTCTTCAGTGTCTGCGGTTCGCCCCAGCGAGCTGCGCTTCATAAGTCGCACCGACTTCCATGCCTTCGCCGAACGCACGCCAGTCGTCTATCGTCACATCATGACGATGCTGGCCGCACGCCTGCGCGACACGAATGACATTGTTGCGGCGGCTAGCTTCCTGCCGCTGAAAGGCCGTGTCGCGCGCGCTTTGATCAGCCTGGCAGACGCTTTCGGCCACGAGGTTGGTGGGGGACGCATCGTCATCCGGCAGAGGGTGAGCCAAAGCGATGTCGCGGCCATGGCAGGCATTGCGCGTGAGAACGTCAGCCGCATCCTGAATGAATGGATGCGGGAAAAGCTCATCAGTCGCGTGTCGTCCTATTACTGCCTCGAGAACCGGCTGGCCGTGCAACAACAAGCAGAATTCTGACTGGCGGCTATGCCACCCGTCCGGACTTCAGCCGAGGTCCTCCACGCGAGGTCGAATTTGCCACGGCGTCGCGCACGGCATTGCCGAGAGCGACGAAATCCTGTTTGCGCGGCGAGGTTCGCCGCCACGCCAAGCCGACGGTGCGCGCGGGCTCCGGATCGGCGAAACGCAGCAGCTTCACGCGGCTGTCGCGCACCTCGACATCAACTGCCACCTCCGGCACCAGCGTGACGCCGTAGCCATTCGCGACCATCTGCATCACGGTGGCAAGCGACGTTGCGCCGAGACCGGCCGGCGCATCGCGGCGCGGCGACGCGCAGAAGGCGAGCGCCTGATCGCGCAGACAATGGCCCTCCTCAAGCAGGATGAGCCGGCGTTGATCGACGTCCTTGATGTTGACCCGGCCGGGCGCCGGCACCGGCTCACTTGCCGGCAAGGCCAGCAGGAACGGATCGTCGAACAGCGCGAACGTCTCCACCTCGGCACCCTCGGCCGGAAGCGCCAGCATCACACAATCGAGATCGCCGCGGGCAAGCTCTTCGATCAACGTCTTGGTCTGGGTTTCGCGCACCTCCAGCCGTAGCGCCGGATAGGCGGCCTGCAGCAACGGCAACACGCGCGGTAACACATAGGGTGCAAGCGTCGGAATGATGCCGAGTCGGAGATGGCCGCTGAGCAGGTCTCGGTGGCGGGCGAAATCGACCAGGTCGCGGGTCGCGGTCAGGATCGCGTCCGCGCGAGCGGAGACCTCCTGCCCCAGTTCGGTGAGCACGATTTCACCTGGGCGGCGCTCGACCAAATCGCCGCCGATCCCGCGCTCCAGCTCGCGGATTTGCATCGACAAAGCGGGCTGGGTGACGGCGCACTCATCCGCCGCTCGCCCGAAGTGACGATGACGGGCGAGTGAAACGAGATAGCGAAGCTGTCGCAAAGTGATCATGTCGATCAGATAATCTTATGGCCACAGCCAATCAATACGATTGGACCTGATCGCTATTTTGAGCGATAATAGTTTCGTTCGCAACCAGATGCGGGACGTGACTTCTTTCGGTTTGTCGGCGGGGACGCCAAAGCACCCAAGATGGCTCTGACAGCTGTCGGCACTCCCGCCGGTGAGTAGCCACAATGGGCCTATATGAAACAACCCGAAGAAAATTACAGAACACGATCGGAGAGAGACATGGACGCAAAGACTGACGAGAACTCGGGCAAGTGCCCGTTCACAGGCGGCTCCCGCGGACACAGCAACAAGGACTGGTGGCCGGAAACACTGGACATCCAGGTCCTCCATGCCAACTCCAAATTATCCGATCCGATGGGCGAGGCGTTCGACTACGCCAAAGAATTCAAGACGCTCGACCTCAAGGCGGTGATCAAGGACCTGCGCGCCCTGATGACGAACTCGCAAGCGTGGTGGCCGGCCGACTTCGGTCACTACGGCGGCTTGTTCATCCGCATGGCCTGGCACTCAGCGGGCACCTACCGCATCACCGACGGCCGCGGCGGCGCCGGCGCCGGCCAGCAGCGTTTCGCGCCGCTCAACTCGTGGCCGGACAATGCCAACCTCGACAAGGCGCGTCGTCTGCTGTGGCCGATCAAGCAGAAATATGGCCGCAAGATTTCCTGGGCCGACCTGATGGTTCTCGCCGGCAACGTCGCCCTCGACTCGATGGGCTTCAAGACATTCGGCTTCGCCGGCGGCCGCGCCGATGTGTGGGAGCCCGAAGAGCTCTACTGGGGTCCCGAGGGCACATGGCTCGGCGACGAACGCTACAGCGGCGAACGGCAGTTGGCCGAGCCGCTCGGCGCCGTGCAGATGGGCCTCATCTACGTCAACCCGGAAGGCCCGAACGGCAATCCGGACCCGGTCGCCGCGGCCAAGGACATCCGCGAAACGTTCTTCCGCATGGCGATGAACGATGAGGAAACCGTCGCGCTGATCGCCGGCGGCCACTCGTTCGGCAAGACCCACGGCGCCGGCGATCCGTCGCTGCTCGGTCCGGATCCGGAAGGCTCTGCCATCGAGGATCAGGGCCTCGGCTGGAAGAGCAAGCACGGCACCGGCGTCGGCGGCGACACCATCACCGGCGGGCCGGAAGTCACCTGGACGCAAACGCCGACCAAGTGGAGCAATCTGTTCTTCAAGAACCTGTTCGAAAACGAATGGGAACTGACGAAGAGCCCGGCCGGCGCCAAGCAGTGGGTCGCGAAGAACGCGAAAGCCGACGTTCCGGACGCCCACGACAAGTCGAAGAAGCATTTGCCGACCATGCTGACCACGGACCTGTCGCTGCGCTTCGACCCGGCTTACGAGAAAATCTCGCGGCGCTTCTATGAGAATCCGGATCAATTTGCGGACGCGTTCGCGCGCGCGTGGTTCAAGCTCACGCACCGCGACATGGGCCCAATCGCGCGCTACCTCGGCCCGCTCGTGCCGAAGGAAACGCTGATTTGGCAGGACCCGATCCCGGCCGCCAATCGCAACCGGATCAACGACAAGGACATCGCGGCTCTGAAGCAGAAGATCCTCGCGAGCGGTCTGTCGGTGTCGCAACTGGTCTCGGCCGCCTGGGCGTCCGCGTCGACGTTCCGCGGCTCCGACAAGCGTGGCGGTGCCAACGGCGCGCGCATCCGCCTCAGCCCGCAGAAGGATTGGGACGTGAACAATCCGGCGAAGCTGGCGAAAGTGCTCAAGAAGCTCGAGGCGATCCAGAAGGCATTTAACGCTTCGGCCAAGGGCGGCAAGAAGGTCTCGCTTGCCGACCTGATCGTTCTCGGCGGCAACGCCTCGGTTGAGAAGGCCGCAAAGGGTGCCGGCGTCAACGTGAAGGTTCCATTCACGGCGGGCCGCATGGACGCGTCGCAGGAGCAGACCGACGTCGAATCCTTCGCGCCGCTCGAGCCGCGTGCTGACGGCTTCCGCAACTATCTCAGCAGCAAGCACCAGTTCATGGCGCCCGAAGAGGCCATGGTGGACCGGGCTCAACTGCTGAGGCTGACCGGACCGGAGATGACGGCGCTCGTCGGTGGTCTGCGCGTGCTCGGCGCCAATGTCGGCGGCTCCAAGCACGGCGCCTTCACCAAGACGCCGGGCAAGTTGACCAATGACTTCTTCGTCAACCTGCTTACCATGGGCACGGAATGGGTGCCCGCAGGCGATGGCGTGTACGAGGGCCGCGACCGCAAGACGAAGGCGGTCAAGTGGACCGGCACTCGCGTCGATCTGATCTTCGGGTCGCACTCGCAGCTCCGCGCCTTCGCGGAAGTCTATGCCTGCGCCGACTCGAAGGAGAAGTTCGTGAAGGACTTCGTGGCGGCCTGGAACAAGGTGATGAACGCCGACCGCTTTGACCTTGCCAGGCCTCAGAAGACGGCGGCGTAAGATATCGCTTTATACGCGAAACAAAACGGCCGGGGAGTTTCCCCGGCCGTTTTTATCTAAGGCGCGTGCCAGGTAGTCCGCGGAAAGGCTGTTACCCGCCGTCCTCCACCTCGCCGCCGGCGGCCTTCAGCGCGGCCGGCTGCGGCATGGCGATGACGTTGTAGCCACTATCGACGAAGTGGATTTCGCCGGTGACGCCGGTTGAGAGACCCGACATCAGGTAAAGCCCGGCGCCACCGAGTTCCTCCAGCGTCACGCCGCGGCCGAGCGGCGAATATTTCTGCTGGAAAGCGAACATGTAGCGCGCGTCGCCGATGCCGGCGCCGGCGAGCGTGCGGATCGGCCCGGCCGAGATGGCGTTGACGCGAATCTTCTGGTGGCCGAAATCGACTGCGAGATAGCGCACCGAGGATTCCAGAGCCGCCTTGGCCAAGCCCATGACGTTGTAGTTCGGCATGGCGCGGTCGCCGCCGTTATAGGTCAGCGTCAGCATAGATCCGCCGTTCGGCATCAGCGCGGCCGCGCGCTTGGCGGCTTCGGTGAAGGCGTAGCAGGAGATCACCATGGTGCGGACGAAGTTCTCGCGCGTGGAATCGGCGTAACGGCCTTTCAGCTCGCTCTTGTCGGAAAAAGCCACCGCGTGCACGAGGAAATCCATCGTGCCCCATTTCTTCTTGATCTCGTCGAACACCGCGTCGACTGAGGCGATATCCTCGACATCGCAAGGCATCAGGAAGGATGAGCCGGCCTGTTCGGCAAGCGGCTTGACGCGCTTGGCGAGCGCCTCGCCCTGGTAGGTGAAGGCGAGCTCGGCGCCGTGCTGGCTCAGCGTCTTGGCAATGCCCCACGCGATCGAATGGTCGTTGGCGACTCCCATGACCAGCCCACGCTTGCCTTCCATCAGTCCTGGCATCGATCGCTCTCCATCCACGCCTTCGCGCTTGTTCCATCAAGACGTGGGTGGCACACGCGACTCGGGCCTGCCCGAGTTGCGTCCCAACAAATCGCCGCAAGTCGGGTAATCCCGACTTGCGGTAACAAGCCTGGCCATGACGTCAATTCCATCTTGCATCATCGCCGCACCGCTCACGCATCCAGTCGCTTGAAGACCACCGAAGCATTGGTGCCGCCGAATCCGAACGAGTTCGACAGCACCGCCCCGAGCGTGACGTTGTCCTTGCGCTCGCGGAGAATGGGCATGTCCGCGAAATCGGGATCGAGGTTCTCGATATTGGCGCTCTCGCAGATAAAACCGTTCTGCATCATCAGTAGCGAATAAATCGCCTCTTGCACGCCCGTTGCGCCGAGCGAATGGCCGGTGAGGGACTTGGTGGCCGAGATCGGCGGGCACTTGGCGCCGAACACTTCGCGGATCGCCTCGATCTCCTTGAGATCGCCGATCGGCGTCGAGGTCGCGTGCGGATTGATGTAGTCGATCGGTGCCTTGCAGGTCTCGATCGCCATGTTCATGCAGCGCATCGCGCCTTCGCCCGAAGGCGCCACCATGTCGTAGCCGTCGGAGGTGGCGCCGTAGCCGGCGACCTCGGCATAGATCTTGGCGCCGCGCGCCTTGGCGTGATCGAGCTCCTCCAGCACCAGCACACCGGCGCCGCCGGCGATGACGAAACCGTCGCGGTCCTTGTCATAGGCGCGCGAGGCCTTGGTGGGAGTGTCGTTGTAGCCGGACGACATCGCGCCCATGGCGTCGAACAACATCGACAGCGTCCAGTCGAGTTCCTCGCAGCCGCCGGCGAAGATCATGTCCTGCTTGCCCCACTGGATCATCTCGGCGGCGTTGCCGATGCAGTGATTGGAGGTCGCGCAGGCCGACGAGATCGAATAATTCACGCCCTTGATCTTGAACCAGGTGGCGAGCGTCGCCGAAGCAGTCGACGACATCGCCTTCGGCACCGCGAACGGGCCGATACGCTTGGGACTTTTCGTGCGCGCGATATCAGCAGCCTCAACCAAAGTGCGGGTCGAAGGTCCGCCCGAGCCCATCACGATACCGGTGCGCACGTTGGAGATGTCACTTTCCTCGACCCCGGAATCGCGGATCGCCTGCTCCATGGCGACATGGTTCCAGGCGGCGCCACCACCGAGGAAGCGCATGGCGCGGCGGTCGACGACGTCGGCCGGATCGAGAGTGGGGGCGCCGTGCACTTGGCAGCGGAAGCCGAGCTCGGCGTATTTGTCGGCCTTCACGATGCCGGATTTCGCCTCGCGCAGGCTGGCCACGACCTCCTGCGTATTGTTGCCGATCGATGAGACGATACCCATCCCGGTAACGACGACCCGTCGCATGATCAGAATATCCTCAACTAGGGTAGTGGATTGGCCACAGGACCATGGATCGTAGGCCCTGAAGATCGCGGGCCTGAGATTATGGGACCTGTGATCATGGAGCCATAACCTTAAATCGCCTGGGCGACGTCGGCTCGCAAGCCCCCCCGACAGCAGCAAGCATGCGGCTCGCTGTAGCTCGCCGCCTCCTCGCCAAGTTCAGGCACCACTCGGCTGCAACGCCTCATCCTGTTTGAACAGGCCGACTTTGAGGTCGGAGGCTTTGTAGATCACCTCGCCGTCAGCGGACAGCCAACCGTCAGCGATGCCGAGCACCAGCTTGGAGCGCATCACCCGCTTGAAGTCGACCCCGTAAATGACCTTTTTCACGGTGGGAAGCACTTGGCCTGAGAATTTGAGTTCGCCCAGGCCAAGAGCGCGGCCGCGGCCAGGAGCACCCAGCCAGCCGAGGAAAAACCCCACCATCTGCCAGAGAGCGTCGAGGCCGAGGCAGCCAGGCATCACCGGGTCGCCTTTGAAGTGGCAAAGGAAAAACCAAAGGTCTGGCTTTACGTCGAGTTCTGCCCGGATCAGGCCCTTGCCGTGCTCGCCGCCCGTTTCCTGGATATCGGTGATCCGGTCAAACATCAGCATCGGCGGCAGCGGAAGCTGCGCATTGCCGGGACCGAAAAGCTCACCGCGCCCGCACGCAAGTAAGTCCTCGTAATCGAAACTGTGACGCCGTTTATCCATCGTTTTTGTCGCCCCGCGCTGCAGGTTTGGCTGCAATCCCATGGGCGAATGCCTAACATACCGGACTTAGCCCGGCCAAGGTGGTGACGGAACCCACGCCCGGCAATTTCGGTTGTAACCCGAAAGTCCGCGACAAATTGGCCGCAAAATCGGGCCTCCGGTGGCTTGGCTGCTCTTGCGAGGGAGTTGCATCAGCGCTGCCAAGTCGTATATGTTGCAAATGAAACGGTCTGATGCAGGCCGCTCGCGGTGCCTTAATTGAGTACGATAATGACGCAAACGCGCACCATGACACTGCCGACGAGGGACACTTCCCCGCTCACGGGCTGCCCGTGGCACGACGTGAAGGCGATGCTGCGCCAAGTGGGCCTGCGGCCGACCCGCCAGCGGATGGCGCTGGGCTGGATCCTGTTCGGCAAGGGTGACCGCCATCTGACCGCGGAAATGCTCTACGAAGAGGCAAGCCGCGCCAAGGTGCCGGTCTCGCTCGCCACCATCTACAATACCCTGCACCAGTTCACCGAAGTCGGTCTGCTCCGCCAGGTCGCGGTTGACGGTTCGAAGGCCTATTTCGACACCAATGTGTCCACCCACCATCATTTCTTCGTGGAAGGCGACGACGAACTGCTCGACATTCCGGGCACTGATGTCGTGCTCGGCGCCACGCCGACGCCGCCCGAAGGGTATGAAATCGCCCGCGTCGATGTCGTGGTGCGGTTGCGGCGGAAGAAGTAACCAGCCGCCTTCGGCGTACGAAATTGGCATGAGGTTAGACTGGCCGGGTTCGTCCCGGCGATTTTTGTTCTAGTAGGCGCATGGTCTTTTGCCGAAACCCGGTTCCCGCTTTTCGGGATCATGCGCCTGACGCTACTCGACCTTCTCGTTGGGATATGCGCCCCAAAGCCGGACCTGCATGATCCAGCCGTCGAAGCCTTTGCCGCTGAACTCACACCAGGTGCCGGTGCACGAGACCAGTGAGCCAAGCACGCCGCCCTGTAGACGCGCCACCACCCGCGAGGTCGCAGCCGGGCGGGAATAGAGCGGCACCAGGTCAGTCTTTAGAGTCGGCACCACCACTGCGGTGCGCTTGCCGGATAGCAGCGAGTGGTAGACCCAGCCTTCCGCCCCCTGCCAGTCGCGGATGCGACGCCAATTTTCGAATTCGGCGGTGATTTCCACAGGCATCCTGGCGCGGGTGTAGACCCATCGCACGTCCTGGTCGCGGCTGGGGCCGGACCGGACATTGATCCGATCCGATTTCAGGCTGACGAAGCGGGGAACCGGCAGGCCGGTGACCGGACCGCGGCCGAGCGCGATATCGGTACCTTTTTTCTGCCCCTTGGCCTGCGCCACGGCCGCGGCGACCCCCAAAATCGATAGGGCAACCGCCGCCAAGAGAGCGGCGGCAAAGCGGCGGCGCCGGGCGCCAAAGCTTTGTGTTGTGACAGTCATCTGCTAGGAAAAAAGCACGGATTTGGGGCCTGCACGCGGCGACGCCGCAGTGTGGGCGAGCACGGTTAAAGAGGGCTGAATCGGCTTACCGTTCGGCGGGGGGTGACGCGCCGTAGGTGCCGCGGTGAAGACGACAATGGCGAAGACCAAAAAGCCGCTCGTGGTGGTCACACGCAAGCTGCCCGACAACGTCGAGCTGCGCATGCGGGAACTTTTCGACGCCCGCCTCAATCCAGACGACAAGCCGATGAGCCAGGCCCAACTCGCCGAGGCGGTGAAATCTGCCGACGTGCTGGTGCCCACCGTCACCGACCGCATCGACGCTGCCATACTCGGCAAAGCCGGCGAGCAACTCAAGTTGATCGCCAATTTCGGCAACGGCGTCGACAACATCGACGTCACTACCGCGGTGCAGCGGGGCATCACGGTCACCAACACGCCAGGCGTGCTGACCGAAGACACCGCCGATATGACCATGGCGCTGATCCTTGCCGTGCCGCGCCGGCTGGTGGAAGGCGCCAATATCGTCACCTCCGAAGACGGCTGGCCGGGCTGGTCCCCGACCTGGATGCTCGGCCACCGCATCTGGGGCAAACGCCTCGGCATCATCGGCATGGGCCGCATCGGCCAGGCAGTAGCGCGGCGCGCCGGCGCCTTCGGCCTGCAAATCCACTATCACAACCGCCGCAAGGTGGCGGCAAAGATCGAGGAGGAGCTTGACGCCACCTATTGGGAGAGCCTCGATCAGATGCTCGCCCGCATGGACATCATCTCAATCAATTGCCCGCACACGCCGGCGACGTATCACCTGCTGTCGGCGCGGCGTCTGAAGCTGCTGCGGCCGCAAACTTATATCGTCAACACCTCACGCGGCGAAGTGATCGACGAGAACGCGCTGGCGCGACTGATCGAAAGCGGCAATATCGCCGGCGCCGGACTCGACGTGTTCGAGCACGAGCCGGCGGTGAACCCGAAGCTTGTGAAGCTCGCACGCGACGGCAAGGTATTGCTGTTGCCGCACATGGGATCGGCGACGCTTGAAGGCCGCGTCGACATGGGCGAGAAGGTGATCATCAATATCCGCACGTTTATGGACGGCCACCGGCCACCGGATCGTGTGTTGCCGTCGATGCTGTAACCAGGGCTGGGCAGCAAACGCTGCTGTCATCATCCGCGAAAGCGGATGATCCGGTACTCACAGAATTGTCGGTGTTTACTGAATGCCCCGCCTTCGCGCGGCATGACAGCACGTGATTACGGCTACTTGTGAACCGACAAATCCTTGATCGTCGGATTTTCGCCGCTCAACGGGTTGTCAGGATCCCAGGCATAGCTCAGCGTTTCGAAACGCATTGATCGGGCGTCGACCATCAACAGCCGGCCGACCAAGCCTTCGCCAAAGCCGACGATCTCGCGGATCACTTCCAGGGCCATCAACGAACCGAGCACGCCCGGCAACGCGCCGAGGATGCCGGCTTCGGCGCAGGCGGGAATTGAACCGGCCGGTGGCGGCTCGGGAAACAGGCAGCGATAGGTCGGATTGCGCGTGCCGTCGGCGCCGGTCTCGTGCGCGCGGATCGACGTGAGCGAGCCGTCGAAGGTGCCGACCGCGGCGGTGATCAGCGGTTTCTTCGCAAAATAACATGCGTCTGACGAAAGATAGCGGGTGGCGAAATTGTCCGAGCCGTCGACGACCAGATCGTAGTCCACGAACAGATCGAGCGCGTTGCTGGCATCAAGGCGCGTCATGTGAGTCTCGACCGCCACATGCGGATTGAGCCGCGCGATCACAGCTTCAGCTCCGTCCACCTTGCGATTGCCGATATCGCCCGTGCCGAAGATGACTTGGCGCTGGAGGTTGGACAGCGACACCACGTCGTCGTCAATGACGCCGAGTGTGCCGACGCCGGCTGCGGCCAGGTAGAGCAGCACGGGCGCGCCGAGGCCGCCGGCGCCGATCACCAGCACGCGGGCGGCCTTCAGCTTGCCCTGGCCGGGCCCACCCACTTCGCGCAACACGATGTGGCGGGCGTAACGTTCGAGTTCGGATGGATCGAGCATCAAGGTTAACACTAGTGTCCCGGTTCTGACGTTCGTATCCCGTTGCCGCACACTTTCATACAAATTCATACGAATGTCGGAACCGAAGGGACACTAGCAAATATCTGATTTTAGTGCGGCTTTGGATTTGACGTTCCGCCACGGAGCGGGCCGAACTTGGGGGCGGAACGTCAAATCCGCCGCACTAGCCGGGCGCAAGCCCTTGTGCCGGCATCTTTATCGACCGACGCGTGGGCCGCGCAAGGCGGCCTGCCGCTTTGCGCCCCTCCGTGGATCGACTAAGCTCATGCGATATCATTTTGGGGTGGCGCTAAAATCAATGCGGTGCGGTTTTCTATTCATCATGCTCGTGCTCGTTCTGGGCTCCGGCCCGGCCGCGGCTCAATATTATGGCGGCCCGGGCGACGCCGGCGTGTTCATGAAGCCCAAGGCGGACAAGCCGGATAAGGCGGACAAGAAGGCCGCCAAGAAGCCTGCTGCCGGACGTCACCATCGGCGGCACGCGATCGCCCATCGGCCGCTTCCACACTCCCCGCCGGCCGCGAAGTCTGCCACCACCAAGCCGAAGACCACCCAATCGATCGCCGCCAGGGCTTCTGCGCCAAAGAGCGGGAAGAAAACCCGTGACGTCGAATTGCCGACGCCCAAGCCGGACGTCATGACCACGGCCTCGCTGCCGACCGATACCCATGGAGGCATCCCGGCCGGCGAATGGCTGAGGATCCAATCGGCGCTGCTGTGGGCCGGCGACTACGCCGGCGCCGGCAAAGACGAAGAACCCCTGCGCGGAGCGGTGAAGAACTTCCAGAAGCGGCACAAGGCCAAGGTCACCGGCGTGCTCACCGTCGAACAGCGCGCCGCGCTCTTGGCCGCCGGCGACGCGCACGAACGTCGCTTCGGCTGGCGCGTCGTGACCGATCCGGCGACCGGCATCCGCATCGGTCTGCCGATCAAACTGGTGCCGAACGCCCACGACGCACCGCACGGCACACGCTGGTCGTCACCCCACGGTGCGGTGCGGGTCGAAACTTTCCGGCTTAAGGATCTCGACCTCAAGCTCGCTGACCTCTACGCGCAAGAAAAAAAGAGCCCGCGTATCCGCCGGGTGTCAAACAGCACGCTGCACGACAACGATTTCTCGATCCACGGCATGCAGGGCCTGAAATATTTCGACGTGCGCGCGGTCAAGCGCGATGGCGAGATCCGAGGGTTCACGCTGCTCTATGATCAGGCGATGGTGGGCATCGTTGCGCCCGTGGCAGACGCGATGACGGCAGCGTTTGCGCCGTTCCCGGCGCGCAACGTGCCGTTCGCGGTGCTGGCCAGGCCGGTCGAATACGGCACCGGGCTGATCGTCAGCGCGCGCGGCGACATCATCACCGATCGCCAAGTCACCGAGGGCTGCAGGGTGATCGTCGCCGCCGGGCTCGGCAATGCGGACCGCATCGCCGAGGACAAGGCGAAAGGCCTGGCGCTGCTGCGCGTCTACGGCCAGCGACAACTGCCGGCGCTGCCGATGCCGCGCGAGGCAGTGAACGCCAAGGCGCCAACCAAGACGCTAACGCTCATCGGCATTCCCGATCCCAAGGAGCAGCACGGCGCGCGCCAGCCGAAGGAGATCAAGGCGCGGCTGATCGGTGCCGCGACGATCGATCTTAGTCAGCCGGTGCCGATGGCAGGATTTTCCGGCGCGGCCGTGCTTAGCAATGACGGCCAAGGACACGACCAAGTGCTCGGCATGATGGAGACCCGCAATGCGGTGCTGGCGAGCAACGGTCCGCCGATTGCGCCGGTGCATTTAATAACCGCCGCGGCGATCCGAGACTTCTTAAAAGTGCACGGCGTGACGCCGGCGACCGGCGGCAATGCGCACGATGCGGTGGTGCGCGTGATTTGCGTCAGGAAGTAATTGCCGCATAACAAACGCCGCGCATGCCCGGCTTGCTTAGGTCATGCGTCAAGGCAAGCGCCATCACCCCTGTTGTTTGGCGAACGCCATCTCGTTTAGGAACGCAGTGCCTCTCTGAGCGGGATTACCGGGACAAGCCCGGCGATGACGACGCCGAAGATGTCGCCGCGCTTTCGGGCGCTCACGCTACTTGTTCTTCCAATCCGCCTTACGCTTCTCGACAAAGGCCTTCATGCCTTCCTTCTGGTCCTGCGTCGCGAATAGCGAATGGAAAGCGCGGCGTTCGAACAGCACTCCCTCGGCGAGGCTCGATTCGAAGGCGCGGTTAATCGCCTCCTTGGCCATCAGGACCGATGGCAGCGACATGCCGGCGATGGCCTCCGCGACCTTCATCGCCTCGTCCATCAAATCCGCCGCCGGCACCACACGCGCTACCAGCCCAGACTTTTCGGCTTCGCTGGCGTCCATCATGCGGCCGGTAAGGATTAGATCCATGGCTTTTGCCTTGCCGACCGCGCGGGTCAGCCGCTGGGTGCCGCCGATACCGGGGATAACGCCAAGCTTTATTTCGGGTTGGCCAAATTTCGCATTGTCGGCGGCGATCACCACGTCGCATTGCATGGCAAGCTCGCAGCCGCCGCCGAGCGCGAAGCCCGCGACCGCCGCCACGATCGGCTTACGCGCGTGCGCCGAGTGGTCCCAAGTGCCAGCGAAATTGTTGAGGAACACACCGATGAAATCTTTGCCTGCCATCTCCTTGATATCGGCGCCGGCGGCAAAGGCCTTCTCGTTGCCTGTGATCAGAAGGCAGCCGATATCGGCGTTGGCATCGAACGCGTCGACGGCCGTGGCGAGTTCTTCCGTAAGCTTGAGATTGAGCGCATTGAGCGCCTGCGGCCGGTTCAGGCGGATGATACCGACCCGGCCCTTGGTTTCGACGAGGATGTGCTGGTAACTCATGACGGCTCTCTCCCGGTGATGTCGGCTATTTCTGGCATGAGGGACAATAGAACGTCGAGCGCCCGGTCTGCACGATGCGCTTGATGGTGCTTTTGCAATTCGGGCACGGCTCGCCCTCGCGGTCATAGACCTGGAAATTGTGCTGGAAGTCGCCGAGCGAACCGTCGGCGCGGCGGTGGTCTCGCAAGCTCGAGCCGCCGGCCTTGATGGCATCGTGCAGCACCGCCTTGACGGCGTGAACCAGCGCTTCGGCGCGCGCGTTCGGTTTGCCGGTGCGATCGGCGATCGTGGAGGCGCGGCGTTTCGGTGAAAGATGCGCGCGGAACAGCGCCTCGCAGACGTAGATATTGCCCAAGCCGGCGACGACGCGCTGGTCGCTGAGCGCGGCCTTCAGCGAGGTCTTCTTGCCGGCGCAAGCTTTCGCCAGCATGGCGGCGTCGAATTCATTGCCGAGCGGCTCGGGCCCCAACGAGCGCAACAGCGGCTCCTCACCGAGCTTGGCGCGCGGCACGATCTTCATGGAGCCGAAGCGGCGCGGGTCGTTGAAGGTGATCACCTCGCCGTTCGACATATGGAACACGACATGGTCATGCGACTTGCTCTTCGACTTTTCATGGTAATAGACGCCCGGCCGCGACTCGTGCCCGACCCGCATCGAGCCCGACATGCCGAGGTGCATCAACAGCACGTCGCCGGAGGAGAGGTCGGCGAGTAGGTATTTGGCGCGGCGGCCGAGCCCTTCGACGTTCTGGCCCTCGAGCCGTTTCTCGAAGTCTTTGGCGACCGGCCAGCGCAGCCGGCGATCGCGCACCTCGACCTTCTTGAAGCGCGCACCCTCCATGGCAGGCGCGAGCCCCAGGCGGACGGTTTCGACCTCAGGAAGTTCGGGCATGGCGGCGTTTCTTAACCCCTTGGCGGGAAGGCTGAACACCGTCATAGCCTCCCCCGCCCGGTCGCGCTATGGTCCTGCCCGCAAAGGACTATTGGACATGACCGCGGCCCCAAAAGAGACCCAAGCCGAGACCCATTTCGGCTACGAGAACATCCCGCTTGAGGACAAGCAGGGGCGGGTCGACGACGTGTTCCATTCAGTGGCGCGGCGCTACGACCTGATGAACGACCTGATGTCGGGCGGTCTGCACCGGGCCTGGAAGGACGCCCTGGTGACGGCGGTGAACCCGCCGCCAAAAGGCCGTCACGGCCGTCTTCATGAAAAGTCAAACACCCCCTTCGCGCTGCTCGATCTGGCCGGCGGCACCGGCGACGTCGCCTTCCGCGTGGTAGCGGCGGGCGGCCCGGGCACCCGCGTCACCGTCAGCGACATCAATGCCGAGATGCTGGCTGTCGGCGCCGAGCGTGCGGAGCAACAAGGTCTCGACCATGTGGTCACCTTCGAGCAGGGCAATGCCGAAGAACTGCCTTACGGCGACAAGAGCTTCGACTGCGTCACCATCGCCTTCGGCATTCGCAACGTGCCGCGCATCGACCGCGCGCTGGCCGAAGCCTATCGCGTGCTCAAGTTCGGCGGACGCTTCCTGTGCCTGGAATTTTCCGCCGTCGACGTGCCCGGGCTCGACAAGCTGTATGACCTCTATTCGTTCCAGGTAATTCCGAATATTGGTCGCATGGTCACCGGCGATCGGGAGGCCTATCAGTATCTCGTTGAATCGATCCGCAAGTTTCCCAAGCCCAAGGCGTTCGCCAGAATGATCGAAGAGAGCGGCTTCCGCCGTGTGTCGATCACGCAGATGACGGGAGGCGTGGTGGCATTGCATTCGGGTTGGAAGCTCTAGATGGTCGCCGCGTGATCTCTGCCACCGCCCATCTTCTCCGTCTCAGCCGCGCCGGCTTCGTGTTCGCGCGCGAGGGCGTGCTGGCGCTGGTCGACACAAGGCCGCTGCCGCTCGGCGCCAAATGGGCGGTCGCGCTCGGCCGGCTGATCGAGCGGCGCGGCGCCGGCGAAGGCTCGAGCCGGCTCGCCGCGGCGCTGACGCGCCTGGGGCCGACTTACGTCAAGCTCGGCCAGTTCCTCGCCACCCGGCCCGACGTGGTTGGCCAAACAATCGCGCGTAACCTCGAAAGCCTGCAGGACAAGCTGCCGCCGTTTCCGCAAGCCGAAGCGGAAGCCGCCATCGTCGCCGCGTTCGGAAAGCCGCTCAATGCGATCTATGCAAGCTTTGGACCTTCGGTCGCCGCCGCCTCCATCGCGCAGGTGCACCGCGCCGAGATCGAGGAGAACGGCGAACGCAGAGCGGTGGCGGTGAAGGTGCTGCGGCCCGGCATCGAGCGGCGCTTCCGGTCTGATCTTGCCGCCTTCTTCTTCGTCGCCCGCAAGGCCGAGTCCTTCTCGCTGGAAGCGCAGCGGCTGCGGCTGGTCGAGGTGGTGGCGACGCTGGCGCGCTCGGTAGCGATAGAGATGGATTTCCGCCTCGAAGCCGCCGCCGCTTCAGAGATGGCGGAGAACACCAAGGACGACGCCGATTTCCGCATTCCGACCGTGGACTGGGACCGCACCGCGCGCGAGGTGCTGACGCTGGAATGGATCGACGGCACGCGGCTCGCCGACCACGTCGCGCTCAGCGCCAAGGGGTTCGACCTGGCCGGGCTCGGGCGCACGGTGATCCAGAGTTTCCTGCGCCACGCGTTGCGCGACGGCTTCTTCCACGCCGACATGCATCCCGGCAACCTGTTCGTGGACGACGACGGCAAGCTGGTGGCGGTAGACTTCGGCATCATGGGGCGGCTGGGGCCAAAGGAGCGGCGCTTCCTCGCCGAGATCCTGTTCGGCTTCATTACCCGCGATTACATGCGCACGGCACAGGTGCACTTCGACGCCGGCTATGTGCCGCGGCATCATTCGGTCGAAAGCTTCGCGCAGGCGATCCGCGCCATCGGCGAGCCGATCCACAACCGCACCGCAGAAGACATTTCGATGGCGAAGCTGCTGACGCTGCTGTTCGAAGTCACCGGCCTGTTCGACATGCGCACGCGCCCCGAACTGCTGCTGCTGCAGAAGACCATGGTGGTGGTGGAAGGCGTCGCCCGCTCGCTCGACCCGCGTCTCGACATGTGGACCACCGCCGATCCCGTCGTACGCGAATGGATTGCGCGCAATCTTGGGCCGGTCGGCAAGCTAGAACACGCGGTGGAAGGCGCCGGCGAGATCGGCCGCTTCGTCGGCCAGGTGCCGAGCCTGCTGACCCGGGCCGGCACACTGCTCGATCAGCTCGACGAGATCACCCGCGACGGCTTCGTGCTGTCGCCGGAGACGGTGGAGGCGATCGGCCGTGCCGAAGCCCGCCGCAACCGCTGGACCGCAGCAGCGCTATGGATCATCGCGCTGCTGCTGTTGTGGATCGGGTGGATGGTGGTGTGAGGCGCCGTGCCCGGCGCCACACCCCGTCGGCGCTATAGCGCGACGATGCTCTTGAATCCACCGTAGATCATGCGCTTGGCATCGAACGGCCAAGCCTTCACATCCTTCATCATCGCCGCAAGCCGTTCGTCCTTCATGACCTTCGCGTTGACGCGGTCGCGGTGCTTGCGCGAGCGAAAGACGATGTAGGAGAACACGACCGTTTCGGTGGGCTTGACCTTGACCGCGCGCGGAAACGACGTGCGCTTACCATACGGCACGTCGTCGGCGACGCACTCTTGGAACGCCAGCGCGCCGTGCTCGCGCCAGATCCTGCCGGCCTTGCGCGCCATCTTGCGATAGGCCTCGACCTTCCGCTTCGGCACCGGCACGACGAACCCGTCGACATAGGTCATAGTCGGTTCCCTGCGGCAGCCCGCTCCAGCGTCGCGATATCGAACTTCTTCATCTTCATGAACGCATTCATCACCCGCGCCGAGGCCGCGGGATCGGATGCGGTCATCAGCTTCGGCAGCGCGTTCGGCACCACTTGCCAGGAGAGACCGAACTTGTCTTTCAACCAGCCGCACTGGCTCTCCCGGCCGCCATCTCGGGTCAGCGCGTTCCAATAATAGTCGACCTCGTCCTGCGTATCACAGCTGATCTGGAACGACACCGCCTCATTGAGCTTGAACACCGGGCCGCCGTTGAGCGCGGTGAACGGCTGGCCGTCAAGCTCGAACGCCACCGTCATCACCGAGCCCGCCGGCTTACCATGAATCTCCTGCCCGGCGTCGGGAAAGCGGCTGATGGCGGTGATCTTGGAATTGGAAAACACCGAGCAATAGAGGTTGGCCGCGTCTTCGGCTTCGGTATCGAACCACAAGCAGGGCGTGAGCGGATGCTTGAGCTGCATGGTCACGCTCCCTGTTTCGCTGTCGCCAGATAGGCCTCAAGCTTCTCCATGGTTCCTGTCCAGCCGTCGGTCATGCTGACGCGCGACTGGTCGCTGTCGAAAGTCGCCTGCTCTTCCGGTGTTGCTTCATATGGCGACCAGCGGACGGTGAACTTGGTCTTGGCCCCGGGCACATCCTCGAAGGTGAAGATCGAGAGGATCTGCAATGGCCAGCCCGGCGCCATCGGGTGGCGTGTGACGCCGCCCGTTTCGTCGGAGAACGAGTTGATGAACACGATCCGGTCCTGCGGCGTGATTCCACGGTAGGCCATCTTGCCCCACATGATGTCGCCGCCGGGCGGCTGCATGGCGTAATGGAAGGAGCCGCCGACGCGAAAATCGACGATGGCCTTGGCGATCTTGACGCCTTTCGGTCCCCACCACTGTTTCAGGTGCGCCGCTTCAGTAAAGCACCGCCACACAAGATCACGCGACGCATCGAACACACGTGAGATGACGAAATCCTTCGATTCAGTCTTGGTGGACTGATCCGGCATCAAACATTCTCCATCGGTAGGCGGGGTTTGGGTTCCATGGGAAACATATGGAAGTACGGCTCTGCCTCCTTGAGTACCCGCGCATAAGACGGGCGCGACATCAGCCGGTCGAAATAGGATTTTAGGCTCGGCGTTCCGCCGCCGATCGGCAGGACACAGTCGGCGTAAAAAAGCGCGGGAGAGGCGGCGCAATCGACGAGACCGTAACCATTGCCCATTGCCCAGGTCTTTCCTTTCATCAGTTCGTCGATCATGGCGTAGGATTTTTGCACCGTCGCCTTTGCCTGCTCGACGCCGAAGGTGTCTCTCGCATCGGCGGGACGCAGGTGGTCGCCGACGATCTTCTGCATCTGGACGTGAACGTATAAATCGTAAAAACGATCCCACATCCGCACCTGCCAGGCGAGATCGGCTTCGGCCGGCAGGAACTTCGTCGGTCCGGGATAGTGCGTATCCATATACTCGATGATGACGGTCGCCTCGGCGACCGTACTCTTACGTGCCTCATCGCGCAGAACCGGAAACTTGGCGATTGGCCAGAGCACGCGGAGTTCTGCGCTTGATTTTTCGTCGCCGAGATCGACGAAGATCGACTCGAACGGGACGTCATTTTCGTACAAGGCGATCAGCGCCTTGTGACAGAAAGACGAGAGCGGATGGTAATAGAGCTTGAGCGACACCCGCGTTCCTTCCGTCTTTTTATTTGTGCTTTGCGTAGTGACGCGCGCCTATTGCGCGACGATCACCATCCAGCCGACACCGAATTTGTCGGCCACCATGCCGAAGCGCGGCGAGAAGAAGGTCTTGGCCATCGGCATCTGCACCTGGCCGCCGGCGGCCAGCGCGTTGAACAGACGGTCGGCTTCCGCTTCGTCCTTGGCGTTGAGGGCGAGCGCGAAACCCTTGAAGTCAGGATGACCGGTATTGCGGCCGTCGGACGCCATAAGCGTGGTATCGCCGACATTGAATTGCGCATGCATCACCTTGTCCTCGTTGCCGGGCGCGCACATGGATTTGTCGGGGCTATCCTTCCAGCGCATGAGCATGCCGACGTCGGCGCCGATCGCCTTCTCGTAGAAATCGAGCGCTTCATCGCAGCGGCCGTCGAACATCAAATAAGGGTGAACGTGCATTTCTGGCTCCCTTTCGCGTGTTGGCCGGCGGGAGAGACGACCGCTCCCTTCAGGCTTGAATCAGCGTGGAAAACGGCTCCCAACGCCGCATTCAACTCTTGACATAATAGGTTGATATCAACATATGTAGCCTATGTCAAACTCGCAAGAGTTGCCGTTCTCGGTAACGCCGGAGGTACGAGATTGTTGCCTCTGCCTGCACGCGCAGCGGGCGGCGCGCGCTTTGGCGCGGCGCTTTGACGAAGCGCTGCGCCCCTTCGATCTCACCAACGGACAATTCTCGTTGCTGATGTCGCTCAACCGGCCGGAGCCGCCGACGCTCGGCAGCGTCGCCGCGCTGCTGGCCATGGACCGCACCACGCTCACTGCTGCGCTTAAGCCCCTGGAGCGGCGCAAGCTGTTGCAGGTGAAAATCGACAAGGACGACCGGCGCAGCCGGCGCCTGGTCATTACTGCGGCCGGCCGCCGGCTGCTGAGCAAGGCCTACCCGGTTTGGCAGGAAACCCACGCGGCGACGGAAAAATTGCTCATCGACGCGACGGCCGATGCCTTGCGCGGCGCGCTGCGGGCCTTGTCGTAGCGGTCGAGGCCGCCTACGATTGCATTGATTGCATCGCAATCATATCTATGCTAGCGTATTGTTCATTAAGGATTTTTCGATGGCTTCCCTGACCGTCCGCCAGCTCGAAGACAAGCTCAAACAGCAGCTCCGGCTGCGCGCGGCGCGCAACGGCCGCTCGGTCGAGGACGAGGTGCGCACGATCCTGCGCGCGGCGGCCGAGGAAGAAGTGCCCGCCGCCGCCCCACGCGCGCCGCGGGTGGCGGCGACAGAAAGCGCGCCACCGATCAACCGCGTGCTGTTGATCATTGGCGGCGGCATCGCGGCCTATAAGTCGCTCGATCTCATCCGAAGGCTGAAGGAACGCGGATACGCCGTGCGCTGCATCCTCACCAAGGCGGCGCAGGAATTCGTCACGCCACTCGCGGCCGGCGCGCTGGTCGGCGGTCGCGCCTACACAGACCTGTTCGATCCCGCGCATGAGTTCGACGTCGGCCACATCCGCCTGGCGCGCGAGGCCGAGCTCGTCGTGGTGGCACCGGCGACCGCCGACCTGATGGCGAAGATGGCGAACGGCCATGCCGACGATCTCGCCAGCGCCGTCCTGCTGGCGACACGTGCCAAGATCCTGTTGGCGCCAGCGATGAATCCGTTGATGTGGGCCAACAAGGCGACACAGCGCAATCTCGCTCAGCTTTTGGCGGACGGCGCGGCCCTCATCGGACCCAATGATGGTGAGATGGCGGAGGCGAACGAAAGCGGCAAGGGCCGCATGGCCGAACCCATAGAAATCGCTGCCGCCGTGGCGGAAACGCTCTCCAGCGATGCAGCCAAGCCGCTCGTTGGCCTGCGTGTTCTGGTCACCTCGGGCCCGACCCACGAACCGATCGATCCCGTCCGCTATATCGCCAACCGCTCGTCCGGCAAACAGGGCCACGCCATAGCCGCCGCGGCGACGCGGGCCGGCGCCGAGGTGACCTTGATCAGCGGGCCGGTGACAATTCCCGACCCGCCCGGCGTCAAGACCGTGCATGTCGAAAGCGCGCGCGAGATGCTTCAATCGGTGGAACGCGCTCTACCGGTCGACGTCGCGGTCTTCGCCGCTGCTGTCGCCGACTGGCGCGTCGCGCAAGCCGGCGGTCATAAGATCAAGAAACAGCCGGGTGAGGCCGCGCCAGCTTTGGCGCTGACCGAGAACCCTGACATCCTCTCCACCATTGCACACAAAAAATCCGGGCGGCCGAAGCTCGTCATCGGTTTCGCCGCCGAGACCGAGAACGTCGCCGCCAACGCCAAGGCCAAGCGGTCACGCAAAGGCTGCGACTGGATCCTCGCCAACGACGTGTCGCCGGCGACCGGCATCATGGGCGGTGACTCCAACACCATCGAACTGGTCACCGCCGACGGCGTCGAACCGTGGCCCCCGCAAACCAAGGAAGCCGTCGCCGGCATGCTGATCGAACGCATCGCGGCGACGCTGAAGGAGGAAAAGGCGTGAGCGCGATCACGATCGAGATCACCCGGTTGCCGCATGGCCGGGATTTGTCGCTTCCGTCCTATCAGAGCCCACTCGCCGCCGGGCTCGATCTCATGGCCGCGGTTCCCGCGGACGCACCGCTCACGATCGCGCCGGGCGCGCGCGTGCTGGTGCCCACCGGCGTCGCCATTGCGCTGCCCTCCGGCTTCGAGGCGCAGGTGCGCCCACGCTCCGGGCTCGCCGTAAAGCACGGGCTTACCGTGCTAAATTCGCCTGGAACCATCGACGCCGACTACCGGGGAGAGTTGCAAGTTCTGCTTGTAAATCTTGGAAGTAATTCGGTTATGGTTGCGCGTGGGATGCGTGTTGCCCAACTGGTAGTGGCGCCGGTCATGCGCGCGTACCTATCGGAAGTTGTGGTCCTCAGTGCGACAGTGCGTGGTACCGGGGGATTTGGCTCTACCGGAAGTTGAATCATTTTGTCGCAATTCCACCTAGACGGCCGGCGGAGCGTAAATTAGTACCCCCACCGCAAGTTGGTGCAACTGTGACCGGTACCGCAAATGTCGCTAGTGTCCCGCAAGGGAATTCTCGCCATAGCTGCTGTCCTTGACGTCGCGGTTCATGCCGCGGGGCGACCGGTGTCGGCCAAAGCGCTGGCAGCCCGCCATCAGCTCCCGCCACGCCATCTCGAACCCTTTTTGCAGGCACTGGTGCACCAGGGCATCCTCAGGGGCATTCGAGGTCCACGCGGCGGTTACGAGCTGGCGCGGGCGAAAAGCAGCATCAGTGCGGAAGATATCCTGCGCGCCGCGAGCGCCGCAGAGAACACCGAAGCGGTGCCGACGAATGGCTCACAGTTGGTCAGCGCGGTCGTGTGGCCGACGTTGCGCGAAGCCGAGCGCGTGTTTTCGGCGGCGCTTGGCCGCATCAGCGTCGAAGAAATGACGCAGCAGGCGTTGGAACTGAAATAGCCCGCACGCTCTTTACTTTACCGCTTCCCGTTCACGGTCTGGACTCTTTCGGTGCGATTCCCCTTAGGGGTAAAGTCCAACGATTCGCGCACGGCGTGGCGGACGCCGTTCGCCTTTCTTGGGGCAAGTCTGAATGCCGGAGACGATCCGGGCGGCGAACGAGAGGCTGCGTTCTCGTCCGAGGCGAGGCGGATTCCTTGCCGCCTTCGTTATCGCAAACTCCCTCGTTGCCTTCATCGCGCCGGCCCGCGCCGACGCCCGCTCCACGCTCGCCATCGTCAACGCGCTGCAGGACGCGGTCGCCAATATCGCAGGCCATGACATCGGCGCGCTGAGCCTCGCTCTCGGCCTCATTACCTTCGTAGCGCTCGCCGTGATCGCGCTCTTGCGAGCGCGGCGGCAGGCCGCACGCCTGAAAGCTTCATCCGGCAACGAGGCGATGCTTCTGTCCGCCGAGATCGACCGGCTCAAGGCGCTGCTGCTCGCCGAGCCGCAGGTGCTGGTGGAATGGCCGGCGGCGTCCGACCAGCCGACCATTCTGGGCGATATTTCCATCATCCTGCCCAGCGCAGTCCCCGAGCGCGTGCTCGCGTTCGGCTCCTGGCTCGACCCCGCCGCCGCACAGCGAATGGAACACGCGGTGCAGACTTTGCGCAGCGAAGGCCGCGGATTCGTGATGACGCTGACCAGCACAGCCGGCCGCCCCGTCGAAGCGGAGGGCCGCGCCGTCGCCGGCCGCGCAGTGCTGCGGCTACGTGACATCAGCGGCATCGAGCAAGAGCTCGTCGATCTCGTCGAACGGCACGACAAGCTCCAGGCCGATGTCGCCACCATGACTGCGCTGCTCGATTCATTGCCCGCGCCGGTATGGGCGCGCGATGAGAACGGCCGGCTGATGTTCGTGAATGCGGCTTACGCGCGGGCAGTCGAAGCGGCCGACGCCAACGACGCGGTGACGCGCGAGATGGAACTGCTTGACCGCCCCGCACGCGAGGAGCTTCTTCGCGCGCAAGCCGCGCACGAGACATATGCGGCCCGCCTGCCGGCGATCGCCGCCGGTCAGCGGCGCATCTTCGACGTGGTGGCCGGCCCTAGCGGCCCGGGCAGCGCCGGCATTGCCACCGACCGTACCGAGGTCGAGGCGATGCGGGCCGAACACACACGAATGGTCGATGCTCACCGCCGCGTTCTCGATCAACTCGCCACCGGCGTCGCCATCTTCAACGCCGAGCGTAAGCTGATCTTCTATAATACCGCGTTTCGATCGCTGTTCGATGTCGACGCAGGCTTACTCGACCAGACTCCGAGCGACAGCGACCTGCTCGAGCGCCTGCGTATCGACCGCAAACTGCCCGAAGAGCAAAATTTCCGGCAGTGGAAAAACGCACTGCACGAAGCCTATCGCGCGGTCGAGCCGCAGGAACACATGTGGTACCTGCCCGACAGCCGCACTTTGCGCGTCGTCACCGCGCCCAATCCGGAAGGTGGTGTCACTTATCTCTACGACGACGTCACTGAACGCCTCGACCTGCACCGTCGCTACGACGCGCTCATAAAAGTGCAGGGCGAGACGCTTGACCATTTGGCCGAAGCAGTCGCCGTGTTCGGTTCCGACGGCCGCGTCCGCCTGCATAATCCTGCCTTCCAACGCATGTGGAAGCTGACTCCCGACGCCCTCAACCAGCATCCGCACGTCGAGGCGGTCACCGCCTGGTGCCAAGCGCTGCACGACGACGGCACAGTATGGCGTAACTTACGCGCGGCTATCACGGCCATCGATGGCCGCGAGCCGATCATTGCGCGCATCGAACGACGTGACGGCGAGGTGATCGATCTCGCGACTATGCCGTTGCCGGACGGCGCGACGCTCGTCACGTTCCAAACCGTTACCGACACGGTGAACATCGAGCGCGCGCTGCGTGAACGCAACGAGGCGCTGGTCGCCGCCGACCGCATCAAGATCGACTTCGTCCACCACGTCTCCTACGAGTTGCGCTCGCCGCTGACCAATATCATCGGCTTCGCCAACCTGCTCGGCGACGACGCCTTCGGTCCGCTCACAGAGAAGCAGCACGAATATCTCGGCTACATCACCACCTCGACCAACGCGCTGCTCGCCATCATCAACAACATCCTGGATCTGGCGACGATCGACGCCGGCGCCATGAACCTGAACCTCGGTCATGTCGACATCCGGGCCACGATGGAGGCGGCGGCGGAGGGCGTGCTTGACCGGCTGGTGAAGGACGATCTCAAGCTCGATATTGTGGTGCCGGCCGGCATCGGCAGTTTTACCGCCGACGAACGTCGACTGCGGCAGATCCTGTTCAATCTGTTGTCGAACGCTGTTGGCTTCTCGCCGGCGGGTGGCGTCATCACGCTGGCGGCCGCGCGGCGGCCGGACACGGTGGTGTTCACGGTTACCGATCAGGGTCCGGGCATTCCGGCGGACGCCAAGGACAAGGTATTCGACTGGTTCGAAACCGATCCGCGCGGCTCGCAACACCGCGGACCCGGCCTCGGCCTCTCGCTCGTGCGCTCGTTCGTCGAACTGCACGGCGGCATGGTGTCGGTCGATACCGGCACCGCCGGCGGCGCCGTGGTCACTTGCGTATTTCCGACCCGGCAGGCGGAAAAGCAGAGCGCGGCGTAGTCAATCGCCTCACCCTGGCGAGCATCGTCCGCCGGCCCTTCCTCGATTTAAGGGTTCAGGCCGGCGGCGCTTTGATGATGCAAACTACCGATAGCGATGCCGGACCGGCCGGCCGGTCGGCGGCGCATGGCCGACATAGTGGCCGTTCACGCATTCGCCGTCGCTGAGATTGAAAATCGCCGCGAAGCCGCGGCAAGGTTCGAGCATCGCGTCGACCGCCGCCACCGCACCAATGCCGGCGACGCCGCCGATTGCGGCTGCGCCAGCCGCCGTGGCCGGGAGCGCGGCGGCCGCCGCCGCAGTGCCCCAGCCCTCGGACACACCGACGCCGATCGTGGTGCCGGTGGCCACGCCGGCTACCGGCGCCGCCACCCGCGCTCCATTACGTGGGCGAGCGGGCGGCGCATAGGCGTAGGCGCCGTAGCCGGGCCGCGCATGATGATGGGCGCGATGGCTGGGCGGCTGCGCCAGCGCCGGCGCTGCGAACGCCGCCGCTGCCGCAAGCGAAATTCCGGCATGGAGAAGTTTATGCATTTCGGGCCTCCTTCTAATTGACGGGCTCCGCCCGCCCGTTTCATCGAAACGCCGGCCGCGCGTATCGCGTTCCCGATTCGTCGTCCTGCAACGGCAATAAACGCAGACATTGAAGAACAATGGCGAGCCTGTGATGCGGAGCGCGCGAACACGTCGCCAAAACGGACAAATCGTGTCGAACCGGTGGCAGGTGAAACATCGTTATCCAACAAATCGGAACGACCGGCGCCGACCTAGCGGAAGGACGTCGCCGCCGCCTATAACTTTCCCTTCGGCAGGATTGATTCGATGTCCCCGGCGCACGGTATTTACAGCTTCACGGTGGCGCTCGCCGACGAACAGGCGACGCGCCGGCTGATGACCGACATCGCCGGGCTCTTGATGCCTGGCGACTTGATCACGCTCTCCGGTGATCTCGGCGCCGGCAAAACCACCTTTGCGCGCGCGCTCATCCGCCATCTCGCCGGCGACGAGGGTATCGAGGTGCCGAGCCCGACCTTCACGCTGATGCAGAGCTATCAATTACCCGCCTTCACGCTGGTGCATGCCGATCTCTACCGGCTGTCGAGCCCGGCCGAGCTCGCCGAGCTCGGTCTTGAAGACCTCAGCCCCGACACTGTCGAGCTGGTAGAATGGCCGGACCGCGCCGACGGCCTGCTGCCGCCCGACAGACTCGACATCGCCTTCACGCTGTCGCCGCAACATGGCCCGACCTTCCGCAATGCGCGCATCAGCGGCCACGGCAGCTTTGCGCCGCGCGCGCAGCGCATCGCCGCGGTGCGACGCTTCCTGGCCGAGGCCAGCTTCGGCGAAGCAAGACGCCAGCACATGCAGGGCGACGCCTCCACCCGCGCCTATGAGCGGCTGATCCGCGGCGGTAAGAGCCTCATCCTGATGAATGCGCCGCGCCGGCCGGACGGCCCGCCGGTGCGCGACGGCAAGCCGTACAGCGCCATCGCGCATCTCGCCGAAGACGTGACGCCGTTCATCGCGGTCGACAAGGCATTGCGGGCGCGCGGGCTGTCGGCGCCGCAAATCTTCGCCGCCGACCGAGACGCCGGGTTAATGGTGCTGGAAGACCTTGGCCACGAAGCGATCGTTGGCGGCGAGCCACCGGCGCCGATTGAAGAGCGCTATCAGGTCGCGACTGATCTCTTGGCGGAATTGCACCGCGAGCCGCTGCCCGCGATTTTGCCGGTGGTGCCGGGCGTCGAGTATCAATTGCCGCGCTACGACCTCGGCGCTTTTCTCATTGAAGTGGAATTGCTTATCGACTGGTACCTACCGCGCTTCAATGCACGCATCGGCGAGGTCGAGCGACAAACATTTCTTGCGCTTTGGCACGACGCGCTGCAGCCCGCGCTCAACGCGCCGCAGACGTGGGTGCTGCGTGACTATCATTCGCCCAATCTCTTGTGGCTGCCGCAACGGGGGGGCATCAAGCGCGTTGGTTTGCTCGACTTCCAGGACGCGCAGGTGGGACCGGCGGCGTACGACGTCGCTTCACTGTTGCAGGACGCGCGCGTCGACGTGCCCGAGCAGATCGAAATCGCCTTGCTCTCACGCTACGCGCGCGCGCGCCACGAAGCCGATCCGAGTTTCGATGCCAGCGGCTTCGCGCTTGTCTACGCCGCGCTCGCCGCGCAACGCGCTTCTAAGATTCTCGGCATCTTCGCACGCCTCGACCGCCGCGATCACAAGCCGCAATATCTGCGTCATATGCCGCGCGTATGGGCCTATCTGCAGCGCGCGCTGGCGCATCCCGCGCTGTCGCCGCTAAAGGCGTGGTATCGCGCGCACGTGCCGAGGATCAACATTTGACCGCCATGCAGAATATTCCCCGCCGCGCCATGGTGCTGGCCGCTGGTCTCGGTACTCGCATGCATCCGCTCACCGACAGCGTGCCGAAACCTCTCGTCGAGGTGGCGAGAAAGCCGCTGATCGATCACGTGCTCGATCGGCTCGCGCAGGCCGGCGTCGAGCGCGCTGTGGTTAATGTACATTACAAGGCCGCGCAAATTGAAAAGCATCTCGCACCGCGCGCCAAACCGCAGATCATGATCTCCGACGAACGCGGCGTGCTGCTCGGCACCGGCGGCGGCCTGGTCAAGGCGCTGCCGCACCTCGGCGAAAGCCCGTTCTACCTGATCAATTCCGACACCATCTGGATCGACGGCGTCGCGCCCAATCTGGCGCGGCTCGCCGACAGCTTCGATCTCGCGACAATGGACGCGCTGTTGTTGCTTGCGCCGACCACCGGCAGCATCGGCTACGCCGGGCGGGGCGACTTCACCATGCTGGGCGATGGCCGCCTGCAAAAGCGCGGCGAGCGAGAGGTAGCGCCCTTCGTCTATGCCGGCGCGGCGATACTGACGCCCGCTTTGTTCAAGGACCCACCTCCGGACGCGTTCCCACTCACCGTGCTGTTTGCGCGCGCCGGCGAAAAAGGCCGGCTGCATGGCCTGCGGCTCGAAGGCAAGTGGATGCACGTCGGCACGCCGGAGGCGATCGGCGAGGCCGAAGCGGCCATCAAGGCGAGTGTGGAATAGCGCATGATCCCGAAAAGTGGGAACCGGTCTTCGGATAAGATCATGCACAAACAAAATGTTAGGGATGCAGAGTGATTCAATCTAACCGCACCTCACTCTGACACGCTTCGTGTATGCTCCGCCGCATGCCGGCGAGTCGCCCCAATGTCTTCAACATTCCCGCCTCGGTGCCCTTCCTACCGGTGCTGATCGATGCGCTGTGCGCCGGAAAGCTGGTGAAGGGCTTTCCGGCTTCGAACGATCCACTGGAACTCGCCCGCGCCACGCTCTACTTGCCGACCCGGCGCGCCGGGCGCCTCGCGCGCGAGGTGTTCCTCGACCGGCTCGGCGAGGCCGCGCTCTTGCCGCGCATCGTCGCGCTCGGCGATCTCGACGAAGACGAGATCGCCTTCGCCGAAGCCTCCACCGGTGACCTGGCGGAAGCCTCGCTCTCGCTGCCGGAAGCGATCAGGCCGCTCGAGCGCCGGCTGTTGCTCAGCGAACTGATCCTGAAATGGGCGAATTCGCCAGGGATGCGTACAGCAAAAGGCGTGCCGCTGATCGCCAATACGCCCTCGGCCGCGCTCGGACTTGCCGACGATCTCGCCCGGCTGATGGACGACATGACCACGCGCCAAGTGAGTTGGGACAAGCTCGACACGTTGGTGCCGGACGACCTCGACGAGTATTGGCAGCGTTCGCTGCAATTCCTGCAGATCGCGCGGGAGGGCTGGCCAGCACGGCGCGCCGAGCTTGGTGCGATTGAAGCCGCCGAGCGCCGTGACATGTTGATCGAAGCCGAAGCCAAGCGCCTTGCCGGCAGCGACGCGCCGGTGATCGCGGCCGGCTCCACCGGCTCGATGCCGGCGACCGCCAAACTGCTCGCCACCATCGCAACGCTGCCGCACGGCGCGCTGGTACTGCCCGGGCTCGACACGCATCTCGACGACGTGTCGTGGCAGCTCATCGCCGGCAACGATGAGGATGATAGTCACGATGGCTTGCCCGCCGCCGGCCACGCGCAATTCGCCATGCATGCGCTGCTCGATCAGCTTGGCATCAAGCGCGATGAAGTCGAGGCGCTGGGCGAGGCTAAGCCGCATGGCCGCGACGTGCTGATCTCGGAAGCGCTGCGCCCGGCTTCAACCACCGAGCGCTGGCAACAAAGTTTGAGCGACGCCGGTTTTCACCAGGCCGTCGACGCAGGGCTTTCCTCCCTCAGCGTCATCGAAGCCGCCAATGCGGAGGAAGAAGCGCTCGCCATCGCGGTCGCCTTGCGCGAGGCGCTGCAGGACAAAGACAAGACCGCCGCGCTAGTGACACCCGACCGCGCGCTCGCCCGCCGCGTGGTGGCGGCGCTGGAGCGCTGGAATGTGCCGGTCGACGATTCCGGCGGCGACGCATTGGCGGAAACGAGCGCCGGCGCGTTCGCGCGGCTGACGGTGGACGTGGCGCTGCACGGCTTGGAGCCGGTGCCGCTATTGGCGCTGCTCAAACATGCTTTGCTGCGGCTCGGCGCGACCCAAGGCGCCTACACGCACGCCATTGCGGCGCTGGAGCGCGCATTGCTGCGCGGGCCACGGCCGAGCCCGGGTAGCGCGTCGCTGGCGCACGTGCTGCAGAACTTCCGCGACAACCGCGACGAGGAACTGCACCGAAGCGACCCGCGTCTCAAAATTCGCGATGATGAGCTCGATGCCGCCGCCGATTTGATCGCGCGCCTGACGGACGCGCTGGCGCCGCTGGAAACGCTCAAACGCGGCGATCAATCGCTCGCGACTTTTGCGACATGCCATCGCACGGCGATCGAGAATCTCAGCCGCGAAGGCGACGAGACCGCCGCCTTTACCGGCCACGACGGCACGGCCTTGAAGCGCGCGCTCGACGATCTCGTTGACAGCCCCTCCGCGCAAGGGCTGGCGGTGGCGCGCGCCGACTATGCCGAACTGTTTCAAGCCGCGCTCGGCGACCGCGTGGTGCGGCGGCCGGAAATCCGCGACGTGCGCGTACACATCTACGGGCCGCTGGAAGCGCGCCTGCAGCAGATCGACCGCGTGGTGCTGGGCGGCCTCAACGAGGGTACCTGGCCGCCGGAGACGCGCAGCGACCCGTGGCTCTCCCGGCCGATGCGGCGCGACCTCGGCCTCGATCCGCCCGAGCGCCGCATCGGCTTGTCGGCGCACGACTTCGCGCAAGGCTTGGGCGCGCCCGAAGTGATATTAGCCCGCGCCGCCAAGCTCGCCGGCGCGCCCACGGTAACCTCGCGCTTCGTACAGCGCATCGCCGCGCTAGCGGGCGAGCCGCGCTGGAAAGTGGTCATCGCACGCGGCGAACGCTATCTCGATTATGCCCGCGCGCTCGATTCCCCCGCAGAAGTTAATCCCGCCAAGCGGCCCGAGCCGAAACCGCCGCGCGATGCGCGGCCGCACCGGCTTTCGGTGACGGCCATCGAGGACTGGCTGCGCGATCCCTATACGATCTACGCCAAATATATTCTTCGCTTGCAGCCACTCGATGCCGTCGACACCCCGCCGGGTGCGCGCGACCGCGGCACCGTCATCCACGGCGCTATCGGCGACTACACCGCGGAATTCGCCAAAGCGTCGCCGGCCGATCCGCTGAAGGAACTGACGCGGCTCGGCGAGAAGCGCTTCAAGCCGCTCGCCGATTACCCGGAAGCGCGCGCCTTCTGGTGGCCGCGCTTCGAGCGCATCGCGCGCTGGTTCGCGGAATGGGACCATGAGCGCCGCGCCAAAATTTCGTCTTTACACGCAGAAATTGGCGGACAGATCGAAATTCCGCTTGGCGATTTCGTTTTCACGCTTACGGCGCGAGCCGACCGTATCGAGCGACGTAGCGATGGAAGCTACGCCATTCTCGACTACAAGACCGGAAGGCTTCCAGGGCATGATGAAGTCAAGGTTGGTCTCGCACCCCAATTGACGCTGGAAGCCGCTATCCTGCGCGAGGGTGGATTTTCGGATATTCCGCGCAAGAGTTCAGTGTCAGAATTGGTATATGTCGGCCTCAAAGGCGGGGAGCCGGCAGGTGACGTTAGAGTCGTCAAGCTCAAGGACAGCACACCAGATATCGAGGCAGACGCCGCCCTGAAAAAGCTGGTGCGTAATGCACGGCGCTTCATTATTGACGGCGAGCCCTACTACTCACTCGTCCATCCCATGTGGAAGACGCATTACGGCGACTACGACCACCTCGCGCGGGTGAAGGAATGGTCGCTCACCGGCGGCGGTGGTGACGAGGGAGGCGGCGAATGAGCGCGCCGCGCACCATTCCCAACGACGTGCGCGCGGTGCAGATCGAGGCCGCCGATCCCGACGTCTCCGCTTTCGTCTCCGCCAATGCCGGTTCCGGCAAGACGCACGTGCTGGCACAGCGCGTGATCAACCTGCTCTTACGCGGCTGCGACCCGGCCAAAATCCTCTGCATCACCTTCACCAAGGCAGCCGCCGCCAACATGGCCAACCGCGTGTTCTCAACGCTCGCGGCCTGGACTGCGCTCGATGACGACAAGCTGGATGCGCAGATCAGGCTGAACACCGGCAAGCCGGCGACCTTCGCCGACCGCGTGCGGGCACGGCGGCTGTTCGCCTCCGCGCTGGAGACGCCGGGCGGGCTGAAAGTGCAGACCATCCACGCCTTCTGCACCCGGCTGCTGCACCAGTTCCCGTTCGAGGCCAATGTCGGCGCGCGCTTCACCGTGCTGGATGAAACATCGACCACACAGTTGCTCGATGGGCTGACGCTCGACGTACTGCTGGAGGCCGCCGCCAGTCCGGAAACTCGGCTCGGCCAGGCATTGTCGACCGCCATCGTCGTTGCCGCCGACCAGACTTTCAAGGACGTGGTCAGCGAAGCGATTTTCGAACGCGACGCCATTGCCGAATGGCTTAAAGCTGCCGGCGGCTTGGATGCGGCTATTGCCGCACTGTCGCAAAGTCTCGGCCTCGATCCGAATGACACACTCGAAAGCGTCGAAGCCGAATATTTCTCCGCTTCCCTCGTGCCGGCCGACGAATGGCCCGCGCTGATGGAAGTGCTCGCCGCCGGTTCGACCAACGACCAGAAACACATTGCCGCGCTGGAAGCCGCGCGCGCGGCGCAGGGGCGCGAGCGCATCGAGCAATATCTCAAAGTCTTCTGCACGGCGGAGCTTGAGCCGCGCAAGAACATCCTCACCAAGAAGCTCGCCACCGCGCATCCCACCTGGTCCGAACTGCTGCTTCAGGAGCAGGCGCGCGTCATGGCTCTGATCGCGCGCGAGCGCGCAATGCAAGCCCGCGAGCGCACGCGCGCGCTCATCACTATCGCGGCAGAAGTAATCGACCGCTACGGCAGGGAGAAAGAACGCCGGGCCCTGCTCGACTACGAGGATCTGATCGACAAGACGCTGGCGCTGTTCGCACGCGCGTCGGCGGCCTGGGTGCTCTACAAGCTCGACCTCGGCATCGACCACATGCTGATCGACGAGGCGCAGGACACCAGCCCCAAGCAATGGGAGATCGTCAAAACCATAGCCGACGAATTCATGCCCGGCGGCGCGCGGCCGAATGTCAGGCGCACCGTGTTCGCAGTCGGCGACGAGAAGCAGTCGATCTTTTCGTTCCAGGGCGCGGCGCCCAAGGCCTTCGACGCCATGCGCCGGGTGTTCGCGAGCCAGTTCGACACGCCGGAGCTTGGCTGGCGGCATTTGCGCTTCCACCGCTCGTTCCGCTCCGGGCAGAACGTGCTCGGCTCGGTCGACCGCGTGTTCGCCGCGCGCGAAGTCTATGCGAGCGTCACCACCGACGAGATCGGCATCCCCGAGCACCAAGCGCTGCCCGACACTGCGCCCGGGCTGGTGGAAATCTGGGACCTCATCAAGCCGGCGGACAAGAAGGAGATCGAAGGCTGGGACGCGCCCTTCGACACCGAAAGCGAAGAAAGTCCGCGCGTGCAACTCGCGCGCCGCATCGCCGATCACGTCAAGCGCTGGCGCAACCGCGGCCTGAAGGCCGGCGACGTGTTGATCCTTGTGCGCCAGCGCGGGCCGCTGTTCGAGGCCATCATCCGCGCGCTCAAGAACGCGGGCGTCCCGGTCGCCGGCGCCGACCGGCTGGTGCTGACCGAGCACATCGCGGTGATGGATCTCATGGCACTCGCCGATTGTCTGCTGCTGGATGACGACGATCTGGCCTTGGCGAGCGTATTGAAAAGCCCGCTGTTCGGCATCACGGAAGAACAATTGTTCGAGCTGGCCTGGCAGCGCAAGGGCTCGCTGCGCGCCAGCCTGCACGGCAAGAGCGGCGATGTGCTGTTCGGCGCCATCGGCAAGGAGCTCGACGAGCTCGCCCGCGCCGCGCGCACCATGACGCCGTTCGGATTCTTCGCTCATATGCTGGGGGCGAAAGCTGGCCGCAAGAAATTGCTGGCGCGGCTCGGGCCGGAAGCGAACGACGCGCTCGACGAATTCCTCAATCTCGCGCTCGACTACGAGCAGCGCGAAACGCCGTCGCTGCAGGGCTTCCTGGCCTGGCTGCGCGCGGCCAAGAGCGTAGTACGCCGCGACATGGAGATGGCGCGTGACGAAGTGCGGGTGATGACCGTGCACGGCGCCAAGGGGCTGGAAGCCAACACCGTCATTCTCGCCGACACCACCACACCGCCGGCCGGCGCGCATCCGCCCAAGCTGCTTGAACTGGAAAACGGAAGCATCGTCTGGGCCAAAGGCAAAGCCGAAGACGTCGAGACGATGGCCGAGGCGCGCCAAATCGCGCTCGACGCCGCGCGCGACGAATACCGGCGGCTGCTGTATGTGGCGATGACGCGCGCGGCCGAGCGGCTGGTGGTCTGCGGCGCGCAGGGCGACAAGAAGATTCCCGACGGCTGCTGGTACCAGCTCGTGCGCGACACTCTCGAAGACGAATGCGTGTCCGAAGAAGCCGCCGACAAGAATGGAAACGTGCTGCGCTATCGCAAACACGAAACACCACCAACGCCTGCCAAAGAGACCGCGCCGCCGCCGGCGCAACCGATCGCGCTTCCCACTTGGCTGACGCAAGCCGCCCCCGCCGAGACGCCGGCCATGCGCACGGTCACGCCGTCGAGCGCCGGCGAAGAAGACGCCGCGCGTGCGCCAGCCGGCGCGGGCGTAAGTGCCGCGCTCTTGCGCGGGTCGCTCACGCATCGGCTTCTGCAGGCGCTGCCGGACATCCCCGCCGAGCGCCGTCTTGCGGCCGCGCAAGGATATCTCGACCGCGCCGGCGGCGAACTGGACGCCGAGCAACGCGCAACCATCGCCGCTCAGGTGATACGCGTGCTCGACGATCCGTCCTTCCACGAAGCGTTCCGGCCCGGCAGCCGTGCCGAAGTACCGATCGTCGGAAAGGTCACGATCGACGGCGAATTGGTACGCGTGTCTGGCCAGATCGATCGGCTAGCCGTCACTCCCACTGCAGTCTTGATCGTCGATTTCAAAACCAACCGCCCCGCCCCGCGGCGAATCGAAGACGTGCCGAAGCTTTACGTCACCCAGCTCGCGCTTTACCGCGCCGTGCTTGCCAGGCTCTACCCCGGCCGGGTCCTCCGCGCCGCCCTGCTTTGGACGGAAGTACCTGATCTCATGGAGCTTTCCGGCGCGGCGCTGGACGCGGCTCTGGCGCAGGTCAAGCCCGCGTGAAGCCGCCTTGACGCTTGCCAAGCCGGTTCATAGGTTCTGCCCCTCGCAATTCGGGCGCCCAAACCCGCCCCACCACAGCTAAAGAGGTACTGCCATGGCCGTCGGCAAAACGTCTGACGCAAGCTTCGAATCGGACGTTCTCAAGTCGTCCGAGCCGGTGGTTGTCGATTTCTGGGCGGAATGGTGCGGCCCCTGCCGCATGATCGCGCCGGCTCTGGAAGAGATCGCCGATCAGCTCGGCGACAAGGTCAAGATCGTCAAGCTCAACGTCGACGAGAACCCGAACGTCGCCGCCAAGTACGGCATCATGTCGATCCCGACCCTGATGATGTTCAAGGACGGCGAGATCGCCTCGCGCCAGGTGGGCGCCGCGCCGAAGCAGAAGCTGCATCAGTGGATCTCGAGCGCGGTAGCGGTATAAGCCGCTTCGACTGACCGAATGTGTTGCGATGGCCGGGGTTCGCCGCGGCCATTTTGCTTTTGAGCGCAGCGGTCAGTGGTGGCGAGCGCCTTGCGGCCTCTTCTCTCATCCCTCCCCTGAAAGGGGAGGGATAAGCGAGCGTGTCGCGCCGTCAGCGCCTTACACTGGCAGCGTGCCGTTCTCGCGTAATACATCGCCGGCGAGATAGAGTGAGCCGGTGATGAGGATGCGCGGCGGCGGATCAAGGTCGAGTTTGCGCGCGGCGTCCAATGCTTCCGCCAAATCGTCGCGGCTGGTCGCGGGAAGGCCGATGGCGCGCGCAGTGGCAGCGAGTTCTTCCGCCGGCACGCCCTTTTCGGCGCCCGGTACTGGCACCGCGATCATGCGGCGCGCGAGCCCCGTGAAGTTACGCAAGAAGCCTTCGCAGTCCTTGCTCTGCAACATGCCGACGATGAGCAGCAGTGGCCTCGACACGCGCTCCTCCAGGTCGGCGAGAGTCGCAGCGATGGCGCGGCCGCCATCGGGATTGTGCCCACCGTCGAGCCACAGCTCGCTGCCGGGCGGTGCCAGATCGACGAGCGCGCCCTGCGGCAAACGGTGCAACCGCGCCGGCCATTCAGCCTTTGTCATGCCGGCCTCGTAGGCCGACGGCAGCAACTTGAACGCGGTCAGCGTACGCAAGGCGGCAATGGCGAGGCCGGCGTTTTCGAACTGATGGCGGCCATAAAGCTTCGGCGCCGGCAAATCGAGCAGGCCGGCGTCATCCTGATAGACCAGGCGCCCGCGTTCCTCGGTGGCGGTCCAATCCTCGCCGGCGATCTTGAGCGGCGCTTCGAGCCGCGCCGCCTGGCGCTCGATCACGGCAAGCGCATCGCGATGTTGCGAGGCGACGATCGCCGGCACGCCGCGTTTAAGGATGCCGGCCTTCTCGGTTGCAATCTTCTCCAGGCTGTCGCCGAGAAAGTCCGTATGGTCGATCGAAATGCGGGTGATCACGCTGGCGAGCGGATGCGCGATAACGTTGGTGGCATCGAGCCGGCCGCCGAGTTCGACTTCCATCAGCAGGATATCCGCTGGGTGACGTGCGAACAGCAATAGGCCGGCCGCGGTGGTGATCTCAAACACCGTGATGGGCTCGTCGCCATTTGCACGTTCGCATTCCTCAAGCGCGGCGATCAGCGCGCCGTCCGAAACGAGCCGCCCTTGGCCTTCAGCGGCGAGGCGGAAGCGCTCGTTGAAGCGAACCAGATGCGGCGAGGTGTAGGTGTGCACGCGTTTGCCGCCTGCCTCCAGGATGGCGCGCAGGAAGGCGATGGTGGAGCCCTTGCCGTTGGTGCCGGCAACGTGAATCACCGGCGGTAGATGGCGTTCCGGATGGTTGAGCGTGGCCAAGAGCCGCTCGATACGGCCCAGCGACAGATCGATGCGCTTGGGATGCAGCGCGGTCAGCCGGGCAACGATGGAGTTGATGGGGGTCATATCAATCAGCTATACAACGAACCTGTCATCACTGGCCCGGCGCGAAGCGCCGTGACCCGGTGATTCCGATATATGTGGCACAGTCGTGCCTTCCTAAGCGAGATGGCCGGGTCATGGGCGTCCTGAATGAACGCCGTTCTTCGAACGGCTATGCCCGGCCATGACGGGGTAGGTGCCTGTGGCCGGCGGCGTCACGTCGGGGCTTGGGCCGCCGGTGCCGGCTGCACCGGAGCGGCCGTTTCCAGCTTTGACTCCGTCGCCGGCGACGGCAATTGCGTCGCTTTGGCAAGCGCCGGTGCCTTGTTCAGGAGCCGGCAAAGTTCGGCGAGGGTAGAGCGCAATTGGTGCCGGTGCACCACCATGTCGATCATGCCGTGGGCGGCAAGGTATTCGGCGCGTTGGAAGCCTTCCGGCAACTTCTCACGAATTGTCTGTTCGATCACGCGCGGCCCGGCGAAGCCGATGAGCGCGCCGGGTTCGGCCAATTGCACGTCGCCGAGCATGGCGTAGGACGCGGTGACGCCGCCGGTGGTCGGGTTGGTGAGCACGACAATGTAGGGCCGTTTGGCTTCTCGCAGCATCTGCACGGCGGCAGTGGTGCGCGGCAATTGCATGAGCGAGAGGATGCCCTCCTGCATGCGCGCGCCGCCGGATGCCGCGAACATGATGAAAGGCGTGTGCCGCTGCACCGCGGTCTGCAGGGCGGTTACCACTGCTTCACCGGCGGCCATGCCGAGCGAGCCACCCATGAAATCGAAATCCTGCACGGCAATTGTGACCATCTGCCCGTCGAGACGGCCAACGCCGATCTTCACCGCGTCCTGCAGGCCCGTCTTGGTGCGAGCATCGCGCAGACGGTCTGCGTAACGGCGCTCGTCGCGGAAACGTAACGGATCGACCGGCACCTCCGGCACGGCGACGTCTTCGTATTCACCGTTGTCGAACATGCTCTTTAGGCGCAGCGGCGCCGAGATACGCATGTGGTAGTTCGACGATGGGATAACGAACTGGTTGGCCTCGACGTCCTTGTAGAAGACGAGCTGACCGGTCTCCGGGCACTTGATCCAGAGGTTTTCCGGCGTCTCACGGCGCAGGAAGCTGCGAATTTTCGGCCGGACGACGTTGGAGATCCAGTTCATGACTCGCCTATATAGGCCTGTTTTGACGCGATTATAACCAGCACGCCGCCGGGATAGCCGGGACAAGCCCGGCCACGACAGTGCAATGATTTACTCCGCCGCCACCCGGTGCGCGCTGCGCACGCCTTGCGCGATGTCCGCCACCAGATCGGTCACCGCTTTGACGGTGACGGCGGTCGCCTTGCCATTCTTATCGAGGCTCTGGCGCAGAGCCTCGACCAATGCGGAGCCAACCACCACGCCGTCGGCGCCCTCGGCGATGCCGCGGGCGCTCTCCGCGCTCCTGACGCCGAAACCGACCGCCACCGGCAGATTGGTATGGCGCTTGATGCGCGCAACCGCCGTTGACACCTTGACGGCATCGGGCGCCGCCGCGCCGGTGATGCCGGTGATGGAGACGTAGTAGACGAAACCAGAGGTGTTGTTGAGGACCGTCGGCAGGCGTTTGTCGTCGGTGGTGGGCGTCGCGAGCCGGATGAAGTTGAGTCCCGCTTTCAGCGCGGGGATGCAGAGCTCCTCATCTTCCTCCGGCGGCAGGTCGACCACGATGAGCCCGTCAACGCCGGCCGCCTTGGCGTCGATAAGAAACTTGTCGACGCCATAGATGTAGATCGGATTGTAATAGCCCATCAGCACGATCGGCGTGGCGTCATCCGATTTGCGAAATTCGCGCACCATGGCGAGCGTCTTGGTCATGCGCTGGCCGGCCTTCAAGGCGCGCTGGCCGGCGGCCTGGATCGCCGGTCCGTCTGCCATCGGATCGGTGAACGGCATGCCGAGCTCGATCACGTCGGCGCCCGCTTGCGGCAGCGCCTTTGCGATGGCGAGCGACGTCTCCGCGTCGGGATCGCCGGCCATGGTGAAGGTCACGAGCGCTGCGCGGCCTTCTTGCTTCAGCGCGGCGAAGCGTTTTTCGATGCGGGTGGTCATTTCTTTTTGCTTTCGAGAAACGCTTCCACGCTGGCGAGGTCCTTGTCGCCCCGGCCGGAAACGTTGACCACCATGATGTGATCCTTCGGCTTTTTGGGCGCGATCTCGAACACTTTCGCGAGCGCGTGCGCGGGCTCCAGCGCCGGAATGATGCCTTCGAGCTTGCTCACGAGCTGGAACGCGGCCACCGCTTCGTCGTCGGTCGCAGACAAGAATTTCACGCGGCCCATGTCATTGAGCCATGCATGTTCAGGGCCGATCCCGGGGTAGTCGAGGCCGGCGCTGATCGAATGCGCTTCCTCGATCTGGCCGTCGTCGTCCATCAGCAAATAGGTGCGGTTGCCGTGCAGCACACCGGGGCGACCGCCGGCAATTGAAGCGGCATGCTTGCCGCTCTTGATCCCCAGACCGGCTGCTTCGACGCCGTAGATTTCGATCCCCTGCTCATCCAGGAACGGATGGAACAGGCCCATGGCATTGGAGCCGCCTCCGATGCAGGCGACGAGAGAATCCGGCAGCCGGCCTTCGGCTTTTTGCATCTGTTCGCGCGTCTCGTTGCCGATGATCGACTGGAAATCGCGCACCATGGCCGGATAGGGATGCGGACCGGCAACCGTGCCGATGCAATAGAAGGTATCGCTGACGTTGGTCACCCAGTCGCGCAGCGCCTCGTTCATGGCGTCCTTCAGCGTGCGCGAGCCGGAGGCGACGCTACGCACTTCGGCGCCGAGGATCTTCATGCGCAGCACGTTCGGCTTCTGCCGCTCGACGTCGACCTCGCCCATATAGACGATGCAAGGCAGGCCGAACTTGGCGCATAGCGTGGCGGTGGCGACGCCATGCATGCCGGCGCCGGTCTCCGCGATGATGCGCTTCTTGCCCATGCGCACGGCCAGCATGATCTGGCCGAGCACGTTGTTCACCTTGTGCGCGCCGGTGTGGTTGAGCTCCTCGCGCTTGAAATAGATTTTCGCGCCCCCACAGTGCTCCGTGAGCCGCTCGGCGAAATAGAGCGGCGACGGCCGGCCCACATAGGTGGCGAGATGGACGTCCATTTCCTTTTGAAACGCCGAGTCGGCCCTGGCGTCCGCATAGGCTTTTTCCAGATCGAGGATCAGCGGCATCAGCGTCTCGGCGACGAAGCGGCCGCCATAGATGCCGAAGTGCCCGCGCTCGTCGGGACCGGTGCGGAAGGAATTAGGCTTGTGTACGCTCATACGATGGATGCTTTCGTCAGATCGAAAGGCTCCTCAGTCGCGCGCGCGGCGCGGATGAAGGCGCGGATCTTCTGGAGGTCCTTGACGCCGGGAGCGCTCTCGACGCCGGAGGAAACATCGACGCCGGGCGCGCGGGTAATGGCGACCGCCTCGGCGACATTTCCGGCATCGAGCCCGCCCGAAAGCATGAATGGAACGCCGGGATCGATGCCGGCAAGCAGGTGCCAGTCGAAAGGCTTGCCCAGACCACCGGGCCGAGTGGCGGTCTTGGGCGCGCGGGCGTCGAAGATCAGCCGGTCGGCAACATGGGCATAGGTGCGGATCGGCGACAAATCTCGCCGCATCGCGATCGGCAGCGCCTTCATCACGGGCAGGCCAAAACGCGTCCGCACTGCCACCACGCGATCAGAGGTTTCCTGGCCGTGCAGTTGCAGCATGTCAGGTTTTATCTCGCGCACGATGTCGGTGAGCCGGTGGTCGGTAGCGTCCACGGTGAGCGCGACGATCCCGGCGCGGCCCTTGACGCGTTTGGCAAGATCGCGCGCGGCCTCCAGCCCGAGATGACGGGGGCTTGGCGGGAAGAACACAAAGCCGACGAGATCGGCGCCAGCGTCGAGCGCCGTGTCGAGCGCGGCCGGGGTCTTAAGGCCGCAGATTTTGACGGTCAAAGGCATGATGGGCGGGTTCTACCGCCTTATCCCGCCCACCGCAAAGCGAGAACCGGCGCTCAGGAATCGCTCGATGGGATCAGCGGAAGGGACCCGACTCTGGAGGCGCTGGCGGCCGGAGCTGACGCGGCGCCGGCGTGCTCGTGGCGGCGGATGAGCTCAATCTCGGCGTGCAGGTCGCGCACATCACTTTCGAGTTGGCGGGCAAGACGCCGCCACTTACCCTGACGGAACCAGGCAGCCATACCGCCGACAATCACGCCCAGGATGACCAGGATGAAAATCAGCACGAACAGCGGCATGGTCGCCGCGTAGGCAGGCGCAGCCGAGGAAAACGGGTCAAACGAGACGGTCACCGACTGCCGGTTGGCCACGGCGAAGGCGGTGCTGACCACGGCCAGCGGGACGACAACGACAGCGGTGACGATCTTGCGGAACATGACAACCTCTGGTCCCGGCGCGGACGAGGCACCGGGACTTCAACGTTCTTTACATAACACCTGGGTCCCGGGTCCGCAGCCCGGGACGACGCGGCGAGGCCCCTAGCCGCCCGAGGCGGCGTTCTGCTCTGGCGCCGAGGCACCGTCGGCCTTGTTGAGCCGCTCGCGCATTTCCTTGCCGGTCTTGAAGAAGGGAACCGACTTTTGATCGACGGAAACATGCGCCCCTGTGCGTGGGTTGCGCCCGGTCCGCGCGGGGCGGTGCTTCACCGAAAAGGCGCCGAAACCGCGCAATTCGACGCGATCTCCGCGCGACATAGCGGCGGTAATCTCGCCGAGTATCGCGTTAACTATGTTTTCGACGTCACGCTGATAGAGGTGCGGATTCTGGGCGGCTATGCGTTGGACAAGCTCTGACTTGATCATGACGCCGCCTTAACTCGGTCATCGGGAATTGGGAGGGTGCCAAAGTGCTAGGAGACCGTCAAGATTTAGTCTCTCGATTGCCTGCACGGCGCCCCAATCTTCCAGGCGGCGCGCCACGGCCGAAAGGCCTACCGCGTCGAAGGTCCAGGCCGCCACGTGGAGGAATGAAAACTCGCTGAACCGCGGTTGCAGAGAATAATCCCGCACAGGCAGATTAACCGGCACATTTTTCACTTTTTCCAGCCAGGCGAGCGCGGTTTTTTCATTGCCAAGGCCGTCGACCAGCTTCAGCGGCAGCGCCTGGCGCCCGGTGAAGACGCGGCCGTCGACGACAGCCGCAAGTTGGGCGTCGTTCATGTTGCGGCGCGTCTTAACGAGGTTTTTGAACCAAGCATAGGAGTCGAGCACGATCGCCTCGATGGCCGCCCGGGCCTCCGGGCTGGTCGGCTCGAACCCGTTGGGCGCCGCCTTGAGCGGGGTGGACTTGATCGACTCGACCTTGACGCCGAGGGTCTTCAAGGCCTCGGCGAAGTTCGGAAACTGGAACAGGACGCCGATAGAGCCGACCAGCGAGGTGTCCTCAGCGATGATATGGTCGCACGACAACGCCGCGATATAGGCGCCCGAGGCGGCCAAGCCGTCAACCACGACCACGGTCGGCTTCTTCTCCTGCAGCGCGCGCAATGAATCATAGAGTTGTTGCGAGCCAGCGGTGGTGCCACCCGGACTGTTGATGTGCACGATCACGGCCTTGGCGCCCGATTTCGCAAGCTTGGCCAGGGCGTCGACGCGATCTTGATTGTCGCGGATCAGGCCCTTGATGTGCAGGCGGGCGACGTAGCCGCGTTGCGGCAACAGGTGACTGCCGGGCGCCAGCGCGGTTATGGCGCCGACGACCGCCAGCAGGACCACGATCAGCGCGCTGACGCGCCAGAAAACGAGTTTGCGCCGCAACCGGCGGCGATCGACGATGGCGTCGGCATCGAGCGACATGGGTTGCGTTCCTTTGGTAAGGCGACAAACGGTCACGCCGCTTGTCAGGCCGATTCTTGGCATGAACATGTCGAAAAGAAAAACCCCGGGGGGTTACCCCCGGGGCCATCATTTTTTACACGCGCGGCCGCCGGCGACCGCCAAAGACGCTCAGTCCTCGCTCTTTTCGGTCTCGGCTTCAGCCTCGCTTTCGGCCTCGTCCTCGGAGCCCGCGCGCTGCTTAAGCGCAGCGCCCAGGATATCGCCGAGCGATGCGCCGGAATCTGCGGTGCCGTATTGGGCAATCGCTTCCTTCTCCTCGGCGACTTCGAGGGCCTTGATGGAAATGCCAAGCTTGCGGGTCTTGCGGTCGAACTGGGTGACGCGGGCATCCACCTTCTGGCCGACGGCGAAGCGCTCGGGGCGCTGCTCGCCACGGTCGCGGGCGAGATCCGAGCGCTTGATGAACGCGGTCATGTCTGTGCCGGCGATCTTCACGTCGATGCCGGAGTCCTTAACCTCGACCACCTCGCAGGTGACCACCGAACCCTTCTTCAGCTCGCCGGCGCTTTCCATCGGATCACCCGCGAGCTGCTTGATGCCAAGCGCAATACGCTCCTTCTCGACATCAACGTCGAGCACCTGGGCCTTGACGGTATCGCCCTTCTTGTACTCGTCGATCACCTGCTCGCCCGGACGCTTCCAGTCGAGATCGGAGAGGTGAACCATGCCGTCAACGTCACCGTCGAGACCGAGGAACAGGCCAAATTCGGTCTTGTTCTTGACCTCGCCTTCGACCACCGACCCGGGCGGATGCTTCTCAACAAAGACCTCCCACGGGTTACGCATGGTCTGCTTGAGGCCGAGCGAGATGCGTCGCTTGACCGGATCGACCTCGAGGATCTGCACTTCCACTTCCTGCGAGGTGGAGACGATCTTACCGGGGTGAACGTTCTTCTTGGTCCACGACATCTCGGAGACGTGGATGAGGCCCTCGATGCCCGGCTCCAGCTCCACGAAGGCGCCGTAGTCGGTGATGTTGGTGACGCGGCCCTTGAAGCGCGCGCCGACCGGATACTTCGCCTCGATGCCCTGCCACGGATCGTCCAGCAACTGCTTCATGCCGAGCGAGATGCGGTGGGTCTCGTGGTTGATCTTGATGATCTTTACGTTGACGTGCTGGCCGATGGACAGCACCTCGGTCGGGTGATTGACGCGCCGCCAAGCGATGTCGGTGACGTGCAAGAGGCCGTCGATGCCACCGAGGTCGACGAAGGCGCCGTAGTCGGTGATGTTCTTCACCACGCCTTCGATCACCTGACCTTCTTCCAGGTTCTGCACCAGTTCCTGACGCTGCTCGGCGCGGGTCTCTTCCAGCACGGTGCGGCGCGAGACAACAATGTTACCGCGGCGGCGATCCATCTTCAGGATCTGGAACGGCTGATTGACGTTCATCAGGGGAGTGACGTCGCGGATCGGCCGGATGTCCACTTGGCTGCGCGGCAGGAAGGCCACGGCGCCGTCGAGGTCGACCGTGAAGCCGCCCTTGACTTGGTTGAAGATGACGCCGGTGACCTTCTCATTATTCTGGAAAGCCTTCTCCAGCTTGCCCCAGCTCTCCTCGCGCCGCGCCTTGTCGCGCGACAGCACCGCTTCACCGAGCGCATTCTCCACGCGCTCAAGGTAGACCTCGACCTCGTCACCGACCTTGATCTCGGACGGGCGGCCGGGGGCGGCGAATTCGCGCAGCGCAACGCGTCCTTCGGTCTTCAGCCCGACGTCGATGACGGCGAGGTCCTTCTCGATGCCGACGACCGTGCCCTTGATGACGGAACCTTCCTGCAGGTTTCCGCCCTCGAAGGACTTGTCGAGCATAGCGGCGAAATCTTCACGCGTTGGTGCTTGAGCAGTAGCTGTGGCCATGGAATCTCCTGTTGAGCGGTCGCGCCAGCGGGTTGGAATGGCGTTCGAGAAGCGCGGGCCGAAGTTTCCGCAAATCTTCGGCAACCTCCGGAATCCCGGATGGCCGGCGCAAAAACCGTGCTTCTGGAACGATTGAGCTCATGAAGGGCAGCGCGTCGCCGAGGCGCGAGCGGGGCTTGTCCTCCAACAACGAGGGGGCGGTCAGCCGCGCCCTCGGCCCGCTCGGGAGCCCTCGACGATGTCGATGGCGGCCCTAATTGCCGCGTCTATATCCAAAGTTGTCGTATCCAGCAAGTATGCATCCTGGGCTTGTTTCAAAGGGGCCGCGGCCCGGCTCATGTCGCGCTCGTCCCGCTTGCGGATGTCGGCCAGGACAGCCGCCTCGTCGACCGGCCGGCCGGCGGCGGCATATTCCCGCGCCCGGCGGCCTGCCCGGACCTCCGGGCTGGCGGTAACGAAGATCTTCGCGTCCGCATCCGGGCAGATGACGGTGCCGATATCGCGGCCGTCGAGGACGGCCCCCGGGGGCCGGGCGGCGAAATCGCGCTGGAAGGCAAGCAGTGCCTCGCGCACGTCAGGGATAGCCGAGACCACCGAAGCCGCCTCCCCCACCGCCGGACCCTTGAGGGCAGCCTCGTCGAACAGTGCCGGATCAAGCGCCTTGGCGGCGGCGACCGCCACGGCCACATCGTCGGGGGCGCACCCGGCACCGAGCACGGCTAGCGCGACCGCGCGGTAGAGCAGGCCGGTGTCGAGATGACGCAGGCCGTAATGGGCGGCGAGCTTCTTGCCGAGGGTGCCCTTTCCGGACGCAGCTGGGCCATCGATAGCGATGATCATCCCAAGTCCGCCCCGAGCCCCCGCATCAGCTCGACGAAGCCGGGAAAGCTGGTGGCGATGAAGGCGCTGTCGTCGATCCGTACCGGCTGCTCGCTGGCAAGCCCCATGACCACGGCCGACATGGCGATGCGGTGATCCATGTGCGTCGCCACTTCGCCGCCGCCGGCAACCGTCGCGCCACCGTGCACGATCATGTCGTCGCCTTCGATTTCCACCGTCACACCGTTGGCGCGCAACATGTCGGCGGTCGCTGCGAGACGATCGCTCTCCTTCACGCGCAATTCCTGCAATCCCTTCATGCGCGTTATGCCTTGCGCGAAAGCCGCCGCAACTGCCAACACGGGATATTCGTCGATCATCGCGGGTGCGCGCTCGGCGGGCACTTCGACACCCTGCAGCGTCGAGAAACGCACGCGCAGGTCGGCCACTTCCTCTCCCCCGTCGGAACGCGTTTCCAGTGTTTCGATATCGGCGCCCATCTCGCGCAAGGTCGTGTAGAGGCCGGTGCGCAAAGGATTGGTCATCACCGCTTCCAGGATCACTTCGGAGCCGGGCACGAGCAACGCGGCCACCAGAGGAAACGCGGCCGACGAGGGATCGGCCGGCACCACCACATGCGCGGGCGCCAGCTCGGGCTGGCCGATGAGGGTGATGCGGCGGCCGTGCTCGTCATGCGGCTTACTGACGATCTTGGCGCCGAAATGCTTGAGCATGCGCTCGGTATGATCGCGGCTCGCCTCGCTCTCGATCACCGTGGTCTCGCCCGGCGCCGCAAGCCCCGCGAGCAGCACGGCCGATTTGAGCTGGGCCGACGGCACCGGCGACTCGTAGATGATCGGCATCGGATCGATGGCGCCCTGGAGGGTGATCGGCAGGCGGCCACCTTCGGCCTCCTTGATCACACGGGCGCCCATGCGCTCCAGAGGATCGAGCACGCGGCGCATCGGCCGCTTGCGCAAGGAAGCGTCGCCGTCGAAGGTCGCGGCCACCGGGCAGCCAGCCACCGCCCCCAACACCAGCCGGCAGCCGGTGCCGGAATTGCCGAAGTCGAGCGCCGCCGCCGGGGCCGCAAAGCCGCCGACCCCAACCCCGCGGATGCGCCACACCCCGTCGTCCCCGCGCGCAAGCCGGGCGCCGAGCGCCCGCATGGCGTCAGCGGTATGCAGGACGTCTTCGCCTTCCAAGAGACCCGCAATTGTGCTCTCGCCGACCGTCAGTGCGGACAGGATCAGGGCGCGGTGGGAGATCGACTTGTCGCCCGGGACGCGGACGCGGCCCTGGAGCGGGCCGCCGCGGCGGGCGGATAATGGGGTCAAAACGGCGGTGTTCACCGGGCGTTATCCTTGAAAAGACGCGCCCTCCTAGCACGCGTCCGCGCGCGCCGTCACCCGCCCGCCCGCGGCAACAAGGAGCGTCTGCGCTATTGACAGGCGGCCTGCAACTAGCCAAGTGAAGCACCGATTCAGCGCCTTAATCCTGAGGAACACCGATCCGTGGCGAAATCCGAGCTGGGCACCAAACGCGTCTGTCCCGAGACCGGCCGTAAGTTCTACGACCTCAACAAGACGCCGGTGATCTCGCCGTACACCGGAAAGGTCGTGCCGATTGCGCCGCCACCGCGCGCGCGGGCCGAGCCGGCCGCCGCCAAGCCCGCCCCCGAAGTGGCCGAAGTGGTCGCGCCCGAGACGCCCGACGTCGAGCTGGTTTCGCTCGAGGACGCCGACGCCGAGGCCCAGGGCAAAAAGAAGGTCACCGCGGACGCGGACGCCGAGAGCACCGAAGATGAGGATGTCGAGATCGACGAGAGCCTGGACGATGCCGCCTTCATCGAGGAAGAAGAGGAAGGCGACGCCGACGTGAGCGACATCATCGGCGACGGTATTGAGAAAGAAGAGGAGAGCTGACCGGGATTTGCCGGATCGGCAATCGCGCACTATGGTGCGGCCGCTTTAACCCAAGAGGCGGCAGAGAGTTTCACTGATCGGGGCCATAGCTCAGTTGGGAGAGCGCTTGAATGGCATTCAAGAGGTCGGGGGTTCGACTCCCCCTGGCTCCACCAACCTTCGCTCGCTTGGCGAGCTACGGCTCGGAAAGCCGCCCATCGGGCGGCTTTTTTTATTTTTGCGTCACCAGGCCGCGTGGCTGACAGCCCCTGCGCTGCCGTTGCATGATGCGCAAAACGCCGGGGAGAAACGCAATGCAAGGTAAGATCGCGCTCGAAGAACACTTCGCCACCAAAGCCACGCTCGGCGACTCGCAAGTGTTCGGCTCGCATGTGTGGGACAAGCTCGGGCCGCGCCTCGTCGACATCCAGGACATGCGGCTGAAGGAAATGGACAAGCACGGGGTCGAGATGATGATCCTGTCGCTCAATGCGCCGGCGGTGCAAGCGATCCACGACACGGCCCGCGCCATCGAAGTCGCCAGAGAAGCGAACGACATTCTCGCCGAAGAGGTGCGCAAGCGCCCGGCGCGTTTTGCCGCTTTCGCCGCGCTGCCGATGCAGGACGCCGAAGCCGCGAGCGCCGAACTCACGCGCTGCGTGAAAGAACTCGGGATGGTCGGCGCACTGGTCAACGGCTTCTCGCAGCGCGGCACGCCGGAGAACGTGCTCTACTACGACCTGCCGGAATATCGGCCGTTCTGGAAAACGATGGAAGCGCTCGGCGTGCCGTTCTACCTGCATCCGCGCAATCCGCTGCCGGGCTGGAGTAAATTTTACGAAGGCCACCCTTGGATGTGGGGACCGAACTGGGCCTTTGCGGCGGAAACCGCGGTGCACGCACTACGGCTGATCGGCAGCGGACTGTTCGACGAGTGTCCGCAGTTGCAGATCGTGCTCGGCCATCTCGGCGAAGGCATCCCCGTGCAGCTCTGGCGCATCGACGGTCGCAACGGCTGGATGCACGCGCCTCACAACTATCCGGCCAAGCACGGCGTGGGCCACTATTTCCGCAAACACTTCCACACCACAACGTCAGGCAATTTTCATACGCCGTCGATGGTCAACGTGATGACCGAGATCGGATCGGATCGGGTCATGTTCTCGGTCGACTGGCCGTTCGAAGACGTCGGTCAGGGCGCCGAGTGGTTCGACAAAGCGGACATCAGCGAGGCAGACCGGCTGAAGATCGGTCGCAACAATGCGATCAAGCTTTTCAAGCTGCCGTTGAGCTGATTACTTCTCCGCTACACCGCTGCGACAATCCGGGCGGAGGCTGTCGTCGTCGCCACCGCTTGCTGTCAGCGCAGACGATAGCGCTCGACCGCTTTCTCATCCCAGACCATACCGTTGCCCGGCCGCTCGGAAATGACGGCGTGACCATCGACGATTACGAGCGGCTCTTGCAGCAGGACGTTGGCCCAGTCGACATATTCGAGGAGATGGCAGGTCGGCGTGGCACAGAGCAAATGCGCGCTGACTTCCGGAAACAGATGCGACGACATCGGCAGGCGGCGCGCGGCGGCGAGCTTGGCGGCTTCGCGCCAGCCGCTGACGCCGCCGATGCGCTCGAGGTCGGGCATCACATAGTCGGCGCAGTTCTGTTCGAGCGCGGCCGCCATGCCGGCCGGCAACGAGAAATTCTCCCCTATCTGGACCGGCGTCTTTAGTTCGCGGGTCAAGCGCGCGGCGCCGGTATAGTCGTCGTGGCGGATCGGTTCTTCCAGCCAATAGATGTCTTCCTCATCGAGCGCGCGGCCGCGCTCGAGCGCGTCGTCGAGATTGAGTGCCTGATTGTAGTCGACCATCAACAGCGCCTTGTCGCCGATGCGCTTGCGCACGGCGTGAACAGCCGCAACGTCCTCCTGAACGGTCGGATAGCCGAGCCGCAGCTTGACCGCGTTGAACTTGCCCAAGGCGAGCAGAGTTTCGGCCTCGGCGGCCAGCGCGCCGAGATCGTCCATGAGGCCGAGGCCGCAGCTGTTGTAAGCGGGGACGGGCCTGGGGCTCGCTCCGATGAATCGGGCCAGCGGCCGGCCGGCGGCAACCGCGAGCGCGTCCCATGCGGCGGTATCGAAGCCGGCGATCGCCATGCGCACGATCCCCTGCACCCCGATCAAAGTGAAGCGGCGCGTGAGCTTGGCCCACAGCGCCGCGGGGTCCAGCCGCTCGCCCTTTGTGACCCGCTCGATTTCGCCGATGAGACTGGCGATCGCCGGGCCGGCCGCTGCGAGGTAGCAAAACAGCCAGGCACGGCCCGTGATGCCCTCCTCTGTCTCGAGATCGACCAGCAGCAGCGGTACCTGCCGCAGCGCGCCCTGGCTCGTTCCCAGTACGAAATTGAGTGGTACCTCGACCGGTCGGGAGCGGATGGCACGTACGGTAAGGTCCGGGAAGGCGATCTGGTCAGGCATGGAATTCCCTCGGATTGCTCAATTATAGCCGCCACGGCCGGTTTTGCCCGTGTTCTTGAACCCTTAACCGGCCTTGCCCATATTAGGGACGGTCGGGTGGCAGGCGCCCTCCGACCATTTTGAGTGCCGAATCCGGAGGTGCCGGGTTCGGAGCAGGGGTGCCTCCCAAGGACCCCGTCAAAGTCGCTTCAAACGAGGACTTTGAGGCCATGTCACGAGTTCCGTCCCTGTCCAGCCCGTTTTTGTTGGGATTTGACGAGATCGAGCGAGTGCTCGACCGTGTCACCAAAGGGGCCGACGGCTACCCGCCCTACAACATCGAACGGGTGGCCCATGACGGGCAAAACCCGGAGCGGCTGCGTATCGCGCTCGCCGTCGCCGGCTTCACCCGCGATCAGCTTGACGTGTCCATCGAGGAAAACCAGTTGGTGATCCGCGGCCGTCAGCTGGACGACAAGTCCCGCCAATACCTCCACCGCGGCATAGCCGCACGCCAATTCCAGCGCACCTTCGTGCTGGCGGACGGCATGGAGGTTGCAGGGGCAGACTTGAAGAATGGGTTGCTTTCGATCGATCTCATCCGGCCGCAACCGGATCGGATCGTGAAGAGCATCGCCATCAAGGAGCAGGAATGACGAACTCGAAAGCAGGACTCGACCGCGTCAAGCGTTCAGAAAGGAGTTGAGGGCCATGACCAACGACAAGATCGACAACAAGACCATCGAATTCGATAACGCGCATCCCGCGATCACGCAGGAAGCGCTGGCGCAGCTCGGCGACGGCGAGATCGCATATGTTAGGTCGATCCGCTCCGAAGACGTCGCCGCCATGTTCCCGCAAGCGCCGCAGATCGAACCGGGCGTTGAGCTGTTTTCGCTGCATGCCGCCGACGGCACGCCGATCATGCTGACCGATACGCGCGAAGCCGCTGTCGCCAACGCCTGGAGCCAGGAACTCGAGACGGTGAGCGTGCACTAACGCCCGCGCGGGGACGGCATTCGCAGCGGCGCCAATACCTGATGCTGTCATGCCCAGCGAAGGCGGGGCATCCAGTATTCACAGCGTTCGATTAATCAGAAAAACCAGAGTTACCGGATCATCCGCTTGCGTGGGTGATGACAATCTTGCTCGCGGAAAGCGTCAGGGCAGCCTTATGCCGCGCTGCTTTCCGGCGGCATCGCCAGGGCGGCATAAATCGCATCCGCGTCGCGCGATTCGCGCAGCTTGCGCTCGATCTCTGGGTCGCGCAGCAGGCGCGCCACCCGCGCCAGCGCCTTCAAATGATCGGCGCCGGCGGCTTCCGGCGCCAGCAGCAGGAAAATCAAATCAACGGGCTGGCCGTCGAGAGCCTCGAAATCGATTGGTCGCTCAAGCCGCGCGAACAGGCCGAACAGACGGCCAAGCTTTGGCAACTTTCCATGCGGAATGGCGACGCCGTTGCCCACCGCAGTGGAGCCAAGCTTCTCGCGCTGAAGCAAGATTTCAAGGATGGCGCGCTCGTTCTGCCCGGTGAGCAAGGCAGCGCGTGCAGCGAGCTCCTGAATCGCCTGCTTCTTGCCGTTGACCTTCAGCGCCGGAATGATCGCATTGGGCGCGACGAGATCGGTAAGCGTCATGGACATGTCCAATGATCGGAAAAAAACGCGGCGCGGTGCAAGGGGTGGTGAAGGCCGCGGACCATAAGAGCGGTGCGCCGCCTCGTCAATGGTGGATGGCGTGGATGGTATGCCAATTTTTCTTGCAATTTTGAAAAGTTAACGGCCGGCACGCAGGGCCTGGTGATCTTTGCGGCGGCGTTTGTAGCGGCGCAGCCGCTTTTCGATGCGAACCGCAGCCTGATCCGCACTTTCATAGGCGTCGGCGGCCATGCCCTCAGCTTCGAGCAAGATGCCGGAGTTGAGGTGCAAAACGCACTCGGTGCGGAAGCCGAAGCCGTCCCGGCCGACAACGGCGTGCCCGGAATAGCCGCCGCGGAAGTATTTCGCGGTTGCGTCCTCGACCCGCGCGATGATGCGCTGCCGCAGAGCTATGCCGACACTGATGTTCTTGCCCGAAACGCGCAAAGGCATTGGGTGCCTCCTGTTCTGCGCGGTCGAGAGCCGCGCGAATTTCGCCCCGGCTAATTCGTTCAGCTTAGAAGCGCTGTGACAAAGGTCAATGCGCGCTCATGGCGCATGGCTTGATAATTACAATAGTTAGATTCCGTCAAAGTTCGTGCACGAACAGAACGTTAGGACGCCGCAATTCGCGCCGGGGCCGCTTCATGATGCCGCGGCCTGCTTCTCGCGCCGGCGCTGCACAGACGACGGGATGCGCATGGCCTCGCGGTATTTTGCGACCGTTCGGCGCGCAATATCGACACCCGCCTCGCGCAGCTTGTCGACGATGTTGTCGTCGGACAGGACATCGGCGCCGGTCTCACTGTCGATGAGCTGGCGAATTCGATGACGCACCGCTTCGGCCGAATGCGCTTCGCCGCCGTCAGCGGAAGCGATCGACGACGTAAAGAAATACTTCAACTCGAAAATACCGCGCGTAGTTGCCATGTATTTGTTGGCGGTCACGCGCGACACGGTCGATTCGTGCATGCTGATAGCGTCGGCGACGGTCTTCAGATTAAGCGGGCGCAAATACTGCACGCCCTTGGCAAAGAAGGCGTCTTGCTGGCGCACGATTTCGCTCGACACTTTCAGGATCGTCTTGGCGCGTTGGTCCAGCGCGCGCACCAGCCAAGTGGCGGTTTGCAGGCAGTCGGCAATGTAGGTCTTGTCCTTATCGTTGCGTGTTCCTTTCGCCACCTGCGCATAATAGCGCTGATTGATCAGCACTTTCGGCAAGGTGTCGGAGTTGAGCTCAACCTGCCAGGTGCCGTCAGGCGCGGACCGGACGAAGACGTCGGGCACGATGGGCTGCACCATCGTGGAGCCGAAGGCCGTGCCCGGTTTCGGATTAAGATTGCGAATCTCGCCGATCATATCGGCAAGATCCTCATCGTTGACACCGGTGAGGCGCCGCAACGCGGCGAAATCGCGCTTGGCCAGCAGATCGAGATGGCCGACCAGCGCCTGCATGGCGGGGTCGAAGCGGTCGCGTTCCCTCAACTGGATGGCCAGGCATTCATTGAGATTGCGCGCGCATACGCCGAGCGGATCGAAGGTCTGCAGAATTGCGAGTACCGCCGCAACGTCGGCAACCGGCGCGCCGAGCTTCTCCGCGACGCTTTCGATATCGCCAACGAGATAACCGGCCTCGTCGACCATATCGATGAGGTATTGCCCGATCATGCGCCGCGCTGGATCGAGGATCGCCAGCGACATCTGCTCAACGAGATGATCTCCGAGCGAGATCTCCGCCGAGACAAAAGCTTCCAGATTGTAATCGTCGCCGCCGCCTGCGCCGGTGCCGGACCATTCCGAATAGCTCGGTGGCGGCGCTTCGGACGGCGCGCTCTTCTCGCCACCGTCGTCTGGAAACACGTTTTCCAATTCGGTGCCGAGCGACTGCTCCATGGAGCTGCGGCTGCTCTCGAAGTTTGCCTCGCCCATCCAGTCCGCGGTGCCGGCCGCGTCATCGCCGTCCCCAGTCTCGGAGATCGGCTCGGAGCCGCTGTCATCGCGCTCCGCGGTGGGCGGTGCCTCGTCGTCATCGCCGCCACGCTCGAGCAGCGGGTTCTTTTCCAATTCGCCCTCGACATAGGCCGCGAGATCTAGGCTGGAGAGCTGCAGCAGCTTGATGGCCTGCATCAGCTGCGGCGTCATTACCAGCGCTTGCGTCTGGCGGAACTCGAGTCGTTGTGACAGCGCCATTGAGGTTTCCCGGCGGAAACTGGTCCGATTCTTGCTTGTTTTCCCTTATAACAGGTTCCTGACGGCTACGATAAGCAATTCCGCAATGCAGCATTGCGCAAATTTTGTGCAATTTATTCTTGCTGACGCGACTTTAATCGGCCGGCCCGCCCCAGATCCCTAGGAGGGGCCCGGCTAAAGCTTGAATTCCTCGCCCAGGTACAGCCGACGAACGTCAGGATTGTTGACGATGTCGTCGGGCCGACCCTCCATCAGCACTTCGCCGGAATAGATGATGTAGGCGCGGTCCGTGAGGCCAAGGGTTTCGCGCACATTATGATCGGTGATCAGCACCCCGATACCGCGGTTGGTTAGGTGTCGAACCAGCTGCTGAATGTCGCCGACCGCGATCGGGTCGATGCCGGCGAAGGGCTCGTCGAGCAGCATGTAGCTCGGCCGCGTCGCCAGTGCGCGCGCGATCTCGACGCGGCGGCGCTCGCCGCCCGACAGTGCGATGGTCGGCGTCTTACGCAGGCGCGCGATATTAAATTCCTCGAGCAGCGCATTGAGATCGGCCTCGCGCCGGCGCTTGTCGGGCTCGACAACTTCGAGTACGGCGCGGATGTTCTCTTCGACATTGAGGCCGCGGAAGATCGAGGCTTCCTGTGGCAGATAGCCGATGCCCAGCCGCGCGCGCTGATACATCGGCAGCACTGTTACGTCATAGCCGTCGAGCTCGATGCGTCCGCGGTCGGCCTTGATCAGGCCGGTAATCATGTAGAACACGGTGGTCTTGCCGGCACCGTTCGGGCCAAGCAGCCCGACCGCCTCGCCACGCCGCACGTACAGCGTGACCCCTTTCACTACTTTGCGGCCGCCGAAGCTTTTCTCGACGCCGTGGGTCGCGAGATAAGCGTGCCGGACGCTCTGGCGGGGATCGCCGTCGCGCCGAGGCCGGGTCGACGTCTGCTGGCCAGCGCTCGCGGTCTGACGCGCGACGGCAGGTGCCGCGGCCGCGCGCGGCCGCGCCGATTGGCGTCTAAACAAGGTGAGGATGTTCACCCGATCGTCTCGCGGTGCATGGTCTCATTGTGGCGGCCATCTGCCGCCGGAATGCCCGATAGTAGCCGATTCCCACGCGCAGCGGAGCGCCCCCGCCGGTAAAGCGCGCGCTTGCCCCCGCTCAATGGATCGGCCCCAAGGGAGACTTCCCGCCCGACCCGTCGCCGCTCGGCACGAACAGGCCCTCGACCCGGCCGTGGCCGTTCTTGCCCGATTCGACGCGCGACACACCGCTGGTCAGGTTCACCACCAGCTTGTCGCCGCGCAAAACGTTCTGGCCTTGCGTCATCACCACATTGCCGGTCAGCGTGACCGTGTTGGACTTCATGTCGAAAATGCCGAGCTTCCCGCTGGCCGTCTGATCCTTCTGGGTCACCACCACATTGCCGATCGCTTCCAGACGCCTGATGCTTTGCTCGCCGCCCGGCCCGGGCGTCGCCGCTTTGATCGTATCAACCTTCGTCTTGCCGTCGTCCTTCTTGCGGTCGTAGTACACTTTGAGGATGCGGCAACGCATGTCGGTGTCGCCCTGTTTGACGCGCACGTCACCACTGAAAGTCGCGACTTGCTGCTTGTCACGAACCTCCAGCTTGGCCGCCTGGATGTGCACCGGCTCATTTCGGTTCTTCGAAAAGCCTTGCAGCGCATTCGGCGGCCCGCTGGGCGCCGGTTTGGCGCGCGCAACGTGGCGCGGTGCGGCAACACCGCCGGCGCAGGTCAGCGCCAGCACGGTCAACGCGCTAACGACAATCCGGCAAAATTTCGCAGGCACGATCATTGCGCTCCGGTCGCCGGGTGCGGCGCGGCCGTCTTGTTTGCCGCAGGCTTGGTCGGGCCGTTGGAGCCCTTGGGGTGGAGCATCAGCGTCATCGTCACCCCACGGTCAAAACGAACCAGATCGCCGGATTCGGTGATTTGCAGCCGATTGGCGTCGAGCGTGCCTTGCAGCATCTTCAAGCGGACAGGATGCTTGGACAGCACGTCACCTTTCTTGATGTCGACGGTCGCCTCGCTCAGAAGGCCGGTGTAACCGTTGGACGAGCTGAGCTGTATGTCGCGGTCAAGCTTGAGGATTTCGCTCTTGCTGTCGTAGGTGCCGCCAAGCGCGGACATGTGCACCATGCTCTTGTCCTTCATTTCCACTTGAGCGCGGATATTGTTCAGCTCGATAAGGTCAGGCTTGGTCAAATCCTGCGCCGCGGAATCGGCGGTCAGCTTGTAGGCGCGCGAATCGCGCGTGAAGCCGGCAAGCTTCGGCTGTTCCATTGTGATCTTGCTGCCGTGAACGACCAAGTTGCCGAGATTGACGGGCAGGGCACTCAAGCTGCGCAGCGGATTGTAATAGGTTATCAGCGTAATCACCGCGAAGGCGAACACGACCGCAAGCGGCAACGCGACGCGCAGGAAGCGGACCATCCGGCTGTGACGGCGCGCGGCGCGGAAGGCGCGCGCACTGTCGCCCCGGTTCACGGTCCAATAGGAGCGAACGGTCTCGGGGTCGGTTCTGGCGGAGATCACACGGTTCATGCCAAGGCAGACACTATAAGTTCCGTTGCGGCTCGATTTTTTGAAGTCACCTGACGCGCTCCACCCACGCCAACATGCCGCACGAATATGGCCCGCGCGCGGCAATCCAGCGTCCCTAGGCCGCCGCGGTATTGACTGAAAGCAACTCTAATACAGTACCTTAGACCGAGTGCGAGAAGATATCCTCGTCTGCCCAGCCAGCGAGATCGAGCCTGACCCGGTCGGGCAGGAAGCGATAGCAAGCCTCGGCCAGTTCACGCCGTCCCTCGCGCGCCAGCATGGTGTCGAGCCGCTCCTTGAGCGCATGCAGATGCAGAACGTCGGTGGCCGCGTAGGCGACCTGGGCGTCGCTCAATGCGTCGGCGCCCCAATCGGAGGACTGCTGCTGCTTCGACAGGTCAACGCCGAGCAACTCGCGCGCCAGATCCTTTAGCCCGTGCCGATCGGTATATGTGCGGGCAAGCCGCGAGGCGATCTTGGTGCAATAGACCGGCTCGGCCATGACGCCGAAGGCCTTGTACAGCATGCCGATGTCGAAGCGGCCGTAATGAAAGAGCTTCAGGATCGAGCGGTCGGCGAGCAGGCGCTCGATATTGGGGGCGTGCTTCTGCCCGGCGGCGATCTGCACGACGTCGGCGGAACCATCGCCGGGCGAGAGCTGGACCACGCACAGCCGGTCGCGCTGCGGATCAAGCCCCATGGTCTCGGTGTCGATGGCCACCGCGCCCTTGTAGGCGGAAAGGTCGGGCAGGTCGCCACGGTGCAGACGGATGGTCATTGAGGCCTTCGGTTAGAAGCCCATGACCTCGTCCGAAACTCCGCATTTCGGGATCATGCGCTGAAAGATGGTGCCCAGGAAAGGACTCGAACCTTCACGACCTTTCAGCCACTGGCACCTGAAGCCAGCGCGTCTACCAATTCCGCCACCTGGGCACGTCGCGACTAGGTATTGAGCCGCTTTCCGCTTGTCAATTGACGCGGGACATGGCGCCGCCGCCCCTGTACAGGCCCCGGCCGATCCTGTAAGTGGCCGGAAACCCCCTTTCCTGCCGCGGGACGCGGAAAATGACCGTCAGAAGCCCTTCCGAGACCCTTGTCACTGTCTATGGCGGCTCCGGATTCCTTGGCCGCCACGTGGTGCGGGCGCTGGCCCGCCGCGACTACCGCATCCGTGTGGCGGTGCGCCGGCCCGAACTCGCAAACCACCTGCAACCGCTCGGCAAGGTCGGCCAGATCCACGCCGTGCAGGCCAACGTCCGCAACGCCGCTTCGGTGGCCGCCGCCGCACGCGACGCCCATGTGCTGATCAATCTGGTCGGCATCCTGTTCGAGCGCGGCAAACAGCGATTCGACGCCGTGCACACCGTGGGCGCCGAGCAGGTGGCATTGGCTGCCGCCGCGCATGGCGCCCGCGTCGTGCACGTGTCCGCTATCGGTGCCGATGCGAATTCGCCCAGCCACTACGCCCGCTCTAAGGCGGAGGCCGAACTGCTTGTGTTGGCGGCGCAAAGCACTGCCACCATCATGCGGCCGTCCATCCTGTTCGGGCCTGAGGACGATTTCTTCAACCGCTTCGCCGCGCTCGCGCGCATGTCACCAGCGCTGCCGTTGATCGGCGGCGGCCATACCCGCTTCCAGCCGGTGTTCGTCGGCGACGTCGCCGCAGCCATCGCCGACGCTGTCGATGGCAAGACTCGTCCCGGCACGATCTATGAACTGGGCGGGCCGGACGTGCACACCTTCAAGGAGCTGATGGAGTTCGTGCTCAAGACCATCGAGCGCAAGCGGCTCTTGGCGCCAGTGCCGTTCTTCATCGCCTCGATGAAGGCGATGTTCCTGCAGTTCATGCCGAAGCCGCTGCTTACCCCCGACCAGGTCGAGCTGCTCAAAGTCGACAACGTGGTGTCGGACGTCGCGATCGTCGAAGGCCGCACGCTACAAGCATTCGGCATCGAGCCGGAGCCGATCGAGGCGATCGTGCCGTCTTATCTCTGGCGCTTCCGCAAAACCGGTCAGTTCCGCAGCCGCGCGGCCTGAGCACTTACAAGAAATAGAGCGCGAAGATGCCGAAGGCCCCGAGAATGATTCGCCACCAGGCGAACAGATCGAACGAGTGGCGCTGCACGTAACCCAAGAACGTCTTCACCACGATCCAACCGAAGATGAACGAGAACACGAACCCGACCGCGATCGCGGCGAGATCGCCGTGGGCGAGTTCGGATCGGTTCTTGAACGCCTCGAAGGCGAAGGCGCCGACCATGGTCGGCATCGCCAGCCAGAACGAGAACTCGGCCGCCGACCGGCGGTCTGCGCCATAGAGCATGGCTCCGACAATCGTTGCGCCGGCGCGCGACACGCCGGGGATCATCGAGAAACATTGGAAAATGCCGATGATGAAATACATGTGCAGCGGGAAGTCCTGCGAGTCGTGATAGCGCGGTTTCAGGTCCAGCCGCTCGACCCAGAGCAGGATGAATCCGCCGATGATCAGCGACACACACACCACGCGCACGTCGAACAGATAGGTCTTGATGTAGTGGTAGGTGAGCGCGCCGATCACCGCCGCCGGCAGGAAGGCGAGCAGGATGCCGATGACGAAACGCGCCGCCGCCCAGTTCGTGAACATATTGATGGCGAGCGCCCACAGCCGGCCGAAATAGATGGTCAGCAGCGCCAGGATGGCGCCGAGCTGGATGAGGATGGTGAACGACTTGCCGAAGTTGTCGCCACCCCAGCCAAGCACGTGCTCCATCAGCAGCAGATGGCCGGTGGAGGAAACCGGGAGGAACTCAGTAAGTCCCTCGACCACGCCCAGCACGGCGGCCTTGACCAGATCGACAGGGGACGAGATCAGGCCGAGGCCGACCATCTGCATGGTGTCGATTGTCATGGTTGAGACTAAGGCTCCTGGTCAGCCGGCTGCGCGCGAACCGCGGCGGGAATTGGGCGGGTCAGCGCTTTTGGCGCAACTCCTTGAGCCGAACAACTTAAATCAAGGTAATTAGTGGGCAAGTTGCGCGTCGGGGTGGATTCCGATAGTGCGGCAGCTGATTTCCGCCTAAGCAGCAACCATAGTCTGAGTCCGGGTGCTCATGCTGACACTGTTTCATCATCCGCTCTGTCCGCGATCGCGCTATGTGCGCCTCATCCTGGGCGAATACGGCATCGAGACCAGGCTTGTGGAGGAGCGTTTCTGGGAGCGGCGGGAGGAGTTCCTGCTGCTCAATCCAGCCGGTGAAATCCCGATAGCGGTGGTCGAGGGTGAACCGGCGATCCCGGGCGCGACCATCATCGCCGAATACCTCGAGGAAACACACGCCGTCCAGCACGGCACCAACGGCCTGATGCCGCCGCGGCCGGGCCAACGGGTGGAGGTGCGGCGCCTGGCGAGCTGGTTTAACGACAAGTTCCATGAGGAGGTCAGCCAACCGCTGGTCACCGAGCGCGTTTTCAAGCGCTACATGACCAAGGAACAGGGAGGAGGCCCGCCCGATACCGACGCTCTGCGCGCCGCCCGCCGCAATATCCGCTATCATATGGCCTATATCGGCTGGCTGGTGCGTACGCGCGACTGGCTCGCCGGCGACCGGCTGACGCTAGCCGACCTCGCCGCCGCTGCGCATTTGTCGGCCGTCGACTACCTGGGCGAGGTGCCGTGGAACGAAGACGAAGCCGCCAAACACTGGTACGCGCGGGTGAAGTCGCGGCCCTCGTTCCGTCCGATCCTGGCCGAGACCCAGGCCGGCGTGCCACCGACGGCGCACTACGCCGACCTCGACTTTTGAGCGCACCCGCCGAACTGAAACCCGCGTTGCTCGACGAGGCGCGCGCGCGCGGCTTCTCCGCGGCCGGCGTGACCAGACCCGACGCCGCACCGCACGCCAAGGCACGGCTCGCGCGCTTTCTCGCAGACGGCATGCACGGTGACATGGATTGGCTGAAAGCGACCGTGGAGCGGCGCGGCGCGCCCACGGCGCTGTGGCCTGACGTGCGCTCGGTGATCATGCTCGGGGTGAATTACGGACCTGACCACGATCCGCTTGCGATCCTCGCGCAAAAAGACAGCGCGGCGATCTCGGTTTACGCGCAGGGCGACGACTACCATGAGCTTATCAAGAGGCGGCTCAAGGAGCTGGCGCGCTGGCTGGTCGCGCGGGCGGGCGGCGACGTAAAAGTGTTCGTCGATACCGCGGCGGTGATGGAAAAGCCGCTGGCCGAAGCCGCCAGTCTCGGCTGGCAGGGTAAGCATACTAACTTGGTCTCGCGACAACTCGGCTCGTGGCTGTTCCTGGGCGCGATCTTCACCACGCTGGATCTGCCGGCGGACGAGCCTGAGCCCGACAATTGCGGAAGCTGCCGCGCCTGTCTCGATGTCTGTCCGACCGCGGCGTTTCCCGCGCCTTACCGGCTCGATGCGCGGCGCTGCATTTCGTATCTCACCATCGAACACAAAGGGCCGATCCCGCGCGACTTACGCCCTTTGATGGGCAACCGTATCTACGGCTGTGATGATTGTCTCGCCGTTTGCCCGTGGAACAAGTTCGCGCAACAAGGCCGCGAGGCCAAGCTCGCTGCGCGCGACACCCTGCGCGCGCCTAAGCTCGCCGACATGGCGCGGCTCGACGACGCGCAATTCCGCGCGTTGTTTGCCAAAACCGCGATCAAGCGCACGGGGCGCGATCGCTTTATTCGGAACGTGCTGATTGCCATCGGCAATTCCGGCGACGCATCTTTGGCGGACGAAGCGAGGCGCTTGCTTTACGACGGTTCACCACTGACGCGCGGCGCCGCTGTGTGGGCGCTGTCGCGACTGTTGTCGCGTGAGGAAGTCGGCAAGCTCGCAAATGAAAATGAAAAAGACGAGTCAGTGAAAGAAGAATGGGTGGCGGCGCTCGCCTAGAACTCTTCCACCGCCGCGATCAGCCGCTCGATGTCCTCCGGCCGCGACAGCCGGTGATCGCCGTCCTTGATCAACGTCAGCACCACGTCGTCACGCGAAAAGCGCGACACCAATTCGACCGCATGCTCCCACGGCACGTCGAGGTCTTGCACACCCTGCAGGATGTGCACCCGGCAGCGGCATTCGATCAGCCCGTGCATCATCAAGTGTTTGCGGCCGTCCTCGATCAGCCCCTTGGTTATCGGATAGGCCATCTCGCCGTATTCGGAAGGCCGCATCCATAGGCCCTTTTCCTCGATCTCATCTTTGATCGCGGCGGGAAAGCGCTTCCACATCAGATCTTCGGTAAAGTCGACCGCGGGCGCAATCAGCACCATGCCGGCCATCGGAGCGGCCTGCTTGCTGCCCATGAGCGCGCGCGCGAGCAGCAGCGCCAGCCAGCCGCCCATGGAGGAACCCACCACCACCTGTGGGCCTTTGGCGAACTTGGAATAGACCGCAACGCTTTCCGCCAGCCAGCGGCCGATGGTGCCGTCGATGAACTTGCCGCCCGATTCGCCATGGCCGGAATAATCGAAACGCGCGCTCGGCCGGCCTTGGCGCTCGGCCCAGGCATCAAGCGCTTCCGCCTTGGTGCCCTTCATGTCGGACTTGAAACCGCCCAGCCAGAACACCCCCGGCGCCCCATTCACGCTCTTGCCCTCGCGCACGCGCACGGCGATGGTCCGTGCAGGTGGAGGTGATTCGACGACCAGGGACGTGAGACGGGGGTTGCTCATGCGGACTTCAGGCGGAGTAGCGGTGGCAGCCGGGGAGAATCGTGGCCGTCGACCCTTCTCGCCGCAAGCGCGGCTCCAACGCAAGGGGGCGCAGGCGGCCCTCACGCCGGCCGGCCGAGCCCGCCCGCGCTCACTTGCCGGGGCTACCATTCTGCAACTCGTGCCGGCATTGTCGGACGATCCGGCGGGCCATGCGGTGGCGGAAATCGCGCATACCCTTCTGCAATCCGGCGCCCGCGCCCTTATCGCCAGCGACGACGGCCCGTTGGTCCGCGAACTGCGCACCCTCGGGGGCGAATGGCTCCCGATGACCGCCGACAGCCTCAATCCGCTGCGCATCGTTCGCAATGCTCGCCAGATCGCCAGCCTGATTTCCAGCGAGCGGGTCGACATCGTCCATGCCCACAGCGCCGCTGCGGCCTGGAGCGCGCGCAACGCGGCCAGCCGGCAGCAGCCGGTTTATCTCGTCACCTCATTTCCCGACCGGCTGGCGCCGCACTCGTTCCCCGGCAACGCCTTCCGGGCGCCGCTGACCCACGGCGACCGCGTGATCGCACCTTCGGCCTACATCTCGCGCGCCATGATCGAGCGCTATAAGATCTCGCCCGAACGCATCACCGTGATCCCGCGCGCAGTCGCGACCGAGACGTTCAGCCCCTCCGCCGTGAGCAGCGACCGCATCGCCATGTTGCTCCGCGCCTGGGGCGTGCCGCCGAATTTCCGCGTCGTACTGGTGCCGGGCCGCGTCGCGCCGTGGAACGGGCAGTTGAGCGTGATCGACGCCGCGCGGCTCATGGTCGAGGGCGGCGATCGCAATGTCGCCTTTGTCTTTGCGGGCGACGACCGCGTGCAGCCGCGCTACCTCAACATCTTGCGCCAACGCGCCGCAGCGCATGGCGTCGACACGCTGTGCCGTTTCGTCGGCCATTGCTCCGACATGCCGGCTGCACTGGGGGCCGCCGACGTGGTTGTGCTGCCGTCGCTCGAAGCGCCACTGTCCGGTCGCGCCGTGTCGGAAGCCCAGGCCATGGGCCGGCCAGTAGTGACGACAACCGTAGGTATGCTGCCGGAGAACGTACTGTGCCCGCCGCGCATGCGCGATGACCTGCGCACCGGCTGGCTGGTGCAGCCCGGTCACCCCGGCCAGATCGCGCGCGCGGTGACGGCGGCGCTTAAGCTCGACGAAACCGCTTACGAGGCGCTCGGCGCCCGCGCCCGCCAGTTCGCCGAATTCATGTTTTCTCCGCAGAGCGTTGCCGAGGCTATCCGCGGCGTCTACACTTCGCTGCTGTCGCGCGACACCTGACTTCCCTGCTCCTCTTGCGTTTTTCGTGCCTGCCTTGTACCGCGGGCAAGTAGCAAATCCATCGCTGGAATGCCGCAATATCGGCGCAAAGTTCGCCGATCCCTGCTGGCGCAAATGCTAGGTTCGTTCGTTCGCAAGGTCGTCCCGTCATGCCGAGTTTGCCCGCGGCCGAAGCCCCGGCCGTCGACAACCGCTCCGCCGTCCTCGTGCAATCCTCGTCTCAGGATCGCACGCGGCCGCGCGCCAGCGCGGCCAGCGACCCCCTGACCGTCCTCATCGTCGTGCCGAGCCTCGATAGCGGCGCCGCCGACGTGGGCGCGGTCGAACTCACCCGGGCGCTCACCGGCGCGGGCCATCATGCCGTCGTGGTCTCGCGCGCTGGCCAGTTGGTGGCTCACGTGACCGCCGCTGGTGGCGAATTCGTGCCGCTCGACGTTGCAAGCACCAACCCTGCCGTCATGCTGCGCAACACAGCGGTGCTGGTGCGGCTCACGCGCGAGCACCGATGCGACGCCATTCATGCGCTCGGCCGTGCGGCGGCCTGGAGCGCCTATCTGGCGGCGCGCTTTCGCGGCATTCCCTTCATCACCAGTTGGTACAAGGGCTATCGCGAGCAAAACCTGTTCAAGCACCTCTACAACGGCATCATGACCCGCGGCGACCGCGTGGTAGCCGTGAGCGAACAGATCGCCCAGCTCATCCACGACCGCTACGGCACGCCCTGGCAGCGCATTGCGGTGGTGCCGTCGAGCATAGACGTCAACCGTTTCGATCCGGCCGACGTCACGCGCGAGCGCGTGGAGGCGGTGCGCCAAGCCTGGGGCGTCAAGCATGACACCAAGGTGATCCTGATCACCGGCCGCATCGTCCGCCGCAAAGGCCATCACGTGGTGGTGCGCGCGGTGCAGCGGCTGAAGGATATGGGGCTGAGGGATTTCCTTTGCGTCTTCGTCGGCGAGGACCACGGCCGCACCCATTACACCGGCGAGCTGTGGGACCTGGTGCTCGCTACCGACGGGATGGATGTGGTGCGCATGTCGGCGGCTGTCACCGACATGCCGGCCGCCTACGCCGCTGCGTCCGTGGTGGTCTCGGCAGCCGTGCAACCGGAGGGGGTGCAGCGGGCGATTCTTGAGGCCCAGGCGATGGCGCGGCCGGTGATCGTGTCCGACCTTGGCGCCGGGCCAGAGGTGGTCTTGAGCCCGCCGGCCGTGCCCGAAAGCCGGATCACCGGCTTGCGCTTTCCGGCCGGCGACGACGCCGCGTTGGCTGCCACCTTGTTGCGGCTGTTTTCCATGCCGCAGCCGACCCGCCGCGCCATGGGCGCCCGCGGCCGAGCCTGGGTCCTCGGCCATTTCGACGGCGAGACCGTCGCCGCCCAGGCGCTGCAGGTCTATAACGCGGCACGTAAGGGCGGCAAAAGCACCGCGCCGTTGGCAGAAGCACAGCAAAACTGAGACATTTGAACAATTTGACGCAAGATCCTGCGTTTTTGTCGACAATGCGCGGGGAAGCGCGTTGACTTATTCGCCGTTTCTACCAATCTTTCGTGGTCCTGGAGGGTGCGAAGCGCCCCTAGGCTTAGTCGCGTTCGGTTCAACAATTCGGTTCAACAACATGAGGAGAGCCCAGCCATTCGTCGTCCGATGAAAGCAGCGCTGCCCGTCCAAAAGGAAGGCCCGCGCATTAACGAGGAGATCCGCTCCCGAGAGGTACAGCTGATCGATAATACCGGCGACAACAAAGGTGTCGTCGAGACGCAAGCCGCCCTTGAGCTCGCCCAGGCGGCAGGGCTCGATCTGGTGGAGATCGCCCCGAATTCCAATCCGCCCGTCGCCAAGATCCTGGACTATGGCAAGTACAAGTACCAGGCTCAGAAGAAGGCGGCCGAAGCCCGCAAGAAGCAGAAAGTGGTCGAGGTCAAGGAGATCAAGCTCCGGCCGATGATCGACGACCATGACTACGATGTGAAGATGCGTTCGATGAAGCGCTTCTTCGAGGAAGGCGACAAGGTCAAGGTCACCTTGCGCTTCCGCGGCCGCGAGATGGCGCACCAGGAACTCGGCACCAAGCTGCTCAATCGCGTCAAGGACGACGTCGAGCCCATCGCCAAGGTCGAATCCGAGCCACGCTACGAAGGCAGGCAGATGATCATGATCCTCGCGCCGCGCTAAAGCGCCGCCGCCGGAGACGTTTTTTGAATGCCGGCGCGCCGCCCACGGACGAAGTGGACGGCGCGTTTGTTTTAATAGCTTGTTCCCCGGCGCGCCCTATTTAACCTATTGTAATTACTATTGAATATATCGGCAAGGGTCATTTACGAGGCCGGTTCTTCCGGCGTCTTGACCACCCACCTTCTCGACATCGGCCCCCTCCCGGCTGTTGAAAACCGCGCGGGGCTCTGTCATAACCCCGCCGCTCGTCGCCCGGCTGAAAAGGGCTGCCGTGGCGGCGACCTTCGCTCAATTCCGAGCACCAGCTCCCGAGGCCTTGATGGCTTCGCGCGAGCTTTTTTCGGCCGAATGGGCTCAACACCCAAGGGCCGTCATGGAGAGCCAAATGCCCAAGATGAAGACCAAGTCGGGCGCTAAAAAGCGCTTCAAGATTACCGGCACTGGCAAGGTGAAATACCAGCAGTCCGGCAAACGCCACGGCATGATCAAGCGGACCACCAAGACCATCCGCGAGCATCGCGGCACCGCGGTGCTGTTCAAGACCGACGGCGACAACATCAAGAAATACTGGATGCCGAACGGCTGATCCGGATTTCTCGTCGTCCTTTCCCGTTTGCCTAGACTGACAGGAGTTTCCCCATGGCCCGCGTCAAACGTGGCGTCACCGCCCACGCCAAGCACAAGAAAGTCTACAAGGCCGCCAAGGGCTATTACGGCCGTCGCAAGAACACCATCCGCATCGCCAAGCAGGCGGTGGAGAAGGCCAACCAGTATGCCTTCCGCGACCGCAAGAGGCGCAAGCGCACCTTCCGCGCACTTTGGATCCAGCGCCTGAACGCGGCCGTGCGTCCGTTCGGCCTCAACTACTCGAAGTTTATCGACGGACTGGCCAAGGCCGGGGTCGAGGTCGATCGCAAGGTGCTCTCCGACCTCGCCATCCACGAGCCGGCTGCGTTCCAGATGATCGTCGAGAAGGCCAAGGCCGCGCTGCCGGCTCAAGCTTAAGCAGCGTCCTGCGCCGTGTGCCTTTCGGTTGTCGTCACCGGGCTTGTCCCGGTGACCCCGCTTAGGGACGCACTGCCCACCTAAGCGGGATGCATAGCAACTCGGGCATGCCCGAGTTGCGCATTTAAGGGTGATTGTCGCAAGTCGGGTAAACCCGACTTGCGATGACAAGCCCGGCCATGGCGGCTAGAAGCATGTGGCCAATGCAGTAAAAGCACGAGCCATGTCCGACATCACAAGTCTCGAACAACAAATCCTCTCCGCCGTCGCTGAGGCAACTGACGAAGCGGCGCTGGAGGCCGTGCGCGTCGGCGCGCTCGGCAAGAGTGGTTCAGTGTCGGCACTGCTGAAGACGCTCGGCTCCATGTCCCCGGACGAGCGCAAGGTGCAGGGTCCGGCGATCAACGGCCTGAAGGACCGCGTCGGCACGGCGATCGCCGCACGCAAGGACGAACTCGCCGCCGCCGCGCTCGATGCCCGCCTCAACACCGAGACCGTCGACGTCACCTTACCGGTACGCGAACCACCGGCCGAGACCGGCCGCGTGCATCCGATCAGCCAGGTGATCGATGAACTCACCGCCATCTTCGCCGACATGGGCTTCGCGGTGGCGGAAGGTCCCGACATCGAGACCGACGACTACAACTTCACCAAGCTGAACTTCCCGGAAGGCCATCCCGCCCGGGACATGCACGACACCTTCTATCTCCCGCAGAAGGCCGATGGCTCACGGCTGTTGCTGCGCACCCACACTTCGCCGGTGCAGGTGCGCACCATGCTCAGCCAAAAGCCGCCGATCCGCGTTATCTGCCCCGGCCGCACCTATCGCAGCGACTCCGACCAGACCCACACGCCCATGTTCCACCAGGTCGAGGGCCTGGTAATCGACAAGACCTCGCATCTCGGCCATTTGAAATGGATCCTGCAGGAATTCTGCAAGGCCTTCTTCGAGGTCGACAACGTCAACATGCGTTTCCGGCCGTCGTTCTTCCCGTTCACGGAGCCGTCGCTGGAAGTCGATATCCAGTGCAAGCGCGGCAAGGACGAGATCCGCTTCGGCGAAGGCGAAGACTGGCTGGAGATTCTCGGCTGCGGCATGGTGCACCCGAACGTGCTGAAGAACTGCGGCCTCGATCCCAATGAGTACCAAGGCTTCGCCTGGGGCATGGGTATCGACCGCATCGCCATGCTGAAATACGGCATGCACGATCTGCGCGCCTTCTTCGAGGCCGACGTACGCTGGCTGTCGCATTACGGCTTCAGGCCGCTCGACTTCCCGACCTTGGCCGGGGGATTGAGCGCATGATGGCGGCTGTGAAAAAGCATCGCCACGCTGCGCTCGACCAAGTGCTGTTCGGGTTCATCACCCGGCGCTGGGACGCGAAGAAGATTGGCGACTATGAAGACACTTTGCGTCAGCGCGACAAGATGCTGTCGGCGGAGGCGACCCACACCTTCGCCTCCATCGACACCAAAGCGACCGGCCTTTTAACCCATACCTCGATGATGATCGCCGGCCTCGGCCTGATCGCGCCGCTGGTCGCCAACAGCGAGCTGGAAGTCGGCATCGTGGTGGCGGAGATGGCCGTCTATCTTCTGATCGCGCTCGGCTGCCTGCGCTGCCTGTCGGTGTTCCGCACCCACGAATTCGGCGAGGCCGGCGAGCACGCGCAAACCATCATACACCGAGAACTGGTCATCCGTACCGAGCTCTACAGCCTCTGCATCCGCGCCGCGATCGTGTTCACCATCTTGGTGTTCGTGACGCTGCCGGTGCTCTATTTCTGGAGCCCGGGGAAGTAACGACATGAAATTCACCCTCTCCTGGCTGAAAGAACATCTCGACACCACCGCTCCGCTAGACGAGATCGTCGACAAGCTGACCATGATCGGGCTCGAGGTCGAGGCGGTCGAGGACAAGGCCGCGCTGCTCAAGCCGTTCGTCATCGCCGACGTGATCTCGGCCGAGAAGCATCCGAATGCGGATCGTCTCAGGGTGTGCATGGTCGATATTGGCCAAGTGGCCAGCGGTGAAAAGCCGATCCAGGTCGTGTGCGGCGCGCCTAACGCGCGCACCGGCATGAGGGGCGTGTTCTCGGCGCCCGGCACCTACATCCCGGGCAAGGACTTGACGCTGTCGGTCGGCACCATCCGCGGCGTCGAAAGCCACGGCATGTTATGTTCGGAAGCGGAGATGATGATCTCCGACGACCACGACGGGATCATCGAATTACCGGCGGATGCGCCGGTCGGCCAAAGCTACGCCGAATGGGCGGGCCTGGGCGATCCCGTCATTGAGATCAACCTCACGCCGAACCGCTCCGACTGCACCGGCGTCAACGGCATCGCCCGCGACCTCAGCGCCACGCTGATCGGCGACTACAAGGAAAACACGCCGAAGCCGGTGAAGGGTGCGTTCCCCTGCCCGGTCAAGGTAACGATTGACGTGCCGGAACTGTGCCCCGCTTTCGGCCTGCGCCTGGTGCGCGGCGTGAAGAACGGCCCCTCGCCGGACTGGCTGCAGAAGCGGCTGACGTCAATCGGTCTGCGCCCCATCAATGCGCTGGTCGATATCACCAACTTCATCACCTACGACCGCGGCCGGCCGCTGCACGTGTTCGACTCCGGCAAGGTCAAAGGGAATCTCACCGTGCGCCGCGCGGAGAACGGCGAGCAACTGCTGGCGCTCGACGGCCGCACCTATACGCTCGACCAGGGTGTCTGCGTCATCGCCGACGAGAAGGTCGTTGAATCGCTTGCCGGCATCATGGGCGGCGAGGAATCCGGCTGCGACGAGAATACCACCGACGTGCTGATCGAATTGGCGCTGTGGAACGAAGTCAATGTCGCACAGACCGGCCGCAAGCTCGGCATCAATTCCGACGCGCGCTATCGTTTCGAACGCGGCGTCGATCCCAATTTCATGGTGCCGGGTCTCGAGCTCGCGACGCAGATGGTGCTCGATCTCTGCGGCGGCGAGCCGTCCGAGATCGTGGTTGCCGGCAATCCTGCCCCCAAAGAAAAAATCATCGACTTCCCGCTCAGTGAATTGCCGCGGCTTGCCGGCCTCAAGCAGTCCCTGACCGACGTGCGGCGGGTGCTGGAGAGGCTCGGCTTCTTCGCCGCCGGTCAGGGCGAGCGCGTGAAGGTGGCGGTGCCGTCCTGGCGGCCGGACGTCCACGGCCGCGCCGACATCGTGGAAGAGATCGTACGCATCGTCGGCGTGGACCAGGTGCCGCCAACGCCGTTCCCGCGCGGCGACAATGCGCGCAAGCCTGTGCTGACGCCGATCCAGGTGCGCACCCGCAAGGCTAAACGGGCGCTGGCCGCGCGCGGGCTGACCGAAGCGGTGACCTGGTCGTTCATTTCCAAGCGCGAGGCCGAATTGTTCGGCGGCGGCAGCCCAGAGCTCGCGCTCGCCAATCCGATCGCGGCCGAGCTATCCGATATGCGGCCAAGCCTGGTGCCCGGCCTGGTGACGTCGGTGCAGCGTAATGCCGATCGGGGCTTCCCTAACGTCGGCCTGTTCGAAGTCGGCCAGGTGTTCCGTGGCGATAAGCCGGAAGATCAGTTCACGGCGGCGACCGGCCTGCGGCGCGCGCTCGCCAAACCCGAGGGCGTCGGCCGCCATTGGCAAGGCGCCAATAACCCGGTCGACACCTTTGACGCCAAGGCTGACGCTTTCGCAGTACTGGCGGCCGCCGGCGCACCGATGCCGGCGCTGCAGACCGTGCCGGGCGGGCCGTCGTGGCTGCATCCCGGCCGCAGCAGCACCATCCAGATGGGCCCGAAGAACGTCATCGGCCATTTCGGAGAGTTGCATCCGCGCGCGCTGGCTGCGCTTGGTGCCGAGGGGCCGCTGGTCGGCTTCGAGGTGATCCTCGAAAACATCCCCGAGCCCAAGGCCAAGCCGACGCGGGCGAAGCCCTTGCTCGAACTGTCGCCGTTCCAGCCGGTGGAACGCGATTTCGCGTTCGTGGTCGGCCGCGACGTCAAGGCCGCCGACATCGTGCGCGCAGCGCAAAGCGCCGACAAGAAGCTGATCAGCAATGTCAGCGTGTTCGACGTCTACGAGGGCAAGGGCATCGACCCCGACAAGAAGTCGATCGCCATTGCCGTCACCCTGCAGCCGCGCGAGAAGACCATGACCGACGAGGAGATCGACGCACTGGCGGCGAAGATCGTCAGCGAGGTGCAGAAGCGCACGGGCGGGATATTGCGGGGATAAGATCTCGCAACAACCTCTCAATCATCATGGCCAGGCTTGTCCCGGCCATCTCACTAAGGAGCGCAGTGCCTTCCTACTCGGGGTCACCGGGACAAGCCCAGTGACGACAAGCCGAATCACCCCGCCAATAAATCCGCGAATGCGAAGCCATCGCGCTCCACCGTCTCGCCGACGCGTACGGAAATCTTGCAAGACAGCATCGGCCCGGCGGAGACGAACGAATGAAATTCGCCGTTCTCGCCGCACGGGTCGGTGCCGGCGGGCAGGTCGTCGAGCAGGCCGGCTTCGAAGCGGCGGCCGGCAAACGACGCCGGCAGTTTTTTCAGATCGACCACCGCGAGATGCGCCTCGACACCGGCATTGATCATCTCGCGCGCCAAGTCGGCGGTGGGCTTCAGCCAGATCGGAAATACCGGTGTGATGCCGGTATTTTTAAGCTTTTCCTCGCGATAGGCGCGGATGTCTTCCAGAAACAGATCGCCGAAGATGATGTGGGTGACGCCGCGTGCTTTGGCAGCCTGCAACGCGGCCGCCATTTCGCGCTCATAGACTTCGTTCGGGCACGGATAGGGAATGCGCACGATGATCGGTGCGAGCCCGGCTGCCTCGATTTGGGCCATCAGCAATTCCTCGCGCACGCCATGCATGCTGACCCGCGCAAAATTGTCGGTGACGGTGGTGAGCGCGCCGACGATGTCGTAATCGCCACTCTTGCGCGCATCATGTAGCGCCCAGGCACTATCCTTGCCGCTCGACCAGGCAATCAGCGCCTTGGGTTTGGCTGGTGACATGGTGACTGACTCCTTGCTGCTTTCGGTCATCCCGGAACGCCAGCCTCGGAACGACGCGGCCTTTCATGGTTCATAGTCCGTAACCGCGATGTTCTCGTCAATGAACCAAATTGCAACGATTCTTCATTCAGATTCATTCGTCAAAGACGCGCGGCGAAGCGAACCGCGCGCCGGAGGAACGGCGTCACATTCGGCGTTCTGAAAGGACGCCACGGACCTTGAAGCCATGGGATTGATGGCCGAACGCGTCGGGCACGTACTTGCCCGCTATCTGGAGGAGCCGGCCCATGGCTACGAGCCATACACGCCGACTGATCCCGATCTGCTGCGCGCCACGCTCAAACCCGGCGACGTGTTGCTGATTGAGGGCAACAACCACATCTCCGGCGTCATCAAGTATCTCACCCAGTCGACCTGGTCGCACGCGGCGCTCTATGTCGGGTCGGTCGGCGACCGCGTGACGAAAGACGGTGAGCCGCTGGTGCTGGTGGAGGCCAACATCGGCCAGGGCGTGATGGCGGCGCCGCTGTCGAAATACGCGCGCTTCCATACCCGCATCTGCCGGCCGACCGGCCTGACCGACGAAGACTGCGCGCGCGTATGCACTTACGCGGCCGAGCGCATCGGCTTCGACTACGATCTCAAGAACATTATCGACCTGATGCGCTATATGATCCCGTTGCCTGTGCCGCAGCGCTGGCGGCGACGCATGATCGCGCTGGGTTCCGGCCACCCGACCCGCATCATCTGCTCGGCGCTGATCGCGCAGGCCTTCGAAAACGTGCGCTATCCGATCCTGCCCAAGGTAATCCTGACCGACAACGAAGACGCGCGCGAGGAGATCCTGGAGATCCGCCACTCCTCGCTGTACGCACCGCGCGATTTCGACATCTCGCCCTATTTCGAGGTGGTCAAGCCAACGCTTCTGCGTGGCTTCGACTACAAGGCCGTGGCCTGGGCCGACCTCGACACCGCCGACGCCGACGGCGCGCCGCTGGTGCCGCTGCCGGCCGAGGACGACGACGCGCTGGCGCCGGCGCGTTAGAGCCCCGTGCCACATTTGCTAATTCGTCATGGTCGGGCTCGTCCTGGCCATCTCGCTAAGGGTGGCGCTGTGCCCCTGATCGGGATCGCATCGGAGGTCGGGCTTGCCCGACTTCCGCCTCCGTTCATTGCTGCAAGTCGGGTAAACCCGGCTTGCAATGTCAATCCCGGCGATGACGGTTCAACGCCGGCCGCGGCGCACTTGCTCTCTCCCGCCCGCCGCCTTACCTGTCTCTCCCATGTTCGATGCCGCCGCCAAAGCGCTCGCCCAGATGCTCACGCCCGCCTTGCGCGGGGTGCTGCTCAAGGCCGTCAGCCTGGCGCTGGCGCTGATCGTCATCGCCGGCATCATCCTGCAGCGGCTGCTGGCATCTCTGGCCGACAACGGCGCCACCTGGGCCGAGCAAAGCACCGGCTTCGCGCCGCATGCCCTGTGGTCGACGATGGCCTGGCTGCTGTCGTTCGCGGCCGGTCTCGGCGTCATCACCGGCGCGCTGTTCCTGATGCCGGCGGTGACCGCCTTCGTCGGCAGCTTTTTCGTCGACGAGACCGCCGAGGCGGTGGAGATCGAATACTACCCGGCGGAACCGCCCGGCCGTGCGCTGCCGTTCCTGCGCGGCCTCATCGAAGGCGTGAAGATCGCCCTCCTGTCGCTGCTGGTTTATTTCTTCGCGCTGCCGTTCGTTCTGTTCGCCGGTTTCGGTGTGATCATCCTGTTCCTGGCGAATTCCTACCTGCTCGGTCGCGAATATTTCGAGCTCGCCGCCATGCGCTTCCGCCCGGTCTATGAGGCGAAGGCGATGCGCAAGGCCAACGCGGCCTACGTCTTTCTCGCCGGGATGGTGATCGCGGTATTCGTGTCGATCCCGGTGGTGAATCTCGCGACGCCGATCTTTGCCATGGCCTTCATGGTGCACATCCACAAGCGGATGAGCGACAAGCGTGCGGAGCTGATCGAGCCACGATAAGAGACGGCTACGCCGCTACCGTCTTCTCGGGCCACTTGCACAAATCGGCGATGATGCACCTCTCGCACTGCGGCTTGCGCGCGACGCAGGTATAGCGCCCGTGCAATATGAGCCAATGGTGCGCGTGGCGCTTGAACTCCGCTGGCACCACTTGCTCCAGTTTCTGCTCCACTTCGAGCGGCGTCTTGCCGGTCGCCATGCCGGTGCGGTTGCCGACCCGGAAGATATGGGTGTCGACCGCGATGGTCGGCTCACCGAAGGCGACGTTGAGCACCACATTAGCGGTCTTGCGCCCGACGCCGGGCAGCGCCTCCAGTTTCTCGCGCGAGCGCGGCACCTCATTGCCGTGCTCGGCGACCAGTATCTGAGACAGCGCCACGACGTTCTTGGCCTTGGTGCGGAAGAGCCCGATGGTCTTGATCAGGTCGCGCACCTTGTCCTCGCCCAGCGCCGCCATCTCGGCCGGCGTGTCGGCGGCGGCAAACAAAGCGGGCGTTGCCTTGTTGACGCCGGCGTCGGTCGCCTGCGCCGACAGCACCACCGCCACCAGCAGCGTGAACGGGTTGACGTACTTGAGCTCGGTCTGCGGCTCCGGACTGGCGTCGCGCAGCCGGCGGAACGCCTCCGTGATCTCCACCGTTGTCCATTGCGGCATGGCGCCAGACTCCGCCTTGGCGTCGGCCACTTTTCGCTTGGGCGCGGATTTGACCTTGGCTTTGGCCTTGAGCTGGGCCTGAAGGCGGGTTTTTGGCACGGATTTACGCGCCTTCGCCTTGCCGGCCGATTTCTTGCTGGTTTTCTTGCGGGTCGCCATTTGCGCCATGATTTTGGGTATACTGAGCGCCATGATCGCCGACAACGACGACGAACTCGAACCCACCATCTTTTCCGCAGTGATTATGCCGCACCGCTCGCTGAGCGCCCGCGGGTTTTTCCTGCTGATGGCGGCCTATGGCTTGCTCAGCTTCGGCGCGGGCCTGGCCTTCATGCTGATGGGCGCCTGGCCGGTGCTCGGGTTCTGCGGCCTCGACGTGCTGCTGTTGTACTGGGCGTTCAAAGTAAATTACCGCCGCGCCGCGGCTTATGAGGAGGTCAAAGTGACGCCGGTGGCGCTCACCGTGCGCAAGGTCAGCCATCTCGGCACCGCGCGCGAATGGAAGCTCAATCCGCTCTGGGTTCGCCTCGACAAGACCGTGCACGAGGAATACGGCATCGAACGCTTGTTCCTGGTCTCGCGCAGCAAGCAATTGACCGTCGCCAGCTTCCTCGGTCCTGATGAGAAGGCCAGCTTCGCCAGGGCGCTCGGCAATGCGATCAACGAGGCTAAGCGCGGGGTGACACGGACGGTGCTGCCATAACCGCCCACGGAGGGTTGCCAGAAATCGGGTGGCTTCGTCCCCCGAAGAGCCCAATATCCAGACCATGACCCTCGACCAAACCATACCAGCCACCCGCATGCTCAAACTCGCCCAGCTTGCCACCGCGGCCGCCGACTACGACGTCGTGCGCCGCGCCATCGCCCATATCCGCGGCAACTGGCGCCGGCAGCCTGAAATCGACATCATCGCCGAAGCCGCCGGCGTCACCTCCACCGACCTGCACCACCTGTTCCGCCGCTGGTGCGGGCTGACGCCGAAGGCCTTCCTGCAGGCGCTCACGCTGAGCAGCGCGCGCGACCTGCTGCGCTCATCGGCGAGCGTGCTCGACACCGCTTACGAGGTCGGCCTCTCTGGCCCCGGCCGCTTGCACGACCTCTTCGTTACTCACGAGGCGATGTCGCCGGGCGAATGGAAAGCAGGCGGCGAAGGCCTCACCGTCACCTACGGCTTCCACCCATCTCCATTTGGGACTGCGCTGGTGATGACCACGCCGCGCGGGCTTGCCGGTCTCGCGCTCGCCGACGCCGGCAAGGAGAAATCGGCGCTGAAAGATATGCGATCGCGCTGGCCGAAGGCGCGTTACGTCGAAGACGCCGCGGCGACTGCAGCCACGGCGCAACGCATCTTCGACACCAATCTATGGTGTCCCGAGCAGCCGCTGCGCGTGGTGCTGATCGGGACCGACTTCGAAGTGCGCGTCTGGGAAAAACTGCTCACCATACCGATGGGCAAGCTCACCACTTATTCCGATCTCGCCAAGAGTGCCGGCTCACCGAAAGCCGCGCGCGCAGTCGGCGCCGCCGTCGGCAAAAACCCGATCTGCTTCGTGGTGCCGTGCCATCGCGTCGTGGGAAAAAGCGGCGACATAACCGGCTATCACTGGGGTCTCACCCGCAAGCGCGCCATGCTCGGCTGGGAAGCGGGCATGGTGGACGCGTAGCCGCGGAACATCTTCACAATTTTACAAAACGTAACGCATTGTGCGCGGAACCGTGCTGTTCCATGACGTGGAACAGGAACGCGTCGCCTTGCACCGCGTTGCCTCTCGTTGAATCGCACGAGAGGAGGCATCTATGCGAGTTCGATTTATTGTTGCGTTGCTGGCGGCGGCAGCGATGACGCCGGTAGCGGTGCAAGCGCAAAATCATACAACCCAAGACGCCGCGGGCGGCGCGGCGGCTGGCGCGGCTGTCGCCGGGCCGGTTGGTGCGGCGGTTGGTGCAGCCGTTGGCGGTACCGTCGGCGCCGCGGGTGACGTTGCGGACGCCGTGCTGGCGCCGCCGCCCCCGCCGGTGGTGACCTATGTACAGCGTGAAGACGTGCCCTCTGTGACCGTCGAGAGGGATGTGGTGGTCGGTCGACCGCTGCCGCGCGAAGTCGAGGTGCATATCATTCCGCATCACCGGCGCTATGCCTATGCGATCGTCAACCACGAGCGCGTCATCGTCAATCCGCGGACGCGCACCGTGGTGAAAATCATCAAGGAAGAGTGAGGACCGATGTTGGGCGACGGGAAAAGCTCCGCCAAAAGGCGGGGCTTTTTTCGCACGCTATACCGGCCACACCGGCGCATGCGTGCCCAGAGGGACCGATGGCCGCGCGTGATAGGACGGCGTTTCGGACATGGTCGCGGGATGCCGTACGGCCGACAAAGGTCCGAAGCCGGAGTCGACGTCCTCAAGAAACGCGGCCATGTCCTCGCGGCTGGGATCTTTGCAGCTCAAGCCATGGATGCGGCCGAGGCTGCGCAGCCAGCGTCCGGTCTGCGCCAACGACGCGCGCACATGCCAGCTGCCACCCTCTTTTGCCGTGCGCGCGAGCGCGGCCATCGCGGATGCCGCCAACAGATAGCCGGTGCCATGATCAAGCGCCTGCGCCGGCAGCGGCTTGGGTCCGGCGATGCCGGCGGCTTCCGCTTCCGCCGCGTTGAAACCACTCGCCGTCTGCACCAACGAATCGAAGCCGCGGCGGCCTGCCCACGGACCTTCATGGCTATAGGCGCACAGCGAAACGTAAACGATGCCGGGCCGGATGCGCGCCACCTCGTCCGGCCCGTAGCCGAGCGCCGCCAAGGCACCTGGCCGATAGCCCTGGATCAGCACGTCGGCGTCGCGCAGGAGCCTTTCGAATGTCGCCCGATCGTTCGGATCGCGCAGATCGAGCTGCGCCGACAGCTTGCCGCGGCCGGTCTCGATGACGAGCGGCTCGATGGCCGGGAGATGCGGCGCGGTGATCAGCAGCACATCGGCGCCGTGCGCGGCGAGCGTCATGCCGGCGACCGGACCCGCTATCACGCGGGTGAGATCGAGCACGCGCAAGCCGGCAAGCGGACGGTTCCCTGCCGGCCAGCGCCGCGGCGGCGCCTCGCCGATCCGGTTGATGTCGAGGAGCGGTAGCCGGGCGACGGCCTGCCCCTGCGGATGGGCGTCCCATTCCGCGAAGCTGCGCATGGCGGTAACGACGAGCCCGGCCTTCGCCGCGGCGTCTTCGAGATCGAAAGCGTTCCAGCGCTTCAGCGTTTGCGCGACCGCGGCGCGGTCATAGGCGCAACCCAATAGCGCCAGCGTGCCGTCGCGGTGATGGGGGAAGTTGGTGTGCAGGCGGACGAAGCGTCCGTCGCCGCATTCATAAGTGCCAGCGATCTTGTCCCATGACTCGCGTGCCGGCTTTCCGCCAATGTTGAGGTACCATTCGGCGCGGCTCGCCGCCGCCGCTGCCCGTATATCGACACCGACCCGCTGGCGGCGACCGGAACGCGCCCGCCAGATTTCCGCCGCTGCCAAAGCCGACGCAGCCACCGCGATCTGCAACGCGGTACCGACCGCAAACGATGACGGCAGCACCGGCTCGGTTCCAGTGAAATCGACTTGATCGAGGGCGGCCGAATCCTGTTTGAGCTCCGACCACAGGGTGGTGAGCGCGGTGCGCGCGTCGATCAAGCGGCCAGATCCAGCTTCGACGCCACGGTCGAATCCGCGTTGAGCCGGTAGATCATCGGCACGCCGGTGGCGATCTCGCGCTTGACGATACCCTCCGGCGAAAGCCGGTCGAGCACCATCACCAGCGCGCGCAGCGAATTGCCATGCGCCGACACCAGTACGCGCTGACCGCGCAGCACCGCAGGCAATATCTTCTGCACGTAATAGGGCAGCACGCGCGCGGCGGTGTCGCGCAAACTTTCGCCGCCAGGCGGTGCCACGTCGTAGCTGCGGCGCCAGATGTGCACCTGCTCCTCGCCCCATTTCTTGCGCGCATCGTCCTTGTTGAGCCCCGAGAGGTCGCCGTAGTCGCGTTCGTTCAGCGCCTGGTCCTTGGTGACCGGAATGCCGGTCTGGCCCATCTCCTCCAGCATCAGGTCGAGGGTGCGCTGGGCGCGCTTGAGCGCCGAGGTATAGGCTACGTCGAATTTGAGCCCCTGCGCCTTCAGCTTGCGGCCGGCGTCGCGTGCCTCCTCTACGCCCTTCGGGCTGAGGTCGACGTCGCGCCAGCCGGTGAACAGGTTTTTCAGGTTCCAGTCACTCTGGCCGTGGCGGACAAGGACGAGAAGGCGGTCAGACATTGGGCAAAACCCTTCGAAATTGGCCTCTGCCGGCAACAGGCGCGAAGCGCCGGCTTTCAATTTGAGCCCCGGCGCTCCATCTTTCAGAGCAGATAGCGCCCTGGGTCAAGCCCGGGCAGCGCATAATCCCGAAAAGCGGGAACCGGTTTTCGGGATGGATTATGTGCAGACACTATGTCCGGGGAGGAGAGCGTGGCCGACCAGAACAACGACCGCGTCGAGCGGCTGTGGCCGACCGTCATGCTGCGGCGGACCCTGCCGGGCGCCGAAATCGCCAACCAGGCGCTGACCGAATTCGTGCTTGAGCTCGAAGCCGCCAACGCCGCGCTCACCACCGACTACCGCAACGACAATCTGCTGGTGGCCGACCATCCGGCGGTGCAGTGGCTGCGTGACTGCATCAACCGCACGGTGATGGAGTATTTCCGCGAGCTCCACATTGACTACCAGATCGACTGGACGCTGCACGGCTGGGCTAACGTCAATCGGCTGGGCGACTACCACGACCCGCACAATCACCCGCACTGCTATCTGTCGGGCACCTATTACGTTCAGGTGCCGACCGACCGTGCGCCGCTACGCACCCGGAAGGACGTGCGGCCGGGTTGCATCACCTTCTACGATCCGCGCGGGCCGGCGGTGAACATGGGCGCCATCCGCGGCGACCCCTACATCAATCCGGAGCACACGGTGCAGCCGAAGCCGGGCGACATCTTGCTGTGGCCGGCATTCATGACCCACTTCGTGCATCCGAACCTGAGCGAGACGCCGCGCATCAGCATCAGCTTCAACGTGATGCTGAAATGGTCGGACGTATATCTGCCGGCGCAGGATTAGAACTAAAAACCCTTCAGCCCGAGCACGTCCATCATCGAATAGAGGCCAGGCTTTTGCCCGCGCGCCCACAGCGCTGCGTGCAGCGCGCCGGTGGCGAAGATCATACGGTCCTCGGCCTTATGCGTCAGCTCGATCCGCTCGGCGGGACCGGCGAAAATCACCGCGTGCTCACCCACCACCGTGCCGCCGCGCAACGACGCGAAACCGATGTCGCCTGGCGTGCGTGCGCCGGTATGGCCGTCACGGCCGCGTTCCGAATGCTGCGCGAGATCGATACCGCGGCCTTGCGCCGCCGCCTGCCCGAGTAGCAATGCGGTGCCTGACGGCGCGTCGACTTTCTTGTTGTGATGCATCTCGACGATCTCGATGTCGAACGAGTCATCAAGCGTCGCCGCCACGCGTCTGGTCAGGGCGGCAAGGAGATTGACGCCAAGGCTCATATTTCCGGATTTGACGATCAGGGCCTTGGCGGCGGCTTCCTTGATCTTGGCGTCGTCGGCGGCACTCAGGCCAGTCGTGCCTATGACGTGCGCCTTGCCGTTCTGCGCGGCCAGCGCGGCGAAGGCCACCGTCGCCGCCGGCGCGGTGAAGTCGACGATACCGTCGACCTTCGCCATTAGCGCGGCCGCATCGCTCGTCAACTTGATGCCGTTCTCGCCGATGCCCGCCAGCGCGCCGGCGTCCTGGCCGAGCAAGGGCGAGCCGGGACCCTCCAGTGCGCCAGCAAGCTTCAGGTCCTTGTGCTCGGCGATCGCCTTCACCAGCGTGCGCCCCATGCGCCCGCCGGCCCCGGCAACGATCAAACGCATCTCGGCCATGTCGTGAACTCCCGAATTTCAGGCGACGGTATAGCGCGATAGGCCGAAAAAGCCACTATGGCTGCGAGCCGTCGTAGCCCTCGATGACGATCAGATCGGCATCCGAATGCGGCTGTCGAACTTTAAGGTTCTCCTGATATTCCGGCGAATTGTAGCAGGCGAGCGCCGTCTCATAGTCGGGAAACTCGATCACCACGTTACGCGAGCGGCTCTTACCTTCCGCGCGGGTGAACTTGCCGGCGCGCACCACGAACCGGCCGCCGAACTTCTTGAAGATCGGCCCGTTCGCCACCGCGTAAGGCTTGTAGCCCTCCTCGTTATGAACGTCGACGCGCGCGATCCAATAGCCCTTCGCCATTTCGTTCCTCCTCCGTATTCGATTGTTCAGGGGCCAGTTGTCTGTTCGATCTCGCTGACGATCCGTTCCGCCGCACGCTGCGGATTGTCCGCCTCGACGATCGGGCGGCCAACGACGAGATAATCGGCGCCGGCTTCGATGGCACGCGCCGGCGTCATCACCCGCTTCTGATCGCCGGTGGCGCTGCCCGCGGGCCTTATCCCCGGCGTCACCAGCACCATGCCGGGACCGGCGATGTCGCGTAAGCGCGGTGCTTCCTCCGCCGAGCAGACGAGACCGTCGACGCCGATATCACGCGCCTGCTGCGCGCGCGCAGCGACAAGCTCGCTCACGCCCATGTCGTAGCCTGCCGCCGCCAGATCGCTATCGTCATAGGAGGTCAGCACAGTGACGGCGAGGATACGCAAGGATGAGCCGCGTTTTCCTTCCACCGCCGCCTTCATGGTTTGCGGAAAACCGTGCACGGTAAGAAAGGTAGCGCCGATGTCGGCGACGCTTTCGACGCCCTTCTGCACCGTGTTGCCGATATCGTGCAGCTTGAAATCAAGGAACACCTGCTTGCCGGCCGCGACCAAACCGGCCGCAAACGGCAGGCCGCCGGCGAAGCCGAGCTGATAGCCGATCTTGTAGAAGCACACGGCATCACCGAGCCGCGACACCATGGCTTCTGCTTCATTGACCGAGGGCACATCGAGGGCGACAATCAGCCGCTCGCGCGCGTCCAGTTTCACCATGCTCTCCTCACATCATAAGCCGCGCCACTTCGACCAGGCGATCGAGCTCTTTTCGGAAGAAGTTGTTGATGCCGACGTCGATGATGTTGTCCATTTCATCGAAGGCCTGCGCCGCGTTCGGGATCGAGACCTGCTCGGGAATGACCAACGCGCCGCAGCCGAGCTCGAGGATTTGGCGCAGCGCGATCAGCGAACGCTGGCCGCCGGACGGCCCAGTGGTCACAGCACCGATGGCGAAGACGCGGTTCTTGAATGCGGCATAGGTCGGATCGCCGCGCTCGCGAACGCGCGAAACCCAATCGATGGCGTTTTTCAGAATCGGCGTCACGGAGGCCGAGTATTCGGCGCTGGCGATGAACACGCCATGATGGGCCATGATCATCTGCTTGAGCCGCAGCCCGTTGGCCGGTTGCCCGGCGCGCGCGTCGAGATCGGCATCGTAGAGCGGCAGCGGATAGTCGGTGAGCGAGATGCGGGTGACATCGACGTCGGCCAACGTCAGCTCCTTGGCCGCCAGCGCCGCCAGCTTGGTGTTGTAGGAGCCGGTGCGGGTCGAGCCGGCAAAGACAAGGATTTTTAGCGCGGGCATCGGCGGCTCCGTCAAATTCCGCCTTTGCTTAGCACGCCCCGCTTCCGGCCGTCATTCCGGTGCCCGGAAGCCCGGGCTTACCGCTCACCGCGATAGACCCAGACCCGCGCCGGCGGCAGGTTCATCCAGATCACGTTCGATGCCTCGGCCCGGATGCCAGAGAGCGTCCTCGGAATCGGCGGCAGCATGCCGTAGGTGAACTGTACGAAGGGCGCATTCGGCTTGGTCAGCGCCATCACGTCGGCGGTGAGCCGCAGCCGCGTGCGCAACGGCTTGGTGAGCAGCGGCAGGCTCGAGACCACCGCTGCAGCCGGTTCATTCAACGTCTGCTGCACGGCCTTGCGCAGCCGGTAAGCATCGCCTTGCAGCACGGTCGCCGCCGGATACCGCGAGCGCAGCAGCCGGCAGAAGTCGGGATTGAATTCGACCAGCACCAGCCGTGCTTCATCGATACCGTGCGCGACCAGCGCTTCAGTCACCGGGCCGGTGCCCGGTCCGAGTTCGATCACCGGGCCGGTCCCTTGCGGATCGACATAGCGCGCCATGGTACGCGCCAGCGCCCGACTCGAAGGCATCACCGCGCCAGTGCGCAGCGGCTTTTCGATCCACGAGCGAATGAACTGCATCTCGTCATCGAGACGCAGGGTTCGTTTGGTAACGGCTGTCTGTGGAGCCATCGGGGTCACGCCAACGGGCGGCGACGCCCGCCGCGAGCCCCACCGGTATAGAGCGGCGGGCGGGGGGTCAAGGTACCTAGCCGGTATGGCTGCCGCGTGCCCCGAGCCCGTCGAGGAACTCCTTGACGCGGCTGAAGAATCCACGGATTCCGGCTGGGTGTTATCGGACGACAGGCTTTCGAATTCGGCGAGCAGCTCGCTCTGGCGTTTGGTCAGATTCTGCGGCGTCTCTACCGCGACCTGCACGTACATGTCGCCGGTCTGTTTCGATCTCAACACCGGCATGCCTTTACCGGACAGGCGGAAGCGGCGGCCGGTCTGCGTGCCTGCGGGTACTTTGACCCGCGCCTTGCTGTCGTCGATGGCCGGTACTTCGAACTCGCCGCCCAGCGCCGCCGTCACCATGGAAATCGGCACCCGGCAATGGAGGTCGGCGCCGTCGCGCTGGAAGAACTCGTGCGGCGTGATGGAAAGGAAAATATAGAGGTCGCCCGGCGGCCCGCCGCGCAGGCCCGCCTCACCTTCGCCGGACAGACGAATGCGGGTGCCGTCCTCGACACCGGCCGGGATGTTGACCGAGAGCGTGCGCTCGCGCGTGATGCGGCCGGCGCCCGAGCAGCTCGCACACGGATCGTCGATCACCTGGCCGCGGCCCTGACAGGCGGGACAGGTGCGCTCAAGCGTGAAGAAGCCCTGAGCATGGCGCACGCGGCCGGCGCCGCCGCAAGTCGAACAGGTTTTCGGCTTCGTGCCCGGCTTGGCGCCCGTACCGGAGCAGGCTTCGCACGTTACCGAGGTCGGCAGCCGCACCTGCGCCGTCTTACCGGCGAAAGCCTCTTCCAGATCGATCTCCATGTTGTAGCGGAGGTCGGAGCCGCGCTCGCGGCCGGAGGCGCGGCCGCCGCGCGCGCCGCCCATGCCGAAGATGCCTTCGAAGATGTCGGCGAAGGTAGTGCCGAAGTCGGCGCCGAAGCCGGGCCCGCCACCCATGCCGCCTTGTTCGAAGGCGGCGTGCCCGAAACGGTTATAGGCGGCGCGCTTGTCACCGTCCTTGAGCACGTCATAGGCTTCGTTGATTTCCTTGAATTTGTGCTCGCACTCGGCGTCGCCCGGATTGCGGTCCGGGTGGTGCTTCATGGCGAGCTTGCGGAAGGCCGCCTTGAGCTCGACCTCAGTGCATTCGCGGGAAACACCTAAGACTTCATAGTAGTCGCGCTTGGACATGCCGCTTTGAACCTCGTGTCCCCGACACGGTCATGGCCGGGCTTAACCCGGCCATCCATCTCTTAACGAGTACAAGACGGCCCCCCGGGAGAACCCCGGGGGGTAATAATTCCGGGCCGGCCTGTGGCCTTGAGCATAAGCCGGCGCCTTACGCTTAGGCGGACTTCTTATTGTTCTTGTCGTCGTCGACTTCGGTGAACTCGGCGTCGACAACGTCTTCCTTGTTCTCCCCGGCCGCGCCATCTTCGTCGGCGCTG
>CAVTBG010000008.1:0-775872 GCA_963732895.1 uncultured Pseudomonadota bacterium | reverse complement strand
TGCCGCAGATCATCGAGCGGGTGATGCCGTTCTGCATCCTCATCGGCGCCATGTCGTCCTATCTCAACCTGTCGCGGCGGCTGGAACTGGTGATCGCGCGCTCGGCCGGCATGTCGGCCTGGCAGTTCATCACCCCGGCGGTGGTGGTGGCGTTCCTCATCGGCATCTTCGCCACCACGGTCTACAACCCGGTCTCGGCGGTGATGCAGGAGCGCTCCAAGAAGCTGCAGGCCGAGCTGTTCGGGCGCGACATGAGCGGCTTCGGCGGCGGCAGCGGCGGCAGTTTCTGGGCCAACCAGAAGACAAACGAGGGCCAGGCGATCATCAACGCCAAGTCGAGCCGCGACCAGGGCGTCGCGCTCAGCGGGGTCACGGTCTTCACCTTCGGCACCGACGGCCGCTTCAAGCAACGTATCGAGGCGCGGTCGGCGGTGCTCGACCCTGGGGTGTGGCGGCTGTTGAACGCGCGGGTCTACGCGCTCGGCAAGTTGCCGGTGGACCAGAAAGTCTTCCAGCTCAAGACGAGCCTGACGCCCGAGCAAGTGCGTGAAAGTTTTGCGACGCCGGAGACCGTCCCATTCTGGGACCTTCCACTGTATATCAAGATCGCGGAACACGCGGGACTTGTCGCGGCCGGGTATAGATTGCAGTTCCAGAAGCTTCTCGCCCGGCCGTTCATGCTGGCGGCCATGGTTTTCCTTGCCGCGGCGGTCAGTCTACGTTTCTTCCGCTTCGGCGGTGTGCAGAAGATGGTTTTAAGTGGCGTGGGAGCCGGGTTTCTGCTTTATGTTTTATCCAAAGTGACGGAAGATTTGAGCAAGGCCGAGCTGATGCACCCTGTGACAGCAGCTTGGCTGCCTGTGCTCGCCGGTGGTCTGACGGGGTTCATTGCGTTGTTGTATCAGGAGGACGGGTGATGGCGGGGCCCCCTAGCGCTCCACCACCAGCGGCCCGGCCCCGCCGCGGCATTGCCCAAATCTTCGCTGCCCTCGCCATAGCGGCTTGCGGCGGCCTGCTGGTTTGCGCCCCGGTCCACGCCCAGGCCCCGACCCAATTCAACCCAATTCCGCCGCCGCCCGCGAAGACCCAGGCCGCCATCCAGCGCGCCGGTCAGAAGCAGATGCTGATGAAGGCGGACAAGATCAATTACGACTACGCCAACCATCAGGTGGCGGCGGTCGGCGACGTGCAGATCTACTACAAGGGCTCGACGCTGGAGGCCAACCGGGTCATCTACAACCAGCAGACCAAGCGCCTGCACGCGGAAGGCAACGTGCGGCTGACGGAAGCCGACGGCAAGGTCACCTACGGCCAGATCATCGATCTGACGGACGATTACCGCGACGGCTTCGTCGACGCGCTGCGGCTCGAAACCCCCGAGCGCACCAGCATGGCCGCCGCCCGCGCCGATCGCAGCGCCGGCAACTTCACCGTCTTCCATAACGGCGTCTACACCGCCTGCGCGCCCTGCAAGGAGAACCCGAAGAAGTCGCCGGAGTGGCAGGTCAAGGCCAAGCGCATCGTCCACGACCAGAAAGAAAAGATGCTGTACTTCGAGGACTCGCAGATCGAGTTCTGGGGCGTGCCGCTGATCTGGATGCCGTATTTCTCTGCACCCGATCCGACAGTCAAGCGCAAGTCCGGACTGTTGATGCCGTCGGTCTCGTCGAACTCGATCTTCGGCGTCGGCTTCGAGGTGCCCTATTATTTCGCGCTGGCGCCGAACTACGACGTCACCGTCGCGCCCAAGTACACCACCAGCCAGGGCCTGTTGATGCAGGGCGAATTCCGCCACCGCCTCATGAACGGCGCCTACATGATCCGCGCGGCCGGCATCCGGCAGCAGGATCCGTCGGCTTTCGGTGCGACCGATGCCAACTCCTGGTGGCGCGGCAGCCTGGAAAGCAGCGGCCAGTTCGCCATTAATAAGCAGTGGGTCTGGGGCTGGGATGCGCTGTTGCTCACCGACAAATACTTCTTGCAGGACTACAATCCGAGCCTGTCGAAATACGCGGTCCGCGCCGACAACCTGTCGGTGACGAGCGAGGGCATTTCGCAGGGCTTTATCACCGGCCGCGGCAACCGCAGTTATTTCGATGCCCGCTCTATCTATTACCTCGGCTTCTCCGGCGCCGACGTGCAGGACCAGATCCCGATCATCCATCCGGTGATCGATTACGCCTACACGGTCGACCACCCGATCGTGGGCGGCGAGCTCAGCTACAAGCTCAATTTCACCAGCCTGTCGCGCAACCAGGCCAATTTCGACGCGATCACGACAGGCCGCACCAATTCGGCGCCTGCAACACCGCCGACACGGCGGTGAAGAACTCGGCCAATTGCGTGCTGCGCGGCTTCCCGGGCAACTACAATCGCTTTTCGGCCGAGACCAGCTGGCGCAAGGACATCACCGATTCGCTCGGCCAGGTGTGGACCCCGTTCGCCTCGGTGCGCGTCGACGCCGCCGCCTTGCAGGTGCAGGACCAGGCCAGCGTCTCCAACTACCTGACGCCCGGGCAGCTCCGACCTGGTCCGCGCGATGCCGACGGTCGGCCTCGAATACCGCTATCCGTTCATCTACGTGCAGTCCTGGGGCACGCAGACGATCGAGCCGATCGTGCAGGTGATCGCGCGGCCGAACGAGACGCAGATCGGCAAGTGGCCGAACGAAGATGCGCAAACGCTTGATCTTCGACGACAGCAACCTGTTCCGCGTCAACAAGTTCGCCGGCTGGGACCGCGTCGAGGGCGGCGGCCGCGCCAATTACGGTGTGCAATACACCGCGCAGTTCAACCGGGCCGGCTCCGTCAACGTGCTGTTCGGCGAGTCCTATCAGCTGTTCGGGACCAACTCCTTCGCCGCGGCCGACCTCACCAATACCGGCCTCGACAGCGGCCTCGACACCCGCCGGTCGGACTACGTGTCGCGGCTGACCTACCAGCCCAACAGCATCTACGCCTTCAGTTCGCGCTTCCGCTTCGACAAGGATACTTACCAGGTCAAGCGGATGGAGCTGGAAGCCGCTGGCGCATTTCGACCGCTGGAGCGGCAGCATCCTCTACGGCGACTATGCGGCGCAGCCGGATATCGGCTACCTGACCCGCCGCTCGGGCATCCTGACCTCCGGCTCGGTCAAACTGGCGACCAACTGGCAGCTTTCCGGCGGCGTGCTCTATGACGTCCAGGAGGGGAAATTCAGCCAGACCACGGTCGGGCTCGGCTATGTGGACGATTGCCTCATCTTGGCCCTGAATTACATTACAAATTACAGCTATTCCAGCGGCACGGCGACGCCCAACCATACGATCGGGCTGACCCTGAGCCTGCGTACACTGGGCACGGGCACAGTGAACCAGCCGGTTGGCGGCGATAACGGGCTTGGCGGAAAGAATTCCGTCTTCTCGGGACTCACCGGAAGCTCGCAGCAACAATAACGGCCGCCGGTCGCCGAACGACCGCGCCCGCCGCAAGCTAGATGGACATCTCGATGCCGGGAATGCGCGTGAATATTCATTGCATCCGCCGCTGGCTCGCCTGCGCCGTGCTGGCCGCCGCCGTGGCCGTGCCGGCGATCGCCCGCGCACAGGTGGTGGTGATCGCCAACGGCTCGCCGATCACCGAGCTCGACGTCAAGCAGCGCGAAAAGCTGATCGCCTCCTCGACCCACAAGCACCCGAGCCGCAAGGAGGTCATCGATCAGCTGATCGACGACCGCCTGAAGATCGCCAAGGCCAAGACCTACGGCCTGGTCGTCAGCGACGCAGAGATCGATCAGGCCTTCAACACCATGGCCCAGCGCCAGGGCGTGAGCCCGGACCAATTCAAGCAATTCCTCGCCCGTTCCGGCGTCACCCCCTATGCGGTCAAGCAGCGCATCCGCGCCGAGCTGACCTGGGGCCAGATGATCCGCGGCAAGTTCGCGGCTTCGCTGAAGGTGACCGATGCCGACATCGAGCGCACCATGCGCGCGCGCAACGAGGGCTCGACCGAGATGGGCTACGTCTACACGCTCTATCCGGTGATGATCGTGGTGCCGTCCGGCTCCAGCCAGTCGGTGTTGGCGGAAAAGCACCGCGAGGCGGAAAATCTGCGCAGCCGCTTCACCACCTGCAGCCAGGGCCTCGCCTTGGCGCGCGAGCTGCGCGACGTGGCGGTGCGCGAGCCGGTCACCCGCTCCTCCGGCGACCTGCCGAAGGCGCTGCGCGACCTGCTCGACAAGTTGCCGCTCGGCCACCTGACCACCGCCGACGTGACCGCGCAGGGCCTGCAGATGTTCGCGCTCTGCGACAAGAAGCAGACTACCCAGGATTTGCCGATGAAGACCAAGCTGCGCGAAGAAATCTTCGCCAAGCGCTATCAGGCCGCCTCGCGCAGCTTCCTGGAGGAGCTGCGGCGCTCGGCCTGGATCGAATACAAGAAATGAGCCCGGGCGCCGGCCCGCCGCTTGCGTTGACGCTCGGCGAGCCGGCCGGCATCGGCCCCGATCTGACGCTCGGCCGTCTGGCGGCGGCGCAACGCCTTGGCGCTGCCGCCGTTCTACGTCGTGGCCGACGCGGATTTCCTCAAACAACGCGCCGGCCTGCTTGGCCTCAACGTGCCGCTCAAAACGGTGACGCCGGAAAACGCGGTCAACGTCTTCGCGCGCGCCTTGCCGGTGGTGGCGCTCGACGGCGCGGTGACCGCGGCGCCCGGCAAGCCCGACAAGACGAGCGCGCCGGCGGCGATCGGCTCGATCCGCCGCGCGGTCGCCGACGTGATGGCCGGCCACGCCGCCGCAGTGGTGACCAATCCGATTAACAAGAACGTGCTGTACGAGGCCGGCTTCAAGGACCCCGGCCACACCGAGTTCCTGGCGCGGCTCGTCCAGGAAACGACCGGCAAACCGGTGATGCCGGTGATGCTGTTGTGGTCGCCCGAATTGGCGGTGGTGCCGGTGACCATCCACATCGCGCTCAAAGAGGTGGTCGCGCGGCTGACCGAGAAACTGATCGTCGAGACCGGCCGCATCGTCGCGCGCGAGTTCGTCGAGCGCTTCGGCATCGCGCGCCCGCGGCTGGCGGTGGCGGGGCTGAACCCGCACGCCGGCGAAGAAGGCACGCTCGGCCGCGAGGACGTGGAGATCGTGGCACCGGCGGTGGCGCAATTGCGCGCCGAGGGCATCGACGCGCGCGGACCGCTGCCGGCGGACACCATGTTCCACGCACAGGCGCGCGCCACCTATGACGTGGCGCTGTGCATGTATCACGACCAGGCGCTGATCCCGATCAAGACGCTGGCCTTCGACCACGGCGTGAACGTGACGCTGGGGCTGCCCTTCGTGCGCACCTCGCCCGACCACGGCACCGCCTTCGATATCGCCGGCTCAGGCCGCGCCGATCCGTCGAGCCTGGTGGCGGCGCTGAAGCTCGCCGCGCGGCTGTCGGCGCGGACGCCGGCGCTCAGCCCGGCGCAATGATGCAAAATCAAATTAGATTGAATCACCCCACGTCCCTAACATCTTGTTTGCGCATGATCTTATCCGAAAACCGGTTCCCACTTTTCGGGATCATGCGCTGATGGCGCAGATCGACGACCTGCCGCCGCTGCGGGACGTGATCCGGCGGCACGGGCTCAACGCCAAGAAGTCGCTCGGCCAGAATTTCCTGCTCGATCTCAATCTGACGTCGCGCATCGCGCGCGCCGGCGGCAGCCTCGACGGCGTCACGGTGGTGGAGGTCGGGCCCGGGCCCGGCGGGCTGACGCGCGCGCTGTTGGCGGAAGGCGCCAAGCGCGTGGTCGCCATCGAGCGCGACGACCGCGCCATGGCCGCGCTGGAAGAGATCGGCGCGCATTATCCCGGACGCCTGACCATCGTACCCGGCGACGCGCTGGAGTTCGATCACCGCATTTATCTCGCCGGCGAGCGCGCGCGCGTGATCGCCAACCTGCCCTACAATATCGCGACGCCCTTGCTGATCGGCTGGCTGACCGCCGAGCCGTGGCCGCCCTGGTTCGATGCGCTGGTGCTGATGTTCCAGCGCGAGGTGGCCGAACGCATCGTCGCCGCGCCGGGCAGCAAAAGTTACGGGCGGCTGGCGGTGCTGGCGAACTGGCGCTGCGAAAGCAAGCTGATGTTCGACGTGGCGCCGTCGGCTTTCGTGCCGCCGCCGAAGGTGACCTCGTCGGTGGTGCGGCTCATTCCGCGCGCCGAGCCGCTGCGCTGCGACGCGAAGGCGTTGCAGCGGGTGACCGAAGCCGCCTTCGGCCAGCGCCGCAAGATGCTGCGGCAGAGTCTCAAGACGCTCGGCGTGGACACCAGCGCGCTGCTGGAGGCGACGGGGATCGAACCGACCGCGCGGGCGGAGGAGATCGAGGTCGAGGGGTTTGTGAAGCTGGCGAGGGTGTTCGCTAAATCGACTACGGCGTGATCGTCTTCAGCTCGGCCAGAAGCTGCTCGATGAAGTTCTCGATATCCAGCATCTTCACCTGCTTCAGCCGCTCGGCGGTGAGGATGGAGCGCAGCCGCGCGAAGCTCTTGTCGAGATCGCGATTGACCAGGATGTAATCATATTCCTGCCAGTGCGCGATCTCTTCCAGCGCGTTGTGCAGCCGCTGCTTGATGATGGCCGCGCTGTCCTGGGCGCGCCGCTCAAGCCGCGTCTTCAGGTCGGCCGCGGTCGGCGGCAGCACGAATACCGTCACCACGTCGTCGCGCATCTTCTCCAGCAACTGGCGCGTGCCCTGCCAGTCGATGTCGAACAGAATGTCGCGGCCTTCGCCCAGCGCCTTTTCCACCGGCTCGCGCGGGGTGCCGTAATAATTGCCGTGCACCTCGGCCCATTCCAGCAATTCGCCGCCGTCGCGCATGGCCTCGAAATGGCGCTTGGAGACGAAGAGATAGTGCACGCCCTCGATTTCGCTCGGCCGCCGCGCACGCGTGGTGACGGAGACCGAGAGCGCGACGTTTTCCTCCTGCTCGAGCAGGTTGCGCGTCAGCGTGGTCTTGCCGGCGCCCGAGGGCGAGGACAGCACCAGCATGATGCCGCGGCGGCTGATCTCGCGTTCTTGGTTGTTCGGCGCTTGGCTCATTCCAGGTTCTGCACCTGCTCGCGGAACTGCTCGACCACGGTCTTCAGTTCGAGGCCGGTATTGGTCAGGTCCACATCGTTGGATTTGGCGGTGAGCGTATTCGATTCGCGGTGCAGTTCCTGGGCGAGAAAGTCGAGCCGGCGGCCGACGGCGCCGCCCTCGGCGAGCAGAGTCTTGGCCTGCGCGACGTGCGAGACCAGACGGTCGAGCTCCTCGCGGATGTCGGCCTTGCTCGCCATCAGGATGGCCTCCTGGTGCAGGCGGTCGCTGTCGAAGCGCTCGGAGGCGGCGAGCAGTGTCGCCACCTGCTCGGCGAGCCGCGCCTTGATGGCTTCCGCCTTGCGGCCCGGGTTGGCCTCGGCGCGGGCGGTGAGGCGGCGATCTCGTCGAGGCGGGCAACGAGCAGGCCGCGCAAGGTCTCGCCTTCGGCGCGCCGCATGGCAACGAGATCGGCGAGCGTCTGCTCGAAGCCGGCGATGATGGCGGTCTCGGCAGCGCGGCGGTCCTCCTCGCGCTCGTCGGTCTCCACGATCTCGATCACGCCCTTGAGTGCGAGGATGCCGTCAAGCGAGGGCGGCGCCGCGTCGATCTTGCCGGCGAGGTCTTTGGCCGTGGCCAGCACGGCGGCGAGCACCGCCTCGTTGATCTTGACCGTCTGCTGCACGCCTTTGCGCTCGACGGTGAGGTTGCAATAGACGGTGCCGCGCGACAGCGCCTTGGTGGCGCGGGCGCGGGCTGCGACCTCCGCCGCGTCCCAGCCCGCCGGCAGGCGGAAGCGCACGTCGAGCCCCTTGGCGTTGACCGATTTCAGCTCCCAGCTCCAGGCATAGGCGCCGGATACGCCATGGCCGCGAGCGAAACCGGTCATGCTCGACAGCGCCATCGGTACTCTTTCTCGCGTTGCGCGCGTGTTGTTGGCAGGACCTTGCGAAAGCGGCCGGACCTTAGCCGCGCGCCCCCGCCCTCACAAGAGCGCGCCGGCAGCGCGCAAAACGCTAGTGCGTCTTTCTGCTCTTGGTCTTCGGCTTGCCGTTGGCGGGCTTGGCCGTCTCGGCCTTTTCGGGGGCGGGGTCGGCGGCGGGCTCGGCAGGCGCCGGCGCGGGATCGGCGACCTTCGCCTTCTCATCCTTCTCCAGCCCGCGCAAGTGCGCCACGTTCTTCAGGTGCTGCTGATAGTTCTCCGAGAAGACGTGGCCGCCGGTGCCGTCGGCGACGAAATAGAGGTCCTTGGTGCGCGCCGGATTGGCCACCGCGTCGAGCGAGGCGCGGCCGGGATTGGCGATCGGCCCCGGCGGCAGGCCGTCGATCTGATAGGTATTGTAAGGGTTCGGACGCTCCATCTCGCTCTTCAACAGCGCATGGCCGAGCGAGCCCTTGCCGCCGGTGAGGCCGTAAATGATGGTCGGGTCCGACTGCAGCCGCATCTTGCGCTTGAGCCGGTTGATGAAGACGGCGGCGACGCGCGAGCGCTCGTCGGCCTTGCCGGTCTCCTTCTCGACGATGGATGCGAGCGTGACCAGTTCCTGCGGCGTCTTCAGCGGCAGATCGGGCGAGCGGCGCGCCCAGATTTCGGCGAGCACACGCTTGATCGTCGCGCTGCATACGGCGGATCATCTGTTCGCGAGTCATGCCGCGGGTGAACTTGTAGGTGTCGGGCAGCAGCGTGCCCTCGCGCGGAATCTGCCTGATCGGCCCCGACAGCGCCTCGTCATCGAGCAGGCGCGCGACCACCTGCTCGGAGGTGAGGCCCTCGGGCACGGTGAGCGCGTGCTGCACCACCTTGCCCTCGATCATGGTGTCGACCACGTTGGCGATGCTGGCGTGGGCCTGGAACCGGTATTCGCCGTGCTTGAGCTCACCGCGCGCCTTGCGCACCAGCACGCCGCCGATGAACACCCACGGCTCGTCGATCACGCCCTGACGCTCGCAGCAGCTCGCCGATCTGACGGCTGCCGAGGCCGCGCGGGATGTTGACGACCTTGTCCTGCGCCAGCGGACCGGGCGCGTCGTAGCGTTGCTTGCCGAAGAACAGCACGGCGCCGATCCCGATCACCAACAGCACCAGCAGCGTGAAGAAGGCATTGCCGGCGATCACCGCCGGGTGGCGCACTTTGGCCGAGCGGCGCGACGGCTGCGGCACGCGCTCCGGCTCGAGCGCGGCGCGCGGCTGAACGCGGCGCCAGCGGCCGCGCCTGGCGCGGCAGCGGCGGCTTGCCGTTGTCGTCCCGCGGGATCTCGCTACTCACGCAAGCTACCCCGCTGTGCGCACCGCCCCCTCATCGCGCGCCCTCCCTTGGCGCTTCGCCGCGTAGCCGGCTGGTGCCGGCAACCTTGTCGTGGGCTCTCAGGGTGCTTCCGCCGGCCCGGGCCCAACTCGAAAACACAAGTCGGCTTCGAAGGTTAGAAAGAATTATGGCAAAAGCTAGGGGGCCGTCGATGGGGTGCCGGCGGCCCCGATTCCCGAATTCTACCACGGGCTAGTCGGCGAAGCGGCGGAAGATCAGCGACGCATTGGTGCCACCGAAGCCGAACGAATTCGACAACGCCATCTCGATGCTGCGCTGGCGCGGCGTGTGCGGCACCAGGTCGATCGCGGTCTCGACCGAGGGGTTGTCGAGATTGATGGTGGCCGGCGCCACCTGATCGCGGATCGCGAGAATGGAGAAGATCGCCTCCACCGCGCCGGCGGCACCGAGCAGATGGCCGATGCAGGACTTGGTCGAGGACATGGAGATGCGGCCCGCGGCATTGCCGACCAGCCGCTGCACGGCGCCAAGCTCGATCTCGTCGCCCATCGGCGTCGAGGTGCCGTGCGCGTTGATGTAGTCGATATCGTCGGCGGTGACGCCGGCACGCTTCATCGCCATGCTCATGCAGCGGAAGGCGCCGTCGCCGTCCGGCGCCGGCGCGGTGATGTGATAGGCGTCGCCCGACAGCCCGTAGCCGACGAGCTCGGCGTAGATCTTGGCGCCGCGCGCCTTGGCGTGTTCGAGCGATTCCAGCACCAAGATGCCGGCGCCCTCGCCCATGACGAAGCCGTCGCGGTCCTTATCGTAAGGACGCGAGGCGTGGGTCGGGTCGTCGTTGAAGCCGGTCGACAGCGCGCGCAGCGCCGAGAAGCCGGCGAGCGCCATGCGGTTGACCGGGGATTCGGTGCCGCCCGCGACCATGACGTCGGCGTCGCCGAGCGCGATCATCCGCGCCGCGTCGCCGATGGCGTGCGCGCCGGTCGAGCAGGCGGTGACCACCGCGTGGTTTGGACCCTTGAGGCCGAACTCGATCGACACGTAGCCGGCGGCGAGATTGATGATGCGGCCGGGAATGAAGAACGGCGACACCCGGCGCGGGCCCGCGCTCCTTCAAGGTGATGGCGGTGTCGGCGATGCCTTCGATGCCGCCAATGCCGGAGCCGATGAGGACACCGGTGCGCGTCTGGTCCTCGTAGCTCTGCGGATGCCAGCCGGCATCGTCGAGCGCCTGACGCGCCGCGCACATGGCGAAGACGATGAACTCGTCGACCTTGCGCTGCTCCTTCGGCTCCATCCACTGGTCGGCGTTGTAGGTGGCATCCGAACCGTCGCCGCGCGGGATCATGCAGGCGATCTGGCAGGCGATGTCGGAGACCTCGAAACGGTCGACCTTGCGCGCACCGCTTTCGCCCTTGAGCAGACGCGCCCAGGTCGGCTCGACGCCGCAGGCGAGCGGCGTCAGCATCCCCATTCCGGTGATGACTACGCGCTTCATGGCGGGTTCGTTAGCCAAATTGAGATGCTCTACGCTCCGCCGCACCGGGCATAGCTCAGCAGCCTTGGACGGATGAAGCTATCGAGCGGCCGCGCCGGCGTGGGCTCAGCTTTTTGCGTTCTTTTCGAGAAATTTGACGGCGTCGCCGACGGTGAGAATGGTCTCGGCGGCGTCATCGGGAATTTCGCAGCCGAACTCCTCCTCGAAAGCCATCACGAGCTCAACGGTGTCGAGACTGTCGGCGCCAAGATCGTCGATGAAGCTGGCCTGGTCGGTCACCTTGTCGGGTTCGACCCCCAGGTGCTCCACGACGATCTTCTTAACCCGCTCGCCAATGTCACTCATCGTTCCAACCTCGTGCTTTTAAAATTGGGCTGCGACCTTGGGATAAGGATCGCAGCCTTCGCGATACGGCCTCGTCGTGGTTGACGGATAGCGAGACGAACCTCGATGACGGAGCACCCCAATGTCTTCGAGACTTGGCGTCTTCGAGACTTGGTGACCTCCGCCAATCGGCCGCCCCAGCCGGGCCGCAAGTCGGTTACCACACTTCAAATCCGTTGACTAGCAGTGTGAGCCTACCGCCCAAGTGCCCGCAACGCCACGTTTTTCCACGCTATATCATGGCCATTCCACCGTTCACATGCAGGGTCTGGCCGGTGACGTAATGGGCCTCGTCGGAGGCCAAATACACCGCCGCCGCCGCCACATCGGCCGGCGCGCCGAGCTTTCCCGCCGGAACCCGGGTGAGAATCGCCTCGCGCTGCTTGTCGTTGAGCTTGTCGGTCATGGCCGAGGTGATGATTCCCGGCGCGATGCAATTGGCGGTCACGTTGCGCTTGGCATATTCCCACGCCACGGACTTGAACATGCCCACCAGGCCGGCCTTGGAGGCGGCGTAGTTGCCCTGCCCCGGATTGCCGGTGAAGCCGACCACCGAGGTGATGCCGATCACGCGGCCGAAGCGGCGGCGCATCATGCCCTTCACCGCGGCGCGGGCGAGCTTGAAGGTGGCGGTGAGGTTGACGGCGATGACCTTGTCCCAGTCGTCGTTGCTCAACTGCACGAACAGATTGTCGCGGTTGACGCCGGCATTGGCGACCAGGATGTCGAGCCTCTCCATCTTCTCTTCGGCGCCCGGCACCAGCGCCTCGACCGCCGCGCCATCGGCGAGGTCGCATGGCAGCACGTGCACGCGCTCGGCCAGCTCCCCCGCCAGTTGGTCGAGCAGCTCGCGGCGGGTGCCGGAAATCGCCACGGTCGCCCCCTGCCCGTGCAGCGCGCGGGCGATTGAACCGCCGATGGCGCCGGTCGCGCCGGTCACCAGCGCGGTCTTGCCGGTCAGGTCGAACATGAACTCTCCTTAGCGCACATGGCAGCTCTTCTACTTCTTCAGGCTGGCGGCGATCGCCTCGATGGCCGCCTTCAGCGCAGGAAAATCCTGATGAACCGCGTTCCAAACCACCCTATCGGAAATCGTGTGGTATTCGTGCCGTAACACATTCCCGATTGCTGCAACGCTGCGCCAATAAATCTCCGGTCGTGTGGCTTTCAACTCATCCGGCAGCCGCCGCGTGGCCTCCGATACCACCTCGATCGCCCGCTGCACAACGAACCGAAACTCCCAATCCGCTTGAAACTCCTCAAAACTTTTCCCAGCTACTTTCGCTTCGACGCGCGCGATGGTTTCGAGAATGTCATGAAGCGTATGATCGACCTGACGCATCAAAACACGCGCACGGCGGAACTCTCGATGCCCCGCCGCAGCATCGGATGCAAGCTATCGCGCGTGGTGATGTCCACAGGAATACCGAGCCGGTCTTCGAGGTACAGCTTGATGTCGACAAGATCGACCAGGGAAAATTTCTTGCCGGGATCGTAGTCGACAAACAAATCGAGATCGCTGTCGGCGCGCGCGTCATCGCGCGCGGACGAGCCGAACAGATAAAGCGAGGTCGCCCCGTGGGCCTTGATGGCCTCGGCGCAGGACTTCAGCGTGTCGATTGCCACATTGCGGTTCATGGCTGTGATCATACCACAGGCTTCAGGGCGCTGCCCCTAGCCCGCTTTGGCCTTGAAAGCGGCGACGTCGTCGGGCGCGCCGATGGCGCTCGCCGTCGCGCCGTCGGCGATGCGCTTGATCAGCCCCGACAGCACCCTGCCGGCGCCGACTTCGTAGAACTGGGTGACGCCTGCCGCAGCCATGGCGGCAACGCATTCGCGCCAGCGCACGGTGCCGGTGACCTGCGCCACCAGCGCCTTGACGATCTCGGCCGGGTCTTGAATGGGCCTGGCCAGCACGTTCGACACCACCGGCACCACCGGCGCGTTGACGGTGACCTTGCTCAAGGCTTCGGCCATGACGTCGGCGGCCGGCTGCATCAGCGCGCAATGGAACGGCGCGGACACCGGCAGCAACATGGCGCGGCGCGCGCCTTTGGCTTTGGCGATCTCCACCGCGCGTTCGACCGCGGCCTTGTCGCCGGACACCACCACCTGGCCGCCGCCATTATCGTTGGCGGCCTGACACACCTGCCCTTGCGCCGCTTCGGCGGCGATCGCCGACGCGGCGTCGATCTCCATGCCGATCAGCGCCGCCATGGCGCCGACGCCGACCGGCACCGCCTTCTGCATGGCGAGCCCGCGCGTGCGCAACAGCCGCGCGGTGTCGGCGACGGTGAAGGCGCGCGCGGCGGCGAGCGCGGAATATTCACCGAGCGAATGGCCGGCGACGAACTGCGCGTCACGCGCGAGATCGAGACCGGCTTCCGTTTCCAGAACGCGCAGGGCCGCGAGCGAAACCGCCATCAGCGCCGGCTGCGCATTTTCGGTCAGCGTGAGCGTGTCGCCCGGCCCTTCGAAAATCAGGCTGCTCAACTTATCGCTGAGCGCGCCATCGACCTCGTCGAAAACCGCGCGGGCGGCCGGGAAATTGTCGGCCAGTGCCTTGCCCATGCCGACGGTCTGGCTCCCCTGACCCGGAAATACGAAAGCGACCGCCATTCTGCCCGTGCCTCATCCTCGTTTTGCTGTCGGAATCGGGCCGAAAGACACCGCAGGACCCGGCCTGTCAACCGGTCAAGGTCTAATCAAGACGGTAACCAACCGACAACGCCTCGTGCGCTAAGGTTCCCGCCGATCTGTGAGGGGCAGAAAGCCGATGAGCGACCTGGTGACCGAGGACGACCTCGCCCGCGCGCGTCAGGATCCGACCTTTCGCCAGCAATTAATGGCGCAAAACCTCGACAAACTGCTGGCGGCGCTCAATCGCGCCCGCCACGACGGCACCAAAAGCCCGGAAGTGGCCCGCCAGATGCGCGAAGGCGTGGCGCTGGCGGTGCGGCTCGCCGACCGGCTGCAGCGCGACTGACGGCGGCAACGGCCCCAAAGGCCGTCTGACTCCTCCCCCAAGGCACTGATCAAGCTTATTTTTGCCTGACCGGCGGTTGCCGCCGGGCGGCATCGCACGCTTGCCTTTTCCACAAAAATCCCTATAACCCGCGCGACTTCCGTCGTTCCTGGTTGGGAGCTGAACGGACGGCCGGTTTTTCCGCCATTTCGAGGAAGATCACCGGTAGGGCCCGCAAGGGTCCGGCGTCCCGTGTTCCCGCCTTCAGAGCATTCGAGCCTTTCCCGAAGGGCTCGAGGGGCTAGGCGCCAGGGCCGAGGAATTGGTTTGGGACCAAAACAAGGGAAAGGCATTTCATGCCGTTTTACGAGCACGTGTATCTGGCGCGCCAGGATCTGAGCGCGCAGCAGGTCGAGGAATTGACCACGCAACTGTCCGGCGTCATCGGGCAAATGGGCGGCACGGTCACCAAGAACGAATATTGGGGCCTCAAGTCGCTCACCTACCGCATCCGCAAGAACCGCAAGGCGCACATGACGCTGCTCAACGTCGACGCGCCGGCGGCGGCGCTGTCCGAGATCGAGCGCCAGGAGCGGCTGCAACGAAGACGTGCTGCGCTATCTCACCATCCGCGTCGAAGAGCACGAGGAAGGCCCCTCGGCGATGATGCGCAAGTCGGACCGCGACCGTGACGACCGCGGCGGCCGTGGCGGCTTCCGCGACCGCGATCGCGGCGACCGGGGGGATCGTGGCGACCGTGGCGATCGCCGTCCGCGCGACGAGCGACAGCGACGACTCCAGCAATTCGGCGGAGGGCTAAGCCATGGCATTCGCATCGCAAGGCGGCGCCCGCCGGCCCTTCTTCCGCCGCCGCAAGACCTGCCCGTTCTCCGGCGCCAACGCGCCGAAGATCGACTACAAGGACGTCAAGCTGTTGCAGCGCTACGTGTCGGAGCGCGGCAAGATCGTGCCGAGCCGCATCACCGCGGTGTCGGCCAAGAAGCAGCGCGAACTGGCGCAGGCGATCAAGCGTTCGCGCTTCCTCGGGCTGCTGCCTTATGTCATTCGCTGATCCGCTTTGCGGATCAGTTGCGTCATTCGCTGATCGCTGAGGTCGGCGTAAAGCTTTGTCCTCATCCTGAGGAGCGCCCTGCAAGGGCGCATCTCGAAGGGTGAGGATAAAGATCGAGGTCTCCGGGGACACCCGCGGGCCGATGGTTGGGACGGACCTTCCGTCTCTAACCGCTCGAATGGAGCGGGACAGCTCGAAGATGATGCAGATCGGTTTCATCGGTATCGGTGCTGGCGCCGCGGCGGCTTTGCTGTTCGCCTCGGTGGCCTCCGGCTCGTGGCTGTCCATCATCCTGTTTTATCTGGCGCCGCTGCCGGTGATGATCGCCGGGCTCGGCTGGAGCCATTGGGCGGCGCTGATCGCCGCGCTTGACCGGCGCCACCGCGCTGGCGCTCGGTCTTCGGCGGCTATTTCTTCTTCGCCTTTCTCGCCGGCGCCGGACTGCCGGCCTGGTGGCTCGGCTATCTGGCGATGCTGGCGCGGCCGGCCGGCGCCGCCGCCGGCAACGGCGGCACGCCGGCGCTGGAATGGTATCCGCCGGGGCGGCTGGTGGCCTGGGCCGCGGGCCTGGGCGCGCTCTCGGTCATCGTCGCCATCCCGCATTTCGGCCTCGACGGCGAAAGCATCCGCACCAACCTGCACAGCGCGCTGGCGCAGTTGCTGCGGCTGGAGACCGACGCCGGCACGCCGCTGCGCGGCCAAGGACCTCGCCGACCGCCAGCGCCTGCTCGATTTTCTGGTGGAGGCGGTGCCGCCGGCCGCCGCTGTGCTGTCGACGCTGACCAACGTGCTCAATCTCTGGCTCGGCGCGCGCGTCGTCAATTTCTCCGGCCGGCTGAAGCGGCCGTGGCCGCGAATGTCCGCCATGACCTTCCCGCGCCAGCTGGCGGCGGCGCTCGGCGTCGCCATCGTGCTGAGCTTCGCGCCCGGCCTTCCCGGCATCCTCGCCGGGGTGGCGGCGGCCGCGCTACTCATGGCGTTCGGCGTGCTCGGCTTCGCCGTGCTGCACGCCCTCACCCAGACGCATGAACGCGCGCGGCTTCCTGCTCGGCGGCGCCTATGCGGCGGTGATGGTGTTCGGCTGGCCGGTGCTGGTGATGTGCCTGCATCGGACTCGCCGACATGTTCATCGACCTGCGCGGGCGCGCCGCGGCGAAACGCGGCGGGCCGCCCGCATGACGTTCACCTTCAAGTTCTCGTTCAACAGGCAAAACCCGATCCAATAGATTCAGATCAAAGGAGTAACGACAATGGAAGTGATCCTGCTCGAGCGCATCAGCAAGCTCGGCCAAATGGGCGACGTGGTGCGCGTGCGCGACGGCTTCGCCCGCAATTTCCTGCTGCCGCGCGGCAAGGCGCTGCGCGCCAACAGCGAGAACAAGGCGCGCTTCGAGGAGATGAAGGCCGACCTGCAGGCGCGCAATCTCGAGGCCAAGAGCGGCGCCGAGAAGATCGCCGCCGGCCTCGACGGCAAGACCGTCACCGTGCTGCGGCAGGCGTCCGAGACCGGCCAGCTCTACGGCTCGGTGTCGACCCGCGACATCGCCAGCCTGGTCAACGCCGACGGCGGCACGCAGGTCACCCGCACCCAGGTCGACCTCAACACCCCGATCAAGTCGATCGGCCAGTACAAGGTGCCGCTGACGCTGCATCCGGAAGTGGAGACCGTGATCACGGTCATCGTCGCGCGCAGCAACGAGGAAGCCGAGCGCATCGCGCGCGGCGAGAACGTGCTGATCCCGCGCGACGAGGCCGAGGAAGAGGCCGCGCAAGCGCCGGCGACCGCGGAATCCTTCTTCGAGGAAGGCGCCCAGCACGAAGAGGAAGCAGAAAGCGAAGCCGAGGCCGAAACCGCCGAAGAGAGCAAAGAAGCGTAAGGCCGGGCCGACGCCGCGCCCCTCTCCGCCGTCTGGCGGGACGAGGGCGTGCGAGCGCCTCAGTCGGTCTTCTTCTCGGCGGCCTTGGGCTTTTCGCTCTTGGCCTCGCTCTGGTCCCGGCGGCGGCCGGCTTTTTTCGGCCGGGCTTCGGTCGGCCATCTTCGGCGTGTCGGCTTTCGGCTTGTCGGACTTGGCGCGGCTTTTCGTCCGGCTTCGCCTTGGCCTCGGTCGGCCTTTTTCTGTTCGGGCTTGGCGTCGCGTCTTCTTCCGGCTTGGTTGTCAGACTTGGCCGGCCGGCTTGTGCGGCTTGGCCGCGCCGGCGCGGATGCGGGCGCGGCGATGTGGCGCGGCCTGGCCGCGCCGCTCTATCCACAGCTTTCAGGTAGCCGGCGATGGCCGCGGCCGCTCGCGCGCTCGCGGTGTAGTGCTGCGCCAGGAAGCCATCCAGGCCGAACATCCCGCCGGCCTTGGACAGGCCCTGCGGCGACTTGTGGCAAATCGCGCAATCAAGCTTGAACAGTTGCTCGGGGGTCTTGCCCGCCGACAAGTCTTCCTGGGCCTGCGCCGCTCCCCCGAGAAACAGCGCTAAAAGCCCGATCGCCAGAGCGATGGCATGGCGTGAACCCGTCATTGCCGTGATAACCCTTCTTGCTAGCCGGTTTCCGCCCCCGCGAGCCGCGAGCCCGGAAGACTCAAGGTCCGGTTGATAATCTAGAGCACAGCCCGATCAAGTTGAATCGGCGGCGAGCCCGCTACCCGCGTCGCCGGACACGTGAACCGCAATGCCGCGGGCACGAGCCCTTGCCAGAATTGCATGCAATGACCCCAAATGAGGCATTGCCGCGGCAGCAGAACCGCGATTAAATCCCTACGTCCGAACGTTCTTGCCGCCCGTCGCGTTGGTAGCACGGGGATATCCCGGCCACCGTTTGCGGCGAATGGTTGTTGTATTTGTCACGATGGAGGCGGCCGATGGACCGGTTGCTTCGAGCGCTGTTACAGAATTTTATTCGCCGGGGGGCGCTCACGGTTACGACTTCGCGGGGAACGACGTTCACCTGCGGCGACGGCAGCGGCAAGCCGGTGGCGGTGCGTATCGCCAGCCGGGCGGCCGAATGGGGGCTCGTGCTCGATCCCGAGCTGAGATTGGGCGAAGCCTTCATGGACGGCAGCTTCGTGGTCGAGCACGGCTCGATCGCCGATGCGCTGTCGCTGTTCATGAGCCAGCCGAGCGAGTTGCCGCAATTGGGCGCGCCCGCAGTTCCTGCTGCGCTTCCTCGCCCGCCGCCTCGCCCAGTTCAATCCGCGCAAGCGCGCGCGCCGCAACGTGGCGCACCACTACGACCTCGACGGCCGGCTCTATTCCCTGTTCCTCGACGCCGACCGGCAATATAGCTGCGCCTATTTCGAGACCCCCGACACCACGCTCGACGACGCCCAGCTCGCCAAGAAGCGCCATCTCGCCGCCAAGCTGCTGCTCGACAAGCCGGACAATTCAGAACAAGATTTGCGCGTGCTCGATATCGGCTGCGGCTGGGGCGGGCTCGGCCTGTATCTCGCCGAGGCGGCCGGCGCCGACGTCACCGGCGTCACCCTGTCGCAGGAGCAGCACGCCATCGCCAACGAGCGCGCCGCCGAGAAGGGCCTCGCCGAGCGCGCGCGCTTCAACCTGCAGGACTACCGCGACGTGCCCGGTCCGTTCGACCGCATCGTCTCGGTCGGCATGTTCGAGCATGTCGGCGTCGGCCATTACGACGAGTTCTTCGAGCAAGTGCGCGAAGCTGCTCGCCGACGACGGCGTGATGCTGCTGCACTCGATCGGCCGCTCGGAGGGCCCCGGCGTCACCAACCCCTGGATCGCCAAGTACATCTTCCCGGGCGGCTATATCCCCTCGCTGTCGGAAGTGCTGCCCTGCATCGAGAAGGCGGGGCTGCTGGTCACCGACATCGAGATCCTGCGGCTGCACTACGCCGAGACGCTCAAGGCCTGGCGCGAGCGCTTCCTCGCCCACCGCGAGGACGCCGAGCGCATCTACGACCAGCGCTTCGTGCGCATGTGGGAGTTCTATCTGGCGGCGTCGGAAATGTCGTTCCGCGAGCAGAACATGATGAACTTCCAGATCCAGATCACCAAGCGCCAGGGCGTCACGCCGATGACGCCGCGATTATATCGCCCGCGCCGAGCAGCGCTTGCGCGACGGCCGAAGGGCGACCAGCGCCACGCCGTTCCGTCTCGCCGGCGAGTAACCGCCCTCTCCGCCCTGTCGGTTCGCGCGATACCGGCGCGATCCGCGCCATGACTGAAAGCAATACCAGCGATTATAATCGCGGCTGCGTTCGCTCCGGCCCCGCGGTCAAGCGGCACGCGCACGCCGTACAAGCTATTTTCATCGGCGGTGAGTAGTGTGGAAAGTGGGATAAGCGCAAATGCGCTGTCGCGTTGGCACGCGCGTACGGTTAAGTGATTACTAACGACAGTCACCCACACAGTTTGACCGGACCACAGTTTCGTCAAATTGGCGCAACAGCACTATTCATGGCCCCAATCGAATCAGTCGCACGCAAGCCGGCCGCAGAGCCGGGCCCGGACTACCGCACCGCGCCGCACAATATCGAGGCGGAGCAGGCGCTGTTGGGCGCCATCCTGGTCAATAACGAGGCGCACTACCGGGTTTCCGACTTCCTCGAGCCCGCACACTTCTTCGAGCCGATCCACCAGAACATCTATCAGCTCTGCCGCGACCTGATCCGCGCCGGCAAGATCGCCACGCCGGTGACGCTGAAGACGTTCCTCGACGCCAATATCGATATCGGCGGGCTCAATGTGAGCCAGTACCTGGCGCGGCTCGCGGCCGAGGCCACCACCATCATCAACGCCGCCGACTACGGCCGCACCGTCTACGATCTCGCCATCCGCCGCGCGCTGATCCAGGTCGGCGAGGAGATGGTCAACGTCGCCTACGACGCGCCGGTCGATTTCGCGCCGCGCGAGCAGATCGAGGACGCCGAGCGCAAGCTGTTCGAGCTGGCCGAGACCGGCCGCTACGACGGCGGCTTCCAGCGCTTCGGCCAGGCGCTCACCACCGCCATCGACATGGCCGCGCACGCTTTCCAGCGCGACGGCAAGCTGTCGGGGCTGGCGACCGGGCTCGACGACCTCGACCGCATGATGGGCGGGCTGCAGTCGTCCGACCTGATCATCCTCGCCGGCCGCCCGGGCATGGGCAAAAGCTCGCTCGCCACCAATATCGGCTACAACATCGCCAAGGCCTGGCGCGGCGAAGTGCAAGCCCGACGGCCATCAGGTCACCGTCAACGGCGGCATTGTCGGCTTCTTCTCGCTGGAAATGTCGGCCGAGCAGCTCGCCACCCGCATCATCGCCGAGCAGACCGGCATCCCGTCCAGCCAGATCCGGCGCGGCGGCATCACCGAGGCGGATTTCGAGAAGATCAAAGATTACTCGATCGAGCTGCAGCACCTGCCGTTCTACGTGGACGAGACCGGCGGCCTGTCCATCGCGCAGCTCGCCGCGCGCGCGCGCCGGCTCAAGCGCCAGCGCGGGCTCGACCTGCTGATCATCGACTACGTGCAACTGCTGTCGGGCTCGAACAAACGCAGTTCGGAAAACCGCGTGCAGGAGATCACCGAGATCACCACCAAGCTGAAGGCCTTGGCGAAAGAGCTCAACGTGCCGATCCTGGCGCTGTCGCAATTATCGCGTCAGGTGGAAAGCCGCGACGACAAGCGGCCGCAGCTCTCGGACCTGCGTGAATCGGGATCGATCGAGCAGGACGCCGACGTGGTGCTGTTCGTGTTCCGCGAGGAGTATTATCACCAGATGCGCAAGCCGCTGGAGAGCAACCGCGAGAAGTTCGCCGAATGGCTGGCGGAAGGCGACAAGGTGCACGGCAAGGCGGAAGTGATCATCGGCAAGCAGCGCCACGGGCCGACCGGCACGGTGGAACTGCAGTTCGAGGGCGCCATCACCAAGTTCTCGTCGCTGGCGCGCGAGGACCATCTGCCGGAGCGGATTTGAGAGTGTAGAGTTGGTGGTTTGTTGGTGCGCGCGCCAGATCAGCCATTGCCGGCCAGACGGCTCATCAGACCATCGGACTCGTCGCGGCTGCTGATGCGGAATTTCCGGCCCGCAAAATTTTCGAAGATGCGCCCATGGCCGGCGAACGAGCTGGAGGTGTTGCGGTCCCAATAGGCTTCCGCCCAGGCCAAGAGTTCCTGACGGTCTTCCGCCGATCTGCTCCTGCTCGCCTCGCGCGCCATCAGCGCTTCCCGACAAACGGTCCATGGCAAGTCCAGCCAGACCAAGTCGGTTGTCCGCGGCAGGGCAACCTCGGCAAGCCAGCCGTAGACGCCTTCAATGATCCAGTCCTCGCGCGCCGCTGCCGCCGCGACCATCTGCCGGGCCAGACCGGGGTCGCGCTTGCGGGCATAGCCGGCTTCTTCCCAGTGCAAGCGATCGAGATCGATGAGCGGAATGGTCAGCCCAGCCGCGAGCTTGTGGCCCAGCACGGATTTTCCCGCGCCGCTGTTGCCGATAATCAGAATGCGCGTGCTCATTACCGACGTGCCATGGGACGACCGCTGACTTATAAATTCTCATACAAAGGGGTTACAACTCTTGCTGCGCCGCAGCACCAAGTCGCACGAGCCGAAAGTAAAAGCATCGGTCATGGATACCTTCGATTACGTCATCGTCGGCGCGGGCTCCGCCGGCAGCGTGCTGACCAATCGTCTGAGCGAAGATCCGGCAACGACCGTCTGCGTGCTGGAAGCCGGCCCGGCCGACTGGCATCCGTACATTCACATCCCGGCGGGCTTCATCAAGACCTTCTACGATACCCGCATCAACTGGTGCTACTCGCAGGAGCCTACCGAAGGCACCGCCGGGCGGCGCATCTTTTCCCCGCGCGGTAAGACGCTCGGCGGTTCGAGCTCCATCAACGGCCACATCTACAACCGCGGCCAACGCAACGACTTCAACACCTGGGCGCAGCTCGGCAACCACGGCTGGGGCTATGCGGACGTGCTGCCCTATTTCAAGCGGTTGGAGCGCCGGGTCGGCGACGGCGACCCGACCTATCGCGGGCGCGACGGCGCGCTCACCGTGACCGACATCAACTGGAAGGACCCGCTGTGCGAGGCCTTCATCGCCGGGGCTGTCAGCCTCGGTATTCCGCGCAACCCGGACTACAACGGCGCCATCCAGGAAGGCGTCTCCTACGCCCAGCGCACCATCCACAACGGCCGCCGCGTGAGCGCGTCGACCGCCTTCCTGCGCCCGGCGATGAGACGCGGCAACGTCATCGTGCGCACGCACGCGCATGCGACCGAAATTGTCTTCGACGGCAAGCGCGCAATCGGCGTGCGTTACGCTCACGGGGGGCGCGGCGGCGAAGCCGTGGAGGTGCGCGCGCGCCAGGAAGTGATCTTGGCGGGGGGCGCCTATAACTCTCCGCAGCTCCTGCAACTGTCCGGCATCGGCCCGGCGCCGCTGCTGCAATCGCTCGGCATTCCGCTGCGGCACGCACTCCCGGGCGTCGGCGAAGGCTTGCAGGATCATTACGCGCCGCGCTCGGTCGCGCGCGTGAAGAACACGAAATCAATCAACGAGCGGGCGCGCGGCCTTCAGCTCGCGGGCGAAGCCTTGAAATGGGCGCTCGCGCGCCGCGGGATCCTCGGGCTGTCGCCGACGCTTGTCTATTGCTTCTGGCATTCCGGCGAGAGCGCCGACAGCTCCGACCTGCAACTGACCTTCACGCCGGCAAGCTACAAGGAGGGCGAACAGGGCAAGCTGGAAGATGAGCCTGGCATGACCGTCGCCTCCTGGCAGCAGCGCCCGGAGAGCCGCGGCTTCGTGCGCTGTCGCTCCTCCGATCCGTTCGAGGCGCCGATCATCCAGACCAACTATCTGACCGCCGAACTCGACCGCCGCGTCGTCATCGCCGGCATGCGGCTGGCGCGCCGCCTGCTGGCGTCCGCACCGCTTTCGCCCTACTACGAGCACGAAGATTATCCGGGGCCTGGCGTGCACAGCGACGAAGAGTTTCTGGATGCCGCGACCCGGCGCGGGCAGACGACCTTTCACCCGGGCTGCACGTGCCGCATGGGCCCAGCCAGCGATCCTGGCGCCGTGGTCGACGACCGGCTGCGCGTGCACGGCCTGGAAGGCTTGCGCGTGGTCGATGCCTCGATCATGCCGCGCATGATTTCGGCGAATCTCAACGCCTCGACCTTGATGATCGCCGACAAGGCTTCCGACATGATCCGCAAGCGTCCGGCGCTGGAACCGGTCGCCAGCGTCTCGGCTTAACCGGGTATGCCATTGGACGGACCACGCCCAGACGGTTAAACAAGCGCCCCATGGCCAACGTCGAACCGCTCCACTCCCCCAGCACCGCCCCGGACGAACCGCCGGCCAATCCCGGCGCTAACCGCCGGCCCGCCGGAAGCGGAAGCCGGCGGCGTGCTGTCGATCGATCTCGCCGCGCTTGCCGACAACTGGCGCACGCTCAATCACCGCGCGCTGCCGTCGGAATGTTCCGCCGTCATCAAGGCCGACGGCTACGGCTGCGGCATCGAGCCGGTCGCCAAGGCGCTCAGCCGCGCCGGCTGCAAGACCTTCTTCGTCGCCGATCTCGACGAGGCGCGGCGCGCACGCGCGGCGGCGCCCGAGGCGGCGCTCTACGTGCTCAACGGCCTGATGCCGGGCTCGGGCGCCGCCTTTGCCGACATCAACGCGCGGCCGGTGATCGGCAGCCTGCTGGAGCTGGCCGAATGGGACGCCTTCGTCGCCGCCAACCAGTGGCGCGGCGGCGCGGCGCTGCATGTCGACACCGGCATGAACCGGCTCGGCATCACCGCCGACGAGGCGGCGGCGCTGGCGCCGCGCATCCGCGCCGAGAACCACGGCATTACGCTCTTGATGAGCCACCTCGCCTGCGCGCAAGCGCCGGAGCATCCGCTCAATCAGCGGCAGATCGAGCCTGTTCCGCGACGTGCGCATGCTCTACCGCGGCATTCCCGCCTCGCTCGCCAATTCCTCCGGCATCTTCCTCGGCGAGGCCGCCCATTGCGACGTGGTGCGGCCGGGGGCGGCACTCTATGGCGTCAACCCGACGCCCGGGCGCGCCAACCCGATGCAGCCGGTGGTGGGGCTGAAGGTGCGCATCGTACAGGTGCGCCACGTGCCGCGCGGCGAGACCGTCGGCTACGACGCCAGCTGGACAGCGCGGCACGCGAGCCGCATCGCGGTGGTGGCGGCCGGCTACGCCGACGGCTATCCGCGCGCGGCCGGCGCTTCGGACTCGCGGCCCGGCGCCGACGCCATCATCGCCGGCAAGCGCTGCCCGCTGGCCGGGCGCATTTCCATGGATTTGATCGCGATCGATATTTCAGACCTGCCGGACGGCGCCGGCCGCCGCGGCGAGATGGCGACCCTGATCGGCGACGACATCAGCCTCGACGCGGTGGCCAATATCGCCGGCACCATCGGCTACGAGATTTTGACCCGGCTCGGGCACCGGTATCACCGGGTGTACCAGGCAGGCCAATAGCGCCTGTCATTCCGGGGCGCCGCCGAAGGCTTGCGAACCCGGAATCCAGAGCCAGACCCGACAGCGCCTCGCTTGTCGCTCTGGATTCCAGGCCCGCCGCTGCGTGGCGTCCCGGACTGACGGCATATGTTCTTGTAATGTTCTCATTTTTCAGGTAGGGTCCAGGCTCATTCCAGCCTGAGTCGCCCCGCCCCCAAAGGCCATATGTCCAAGCGCACCCTGTCTTTCATCTGCCAGAACTGCGGCGCCGCCTTCAATCGCTGGCAGGGCAAGTGCGACGCCTGCGAGGAATGGAACACGCTGACCGAGGAAGGCGCCGAGCGGGTGCCCGGCCCCGGACGCAAGGCCGGCAAGGGCCGCCGCTTCGCGCTCGAGTCGCTGTCGGGCGGCGGCGAGGATGCGCCGCGGGTCCCCTGCGGCATCGGCGAGTTCGACCGCGTCACCGGCGGCGGCTTCGTGCGCGGCTCGGTGCTGCTGCTCGGCGGCGATCCCGGCATCGGCAAGTCGACGCTGCTGATCCAGACCACCGCGGCGCTGGCGCGCGCCGGCGAGCGCGCGGTCTACATCTCCGGCGAAGAGGCGATCGCGCAGGTGCGCCTGCGCGCCGAACGGCTGGGCTTGAGCGACGCCAATGTGGAACTGGCGGCGGAAACCGCGGTCGAGGACATCATCGCCACGTTGTCGGAAGGCAAGATCCCGCGGCTGATCATCATCGATTCCATCCAGACCATGTGGACCGACGCCATCGAGTTCGGCGCCCGGCACGGTGACGCAGGTGCGCGGCTCGGCGCAGACGCTGATCCGTTTTGCCAAGCGTTCCGGCGCCACCATCATCCTGGTCGGGCATGTGACCAAGGACGGCCAGATCGCAGGTCCCCGCGTGGTCGAACACATGGTCGATGCGGTGCTGTCGTTCGAGGGCGAGGGCTCGCACCAGTTTCGCATTTTGCGCGCGGTGAAGAACCGCTTCGGACCCACCGACGAGATCGGCGTGTTCGAGATGACCGGCGCCGGCTTGCAAGAGGTGACCAACCCCTCGGAGCTGTTCCTGTCGGAACGCGATCTCGGCTCGCCCGGCACCGCGGTGTTCGCCGGCATCGAGGGCACAAGGCCGCTGCTCGTCGAGATGCAAGCGCTGGTGGCGCCGACCTCGCTCGGCACGCCGCGCCGCGCGGTGGTCGGCTGGGACCCGAGCCGCTTGTCCATGGTGATCGCGGTGCTGGAGGCCCATTGCGGGGTCAAGCTCGGCGGCTATGACGTCTATCTCAATGTCGCCGGCGGGTTGCGCATCAACGAGCCGGCGGCCGATCTCGCCGCCGCCGCCGCGCTGGTGTCGTCGCTCGCCAAGGCGCCGCTGCCGGCGGACGCGGTCTATTTCGGCGAGGTGTCGCTCTCCGGCGCCATCCGGCCGGTGGCGCAGGCCCCTGCCCGTCTCAAGGAAGCCGCAAAGCTTGGTTTTACCCGCGCCGTGGTGCCGGATGCCGCGCGCGCTGAAGTCTCCGAGCTGGGCCTGCGGCTCACCGAAGCCGGCAGCCTCGCGACCCTCGTCGCCGACATCGCCGCCCGGGAAACCGCGCCAAGCCTGCGGAAAGCGGTGGACAAGACGGGTGACGGCCCCAAACGGCCCCGCTATATACGGGGGCGCGCAGGATGAACGCCGGCAGCCGACCGGGGCCCGGCACGCAAGCTGAATTGGGCTAAATATTAAGGACTTAGGGTTGAAATCGCCGCCCTGTTCCGGAGCCCTTGGCCGGCCCCTGGAATCGCCCGCGCCGGCAGCGGCCGCGGTCCCTTGCGCGCACCGCAGGAGCATCTGAGTTCCGATGCCGATTACGCTCCTCGACCTCATCCTGCTGGTGGTCATGCTGATCTCGGGGCTGCTGGCGATGATCCGCGGCTTCATGCGCGAGGTGCTGTCGATCGCTGCCTGGCTGATCGCCGCCCTGGTGACGCTGTGGGCCTATCCGCGGCTGGCGCCGATAGCGCAGCACTATTTCAGCAGCAAGATGCTCTCGATCGCGATCAGCGTCGGCGCCGTGTTCCTGCTGACACTGCTGATCGTGTCGATCGTCACCGTCAAAGTGTCGGACATGGTGCTGGACAGCCGCGTGGGCGCGCTCGACCGCACCCTGGGCTTCCTGTTCGGGCTCGGCCGCGGGCTGATCATCGTGGTGGTCGCCTTCATCTTCTTCGTCTGGCTCGTGCCCGATAGCGGCCAGCCGACCTGGGTGCGCGATGCCAAGTCGAAAGTTGTCTTGCAAAGTACCGGGGAATGGCTGAAGTCCATGCTGCCGGACAATCCGGAACAGACCATCTTGAAGAAATTGAAGCGGCCAGGGCTGGATGAGCAAAATCCGCCCGAAAGTGACCAGCATTCCGAGCTGCGCCGCCCTATATACCGGGAGGGTAAGATACGAATCGCGCGCGCGGCCGTAAGGTCGCGGGCAGACATCAACCCGAGCGGAATGCGGTAACGATGCACCAGCCCAGCCAGGATGCCGGCCCGAAGGACCTCTCCGACTTCGACCCGAACGGCGACCGGCTCCGCGAGGAATGCGGCGTCTTCGGTATCTTCGACCATCCCGACGCCGCCGCCATCACCGCGCTCGGCCTGCACGCCCTGCAGCACCGCGGCCAGGAGGCCGCCGGCATCGTCTCATTCGATGCCCAGCGCTTCCATTCCGAACGCCGCCTCGGCCTCGTCGGCGACACCTTCTCCCGCCGCGAGGTGATCGACCGCCTGCCCGGCACCGCCGCCATCGGCCACGTGCGCTATTCGACCACCGGCGAGACCATCCTGCGCAACGTGCAGCCGCTGTTCGCCGAGCTTGAAGGCGGCGGCTTCGCTATCGGCCACAACGGCAACCTCACCAACGGCATCGCGCTGCGCAAAGCATTGGTGCACGAAGGCGCCATGATGCAGTCGACCAGCGACACCGAGGTGATCCTGCACCTGGTGGCGCGGGCGCGCCGCAACCGTTTCGTCGACCGTTTCATCGAAGGCCTGCGCCAGCTCGAGGGCGCCTACGCCTTCGTCGGCCTGACCAACAAGAAGCTGGTCGGCGCGCGCGACCCGCTCGGCATCCGCCCGCTGGTGATCGGCAAGCTCGACGGCTCGCCGATCCTCGCCTCGGAGACCTGCGCCCTCGACATCATCGGCGCGCAATATGTGCGCGACGTCGAGAACGGCGAGGTGGTCATCTTCGACGAGGACGGCATGCAGTCGCACAAGCCGTTCCCGCCACAGCAGGCACGGCCGTGCATCTTCGAATACATCTATTTCGCGCGGCCGGATTCGATCGTCGGCGGCCGCGCGGTCTACGACGTGCGCAAGGCCATGGGCGCCGAGCTCGCGCGCGAGGCGCCGGCCGATGCCGACGTGGTGCTGCCGGTGCCGGATAGCGGCGTGCCGGCCGCGCTCGGTTTCGCGCAGGCGTCCGGCCTGCCCTACGAACTCGGCATCATCCGCAACCACTATGTCGGCCGCACCTTCATCCAGCCGACGCAGGCGATCCGCGATCAGGGCGTGCGCTTGAAGCATTCGGCCAACCGCGCGGTGGTCACCGGCAAGCGCATCGTGCTGGTGGACGATTCCATCGTGCGCGGCACCACCTCGCGCAAGATCGTGCAGATGATGCGCGACGCCGGCGCCAAGGAAGTGCACTTCCGCATCTCCTCGCCGCCGATCACGCATCCGGACTATTACGGCATCGACACGCCCGAGCGCGAGAAGCTGCTCGCCGCCACCCACGACCTTGAGGGCATGCGCGAATTCATCGGCGCGGATTCGCTGGCGTTCCTGTCGGTCGACGGCATCTACCGCGCCATGGGCTTCGAGGCGCGCGATCCGGCGCGCCCGCAATTCACCGACCACTGCTTCACCGGCGACTACCCGACGGGCTTGACCGACGTCGAAGGCCAGGAGGCGAGCCCGCGGCAATTGTCGCTGCTGGCGGAGGCGATTTAGCCGTCCACTTGACCGGCGTGTCTCCTCATGCTGAGGAGCCGCGCAATAGCGCGGCGTCTCGAAGTCATGCAGGCCTCATCCTTCGAGACGACGGCTTCGCCGTCTCCTCAGGATGAGGTTCAGAGTATGAGTGCCCCCAAACCCCTCGCCGACAAGATCGCCCTCCTCACCGGCGCCTCACGCGGCATCGGCGCGGCGCTCGCCGTTGAGCTGGCGAAAGCCGGCGCGCACGTGGTGGCGGTAGGCCGCACGGTCGGTGCGCTGGAAGAGGTCGACGACCGGATCCAGGCCGCCGGCGGCTCGGCCACGCTGGTGCCGCTCGACGTCAAGGATTCGGACGGCATCGCGCGGCTGGCGTTGGCGCTCAACGAACGCTACGGCCGGCTCGACGTGCTCATCGGCAATGCCGGCGTGCTCGGGCCGCTGTCGCCGCTCGACCACATCGAGCCGAAGGACTGGGACAACCTGATGGCGGTCAACGTCACCGCCAACTGGCAGCTCATTCGCTGCATGAACGCGCTGCTGGTTCGCGCCGACGCGGGACGCGCGGTGTTCCTGACCTCGGGCGTGGCGCACGCCGGCCGCGCCTATTGGGGGCCCTACGCCGCCTCGAAAGCCGCGCTGGAGGCGCTGGTGCGCACTTACGCGGCGGAAACCCAGATCACCAAGGTGCGCGCCAATCTGTTCGCGCCGGGGCCGACGCGCACGCGCATGTACACCACCGCCTTCCCCGGCATCGATCCCGAAACGCTGCCGACGGCGGACGAGGTCTGCAAGGCAATCTTGCCGCTCTGCCTGCCGGACTGCGCCGAGACCGGCAAGATTTACAGCTACCGCGCCGGCAAGTTTCTCGAATTCCACCGTCCCACATAAACGGCGCACGGCCCGGCTCGTGGAACCGGGCCGTGTACCGGCGCGTTGCTTTTTTTGATTTTGAATCGACGGCTTGGGCGGCGGCGCGGACCACGTCATAATCGCGCTTTACCGCCGCGGATTGAGGAAGCGCGCATGCACACCATCAAATATCGCCTGTACGATCCGCGCCTGGCACCGCGCCGCACCAAGCTGGAAATGCCCGGCTGGGCCGGAGAAGCGCAGCCGCGCCGCGACGGCTCGCACGAGCAGATCTGGCACTGCATCCCCTTCACCGAGGGCGCGCAATACGGCATCGAGCTGTTCTACCCCTACGACAACGAATTGCGCGTGAGCCGGCAGAACGGCGAACTGGTGCTCGACGGCGACTTAGGCCCCGACCCCGAAACCGGCGTGAACTGGCCGCCCTTTCGCGCGTTCGGCGAGAACTTCTACACCTATCAGATCCTGATCGACCTCAAGGTGCCTGACGACATGGCGGTGCGCACCGAACCACATCCGCGCTTCTATGCCGACCCCAAAGACGAGACGCCGATCGCGGTACCGGCACTTCTGCGCACGAGCTGGTGGCCGATGATCGCCTTCGTGGTGTTCAAGACGCCGGCGGAAGGCCGCACGCACATCTTCCGGCCGGGCGAACCGTTCATGCAGATGCTGTTCGTGCCGATCGAGCCCGCATTCGAATTGGTGCCGATGGACGAAGAGGAAGCTGCCGAACGCGAAATGCGCGGCCGGCGCATTCACGCCAGCCGCGAAACATTGTCGAAGGAGACCGAGTGGACCTCCGCGACCGATACCGTGTTCGACGGCACCTACCGGCACATCCTGCGCGCGGCCAAGGCGAAAACGCGCGAGGGCGGCGACTGAGCGCGCCCTTTTCCTTCCATCACCGATTGGAACGGCAATGGACCCGGCCTGACGGCCGGGTCCATATCGACTGGATCAAAGCTGTTGTCAGTCCCTGTCGCTGTGCACGACAACGCCACCCACACCCGGGATGCCGATAAAGGACTGGGCGTGGTGGTGGTGATGATGGCGGTGATGCCGCTTGATCACGATCACGCGGTGGCGCGCGTGATGGTGGTGGTGGTGATGATCCGACCTGATCACCACCGAGTTGGCAAGCTGCACGCGCGGCTGGCTCGTACGCACGGCCTCGTCGGCCTTCAGCGCGGCAAGCGCATTAGGGACCGGCGCCAGCAAATCCGCGTAGGAATGGGCGGCCATCGGCTCCGCATTGGCCGGGGTCGCCGGCGTGGCCTGTGCCGCACCGCCCAATGTCGCGACGCCCGCTACGGCGCCCAGCAAGCCAGCAATCTTCTTGTCCATGATCGTTTGTCTCCGCATACGGTTGCTCGCCGTCAATAACGCATCAGCGTATCCGGCGTCATGCGACAACGCGGAATGTGTCGTTGCGTTCCTTTGGCGGAAAATGAGCTAAGGTCATTCAATCGGCGCGCCCGTTGCACACAAATTTCCGAGCAGGCGCGAGTGCGGCGCCATTCATCGTCATCGGTCTGCGTGGAATAACCACGAAAGCCGCGCGTCATGGATCGCGCGGCATCGTTTGTTGCGCATTGTCACTTGCGCCGCGCGCTTGTTGAACGGATTTTCCCTCTCGCGCAAGCGTAAGCCGAATCAGGCGAGCCGCGTCCGATAACGGACGCGGAGCCGATTTAATTGCGCCTTAGTCGCGGTCGCTGTGCACCACGAAGCCACCAAAGCCCGGAATGCCGAAGAAGTTGCTCGCGTGATGGTGGTGATGATGGTGGTGGTGACGGCGCGGCTGCCGGTAGTGGTGATGGTGGCGCTCGGTACGGCGATAATGATGATGGTGGTCGTGGTGGTGATAATATTGCGCCAGTTGGACCGTCGGCGCCTGCAGACGGGCTGCATTGTCGGCCTTCAATTGTTCCACCGCATTGGGAACCGGCGTCAGCAGATCGGCGTAAGACTGCACGTCAGACGCAGCGGCTGAGGGTGGTGTGGCCGGCACCGCAGCCTGGGCGGAACCGAGCGACGCCAGTCCGGCGACCGCGCCGAGCAATCCGGCAATCTTCTTGTCCATCATTTTCTCCAGTTCTTTTGCGCGTCGGTTCAAGCGCGCGCATGCGCGCGTCGCACGGGCTTAATGCCGGGCGCACCGACAATGTTCCGGACGGATCGGCTTTATGTCGAATTGGCGGCGTGAATTCGGAAGTGGAACTTGTCCTCGCCGGCGCAAAGCCGCTAGCGGGATTTTCCCCCGCCTTTACCGCGGCCTTTGCGCCCGGCGAACGGGTTCGCCTTCTCGCGCAGGGTCAGCCGGATCGGCGTGCCGGGCAGCTCGAAGGTCTCGCGCAATGCGTTCACCAGGTAGCGCTTGTAGGCGTCGGGCACCGCGTCGGCGCGGGTGCAGAACACGACGAAGCTCGGCGGCCGCGCCTTGGCCTGCGTGATGTAGTTGAGCCTGAGCCGGCGTCCCGACACCGCCGGCGGCGGATGCGCGCTGAGCGCGTCCTCGAACCAGCGGTTCAGCGCCGCGGTCGGCACGCGCCGGTTCCACACCTCGTGTGCATCGAGGACCGCCTGCATCAGCCGGTCGAGGCCCTCGCCGGTCAAGGCCGACACCGCCACCACCGGCACGCCCTTTAATTGCCTCAGCTTGTCTTCGGCCTGCTCACGCAGCTTGGAAATGGCGCCGACCTTCTTGTCCTTCAAATCCCATTTGTTGACGGCAATGACGATGGCGCGGCCTTCCCGCTCGACCAGATCGGCGATGCGCTGGTCCTGCTCCTCGAAGGCGTTCTCGACATCGAGCAGCACCACCGCGACCTCGGCGAAGCGTATGGCGTTGAGCGCGTCGGCGACCGACAGCTTTTCCAGCTTCTCATCGATGCGCGAACGGCGGCGCAGGCCGGCGGTGTCGTGCAGGCGGAATTTCTGCCCGTGCCATTCGAAATCGACCGCGATGGAGTTGCGGGTCGTGCCGGCCTCCGGCGCGGTCAGCAGCCGGTCTTCGCCGATCAGCCGGTTGATCAGCGTCGATTTGCCGGCATTGGGGCGCCCGACAATGGCGACCCGGATCGGGTGCGGCCCCGAGGGGGCGCCCGCCGCCTCGATCTGCTGTGCGGTATGTTCGGGCAAGGCCGCGCGCACGGCGTCGTAGAGATCGGCGAAGCCCTCATTGTGCTCGGCTGAAACCGGCACCGGCTCGCCGAGGCCGAGCGAATAGGACTCCAGCCGGCCCGCTTCGCCCGCCCTGCCTTCCATCTTGTTGGCGACGAGGATAGTGGGCTTGCCCGACTTGCGCACGAGATTGGCGAAAGCGTGGTCTGCCGCCGTCGCCCCCTCGCGGGCGTCGATCATGAACAGGATGGCGTCGGCCTGCGCGATCGCCGTTACGGTCTGCGTCCGCATACGGCCGGACAGGCTTTCCGGCGCCGACTCTTCCAGGCCGGCGGTATCGATGACGGTGAAGTCGAGATCGCCGAGCCGGGCTTCGCCCTCGCGGCGGTCGCGCGTCACGCCGGGGCGGTCGTCGACCAGCGCCAGGCGGCGGCCGACCAGCCGGTTGAACAAAGTCGATTTGCCGACATTGGGCCGGCCGACGATGGCGAGGGTGAAAATCATGAATGCGTCATAGCCGGCCCGAGGCCGGACAATCCATCAAAGAAATTCAAGGCGGCGCGTAAGCGAGCAATGCGCGGGCTCAAAGCTCGCGCAGGGCCATCGCTCACTTCGAGAACGTGCCGGACGGCGGCGCCGACGGCCAGGGCGCCAGCTTCTGGCCCGGATCCTGCTGCGGCGCGGGCCAGCCGCTCTGGGTCTGCTGCGGCGGGGTCGAAGGCCAGGGCGCCTGCGTGCCTTGCGGCTGGGCGGCGGTCTGCGCCGGCGCCGGCTCGGTGGCAGTCGCGGCGGGCTGCGGCTTGGCTTTGCGCTTGACCACGTGGCGCACCTTGGCCTTGGGCTTGGCGAGGTTCGACTGCCGCACCGGCTTGACCGGCGCGCGCTTCGCGGTCTTCGCCGCCGGCGCGGCGTTGGCTGGCTGGGTCTCGGTGCCGGTCAACGACAGATCGTCGCTGCCGGGCGGCTTGTAGCCGGCCTGGTATTCCGGCGGGATGCCTTGGGTGACGCCCGGCACGCCACTGGGGAACAGCAGCTCGCGCTTGCCCGGCAGCTTCTTTTTCGCGTTCAGGCCGAACAGATCCATAGCAGTCGGGATCGAAATTTTCGCAGCCGGCGAGCACCGGCATGACCGCGACCAAGGCGACGAGCAAGACGATACGAGGCAGACAACGCATCGGGTCAGGTCCTCAGCTCTTGCTCTTGTCGTCGGTCTTGGTGTCGGGTTTGGCGGCGGGCGTCTTGGGTTTCTCGCTCGGCTTCACGGTGCCGGCGATCAGCGCCGAGAGCACTTCGATGCGGCTGCGCAGGGCCGGCGAGGTCTCCGGATCGGCGTCGATCGCGTCGATGTAGTGCCGCGCCTGGTCGTAATCGTGATTGCGCCACGCCGACAGCGCCAGCAGTTCGCGCGCGGTGGCGCGGAACGCACGGCCCGGCTCGGTGGCCGGCTCCAGCTTGCGCTTCAACTGGTCGAAGGGGACCGTATCGACCTGCAGCATGCCGGCGCGCACCGTCGCCAGATCCTGCATGGTCGGGCCGACCGTCGGGTCGGTGGAGAGCTTGTCATAGGCCTTCACCGCCTCGGCCGGCTGATCTTTCACCAGGCCGGCGGCGGCGCGGAAGTTCGACAGGGTGCGGTAGCCGGCGGGCGCGTCGGCGGCGAGCTTGTCGAAGGCGGCCTGCGCCTCCTTCTGCTTGCCCTGCTCGCTCAAGGACACCGCCTGCTCGAAGGCGGTGCCGGCGGCGGCGGCCTTCTTGGCCATCCACCACTGATAGCCCTGCCAGGCTCCGATGCCGGCGACGAACAGCACGGCGAGCGCAATCAGCAGGATGCCGTAGCGATCCCACAGTTGCTTCATCCGTTCGCGGCGGACTTCCTCGTCGACTTCATGAAAGATATCGGCCACGAAACGCTCCCGACCCCGCTAGCGGCAATGCTTCCCCCGCCCCCTCCGGGCGTGAAGTGGCCGTAACCTAGCCATGTGGCGGCCGCAAGGCAAAGCCCAAGTTGCATTAACTTTCAGGGATTTAGCTCTTTTTGGCCTTCATCGCATAGGTGTGCTCGGGGCCCGGAAAGGTGCGCGCGCGCACCTCCGCCGCATAGTCGCCGATGGCCTTGTCGATGCCGGGGCCGAGATCGCCGTAGCGCTTGACGAACTTGGGCACCCAGGGGGAGAGGCCCAGCATGTCCTCCATCACCAGCACCTGGCCGTCGCAGGCGGGGCTGGCGCCGATGCCGATGGTCGGGATGGGCACGGCGGCGGTGAGCTTACGCGCCAGCGGCTCCGCCACCGCCTCGATCACCACCGAGAAGGCGCCGGCTTCCGAAACCGCCAAGGTGTCAGCCTCGATGCGGGCCCAGTCGGCCTCCTCGCGCCCCTGCGCGCGGAACGAGCCGAGCACGTTGATCGCCTGCGGCGTCAGGCCGACATGCGCCATCACCGGCACGCCGCGCTCGACCAGGAAGCGGATGGTCTCGGCCATGCGCTTGCCGCCTTCGAGCTTGATGGCGCCGCAGCCGGTTTCCTTGAGGATGCGCGCGGCGCTCATGAAGGCCTGTTCCTTGGAGGCTTCATAGGAGCCGAACGGCATGTCGATGACGACCAGCGCGCGGCTCGAGCCGCGCATCACCGCGTGGCCCTGCAGGATCATCATGTCGAGGGTGACCGGCACGGTGGTTTCCATGCCGTGCATCACCATGCCGAGCGAGTTGCCGACCAGGATGACGTCGCAATGCTTGTCGGCGATGCGCGCGGTGTGCGCGTGATAGGAGGTGAGGCAGACGATCGGCTCGCCGTTCTTGCGCGCGCGGATGTCGGGCGCGGTGAGCCGGCGGATGTCTTTTTGAACCGACATGTCTTTTACCTTCTTCTGCGCATGATCTTATCCGAAAACCGGTACCCACTTTTCGGGATCATGCGCGGCCGAACACCTGCACGCCGATGGCATAGGGGTGGAAATAGAACCCGAGCAGGAGATAGAGGACGACGCCGAACACGACGACGATGATGTCGTTGCGCCAGCCGGCGGGCGCGGTCTGCGGGCCGAGCTCGCCGCGCCGCTTGGCGGCAATGCGGGCATAGACTGCCCAGGCGAGGAACGAGCCGAACAGCAGGATGGAGCCGAGATCGCCATTGCTGAGCAGATGGGCGAAGGCCCAGATCTTGATGGCGGCAAGCATCGGATGCTTGAGCCAGGTCTTGATGTGGCTCGGGATGCGGAAAGAAGCGAGCGCGACGATCGAGATCAGCATCAGGCCGACCGTGACATGGCGCATATAGGCCGGCGGCGACCAGACGGGGATCATGCCCTCGCCGCGATAGGCCGCATAACCCCAGACGATCAACGCGAGACCGGCGAGCGAAACCACCGAGAACAACACGCGGTAACCGCCCTGTCCCACGCGCGCGATCAAGGCCGCGCGTTTCTCGCGCGCGGTGACGAACAGATGGCTGGCGAAGAACACCACCAGCCCGAAAATGAGGATCGCAAGGCCCATGTTTTACCCGGCAACGATTGACCGCCCTGTGACGGCGGCGCAGTAGAAGGGAACCCGGCGCGCAATGCAAGCCGCGCGGTCTGCATAGGATGCAATGGATGCCCGCGATGCCAGCAACCCTCACTGAACCGCAACGCGAGACAGAAATCGACGGCGAATACGACGTGGTCGTGCTCGGCGGCGGCCCGGCGGGCATCGCCGCCGCGGCGGCCGCGGCGCAAGGCCGCAGCGTGCTGCTGGTCGAACGCTACGGCTTTCTCGGCGGCATGGGCACCGCCGCCGGCGTCACCAATTTCTGCGGCCTGCACGCCAATGTGCACGGTGAGATCAAACAGGTGGTGCACGGCGTCGCCGACGATCTGCTCGCGCGCATTGACCGGCTCGGCGGCTTGAACGCGCCGCATCGCGTGCTCGGCAAGATCAACGCACAGGCCTATGACACCGCCGCCTACAAATGCGCGGCCGACGACCTGCTGCTGTCGCGCGGCGTCGATATCCGCTTCCATGCGCTGGCCGCCGGCGTGGTGATGGACGGCGCCAGCCGCATCAAGGCGCTGCTGATCGAAACCAAGTCCGGCCGGCGCGCGGTGCTGGCCCGCGTCTTCATCGATTGCTCGGGCGACGGCGATCTCGCCGCCTTTGCCGGCGCGCCGTTCGAGAAGGGCGATGCCGACGGCAGCATGCTCTATCCGACCATGATGTTCCGCTTGAACGGCGTCGATGCCGCGGCCGCAGGCGAGGCTTGGCGCACGATTCCCGACCTGATGGACGCGGCGGAAAAGCGTGGCGAAAAATTCCCGCGCAAGGGCGCCATCGTGCGCCCGCAGAAACACTCGAGCGAATGGCGGGTGAACGTCAGCCAGGTGAAGAACGCCGACGGCCGCGCCGTCGACGGCACCGACGCGCACCAACTGAGCTTCGGCGAAGTGGAAGGGCGCAAGCAGGCGCTCGACTTCTTCCAGTTCCTCAAGCGCGAAGCGCCAGGATTTGCCGGCGCCTACATCGTCGATATTCCGCCGCAGCTCGGCGTGCGCGAGACGCGGCGCGTCAACGGCCATTATCAGCTCACCGCCGATGACGTGCTCACCTGCGCCAGCTTCGAGGACACCATTGGCGTCAACGGCTGGCCGATCGAGAACCATGTGGCCGGCGACGTGGTCTGGGGCTGGCCGGATATCCCCGGCTCGCGCGGCTTCAACCACCTGCCCTACCGCATGCTGGTGCCGCGCGGCTTCGACAACCTGCTGGTGGCGGGCCGCTGCGCCTCGATGACCCATGAAGGCCAGTCGGCGGCGCGGGTCAGCGGCGCCTGCTTCGTCATGGGTCAGGCGGCGGGAACCGCGGCGCATCTTTCACTTGCGCAAGGCTGCGCCTGTGCGGATATTCCCGTAACCCGGCTGCAGAATAGCCTGGAACAAGACGGCGCCTATCTCGGGCGTGACGTCGGATGATGGGGTGAGGAAAAGTCCATGTTCAAACGTATCGCGTTGCCGCTTTTGTTGTCGCTCGCGCTGGCCGCGCCGGCATTGGCGCAAACAAATACGCCCACTTGGCCCGCCAAGACCGTGAAGATCGTCGTGCCGTTCGGCCCCGGCTCCACGCCCGACGTGGTGGCGCGCATGATCGCCGACGGGCTGAAGGCCGACTATCCCGACAGCAATTTCGTGGTGGAGAACAAGCCCGGCGCCAGCGGCAATCTCGGCACCGAGACGGTGGCGAAGGCCAAGCCCGACGGCTCCACCATCGGCATCAGCATCGGCGGCCCGCTCGCCATCAACACGCTGCTGTTCAAGCACCTGCCCTACGACCCGAGCAAGGACATCGCCGCCGTCACCCAACTCATCACCCAGCCGAGCGCGCTCGCCGTCAGTCCCTCGCTGAAGGTCAATTCGGTGGCCGACCTGATCAAGCTGTTGAAGGCCAACCCGGGCAAATACAACTTCGCCTCCATCGGCACCGGCTCGCTGTCGCAGCTCGCCATGGAAGCGATCGCGCAGAAGTCCGGCACCAAGATCGTGCACATCGCCTACAAGGGCTCGCCGAACGCGATCCTCGCCGTCATCCGCGGCGACGCGCAGATGGCCTGCATGCCGGCGATCTCTGTGCTGGCGCAATCGAAGGCCGGCAAGGTGAAGATGCTGGCGGTGTCGACGGCCAAGCGCTCGCCATTCCTGCCTGACGTGCCGACGCTGAAGGAAAGCGGCATCGACGTCGAGGCCGACGCCTGGATGGGGCTGATCGCGCCGGGCGGCACGCCGAAGGCGATGGTGGATCAGATCAACAAGGACGTGGTCAAGATCATCAAGTCACCGGCGGTGACCAAGAAGCTTGCCACGCACCTGATGCTGCCGGTGGGCTCGAGCCCGGAACAATTCCGCGCCCAGATCGATAGCGAGATCACGCGCTGGGGGCCGGTGATCAAGGCGGCGCATCTCGAGAAGCATTGAAGGACGGCGCACGGGGCGCCGAGGATCCATGTCCCGCCTCGGCATCCGAACAACTTCCGATGACGGGCTGACCGTCATCGGCGCCGGCGTCCTCGCCGCGACCTTGGCCACCCTCTGTCACGAGACGGTCGGCCACGGCCTTGGCTGCGCCATCGACGGCGGCCGCATCACCTTGCTGACCTCGATCTGGTTCCGCTGCGATGGCGCGGGCACGCTGACCGATGCGGCCGGCCCGTTCGCAAGCCTCGTCGGCGGACTGGCGGCTTTCGGGTTATTGCCGGCGACACGAAGCAATCCCATCGCGCGCTTCGTCTTGATCTTATTCGGCGCCATCAGCCTGTTCTGGTTCGCCGGCCAGTTGATCGACCACGCCGCGGTGAACCGCGACGACTGGGCGATCATCGCCCGCCGCAACCACTGGCCGGCGATCTGGCGTCCCATCTCGATAGCCGTCGGCGTCGCCGTCTATGCCGGCGCCATAGCCCTGAGCGCCGCGGCGCTCCGGCGCAAAGGCGCGCCCGGTTGGCATGCGGTTGCCCTCGCCTATGCGGCGAGCACAATGTCTGCCGTCATCGCCGGCCTGATATGGCAGCCCGCGCCATTGCGCAGCGCGCTCGAAGGATTCCTGACACTGGGCATCGCGCCGCTCGGTTTGCTGGTGGCGGCGAAACGAACCGCGCGCAACGCCGACAGCCCCTCGCCCATATCACGCTCATGGCCTTGGATTGCCGCGAGCGCGGTGGTGTTCGTTGCGTTCCTGCTGGTGCAAGCGCCCGGCCTGGGGCCTCTTGCCGCCAGAGGCCTGCCGCACTGAAGCCAGGCGTGGCGGCCGATCAGGCCGCCGCCTTGTCCTTCACGTCCTTGATGTCGGTGAATTCAACGCCTGGGGCACGTTCGGCGGTGTAATCGAGGATGAACTGGCTGCGCGCCATGAACACGCGGTCGCCGTCAAGGTCCTCGGCCACGCTCGAGTAATTGGCCTGCACGAACTCATCGATCTTCTTGGAGTCGGCGCAGGCGATCCAGCGCGCGAGCTGGAATTCCGGCTGCTCGAAGCCGATATCGAGGCCGTATTCCCCCTTCAGCCGCGTTTTCAACACGTCTAGTTGCAACGGGCCGACGACGCCGACCATCGCCGGCGCGCCGTCGAGGGGGCGGAACACCTGCACGACGCCTTCTTCGGCCATCTGCTGCAGCGCTTCTTTCAGCTTCTTCGCCTTCATCGGATCGGCGAGCTTGACGCGGCGTAGGATTTCCGGCGCGAAGTTGGGCACGCCAAGGAAGCTGATGTCCTCACCCTCGGTGAGCGTGTCGCCGATGCGCAGCGTGCCGTGGTTGGGGATGCCGACCACGTCGCCGGCATAGGCCTCATCCGCCACCGAGCGATCCTGCGCGAAGAAGAACTGCGGCTGCGACAACGTCATCGGCTTGCCGGTGCGGGTGAGCCGCGCCTTCATGCCGCGGTTGAGCTTGCCCGAACACAGCCGCGCGAAGGCGATGCGGTCGCGGTGATTGGGATCCATGTTGGCCTGGATCTTGAACACGAAGGCGGTCATCGACGGCTCTTCGGCCTCGATGCGGCGTGTGTTGGCGACCTGCGCGCGCGGCGGCGGCGCCAGCGCCCCGAGGGCGTCGAGCAGATCCTTGACGCCGAAATTCTTCAAGGCGGAGCCGAAGAACACCGGCGTGAGGTGGCCCTCGCGGAAGGAGGCGAAGTCGAACGGCCGGCACGCCTCTTTCACCAGCTCCAGTTCTTCCTGGATGGCAGCAGCATCGAGCATCGAGTTCTGCGCGGCGAGCGCCTTGAGATCGAGCGGCTGCGGGGCGATCGTCTTGCCATCCTCGGCGATCAGCCGCATCTCACCGGTTTTCAGATCATAGGTGCCGGCGAAGTCGCGGCCGCGGCCGATCGGCCAGGTCATCGGCGTGGTATCGAGCGCCAGCGTCTTTTCGATCTCGTCGAGGATCTCGAACGGGTCGCGGCTCTCGCGATCCATCTTGTTGATAAAAGTGACGATTGGGATGTCGCGCAGGCGACAGACCTCGAACAGCTTGCGGGTGCGCGCCTCGATGCCCTTGGCGGCGTCGATCACCATGACGGCGGAATCGACGGCGGTGAGCGTGCGATAGGTATCTTCCGAAAAGTCTTCGTGGCCCGGCGTGTCGAGCAGGTTGAAGACATGGCCGTCGTAATCGAAAGTCATCACCGAGGTGACCACCGAGATGCCGCGCTCGCGCTCGATCGACATCCAGTCGGAGCGGGTGGCGCGGCGGTCGCGCTTGGCCTTGACCTGGCCGGCGAGATTGATGGCGCCGCCGAACAGCAGCAGCTTCTCGGTCAGCGTGGTCTTGCCGGCGTCCGGATGGGAGATGATGGCAAAGGTGCGCCGGCGCTCGACTTCCGCGGCAAGCGGCGTCCGCGGCGTGGAATTGGCCGCGGAATCGGGCACAGAATCGACGGCGGCCAAGGGCTTGTTCATGGGGCGCATGTGGCAGGGAAAACCGGCCGGATCAAGGGGCGGCTAGGCCGGCTCCGCCGGGGGCGCGGGCAGCGCCTGGCTGCGGCGGTAGGACTCGCGCAGGGCGAAGACGAGGATCGCCAGGGTCACCCACAGCCGCACCGAGGCAAAACCGAAGACGAAAAAGAAGTAGACCAGGTTCTTGACGTTCTGCGGCGCCGCCGAGGTGTGCCAGAACACGGCCACCAGAGAGCGGACGGCGCCTTGCACGTTGCTCAGCATGATATGGGCAATGGCGACGGCGGCGATCGCCGGGAGCATGCACGCCCCCCGCTGGCCCAGTTCCTTGAGCCGGGCGAACAGGTTGACCTCGCCGCTCTGTTCCGCCTCCAACACCATCAGCAGCGTGAGCGCGGCGAGAAACGCGCTCCAGGCCATGCCGAGCGGCGTGTACTGGTCGAAGGCGATGCCGTCGAAACCGAGCAGCAGATTGAGGCCGGTCCAGACCGCGCCGGTCATGACCACGGCGACACAGACCACGATCATCAGCAGCAGGATCGGGATCAGGACCGTGAACGCGAGGCCGAGCTGCTCCGCGAAATCGAGCCGGCCGAGGCCGGTGCTCCCGTCGGTGAATTCGATCATGCGGCGCGCCGCCAGCAGGAAGGCGAGAAACACCGACACCTCCGCGCAAATGTTCGCGAGCTGGCCCGAGACGCCGCCACGCGCGCCGACGAAACGCAGCGCGGTGGCCAGCATCAGCCACGGCACCGCCTCCAGCAGCCGGAACGGGCCGTACGATACGGTCGGCAGGCGCAGCGGCCGGGCGGCGGCAAGGGCGACATCGGTCATGCCCGCATCGTAGCCCGGCAGGGTCAATAAACGGTTGCGGCGGGCGCGGATTCCCGCGCCAAACCGCGTTTTGGTGGTGATGGCGGTTGATGTGGGGCGAGAGCCGGCTGCCTCACCCCACCATCAAATTCCGGCGAGTGCCCCATCGGCGCCTGCTTTGCCGTGCTAGCGTTTGCCATGCTTTTCCGCACGACGATGCTTGTCTTGCTGGTCCTCGCCGCCGCGACGCCGGCGCGCGCCTGGTCGGCGGCGGAAACCGCCGTCCTCGAAGGCGGCGAGCCGGTGGTCGTGCTGGCGCCGGCTCCCGGCGGCGACGCCACCCAGATCCACGCCGCCATCGACATTCCCGCGGCAGCGCCGGCGATCTGGTCGATCATGACCGACTGCGCCCACGCCATGCGCTTCGTGCCGGGGCTGGAGAGCTGCCGCGTGCTCGAGCGTGGGCCTGCCGGGCGCTGGGACGTTCGCGAACACCGCATCTCCTGGATGTGGTTCCTACCGGAGGTGCGCAGCGTGTTCCGTTCTGACTACGATCCGCCCAGGCGGCTGCAGTTCCACCGCATCGCCGGCAATCTGGCGCGCAATGAGGGCGAATGGCGGCTCACGCCGCTCGCGGGCGGCGGAACGCGGGTCAGCTATGACGCCACGCTGGCCGCCTCGATTCCGGCGCCCGATTTCATGGTCGAAAGCGCGCTCAAGCGCGACATCGCCACCGTGTTGCGGCGATTGAAGCGCGAATGCCAGACGGCGGACGCCAAGCCGTAGCGGTTCCGGCGCCCACAGCGTTTTCCCCGCAAGCTTGATCTCGCGCAAATTCTGCACGGCTGTGGGCTGCTAGGCAGCGGACGGAAATCCGAGGCTGCCATGACAACCGTCCGAACCATCGTCCATCCGACCGACTTCTCCGAAGCGAGCACCGAGGCCTTCGCCCATGCGCTGCGCATCGCGCTCGCGGAAAAATCCACGCTCTATCTGCTGCACGTCGCCGAGGCGGACGACGAGAGCGAGTGGACCAAGTTCCCGCATGTGCGCGCAACGCTGGCGCGCTGGGGCCTGATGGAGGGCGACGAGCCGGCCGACGCCGTCGGCAAGCTTGGCATCCGCGTCGCCAAGCTCGGCCTCACCCCGCATTCCACCGTCAATGCCATCCTGCACTTCTTTTCCAGCCATTCCGCCGACCTGATCGTGCTGGCGACCGAAGGCCGGGAGGGCGTCGCGCGCTGGCTGCACGGCTCGGTGGCCGAGAAGCTCGCCCGCCACGCCAAGGCGCCGACCTTGTTCGTGCCGGCGCGCGCGCGCGGCTTCGTCGATCCGGCGCGCGGCGAAATCCATGTCCGCCATGTGCTGATCCCGATCGACCACCATCCCAAGCCGGCCGTCGCCATCGGCGGCATCATGGGGCTGGTGCGCCGGCTCGCCGGCGACACGGCCGAGGAACATTTCCTGCACGTCGGCCGCCACGCGCCACAGATCCAGCTCCATGCCGAGCCGGGGCGGCCGCTGCCGGTGGCGATGCGCCACGGCGACGTGGTGGAAGCGATCCTGGAAGCGGCGAACGAATGGCCGGTCGATCTGATCGGCATGCCGACCGCAGGGCATCACGGCTTCCTCGACGCTTTGCGCGGCTCGACGAGTGAGCGCGTGTTGCGCCAGGCGTCGTGCCCGGTGCTGACAGTGCCGGCTTTTATATGAGCCGCCGCGCTCTTTGACATGCTCTGACATGTCGAAGCGAAAGCTCCAGCGATTTGGCTCGTAACAAAATACCACCGCCGCGCGGTCTAGGTAATTTTGCGGAGGCACAAAGCGAAAGCGTTTGACTGTATTGTAGCGCTCGCAAAACTGCGCTCGCGCCAAGCGCGCCCCATGTAGTCGAGTGACCGACGTGAACCGCCCGCTCCGATTGCTCATTGCGACCGCACTGCTGCTTGTGCCGGCCTTGGCGGCGGCCGAACCGATCAACCTCAAGCTGGCGTTCTTCAGCTCGGACCGCACGCATCTCTACCGGTCGGGCGTCAAGCCGTTCGTCGATGCCGTCAACACCGCGGGCCGCGGCCGCGTTCACATCGACGTCCATCTCAGCCGCACCTTGGGCAGCGACACCACCAAGGAATCGCAACTGCTGCTCGACGGCACCGCCGACATCGCCTATATCGTCCAGCCCTACGAACAGGCGACGTTTCCCGGCGCCACCGTCATCGAACTGCCCGGTCTCTATCGCAACGGCCACGAGGCGACGCTGACGTTCAAGCGCCTCATCGGCGCCGGCATGATGCCCGGCTTCGACAAATTCTACGTAATCGGCGTCTTCGCCAGCGAACCGGAGAGCATCCACAGCCGCCTGCCGATCGGTTCGCTTGCCGCGCTGAAAGGCCAGCGCATCCGCGCCAACAACGGCGTCGAGATATCGATCCTGGAAAAGCTCGGCGCCAAACCCGCGTTCGTACCGCTGTACGAAACCGCCGACGCCATCATGAGCGGCCGGATCGACGGCGCCATGGCGCCGCCGGTGCCGATGATGGAGTTCGGCATCGGGCGGGTGGCGCCGAACCACTATTTCCTCGGCACGTCCTGCGTGCCGCAATCACTGCTGATGAGCAAGGCGCGGTTCGACGCCCTGCCCGCCGACGTGCGGGCCATCATCCGCAAATACAGTGGCGACTGGGCCGTCGAGAAATACAATCTGATCAACGAGAGCGCGACGGCGCTGATCATGCAGCAGATCGAGAGCGATCCGCACCGCAGGGCCGTGTTCCCGTCCAAAGCCGACATGAAGACCGCCGACGCCGTGTTCACGTCGGTGGTGGCCGCCTACGCGGCCGAAAGCCCGCAACATGCGGCGCTGGTCAAAGCGGCGGAGGCGGCGGTCGCCAAGATCCGCCGCGGCGACTGAGACTGCCGCAGCCCGTCAATGCCGCGTGGCGAAGGCGGCGCCGTAGTCGTCCGGCTTGAAACCGACCAAGAGCTTGCCGCCGCCGAATTCGAGCACCGGGCGCTTGATCATCGACGGCTGCTTGAGCATCAGCGCAATCGCCTTCTTCTCGGTGAGGCCCTGCTTGTCCTTGTCGGGCAGCTTCCTGAAGGTCAGGCCGGCACGGTTGAGCAAGGTCTCCCAGCCGGCCTTCTTCGCCCAATGTTCGAGCTTGTCCCGGCCGATGCCGGCGGTCTTGTAGTCGTGGAAGGCGTAGTCGACGCCATGCTTGTCGAGCCAGGCGCGCGCCTTCTTCATGGTGTCGCAGTTCTTGATGCCGTAGAGGGTGATGGGCATGGCTTTGCTTCCAGAGTTGAGGCGTTTTCGCCCTTGGGGCGGCGTGTGGTCATGGTTGATGCAGCCACCGGTTGCCGCTACGATTGCGCCGATAGCGGGGGCATATCGTGGTCCAGTACTCCAGTCTTAAGGGGCTCGACGACGTCACGCGCGACCGCGCGATCGAGCGGCTGCTGGCGTTGCGCGACGGAATTGCCCAGGACATCGCCGCCAGCAACAAGGAAGAATCGTTCCGGCTCGCAAGCTGGAACATACGCGATTTTGGCGGCCACCGGCTGAACCCGTCACCTCGCTTCCCGGATTCTTTGATTTACATCGCCGAGATAATCTCCGCGTTCGACCTCGTGGCGATTCAAGAGGTCAACGAGGACATCACTGAATTCCTGGCGGTGATGCGGCTGCTCGGTCCGCATTGGGACTACATCTTTACCGACCAAAGCGGCAACATGGAGCGGCTCGCCTTCGTCTACGACACGCGCAAGATACTTTTCCGGCATATGGCCGGCGAAATCGTGCTGCCGGTCAAGAAGGGCAAGAACGCGATTCAATTCAACCGCACACCGTTCTTGGTTGCGTTTCAAGCCGGCTGGTTCAAGTTCAATCTCTGCACGGTCCACATCTATTACGGTTCCGCCAAGGACACCTCGCCGCGCAAGCGCGAAATCTCGAATATCGCGAATTTCTTCACCCAACGTCAGGAAAGGGACGGCGAGACCTACATCCTGCTCGGCGATTTCAATATCCTGAATCCAAAAGACCCAACCATGACCGCCCTGTTAGAGGGCGGCTTCACGGTGCCGGAGGAACTGCGCGATCCGACGGCGCTCGCGAGCGCAAACTACTACGACCAGATCGCGCTACGGACCAAGGCCAACATCGTCGAAATCGAAAAAGCCGGGGCGTTTCGCTGGGCGAACTACGTGTTTCGCGACGAGGCCGACTACGAGACCTATAAGACATTGATGCCCACCGAGACCAAGAAAGGCACGAAGGCCAAGACCGACCTGGCGGCATATAAGAAGTGGCGCACGTGGCAGATGTCGGATCACCTGCCGCTGTGGGCCGAATTCAAGACGGACTTCACCAAAGAATATCTGGGCAGCCTCACGTCAAAAAGCGCCGCGCCCTTGGCGGCGTTCAACCCCGCGTCAGGCCCAAGCACCGATGCCATCGGCGTGAAAAGCGCCGCACCGAAGAACAATCAGAAGAAGAGTAAGGCGGCGAAGAAGAAGGCCAGGGCAAGAAGCGCCGGTGACGCGCCTCACTCCCACTCGATCGTCCCGGGCGGCTTCGACGTCACGTCATAGACGACGCGGTTGACGCTCTTGATCTCGTTGACGATGCGAGTGACGACCAGGCCCAAGAATTTCGTGGAGCGACGAAAGCAGCCGCGCGTTTATGGCGACAACAAGCCAAGCCTTCAGCCTTGGATTGCACCGTATGCGGCGCTACATTTCACCAAACAAGAACTCGCATAGTTGGAGGACGCCATGAAGCTGACCGAGCACTTCTCGCTGGAGGAATTCACCCGTTCCGACACTGCGAATGCTCTGGGAATCGAGAACACGCCGACTCCCGAGCATTTAGAAAACCTGAAAAAATTGGCCGGACGAATGGAAGACGTCCGCGCACTCTTCAATGCGGCTATCCGCATTACCAGCGGTTATCGGAATCCGCAGGTAAACAAGGCTGTCGGCGGCTCGAAAACATCTGCCCATGCGCGCGGTCTTGCGGCCGATTTCCACGTTAGTGGCCTCGACGATTTGGAGGCCGCCAAGCGAATCCGCGATAGCGAAATCAAATTCGACCAACTCATTTACGAAGAAGGCCGTTGCGTGCACATGGGCTTCGATAGCGATTTGCGGCGGCAGGTGCTGCGCCAGCCAGGCGGGCCCGGCACGCAGGTCTTCCCGGGGCTCGAAGCGTAATCGGGCGAAAGCCTAATCATCCAACGCGATCTTGCGCGAAAGCGTTTGCTAATCGGCCCCCGGAGGACATTTGATGCCCTTCAAAGGCGGCTCGCCGGCAAAATGCCGATAGAGAACGACGCCCTTTACCTCGTTGATGATGCGGGTGGCCACCATGCCGAGGAAGCGCATGTCGAAGGCATAGAAGTCGGCGGTCATGCCGTCGGTCGAGGTCACCGCGCGCAGGCCCACGACGTACTCGTAAGTACGGTAGTCGCCCATGACGCCGACGGTCTTCACCGGCAGCAGCACGGCGAAGGCCTGCCAGATGTCGTCATATTGGCCGGTGCGAACGTGCTTGACAGGATGAGACCACATGCGTGAAATCGCGGCTCCCGAATTTCCGAACTCGAACCGACCGTGCGGCTATCCTCGTCCTAGGGCTGGTTCGGCGCCGAACAGCACCCCGCGGATAGCATGTCCCCCTCAATACAACGAGCCACTACGGAACGGCGGCGTCCTCCGGCGCATGCAAGTCGATGTCAGGAGAAATTGAAATGAGCGAAACGTCCGAATACACGCCGCCGAAGGTCTGGACTTGGGCAAAGCCCAGCGGCGGCAATTTTTCGAACATCAACCGCCCGACCGCCGGCGCGACGCACGACAAGGAACTGCCGGTCGGCCGCCATCCCCTGCAGCTTTACTCGCTGGCCACGCCGAACGGCCAGAAGGTCACGATCATGCTGGAGGAGTTGCTCGCGCTTGGGATTAAAGGCGCGGAATATGATGCCTGGCTGATCAGGATTCACGACGGCGAACAGTTCGGCTCCGGTTTCGTCGAGGTGAACCCGAATTCCAAGATCCCGGCGCTGATGGACCGCAGCGGTCCGAAGCCGATCCGGGTGTTCGAATCCGGCGCGATCCTGACCCATCTCGCCGAGAAATTCGGCGCCTTCCTGCCGACGGAAGCAGCCGCACGCGCCGAGTGCTTCTCATGGCTGTTCTGGCAGATGGGCAGCGCGCCTTATCTCGGCGGCGGCTTCGGCCATTTCTATTACTACGCGCCGACCAAGATCGAATATGCCATCGACCGCTTCGCCATGGAGGTCAAGCGCCAGATGGACGTGCTCGACCGCCAATTGGCGGAGAACGAATACGTCGCCGGCGACAGTTATACGATCGCCGACATCGCGATCTTTCCCTGGTACGGCGGCATGGCCAAAGGCTTGCGCTACGAGGCCGGCGAGTTCCTGAGCGTACATGAATACAAGAACGTCGTGCGCTGGGCCGACATGCTTTCAGCGCGGCCGGCCGTCAAACGCGGCAACATGGTCAACCGCATCAGGGGCGAGCTGTCGGGGCAACTGCACGAACGCCACGACGCGAGCGACTTCGAGACGAAGACACAGGACAAGGTGGCGGCGCCCGCTTAAGCGGGCGCATAAATTCTGGCGATCGATACTACTTCGATGTAAGTCACAGCTTAAAGCAGTGCTCACGATGCCAACTCAGAAAATGTGGATGCGGGCGATCAGAGCTCCGCAAAGGCGGCAAGGCGCGACCCGACTGGTTGATCAATGCCCGCACGGCATCGGGGTCATTCGCCTGTCGAGAAACTAGTATCTGCAGATCATCGGACAGACCAATTAGCCCACGATCGAACATCCAGTGCGCTGTACCAGAAAGTGCAATCCCATTGTTCACGATATCAGGCCCGCCCGCCTCGACTGGGCGGATGTGAGCCGCAGCAACCTCCGCTCGACCCCTGCCATTGATGAGCCTGAGTCCAGTAATCGCGCAGCGTTGATCATAGGCACGTAGAACGATCTGCCGGAAGACGCGATCTCGCACTATCCTGGATATAGTGAAGTTTGCGCGTTCGCGCTGCTGATCAAATATAAACGGCGCCTGCTCCTCTTCAAAATTGGAGAGCGGCTGAAGCTCACCGACACGAGGCAATAGCGGCGCGTTTTCCTCAAGCCCCAGGTCGACGATGCGTTTGAAATCGTCCGGCGAGAGTGCACGAACAGCCGACTGTGCACGACCAGAAATCCGTCCTTGCTCATTCAATAGGCTGCGCTCAACCGGCCCGGTCGAATCCGTGAATGGTACGGGATTGGCAAAATCGAGATAGCTTTGCGGCTCTATCAAAGCCAAGTACATTCCCGGCGCGCTTGGATCGGGAATTACCCTCTGTATCTTGGCGACTGCAAAATAGCCTCGCGTATCAACGACTTTCCTCGGCTCGTAATAAACGATCCAGTCGTCGATACAGGCCTCGACACGATTTAAATACTGACTGGGGAATTGATACCGCTCAGCCGGAGTGTCGTCATAAATAGAATCTGAGCGATGGACAAAAACCCCAAATCCCATGTCATTGCGGAAGGGGTCGTGTTGACCCGCCCCCTACTCCCACTCAATCGTCCCCGGCGGCTTCGAGGTGACGTCATAGACCACGCGGTTGACGCCTTTCACTTCGTTGATGATGCGGGTGGCCACCATGCCTAGGAAGCGCATGTCGAAAGCATAGAAGTCGGCGGTCATGCCGTCGGTGGAGGTCACCGCGCGCAGGCCCACGACGTACTCGTAGGTGCGGTAGTCGCCCATGACGCCCACGGTCTTCACCGGCAGCAGCACGGCGAAGGCCTGCCAAATGTCGTCGTACTGGCCGGTGCGGCGGATTTCCTCGATGTAGATTTCGTCCGCCAGCCGCAGGATGTCGAGCTTCTCGCGGGTGATGGCGCCGGGCACCCGGATGGCCAGCCCCGGCCCCGGGAACGGATGGCGGCCGACGAAGGCCTCCGGCAGGCCGAGCTCGCGGCCGAGCGCCCTCACCTCGTCCTTGAACAGTTCGCGTAGCGGCTCGACCAGCTTCATGTTCATGCGCTCGGGCAAGCCGCCGACATTGTGGTGCGACTTGATGGTGACCGAGGGCCCACCGGTAAACGACACGCTTTCGATCACGTCCGGATAGAGCGTGCCTTGCGCCAGGAATTCGGCGCCGCCGATTTTCCGCGCCTCGTCCTCGAACACGTCGATAAACAGCTTGCCGATGGTCTTGCGCTTGAGCTCGGGGTCTTCGACGCCTTCCAGCGCATCAAGGAAGGTCTCTGACGCGTCCACATGCACCAGCGGAATGTTGTAGCTGTCACGGAACATGGTGACGACCTTCTGCGCTTCGGCGAGCCGCATCAAGCCGTGATCGACCAGCACGCAGGTGAGCTGCTCGCCGATCGCCTCGTGAATGAGCACCGCGGCCACCGCCGAGTCGACGCCGCCTGACAGGCCGCAGATCACTCTTCCTTTGCCGACCTGGGCGCGGATCTTCTCGATCGCCTCTTCCTTGAAGGCGCGCATGGTCCAGTCGCCGGTAAGCCCCGCGATCTTGCGCACGAAATTGCGCAGGATCGCGGCGCCATGCGGCGTGTGCACCACTTCGAGATGGAATTGGGTGGCGTAGAACTTGCGCTTGTCGTCACCGATCATGGCGATCGGCGCGTTGGGCGAGGTGCCAAGCACCTTGAAGCCCTTCGGCAACTCGGTGACGCGGTCGCCGTGGCTCATCCAGACCGGATATTTCTGGCCCTTTTCCCAGACGCCCTCGAACAGCGGGCTGTCGGCGGTGACCTCGAACTCGGCGCGGCCGAATTCGCGGTGGTGGCCGGCCTCGACCTTGCCGCCGAGTTGCTGGGCCATGGCCTGCTCGCCGTAGCAGATGCCGAGCACCGGCACGCCGGATTCATAGATCGCCTTGGGGGCGAGCGGCGCATCCTTGTCGAGCACCGAGGCCGGCCCGCCGGAGAGGATCACCGCCTTCGGCTTCATCGCGCGGAAGGCTTCCTCCGCCTTCTGGTAGGGGACGATCTCGGAATAGACCCTCTCCTCGCGCACCCGGCGCGCAATGAGCTGGGTGACCTGGGAACCGAAATCGACGATGAGGATTTTGTCGTGCATGGCCGCGGTTGTTGCCCGAATCGAGCGAAAAGCCGAGTGCGCCAAGCCGTTCGGGGCGGCTTTTTGCGGGGAAAGGGCTGCCGGGTCAAGCCCGCGGCGGAACCCCGGGGGGTAACCCGATGTTAGCCCCGAACGTGCATAGAAATTGCGGCAAAACCGGCTTTTGCACAGTTGGCGCCAGGAGGCGCAGCCGGCGCCAGAGATGCACACCATGACTTTCGAAACCGAGCGCTTGACTGTCGGGATCGCCGCTTCCGGGCATGCGGCACAGCGCGCCGCCTTATTCCGCGAGAGCCTGGCGCAGATCGCCGAGCGCTGGGCGCTGGGGCTCGCCTGGGTGCTGATGCCGAACCGCGTCGCCGGGGTGCCGGGCATCGTCAAGCTCTGCTTTCAGGAGTTCTTGAGCCCCGACTACGCCCTGCCCGACCCTGCCCGCGCGCTCGACCGGCCGCCGGGGCTTGCCGGCATCGTGCACGAACTGTCGTTGCCGACGCTGCTTTCCGCCTACCGGCGCGGGCTCTACCCGCTGGCCCACGTGCCTCCGCTGAAATGGTGGTCGCCGCCGCAGCGCTCGGTGCTGCTGTTCGATCAGATTCATATCTCCAACAACCAGCGCCGGCTGATGCGCCAGGGCCGCTACACCGTCACCTTCGACCGCGACTTCGAGCAGGTGATCGCGGCCTGCGCGGCGCGCCGGCCCGGGCGCTGGCATCTCACCTGGATCACGCCGCGCATCATGCGCGTCTATGCGCAAGCGTTCGATGCCGGCCACGCGCATTCGTTCGAGGTCTGGAACAAGGCGGGCGAACTGGTCGCCGGCGGCTACGGGCTCGGCACCGGCGCGTCGTTCACTTCGGAGTCGCAGTTCTTCCGCGAACCCAATACCTCGAAGATCGGCATGACGGTGCTGAACTGGCACCTGGCGCGCTGGGGCTACCGTTTCAACGACGGCAAGCTGATGGGCCCGTTGTGGCACGACATGGGCTTTCGCGACATGCCGCGGCGCGACTTCCTCGCCCGCCTGGCGCAAGCGGTCGACAAGCCGGCCAAGCTCGGGCGCTGGCAGGTCGAAGCCGACCTCGAAACCGTGTCGCGCTGGCAGCCGAAAACCGACCGGCTGTAGCTCCCTCGCCTACCGCGCGGGCGGCGCCCCGACATTCGGGATCGACGCCGGCGGGATCGGGTGATTGTCGTCGGCACGCGGTGCCGGCGCATCCGCGACGTTGGTCGCGGGCGGCAAGGCCGGCGCGCCATGCGCCTGAACCGGCAATGGCATGCCCATCGGGCGATCCGCGGCCGGCGGCACCAGCGACGCCGGCGCTTCCGCGGCTTGCGCCCGCACCACCGGCGCGTGCTCGACCAGCGCCTGACGCACCGCCGCCAGCCAATCGGCATCGGGGTTGGCGCGGACGGGGTTCGCTTCCTCGGTAACCGGCGTGGCCTTGGCGACGACATGCTTGGCGGCATCCGGACGCGGCGCCTGTGCGGCGCGCGCGGGCTTGGTTTCCCTGGGCGCAACCTTCGCCACCGCCGCGGGCTTGTCCAGCAGCGTCTTGAAGGCGGCGACGGCGTCGGGATCGACCGCGGCGCAGGACCGCTCGAACGAAGCGACGTCCCGGCGCACTAGCAGACGCAAGGTGGAAGCGTCGGCGCTCTTGTCGAGCATGGAGACGATGTTGGCGCGCAGCGTGCCGCAGGTCGCCTCCGCCGAGAAATTGGCGCGGTAGATCGAATAGCCGCTGGCGAGCCCGAGCGGGATGCCCAGCACCGTGCCGACGATCTGCACACCGGCGATGAAACGCGCGAAGGTCGGCGTGGCGGCAGGCCGATGCGGCCCCTGATCGGGGTGCGGGGACAAAGGGGTATCCGGCGTCCCATGGTCGGGGATGGGATCGCGCTGAGCCGCCAGCATTGCAAGGGACCTATAAGAAGAGAAGAAGCGCCGCGTCTCGCTCACGTCACGCGATCAAGGCGGGGAAATTGGGCCGGGATTTAGGCGCAATCAGGGAAATCGTCTTAACGCCCGGTTTATGGCGTCAAGGGTTGCGCACGAGCACCGAAACGAAGAAGCCGTCGGTGCAGGTCGTGCGCGGCGTCATCAGGAGGCCTTCCTCGGAGACGCGCACCGCCTTGGCGAACATGAAGGCATGCTCGCCCAGCGCCGCGGCGACCTCGGCCGGGGGCCGGACCGAGAATTCGGGATGGCGGCGGACGAAGGTGTGCACCTGATCGCCGTTCTCGGCGTCGAGCACCGAACAGGTGACATAGGCAATGCGGCCGCCCGGCTTGATGAGCGGCAGCGCGCGCTCAAGGATTTCCGCCTGCTCCTTGGTGCGCTGCTCGAGCGCGCCGGGCCGCATGCGCCACTTGGCGTCCGGGTTGCGCCGCCAGGCGCCGGTGCCGGTGCAAGGCGCGTCGATCAGCACCAGGTCGAGGCGGCCGACCAAGTCGTCGAGCTCGGTACCGACCGACTTCGGCGTGCGCACCTGGACGTTGCGGGCGCCGGCGCGCTTGAGCCGGTCGTGGATGGGGGCAAGCCGGCGCTTGTCGTCGTCGGTGGCGTAGAGCTGGCCCTTGTTCGCCATCATGGCGGCGAGCGCGAGCGTCTTGCCGCCGGCGCCGGCGCAGAGATCGAGCACCTGCTCGCCGGGCTGAGCGCCGCTGAACAAAGCGGCAAGCTGCGAGCCTTCGTCCTGCACTTCGACGATGCCTTTGAGGAAGGCGGGCTCGGCGTGCACCGCCGGGCTCTTGGCGTCGGCCGACAGGCGGATGCGCAGGCCCCATGGCGACCAGCGCGTCGGCTCGGCGGCAAGGTCGGAGAGCATCCCGGCGGCGGCATCGCGCTCGGCCTTCAACGTGTTGACGCGCAGGTCGAGCGGCGCGCGCGAGGCGAGCGCCGCCCCCTCCTCCGCCCGTTCGTCGCCGAAAGCGCGGACGAGATGGGCGTCGAGCCAAACCGGATAATCGCCGGCGACGTGCGGCGGCGCGGCGGAAAGATCGGCGGCATCGAGGCTAGCGCGTTCCTCATCACTGAGCGGTTCCGGCGCATAGCCCGCGCCGCTCGCCAAGGCGGCAATGGCCTCGGTGTCGAGGCCGCGCTCCCGCTTGAGCATGCCGATGAGCACCGCGCGCGGCGTATCGGAGCCCATGATCCATGCGCTCGACGCGCGCCGGCGCAAGGCGTCATAGACGAGGCCCGCGATCGCCGCACGGTCGCCGGAGCCGGCGAAGCGATGCGCGATGCCCCAACTCTTGAGCGCGTCCGCCGCCGGACGCCGCTCGCTGTCGATGGCCGCGAACACTTCGATGGCGGCTGCCAGACGCGCTCCCGGGGTCATGGCAGGCCCAGGCCGATGCGGACGATGAAGATCGCCCACATCACGATCAGCACCAGCGCACCGACGCCGTAGATGACGCCGCGGCGCATGACCGCGTTGCTGGTGGTGTGCTCATAGGCGTGGCCGAGCCGCGTCAAGACGAAAATCCAGGCCAGCACGACGAAGATGAGATCGGCGTGATGGGTGATGATTTCCAAAATCGTGAGAACATAGAACAGCACCGGCAGCTCGAACTGGTTGCTGAAGGCGTTGGCGACCTGGCGGGTGCGCACCGGCCAGTTCGGCTCGCGCAACGCGATCTGCGCCGGCTTGGCCGCGCCGCCCTTGAGGTCGTCGTTGCGCAAGAAGCCGAGCCATAGCAGCAGGCCGAGGGTCAGGGCGACCTCGACGAACAGGGGCAAGAGGATGGCGCGGATGGTCATGAACTACCTTGGTGGGCGCAGGAACGGCCTGCGCTCTAACAGATTGGTGTGTCCGGCGCCACACGGGGCCGAGCGGGCCGGCCGCGCAAGCCCCAGGCCGGCGGAGCCCATGAAATCCGCCACCGGATGCAGCGCATTGTTTGCGCAGATAGGGTAATATGAGGCGGATAACTGGCGCCAACGGCGGCAAACGCACCCATGCAGAAGTTTCCAGCAGGCTTTCGCTCCAAGAACATCAAAGCCAACGGCGCCACGATCCATGTCCGGGTCGGCGGCAAGGGCCCGGCGGTCGTGCTGCTGCACGGCTTCGGCGACACCGGCGACATGTGGGCGCCGGTGGCCAAGGCTCTCTACACGGCGCACACGGTCATCGTTCCGGACCTGCGCGGCATGGGCCTCTCGTCCCATCCCAAGGACGGCTACGACAAGAAGACGCAAGGCCGCGACATTGCGCAGGTCATGGACAAGCTCAAGATCGACAAGGCCGCGCTGGTCACCCACGACATCGGCAACATGGTCGGCTATGCGCTGGCGGCGCAGTTTCCCAACCGCATCGCCCGCTGGGTGATCATCGACGCGCCGCTCCCCGGCATCGGCCCTTGGGAGGAGATCATCCGCAGCCCGGCTTTGTGGCACTTCAATTTCCGCGGCCCCGATGTCGAACGCCTGGTCAAGGGCCGCGAGCGCATCTACCTCGACCGCTTCTATAACGAGCTGTCGGCCAATCCGAAGAGAATCGACGAGGCGACGCGCCGGCATTACGCCCGCCTCTATGCGCGCCCGGGAAACATGCACGCCGCTTTCAATCAGTTCGCGGCGTTCACCCAGGACGCGGTCGACAACAAGGCGCTGGCCGCCAACGGCAAGCTGACCATGCCGGTGCTGGCGCTGGGCGGCGACCATTCCTTCGGCACGCAGATGGCGGACATCATGCGGCTGGTGGCGAACGACGTGAGCAGCGGCGTCATTACGAATTCGGGCCACTGGGTGATGGAAGAGCAGCCCCAGCAAACCACGGCAAAGATCGCCGCCTTCATCGAAAAGAAGAGCTGACCCGCAGGCGGCGGCAGCCGTTATCAGCGGCTGCCCGGATAGTTCGGGCTCTCGCGCGTGATGGTCACGTCGTGCACGTGGCTTTCGCGCAGGCCTGCGCCCGAGATGCGCACGAATTGCGCCTTGGCGTGGAAGTCGGCGAGCGTCTTTGCGCCGACATAGCCCATGGCGGCGCGTAAACCGCCGGCGAGCTGGTGCAGCACATGGGCCACCGGGCCCTTGTAGCCGACCTGGCCTTCGACACCTTCCGGCACCAGCTTGAGCGCGTCCTTGATGTCCTGCTGGAAGTAGCGGTCGGCAGAGCCGCGCGCCATGGCGGCGACCGAACCCATGCCGCGATAGCTCTTGTAGGAGCGGCCCTGATAGAGGAACACCTCGCCCGGGGTCTCGTCGGTGCCGGCGAGCAGCGAGCCGACCATGGCGCAATCGGCGCCGGCGGCCAGCGCCTTGGCCAGGTCGCCGGAGAACTTGATGCCGCCGTCGGCGATCACCGGCACGCCCGCAGCCTTCGCCGCCTCGACACAGTCCATCACCGCGGTGAGTTGCGGCACGCCGACGCCGGCGACGATGCGCGTGGTGCAGATCGAGCCGGGGCCGATGCCGACTTTGATCGAGTCAGCGCCGGAATCGATCAGCGCCTTGGCGCCCTCGGTGGTGGCGACGTTGCCGGCCACCACCTGCACCAGGTTGGACAGCTTCTTGATGCGGGTCACCGCTTCGAGCACGTAGCGCGAATGGCCATGCGCGGTGTCGACCACGATGAGATCGACGCCGGCGTCGACCAGCGCCTCGGTGCGGGCGAAGCCCTTGTCGCCGACCGTGGTGGCGGCGGCCACGCGCAGGCGGCCCTGCTCGTCCTTGCAGGCGTTCGGGTTGGCGACCGCCTTCTCGATGTCCTTCACCGTGATCAGGCCGACGCAGCGGTACTCGTCGTCGACCACCAGGAGCTTCTCGATGCGGTGCTGATGCAGGAGCTTCTTGGCTTCTTCCTGGCTCACGCCCTCGCGCACGGTGATGAGCTTTTCCTGGGTCATCAGTTCGGCCACGCGCTGGTTCGGATCGTTGGCGAAGCGCACGTCGCGGTTGGTCAGAATGCCGACCAGCTTGCCGGCCTTGCCGCCACCGCCGCCTTCGACCACCGGGACACCGGAGATGCGGTTCTCCTTCATCAAGGCCAGCGCCTGCTGCAGCGTCGCGGTCGGCTCGATGGTGAGCGGGTTCACCACCATGCCGGATTCGAATTTCTTGACCTGGCGCACCTGCGCGGCCTGGTCGGCCGGATCGAGGTTGCGGTGGATGACGCCGATGCCGCCGGCCTGCGCCATGGCGATTGCCATGGCGGCTTCCGTCACGGTGTCCATGGCGGAGGCGATGATCGGCACGTTCACCGCGATCGAACGGGTAATGAAGGAACGGACGTCGACTTCGCCGGGCAATACGTCCGACAGGCCGGGCCTGATCAGGACGTCGTCGAAGGTAAGCGCCTCACGCGGATGATCGTTGTTATTGTCAGCCATGCCAACTCCCAGTGTCCCCCCAAAAGGAGGTTAGAGGCCGGCGGTCCGGAGGCTTATAGAAATGCCTGTCGCGAGGGGGTTCCTCGCCCGAAGTCACGGCCCGCTTTTGGGTTGGCGTGGGTCAGTAGCACGGGTTAGCCGCGATTCCTAGGCCATTTCCGGCCCAGTTGGGGATGGCTGTTATGAGGGGACATTGCGCCTGAGCGGGCTTTCATCGGTCGCCGCTTTGCGGTTCAAGAGGGGCTGAGCTGCCACCGCCCTGCCGGGTATTTCTTCTTATGCGCACGACCTGCTCCGAAAACCGGTGCCACCCTCGGATCAAGTCCGAGGGCGAGCTTTTCGTGATCACGCGCTGATGCCCATGCCGCGCGAACGCATCATTCCGCTGATCATCGCAGTCGCGCTGTTCATGGAGAACATGGACTCGACCGTGATCGCCACCGCGCTGCCGGCGATCGCGCGCGATATCGGCGCCAACCCGCTGGCGCTCAAGCTCGCCATCACCTCTTATCTCCTGTCGCTGGCGATCTTCATCCCGGCGAGCGGCTGGACCGCCGACCGCTTCGGCGCGCGCACCGTGTTCCGCGCCGCCATCGCCGTGTTCATGATCGGCTCGATCGGCTGCGCGCTGTCGGGTTCCCTCACCGACTTCGTCATCGCGCGCATCGTGCAGGGCATGGGCGGCGCCATGATGACCCCGGTCGGCCGCACGGTGCTGGTGCGCAGCGTCCCCAAGCGGGATCTGGTCAACGCCATGGCCTGGGTGACGGTGCCGGCGATGATCGGGCCGGTGCTGGGGCCGCCGGTCGGCGGTTTCATCACCACTTATTTCAGCTGGCACTGGATCTTCCTCATCAATTTGCCGATCGGCCTGCTCGGCATTGCAATGGCCAGCCGCTATATCGAGGACTTCCGCGCCGAGACGCTCGAGCGCTTCGACCTCGTCGGCATGGCGCTCGCCGGCGGCGGCATCGCCGGGGTGGCCTTCGGCCTGTCGGTGCTGGGGCTCGACTTCCTGCGCTGGACCACGGTGGTGGCGCTGATCGCCGGCGGCTCGATCTTCATCGCGGCCTATGTGGTGCATGCCAGGCACACGCCCTCGCCGGTGATGGATCTGACCCTGTTTCGCCTGCACACCTTCCGCGCCAGCATGATCGGCGGCTTCGTCTTCCGCATCGGCATCGGCGCGCTGCCGTTCCTCTTGCCGCTGATGCTGCAGCTCGGCTTCGGCATGACCCCGTTCGGCTCCGGCCTCATCACCTTCACCTCGGCGATCGGCGCCATGACCATGAAGGCGGCGGCGGCTACGATCCTGCGCCGCTTCGGGTTCCGCACCATCCTGGTGGTCAATTGCCTGGTGAGCGCGGTGTTCCTCGCCGCCTGCGGCGCCTTCACCAAGACGACGCCGATCGCGGTGATCGTGACGCTGCTGCTGATCGGCGGCTTCTTCCGCTCGCTGCAGTTCACCTGCATCAACACCATCGCCTATGCCGAGATCGAGCCCGACAAGGTGAGCCGCGCCACCTCGCTGATCACGGTCTCCCGGCAACTGGCTTTGTCGGCCGGGGTGGCCTTCGGGGCGTTCGTGGTGGAGCTAGTAGTCCGGTTCCGCGGCGGCGGGCCCTTGATTGCGTCCGACTTTTCGCCGGCATTCCTGGCCATTGCGGTGGTTTCGGTGTTTTCCCTGCTCTTTTTCGTGGGACTTCCCGCCGACGCCGGGGCCGAACTGTCCGGCCGCAAGCACTCCGACGTCTAGCCGACCCACCCCCAGCCGGCCCGCTGCCTTCATATAAGTTCCAAATTAACCATGTTTGTTAACCATATTGGAGGTTTGGTTAACGGAACCGGGACCCTTCCCATGGACAAGTTGTTGGCGCTGTAGGTATTTTCGGTGAGTAGTATGGTTAATGCGTAAGGGCTCTGGAATGCGTGCGACCCGTCACCAGTGGTTGAGAGGCGCCGTTCTGCTCGCCGGGATAGTTATGTCCGGCTGGGCGGCGGTCAGCGCCCAGGCCATGCTGACCCGCACCGACGCCCTCGCCTGCTCGAACCAGAGCCGGGACCAGGTGGACGCCCGCATCGCCGCCTGCACCAACATGATCGATTCCCGCCGCCTCAAGGGCCGCACCCTTGGCGTCGCCTATGCGCTGCGCGGCCTCGCCTATCTCGACCGCGGCGACACCCCGCACGCCATCGGCGACCTCAACCACGCCATCACGCTGGCGCCCGATTTCGTGCCGGCCTACCAGAACCGCGGCAATGCCTGGTACGCGCGCGGCAATTACGGCGAAGCCCTGGAAGACTACGACGCCGCCATCCGGCTCGATCCCAACGCAGCCTCGGCCTATGTCAACCGCGCCACGGTGCGGCGCGACCTCGGCGTAACTGACGGCGCGCTGGCCGACTACCAGAAGGCTATCGAACTCGGTGCGCGCGCGCCCGCCTACAGCAGCCGCGGGCAGCTCTATATGCGCCAGCAGGACTACACCCGCGCCATCGACGACTTCGACCGCGCGGTGCGGCTCAAGCCCAGCTTCGACAACTACGTGCTGCGCGCCAAGGCGCTCGAGGCCGACGGCAAGCTCGACAACGCGCTCGCCGACTATGAGCGCGCCGGGCGGCTCGATCCCAAGAGCATCGACGCGATGACCGCGCAGGCCGGCATCTGGCGCAAGAAACACGAATCCGACAAGGCGATCGCCATCTACAACCGCGCGGTGCTCGCCGACCAGAACCACGCCGGCACCTACGCGCTGCGCGCCGAGACCTACATGGCCATGGGCGACAACAAGCACGCCATGGACGACATCAGCCGCGCGCTCAAGTTCTCCTGGCGCGCCGGCTTCCTGAAAACGCGCGGCAAGCTGCGGCTGGAGACCGGCGACATCGCCGGCACCATCCACGACGCCGACGCCATGCTCAAGATCGATGCCAACGACAACACGGCCTATGCGCTGCGCGGCGCGGCGCTGGTGCGCAAGAAAGACTATGCCAAAGCGTTGCCCGATCTCGACCGCGTCATCAAGGCGGACGGCAAGAATGCACTCGCCTACAGCGCGCGCGGCGAGGCCTATTTCGCCAAGCACGATAACGACCGGGCGCTCGCCGATCTCAACCAGGCGGTCGAACTGGGCGCCCAGAATTCCGATCTCTATCGCGCTCGCGCCGCGATCAATAAGGCCAAGGGCAATACCGACGCGGCCATCGCCGACTTCACGCAGGCGATCCGGCACGGCGCCGAGCCGGCGGACTTTTTCCAGCGCGCCGCGCTCTACAAGGCCAAGGGCGACACCGACAAGGTGTTGGGCGATCTCGACGCCGGCCTGCAGCGCCAGCCCGGCAATCTCGACGCGCTACGCCTGCGCGCCCAAGTCGAGCGCGCCAACGGCGATCTCAACGGCGCCATCGCCGACTACGGCGCGGTGCTCAAGCGTGCGCCGAAGGATACAGCCACCCTGCGCGCGCGCGCGGATGCACGCATCGCCAGCAAGGACATGACCGGCGCCGTTGCCGATCTCGATACGCTGGTGAAGCTCAGCCCGCGCGATCTCAAGACTCGCTACGAGCGCGGCACCGTGCAGGAGCAGAACGGCGATTTCGCCAAGGCGATCGACGACTACAAGTTCGTGCTGGCGCACAACCGCCGCTCCAAGGAGGCGCGTGCGGCGCTCAAGCGCAGCGTGCTGGCGCAGCGCAAGGCCGAGCAGGTAGCAAAAGAGGCCGCGCGCCAGAAGGCGGCGCAGGAAGCGGCGGTAAAGCAAGCCGCTGAGAAGGCCGCGCAAGAGGCGGAGCAAGAGACCGCGCGCAAAGCCAATGAAAAGACCGCGGCGGTAACCGGCGCCATCGCGCCAAGCGCGGACGCCGAAGACAAGCCCGCCGACACCATGAAGACGGCCGATGCCAGCCAGCCGTCGGCGGTCGCCGCCATTCCCGAAAAACACCTGTCGCGGGCCGTGCCAGAGAACAGCGGTGATATCGTCGCCACGCCGCTGCCTCGGGCACGGCCCCGCGCACCTTTGGTGCGCGAGGCGCGCGAGACGCCGGAGCCGGACGTGAAGCCGGCCGCCCCGGCGATCCGCGCGCAGCCGATGCCGCAGGAACGCCACGCCACGCCGTTGCCGGCGCCGCGGCGCCCCGCGGTTGCTCGCCGACATCAATATGACCGCCGCGCCGAACAGGCCCGCCGCTACCGCCTGCGGCAGGCCGAATTGGCGCGGCAGTTCCACGCGGATGAGGTCCGCCGTTATCGGGCCGAACAGGCGCGCCGCTATCGTGCCGCGCAAGCCCGCCGTCAACCGCGCTATTATCGGGCGGGCAGCCAAGACGTGCGCCGCACGCGCGACGGCTACCTCATCCGCCGCCGCGCTGGCGCCAGCTTCAACGACGCTTTTCGCTAGTTGGATTTCCGAAAGCCGGTGGCCAGCAGGTAAAGCTCGGAGGAATCCGGGCGGCTCGCCGCCGGCTTGATGTGCTTCACGCTTTGGAAGTCGCGCTTGAGGCTCGCCAGCAGCGCGGATTCGGTGCCGCCTTGCAGCACCTTGGCGAGAAAGATGCCGCCAGGCGCCAGCACCTCGCGGGCAAACTCGGCGGCGAGTTCCACCAGCGCCATGATCTTCAAATGATCGGTCTTGCGATGACCGGTGGTGTTGGCCGCCATGTCCGAGAGCACCACGTCGGCCGGACCGCCCATCATGGCTTTGAGCTTGTTGGGGGCGTCGGCATCGAGGAAGTCGATCTGCGCGAATTCGACACCGTCGATCGGCTCCACCGGCAACAGGTCGATGGCGATCACCTTGCCTTGCTGCGGCGCGCCGACGCGTTTTACCGCCACCTGGCACCAGCCGCCGGGCGCGGCGCCGAGATCGATGACGCGCCCGCCTTTCTTGAGGAAGCGTGCTTTGTCGTCGATTTCGGTGAGCTTGAAGGCGGCGCGAGAGCGATAGCCTTCGCGCTTGGCGCGGGCGACGTAAGGATCATTGAGCTGGCGCTCGAGCCAGCGCTTGGACGACACGGTGCGGGCTTTCTTGACGCGGACCTTCAGGTCACGCGCGCCGCTGCTCTTCTTTTTCTGTGTCATTGCACCAGCTCACTCTTCTTCACCCTCCCCTTGAGGGGGAGGGTCGACGCCGAGCGATAGCGAGGCGTCGGGGTGGGGTGAAGCCAGAAGATCACCCCCACCCGATCATGCTCCGCACGATCGACCTCCCCCCTCCAGGGGGAGGTGAAGAAAGAAAATCGCGTCACGATGCCGCCGGCTGGTGACCGCCCCAGACGCCATCCTCACGCATCATCTGCACAAGGATGCCTTCGCGCAGGCCCCGGTCGGCGACGCGCAGGCGCGGACACGGGAACGAGCGGCGGATCGCTTCCAGGATGGCGCAGCCGGCGAGCACCAGGTCGGCGCGTTCGGCGCCGATGCAGGGGCTCGCCACGCGATCCTGATAGCTCATCGCCAGCAAGCGATCGACGACGTCGCTGATTTCCTGCTCGCTCATCCAGCAGCCATCGACGCGGCTGCGGTCGTAGCGCCGGAGGTTGAGATGCACGCCGGCGATGGTGGTCACCGTGCCGGAGGTGCCGAGCATGTGGATGCCGCGCACGGCGCCGCCGCCATGCTCGCGCGCAAATGGCGCGACGATCTCCGCCACCTCCGACACCATGCGTTCGTAAGTTTCGCGCGTGACGGTGAAACCGCCGTGCCGCTCGGCCAGCGTCACCACGCCGTGTGGCAGCGAGATCCAACCGCTGATCGTCGGCAGCGGCGGCCCGGCGCGCATCGTCTGCGAACGGCTCAAGCGCACCAGTTCGGAAGAACCGCCGCCGATGTCGAACAGCACCACGCCGTCGGCCTGCGGATCGATTAGTGGCGTGCAGCCGGCGGCGGCGAGTTGCGCCTCGGTCTCACGGTCGATCACTTCAAGTTCGAGGCCGAGTTCCTCGGCGACACGGTCGCGGAACCGGATGCCGTTCTCGGCGGCGCGGCAGGCTTCGGTGGCGATGAGCCGCGCGCGGGTAACGCCGCGGTTGCGCATCTTGTTGCGGCAGATGGCGAGCGCCGCGATGGCGCGCTCGATGGCAGCCTCGCTCAGGCGTCCGGAGCCGGACACGCCCTCACCCAACCGGATGATGCGCGAGAAGGCATCGACCACGCGGAAGCTGTCACCCGTCGGACGCGCGACCAGCAGCCGGCAATTGTTGGTGCCGAGGTCGAGCGCGGCATAGGTCGCGCCGCCCCGATCGAGACCGGGGGCGTCGTGATGCCGTCCAGGCGACCGCCGATCTTGCCGGGGCCGCAAAGGCGGCGCCGGCTCGACCGCGGGGTCAAGGCCTGGGGTTTCCCCGGCCTCGCCGCTCATATTTTTCAAACCTTCCTGCCGCCCCCAGGCGCCGCGACAGGCGCACCGCAGTTGCGGCTATGTTCCCATCTGATCACGAAAAGTGTAACAGCGCCCCCGCCCCGCGCAACCCTTGATCCCACCGGCGTTCTTGTATCGGGGCCCTGCCTGCTTTATCTGGGCAGATCGGCAATAAAACCGCATGGAGCCGGCCTGGCATGGATGACAGAACCACCGAAGCCGCATTGTCGCTGACCAAGTTCGGCATCGGCCAGCCGGTTCGCCGCGCGGAAGACCCGAAATTGGTGCGCGGCCAGGGCCGCTATTCTGACGACGTCAATCTGGCTGGCCAGGCTTACGCGGTGATCGTGCGTAGCACGATGGCGCACGGCGTCATCAAGGGCATCGACACCGCCGCTGCCGAGAAGATGCCGGGCGTGCTCGCGGTCTACACCGCCGCCGATCTCGAGGGCTACGGCACGCTCAAGTGCGGCCTGCCGCTGAAGAACCGTGACGGCTCGCCGATCCACTACACGCCGCGGCCGGCGCTTGCTTCCGACAAGGTTCGCTTTGTCGGCGATCCGGTCGCCTGCGTGATCGCGGAGACCGTGGCGCAGGCGAAAGACGCCGCCGAAGCGGTGATGCTCGATATCGATCCGCTGCCGCCGGTGCTGCGTCCGGCGGAAGCGTCAAAGCCCGGCGCGCCGCTGGTGTTCGACGCGGTGCCGAACAACGTGGCGCTCGACTTCCATTACGGTGATGCCGAGAAGGTGGCGGAAGCTTTCGCCAAGGCGAAGCACGTCACCCGGCTGGAGACGTCCAACCAGCGCATGATCGTCGCGGCGATGGAGCCGCGTGCCGCGACCGGCGAATACGACGCGACATCCGACAAATGGACGCTGCACTCGTCGAGCCAGGGCGTGTTCGGCATGAAGACCACGCTGATGGACGTCCTCGGCGCGTCGGCGGACAAGGTGCGCGTCATCACCGGCCAGGTCGGCGGCTCGTTCGGCATGAAGGCCTCGGTCTATCCGGAATATATCTGCATCCTGCACGGCGCGAAGGCGCTGGGCCGGCCGGTGAAATGGACCGACGAGCGCTCCGGCAGCTTCGTCTCCGACCAACACGGCCGCGCCCAGGACATGATCATCGAGGTCGCCTTCGACGACAAGGCGCACATCCTGGCCATCCGGCTCAGCGGCTACGGCGATATGGGCGGCTATCTCGCCCAGTTCGGGCCGCTGCTGTCGACCGGCAACCAGGTCAAGAACATCGCGTCGGTCTACCGCACGCCGCTGATCGAGGTGGCGACCAAATGCGTGTTTACGACCACCACGCACGTATCGGCCTATCGCGGCGCCGGCCGCCCGGAAGGCAACTATTACGTCGAGCGCGCGCTCGACGTCGCGGCGAGCGAGATGGGCATCGACCGGCTCGAGTTGCGCAAGCGCAACATGATCCGCAAGAGCGACCTGCCGTTCAAGGCCGCCTCCGGCATGACCTATGACTGCGGCGACTTCCTCGGCGTGCTCAAGCAGGCGCTGGAGATGGCCGACTATGCCGGCTTCAAGAAGCGCAAGCGCGAGAGCAAGAAACGCGGCAAGCTGCGCGGCATCGGCATCGGCTGCTATCTCGAAGTCACCGCCGGCGGCGGCTCGGAATTGGGCAACGTCCACTTCGAGGCCGACGGCACGGTGACCATCATCACCGGCACCATGGACTTCGGCATGGGCCACGCCACCACCTACGCGCAAATCCTCAGCGAGGAGTTGGGCGTGCCCTTCGAGCGCATCCGCACCGTCGAAGGCGACAGCGACGCCATGAGCTACGGCAACGGCAGTGGCGGCTCGCGCTCGGTGATGTACGCCGGCGCCGCGATCACCGAATCCGCCAAGCTGGTGATCGAGCGCGGCAAGCAGATCGCGTCCTATGTGCTGGAAGCTTCCGCCAGCGACATCGAGTTCAAGGCTGGAGTTTTCACCATCGCCGGCACCGACCGCTCGATCGGTCTGATGGAACTGGCCGAGCGCCTGCACGGCGGGCTCAAGCTGCCGCAAGGCGCGCCGGCTACGCTCGACGTCGATCACGTCGGCGAACAGAAAATCCCCTCCGCCTTCCCCAACGGTTGCCATATCGCCGAGGTGGAGGTCGATCCGGACACCGGCGCAGCGCAGGTGGTGAACTATTCCGCGGTCAACGATCTCGGCACCATCATCAATCCGCTGCTGGTGGAAGGCCAGATCCAGGGCGGCGTGATGCAGGGCCTCGGCCAGGTGCTGCTGGAGCAAGCCGTCTATGACGACGAGGGCCAGCTGGTCACCGGCTCGTTCATGGACTACGCCATGCCGCGCGCCCACGACGCGCCGATGATCAACGTCGCCAGCCATCCGGTGCCGACCAAGAGCAACCCGCTCGGCGCCAAGGGCTGCGGCGAAGCCGGCACCTCCGGCGGGCTGCCCGCCGTCGCCAATGCGGTGGTCGACGCGCTGTCGGACCTTGGTATTCGGCATCTGGAAATGCCGATGACTCCGGCGCGCATCTGGCAGGCGATCGACGCGGCCAAGCGCAAGGCCGGCTGACCCGCCAAGCCGCCCTGCCCCTCAAGCATAGCCCGCACGCCGCAATAGCACTGGAAGGCGGCGGGTGGCCTTGCCATAGTCCGCCCGCTGCTGGGAATCATTGAATGAGCCAGGCCACAGTTCTGCGCGCGGGCCGCGCCCCGCACGTCCGCATCGTCGGCGCGGTGAGCGCGGCGCATTTCGTCTCGCATTATTACATCATCCTCTTGGCGCCGCTGTTGCCCTTCGTGCGCGCCGACTATGGCGTCAGCTATACCGAGATCGGGCTCGCGCTATCGGCCTTCAACGTTGTCTCCGCCACGCTGCAGACGCCGGCAGGCTTCCTGGTCGACTGGCTGGGCGCGCGCATCCTTCTCATCTGCGGCCTGGTGATCGGCGCGGCCGCCTTCATGATCGCCGGCATGGTGCATTCGTTCTGGATGCTGGTGGCGATGTTCGCGCTCGCCGGCGTCGGCAACACTGTCTACCACCCTGCCGACTATGCCATTCTCTCGCACCGGGTGCCGGCCGAGCGCATCGGCCAGGCGTTCTCGATACACACCTTCGCCGGCATGCTGGGCTCTGCGGTGGCGCCGGCGAGCCTGTTGCTGATGCACAGCCTGTGGGGCTGGCGCGGCGCCTTTATCGGTGCCGGCGTGCTCGGGCTGGTGGTGGCGGCGATCCTGCTGGCGATGCGCGACGATGGCGGCAGCACGGCCGCCCCTGCACCGACAACGCAGACCAAAAAGGAGCGTGCCGCCGCCGGCTGGCGGCTGTTGATGACGCCGGCGATCGTGCTCAATCTCGGCTTCTTCGTGCTGCTCGCCATGATCAGCGGCGGCATCTACAATTATTCCGTGGTGGCGCTCGGCGCGCTCTATGCAACGCCGGTGACCACCGCCAACGCGGCGCTGACCGGCTATCTGGCGTTGTCGTCGATCGGCGTGCTTGTCGGCGGGCTGCTGGTCACCCGCACCAGCCGCCACGGCACGGTGGCGGCCATTGGCCTCGCGGCCATGGCGCTGCTCACCGCCCTGATCGCCCGGGTCGATCTCGGCAGCCTTCTTCTGATCGCGGTGATGACGGTGAACGGCTTCTTCTCCGGGGTGATCATGCCCTCGCGCGACATGATCGTGCGCGCGGTGACCCCGCCCGGCTCGTTCGGCAAGGTGTTCGGCTTCGTCACCACCGGCTTCAACATCGGCGGCATCATCTCGCCGCTGATCTACGGCACCATCATGGACCACGGCAGCCCGGCCCTGGTGTTCGTGCTGGCGGCGGCCTGCAGCCTGCTGGCCATCATCACGGTGGCGATCCGGCCGCGGCAGTTGGCGGGTGTCTGAGGGGGCTGGCACGGGGCGGCGGGGCCGAACCGGGCACGGCGGGCAATTTTCAGCCGGGGACGGCCCGATTAGGAGGGTTCCGGCGCGTCGCAGGGGCTTGTCAAATCAGCCGAATTGCCCCAAATCAGGGCCGCAAGGCGCCGCCCGGCAGGCCCCCGGGGCCTTCCGGACGTAGGCTTTTGGGGAATGGTGTAACGGTAGCACAACAGACTCTGACTCTGTTTGTCTAGGTTCGAATCCTAGTTCCCCAGCCACAACATTTTTCTTTTGCTCTTGCCACTCAGCCTGTGTCGGTGACGCGAGCAGCAAGAATTATTTCCGCTATCATTTGCCGCAGCCATTGGATGAGAGATTATTAACCTTTATCGAATACTAATATTTCGGGGACGATGTTGCGCCTGCCATAGGGCAAGCTTACCGCGGGAGAAGTGCCTTGAGCATTTCGGCGGTCTCGTCACCTGCTACCAACATATTACAAAGCCAGAACGACAGCGGCTGGCAGCAGTTCGCTCAGCTGACAAATTCCATACAGTCCGGCGACGTTGACGCCGCACAACAGGCCTACACGGACTTCACACAGAGTCCGGCCGGCAAGGCAGCGGAGTCCAATCCGGACAACCCGCTCGCTCAGGCACTGAGCCAGATCGGCCAGTCATTACAGTCGGGCGATATCAGCGGGGCGCAGCAGGCTTTGGCTGCACTGAAATCGCGAGGGCATCACCATCATGGTGGCTCGGACGGCAAGCATCAGACGAACGCCACGCCGGCCAGCACAGCCTCGACCGATCCGAACGCGCCAGGCGCGAACTTCAACGTCATTGCTTGATCGCGAGACCGCTTCGACGCGGCGTCGTCCTCGACAACTGGGCATGAGCTATTGGAATCCTCGTCATGGGAACCTTCGACGCACTCGGCTCTGCGATCTCCGGCTTGCAGGCGCAGTCATTCGCGTTCCAGAACATTTCGGGGAATATCGCCAACGCGCAGACGACCGCATACAAATCGACAGACACGAACTTTCAGGATCTCTTGGACTCTCAGTTTGGGGGGGCGCAATCGCCAGGCGGTGTGCAAGCCCTTTCCACCGGCAGCACCACGCAGGGCTCGATTTAGACCGCTTCGGTCGGCACCTATATGGCGATCAAGGGAGACGGGTATTTCTCGGTCGCGCAGCCCTTGGGCATCGGCAGCGACGGTCAGCCGACTTTCTCCGAGAGCAGTCCGGTTTACACACGGCGCGGCGATTTTCAGGTCGACAGCAACGGCTATCTGGTCAACGGCGCCGGCAATTATCTCATGGGGAACCCGATCGACGCCTCCACCGGCAGCGCAACGACCGGCGCGCCGCAAATTCTGCAAGTCAACAGCGCGACGCTGCCCACCGATCAGGGCGCGCTGCAAAGCCTATCGGTCGGCAGCAATGGTGATTTGCAGGGAACGTTTGCGAGCGGCAAGACGATTGGCCTTGCGGGAATTCCCTTGACGACGTTTAGGGGAGAACAGTTTTTGCAACAAAGCGACGGCGGGACTTTCACGCCTACGGCGCAATCCGGAGCCGCACAGCTCGGCGCGTCGGGCCAAGTCGTCGGCAACTCGCTTGAAGCTTCAAACGCCAATGTTTCCGATCAGTTCACCGCTATCATTATGACCCAGCAAGCGTATAGCGCGAACACCAAGGTGATGACGACTACCAACGAAATGCTGCAGGACCTGACAAACCTGTCACTGTGATCCTGCTCGCCAGTAAGGCGCAGCCGGCGTTTACGCCGCTTGGCTACGCGCCTTCACCGCCTCCCCGAACGCCTCGAGCAGCGTCCGGTTTACCGGGTGGCGCGTCGCCTTGTATTCGGCGTGCCATTGCACGCCCAGCGCAAAGCCCGGCGCGCCGGCGATGCTGATCGCCTCGATGGTGCCGTCCTCGGCCACGCCCTCGACCACCACGCCCTTGCCGAGTTCGAGGATGCCCTGGCCGTGCAGCGAGTTCACGCGGATGACCTCGCAACCGTAAAGCTTGGCGAAGACGCCGCCCGGGCTGAGCCGCACGTCATGGCGGTCGCCGTAGATAACCTCCTGGTCGGGATGGATCTCGCCGTTTTCCAGGCGCGGCATGCGGTGGTTCATGCGTCCAGGCAGATCGCGGATTTCCGGATGCAGCGTGCCGCCATAAGCGACATTCATCTCCTGCAAGCCACGGCAGACCCCGAGCAGCGGCACGCCGCGGGCAACGCAGGCACGCACCAGTTCCAGCGCCAGTTCGTCGCGCGGGATATCGTAAGGCTCATAGCTCGGGTCCGGTTCGACGCCGAAGAAGCTCGGATGCACATTGGCGCGCCCGCCGGTCAGCACCACGCCGTGCACCGTCTCCAGCAGCGCATCGATATCGGTGATCTCCGGCGAGCCGGCGAACATCAGCGGCAAGGCGCCGAACAGCTCCTTGACCGAGCGCATGTAGCGCTCGCCGACGCGCTGGGCCGCGAACCGGTGTTCGATCAATTGCGCGCTGCCGATAATGCCGACCACGGGCCGTTTCATTGCCTGGCACTCACTTGCGCAAATCCTTGAAGGCGTCTTCGAGCCGCCCGATCGCTTCTTCGAGCAGCGGCCGTGGGGTCGCGAAATTAAAGCGCAGCCAGCTCTCGCCGCCCGGCCCGAATTGCTCGCCCGGGCTGGCGAAGATGTGCGCGCGTTCCTTGACCCGGGCCGCCACCTCTTTCGGCGCAAGGCCGGTGCCGGAAAAGTCGACCCAGGCAAGATACGTGGCGGCAAGCCGCATCGAGCGCGCGCCGGGCGCTGCGGCCTCGATGCGCCGGTCGAACAGATCGCGGTTCTGGGTGAGATAGGGCAGCAGCGCGTCGAGCCACGCCTCGCCGGTGCGCCAAGCCGCCTCCGTCGCCAGCATGCCGAAGCTGTTGTAGGAGCCGAGGCCCGACGCCGCGATGCGCGCGTCGAGCTTGCGCTTGAGCGCCGCATTGGAGGTGAAGCAGGCGCCGACATGGGCGCCGGCAAGATTGAAGGTCTTGGTCGCGGCGACGCAGGTGATCAGCCGGTCGGCGATCTCCGGCGCGGCGGTGATCGTTGGCGTGTGCTTGTTGCCGGCGAAGACCAGATCGCAATGGATCTCGTCCGAGATAAGGATCAGATCGTGCTCGGCGCAGAAAGCGGCGAGCGCGCGCAATTCGTCCGGCGTCCACACGGTGCCGCCGGGATTGTGCGGGCTGCACAGGACCACGACCTTGGTGCGCGGCGTCAGCTTGGCGCGCAGCGCCTCGAAGTCCATGGCATGGCGCCCGTTCTCCTGCACGAGCTCAACGTCGAGAATATTCCGCCCGTTGGCGACGATGATCTTGCGGAAGGCGTGATAGACGGGCGGGAAGAGCACGACCTCGTCGCCCGGCTCGCTCACCGCCTGCAGGATGAGACCGATGCCGGAGACGATGCCGGGCGTGGGGCTGACCCAGGCCGGATCGATCTTGAGGCCGTGGCGCTTGGCCATCCAGTCGGCGCATGCGGCCGCCCAACTGCCGGTGTCGGCATAGTAGCCATGCGTTCCCCGCTTGACCTCGGTGAGCAGCGCTTCGCGTCACCCCCGGCGGCGCGGCGAAGTCCATGTCCGCCACCCACATGGGGATGGCGTCGGGCGCGGTGATGCCCGACAGACGCGCCATATTGTCCCATTTCGAGGCGTGCGTGTTGCGGCGGTCGATGACGCGGTCGAAATCGAACATGGGGCGGCGGCTCCTGGTCGGGCGGGCGTGAGAATAGCGGCGTGTCCGACACTCTCAACCACAGTTATTTATTCCGTTTCAATGTCGGATTGGCGGGAGAATAGCTAGGCTTTAGCGGTCGAATCGCTTTACCCCATGCGCCGCGCCGCGACCATCCCCCCTGCCCCAAGCGACAGTTGAGCCATGCTGCTGGTCAAGACCTATGTCGATAAGAGCCCGATCCACGGCCTCGGCGTGTTCGCCGCCGAAACCCTGCCCAAGGGCACCAAGATCTGGCGCTATGTCGAAGGCTTCGACCGCGCCTACTCGCCCAAGCAGTTCCGCAAGCTGCCGAAGCAGGCGCGCGAATTTCTCAAGCTCTACGGCTACCGGGTCGACGGCGAGGTTTTGTTCCCCGCCGACTACGACCGCCACATCAACCATTCCGACAAGCCCAACACCTACCTGCACAACGGCTACGTCATCACCAGCAGCAGAATCGCCAAGGGCACCGAGATCACCAACGACTACCGGGAATTTGACGCGGCGTTGTGCGCGGCGTTCCTGAAAGAGAAGAAGCAGAAGAAACAGAAGAAGCAGAAGAAGCAGCAGAAGAAGAAGAGGCGCCCGGCCGCTTGAGCGCGTAGCGCGGGCCTAAGTCCTCTCGCGCGAGCTCAATTCGGCCGCACCAGCTCCGGCAAATTCCATGTCATGGTCTGGCGGCCGTTCTTGAAGGCGGCGAGCGGCTGCGCGATCTCGGCCACCGCCTGCTCCGGGTCTGTCGCATTGATGATGACCACGTCGGCCGGATTGCCGACCGCGAAACCATAATCCTTGTAATTGAGCAGGCGCGCCGAACGCTCGGTCAGCATCTCGAAGCATTCGCGCAAAGCGCGCCGGCCGGTCGACCTGCAAGACATTGGCATAGAGATTGGCGATGCGGATCAGCGAGCAGTCGCCGTAAGGCGTCGCCGGGTTGAGCACGTTGTTGGTCGACAGCGAGCAGTTGACGCCGTGCGCGCACAGCACGTTGGCGTCGGCGACGCCGCGCCTCACGCTGTGGTCCTGGTCGCGGCCCATCAGGAACAGATCGGTCGCCGGCAGCACGGTGACCGCCACGCCACTGTCGGCCAATGAGCGCGCCAGCGCCGCCATCTCGGCGGGCGGCAGCAACGACAATTTCGCCATATGGCCGGCGACGACGCGGCCGCCGCGCTTGTACTGGTCGGTCAGCTCGCGCACCAGATGGATATACATGTCGTTGGCGGTGTGGCCGACGTCGAGATGCATGTCGATATCGACGTCGAACTCGCGCGCCAGTTCGAAGATGCGGCGGATCTGGCCGGGGCCGTCCTTGTCGTAGCGCGGGGCGCCGCCGATCACCTTGGCGCCGCGCTTGAGGCCCTCGACCAGCAGCTCGTCGGTGCCGGGATAGCTGATCAGGCCCTCCTGCGGGAACACGCACATCTCGATGTCGATCGCCCATTTGTATTCGGCGATCAGCGCCTCGACCCCTTCGAAGCCGCGCATGCCGATGCCCGGGTCCACCTCGACCTGCGTGCGCATGCGGGTGGTGCCGTGCTTGATGCATTCCTCCAGTGTCTGCGCGGCGCGGGCGTGCACGTCCTCGACGGTCATCGTCTTCTTCACCGGCGTGACGCCGAACACGGGACTTAACGTCGCGCGCTCCTGCGGCGCGCAGCGGTCGATGATGCGCGCCTTGTCGAGATGGATGTGGGATTCGATCAGGCCGGGACAGGCGAGCTTGCCTTGCGCGTCATAGCTCGGGGCTTCCGCCGAGAGATTGCGCTCGATGGCGGCGATGCGGCCGCGCTCGATGCCGATGTCGAGCGGCGCCTCGCCATGGCCGGCAAGAAGCGCGTTGCGGATGATGAAGTCCATGGACAAGCCCCCGATGCCTTTCACGCGCAGTCCCGACGGACGAGACCACGCCGCTCATGATAGCAGCCGGCTCGACGTTTCCCAAAGCGCTTGTACGCTATTTGCCACATGTCCTTCGCGGCGAACGTGAACCTGCCCGCCACTTCCCTCTCCGCGCACACGCTTTCAACCGTGACAATTTGACCATGACAAAAAACGGCATCAAATCCCGCTTCCGGCTCGAAGAGGCGACCATCGACGAACTGCATGCGGCGATCCGCGCCGGCGAGACCACGCTGGTGCAGGTCGTCGAGCACACCATCGCGCGGGCGCGCGCCTATAACGGCGTCGCCAGCATGCTGGTGACCGAAGACGGCGCCGATGTGCCGGCAGCGCCCGGCACCGTGCGCGCGCAGGCGCCGCTCAAGTTCCCGACCGCGACGCTGAAGGCGTCCAGCTTCCTGCCCGACCTCGACAAATACGAAGGCCCGCCGCTCGAATTCGGCCGCATGGAGCCGACCGCCTCCGACCCGGCCGTGTCGCAGCAATACGGCATGGTGGCCGGCATGCCCAATGCCGGCCAGGTCAACGCGCTGGCGACGCTCAATATCCGCGGCGAGCGCTCGGTGACCTGCAAGGGCGACTTCGACCGCCACCCGTCGCTCGGGCCGCTGCCGAAGGGCGCGCCGCCGATCTGCGAATACTTCCGCCATCTGCCCGACGCGCTGGAGCGCGCGGCCGAACTCGACGCCCAATACGGCCGCAATCCCGATCTCGAGAAGATGCCGATGTACGGCGTCACGTTCTCGTTCAAGGAGTCCTTCGACGTCAAGGACATGCGCTCGACCGGCGGCGGCGACGCCGCCTACGACAACGACTTTCCCGGCGCGCGACCATGTGCTGGTCGAGCAGTTGCGCAACAAGGGCGCCATCATCTTCGCCAAGGCGGTGTGCACCGAATATAACGGCCGCGCCGGCAATCCGGGCGGACGCCACACGCCGGACAAGGTGCTGCCCTCGACGCTCGGCTATCAGCGCAGCACCTGGGGCGGCAATCCGTCCAACCCCTACGACACCACGCGCTCGGCCTCGCTCGGCTCCAGCTCCGGTTCGGCGCTGTCGGTCAGCGTCAACCTCGTCATGGCAAGCCTCGGCGAGGAAACGCGCGCCTCCTGCCGCGGGCCGTCGAACCACAACGCGGTGGCGCTGATCCTGCCGCACAAGGCCATGCTCGGCTTCGACGGCGGCGCCATCGGCGCCGACATCTATTGCGACCGCAGCGGCATCCATTGCCGCACCATTGGCGACTGCGCCAAGGTGCTCGACGCGCTGAAGGACCCGGAGAACGGCTATTACGATCCGCGCGACGTCTTCACCACGGTGCCGCGCTCCTCGGTGCTCGACAATTATGCCGGCCATGCGCGCACGTCCGGCGCGGCGGGCGCGCTGAAAGGCGTCCGCCTCGGCGTGGTGCGCGAGTCGATGGTCTATCGGCCAGGCACCAAGACCGAGCAGCCGATCACCGAAGCCGCCGCGCGCGAGGTCAAGAGCGTGCTCGGCGGCCATCTCGGCGCGACGCTGGTCGAGTCCGGCGACCCGCGCTGGACGCCGGACCCCGACATCGAACAGATGACAGTCGATTACCGCAAGGCGCTGGCGCGGCTGGTGCCGGTGTTCATGCCGGACATCCTGTTCCGCCTCACCCCCGCCGGCGAACCGGTGTTCCCCGATTTCGCCGCGGCAATCGTGCGCACCGAGTTCCTGCCCGGCAAATTCTTCGGCACCGGCACCATGCAGCCGATCGACTACATGGTCGCGATGGCCGAGGAGCGCATCGCGCCGCCGGCCAATCTCGACCTCGCCACCATCCAGCAGCAGGAACTGGCGAACACGTTCCGCTTCCACATCTCGCAGTATCTCACCCGCCGCGCCGCCGACTGGCAGGCCAAGGGCTTCAGCGAAAGCCTCAACGACTGGGCTGCGCTCAACGCCCGATCCAAGTTCTGGGGCGACGACCAGCGCGCCGCCTTCAAGAACTGGGCGGAAATCGCCGACCCGCGCAATCCGCTTAACGGCCGCCAGGGCGTCAACGAACGCATCATGCTGCGCGAACTGTTGCGCCGCGCCGACATGATGGTGATCCTGGAAAACAAATTGGACGCGCTGGTGCGGCTGCACACGCCCTTCCCGCCCGCCATCATCGGCGGCGCCGGCCAGGCCGGGCTGGTGCACAATTTAACGCCAGAGTCGCAGAGTGGCCCTAACGCCGGCCTCACCGAGGTGCTGATCCCGGCGGGCTACGTCACCACCGTGTACGACCCCGTCTTCACACTGAGCGACGACCGCCGCCGCTACCAATGGACGCCATCGGACACGCCCACCCGTATTCCGGAGCCCGGCCTGCCGTTCTCGCTGGTGTTCCGCGCCGAGCCGGGCAAGGAAGACGTGCTGTTGACCATCGCCTCAGCCTACGAGAATGCGAGCAAGCGGCGCATCCCGCCGCCGGCGTTTCCGCCGCTTTGAGCCGCCGGGGTGGGCGGTTTCCCGTCATGCGGCATGGTGAAAACCGGCCGGGCGGAATTCACCCGTATTAAGCGCTGTTTCCGCACGCCGCTTTGACAGGTCCCACGGTCCGGTGTGACAATGTGGCAATCGAAGCGACTAATCGCTCGACGTTGCCGGTCATCTGCCGGCAGCGACATTGGAGGTACGCCCATGGCATCTTCGCAAGACAAGGCGACGGTCCGCATCGCGCCTAACAATCCCGTTTTTGATCTGCCGGTCATCGTCGGCATCGAGGAAGGCCTCTTCGCCAAGGCCGGACTCGACGTGCAGTTCAGCGCGACCTACGACGACCGCGAAACGGATAGCGCCGACAAGCCGGTGATGACGCGGCTGAAGGAGCAGATGTTCGATACCGGCTCCGCCGATAGCTACAACGTCTGCGAATGGGCCAGCATCGACCGCCTGGAAAAAGGCGAGCGCGGCGGCAAGCTTGCCGCACTGCGCGCTTCCGTCGCCGCGCAGGCTATCGTCACCTTCGACGACACGCTGCAGATCCCGCGCGACCTTGCCGACATTCCGGTCTACGTGCAGGAATTCACGGGCTCGCATTATTGCACGGTGCAGTTGCTCGAAAGCGCGCTCGGCGCCGAGCACGTCAACATCGGCCAGGGCGGGCTGCCGCAGCATCGTTACGCGAAATTGAAGGACGGGACTTATCGCGTGGCGACGGTCATGGAGCCGTTCATCAGCCTCGCGCTCAAGGAAGGCGCCCACATCATCGCCGCCATGTTCTATCGCGGTGGCGAGGTGATCTCGCCCGACCTTACCGCTGAACAACGCAAGGCCTATTACGACGCGGAGAACGTCGCGGTCGATATGATCAACAAGGACTTCTACAAGTACGCCCACCACGTCGCCGCCCACGCCAAGGGTGCGCTGCAGCCGAACGAGTTGCTCAGGGCCTTCGTGCGCTACAAGCACGTCGACTACTACGACACCACGCTGTTCAACCGCACCTATGACTGGATGGCGGCCCGCGGCTTCTCCACCGGCGATTCCGTGCACGGCAGTCTGGTCGTCAGTTGAGTTGACGCTCACGTCAACGGCAGGGAGCGGAGACGAAGCGCGCCGCGGTGACGGCAGGAGAAAACGGCAAGGCCGCGTTGGGGGCGGCCTTGCCGACAAACGACAAAAGGACAAATGGGAGGATTACCGCCATGAATTTCAAGACGGATTTCAAGACGGATTTCAAGACTTGGGCCGTCGCGCTCGGCGCGATCGCCGCACTGACCGCGCCGGCCGCCGCGCAGACCTACACCATCGGCGCCAACCCGCAGGGGTCGGTGTTCTACGCCGCCGCCGCAGCCATCGCCAAAGTCGAGGTCGACAAGACCGGCCTGCAGTTCCGGGTAGCGCCCTATTCCGGCTCATCGACCTACATCCCCAAGGTCAACAACGGCGAACTCGCCTTCGGCATGTCGAACGGCGCCGAATACGCCTTCGCCTATTCCGGCACCGAACTGTTCAAGGGCCACGAGAACAAGAACCTGCGCAGCGTGCTGTTCACCTTCGCGCTCACCAACGGTTTTGCCGTGCGCAACGATTCCGGGATCAAGACCCCGGCCGATCTCAAGGGCAAGAAGGTTCCCGGCGTGTACAGTTCGGGCCGCATCTTCGCCCTCTTGCAGGATGCCTGGCTTGCCGCCGCCGGCATGAGTGCGAAGGACGTGACCATCGTCCCCGCCCCCAACTTCGTTGTCGGCATCAAGGCTTTCATGGATGGGCGCACCGACGCCGCCTACGTCCCCTTCAATTCCGGCATCGGCAAGCAGGCGATGGCGAAGATCCCGGGCGGCTGGCATTACCTGTCGACCGGCACCGTGCCGAACGCCGACGATAAGGCGAGCGAGGCCTTGCCGACGGCGCGCACCGTCAAGATCAAGCCCGGCAAGAACGCCACCGGCATCGCCGACAACCCGAGCACCCTGATCGCGATCGACGTCGCCCTGTTCACCAACAAGGACGTGCCGGACGACGTCGTCTACAAGGTGGTCAAGAGCATCTACGGCGGCAAGCCGGAGCTGATCAAGGCGCTGGGCGCGTTCGCGCGCTTCAATCCGAAGATGATGGTGCGCAAGAGCTCGGTGCCGTATCATCCCGGCGCCATCAAGGCCTACAAGGAATTGGGCATTTGGCCGAAATAGCCTGATCCGGACCCCGACAGCGCCGCCGGCCGTCATCGCGCCGGCGGCGTCGCGTTTTCGCCAGGAGCATCACGGTTGAGCAGCGAAGCCACCGACCCCGGCCCCGAGCGTGCGACGCCCGCGCTGTGGCTGGCACGCCTGTGCGGGGCGCTGTTCGTCACGCTGTCCATCATCTGGACCTTTCAGGTGCCGAGCCGCCTCGGCATCAGCGTCTACAAGGAGCAGTTCCTGCTGCTCTGCCTCGGCCTGGCCGGCACCATCGTCTTCCTGACCTACCGCGTGAGCCGCAAGAAGACGGATAACCCGCCGCTCATTGACTGGGCGCTGGCGCTGCTGACGCTCGGCGTCACGGGCTATATCGCCTGGTACTACGAATGGTTCCTGGAAAACGCCGCCTACATGCCGCCGCTAATGCTGGTGCTGGCGGTCGTCGTCATCCTGCTTGTTATGGAAGGCCTGCGGCGGGTCTCCGGCTGGGTGCTGTTTTCCATCGTCATCGTTTTCATGGCCTACGGGCTCTTGGCCCATCTGGTGCCGGCGCCGCTGACCGGCACCCGCACCGGGGTCGATGAACTCGCGATCTATCTCGCCTTCGACACCAACGCCCTGATCGGAATCCCGCTCGGCGTCGCCACCACGATCGTGGTGATCTTTATCTTCATGGGCCAGGTGCTGTTCAACACCGGTGGCGGCGAGTTCGTCACCGACATCGCCATGGCCACCATGGGCCGCCGCCGCGGCGGCGCCGCCAAGATCTCGGTGCTGGCCTCCGGGCTGTTCGGCACCATCTCCGGCAGCGCCATCTCCAACGCCACCACGGTCGGCGTCGTCACCATTCCGCTGATGCAGCGCTCCGGCTATACGGCGGTCGATGCCGGCGCCATCGAGGCCAATGCCTCGACCGGCGGCCAGTTCATGCCGCCGGTGATGGGCGCGGCCGCCTTCCTGATGGCCGAGTTCCTCGAAATCCCCTATTCCGAGGTGGTCGTGGCAGCGGCCATTCCGGCGCTGCTTTATTACTTCGCCATCTTCGTGCAGGTCGATCTGGTCGCCGCGCGCGACCGCATCCGCTTCCTCGCCGACGACCTGCCGAAGGCGCGCGAGGTGCTGCGCGCCGGCTGGCATTTCATCGTGCCCTTCGTGGTACTGATCTACGCGCTGTTCGAGCTGGCGGCGGAGGCGGAAGTCGCCGCCCTCTATGCCGCGCTCACCATCATCGTGCTCGGCGTGCTGCGGCAATACAAGGGCCAGCGCATGACCTTGCGCAGCCTCGCCGCTTCGTTCTGGGGCGCCGGCATCGCCACCACCGAACTGGTGATGATCGTCGCCGCCGCCGGCTTCGTCATCGGCGTCCTCAACAAGAGCGGCGGCGGCTTCGCCTTGACGCTGTTCCTGGTCAAGCTCGGCGGCGGCAATCTCTACATCCTGCTGTTGATGGCGGCCCTCATCTGCATCGTGCTCGGCATGGGCATGCCGACCACCGGCGTCTATGTGCTGCTGGCCGCGCTGGTGGCCCCGTCATTGATCGAGGCCGGCGTCGCCAAGCTGTCGGCGCACATGTTCATCCTCTATTTCGGCATGATGTCGATGATCACGCCGCCGATTGCGCTGGCTGCCTTCGCCGCCGCCTCGATCAGCCGCGCCGATCCGATGAAGACCGGCTTCGTCGCCATGCGCATGGGCTGGGTCGCTTACGTCATCCCCTTCCTGTTCGTGCTGTCGCCCACATTGCTGGGGGTCGGCACGCCATGGAAGATCGGGCTCAACGCCGCCACCGCGATAATCGGCGTCTATATCGTCTCCGTCGCCATGATCGGCTATTTCACCCGGCCGCTCGGCCTGGTGCCGCGCATCCTGCTCGGGCTTGGCGGACTGGCGGCGCTGTTCCCGGACACCGCCATCGGCGCCAGCGGTATGGTCGATATCGCCGGCATCGCGCTGGCTCTGGCGGTTCTCGGCCGCGAATGGTTCGCCACGCGCGGGCCGCCCACCGCGGCCGCCGCGCCACTGACGTCGCCGCCCGCCGGGAGCTAGAAGACGTTTTCCTGGCGCATGATCTGATCCGAAAACCGGTTCCCACTTTTCGGGATCATGCGCGGCCGTTGCCGCTTTTACCGTCCGTGCCCGGCCGGTACTTGGTCTCCGGCGTGAGGCCCTTGCGTTTCAGCTTCTCGCTGATGCGGCCGTTCTCCAGATACTGCCCATGCGCCGCGCGTTCCGCCGCTTCGTCCCATTGCGGCAGCCAATCGCCCAGCGAATAGCCGAACCAGGGCGATTGCGGGCGCAATGCCCCGAAGCCGAGCTCCTGCCAGATCGACTTCGCCCGCTCCATGTATTCCTGCTTGGGCAAAGCGAGCGGCGGCATGTCGCTCTTCATGGTGGCGTCCATGAGCAGCGTGGAGTCCTCCTCCTGGCCGTGCTCGCGCTTGGGCCCGTGGCCCTGGCCGCGGTGGGGAACCAGCGTGACGTCCTCCACCGGGTTCATGCGATAGGCCATCGCCCACAACAGCGCGTCGGCATTGTCGACGCTGATGTCCTCGTTGACGGCGATGCAGATCTTGCCGCAGTCGCCCTTGAAGAAGGCGGCGCCGCGCAAGCCCCGCCACACCTCGGTGCGCGGGGTGCCCTTTTCGAAGGTGATCACCGTCACCCGCAGCAGGCCGGTCAACGGCTCGTGCAGCGACACTTTCTTGACGCCGCGCACACCGAGCGTGTTGCGCAGATGCGAGGTAAACAGCGGCTCGTAGGCCACACGCTTGATGACGCTCGATTCGGACGGCGCCACCTGGCTGATATAGGACGGGATCACCGGGTTCTGCCGCATTGTGATGGCGGTGACCCGCATCGGCATGTTGAATTCCTCGAGCGCGACGTGGCCGTGCGACTCGCCGAACGGCGCTTCCGGCTCGAGATATTCGGTGTCGATCAGGCCTTCGATGACGATCTCGGATTCCGCCGGGACCAGCAGGTCGACAGTACGACCGCGCACGATGTTGATCGGCCCGCCGGCAAGGCCGCCGGCGACGGTGAGTTCATCGACGCCGAGGGGCAGCTTCTGCGGGCCCATGAAAGCGACGTAAGGCGGACAGCCGAGCACGATGGCACAGGGCATCGGCTGCCCTAGCTTCTGATATTTGAGATAGTGCTGATAGCCGCCGGCGCCGCCGACCCTTGTGGCCATGCGCACCACCAGCCGGTCGGGCGCTTTCAACGCGGCGCGATACGTGCCCATGTTCTGCACGCCGGTTTCCGGATCGCGGGTGACGACATTGGTCGCGGTGAGCGTCGGCGCCGAGTCGAAGCCTGGTGTCGAGATCGGGATCGGCAGTCGGTCGAGGCCGTTGCCCTCGCCTTTCAGCGCATCGCCCTCGATCACCACCTCGTGGCAAACCGCTTCGTTGACCAGCCGCGGCTCGATGGGGTTAGCGATGGCGTGGTCCCACTTGGCCTGGATGTCGGCAATCGGCGCCCGCATGCCAATGCTGTAGATATCGGGATTGGCGGCAATGGCCCCCACCACCACCGGGATGTCGTAGGCGCGGCCCAACCCGTCGGTGATGTTGGTGAAGAGGAACGCCTTGCGGTCGGCTTCGTCGAGGCCGCCGACGAACTGCCAGCGCACCAGCGGATGCAGCTCCGCGTCCTTGTCGATCTTGCGGTCGACGCGGCGCAACAGGCCGCGCTCCTCCAGCGCGGCAAGATGCTCGTGCAGATCGGGATAGGTGCGCGGCGCGGCAGTCATTATTCACTCCCTGGCATTTTCTTAGGGCCCATCATGGCCGGGAACCGGGCCCGCTTGTCACGCCGGCTGCCAGAGCGGACTGAACTGGCTGGCGACGACCTGCTCGTAGGCCAAGGGCGCATCGATGAGGCCGAGGTCGCGGGCAAACTGACTCATGCCGGCGACGAAGTCCGGCGAGATGGTGGCGTCGTAGTAAGGCAAGTCGCGGCGGATCAATTCGGCGATCAGGCCCGCTTCGGTTTCCGGAAACAGCTTGCGGCCGACTTGGCCGGCCAGCGACACGTCGCGCTTGAGTGCCCGTTGCGTCTCGACGATGGCGCGCACCGCGGCTGCGACGACCTCCGGCGATTGCTCGATCAGACGGTCCGCCACGGCCATCGAGGCCATGGTGTAGTTGAACGCTTCCGGCGGCCCATCGCCGCGGCGCACATCGAGCACCACAGTGCCGACGCCGCGCGTGACCGCAATCTCCGCCGCCATGCCGTTCGCCCAGAAGCCATCGATCTTGCGCTCTTCCAGCGCGCGCGCCGCGGTCAGCCCGAAATTGACGCCCGAGCCTTGCGCGCCCGGCACCGGCGCGATCTTGACCTGGTCGCGGTCGAGATCGAGGCCGGCCGCCTGCAGCAGGCGGCGCAGGCCCATCTCCACCCAGGGCGCGGCGCCGATGTTGCGGCCTTTGACCGCGGCGACGTCGCCGCGCTTGGCGCCGAAATCCTTGTGCAGAACTAAGAACCAGTACATGCCCTGCGCCTGCGCGCAGATCAGCTTGACGCCTTTGAAATCGGGAAAGGCCGCGAGCGCCGAATGCGCCGAGCCGCCGATGAAATCGACCGCGCCGTCGCGCAGCGCCTCATAGGCTTTGTCGACCGGGAAAATCAGCTCCAGCTCGACGTCGAGCCCCTGCTGGCTGAAGAAGCCGAGCTCGACCGCCGCTTCTGCCGGGAAATACGAATTCGAGATCATGTCGGGGACGGCGAGCTTCATGGCGAGGTGCCCAACGCCTGCTGCGTCCAGGCGGCGACGCCGAACAGATCCGCGTCGCGTTGCTCGAAGCCGACAATCTGCAGGCCGACCGGCAGCCCTTCGACGGCGAAAACCGGCAGCGAGACCGCGGGCGTTCCGAGCAATGAGCCGGGCACCGCAAACACCGGATTGCCGGTCGATTGCAGGCCAAGCGGCGCCGGGCCGCCGGCTGACAGCGTCAGGCAGGCATCGCAGTCGCGCGCAAGCTCGGCGTAGACTTCGCGCAAGCTTGCACGGACGGCCAAGTCGCCACGATAATCGGCCGGCGTCATGGCTTCGGCGTCGGCCAACCGCTGCAGCGCGAACTTGCTCAGCTTGCCGGCATCACGGTCGCGGTAGGTATTGAGCGGCCAGCGGCATTCCCAGGCATTGATTCTGCGGGCAAGCGCCAGACCGCCGTCGAACGCCCGCTCGACCGCCGCCACGCCCGCGTGATCGGAGCGGTCGACGATCTCGATGCCGCGCCCGCGCAGCCGCGCGACGGCCTCGCCCAACCTCGCCTTGGCGTCGGCGGAGGCCTCCGCCCACCCTTCCGTCTCCAGGAGCGCCAGCCGCCGCGGCTGCGCCGGAGCCGGCGCCGCGGGCGGTCCTACCAGCCCCGGAAAACCCGGGTCGCCGCCGGCGCGGACCGCGATTTCGTAGACGACCTGCCAGGCGTCCTCCAGCGACGCCGCCAACACGCCGTGGCAGCTCTGACTGAGCGCGTCGTGGCTGCCGCCCCGATTGACCGCGCCGAGTGAGGGCTTGAAGCCGACCACGCCGCAATAACTCGCCGGGCGGATGATCGAGCCGACCACCTGCGTGCCGATGCCCGCGCTCAGGAAACCGGCGGCCACGCCAGCCGCGGAGCCGCTGCTGGAGCCGCCCGGCGTGCGCGCGAGGTCGAGCGGATTGCGGGTGCCGCGTGGCTCGGTTGCGGCAAACTCGGTGGTCACCGTCTTGCCGACGATCACCGCGCCCGCGGCGCGCAAGGCCACGACGCTCGCCGCATCACGTTGCGAGCGCCAGCCCTCATACAGCGGCGAGCCCATCTCGGTCGGAAAATCGATGGTTTCGATGACGTCCTTGATGCCGATAGGCATCCCGTCGATCGGCGACAGCGGCTTGCCCGCGCGCCAGCGCGCGGTCGCGGCATCGGCCTGACGCCGCGCGCTCACCGCGTCATAGTGCACGAAGGCCCCGACTTCCGCTTCCCGCGCCTCGATCGCGGCGAGGCAGCGCTCCAGGAATTCGCGCGGCGAGTCGCGGCCGGATCTGAAATCAGCCTGCGCCGACAGATAGGGCCGCAGCGCGGGGGGCCGTTTCGTGTCCGTATCCATCAGACCTCCTCCACCGTCATGGCGTCGGCGCGGCGCTGGCTGGCGATCATCGATGTGCGCAGCAGGAACTGCCGCGCCCGCGCCGGGTCGGCAGCGGTCGCACGCAACTCATCGAAGTTGTGCCGGCGCGCCTCCGGGTCACGCGCTTCCAGCCGCTTCTTGTTGGCGATCGACTGCTCCTGCACGAACTCCACCGCCACCGTGCGGCGCTGGCGGTCGTAGAGGTCGAGCAGCCGCTCGTCGCCCCCGTCCAGCACTTGCGCCAGCTTGCCGCACAGGTTGGCGGCGTCCTGGATGCCGCCGTTCAGACCCATGCCGCCGATCGGGTTGTTGACGTGGGCGGCGTCGCCCGCAAGCAGCACGCGGCCTTGGCGGAAGCGCGCCGCCACCCGCTGATGGGTGATGTAGAGATTGCGGTGCACGATCTCATAAGGCCGCGGCGCCGGAAAGAAGGCCTGGATGCGCGCCTCGACTCCGGCATCGCTCATGATGTCTTCTTCGTTCTCCGCCGGATCGACCGGATAGACCGTGCGCCAAAGGCCGGGCGGGCCGTCGGCGGAGACCTTGAAGCAATTGCACCAGGCGCCGATGTCGGCGAAATAGCTGCGGTAGCAGGTGCCCCGCTCGGCTTCGAAGTCGTAGGGCGTGGTCAGCACGATAAAGCGCTCGGGCCAGGTGAAGCCCTCGAAGTCGATGCCGCATTCCTTGCGCACGGTGCTGCGGCCGCCGTCGGCGCCTATGAGATAGTCGCCGGTGTATTTGATGTTGCCGCCCGGGCCACGCACGCTGACGGTCACCTTGTCGCCGCCCTGCTCCACTCCGGTCACCGTGTGGCCGAAGCAGACCTCCACGTTCGGCAGATTGCGCAGCCGCGCCAGGATCAGCCGCGCGGTCTTGAACTGCTCGCATTGCACTACATAGGGAAAGCGGGTGTCGTCCTTGAGCACGGCATGGTCGAACTCGGCGACCAGTTCGCCGGAGGGGCGGTCCCAGAACTGGAAGATTGGCGCCACCAGCCCGGCCTGCGCCATGTCGGCGGCGAGCCCGTCATCGGCCAGGAGTTCGAGCGTCGCCGGATGGGTGGTGGCGGCGCGCGGGTCAGCCTGTGGCGCGGCGTTCTCATCGAACAGCCGCACCGGCACGCCCTGCCGGCCCAACAGCCAAGCGCACAGCAGCCCCACAGGGCCGCCGCCGGCGATCAACACACGCCTGTCATCGCTGCTCATGGACGCTATCGGTTCGCTGTCTGACGTTGCCCTAGGGGCGTATCAGGTCGTCGGTCCCGACACCATGCCCCAGCGCCGCACGGTCAGCGTCTCCAGCCGCTGGAACACGAAGCGCTCGAAGAACACGCCGATGGCGCCGATGACGACAAGCGTCGCGAGCATCACGCCGGAATCGAGGAATTCCTTGGCGTTGAAGATGATCTCGCCCAGCCCCAGCCTCGGGCTCGCCAACAGCTCGCCGCCGATAACGCCGATCCAGGCGCGGCCGAACGACAGCCGCAAGCCCGTGATGATATAGGGCAGCGTCCCCGGCCATATCACCTTGCGGAACAGCGTCATCTCGTCGGCGCCCATGACGATGGCCGCGCGCAGCCAGATCGGATTGACCGCGCGCACGCCGGCCCACACCGCGTAGATCATCGGAAACGACGAGGCGTAGATGACGACCACGATGGTGGCGCGGTCGCCGATTCCGAACCAGAGAATGAACAGCGGCACCCAGGCAAGCGACGGGATCGGCAGCAGCACGCTCAAGACCGGATTGAAGATGCGCTCGGCCACCCAATAGCGCGCCATCAGCACGCCGAGCGGAATGGCGATGGCGAACGAGATGCTAAGCCCGATGAACACGCGCACGATGGTCGCGATCGTGTTGTCCAGCAGCGTGCCGTCGACGATCATCCGCCACATGATCACGGCGATCGATCCCAGCGGCGGCGTCATGGCCGTGGAGAACATGCCGCTGAGCGCAAAGACTTGCCAGATGACGAGCACGGCCACAACACCTGCCACGCCGCGCGCAAGCGCAATCCAAGAGCGCTTCGTATTCATGCCGCCACCATGCCCCAGCGCACCACCGTGTAACGCTCGACGCGGGCGAACACCTGCCGCTCGAGCAGGATGCCGATTATGCCAATCACCGCGATGGTGGCGAGCATCACGTCGGTGTTGAGGAAGGTCTGCGCGCCGAAGATCAGCCAGCCGAGGCCCTGCTGCACTGACATCAGCATTTCCACGGCAATGAGAATGCGCCAGGCCTGCGCCAGACCGAGCCGCAAGCCGATGAGGATGTAGGGAAGCGCCGCCGGCAGCACGACGCGCCAGAACACCTCGCGGTTGTCGGCGCCCATCACCTCGGCCGAGCGCAGCCAGATCGGCTTCACCGCCTTCACGCCCTTCCAGGTGTTGATGATGACCGTGAAGCAGGACGAGATGCCGACCAGCAGAATGGTCGGCGTGTCCCCCAGGCCGAACCACAGCACGAACAACGGCGCATAGGCGAGACCCGGGATCGGATAGAGGAAGGTGACGATCGGCACCAAAGTGTCTTCCACCCATTGCCGCCGCCCCATCGCGATGCCGATACCGACGCCGAGGACCACCGCAATCAGGAAGCCGGCGCCGAGGCGATAAAGCGTCGCCCCGGCTGCCGCTTCCAGTACGCCATTGCCTGTAAGCCGCACGAAGGCCTCGGCAATGGCGGGAATGCCGGGCACCAGCTTGGGCGAGAACCCGCCGTAAGCGACAAAGAGTTCCCACGCCGCCGCGATCACCGCGAAGGTGACGAACGGAATCCCAATCGACAGTGCCCGTCTCATCGTCCGACCCGCTCAGCTCTTGTCAGCTTTTAGCGCGGGCCGCGTCGAGCAGACCCTGATTGAGCAGCTTGTTCCAATCCGGGATTGCCGCGATCTTGTGCTGCTTCATCAGGACTTTCGACAGGTTGGTCAGGTAGCTCTTCAACTCGGGCTTGAAGTCCGGATTGACGTCAATCTTCGACAGCATCGTCTTGATGATGTTCTCGTCGACCTTGAAGCCTTTCTTGACGAACGAATCGAGGACGATCTTGGAGGCCTCCGCGCGGTTGTCGTCGAAGATCTTCACGGCGGCGAGATAACCGCGCAGGAATTCGATGACGCCTTCGCGGTTTTTATTGATGATGTCGGTATTGGCGGCAAGGATGACCGGTTCCAAATCGTACGGCGTGTAGTCGGTCAAGGTCTTGCCGAGCTTGTTGACCTCGCAGACCGTGGGGAACGGCTCCACCCCTGCGAAAGCGTCGATCGAGCCAGCCGCAAGCGCCGCCACGTGGTTCTGGAAACGAACGTTGACTATCTGCACGTCTTTTTCCGACAGGCCCGCCTTCGGCAGGATCTTGCTCTTGAACACGTGGTCGGTCGAGGAGCCGAGCTGCGAGCCGACGCGCTTGCCCTTGAGATCCTTGATCGAGTTGATGCCGGACTTCAGGCCGGCAACGACGGCAAGCGTCTTGGCGCCGTAAAGCGCCAGGCCGATCGCCTGCATCTGGCCCTTGGCGGCGCCGATCACGAACGGCGTAGCGCCAATCACGCCGATATCCACGCGGCCCGAGATCATGGCGTCGCGCGTGGTCTTGCCGCTGTCGAAGCGGAAAATCTTAACGTCGGCGCCGGCCTTCTTGAAGGTGTTGGCGGCGTCGGCGATCATGCCGATCGCGCCCCAGGACGTGTCCTGGAAGCCGAATTTGATCGGTTCGGCGCCGTAGGCCCGCACCATCGGGAACGCCGAGGTGGCGAGGGTGGCACCGGCGATGGCGAGAAAGTCGCGTCGCGGCAGCGTAAGCTTGGTCATGGTATCCTCCCGTTTTTGAATCACGTTTTCGCGGTTTAGAGCGTCACTCCGTTGGCTTCTTCCCACAGCCGGGCCACTTCGGTCTGATCGGCTTTGCCGCCGACTTGGGCCTCGGCCTTACCCCAGATGTCAGCGACACAATCGGCGAGCGGGGTCAGAGCGCCGATCGAACGCCCGAAATTCGCCGCGATGGACACGTCCTTGGCGATCAGGCCAAGCGCCATCCCGGTGCCGAATTTGCGGGTGAGAACCTGCGGGATCACTTTCTTCTCGAGCGGGTGCTGGCGGCCGGTGCACATCTGAAGCATGGCGTCCGCCATCACCTTGGTGTCGAGGCCGAACTTACGGCCGATGGCGAGCGCTTCGATGAAGTTGATCAGCGCCGTGGCGTTCACGTAGTTGGCGAGCGCCTTGAGCGCGTGGCCGGCGCCGAGGCCGCCGCAGCGGAACACCTGCCGGCCGATGGCCTCGAACACCGGCATGCAGCGCGCGATGTCCGCGTCGTCGCCGCCGGCCATGATGTCGAGGCTGCCGTCCTTGGCAAAGACGACGCCGCCCATCACCGGCGCGTCGACGTAATGGATTCCGCGGGCATTGAGCGCCGCGCCGATCTCGACCGTGGCGCGCGGATCGGAGGTGCTCATGTCGATGACGATGGCGCCGGCGGCGAGCCCTTCCGCCAGGCCGCCCTCGCCCAACGCCACCGCGCGCACGATCTTGTCGGTCGGCAGCATGGTGATGGCGGCATCGGCGCCGCGCGCGGCATCGGCGGCGCTTGATGCGGCGCGTCCACCATGGGCGGCAACGAAGGCCTGCACGACCTCCGGACGGGTGTCGTAGAGCGCCAGCGCGAAGCCCTTGGCGGCGAGCTGCGCCGCCATCGGGTTCCCCATATTGCCGAGGCCGACGAACGCGATCGTCTTAATCGGGCTCATGCGGCCTCGCTGTGCGGTTCAGGCATTCTTGGCTTCTTTCATCAGGTCGTCGTTGAGCACCTTGTTGAGGTCCGGCATCCTCGGGATCGCATGATGGTGCATCAAGTTCGTGGCCAGTGCTCCGATATACTCGCGGATGCCGGGGTGATAGCTGGTGGTGACGTCGAGCTTCGACAGCATGGACTTGACCACCTCGAGCTTCATCTCGAAGCCCTTGGCCTTGAAGAAACCCTGCACGATCTTGGCTGAGCCGTCCGGATCGGCCTTGAATTCCTTGACGCCTTCGATCCAGCCGCGCAGCAGCTCCACCACCGCGGCGCGCTTTTCCGCGATCACCGGCGCGTTGGCGGCGATCAGCACCGGTCCATTGTCGAACTTAGAATAATCGACCAGTTCGACCCCGATGCCTTCGAGCTCGGCCACCGACGGATAGGGCTCGACCCCGGCGAACGCATCCACCGCCCCGGCCGCCAGCGCGGCGATGTGGTTCGGGTGCGGCATGTTGACGATGGTCACGTCCTTGGTGCTGAGGCCGTATTTCGGCAGAATCTTGTCCGTGAACACGTGCGCGGTGAATGAGCCGCGCTGGCAGGCGACGCGCTTGCCCTTGAGGTCGGCGATCGTCTTGATGCCTTTGCCCTTGGCCGCCACCACCGAATTGGTGCGGCCGGCATAGAGCGCGATGCCGAGCCCCACCATGTTGCCCTTGACGGCGCCGACCACGAAGGGGGTGCTGCCCAGAACGCCGACGTCGATGCGCCCGCTGATCATGGCGTCGCGGATGTTCTTGCCACCGTCGAACTGGTGCGTGGTGACGTTGGCGCCGGCCTGCTTGAACAAGTCCCGGGACTTGACCACCATGCCGACGGCGCCCCAGGACGAGTTCTGGAAGCCGAAACTGAGCGGCGCCTTGGCATCTTGCGCGAATACCGAACGCGGCAACAGCGCGCCGGCGGCGATACCGCCGACAAGCGTGAGAACATCGCGACGTGCAGGAAAGTCAACAGTCATCGTTCCCTCCCCCTAATCCGCGCGGTTCAAGCCGCGGCGGTTTGTCAGTTCACCGTGAAGCTCCCTCAAGTGTCTTTGCATCCGGCGCCGGAGGCACCCGTTCAGATCGATCTACCGCCGCTCAGAGGTAGTCGAGGATCTTCCAGCTACCGGGCTGCGCATCGACCACGTTCTTCGACGGCTTGCCCGTGCGCCGGTCGGCGTAGACCTTGCCCTCTTTCATCACGATCTGGATGTTCTTCTTTTCCTGCAGGCACTTGATGTCGGCGAGCGGGTCGCCGTTGACCGCCACGATGTCGGCGAGCTTGCCCGCTTCGAGCGTGCCGAGGTCCTTGTCCAGCTTGATCGCCTTGGCGGCGTTGATGGTGGCGGTCTGCAGCGCATGCATCGGCTTCATGCCGAGATCGACGTAGATCGCGAGCTCGGCGGCGTTGCTGCCCATTTCCGGATCGAGGCCCATGTCGGTGCCCATGGCGATGTTGATGCCCATCTTCAACGCCTTCTGGAAGGTCTCGAAGCAATGGGGCTGCAGCTTTTTCATCTTGTCGGTCACGAACTTCGCCGTACCGATCTCCTTACGGATGTCGATGGCGTGGTCGACGCGGTGCGCCAAGGTCGGCGTCATCCACACGCCAGCTTCCTTGATCATGCCGAGCGTCTCGTCGTCGTGGAACACCATGTGTTCGATGGTATCGACGCCCGCTTTCAGCGCCATACGCTGGCCCTGCGGCGTGAAGCAGTGCACCGCGCATTGCTTGTGGAAGGCGTGCGCCTCGTCGACGACGGCGTCGCACTCCTCCTGCGTCATGTTGCGGATATCGGGCTCTTCCTTGTCGGTGCCGCCGCCGCCGGTGACGCAGCTCTTGATCCAGTCGGCGCCGTCCAGGAGGTTCTGGCGCGCGAGCTTGCGCAGCTCCCACGGCCCATCGGCGGCCTGGAAGCCGAGGCGGAGCGCCGCGCGCGGCTGGATCAGCGAAAGATGCGAGCCGGTGATGACGGTGAAGGCCGCGATCTGCATGCGCGGCCCCTCCACGATCCCGGCATCGATGGAATCGCGGATGGCGCAGGCCTCCCTCACCAACAGCCCGTGCTGCGAATTCATGCCGAGATCGCGTACCGTGGTGAAGCCCATATCGAAGACGAGCTGAGCGTGGAACAACCCGTACATCTGCTGGAGCTCGGGCGTGATCTCCCACATGGCGACGCGGTAATTGTGGAAGGTCAGGCAGTTGAACATCAAAGTGTGGAGATGGATGTCCATCAGGCCCGGGATCAAGGTGCAGTTACCGCAGTCGATCACTTCGGCGCCCTGCGGAATCTTGATCGAAGCCTTGGTGCCGATCTTGTCGATGCGGCTGCCCTTGAGCACGATCACGGGGTCCTTGCTCGCGGGCGTGCCCGTGCAATCGATCATGCTGGCGGCGGTGATGTATTTGACCGCGCCGGAATCGGACGCGTTTTCCGTTGCTGCTGTCATCGGGTTTCCAGTTCCTCATTAAAACGGTCGGTAGCGGAAGACGGCCCGCGCGGCGGCGAGCTGCGGAATAATTGGATCGTCTCGCGGAAGCGCGCGAAGGTTTCCGGATTGATGGTCATGTTGCGCTGCGCCCGCCCGCCCTCGAAGCGGAAGGTGGCAAAGGTGCGCCGGATGTCGGCGGCGTCGATGCCGCGGGTGATGAACACCAGCCGCGAGCGGCGATCGTCGTCTTCCGGCCAGGCGGGAAGCGGCGCCGGCTCGCTGAGGATGGTCTGTACGGCCTGCACCGCGTAAGGCCGGCCCTCGACGTTGACGATGCCCTTCACGCGCAACAGGCCCGCGCCGCGGAAGCCGGCCAGGAGATTCATCCAGAGCACGAAGCCGGGCAGCGTGATTTCCTCGTCGTAGGTCAGCGCGAAAGTCGAAATCGCCGGATCGGCCGAGGCCGCCGGGGTGGTGGCGGCGTAGCTGGCGTCGTTGAGCCAGCCGCGCGCCGCTTCGCTGCGTTCGCCGATCTCAAAACCCGTCTGGTCGAGGATTTGCGCCGGTGCCAAATCGCCGTTTGCGGCGCGGAACTGGCGCGCGCCGGGATTAATGGCCGCGAGCTCAGCCGCCAACGCATCGAGATGGCCTTTGTCGGCAAGATCGCTCTTGCTCAGAACAAGCGTGTCGGCCACCGCCGCCTGCTTCACCGATTCCGGATGCGCCGTCAGATGGCCCGCGCCATGCACGCCGTCGACCACCGCAACGACCGTTTTCAATTCGAAGAGCGGTGCGACGTGGCGGTCGGTCAGCAGACCCTGGATCACCGGCACCGGATCGGCGAGGCCGGACATTTCGATCAGCACATGATCGAAATCGAAATTGGGATTGCGGTCGCGCTTGACGTAGAGGTCGAGCAGGCTGGAGGCGATTTCCTCGTGCATGTGGCCGCACAGGCAGCCGGAATCGACGACCCGCATGCGATAGCGCGGCGCCTCGACCAGCACGTGGTCGATGCTCACCTCGCCGTATTCATTGACCACGACCGCCGAGCGCGCGAACGCTTGCGTCTTCAGCAGACGGTTGACCAAGGTGGTTTTGCCGCTGCCGAGAAACCCGGTCACCAATATGACCGGGACGCGCGGCGCAGGCGCCTCACTCACCGACAAAGGCATCTCTCCCACGGCGCCCGAATTGTTATTGTCACCAGCACTGGGCGGCATCGGCAGCCTAGAGGGCGGCCTTAAATAGATCAATTATATTCTGATTATGTCTATCATAGATTAGGTCTATGTGACTGGTTGCTCCCGCCGCCGCGCCCGTTGGTCGCGCGGCTCGCCCCGCCGCTGCGGCCCCTGCCCGATCGCGCCGTAGGCCTCACGGATCATCTCGGCCATGCGCTGCGCCGCCGCCGAGCGGTGACCGGTGCGCCGCCAGAGCAGTGCGACGCGCCGCTTGGGCACCGGGTCGGTCAGGCACACGACCTGCAACCCGGTCGGGTCGACGACGGCGCCCGCGGACAGCACGGTGGCCAGCCGCGAATGGCGGATGGTCGCCAGGATCGGCTCGATAGTATTCATGTCCAGCACCACGTGCGGCGCCAGGCCGTTGTCCGCCAGATAGCGGTCGACGAACTGGCGCGCGCCGAATTCCGGCGTCAGCAGCACCAGCGGCAGCGTCGCCAAATCGCGCATCGGCATCGACTTGCGGCCGGCATACGGATGCTTGGAGCCGACGATGAGCACCAGCTCCTCCTCGAACAGGTGCTCGGCGACGATCTGCTCGTAGTCGTCCGCGACGTAGGAAATGGCGAAATCGAGATCGGCGCTGAGCAGATCGCGCTCCAGGCCGACCTGCGGCACCAGTTGCACGGTCACATGCACGCCCGGATAGCGCAGCGCGAACTCGGCCAGGATCGGCGGCAGCATCGAATGCGAGAACGAGTGGAACACGGCCACCCGCAAGGTGCCGCGCATCAAGCCTTCCAGCTCGGAGATGGCCAGAATGCCTGCGTCGATCTCCTTGAGGATGCGCTCGCAATAAGGCTTGAACAGCTTGCCCGCCGCCGTGAGCTCGATCTCCTTGGTGCCGCGTTCGAACAGCACCGTGCCGATCTGCTGCTCGAGCTGCTTGATCTGATGTGAAAGCGTCGGCTGGGTGACGTGCAGCCGCTCGGCGGCACGGGTGAAGCTGCGTGTCTCCGCGATGGCGAGGAAATAGCGGACGTGCCGCAGCTCCATGTCAGGCTCCTTGGCAAGGTGCCGGCCTTGCCCTCTTATAGCATTGATCCGGTCTATTACGGAAATAACCAGAATATTGTTGATCTATTCCGATGCGCGTCTAGGCTTGCCGCCAATGCCCGCGCTTTCGAGCCAACAACAAGCGGGCGTATGCGAGGAAATGCCCGATCGGCCCCTACCAAGGCACCGCTGCGACGATCGCGCGTGCCATTTGGTCATGGGCCCTTCGCGCCTTTCTTGCGACCGGCACGGGAGATGAACGATGGCGCCATTGAAGACGGCCTTGATCGGGCCCGGCAATTGGGGCCGCGTGCTGGCCAAGGCCGCCGCACAATCGGACAAGATCGATATCGTCGCCTGCGTCGGCCGCAATCCGGAGCGGCTGGCAACCTTTTCCAAGGATATGGGCATTCCGGCGCGCGACGCCGACGCGGTGCTGGCCGACAAGGACATCGGCGCGCTGGTGCTGGCGCTGCCCAACGAAGTTCACTTCGCGTTCGCCGAACGCGCGGCGCGCGCCGGCAAGCACATCTACATCGAAAAGCCGATCGCCAACACGCTGGAGGACTCGCTCGCCATCGCCGCGCTCGAGCAGACCCACGGCGTGCGCGTCGTCGTCGGCCATTGCGCGCGGCTGCTCAGCGGCGTGCGCGTCATCCGCAAGGCCATGGACGAAGGCAAGCTCGGCAAGGTCACGCAGATCGAAACCAGCTTCTGCAACGACCGCGGCCTGCGGCTCTCCTCGAACGACTGGCGCTGGTACCAGGAAAGCTCGCCCGGCGGCTCGTTGAGCCAGATCGGCATCCACCAGTTCGACATGGTGCGCTATCTCGGCGGCGACATCGCCGCGGTGAGCGCCAGCGCCGCCCGTCATTCGCCGGTCGGTGCCGAAGTGGAGGACCAATGGATCGTCACCCTCCATTTCGCCGACGGCAAGCTCGGCGCGGTGATGTCGAACTGGACCAGCCCCGGCACCTTCAACGTTCGGGTCACCGGCCAGGACGCGTTGATGTTCTACGACATCGACCAGACCTTCTGGCCGACCGCCGACCGGCTGCACGAGAACGCCACCCTCTTCCGGCAGGCGCGCGGCAAGGGCCCTGCCGACCGCGAGAACCTCGCCGTGCCGCCCGGCAACATGTTCCAGGCCGAGCTCGAACTGTTCGCCGACGCGATCAGCGGCGGCGGCGAATGCGAGCTGACGGCGATGAACGGGTGCCTGGCCGTGGCCACCGTTTACGCGGCGATCAAGTCGGCCAAGGAAAACAGCCGCGTCGTCGCCCTGGACGAAGTGATCGCACCGGCCCAGGCTGCGATGGCCAACGCCGGCAAGCGGCGCGCGCGTTAAGGGCCGCCCCAACCCGGTGACGAATGGAAACGCGGTGACCGATCCCCTCGAATTGGCAGTCTATTGCCCCGGCGCGGTGCAGTCGCTGGTGCGTCCTTTACTGGATGAATACGCCGCGTCGAGCGGCAACAAAGTGAAGTTCGAATCCTTCACCACAGGCGCCATCGTCCAACGCGTCACCGATGGCGCGCCCGGCGACGTCTTGATTGCGACCACTGACGGCATTGCGACGCTGGCCGACGCCGGCAATGTCGATCCGACAAGCGTGCGTCAGCTGGGCGGCATCGGCCTGGGCATCGCCGTGCGGCGCGGCACGCCGGTGCCCACCATTACCGACATTGAATCGTTCAAGCGGGCCATGCTGGCGGCAGTCTCGATCACGTATTCCGATCCGGCCGCAGGCGGCCAGAGCGGCATTCGCACCGCCGAGGCGATGGACAAGATCGGCATTGCCGACGCGATCGCGCCGCGTCTGCATTTACGCCAACGCGGAACCGAAGGCTTCGAGGACGTCGCCCAAGGCGCGACCGAGATCGGCCTCGGGCCGGTGAGCGAAATCCTGGCAAACAAGGGGCTGGTTCTGGTGGCGCCGTATCCGCCTGAGATCCAGAGCACCACGCGCTACGCGGTGGCGGTGCACGCCGAAAGCAAGCACAAGGATGCGGCCGCAAACCTGGTCGCGTCACTGGTGTCGCCGGGCGCGCGCGCCAGGTTCCAGGCGGCCGGCTTCGTGACGGACTGAACAGGCAGCGGCGGGAGCCCGGTATGGGATATCGCGAGACGACCGAAATCCGCGACGGCATGTGCATCGATTGGGACGTGCCCATCGCCATGGACGACGGCGTGCTGCTGCGCGCCGACGTCTATCGCCCCGTTGCCGAAGGCCGCTACCCGGTCATCATGAGCTACGGCCCCTACGGCAAGTGGCTGCGCTTCGAGGACCTCTACGACGACCAGTGGCGCAACATGTGTGAGGCGCATCCCGACGTGCCGGCGGGATCGACCAACCAATACGCCAACTGGGAGGTGGTCGATCCGGAGAAATGGGTGCCGGACGGCTATGCCATCGTGCGCGTCGACTCCCGCGGCGCCGGACGCTCGCCCGGCATCTGGACATCTGGTCGCCGCGCGAAGCCAAGGACTACCACGACTGCATCGAATGGGCCGCGGCGCAGCCTTGGTCGAGCGGCAAGGTCGGCCTCAACGGCATCTCCTATTACGCCATGAACCAGTGGCAGACGGCGGCGCTGCAGCCGCCGCATCTCGCCGCCATCTGCGCCTGGGAAGGCGCCGCCGACTATTACCGCGACCTCACCTTTCACGGCGGCATCTACTGCCCGTCGCGCCACCGCTGGTTCCCCTCGCAGGTGCTGCGCGTGCAGCACGGCCGCGGCGCCAACGGCCTGCGCAGCAGCATGACCGGCGAATGGGTGTCGGGCCCGGAGACCTTGACCGACGAAGAACTCGGCAGCCTGCGCCACGACTGGGTGGCGGAAGCCTTCCCCAACAAGCTCGCCACCGACAAATTCTGGATCGACCGCATGCCCGACTGGTCGAAGGTCACGGTGCCTTTTCTCTCGGCGGCGAACTGGGGCGGCCAGGGTCTGCACCCGCGCGGCAATTTCGAAGGCTTCGTGCGCGCGGCTTCCGAAAATAAATGGCTGGAAGCGCACGGCTACGAGCACTGGACGTCATTTTACACCGACTACGGCGTGCAATTGCAGAAGCGCTTCTTCGGCCATTTCCTCAAAGGCGAGGACACCGGCTGGGCCGAGCAGCCGAAGGTGCTGCTGCAGGTGCGCCATCCGGGCGAGACCTTCGTCGAGCGCGGCGAGAACGAATGGCCGCTCGCCCGCACGCAATGGACAAAGTTCTATCTCGAACCGGAGCACCTCAAGCTTGCGCGCGAAGCGCAGCGCGACGACCGCGCCCTCACCTATGGCGCGTTGTCGGAGGGTGTGACCTATCTCACCGACCCCCTGGAACAGGAGACCGAGATCACCGGCCCGATCGCGGCCAAGCTTTTCGTCTCTTCATCGACGAACGACTCCGACCTGTTCCTGATCGTGCGGGTGTTTGCACCCGACATGAAGGAAGTCACCTTCCTCGGCGCGCTCGATCCGCATACGCCGATCGCGCAAGGCTGGCTGCGCGCCTCGCACCGCAAGCTCGACACGAACTTGTCGACGCCCTACCGGCCCTATCTCGCGCACGACGAAATCCAGAAGCTGACGCCGGGCGAGGTCTACGAAGTCGACGTCGAGATCTGGCCGACCTGCGTGGTGGTGCCGAAGGGCCATCGCATCGCGCTCTCGGTGCGCGGGCGCGATTACGAATGGCCGGGCGGCCTGGTCAAAGGCTTAGGGACGCATGACGCGGTGTTCACCGGCGTCGGCCCGTTCAAGCACGCCGACCCGCGCGACCGTCCCGCCGATGTGTTCGGCGGCGACGTCACGCTGCATTCGGGTCCTCACCGGCAGGCTTATCTGTTGCTGCCGGTGATCCCGCCGAAATAGCGATTAGTGCTTGGTCTCGGCCAACTGGTCCTCGAGCCACTTGGTCGCCCTGACCGCCACGAAACGCGCCGGCGCCTTGCCGCCGACGCTGAGGCGATAGGCCGCACCCCGCGGCACCTGCATGATGTCACCGGCGCGCAGGTGCTTGCTCTCGCCGTTGACCTCGCCGTCGACCTCGCCGTCGCAGATATAGAAGTACTGCTCGTGTTCGCTCTTGTCGCTGGCGTCCTCGAACGCGCTGGGCACCTCGAAGAAACCGAACGCCGCGCGCTCGCCTTCGATCCACTCGACCCGGCGGCCGTAGCCGATCGGCCCCTTCAGACCGTGCATCAGCGGATAATAGCAGTCCGGCACGCCTTCGATGATCGCGCCCGAGCTGTTCGAGTCCGCCTTATGCGGAACCTGCTGCTTGCCGGTGCGTGCGATCTCTTCCAACTCTTCCATGGTCAGCGGCCGTTCCGGCAAGGCTTCGTCGGCGCCGACGCCGACGATCGTCCAGGTGCGATCCTTGATGTAGAGATAGGCGCATTCGCCGTCCTCGGTCGCCTTCATCGAGTGGCGCACGTTCGGCGGAATGATGATGAACGTGCCCGGCTCGGCGATGCGCCGGTCCTTGCCGACGACGGCGTTCACTTTGCCGCGCACCACGAAGATCAGAAGCTCGTTGGGATGGTAATGCAGTTCGGAGCCGGTGCCGGCTTTCTTCTGGTTCAGACAGAAGTAAAGATGGCTGCCCTCGATCACCGGACCGTTGGCCGTCGACAGGTGCAGCGTGAAGTTCTTGTTCTCCATATCCTCGAACCGATAGAACGGCATTTCACTCCCCCTAGCGATGGCCGCCCGCCACCGGGCAAAGCTCATCCGCCACTCTGCTAGTTGAGCACGTTACGCGAATCAAGCGTTCTGCATTGGGGCGCACATGCGGAAGGTCTATCGTTTGCATACGCCCGGTCGATCAACGCGCCCGCTTTACCCGCGCACCGCAGCCGGCGACAGGTTTTGCTCGGGTTGAAAGGCGCTGCGCGGCAATCGAAAGCGCGTCCGCCTTTTCCCGCTGCGAAACAGTGCAAACGATTCCCATCCGTCGGGATGCCAATTCACTGGACCATTGCTCCAACCCGTAATAGCCTGAAAGCCATTGATCCGCGGCAAGTGTCACGACACCGGATCAACGCGGCGGATGATCAATTAGAAAACGAGTTCGGGAGGACTAAGAGCATGAGTGTAATTAGACGAGACTTTTTGAAGCTTATGGGAGCGGCCGGCGCGGCCAGCACGCTTCCATTCGATATGAGCTTCGCGGCCGGTTATCCGGCGAAGCCGATCACGCAAGTCGTCTCGACCGCACTGGGCGGCGGCGTCGACACTGTGGCGCGCGCGGTCGCGCCGCAGATGAAAAAGAATTTGGGCGGCGCCACCATCAACTCGGTCAACAAGACCGGCGGCACCTCTTCGATCGCGACCAAGTTCGTGTTCAGCCAGCCGTCGGACGGCTACACTTGGCTCGCTTGCCCCGGCTTCGATCGCGGCCTGCGCATTCTCGGCAAGGATACGACCGTCCCCTACACGGACTGGCAGTATTTCGGCTGCGACACGTCGTATATGAGCCTCGCGGTTCTGCCCAATTCACCGATCAAGGATCTCGCCGACCTGATCGACAGGGCGCACAAGAAGCCGGGCGGCCTGCGCATGGCCACCAACGGCCCCGGCGGCACCTGGCATCTCGCCGCGCTGCTGGTGGAACGCGCTTCCAAGACCAAGTTCCGTCTGGTGCCCTACAACGGCGGCTTCCCCGCCATGAAGGCCTGCCTCGAAGGCGAAGTCGACGTCACCTGCAACGGCCTGCACGAGCAGCTCGCGTTCATCAAGGCCGGCAAGCTGCGCAACCTCGCCGTAGCGGTGGCCGAACCGCTCGACATCCAGGGCGTCAAGCTGCAGCCGATCACCAACTGGCTGCCCTCGCTCAAGGAAGTGGCCCCGATCGGCGGCGGCTTCTCCATGGCGGTCAAGCGCGACACCGACAAGGCCGTCCTCAAGCAGCTTTCCGATGCCTGGATGAAGAGCATCAACTCCAAGGAGTTCCGCGCGTTCGACGCCAAGAAGCCGCGCTTCCCGGATCCGGTGGTGGGCGAAGCGGCCGACCGGCGCGCGGCGCTGTGGGATTGCGTGGCGTCCAACCTGCTGGTCGACGCCGGGCTCGCCAAGAAGACCCTCAAGGAGCTGAACATCCCCAGCATCGAGGAGTTCGGCAAGTGGTGGCCGCCGAAAGGGTATAAGCCCGCGGTCTAACGATGGCGGAACAAATGGCCCAGCAAGAAGCCAAGGGCGACGCGCGTCTCCAAGCCGAGAGCGCGCCGCCCGCCGAGGGGCCGACGAGCGTTCTGATCGCTGTCAGCCTTCTCATTCTTTCTGCGATCTTCACGATTGGCGGCCTCAAGCTGCCCGATCCCGAGGGCTGGCAAACCGCCCCCGGCATGCTGCCCGTTCTCCTGGGCGGCAGTCTCTTCGTCATGTCGGCTATCCTGCTGTTCAAGGCGATCCGCGCTGGCGCCTTGCGGGTCAGCCTGACCGAGGAAATGGGCGATAGCCATCTGGCGCGTGCCGTGCTCGCCTTCGTGTGCATCGGCGTCTTTTATTTCGTCCTGCTGGCCTACCTGCCGTTCGAGATCGCGGCGACGCTCTTCCTCTTTGTCATGTTGTGGCTGTTCTGGCCGGAAGGCAAAATGTGGATACGGGTGACTGTGGCGATCGGTATGCCGATCCTGTTGACGCTTGCCTTTGCCGGCGTGTTCGAGTTGCCGATGCCGGGACAAGGCAATCTGGTGACGGCGGTGCAGTACCTAAAGGTCGCGGGCTAAGGGAAGACCAATGATGTTCGATTGGACGTTTGTCTTTAGCCCACTCGGTCTGGGCGTGGCCGCTTTGGGCGCGGCGCTCGGCATCATATGGGGCGCCCTGCCCGGCCTGTCGTCCAACATGGCGATGGCGCTGCTGGTCGGCTTCACCTACACGCTGTCGCCCGCCATTTCGGTCATCTTTCTCATCTCTGTCTGGATCGCGACCGAGTTCGGCGGCGCCATATCCGCCATTCTGATCAACATCCCGGGCACGCCCTCGGCGGTACCGACCGCCATGGCCGGCCATCCGCTCGCCAAGCGCGGCGAAGGCGGCATTGCCATCGGCTCCGCGCTGACCTTCTCCATGGTCGGCAACTGGGCCGGCCTCATCGTGCTGGTGACGCTGGCGCCGGTGATGATCGCCTTGGCGCTCAGCTTCGGCTCCTGGGAGTTCTTCCTGCTGGTGATGCTCGGCGTCTCCATCGCCGGCACGCTCACCGGCCGCGAGGAGCCGCTTAAAGGCTGGGCCTCCGGCTGGCTCGGCCTGATGATCGCCATGGTCGGCACCGACAAGCTGCACGGCGTCGAACGCTTCACCTTCAACGTGCCCGATCTCATGGGCGGCATCAAATATCTGCCGGTGCTGATCGGCCTGTTCGGCCTGACCGAAGTCATCAACGTGTTGAGCCGGCGCACGCCGGTGCCGATCCCGGCCAAGATCGGCCGCGTGCTGCCGCCTTTCAGCTATTTCCGCAAATACTGGAAGAGCGCGTTGCGGGCGAGCGCGGTCGGCACCATCATCGGCGCCATCCCCGGCGCCGGGGCCAATATCTCGGCCTTCGTCTCCTATAATTTCGGCGAGCGCGCGACCGGAAGGAAGTTCAGCGAAGGCGACATCGAAGGCGTGGTCTGCTCGGAAGTCGCCAACAACGCCACCTGCGGCGGCGCGCTGCTGCCAACCTGCACGCTCGGCATTCCCGGCAACAGCTCCACCGCGCTGATCATCGCGGCGCTCAGCCTGCACGGCATCACGCTCGGCCCCGGAATCCAGATGGAGCATCCGGGCTTCATGCATTTCATCTACGCCAGCCTGCTGATCGCCAACTTCTTCATGTACACGGTGGCGTTCCTGCTGATCCGGCCGAGCATCTTCCTTTGTCGCTGCCGTCGCCGACCGTCATGTCCACGGTCGTGCTGTTGTGCCTGATCGGCACCTTCGCCGCCTCCTATTCCATGTTCGACATCGGCGTCATGTTCGTCTCCGGCGGCGTCGGCTACCTGCTCTATCGCGCCAGCTATCCGTTCGCGCCGCTCATCCTCGGGCTGATTCTCGGTCCGCTCGCCGACCAGACGCTGCGGCGAACGATCTGGATTTACGACGGCAAGTACCACGAGTTGCTCTACCGGCCGGTCGGTTTGGTGCTGCTGGTCGCGGTGGTCTGGTCGTTCTATTACGGCATCCGCCGCTCGCGGGAGGAAGGCGCCAAGCACAGGGCGGAGGCGAACCACGTCCAAGGGACTGCAGGCGGGCAGCGAGCAGAAGGCGTAAGCGCGGCGCCGCTAATGGGGGCGCGCCACGGCCGGTTGCCCTCGGCGCCGCGGGTCGGTTATGTGGCCCGGTCCGCCACCGGGAGTCCAAAACCGTGCTCGAACACATTACGGCTTTCGTCGTTTCCTGGATTGTCTTTGCCATTTCGAAGGCGGGCTATGCCGGCGTGGCCGGGCTGATGGCCCTCGAATCGGCCTGCGTGCCCCTGCCCTCCGAAATCATCATGCCGTTTGCCGGCTACCTGGTGTCGACGGGACGCTTCACCCTGATCGGTGCCGCGACCGCCGGCGCCATCGGCTGCAACCTCGGCTCGACGCTTGCCTATGTGATCGGCGCTTATGGCGGCCGCGCCGCCGCCGTGCGCTGGGGCTCCTATGTGCTGTTCGGCGAAAGCGAGTTGGCGGCGTTCGAGCGTTTCTTTGCCCGCTACGGCACGAGCGCAGTGCTGGTCTCCCGCTTGCTGCCGGTGGTGCGCACCTTCATTTCGCTGCCGGCCGGCATCGCGCGCATGCCCTTTTGGCGATTTCAGATATACACTTTTGTTGGCTCGTGGCCCTGGTGCTACGGGCTTGCCTATGTCGGTTTTCGCCTGGGCGAGCGCTGGAACAGCGATCCGCAATTACGCGCCGCCTTTCACAGCATGGACGGCGTCATCGTTTTGGTGACAATCGCCGCCGCCGCCTTCTACGTGTACCACCGCCTGCGCGCGCGCAAACGCTAGATCGTGCCGATCGGTGTGAGGCGAGCGGCGAAATCCCTCGACCGGGAAGCGTTGGCCGGTTGCATAGTTCCCGCCAGCATCTACAATCGCCGGACAATAAGACCAAAACAACGGGGCTCCAGGGAGGAAGAACTCATGATTCGGCGAAGTCTCGCAGCGGTCGCCGCTGCCTTTTCATTATTTGCGTTCTCGGCTGCATCCGCCGAACCGGTGACGCTGAAGGTCAACTACAGCGCCGTCCCGCCGCATCTGATCCCGGCGATCTTCATGAAGAAGGATCTGCTCAAGCACGAAGGCAAGAGTTACAACGTCAAATTCGTGTTCACGCGCGGCAGCTCCATCGTGATGCAGGCGCTGGCCGCCAATGAGATGGACCTCGGCGTATTGTCGTCCATCGCCTTCGTGCACGGCATCCAGAACGCGCACCAGCCGTTCCGCGCCATCGGCGACCTGGTGCAGGACGGTCCGCAGTTCACCTCCAGGTTCGCCGTCAAGAAGGACTCGCCGATCAAGACGGTGGAGGACCTGAAAGGTCACTCCATCGCGATCAACGCCTTCGGCGGCGCGCTCGACATGGCCGCGCGCCTGATGCTGAAGAAGCACGGCCTCGTTCCCGGCAAGGACGTCACCATCGTCGAAGCCAAGTTCCCGGCCATGCATGCCATGCTGACGTCGGGCAAGGTGGACGCGGCGGTCTTCATCGCACCCTTCTGGTACCCGGCGAACAAAGCGGGCGATATCCGGCCGTTGTTCACGATGAAACAGGCGCTCGGCGATTCCGAATTCCTGTTCTGGGTGGCGACCGAGCAGACGCTCAAGAAGAACCACGCCGCGCTCGTCGACTTCTTCGAGGACTATTTGCGCGCCCGGCGCTGGTTCCTCGACCCGAAGAACCGCACGGAAGCGCTCGCAATGATGTCCAAGGTGGCGAAACGGCCCGTCTCCAAGTTTGAATGGGCGCTGGGGAAAGACGGCTACTACCGCACCAAGGACCTGCGCCTCGACAAGAAGGTGTTCCAGAACACGATCGACCAGATCTACGAGGCCGGCTTCATCAAGAAGAAGTTCGATGCCTCGCCCTACATCGACGAGTCGATCATCAAGGAAGCGGCGGCGCGGCTGAAATAGCGCTCTGGCGTCCGCGCGATATGGTCTATCGGTGGTTCCGGCTCCGGCCGGGACCGCCGGTCTCCCGTCGCCAATCGAGCCGCCACCGCTCACAAGACGCCAAGGCAAGAGACCCCGTGTCGAAGATCCAGTTCAACGGCGTGAAGAAGATTTTCCCCGGCCAGGGCGCGGCGCCGGTGGTCGCCCTCGACGGCATCGATCTCTCCGTCGAGCGCGACGAATTCGTCTCGGTGGTGGGCCCGAGCGGCTGCGGCAAGAGCACCTTGCTCTATCTGCTCGGCGGCTTTCTCGAACTCTCGGGCGGCCAGATCCTGGTCGACGGCAAGCCGGTGAAAGAGCCGGGCCCCGACCGCGGCATCGTCTTCCAGCATTTTGCCCTGTTCCCCTGGAAGACGGTGATGGGCAATGTCGAGTTCGGCCTTGCCGAGCAAGGCGTCGCCAAGGACGAGCGCCGCGCCATCGCCCAGCGCTATATCGACATGGTCAAGCTGACCGGCTTCGAGAACACGTTCCCGAACCGGCTGTCCGGCGGCATGCAGCAGCGGGTGGCGCTCGCCCGCACGCTGGCCTGCAATCCCGACATCCTGCTGATGGACGAGCCGTTCGGCGCGCTCGACGCGCAGACCCGCTACATCCTGCAACAGGAACTGCTGGACATCTGGCGGCAGCAGAAGAAGACCGTCATGTTCATCACCCACGACGTGCGCGAGGCGGTGATGCTGGGCGAGCGCGTGGTGGTGATGTCGGCCCGACCCGGCCGCATCAAGACCATCCTCAACACCAAGCTCACCGCCGGCGACCCGCGCACCAAAATCGACGATCTCTCCGAGGAAATATGGGCACTGCTGCGCGAAGAGATGGCCCTGGCTTCCTGACCGCGGTGAACGCGGTCGGCGGCACGTTGGTCTATTACGCGCCGGTGGCGCTGCTGCTGCTCGTCTGGGATATCGCCTCGCGCGCCGGCTGGATGTCGGCCGACTTGCTGCCGTCGCCGGAAGCAACCTTTGCCGCGTTCCGTTCGGCGTTCGACTCCGGGGAGCTGGCGCAACAGGCCGCTGTCTCGCTCAAGCGCGAGCTCGCCGGCCTGCTCTCGAGCGTCGTTCTCGGCACCGTCATCGGCATCGCCATGGCGCGCATCGAAATGGCGCGCCTGCTGTTCAGGCCGGTCATCACCTTTCTTTACCCGATGCCGAAGAGCGCGCTGATCCCGGTCCTGCTGTTGTGGTTTGGCATGGGCGACATGTCGAAGATCGCCGCCGTCTTCCTCGGCTGCCTGCTGCCGGTGGTGATCAGCTCCTACAACGGCGCGCGCGGCGTCGATCCGCTGTTGGTCTGGTCGGCGCGCAGCCTCGGCGCGAGCAAGCTCCGCGTCCTCTGGAAGATCATCCTGCCGGCCGCCTTGCCCGACGTCCTCAGCGGCATCCGCATGGCGCTGGCGCTGTCCTGGCTGCTGCTGGTCAGCGCCGAATTGCTGCTCGCCGAGAAAGGGCTCGGCTTCATGATCGGCTATAACGGCGAGACCGGCGACTACGCCACCATGTTCAGCGCCATCATCGTCGTCATCGTGATCGGCTCGGTCGTCCGATCGCCTTTTCCTTCACCTCATGGCCTGGTCGCTCCGATGGCGGACACTGTCCTCATAACCAAGAGCGGCCCGTCGTGGACCGCCCGGCTCTTGAAGGGCTCGGCGAGCTTTGCCGTCGGTACGATCCTGATCGTGGCCTGGCAGGTCAGCGTGCAGTCCGGCTGGATCAACGCGTATCTGTTGCCGGCGCCCAGCAATATCGTGCTGCGCATGGGTGAGCAGCTCTGGTCCGGCACGCTCCTCTCCGACACAGTATGCTCACCATCTACCGCGCCTTCAGCGGCTTCCTGATCGCCGCGGTTGTCGGCATCGTCATCGGCACGATGGCCGCCCGCAACAAGCTGGCGCGCTGGTTCTTCGATCCCCTGGTGTCGATCGGCTTTCCGGCGCCGAAGATCGCCTTCATGCCGCTGTTTGTGCTCTGGTTTGGCTTGGGCGACCAGGCCAAGATCACCATGGTCGCGCTGAGCTGCATCTTCCCCATCATCAGCGCGACCTATCTCGGCACCGGCTCGATCGACCGCTATCTGATCTGGTCGGCGCGCAATCTGGGGGTCAGCCGGCGGCGGGTGGTCTGGAAGATCGTGGTGCCGGCCGCCCTGCCGCAGATCCTGAGCGGCCTGCAGATCGCCTTCCCCATGTCGCTGGTCGTCACCGTGGTGACCGAGATGATCACCGCCGGCGGCGGCCTCGGCGGCTACATGATCATGTCGGCGCGCATGGCGCTGTCCGAACAGGTCTTCGTCGGCATTCTGACCATCGCCATTGTCGGCTATGTGCTGCTCGCCGCGCGCCGACCATCTGCGCCGCTATCTGCTTGCGCTGGCATACGGAGAGCATGTCGGGGTTGTGACCATCGTGTCCTTGGCCGCGCGGTCCTGCCGCGTGGGAAATGCGGCGGCGTGCCCGGCAAAACTGTAAAGCCGCTTGCTCCGCGCCAAGGCGCCTTGCGATAATGCGGCACAAGTTTCGCTCAAGTTTCGCTAATGAAGCCGATTTCGCCTGGGAGGAAAGCTTGGCCAAGCCACTGAAATTGGGGCACCTCGTGCTCAGCGTCCGCGACTGCGTGCGCTCGCGCGACTTCTATACCCAGAAACTCGGCATGAAGATTTCGAGCGAAAAGCTCGACCGCGGCCAGGTGTTCCTGACCATCGGCGATGAGCACCATGTGCTGGCGCTGTTCCAGCGCGCCACGCTCGATCCGCCGACGCCGGACCAGCCGGGCATCCGCCACATCGCCTTCCAGCTCGGCAATTTCGAGCAGGTGCAGAACGGCCTATGACGAATTGATGGCCGCCGGCATCCCGAGTCGAGAACGCCAGCGAGGACGGCATCACCCGCGGCTTCTACGTGCGCGATCCCGACAACAATTGCGTCGAGCTGTTCTGCAATCGCGGCGACGGCGGCATCGCGGCGATGCGCACCGCCGATCTCAACCCGGTGCCGCTCGATCTCGCGGCCGCCGGCGCGCGCCAGCATTAGCGCATGATCCCGCTCTAAGGAAAAGACGATGACCGAAGTTCAGAAGCTGGCGCATGTGATGCTCAATGTGAGCAATGCCCAAGCGTCGAAAGAATTCTACACCAAGCTGCTGGGCCTGACGGTGTCGGCCGAAAGCGCCGACGGCAAGACCGTCTATCTCAGCCTCGGCGAGCAGCATCACGATCTGGCGCTGATCGAGGGCGCCACCGGCCCGCGCACCACCGAGAAGCAGCCGAGCCTCATCCACTTCGCCTGGCAGGTCGACGACTACGAGACCTTGAAGGGGGCCTATTACGAGCTGAAGGCCAAGGGCTTCACCATCAAGCACACCTTCCAGCACAACATCACCGACAGCATCTATATCGAGGACCCGGACGGCATGCTGGTCGAGCTTTACTGCAACCGCTGGGAAAACGGCCTGGAGGCGATGCAGACCATGGGCCCGCGCACCGACGACCTCGATATCGATACCCGCGTCGCCACCCCGCGCCAGCCGGCGCGCTGAGTGGCTCGATCGCGCCGAAATAGTGTTTCTTCTTGATTAGAGCGAGCGGTCGCCGCGAACTCGCTTCACCTCTCCCGTGAGGAGTGGGAGCGCGCCGCAACTGTGGCGCCGCTTCGAATTCAAAACAATCACGCTAGGCGCTGGCGACCTTCGCGCCCTTCATGCCGGCGCGGGCGATCCCTTCGGCGATGAAGCCGGAGCGAACCGCCTCGTCGAGAAACGCATTGATGAAGGCGAGCCCCGCCGCCTGCTGCCCCTTCGGCACGGCGACGCCGACATAGGCCATGTCGAACCAGTCGTCGAGAATGCGCGAGCCGGCAAAGCGGCCTTGCGCCGTCGCCAGCACCTGCCGCGGCGCCGCCACCAGATCGCATTCGTTGTTGCCGAGCCCCTCGAACGCCGCCCCGACGCCGCCGAAACGAACCAACGTCGCCTGCTTGACGAAGCGGGTGAGGAACAGATCGAAGGCGGACTTTTCCGCCACCCCGATGCGCGTGCCGGGCTTGTCGGCGTCGGCCACCTTCTGGATGGCCGAACCGGCCGGCACCAGATAGGTCGAGTCGGCTTCCAGATAAGCGCGGCTGTAGTCGAAGGTCTTGCGGCGCTCGTCCTCCATGACGATGGTGGCGATGTCCCATTCGCCCTTGCCGGTGTCGGCGATCAGCTCGCGCACGGCCTTGTAGGGCTTGGCCTCGAAGGGCACGCCGAGCCGCGCGGCGAGCGCCGCGCCGAGGTCGGTGGAAACGCCGCGCAGTTCGCCGGTCGCCGGATCGCGGGTCACGTAAAGCGCGCTCGCCGCCGGAAAGGCGAGCCGCAGCTTGCCCTGCGGCGCGAGGTCGGCGCGGGCCTGGTCGGACGGCTTGGCTTGCTGGCTCGTGTCAGTGCTCACCGCGAATCTCCCCCATTCACACAAACGCATCGGCGGCGTTTCGCCGCCGCAGCCGTTATACCGCCTCGATGTCGGCGAGCAACTTGTCGGTGATGGTGAGGCCCTCTTTCGCCGCCTTCTCGCGCGCCGCCAGGCGGCGCACACCCGGCAGCCGCGCGCCGGGCTGGTCTTCGATCGACTTGGCCAGCACGCCGAAATGCACGAGCGCGCCGTCACCGCCGAAAGCCGACGGGTCGATGGCGATCAGCAACTGTCCGGTGCCGGCGGGTCCGCCCTTGGCATCGAGGAACGACGACGCGTCGGCGGCAAAGTTGGCGCCGGTGAGGCCCGCCGCCAGCAGTTCCACCATCAGCGCCAGCGCCGTGCCCTTGGCGTCGCCCAAGGGCAGCATGGTGCCGGCCAGCGCCGCGGTCGGGTCGGTGGTCGGCTTGCCGTCGGCATCGAGCGCCCAGCCTTCCGGAATGGCTTCGCCCTTCTGCTTGGCGGCGAGGATGTTGCCGCGCGCCACTTTCGAAATCGAAAGGTCGACCACGATCGGTGCCTGCCCCGGCAGCGGACAGGCAAAGGCGATCGGGTTGGTGCCGAACACCGCCTTGGAGCCGCCCCAGGGCGCGATCGCGCCCGGTGTGTTGGCGAACAGCAGCGCCACCAATCCTTCTTTGGCCAGATGCTCGACCGGATGGCCGGCGACGCCGCAATGGTGCGAATGATGGATGCCGGCCGCCGCGATACCGTTCTGCCGCGTCGCCTTGGGCAGCGCGGCGAGCGCCGCGTCGAGTGCCGGATAGGCAAAGCCGTTCTTGGCGTCGATGACGGCCGCCGCCGGGCGGGCCCAGGTCAGCGCCGGCTTGGCGAAGCCGTCGACCTTGCCGACCTTGGCCTGCGCGGCATAGCTCGGCGCCCGCGACAGGCCATGGCCCTTCTGCCCTTCCGCCTCCGCCGCCACCAGCGCGCGCGCGACGCTTGCCGCGATCTCGGCATCGGTCTTGCAGCGGGTGAGCGTCTTGACGACGAGGTCCTGCGCCTCGGCCAAAGTCAAAGTCGGCATTACGAGCCTCCGGCGAGATGATCGCGGATCTTCTCCGCCACCATCCGCGATACGCGGGTATTGGCTTCCACCGTCACGCCCGCGATGTGCGGGGTCAATAGCAGGTTGGGACAGCCGGCGAAAACCTGTCCCAGCTCCTTGGTCAGCGGCTCCTGCGCGAACACGTCGAGCGCCGCGCCGCCGAGTTGGCCGGCGCGCAAGGCGTCGGCGAGCGCCGCCTCATCGACCACCCCGCCGCGCGCGGCATTGATGAGAATGGCGCCGCGCTTCATGCCGGCGATTGTCCCGGCATCGATCAAATTGCGGGTGGCGTCGGTGAGCGGAACATGCAGCGAGACCACGTCGCTGTCGCGCAGCAGCGTCTTGAGATCGCAAGGCATCACCTTGCCCCAGGGCTGCGACCAGGCCGCATCATCGGCAGCAATGTGCGGGTCGAAGGCGCAAACGCTCATGCCGAGCGCCGCCGCCACCGCCCCCACCTTGCGGCCGATGGAGCCGAAGCCGACGAGGCCCAGCTGTTTGTCCATCGCCTCGCGGCCCATCAGCTTGGTGCGCGGCCATTCGCCGGCAATGACGCTGCCGCTGGCGGCAAAGGCGCCGCGTAGCAGCACCAGCATGGAGGCGATCACCCATTCGACCACCGCCACGTCATTGGCGCCGGTCGCCGGATAAACGGCGATGCCGCGCGCCTTGCAGGCTTCCGTATCGATATTGTCGAGCCCGACGCCGAGCCGGCCCACCGCCTTCAGCTTCGGCGCCCGCGTCGAGCAGCGCGGCGTCGACCCGCGTGCGGTTGCGCACGATCAGCGCGTCCGCCTTCGCCACGGCCGCCAGCAGGTCGTCGCGGCGGTCGACCAGCGCCGGATCGTAGAGCACGTCATGAGAAGCGAGGATGCCACGAATGGCATCCTCGTCCATGAACTCCGAGATGACGATCGCGGCCATCAGCCCGAGATCGTGATCAAGCGCTGCGATAGAGCTTGGTCAGCACGAACTCGCGGTGGCCGAGCGCCTCGGCGGCGGTGGCCCGGCCGTTGGCGGTGCGCAGGATCATCTCGATCAGCGCGTCGCCGGCCTCCGGGATCGTCATGTCGCGGCGCAGAATGCCGGTCACGTCGAGGTCGACGTGCTCGGACATGGTGCGCAGCGTGCGCGGGTTGCCGGAGATCTTGATCACCGGCACGATCGGGTTGCCGATGATGTTGCCCTGCCCGGTCGGGAAGGTGTGCACCACATAGCCGGCCGCCGCCATCAGCGTCACGCATTCCGCCGCCGCCGACGAGGTGTCCATGTAGTAGAGGCCCGCGCCGGCGGCCGGCGCTTCGGCCGGTTCCAGCACGTCGATGTATTTGCAGGTGCGGCCGATCTTCTCGAGATTGCCGAGCGCCTTTTCTTCGATGGTGCTCAAGCCGCCGGCAATGTTGCCCTTGGTCGGCTGCGAGTCCGAGAGGTCGTCTGTCTTGTGCGCCTGGATGACCTCGTCTTCATACGCCTGCCAGGTCTTCATCCACTTCTCGCCGATCTCCGGGCTGATCGCGCGCGCCTTGGCGATATGCTCGCCGCCGGTGATCTCCGAAGTCTCGCCGAACACGCCGTAGATGCCCTTGGGGATCAGCTTGTCGTACATGTTGCCGACCGTCGGGCAGGACGCGAGGCCGGTCGTGGTGTCGCTCTCGCCGCACTTGGTCGAGATCCACAATTCGGAAATGTCGCATTCCTCGCGCGGCAGTTCCGTGGCCCAGTGCACGTACTCTTTGGCCTGGCGCGAAGCGCGCGCGATGGTGTCGATGTCGCCGTGCAACTCGATGCCGAAGCCGGTCACCGGCTTGCCGGTCTTCTTGATGCCGTCGACCACGCGCTGGGTCCAGCCTTCCTCGATGCCGATCACCACCACCGCGGCGACGTTCGGGTTCGACCCGGTGCCGATCAGCGTGCGGAAATGCAGGTCAAGGTCGGCGCCGAACTGCAGGCGCCCGTAGGCGTGCGGAATGGCGATCGTGCCCTTGATGTTGTTGGCCACCGCCTCGCAGGCCGCGTTGGAAATGTCGTCGAGCGGCAGGATGACCACGTGATTGCGCACGGCGACGCGGCCGTTCTCGCGCCGCCAGCCCATGAACTTCATGTTGGACTTACCGTTACCCTTCGCCATGACTACCACCGCTTGGTCTTGAGATTGTGAACGTGCACGTGCTCGCCCTTGGCGATGTCCGCCACCGCCTTGCCGATATCCTCGCCGTACTTGATCACCGTGTCGCCCTTCTTGATGTCGACCAGGGCGATCTTGTGCCCGACCGGCACGTCCATCTTGGTCTTCATGTTGAACGACGAATTGTCGGCGGTCACCACGCACAGCATGTCGGTCCCGGCCTTGAGGCCTTCGATTGCGACCACGCCGACCGTGTCCTTCTTGTCGTGCACCAATAACTGCGGAATGCCCATGGGCCCATCCCCTTCAAACGAACTGACTTGCGCTAGTCTTGTATAAGACATAAAAGACAAGAGTCAACGAGGACCCGCGCGGATTTGCGAGGCCGAACGAGATGGACCAACCGCGGATCGAGCCAAAGCGCGCCGGCGAGGACGCCCTCGGTTTCCGCCCGCTCTACCGCCAGGTGCGCGACGTGCTGGTCAAGCGCATCGTCGACAACGTCTGGCAGCCGGGCGAACTGCTGCCGAGCGAATTCGAAATCGCAGGCGATCTCGGCGTTTCGCAGGGCACCATCCGCAAGGCGCTGGACGAGCTGGAAGCGGAAAAGTTCGTCGTCCGCCGCCAGGGCAAGGGCACCTATGTCGCCCGCCACGACGATGCGCGCATCCTGTTCCAGTTCTTCAAGCTGGTCCCGGATTCCGGGAAAAGCGAATTCCCCGAAAGCCAGATTATCGAGGTCACCGTCGAAGCAGCCGACGCCGAGGCGGCTGCCGCGCTCGGCCTTTCCGCCGGCGCGCGGGTGGTGCGCATCGAGCGGCTACGCTCGCTCTCAGGCCGCGTTTGCATCGCAGAGCGCATTCTGCTGCCGCGCGCGCTCTTCCCCGGCATCGAGAAACGCGACCTGCCCAACAATCTTTATGAGCTTTACCGATCGGATTTCCGCGTCACAGTGGTGCGTGCCTCGGAAAAGCTGAAGGCTGTCGCCGCCGGCCGGCATGAAGCCAAGCATCTCGGGGTGAAGCTCGGCGCGCCGCTGCTCGCCATCGACCGCACCGCCTTCGCGCTCGACGGCCGGCCGGTCGAATGGCGCGTGTCGCTATGCCAGACCGATCACCTGCATTACGTGTCCGATCTCAGGTAGCGAACCATGCGCTCAATCGAGGCAAAAGCCTTGTCCCCGTACGTACGCGCCGAAGTCGGCGCGCTGCGGGGTCGCGTATTGCCGCGCCTTGTCCTCGGACCAGCCGTAAAGCTCCGCCTCACCGAAACGCGCCGGATCGCGCTGCCGCCGATAAGGGCGCGACGCCGCCCGCCGACGGTCGTAGCCGTCGATCTTGGCCGCAAGATCGCTTTCGTCGAAACGCTCCTCGTGCACGGTGACCGACAACGGCAGCCGCGGCGAGAGCATCCCCTCCTCCGCCGGCCAACCCACCGTCATGCCGGCGATCGGGACGACCTTCTCCGGCAAACCGGCCAACTCGCTGACGGCCGCCGCATGATTGCGGATCATGCTGATGGGGCAACAGCCCAATCCGACGGCGTCCGCGGCGTGCATGAACGTCGCCATCACGAGCGCCGCATCGACCGTCGCGTTGAAGAACAGGTCGAGGTGATCGTTGGGAAACGGCTTGTGGCGCCATTGCGAGACGAACGGCACCCGGCGTCCGTTGGCGAGGAACAGCAGGAACACCGGCGCCTCGCGCAGCCACGGCATTTCCGGAAGCAAGTCCGCGATGGCATGGCGCTTCCCTTTTTCCCGCAAAATGAGAATGTCCGCCTGTTGCAGGTCGCTCTTCGAGGGGGCACACAAGGCGCTCGCGCAGATCAGCCGCAACAGATCGGAAGGCACATCGCGATCGAGATAGCGCCGCCGCACGCGACGCGCCGAAATGCGCGCCAATTCGTCGAGCCCCGCCAGCGCATCGTCCACTTTGAAGCGCTCGCCAAAGCGTTCGAGCAACGCGTTCTGGATTCTTTGTACGGCGTCAGACATCGGGCGCTCCTTGGCGAAATTGATGCTTGCCACCTTATCGCAAACTGACGCACGATAGGTGAACCGCGAAATAAGCGAAAATCAAAAAGACCAACTGGGAGGACTGTAAATTGAGACAAGATCGCCGCAAACTCTGGCGCTGGCCGCTGCTGGCCGCAGCCGCCGCTTTTGCCTTTTCCGCCACGGCCGCGAACGCCGAACCGCGCACCGTGCGCATCGCGCAGCAATTCGGCATTTCTTACGTGCCGCTGACGATCATGAAGGAGCATCATCTGCTGGAGTCGGAAGGCAAGAAGCTCGGGCTCGACCTGACAACCGAGTGGACGCACTTCTCCAACGGCGCGGCGATGAACAATGCCCTGCTTTCCGGCAGCCTCGATTTCGCCTCCGGCGGCGTCGGCCCGCTGGTTACCGCCTGGGCCCGCACCAAGGGCAAGCAGGACATCAAGGGCATCTGCGCGCTCAACATGATGCCGCTCTTCCTCAACACCATCGATCCCAAGGTGAAGAAGATCACCGACTTCACCGCCAAGGATAAAATCGCCCTGCCGGCCGTGCGCGTGTCGATGCAGGCGGTGATCCTGCAGATGGCGGCGCTGAAGGCGCTCGGCAAGGGACACGAGCACGACCTCGACAAATACACCGTCTCGCTCAGTCATCCCGACGGCCTCGCCCAGATGATGAGCTTCAAGTCGGAAATCACCGGGCATTTCACCTCGGCGCCCTACATGTACATCGAGCTCAAGAATCCGAAAGTGCACCGCGTGCTCAACAGCTACGACGTGTTCGGCGGGCCGCACACGTTCAACGTCGTGTGGGCGATGGGTAAGTTGTACAAGAATAATCCCAAGCTCATTCAGGCTTTCCTGTCGGGGCTCAAGATCGCCATGAAGGAAATCCATGACGACCCGGCCGCGGCGGCCGCCTTGTGGGTCAAGGCCAACCACTCGAAGCTGCCGGTGGCGGAAGCCGAAGCCATCATCAAGAATTCGGACAACACCTTCACCATCGTGCCCAAGCGCACCATGGTGGTGGCGAACTACATGGCGGATGCCAAAATGGTGCCGAACCGGCCGAAGAGCTGGAAAGACATGTTCATCGACGCCATCCACAATCTGCCGGGCAGTTGAGGACCGGGATGAACGCTCCTCTACTTGAGGTGAACGGGGTTACGCTTCAGTACAAGACGCCACGCCATCTGGTCACGGCGACTTACCGGGTCGATTTCTCCGTTCACCAAAGCGACCGCTACGTAATGCTCGGGCCTTCAGGGTGTGGCAAGTCCACGCTGCTGAAGGCCGTCGGCGGCTTCATGCCGCCGGTGGAGGGCACCATCCGCATCCGCGGCAAGGAAGTCGAGGCCCCCGGACCCGACCGCATGATGGTGTTCCAGGAATTCGAGCAATTGATGCCCTGGAAATCCGTGTTCCAGAACGTGCTGTTCCCGATGAAGGTGACGCGCAAGTTCTCCTCGGCCGAGGCCAGGGAACGCGCGGACGCGGCCATCGAAAAGGTGCAACTCACCAAATTCCGCGACATCTACCCGCATATGCTGTCCGGCGGCATGAAGATGCGCGTCGCCATCGCCCGCGCCATGGCGCTGGAGCCCGACATCCTGTTGATGGACGAGCCCTTCGCCGCACTCGACGCCCTCACCCGCCGCTCCATGCAACAAGAACTGCTGTCGCTGTGGGATCAGCTGCACTTTACGGTGCTGTTCGTCACCCACTCGATCGAGGAAGCGATCCTCGTCGGCTCGCGCATCCTGGTGCTGTCGCCGCACCCGGGCCGCGTGCGCGCCGAGCTCGATGCCGCCCGCTTCAACTTTTCCAACATCGACCAGAGCGACTTCGGCGCGATGTCGAAACGCATCCACGGGCTGCTGTTCGGTGACGAGACGGGGCACGCAGGCGGCCCCGAGAAGGCCAGCGCATGAGCGCCGTCGATCACGATACCCGGCCGCAATCGGTCGAACGCCCCGAATTCGAGTTGAAGCTGGTCGACTCCGGCGTGATCGGCGACGTCGAGCGGCCGCTCAGCTTCTTCGAGCGCCTGTTCCAGAGCGAAGCGGTGCAGCGGATGAACATCCTGCTCGCTTTGATCGTGCTCTGGCAGGTCTATGCTTGGTGGCTCGACGATTCGCTGCTGTTCCCGAGCTTCAGCGAAACCGTCCGCATGTTCGTCAGCGACATGCGCAGCGGCCTGCTGCTCAACCGTACCATCACCTCGCTGCAGACGCTGGCCGTAGGCTACGGCGCGGGCCTCGCCATCGCGACGGCATTCACGACCTTCGCGGTCATCAGCAAGACCGGCACCCGTATCCTTTCCACCCTCACCGCCATGTTCAATCCGCTGCCGGCAATTGCGCTGTTGCCGATGGCGCTGATCTGGTTCGGGCTCGGCACGCCTTCGCTGGTCTTCGTCATCATCCATTCGGTGCTGTGGGCGGTGGCGCTCAATACGCTGAGCGGCTTCCGCAGCGTCCCCGAGACGCTGCGCATGTCCGGCCGCAATGTCGGCCTGAAGGGCGCGCGCTACGTCGCGCTCCTCCTCATCCCGGCAGCGTTTCCTTCGATCCTGTCGGGCCTGAAGATCGGCTGGGCCTTTGCCTGGCGCACGCTGGTGGCGGCCGAGCTGGTATTCGGTGTGTCGTCGCGCTCGGGCGGCATCGGCTGGTACATCTTTGAAGCCCGAAACGACCTCGACACCGCGCGCGTGTTCTCCGGCCTGCTGATGGTCATCGTCATCGGCCTGTTGGTCGAGTCGGTGATCTTCCGTGCCATCGAGTCGCGCACGGTGAATGCCTGGGGTATGCAACGATGAGCGCAAGCGACGGCGCGGTGCTCGCGGTCGATGTCTGGCGCGGTAGTGAACGCGGAGAATTCCAGGCCTTCACCGTCCCGCGCCGCACCCACCAGACCGTGCTCGACGTGGTCACCGAGATCCAGCGCGAACAGGATTCCACCCTCTCCTATCGCTTCGCCTGCCGCGTCGGCATGTGCGGCTCCTGCGCCATGGTGGTGAACGGCCGCCCGCGCTGGACCTGCCGCACCCGCGTCAGCGACGTGGTCGGCGGCGACGGCCGGCTGCGGCTGGAGCCGTTGCGCAACTTCACCGTGGTCAAGGACCTCGCGGTGGAGATGACGCAGTTCTTCGACAAGTGGAAAGAGGCGCGCGGCTTCTTCGAGCCCGGCGCGACGCCGGAAGAAGACTTCGCGGTGGTGCCGCCGGCGACGCCCGAACGCCAGGCCGCCGACGCCGGCATCGAATGCATCGGCTGCGGCGTCTGCTATTCCGCCTGCGATGTCGTCGCCTGGGACGAAGACTATCTCGGCCCCGCCGCGCTCAACCGCGCCTGGACCCTGGTGAATGACGTGCGCGACCACGGCCAAGAAACGCGCCTGAAAGCGGTCTCCGGCAGCGAAGGCTGCCAGGCCTGCCACACGCACATGAACTGCACCGAGTTCTGCCCCAAGGCGATCGCGCCGACCTATTCGATTGCCGGCCTCAAGCGCGGCGTGGTGCGCCGGGCCTTGCGGGGGCGCCCATGAGTGCCCTGCTGTTCGCGGCGCAGCGGCTGACCGCCTTCGTGTTGGCTTTTGCGGTCGCCATTCATCTCGCCACCATTCTCTATGCGGTGCAGGGCGGCCTCACGGCCGGCGAAATCCTCGCCCGCACCCACGGCAATCTCGCCTTCCTCGCCTTCTACGGCCTGTTCGTCGCGGCGGTGTCGATCCACGCCCCCATCGGCCTGCGCAATATCCTGCGCGAATGGACGCCGTGGCGCGGCCTGTCGCTTGACGTCGCCCTCATCCTCTTCGCCGCGCTGTTGTTCACGCTTGGCTTACGCGCCGTATTCGCGGTGTTCAGCGCATGAAAGCCTCGCACAAGCAACGCGGCTTCATCGCCGCCCTCCTGCACCGGCTCTCCGGCATCGCACTGGCGATCTTCCTGCCGCTGCATTTCCTGGCGCTCGCCACGGCCCTCAATGGCGCCAGCGCCCTCGACTCCTTCCTGACGCTCACCCGCCAGCCGCTGGTCGAAGCCGCCGAGTTCGGCATCGTGGTCGCGCTCGCCGTCCATATGACGCTCGGCCTGCGCGTTCTCGCCATCGAGTTCTTCGACTTCCGCGAAAAGACGCTGGCCGCCCTGTCGGCTTGCGTCGCCGCGGTGCTCGGCGTCGGTCTCGTCTTCATGTTCAGCCTGGTATAATGCAATGATCGCCGGCTATCCGATCGACACGGTCGCCATCCTTTGGCTCGGCGCGCTGGTCGGTGGCGTCGCCGCCGGCGGCGCCGGCTTCGCCTTCGGGCTGACCGCATCGTCGATCTGGCTGCATCGCATCGATCCTCTGCACTCTGCGCTGCTCATCAATTGCTGCGGCACGCTGCTGCACTTGACTACGATCTGGCCGCAACGCCACCACGTCGAAGTTCGCCGGATTTGGCCGTTTGTGGTTGGCGGGCTTATCGGCATACCGATCGGCGTGCGGGTGCTGCTCATCCTGGACGCCGGCGTTCTTAAGGCCGTTCTCGGAGCATTCCTGCTCGCCTTTGGCGCCTATGCACTGCTGGCGCCGCGGATACACACCTTCCAGGCCGGCGGGCGCGTTGCGGATGCGGGTATTGGCTTCATTGGCGGTATTCTCAGCGGCGTCGGCGGTTATTCGGGGGTCTTGCCCACAATTTGGACGCAGCTGCGCGGCTGGCCGAAACAGATGGCGCGCGCGGTATACCAGCCCTACATAATCGTCATTCAATTGGGAACGGTGGTGGGAATAGTATGGGCCTCCTATGATCGTGCCGGCCTGATGCTGGTTCTTTTGGTGCTGCCGCCGCTGGCGCTCGGAACTTGGATCGGCTGGCAGCTTTACGGCCGGCTTAATGACTTGCGCTTTCGCCAAGGATTGGCGCTGCTACTCATCGCCTCCGGCGCAACGTTGGTGCTGTAATACGGGAACATAGCCATGCAGCTCGATCTCAAGGAAGTCGAGGAGCTCGCCAAGACGCTCTATATCCGCGCGCTCAAGCTACTGCCCGGCGATATCAAGCAGGGCTTCGAGCAACTGCTGATGCAGGAGACCGACGCCACCGGTAAGACCATCCTCGGCACCATGGTCGAGAACATCGCCGTCGCCGAGCGCACCAAGAACCTGCTCTGCCAGGATACCGGCATCCCGATCTACAACGTCGTCATCGGCCGTCATGTCGAGTTCGACGGCGCCGCCATGAAGGAAGCGATCCGCCGCGGCTGCGCACGCGCCACCACCGAACATCCGTTGCGCTCATCCGTGGTGCATCCGATCACGCGGGTGAACGAGCAGACCTCCTGCGGCATCGGCGTGCCGGTCATCAATGTCGATTTCGACGCGCGCGACGAGACGGTCGAAATCCAAATGATCCCGAAAGGCTCAGGCTCGGAAAACGGCTCCTTCCTGCAGATGCTGATCCCGGCCGACGGCGTTTCCGCGGTCAAGCGCTTCGTCATCGACAAGGTGATCGAATGCGGCGGCCGCGTCTGCCCGCCGACCATTGTCGGCGTCGGCATCGGCGGCACCTCGGATCTCTGCATGCATCTTGCCAAGGTGGCGGCCACGCGCCCGCTCGGCACGACCTGCTCCGATGCGGAAGGCGCCAAGATCGAGGCGCAGCTCTCGGAAGCCGTCAACGAACTCGGCATCGGCCCGCAAGGGTTGGGCGGCCGCTCGACTTCCTTCAGAGTCCATGTCGAAGTCGGCGCCACCCACATCACCATGAATCCGGTGGCGGTGAACATCCAGTGCCATTCCGCGCGCCGCGCTACTGCAATCATCACCCCCGGCGGCATTGCGTTCGAATAGAGACCGCGTCATGACCCATCACGTCTTCGACATGCCGATCACCGAAGCGCAGGCGCGCGAATTGCGCATCGGCGACACGGTGACGCTGGAAAAAACGCTGTTCGGCATCCGCGACGCCACGCTCATCGCCATGTTCGACCGCGGTCGCACCACCCGCCTCGATCTCAAGGGCCAGGCGGTGGTGCACACCGCGCCCAATGTGCGCAAGATCGAGCCGCGCCCCGGCAACGCCACCGAATACGAGCCGGTCTGCATCGGCACCACCACCTCCATGCGCATGGAGCGCTTCACCAAGGACCTGATGAAGCGCGAAGGCGTGCGGCTGATCATCGGCAAGGGCGGCATGGGCAAGGACACGCTCGATGCTTTCCGCGAGTTCGGCGGCGCTTATCTCGCGGTCGTCGGCGGTGCCGCCGCACTGCAGACCACCTGGATCGAGGCCATCGAGGACGTCGATTTCGAGGACCTGAACCCCGAGTGCCTGTGGAAGTTCCGCATCAAGGGCTTCGGCCCGCTGCTGGTGACCATGGATTTGCACGGCGGCTCGCTGCACGCTGAGATCAACGACCAGGCCGCCGCCCGCCGCGCCGCGGTGCTCGCCAGCATCGGAAGCGCGTGATCGTGCAAACCCTCGATACCGACATTCTTATCCTTGGCGCCGGCGGCGCCGGGCTATTCGCGGCGCTGCATGCGAAAAAGGCCAACCCCGATCTCCACGTCACCATCGCGGTGAAAGGCCTGCTCGGCAAATGCGGCTGCACCCGCATGGTGCAGGGCGGCTATAATGTTGCGCTGTCGCCGGAGGATTCGGTCGAGCGTCATTTCATGGACACCATCCAAGGCGGCGGCTGGCTCAACGACCAGGACCTCGCCTGGCTGCTGGTGAGCACGGCGCCACGGCGCATCCGTGAACTGGAAACCGAGCTTGGCTGCTTCTTCGACCGCAATCCCGACGGCACCGTGCACCAAAAGGCCTTCGCCGGGCAGACCTTCGACCGCACCGTGCACAAGGGCGACCTCACCGGCATCGAGATCATCAATCGGCTCGCCGAACAGGTCTGGCGCCGCGACGTCAATCGTCTCGAAGACCACCGCGCGCTCGACTTCATCCCCTCTACCGACGGCAGCGAGCTTGCCGGCGTTCTGATGCTCGACATGCGCTCCGGCGAGCTCTCGCTGGTGCGCGCGCGCGCCACGCTGCTGGCGACCGGCGGCGGGCCGACTATGTACCGCTATCACACGCCGTCGGGCGACAAGTCCTGCGACGGCCTGGCGATGGCGCTACGCGCCGGGCTGCCGTTGCGCGACATCGAAATGGTGCAGTTCCACCCCACCGGACTTCTCGCCGGCGAAGGCACGCGCATGACCGGCACCGTCCTTGAAGAGGGACTTCGCGGCTCCGGCGGCTGGCTCACTGACTCCGAACAAAAGCGTTTCATGTTCGACTACGACCAGCGCGGCGAGCGCGCCACCCGCGACATCGTCAGCCGCTCGATCATGGACCGCATCCGCCAAGGCTTCGCCAGCCCGCATGGCGGCGTCTATATCGAGATGGGGCACCTCGGGCCGGACCGCGTGCGCCGCGAATTCAAGGGCATGGTCGAACGCTGCGCCGATTGCGGTTTCGATCTCGCCGCCGGCCGCGTCGAGGTCATCCCCACCGCACATTATATGATGGGCGGCGTGCAGTTCGCCGCCGACTGCACCACGCCCCTTCCGCGTCTTTACGCAGCGGGCGAAGACACCGGCGGCGTGCATGGCGCCAACCGGCTCGGCGGCAACGGCGTCGCCAATTCCACGGTGTTCGGCGGCGTCGCCGGCGACGTCATGGGCACGCGCACGACGCGAAAGGGCGCCCTGCCCGATCCCGACAAGACGGCCATCGAAGCGGCGCGCGAGCGCGCCTTCGCGCCGCTCGGCCGCAAGCCGGGGCATCTGCCGGAAATGCGCGAGCGTCTCTACGACATCATGTGGAACGACGTCGGCATCCTCCGCACCGCGGAAAGCCTGGCGCGTGGCGCGGCGGCGCTCGACCAATTGGCGCGCGACATCGCCGACTGCGGCGTCGCTGACGAAAGCCGCCGTTACAATCTCACCTGGATGGACCGGCTCAATCTGGAAAATCTCACTTTGGTCAGCCGCGCCATCTGCGCCGCCGCCAATTTCCGCAAGGACAGCCGCGGCGCGCACTTCCGCGAAGACTTCCCGCAGACCGGCGACATCGCGAGTTCCGCTTTCACCATGGTGCAGTTGGCCGGCGACAAGCCGCAGGTCGAGAGCCAGCCGGTGCATTTCACCCGTGTAAAACCGGGCGAGAGCCTGCTCGCGCCGGCACCGGCCGAGAGCACCACAGCTTGACCCGCTCCGGCGCGGCTGTTTGAACGAACGACCCCTTTCATGGCAGCAGGTTTGAGATGAGCCCCGAGGAACTCGACACATACCGCGCCCATGTCGGCCGCAAGCAGACCGAGCACGACGTGGTGTCGGCGGAGCTGGTGAAGCGCTTTGCCGCGGCCACCGACCAGCCCTTTCCCGGCGCCGGCCAGCCGCTGCCGCCGATGTGGCATTACGGCCTGTTCGCCACCGAAACGCCGACTGCCGAGCTCGGCCCCGACGGCCATCCGCCGCGCGGCGCGTTCATGCCGCCGGTGACGCTGCCGCGCCGCATGTTCGCCGGCGCCAATTTGCGCTTTCACCAGCCGCTCACCGTCGGCGAGCCCGCCGCCAAGGTCTCCGAGATCACCTCGGTCGATTTCCGCGAGGGCAAGACCGGCGGTCTCGTCTTCGTGCGGGTGAAGATCAACTACATGCGCGGCGACACCGTGTGCGTCGAGGAAGAGCAGACCGTGGTCTATCGCGACGACGGCCCGCCCATTCCGCCAGTCGTGCCGGCGCCTAATGTGGCGTTGCCGGAACACGAAGCGACCGAAGAGTGGCACCCCGGCAGCGTTGCCCTCTTCCGCTACTCGGCGGTCACCTACAACGCCCACCGCATCCACTACGATCTCGATTACGTCACCAAGGTGGAAGGCTATCCAACGCTCGTGGTGCACGGCCCCTTCACCGCCCTCAAGCTCTGCACCTTCGCCGGCCGCCAGCTCGGCGCGGTGAAGACGTTCAAATTCCGCGGCGAGGCGCCGCTGTTCGTCGATCAGCCGGTGCGGCTGGTGGCGAAGAAGGAAGGCGCCGAACTTCAGGTCAAGGCGGTGCGCTGCGACGGCGTCGTCGGCATGAGCGCGACGGCGAGCTAAGCGCGCGATTCGCCTTGATGCGAAGCATTGCAGTTGCGACGGCAAACGTGATCAATGCTTGGTAGACGCTCCGCACGGTATGCGCACAAATTACATCCAAGAGGCGGTCATTGCGTCTCCAAATGAAAACCCGTTTAAGACTCTCCCTTCGCTCCGATCTTGTTGTTAATCAAACGTGCGCGCCCTATGGTGCCGCCCGCCGTAACCTCGACACATGATCGAATGTCGGCTGCGACGGTCGCGACAACGCGTACCGGCAGGAATAATATCGACACTTGGAGTTGAGTGATGGAGACCTACACGCTGTCGCGCCAAATTCCGGTCGAGGAAGCCTATGACGTGCTGGTCGCTGGCGGTGGACCGGCGGGGACGGCCGCCGCTATTTGCGCGGCGCGCCTCGGCGCCAAGGTGTTGCTCGCTGAGCAGACCGGTTGTCTGGGCGGCATGGGCACTTCGGGTCTGGTGACGACCTTCGGCCCGATGGCCGACGGCAAGCGGACCTTAGTCGGCGGGTTCGCCCGCGAACTGATCGAAACAATGTATGAAGGCGGGTATCTCGGACCGCACGTCACGCCTGATTTCTGGACCAATCATCTCAACCGCTGGATCCCGTTCAAACCCGAACCGCTGAAGCGTGTGCTCGACGCATTCGCGGTCGATGCGGGAGTCGACGTCCGGTTTTACACCACGGTGATCGACGCCGATGTCGAGGGCCAAACCGTCAAGGGCGCCGTCATCAGCAACATGGAAGGCTACCGCTACATCCGGGCCAAGACCTTCATCGACGCCACCGGAGACGCCGATCTTGCCGCCTTGTGCGGCGCGGACTGCATCGTGGCGCTCAGGGACAGCGACACCGTGGCGCCGAGCACGCTCTGCTCGCTCTATGCCGGTGTCGATTGGAGCGATCCTGCCTATGAGGGCGGCGATTGGCGGGGCATCGACAAGATCAAGAACAAGGCGAAGAAGGAGTACCTGGCGCAGGCCATCGAGGATGGCCATTTCTCTCAGGTCGATCAATTCATGCCCGGCATGAACAAGATCGGCGAACACAGCGCCCAGCTCAACGCCGGCCATATCTTTGGGCTAAACGGACTGGACGCACGCAGCGTCTCCGATGGACTCATGTTCGGCCGCAAGCTGGCAGTCGAGTACACCGAGTTCTTCCGTAAGTACGTGCCGGGATGCAAGGAGATCGAACTTCTCGCCACGGCGCCCTCGCTCGGCATTCGCGACACGCGGCGCATCGTCGGCGAGTTCACCTTGACGATAGGGGATTTCCTGCAGCGCCGGCAGTTTCCGGATCAGGTCGCGGTCTATAACCGGCCGACCGATAATCACCCGACCGACACGAGCGACAAAGAATACCAGCGTTTCCTGCGCGATTTCGAAGAGGAAGGCCGGCTAGGCGCTGGCGATTCCGTCGGCATCCCCTACAGCATCCTGGTGCCCAAGGGCTGGCAAAATCTCTGGGTGGCCGGCCGTTGCCATTCGAGCGACATGAAGGTGCACGGCTCCATCCGCGCCCAGTCGGCCGCCTACATGATGGGGCAAGCTGCCGGCACCGCCGCCAGGCAAGCCATCGAAACCGGCCAGCCGGCCTGTGACCTCGACACCCAGGCGCTCATCGAGCGGCTGCGCGAAAACGGCGCCTATCTGCCGCAGTCGGCCTTGAGCCGGCACATGACGCGCTGACATCTCATAACAAAGGAGGAAACCATGACAGCACCAATACGCGCGGGCCTGGTGGCATTGGCGATCGGACTTGCGGGTATAGCACCGGCAGTCGCCCAGTCGGACTTCTACGCCGGCAAGACGATCAAGATGATCCTCAATATCGGCGCCGGCGGCGCCACCGGCATTCAGGCCCGCCTCTTCGCCGACAACTGGAAAAAGCATATGGCGGGCGATCCCGACATTATCGTCGAACCGGTTCCCGGCGGTGCCAACATGAAGGGCGTATTCCAGGTCGAGAAGGCGTCGCGGCCCGACGGGCTGACGGTCGGCTGGCTCGTCGGCGTTGGCGGCGTAAGCTTATTGGGGCCCGCAGCGACCCGCATCTCGCCGGCGCCGTTCAAGGACTCCGTGATCGCCGGCATCAGCTCGAATATCGTGGTTTACGCGCGCAAGGGCATCGGCTCGGGCATCGAGAGTTCCGGCCGATATCGTGAAGGTCGGCAAGGTCAAGCTGGGAGGACTTCGGCCGGCATCCCCAAACGACCTCGTGGGCCGCTTCGCCCTTCAGGCGCTCGGCGTCAAATACGATTACGTCACCGGCTACAAGGGCGGCGCCGACATCAACGCCGCATTGCTGCGCAACGAGGTCGATGTCGCGGTTACGCCGGCGGCATCATATTTGACCCGCATCGATCGAAACACCGTGACGAGCGGTCTCGGAATTCCGCTGTGGTACTACGCGGGCACAAAGGCCGATGGGAAGATCATCCATAACGAGGCGCTGGAAAAAGCGGGCGTCAAGCCGTTCCGCGACGTTTACCGTGAAATCAAAGGCAAGGCGCCTTCCGGCAAGGACTGGGACGCGCTGCAATGGATCATCAATGCGCAAGTCACCTGGCTTGTCGTCGCCGTTCCCGGCACGCCTGAGGCGCGCCTCAAGGCTTTACGCGACGGTTTCTGGAAAACCGTGGACGATCCGACCTACCGCGCAATCGTCACTAAGCGCACCGGACTCATGCCCGATTTCCAAAAGCCAGCGGACACCGTGCAGGCTCTGAACGCGTCGCTGCAGATCGACAAAGGTCTCGCCACCTACATGCAGGGCGTGATCGCGGCCGGCCAGAAATAACCCGCCCCGCATTGCGATCCCGCTGAAGGAGGACGGGCCGGGAGGGCTCAACTTCCCGGCCCTTGGCGCCCATGGCTGACAGTATTCTCCACGGTCTGGTCCTGGTCTTCCAGTGGCCAGCAATCGGCTTTCTTCTACTTGGAACGGTGATCGGGCTTTGGCTCGGCGCCGTGCCGGGCCTGTCCGGCGTCACCGGCATGGTGCTGGTGCTGCCGTTCACCTTCAGCCTCGACCCCGTCTCCGCCATCTCGATGCTGATCGCAATCCATGCCGTTGTCTCCACCGGCGACGTTGTGACGGCGATCTTGCTCGGCGTGCCCGGCACGGCGGCAGCGCAAGCCACGATATTGGACGGCTTTCCGTTAGCAAAGAAGGGGCAGGCTGGGCGCGCCTTCGGTGCCGCATTCAGCTCCTCGGTCATAGGAGGCCTCTTTGGCGCGCTCGCCATGGCAGTGTCACTGCCGATAGCCCTACCGCTCATCCTGTCGTTCGGCTCGCCCGAATTCTTCCTGCTGGGTCTGCTCGGATTGACGATGGTCGGCACGGTTTCGGGACGTGCGGTATCCAAAGGCTTGGCGGCGGCGTTGGTCGGACTGATGGTCAGTCAAATTGGATTTCCGATTGCAAGCTCCACGCCGCGTTACTGGTTCGGATTCACCTATCTGCTCGACGGGTTCCATCTTGTTCCAGTTGTCCTCGGATTATTTGCACTACCGGAGCTTCTAGAACTCGCCATTCACCATGGCTCCATTTCGGAGGTCCCCGCCGAACAGAGGCTGGGGCTGATGGACGGCATCCGCGACACCTTCCGAAATTGGAAGCTGGTGCTCCGTTCGGCAGCCATTGGAGTCTATATCGGCATGCTGCCCGGCGTCGGGGCCGCAATTGTCGACTGGCTCGCTTACGGTCACGCGGTACGCAGTTGCAAAGACAATCCCCAATTCGGCGACGGCGATATTCGCGGCGTCATCGCTCCGGAGGCCGCTACTCACGCCATCAGGGGCGGCGACCTGATTCCGACCATCGCAATCGGGATTCCGGGCAGCGCGTCCATGGCCATCCTGCTCGGCGCGCTGATAATCCTGGGCCTGCACCCCGGGCGCGAAATGCTGACCACCAAACTCGACATCACCTACAGTATGGTGTGGACGCTGGTGATCGCCAACATGCTCGGTGCGGGCATGATGATGTTGTGGACCAAACAGGTCGCGAAGATCGCCTTCCTTGACGGCCATCTCATCGTTCCCGGCGTGATGATGTTCATGTTCATGGGAGCATGGCTCAACAGCCCCGATCTTGCGAGCTGGATCACCTTCGTCGGCTTCGGCATGCTCGGATTTATCATGAAACAGGCCGGCTGGCCGCGGCCGGCCGCCGTTCTCGGATTCGTGCTCGGCCCGATCATGGAAAAGGCGCTGGTGGTCTCGGCCCAGGCCTTCACCTTGACCTCCGTCTTCCACCGGCCCCTCTTTCTCGTGTTGCTTGTGCTGACCGTGCTGGCCTTCGTGTCCGCGGTCCGCAACGCCCGCCGGGACAGCGGACCGGCCGCCAAGCCGCTCGCGCCCGAGCCTGCCGGCGCTCAGGCCCTGTTGTCGCTCATCTTCGCTGTACTGTTGTTGGCTGTCTTCATCGCCGCCCTCCAGCCAGCGCTCGGATGGACGTTGTCAGCGAAGCTCTTCCCGCTGACCATTTCATCGGCCGCAATCGTCATCCTCTTGATCGTCATCAGCCGCGACGGCATTGCGCTTCGACGGGCGATGCACGAGGTCGGGACCGGCCTGGCGGGAGCCACGCATAACCTGCTCGTATCCGATTTCCGCGGCGGCATGCTGTTCCTCGCTGGGGTCGCCGCCATCATCGCCATCACGCCGTTGGTCGGCCAGCAGGTCGCACTGATCGGAGCGATCGTGATCTATCTCGTGGCGCGGGGACGATACAAATGGCACTGGGCCGCCCTCTACGGGGCGGTGGCGTGGCTATTGCTTTTTGGGCTCTACGACCAGGTGCTGCACGTACTGTGGGTGCCACCGATGTTCTTCAATTGACGGGCCGGCTCAGGTTGCATTGTTCGCGCCGCCCGGCTTCACCACGTTGAGCGCGCTCCAGATGCGCGCCGGCGTCGCCGGCATATCGAAATGCGCAACGCCCGCGCTGCGCAGCGCGTCCAGCACCGCGTTGAGACACGCCGGCAGGCCGCCGGTCGAGCCCGCCTCGCCCACGCCCTTGGCGCCGAGCGGATTGTTCGGGCTCGGCACGCCGGCGTCGATCGGGTCGATGCCGGGCATCAGGTCGGCACGCGGCATGCAATAGTCCATGAAGCTCGCGGTGATGAGCTGGCCGTCTTCCGGATCGTACTCGCAATATTCGCCGAAAACTTGTCCGGCGCTCTGCACGATGCCGCCGACGAGCTGGCCGTCGGCGAGCGTCGGGTTGATCACCGTGCCGATGTCGTCGACCGCGGTATAGCGCAACACCTCGACCGTGCCGGTGTCGGGATCGATCTCCACTTCCGCCACATGCGCGCCGCTCGGGAAGGCGCGCGACACGTTGCGCTCGGCGATGGTGTCGAGCGGATGCGGCTTCTCATTGGCGTGGCGGTCGATGATCTCGCGCATGGTGATGCGGCGATCGGTGCCCGCGATGGTGAAGACGCCGCCGGCGAAAACGAGATCGTCGGCGCTCGCCTCCAGCGCCGTCGCCGCCAGCTTCTTCGCCTTGTCGATCACCACGTCGGCGGCGACCTTGTAGGCGCTGCCTTGCGTCATGGCCGAGCGCGAACCGATCGACGGAGCGCCGACGAGCTCAGGGCCTTCGGGATCGCCCGATTTCAATGTGATGCGCTCGGCGTCCAAGCCCAGCCACTGCGCGACCATGTCGGGAAAGATGGTCTCGTGCCCCTGCCCGCTCGGCCCGGTGACGTTGTGCAGCACGATGTCGCCGTCAGCCTCGAACAGCACCGCAACCGAGTCCTTGGGCACGCCGCCGCCGCCCGACGGCTCGACGAACATGCCGCAGCCGATGCCGCGCAGTTTCTTTTGCTTTTTCGACTCCCGGCGGCGCGCCTTGAAACTGTCCCAGTCGGCGGCCTCGCGCGCCTTGGCGGCGAGCGTCGGAAAATCGCCGCTGTCGAACACGATGCCGGTCAACGTCTTGTACGGCATCTGCTCTTTCTTGATGAGGTTGCGCCGGCGCAATTCGAGCGGATCGATGTTGAGTTTCACCGCCGCTTCGTCGACCAGGCGTTCGACAATGAGATTGGCTTCCGGCCGTCCGGCGCCACGATAGGCATTGGTCGGCGAGGTGTTGGTGATGATCTGACGGTGGCGGGAATAGAGCGCATCCACCTGATAGACACCCGCGCCAATGGCGAGCCCGTTGAGGGAATTGGTGAGGATGCCGGCCTCGCCCAGATAGGCGCCGGAATCGCACAGCCATTCGGTGCGCATGGCCAGGAACCGGCCCTTGCTATTGAAAGCCAATTCACCGCGCAGCGAGATAGCGCGGCCGTGGTTGTCGGTGAGGAAATCCTCGGTGCGGGTGGAGAGCCATTTCACCGGCCGCCCCAGCTTCTTAGCCGCGAACAGCAGCACCGGATATTCGGAAAACGGCGCGGTGCGCGCGCCGAAGGCGCCGCCAACGTCGAGCATACGCACGCGCAGACGCGCCGGATCGATAGCGGCCGCGTGCGCGAGCTCCTTGCGCATCGCCAGCGTGCCCTGGTTGGGCGTGTAGAAGTCGTAGGAGTCCGTCGCCGCATCGTAGGACGCGATCGCCCCGCGCACTTCCATCGGGTTCGGCGCCACGCGCGGGCTTTCCACCGTGACACTCACCACATGCGGCGCCTTCTCGATCAGTGCGGCGGTTTTCTTTTCGTCGCCGTATTCGAAATCGAAACAGACATTGCCGGGGATATGGTCGTGGATGACGAAGGCATCGGACCCAATGGCGCGTTTCACCCCGATCACCACCGGCAGATCGTCGTACTCCACCTCGATCAAATCGGCCGCGTCGCGCGCTTGTGCCGCTGTCTCGGCAATCACCAGCGCTATCTCCTCGCCGACGAAACGCACGCGCCCGTTCGCCAGCGGCGGTCGCTCCGGCACGAGGATTTTCTGGCCGCCGCGGCTGGGCGGCGGCTGGATCGGATGCACCGTGTGAAAACCAGCGTCCGCCACTTCTCGCGCGGTCAGCACCATCAGCACGCCGGGCGACGCTTGCGCCGCGCTGACGTCCACGCTCTTGATCGCCGCGTGCGCGCGGTCGGAGCGGCGGAAGCAGGCATGCACCTGCCCCGGCAGATTCCAGTCGTTGGTATAGCGCCCCTGCCCGGTCAGGAAGCGCGGGTCCTCGCGCCGCCCCTTGAAGGTCTTAACTTCGCTCATTCCCACCAGCCCGCCGTGAATTCGCTCAGCGTCACCGCAGCTCGATCTCCATCGCGATGGCGTCGCCGCGATAGACGCCATGACCGGCATAAAGGATCGTGCCGTCGCGGTCGAGCGCGATGCGGTCGACCAGCGCCACCGGCGCGCTGAGGGGAATCTGAAGCAAGCCGGCCATCTCCACATCGGCCATACCGATGGTCAGGCTCTGCCAGGCCCTGCCGATATCGGCGCCCGCGATCCGGTGCAGGATCGGCAGCGTCGGCAGCCGGCGGAACTGCAGCGGCGGACCCTTTTTGAACAGCTCGTAGTCGAGAAAGAAGCGCCCCACCAGATATGGCCGCCCCTCGCGCAGGTGCAGCCGCCGCATCATCTGGTATTTCGCCGCAGGCTTTCCCTTGACGCGGTCGGCCACCGGCAGTTCGGTGACGACGCGCTGCTCCAGCACCTCGATTTTGGCGCCCTCGTGCGCCGAGATCAGCGACGGCCAATCGATTGCCAGCTTGTGGACATGTGCCTCGAGCGGCGACAGGCGCACGAAAGTGCCCTTGGCGCGCAGCCGCTCCAGCAGCCCCTCCTGCTCCAATAGCCCGAGTGCCTCGCGCATGGTGCCGCGCGCCACCGCGAATTCGGCGGCGAGTTCGTCGACGTTCGGGATGCGGCTCCCCACCGGCCATTCGCCGGCGGCGATACGGTTGCGGAACAAGGTGGCGAGCTGGATATAGCGGGCGACCGGGCTGCGGTCGAAATCCGTCCCCCCGGGCACCACCCGCAACGCATTCTTGGTCATCGCCATCGGTCTTCCATCCTCTGCCGGCCGGCCCGCGCCTTCATTCAATCAATAGTATGGACTTTTGAAAGTCAGAGCGATAGGGCTAATCGCGAAGGAGCCTGGAATGAGCCGCCTGCCGATCACCGTCGCGACCTGGGACTACGACCGCGTGCGCGCCTTGACCGACGGCCGCGTCCGGATCGAGGGCTGCGACGTCAATTACCTCACCATGCCGGTGGAGGAATGCTTCGAGCGCGCCTTCTTCCACGGCGAGTTCGAGGTGGCCGAAATCGGCTTCAGCCCGTTCCTGATCGCGCTGTCGCGCGGGCCGACGCCTTACGTGGCAGTGCCGGTGTTCCTGTCGCGCATGTTCCGCCATTCCGCGGTCTATATCCGCACCGACCGCGGCATTAACGGCCCGGCCGACCTGCGCGGCAAGACCATCGGCGTGCCGGAATATCAGATGTCGGCGGTGATGTGGTTCCGCGGCTATCTCAAAGACGAATTCGGCATCGAGACCAAGGACATCAACTGGGTGCAGGCGGGCCTGGAAAATCCCGGCCGCCGCGACAAGTTTCCGCTCAATCTGCCGGAGGGCTTTCCCCTCACCTCGCGCAACGACGTATCGCTGTCGCAGATGCTTGCCGACGGCGAGCTCGACGGCGTGATGTCGGCGCGCACGCCGTCTTGCTACACCAAGGGCCACCCGCAGGTGCGGCGGCTGTTCCCCGATTACCGCGCGGCCGAGCGCGACTACTACAAGAAGACCGGCATCTATCCGATCATGCACGCGCTCGGCATCCGCCGCGATATCTACGACAAGAACCGCTGGCTGGCGGCGAGCCTGTTCAAGGCCTTCTTGCAGGCCAAGCGCCTGGCCGACGCCGAGTTCGTCGAGACCACGGCGCTGAAGATCGGCCTGCCCTGGATCACCGCCGAATACGAAGTCGACCATCGCCGCGCTCGGGGCGGATTTCTGGTCCTACGGCGTCGAGCCCAACCGCAAGACGCTGGCCACCATGGCGCGCTATTCCTACGAACAGGGTCTCAGCGTGCGGGAAGTCGCGGTCGACGAGATGTTTGCGGAAGGTAACCTGAGCGAAACACGCGTTTAGCATGATCCCGAAAAGCCTGTCCCCGACTTGATCGGGGATGGGAACCGGTTTTCGGATAAGATCATGCGCAAACAAAATGGCGCGCTGGCAAACGGCCTTCGAAGAAGGCATCATGCGCGGCAAAATGGGAGGAGACCATGCCCGTCCAACTGATCTGCGCTTCGCATAGTCCGTTGATGCTGACGGACGTCGAAGAGTCGGAGAACGGCGTGCACGCGCAGTTCTTCCGCGAACTCGACGAGTGCGCCAAGGCGCTGCACAAATTCAATCCCGACCTGGTCGTGGTGTTCGGGCCCGATCACTTCAACGGCTTCTTCTACGAGCTGATGCCGATGTTCTGCGTCGGCGCCGCCGCGCAGGGCTCGAAGGACTGGCACCTGGAGGCCGGACCGCTGAAGGTGCCGCGCCAGACCGCGCTCGACTGCGTGCGCTTCCTGCACCAGCACGATTTCGACGTGGCGCTGTCGCACGAGATGAAGGTCGACCACGGCATCACCATCCCGCTCTACAAGCTGACCGGCGCGCTCAACCGCTACAACGTGCTGCCGATCTTCATCAATTGCGCCGCCGACCCGCGGCCCTCGTTCCGCCGCGTGCGCAACTTTGGCACCACCGTCGGCGAGTTCTTCGCCGAACGCCACCCGGACATGCGCATCACCTTCCTCGGCTCCGGCGGCCTGTCGCACGATCCGCCGACGCCGCGCCTCGAGATGAGCCCGCCCGACGTGGCGCAAACGCCTGATCAAGCGGCAGAGCCCGACGCAGGAAGAGCTCGACGTGCGCGAAGCGCGCGTGGTGCGCGCCGCCCGCGATCTCGTCGTCGGCAAGGGCCCCTGCCTGCCGCCCGACGAGCAGTGGGACCACGACTTCCTCAAGAGCTTCGTCGACGGCACGCTCGAGGACTTCGACGACGATGAGCGACGCCGAGATCGACCGCCTCGCCGGCTTCGGCGCGCACGAGGTGCGCACCTGGGTGGCGGCGGCGGCCGCCGCCAAGGCCATGGGCTCGCTCAAGAACGAGCTGAAGTACTACCACCTGGTGCCGGAATGGATCACCGGCATGGGCATCGTGGTGGGGCAGGCTTAATCGGATCACTTACAGCAGCAGTGGCCGCCCTTCCCGCTCGTCCCCGCGAAAGCGGGAACCCAGGGATCGGCGGCACTGGATTCCCGCTTGCGCGGGAATGAGCGGAGTATCGGGCAACGCCGACGACAATGATCACCGCCCTGTCGTCGCCAGGTCGAGTCGAAACAATGTCAGCAAATCACACCACCGGCCGCATCAAATCCGGCGACGTCGAGATCTTCTATCGCCAGTTCGGCACGCCCGGTAAGACGCCGGTCATCATCGTGCACGGCCTGTCGTTCTTCTCCTACGACTGGATCGAGACCGCCACGCTCATGGCCAAGGACCGCGAAGTGGTGGCGATCGATATGCGCGGCTTCGGCGAGTCCGATTGGAGCCCGACCCGCGACTACAAGCTCGAGAGCATGAGCAACGACGTCGTCAGCCGTGCTCGACGCGCTGAAGTGGGACAAGGCGGTGCTGATGGGCCATTCCTTCGGCGGACGCGTCTGCCTCGCCACCGCCGGCTGGAAGCCGGAGCGCGCCGCTGCCCTCGTCTGCGTCGACTTCGCACCCGATCTCGCGCGCGGCCGGCCGCAAGCACGTCGCCGAGCGCATCGGCCGTCAGCCGGACGTGTTCGCCTCGGTCGACGAGGCCATGACCTATCACCACGACGACCCGGGCAGATGCCACGCGCCGCGCGCGCTGGGAAGCCTTCCTGAAAAAGACCGACAGCGGCTACGTGCTCAAGCGCGACCTGCACTTCCGCGACAATTTCAAGCGCGCGCTGGAAGGCAATCCCACGCCGGCGCCGCAATTCCTCTGGCCGATGCTGGGCGAAATGACGATCCCGACGCTGGTGATCCGCGGCACCGAGTCCGACATGTTCGCCGCCGGAAACCATGGACAAGGTGCGCGCACCAATCCGCGCATCAAGACCGTCGAGATCGCCGGCAGCCACAATCTGTCCGGCGACAATCCGCAAGGGCTTCGCAGGCGCGGTCAACGACGTTCCTCGCCGGCGCCGGGCTCTAGCGCGCCCGCGCCGTCATTCCCGGCTCTTGGAACAAATGGACGCGAGCCAGCCAGTTTCATCCCGTGAGGGGTTTATCCCGGCCGCAGCCCGCTTCACGCGCGGGTTGGCCGGCTCGCAACTGCCCTTAGGGTGCGCGCGTCTGGTTAACGCCGGGTAAAAGCCGCAAGGGCCGCTCGTTTATTGTACGAAGCCGAAAATAACCGCGCCCAGGCAACGCACGAACTGGTGACCAGCACAAGCGGGATCACAACATCGATCATCTCTCCGGCCTTCCGCCACCACTGCGCGAAGGCACTCTCGCCGACGCTTGCCGCCATAGCCAGAACCATTGCCTTCATGGGCATACCTCGCGCGTTCCGGGCGAGGTTTCTACGGCGCTTCAAGGCGATCGCCGCGTAAACGTTGCGCGCGGCCCATAAATTCGGAGTAATCGCGCCGCCGCGCGCGGACAAGTCCGCCATCACTCGCGCGAAGGCGCTGCGCAGTCGCGCCAATGAACTCATGCGCCGCCGCCGACGATCGCCTCGCCTTTGCGCTGAACCACGCCGAGGTCGCGGGTGATTTCCGGCTCGACGACCATCAAGCGGGTGACCTCGATGTTTCAGCGAGGCTGAGCTCCGGCAGCAGCGCGACGCCGAGTCCCGGCGCCGACCATGGCGACAATCGTCTGATGCTGGGTCACCGAATGCGTGACGCGCAACGATTGCCCGTGTTCGCGGCAGGCGCGCTCAAGGGTCGAGCGGATGCTGGTGCCGGGCACGGTGGTGATCGAGCGGATATTCGAGCAGGGCTTCCAGCCGGACCCGCCGCCGCCGCGCCAGCGGGCTGTTCGTCGGCACCAGCCCGACAAAGCGGTCGCGCAGCAAGAACGAAAAGGCCAGTTCGCTGTTGCGGTCCGGCGCCGCGCGCAATGCCGAGATCGGCGTTGCCGCTGGCGACGCAGCGCTCCACATCGTGCGCGCCGAGCTCGATGATCTGCACGTCGATGCCGGGATAACGCTGCATGAAAGCGGCGGCCACGACTTCCGGCAGCATCCGCGAGGCGACCGACGGGATCGCCGCCACCGACAGGCGCCCGCGCCGCAAGCGACGCATGGTCGCGCACTTCCAGCACCGCCGATTCCAGATCGGCCAGGATGTTGCGCGCGCGCACCAGAAACTTCTCGCCCTCGGCGGTCAGATGAACGCTGCGCGTGGTGCGGCTGAGCAACGCAGCACCGAGGAATTCCTCCAGCTCCCGCAATTGCGCGCTCAACGCCGGTTGCGACAGGCCGACCCGCTCGGCGGCACGGCGGAATTGGCGCTCTTCGGCGACGGCCACGAAATTTCGGATGCGCGGCAGGCTCAATCCGACGCTCATGATGTCCTCCCCAGTCGTCGACCCTCTGCCAGGATACTTCTGATTTTCCACATTATCTATAGGATATTTCGATTTGACGGATTTATGGGGCGATGGTTCGCTAGCCTGAAGCAAACAAGAATGTTGCGCCGCAATAACGGCAATGGCGACAGGGATGAACGCACCGACCGCGGCCAAACGTATTTCCACCATCGATGCGCCGGCGCAGCAGATGCCGGCCGATTTCGACGGGACGTTCTGGAACAGCGACACCATCGCCGCAGGTGTTGCGCGACGTCGGCCTCGACTACGTGACCATCTGCCCAGGCTCCAGCTTCCGCGGCCTGCATGAAAGTCTGGTCAACCGGCTCGGCAACGCGCGACCGAAATTGCTGCTCTGCTTGCACGAGGAGCACGCGGTCGCCATCGCCCACGGCTACGCGCGCGTCACCGGCAAGCCGCTGGGCGTGATCGTGCACAGCAATGTCGGCGTCATGCACGCCACCATGGCGATCTACAACGCCTGGTGCGACCGCGCGCCGATGGTGATCCTCGGCGGCATCGGCCCGCTCGATTCTGCACGCCGGCGCACGCCGATCGACTGGCTGCATAGTGTTGCCGATCAGGGCGCGCTGGTGCGCGCCTATACCAAATGGGACGATCAACCATTGTCGGCGAAAGCCGCGGTAGAATCCGTGCTGCGCGGCCATCAGATGGCGACTACTGCGCCCAAGGCGCCGGTCTACATCACAGTTGACCAGCGCCTGCAGGAAGACAGCTTCCTTTACGCGAATGACATCAAGCCGACCGCGTCACGCTTCACGGCACCGCCTTCGCCCGCGCCCGATCCAGCGCTGGTGAAGCTCACAGCCGAGCTGCTGCGCGGCGCGAAGTCGCCCGTGATCCTCGCCGGCCGTGTGTCGCGCGACGAGACCGCCTGGGCCGAACGCATCCGTTTGGCCGAAATGCTGGGTGCGCGCGTGCTTACCGACCTGAAAGTGGCCGGCGCCTTCCCCACCGATCACCCGCTTCACGGGCCAGCGCCGGCGATCGCGTTCACACCAGACGAGGGCGTGCAGATCCTGCGCGACGCCGATGTGGTGCTCAGCCTCGACTGGTGGGACCAAGCGACCTTGTTCAAGCAGGCTTGGGGCGAGGCTAACGTGCCCGCGAAAGTGATCCGCTGCTCCATTGACACATTTATCCACCGCGGCTGGACCCGCGATCACATGGGCCTGACCGCGGTCGATGTCGACATCCTGTCCGAACCCGACCGGGTTGTGCCACTGCTTCTTGAAGAGATCGAAGCGCGTTCCGACAAGGATCGCCGCAACGCCGCCGCCGCGCGCTTCCAAGCCGCCTGCGCGGCGCACAAGAAGCAGACACCCGCGCGCCCGGTAAACGGCAAAGCCGATGCCATCGGGCTCTGGGATATCGGTGCAGCACTATCTGAAACGCTGGATGGCAAGGCGTTCTGCCTGATGCGCGCGCCGCTTGGCTGGCACGTCGACGCGCTTCCGATCCGTCATCCCCTCGACTATCTCGGCGCCGACGGCGGCGCCGGCATCGGCGGCGCGCCGGGCATGTCGGTCGGGTCCGCGCTCGCCTTGCGCGGCAGAGGCCGATTGCCGGTCGCCGTGTTTGGCGACGGAGATTACCTGATGGGTGTCTCGGCTTTGTGGACTGCGGCACGCTACCGCATTCCGCTGCTGATCGTGGTCGCCAACAATGCCGGCTATTACATCGACGAACAGCACCAGATAGCCACGTCGATGGCCCGCCAGCGCCCGACCGAGACCGCGTCCGTCGGCCAGCGCATCGACGATCCGCAAGTCGATATTCTAGCCATGGCCAAGGCGCAAGGCTTCGACGGCGCCGGCCCGGTGCATGATCGTTCGCAACTCGCGCAGGCACTCGCCGCCGGCATTGCCGCAGTCGAAGCCGGAAGCAGCTACTTGATCGATGTCCGGATCAGTCCGGACTATGAGGGATATCCGCGATGACGCGGCGCCAATGCCACTTCGTCATGGAGACTGCCGGACCGTACGGCACGCGCGTCGTCGGTCCCAACAACACCAACCGCTAAACGCCCGCTCGCGGAGGGGGGCGACACACAGGGAGGAAACGAAATGGCACATCAATTCACCAAGATGCTGACCTTGTCAGTCGCCGTACTGGCGGTGACACTGACTGGCGGACTCGCCGGCGCGGCGGATTTCCCGACCAAGCCGATCACCATGTATATCGGCTTCCGTCCCGGCGGCGCGGTCGATACCACCGGCCGTCTTATCGCCGACAAGATGTCGAAGATCCTCGGCCAACCGGTCGTGGCGGTCACCAAGGCGGGCGGCGGCGGCACCGTCATGGCCTCGCAGCTCATCAACGCCAAGCCGGACGGCTACACCATCGGCATGGGCGCCAGCGCCGCCTATACGCTCGCGCCGCAGCTCAACAAGAACATCAAATACAAGATCGACGACTTCACGCATCTCGCGACGCTCACCTATCCGTCCGACGCCATCGTAGTGAAGGCGGACAGCCCCTACAACACGCTGAAGGACATGATCGACGCGCACAAGAAAAGCGGCGAGCCGATCTCGTTCGCCTCGCAGGTCTCGGCCTCGCGGCTGATGACCGACGCCATCACCGCGAAGACCGGTGTCAAGTTCAAGGTGATCCCGGTCAAGGGCGGCGCGGTCGGCATCCAGGAAGTGCTGGGTGGCCACATCGACGCCACCTGGAGCGGCAGCGGCTGGACCGAGCAGGTGCGCGCCGGCAAGTTGAAGGCAATCGCCACCATGTCGGCGGACCGGATGGCGGATTATCCGAAGATCCCGACGCTGATCGAGCTCGGCTACGGCTTCACCTTCACCGACACCTTCATGCTGTCGGCGCCGAAGGGCGTGCCGGGCGACGTGGTCAACACGCTGGTGGCCGCCATCCACAAGGCCATCATGGATCCGGCCGTGCAGAAGACCCTGCACGACAAGATCGGTCTGCTCACCAAGTATCGCGACTCGAAGGAAACGACGGCGTTCCTGCACAAGCAGCACAACGACGTCGAGCCGCTCGTCAAAAAGCTGAAGTAACAGATACGATAACCTGACGGCGGCCGGGCGCGCATTCGATCAGCGCGACCGGTCCGCCGCCTATCACAACGTACGTCACGGGAGAGCATCGGTGCGGCGCTCGGACCTGATTTCCGGATCTTTGATCGTGATCTCCGGCCTGGTGATGATCTTCATCATCGTGCCGTTCCAAATCAATTCGACCAGCGACTACGGCCTCGATCCGGCTTTCTTTCCGCTCACGCTCCTATGGCTCGTCGTCATCATGGGCGTGCTGCTGGTGACAACCCGCCTGCCCCAGCCGCCAGACCCGCCGGATTCCGAGCCAGTGCTCGACCGCCAAAATTGGCAGTTCATCATCGGCGCCAGCATCTTCTTAGCGCTCGGCTTCATCGCCATCAATCAGCTCGGCTTCGTCGTCGCCGGCGCAATCATGGTTGCCCTGCTGATGGTCATCATCGAGCTGCGCCACCTGCGCTGGATCGAAGTGATCGGCGTCTCGGTGATCTCGCCGTTCGTCATCTATTACCTGCTTTACCACTTGTTCAGCGTCCAGCTTCCCGCTGGCGATCTGTTCCCGTGGGGATGACCGTCCATGCATGATCTCCTCTTAGGGATAGGCGACGCACTGAATGCGCTGAACGTGCTGTTCATCGCGCTAGGCGTGCTCACCGGCATTATCGTCGGCGCCGTTCCCGGTCTCAACGGGCCGATGGCCATCGCGCTGGCGCTGCCGGTGACGTTCTATCTGTCGCCGCTCGGCGGCATGGCCTACCTCATCGGCATCATGAAGGGCGGCACCTTCGGCGGTTCGGTCTCCGCTATCCTGCTCAACACGCCCGGCTCGCCGGAAGCGGCCGCCACGGCTTACGACGGCTATCCGCTCGCCCAGCAGGGCAAGGCGCTGAAGGCGATGAAGATGGCGCTCTACGCCTCGGTGTTCGGCGATACCTTCAGCGACCTGGTACTGTTTGCGGTGGCAGCGCCGATCGCCGTCGTGTCGCTGATGATGGGACCGCCGGAAATGTCGGCGGTGCTGATCTTCGCGCTGACCATTATCGCCGGCCTGTCCGGCAAATCGCTGATTCGCGGCGTCATCGCCGCCGCCATGGGCGCGGTAGTCGGTACCATCGGGCTCGATCCGGAATCGGCTCTGCCCCGCCTCACCTTCGGCTTTGTCGATCTCTCTGACGGAGTCGGGCTGATCCCGATGACCATCGGCCTGTTGGCGCTGTCGGAAATCCTCATCCAGATCGAAGCCATGGTGCTCGGCCGCGCCGGCGCCGCCAAGCGCATCAATCCCTTCGGCAAGGACGTGCCGCGCGAGCACAAGATCGTGACCTGGGATGAATGGCGCGCCTGCTTCAAGACGGTGATGCGCTCCAGCCTGATCGGCACCGGCATCGGCGCGCTGCCCGGTGTCGGCGCGGTGGTCGCCGGCTTCCTCGGCTACGCTGCCGCCAAGCGCGCGTCGAAGACGCCGGAAGAGTTCGGCACCGGCCGGCTAGAAGGCGTCGCCGCGGTGGAGGCGGCCAACAGCGCGGTCTCCGGCGCCAACCTCATTCCGCTGCTCGCCATCGGCGTACCCGGCAGCCTGACCGCTGCGGTGCTGATCGGCGCCTTCCTGGTGCACGGCGTGCAGCCCGGGCCGCTGATCTTCAAGGACCACGCCCGGCTGATCTACGGCATCTTCGCCGCCATGGCGCTGGGCAATGCCTTCAACCTGATCATTGGCCAGTTCGGCCTGCGTTTTTTCGCCTTCGTGGTGAGCTTCCCCAACCGGGTGATCTATCCGGTGGTGATCCTGCTCTGCATCGCCGGCGCCTACGCCACCACCAACAACATGTTCGAAGTCGCCATCGCGCTCATCTTCGCTGTGGTCGGCTATTTCCTGCGCAAGCTCGATTTCTCCTTCGCCACCTTCATCATCGGCTATGCGTTGACGCCGCAACTAGAGCTGTTCGTGCGCCAGACCGTGATCCTGTACTCGGATCAACCACTCAATCTCTTCATCCATCACCCGATCGTGCTGTTCTTCCTGGCGCTGACGGTGTACTCGCTGGTTCGTATCGTGCGTTACCAGCGCTCGCTTGCGAAAAAATGACGGCTGGACGAAGTTCATGATTGAAAAGATCGAAATGGAGAAATGCACCGGCTGCGGCGTGTGCGACATCGTCTGCCCCGCCGACGTCATCCACATGGAGCCGGCGCCGGAAACCAGCCTAGTGCCGGGCTTGAGGCAAACGAACCTGCTGCCGGTGATCAAATATCGCGAGCACTGCATCACCTGCTTCAACTGCGAAATCTTCTGCCCGGAAAACATCGTCGACGTGCATCCGTCGGTGAAGAACCGCCCGCGCCCGTGGTGAACCGACGATGACCCCGTTCAACGGCTTCTATACCGAAGCAGACATTCTGGTGGTTGGGGCCGGCGCCGGCGGATTGCTCGCCGCGCTCAGCGCCAAGCGCAACAGTCCCCGCGGCACCCGGGTGACCTTGGTCGATTCCTGGATGATCGGCCGCACCGGCCACACCGCCTTTTCCAACGCCTGGATCATTGTCGCCCTCCCCGACGACGACATCGATGGCATCTTGCGCGAGATCGTCGCCGGCAACGACGGCGTCGCCGACCAGGAGCTGGTGCGCCAGACGCTGATCGATTCCTATGATCGGCTGCGTGATTTTGAAGTCATGGGCATGAAATTCGCGCGCAATGATGACGGCACCTACGCCCGGCGGCCGACGCGCGGCCTCGACATCGCGCGCGTCTTACACCCCGACGGTGGCGGGCTGGAATTTTGCTGGTTGTTACGGCGCGCGCTCGATGAAGAGGGCGTTCAACTCATCGACCGGCTGTTCGTCACCGGGCTCCTGCGCGACGCAGACGGCCGCATTGTCGGCACCACCGGCATCAATAGCCGCAGCGGCGAATTCCACGTGATCGGCGCCAAGGCGACCATCATGTGCACGAACGCCGTCACCTTCCGCTCTGGCTTCGTGCGCGACATTACCGGCACCGGCACCCTGCTCGCCTATGGCGCCGGCGCGAGCTTGCGCAATGCCGAGTTCAGCTATGTGCGGCCGGGCACGCCGAAGTTCTATTTTGAGGGCATCACCTTCGCCATCCAGGAAGGCGCGCATTGGACCAACGCCAAGGGCGAAGCCTTCATGTCGGCCTACGATCCTGACTGGGGTGACGAAGCGGACGTTCCGACCATCGCGCGGGCGATGGCGATGGAGAAGCGCAAGGGCAACGTGCCGCTCTATCTCGACATGTCGGCGATCCCTGAGCATCTGCGCGACTACTTCGTGCAGAGCAAGGTGAAGTGGATGGACTACTTCTTCCGCAAGCTCGGCAGCGAGGCGAAGACCGACATGTTCGGCAAGACGCCCTACTACGCGCTCAACCAGATGACCAAGATGGGTGTGCGCACCGGGCCGGACTGCCGCTCGGACGTGCCGGGCCTGCTGGCCGCCGGCCTCGGTCAGGCCGGTGCGGCCAACCATTTCGCCGGCTTCCATATTGGGCTGTGCGTTGGCAACGGCTGGATCGCGGGCAAAAGCGCGGTGCAGGATCTCGACAGCGCGCCGACGCCGCGCATCGATCCGGCTCAGGTGCAGCGACTGCATTCCGAGACCGCGCGCCGGCTCGACGGCACCGCGTCGGCTGAGTCCGACCGGGTGCTGCGCGATATGCAGCAGATCATGTTCGCCTACGATATCGGCATCCTCAAGCAGGCCGATCGGCTGGAAGAGGCGCGCGACAAGGTGATCGCGCTGGCCGAGCGGGCCAAAGCGCTCAACGCACCGCATGTGCACGAGTTGGTGCGCCTGCATGAAACCGAGGCGATGCTGCTGGCCGCGCAGTTCATTCTCGGCGCCTCGCTCTACCGCACCGAGTCGCGGCTCAGCCATTTCCGCGAGGACTATCCCGCGCGCGACGACGACAACTGGCTGTGTTGGGTCGACGTCGCCGACGCCGGCGGCACGCCGACGTTCAACAAGACGCCGATCCCGCTACCCTACTGCGGCGCCTCAGCGGTGCCGGCGGGTCGACCTTCGCGCCTGCGCAATCAATACGTCACCGGCGGGGCGTGAGCCCGGCCCCCCTGCATTTCGTCGCATCAGGTCCGCGCTGACGCGGGTGGCGTTGCACTGCAAAACGGCTAGGTTGAACGTCCTGCCATAACCAACGCTACCGCCCCGCCGTCACAAATACTCCCACAATAACAGAAGCCTATAAGAAATGAGCGCATTCAGCGAGGAGCGGGTCCTCTCCGTTCATCATTGGACCGACACGTTGTTTTCCTTCACCGCGACCCGCAATCTCGGGTTCCGCTTCCAAAACGGCCAGTTCACCATGCTCGGCCTCGAGGTCGACGGCCGCCCGCTATTGCGGGCCTACAGCATGGCCAGCGCAAACCACGAGGACGTGCTGGAATTCTTCAGCATCAAGGTTCCAGACGGTCCCCTCACCTCGCGCCTGCAGCGGGTGAAACAGGGCGACATCGTACTGGTCGGGCGGAAGCCCACCGGCACGCTCATCACCGACAATCTGATACCCGGTACGAGGCTCTTGCTGCTGTCGACCGGCACTGGGCTTGCCCCTTTCGCCAGCCTGGTCAAGGATCCGGACGTCTACGAAAAATTTGAAAAGGTCGTGCTGGTGCACGGCTGCCGGCATGTCGCCGACCTCAGCTACGGCGAGCAAATAGTGACGAAATTGCGTGAGGACGAGATATTCGGCGACATGCTTGCCGACAAGCTCGAATTCTATCCCACCGTCACGCGCGAGCCGTTCCGCAACCACGGCCGCATCACCGACCTGATCACCTCTCACAAGCTTTTCGATGATTTGGGCCTGCCACCGCTCGATCGTGACAGCGACCGGGTCATGTTGTGCGGCAGCCCGGCGATGCTGGCGGAACTACGCGAGATGTTCGAGGCACGCGGATTTTCCGAGGGCAACAACAGCATGCCGGGTCATTTCGTCATCGAAAAGGCCTTTGTGGAGCGCTGAACGACGGGCACAGCCCCTGAAGTCCGCGGCCGGCTTTAGAGTAAAGTTACATCTAACGGCTAGGACAGACCGGGTCCGAAAGGCATCGGGAATGGCTTTGACCGACACTAAACCCGCGGCGTCCTACGGCCTTTTCCAACGGCTGCGGATGCGCGCAAAGGATTGGCTGAGCGCCGAGCATTCCCTCACCCAGCGTGTGGCCGGCGTGGCGTTTGCCATCCGCGTCGTCAGCGCCGGCATCGTGTTCGGCACGCAGGTGCTGCTCGCCCGCTGGATGGGGAGCGGTGAGTTCGGCACTTACGTCTATGCCTGGACCTGGCTGCTGCTCACCGGCGAACTAGTCCATCTCGGCCTCCCGCTCACCGCCCAGCGCTTCGTGCCGGAATACCGGCAAGCCGGCGCCTACGACCTGCTGCGCGGTTACCTGGTCGCCAGCCGCTGGATCACCCTGGGCGTCGGCGCCGCCGCCGGCGCCATCGGCGCGCTCCTCGTCCACGCGCTGACGCCGTGGCTCGACCCGCCCGCGGTCATCCCGCTCTATTTCATCTGCATCGCGCTGCCCTTCTCCAGTTTCACCTTCCTGCTGGACTCGCAGGCGCGCAGCTACGACTGGATCAATCTTGCGCTGTTGCCGGCTTATATCGCGCGACCCCTGCTCATCATTGGGGTTGTCGCGGTCCTGCATTTTTCCGGCGTTGCGGTCAGCGCCGCCACGGTGGCTGGCGTGCTGGCGGTCGCGATCTGGCTGGTCGCGCTGGTACAGCTCTTCCAATTGCGGCGGCGGCTGAGCGCGGCAATGCCCGTCGGTCCCCGCCGCTATGATCTCCGCCACTGGCTGTACACCGCGCTGCCGATCCTGCTGGTCTGGGGCATGTATACCCTCCTGACCTCGACCGACGTGCTGGTGCTCAAGCAGTTCCGCTCGGCGGAAGATGTCGCCCACTACTACGCCGCCGCCAAGACGCTGGCGCTGATCAGCATCATTCAGTTCGCGGTCGCGGCCGCCGCCGGCCATCGCTTCACCGCCCATCATGTCGCCGGCGACCGCGAAGCGCTTGCCGCCTTCGCCGCCGATACGGTGCGCTGGGTGTTCTGGCCGTCGCTCGCGGCGACAATGCTGCTGCTGGCGCTCGGCAAGATCGTGCTGACGCTATTCGGCGAAGGCTTCGTCGCCGGCTATCCGCTCATGGCGATCCTGGCAGTCGGCTTGATGGCGCGCGCCTCGGTTGGGCCGGCCGAGCGGCTACTCAACATGCTCGGCCAGCAGCGCATTTGCGCGGTCGCCTATGCGGCGGCGTTCGCGGTCAATCTGGTCGGCTGCCTTTTGCTGGCGCCTGCTTATGGCGCAATCGGCGTTGCGAGCGCGACCGCGGCCGCCTTCATGGTCGAAGCGAGCCTGCTGTTCGTGATCGCGCGGCGGCGCCTCGGCATCACTATGTTCTTCTGGCGGCCGAAGGCGGCCTAAGCTGCGCCCCGCCGGCGCAGCCGGCCCAGCATTTCACGCAGGCGATAGGCGACCTTCCATAAGGCCGGGGTGCGCTTGATGTACCGCTTGAGCGCACGCGCCGCCCGCAACGCTGCCGCAAGCAAGACGCCGCGCGCACTGCCGCCGGCGATATGGTCGTAGAGCAAGCTCTCGCCGCACCATTCCCGCTTATAGGGCTCGTCGCCGACGGTGAAGTCGAAAATTCGAACTCCCCGGCCGATAGCGTATTGCATCAGGTCCCGCAGGTGCGCGGCGCCCGGTCCGAAGCGTGACACCTCGCCATCCCCGTAGCTCGCCAGGACATAGTAGTAGCGATCACGGAAGACCAGTCCGAGATTGACAGCCGCCGTTTCATCGCCAGCCTGCAACTGGCTGACATGGGTCACATGGCGCACGGCCGAATCGGTCGCCATGGCGCGATAGAATTCCCGGTAGCCAGGGCGCTGGAAGATATTAGTGACGCCCATGCGCACAAAAGCGCTTCCCTTTTGCACGATGAGCGCATTGAGCGTTGCAGTGATCTCCGAGTCGCTCGTCGGATGGACCAGGCGCACCTCACCGAACTTGGCGAGTTTCTTGCGCTTGGCGCGGTCGCGTTGGCGCGTTGAGGTCGAGCGCTTCTCACGATAGAATTCCTCCCAGTCGCCGCCGAGCGCCGTCATGTAGGCGCCGCTCGGGTGCAGCATGACCGGCAATTCCAGCATCGGGTTTGGCTGAGTACCGACCGTTTCCGGCAGTTTTTCGAAACACACGAGGTCGTAGCCGAAGCGCGACCGTAGCGCAGCGAAAACGCGCTGCAGTAGCGGCAGCGCCTGAGGCACCGCGCGGGCGAAATCGGGCGCGAGTAACGGCGCATTATAGTCACATAGCTCAGACCCGAGAAAAGTCAGCGTGCGGCCGTAACGGTGCGCGGACATTGCGAGGGGCAGCATAAACAGGATTTCGCCATGCTCGTCGCGGCCCACCACCACCACCGGGCGCACGCCTTCGCGCGCACCGATATGACGCTGCCAGGTCGAAAGCCATTCGAACGTCTGGAACACGGTGCAGTCGGCGAATTGCTCGAATGCCCGCCAGGCTTGCTCGACGGCTGTCAAGTCCTCGTGGATGTCGAAAACGATCTTTTCCGGACCCGCGACGTCACGCGCGGGGGGCGCTTCAAGTGCGTCCCCATACGTGGTGCGGAAATCCATCTCGATGGCCCCGTCGAGCCCTGCCTGCGCGGCCGATAACATCAATACCTGCTGCCTCAATCGATACTTGCGCCCGACCAAACCACGGCCGCACCTATGAAGCGTTAATCCACACACCCAAACCGGGCGATGTCCGTCGTGAACTACATACCTGCAATTCGATTGCAGCGATTAACCTTACCGATCCGTAGAAGGACCCTCGACAATTTGGTGGTTTCGTAACCGGATGTGAAATGATTTTCGGCTAAGCCTTTCGCAACGGACAGGCGGCCGGTTGCACGGCCCAGGAGGCTCTTTGCAAGACGACGCCCTTTTGGTGAACGCGAACGCACGCGCTGTGATCGATGCGCGCGAACGGCATCCCGCCGTATCCGTTAATCTGGATGACGCCCGCGCACAGCGGGCACAGCCGCCGTGCGTCGCCGATATAGCGATCGAAATCGCCAGCGGCGAACGGCTGGCAGCACTGCAGGCTGATTGGGACGCGCTGCTCGCTCGCGCAGATGCGCCAAACGTCTTCATGAATCCACGGCTGGTGAAACTCGCCGGAGACATTGACCCGCGGCACCGCCGTCTCGCTCTGCTGGCGTGGCACCAACGCGGCGACCGGCGCAGCCTCGTGGGCGTATGGGCTTTCGCCGTCGGCCGCGCGCCGCAATCGATTTTGCCGGTTGACACGTTGTACGCGCCACCCATGGCGCACGGTTACCTCGCGACCCCGGTAATCGACCGCGACGCCCTGGACACCACACTAGAGGCGATGCTGGGCTGCATTGCCAAAGACTCCAGCCTGCCGAAAATGATCGCGCTCGACGCCATGGCGACCGACGGCGCCACCATGCAGGCGCTCCGCCGCGTGCTCGCCGCGCGCCACACCTTGCCGTATGTGCTGGCGGAAGCCGTCCGGCCAATGCTCGCTTCCGATCTCGACGGCAAGCAATATCTTGAAAAGGCGCTATCCAGCGGCAGCCGCAAGAAACTGCGCCAGCACCGGCGCCGCCTCGCCGGCCAAGGCAAGCTCGAGTTCAGAACCATGAGCGCGCCGGCGGACGTGGAACGAGGGCTCGAGGAATTCCTCACGCTTGAAGTCGCTGGCTGGAAAGGCCGGCAAGGCACCGCGCTTGCCAGCGACGCAGCGGATGCATCCTATGCACGCGCGATGGTCGCGATGCTCGCGCCGCGCGGCGAAGCCTCGATCCATGCGCTCGCGCTGGACGGCAATCCGGTAAGCATGCAACTCGTGCTGCGTGCAGGGCCTGCCGCCTTTACTTGGAAGACGGCCTATGACGAGGCCCAACGCGACGCCTCACCAGGCATGCTGCTGCTCGAGAACTACACTGCCGCGTTCCTGGCCGACGCCAGCATTCGTCATGTCGACTCTTGCGCTTACGATGAATCCAGTTTCATGGGCGCGTGGAGCGAACGCCAGTCGATCGCAACGCTTTGGATCGACGCCAGCCAGGGCGGTTCCTCCGCGTTCACCATTCTGACGCGTGTGCAACGCGTTTACCTTCGCGCGCGCGCTGCCGCCAAAGCCGCCTATTTGACATATGTCAAAAAGCGCGCGCGCTGAGGGAAACGGAGACACCCCAGAGGCGGTGATGCTTAACCATAAGCGCGGCGCGACGGCCGAAACGGGAGCAAATTGTGGCGCCGCAATTAAGCAAACCACATTGATCTTGTGGAGCCGCCCGCGACTTGCCGCTAGCGTCACGCTGCCCTGATCCGTCGGGTGTGGAGAAGACTAATGCGCAAGACAGACGTGGCCATTGTCGGTGGGGGCCTGGCCGGATCGCTTTCGGCCGCAATGCTGGGACATGCTGGAATCGACACTGTCGTGATCGATCCGCATCCAATTTACCCGGATGACTTCCGCTGCGAAAAGCTTGACGGACCTCAGGTCGCCATTCTGAAAAAGACCGGCATCGCCGATGCCGTGCTGCGCGCTTCCACTCCGGATCGTGAATCCTGGGTGGCACGTTTTGGCCATCTGGTCGAAAAACGCCCGGGCGATCAGCAGGGCATCTATTATGCGCCGCTGGTCAACACCATGCGTGGCGAAATTCCCAAACAAGTGTCGATGATCGAGGCCAAGGTCACGGCGCTCAAGACCGGCGCCGACCGCCAGACCGTCACGTTGTCCACCGGCGAGGACATCTCCGCCCGGCTAATCGTCCTGGCGAACGGGCTCAATGTGGGCCTGCGCGACTCGCTCGGCGTTACCCGCGAAGTGTTAAGCGAGTGCCATTCAATTAGTATCGGCTTCGACGTGAAGCCGGTCGGCCGCCGATCGTTCGACTTCCCCGCGCTCACCTACTACGCGGAGCGCACGAGCGACAAAGCCGCCTTGATCACGATGTTCCCGATCGGCGCTGCCATGCGCGCCAATCTGTTCGTCTACCGTGACATGAAGGACCCGTGGCTACAGCAGTTGCGCGCCGCCCCGCAAGAAACGCTATTTGCACTAATGCCCGGCTTGCGCAGGATGATGGGCGACTTCGAAGTCGATGGCTTCATCAAGATCCGCCCGGTCGATCTCTACGTCACCCGTGGCTACCGGCAGTCCGGCGTGGTGCTAGTGGGCGATGCTTTCTCGACCTCATGCCCCGCTGCCGGCACCGGCGCGCGCAAAGCCATGATGGACGCCGAGCGGCTGTGCCACGTCTACATCCCACAGTGGCTCGCCACCGCCGGCATGGGCGCCGACAAGATTGCGGCCTTCTACGCCGATCCCGAGAAACAGGCCTGCGACAACTTCTGCCGCGACAAGGCCTATGATCTGCGTTCGTTCTCGACCGATCCGGCGCTGGCGTGGCGCACGCGCCGCTGGATCAAGTTCGTCGGCCAATACGCCCGCGGGATCATGCGCAAATGGCGGGGTCCGGTCGTGTCGCCACCGATCGTTCCGGCCCAGAACGAGGAACTGGCGATGGCTGCGACCACGGGCACAGCGCCGCAAGCATTCGGTTCAAGCGGCAGCCGTGATCAGGCCGTCCGGTCTCTCGCCGCGCAAGACCTTAGCGACGTTGCTTAAGATCGCCTCGGTTTCCACGATCATGTAGTCCGGTTCGCCGCCGGCGATGTGCGGCGTCCACAGCACATTGTCCAACGTCAGCAACGGACAGTCGGCCGGCATCGGCTCACAACGAAAGACGTCGAGCGCCGCGCCGCGGAGCTTACCGTTCGTGAGGCTGTCGTAAAGTGCCAGTTCGTCGACCAGCCCGCCACGCGCAGCGTTGATCAAATAAGCGCCTTGCTTCATCTTCGAGAAGAACGCGCGGCCGGCGAATTTTTCCGTAGCATCGTCGTAGGGTAAGTTCAGAGACACGAAATCCGCGTCACCCAGCAGCGCATCAAGCGGCGCATAGGATATCCCGCCATAGTGGCGTTCTTCGTCCGCGCTTAGCGGCGCGCGCTTGTAGTAAAGCACGCGCGCACCCATCGCCCGGATGCGGCGCGCGACGAGCCCGGAAATCTCGCCCAGACCGATGAGGCCAACCGTGCTCTGCGCCAGGATGCGGAACCCATGAATGCCGGCCCAGTTGAATTTGTTGCGCGGCGAGCCGTTGGAAAACGAGGGCGTCAACGTCGGGTCGCGCCGCGACGCAACGGAACGATGTGCCGCTATCAGATTTCGGGACAGTGCGAGGATCAAGGCCGTGATGTGATCTGCGCACGACAGGGTGCTGAGCCGCGTCACATTGGCGACTGGGATGCCCAGCCGCCACGCGGCCTTTAGATCGATATTGCCGGTGAGGCGGCCGAACTGCTGGATAAGACGAGTCTTGCCGGCGCACCCTTCGATCCGCGCCGCGTCAAACGTCGACGTCTCCAGTACGACGACGTCGGCGCCCCCCAGGCTGCGATCGAGCGACGCGCCATCACCGCAGACGGTGACTTCGATCACCGGCGGCAAGCCGAGCCGGTCGGCCATGCCGGTCAGTGCCGCAAGCGGCGCTGCGATGTCCTCGCCGAAGAAATAGCGCAGCGCCTTTTCACCCTGGGGTGTCGCCGCGCGGCGCAAAGCGATCTCCATGAGCCGGAACAGTGTGTCTTCTTCGGCGAAGACGACGTGCATGGGTTCTCGGCTCACGATTGTTCATCCGCTCGTTGCAATAACCGGACGCAAATTCGGCTTTGAAAAGGCGTTCTGTCAACGATTTGGCGAAAGACCCGAACCGGCGCATAGTCTTGTCAGGCGAGACCCGGAAGCGCGAATTTCACTGATCGAAATTCAGGCCGGACACCGGGTGGATCGGCATATCGGAATTTAAATCTGGCCCAATCGACCGCCCTTTACATCCGCCGCTATGATGGCGAATAACGAAGCCTTTGGTTTTTGCCGCCAGCCCGGCGCAGGCCGCCTTCACGGAGCCATTTCGACCATGACGGAAAAGTTCGGGCGGCTCGCCCTGCATACCTGGACACTCGACACCACGCCGCTGGCCATCGCGCTCGACGCCGCCAAACAAGGCGGCTTCGACGCCGTCGAATTGCGCCGCACCGATTTCAAGCGCTGTTTCGATGAAGGCAAGAGCAATTCCGAGGTGCTCGATCTGATCCGTGCCAGCGGCATTCCGGTCGGCGTGCTCGGCGTCGAATACGGCTGGTTGTTCGCAACCGGCGAGGAGAGCAAGCGGCTGTTCAATGTGTTCCGGGGAAGTTGCGAGAACGCAGTCGCGCTCGGTTGCAAGATACTGATGAGCGCGCCCGGCCAAATCAGCGGACCTATCCCGCAGGCGATCAAATTCTTACGCGAAGCCGGCGACATCGCCGCCGAGCACGGTTTGAAGCTCGCCATTGAATACAATTCGCAACACGACGTGCTCAACAGTCTGCCGGTGCTACGCGAATTGATCGAAGGCGCCGCGAAGCCGAATTGTGGCTACTTGATTGACGCCTATCACTTCCAGCGCAGCGGTTACGGCGGGGCGAGCTTCAAAGACCTGCCGAACGACATGATCTATTGCTTCCAGTACAGCGACGTTTCGTCCAATCCGGTGACCGGGGTGCGACGGCCGACCGATCGGCTCGCGCCCGGCAAAGGCGAGGTGAAATGGCGCGAGGTGCTCGGTTTGCTCGCCGAAAAGGGCTACACCGGATACTTGAGCTACGAGGCGCCCAATCCCGAATTGTGGGCGCGCTCACCCTTTGACGTCTGCCGCGAAGGGGTAGAGCTGACGCGCAAACTGCTCAAGGAAGCCGTCCCCAGCTATACAGGATAACGCTCAACAATAACGAGAATGAGGAAACGATGAGCCAAGCAACGACAAGCGCCGATCCGCTGTTCATGGGTTTAAGAGACCGCTCAATTATAGCCATTCCGGCGACAGTCGAAAAGCAGCGCTACATAACCAGCGTCGCGCCCAAGGCGGCCAATCCCGGGCGCTGGGTCGAGCAGCCGCGGCTGCCAATACCGACCGGAGAGCACGCGGTCATCGAATGCCAGGGCAAGATCCACGTTATCGCCGGCTACGCGCGCAACCGCGTCGACGGCAACTACCACCAAGTCTACGATTCCAAGACCAAGGAATGGACGCTGAAGGCGCCCTTCCCGACGCCGTGCAATCACGTTGCCGGCGTCGCGATCGGCGACAAAGTATACACCTTCGGCGGCTTCATCGAGCAGAACCGCTGCCCGCACTCGAACTGCTACGTCTACGACACCAAGACCGACCAATGGGCGCCGATCGCCGGCCTTGCGCGCCCGCGCGGAGCGATCTCAGCGATCGTGCTCGACGGCCAGATCCATTTGCTGGGCGGGCGCGACGTGCGCTCGGTCGAATGGCACGAGATCTACGACCCCAAGACCGACAAATACACCTTCCTGGCCGGCATGCGCGGCTCGACCGCCACGCAGCCCTTCGTCGGCCAGCGCGACCACATGGGTGTCGCGGTCGTCGACGGCAAGATCCACGCCATCGCCGGCCGCATGGACTCCTACGACTTCAACACCTCGCTCAACGCCGTCTACGATCCCAAGACCGACGGCTGGTCGTTCCGTGCGCCGCTGCCGACCGCGCGCAGCGGGCCCTCCTGCGTCTATATCGGCGGCAAGGTCGTGGTGTTCGGTGGCGAGGCCACTGGCAAAGTGTTCGGCACCAACGAGGTCTACGATCCGAATACCGACACCTGGGAAGCGGGAACGCCCATGGCGATCCCGCGCCACGGCCTGCATGGCGCGACCTGCGCAGTGATCGGCAACATGGTGCACGTCCCCGGCGGAGGCCCCGTTCCCGGTGGCAGCATTCAGGGCGCCTATCACGACGCTTTCACCTTCGACTGAGCCGCGCCGATCAGCGTGCCGAAAAGAACGGCCGCCCGATGCGGGCGGCCGTCGCAATTTCTCGCTTCGCAATCGGTTGATCAGCGCGCCGGCTCCAACGTCATGCCGGCAACGCCGACTGCAACGTTCAAGCCGGTCTGACCCTGGAGCGACACGGGCTGCAGCGCGATCGTACGGTTGTTGCCGCCCACCAGCACGTTGGCGCCCAAGCCTACACCGACCGTCGCTTCGCCGCTCGCCCCGACGTAGTTCCCGGACAGCGCGCCAAAATGTTCCGTGGTCGGCGCGTAAACGGTCCATATCATCCGGCCACCGGACGTGGCGCCGATATCGAGTCCGAATTTCGTGATGGAGCCGGTATAGACCTCGCGCGGCCCCGGCACGGCGGGAGTAAATGTGCAGACCACGTTTTTCTTCGAAGCGATGATGAGTCCGATGCCGGCAGAAATATCACAGGTAAGAGCCCCAGCCTTCACACGATGGGCGGGTTGCGCCGTACTTGGTGCCGGGAGGGCCATGGCGGCGGCCATCGCCAGCCCCGCGAGCGCGCTCAAGGCCTTGTGCATGTGCATAATTCGGCTCTCCCACGTTGGTAACGGTGGCTTGGCTGGAAACGTTGGCTAGCCAACGTTTCGACCTTGGCAAAGTTCCATCGTCGGAACTTAGCACAAGCCCCCCGGAAAAGCGCTCACCCAACCACCGGTGTCCAGTCAGCGCCCCCAGCGGTGCACCGACCGGCAAAATTGTCTGCCCGCGCCGCCGCTAGAGTGCTGAACACCGGCTCGCAGCCCGACATGATCCTCTGCCGGATCCGTTGCTGAGGAAGCTTTCGATTGACGGACGTATTGAGGTCGAGGCGATCGCTCTTGCCACTGCGATCAACCCATTGTACGGGCGTACCGCCGCGAGCGACGGGCCCCGCGTTTACCGACGGCACGGGAACGATCGCGGCGATGGCGCAGGTTGCGAGCACCACGAGCACGCCCGCGAGAAAATATGCAGCGACTTTGCGCATAGCACATCTCCGCTGTTCCAACTTTGCAAACGATGATGATCGCATCCGCGATAAGAACCGCGGGCAACAGGAAATGTTCCGCACGCCTTCAGCGCGCGGCAAGGATCTGGGTTGCGGGAATGACAACGTGGCAGCGCAAGCCATCCGGATCGAATTCGAGTTCGACTTCGGCATCGAGCGCGCGCGCGAGATTGCGCTCGATCACCATGCTGCCAAAGCCACGTTTGCGACGCGGCTTAACGCGCGGGCCGAATTGCTCGCGCCAGTCGAGTTCAAGCGCCTGTTGGCCGTCATGGTCACGGCGGTCCCAGGTGATGGACAGGCGTCCGCCCGGCAGCGACAGCGCGCCGAACTTGGCAGCGTTGACCGCCAATTCGTGCAGCGCCAGACCGAGGTTCTGCGCCGCTTCCGGCTTGAGCGCCACCGCCGGGCCCTCGATCGAGACCTGTTCTTCGTCACGGTCGATATACATAGCGAGGTGTGAACGGACGAGCTCATTGACGGAAGCGCCGTACCAGCTCTCTCGCACCAGCAAATCGTGCGAAGCGGCTAAACCCTGCAGCCGCGCGCCAAAGCGGCCGAGGAAACTCTCAACCGAACCGGCATGGCGGGCGGTCTGCCGCGCCATGGCCTGGATCACGGCGAGCAGATTTTTGGAACGGTGCGTCAACTCCCGCAACAACAGCAGCAGATGCGCTTCGCCTTCCTTGCGTTCGGTCATGTCGACCGTCGCGCAGGTGAGCCCGACGATGTTGCCGGCCTCGTTGCGCAACGGCTCAACATGCAGGTCGAACCAGCGGGCGCCGCGTCCGTCCTCGATGGCGAGCTCGGTCCCCTGCGGCTCGCCGCCCGCAAGCGCCTCCTGTTTCATGGCGATCACGCGGGCGCGGAGTTCCGGCGGGAGAATCTCGTAGTCGGTACGGCCGAGAATATCCTCGGCCGACCGCCCCAGCATGGGATTGCTGATCGAGGTGTAGCGCAACTCGCGATCCTGCGTGAAGACGCTCACGTGTGACCCGCGCAGCGCCGTTTCGTAGCGCGCAAAGCGCGCCCGCAGAAGGTTCAATTCCCAGGCCTGAGCTTCGACCTGCTCCTGGAGATGCCGGCACTGCGCTTGCAGATCGGCATATTTGCCATTCATGTCCGCGGACATTCCGCGTGCCTCGGCAAGAACAACGATTGCGCCGGCCAGTGGCGCGGCCTGCGGCGACGATAGCGCATCGAACAACTCAATGAACACACCTGCCGCCTCCCCTGTCAACGAATGGAGGCGGCCCCGGGTCCCGCCCGGACGGAAAAACTCGCCAATTCGACAGAAGATCGGGGCCGCCGGCGGCTGGAACATTCCGGCGCGCTCGCCCGTGCCGCCGCTTCGGACAATACCGCTCGGCCAACGGCAATCGCCCGGGGCTCGTCCTGCCGTCAGAGGCCCGCGCCACCGCGCCACTCACGCGGCGCGTAGTCGAAAAGCGCGCGGAACGCCTTGTTGAAGTGCGACAGGTCGTTGAAGCCCCAGCGGTAGGCGATCTCCGAAATATTCAACGTGCGCTGCTGCGGGTCGCGCAGCGCGATGCGACAGGCCGTCAAACGCTCTTCCAACAGCCAGCGGCCGAAAGCCCGACCGATGCGCTTAAAGCGCAATTGTGGTTAGCACTAAGGGCACGCAGAGAAAGCCGCCGAAGCGCCCTGCTCGACCGAATTGGGTTTGTTCTGCCAAAATGCGGGCCACTATGGTCTTTTTCCTGTATATGTTTATATTCCTATTTGAGCGCCATGGTGGAAGGCGGGCGTCCTTGGCCGACAGGCATCTAATCGGCCGAGCAGGCGGCGCGGCTTTGGGGTACCCTTGATCGGTGATATGAGTCGCTTAGGCGCAATATTGATTAGGGCTTGCGGTGAAATACAGCAGCGGCCCTCGGAAAAAGATTGGAGGCGCCAAGCCCCTTTCCCGCGTCGACCTTCTGCACGGGATCTGCCGCCCTGCCTTTCCGCGTCAACGGTCGTAGGGCGTGGACTCATTGCCGCGCCGCCAAAGCCTGATCGACGCAAGCTGCATGAGTAGTTGGCCGCGAGTTTATCGTAGCGTGTCGCGATACGGCGGCACTGCATTATCTTGTTGGCCGCGGGTGGGCCGCCAACTGGCGATCTCTTTAATTTCCGCGGGATATTGAAGGTGGATTTGTCCGTTCGGCGTATGCTTGCGAGCGGGATCGCTTGACAGTGAGTTTTGGTCACCGAATACTTCTACAGGGGTGTCAACGTGGTTTCTTGTGATTCGCGGGCCTTGGGAGCATCTCCCTTGTGCAGTGATCTTTTGCCTCGATCTGACCCAAAATGGTGGGCCGGAAAAATAGAATCTCAAGGGGGGCAGCGTGGCGCGTGCCTTCGGAGGTAGCAGATAGATGAGGATCGCAACTCATATTCACTCAGTCGCGTGCGCTACGCTCGCCGCGACTTGTTTGCTAATCGGTCAGGCTTCGGCCACGGTCGTCCGGTCAGTATCGATGAGCTTTCAATCTGGCGCTATGTTTACTGGAACGGTGACATTCGCTGATGATTATAGTTCGGTGCTTGATGTCAATGGCATTCTAACGGGATATCAGTACGGAACATTCGGTTATCAGGGCTCGGGCTCCGACACAATAAATTGGATCTGGAGTAACGGAGATAACTATTCTAGCGGGGCAGGCAATTACAGCACATATCTCATGGACGGGCCCGGATCCGGCTACACTTCGGCAAGTTATAGTAACTGGATTGAATTCGCCTATAATTACTCGTCGGCACCAATTCTGACTTTTACAGCGGGCGCCTCGGGTGACGGCTATGATAATTTTATCGACTATGTGGATCCCATGGTGAGCGGCAATATTGGCGCCACTCCTCTGCCTGCAGCCCTTCCACTTTTCGCATCAGGCCTCGGCGGCTTAGGATTTCTCGGCTGGCGCAGAAAACGGAAGGCGGCAGCGCGCGCTGCTTGATTGAGAGACCGCCTCGCGGCGGTCTTTCTTTTTTGCTCGATGTTATTGCCGTGCTCGAGTCCAGTTGCGGTCCATTCCCGCACTTTTCACTCGTGTTGATCGTCCGCCGTTTTCGAGGCATTGCGGAAGTGCCCGGCTCCGCTGCAGGAACCAGGGCGGGCCGAAACTGACCCAACTGCGATATTGCAAAAGCTAGAACGTCTGGCTGCCCGTCTCGTTCGGCCTTGAGCTTGATGACCTCGCGCTTCAGCGGCGCGATCTCCAACTGCTCCGGCTTCATCTCTCCCTGACCGGGCAACGCTTGCTGCGGGTTGTGCGCAAGCTTCTTCACCCAGTCTCGCAGCTGCGACGTATGCATGCCAAGGCTTTGCGACGCCTGCACATACGATACGCCTCGACCTTTGATCAGGCGCACAGCCTCAAGCTTGAACTCTCGCGTGAACTTCCGCCTCTCCATGACGCTCTTCCGCTCCCATCAAAACACCTAACTCGTTGTCTTCGGAACCGGGCGCTGGCCAGAACGCGTGGTGCTCGAAGCAGCGGGATCTGCGGCAATCATGGGTTCGACGCTAGGCAGCAACGCTTTGAAACTGCAATTTGGGGGACGGTCGGCCTGATATGCGCATGGAGGCGGTGCTAATAGGCGTTGGGGGCCACGTTTGACCCCGAGCAGAAACGGCGCGGCTCTCAGCTTCCGGCTTTGGCGGAATCTAATCGCCGACGGTTAAAATCAAAAACGTCGCGATCAGGGAGGACTTTCCAGTTCCAAAAAGGGGCTGGGTGTAAAAACTGATGCCAATTGTGAGGTTTCTCACAGTGCAGCCTTTCAGAGAATGGCAGTCTTTGTTTCTAGGAAATATGCCAGCTCCAGAGGAGATCCCGCATGAGTGTAGAAGCCGAATTTGGCCAATCGAATTGGGTGGGCCAACTTGCAGGCACCCAGCTTAATTGGGAAATCGCTTGGGATGGCGTGTACGACGACTGGCGTTTTGGAGCCGTAAGCTTTCAGAGCGATTTCGTGCATTCGCGACTAACGCGAGTTTCCGAGACGTTCATAAGCGCCGGAACAACTACACATCTCGGCGAACTCATTCGAGCTGAGTCAGCCTTCGGTCCCGGCAATATCGTTGCATTCCGATTTGCAGTGGTCGTTATTCCAAATCCATAGCGGAGGAGCCGTGATATGAAACTACATGTTGTTTTCAACAATAAAGGCGAGATTTTGGGCGCAGCCCAAGTGGTTTCAGGAGCCACAATCCGGGCGCGGCCGATCGCCGATAAGCAGGCGGGTCACGGGGCGGCCGACGTCTATGTGCCAGTCGCGTATCACCACTACGACCTGGCAGGCATTTGTCAGAGGCTGAGGGTTGATGTTGGGTCAGCATTTCCCGAACTGAAGGCAAAGGACTAACCCTTGCAGCCACCTTCGCCGTCCCTCGGATTGTTGTTCGAGCGCGCCTGTCTAGGCTTGCCCGACAGCGACAACGGACGAAAAGCGATGTTGCTACCCCAGCGTTGCCGGTGCTCTATGCATTGGCTCAAAGCCATCTATGTCGAATTTCAGTGCGCCTCTGAATACGATAGTAAACGCGTATCCGCAGGGCGCCCCGCTCGCCTTAATCGATGGGTGTGACGACGCTGGCCTTGATCGGCCCAGTCGCGATTGACCCAGATGCGACACGCAGAATGCATTCAGCAAATCAAACTGCGGATTCTCTCCCGGATATGTCGTCGTTCGGGGCATGTTTGCCGGCGTTATTTCTTTAGGCCACTTGCAAGCCTCTGCTACTGCATACGACTATTTGAACCTTGGTGAAGCGGTTTCGGGGTGGAAGTCTATACATGCGGTCAGTTAGGAACAAGAAAGGCCCCCTGATCATCAGGGGGCCTTTCTATGAGCCAGGGTTCCGCGGACGTTTGCGTTAGAACTTGTAGTTCACACCAACCAGGACATTCTGGAGATCCGATCTGCCGCTGATGTTAGCGCAGGTGCCTCGAAGACAGGCCGTGGTGGTCGCACTTCGCGTGCCAAAGCCCATGTAATTGTATTCAAGGAAGGTCGACCAATGTGGCAGGAACATCCATTCAACGCCGGCCCCAACCGTCCAGCCGGTCCGATTGCCGCCGGAGATCTCACCGACTTGCACGCCCGCACCATTGGTTGCTTTTATATCCCATGATGTCCACGCCGCGCCACCTTGCGCATAGAGCAACACATTCGGTTCCACGAGATAGCCGGCACGAGCCGTCAGAGCATCAAACCAATGCAAGTGGCTGTCAAAGGTGCCTGTGCCTCCGAACAATGGGTCCGCAAACGTCGCACTACCGCTTATATCGGTCGCGTCGAAAATATTGCGGATGCCGATGACCCACGACCCCATTTGGTAATCGTAGCCAACCTGACCGCCACCGGCAAAGCCGCTGTTGTTTGGCGAGACGCTTGCGCCAGTATTGACGTCGGTCGCGTCTACATTCCCCCAGGCTCCCCCGATGTTGCCGCCGACGTAGAAGCCGGTCCAATTGTAGACTGGAGTTGGCGCCAACATCGGCGCCTTATAGACCGGACGTTGCGGCAGGTCAGCAGCCAAGGCCATTTGCCCGAGCGCGAGGCTTAGCCCCGCGGCGGCAATGAACGTCAAAGCTCTCCGATGCATGATGAACCCCTATTTGGATGTCAAAACATTCGTTGCGCGTTAGGTATTAAATGCCGAAGAAGGAAATGTGACCTAAATCAAAGATTTCAAGTTTTCATTCCAATAAACCTCGCATGTTGCAAATAGGACACCTTTGGGAGCCGGCGCCCAGTCGAGATGCCGAGCTGCAGATCGTTAACAAAGGTAAAATAGTAATTCTTCAGTTTCCGCGCGCTGCTGAATGCAGGCACGTGGACAGGTGCGGGACCGGAACAGGCGAACGCAGTTTGGAGCGGTTGGTCCATCGCAGACAGAATAAATAAAAAATAAAATCGCGCTGACGACCCCCTGCAGCTCAGAGCGCCTTTTTGGAAGCGACGTATCCATCCGGCGTCGGCCGTCTTGCGTGAATCGTCTGGCGGATAGTTGATAGTCAGTATGGATATCATTACTGACAGTCATCAGATCAGTCGGCTTGAAGTGGTCGATACCGGGCGTCGACGGCGCTGGACGGCCGAGGAGAAGCTTCGGATCGTGGCGGAAAGCTTGTCGCAGCCGCGAGCGGCTTCGGCGACGGCGCGGCGGCACGGGATCTCCCGACAGCAGATATTCACGTGGCGCAGGTTGCACCGGGAAGGACGGCTTGGCGCGACGGCCAGTTTTGTGCCGGCGACAATCACACCGGAGCCGCTCGCGCAGGCGGTCGAACCGGTCGGCGGTCGGGTTGAGATCGTCAGCGCGAACGGCCGGCGCATCATCGTCGATCGTGATGCCGATATCGGTGCCGTGTTGCGGCTGGTCCGCGGGCTTGAGGCACTGCCGTGATTCCGCTTCCGAGCGGGGTGCGGGTTTGGCTGGCGACCGGGCACACGGACATGCGGAAGGGATTCCCGGGCCTCTCATTGCTCGTGCAGGAGGTGCTGCGGCGCGATCCGCTGAGCGGTCACCTCTTTGTCTTTCGCGGCCGTCGCGGCGATCTGTTGAAGGTTATCTGGCACGATGGCCAGGGAGCCTGCCTGTTCGTGAAGCGATTGGAACGGGGTCGATTCTTATGGCCGAGCGCGGCCGACGGCGCGGTGACGATCTCGTCGGCTCAGCTCGGCTACCTGCTGTCTGGAATTGATTGGCGCAATCCGCTGCAAACCTGGCGTCCGACGTCGGTTGGATGACGGATTTTCTTTGCAGTTGCTGACGAATATGATTTTCTTGGGCCTATGACATCGGCGTCTGAACCTCTGCCATCCGATCTTGCTGCCGCTCACGCGATGATCCTGGCAGAGCGTAACGCGCGCGTCCTGGCAGAGGCCAATGCAGCGGTTGCCAAAGCCGAAGCGGCCAATGCTCAGGCAGATCTTTCAAGCAGTGAAGCGCTGATTGCCCATCTCAAGCTGGCAATCGAAAAGCTGCGGCGGGAGCTTTATGGCAGCCGCTCGGAGCGCAAGGCGCGGCTGCTGGAGCAGATGGAACTGCAGCTGGAAGACCTGGAGGCGGCGGCGACCGAGGATGAGTTGGCGGCCGAGCAGGCGGCGGCCCGGACGCAGACAGTCCAGTCGTTCGAGCGCAAGCGGCCTTCGCGTAAGCCATTCCCCGAACACCTGCCGCGTGAGCGCATCGTCATCGCCGCGCCGGAAAGCTGTCCCTGCTGCGGATCGGCGAAGCTGTCGAAGCTGGGTGAGGATATCACCGAGACGCTGGAGGTGATCCCGCGGCGGTGGAAGGTGATCCAGACGGTGCGCGAGAAGTTCTCGTGCCGGGAATGCGAGACGATCACGCAGCCGCCGGCGCCGTTCCATGTCACGCCGCGCGGCTTCGCCGGGCCGAACCTGCTGGCCATGATCCTGTTCGAGAAGTTCGGCCAGCATCAGCCATTGAACCGGCAGAGCGAGCGATACCGGCGCGAAGGCATCGATCTGAGTGTGTCGACACTGGCCGATCAGGTTGGCGCCTGCACGAGCGTCCTACAGCCCCTGCATGCGCTGATCGAACGCCACGTGCTGGCTGCCGAGCGGCTGCATGGCGACGACACGACGGTGCCGATCCTGGCCAAGGGCAAGACGGTCACGGGGCATATCTGGACCTATGTCCGTGATGATCGGCCCTTTGACGGTCGCGCGCCGCCGGCGGCGCTGTATTACGCCTCGCGCGATCGACGGCATGAGCATCCCGTTCGCCATCTTGCAAGCTTCACCGGCATCCTGCAGGCCGATGCTTATGGCGGGTACAACGCACTTTATGATCCGTCGCGAGTGCAAGGAGCGATTACTTCGGCGCTGTGTTGGGCCCACGCAAGGCGGCAGTTCTTCGAACTGGCCGATATCGCGGCCAATGCCCGGCGTGGAAAAAATGCGGCGGCGATCTCACCGGTCGCGCTGGAGGCGGTCAAGCGCATCGATGCGCTGTTCGAGATCGAGCGCGGCATTAACCGGATGAACGCCGACGAACGTCTGCGCGTGCGCCGCGAGCAAAGTGTGCCACTTCTGACCGCTCTGGAAGCATGGTTACGCGACGAGCGATCCCGCCTGTCGCGCTCGGCCTCGGTCGTCAAGCCGATCAACTACATGCTCAAGCGCTGGGATCGGTTCGCCGGCTTTATCGACGATGGCAGGATCTGCCTCACGAACAATGCGGCCGAGCGCGCCCTGCGCGGATTTGCAATAGGTCGCAAGTCTTGGCTGTTCGCCGGCTCCGAACGCGGCGCCGATCGGGCGGCGGTCATGGCGACGTTGATCATGACGGCCAAGCTCAATGATATCGATCCGCTCGACTGGCTCGCCGACGTGCTCGCCCGCATCGCCAACATCCCGCAAGCGCGGCTTCCTGAACTGCTGCCATGGCACTGGAAGATGGCGAGCCTGCAAGCAGCCGCTTGAGCCATATGCCGCAAGCAAAATCCGCGCACCTGCGGTACTCGGCGGATGCTTACATTGAAAGCTCGTCAAACGCGTCAACAGACCACCGCTTCTATGTTTCCGTCTTCAAAGATTGCGGAGATTCGACGAACATAATTCCAATTTCGGTGTCAGACCGCCACCGCACTTGACACCAACGCACCACCCCCTTGTTGAACAACATCAAGAATTCTTGTGGCGCCGATTTTGGATCGCCCACGCGTATGCGTGCGCCGGACGAGGAGACGTCGACCATTTGGCATTTCAATGGAGGCCCGAGCCCGGTTGCCATAAAAACCGTGTGTTCTATTTCGCGGCGCGCGCTCTTCCTCTTTTCAGTGTTGTCCATTGCCATTTTCGCGGTGGATTGGTCAGAGGTGTGAATTTAATCGGCTCGTCGCATTCAGTCGCCGATAGCGATGGGTTTTAGCCCAGATTGTTATTTTAGTGAAAAGTTGTTATATTTACGAGGCTTAAGTAGTCTTGCGAATTGGAGGTGCATTCACCGAAGTGGGACAATTAACGTGTATCTCCTTGATGCCCGTCGGGACTAAAAAAAGTGCGGCAGCTTTCGGAGGGTTAATGTTTCGGATCGCCATCGTAACAGTATTGACAGTCTTGGTCGGGACGTCGGGAAACGCGCAGCCTTGCAATCCAGTGATTGACGGCACTTACTGTGCATCGCAGGCCCACGGCGGGTCAAGCAACTCGACAGGAATAATCAGTGCCACCTCATTCGAGGGCCTCGGCGCAAGCCTTTCGTCATCCCAGCCGTACGACAATCCTGGAACGTTTGGTGCCGTCACTTTTAGTGCCGACGGCACGCGCTGTATCGGCCTGCTATTCCGTAGCGGGTGCAAAGATAGGTGATGCATGAAAATAAGAAGTAAGCTCGCAATCGGCGTGGGGCTCGCGTTTATATCCGGCGGTATTCTGGCTTCTGCATCGGCTCAAAGTGCCAAGAGAACCCACACTATCGAACAGTATACATGCAAGGATGTGATGCGCGAAAGTGGAGCCAACCGCGACGTCGCCATCGCATTTCTGCACGGCTTTCTACTAGGCAAGTCAGGTGGCGAAACGTTCAATCTCGAAGTCTTGCACAAGCAAACGAACGACTTCATCGAAAAGTGCCTCGACAACCCGCATGAAAAGGCCGTGGACGTAATGTCTAAGGTGAAGCGATAGCAAGTAAGGTGACTAGCCGCTGACAACGAGCAACCTCCGATGAGCGTCCCCCATTGAAGTGGTCCGACTTGAAGTATGTCATTTGGCGTCAAAGTGGAGTGATATGCCGAGGGGAAGGTACAAGCCTGAGGAGACTGTCGCAAAGCCGCGGCAGGTCGTTGTGCGACCTCACAGGGAGCGAGCAAGGCCGATGCGATCCGACAGATCGGCGTCAGCGAGGTGACGTTCTATTGCTCATCGCACCGCCTTCGGACTGATCCTATAGATCGTTCTCGGTAGCGCTCCAATTGACATGCCCTATCGGGCCATTCGCGATTGCGGTGATCAAGCACACAAGCACTCAAATGTCCGCTTCGCCTCGAAAGCGACCGAATTACTGCGCTGGCCCGAATTGTCGCGAAGGGCCGACAGCCGAAATCGCGTCTTCAAGACGATTGCTTTGGCCAAAAACGAGCAACGGCAGAAGAATGCGATAAGCCGCCGCGAGACTAGCTACTCGAATGAGACGCCAAGTTTGCTACCCTGCGCCCAAATCACTCGGCAGTGCTTCGATTCGGGTTCACCGTTAATCTTCAGTTGGAAAGTCCGTGGAATACCAAAGGCGCTTACTAATGTGATGCCGGCGGCGCGCGGTGTAAGGTCAGTGACAGTGCATCCCAGTTCGTGTCCCGCTGCGCCGAACCTGATAATCCCTGTCTTGTTCAGGGGCGCGCGGGTTTCTTTCCGCGCGTCATGCATGACCGTACTCATTTCGCGCTTCTCCACTTCTGGGATGGATTGCACCGTCAACCCGAGAACTGAAAATCCTATGCGGTCCCTTTAAGGCAACCATGCCGCAATAGCCGTTAAGGTTGTATTAATTAGAAATAATCGGGGTGACGTGAGCCTCTTCATTCATCCAGTTGGCGGGAGGCAGGTCAGACGCATACAGAAATTCAAAGTTACAATCGAGGCATCCCTGCAGCAATGATCCAAAAGCGAAAAACTAAAAAAGGGCAGAAACCGCATCCTTAAAAACAATAGTCGCTTCGTAAGCATCCGCCGAGTACCGCAGGTGCGCGGATTTTGCTTGCGGCATATGGCTCAAGCGGCTGCTTGCAGGCTCGCCATCTTCCAGTGCCATGGCAGCAGTTCAGGAAGCCGCGCTTGCGGGATGTTGGCGATGCGGGCGAGCACGTCGGCGAGCCAGTCGAGCGGATCGATATCATTGAGCTTGGCCGTCATGATCAACGTCGCCATGACCGCCGCCCGATCGGCGCCGCGTTCGGAGCCGGCGAACAGCCAAGACTTGCGACCTATTGCAAATCCGCGCAGGGCGCGCTCGGCCGCATTGTTCGTGAGGCAGATCCTGCCATCGTCGATAAAGCCGGCGAACCGATCCCAGCGCTTGAGCATGTAGTTGATCGGCTTGACGACCGAGGCCGAGCGCGACAGGCGGGATCGCTCGTCGCGTAACCATGCTTCCAGAGCGGTCAGAAGTGGCACACTTTGCTCGCGGCGCACGCGCAGACGTTCGTCGGCGTTCATCCGGTTAATGCCGCGCTCGATCTCGAACAGCGCATCGATGCGCTTGACCGCCTCCAGCGCGACCGGTGAGATCGCCGCCGCATTTTTTCCACGCCGGGCATTGGCCGCGATATCGGCCAGTTCGAAGAACTGCCGCCTTGCGTGGGCCCAACACAGCGCCGAAGTAATCGCTCCTTGCACTCGCGACGGATCATAAAGTGCGTTGTACCCGCCATAAGCATCGGCCTGCAGGATGCCGGTGAAGCTTGCAAGATGGCGAACGGGATGCTCATGCCGTCGATCGCGCGAGGCGTAATACAGCGCCGCCGGCGGCGCGCGACCGTCAAAGGGCCGATCATCACGGACATAGGTCCAGATATGCCCCGTGACCGTCTTGCCCTTGGCCAGGATCGGCACCGTCGTGTCGTCGCCATGCAGCCGCTCGGCAGCCAGCACGTGGCGTTCGATCAGCGCATGCAGGGGCTGTAGGACGCTCGTGCAGGCGCCAACCTGATCGGCCAGTGTCGACACACTCAGATCGATGCCTTCGCGCCGGTATCGCTCGCTCTGCCGGTTCAATGGCTGATGCTGGCCGAACTTCTCGAACAGGATCATGGCCAGCAGGTTCGGCCCGGCGAAGCCGCGCGGCGTGACATGGAACGGCGCCGGCGGCTGCGTGATCGTCTCGCATTCCCGGCACGAGAACTTCTCGCGCACCGTCTGGATCACCTTCCACCGCCGCGGGATCACCTCCAGCGTCTCGGTGATATCCTCACCCAGCTTCGACAGCTTCGCCGATCCGCAGCAGGGACAGCTTTCCGGCGCGGCGATGACGATGCGCTCACGCGGCAGGTGTTCGGGGAATGGCTTACGCGAAGGCCGCTTGCGCTCGAACGACTGGACTGTCTGCGTCCGGGCCGCCGCCTGCTCGGCCGCCAACTCATCCTCGGTCGCCGCCGCCTCCAGGTCTTCCAGCTGCAGTTCCATCTGCTCCAGCAGCCGCGCCTTGCGCGATCGCTTCCAGACCGGCGGTCCCGAAGCCCTGGAAGACAAATCACCAAGGCCAAAGCGCGTCTGAAACCGCATTCCTGACGCCATACGCGAGCGGATCATTCAACTGGCCCTGGACGAGCCGGAGCTATCGCCGCGGGAACTGGCCACGCGCTTCACCGATACAGCAAACTATTTTGTGTCAGAGGCTTCGGTCTACCGGCTGCTCAAGGCGCACGACCTGATCACCAGTCCGGCCTACATCGTCATGAAGGCCGCCGATGAGTTCAAGGACAAGACGACGGCGCCCAACCAGCTCTGGCAGACCGACTTCACCTATCTCAAGGTGACCGGCTGGGGCTGGTTCTATCTCAGCACGGTCCTGGATGACTTCTCGCGCTACATCATCGCCTGGAAGCTGTGCACGACGATGAAGGCGCGGGACGTGACCGACACGCTGGATCTTGCGCTCGCGGCCTCAGGCTGCGACCAGGCGCGGATCGTCCATAAGCCGCGGCTGCTCAGTAACAACGGTTCCAGCTACGTCTCGGCCGACCTGGCGGAATGGCTCGAAGCCCAGAACATGGGACACGTTCGCGGCGCGCCATACCATCCGCAAACGCAGGGCAAGATCGAGCGCTGGCATCAGACGCTCAAGAACCGCATCCTGCTGGAAAACTACTACCTGCCGGGCGATCTTGAAGCCAGCATCGGTCGGTTCGTCGATCACTATAACCACCGCCGCTACCACGAGAGTTTGGAAAATCTGACGCCGGCCGACGTGTACTTCGGGCGCGGTCAAACAATCTTGCTGGAAAGAGAAAGGATCAAACGCAACACAATCCAAAAACGTCGCTTGCACCATCAAAAGAAAGCCGCCTAAACTAAAGTCAGATGAGCCGGTCCCTCCTGTAGTTCACACCGCCATCTGTCTCAAATTATCTGACGACGGACAGATCCAGCAACTTCCAAAGTAATTGAATGTGCTCTTGCATCAGAGGAATTCGCAGTTCCTTACCGCGTTCGACAATCAGGGACACTCGAGCTGGCGATTGCCTTGCCGCCGGAATTAGATTGGGCGCCCCATCAGCGGTCGCGTCTGGAACGGACCCGGGCCGTTTAATCCAACGATTGTTGGCCGAACTGGCTTGGGATTGACCGTCATGGCCGATCTTCATGCTGCCAAATGTCAGATCGATTGAGCTTTGAAACACATATAAATCCGTTCTAAATTGACTTGCTCGTTTGCGAATTTCTTGCGCCCGAATATCGCCATGCACGCCGCGATACATGCCAAATCGGCTTTGGCCCGGTCGAGCTTTCTTTTCGTAGTCGCAAATTGCGTTGCGGATATTATTCCTACAGCGTCGCAGCGGAGGGTTACAGCGACTATCTCGGCTTTGTGTGGACACACACAATTCGTGATGGAGCGGCTTACCGATTTGCGCCTTATCGTCGCGGCGCATGGCTAATTTTCCTCCCAGCCATGCTTATTGACTTGGCCCCGACGCGGTCCGTCGGGGTCATTTTTGGTAGGCCATATTTGCGGTAGAGATCAGCAAAACACGTGTGGCGTTTGCGCCATAATAGCGCGCTCAGCTCGCGCGCCGTTCACGCCTTTTGGCATTGCGTTCGAAAAATAGCGCCTGGCTCAGCACCGCAGAAACAGTGGCCGGCTGGAACGGTTTGGCAATCAGGAAGGCCGGCTCCGGCCGTTCGCCGGTCAGGAAGCGTTCCGGATAGGCGGTGATGAAGATCACCGGCACCTCGAAGGAACGCAGCATCTCGTTGACCGCGTCCAACCCCGAACTCCCGTCCGCGAGCTGAATGTCGGCAAGGATAATGCCGGGACGCTTCTTTTGCGCCAGCGCGACCGCTTCTTTATGGGTGCGCGCCACGCCGAGCACTCGATGGCCGAGGCTTTCCACCAGGCTTTCGAGATCGAGCGCTATAAAGGTCTCGTCCTCGATAATGAGCACATCCGTGGCGATCTCGTCGGCGAGTTCGCGACCCGAATCCTCGACCAGCTTGCGCAGCGTAGGCACGTCGACGTCCAGCACCTTGGCCGCGTCGTCCTCCGACAGCCCTTCCAGCGCCACCAGCAAAAAAGCCTGCCGCGGCAGGGGCGCGATCTGCGCCAGATGGCGCTCCACCGCCTGACTGGGCGCCACAGCGGCCGCCGCCGGCCCGCCATTCACCGCCACCGAATTCCAGATCTTGGTGAAAAGCCGATAGAGGGCGATCCGCGTCGAAGCGTCGCTGTCGAGGATATCCGGGTCCTGCACCAGCGCCTCCAGGGCCGCCGCGACGTAGGCATCACCTGAGGCCTGGCTGCCCGAGAGGGCCCGGGCGTAGCGGCGCAGGTACGGTAGATGCTGTCCAACTGCCTGAGATATCGACAAGAATCCCTCCCGAAATGAATGCGAGCGGACCCGGGCACCGCGCCCCGCCTTGTTCGCACCCAGCCTACCGCGGAGCAACGCCCGCCTTTTAAAAAAGTTCCCCCATCCAGGAACCATCTGCCATTTCATGGGTTTCGCATGAACTGACCGGATGGGGGATTGCGCCCGGCTTGTTGGTTCAGGGAGCAGGGGATTTGGGATTAAACGATGAACGAGCGTAAGCCCTCAGGGCCCGACAAGACGATGGAAACCGCATCGACCCGCACCAAGAAGCCGAGTTCGAAACCGGCCAAGCTCAGCCGCGATGTTCAGTCACGTCTCGGGCAGCAGTTGCGCGCCATGTACGACGACGTCGTCGGCCAGGGGGTGCCCGACCGGTTCGCCGAGTTGCTGAACCAGCTCGATGCCGGTGAGAATAAGGACAGGCACTAATGGCAATGGACGAGTCAGTCCGCAAAGCCGTCCTCGCCGCGGTGCCGAGCCTCCGCGCGTTCGCGATCTCGCTGTGCGGGAACGTGGACCGCGCCGACGATTTGGTGCAGGAGACCCTGTTGCGCGCGCTCGCCAACATAAACTCCTTTCAGCCCGGCACCAACATGTCGGCCTGGTTGTTCACTATCCTGCGCAACCATTTTCGGTCCGAATACCGCAAGCGCCGCCGCGAGGTCGAAGATGGCGAAGGCCGCTACGCCGAGACGCTGAAGTCACAGCCGGAGCAATACGGCCAGGTCGAATTCAGGGAATTCCGCGAGGCGCTGGCGCAGCTTCCGTCCGACCAGCGGGAAGCGCTGGTACTTGTGGGCGCCTCCGGCTTTTCCTACGAAGAAGCGGCCAATATCTGCGGCTGCGCCGTCGGCACCATCAAGTCGCGCGTCAACCGCGCGCGCACGCGGCTCGCCGAGCTGCTCGACATCGATACCGCCGAAGAGTTCGGCCCCGACGACACCACGCGCGCCGTGTTGGCGGGGCACGATCACCCGTAGCGGCGACACGCGCCCCTCGCCTGACCGGCGCTATCATGTGAATCCGAGGGCGGCGTGGCGCGCGGTCGCGACCGCATTGATGCTGACGTCGTCGACGGTGGCGAGCGGCACGCGGTCCTTGCGCAAGCCCCGGTAGAATTCGCCCTTCGAGACCGGCGCCACATCCGCAATGATGGTCCAGTTGTCACCGCCGTCGAGGCTTTCGAACACCTGGCCGTCGGTATCGGCCGCATAGAGGCCGTAGCCGCCTTTCCATATCTCGATGGTGAGCGCGCTGAACGTGGCGCGCTGCCCGTTCGGCAGCCCGCCCAACAGACGCTCCCAGGTCTGGCCCGCATCGCGGCTGCGATACATCTTCCCGCGCGCGCGGCCCGCCTTGTACCAGTGCGGCGGCCAGCCGACGCCGGCGGTGAGGAAGACAAGATCGGGCTCGTCGGGATGAACGACGATCGGATCGGGATAGTTGGCTTCCGCCGGCATCGGGTTCTTGCGCCAGGTCTTGCCGTGGTCCTCGCTGGTCATAACGCCGACCAGGCCATTGGCGACCATGATGCGGTTGGCGCGCGCCGGCGTCACCAGGACGCGGTGAATGTCGTTGTCGCCTACATTGGCATCGACATGCAGATCGGTGAAGGTCTGACCGAAATCGGCGGACACCAGCAGCGCCCCGATCTCGATGCCGACCAGAAGGCGGTCGCCGTCGATGACGATATCCTTGACGTGGCCAACGCGCGGCGGCGGCGGGAAGCACCAGCCGCCGGCGCTCTCGACCTCGCGCAGCGCGGTCAGCTCGCGCCAGGAGTTGCCATTGTCCTCGCTGAGGTAGAGATGCGCCGGCAGCGAGCCGGCCAACACAACGTCCCTGCCCTGGAGTTTGCCGGCGCGCGCCGCCCACAAATCGTGACGGTCGATGCCGTTGTTGACCCACTCCCAAATCCGGCCGCCGTCGCGGCTGCGCGCCACACCGACGCCATGGGTGGCGGCGAACAGCGTGCCGTCGGCCGCCGTGGTGACGGCGCTGACGAAGCAGCCCGTGAGCGCACGATGCACGACGTCCCATTCTTTTCCCGAGCGCTCGAGGATGGCGATGCCGTCGACCGTCCCGAGGACGATTACGTCCGACCGCTCTCGCGCGCGATGTGTATTGTCACCGCCGTTCGACAACAAGATCACGTTGGCCCTCCCCATTTGCCGCAAGCCTAGGGCAGCATCCGGCAGGGCGGAAGGGGGCCGGCCCGTCCGTCGGGCGCGCCCCGCGAATTAGAACCGGAACACCGCCGCCGCCACCGCGCAGGTCCACAATCCCTTCTCGTCGCCAAGCGCGGCGGCGGTCACCGAGCGGCTTTCGACGATGAGCTGGCTATGCTCATAGACCTTCTTGCGCTCGTTCCAGGCCGCGCCCGGGTCGAACTCGATGCCGAGCGTCGTGGCCAGCATGGTGGCCGCGAGATCCTCGGTGTACTCGCCGCTCTCCTCGGCGGTCATGCCAAAGCCGTGGTGCTCGGCGATATACCCGTACATGCTGGGATCGGCCGGCCGCGCCAGCCCGATGCTGGCGGCGACCATGCGGCCGGGTTCATTGACCTCGGCGCGCGCCAGTACCGAAAAGGTGATCTCGCCGGGCCGCATGGTGGCGGCGCCCTCCTCGCGCGCGATCAGCTTGCAGTGCGGCGGCAGGATCGAGGAAATCGACACCAGGTTCTGCTGCTCGATATCGGCGTCGCGCAACGCAAGCTCGAAGGCGTTGAGCTGGTGGCGATGAACGCCAATGCCCTTGGTTAGGAAAACGCTGGTCGGCAATGGAAACATGGCCCGCCTTTTGGAAGTAGTCCCGGCTGTTTCACCCGCGCATTTGGCAATCACATGACGGCGGCAGCGAGCGCTATATATTCATAAGCCATACTGGCAGCAGCGAGCGCCGTGATCTCGGCGACGTCATAGGCGGGCGCCACCTCGACCACGTCCATTCCGGCAAAGCGCAGACCCGTAAGTCGACGCAATATCGCTTGCGCCTGCCACGACGCCAGCCCGCCGATCTCCGGTGTGCCGGTGCCGGGTGCGAAGGCCGGGTCGAGCGCGTCGACGTCAAAGGTCAGATAGCAAAGCGCATCGCCGACCACCGTCCGGATGCGCTCGGCGACCGGCTGCGGCCCTTGCTCGTGCACATCCTGCGCGCTCAGGATGGTGATCCCTTGCGCAAGCGTCCAGTCATAGACCTCGCGCTGCATCGGCGAGCGGATGCCGATCTGGATCATGCGCCGCGGATCGATCAGGCCCTCTTCAATGGCGTGGTAGAACACCGCACCGTGCGAATAAACCTGGCCGAAATTCTCCGGCCAGGTGTCGACGTGGGCGTCGAACTGGATGAGCGCTAATGGTTCCTTGGGCCCCTTGCGTTTGGCCAGCGCACGCAGCAGCGGCAGCGTGATGCCGTGCTCGCCGCCGAGGGCCACCAGATGGCCGACTTTCGCCGCCTGTTCCTCGATGAGCTTCAGGCTCTCCGGGATGTCGCCAAGCGCGATAGCGAAATCGCCGATATCGGCGAGGCTCATTTTGGCAGGGTCGATCCACGTACTCGGATGCGCGCCATCGGCCAGCATGCGGCTGGCGTCCCGGATGGCGCGCGGTCCGAAACGGGCGCCGGCCCGATTGCTCGTGCCGATATCGAGCGGCACGCCAGCGATGACGATGGCCGCATTACGGTCGCGGCTTCCGAGGCCGAGAAAACTGGGCGGTAACGCGAAGGTTGGAGGATCGCTTGCCATCGTTCAAGCCTGTCGCACGTCAGTTGTTGTTTGCGCCTTGACCGCGCCGCCGCAACGTACCAAGCCTTGGGGGATGGTGTCATCCGCGAGGGCCGCAACACTCATGACCGCTTTCGACCGGCAAGCCCATTGGCAGCAGGTTTATACCAGCAAGGGCGAGCAGACGGTGAGCTGGTTCGAGGCCGTGCCGCAGGCGTCGGTCGACCTCATTCACGCGGCCGGCGCCGGACCGGACGCCGCCATCATCGACATCGGCGGCGGCGCCTCGCGGCTGGTCGACGCCCTGCTGAATGACGGCTTCCGCGACCTCACCGTGCTCGACGTCTCGCGCGAGGCGCTCGCGAAATCGAACGCGCGGCTGGGCGCTCACGCCGTTTCGGTTAAGTGGCTCACCGCCGACGTAACCGTCTGGCAGCCGCAGCGCCTTTACGACGTGTGGCACGACCGCGCCGCGATGCACTTCCTCACGGCCCCAGATGAACGCACGGCCTACGCCGAGCGGGTCTCACGTGCCGTCCGCCGCGGGGGCCATGTCATCATCGCGACCTTCGCGCCGGACGGACCTGAGCGCTGCAGCGGGCTGCCGGTGCTACGCCAGGATGCAGCCGCCCTCGCCGCCCTCCTCGGCCCTTCTTTCGATCTGATCGAGAGCCGTCGGCACGACCACACAACCCCGGCGGGTATTCAGCAGCGCTTCCAGTTCAGCCGCTTCCGCCGCGGCGCGTGAACCGGCATAACCGTCACAAATTCGCCGGCAAACTACGGGAGCATCATCCTCAAAATGGACCGTCGCGACTTTCTCGCCCGGGCTGCGGGCGCCGGCCTCGTATTCGGAGCTGGCTTGCCGCGCGCGCTCGCCCAGGGCAGCCCCGCTAATCTGCAATTCTCCCCGGCGCAGCCCTTTAGCTACGCGGCATTGCGCGCGCGCGCCAAGGCGCTTGCCGCCGAACCCTATCGGCCGCCAAAGCCACCCGTCCCTGGCCTGATCGACTCCATCAATTTCGACGTCATCCAGAAAGTCAGGTTTCGCCCGCGATTTGAGCTATGGCCGGGCGGCCTCTTTCCGGTGCAGATGTTTCACCTGCACCGCTACGTCACGCTGCCGGTCAAGATCCACGTCGTCCGCGACGGCGTTGCGAGTGAAATCATCTATTCGCCCCGCTATTTCGATTACGGGGGCTCCGGACTTGGGGACAAGCTGCCGAGCGATCTCGGCTTCGCAGGCTTCCGGGTGCTGAACGGCCCGGACGCCAAGACCGACTGGATCGCATTCCAGGGCGCCAGCTATTTCCGCTCCTGTGGTGACGAGAACCAATATGGCGCCTCCGCCCGTGGCATCGCCATCGACACCGCCATGCCCAGGCCCGAGGAGTTTCCCCGCTTCACCGAATTCTGGTTGGGGGAAAGCGAGAAGCCTGAAGCCATCACCATCTATGCGCTGCTCGATGGCCCGAGCATCGCCGGCGCCTACCGTATCGAAGCAAGCCGCCCCAAAGGCGTCGTGACCGATGTGCACACCGACCTGTTCGCGCGCACCGATATCGAGCGGCTCGGTGTCGCGCCGCTCACCAGCATGTTCTGGTACGGCGAGAACATCGATCGCAGGCGTCCCGACTGGCGCCCGGAAGTGCACGACAGCGACGGCTTGGCGTTATGGACCGGCACGGGCGAGCGCATCTGGCGGCCCCTGATCGATCCGCCGGTGGTGCAGACCAACTCGTTCGTTGACAGCAACCCGAAGGGCTTTGGCCTCCTGCAACGCGACCGCAACTTCACCAACTATCAGGACGACGGCGCCTTCTACAACAAGCGGCCGAGCCTGTGGGTCGAGCCACGCGGCGATTGGGGCGACGGCGCCGTGCAACTCGTCGAGATCCCGACCGACGACGAGATCAACGACAACATCGTCGCCTATTGGGTACCGCGCAAGCCGGTAAAGAAGGACGATGTTTTCGCGTTCGACTATCGTATCTACTGGCAAGCGGACGAACCGCATTACCCCGCCGATGTCGCTCATGTGATTGCGACCCGCATCGGCCGCGGTGGCCGGCCCGGCGTTACCCCGCCGCCCAGAAACCAGTACAAATTCGTCATTGATTTCGCCGGCGGGCCGCTCACCGATATGGCCGCGCGCTACGACATCGAGCCGGTCGCTACGATCTCGCGCGGCACCATTGAAAAGCCTTACGTGATCAAGATCGTTGGGACGCCACATTGGCGCGCCTTCTTCGATGTGCATCTGGAAAGCGACAAGCCGGTCGACATGCGCTGCTATCTGCGCCTCAAGGGCGAGACCTTGTCGGAAACCTGGCTTTATCAGTTCTTCCCGCCGGCGGCGTGAAGGCCGCAAGTCAGTCGTCGTCGCAGCAATTCTCGCCGGTCCAGGCCTCGCGCGCCTCGCGCACGAGGAACCAGACGATCGCAAGAGACGCCGCCGGATCGATCCACCAGGCGCCGATGACCGCCTGCCCTGCCAGGGCCGCGACCACGACGAAGGCGAGCCATCCGCAAGTGATGCTTTCGACTGCGTCGGTCCGCAACGCGCGGCTGCCAAGCACATCGGCGACCCGCAGCTTGCGGCGGGCGAGCCAGTACATCAGCGGGATGGCAACGAGCGAGAGCACCAGGCCCGGCAGAGAGAACTCAGCGCCCTGGCGAAGCCACAGCTTGAAACCGGCGCTCACTACGACGTAGACCGCGAGTGCGCCCAGCAAAGCACCGCCGATACGCGCCGCGGTACGCTCCGCGCGCTCGGCGAAACGCTGCCCATGCCGTAGTTCGACGTTTAACCGCCACAGCAGCACGCCGGCCGAGGTGAGTTCGATCAGGCTATCCGCGCCGAAGGCAATCAGCACTAAGCTGCCGGAAACGATACCCGCGCCGATCCCGACCGCGGCTTCGATTGTCATCCAGGCGAGCGTTAGATATTCGAGCCGGAAGGCGCTGCGGATCGACGCCGCGCGCACGGCGCTCAAATGGCCGGTATTGGATGTCTTTGCATGTGCCATGAGGCCCTCATCCAAGATGAGGCTTATTGATCGCACGCTGACACGCAACCCCCCGACCCACGCGGCACAGGCACCTGACGTGATGCTGGTCCCCGCCTAGGCACCGGCGCAAGCACCCCGCTCAGGCTTGCCCGCCAAGTGCCTGTGGCGCCGCATGCAATGGCGTCACTTGCGCCTCGTGCACCCGCATGTGCGGCTTGGCGAACAGCCGCAGCAACGCATTACGGTTGGCAAGCACGGCGAACAGCTCCCGGCCTTGCAGCAGCGATGCCGCCTCGCGGCAATCCTCGGCGTCGTCGATCTTGGCGAGCGCCACAACCAACTCGACATCGATGTCGCCCTTCGACCGCGGCGCCGGGTCGGCCAGCATGCGCATGTGGGTGTTGAACAGGATTGGCTCGCGCGTGAGCATGGCGATCGGATCGGCGGCAGCGTCCTGGGCATAGCCGGCCGCCAGTTCATTGGCACGCACCAGCACGGCCGGCGGCGTGCGCTCCTCCGGCGTCAGCAACAGCCCGGCTGCCCGCAAACCGCGCCCGACTTCCGGCTTTGCCGTCAAGGCAGCCACTGGCACAGCCAGAACCAGCCCGATCACCACCGGCAACATCCAGATCAGCAGCGGGCCCGATACAACATAAGCACCGACCGCCAGAACCGCGCCAAGCGCGGTCGGCATGGTGTATTGTCGGACCAAGTCGGACGTCGACAGAGAGCCATCGCCGCGCCGCTGCGCCGACCAGCCGACGTCCAGCCCAAACAGGATTTCGGCGACGGCCCGGGACTGCATCAGCATCATGATCGGCGCGATCAGCCCCGATACGACGATCTCGAACAGCACGCTCAAAAAGCCGCGCAGCACGCCGCCCATCCCATAGCGGGCGCTTCGGCACAGCACCATGGCGAGGTAGCCTAAGAACTTCGGCAAAACTAACAGCCCCATGGTCGCGGCGAAAACATAAGCCGCGCGCACCGGATCCTGCGCCGGCCACTGCGGAAACAGGGTCACGCCGGTGGGGAAGTACTCCGGCCGGATGAATTGCGCCTGCAGAGAGATCAGGATGCCAACCAGCAGGAAGGCAAGCCAGAGTGGCGCCGTCGCATAGGTGACGATGCCATTGACAAGGTGCAGCCGCGACATCCAGTGCAGGCCTCGGGCAGGCACCACGCCGACATGCTGCAGATTGCCCTGGCACCAGCGCCGGTCGCGCACCGCGTAGTCGCTGATGGTGGGCGGGCATTCTTCGTAGGAGCCGCCGAGGCTCGGCGCCATGTGGATGGCCCAGCCGGCGCGGCGCATGAGGGCAGCCTCGATGAAGTCGTGGCTGAGAATATGGCCGCCGAACGGCTTGCGCCCGGCCAACTGCGGCAGGCCGGCCTGGTCGGCGAAAGCCTGCACGCGAATGATGGCGTTGTGGCCCCAGTAATTGCCCTCCGAACCGTGCCACCAGGTGATGCCGCGTGCGATCAGCGGCCCGTAGACCCGGCCGGCGAACTGCTGGATGCGGGCGAACAGTGTATTGCCGTTGAGCAGCACGGGCAGGGTCTGGATCAGGCCGACGCGCGGATGCTGCTCCATCGCGGCAGCGAGCCGGACGATGGTGTCGCCTTCCATCAGGCTGTCGGCGTCAAGCACGATCATGTGCGCGTAATGCCCGCCGAAGCGGCTGACCCACTCGCCGACATTGCCCGCCTTGCGCCCGATGTTACGGCTGCGATGACGATAGAAGATGCGGTCCGAGCCGGTGCGCTCACGCAGGCGCAGGAAAGCCGACTCCTCCCCCACCCAGATGGTCGCATCGGTCGTGTCGCTTAGGATGAAGAAGTCGAAATGGGCAATCCGCCCGGTCTTCTCGACCTCCTCGAAGATCGCCTGCAGCCGAGCCATCACCCTGTGCGGGTCCTCGTTGTAGGTCGGCAGGAGCATCGCGGTGCGCGCCGACAAGCTTGGCAGCAGCGCGGCGGGGTCGATTCCGAGAGCCTTGTTGGGACCGGCCAGGACGGCAAAAAAGCCCATAACCGTGCTGACGAACGACAGTGCAATCCAGGCAAACAGCAGCACGAACAGGCCGAGCACGATCATTTCCAGCAGCGTGAGGCCGCCAACTGCCAGTACCTTGTACATCTCATAGGCGGCCAGCCCCGTCATCGCGGCGGCGCCGGTGAAGACGGTGAACCGCCGCAGGGGAATCGCGCGACCGCTGGTACCGGGCCGAGCCGCTCGCCCCCTCTTGGTCCACAGGCATTGCTCCGGCATTGCCAGGGGCGCTTCCGGCGGAAGCGCGGCATATTCAGGCTCGCAGCGTTGTTTTTCGAGTGCTTGCGGCGTCATGGTGTCCACCGATACATCCACACTTCTGACACAGGCTTGTTGTCTTGCATCAATTGCCCGCGCAGTTCGATCACCGGCTCCTTTTTGGTAGCGAGCTGGAAGGTAACGCGGAAACCCCCAGTGACCGGATTTCGATCCAGCACCAGGTGACGTATTTCGCCCTTGTCGGCAGCAACGCCGGCATGGAATGTCTTTACATTGCTGTAGTTTAGTTGGCCGCCTTCGACCTCGACCACGAACAAGCGGGTGCCGTCCGGTCCAGCGCCAATGCGGGTTCGGGTAAAGCGCGCCAAGTGGCGCGGGTTGGCTTTACCCCAGCCCCAATGCATGCGGTAGGTAACGATATATTCGCGCTTCGCAAGTAGTGCGTCGCGCGGCCGCCAGAAAGCGACGATGTTGTCATGGATCTCCTTCTTGGTGGGGATCTCGATCAAGCGGACGTTGCCGGCATTCCAGTCACCGATCGGTTCGATCCATAGGCTCGGGCGCTTTTCGAAACGGGCCTCCAGATCCTCAAAATCTTGGAAGTGCCGCTCGCGCTGCATGAGCCCGAAACCCCGCGGATTGACGTCTGAAAAGAGGCTGATCTGGAGATCGGCAGGGTTGCTAAGGGGTCGCCAAAGCTCTTCGCCATGCCCATTACGCATGGCAAGCCCGCCGGAATCGTGGACCGCCGGCCGGTAGTCGTCGACGCCCACCCGGTCGTTGGCGTCGAAAAAGAACATGCTGGTGAGCGGCGCGATCCCGGCCTCCTTGATTTCGACCCGGGGATACAGCGCCATCTCCACGTCATAGATCGTGGTGTCCCCGGGCCGGATGGTGAAGCGGAAGGCCGCCGTCGCGCTTGGGCTGTCCAGCAAGGCATGGACCACGATCGAATTGGTACCCTTGGCCGGCCTCTCGATCCAAAAGGTCTTGAAAAAGGGAAACTCCTCGCCCTTGGGGTCGGCGGTGCGGAGAGCCAGGCCGCGGGCGGACAGGCCATAGACCTGGCCTTTGGCGACCGCCCGGAAATAACTGGCGCCGAGGAACACCCCGACCTCGTCATAGTAGTCAGGCCGGTTAATAGGAGCGTGCAGCCGGAAGCCAGCAAAGCCGATGTCTTTGCCCGCCGTTGTCGGCTTCGCCATGCCGAAGCTGAACAGGTCCGGCGAATATGCGAACTGCTGCGCCTTGCCGTCGCTGACGACGTAGATCTCAACTCGATCCATGAAGATGAAGCCGCGGTGGAAAAACTGGACCTCGAAAGGCAAGCCTTCACCACGCCAGAGCGCCTTGTCTGGGCGGTAGCGGATGCTGCGGTACTGGTCGTAATTGAGGTTTTTTAGCTCATCCGGCACCGACTTATCCGGTGCCTTGAACGGCTTTTCCGCCAGTCCACGCGCCATTGCACGCACGACGGTGGCGTCGAACGGCTCGCCTGGGGCCGCAGGGGCCGCGGCGGCCGAAGTCGCGCTATTGCCGATGATCGACAGGGCTGCTGCCGAGCCGGCGAGGAAACGTCGGCGGTCCAACCAATACTCCCCGAAAATCCGTGGTCCCTGAGCCGCCCGGCGCCGGCCCATCGACCACAACAAGTGTTTGCTTAAGCTCCAGTTCCACTCAACCAGGCTACCCGGCTCATTTTGCCTGTCCATGTGTCTCAAACGGGGCGGCCCGACAATTCCTGTGCGTCTAACGGGCCGCCCGCCAGACCTAACGCAACGACCCCGCACGACCTTGGTCGCACGGGGCCATTCGATGCATCGCTCAGGCGGATACGCTTTACGCTTGACGCAACTCCACTGACGCAACTCCACACTACGGAACGGTCCGGCCACGTCGCACGAAGCCGGCGATGACCGAAATGGCGAACAGCACAATCGCCACGAAAAACACAATCTTGGCGGCCTCAACCGCAACCCCGGCGATACCGCCAAATCCAAGAAGGGCGGCGATCAAGGCAACAATCAGAAATGTTAGAGCCCAGCCTAGCATGGAAGGTCTCCTTTGTCGGTTACGGCTCGGGAAGCCTCTCCGACCAAACGCCAATCCCGCGGCTTTCGTTCCGCGTCGGGCAAATCGTGGCCAAACCGTGGCGGTCAGGCGGCCGTGCGCGGTAGCGGCACGCCGAAAATGCTCAGCGCCTGTTCACAGAGCCGGTCGCTGTCGCGCTCTCCGCCATGGGCAAGCGTGATGATCCGCCGGGCGAGCGTTTCTTCGGCTACGTCGAACGCCTCGCCGACGGCCAGCGCCGTCCGCGCCTTGTCAAAGGCGATCCCCGCAACTGCAAGCGCCTCCGGGCCGAGTTCGACATCGGCGGGTATGAACGGAACGACGGATGGCATGAGAGCGCCCTCCTTAACCATGGGGCGCGAAGCAAACCATGGACGCGGGACAGGAGAGCGCGCCAGTCTCTCGGCCACCGGCGTCTGCCAACAATACCATTGCCGATGATAAAAAAGGTAACCGCAATTTACCAGTTTGACTAATGCAAAAACTGGAACCCCCTCATACCCCGGTCGAGTGTGCGTCAAAATCCCCGAGCCATTAGCCCGTTGCTGGCACGACCACTTGCATTGGCCGACCTGCTCATACTTTCAACAGCAACGGCGAAAAGAACATCAGGCTCGCTCCCCTTCGGTCGGAGGTTCTGTAAAACCGAGTAATTCCTGCAAGTTGTTGCAGATCAAGGCCGGTCCTACAGGGAACCCGTTCCAATGTTGGCGTGTTCAGATCAGACTGCGTTCGCGTTTTATCGGAGTAGATGTCGATGGCACCCCGGCCGAACTGGAAAGGTTATCTCAAACTGTCGCTGGTTTCCTGCGCCGTAGCGCTTTATCCCGCCACGACGACCAACCAGCGCATCCGCTTCAACATCATCAACCGCAAGACCGGCAACCGCATCCGCAATGACATCATCGATGCCGAAACCGGCCAACCGGTCGAGCCGGAAGATCGCGTCAAGGGCTACGAGTTCGAAAAGGGTCACTACGTGCTGGTCGAAGAGGACGAACTTGACAACGTCGCCCTGGAGAGCACGCACACCATCGAAATCAAGCAGTTCGTGTCGATGTCCGAGGTCGACCGCATCTATCTCGACGAGTCTTATTACCTGGTGCCGCAGGACGAGATGTCCCAGGAAGCTTTCGCCGTCATCCGCGAGGCCATGCGCAAGGAGGACCTGGTGGGCCTTGCGCGCGTCGTCATCTACCGGCGCGAGCACCTGCTGCTGCTGGCGCCGCGCGATAAAGGCCTGATGGCAACGACCTTGCGCTACAAGACAGATGTGCGTGCCGAGAAAAACTATTTCGACGACATCGAGAACATCAAGGTACCTGCCGACATGCTCAAGCTGGCGGTGCAGATCCTGGAAAGCAAGAAGGGACACTTCGATCCATCCAGTTTCGAGGATCGCTACGAGACCGCGTTGATGGGCCTGATCAAGGCCAAGCGTTCTGGCAAGGCGCCGCCGGTGACCGGCGAAGAACTGCCGAGCAACGTGATCAACCTGATGGATGCGCTGCGCCGCAGCGCCCGCGGTGGCAAGGATCGGCGTTCGTCGTCATCCAATCGCAAGACCAGCACCCGTCGCAGCGGCGGCCGCAAGCGCGCCAGTTCCCCAAAGAAGAAGGTCCGGCGCGCGAGCTGACGGAATTGATCCATGTCCGGCCTGCAAACCTACCACAGCAAGCGGCGCTTCGGCGTGACCCAAGAACCGCGCGGCAAGGTCGCCAGCACAAAGGGCCACGCCTTCGTCATCCAGAAACATGATGCGCGCCGGCTGCACTACGACCTGCGGCTTGAGCTCGACGGCGTGATGAAGAGTTGGGCGGTCACCCGCGGTCCGAGCCTGGTGCCGGGCGAGAAGCGGCTCGCGGTACAGGTCGAAGACCACCCGATCGACTACAACAAGTTCGAGGGCACGATCCCCGCGGGCCAATACGGCGCCGGCACTGTGATGATCTGGGACCGCGGGAAATGGCTGCCGGACGACAACCCACACAAGGGCCTCCGCAAAGGCCACCTCGCCTTCCACCTCGACGGCAAGAAGCTGCGCGGCGGCTGGCACCTGGTGCGTATGCGGCGCCGGCGCGGCGAGAAACGCGACAACTGGCTGCTGATCAAGCAGCACGACGAGGAGGCGCGCGGCGAACTGGATAAGGACATCCTGGAACAAATGCCGCGGTCTGTCGCCAGCGGCCGCTCGCTCGCCGAGATCGCCGAGGGCAAGCCGCGCCGCAAGACCAAGGCCGCCACGGCACAATCGAAGGCCAAGGCGAAGACCAAGTCGAACGCCAGATCGAAAGCCAAATCGAAAGCCACGAAGACAAACAAGAAACACGCCAAGCGGGCCAAGCGCCGATGACCGCCCGCAGACAGGCCAAAGGCAAGTCCGGCAAGAGCAGGACGCGCCGCCCCTCCGGCGGCACGCGGCGCAAGCAGACCGCTGCCTTGCCCCGTTTCATCCAGCCTTGTCTCGCCACCCTGGTCGACAAGGCGCCGAGTAGCGACAACTGGATCCACGAGATCAAGTTCGATGGCTATCGTATCCAGGCGCGTCTCGAAAATGGCAAGGTCAGGCTGCTCACCCGTAAAGGTCTGGACTGGACCGACAAGTTTCCAACCGTCGCAAAGGCGGTCGCCAAGTTGCGAGCCCACACGGCGCTCATCGACGGCGAGTTGGTCGCGGAAGACGTCAAGGGCATTTCCCGCTTCTCGTTGCTGCAGCAGGACCGCAAGGAAGGCCGCCACAATCGCATGGCGCTCTATGCCTTCGACCTCATGCATCTCGATGGCGCCGATCTGACACCGGCGCCGCTTAGCGAGCGCAAGGCCGCGCTTGCCAAGCTGGTGGGGCGCAAGCAAAAGCGCGGCGCGTTGCGGTTCAGCAAGTCGCTGACCGAGCCGGGCCCAACCCTGCTCAAGTACGCCTGCAAGATGGGTCTCGAAGGCATCATCTCGAAGGTCGCCGACGCGCCCTACCGCTCCGGCCGCGGCCATGACTGGCTCAAGGCCAAATGCTCCGACCGGCAAGAATTCGTCGTCACCGGCTTCGCGCCGTCGACGGCGGATTTCCACGCCGTCGGCGCGCTGGTGCTCGGCTTCTATCGTCGCGGCAAGCTGCAATATGCCGGCCGCACCGGCACTGGCTTCACCCACGAGGTCGCGCGCACGCTTTACCGCCGGCTGAAGTCCATGGCACTGAAGAAATCGCCACTCGTCCCGGTGCCGAAGGAAGAGCGCGGGGTGCGCGCACCCATCTGGGTCTCGCCCCAACTGGTGGCCGAGGTTGATTTCCATGGCTGGACCCATGGCGACCGCGTGCGCCAAGCCTCGTTCCAGGGCCTGCGCGCGGACAAACCAGCCAAAGAAGTGGTGCGCGAGGTAAAACGCTGATGGCCCGCCCGCGAAAAAGTCTGGCAAAGCGACGCGTCGCGCGCGGCAAGCGCGCCAGCGCCACCGTCGGCAAGGTCACGCTCACCCATCCCGACCGCGTCTATTGGGACGACGCCGGCGTCACCAAGCAGGACCTCGCCGACTATTACGGCAAGGTCTGGAAATTGATGCGCCCCCATGTGGTCGGCCGTCCGCTGGCGCTGGTGCGCTGCCCGGAAGGCGCCGCCGGACAATGTTTCTTCCAGAAGCATGCCCACACCGGCATCCCCACAGAATTTCTGCATCTGGCGCCGGAAAAGGGCGACAAGATCATTTCCATCGACAATCTCGACGGGCTGATCGCATTGGTGCAGGGCGGCGCGCTCGAAATCCACATCCGCGGTTCGACCATCGACGACCGCCAGCGCGCCGACCGCCTGGTGTTCGATCTCGACCCTGGCTCTGGCACCCGATTTGACGACGTGGTCGATGCGGCGCGCGAGGTGCGCGACCGACTCAAGCAGGTGAAGCTCGAAAGCTTCGTCAAGGCGACCGGCGGCAAGGGCCTGCATGTGGTGGTGCCGGTCAAACCGGCACCGTGGGATACTGCCAAGGACTTCGCCTATGCTGTCGCCGTGGCGATGGCGAAGGACGAGCCGGACCGCTATACGGCCACATCCGGCGAGAGCAACCGCAACAAGCGCATTTTTGTCGATTATCTGCGTAACAGCCGCGAGGCCACTGCGGTTGCCCCCTATTCCACGCGCGCCCGCACCGGTGCGCCGGTGGCGATGCCGCTCGACTGGTCCGAGCTCAGCCGCCTGAAGAGCGCCAACCAGTACACGGTACAGAACGCGATGCAGCGTCTGGGCCGGCTGAAAAGCGACCCGTGGGCCGGCATCGGCAAGACGAGGCAGGCGCTGCCGAAGTTCAAATAAGCCGTTCCCTTCCAGCGTGGCTCCATACTCCGCTCATTCCCGCGCAAGCGGGAATCGCGCCCGGGTCCCCGCTTGCGCGGGGACGAGCGGTGAATGTTTCACGCCAGAAATGCAAAAGGCCCGCCACGCCGGCGGGCCCTTCAATTCGCTGCAACGCGCCGCCTTAGGCCGCCGCATGCTGGTTCACCGAGCGATCGGCGATCTTGCTGAGCAAGGCATCAGCCTTCTTCTCTTCCTCCAGCGTCTCGTGCAGGAGCTTGGCGATCTGCGGCTTGCCGATCAGCTTGGCCCACGCGCACAGCGTGCCGTAACGGGCGATCTCATAGTGCTCGGCCGCCTGCCCCGCCGCCACCAGGCCGGCGTCCAGGGTCTCGTTGTCGTCGACCTCTTCGATCACCTCTTTGCCTTCGGCTATGATACCGAGAATTGCGTCGCACTTCTTGCCCTTGGCCGGCTTGCCGAGCATCTCGAATGCCTTGTCGAGCCGCTTGATATGGCCTTCGGTCTCCTTCAGGTGTTCGGTGAAGGCGCGCTTGAGGTCCTTGTCCTCAGCCTCCTTCGCCATCTTCGGCAGCGCCTTGGTCAATTCCTTCTCGGCATAATAAACGTCCTGCATCAGGGCGTTGAACAGTTCCTCCATCGTCTTCATCACCGCATCTCCGTTTTCTTGGCGTTGATTGGATATGTGCCGCACCCGGCGCGGCACGCCACAGCAACGTGTTGCGCATGGGGCCGTTCCGGGTGAGCCTCTCGCCTCGCGCATTTTGATGCGTTGGTTATGCGGGAACCTGGAACCCGGTGGCGCGTTTATCGCCCGCGGCAGATCGAAGCTCCTTGCAAAGGACATCTGCCGTCCGGGGTATGTCGAATGACACAAAAGACGGCACGCCGGGAACGGCCCGTGAGCGAGCAGCGAACGGCAGCCAAGTCGTCGGCGACTCTCGCCGAGCGATTTTCCAAGTTCGCCCAGCGCACGGCCCTATGGACCGGCCATCCGGTCGCATTTCTGCTGGCGGTCGCACTGATTGTAGCCTGGATCGTCACCGGCCCGATCTTTCAGTACAGCGACACCTGGCAACTGGTGATCAATACCGGAACCACCATCGTGACCTTCCTGATGGTGTTCCTGATCCAGAACACCCAGAACCGCGACACCATGGCATTGCAGCTCAAGCTGTCGGAACTGGTGCTGGCGATGAAGGGCGCGGAAAACAAGTTCGCTGCTATCGAGGATCTGAGCGATAAGGAGCTCGAGCAACTGCACGAAGAATGCCGTGCCCGCGCCGAGATGACTCTCGATCATCTGGAGAGCCGCCACGGCAAACGTCCGAACGACAAGCCCAAGCCGCGCGCCGCCGCCCACCGCGCCAAGACCGAAACCCGCCGCTCGCCGCGCCGGAAGGCTTGACCGCTACCCTACTGCCGCCGTATGGGCCGGGAACAATTGTTTCCTGCGCTGGTTCTTCCCTGAGGCGAACCAGCCAAACCCGTCCGAGGCGGCAGTCATGGCCGTTCGTTTGCTTACCATCGCCGTGGGGCTTGCCCTCGCCCTTGTCATCAGCGCCGGCCCGGCCGCCGCTGGCGGTAAGCGCTTTACCGGCCCCGCCTCCTATTACGACAAGGACTACCGCGGGCGCACCACCAACGGCGAACGCTACGACCCGGCGAAATTCACCGCCGCCCACCGCACATTGCCATTCGGCACGCGCCTACGCGTCACGCGCGCCGGCCGCAGCGTCGTCGTCGTGGTCAACGATCGCGGCCCCACGCTCAAGACGCGCGTGCTCGATCTGTCGCTTGCGGCCGCCAAGGCGCTGCACATAATCGACCGCGGCATCGCCAAGATGAGCGCCGAGGTCGAGTAGCCCGGCCTACCCGTGCAGCGGCGCGCGCAACGCACTCGTCGACGGCGTGCAGCGTAGCCAGGTTTCCGCCGCGCCGGCCGTCCCCACGCGCAGGTTGACGGTGTTCTCGTCGATGAGCGTCATGAACACAGTTCTGCCCGTGCCCGTTTCCGGCGCTGGCGCCACATAGGAGAAGGCGTGCCGGCTGTAGTCGCCCTCCATCTTCTTGCCGCCGGGCGTCACGATCTCCGGCCCGCGGATCGAAAAGCGGCGGCCGTCCTTGGTGTGGCACCAGTCGCCGTCGATGCGGTCGGCCAAGGCCGGGCCGACGACCAGGACGAACGGCAGCGCGGCAACAATCGTCTTCCATTTCAGCATCGCGTCGCACCCCTCATTGAGGATCACTCAGTCCACCTTCGCCTCGTCGCGGTACATCACCTTGTGCCGCGTCTCGCGCACCCAGCCGTCGATCTCCTCGACCGTCTGGTAGTTCTTCATGTCGAATTTGTCCCAACTCACAATCTGAGGCAGCGTCTTCTTCCAGCGCTTGTAGGGCGGCTTCGACGGAACGCCGAACAACATGATATCGATGATGGCGAGATCGTCGGGCACGCCGAGCAGCGGCCGCAGCGACGCCTGCGCGTCGTCCTGGCCGATTGCCGTCACCCACCAGACCTGATAGCCGAGCGCGGCGGCGGCCAGATGCGCCGACATAGTCGAAGCCGCCACGCTCTGCAGCAGGATGCGCTCTGCATTCGCCTGGTATTGCTTGTCGAGATCGGAGCCGTCGAGCAATACCGGGAACGCGCGCACGTAACGGAAATCAGCCACCACCGCCACGAAGCCGGGCGCGGTCGCGAGCCCTCGGTAATTGGGCGTCGGAAATTTCATCTTCAGCTTGGCGCGCTTGGTCGCCTCCGCGACGAAATAGTCGGCGATCTGCTGCTTCACGGCTGGATCGGTGACGGCGATATAATGCCACGGTTGCGCGTTGGCGCCGGAGGGCGCGTGGCGGGCAGCTTCCAGCACCATCTCGATGTGCTCGCGCGGGACCGCCACGTCGGGACGGAAGGCGCGCGTGGTCAGCCGGTTGCGTACTACGTCCATCAGCGCCTCATAGCGCTCGAGATCGGGTGTGAATTTCGTCACGTCGTCCATGGCAGTCCTCCCGGTAATGTAGGCTATACTAGCGCCATCCCTGCCGCGACCGAAGCCACCCGCAACTCAGGACACTTTCATGCCGTCAAAGCGACCCGCGCCTCGCCTTTCCGTCCTTGCCGAAGCCGACCTGAACGACGCCCAGCGCACATTGCTGGCCGCGCTGCGCGCCGGGCCACGCGGCAAATCGCTCAACGTGCGCGGACCGTTCGCGGCCTGGATGCACGCGCCCGAATTCGGCCTGCTCGCTCAGGCGCTCGGCGCCCATTGCCGCTACCAGACCGCGCTGTCCCCGCGGCTGTCGGAATTTGCAATCCTATGCACGGCGCGAACCTGGCGCGCGCAATACGAATGGTACGCCCACCAGCCTATGGCGGAAAAGGCCGGCGTCAAACCGAAGACGGTCGCCGACTTGCGCGCCGGACGCGAGCCGACGTCCGCCCCCAAGGACGAGCGCGCGATCTATGCCTTCATCCAGGAGCTATATAAGACCCGGCGAGTCAGCGACCGCACCTTCAAGCGGATCAACGCGCTGCTCGGCGACCAGGCCACTGTCGAACTGGTCGGCATCTGCGGCTATTACGCGCTGATCTCGATGACTCTCAACGTCTTCCGCATGATGCCGCCGGAAGATGCCGCCCTCGCCTTCGCGGAACCGCCGGGGAAATAATGCGGGGTCAATGCCCCCGCCAGACCACCGAATAAAGGTCGAAGCGGCGGTCTTTCAGGTTCTGCACCGTGCCACCCTGGCGTGACGCATAGAGGCTGTCCAGCGGCAGGTCGGCGATGGTGATCATCTCCACGTTCGGCGCCGCCTCCGCCGCGACGCCGTCGCGCGCGAACGGGAAATCGCAGGGAGTCAGCACGCAGCTCTGCGAATACTGGATGTCCATGTTCTCGACCTTGGGCAGATTGCCCACGTTGCCCGCCATCACCACGAAACACTGGTTCTCCACCGCCCGCGCTGCCGCGCAATAGCGCACGCGCATATAGCTCTGCCGCTCGTCGGTGCAGAACGGCACAAACACGATAGCCGCGCCCTGATCGGTCAGATGGCGCACTAGTTCGGGAAACTCGCAATCGTAACAGATGGCGACGCCGATCGGGCCGCAATCGGTCTCGATCGCGGTCACTCGCTCGCCACCACGGATGTTCCACCAGTATCGCTCGTTCGGCGTCGGGTGCACCTTGTACTGCTCGTAGATACTGCCGTCGCGCAGGAACACGTAGGAGATATTATAGACCTCGCCGTCAGGCTCGCGCGTCGGATGCGAGCCGCCAATGATGTTGACGTTGTAGCTCACCGCCAGGTTGCTCATCATCTCCTTGAGGCGGCCGGTATAATTCGACAGCGCCGCGATCGCCTCCGCTGCTGGCACCTTGCGATTCTCGATCGACAGAAGCTGTAGCGTAAACAGCTCCGGGAATACGGCGAAGTCGGCCTTGTAGTCGGCCACGACGTCGACGAAATATTCGACCTGGTGGGCGAATTCTTCGAAAGAGGAAATGCTGCGCAACTGGTATTGCACCGCCGCGACCCGCACCGTCTGCGGCCGCCGCATGACGCGCGCCGGCGTCGAGGTCGAATCCGATGGCACTTGCGGATTGCGCCAGGTCATGTGCGTGGCGTAGCCGCGCGACTCCTGATCGCTCGGCAGGTAGTCGGGCAGCACGCCGATCGGCTCGAAGCCGTTGCGAATCTGGAAACCCATCACGGGATCGCGTTGCTTGCCTTCCAGCACCAGCTCGAGATAGCGCTCAGCCGAGCCGACCTTGTTCCAGCGCCGCGCCAGGTTCGGCATGCGGCCGGCGAACACGATGCCCTTCAGCCGCAAGTGCTGGCACAGCCGCCGCCGCGCCTGGTAAAGGCGCTGGCCGATGCGCTGGCCGCGGAAATCAGGATCGACGCAGACGTCCATGCCGTAGATCCAGTCGCCCTGCGGATCGTGGCGCGATGCATAGCCGCGCCCGGTGATGGTCGACCAGTCGTGTTTCGACAGCGCCAGCGATTCCGGGATGCGGAACGTGGCCATATAGCCGATGATCTGCCCCTCATAGGTGGCGACGAACTGGCCCTCCGGGAACTGATGCATCTGCCCGCGCAACTGCGCTTCCGAATAGACCCCGGAGGGCCCGAACGACGGATAGGCCTTGGCCATGAGCACGCGGATGCCCTCGATATCGGCGGGCACCGCATTGCGGACGACGAGCTTGGGAACCGGCTTGTTCTGTTGTGGCATGGTTTGCTTATGGCAGCGATTGTTCCCGGTTGGCAACCCGCCAACGCGCCGTCCGCCGCGACGACTTAATCGCGCCGGGACCACTGGCGCCAAGATGATCATGCAAGGCTTCCTACTCGAATCCTTCGGCGCGATAGCCTTCGCGCTGACGATCGCCGCGTTGCGCACCAACGCCGCGCTGGTCTTTGTGCTCGGCACGTTGTCGGTCGGCTACGTCCGGTCGGATATTCCGAATCTCGCAGACAGGGCCGGCCAGCCGGGCTGGCTGGCTGGTCATCCAGTCGATCGGTGGCTGGTTCCTGATCGCGTCGGCGGCGCTTGCCTTCTACACCGGGATGGCACTGGTCGTGAATGGCACCTGGCGCCGCACGCTGCTGCCACTCGGCGGCGAGCCGTAAGCAGTGGCTTCGGGGTCATCCGTCCCGGCTCGCACAGGGCCGGGACGCACCCTTCACGCCTCGGCAAACGTCTCACGTAATCGACGATCAGGCGACGCGTCCTTCCGTTGCCGACGGCTCAACCGGCGGCCGCGCGCGCGGCGCCGACGCGTTCACACAGCATGTCGAGGAAATGCGCCTTCGGCATTGGCGCTGCGAGCATTATGCCCTGACCGACGTCACAGCCCATGGCCACCAGGGCCTGCAGTTCAGCCATGCTCTCCACCCCCTGCGCCACCGCCACGCCGCCAAAGCGGTGCGCGAGATCGATCGCCGTCTGGCAGATGGCGGCATTGTTGGGATCAACGGCGCAGTCCTTCACGAACGAAACGTCGATTTTCAATTCGTCGAAGGGCAAATCGCGCAGGCTGGACAGACACGAATAGCCGGCGCCGAAATCCGTCGATGGAAATCGTCACGCCTGCCGCCTTCAACTCCGGCGCCAGCGCTTGCACCAGCGCGACGTCACGCACGATTTGATCCTCTCTCACTTCCAGAATCAGACCTGGCCAGTCGTCTGCTTTCGGTCGGCGCTCGGCAACGATGCTAGCGATCGGCACATCCCGTAGCGCGCTCGCCGGCAGATTGATGGCAAGCTGCAGCATGAAGCCCGCAGCCGCGAATTCCTCCCAGTCGCTCAACGTCGTCAGCAGCCCATGCCCGGCAAGTTGTGTCAGTTCCTCGTCGTCAAGTTCCGGCAGGATAGCCTCCAGCCATAACAAGCCGAGCTGCGGATCGTGGATGCATGCGAGCGCCTCGGCGCCGGCCAGACATTTGCGTCTGAGGTCGATCTTCGGCTGGTACCAGATTTCAAGCCAATCGTTGCGTAGCGCTTCGGCTATTGGCACGCGCCGAGGTGTGGATGCGGGCGGAGGAGAAAAGCGCCGAGCGTCGTTCATTATCTACGAACCGGTTGGTGGCATTCCAGCCGATCTAAGCGGCTCAGTCTAAACTAAGTGTTTAGGCGCACATGGTCGCCGCGGGCCCAGCATTTGCGCGGCATGTTCGAACTCACAAAGTGCCCACCATTTGGGCACCAAATTCTCGTAATCATCTTCGCGTCACTGGCTGCTCATTAAGATGGCAATAGCGCGATTAACGAACCGCTAGCCTTGTGTTCGCATCGATACGGGAGGCGTTTGCCGGATGGCACGCGGTTTGCTCTCCCCAGTTCGACACTTGCCGGCAATCCCCAACACAACGGGAGTACATTTATGCGTCGTCGCGATTTCACGAAACTGGCCGTCGCCGGGACCGTCGGCACGCTCGCCGCCCCGGCGATTGTTCAGGCGGAGCCCGCCACCTTCCATTGGAAGATGACCAGCTTCTACGGCCCGAATGCCTATTTCTATTCCGAAGGCCCGGGCAGCGCGAAGGATCTCGTTAAACGTATCAAGGACATGTCGGGCGGCCGCCTCAATATCGAATTCTACGGCGCCGGAGAGTTAATTCCGGCACGTGCCGGCTTCGACGCGGTTTCGTCCGGCACCGTGGAGATGAACTACGCCAACTCCTACTTCTGGACCGGCAAGAGCTTCGCCGCTCAGTACTTTGCCGCCGTGCCCTTCGGCATGAATTTCGTCGGCCTGAACGGTTGGATGTACGACGGCGGCGGGCTCGATCTGTGGCGCGAAGTCTACGACAAATTCAATCTGGTGCCGTTCCTCGCCGGCAATACAGGCGTGCAGATGACCGGCTGGTTCCGCAAGCCGATCGAAAAAGTCTCCGACCTCAAGGGCCTGAAGATGCGTATCCCCGGTCTCGCCGGCCAGGTCTATCGCTCGCTCGGCGTCGACGCTCAGCTGCTGGCGCCCGGCGACATCTTTCCCGCGCTCGAACGCGGCGTCATCGACGCCGCCGAATTCGTCGGCCCCTATCTCGACCGTCAGCTCGGCCTGCACAAAGTTGCCAAGTATTACTACACTACCGGCTGGCACGAGACCGCGACGGCCTCCGAAGTCTCGATCAACAAGACGGCCTGGAACAAGCTGCCACCCGACCTCAAGGCCATCGTCGAGAACGCCTGCATGGCCTGCAACGCGCGTGGCGAGGCCTGGTGCCAGAAAGTAAACGCCGAAGCCATGGACGACCTGATCAAGAACCAGGGCGTGCATGCGCAGCCGCTGCCCGATGCCGTGGTCGAAGCCCTGCGTGCGGCCAACGCGAAAATCATCGCCGCCGCCGCCGCCAAGGATCCGGTCGTCAAGAAAGTGAACGACTCCTACTGGAACTACATGAAGACCTATAAGCAGTGGGCGAAGTACTCCGAAAAGCCCTACTACGACACGATCCTCGGCATCTAACGTGACATCTGCCGGTAAGCTGGCCGACGCGATCGATTGGTTCATCGATCTCGTCGGCCGAACGATTTCGTGGCTCGCGCTCGCGGTCGCCCTGGTCATGGGCGCCAACGTCTTCATGCGTTACGGCCTGTCGGTCGGCTACATCTGGTCACAGGAGCTGGAATGGCACCTGTTGGTGCCACTCACGCTCATCGGCATGTCCTATGCCCTGAGGCACGGCGAGCACGTGCGCGTCGACGTGCTGTTCACCAATTTCAGCGACCGCGCCAAGCACGCGATCAACGTCATCTCGGCGGTGATCGCGATGGTCTTTTCGGCTCTGGTGATCTGGCTATCGATCAATTTCGTCCTGCAGTCCTGGAATCTCAACGAGGGCTCGCCCAATCCGGGCGGTCTGCCCGCGCTCTACCTGATGAAGGCGATGATCCCGCTCGGCTTCGCGCTTCTGTTCCTGCAATCGCTATCGCAGGCGATCCAAGCCGCCATCGCCTTCCGGAGCGCCGCCGATGAGTTCTGAAACACTGTCGATCCTGATGCTGGTGGCGTTCTTCGGATTGCTGCTCGCCGGCATCCCTGTCGGGCTGACGCTCGCCTCGACCGGCTTCCTGTTCGGCTATCTCGGCTTCGGCATCGGCCTGTTCAACCTGCTCCCACTGCGCATCTTCGGCGTGGTGACCAACTACACGCTGCTGGCGATTCCCTTGTTCGTGTTCATGGGCGTTATGCTGGAGAAATCCAGGCTCGCCGAGGAACTGATGGACGTGATCGGCCTTGCTGCCGGCCGCCTGCGCGGCGGGCTCGGCATCGGCATCATCGTGGTCGGTGTCCTGATGGGGGCCACCACCGGCATCGTCGGCGCCACCGTCGTCACCCTCGGCCTGCTCACGCTGCCCGGCATGTTGCGGCGCGGCTATGACCGCGGCCTCGCGTGTGGCGTCATCTGCGCCTCCGGCACGCTCGGGCAGATCATTCCGCCGAGCCTCATCCTCATCCTGCTCGCCGACATCACCAACCAGTCGGTCGGCACGCTGTTCGCCGCCGCCATGATCCCCGGCCTGATGCTGTCGGGCATCTACATCGCTTATGTGCTGCTGCTCGGCATCATCCGGCCCGACATGGTGCCGGTGGTGTCGGAGGAAGAGCGCGCGGCAGTGACCGGCGCGCAACTCGCCGGCAAGATGCTGCGAGTGGTCGCCCCACCCATCGGTCTCGTCATCGCCGTGCTCGGCTCGATCATCGCCGGCATCGCCGCGCCCTCCGAAGCCGCGGCCATGGGCGCGCTCGGCTCGATCCTGGTCGCCGCCATCGGCCGCCGGCTGAGCATTCGGGTGCTGCGCGAGACCGTGCAGTCGACCACCCGCATTTCAGCCATGGTGCTGTTCATCCTGATCTGCGCCCAGGCCTTCTCTTTGGCCTTCCGGGGCCTGCACGGCGAGAAGCTGGTGCAGGACGCCTTCACGCTGCTGCCCGGCGGCATCAACGCCAGCATCTGGTTCCTGATGGGACTGATCTTCGTGCTCGGCTTCTTCATCGAGTGGATCGAGATATCCTACATCGCGGTGCCACTGTTCCTGCCGATCTTCATCCATGCCAACACCGACATGGTGTGGCTGGCGACCTTGATTTGCGTGAACCTGCAGACCTCGTTCCTGACGCCACCGTTCGGCTGGTCGCTGTTCTTCCTGCGCGGGGTGGCGCCGCCGGAGGTGACCACCGGCGACATCTACCGCGGCATCATTCCCTTCGTGGGTATCCAGGTGATGGCGCTGCTGGCCGTGTTCTTCTTCCCCGGCGTCGCCACCTGGCTGCCGAAGGCGATCGGCTGGTGACCTATTCTGAGGACGGATAACGCCGGATCAGATGACTCTGGCGGATCAGGCTCGCCAGGAATTCTGCGACCCCAGCGGGGCGAAAGCCGCGCGCCCGGTTGCGAGCGCCGATCTCGAACAACAGCCGCTGCTGCGCGAAGAGCCGGCTATAGACTTCGCGCACCGATAATTGCGCATCCCAACAGTCGATGGCCTCGCCACCGATCCCGTTGATCTCGACGATCTTGAACGCCTCGCCGCGCATCAGCGCCTCCACGCTCTCGAATCGCAAGTCGAAGCGGCCGTAGTGAAATTCACTCATGCTACGGGCGATTTCATCGAACCGCGCTTCGAGCGCCGCAGTGATATAGCGTCGACCATCGCGGTAAAGCGCGCCGGCGCGCTGGTTGCCGATCAGCGCGATGCGCACGGCCTCGCCGCGCGCCGGAACACGGTCGAGGTCGTGCCGGCTCGGCCCGCAATGGCTCGGATCCGCGCCCAGATGCAGGCGCGCCTTCCATTGCGCCCTTTGGTCCGCGGCGATCAGTTCGCGCAAAGTTTGACGGCCGTCGCCGACAACATGCGGAAAATAGCGCAAAGTGAGGGACTGGATGCGGCCAACGGCGTCACGCGGCATCCGCGCATAGAGCACCGCAGCCTCGCCGCCATAAGGGACGTAACGTTGCAGCATCAGCGTGGCGGCTTCCGGAAAGTGCGCAATGTACTGTTCGAGATCAGCCGCGTTATTGATACGCCGCACGCCACGGCCGTGCCAGCCGATGTTGGGCTTGGCGACAAGCGGAAAGTCCAGTTCGGCATCGGCGAGCGCGCGCGTCGCGCGTGCGATATCGCACAGCAGACTGCCCGGCCCGTTGCCGCGTTTGACGACCACGTAGTCGGCGATCCATCGGCGCTCGACAGCGGCGACGTCGGAGAAATACGAGCTCTTGGCTTCGCCCCACATGCCGCCGGTGACAATCGCCGGATTGGCGGCACTCGGCAACGTGAGCGAACGCTGGCTGAGACCGAGCCGTAGCCAATTCAGCGTCAGCGGCAGGTAAAACAACGCCGGCGGAATGCGTTCGGCGGCGGCCACCCTGCGATCGGCGGCGGCAAGCGGCGGCATACCGGGGCAAGGCGCGAGCGGCACGGCCTCGGCCGCTGCTTCGCCGGCGCCTGGTTCAGGAAATGAGAATACACGCCGCCGCACATAGCTTGTCGCTGCAAGCGCCCCGAACAGGATCGGCCAGGCCATCAGGCCGAGATGATCGTCGAGCGCGCCGCCAAACTCGATGACCAGATAAAGCATCAGCGGCAGATAGAGCGCAGAGACTACCAAGCTCGCCGTCGTGAAGCGGGCGAGCGATACCCGCATCCAGCCGCAAGCGACGAAGGCGACGAACACTACGCCCGGCACCACACGGCACAGAAGCACCAGCCCGAACACGTTGCGTTTGAGAGTCTCGCCGAAACGGCGCACGCGCGCATCGACCGTGTAACGGTTGAGCCAGGGCATCCGCCGCGCCGCCGCGCCCAGTCCGTAGAGCGCGAAGTCGCTTGCCACCATGCCGCCGTAAATGCTCACCGCGACCAACGGGGCTGGCATCAGGTGATTTACGATGATGTAGCCGCCGAGGATGATGGCAAGGTCCTCATGCGCGAATGGCAGCACCAGCAAGGAGGCGACCTTCGCCATGCCGGACAGGTCGAAGGCGGCGAAGTTGGCAAAGGCAGTAATCGATTGAAGCAAGTGCAATCGCGACCCCGAGCAGCCCGCCTCGCCAGGCGACGAAGGCAACGAAATCCTTCCATCCGCCACGGCGCAGTCCGCGGACGTACTTTAATGCTTGGGAACTGGCGCCCCCGACGAAAGGCGGAGCCACTGTTGTTGATGATTGTCCCCGGCTCCGGACCGTCTTTTTGCCCGATCAGGCCCCGCTCCACAAGGAACTTTGCGGGCGCGCGCCCGAACCTGAGCAAAAGCCGGCCCGATAGCCTGGTAGGAGCGCCCGAAAGACTAGATTTGCGGCCTTTTTCCGACTTCAAGCCTTGCGAACGGAGCAACTAGGTGCGCTTGCGTTTTGGTCGAAGCGGCGCAATTGCCATGCTATCGTGACGAAATGAGCGATGGATCGCCTTCTTCATTCGAATCACGGGTGGTTCCTTTGCGCCGCGGCCCCGGGGCAAAGCCTCCCACGGCTGTCCCGCCACCGGTCGCCGATCTCTCAAAATTCGAAGTCAGTGACGAGGCCGATGACTATCGTCACCGCATGATCGTAAACGTGGCCGCCTTCCTGTTCCTCGCCGCGCTGATCGGCGGTGGGTTGTGGCTGGTCGATACCATGGCGCGGATGCGCAAGGACCAGGACTGTGTCCTGTCCGGACACCGCGGTTGCACCCCCGTCGAAGTCGACAGGTCCCGCTAGCAGGGGCCGACGCCCCCCACCCGCCAAATCACCCCGGATAGCCCCCTTCCCCGGTTAAATGCCGCCGTCATTGATGCGTGATTAATCGGCAGTTGGAGAACCGGCGCCTGTCTGATTGCGCCCGCTCGCGAGCGTAGTTTCGTTTATCGGCTCGCGCGGCGCTTCCTGATTGCCGTGGTGTTCGCGCTCGCCACCGCCGGCGGCGTCATGAGCAAGACCAACAATCTCGGCGGCACCGTGGACGTGGTCGCCGGGCTGACGGCGCTGTTCCTCGGCTTAATCTGCGCCTATTGCGGCTCGCTTATCTTAGCGTCGAGCAGGTGTAGCGGCGAGGCGCAAGTGCGCCGCCGGCAGCCGCACCCGGCGGGCCAAGCCAAGAAGCGCGAGCAGACGGATCGTCAACCAGGTGACGTCGAGCTCCCACCACAAATGACCGTGGCGCGCGGAGCGCGGATCGGCGTGATGATTGTTGTGCCAGCCTTCGCCGTTGCTGAGGATTCCGACAATTACGTTGTTGCGGCTCGATTCATCGGTCTCGTAGTTGCGGTAGCCCCAGATGTGGGTCACCGAATTGACCGCCCAGGTGCTGTGCCAAACCAGCACGGTGCGCACGAAGACGCCCCATATCAACAAACTGAGACCGAATTGCACCGCCTGCCCGGGCGTTCCCCCGAGCAGCAATTCGGCGATGAATCCAACAACGGGAAAAACGAGCCACGACGCCAGGACAATCGAAGCCCAGCGGCGTTTGCGCTCGAGTTGCGCGTAAAACGGATCGCGCAGAACGTCGCGGGCGTAGCGCGTACAGATGTTGAGCCTGGTCAGTTCCCGGTTCTTGAAAACAAGCCATCCCATATGCGCCCACAGAAAGTTGACCAAGGGGCTATGCGGATCCGGTTGCTTGTCGGAAAACTGATGATGCCGGCGATGAGTAGCGACCCAGCGGGCCGGCGTATCCTGAAGACAGCACACTCCCAGGATGACGAAGGCGTGCTCAAGCGGCTTCGGGCACACCATGCCACGGTGGGTCAACAGCCTGTGAAAGCCCAGGCTGATCCCAAGTGTGCCGAAGACATAGAGGCCCAAGAAGGCCAGCGCGACGCCGGTCCAACTGAAAAACCACGGCACGAACGCGAGCAGCGCCACCAGATGGCAGGCCACCAGACCGGTGACGTCGATCCACGCCACGCGCATTGGCTGAGTTCCCGCCGGCGCCGCGAGCTTCGCATCGACAAAGGTGGACATTTCTAAAAGGTCTCCGACATTCTGGCTGGAAGGGTTCCCCGCCAGCATCTGTTGGGATGGGACAACCGCCGCGGTCGCTGATTCTCGAAGGCTACACAACGCGCACCGATGGTACCATAGTAGGCTTGCGCGGGTCCGCCCGTTTGTTGCGCGGCGCGGCAATCTCGCCTTCGCACACCGCCTTCTTGCGGGCAAGCTTGCGCGCGCGGCACATCGCCTCGCTCCTTATCCCGCATCGCTTTTACAGATGGCCTCTCGTAGAATCGCCGTCGCTTCATTTCGCGAACGACGCCGTCCCTTTGCGTTTTCTTCTTCAGGACACGGAGGGCCTGATCGACATTGTTGTCGCGGACGAAAACCTGCAAAGTGATTATCCCCCTTCTAAGCCGGGATTCCCCAAGTGAATCCGGGCTTAGCTTGAATGTTCACGTTTTTCCAGCGTTACTGCAAGACTGGCGCGCGGTGCCGACTGCTGCCACCATTTCACGCACCCGGAACGCAGTCGGGTGGGCTGATTTGGCCATTTTCCTTGGCATTTGGGCGCACTCCTCCTGTCGGTTGTTCTTGAATGCATGATTGCGGGTCGTCTCACGCGGGCGCTCGTGGTTGTGGCCGCAGTTCCACGATGAAGCCGACGCGGGGATAAAGTTCGCCTGGATGCCACGCGACCTTGGCAACGACCCGGCGCGGCTTGGTCCAGCTTCCCGCCTGATAGGTGAAGTTGACATAGAACGGCCGCACCTCGTTCGGCGGCCGTCCGACCGGGCGTTTGAGCAGGTAGCCGATCCTATTTTGCAGGACCCGGTTGGCCGGCAGGCGGATCGCATACTTGGTCTTCTCGGCTTCCAGAAACTCATAGACATCGGGATTTGCGAAACCCGCATCGGCGCGGAAATAGATGAGCAAAACCTTGCCCCGGTAACGTGCCACGACGGGCTTGAACACATCGCTCCAGCGCCAACAATCCTGCGTCGGACGTGACCAAGGAGCGGCGAAACAAGAGCACCAGGCGGCGGTCAAAATCGAGCCGAATGGCACCCGATTCCGATTCACCCGTTGGGCTCACCAAAGCCGCCTCCCACAATCCAGGATAAGCTGCTGATCGCTATATCTGAATCGCGCAAAAGGCGTCGAAACTCAGGGTGCCATCCTGGGAATGCGGGTTGAACTTACCCCTGCGCTTCGGTATACGGGCTGCCGGTCGCGTGCCGGTGGAAGGCCTACGCCGGGGGCTGCCACGCGGGGCTATCTGTGCGGACCGTCGGGACGCAAGAATTCAAAATAAATCAGAGAGTTATCGATGTCCTCGACGTTTGACGCGATCGCCAATATCATCTCAGAAACCTGCGATATTCCGCGCGAAACCATCAAGCCTGAGAGCCACGCCATCAACGATCTCGGCATCGACAGCCTCGACTTCCTCGACATCGCCTTTGCCATCGACAAGGCGTTCGGCATCAAGCTGCCGCTCGAGCAGTGGACCCAGGAAGTCAACGACGGCAAGGCGACCACCGACCAATATTTCGTGCTCGAGAACCTCAGCGCCCGCATCGACGACCTCGTCGCTGCCAAGGGAGCCTAAGGCACCACCAAAGCCGATGCGCCTTGAGTATTTCCAGCTGATCGACCGGATCGCCGAGATCAATCTCACCGACCGCAAGATCAGCGCCGAGGCCATCGTGCCGGCCACCAGCACGATCTTCGAAGGACACTTCCCCGGCTATCCGTTGATGCCTGGCGTGCTGCTGATCGAAAGCATGGCGCAGACCTCCGGCTGGCTTGTGGTCGCGGTCAACCGTTTCGAACGCATGCCGTTCCTGGCGCAGGTGCGCGACGCCAAGTTCCGCACCTTCGTCGAGCCGGGCACGCGCCTCACCGTCGCCGCCGAGCTCGAGCACGACGGCTCCGGCTACGCCATGACGACGGCCAAGATCGCGCACGAAGGCAAGCCGGTGTGCAGCGCCTCCCTCACCTTCCGGGTGCTGCAATTCCCCAATGACGAGATGAACCGGCAAATGCGCGATACCGCCGCCCGTATCGGACTGCCCAACAGCGAGGCGCTGGCCCATGGCTGACGCCGCCCGCGAAGCCTGGATCACCGGCATCGGCATCGTCTCTTGCCTCGGCGAGGGGCTGGACGCCCATTGGCAGAAGCTGACGGCGGCGCAGCCGGAGGCCGACTCCGCCCGTTTCGCGCCCTTCGTGGTGCACCCGCTTGCCGCCATCAATTTTGACGCGCAGATCCCCAAGAAGGGCGACCAGCGCCAGATGGAAGCCTGGCAGCGCATCGGCACCTACGCCGCCGGCCTCGCGCTCGAGAGCGCGGGCGTCAAAGGCAATGCCGACTTGCTCTCGCACATGGACATGATCGTCGCCGCCGGCGGTGGCGAGCGCGACCTCGCCGTCGACAGCGCGGTGTTGAGCGGGGCGCCCAAGGCCGACAACACGGTAGCCTACATCAACGAGCAATTGATGACGGGCCTGCGCCCCACGTTGTTTCTGGCGCAGCTTTCCAATCTGCTCGCCGGCAACATCTCGATCGTGCATGGCGTCACAGGCTCCTCGCGCACGTTCATGGGCGAAGAGTCCGCCGGCGTCGATGCCGTGCGCATTGCGCTCGCGCGCATCACGGCAGGCCAGAGCGACATTGCACTCGTCGGCGGCTCGCATAACGGCGAGCGTCCCGATCTGTTGATGCTTTACGAGTTCGGCCGTCACAGCCTGAAGGACAAATACGCGCCGGTATGGCAACGCCACGATCACGCCGGCTTCGCGCTCGGCTCGCTCGGCGCCTTCCTGGTGATCGAGTCACGCGCGCACGCCGAAGCGCGCGGCGCCGAGCCGCTGGCCAAGCTTACCGCCGTCATTTCCGACCGCTCGAAGCGCAAGCCGGGCACAGTCACCGCCGCGCTCACCCGCGGATGGGATAACATCAAGGCCAACGTGAAAAGCGGTCACGCTGCGGTCCTTTCCGGCGCCACCGGCGCGGAGCCAGCCACCTCGGAAGAACGCGCCTTTCTGGAGGCCCACAGCGATCTTGCCGTCCGCGCCACCGGTTCCTATGTCGGCCATGGCGTGGAACCGCAATTCGTCATGAATATCGCCCTGGCGGCGCTGGCGATCAGCCATGCTAGTCTGTTCCCGCCCTGTGACTCGACCGGGCTGGAAAAGCCGATGAGCGGGGACCTGCAGCAGGTCCTGGTGACCGGCGTTGGACATTGGCGGGGCGAAGGCCTCGCTCTGGTCGAACGGGCCGGCTGAGGAGAGCGATGATGGCGTCACCGAAGGACAAAAAGGGCCGCCCGATCGTCGTGGTGACGGGCTTGGGCGTCGTCACCTCGCTCGGCGCCGGCAAGACCGACAACTGGGCGCGCCTGACCGCCGGCGAGTCCGGCATCCATGCCATCACCCGCTTCCCGACCGAAGGCCTGCGCACCAAGATCGCCGGCACCATCGACTATCTGCCGCCGCAGCCGAACGCGGCCGCGCTGTCGGAGAGCTTTGCCGCGCTCGCCGCGGAAGAAGCCATCAGCGAATCCGGCATCGGCACGCGCGGCGATTTCCCCGGTCCCCTGTTCCTGGCGGTGCCGCCGATCGAAATGGACTGGACCCAGCGCATCGAGATCGGCGCCCGCTGCGGCGCCAACGATCAGATCAGCTATGACGATCTCTTGCGCGTGAGCGCCGAGTTTCCCGCCTATCACGAGCGCTTCCTGTTCGGCTCGGTCGCCAATCACCTAGCCGACACCTTCGGCACCAAAGGCTCGCCGATTTCGCTGTCAACCGCCTGCGCCTCCGGCGCCAGCGCAATCCAGCTCGGCGTCGAAGCGATCCAGCGCGGCGAGACCGATGCGGCGCTCTGCATCGGTACCGACGGCTCGATCAACGCCGAGGCGCTGATCCGCTTTTCGCTGCTCTCCGCGCTGACGACGAGCAGCAACGATAACCCGCAAGGCGCCGCCAAGCCGTTCGCCAAGAACCGCGACGGCTTCGTGATGGCCGAAGGCGCCGGCGCGCTTGTGCTGGAAAGCTATGAAGCCGCCAAAGCGCGCGGCGCCAAGATCCTCGGCGTCATCGAAGGCTGCGGCGAGATGGCCGACAGCTTCCATCGCACCCGCTCCAGCCCCGACGGCAGGCCGATCATCGGCTGCATCGCCAACGCGCTGAAGGATGCGGGCCTCACGCCAGAGGACATCGATTACGTCAACGCCCACGGCACCAGCACGCCGGAAAACGACAAGATGGAGCACGTGGGGCTCTCCGCCGTGTTCGGCGAGCGCATGAAAGACGTGCCCGTCTCCTCCAACAAGTCGATGATCGGCCACAGCCTGTCGGCGGCGGGCGCGGTCGAAGCCGTGATCACGCTGATGACGCTCAAGCACCAGCGCATCCCGCCCACCATCAATTATGACGTGCCGGATCCGGCGATCCCGCTCGACGTCGTGCCCAACAAAGCGCGCGACGCCAAGATGCGCCACGCGATTTCCAATTCTTTCGGCTTCGGCGGACAGAACGTCTCGCTGGTGATGGGGCGCGAGCCGGCGTAAACGCCGGCCGTCACTCCCCACCATGCGCGCCCTCCGCCTGATCGCCGACCGCAAGCTCGAACTGGCCGACCTGCCCGATCCACCGCCGCCCGGCGACGGCGAGGTGCAGGTGCGCATCAAGGCGGTCGCGCTTAACCATCTCGATGTCTGGGGCTACCGCGGCATGGCCTTCGCCAAGCGGCAATTACCGCTGGTCGTAGGCGCGGAGGCCTCCGCCGAAATCGCCTCGGTCGGCGCGGGCGTGAAAGGCTTCAAGACCGGCGAAGGGGCGGTGATGTACGGTGCCATGACCTGCGGCACCTGCCCGGCCTGCCGCGAAGGCCGCGATAATCTGTGCGAGAACGTCGGCGGCATCATGGGCTTCCACATCGACGGCTTCGCCCGCGATCTGATCAACCTGCCGGCGCGGCTCGTGATCCCGGTGCCGGAAGGCGTCGGCTTGCGCGATGCCGCCTGCGCGCCCATCGCCTTCGGCACCACCGAGCACATGCTGTTCGACAACGCCAAGCTCAAGCCCAGCGAAACCGTGCTGGTGCACGCCGGCGGCTCCGGCATCGGCTCGGTCGCGATCAAGATGGCGAAGGCACTGGGCTGCACCGTCATCACCACCGTCGGCGACGACGCCAAGGCGGAAAAGGCGAAGGCGCTCGGCGCCGACCACGTCATCAACTACAAGACCGAGCGCTTCGAAGGCGTCACCCGCAGGCTCACCAAGAAGAAAGGTGTCGATGTGGTGTTCGAGCACGTCGGCGGTGAGGGTTTCAATGGCTCCCTGCTCTGCCTGAAGCGAGGTGGACGGCTGGTCACCTGTGGCTCGACCGCAGGCCCGACCGTCACCATCAACCTGATGCAACTCTTCCAGCAGCAGTACAAGATCTTCGGCTCGTTCGGCTGTCAGATGCGAAACATCCGCGACAGCCTGTCCAAGATGGCCGCCGGCATGTCGCCGATCATCGACAGCGAATTCGCGCTCACCGATTTCGAACAGGGCCTCAAGCGTCTCGAAAGCCGGCAGGTGTTCGGCAAAGTCATTGTGAACTTCTAGCGCATGATCTCGAAAAGTGGACACCGGTTTTCGGACAAGATCATGCGCAAGATAACATAAGGGCATCGTCCCATGCCCCACACGGTCCAGTGGACGACCCTACGCCTGCGCCGCGCCTTCAAGCGCGCCGGCGACGCGGTCGTCGGCGTGATCGTCGTCGGCGCGCTGCGGCTCCTGCGGCTCACCGACCCCGACAAGATGGCCGATTTCGCCGGCTGGCTGATGCGCAAAATCGGCCCTCGGCTACGAGAACACAAGATCGCCCGCGGCAATCTCACAGCGGCCTTCCCTGAGAAATCCGCCACCGAGATCGCGCGCATCTTGCGTGGCACCTGGGACAATCTCGGCCGCGTCGGCGTCGAAATCGCCCATCTCGACAAGTTGTGGGACTACGAATTCGACCACCCGGAGCGTCGTTCCCGTGTCGAAATCTCGCCGGAGGCGATCGAGCGCTTCATGCAGTTGCGCGACGACGGCAAGCCGGCGCTGGTGTTTGCCGCCCATACCGGCAACTGGGAACTGCCCGGTATCGTCGCGGCCGCCACCGGCATCGACAGCGCGGTGCTTTATCGTCGGCCCAATATCGGCGCCATCGAGCGCTGGCTGGGCAAGACCCGCGGCGCCAACATGGGCACGCTGATCCCGACCGGCCTGGTGGCGCCGGTGACAATCGCGCATGCGCTGGCGCATGGCACCCATGTCGGCATGCTGGTCGATCAGTATTACGTGCGCGGCGTCGAGGTCACCTTTTTCGGCCGCCGCACCATGGCCAATCCGCTGCTCGCACGGCTCGCCCGGCAGATCGACTGCCCGATCCACGGCATGCGCATCGTGCGCCTGCCCAAGCACCGCTTCCGTGTCGAGATCACCGAAGCCATTACACCGGCGCGCGACGCCGATGGCCGGATCAACGTCGCCGCCACCACGCAGATCATCATCAGCATGATCGAAGGCTGGATCCGCGAGTACCCCGAGCAATGGCTCTGGCAGCATCGTCGCTGGCGGTAATGTCTACTGCCCCGTCTTCACCTTGGTCCAAAGCCGCGTGACCAACCGCTGCTCGCGCGGCCCGAGCGCATTGATCGTATAGAGCTTGGCCATGGTCGCGGCGTCGGGATAAACGCCAGGATCGTCCAGCACCGCCTTGTCGACGTATTTCTGGCTCGCCAGGTTGCCGTTGGCGTAGGCGACGAAGTTGCTGTTCTTGGCCGCCACCTGCGCATCGAGCAGGAAGTTGATGAAGGCGAGCGCGTCCTCCGGATGCGGCGCGTCCTTCGGGATCGCCAGGTTATCGAACCACATCTGCGTGCCCTCCTTCGGGATCACGTAGGCGATGTCGACCCCGTGCTTGGCGTCCTTGGCGCGATTCTTGGCCTGCAGAATGTCGCCCGACCATCCCACCGCCAGGCAGCTCTCTCCGCCAGCCAGCGCGTTGATGTATTCCGAAGAATGGAACTTGCGCACCGACGGTCTGATTTTCATGAGCAGACTGGCCGCCTTTTCGAGATCGGCGGGCTTGGTCGAGTTCGGATCGATCCCGAGGTAATGCAACGCCGCTGGCATGATGTCGCTGGACGAATCCAGCATATGAATGCCGCAGTCCTTGAACTTGGTTAGGTTCTCCGGCTTGAACACTGCGTCCCAACTGTCGATCTTGGCGTCGGCGCCGAGCCGCTGGTGCATCGCTTTGACATTGTAGCCGATGCCGGTGGTGCCCCACATGTAGTTGACGGCGTACTGGTTGCCCGGATCGTAAGCCGCGAGCCGCTTGGCGATCTCCGGCCAGACATTGACGAGGTTCGGCAGCCTGCTCTTGTCGAGCTTCTGGAGCACGCCGGCCTGGATCTGCCGCTGCAGGAAATAGGCGGTCGGCACGACGACGTCATAACCGGAGTGCCCGGCGAGCAGCTTGGTCTCCAGTGTCTCGTTGGCGTCGAAGGTGTCATAGCGCACCTTGATGCCGGTCTTGGCGGTGAACTCCTTGAGCACGGCCGGATCTATGTAATCCGACCAGTTATAGACGTTGACGACGCGCTCTTGCGCGATAGCGAGGCCGGCGCACACGAAGGTCGCGGCCGCGGCCAGGGCGGCGATCAGGAAACTTCGGCGCATGGAGGAATCCCCAAAAAGGATCAGTTGTCGCGTTTGGTCGGAAGTCCGGCTGCCTTCCAAGCGATGATACCGCCGGCAAGGTGACAACGGTAGGGTAAGCCGCGATCCTGGCAGACGAGCGAGGCGGTCACCGAGCGCCGGCCGGAGCGGCAGGCGAACACGACCTCCCTGCCCTGCGGGTCTGGAATGGCGGCCGGGTCGAAGCGCGACAGCGGCACGATCACCCCTTCCGGATAGCACTCCACCGCGGTCTCGTTCGGTTCACGCACGTCGACCAGCAGCATGCGCCCTTCGCGCAGGCCTTGAGCCACCTCGTCGGGGGTCAGGTTGGTCACCTCGTCGGCACGCGGCATCCGCTCGGCCATCTGACGCTTACTCCCTTGTCCGGCGCCCGGTTCTTAGCCGGAATCCGGACCGTTCGCACCAGACTTTTGAACCGACGTTCCGGAACGGCCACGCTTCAACACATTCAAATTTAGCGAAACGCGGCCCGCCCCCCGCGCCTACACCGCCACCTGGGTTCCCACCTCCACCACACGCCCGGTCGGTATCTGGAAATAATCGGTAGCGTCGTTGGCGGCCCCGCTGAGCGCGATGAACAGCCGGTCCTGCCAGGGCGGCATATCGGATTTCGCCGCCGCCCTCAGCGAACGACGCGACAAGAAGAACGACGTCGACATGATGTCGAACTGCCAGCCGAGCTTGCGCGCGATCGCCAGCGCCTTGGGCACGTTGGGCGTCTCCATGAAGCCGAAGCGCAGGATCACGCGCGAGAACGTCTCCCCCACCGGCGCGATGCGGACCCGTTCGGCGGCATCGACCCGAGGCGTATCCGCCGTCTCGATGGTGAGAATGACGTTCTTCTCGTGCAGAACCTTGTAGTGCTTGAGGCTGTGCAGCAGCGCGGTCGGGGCAAAATCTGGGTCGCTGGTGAGGAAAACCGCGGTGCCCGGCACGGACGGCGGTGCGTTCTTCTCCAGCCGGGCGACCAGCGACTCCAGCGGCATTTCCGCCTTGCGGGTCTTGGCGAGCAGGATGCGGGTGCCGCGCCGCCACGTGTACATCACCGTCATCACCACGCCACCCAGCGCGAGCGGCAGCCAGCCGCCTTCGACCACTTTCAGCAGGTTTGCGGACAGGAAGGTGAGATCGATGAACAGGAACGGCACGATCAAGGCGGCTGTTGCGATCAAGGGCCACCCCCACACGCGGCGGATGACGATGAACGCCATCAATGCGGTCACCACCATGGTCCCGGTGACGGCGATGCCATAAGCCGAGGCGAGTGCGCTCGATGAGCGGAACAGCGCTACCAGCAGCAGTACCCCGAGCAGCAGCAGCAGATTGACGCGCGGCATATAGATCTGTCCGAACAACGCTTCCGAGGTGTGGCGGATTTCGAGGCGCGGCAACAGGCCGAGTTGGATCGCCTGTTGTGTCAGCGAATAGGCACCGGTGATCACAGCTTGGCTCGCGATCACGGTGGCGGCGGTGGCGAGCAGTACCATCGGCAATAGCGCCCACTTGGGATAAAGCAGGAAGAACGGATTGGCGATGGCCTTGGGATCGGCCAGCACTAGCGCGCCCTGCCCGAGATAATTAATCGTCAGCGCCGGGAGCACCACGGTCAGCCAGGCGAAGCGGATCGGCCCGCGGCCGAAATGGCCGAGATCGGCGTAAAGCGCTTCCGAGCCGGTCACCACCAGGAACACGGCGCCAAGGGTGAACAGGCCGATGACGCCGTGATGCACGAGGAAGCTCACGCCGTGCCACGGATTGAACGCCAGCAGCACCACCGGGTTCTTCCCGATGTGCCAGAGGCCGGCCGCCGCGATCACGATGAACCAGACGAGCGTGATCGGACCGAAGAACGCCGCCACCTTGGCGGTGCCGCGCGACTGCACCGCGAACAACACGATCAGAATGACGACCGTGATCGGCACGACGAAATCGTCGAACGCCGGCGTCGCCACCTGCAGGCCTTCGATCGCCGACAGCACCGACAGCGCTGGCGTGATGATGGCGTCGCCATAGAACAGCGCGCCGCTGATGATGCCGAGCAGGATCACCACGCCGGCGCGGCCGGCGAGCGCGCGCGAGGCCAATGCCATCAGCGCCAGCGTGCCGCCCTCGCCTTTGTTGTCGGCGCGCAGCAGGATCAGCACGTATTTGGCGGTGACCACAAGCAGCAGCGCCCAGATGATCAGCGACAGGATGCCGAGCACGACCGGCTCGCTCGCCGCCGCATTATGACCGACCGCCGCCCAGACCGACTCGCGCACCGCATAGAGCGGGCTGGTACCGATGTCGCCGTAGACGACGCCGATGCTGCCGAGCGCTAGCGCCCAGAAGCTCGGATGCGCCGGTGGTTCAATCGGGCGAGCGAGATCATGGCCGTGATCGGCCGTAGCGCTCTTTGCCATGGATGAAGGTCCTGAAATTGTTGCCGCAGGAAGCGACGCCCCGGCGCGCATATAACGCCGGTTCCCGGAACTCAGATCAGCTTTTTGTGCAATGCAGAAAGATGAGCCATGCGCGCGGCGCAGAGAAAGCACCCATAATATAGTCGGTTTTACAATAGGTTAGATGTCAAGCCGCAAGTCGCCCGCCTACACCGCCACATCCCCAGCGCAGCCGTCATTGTTTAAGCCATCGGGGTCTGCGGCCGTCACCGTCCCGCGAAAACGATGCCGGGCTGCAACTTGAAGACTGGCCGCGCGCTGATGGCGGCTGCCACCAGGGCGACCAGCACGACCATCAATCCGCCGAACAGCGGCGTGAACCACATCATGCGGAATGGATAGTTGGCCTCGGCAACGGCGATCTGGCCGACGATGGCGCACAGGCCGAGCCCAACCCCGGCGCCAAGCAGCGCGCACAGGCCGGCCTGCCCCAGGATCATGGTCAGCAGGAGCCGCGGGGTCGCGCCCATCGCCTTGAGCACGGCATACTGCGTCAGGCTCTCTTCGGTGAACATGTAGAGCATGACTCCGGTCACGCCGAATCCGACCAGCATGGCGATTGAAATCATCGATGCGATGTCACCGACGTCCTCCGAGTTGATGAAGAACCAGCGCACGGTGTCGGCTTTGAACTCCACCGTGGTGCGAGCACGCAAGCCCGTGCGCGCCGCGATCCGCGCCGCCAGGGTCGCGGACGATACGCCGGGTACCGCCCTCACCAGCACAAAGGTCATCCGATGCCGCTCCGGCGGCAGGATGCGCAGGGCGTTGGCATAAGTGGTGTAGAGCAGCGGGCGCGGCGGATAGCGCGGCAAAGCGCGCGCGAGACCGACAATGCGTACCCGGTGATCGTTGACCATCACGACGTCGCCTGCGCGCAATCTCCGCGTCGGTGCATCGAGATGCGGATGGCGCGGCCATTGATCGGCTTTCAACAACGGCGTCTGCAGTTTTCCCGTGGTGCCGCCGGCGTTAACCGCCGCGGCATCGGGTGTGCGCAGCGCGCTGCGCGGCGCGCCGTCGCGCAAGAGCGGCAGGCCGGACAACGTGGGGCCGTCCACGCCGATCACCTGAAAATTTTGAAACTCCCCGTTGGGAAAATGCACGTCGGTCGCGCCGAGCGCAAGCGGCACCGCTGACCGCACGCCGTCAACGCTGCGCACCCGGTCGAGCACGGAAGCGGGCATATTGGTCGTATGCTCGGTCGAATTCACCGCCGGGTCCATGACCCAAACATCGGCCTGCGGATTCTCGGAAATCAAGGCGAAGCCGCGCGTCATGAAACCGGCGAAATAGGATAGTGCGAAGGTCACGAGAAACGATGTGAAGGCGATGCCGAGCAGCAGCCCGGCGTATTTGGCGCGATTTCCGGTCAGCATCTTCAAGGCGATACGCAGCATGGGGTGTATTCAATCCGAGGCGCAGGAAAAGCGATCTAGATCAGGACGATTTATCGGGATGCGTCTTCACGGGCGCAGGCGCCCTGAGCGCCGGCGGCGCCTTGATGAATGCGTCCATCTCCTGGCCTGCATAGACCGGCAGCGCCGCACGCTCGAAGCTGTAGATGACCTGCAATACGCGCATGTCGCTGCGTTCGGTGCTGCTGCCGGTGAGCGTCGGTTTGGGGATGACGTAAGGCTCGAAGCGCACGAATTTGAGTGGCGTCTTAAGGTTCGGATTGCCGCGCACGAAGGCGACGGCAGGCGCGCCGGCGTGCACGCGCCAGGCGTCGTCTTCGTCGATATTGACCCGCAGATAGAGCCGGCTGTCGTCGCCGAACAGCATTAAGGGCGGGTTGAGCGCGCCGCTGAGAGCGAATTCGCCGACACGCGTATTGATCTGCAGCACGCGGCCCGCGACCGGCGCACGCACGGTATGCCGCCCAAGTTCGATCTGGAGTTGCTTCACTTGCGCCTCGGCCGCGGACACGGCGGCTTCTTTGATGGCAACGTCATAGCGACGGTTATCCAGTTCAACTTTGCTGATTGAGCTGCCGATCGCCAGACCGCCCGCCACTTTCAGCAGGTTCTTCGTTTTGGCGAGATCGGCCTCTGCTTGGTTGACGTTGGCCTCGGCCGGCAGCAATCGCGCCCGCACATCGCGATCGTCGATGGCGAACAGCGGCGCGCCGGCAGCGACCTTCTCGCCCCAGGTGACGGAAATGGTGGTGACGATGCCGGAAACCGGCGTGCCGATAGCAATATTGCCGGTGCTCGCCTCAGTGAGGCCAGTGCCTTCCACGTAAGTGGCATAAGGCGCTATGGCTGTCGGGCTGGGCGCACCGACGACCGCCGCGGCGTCATTATCCTGGATCACGGTGATGATGGCCAGGGCAAGACCGGCCAGCGCGAGCAATGGCACCAGGAATTTACGCGTCATCGTGGCCCTCTCCGGTCTGGGTTTCGATGATCCGGCCATCGTCCATGCGCGCGAGACGGTCGGCAAATGGGAAGATGCGCGGGTCGTGGGTGACCACGATCACGGCACGGTCGGGGCTCTTGGCGTGATGCTTCAGGATGTCCATCACGCTTTGCCCGGTATCGTGGTCGAGGCTGCTGGTCGGCTCGTCGCAGATAATCAGGCACGGATTGCAGGCCAGCGCCCGCGCGATCGCCACCCGCTGCTGCTGGCCGCCGCTGAGCTGGGCGGGCCGCGCCTGCCGGCGGTCGGCAAGGCCGACCATCTCGAGCAGTTCGCCGGCGCGCACCTCGGCTTGTTTGCGGCAGAGCCCCTGGATCAGCAGCGGCACCGAGACGTTTTCCACCGTGGTCAGCGCGGGCAGCAAGTTGAAGACCTGAAACACGAAGCCGACCGATGCACTGCGGAAACGCGCGCGTTCGACCGGCCCCAGATCTTTCAAGTCCTGGCCCAACACCTCGCAGGAGCCGGCGTCCTGGTCGATGATAGTGGCGATGATGGAGATGAGGGAGGTTTTTCCGCAGCCCGATGGGCCGACCAGCATCAATAACTCGCCACGCCGGACATCGAGATCGACGCCACGTAGCGCAGACACTTTAGCAATCCCCGCCCCGTAGGTCTTGCTGATGTTTCGGCAACGAACCGCAAATTCAGGGGGCGTATTCATCACATATGGCTGGCCTTCGCGTTTGCCGAAGCAAGGTCCTGTTTAGAGCACGACCGTCCAAAGGGCGCAAATGCCGCACTGGAAGCACAAGTCAACCAGCCCCAGCGATCAGCCCTCGCTAACTCGTTTACACCGCCACCTGCGTGCCCACTTCCACCACGCGGCCCGTGGGAATCTGGAAGAAGTCGGTGGCGTCGCTTGCCGAGCGCGCCAAGCCAATGAACAGGTGATCCTGCCAGCCTGGCATGCCCGACTGCGGCGACGGTTTCAGCGAGCGCCGCGACAGGAAGAACGAGGTCGACATGATGTCGAACTGCCAGCCGTGCTTGCGCGCGATTGCCAGCGCCTTGGGAACGTTGGGCTGCTCCATGTAACCGAATTTCAGCGCCACCCGCGAGAAGTGCTCCGACAGCGGCGTGATCTTGACGCGGTCTTCCTCTGGCACGCGCGGCGTGTCGGCGGTGATCACGGTCAAGATGACGTTCTGCTCGTGCAGCACCTTATTGTGCTTGAGATTGTGCAAGAGCGCGGTGGGTGAGAATTCCGGATCGCTGGTCAGGAATATCGCGGTGCCTGGCACGATATGCGGCGGCTTCTTTTCCAGGTTGCGGAACAAGGTCTCCAGCGGCACCTCGGTGCGCCGCGTCTTGTTGATCAGCAGCGCGGTGCCGCGCCGCCAAGTCACGATGATCAGAACCATGGTGGCGCCGAACAGCAGCGGCAACCAGGCACCCTCGAACAGCTTGAGGAAATTAGCCGAGAAGAAGGTGACATCGACAACGACGAAAGGAAGGATGAGCGCGACCGCCTGCCACAGCTTCCAGCGCCACAATTTCCATATGACAATGAAGGCGAGCAGGCCGTCCACCACCATGGTTGTCGCGACCGCGATGCCGTAGGCCGAGGCCAGTGCACTCGACGTCCGGAACAGGCCGACCAGCATCAAGACGCCGACGAGCAATGCGATTGTGACGCGCGGGATATAGATCTGCCCGACATGTGAGGCCGACGTATGCAGGATGGCGAGCCGCGGCAGCAGGCCGAGCTGGATCGCCTGGTGCACCAGCGAATAGGCGCCGGTGATCACCGCCTGGCTCGCGATAACGGTCGCCACGGTGGCGAGCACGATCATCGGCAGCAGCACGCTGTCCGGCACCATGCGATAGAACGGGCTTTCGATCGCGGCCGGATCGGCCAGCACCTTGGCGCCCTGTCCAAAATAATTGATCAACAGCGCCGGCAGCACCAGGCACAGCCACGCGGTCTGGATCGGTTTGCGGCCGAAATGACCGAGGTCCGCATAAAGCGCTTCGCCGCCGGTGACGCATAGGAACACAGCGCCGAGCGTCACCAGACCGATGATGCCGTGTTCGAGCAGGAATTCGATGCCGTAGAGCGGATTGATCGCATAGAGCACTGTCGGATCGTCGCTGATATGCAGTGCGCCGATGATCGCCAACGAGATGAACCACACCACCATGACGGGGCCGAAGAACGAAGCCACCTTGGCGGTACCGTGGCTCTGCGCCGCGAACAGCGCGATCAGGATCACCACCGCCAGCGGCACCACGTATTCGGTGAAAGCGGGGCTCGCAAGTTTCAAACCTTCCACCGCCGACAACACCGAGATCGCTGGCGTGATCATCGAATCGCCGAGGAACATCGAGGCGCCTATGATGCCGATGATGAAGATGAGCGTGGTCCGCCGGCCAATGGCGCGGCTCGCTAGCGCTGTCAGCGATAGCGTGCCGCCCTCCCCGTTGTTGTCGGCGCGCAGCAGGATCAGCACGTATTTCAACGTCACCGTCGTGATCAGCGCCCATAGGATCAACGACAACACACCAAGCACGATGCCGCGCGTCACCGCGTGGTTGTTGGCAGCCGCAATCACCGCCTCGCGCAAGCCGTAGAGCGGGCTGGTACCGATATCGCCGTAGACCACCCCGACGCTGCCGAGCGCCAGAGCCACAAAGCTCGGGGGAGCCTGATCATGGCTCGTGTTGGCTTCGGCGGAAGCCGGGCCGGCGTTCAAACCATCACTCATTGCGCTTGTTCGGGTCCCGCCTGGGACTAGTGTCCCGAATCCGGAGTTCGTCAGATTATCCAGCTTGCCCCGTACGAACTTCGGATTCGAAAGGACACTAGCAACTTTATGATTCCAGTGCGATTTTGGATTTGAAGTTCGTTTCTAGACCCGCGGCAAATAATGGAAAGAACTTCAAATCCACCGCGCTGGAAGGCGCGCTCTATATCACTGCGGCGCATCAGGCAATACCGGCGTTTCTCCGCGGCGAAATGCCCTGCAGGCCCCCGGCGGATAACGTGACTTTTCGGGATTTAGGGGCTCAAATCGGGGGGGACCGGCGGCGCTTCCCGCATCAGGGTGATGGTCACCCGGCGGTTCGGCGCCATATAGGGGTTGTCCGGAAACAACGGCTCGGTGTCGGCCTTGCCGGCAACCTCGTAAATGTGCCCATTCGGCACCCCCTGCTCTTGCAGGATTTTACGCACTGCATTGGCACGGTCAGCCGACAATTCCCACGGTCCGTAACCAGGCTCGGTCGGTATCTTCGAGGAAGCGGTGTGGCCGATGATCTTGATGCGGTAGGGCATCGATTTGAGTTGCGGCGCCAGCGCTGCAATCAGTTGGTGGGTGCGCGGCAGCGGCTGCTTCGAGCCGGCGGCGAACATCGAGCGGCCGTCCTGGTCGACGATCTCGATATTCAAGCCGTCCTTGGATTGCTCGAACATGATGTGCTTGGACGCCTGCGTGATGTCCGGCATGTCCTGCAGCGCCTGGCGCAGCGAAGCCGCCGCCAGCGAAAAGGCTCGGTCCTCCTTGAAGCGTGCGCCGTAGGTGCGCTGGTGGTTGTGTTCATTCGGCGACGGCGTAGAGGAAGCTTCCGTCGGATCGATCTGAGCCGCGTTCTTCAGTTTCGGTCGCGTCGGCAGGCCGAGAACCTCGATGACCCCGGAGTAGCGTACCTTGTCCTGCACGCCGAAGGCGTCGCGCATGGAGCCGGCGACCACCTGCAGCTTGGCCTGATCCTGCGTCGAGAACGCGACCAGCATCACGAAGAAGCTGACCAGTAGACCCATCAGGTCCGCGAACGTCACGAACCAGCCGTGACCGCCGCCGTGGGCTTCCTTACGTCGTGCCATGGGTTGCCGTGACCGCGACCGGCTCTTTTAAGCCGGCACCGCCTCCTCCGCTGCCTTGTCCTCTTCGTCGTCGCTGTGGCGATGCTTTTCCGGCAGATAGGCAAGCAACATCTCGCGCACCAAGGTCGGGCTCTTGGCCTCACGGATCATCAGAATTCCATCGATGATCAGCGTACGATTGACCTCCTCGTCAACCAGCTTGAGGTGCAGCTTGTCGGCAATGGGCAGACAGAACAGATTGGCGAGCGCGGCGCCATAGAACGTCGCCAGAAGCGCGGTTGCCATGTAGGGACCGAGCTTGGACGGGTCCGTCATATTCGCGAACATCTGCACCATGCCGATCAGCGTGCCGATCATGCCGAAAGCCGGCGCGCAATCGCCGATGGCGCGGTAGATCTTCTGGCCTTCGTCGAGATGGGTGAGGAAGTTGTCGCGGTCGCGCTCGAGATTGTCGCGGATGAAGTTGGCGTCGTAGCCGTCGGCGACGAAACGGATGCCCTTGGCCAGGAAAGGATCCTCGATCTCGACCTTTTCCAGCCCCATCGGGCCTTCCTTGCGCGCGATCTCGGCAAGCCCGGCGATCTCTTCGACCAGCTCTCGCTGGCTCATGCGACGCAGCGAGAAGGCGAATTTAGCGCCGAGCGGCACGCCATGGACGAAGGAGGAAAACGGGAAGCGGATTAGCGTGGCGGCGAACGATCCGCCGAAAATAACGATAAACGCGTGCTCGCTGACGAACATCTCAAAGTCGCCGCCCATCAGGATCACGACCGAGACGACCGTGATGCCCGCCAGGAGACCCAGACCTGTCGCGATATCCATGACTTACTCCACAAACGCCAGCGACTGCCGTTGGCGCCACGCCATTGCATTGACCTGACCCTAGACTGGCGCTGTTAAGGAGGGGTAAAGCCTAACCGAGCATGAAGCCTTGGGTCCCCCGCGCCCCGTGACCGGGCGGCCAAAAACTGCCAAAATCGCGACAAATTCCCTGCGGACCCGCCCAGGTCGGCCGCTAGTGCCCCGCTTCCGAAGTTCGTGATACATGGCGCCGTCCTCTGACACGAACTTCGGAAGCAAAGGGGGCACCAGCAAGTCTATGATTCTAGTGCCGCTTTCGATTTAAAGTTCCTGAATGGGGTTGCGGCAAGCGATGCAGGAACTTTAAATCGGCGGCACTAGCCCCTGAATTTCGGAGGAATAACATATGCGTGAGATCGGTCATTTCGTCGGCGGCAAGCATGTGAAGGGGGCCTCCGGCCGCTTCGGCGACGTCTTCGATCCAAATACCGGCGAGGTGCAGGCCAAGGTGGCGCTGGCCAAGCATTCGGAAGTCGAGCACGCTATCGCGGTGGCGGAAGCAGCGCAGCCGGGATGGGCCGAGACCAACCCGCAGCGCCGCGCCCGCGTGATGATGAAATTCCTCGAACTCGCCAACAAAGACTACGAGAACCTCGCCAAGCTGCTCTCTTCCGAACACGGCAAGACCGTCCCGGACGCGCGCGGCGACGTGCAGCGCGGGCTTGAAGTGGTGGAGTTTGCTTGCGGCATCCCTCACCTGATGAAGGGCGAATACACCGAGGCCGCCGGCCCCGGCATCGACCTTTATTCGATGCGCCAGCCGCTCGGCGTCGTCGCCGGCATCACGCCGTTCAACTTCCCGGCCATGATCCCGTTGTGGAAATGCGCGCCGGCGCTCGCCTGCGGCAACGCCTTCATCATGAAGCCGTCCGAACGCGACCCGTCGGTGCCGATGCGCATCGCCGAACTGTTCCTTGAGGCCGGCCTGCCGGAAGGCGTGCTCAACGTCGTCAACGGCGACAAGGAAGCGGTCGATACCATCCTCAACGACCGCCGCATCCAGGCGATCGGCTTTGTCGGCTCGTCGGCAATCGCCGAATACATCTACGCCACCGGCTGCGCGAACGGCAAACGCGTGCAGTGTTTCGGCGGCGCCAAGAATCACATGATTGTGATGCCCGACGCCGACATGGATCAGGCGGTCGACGCGCTGATCGGCGCCGGCTATGGCTCGGCCGGCGAGCGCTGCATGGCGATCTCGGTGGCCGTGCCGGTCGGCCAGAAGACTGCGGACGCGTTGATGGAAAAGCTGATCCCTCGTGTGGAAAGCCTCAAGATCGGTCCCTCGCATGACGACAAGGCCGACTACGGTCCGCTGGTGACGCAAGCCGCGCTCAACCGCGCGCGCGATTACGTCGACATCGGCATCAAGGAGGGCGCCAAGCTCAAGGTCGACGGCCGTAGCTTCAAGATGCAAGGATATGAGAAGGGCTTCTTCATGGGCGGCTGCCTGTTCGATGAGGTGACGCCCGACATGAAGATCTACAAGGACGAGATATTCGGACCGGTGCTTTCGGTGGTGCGCGCCAAGGACTATGAAGAAGCGGTGCGGCTGCCGACTGAGCACGAGTATGGCAACGGCGTTGCCATTTTCACGCGCGACGGTGACACTGCGCGCGACTTCGTCAAGCGCGTGGAGGTCGGCATGGTGGGTGTGAACTTCGCGATCCCGGTGCCGCTGTCCTACTTCACCTTCGGCGGCTGGAAGCGCTCCGGATTCGGCGATCTTAACCAGCACGGACCGGATTCGATCCGCTTTTACACCAAGACCAAGACCGTAACGTCGCGCTGGCCGCAGGGTCTCAAGGAAGGCGCGCAATTCGTGATCCCAACCATGAAGTGAGGAAGCAGCCTGGAATGAGGGGATTTCACATTGCTGGGGGGCTTGTGATCATTTTGACCCTGGCGGGATGTACAAGCCAGCAACTGTCCTTTGGCGATTCCGGCACCACCGCGCCGCCCAAGCCGACGATCAACATGGAAGGCCGCTGGCGGCTGGCCCTGCCGAACGCGCCGACCTGCGGCATGCATTTCGGCGGCGGGCCCGGCCTCCACGCCGGCGCCATACAGCCGGAGGGCGGCTGTCCCGGCCAGTTCTTTACTGCCCGGCACTGGGAGCTCACCCCGGACGGCCAGCAGCTCACCGTCGACGACTATCAAATGAACCCGCTCGCCGAACTCCAATTCGCCGGCGGCCGCTACACCGGAAAGTCCAGCTCTGGCGCGCCGGTGACGCTCACGCGCTTTCCCTCTCCGCCACCGGGGTAACAATGGCCAAATTCCAGCTCTACTGTTTTGCGCAGTCCGGCAACGCCTACCGCGCGGCGTTGATGCTTAACCTGATCGGCGCCGATTGGGAGCCTGTCTGGATTGACTTCTTCGCTGGCGGCGCAACGCGAAAGCCCGACTATCGCGAGAACGTCAACGAGATGGGTGAAGTGCCGGTGCTGGTCCAGGGCAACAAGAAGCTCACGCAATCGGGCGTGATCCTGACCTATCTTTCCGACATCACCGGCAAGTTCAAGCCGGAAGCGGAGGACGAGAAGCTGGAAGTGCTGCGCTGGATCATCTTCGACAATCAGAAGGTCAACGGCTTTCTCGGGCCGTTCCGATTCCTGAAAAATTTCGCCAATCCGCCAGGTGATCCAGCCGTGATGGCGTTCATGAAAGGCCGCATCGACGGCGCGCTGGCGATCGTGGAAAAGCGCCTTACCGGCCGCAAGTTCCTCGTTGCGGAGCGACCGACTATCGCCGACATTTCGATGACCGGCTATCTCTATTATCCGGCGGAGGAATTCGGCTTCGACATCCGTAGCTCGCATCCAGCGATCGCCGCCTGGCTCGATCGCGTGAAGGCTCTGCCCGGTTGGGGCCATCCTTACGATCTAATGCCCGGCTATCCACTCGGCACGCGCTGAGCGCGCGAAGCGCGGCCCGCTTACCCCTTCGCGTGTTCGCCTCTCTCGTCCGCCGATATCTTGGGCGGCCACGATCCCAGCCAGACTTTCAGCGGGATGACCGGCGGCGGCACGGCGAAATTCACCAGGCTCGGATCGATGGCGAAATATTCGCCGCTGGCTTTGTCCTGCACGACGGCGGCGTTACGTGGATTGGTGTCGGTAGGCAGGCCCGCGTAGGCCAGCTCCACCACGCGATGGAAGCGGAACAAGTGGTGGCGCTCCATCATGGTCATGTAGGTCCAGGTGTTGACCGCTTCATCAATGCAGTCGAGCTGCGTCGTGTCGCCGAAATTGGGTTTAATCAACAGATTCTGATGCGTCCATTGATGGACGGCGGTGCCCGTCTGCACCCCGACCATGCGCTGCATCAGCGCGATCGCATGCGCGATCTGCCGCCGCTCGGCCTGTGCATTAGCGGCCCTCGGGCGGAAGACGGCGGCGACTCGCTGCCATTGGCGCGGGCTCAAGGAAACATTCGAAACCTCGGCACAACCGAAGCCGTGGCACTCTGTGAAAGCCGCCGGCGTTGGATTGGCTCTGGCGTAGCGGTTGAGATAGGTGCTGCTCAGCTGCTCGCCATTGTGCGCACAAGCCGAAATAGCCAGCGCGGCAGCTAGCAAAGCCACGATACGACCCATACGCACGTTCGCCTCCTGAAGACTATCGCTTAATGCTACCCTAAGCGGCCGCCCCGAAGAAGACAGTCCAAACGAGGATTGTGGACTGCGGTGGGGGGCCGGGTCCGGGCCTTGCATCGCTTGGCGGATTCTTATTTTCCTATTGTAAGCATTTTATCCGTTCAGCCGTTCAATGGCCGACGTTTTGCATTGCTGATGCCCGCTGGCCGAGCATGAGCGGAGAACGACGTCCGAACCATCACCGGTGGTGGTGATGGCCGTGATCGTGCGCATGATCATGATGCTCATGCCCATGCGAGATCTCGTAGGCGCCGCCTTCCGGCTCGAATGGCGCTTCGATCATCGTCAGCTTCGCGGCCAGCAATCGCAGCAGATTTTCCAGCGCCGCCGTGCGGCGTAGACGCAACCGGTTCGGCAACACCTGCACCGGCACATGACGATCGCCGAGATGCCAGGCAATCCGCATCAACCCGGAAAGATCCGCGTCGCGCGCCTCGATCAGCGGCTCGGCCGCCGCCACGATTTCCAACAGCGTGCCATCGTCGAGTTCGAGCACATCGTCGGTACGCAGCCGGCCGGGCTTGTCGAGGGTAATATCGAATGTGCCGCCCTTGAGACCCGTGGCGCTAAACGCGTCCGTGCTGCGCCGGTCATAATCGAGGATCAGCGTATCAGTAACGGGCCGCTCACCTCGGTCGGCGGCGGAGATAACGCGGGCGGCGCGCGGCATGGCGGTCAATGGCGCAAACGAATTTAGTTCAGCCGCGTCGGCCGTTCATCGTCGTCGTGACCGGCCTCGCCAGCGTATGGTGGCGGCGTTGGCTCGGACGCGGCGGCGCTCTTGTCCTTACCGGCGGACGACGCGGCAACCTCGGCGTCCTTGCGCTGATATCGGCGATACGACCACACGCCGACCGGCAGAAAGGCGAGATAGACCAGCGCGCCAATTGTGAGCACCTGCCACGGATAGCTGATGAGCAGCGCCACGAACAGAACGACCACCACGAACACCGGCAGCACCATTTCCGGCGACACGCGCTTGCCCACGCGCTTGCCGGACAGAACCGGCAGACGCGACACCATCAACAGCGCGATCACAAGCGTGTAGACGAAAGTCACCCAGACGGTGATCAGGTTGTCGGCGACCCCCAGGAAGTTAAGATAGATTGGCAGCAGCACTGTGATGGCGCCGGCCGGCGCCGGAATGCCGGTGAAAAAATTGCCCGTCCAAGCCGGCTTGTCGGGGTCGTCGATCATCACGTTGAAGCGCGCGAGCCTCAGACCTGCGCAGATCGCGAACACCAAGGCGACAATCCAGCCGGCGGATTTCAGCTCATGCAGGCCCCAGAAATACAGGATCAGCGCCGGCGCCACGCCGAAATTGACGAAGTCCGCCAGACTGTCGAGCTCCGCGCCGAAGCGCGAGGTGCCCTTCAGCAGGCGCGCGATCCGGCCGTCGATACCATCGAGCGCGGCCGCGAACACGATCGCGGCGAGCGCCAGTTCGAGCCGGTTCTCGACCGCCATGCGGATAGCGGTGAGCCCCGCGCAGAGCGCGAGCAACGTGATCAGGTTGGGCAGCAGGAGCCGCACCGGGATCGGCTTGAAGCGGCGGTTGCGGGACTGGTGCGGGTTTGGATCGAAGGGCGGAAAAACCATGGCGCCAATATAGAGTTTCCCCCGGCGCGCCGCTATGGCGGCCAGGCGTCAATTTAGGGGCCGGTTAATGAATCCGCGTCGCCTCTCAGCCGCTGCGAAACGCCCGCCCGGCATCGCCTGCGCGCAAGTCGGCCAGCACGGTTTCGCCGGCGATGGCGGTCTGGCCGACCGCCACCAGCGGGGCTGAGTCGGCCGGCAGGTAAACGTCGAGCCGCGAGCCAAAGCGGATCATCCCGAAGCGCTCCCCCGCCCCGACTGGCTGGCCTTCTTTCACAAAACAAACGATGCGACGGGCGACAAGGCCGGCGATCTGCACCACTGCAATGCGGGTGCCGGCTGTCGCGATGACCAGCGAGTTGCGTTCGTTGTCGACGCTCGCCTTGTCGAGATCGGCATTCAGGAATTTGCCAGGCTGGTACACGACGCGCTCGATTTGTCCCACCACCGGACTGCGGTTGATGTGGCAGTTGAACACGCTCATGAAAATCGAGATGCGCGGCAGCGGCTTATCGCCGAGGCCGAGCTCGTACGGCGGCGCGGCAGTGGTGATCTGGCTCACCAGCCCGTCCGCCGGTGCCACCACCAGCCCGTCACGCACCGGCGTCACCCGCGGCGGGTCGCGGAAGAAATAGATGCACCACAGCGTCAGCACCGCGCCGATCCAGCCGAGCGGCACCCAGAGCCAGAACAGGATCAGGCTGATCAGCGCAAAAGCACCGATGAACGGATAGCCTTCCGGCGTGATCGGCACCCATTGCTGGCGGATGGATTGGGCGATGGACATGGAAAGCGTTAGCGCCGCAGTAGAGGGTGCATGAATTGATCGGGCATCGCCGAGAACAGTGCCGCGATTGAGCGCAGAATCAAGCCCTATTCGGCCGCGTCGGCGCGAATGTCGGCCGGCTCGGGCGCCGCGACCGCAAGATCATCCGGCACCTCGGGCGGATTGCGGTTGGGCGCGACCGGCCCCTCACCGGTGCGGGCGAGGCGCTCGCGCGCCTCCTCGGCCTCGCGCTGCCGGTTCCACAAGCTGGCATAGAGCCCGTCCTTGGCCAGCAGCGCATAGTGGGTACCGCGTTCCACAATCTCGCCCTGGTCAAGCACGATGATCTCGTCGGCGTCGACGATGGTAGAGAGCCGGTGCGCGATCACCAGCGTAGTGCGCCCGGACGACACCCGCTCGAGCGCGTCCTGGATCTCCTTTTCGGTATGGCTGTCGAGCGCCGAAGTCGCCTCGTCCAGCAACAGAATCGGGGGCGCCTTCAGAATTGTACGGGCAATGGCGACGCGCTGCTTCTCGCCGCCGGAGAGCTTTAGGCCGCGCTCGCCGACTTCCGTCTGATAACCTTTGGGCGACATGCGGATGAAGGCGTCGATCTGCGCCAGCCGCGCTGCCTCCTCCACCTCTTCATCGGTCGCTTCCCAACGGCCGTAGCGGATGTTGTAGCGGATGGTGTCGTTGAACAGCACGGTATCCTGCGGCACCATGCCGATGGCCTCACGCAGCGAGCGCTGCGTCACTTTTGCGATGTCCTGGCCGTCGATCAGAATGCGTCCGCCGGAGAGATCGTAGAAGCGGAACAGAAGCCGCGAGATGGTCGACTTGCCGGCGCCGGAGGGGCCGACCACGGCCACCGTCTTGCCAGCCGGCACGTCGAAACTGACGCCCTTGAGAATGCGACGGCCGGGATCGTAGGCAAAGGCGACGTCCTCGAACTTGATCGTGCCATTGATGACCGTAAGCGGGCGGGCGGCCGGATCGTCCATGACCTCGGGCGGCCGCCCGAGAATTGCAAACATGTTCTCGATGTCGGTCACCGCCTGCTTGATCTCGCGGTAGAGCATGCCCATGAAATTCAGCGGTTGATAAAGCTGAATCATCATGGCGTTGACCAGCACGAAATCGCCGACCGTCTTGGTGCCGGCGCGCACCTCGTAGGCGCACATCACCATGGCGCTGGCGAGCCCGACGGTGAAGATGACCGCCTGGCCCGCGTTGAGCACGGTGAGCGAGGTATACGACTTGACGCTGGCATCCTCGTAGCGCGCCATGGCGCGGTCATAGCGGGCGGCCTCGCGTTCCTCGGCGCTGAAATACTTCACCGTCTCGTAGTTCAGGAGCGAGTCGATCGCCTTGACGTTGGCGTCGGTGTCGCTGTCGTTCATCTTGCGGCGGATACCGATGCGCCATTCGGTGGCGTTATAGGTCCAAATCAAGTAAAGCGCGACGGCTCCGACGATTACCGCCACGTAGCGCCAGTCGAAATGAAACAGAAGCACGGCGGCGACCAGCGTGACCTCGATGATGGTCGGCGCGAGCTGCAGGATGACCATGCGCACGATGGTCTCGATGGCGTTGCGCCCGCGCTCGAGCACGCGCGTCAAGCCCCCGGTCTTGCGCTCGAGATGGAAGCGCAGCGACAGCTCGTGCATGTGCACGAAGGTGCGGTAGGCAAGCCGGCGCACCGCGTACATCGCCACCTTGGCGAACACGGCGTCGCGGCCTTGCTGCAGGGCCGCCATCAACATGCGCATGCCGCCGTACGCAATCGTCATGGCGATCGGCGCGGCCACCACCCAGGTCAGCCACTCCGAGCCCGCAGCGGGCTTGCTTGCCGTACCGGTCAGCGCATCGGTCGCGTATTTGAAGGTGAAGGGCACCGAGATGGTGGCAAGCTTGGCCACCACCAGCAGCACCATGGCGCCCATGACGCGCAGCTTGAGGTCGCGCCGATCCGACGGCCAGATGTAAGGCCACAGGTGCATGATGGTCGCGAACAGCGCGCCGCGGCTGGCGGAGACATTCGACGATTCGTCAGGCGGCTGATGGCGGTGGTGCGGAGACATGAAGGGCCCGAAAAAACGGCGTGCGTGCCGTCGCAAGTATGACAGGAGCGTCATATAGGAGGATTCTGGCCGATAATCACCCCGCTGAGGGCATGATAGCTGCCCATGAAGGGTATTCCGAGCCCCGGCTTGACGGTTGAGCCCGCGCAGCGCAAATCCCTGGCTATGAACAAAATGGAAAAAACGCGCCAAATCCGGACGGTATGCGTCTATTGCGGTTCCGGACCGGGAACCGACCCGGCTTACGTGCAAGGCGCCCGCGCCTTCGGTCAGATCCTCGCCGAGCAGGGCGTGGGCTTGGTCTATGGCGGCGGCGGCGAGGGCATGATGGGCGAGGTCGCCAATGCGGTGCTGCAGCGTGGCGGCGCGGTGACCGGCATCATCCCTGAGTTCCTGGTGGCGCGCGAGCACGCCCACAAGAAGAAAATGCAGAATCTTATCGTCACCCGCGACATGCACGAGCGCAAGCGCAAGATGTTCGAGTTGGCCGACGCCTTCGTGGCGATGCCCGGCGGGGTCGGCACCCTGGAGGAACTGGTCGAACAACTGACCTGGGTCCAGCTCGGCCGCCACAAGAAGCCGGTGCTGCTCGCCAATATCGAGGGCTTCTGGAACCCGCTTTGCGCCCTGCTCGACCACATGCGCAAGCTGGAGTTCATCCGCAGCGAGTTCAGCGTCAACCTGCTGGTGGCTGACAAGGTCGCCGACATCCTGCCGACGCTGGAACAGGCGGCGCAAGCCGTGCCCGAGGAAGCCAAAAAAATGACCGCGGCGGACGCGGAGAAGCTGTAACGCTTCGTCATTCCGGAGCGCGAGCGCATCCAAGTCGGCTATAGCGGACTTGGGTCTGTTAATGCCGATCTCGGGCAAACCCGAGATCGGTTGGAGCAAACCTGGAATCCAGAGCCGCAACCACCACGCTGCCGACTCGCCCTGGTTGCCGGGCCCGTCCACTTCGCAGACGTCCCGGAATGACGGAAGCCTATTCCGCCCTCACGAACGTCACCGCCTCGATGCGGTTGTCGTCGGGATCGCGGATGAAGGCGGCGTAGTATCCCTCGCCGTGCTGCGGACGAAGTCCCGGCGCCCCATCGCTCGTTCCGCCCGCCGCAAGTGCGGCCTGGTAAAAAGCATCGACCAGGTCAGGGCTGCGCGCACGAAAGCAGACGTGAGTTCCTGAATCCTTCGGAGCCGGCGCCATCCCGTCGCGCAGGTTGATCCAGAATTCCGGATATTGCTTGCCGAACCCGACGGTCGCCGGTCGGGCTTCCAGCTTGGCGAACCCGAGCGTCGCCAAAACGTTTTCGTAGAAGCGCGCCGCGGCGGCCAGATCGCGCACAGCGACGGAGACGTGGTCGATCATCGTACCAGCGCGTCACAACTCGGCACGGCACTGCACCGCCGTCGACTGCGCTGCTCACCGAGCGCGGTGAACGCGTTCAATACCACCCGACTTTTCCGGCCCTTCATCATCCAGCGGTTCCGCGCGCCACATGAGAAAGAGAAATGCGAGCATCGAAATACCAAACGCGGCCGCAACCCCCGCCACGAAAATCATCATGGCCGTTTCCCCATAGGAATTGGCTGTCTTTGCGCAGCCGATTCAGTTCAGCGTTTCGCAACTTTCAAATGATGCCACCTTTTTGACAAACATGCGCGCGAAAAACATGCTGCGGTGCCGCAATGAAGCTGATTGTGTGGAGATTACGCCGTTTAAATTCTAGTCGATTTCATACCGGCGCGCCGGATTTCACCAGCTTATAGACGATGGAATCCATCAGCGCCTGGAATGATGCGTCAATCACGTTGGATGACACGCCCACCGTGGTCCAATGCTCGCCCTTCTCGTCCTCGCTCTCGATCAACACCCGTGTCACCGCCTCCGTCCCGGTGTTGAGGATACGCACGCGATAATCTGTAAGTTTCAACCCTTCGATGTATTTCTGGTATTTGCCGAGGTCCTTGCGCAGCGCCTGGTCGAGCGCGTTGACCGGGCCGTTTCCTTCGGCGGCCGAGATCGTGTTCTCGTTGCCGACCTTGACCTTCACAACCGCCATGGTGACCGTCACGCGCTCGCCCTTGGCGTTGTAACGTTGCTCCACGTTCACATCGAACTGGGTGACGTCGAAATAATTCGGCACCGTACCGAGCGTCCGCCGCGCCAGGAGTTCGAACGACGCATCCGCCGCCTCATAGGCATAGCCGATGGTCTCGCGCTCCTTGACCAGCTCGAGCAGCCGGCCGATGCCGGCATCGTCCTTGTCTACTTTCAGGCCGATGCGCTCGAGCTCCGCCAGCACATTGGACTTGCCGGCCTGCTCCGACACCAGCACCCGGCGGCGGTTGCCGACCGCTTCCGGCGCCACGTGCTCGTAAGTGGCCGGGTCCTTGGCGATGGCGGACGCATGAATGCCGGCCTTGGTGGCGAAGGCGCTTTCGCCGACATAGGGCGCGTGGCGGTCGGGCGCGCGATTGAGCCGCTCGTCGAGCGCGTGCGAGACGTGAGCGAGTTTCGCGAGCTGCGCGTCGGAAACGCCGATATCGAAGCGTTGCGCGTATTCCTTCTTCAATTTCAGCGTCGGAATGATGGAAACCAGATTGGCGTTGCCGCAGCGTTCACCCAACCCGTTGAGCGTGCCCTGGATCTGGCGCGCGCCGGCGCGCACGGCGGCAAAGGAATTGGCCACGGCCTGCTCGGTGTCGTTGTGGGCGTGGATCGCAACGTGGTCGCCCGGGATAGCCTTGCACACCCTAGCCACGATCTCTTCCACCTCATGCGGCAGCGTGCCGCCGTTAGTGTCGCACAGCACCACCCAGCGCGCACCTTCCTCAAACGCTGCCTTGGCGCAGCTCAGCGCATAGTCCGGGTTGGCCTTATAACCGTCGAAGAAGTGCTCGCAATCGAGCAGCACTTCCCGGCCCTTGGCCTTGGCGGCGCGCACGCTGTCCCGGATGGAAGCAAGATTCTCCTCGCCGGTTGTCTCCAGCGCGACCTTGACGTGATAGTCCCACGACTTGGCGACGAAGCAGATGGCGTCGGCCTTGGCGTCGAGCAGCGCGGCGAGCCCCGGATCGTTTGAGGCCGAGCGGCCGGGCCGGCGCGTCATGCCGAAGGCGGTGAACGTCGTCTTCAGGCCACGGTCAGCCGCGAACAGTTCAGTGTCGGCCGGGTTGGCGCCGGGATAGCCGCCCTCGACATAGTCGATGCCGATCTCGTCGAGCATGCGCGCGATCACGACCTTGTCGGCAAGCGTGAAGTCGACGCCGTTGGTCTGCGCGCCGTCGCGCAGCGTAGTGTCGAAGAGATAGAGGCGTTCGCGGGCCATGTCACTTTCACCAGAGATAGTAGTTGGACAGCAAGGCGATGGCGACCGCGATCGCGATGGCTGCAGCGATGATGTGGTGGCGTTTCATGAGCCTGCCCTCTTGCTTTCCGCTCAACCCATCCGATGGAACACATAGAGCGCGACCAGAACGGCCGCGATCAAAAGGCCGAGCTTGAGCGCAATGTAGTAGAGCCAATGGCGCGGAAACGGGGTGTCGGGCTTTTTCATGAGGCCTCCCGCGGGGCGAGTTGCTTGTGCATGGTGGTATTGGCGAGCCATTCGTCACCGACCGAAATGGTGTTACGCTGCTGGGCGACATAGCCGCGCTTCTGGAAAAAGCCTTGCGCGGTGTCGCTGGCATCGACGATCAGCTTGGCGGCGCCGCGCGCGCCGGCAAGTTTTTCCAGCGCGTCGACCAGCATGGCGCCGACGCCCTGGCCGGCCACCGCCGGATGCACGTAGAGCATGTCGATCTTGTCCTCGCCGGCGAGCGAGGCGAAGCCGACGGGCGAGCCTTCCAGGGTCGCGATGAGCGTGAGCTGCTGGCCGAGCCGTTTGGCGAAGGCGACGTCATCGTCGAGGCTCGCCGCCCAGGCCTCCTGCTGCGCCTCGGTGTAGTCGTCACCGGTCAAGTCAGCGACCGACGCGCGGAAAATCTCCGCGAGCATGGGCACGTCTGCCGGCAGAAACGGCCGCATGGCCAGTTTGGGATGCGCCTGTGCCATCAGCGACGCTCCGTTCCGAAACGCGCGCGCCACGCACGCTGCGTCACCTCCCCCCTTGCGGGGGAGAGCCTGCCCCCGACTTGATCGGGGGTCGACCGCCCAACGGGTCCGGCAGTAGGCCGGCCCGATGGTAAACGCCGCGACAGCGAAGGCGGGCGGGAGGGGGGTAATGCCGCAAGCACAGCGTATGTTGTGTACCCCCCTCCCCACCCCTCCCCCACAAGGGGGGAGGGAGCGGGCCGTGCGCCGTCGCGCGCGCGTACATGCAACATCATCGCGCGATCCCCCATTTGCGCGCACCAGAACCCGCAGCGTCATGCCCGCGCTTGTCGCGGGCATCCACGTCTTTGCGGCATGCCAGCGAAGCAAGGCGTGGATGGCCGGGACGCCAAGCGTCAAGACGGCGCTTTGCGCCTTTTGCCCGGCCATGACGAAGGAGAGTCATCGCGCGATCTCCCAGGTGGTTCTTATCTCTCCCGTTTTCGGATCCCTAAAATCCTTCAGAAGAATGCCATTAGCAGCTAACGCATCGCGAATAGCATCTGCTTCCGCAAATTCTTTGGCGCGCCGCTTAATATTGCGCGTGTTCACAAAGTCCTGAATGATGTGATTGCGTGCTTCGCCTGAGAGCGAGGCAAGCATCGTCTGGATGCTTCCGCTAACGCCAGATATTGGCCCAATATCTAGTTTGGTTACGCGCTCAATCCTCCCCCTTTCACCAGAAAAGCCCAAAAAATGGAGCGTCGAAAGTAATGAAACCTTATCTCCACGTTTGCGCAGATCGTGCAACGCCGCAATAGCCGCCGGCGTATTCATATCATCAGCAAGCGCGGTGATTACTTCTTCCGAAACGGCCGAGCCAAACTGCTCTCCCTCCACCCACCCATACCAATCCCAAAGAGTACCATGGGCCTCATCCAAGCTTTGATAAGTCCAGTCGATGGGCTGGCGATAATGGGTCCGCAGCATGTTGAAGCGGAGGGCTTCACCCGGCCAAGCGTAGTTGTGCCAATCTTTCAGCAGATCATGAATCGTCACGAAGTTGCCGAGGCTCTTCGACATCTTCTCACCTTCCACCTGCAGGAAGCCGTTGTGCATCCAGTAGTTCGCCATCACCTTGGTGTGGAAGGCGCAGCGCGATTGCGCGATCTCGTTCTCGTGGTGCGGAAAAACGAGATCGATTCCGCCGCCGTGGATGTCGAAGGTCTCGCCGAGATGCTTCCAGGCCATGGCCGAGCATTCGATGTGCCAGCCGGGCCGGCCCGGCGTCTTTATCCCGCACGGCGAATCCCAGGCCGGCTCGCCCGGCTTGGACGGCTTCCACAGCACGAAGTCTGTCGGCTCGCGCTTATAGGGCGCGACCTCGACGCGCGCCCCCGCGATCATCTCGTCGAGCGGACGCTTTGACAGCATGCCGTAGTCCGGCATCGACGACACGTTGAACAGCACGTGGTCCTCGGCGACATAGGCGCAGCCGTTCTGCACCAGCCGCTCGATCAGCTCCTTCATCGCCGCGATGTGCTCGGTGGCGCGCGGCTCCACCGTCGGCGGCAGACAGCCGAGCGCTGCCACGTCTTCCTTGAAATTGTTGTAGGTCTCTTCCGTCACCTCCTGAATCGACACGCCGCGCTCGGCCGCACGCGCGTTGATCTTGTCGTCGACGTCGGTGATGTTGCGAACATACGTGACGTGCTCGGCGCCATAGATGTGGCGCAGCAGCCGGAACAGCACGTCGAACACGATGACCGGGCGGGCGTTGCCGATATGGGCAAAGTCGTAGACCGTCGGCCCGCACACATACATGCGCGCGCGCGCGGGATCGATCGGGGTGAACACCCGCTTCTCGCGCGTCAGCGTATCGTAGAGCTTGAGCTCCATGGCAAAAGACACCCATCGGCCGCGCTGGCCGGGCGTCTTGCTGGTTCTCGATCAGAGAAAAGACGGCCGCAGCCAGCGTGTGCGCTAGCTAATAATCTCCCGGCAAATGCCGTGAGTTTGGTTAAGGCCGTGCATGGCGCGGAGAATGCTCAGTTTTTGCTCGCGCCGTCAAGCCCGACCGGGCCGGCGGCGCGAACCGGCGGCGATTCGGACGCCTGCGCCGACGCGGCACGGTTAATCGGCATTTAAGATTTTACGCCTATTTTGCGGGTGCTTTCGGGCGTGGCGCCGCACATAAGGCGCCATCAGCCAAACGGGCGAACGCCATGCGCACATCACTGGTCAGCCTCGCGGCCGTCGTTTTCGTCGGCCTCGCCGGCGCGGCCCAGGCTGCCAACCGGCATATGTTCATCATCGGCAACGACGCCGACGGCTACGGCATCGACCGCTGCCTTGCGGGCGGCGAGAAATGCGGCGCGGCGGCCGCCAATGCCTATTGCCGGACGCAGCGATTTGCCCACGCCGCTTACTATCGCAGGGTCGACCGCAGCGAGATCACCGGCGCCATTCCGCACGGGCGCGCCGGCGGTTGCCGCGGCGGCAAGTGCGAGAACTTCGTCGCTATCGTCTGCACGCGCTAGGCACGCGGCCATTCGCGCTTGCGCTCACGTCGCGCTCTTCGCCAGCGCGATGGCTTCTGTGAGCACGTCGAGATCGCCGATGTGGTTGGCGAGGATCAGCACTAATTTAGTGTCCAGATCGGCGGCGGCTTCGTCGCTCAAGCCGCGCCGCGCTTCGACCAGCGTGACATAGGCCGCGTCGGGCTCTGCGAATTGCGAGGCGGTAACGAGCTTCGTCATCAAGCCCTCACATTTTTTGTTGGCGCGTGATCTTTTCCAAAAGCCGGCTTCCACTTTTCGGGATCACGCGCGAGCGCCCTGTCGCGCGCCGCCGCGACCTTCCCCGCGTCGACGTGCCGCCAGCGCGCGCACAGGTGCTGATCCGGGCGCAAGAGGTAGGCCGCGCCGGGGGTGGTGTCGAAGCGCTTGGCGAACCCGCCGTCGCTGTCGGCGAAGTCCTCGCCGACGGTGGCAAGACGAATGCCTTCCGGAACCTTCGGCGGCGCACCGTTCTTGACGTAAAGCAGCGTGAACTCGCCGGCGATGTTTTCGAGCAATTGCCCCTCGCCCTTCGATGTCCGAACGGGCACGTCGGGAATTGGCGCGCCGAGCTTGGCGCTGCCTTTGAACGTGTCTTCATCGGGCGTCGACAGCGCGGTGTCATAGATGGTCGCCACCGACAGCCGCCCGGAGTTGATCATGCGGCGGGCGAAGTCCGCCTTGGCGGCGAGATCGAGCACGGCGTTGCGCAATTTGTGTTCGGCGGAAGAATGCGGCGCGATGAAATCGGTCGAGCGGGTGGAATGGGCGATGTTCTCGTCAGCCGCCTGGATGCGCTCGCTCTCGTACGAATCGATCAGCGACGGCTCCGCCTCGCCTTTCAGCAACGCGGCAAGCTTCCAGGCCAGGTTCTCGGCGTCCTGGATGCCGGAATTGGCGCCGCGCGCGCCGAACGGCGATACCTGATGCGCCGCGTCGCCGATGAACACAACACGGCCGTGCACGAAGCGCTCGAGCCGGCGGCAATTGAAGCGGTAGATCGACACCCACTCGAGTTCGAACGGCCGCTCGCCGACAATGCGCTCGATGCGCGCGCGCACGCGGGCTGGCTCCTGTTCGGCGGCGACGTCGGCGTCCGGTCCGAGCTGCAGGTCGATGCGCCAGACATTGTCGGGCTGGCGATGCATCAGCGCCGACTGTCCGGAATGGAAGGAAGGATCGAACCAGAAGCGCCGCTCGGTCGGGTAGTCGGCCGCCATCTTGATGTCGGCGATGAGGAACTTGTCCTCGAAGGTGACGCCGGAAAACTGCAGGCCGAGCAGGTCGCGCGTGGTGGAGCGCGCGCCATCAGCGGCGATCAGCCAATCGGCGTCGAGCGTGTAGGGGCCGTCCGGCGTGTCGATGGTCAGCCGCACGTGGTCGTTGCGTTGCTCGAGGCCGGCGAGTTTGTTCTTCCAGCGCAGATCAAGCTTGTCGATCTCGTCGGCGCGGTCGACGAGCGCCTTTTCCAGATAGAACTGCTGCAGGTTGATGAAGGCGGGCATCTTGTGGCCTTCCTCCGGCAGTAGGTCGAAGGAGAACACCAGGTCGTCGCCGTGGAAGAGCTTGCCGATCTTCCAGGTCACGCCCTGCTTGACCAGCGTCTCGCCGACGCCGAGCCGGTCGCAGATTTCGAGCGTGCGCTTCGACCAGCAAATGCCGCGCGAGCCCTCGCCAATGCGGTCGGCGTCGTCGATCAGAACCACCGGCACGTCGCGTTGCGCGAGATCGATCGCGGCCGCCAGTCCCACCGGCCCCGCACCGACCACCACCACCGGCCGGCGCGGCGGCGTCCCGGCGTCCTGATCCGACGAACGCTGGTACCCGTAGCGGTAGAGCGTCTTGTGTTCGGTGGAATTGGCCATGGCGATCCCCCGTAGGCCGCATTCAGCCCTGCAACGCCGCCCACAATTCGCGATCGCGTTCGGCGGTCCAAATCACCGGCCAGTCGATGCCGCGTGCCTCATCGTAGGCGCGAGAGACGTTGAACGGCAGGCAATGCTCGTAGATCGCGTAATCGGCAAACTTCGGATCCATGACGACACGGGCCGCGTCGAAGGCCTCTTTCAGCGAGCGGCCCTTGGCGGCGCTATCTTGCGCGGAGCTATAGAGCGTCGAGATAAAATCGCTGGTGAGCGCGATGCCATCCTTGACCATTTCCGGCGTCTTCAGAGCGCCGCCGCGCCCAGGCACCAGCGCCCTCGCCTGCAATTCGGCGAGATTGTCGAGCGTCGTCGGCCAATCGGTGAAGTGAGCGTCGCCGCAGTAGCAGGCCGAGTGGTATTCAACGAGATCGCCGGAGAATACGACATTCGAATCCGGCACCACCGCGATTACGTCGCCGGCGGTGTGGCCGCGGCCGATGTGCATGATGCGCACCTCGCGTTTGCCCAGCCACACGGAGATTTCGTCGGGAAAGGTCAGAGACGGCCAGGTCAGGCCGGGAATGGTCTCCACCGCGCGGAACAGGCGCGGGAAACGGCCGATCTCGGAATCCATGTCCTGCTGGCCACGTTCTTTGATCAGCTTGCGGGTAGCGTCCGAGGCGAGGATCTCGGCACCCTTGAAGGCGGACGCGCCGAGTACGCGCACCGCGTGATAGTGCGTGAGCAGCACGTATTTGATCGGCTTGTCGGTGACCTTGGCGACGCGTGCGATCACTTCATCGGCCATCGCGGGCGTCGCCTGCGCGTCGATCACCATCACGCTGTCATCGCCGACGATGATGCCGGAATTGGGATCGCCCTCGGCGGTGTAGGCGTAAAGCCCCGGGCCGAGTTCGTCGAAGGAGACCTTCTTCTCGCCGAGGTCCCCCGTCGACGCAAAACCCTTGGCCATGCTGAAATCCTCCTGGATGGTCTTCTTATTCAGGCACGCGCGTAGCGTACCACGTCCTGTTCGATGGCACCGAAAATCGATTGCCCGTTGGCGTCCAGCATCTCGATGCGCACCCTGTCGCCGAACTTCAGGAACGGCGTCACCGGCTTGCCGGTGCGGATGGTCTCCACCGTGCGCTGCTCGGCGAGGCACGAATAGCCAAGCCCGCCTTCACCGATCGGCTTTCCCGGCCCGCCATCGGCGTCACGGTTCGACACCGTGCCGGCACCAAGAATTGTGCCGGCGCACAGTTCGCGTGTCTTGGCCGCATGCATGATCAAGGTCGGGAAATCGAAGGTCATGTCGTTGCTGCAGACCGGCTTGCCGAAGGGTTTGCCATTGATGAAGCTCAACAGCGGCAGGTTGACCTTAGCCCCGTCGAAGGCGTGGCCCAATTCATCCGGCGTCACCGCCACCGGCGTGAAGGCCGACGCCGGCTTCGACTGCACGAAACCGAAGCCTTTGGCGAGCTCGGGACCGGTGAGGTTGCGCAACGAGACATCATTGACCAGCATAATCAGCTTGATCGCCTTGGCCGCTTCCTCGCGGGTTGCGCCCATCGGCACGTCGCCGAGGATCACAACCACTTCCGCTTCCAGATCGATGCCCCAAGCCTCATCGAGAGTGGCGATCGGGTCGCGTGAACCGACGAAGCTGTCGGAGCCGCCTTGGTACATCAGCGGGTCTGTCCAGAACGAGGCCGGCACCTCGGCGCCGCGCGCCTTGCGCACCAGCGCCACGTGATTGACGTAGGCCGAGCCGTCCAGCCACTGATAGGCGCGCGGCAAAGGAGAGGCACACTTCGCCGGATCGAACGGCATATGTGCGACGTGCCCGGACTCGAGACCGTCGGCGAGCTCGAACAGTCGCCGCTCGGCGGAGCCCCAGTCGTCGATCGCCGCCTGCAGGGTCGGCGCCACCGCATGGGCGTCGGCGCAGCGGGAAAGATCGCGGGACACGACGAGGAGGCGGCCATCGCGGCTGTCTTTGAGGGAAGCAAGCTTCATCGCACTCTACGATCCCACTATTTCGGTTCGCGCCGTTTGGGGTCGAAATGCTTCTTCAGCCCCGCCCAGCAATCGATGTAATCCTGTTGCAAGGCCGGAAGCTCGGCGGCGTATTTTGTGATCCGCTGCCGGAACCGGGTCTCGAACATGAAAGCAAGCGTGTTGGAAAGCTTAATCGGCTTCAAGTCAACATTGCTCGCATGCTCGAATGCATCGGCGTCGGGCCCGTGCGGCAGCATCTGGTTGTGCAGGCTGAAGCCGCCGGGCACGAAGCCCTCAGGCTTGGCGTCGTAGACGCCGAACACCAGTCCCATGAATTCGGACATGATGTTGCGGTGATACCAGGGCGGCCGGAAGGTGTTCTCCGCCACCATCCAGCGCTCCGGGAAGATCACGAAATCAATGTTGGCGGTGCCCGGCGTTTCCGATGGCGATGTCAGCACCGTGAAGATCGACGGATCGGGATGGTCGAACAGCAGCGCGCCCACCGGCGAGAACCGGCGCAGGTCGTATTTGTAAGGGTAGTAGTTGCCGTGCCAGGCAACGACGTCGAGCGGCGAATAGTCGGTCTGCGTGGTGTAAAGCTCGCCGCCCCACTTCACGGTGAGCGTATGCGGTCCGTCGAGGTCTTCGTAAGCCGCCACCGGCGTGAGGAAATCGCGCGGATTGGCGAGACAATTGGCGCCGATCGGCCCGCGGTCGGGCAGGATGAAACCGCCGCCGTAGTTCTCGCAGACATAGGCGCGCGTCGGCCCGCCGATCAGTTCGACGCGGAAGATCACCCCGCGCGGGATGACGCAGATTTCGCCCGGCTCAATGTCGATCACGCCGAACTCGGTGCGGAAGCGGATCTTGCCGTCCTGCGCAACGATCAGGAACTCGCCGTCGCCGTTGAAGATGTGCTCGCGCTCCATCGACTGGGTGATGAACACGAGATGCGCCGCCATGCCGGCTTGCGTGTCGGCGTCGCCCGCGGTCGTGATGGTGCGCAGCCCCGAGACGAATGTGAGCTTCTCGTCCGGGATCGGCACCGGCGACCAGCGCAACTGCCCGAGCGGCACGGCGCTGTCCTCACGCGTCGGCGCGGTGCGCCAATAGCCTTGGTTGTTCTGACCGAAGCGGCCGGTGTGCCGCACGGTCGGACGGATGCGATAAAGCCAGGAGCGCTGGTTGGACGATTGCGGCGCGGTGAAGGGCGAGCCCGACAATTGCTCGGCATAAAGCCCGTAGTTGCATCTCTGTGGCGAATTGCGGCCGACCGGTAGCGCGCCTTCCAGCGCCTCCGTCTCGAAGCTGTTGCCGAAACCGGACATGTAACCCACGGCCATGGCGTCAACTCCCAGCTTGAAAATTGTTCTTCGCTATTATTTAGTTGCTAATGAAACCACCGTCAAATCGACCTTCTCTCTGAATGCCTCAAGGGTGTCTGCGTTGCCCTCGGACGCCGACGATGGCCCCGACCGTACCGCTCGCTTTCTCGTTCGTATTGGGCGAATTCGGCGCAGAAGGTCGCGGTTGACCCGCGGGCGCAAATGCCGTTCGCGCCAGCCGAACGCCATCAAAAGCCCGCCGGTCAACAAGAATTACCCTACACGCCAATAGCTTAGAATACTTCCAAACTCGTTGCGCCCGGTCGCAACTTCGGCCAAAGTTCGCGTGTTGCGCGCGAATGGCCAGGACCCAGGGGTGGGCATAGGCCCCGGCGCGAGGGGAACGCGGGCTGCGTCAAACAAAAATGACTGAGGAACATGCTTCGGGTGCGCCCAACGATCCAGCTGCGCTTCAGGCACCGCTTAAGCTGGATCGGTTTCTGCCCTACCAGCTCAATGTCTGCGCCAATCTGGTGTCGCAGGCACTTTCGCGCATCTATGCCGAGCGCCACAAGATCGGCGTGCCGGAATGGCGCGTGCTGGTTACGCTCGGCGAATTCGGCATGATGACCGCCAAGGCGATCGGCCATCACAGCCACATGCACAAGACCAAGGTTTCGCGGGCGGTGGCGCTCCTCGAGCGCCGCAAACTGGTAGCCCGGCGCGCCAACCGTGCCGATCTACGCGAGGCCTTCCTGTCGCTGACTCCCGCAGGCCGCGAAATGTACAACGACCTAGCGCCTATGGCGCTCGACTTCGCCCGCCAATTAATTGAGACGGTCGACCTCGCCGACCGATCCGCGCTCGACCGTGCGTTGAAGAACTTGACCGCCCGCTCGGCCGAATTGGCCACCGCAATCGCCAACGGCGGGAACGAGTAGCTCGCCAAGCTTGGCAGTTGCCGGTAGATTAACGGCGAACTCATTCTCGCCCGCCGGGAGGGCCCGTGAAGCTCTACACCTATTTCCGCTCGTCCGCCGCCTATCGCGTGCGCATTGCGCTCAACCTCAAGGGCCTGCCTTATGACATGGAAGCCGCCCATCTCACCCGCGACGGCGGTCGCCAGCACTCGGCAGAGTTCCGGGCGTTGAACCCGCAGATGCGCGTGCCGGTGCTCGAACTCTCCAGCGGCGATGTGCTCACCCAGTCGCTGGCGATCATCGAATACCTCGACGAAATCCAGCCCGAACCCACGCTGCTGCCGGCTGACGCTTTGGCGCGCGCCCATGTGCGCGCACTCGCCCAGATCGTCGCCTGCGACATTCACCCGCTCAACAATCTGATGGTGCTGCAATATTTGAAGCGAGAAATGAAGCACGAACAGGCCGAGATCGATGCCTGGTATCATCATTGGGTGATAAGGGGATTCGAACTCGATCGAGACCATGATTGAGCCTGGACCGTACGCCTGCGGTTCGCACGTCACGCTCGCCGACGTCTGCCTGGTGCCACAGATGTTCAACGCGCGGCGACTCAAGGTTCCTCTCGAGAGGTTTCCCAAGACTGTCGCGGTCGAGCAAGCCTGCTTGAAGCTTGCCGCTTTCGACCAGGCACGGCCGGAGAATCAACCGGACGCCGAGTGAAAGTCTTTATCCGTTTGTGCACGAGCGCACCGAATTATACACCAGCTTCCCCGTAACCCCGCTCTTCACGTAACTGCGCAGCGCTCCGTGGCCAATAAAAGCAATGTCATCGTCGCCGTCTTGTGGATGGTCGGCACCCTGCTGTCCTTTTCGGTGATGGCGGTCTCGATTCGCGAGCTATCGAAGGTTGGCTTCACCATTTTCGAGATTCTCACGGTGCGCGCCAGTGGCATGCTGATCATTGTCGGTACGCTGCTGATATTTCGCCCCGACCTGCGCGCGCATACGCGACCGCAGCGGATGAAGCTAAACTTCCTGCGCAATATCGTGCACTTCGTGTCGCAGTACGCCTGGGCGACCAGTCTGACCATGTTGCCGCTCGCAATGGTGTTCGCACTCGAATTCACCATGCCGGCCTGGACCGCGCTGCTCGCGGTCTGGCTGCTGCACGAGCGGATGACACCGAGCCGGATGGGCGTGGTCGCGCTCGGGCTCGTCGGCGTGCTCGTGATCCTGCGACCCGGCATCGCCAGCTTCAATCCGGCCGCCCTCCTCGTGCTGGGCGCGGCAGTCGGCTACGCCATCACCATGATTGCGACCAAGCAGCTTACCAATACGGAGAGCACCTTTAGCATCGTGTTCTGGATGGGGGTGATGCAATTCCCGCTCGCGCTGGCGGGCAGCGATCTGCATGTATTCCTGCACCTGCGCGCCTGGGACATGCTGCCGCTTCTCGGGGTCGCCATTGCCGGCACCTCGGCGCACTACTGCCTCAGCAACGCGTTCCGCGCCGGAGACGCCACCCTCGTGGTACCGCTCGATTTCATGCGCATCCCATTGATCGCAGTGGTGGGTTGGGCGCTTTACGGCGAGCGGCTCGACCTGTTCGTGCTGCTCGGCGCGTTGATTATCGTCACAGGAGTGCTGTGGAACCTGCGGGCGGAAAGCATGCATGCGCGCCGGGCCGTGAGCGCATGATGATGCCGGGATACCTGCCCCCTGACCGGCGCAGGCTCCGATTTTCCGGTTCCGGTCCGATGGTCATCCTCGCCCTGCCACAATTTACGCATTAGAGTGCCGGCCATGAGGGGTTCGACGCTATTCGAGATCGGCGCGGCGGCAGCAATCCTGCTGTCATCGGTTGCCGTTGCGCTCGCGCAACAGCCACCCGGCCAATCCAACGCCAACAGCCCGGCCTGCCAGCGCCTTGTCGGCCAGCTCAGCGCTCTCGACCGCGGCAACGACGACCCGACCCGCGCCGGCCAGATTCGCCAAGCTGAGGACGCGGTCAATCGCCAACAATTCGCGGTCGATCAGCTGGTGTCGCGGTCGCGCCGGATCGGCTGCGAAAACTCGGGCCTCTTCTCCATCTTCTCCAATCCGCCGCGGGAATGTGGCGCGCTCAGCCGCCGCATCGACCAGCAGCGCAACACGCTCGATCGCCTGCAAAGTCAGCTCGAACAGCTCAATGGCGGCAGCGCCCAACGCGCCGCCCAGCGCCAGTCGGTGTTGATCGCCCTCGCCGACAACGACTGCGGCTCGCAGTATCGCCGGGCCGCCACCGCCGGTGAGCAGGGCGGCTTCTTCGAACGACTCTTCGGTAACGGCACGATCGCGTCGCCGGAGTCGAATGGCCCGATGGGCAATACCTATCGCACGATCTGCGTGCGCCTGGGCGACGGCTACTTCTTTCCGATCTCGTTTGAGACGGCACCCGATCGCTTCCGGCAGGACGAACAGACCTGTCAGCGCATGTGTCCGGCGGCGGAAGTCCGCCTTTATACCTATCACAATCCCGGCGAGGACGTGTCGCAGGCAGTCTCGCTCGACGGACGTTTCTACTCTGAACTTCCCACCGCTTTCGAATATCGCAAGAAGCTGACCGGCTACAGCTGCCGCCGGCCAGGTGAAAGCTGGTACGAAGCGCTCGTGGGCAACGGTCGAGACCAGACGGCAGAACCTGGCGACATCATCGTCACGGACAAGAAGGCGAAGCAACTGTCGCAGCCGCGGCCCGTCCCCGGTCAGAAATCCACCAAGGCGCAAGCCAAACAGGCCACGCCCAAGCCCGGCGAATTGCGCGGCTCGGAAGCCGCTCTCGCCGAAACGTCGGGCAAGACCGACGCCACCGCCAAACACAAGATTCGCCAAGTCGGCCCGCGTTTCTTGCCGTCGAACTGACGAGAAACAATCAAAAGTCGAACGCTTCGGAAGCGATCGGCTTGCCGCTCAACAGCGAGTTGTCAGGCTCCGGCAGCGGCGTGCCGGGATCGTGGAACCGGTTGGTGATCGGATAACGCCGGTCGCGGCCGAAATTCCTCAGCGTCACCTTCACGCCGGGCGCCGCCTGGCGGCGCTTGTATTCGGCGATGTTGAGCAGGCGTTCGATCTTCATCACGGTGTCGCGGTCGAAGCCGGCGGCGACGATCTCGGCGATCGGCTGCTCGCGCTCGACCAGCCTTTGCAGGATGCCGTCGAGCACGTCGTAAGGCGGCAGCGAATCCTCGTCCTTTTGGTTTTCGCGCAATTCCGCGGTGGGCGGGCGCACCAGGATGTTCTCCGGGATCACCAGACCATCGGGGCCCATGGCGCCGGACGGCTTCCAGGAATTGCGCAGGCGCGCCAGGCGGAACACTTCCGTCTTGTAGAGGTCCTTGATCGGATTGAAACCCCCGTTCATGTCGCCATAGAGCGTGGCGTAGCCGACCGACATTTCCGACTTGTTGCCGGTGGTCACCAGCATGACGTTGAACTTGTTCGAGATCGCCATCAGGATGGTCCCGCGTGCGCGCGCCTGTAAATTCTCTTCGGCGACGTCGCGCGGCAGTCCCGCGAATAACGGCTTTAGCGCGGCCTCGAAACCTTCCACCGCCGGCGCGATCGGCAGTATCTCATAGCTCACGCCGAGTGCCTTGGCGCAGGCCGCCGCGTCGTCGAGCGATTCCTGAGCCGTGTAGCGATAGGGCATCATAATGCAGCGGACGCGCTCGGCCCCAATGGCGTCGACCGCAATCGCCGCACACAGCGCGGAATCGATGCCGCCGGAGAGACCCAGCGCCACGCCCGGAAAACCGTTCTTGTTGACGTAGTCGCGCAGGCCCAGCACGCAGGCCGCATAGTCGGCAACGTCACCTTCAAGCAAGGCTTGCTTGGGACCGTCGTCGCAACGCCAAGTGTGATCCTGCCGCCGCCAGCGGGTCGTCACCACTTCTTCTTGATAGTGACTCAACTGGAAGGCCAGCGAACAGTCGGCGTTGAGGCCGAGTGAGGCACCATCGAATACCAGCTCGTCCTGACCGCCAACCTGATTGGCGTAAATCAACGGCAGGCCGGTTTCCTTGATGCGCGGTACGGCGACGTTCAGCCGCTCATCAGCGACATTGTGCCGATAGGGTGAGCCGTTGAGCACCAGCAGAATCTCGCCGCCGGTTTCGGCGATGCATTCCGCAGGCTCCGAGGCCCAGATGTCCTCGCAGATCGGTAGCCCCAAGCGCACGCCGCGGAAACTGACCGGCCCGGGCATGGGTCCGGGCGCGAACACCCGTTTCTCGTCGAACACACCGTAGTTGGGCAGATCGACCTTGTAGCGCACAGCGGCGATGCGGCCGCCGTCGAGCAGCACCGCCGCGTTGTAGAGCTTGCCGTCGTCGAGCCAGGGCGTGCCCAGCACCAGCGCCGGGCCGCCGTCCGCCGTCTCACGCGCGAGCGCTTCCACAGCCGCGCGGCAGGCGGCCTGGAAAGCGGGCTTCAGCACCAGGTCTTCGGGCGGATAACCGGCGATATACAACTCCGGGAAAACGACGAGGTCAGCGCCCTGCCCGGCTGCCTTGGCGCGCGCCTTGCGCACGCGCGCGGCATTGCCGGCGATGTCGCCGACGGTACAGTTGAGCTGGGCGACCGCGATCGCGAGTTCGTTGGCCGGACGGACGTTCATGGCAAAACCTCTAGCGCCTCGGCCTCCCTTCCGGCAAGGAGCAAGGGTTGCAGGGCAGCCCGGCGGCCGAGGGGGTGGCTCAGAACGGGTCGAACTTGTAAGTGCCTTGCAGGAAGACCCCGTAATGGTCGGTCTTCCAATTTAGCGCTTGCGCGGCCGCCAGGGTGTTGACCACGCGGCCCTCAAAATGGGCGTAGCCGCTCGACTCCTCGTGCCAGTAGCGGCCACCGAGGCCGATGCTGATATTGTCGTCGATGCTGTAGCTCAGCACTGCGTCGATCTGATAGCCCCAACCCGTGCCGTCCTCAGGAATTGGGCCGGTGAAATCGCCGGGCGCGCTGCCGATGCGCAAGAGATGGCTGTCGTTGCCGGAGAACCAGACATAAGGCAAATAGGCCGCGTCCACGTTGAGCCGCAGCTTGTCGAATAGCGGCACGTCGGCGCTGAGACCGACCCGCAGCGCCTGCCAGGTATTCTCCTGCGTAATCACCGCGACGCCACTGTCGATGGGCGTGCCACAGATCGACGAATTTCCGGCGACCTGCGTGCAACCGAACGCCTTCATGCGCTCATAGAGATAGTGATAGCCGACGAAGGCATCGATACGGAAGTCCGGGCCACGCAGCAACGCGCCGCCGACATCAATGCTGGCGTAACCGAGATTCTGCTGACCGAGATCGCTGAGCGTGCTGGAATAAGGCGTGACCACGGGCGGAAAGTCCTCGTCGTTAAGCGTACCGCTCGCCAGCAATCCGCCGCCGACGTAGCCCTTCCAAAACAAGCCGCTGCTGTGATCGACGCGGATGAGACCTTCAAGCGAGTGAGTCTGCAGATTGTCGTAGCTAAGGCGCGAGACCAAAATCGATCCGGTGGTGTCGTAGAGATCCTTGCTGGTGCTGCCCATGCCGTACCAGTACCGCAGCGCGAAGCTCGCGGTGAATGACGGCTGGTCGTTCTCAATGATGAACGGGCTCGCCGAAGCCGACCGGCTGACAAAGGCCGGAACGAAGGCCAAGACCAAGCCAACTGCGCCCGCGAGAATTCTATTTGGACCGGACAACTGCGTCCCTCCACCTCCCCTGTGATGGGACGATCTTTCGGTCCAAAAGTTTTCGTGCTCGTTACAGTTTTATCCGTTCCAGCAACAATACGTTTCATCATTAACGGCGGAATAAGGCCGAAACCGTTTACCTTGACGGCGCGTAAAGTGCAAATCTGGGCCTCTCTGCTTTGCGCATGATCTTTTCCGAAAACCGGCTCCCACCTTTCGGGATCATGCGCTAAAGCCCGGCCGCCGCCGGCATCGGCGCCGAGCGCGCCGCGCGATCCTTCTTGAGCAGTTCGGCGAGCAGGAATGCCATGTCAATCGCCTGCTCGGCGTTGAGCCGTGGATCGCAGACCGTGTGATAGCGGTCGTTCAGGTCTGCGTCGGTAATTGCACGGGCGCCGCCAGTACATTCGGTAACATTCTGTCCCGTCATTTCCAGATGCACACCACCGGCATGGGTGCCTTCGGCCTGGTGCACCTCGAAGAACCCGCGCACCTCCTTGAGGATCAGATCGAACGGCCGCGTCTTGTAGCCGGTCGCCGAGGTGATGGTGTTACCGTGCATCGGATCACACGACCAGACCACCACCTTGCCTTCGCGTTTGACCGCGCGGACGATCGCCGGCAGATGCTCGGCCACCTTGTCGGCGCCGACGCGGACGATCAGCGTGAGCCGGCCCGGCTCGTTGTCCGGGTTGAGAATATCGATGAGCCGCAGCAGGTCGTCGGTCTTCAGCGACGGCCCGCATTTGAGACCGAGCGGATTCTTCACGCCGCGGGCGTACTCGATATGGGCGTGGTCGTACTGCCGGGTGCGGTCGCCGATCCACAGCATGTGGCCGGAGGTGGCGTACCAGTCGCCGGTGGTCGAATTCGACCCGGGTGAAGGCCTGCTCGTAGCCGAGCAGCAGCGCCTCGTGGCTGGTGTAGAAATCGGTGGTGCCGAGCGCGGAATCGAGCGCGAAGGTCAGCCCGCAGGCGCGCATGAAATCGAGCGCGCCGGAGACGCGGTCGGCGAGGTCGGCATAGGCCTTCGACTGCGGCGAACCGCTCACCGACTTGAGCATCCACTGATGCACGTTCTCGACGCTGGCATAGCCGCCCTTGGCAAAGGCGCGCAGCAGATTGAGCGTCGCCGCCGACTGGCGGTAAGCGCCGATCTGGCGGCGCGGGTCGGGGCGGCGCAACTCTTCGGTGAAGGCGATGTCGTTGATGATATCGCCGCGATAGCTCGGCAGTTCGACGCCGTCGCGCTTCTCGGTTGGCGACGAGCGCGGCTTGGCGAACTGGCCGGCGACGCGGCCGACCTTCACCACCGGCGAGGCGCCGGCATAGGTGAGCACGATCGCCATCTGCAGGAACAAGCGGAAGAAATCGCGGATGTTGTCGGCGCCGTGCTCGGCGAAGCTTTCGGCGCAGTCGCCCCCTTGCAGCAGGAAAGCCTGGCCGTTTGCGACTTGGCCGAGGGCCTTTTTCAGATTGCGCGCTTCACCCGCAAAAACCAGCGGCGGGAAGGTCGCGAGCTGCTTTTCAGTGTCGGCGAGCACCTGCCGGTCCGGGTAGTCCGGGACCTGCTGTATAGGCTTGCCGCGCCAGCTATCGGGCGTCCAACGTTCGAGCATTACAGAGCACTCCAGCGAATTGCCGGGGTTATACACGAGCAGACCCCGCCGAAGCCAGAATTTCCAATAATGCGGTTATTTTAGGCTATTCGGCCGCCGCACGCCCGTAACTGACGGCTCTTTCGCGCATCGTCACGAGTTCCTCAGCCGCCGTCGGGTGGACCGCAATGGTGGCGTCAAAATCGGCCTTGGTGGCCCCCATCTTCACCGCCACGCCGACAATCTGAATCAGTTCGCCCGCGTCGGGGCCGATCAGATGGCAGCCGACCACCCGGTCGGTGATGCCGTCAACCAAGAGCTTGATGAACGTGCGGGTATCGCGGCCGGAGAGCGTCGCCTTCATCGGCCGGAATGTGGTTTTGTAGATGTCTACTTTGGCGAGCTGCGCGCGCGCTTCGGCCTCGGTGAGGCCGATGACGCCGACCTCGGGCTCGGAGAACACCGCTGTCGGCACGTTGGAATGGTCGACGCGGGTTGGCTTGCCGCCATAGAGCGTATCGGCGAATGCGTGGCCCTCGCGGATCGCCACGGGCGTCAGATTGATGCGGTGGGTGACGTCGCCAACCGCGTAGATGTTCTCGACTGATGTACGTGAATACTCATCGACCCCGATACCACCGTGTTCGGCAATATGGCAGCCCACATTGTCGAGCCCGAGACCCATGATGTTGGGGCGGCGGCCGATGGCGAACATCACCTTGTCGGTGGTGACCCTGCTGCCGTCGGACAAATGAGTGACGAATTCGTCACCGGCTTTATCGATGGCGGCAACGGTATGGCCGCAAGTGACGGTGATGCCGCGGGTCTGCATTTCCGAACGCAAATGCTCCCGCACGTCGTCGTCGAAGCCGCGCAGGATGTTGTGGCCACGATAGACCAGCGTCACCTCGGCGCCGAGGCCGGCGAAGATGCAGGCGAATTCCACCGCGATATAACCGCCACCCTGGATCAGGATGCGCTTGGGCATTTCGGGCAGGTGGAAGGTTTCATTGGATGAGATGACGTGCTCGATCCCCGGAATCTTCTGCCCGAAGTGCGGCCAGCCGCCGGTTGCGATCAGAATGGTCTCAGCCGTTACTTTCTCGCCAGTGGAGAGCAGGCGAACCGTATGCGCGTCCTCGAAGACGGCGCGGCTCTTGGCGAGTTTCACCGCGAACTTGTCGAGCGTGTTGGTGTAAGCCACTTCCAGCCGCGCCACCTCGCGCGCCAGATTAGCGGTCAGCGACGGCCAATGAAACGTCGGCTGCGGCACGGTCCAGCCGTAGCCCGCCGCATCCTCGAATTCATCGGCGAAGCGCGAGGCATAGACCATCAGCTTCTTCGGCACGCAGCCGCGGATGACGCAGGTCCCACCAACCCGGTACTCCTCCGCGATCATGACGCGGGCGCCGTAGCCCGCCGCCACTCGTGCCGCGCGCACGCCCCCCGAGCCCGCTCCGATTACGAAGAGATCGACGTCACGGTCTGCCATCGTTTGCTCATCCCTCCGTCCGCCGGGCCGCCGTCAGCGCGTGCGGCAACGCGCCGCCTGTCACAGGGGGTGTCCACGCTTCTTCATTTCCTCACGCATCTTCACGATCACCTGGTCGGACAAATTGTTCGCCCAACCCTGCGCGTATTTCATACTTGAATCGACGATCTGCGGCTGCTGCGCGAGAAACTTCTTGCCGAGCGGCGATTGGTAGAACGCCAGAAGCTGCTTGAGCTCGGCTTCGGTGAAATGCCGCACGTAGAGATTGGCGACGTGCTTGGTGAGCTCGGAGAGCCGCGGCGCATATTCGGTGCGCAGCTTTTTCGCAACCTCATTGAGGTCCTTAGCGAGGTCCGGGTTTTGCTGCAGAAACAGCAGCTTTGCCTGCTCGACAACGCCGGGAACGAGTGGATTGAATAGCGTGGTGGCGCCGGTGATCTTGATCAGTTGCTGGGCGGTCGCCATGGCGGCAGGCGACGGCTTCGGCTGCGCGAAAGCGGGCAGACCGAACGATGCCAACGCAACCACCACAGCGGTCGCTCGCGCGGCGCGGCGCAGGGTTCGCATGAACTTCGTCATCAACATCGACTCCATTTGACTCGAGATGTCCGGGCAACCGTGCCCGCTCGAAAACTAGGGCCGCTCGACCAGCCTGGTGCCGTCCAGCCCCGCGACGATGACCATCTGCGCGTAGCCAATGAACAGGCCATGTTCCATGACCCCCGGAACGTCCGCCAGCGCATGCGCCAATGCTCCGGGATCGTCAATCCGTCCCAACGCCGCGTCGACGATCCAGTGGCCACCATCCGTGACAAAAGCATGGCCGTCCGGCCCGTGCCGCAGGCTGAGCGGCCCCCCGGATTGCACCGCGGCAATCGCCTTTTCAAGCGCCAGCATGGTGGCGCCCAGGCCAAATCGCGCCACCTCAATGGGTAACGGAAAGCGCCCAAGCGCCTCAACAAATTTGCTCTGGTCGGCGATCACAATCATGCGCGCAGAGGCCCCGGCAACGATCTTTTCGCGTAGCAGGGCACCGCCGCCCCCCTTGATCAGGCTGAGATCAGGCCCAATCTCGTCGGCGCCGTCCACGGTGAGGTCTAGCGCCGGCGTTTTATCCAAGGTCGTGAGCGGAATGCCGCACCGCTCGGCCTGGGTCTCGGTCTCGCGCGAGGTCGGCACGCCGACGACGTCCAACCCGGCCCGCACCCGCTCGCCAAGCAAGTCCACGAAGTGGCGCGCGGTGGAGCCGGTGCCGAGGCCAAGCCGCATGCCCGGTCGCACAAATTCGACGGCGCGAGCGGCGGCTGCGCGTTTCTGGGCATCGGCGGTCATGGCGATCGGATTGGTTGTGCGAGGGGTTTCGGCGGTTGACAGGTCACGCCTATCTAACCTCGATCGCCCGTCCTGAATAGCCGGAAATCGGAGGTTTTCCGGTCATTGGGCGTGCCTTGCTTGCATCGGCGGAGCACTAGTTTGGTGGAATTGAAGTTCGTTATAATGTTTGCAGCGAGTCTTCATACGAACTTCAAATCCAAAACCACACTAGAATCATAAAGTTGCTAGTGTCCTTTCGAATCCGAAGTTCGTAAGGAGTGAGCTGAACAATCTGACGAACTCCGGATTCGGGACACTAATGCTACAGCCTCAGCGCCCATGACCGCCCCTCTCATCGTTTTCGACCTGGACGGCACCCTGATCGACACCGCGCCCGACCTGATCGATACCCTCAATACAGTGTTCGCCCGCGAGGGCCTGGCGCCGGTGCCTTACGAGACGGCGCGCAACTTCATCGGCGGCGGCGCGCGGGCGATGATCGCACGCGGGGTCGAAGCGGAAGGCCTCGTCTTTCCACCCGCCAAGCTCGAACAGATGTTCGCGGATTTTCTCGCACACTACGGCGAACATATCGCCGACCGCTCGCGGCCCTTCCCCGGTTTGATCGATGCGCTCGACGAACTCGCGGCCGACGGTCACCGCTTTGCGGTCTGCACCAACAAGCTCGAACGGCTATCGATCTTGTTGCTTGATGCGCTTGCTCTCAGCCGCCGGTTTGCGGCAATCTGCGGGCAGGACACGTTCGGCATGCAGAAACCGGATCCGGAAGTGCTGCGGCGTACCATCAGGGCGGCCGGTGGCGACCCGGAACGCGCGATCATGATCGGGGACTCCGTCACCGACATTCGCACTGCACATGCCGCCGGCGTACCGGTCATCGCGGTCGACTTCGGCTATAGCGAGCGGCCGGTTGCGGAGTTCAACCCGGACCGCATCATCAGTCATTTCACACAATTGCCGACAGCCATTGCCGCGATCGCCTCTGCAGTTTGAGGGATCGGCCGCAATTATGGTTAACAACATTAACTTTAATGGCACCCATACTATTGCACGCATATGACAGCATTCGTATCCTGCCCCGGCTGGTGGGCGGCTTTCGCCGCCTGGTGCGGGACGATCAGGGGCCTCAGGGACAATGTATCGAGTCATCGTGGTTGTGGCTGGAGCACTCGCGCTTGCGGGCTGCACGTCGAGTTCGGATTGGCTCAGTCTCGACGTATTGAAGCCAAAGCCGCCGGTCGAGGCCGTGCGTTTTGAGTCCGTGCCGCCGGGCGCCCAGGTCACACTCCCGAATGGGCAGACCTGCCTGACGCCGTGCGCTTCTCCGTTGGCCTCGAACGGCACATACAGCGTCGGGTACACGCTCAACGGCTATCAGCCCGCGACGGCAACGATCGCCCCCATGTCCATGGGCGACGGCACCGCGCAGTTGCGGCCGAACCCGGTAACGGTGGAACTGACGCCCGTACCTCCGCCGAAGAAAAAGAAGGTTCGTCATCGCCGCACGGTCAAAAAGAAAACGACCAAACCGGCGCTCAAACCGGCGAGTAAGCCAGCGCGCAAGCCAGCACCAAAGTCGGCCCCTGCTGCCATGACACCGCCGCCGCAGCAGGCCCCCTCACCTTGGCCACCGGCTCAGCCGCCGCAGCGCTGACACCGCGTAGGATTTGCTCTGCGGCGCAGCGACGGGCGTACGCAGCCGCATATTGCCGCGCCGAAACCCCTGCGCTGGACGCTCTCGAGATTATCCGTCACACTCCCTATATTAAATGCGGGTGGAGCGTCGAATCCGCCACGTAGGGACGAATAATGGCTTTCACGACCGACTCTCCCACACGCGAGCTCGATCGGGCCGGCACCGCGCCGCGCGCGCTGGTCGATCCGTTTGCGCGCGCGATAACCTATCTGCGGGTGTCGGTAACCGACCGCTGCGACTTCCGCTGCGTCTATTGCATGTCGGAACACATGACCTTCCTGCCCAAGGCCGACGTGCTCAGCCTGGAGGAACTCGACAGGCTGTGCAGCGCCTTCGTCGCCAAGGGCGTGACCAAGCTGCGGCTGACCGGCGGCGAACCGCTGGTGCGGCGCGGCATCATGACTCTCGTCTCCTCACTGTCGCGTCATCTCGAAAGTGGCGCGCTCAAGGAACTGACGCTCACCACCAATGCCTCGCAACTGGCGCGCTATGCGGCCGAACTCAAGGCGCACGGCGTCGAGCGCATCAATGTCTCGCTCGATACACTCGATCCGGACAAGTTCCGCGCCATCACCCGCTGGGGCGAACTCGACAAGGTGCTGGCCGGCATCGATGCCGCCCAGGCCGCAGGCCTGCAGGTGAAGATCAACGCCGTCGCGCTCAAGGGCGTCAACGAGGACGAACTTGCCGACATGCTCGCCTGGGCGCATGGCCGCGGAATGGACATGACCGTGATCGAGGTGATGCCGCTCGGCGACGTCGACGAAGCCCGGCTCGACCAGTATCTGCCGCTGTCGATGGTGCGCGCACGGCTTACCGAGCGCTTCACGCTGGAAGACATCGATTACCGTACCGGCGGCCCGGCACGCTATGTGCGCGTCAAGGAGACCGGTGGGCGGCTCGGCCTCATCACCCCGCTGACCCACAACTTCTGCGAGTCGTGCAACCGAGTGCGCATCACTTGCACCGGGACGCTGTTCATGTGTCTCGGCCAGGAGGACGCCGCCGACCTGCGCGCGCCGTTGCGCGCATCCGAACGCGACGACCTCTTGCACGCCGCCATCGACGAGGCAATCACGCGCAAGCCCAAGGGGCACGATTTCGTGATCGACCGCCGCCACCAGCGTCCGGCGCTGTCGCGCCACATGAGCGTCACCGGCGGCTAGCACAGGCCCTCAAAAGAAGCTGTCCCGATTTGATCGGGGATGACGAGTTGCTTTCGGGAATGGTCGCAGGGACGTAAATTACGCCGCCTGGTATGCCCGTTCGCTCACCAGATTGCGTAATTCCTCCAGCCGCAACCGCGACGGCGCAAATTGTACCCCAAAACTATCGCCGCCATCGCGCACGACCGCGCCGGAAATTGCATCGGTGCCAGGAAAGATCAGGCTGACCGCCTCGCCGAGCGCGAGCGTCTCGACTTTCGCGATACGCGCTCCACCCTCGCTGAGGTCCAGAACCGCCACATCGCGCACATGATCACCGTGCTGCAAACGCGCGGTCAATTTCACTTCGTAACGCGGAAATTCGCGCAAATCCACCCTCACCGCACGACGCACAAGATCGGGGATTTCCAGGCATAAAGACTGAGAAGAGGACTGGATTTCGCTCGCGACCGCAGAGACGTCGTGCGCGGTTGCGCGCGAGCCTTCCACCATGGCCACAATGCTGTGGAGACGTCCGGCAAGATCCGACACGAGGCCACTGGTCTCATGCGCACTCGAGGCGAAACTCTCCGTCGCCGAGCGCTGCTGCTCGATAGCCGCCGACATCGAGTTGCTGACACCCGAAAGCTGCTCGATAGCCTCGGCGACGCTGGTGAGCGCCGCCACGACTTCGCGGGTCGTGGATTGGATTTCGGCGACCTTGGCTCCAATCTGCTCCGTCGACCGGCCAGTCTGCATCGCCAAACTCTTGACCTCGGAGGCAACCACCGAAAATCCACGCCCAGCTTCGCCCGCTCGCGCCGCCTCGATGGTGGCGTTGAGCGCCAGTAGGTTGGTTTGCGATGCGATATCGCTGATCACGGTGACAATATCACCAATCTGATCGGCGGCTTTGGCGAGCGCATCGATGGCGATGCGCGAGGCATTTGCGCGCGTCACCGCCTCCCGGCCGATGCCGCTGCCGCGCGCAACCTGTCCAGAAATATCGGCGATGGCCTGTACAACCTGGTCGGACAATTGACCGGCCGCTTCATTGACCGCGTGCGAACTTTCCGCGGCGCGCGCCGTTTCCTCAAAGGCGCCCCGCACCATATCGAGGCCCGACAGCATATGGCCGGCCTTCATCTGCAGCGCGGCGGCGCCGTCGGCGATCGGCGTAATGCCGGCTTCGGTCGCCGCCTCCACGTCCAGCGCCAGATTGGAGAGGTTGCCGCGTCGGAGCGCCTGCCAGCTACGGTTCAGATCGCTGTGCACCAGATCGCGCCGCTGGCGTTCTCCCACGACCTCAGCGAGCCGGTTCGTCGCAGCCAACAGCCGCGCCAGTTCGTCCCGCTCCGTTGGCAGTGCCGGGGCGGAAGCGAGTTCGCCGTGGGTGATAGCCTCCAACGTATCGGTTGCCTCTGCCAAGGGACGGCTGATCGAGCGGAAAGCCGCCATGCCGACCGCCACGCTTGCCCCCAAGGCCACTAAAACGATCACCATATGGACTTGCAGGTCACCGCCCAGCACACCCCGCAACATCGGGTCCAGAGGAGCTTCCACAATCAAAAGAGCGAGTGGCGGCAGCGCGACTGCGGCGAGACGCTCGCTGATGGTAAGCCGCCGCATGCTGTTTTCCTCGCGCACCCCGCCTCCAAGCCAGCGGATGCCGGAAAATTAGGCAGGCCAAGGGGGAGAACCCCACGGCAGCCACGACTCTTATCATTCTACCTCAGGGGAGTTAACCGAGGGTTTAGGATTCGTTAACCATGCGTTGCGCGACCCGTCCCGGACCTCAAAGCCCGGCCCTGGCGCAACCGCGGCGTCCGTTTTCGGGGCTAGCCCAGCCATCCGTGTAAGACTAACTTTCCATTGACGCCTCATACCACCATCGGCTTAAGGTGCATTATGCTCGGCCGCGCGGCCAAGCTGTGGGTAAAAGCAACAATAAGAATACCGGGCGAAACCGCCGCCCGGCCATTCGAACTGGGAGGTTCTCGTTGGGCGCTCTGGACGCTGTCCTCAAAACGTTGCTGCCGGCAACCCGGAAAGTCGACGCCGCCAACACATGGATCGGCAAGCGCGTGGCCTGGCTGCTGCTGCTGGCCGTGCTGGTATCGGCGGTCAACGCCACCGTGCGCAAGGTATTCGATACTTCATCGAACTCCTGGCTCGAGCTGCAATGGGTCCTGTTCAGCGCGGTGTTCCTGCTGTGCTCGCCATGGACGCTGCTCGCCAATGAGCACATCCGCATCGATATCGTGAATAACCTGCTGCCTCAGCGCGTACGAAACACAATCGACGTGATCGGCCATGCGTTCTTCCTGCTGCCGCTGACGATTATCATGGTGATCACCGGGGTCCCATTCTTCTACCAGTCCTACAAGATCAACGAGCAGTCCTGGAACTCCGGCGGCCTGCCGCAATGGCCGGCTAAATCGTTGATCATGATCGGTTTCGCGCTGCTGATGATCCAAGGCCTTTCGGAACTCGTGAAACGAATCGCCGTGATGCGCGGCCTCATCCCGGACCCCTATGCGAGCCGGAAAAGCTCGCTGGAAATCGAGGCTGAGGAACTCATCGAGGCGATGGAAAGAAAAAAGACATAGTCTGGAATTGGGGGACCGGGGTTCCGAATGGAAGCATTCTTCATCGACAATATGGCTCCGATCATGTTCGGGGCCCTGGTAGTTTTTCTGCTGCTCGGTTATCCGGCGGCATTTTCACTCGGCGCTATCGGGTTGATTTTCGGGCTCATCGGGATCGAGCTCGGCCAGTTCCAGCCCGACTTCCTCCAGGCCCTGCCCGACCGCATCTATGGTGTGATGAGCAACGAGACGTTGCTCGCGATCCCCTTCTTCACCTTCATGGGGCTGGTCCTCGAACGGTCCGGCATGGCCGAGGATCTGCTCGACACCATCGGACAACTGTTCGGAACGGTGCGCGGCGGGCTCGCCTATGCGGTGGTGTTTGTCGGCGCCCTTCTTGCCGCCACGACCGGCGTGGTCGCGGCATCCGTCATCTCAATGGGACTGATCTCATTGCCGATCATGCTGCGCTATGGCTATGACCGGCGGGTCGCCACCGGCATCATCGCCGCCTCTGGCACGCTGGCGCAGATCATCCCGCCCTCGATCGTACTTATCGTCATGGCCGACCAACTCGGCCGCTCCGTCGGCGATATGTATGAGGCCGCCTTCATCCCCGGCCTGGTGCTATCGGGACTTTACGCCAGCTACGTTTTCTTCGTGACGCTGCTATTTCCGAAGGCAACTCCCGGCCTGCCGGCAGACGCGATCGGCTTCCGCGAGCCCAACGGCGGCCGTGGCCTCATCTCGCTCGGCGTGCTCTCAGTGGCGAGCGCGGTGTTCGCTTGGTTGGTCATGCGCAACTCGAGTTCTCACGGCGCCGATTACGTGGTGCTGAGCTTGTTCTTCGGCATCCTGTTCGCCTTCGGCGTCGCCGTGATCAATTGGGTCGTCGCCAAGGCTACCGGCTTCCGTTTCCTGTCGGCGATGGCGGAGCAAACCACTTTCGTGATGGTGCCGCCGCTGTTCCTGATCTTCCTGGTGCTGGGCACCATCTTCATTGGCGTCGCCACTCCGACTGAGGGTGGCGCCATGGGCGCGACCGGCGCGCTCATTCTTGGCTGGGCCAAACGGCGGCTGACCTGGGATCTAATCCGCCAAGCCGTGGAATTGACCGCCAAGCTCGCCGCTTTCGTGCTGTTCATCCTGGTTGGCGCGCGCGTGTTCTCGCTTACCTTCTATGGCGTCAACGGCCACATCTGGGTGGAGAACCTGCTGGTGGGGCTGCCCGGCGGACAAACTGGCTTCCTGATCTTTGTCAACGCCTTTGTCTTCGTGCTGGCTTTCTTCCTCGACTTTTTCGAACTCGCCTTCATCGTCATTCCACTGCTTGGTCCCGCGGCCGAGCATCTCGGCATCGACCTTGTTTGGCTCGGCGTCATTCTTAGCGTCAACATGCAGACGTCCTTCATGCACCCACCGTTCGGGTTCGCGCTGTTCTATCTGCGCTCCGTAGCGCCGCGCGAGTCCTACACGGACCGCGTCACCGGTTTGAAGATGGAGCCGGTGACCACCGGTCAGATTTACTGGGGTGCAATACCGTTCGTGTTCATCCAGGTGGCCATGGTGCTGCTCGTGATCTTTTTCCCCTCGATGGTGATGCACTACAAGGGCGTGGCGACCAAGGTCGACATCAACACGATAAAGATTGAGATTCCGCAGATTCCGCCGCCGCCCAGCGGAAGTATCACGCCGCATTTCAACTAGCGGCTCAACTCGCGGCGCGTCCACGTTGCCGACGAGCGTACACGGCGCGAATAAAAAAACGGCCCCGGAGCCGGAGCTCTGGGGCCGCTTGATTGCGGAACGATCAGCCGGTGTGGCGGACCATGAAGTTGTCGTAGGTCACTTCCGCCACCTGGAACCACTGATAGCCGTTGTTGCGGAAGGCCTTCATCGAATCGTAGACCTTCTTGAAGCTGGGGTTGGTCTTGGCGATGCCGTCATGCACCTCGTTGGCCGCCTTCCAGCAGGCTTCCATGATGTCCGGCGAGAACGCGCGCAGCTTGGTGCCGCCGGCCAGCAGTTGCTTGAGCGACTGCGGATTGAGGACGTCGTACTTGGAGACCATCCAGTCGTTGGCATACGCCGCCGCGTTAGTGAGGATGGCCTGGTAGTGCTTCGGCAGCGAGTTCCACTTGTTGAGGTTGGTGAAGACGTTGATCATTGATCCGCCTTCCCACCAGCCCGGATAGTAGTAATACGGCGCAACTTTGTAGAACCCGAGCTTGTAGTCATCATACGGCCCGACCCACTCGGCAGCATCGATGGTGCCTTTCTCAAGCGACGGATAGATGTCGCCGGCGGCGATCTGCTGCGGCACCGCACCGAGCTTCGCCATCACGCGACCCGGGAAACCACCGATACGCAGCTTCAGCCCCTTGAGATCGGCGACGGACTTGATCTCTTTGCGGTACCAGCCGCCCATCTGGCAGCCGGTGTTGCCGCCGACCAGCATGTTTACGTTGTACTTCTTGTAGAACTCGTTGAGCACTTCCTTGCCGCCGCCCTGGTAGTACCAGCCCTGGTTCAGGCGCTGGTTGGGGCCGAAGGCGACTGACGTGCCGAACGCAAAGGTCGGATCCTTGCCGAAGTAATAGTACGACGCGGTGTGGCCCATCTCCACGGTGCCGTTCGACGCCGCGTCGAGGGCTTGCAGGCCGGGCACGATCTCGCCGCCGGCGAAGACCTGAATCTCGAAGTTGTTGTCGGTAGCCTCGGCAACCGCCTTGGCCAGCACGACGGCGCCGCCGTAGAGCGTGTCGAGCGACTTCGGCCAGCTCGCCGTCATGCGCCATTTCAGCTTTGGCATCGATTGCGCGATCGCCGGAGCGGCGATCGTTGTGGCAGCGGCCGCGCCGAGGCCGGTGGCTTTCAAGAATTCGCGACGCTTCATCCCAATTTCCTCCCTCTTGATTCTCTTCTTCCGAACGTTTCCTAGTCGGAGCCCCTCGCCGCCACACCTGTATTTCATCCTCGGGGGGCATGGTGGACAGTCAACTGGACTCGCCAGTTCATGCAGTGTGCACCGGTTCCGCGAAACTTGTAAGTAGGAGGAAGGACTTAGGGCGCATCAGCGCTCCTCCACGGCAGCCGAAAATCGCCGTGGCCCGACTTAAAAATATAAGATTTTACAAGTGGTTATGGGGGCAGACCGCGGCCATCGGTCGGCGCAGGGGCGGCAGCGATTAACGGCCAAAAACAAAAAAGACAGCATTCGGCACCACTGCCTTACGCACGATACATCGACGATTTGCCACCGCGGGTTTTCATCCTTGCGGAGAACCTTTATCGAAGCGAGCAACTTCCCGTGGTTTCGGTTCTTCGCCGATACCTGTGCGTTCACCTATCGAACGCCTTCAGGCAGGCTCTCGAAATCACCCAGCGGAGCAGCCCCAGGATCGCGCTGCCCGCCATGAGACGAACCCATCGTAACTGCTGGCCCTGGATACGGCGGAGACTTCAGGCTTCGATCACGATCTTGGGCGCAGCGCGGCCGGCCGCAGGTCCGCCGACCAATTGGTCGCGTACCTTGGTCGCTATGTCGCGGTAGGTGCGGGCATGCTCGCCCTCCGGCTCAGTCGCAACCACCGGCAGGCCGGAATCCGACTTCTCGCGAATGGTCATGTGCAACGGAATCTCGCCGAGGAACGGCACGCCCAGGCGCTCGGCCTCCTTGTGCGCGCCGCCATGGCCGAAGATATCCGAACGCTCGCCGCACTCCGGGCAAAGGAAGTAGCTCATGTTCTCGATGATGCCGAGCACTGGCACGTTGACGCGTTTGAACATCGCGATGCCTCGCCGTGCATCGACCAGCGCCAGATCCTGAGGCGTGGACACGATCACAGCGCCCTTCAGCGGCACCTGCTGCGCCATGGTGAGTTGCGCGTCGCCGGTGCCCGGCGGCATGTCGACGACCATGACGTCGAGCTTGCCCCACTCCACCTCTCGCAGCATCTGGGTGATCGCCGACATCACCATGGGTCCACGCCAGATCATCGGCGTCTCTTCGTCGATCAGGAAGCCGATCGACATCACCGTCAGACCATAGCGGCTGATGGGTTTGAGCCTGTTGCCTCCGACGGTCTGCGGCTTTTCCTTGATGGCGAGCAACTTGGGCAGCGAGGGGCCGTAGATATCGGCGTCCAGGATGCCGACCTTGAGGCCGAGATCGCGCAGGCCCAGTGCGAGGTTGACGGCGGTCGTCGATTTGCCAACCCCGCCCTTGCCGGAGGCGACCGCGATCACGGCATCAACGCCGGGAACGCCCGGCGGCACGTTATCGGCCGGATGAGCGCCGCGTTGCGGCCCGCCGCTCGGTCCCCGTTGCTGGGCAGGCTGCTGCGCGGACGCGCCCGGGGCGCGCTCAGCCGTTAACGCGATCATCGCCGACTGTACGCCCGGCACGGCCTTCACGGCCGCTTCCGCGGCCGCCCGCACCGGTTCCCACTGCCTGACGGCCGCGGAGTTGACGCTGATCGAGAAGAACACTTTGCCGTCGCTGACGACGATGTCGGACAGGACACGCGCTTCGGTCAGGTGCGACCCGCCGGGCGTCGGCACCCGCGCCAGAGCCGCCATCACCTCTTCCTTGGTCACTGCCATCTCGTACATCCCTGACCGCCAGATTGCCGGTTTCGGCCGCCACCATAGGCACGATTGCCGCAGGGTCAATGCGAACGCGAACCGGTACGAAGGGGGGTGGTTGACGCGCCCGCCGCCACGGGTGACCTATGGCATATAGGCAGTGGCGGCAGGCCGGCCAAGGCACAACCGGTTTACTCAGGGAGAACGACGATGGCGAAGGTGGCGTTTCTGGGCCTGGGTGTCATGGGCTACCCCATGGCCGGACATCTCAAGAACAAAGGCGGGCATGACGTCACCGTCTATAACCGCACTGCCACCAAGGCCGAGAAATGGGTCAAGCAGTACGGAGGCAAGTCGGCCCCCACTCCGAAGGCCGCCGCCGAGGGTCAGGATTTCGTCATGGCGTGCGTCGGCAACGATAATGATTTGCGGGAAGTGACCCTCGGTCATGAAGGCGCCTTCCAGGCCATGGGCCAGGGCACGATCTTCGTCGATCACACTACCGCGTCGGCCGAGATTGCGCGCGAGCTGCATGCCGCGGGCAAGAAAGCCGGCTTCGATTTCATCGACGCGCCGGTGTCGGGCGGCCAAGCCGGCGCTGAAAACGGCGCGCTCACCGTGATGTGCGGCGGCGAAGCCGGTCCTTTCGCCAAGGCCGAGAAAGTGATCGCCGCGTTCGCGCGCGCCTGCAACCTGATCGGCAATCCCGGCGCCGGCCAGCTCACCAAGATGGTCAACCAGATCTGCATCGCGGGCCTGGTGCAGGGCCTGTCGGAAGGCTTGCACTTCGCCAAACGCGCCAATCTCGACGTGGAAAAGGTCATCGCCACCATCTCCAAGGGTGCGGCGCAGTCCTGGCAGATGGAAAATCGCTACAAGACCATGGCCGCCGACGAGTTTAATCACGGCTTCGCGGTGGAATGGATGCGCAAGGACCTCGGCATCTGCCTCGGCGAAGCGCGCAACAACCACGCCAATCTGCCCGTGACCGCGCTAGTCGACCAGTTCTATTCGCAAGTGCAGGCGATGGGTGGCAACCGGTGGGATACGTCGAGCCTGATCGCGCTCTTGGAGCGGAAGTAGGAAACGCTCAGAACGCATGCGCGAGGCCGTCGGCAGCGACAAGCACGCCGGCGGCCTCAACTTTCTGCAAGAACTCGCCAGCATTATCGGGTTACGGCAATCCGCCGAAATGGTCACCGTGCAGATGCGTGAGGACGACAGCCTCGATCCAGCTAGGATCGAGGCCCAAGCTCTTCAGCGCCTAGGCGCCGCAATCGACCAAGAGTGTCGCCTTTGCCGTCTCCAGCCAGAAGCGGGTGTTGCAGCGCCCGCCGGAGCCGACGATCGTGAGCTTCATCGTGTCCCTGATTTTATTTTGCGCATGATCTGATCCGAATACAGGTTCCCATTCCGGATCAAGTTCGGGACACGCTTTTTCGGGATTAAGCGCGCGCGCTCGGCCTTGCCGACACCGCCTCGCGCCATCGCTGCAGATTGCCGAGTCCCTCCGGCACGGTAACACGTGCCGGCTTCGTGAAATCGAGAGCACAAAGCGCGGTGATGTCGGCGACCGTATAGTGTGCGCCCGCGATGAACTCGTTGGTTTCGAGCTGATCGTCGAGAATTTTGAGAAACTCGGCGATGCGTGGCCTGTTGGCTTCAGCCCATTCCGCCACCTGGGGCACTTCCAGTTCCTTCATCGCGGGGTGGGTATGCCGGAATACGTGCGCGACCGGAAAGAACAAATTCAGCTCGCAACGCCGATTCCACATCTCCACTGCTGCAATTTCCTTCGCTCCCTTTCCGAACAGCGGCGGCTCCGGCTGGAGCTCCTCGAAGTAGCGGCAGATCGCGATCAACTCGGCAATTATGGTGCCGTCGTCTAGTTCTAGCGCCGGCGTACGCTGCAGTGGATTGATGGCGGCGTATTCCGGAGTGAGGTGCTGCTTAGCGCCGATGTCCACCTGCTCGGTTGGCACCGAAATACCCTTTTCGGCCAGGAAAATACGGGCGCGACGCGGATTTGGCGCGAACTTGCTGTCGTAAAGCTTCATTCCATACCCTTTACGTCCGGTTTTCTCCCCGTGTAGCCAACCGAGCATGGACGCGCATGCCTGTCAAAGGCCCCGGCATGATCGTAAACCGGGCCGTTCAGCCGGCTCTTAAGCTTGCTCTTAAGGATTTTGAGGGAAGTTGAACCGAACTTTTCAGCAGAACAGCGTCCGTTCCATGCCTATCCCAGGCGAACAGCCCGACCTCGCCGCGCTCCCTCCGCAGACCTCGCCCGTCAAGCGGCGGCTCGCCGCGCAACACGTACGCGAGGCGCGGGACCGGTTGACTTCGTCGAGCGGGACCCGGCCCGCATTCGACTACGAGCTTTTACGGCAATACGCGCAGAACCGATTGTCGGCCTCGCTGGTCATCCTGCTACTGGTGGCGACCGTCGGTTTCCTGTCCAGCCTTTGGACCGGCGCCGTAGTGGCGGGCGTCTGGACTGCCGCCGTGCTGGTGATCCACGCGGTCATCGTCACGAAGTGTCGCCAATTCCTCGACCTGCCGGCCACCGAAGCACCTTATCGCGCTTGGCGGCTGCGGTTCGTCATCCTTGACCTGTGCTACGGCCTCGCCTGGATGTTCATCCTCCTCCGCCCGATGGGAGTCGATGAAAACTCGAACACGTTCATGCTGTTCGTCATGCTGCTGGTGGTGGCTGTGTCCAGCATGCTGGCCTCGAGCTTGCCGATTGCGGTCTACGCCGCCACCTTCCCGGTGACCGCCGCGATATCCCTCGACTTCATGTTGCAGGGCTCGCTGCGCAACTTCATCCTCGCCATCATGGCACTCACCGCGCAGGGCTACTTCGCGGCTCTCGCATACCGGCTCTATTCGACCACCCTGGCGACTCTGGAGGCGCGCGCCGAAAAAGACGCCCTCATCGGGGAACTAGAACAGGCTAAAGCGATTTCAGACGAAGCGCGCCGGCGTGCTGAAGCCGCGAATATCTCCAAGTCTCGCTTCCTCGCACAGATGAGCCACGAGTTGCGCACGCCGCTAAACGCCATTCTCGGCTTTTCCGAAGTGATGAAGAACGAAGTGTTTGGCGAACACTCAGTGCCAGCCTACAAGGAATATTCCGCCGACATTCATAATTCAGGTGTGCACCTGCTCGGATTGATCAACGAAATCCTTGATCTTTCGCGCATTGAAGCCGGCCGCTACGAACTCAACGAGGAATCGGTCTCGCTCGCCGCCATCGTCGAGGACTGCCACCATCTGCTCAAGCTGCGCGCCACCAACCGCGGCATTACTATTCGCGAAGTGTTCGAGGCCGAATTGCCGCGGCTTTGGGCGGACGAACGTGCGGTGCGCCAGATTTGCCTCAATCTGCTGTCGAACGCGATCAAGTTCACTCCGCAAGGTGGCGAGATCTGGCTGAAAGTGGGATGGACCGCATCCGGCGGCCAGTATCTGAGTGTGCAGGACACCGGTCCGGGCATTCCGGAAGACGAGATTCCGGTGGTGCTGGCCTCGTTCGGCCAGGGCTCGAATTCGATCAAATCGGCCGAACAAGGCGCCGGCCTCGGCCTACCGATCGCCAAGAGCCTGGTCGATCTACACGGCGGCACCTTCAACCTGAAATCCAAGCTGCGCATCGGAACCGAAGTGGTGGTCACGTTCCCGCCTGAGCGGGTGGTGGCGGCCATGGCGCCGATGACGACCGTGAAGGCCCCATCGCTTACCCCGGGCGAACCCATCCTCACGCCAGAGAAAAGGGAGCGGCTGAGCCGGCGGCCCTTGTTCCGTGCCGGCACCTGAAGCCGCTAGTGTTCCGGTCCCGACGCTTGTATCCCTTTGCAGCACGTCCGTTTACAAGCGTCGAAACCAAAGGGATCCTGGCAAATCTATGATTCTAGTGCCGCTTTCGATTTGAAGTTCCTGGATGAGATTGCGGCAAATGGCGCAAGAACTTCATGGGCGGCACTAGTTGCGACCAAACGCCCTGATTGCCTTCCGGCCCGTCGGGCTTATGTTCGAGTGTCGCGCGCCCCTTGAGTCCACCCAATGATCGAAACCCCCTGCGTCAAGATCTGCACCCTCGATGCCCACGCAGGCCTGTGCCTCGGTTGCGGCCGCACGATCGAGGAGATTGCGGGCTGGAGCGCCATGACGCCAAGCGAGCGCAGCCGCATCATGGCCGATTTGCCGGCTCGGCTTTCCGCGCATGGTCAAACCGAACGCGCGCGTGCGGCAGGATGACGCTGTGAGCCGCCGCCTGACTTGGTCCCTGGTGATTGGCATGGCGCTGTCGCTCGCCGTACTGATCGCGACAACCGACACCGACCCGATCGCCAATCTGCTGCGTCACGATGTCGGCTCGTTGATGGTGAAGCTGGCGCTGGTCGTCTTCATCGGCGGCTTGGTGCTGACGCTGTTCCGCGAACGGCTGGCGCAGGCGCTGGAGGCGATGCTGTTCTGGGCCGTGATCGGGCTATTGCTGGTGATCGGCTACAGCTACCGCTTCGAATTGCGCGACGTGTCCGACCGCGTGATCGCAGAGCTAATGCCCGGTCATGTCGCCGGCCATGGCCGCAATGTCGAAGTGGTGCGCGGCGCGGGCGGCGACTTCGCGCTCGCGGCCCACATCAATGGCGCGCGCGTGCCGATGGTGCTTGATACCGGCGCGAGCTCGGTCGTGCTGACGCAGAAGGCCGCCAAGGCCGCCCATTTACCGATCGAAGTGCTCAACTACACGGTCACTGTCGAGACTGCCAACGGCCATACCCAGGCCGCGCCGGTGACGCTCGACAAGCTGGCGGTCGGCGGGCTAATCGAGCGCGCGGTGCCCGCGTTGGTTGTGCAAAATGGCCAGCTCAAGAACAATCTGCTCGGCATGACCTTCCTCAACCGGCTGGCAAGCTGGGAAGTGCGCGGCGACCGCCTGTGGATGCGCGGCGCGCCGTGATGCGATCCGGTTAGAACAGACTGATCAAAAACCGCAGCGACGCGAACGCCAGAAAGACACCGAAAGCAATCTCGAGCTTGCGGCGAGGCAGCCAGTGCGCCAGTCGCACGCCATAACTTGCGGTGTAACTCGACACCGGCGCCATCAGTGCCAAGCCGATCAGCGAGACGAAACCGATTGACAGCGGCGGAAGCTGATCAGTGTATTTCCAGCCGGCCAGCATGTAGCCGATAGCGCCAGCGATGGTGATCGGCACGCCGATGCCGGCGGAGGTCGCGACGGCACGCTGCATGGGCTGCCCGTAGAGCGTGAGCACAGCATTCGATACCGCGCCTCCGCTTACCCCGACCAGCGCGGAAAAGAGGCCGGTGATGAAACCGAACAGCGCGAGCACACTACGCTTTGGCAAGTCCTTGCCGAGAACTCCAGCGGTCGCCGCCGAACAGCATGCGTATGGCGATAAAGCCCGCGAAGATAACGAAAGCGATCTTGAACACGTATGAAGGCGCATAGGCGGCGGCAATCGAGCCGATCGCCACGCCAATGATCGCCGGCGCGGTCCAGATGCGCAGGACATGCGGGATCACCGCGCCCTTCTTCTTATGGCCAAGATAGGAACGCACCGTCGTCGGCACGATGATGGAGAGCGACGTGCCGATGCAGAGCTGGATCCGCAGATCCTCCGGCACGTCGAGCAGACGGAACACCTCGTACAATACAGGAACGATGATGGCCCCGCCGCCGATGCCGAACAGGCCGGCAAGAATCCCGACCAGGACGCCCGCGCCCGCGACCCACACGGCCAACAGCGCGATCTCGCCGACCGAATGTCCCAGCACGGAAGTGGCCCCCAAGACCTTATTCGTGGCGCATGATCTGATCCGAAAACCGGTTCCCACTTTTTGGGGATCATGCGCGAAATCAGGCGGCGATGTGCGCCAAATCGGGCTTGGAGTCCAGCACCAGCGCCAGCGCATCAGCCATGACTTGGGTGCCGGCGCCGGGCTTGACCGCTTCGGTCGCGAGATGCCGGCGGAAGGCGCGCGCGCCGGGCACGGCGCGAAACAGGCCGAGCACGTGGCGCGTAATCGACGGCAACCGCGCACCTCTTGCAAGCTCACGCTCGATATAGGGGATCAGCGCGCCGACTGCTTCCTTGGCGGAAGCGAACGGCGCCGCTTCGCCGAACAGCAGTGGGTCGGCGGCAAGCAGGCGCCAGGGCTCCTGATAGGCGGCGCGGCCCATCATGACGCCGTCAACATGGTCCAGGTGTTCCTGCGCCTGCTCAAGGTTCGCGACACCGCCATTGATGATGATCTCAATATCGGGGTGCGCCGATTTCAGGCGATAGACCAACGGATAATCGAGCGGAGGCACGTCGCGATTTTCCTTTGGCGACGGGCCCTTCAGCCAGGCCTTGCGTGCATGCACGATGAGCGCGTCGGTGCCAGCGGCGTTGACGGCTCGCGCAAACGAGAACAACGTCTCCTCGGGATCCTGCTCGTCAATGCCGATGCGACACTTCACTGTCACCGGCACCTTCACCGCCGCCTTCATGCCGGCGACGCAATCGGCTACCAGCGCCGGCACAGCCATCAGGCACGCGCCGAAGCGGCCCTCCTGCACGCGGTCGGATGGGCAGCCAACGTTGAGGTTGATCTCGTCGTAGCCGAAAGCCTCGCCGATGCGGGCGGATTGGGCGAGCGCCCTTGGGTCGCAACCGCCGAGCTGCAACGCGACCGGATGCTCAGCCGGGTCGAAGCCGAGCAGCCGCTCGCGGTCCCCATTCAGCACCGCCCCGGTGGTCAGCATCTCGGTATAAAGCAGCGCGCGGCGCGTGAGCAGGCGATGGAAAAACCGGCAATGGCGGTCGGTCCAGTCCATCATCGGTGCGACACTAAAGCACCTCTGGCTGATTTTTTTGCTTTTTTGCGAATTCTCAGTCACTTGATCATTTCCGCACCGCTCTCATGTCGTGCCATTTTAGCCGATTTCGGCTCATTTTGAACCCTCCGGTACGGCAATGTCGTCGTTTTTGAAGTCATGTCGTACCACGCCGAACGATAATTGGACGGACTCGAAAGGATGGCTCAAAGGCATTTACCGCCTCGATCGTCATAAAGAAAGGCGACGCGATCGGGCACCGCGAAGCCGAAGCATTTGACGGCACTCACGCAGCCAATGCCTGGATCGTCAAACGGAAGGCAGCACTCAAGCGCCCCCGCAGCGTCGACCAAATGGAAGACCTGCCTTTCCGGCGGTGATCGATCGATACATCGCGGAATCGGAGAAAGAACTCGCCAAAAGCGTCGAATGAAATCGTCGCGGAACGCTTGAAGAGCTTGGTCTGTTAAAGGAGCACTTTGGACGCAACCCGCAACATCGACCTTCATCTTTGCGGATGCACAAGATTGGATCAACCCATCGCGAACTCGTCCTTGCGCCGCGCCCAGCCGGTCACGCGCGCCTCGAGCAGGGAGAAGACGGCGTAGAGCGAAACGCCCATGATGGCGAGAATTAGCAGGCCCGCGAAAACCAGCGGCACATCGAAATTCGAGCTGGCGATCATCATGACGTTGCCGATGCCGCGATTGGAGGCCACAGTCTCCGAGATCACGGTGCCGACGAAAGCGAGCGTCACCGAGACTTTCAACGAGGCAAAGAAGTACGGCATGGTGCGCGGCAGGCCGACGTTCCACAGGATGTCGAGCTTGGTCGCACGAAGCGCGCGCATGACGTCTTCCAGCTCCGGCTCGGTGGTGGCAAGGCCCGTCGCCACGTTCACGACGATGGGGAAGATGCTCATGATCATCGCCGTCAGCACCGCTGGCACCGTGCCGGCGCCAAACCACAAAACAAAGATCGGCACCACCGCCACCTTCGGAATGGAGGCAAAGCCGACCAGCAGCGGATATGCCACGTCATAGGCGAGCCGCGACGAGCCGATCAAAATACCGAGCGCGATCCCGATCAGGATGCCGAACGCAAAGCCGACCAGCGTGGTGTAGAGCGTCTGGACAATGTGCGGCCAAAGCTGGGGAAAGCGCGTCACCAGCGAGACGATGATCTGACTCGGCTTGGGCAGCACGATATCGCTGATGTTGAACAGCCAGCACAGCGCCTCCCACAGCAAGAAGAACCCGATGATGAGGGCAATGGAGGCGATGCGGCGGCGACGTTGCGGATCCATCAGGCCGCCTCCTTCACCGGACGGGTCGAGACGATCAGTTCGCGTAGGCGCCGGGTCATCGATACGAATTCCGGCGTATAGGACATATCGATGGTGCGCGGCCGCGCAAACGGCACTTCCGCATCATCGACGATCTGGCCCGGCCGCGCGCGCATGACGCAGATGCGATTGGCGAGATAGCCGGCCTCCTTGAGATCGTGGGTGACGAGGAGCACCGTCGGCCGCAACTTCATCCACAGCTCCTGCATCACAGCCCACAATTCCTCGCGGGTGAACTGGTCGAGCGCGCCGAACGGCTCGTCGAGCATCAAAAGTTGTGGTTCATGCACCAGTGCGCGGCAGAGCGAGGCGCGCTGCAACATGCCGCCGGACAGCTGCCAAGGGAATTTGTCGCCGAAGCCGGAGAGCCCCACCTCCTTGAGCAGGGCCTCTGCCCGGTCGCGGAACTCGGTCTTGCGTTTCGAACGATACTGCTGCCGGAACGGCGGCACGATCTTCAACGGCATCATCACGTTGTCGCGCACGGTGAGCCAGGGCAGCATGGTCGGATTTTGGAACGCCATGCCGACGCGCACCGGCTCGGCGCCGACCTCGCGGCCGGCGACGTAGACGTAGCCGCTGGTGGCCGATATCAGCCCGGTCACCAGCTTCAGGATCGTCGACTTGCCGCAGCCCGACGGACCCACCAGTGCGACGAAATCTCCATCCACAATCTGAAGATTGGTGAGGCCGAGCGCATGGATCTGCTTGTCGCCGCGGCCATACGTCAACGTAACCTGTTCGAGCTCGACGAAGACATCGGCACGGGCGGGCAGTTCGTAGTCGGGGGCTGAAGTCATGACGTCGCGCTCCTATGGCCGCCGCGCCCCGGCACCGACGATGGCCTGCATGGTCTCATCGGCATGGCGCACTGTCGGCGCCGGCATCTCCTGCAAGAGATGTACCGGACGCCCCCACCCCTTCGTGCCGCTCACCAGTTCCCGGTCTTTGACCACGAAGCGGCCGCGCACCAAGGTATGCACCGGCACGCCTTTCACCATGTGGCCGTTCCAGGGCGTGATCTTGGAGCGCGAATGGAGCTTTGCGTCCTCGATCATCATCTCGCGAGCGAGATCGACGATGGCGATGTCGGCATCCGAACCGGGCTGCAGCGCGCCCTTGCGCGGATAGAGCCCCCATATGCGCGCTGGATTGAAGGCACTCTTGCGCACATAATCGCTGATCGTCATCCGCCCGCCATTCACCGCGGTCAGCATCAGCGGCATTTGCGTCTCGACGCCCGGAAAGCCGCAATCGACGGTCCAGATGTCGTTGCGGGTCTTCTCCTCCGGTGCATGAGGCGCGTGGTCGGTGGCGATGAGATCGATAGTGCCGTCGGCGAGCGCAGCCCAAAGTGGTTCGCGGTTACGCGCCTCCCGCACCGGCGGATTGACCGTCATGATGCCGGGGAAGCGTTCATAGTCGTCTGTGGACAACAACAGATAATGCGGACAGGTCTCACCGGTGACGTCGACGCCACGCGCCTTGGCCTCACGCAACGGCCGCAGTTCCTCGGCCGAGGAAATGTGCAGGATGTGGATGCGCGCGCCGGTCCATTCGGCAAGGATCGCTGCCCGGCTCACCGCCTCCACCGCCACCACCGCCGGCCGCGCGGCCAGATGCGCGAAGGGATCGCTACGGCCTGCGCGCATCATGCGAGTCTGCCGCCGCTCCATAATTGAATTGGTCTCGGCGTGCAGAGACACCCGCTTTCCCGTCGGTGCCACCATTTCGAACGCTTCCAGCATGGCGCCGGTCGACGGACTCGGAATTTTGCCGAAGGTGTTGCCCATATAGAGCTTGAAGCCGATGACCCCGCCTTCCACCAGCGCCGGTACGTTCTCGATGGTGTCGTCTCCGAGCAAGCCATAAAGTCCGAAGTCGACATGCGCCTTGGCCGCGGCGATGGCATGTTTTTCCGCCAGGATCTCAGCCGTACCGGTGGGCGGAATGGTGTTCGGCATGTCGAACACGGTGGTTACACCACCGAAGGCCGCCGCCGCCGTCCCGCTCTCCCAGTCTTCCTTGTGCGGATAGCCCGGATCGCGAAAATGCACGTGCACGTCGATAGCGCCGGGCAGGATGTGCAAGCCGGCCGCATCGAAACTTTCGCGCGCGGGTGGCATGGCATCGAGGTTGCCCACCGCCAGCACCTTGCCGTCCTTGATGGCGATGCTGGCTTCGACGACCGAATCCGGCGTCACGAGGCTGCCGTTGCAAATTACAAGATCGACCGTCACAGCGCTCATGGCATGTACCTCAGATCATGGCCCAGCCGCCGTCGACGGGCAGATCGACCCCGGTGATCTGCCGCGACAGATCGCTGGCAAAAAACAGACAGGCGTTGGCGACATCGGCGTCGGTGGTCACGCGCTTCAGCGCATATTCGGTGGCATGACGCTCGATCGCCTCCTCGAGGCTGATGCCGTGGCGCGCGGCCATGTCAGCGCAGACCTTGTCGCGAAAGCGTGGGCCGTCGACCATACCGGGAGCCACGCAATTGACGTTGATGTTGTACTGGCCAACCTCGAGCGCAAAGCTCTTGGTGATGCCACGCAGACCCCACTTCGAGGCCGAATAGGCCATGCGGCCGGCGCGGCCGCGCATGCCGAAGGTGCCGCCGACATTGACGATCTTGCCGTAGCGCTGACCGATCATGGCCGGCAGCACCGCACGCATAGTGTGGAAGCAGCCGCCCATATTGAGGCTGACGATGTCGTCAAACTCCTCGGGTGTGGTCTCGACGCCGGTCTTGCCGACCGGACCGGAACCGCCGGCAACGTTGACCAGAATGTCGATGCGGCCGAATGCAGCCCTGGTCTTCTCGGCCGCAGTCTCGCATTGCGCAGCGTCGGTGAGATCGCAAGCCACGACAATGGCTTCGGTACCGCCCGCGCGCACCACTTCGGCGACCGGTTCGATGGCCGCGACGTCGCGGCCGATCAGCGCGAGCTTGACGCCCTCGGCCGCGAAGCCTTGCGTGATGGCGGCGCCCATCCCTTTGGCAGGGCCTGTAATCATTGCCACCCGCCCGGTCAGGTTGAGTTCCATCGCCGCCGCCCACTATTCGATCGCTGCTAGGAAGAGTGCCGCACCTCCGGCAGGAGGTGCGGCAGGTTGCGGGAAGATCACTTTTCGAAGAGCTTCTTCGGGAGTTCAGACGTCGGCGGCATGAATTTGGCCGTGTAGAACTCGCTCACCGCCGGCGTGCGCGGCAGATTTTCCGCATCGACCAAAATCTTCACCGACTTCTTCAGCCGCGCCATGTCGACATTGCCAAGACCGATCTTGGCGATCTCGGGCGAGTTCATCTCGTCCTGCAAGGTAGCGTCCAGGCGTTCGCGCTCGATCTTCTTCTTAATCAGCGGTTCGCGCTTGGCAACCGCGTCAATGGCGGCGTCCGGGTCCTTCAGCGCGTCCTTCAGTCCATGGTTGATGGCAGCGATCAGGCCCTTCACCGCCTCTGGATGCTCTTTCACCAGCTTGCGCGAGACGATGATGGAGTTTGAATAGAGGTCCATCCCGTAGTCGCCGTATTTGATGAAGTTGATCTGCTTGGCAGGATCGACGCCGAGCAGCTTGGCGCTGAAGCGGATGGTGTTGACGTAACCAAACACGCCTTCAACCTGCTTCTTCATCAGCATTTGCTCACGCAGGCTGGGCTGCATGTTGGTGATCTTGATCTTGCTGCAATCGATCTTCGCGATCTTGCAGAAAGCCGGGAACAGCTTGAGCGCGCCGTCGGTAGCCGAGCCGCCCAGCATCTTGCCCTCAAGGTCTTTCGGCGTCGTGATGCCGCTGTCTGAGCGCACCGCGATCGTGAAGGGCGGCCGGTTGTACATGACATATACGGCGACCGGCGCCTCTTTCGGCTTCTTGGCGGCGAACTGAATAAGAGCATTGATATCGCCGAAGCCGACGTCGTAGGTGCCGTTGGCAACCAGCGGCACCGCGGCGCCCGAGCCGTTGCCCTGGTCCATGGTTACGTCGAGGCCAGCTTTCTTGAAATAGCCGCGGTCCTGGGCCAGGAAGAACCAGCCCTGCGGGCCCTGGTACTTCCAGTTCAGTACCATCTTGATGTGGGTTTCGGCGGCGGCCGGTGTAGCCGGGGCAAGCGGCGCGCAAACGCCGATCGCCGCCGTCAGCGCTATCGCAAGGGAACGAACATTCAACGTCATAACGTACTCCTGTCGAGCAGGTTGGCATTTGACAGGCGTCGGCCCCGGCGTTCCGTTCGCCCCGGTGGAACAGCGCTTGCGACGACGTCGGCAGAAACGATGCCATCTCGACCGGGCAAGCGTGACTGACGCCAAGCCTAGGCGCACCGAGCGTTGCCAACGAGTGCCAATTTCTTGCTAGACTGGTGCCGAAACGGCATCACTTGGCAAACTCCGGCAACCTGATGAAACATCTGCGAATACTGGGCTATGTCGACGAAGTCGCGCGCACCGGCTCGATCCGCAAGGCGGCCGAGCAGCTCCACGTGACCGCCTCCGCGGTCAACCGGCGCATCGCCGACCTCGAAGCGGAGCTCGGCGCACCGCTGTTCGAGCGGCTGCCGCGCGGCGTTCGTTTGACCGCGGCCGGCGAGTTGTTCGTGCATTACCTGCGCCGGCAGACCGGCGACGCCGAACGCATGCGTTCACAAATCGAGGACCTGAAGGGCCTACGGCGCGGCACCGTGCGCATCGCCTGCAGCCAGGCGTTGGCCTTCGACTTTCTGCCGCGCGTCATCGCCGAATTCCGCCGCACCTATCCGCTGGTCGAATTCGTCGTGAAGGTAGTCGATCACGAATATGCCATGGCAGCGCTGGCGGCCTATGACGTCGACCTCGTACTCGTGTTCCGGCCGCCGTTCCTCCCGAATTTCCAACCCCTGATGACGCTCGAGCAGCGGCTGGTAGCGATCATGCCCAAGGAGCACCCGCTTGCGGCCAAGCGCAAGCTGCGACTGCACGATTGTGCCTCCCATCCGCTGGCCTTGCCGGAACGTTCGATTGGCGGCCGTCAACTACTCGATGAAGTCGCAGCGCGTACCGGCTTGCGCTTCAATGTCGTCGTCGAATCGAACTCGTTCGAATTGCTGCGGGGCCTGGTCGGCCACGCCGGCCTGATCTCGTTCCAGATCCGCATCGGGACGGTCGCCGAGCGCAGCAAGCTCGGTCTGGTGGCGCGGGAGATCGATGAGCGAGATATCTCCAAGGCCAACTTGGTGTTCGGGCGTCTGCGCGACCGCAACCTCCCTGTCGCTACAGCGATTTTTGCCGAACGCGTCATTCAAAAGCTGGAGCGGATGGCAAATGGCGGAAGGAAACTCTAGCATCCTGCCGCGTGTATCTTTCTAGCAATCGCCGGAGCAAGCGCTTGCCTCCGTCCAAATATCTGCGACATCAACACCGCTATATGTCAAGTCGGGCCAGTCCAGTCACCGCGGTTCATGGAGACAAAATGACTTTGAGCAAGACATTGCTTGTCTGCTTCGCTTGCAGCGCCATTCTTCTGGATTCCCTCCGCACTTCTGCTCTCGCGGAAGCAGCGAAAGGCTGTAAGGAGCCGAAAACGGGGACGAAAGAAATCCCGATTTTCTCACCGCCCCTCGCCGACGTGGTTATAGGAGCGGGAAGGCTGCAATTTTATTCAGCGCCGAACATTCGCTGCCGTATGGCGGGGGTATTTGTCATCCAAAAGGATAAATTGATTGTATATGCGCAATCAAACGATGGGTGGTCGTCCGTGACGTATGTGAATCCCGGAACGGGACTTGATGTGTCTGGTTGGGTCAGATCTGACAGATTGAAAACAATTGGGGCCGTTGGTCCAAAGCAGTAAGTTCCTCTGGTCACCCCCGGTCTGAAGGGTAGCGCACCCGGAAGGGTGCCCCATGACGCCGGGTGGCCGTGGCATGATCTCGCACCCTTCGCCAACTGCAGCGCGCGGCAGGCTTGGCATTATTGCAATCGCGGCAGCGTTCGCAGAGATGTCGTTTGCTATTTACCCATGAAGACAAGCTTGAGATCGCTCTTTACCTGGTTGATCAGATCTTCGAGAAATTTCTCATACAGGTCGGTGATCGAGTCTGCCGGGTGACCGGCGAGCGCCTCGAATAGGCGCACGAAGGACACCGCCGGTAACGCGTTGTTGTGCGCGTCGTTGAGGAAGGCACCGTAATTCTGCAGCTTCGCTTCCTCCATCGGATTTTTCATGATGCTCAGGTAGGCCGTGAACGGGTCGCAGATGTGCTTGCTCGGCGTCTTGATCTCCCTGTGCGCCTCCGGCTGCGCTGCCGCGAACGTCACCGTGCAGAGACCGCTGGCTGCCAAGGCCGGCGATTTCATTGCAAATTTTAGTCTCATCGTGATAACTCCTGCACGGTTTGGTCAGATCGATATGATTTTCAGTTGACGGGAGAACTCGTCACATCGCGCTCCCGCACCCATACGATGACGAAGAGTCGTTGCGCTCTCGTGGCCGTTGTAATTCAGTTTAGTGAAAAGCCGTCACAATCGGCATGACGATCGCGCGCAAAAAGCGCTCTAACAATTCTTGCGGCAATACCATTTGTCACCAGCGGTGCCGACGCCACCAGCCGTGAGCGAGAACTTGCGCGCGCACGACCTCACGACCGGTCATGGTCGAAGCGACAGCGTCGCGAATACGGGTGAAATAGTCGCGCTCGCGCGCGTTGGCATTGGCGGCTGCCAGGATAAGCCATTTCTGTGCGACGATCGTGTCTTCGTGAACGCCCTGCCCCCGGTCATACATCAGCCCGAGGGGATATTGCGCCGTCGCATTACCCTGTTGCGCCGCCCGGCGATACCAAATGACCGCGACGCTGTAGTTCTGCGGCACGCCCCGGCCGGTGGCGTAGGCAAAGCCAAGTTTGGCCTGCGCCCGCGCATCGCCACGGCGCGCCGCATCCCGCAAATGTCCGCCAAAAGCGGCAACGCTAACATCACTTCCGGCACCACGAACCGGACGACCCGCCGCGACGGCGAAGCCGCGACCGGCCGGCGGCACGACAAGCAGCGCCGCTAGGGCCACACATCTTACCTGGAACGCGGCCGTTCCCGTAATCCCTCGCCCCCGCATCACAGTCTTCCTAGTATGACGGTTTCGAACACCCAGCCCAGCCAGATGGCCGGCGCGAAAAAGGCGCCGAATGGCAACCTGGCGGCCGCCCTTAGCGGACGCCGCAACACGATTTGCCTGACGGCGTAGACGAGGATGCCTGCACAAGCGCCGATCTCGACGGCGACCGGGATCGCGGTCCAGCTCAGCCATGCGCCGGCCACGGCAGCAAGCTTGACGTCGCCGAACCCGAGCCCCTCGCGCACCCGCAGCCAGCGGTAGGCGATGCGCAGCGACCAGAACAGAGCGGCCACGACGGCACCGCGCGTCACGGCAAGCGCAACCGCTGCGGCCATCGCGTCGCTGCCTTGGAACGCCGCCCGCGCCAAGGCCAACGCATACGCCACGGCCGTGAGTTCGTCCGGAATCGTATAGCTACGGACATCGGCCACCGCGATCGCCACCATCACAACGGACAGGGCTGCTCCCAAGACGCCGTCTATTCCCGGCGACAACATCACGCTTACGGTCGCCGCGCCCGCTGCCGCCACCGCAATCGCCGGGAGCGACCACATCCCCTTAGCACTCACCCGTTCTGCCTGGTTAAGCGACACACTCGCCGCCTATTGGATGCGCCATCGCCGGGACCGCTGCGCCTGCGACGTACCCCTCAACTTGGATCTCAATTCCTCGGCCACGAAATGCGCGTCGACGCTGTTCCGAATGATCTGCGGCCGGATGAAAATGATCAATTCGGTACGCGTCGTCTTGGTGGCGGTGTGCCCGAATGCATTTCCAATGATCGGAAGATCGCCAAGTTCCGGGATTGTGGGGTGGCTGCGGTCCTCCCGCTGCCCGATCAGGCCCGCCAGCAACACGGTCTGGCCGCTGGCCACCGCAATCGTACTCTTGATCTTGCGTTGCGAAACCGTCAGCGTCAGCGTAGTGGCCGTCGATGTATCCGACACGTTGCTGATCTCCTGCTTTATATCCAGCACGACATTGCCGTTCACATTGATGCGCGGGATGACCTGAAGGATCACGCCGGTGTTACGGTAGTCGATCGTATTGACCACGGTATTGTTTGTGGTCAGCACGGTCGCCGAGCCGGTCGATACGGGCACTTCGTCGCCGACCTGCAATACCGCCGGTTCATTGTCGAGCACCACGATTGACGGAATGGATAGGACTTTCACGGTGGTAACGTCGTGCAGTGCGTCGAGAATGACGTTCGGCTGCGACTGGCTGCCCACCAGAAAGTTGAAGCCTGGAAAAGCCTGCGCGAGAACCGGACCGACGACGCCGGACACGTTGAGCGTGGCCGCGTTTTGATAGGTATTGTTAGCCGTAAGATTGTGGCCGGTCAGATAGAACTGGACGCCATAGGCGAGCTGCTTGTTGAGCGTGACTTCGGCGATGGTCGCATTGATCGCCACTTGCAGCTGGGGCCGGTCGATCTGGCGCAGGGTCCGCTCGATGATGCGGTAGTTTTCCTGGCTGGCATAGATCAGCAGCGAATTGTTTACGCTATCGGCAGTGATCCGGACGCCTTTCAGCACCGCCGGCCCGCCCGATCCATTATCTTCGCCAACCGCGGTCTTGTTGGCCTCCTCGCGTAGCTTAGTGGCCATCTGGCTCAAGCTGGGCGTCTTGGTCTTGGATGAGCCGAAGCCCTGCGACGCGCGCCCGAATGCTGGCCCATCGGACGACTGGTCGCCCAGCGCACGCCGCACCCGGCTGGAGGCGGTAACCTGGCCGGAACCCGGCGCGATCTGGTTCGATGATGAATCGAGATTACCCCCCGAATTGCCGACAAACAGATTGTTGAGAACCCGCGCAATCTGGCGGGCGTCTCCATAGCGCACGCGATAGACCTTGACGCCCCTCCTCGTGGTGTCCGCGCGATCCAGCCGCTCGATCCAGGTCGACACCGTCTTCAGCAGAGCCGCCCGCCGTGTCACCGCCATGACGGCGTTCATGCGGTCGATCGCTTGAAACTTGATCACATCATGGGTGAGACCGCCGTCCCCCGAATCCATGATCTTCTGCAAGTCGGCGATGACCTGTTCGGGCACACTATTCTGCACCGGATAGATGCCGACCGATTGGCCCCGCATCCAGTCGGTATCGAAACTGAGCACGGTCTGGATAGCGGCGCTACGTTCCTCGCCTGTTCCCTGGATCAGCACCAGATTTCGCGCCGGATCGACCCGCACGGTGCCCGGCTTGGTCGCGAAGCTGTCGAGCAATTTTACAACGGTGCGGGCCGACACGTATCGAAGCGGCACCACCGAGATACCATAACCCGGTTCGGCACTGGCGACCGGGTCGAGATGGCCGCCGCCAACGGCGTCACCGAGCGGAACAAGTCGATAGCCGGCAGTGTTCCGGACCAACGCCACGTTGCTCAAACGAAGCGCGGCCTCGAGCACATAGAGAACCTGGCCCTTGGGGACCGGCCGTCCCGAGGCCAGCGTCACAGTGCCTTGCATCCGCGGGTCGATCGTGTAGCCGACGCCGAGAATGTCGCTGAGAATCGTTTTGGCAACGGTCGTGATCGGTGTGCTTTCGAAATTGAGGTCATACCCGTCACCGCCACGCGCCTGACGCACCGTCGACGGCGCAACAATTGGGACAACTTCGCCGGAATAGACCTGGGGTTGGGTTCGTTCGTCCCCCGATCCCGCTATCGACGTTGTCGGCTGCGGATAACGCGGAGTTAGGTCCAGCGCGCGGACTTTGTCCAAGACATCCGGCCCCGCAATTTCCTCGCGCGAGGTCAAGGCGTTACAGCCAGCCAGCAAAACCGCGGCTGCCGCGAACACGCAACAAACTGCCTTGCTGCGCGTCAGACGCCGGCAACGCAGCCCTCCTTCGACACGAGACAACAATAGCTTGTACCTAACGTGTTTCGGAGTTTACATGCGCGCGTCGAATGGCGGCGAGCGGCCGGACGAGAGAAGCCTTGTTGTCTTACCGACATTTTATGACAGAAATAATAGGGCGCCCTATCCACAGTATCGGCAGCATCAATTCCAAGACTGCAGCTCCAAGGCTGCGGCGCGGCCGCTCGACAAATGCTTAAGCAATTTCGTCTCGTTTGGCGAATTATGACCGCGTGTAATTCAACTGTCATTGTACGGGCCCAAAATCGTAATCGAGGCTGAGCAGCATCCCGCGCGTCATGCGATCTGGGAGACATCATCCATCCACAAGGGGTCGATATGCCGTCGTTCCTATCTGCGTGCGCGCGAACCCTCGGCCTCGGCCTTGCGGCTGCCGTCGCACTCACCGCAGTGGCCGTTGCCGGTTCCGACCATCATCAACGCTCGCAGCGGCTCGACCGCGTCTTCATCATTATGATGGAGAATCACGGCTTCGATGAAGTCATCGGGCAGGCCGACCCCAGCGATCCCTCCGGCGCGACCTTGCTCACGCCGTTTACGACCCACTTGGCCCAAAACAACGGTCTCGCGACATATTATTTCGGCGCCACCCATCCGAGTCTGCCGAACTATTTCGCTGAAATTGCCGGCGACTATTTCGGCATTCAGAACGACGCAGATAGCTGCTTCGCCCCAGACCATGGCTCGATTTGCATTGGCGGGTTGACGGCCCCGAACATCGTCGACCAACTCGAGCAGAAGCATATCGGATGGGAAGTGCTGCAGGAGTTGATGCCGACCATTGGTTATCTCGGAACCCGTTTTCCGACGGCTGAGAGCGGCGGTCCCAAACTTTACGCTCAGAAGCACAATCCGTTCATGTACTTCACAAGTATTACGACAAATCCATCACGGCTGCAGCACATCAGGCCGTTTGACTTGAGCCAATTCCAGAACGAGCTCAACGACCCGCTCCACATGCCGCGCTACGTTTTCATCGCCCCCAACCAGTGCAATGACCAACATGGCTTCACCGGCGGCAGCCCCATTCCTCCCGGCTGCGAGCCCACCGCCGGCGATGCTGGCATGCTCAAGCTCGGCGACGCCTTCCTGCAGCGGACCGTCACAGCCATTCAGAACTCGCCGTCCTTCACCAAGCGCTCGGTAATCTTCGTGGTGTGGGATGAGAATGATTTCTCGGGCAACCTGGGCTGCTGCGGCGCAAAGGGTGTCGGCGGAGGTCACATCGCCTCGATCGTCGTCACCAAACGCGGCAATTCGCGAAGAAGCGCGGTCCCCATGAATCATTACTCGATGCTGGCCACCATCGAGGACGGTTTCAGCCTGCCCCGCTTGGCCAACGCCAAGACCGCCAACACGATGTGGGACTTGTTCCCTGATCGTGACGCCCCCAATGCCGGCCATTGAATCCGCACACCGACCGGCCAAGCGAAGTCCGGTCGCCGGCGCCCCGGATTCGGATGGCCACATCCGCCGAGAAACACGCAGGCGGCGCACCCTTTCGATATTTGAGGCGACGCCGCGATGAGTGCGCAGGCGCACGCTGATTTCATCGAATACCTCACGGAAAAGGACTGCCTAACCGCGGACGCCCGAATGGCACTTCAACTTCCCGATCCGCAGGGCGGCCATTCGGCATTGCGCCGATTGTGGAAACTCACCGATCTGTCAGCGGGTGACTTTGCCGATGAGGTCGCGCGCTATCACGAACTGCCGCGCATCGAATTGCGCACGCTGATGGCGGCGCGCTCCTGCGCCAATCAGTTCACCGGCCGCTTCTTGCGCGAGACCAGCGTGTTTCCGCATCGGGCCGAGGAAGGACGCGCGATGCTGGCGGTGGCCGATCCCCGCGACGAGAGCGCAATTCGCGCTGCGGAAATTGTGCTCGGCGGCCCGGTGGCGATTGAAGTCGCCTCTTTTGAAGATATCGCCACCGTTTTGAACGAACGGCTCGGCGCCGACGGTCCGGCCGCCGATAGCGTGGAAGAACAGCTTCCCCGGGCCGATGACGACATCGAAAGCCTGCGCGATCTCGCCAGCGGCGCGCCGGTGGTGCGCGCAGTCAACGATCTCCTCGAAAAGGCCGCGGAACTCAGAGCAAGCGACATCCATATCGAACCGTTCCGGACCGGCCTTATCGTGCGCATGCGCGTCGATGGATTGCTGCGCATCGTGCCGACGCCGCCTGGGGCACCGCCCCAGGCTGTCATCTCGCGCATCAAGATTCTCGCCGGGCTCAACATCGCCGAACGGCGCCTGCCGCAGGACGGCGCCGCGCGCGTGCGCGTCGCCCAGTCGGAGATCGACGTCCGCGTCGCCACCATGCCAACGCAACACGGTGAGTCAGCCGTCATGCGCCTGTTGGCCAAGGACCGTGGACTGCTCGAAATCGGCAGCCTCGGGCTCAATGCATCAGACGAAGCCAGACTTGCGCGGCTCATGTCGCTGCCGCACGGCATGATCGTGGTGACGGGCCCGACTGGCAGCGGCAAAACGACGACGCTGGCCACCATGCTCGCCATCCTCAACGAGCCGACGCGCAAGATTCTCACCATCGAAGACCCGGTCGAATACGAAATCGCCGGCATCAACCAATCCCAGGTGAAACCGGCGATCGGGCTGACCTTTGCCTCGGCTTTGCGCGCCTTCGTGCGCCAGGACCCTGACGTCATAATGGTCGGCGAAATCCGTGATGCCGAAACCGCGCACATCGCCATTCACGCGGCGCTGACCGGACACTTGGTTCTGACCACTTTGCACACCGAAACCGCGGCGGCGGCCGTGCCGCGGCTGCTCGATCTCGGCATCGAAGGATTCCTGCTGAAATCGACCCTGCGTGCGGTCATCGCCCAGCGGCTGGTGCGGATCCTGTGCGAGCGCTGCAAGAACGAGCGCGCGCTGAGCGCACCGGATCTTGCCACCGACCCCCGCTACGGCACGCTCGGCTTCCGCGCCGGCGATCGCATACACGAGCCCGGACGCTGCGAGCGCTGCGGTGGGGCAGGCTATCGCGGACGCAAAGGCGTCTTCGAGGTGCTGGAGATGACACCACCGGTCCGCGAACTGATCGGGCCGCAGACCTCATCCGACATCATTGAGCAGGCCGCCATCCGCGCCGGCATGACCTCGATGATAGACGACGCCATCGCCAAGTGTCGGGCCGGTGTAACGTCGGCCGCGGAAGTCCTCCGCGTAACCACCGCGCGCTGACGCCATGGCCAATTTTCATTACAAAGCCCTGACCCAGACCGGCGACATCGTCACCGGATCGATCGCAGCGCCAAGCGCGGCCGAAGTCGCAAGCCGCATCGAGTATCTCGGTCTTGTTCTGATCGAAGCTGTCGGCGAGACCGCGGCAACGGCGAGGGCCACATCTCCCTTTTCGGCATTTTCGCGGCCGAGCGCAGAAGATGTCACAGTATTCACCCGTGACCTGGCACTACTGCTCAAAGCCGGTGCCCGCATCAATGACGCGCTGGATCTGTTGGCAACAGATGTGGATGTCGGCCGGCTGCGGCCAGTGGTGGCGCGCATCAAGGCGGCGATCTTGGCCGGCGAAACCTTCGCCGATGCGATTTCTCAATATCCGACCCTGTTTCCTGCCATCTATGTCGCGTTCGTCCGCGTCGGAGAGACGTCGGGCACCCTCGACAACATCCTGCAGGTGCTCAGCGATGAGCGGACCCGTGCCGAGCAACTGCGCCGCAAGCTGACCGATGCGCTGCGCTACCCGGCCTTCGTCCTTTTTGGCTCAGGCGCCGTCTTGCTGTTTTTCCTGTTTTTCGTTCTGCCGCAATTCGGTAGCGTGCTGCGAGACCTCGGCGCCAAGCTCGATCCCATGGTGGCAGCGCTGCTGGATCTTTCGGATTTTGCGCGTGCCAACACCGCGGCGCTCATCATTGCGGCGGCCCTTGCCTTGCTCGCCGGCTGGCTCTTCTGGCGGCAGGCGCAGACCCGCAATGCGCTGATCGCAGCGCTGGCACGGCTGCCGCTCGTGCACACCGCCCTCGCCTTCCACCGTGCCGGGCTGTTCTGTCGCAATCTCAGCGTTCTGCTCGCAAGCGGCGTCACTCTGACCGCCACCTTGCGCACCCTCAACGATATGATGGCGGCAACCGGCAGCGCCGCGGCATGGACCAAGACGGCGGACCGCGTGCGCCACGGCAGCAAATTATCCGAAGCCATTGCCGAGACGGAAACCCTGCCGTCCATGGCCGTCCGCATGTTGCGATTGGGTGAAGAAACCGGGCAACTGCCGATGCTGGCCGGGCGTGTAGCCGACTTCTACGAAGCCAAACTTCAGCGCAGCCTCGACCGTGTCGTCGCCATCATCGGGCCGTTCGCCATCATTTTCATCAGCACCGTGGTCGGTGGCTTGATCGTCTCGGTGATGACGGCGCTCCTGTCGGTCAGCCAGATCGCCGACTGAAGACGTCGACTCTTGCCGACCATTGGCCCGTCGGCGGTTGATAAGCCGCCACCTGTCATGAAGGTTTCATCATCCCGTCAGACAAGTGGTCAAGATGACTGGGTGGTTGGATCGGTGGGGCGCTGGCGACCACGCGGTCGGCGGGCGTTCTGCCGTGGCGGGCGCAAGGAACGTATGGTATCGAGTGGAGCGGCTCACATGGCCAACGTTGTGCAATTTCTAGCTAGAGCCTCACTGCAGCGGCATCAACTGGGCCGGCCCCGAAGCGGCGAAGCTGGCTTCACCCTGATCGAGATGCTCGTCGTCATCACCATCATCGGCCTCATCATGGCCCTGGTGGGGCCGCGCGTGCTCAACTACCTGTCGGACTCCAAGGTGAAGGCCGCCAAAATCCAGATCGAAAGCTTCAAAAGCGCGCTGGATCTCTTCTATCTCGACACGGGCCGCTATCCTTCGACGTCCGATGGATTGACCGCTTTGGTGCATACCGCCAGTTCTACGCCGAATTGGAACGGCCCTTACTTAAAAGGTGGCAATGTGCCTGCCGACCCATGGGGTCACCCCTACGCCTACCGTTCGCCCGGCGGGCACAGCCGCTATGACATCATCTCGCTCGGCTCCGACGGACAGCAAGGCGGCAGCGGCGATGCAGCGGATATCACAAGCTGGAAGCGTTGATAGCGACGGTCGCGCGGCCGGCTTCACGCTGCTGGAAATCATTTGCGTCGTCGCCATTATTGGGATGGTTGCGGCCATCCTGTTGCCCGCTATTCCGCACGGAACATCCCAGCCCCGGCTCAAAGGTTACGCTGTGCAGATTGCATCCTTGCTGACGGCCGACCGAACCGCAGCCGTTCGACGCCATGCGGTCGTCGCCACCGACGTTGACGCCCTCGCGCGCTCGGTCATCTCCCACGCCAGCGAACAGGCAATCCAGTTGCCACGCGACGTCGATATGACCGCAACATTGGCGGCGCGCTGCAACGGCCGGATTGGCGGTTCAAGCATTGTCTTTTTCCCATCGGGCATGTCGTGCGGCGGTATCGTAACGATCGCACGTTTAGGCGTCGGCTACGACATCCACATCAATTGGTTGACGGGAGGGATCGAAATTGTCCGCCGCCACCCGAGCTAAAACCGACCCCGCCGCTGCCGGCTTCACCTTGCTCGAGGTCCTGGTCGCCCTCGCGGTGCTAGCCGTTACGCTGACATCGATCGGTTCGCTGGTCGCTACCAACATGCGCGGCACTCGTGCCCTTCAGCAGCATCTCGCGCTGGTCTCGGTCGTCCGTGCCATCGAAACCGGGCTGCCTGGCCCATCGCAATCCACCGGCAGCTCGATAACCGGCAAGATGCACGGCCACGCATGGCGCGTCGACTACCAGCCCTTCCGTGGCCGCATTCCTTCTCGGCGGTCGTCACCTTGGACTCCCGAGCGCGTGACCATCACGGTCGCGGCGCCTGGCGGCGCGACGTTTCAACTTGAAACTGTGCGCCTGGCGCGAAGGGCCGAGTGATGACGCTATCTGCCCGCGCAGGCCAGGCCGGCTTTTCGCTTATCGAAGCTCTGGTCGCCGTGGCGCTGATGGGTACGGTGCTGGCAGGTCTGGCGACCGTGACGGCGCAGTGGCTGCCGAACTGGAGCCGCGGCTTTGCCAGCGTGCAACGCAATGAGTTGCTGGAGCGCGGGGCCGAGCGGCTCATCGGCGATCTGGCAGCGGCGCAATACGTGCCGCTCGGCGGCGGCACCCATCCGCTGTTCGTCGGTTCGGAATTGTCGGTTACCTTTGTCCGCCGCGCGCTCGGCCCCAACGCGAAGCCCGGGCTCGAAATCGTGCGCATTGCCGAAACCGCCGGCCGGCAGGGCCCGGTTCTGGTGCGGACCCGCGCACGTTTCGCGCCGACGGGGCCGGACGCCCGCACCGATCACCTGCCGCCGCTGCGCGATGCCGTGGTACTGCTGCGCGCGCCTTATCGGGTGACATTTTCCTACGCGGGCGAGGACCGCAAATGGAAAGGAGGTTGGCGTGATAAGACACGTTTGCCGCGTGCGATACGGCTACTCGTCCGCGACACCGCAAGTCAGCAGATCTTGCCGGTATCGACCGCGGTGACGATTCACGTCGATGCCGCTCCGAAACGCCCGGGAGCAAACAATAGGGACGGCGAGAATAAGGAAGACGAGAAGGGCACCGGGCCGGCCGCAGGTGGCGCCAAGGCGGTGCAACAATGAGCCCCGTCAAGCTGCGCCGCGACGTAAGCCGCGACGGCTTCGCCGTCGTCGCCGTGCTGTGGATCGTCGGTGCACTGGCGGCGCTAGCGGGTATTTACGCCGCCTACATTATCAACACGACTCGGGCTTTCGCCGCCAATGACATTCGCATCAAGACGGATGCCGCGATCTCGGCAAGTCTCGCGCTGACCGCGTATGAACTGAGCACGCCGCGGGGCCAGCCTACTCCGAGCCGCGGTCGTTTCTCATTCCGGCTGGGGCGCGCCCAGGTCGCGGTGAGATTCGTCAACGAAGCGGCGCGCATTGATCTCAATGCCGCGTCGCCGGCGCTCCTAGCCAGTCTGTTCACCGCACTCGGCGCCTCGACAGACCGTGCCAAGAACTATGCCGACCGTCTCGTCGCCTGGCGCACCCCGCCAAAATCGGCCGCCACCGACAAGGAAGCGTCGCTCTATCACGCGGCCGGGCTCACCTACGATCCGCGCCAAGCACCCTTCGCCAGTGTCTCCGAATTGTGGCTGGTGCGTGGCCTGCCGCTTCAACTGGTCGCACGCGCACTTCCCTACGTGACCGTGTTCAGCGGCCAAGCCGGCATCGACCTGGGTAACGCAGATCCGATTGTGATAGCCGCCTTGCCCGGCATGACCCCGGATCGGGTCGCCGCCGTTCTGCGCCAGCGGCAGTCGAATCCCGATGACCGTAAGGCCCTGATAGCCTTGCTCGGGCCCTTACAGGCCGACGTCGCGACGACGAAAGTTCCTGCCACCCGCGCTGTCGTTCGCATCCATTTTGACAGTGGCCGTGACGTCAGGTCCGAGACAGTCATCAGGGCGAACGGCGCCGCCAGCACGACGCCCTACCACGTCCTATCATGGCGAGACGACTTGGACGGTCCGCTTCAGGACGACCGCGAGGATGTGGCGATAAGATGAAGTACGTGACCGATATTCAAGCCATCGGCATGCTATGGCTCGACTCCGTTGCACGCACTCTGCTTGTTGCGTTGGATCACCTCACCTCACCGCGCATGTTGCGACTGGTCGAACAAGATGACGGCACCTTTCGGGTCGTACCTGCTGCCTCGCCGGCGACAATGCCGCCTATCCGCATCACCGACGACAAGGGCGACGGCGCGATTCCGCCGGCAATCGCCACCCTTATTAAAGGAAGCCGCGCGGAGCTTTCGTTGCTGCAGAGACGCTTCCTCTTCCGCCCGCTTGAATTGCCGCGCCGCGCCGGCGAGTTCCTCGACGGCATCGTTCGCGCCCAGATCGATCGGCTGACGCCGTGGGGCGTTCAAGACGCCATGTTCGGCTGCACACTGCCAGTCGACATCGCCAACGACCGCATTGGCTTGACCGTCGCGGCGACAGCGCGCGCGGCAGTCATGCCCTATGTCAACGCCCTCACCGGCCTCGGTGCGCAATCCGTTTCGGTTTCGACGTCGTTCGAATGGCCGGACGTGGCCGCGACCTCCATCACGATTCTCAAGCAGAGTGGGCGTAGCGCCGCCAACCTGCCACGCCTGCGGCACGCCCTGCTGATCACCCTACTTGCTGCTGGGGCCGCCACGGCGACCATCACTGGCTCGGCGGCGATCCTGGGCAGCCGGCTGCAGAACAACGCTGACGAGGTCGCGCGACATATAGCCACGCAACGCGTCGCCATGCGCTCCGACCTCAAACGACCGAGCGCGACGTCGGCGGCCCAACAGGCCCTGGCGCAGCGCAAGCGCAAAACACCGTCGTGCGTGATCCTGCTCGAAGCGTTGTCGAGGGCGCTGCCCGACAACACTTATCTCACCGAATTGCGCGTGGAGGGCAACAAGCTCCAAATCGTCGGAATGACGCGAAACGCGCCGACATTAATCCCGCTGATCGAGCAATCTACCCACTTCAGCCGTGCGACATTCTTCGCGCCGACTACCCAGGCTCCCAACGATCAACGCGAGCGGTTCCACATCGAAACCCGCGTCCAACAGACGCCCGGATCCGGCACATGACCGGCCACCAATCGATCTCACGCGTCTTGCAACGCTACCCCGCGTTGGGCGCGGTCGGCTACGGCGCCATCATCGTCGCGCTTGTCGCCATAAACTGGTATTCCGTCGCCAGTCTGCTCAATCAGCGCGCAACTCTCGCCGCATCGACCGACATCCTTGCGCGGCTGCAGCGACACTGGCCCGCGCGGCGCGATGGAGCGGACAGGGCGCCGGCTACACCACAGGGGTCTCCTTTCATCGGTGGCCGGACCAAGACGGTGGCCGGATCCGAACTTTTGCAGCGGGTCTCCGGCGTCGTCGCCCGCGTCGGCGGCCGAGTACTGTCCTCGCAGGTGGATCTGCAGAGCGCGCGGATTAAGCCGGGTTTCATCAGCGTGATCGTCAATTGCGAACTCGACCAATCCGGTCTGCAGAAAGTGCTCTACGATCTGGAAGCGGGAATGCCGTTCCTCTACATCGACCACCTTGAGGTGCAGATGCCAGAGACGGACCGCGGCAAGAAAGCCCGACGCATGCACGTGTTACTACAGGTGTCGGGTCAATGGCTGGCCAAACAATGAAACGAGTTCTTGCAGCAATCGTCGCGTTTCTGGCGACAGGCGCGGTGATGAGCTCCGCCGCGCCGCCCGTGACCACCGCCTCGTTGGCTACCGAACCGGTCGATCGTATGGACGCAACCGGCGGCGGACAGATCACAAGCACCGATACTTTTCCCCGACCGCATGCCTTGCAGCGCTTGCCCGTGCCGGCAGCCAATCCGCTATGGGCGATCCCGCTCGCGACCTTGACCGAAACCCGCGAGCGGCCGCTGTTCTCTCCGTCGCGGCACCCGCCGCCGCCCGCCCCCGAGCGCTCGCACTATTCCCCGCCTCTGCGGCCACCTCCGAGCCCAATTTCACCCGAACGGCCACGCCTTTCGCTGGTCGGCACCATTGTGGGCGCGGCTGCGGGGTTCGGTCTTTTCATCGATCCATCGACCAAAACCACTGTTCGATTGAAAACCGGCAACACTTATCGCGGTTGGGTACTGCGAACAGTGCGCGAACGGGAGGTCGTGCTAGAGAGGAACCACCTCAACGCAATTCTCTCGTTGCCGACGCCCGGACAACAGCACTCCACGCCACTCCACCGGAATATCCGGCAACGCCACGAGGTCGATGGCAAGGCCGTCCACCGCTGACAGCATCAAACCTACGTGTCGTCGAACCCGGCAATGTCAGGCATCGCACAAAGTCATCCCGCCCGGTCACCATCTCCGCTTTGATTCAGCCACTCAATAAAGGACAGTACTGCGGCTGAAAAGTGATCATTGCGACCGCCCGCCACCATGTGGAGAGCGCCGCTGACGTCGATGTAATCGGCATGCGGCACCAGTTCGATAAATTCTCTGACGTGGGCATCCTTCACGAGTTCCGACGATGCGCCACGCACCAGCAAGGCCGGAATGCGTACTTGACGCGCCGCCGCGATCAACTGTGTTTCGAGCGCATCGCGATCGACTCCCGCCGTCCGTCCCTCAAGGAAGCGCGGATCCCAATGCCAGTGCCAGCGGCCGTCCGGCGATCGGCGCAAATTCTTCTTGAGGCCTTCGTGATTTTTGGGGCGCGGCCGATGTGGCAGATAGCCGGCGACAGCCTGCGCGGCCTCCCGATCGAAGCGAACCCTTCCTCGGCATGGGCACGCATGAACCCAAGAACCTTGGAAACACCGGCCTGGTCCACGCGAGGCGTAATATCAACGAGCACAAGAGCAGAAAACAATTGATCCCCAGTGTCGCCTTCCGAGGCGCCTTCAGCAAGTAGCGACGCGATGCCACCGAGCGAAGCGCCGATCACGATCGGTTTCGTTCCCGTCCGGCGCGCGAGTTCGACCGCTATAGCATTTGCGTCGGCGGCATAGTCTGAGAATTCGTAACGTCCGTCCGCGATCCACTCGGAGTCGCCGTGCCCTCGTTAGTCAAGAACATAAGCGACGTAGCCATTGCGCGCGATCGCCTCCGCGGTCTGGGTTTAGCGTCGAAACCCTCGAATGCCGGCGCCCACGCATGCAGTAGCCGGTCACTCGGACGGGATCACCGCCGTCGCTTCAATCTCAACAAGCGCAGCAGGCTCCACCAGGCTCTTGACCTCAACCAGCGCCATCGCCGGATAGTTGCTGCCCATCACCTCTCGATAGACCGCACCGAGTTCGGCAAGCGAATTGCGGTATTTGTTCATGTCGACCACGTACCAAGTCATACGAACGACGTGCTCCGGCCGAGAGCCGCCGGCTTGCAACAGCGCAACGATGTTCAACAAAGTTTGCCGAACCTGCGCGACGAATTCGTCCGGAAACCGGCCTTCGGTGTCCCACCCGATCATGCCGCCGAGGTAGATCGTCTCGCCGCGCGCCAAGATACCGTTGACGTAGCCGCGCGGCCGCGGCCAGCCTTCCGGCAGAAGCACAGTATGACCGCTCAAGGCGACCTGTGGTTTTCGCAGCATCTGCGTCAAATGAACCTCCTTTGAACACCGCCCGAAAGCGACAACCGAATTGTCCGATGGCACGAGCACATTTTATGACTCCAATCCCGATACCGCTCGTAACGGCATCACGTTGCTAAGAAGCCAGCCTCTGCCCGACGCCACTTGCCGCCATCCGTCGCAATTCGAAACGTTGCAATTTGCCGCTTTCGGTGCGAGGCAGGCCAGCAACGAATTCGATCGCCCGCGGGTACTTGTACGGCGCGATCGTCGCTTTGACATAGTCCTGCAAGGTTCGGGTCAGCGCCGCATCGGCAACATGACCCGGGCGCAATACAACATAGGCCTTCACGACCTGGCCGCGATCCTCGTCCGGCGCGCCGACCACTCCGCATTCGGCGACGGCCGGGTGCGCCAGCAACGTCGATTCCACTTCCGGACCCGCGATGTTGTAACCGGCCGAAATGATCATGTCGTCGGAGCGCGCCTGGTACCAGAAGTAACCGTCGACATCCATGACATAGGTGTCGCCGGTCACGTTCCAGCCGTTCTCGACATATTTCGTCTGGCGCGTGTCGGCGAGATAGCGGCAGCCGGTCGGGCCGCGCACCGCCAGTCGGCCAGGGGTGCCGAACGGCACCTCAGCGCCTTTGTCATCGATCACCTTGGCCTCATAGCCGGGCACGACTTTGCCGGTGGCACCGGGTCGTGCGTCCTCTTCCAAACTGCAAACAAAGATGTGCAACATTTCCGTGGAGCCGAGACCGTCCTGCATGACTATGCCGGCCGCCTCCCGCCAGGCCTCGAAGGTCGCCTTCGGCAAAGTCTCTCCGGCCGAGACGCACTTGCGCAGCGAGGCAATGTCGTAGTCCTTCACCCTGGGCGCCATGACGCGATAAGCGGTTGGTGCCGTGAAACAGACAGTGGCGCGATACTTGGCGATGGCCGGCAACAGCTCCTCTGGCGGCGCCTTTTCCAACAGGACCGTCGAAGCGCCAATGCGCAGCGGAAACAGCACCAAGCCGCCGAGACCGAAGGTGAAAGCCAAGGGCGGCGAGCCGATGAAGCGGTCGGTGGCATTCGCCCGCAGCACGTATTTGCCGTAAGCGTCGCAGATCGCCAGCATGTCGCGGTGAAAGTGCATGGTGCCTTTCGGTTCGCCAGTGGTGCCGGAGGTGAAGCCGATGAGACAAACATCGTCGATTGCGGTGTCGCAGGGCGCGAAGCTTTCATAGCCTGGCTTCGCCATCAGCGATTCGAGGCCGTCTTCCTTGCCGCTGTTCCAGTAGACGATACGTTCGAGGTCGCTGCTCGCCGCTTTTGCCTTTTCCATTTCGTCGGCCAACCGCACATCGCAAAGTGCGAGCTTGATCTTCGCCTTGGCGATCGGATAACCAAGCTCCTTGGCGCGCAGCAGCGGCATGGTGGCGACGACGACGCCGCCCGCCTTGATCACCGCAAAATAGGCGGCCACCATCATCGGGTTGTTGGCCGAGCGCAGCAGTACACGATTGCCCGAGACCATGCCCAGGTCACGCGTCAACACATTGGCGATACGGTTCACCCACTCCGCAAGTTGCGCGTAAGTCAGGCTTTCGGTCTGTGAGATCAAACAAGGGCGGTTGCCCTGCCCTGCAGCGACCCACGAGTCGACGAATTCAGTGACGCAATTGAGCCGCTCCGGATACCGCAGCTCCGGCAGCGTGAATAGAAAGTCGGGCCACTGCTCCTGCGGCGGCAGGTTGTCGCGAGCAAAGGTGTCAACGTGGGCCGAAGGAGTCATGGTGCTTGCTCCTCTTCATTCATTCGGCGGCAAGCGCCGATTTCGTGGGCCGACTCTTCAGTAGTTCGCGTGCGATGATAATCTTTTGGACTTCTGTCGCGCCCTCGTAAATTCGCAAAGCGCGAATCTCACGGAAAAGCTCTTCGACCTTGACGCCTTTGGTCACGCCAAGACCGCCGAAGAGCTGTACCGCGCGATCGATGACCCGTTGCGCGGCTTCTGTTGCGAACATTTTGGCCATCGCTGCCTCACGCGTGACGCGGGCCGCACCGTTATCTTTGGTCAACGCGGCGCGGTAGATCAGCAGCGCGCTGGCATCGACATCGGTGGCGCTGTCGGCGATCGCGGCCTGGCTCAGTTGCAATTCGGCAAGCGGCGCTCCGAACAATTTGCGTGTGGAAGCGCGCTCGATCATCTCGGCAAGTGCCCGGCGGGCGAAGCCAAGCGCGGCAGCGCCGACAGTTGGCCTAAATATGTCCAGCGTCGCCATCGCGACTTTAAATCCTTCGCCCGGCGCACCCAACCGGTTAGCGACCGGCACCCTGACGCCGTCGAAGGTAAGCGTGGCCAACGGATGCGGCGCGATTGTCTCAATGCGTTCGGAGACGGACAGGCCGGCCGTGTCGGCGTCGACGATGAAGGCGGAGAGGCCACGCGCGCCGGGCGCCTCGCCAGTACGCGCGAACACCACATAATGATCGGCGATGCCGCCATTGGAAATCCAGGTTTTAGCGCCATCGATGCGCACGTGACCGCTGCCGTCGGGCGTCGCGGTGGTGGCCATTGCAGCGACGTCGGAGCCGGCCTCCAATTCGGACAATGCAAAGGCAGCGATCGCCTTGCCTTCGCGCACCGGCGGGAGATAACGCGCCTTCAGTTCCGGCGAGCCGTAGAGCGTGATCGAACCGGTGCCGAGGCCCTGCATGGCGAAGGCAAAGTCAGCGAGCCCATCGTGAAATCCGAGAATTTCGCGCGCGAGACACAGGGTGCGCACATCCAGCGTACCGTGCATGCCACCATAGGCCGCAGGGACGGTCGGTGCCAACAAACCCGCTTCACCAAGCGCCTTGACCCGCGCGCGACAGGCTGCATCGACCTCGCCGTGCGGCAGCGCCGGTAGCGTAGACTCGGCCCACACCCATAGCGTCTGCGCAAATTGCCGGTGACCGTCGTCGAAGAACGGCCAGCGCAGAGCTTCGGTCAGGGTTTCGGTAGGCGCCATTCAGTCACCCTCGAACACCGGTTTGCGCTTCTCGACGAAAGCGTGATAGGCGCGAGCGAAGTCCTCAGTCTTCATGCACAACGCCTGCGCGACGGCTTCCGCTTCGATCGCGCTTTCCACCGACATCGCCCATTCCATTTCCAGCATGCGCTTGGTCATGGCGTTGCCGAAGGTTGGCCCGTCAGCGAGCTCGCCGGCGAGCGCCGTTGCGTCGGCTAGCACGACGCCAGGCGCCGCCAGCTTGTTGAAGAAGCCCCAACGTTCAGCTTCCTCGCCGCCGAGCACGCGGCCCGTATAAAGGAGCTCGGCCGCCCGCCCCTGCCCGATGATGCGCGGCAGGATGGCACAAGCCCCCATATCGCAGCCGGCAAGCCCGACTCGGTTGAACAGAAAGGCGACTTTGGCGTCCCGCGTGCCGAAGCGGATGTCGGACGCCATTGCTACGATCGCGCCGGCGCCGGCGCAGACGCCGTCGACGGCGGCGACGATCGGCTGCGGCGCGGCGCGCATCGCCTTGACCAGATCGCCAGTCATGGTGGTGAAGTCGAGCAGGCCCGCTGCCCCCATCTCGACCAGCGGCCCGATGATCTCGAATACATCGCCGCCGGACGAGAAATTGCCGCCGGCACCCGTCACCACGATGGCCTTGACCTGCTCGTCCTTTGCGGCGGCGCGAAAGATGTCGGTCATCTCCTGATAGCTGTCGAACGTCAGCGGATTTTTACGTTCCGGCCGGTTCAGCGTCAGCGTCGCCACCTTGCCGGCGACCTGGCAGCTTAGACGGCGCGCCTGATATTGCGCCAATGGCAGCGTGACGGGATTGACGGCTGTCATTCTTCCGCTCCATGCGCCATCGCTTTGTGCGCCGACGTCTTCGCTTTGCCGAGCAGGCGCATCAGCGTCGCCCGGTCGCTGGCGCTGAGGTCGGCGAAAATCTCGGCGATCCAGTCTTCGTGCGCGGCGGCCATGGCGCGAAAGCTGCGGCGGCCTTCGGCGGTGAGCTTCACCAATTGCGCGCGGCGGTCGTTCGGCGCCGGCTGACGGTCCAACAAGCCTTGCGCCACTAGCCGGTCGACCAGGCCGGTAATATTGCCGTTCGACACCATCAACCGCTGTGACAACTCGCCGAGCTTCATGCCGGCCGGCGCCTTGTCGAGCTGCGCCATAAGGTCGAAACGTGGCAGCGTAATATCGAATTTGTCACGCAACCGGCGACGTATTTCATTCTCGATCAAGATCTTGCTGCTGAACAACCGCAACCACAGCCGCAACTCATCTTTGTGGTCGTGGGGCCGTTCGATCACCTTGGTTTCCGCATCGAGCGGCAGTTCAACTGTGTCATTCATGTCTCAAACCTCCCCGCCCGCGACCGTCATCGCCACGCCGGTGATTCCGCTCGCCGCGCCGGAACAAAGAAACGCGACGGTCGCCGCCACTTCCTCAGGTGCAATCAAGCGCCCCAGCGGATTCTGCTTGGTGAATTCGCCGCGCGCCGCCTGCTCTGAACGGCCCGTCTTGTCGACAATGCGAGCGATGCTATCCCGCATCAAACCGGTGTCGGTGTAACCTGGGCATACGGCGTTCACGGTCACGCCGCTCTTCGCCGCTTCCAGCGCCAGCGAGCGGACGAGGCCCACGACCGCGTGCTTGGCGGCGCAATAAGCCGACACATAGGCGTAACCCTTGACCCCGGCCGTCGAAGCGACCGCGACGATGCGTCCGAATCCGCGCGCCGACATGCCGCCGACCACGGCGTGCATGGCATTTACGGTGCCCATCAGGTTGAGGTCGATCATTCGGCGGAACGTCGCGGCGTCGCTCTTGGCGAAGGAGACCAATTCAACGCCACCGGCATTGGCAACCAGGATGTCGAATGGTCCGTGGCCCGCTGCGGCCCGGTCGATACCAGTCCCCAACGCATTGGCGTCGGTCACGTCGGCGATGAAAAATCCGGCCGCATCGCCCGCAGCCACGGCATCGCGCAGGGGAGCCTCGTTGCGGCCGGTGACCGTCACCCGGGCGCCGGCCGCAGTCAGCGCCGCCGCGACGGCGCGGCCGATACCGCGTCCACCACCGGTGACCAACGCGTGCCGTCCACTCAGGCCATCCATCGCGTTCCGTCGATGTTGCAGGCGGCCGCACCGCCCTTGCCGAAATTACTTTAGACCTAAATATTATAGTATTCAAGCAACTGCTGGCCGGTGCTGGCCGGTTGGTTGGGATGAGGGCACCCGCCGACGGTGTGCCAGCAGACGATCACGGGGCGTCTGCCCTCGCCCGAAATTTATTTTATACTTGAAATAATTTCGTCTCAGCCTAAACTCTTTTTGCATGTGGCGCCCGCCTGAACGCATTCGCTTTTCGGCCAGCCGCGGCCGCGTTCCGACGCGTGCGGAAGCGGACGCGTCACGGCTTTTTTCGCCCGTCCGCGTAGGTCCGGTGACGCTCGAGCAGCGCAGTTGGGTACCGGCCATGGTGCCGTGGCGCGCTTCCGATGACGGTCTCGTCACCGAAGACGTCATCGCTTGGTACGACCGCTTCGCGCGCGGCCGCCCCGGCGCCATCGTCGTGGAGGCCACGGGGATCAGAGACATCCCCAGCGGCCCTCTCCTCCGCATCGGTCATGACCGGTACATTCCGGGTCTGCGCCGGTTGGTCGAGACCGTCCGTGAGGCGAGCGGCGGCAAAACGCGCCTGTTCATCCAGCTCATCGATTTCCTCGCCATCCGCCGACGGCCGGACCCGCGGAAGTTTCTGGATCGGTTCCTCGCCATTACTGACGCACATCGCGCGGCGCTCGGCGACGCAAACCCGAGCGATGATGAGGTGCGGGCACAGCTTGTGGACATGAGCCGCGATAAACTGGCCCAGGTGCTGAGTCGCGTTGAGCTGGAAGCGCTTGATTTCGGTTATCGCGAGCGGGTCACCGACACGCACCTCGCTCACATCCGCACACTGCCCGCCAGTTTGCCGTCCCTGTTTTCCGACGCGGCGGCGCGGGCGAAAGAGGCCGGCTTTGACGGCGTCGAACTGCACTACGCGCACGCCTACACCATGGCCTCCTTCCTCTCCCGCACCAATACACGCGATGATGGTTACGGCGGCTCGCGAGGGAACCGGGTGCGGCTGCCGCTCGAGGTTTACGAGTCGGTCCGCGAACGGGTCGGTTCCGACTTCGTCGTCGGCTGCCGCTTTTTGGCCGACGAATGCATCGATGGCGGCAGCAATGTCGACGACGCGATCTTTTTCGGTGAAACATTTGCCCGCGCTGGCATGGACTTCCTCTCCACCTCGCGCGGCGGCAAGTTCGACGACGCCAAGCAGCCCAGCGTCGGCTGGGCCGCCTACCCTTACACCGGAAGGAGCGGTTACGAGTGCATGCCGCAATACATTTCCGACGCACGCGGGCCGTTCGGCCGCAACGTCCAAGCGACGGCGGCCATCAGATCGGCTGTGCGCACGGCTGGATTCGACACGCCCGTGGTCTGTGCGGGCGGCGTGCACAATTTCGAGATGGCGGAAAAGCTGCTGACCGACGGGGTCTGCGATATCGTGGGCGCGGCGCGGCAATCGCTGGCCGACCCGGATGTGTTTCGCAAGTACGCACTCGGCCGCGGCGAGGAAGTGAGGCTATGCGAGTTCACCAACTACTGCGAAGGCCTCGACCAGAAGCACAAGCCGGTCACGTGCCAGCTCTGGGATAAGCTCGGGCTTGACGCGGCCGACGTGCGCAAGACCGCGGACGGCAAGCGCCGCCTTACGGCGCCGGCCTGGTCGCCGTAATCAACTGATTCGAAAGAAGCGGGAACACGAACATGCGCATTGTCTGTGTTGGCGGCGGGCCTGCGGGGCTTTATTTCGGCCTCTTGATGAAGAAGACGCATCCCGAGCACCAAGTTTCGGTGATCGAGCGCAACCACCCTTACGACACCTTCGGCTGGGGCGTGGTGTTCTCCGACGCCACAATGGAAAACATGCGCGCTTGGGACGACAAGACCGCACAGGAGATCGAAATTGCCTTCAACCATTGGGACGACATCGAGGTTCTGATCAAGGGCCGGCGCATGCGCACGACCGGTCACGGGTTTGTCGGCATCGGCCGCAAACGGTTGTTGAATATCCTGCAGGCGCGTTGCGAAGAACTCGGCGTCGAACTCGTGTTCGACCGCGAAGTGGACAGCGACCTCGAATTTCGGGGCGCCGACCTGATCATCGCCTCGGACGGTATCAATTCCAAGCTGCGCAACCGTTACGAATCCGCTTTCGCGCCAGATTTGGCTGTACGGCCGAACCGATATATCTGGCTTGGTACCGAGAAGAACTACGACGCTTTCACCTTCGATTTCCAGCGCACCGAGCACGGCTGGTTCCAGGCCCACATTTACAAATTCGACGAGACCACCTCGACGTTCATCGTCGAGACCACGAACGAAACGCTTTCTGGCCACGGGCTCGACAAAGCCGACCAGAACACCTCGATCGCCTTTTGCGAGGAGCTGTTCGCCGGCGTGCTCGACGGCGCCAAGCTGATGACCAATGCGCGCCAACTGCGCGGATCGGCCTGGCTCAACTTCAATCGACTGATCTGCGGCAAGTGGAGCCACTTCAACGGTGGAAGCCATGTTGTGCTGATGGGTGATGCCGCCCATACCGCCCATTTCGCCATCGGCTCCGGCACCAAGCTGGCGCTGGAAGACGCCATTGAACTCACCCGGCAGTTCAACGCGTTCGGACACACCTCTGATAAAATTCCGCACGTACTGGCGGCCTACGAAGAAGTCCGCCGGGTTGACGTTGCGCGCATCCAGAACGCCGCGCGCAACGCCATGGAATGGTTCGAGGTGGTCGGCGAACGCTATGCCGATACGCTCGAGCCGGAACAGTTCATGTATTCGCTGCTCACCCGCTCGCAGCGCATCAGCCACGAGAACCTGCGTCTGCGCGATCCCGTTTGGCTCGAAGGCTACGAGCGCTGGTTCGCCCAGCGCTGCGGCCTCAATATCGAGCCGGATACGCGGCCGACCCCGCCGATGTTCACGCCGTACCGCGTGCGCGGCGTGACGCTCGAGAACCGCATCGTCATGTCACCAATGGCGATGTATTCGGCGGACGATGGTGTACCCAACGATTTTCACCTTGTTCATCTTGGCAGCCGCGCGCTCGGCGGCGCGGGCTTGGTGTTCGGCGAGATGACCTGTACGTCGCCGGACGCCCGCATCACCCCGGGCTGCCTCGGCCTGTGGAACGACGAGCAGGCCGAAGCCTGGCAACGCATCGTCGATTTCATCCACACCACACCGGCGAAAGCGGGTCTTCAACTCGGCCACGCCGGCCGCAAGGGCTCGACGCGTGTGGCCTGGGAGGGCATCGACGAACCGCTCGAGGCGGACAACTGGCAGTTGATCTCAGCGTCCGCTGGTTCTTATTTGCCGCATGGCACGGAAGCGCGCGCGATGACCCGCGAGGATATGGAGCGGGTGAAAGCAGACTTTGTCGCCGCCGCAAAGCGCGGGGCGGTTGTCGGTTTCGACGTGCTGGAACTGCATTGTGCGCACGGGTACTTGCTGTCTGCTTTTCTGTCACCGCTCACCAATGAGCGCACCGACAAATTCGGCGGCAGCCACGAAAACCGTGCCCGCTATCCGCTCGAAGTGTTCGCCGCCATTCGCGCGGTATGGCCGGAGGACAAGCCGATATCGGTGCGGCTCTCCTGTCACGACTGGACCGATGGCGGCAATACGCCAGAGGACGCCGCGATCTTCGCCGAAATGTTCAAACGCGCCGGCGCCGACCTGATCGACTGTTCGTCCGGCCAAGTATCCAAAGCGGAGCAGCCGGTCTATGGCCGCCTGTTCCAAACTCCGTTTGCCGACAAGATCCGCAACGAGATCGGCGTCGCCACCATTGCGGTCGGCTCCATCTCCGAGGCCGACCACGCCAATTCGATCATTGCGGCCGGGCGTGCAGACCTGTGCGCGCTCGCGCGGCCATACCTCGCCGATCCAGCCTGGACCCTGCACGAAGCCGCCAAAATCGGCGTGAAGAGTGTGCCCTGGCCTAAGCAATACATTCGCGGCAAGGTGCAGTACGAGACCAATATCGAACGGGCGGTGCCTGACGCCCAGCGGTGATGCGGAGTACAGGGGGCATGGCCACGTTTCGCGCTCGCCGGCTGGTGCGGTTCGGCCATTGCGACCCGGCCGGGATTGCCTATTTCCCCGCCTATATCGACATGCTCAATGGCGTGGTCGAGGATTTCTGGATCGCGCTCGGGCATCCCTGGACCGACCAGCTCGGCCGTCGGCAAATGGGCACACCCACCGCGCATTTGGCTTGCGACTTCGTCCGACCGTCGCGCCAAGGCGATATCCTTGTCTTCTCACTCACCATCGAACGATTGGGCGCAGCCTCGCTCACTCTTGCACACAGGGTCGCTCGCGGCGACGAAGTGGTATGGACCTGCAAACAGGTGCTGGTGGCGATGGACATGGCGACAGGCAAGTCACAGCCTTGGCCCGACGATATTCGCGCGGCGCTACAGTCATTCATCGCGGCGGAATCGCCGGTGGAAACGGCGCGTTAGCTTTCATACCGGGTATTGCCGCGTCTGGCTGTATCGAGCGGCAGTTCCATGAAGACTGGCTGATGCGCGCGCTGCGAGCAGGCCTGACGCGGGCAAAGATGGCAGTTGATGCCGATATGGCTGAACATCAACTGGTCATTGAGGTTGTACGACTTGGCGTAGCCGAGCTTGCTCGCATATTGCAGCTCGCAGCCGAGCGCGACTGAGAGCCGGTGATCCTGTGTTGCAAAGTTCATCGTCGGGCGGTCGGCCGTACGGCTGATGGTGAAGAAGCGGTCGCCGTCGGGCAGTTCGACGAATTGGGGCAGGATAACGCCTGGCGTGCGGAACGCCATGTGGATGTTCCACACCGGGCAGGCGCCGCCATACTCGGCGAGGTGAAACGACGTCGAATTGAATCGCTTGGTGACGTTGCCGGCCTTGTCCACGCGCAGGAAGAAGAACGGTACACCCTGCGCGCCCGGCCGCTGCAAGGTGGTGAGCCGGTGACAGGCCTGTTCGAACGACACGCCGAAATGGGCGGAAATCCGGTCGATATCGTAGGCCGTGTTCTCGGCTGCGTTCAGGAACGGCTCGTAGGGCATGAGAAAGGCGGCGGCGAAGTAGTTGGCAAGCTCGACATGGCAGCGCGCGAGGCTGGTGCCTTGCGTGATCCCGCTCTCCGCCGTCATTTTGTCCAGCAGATGTGGCAGCTCGACCAGGCACAGGACGTGGGCGAGCTGAAACACCTGATTGACGTGGTCGAGCACCTCGGACAGGTGGATGATGCGCGCGTCGCGGTCGTAAACGCGCAGCGCCTGGGTCATTTCCTCGGCGGCGCGCCGCTTCACCCGGATGTCGTGGGCGTTGAACAGACGCGCCTTGAGCTTGGCGTAGATGTCGTCGGGCTCACACTGTTCGGCAACGCGCAACTTTTCGGCGGCGACTTCGAGCGGATGGAAATAGTTGGAATGATCGCGGAAGAAGTCATGGATGACGGTCTCCGCCGAGGTCGCGAGCAGACCCTCGGGCGCTCCGCCCGCGCCTTGACGCATGATGCGCTCGAGGGTGGCGCGGTGAATGCCGTAGAGATGCAGAAACTGCTGCACCAACCGCGGCGCATGATCGATCGCCGCGCGCAATTCCGGAAGGTCCGGCACGCCTTCCGAGAACATCGGATCCTTCACGGCATTGCGTAGCTCGGCAAGCAGGTTCGAGGTCTCGTCGCGGACGATGTCGCGCCAGTCCACTCCGTAGGCATCGGCGAACCCCATGAGCAGGCGTACCGACAGGCTGCGTTGATTGTTCTCCAGCAAGTTCACATAGCCGGGACTGATCCCCAGCGCCTTGGCCATTTCGGCTTGGGTCTGCTTGCGCTCGCGCCGGAGCTGCCGAAGTTGCGGGCCGACAAAGGTTTTTGCCATGGAAACCCCGGAATTTACAATATTACATATATTGGCATTTTGTATGCAGACATGCAACACATAAACTCTGTTTGCAATGCACCCGGCCCAAAGCGGTGCTATGTGCACTCCTCATAAGAACGATCCGGCGAAGAGCCGCGACCGCCGGAGGAACGAGCAAGGAAGTAGAGGGCATGCCTTATAGGATCTTGATCCTCGGCGCATCGTACGGCTCGCTGTTCGGCACCAAGTGCCTGATGGCCGGCCACGACGTCACCCTGATATGCCGCCGGGCGACCGCCGACCTCATCAACTCCCAAGGCACCTGCGTCCGCATTAAGGCGAAAGGCGAAGACGCGCCGCGTTCGATTCATTCCGCCGCGCTGCCTGGCCGGCTTGATGCCACGACGCCCGAAGACGCCGATCCGAGCGGCTACAGCCTGGTCGTGCTGGCGATGCAGGAGCCGCAATATCTCAATCATACAATTCGCGTACTCCTGACCCGCGTCGCGGCGGCGGAAATTCCGTGCCTCTCGCTGATGAACATGCCGCCCTTGCCCTATCTGAAGCGGATTCCGGCGATCGATGCGGACGCCGTCGACGTCGCGTATGCCAAGGCCGCCGTCTGGGGCCGGTTCGATCCGCAACTGGTGACGCTCTGCTCGCCAGACCCGCAGGCGGCAAGGCCTGTCGACGAGCCGGCCAACGTGCTCAACGTCAACCTGGCGACCAATTTCAAGGCGGCTGCTTTCGCGGCGCCACACCACAACGCGGTGCTCACGACGCTCGCCGACGACATTGATGGCGCCCGCGTCAATGGTCGCGATGTGCCGGTCAAGCTGCGCGTGTACGACTTGCTGTTTGTGCCATTCGCCAAATGGGCCATGCTGCTCACCGGCAATTATCGCTGCATAACCGCTGGCGCGCCGATCTCGATCCGCGACGCCGTCCATGGCGATCTCGGCCTGTCGCGCGATATCTACGCAGCCGTCGAACAGATCGTGCAACAGATCGGCGGGCAATGCGACGATCTGGTTCCGTTCGACAAATATGCGGCTGCGGCCGAACGGTTGATCAATCCGTCGTCGGCCGCCCGCGCCATCGCCGCAGGCGCGCCGCTGGCCGAGCGGGTCGACAAGCTCGTGCAACTGGTCGGTCGGCAATACGGGATCAGTCATCCAGCCATCGACCGGACTGTCGCGCTGGTCGACAGCAATATCGCACTAAACCGCCGCTGCGCCGCCTGAGCATCTTCTCGACGATCGGAGTTGCCAGACAAGCGGCGAGCAAATCGAGGCGACGGCGCGCCGTGCCGCCCGTTTCCCATCGACCGGTTCCTTGAATGAGTTACGTCTAAACGGAGGAGTTCGAATGCCAGGATTTAAAGGACTATTTGTCCCCGGCCCGACCAACATGCCATTTCAGATTCGCCAGGCGATGGATGTTCCGCTGGAGGATCATCGCGCGCCCGATTACCCGCAGTTCTTGCTGCCTCTCCTGGTCGACGTGAAGAAAGTATTCCAATGCCGCAACGGCCACGTCTTCATCTTTCCTGGCTCCGGAACGGGCGGCTGGGAGTCGGCCATTGCCAACACGCTGTCGCCGAAGGACAAGGTGCTGACCTCGGTATTTGGCCAATTCTCTCTGCTTTGGGTCGACATGTGCCGGCGCTTCGGCCTTGAGGTCGATGCCATCGACGTCGAATGGGGCAAGGGTGTCCCGCTTGACCAGTACCGGGCCAAGCTCGAAGCCGACAAGAAGCACGAAATCAAAGCCGTCCTGGTGACGCACAACGAGACCGCGACCGGCGTTACCTCCGACGTTGCAGGCGTGCGCCGCGTCCTCGACGACCTCGGTCATCCAGCGCTGCTGTTTGTCGATGGCGTCAGTTCGATTGCATCGATCGATTTCCGCATGGACGAGTGGGGCGTCGATGTCGCCGTCGCGGGCTCGCAAAAGGGCTTCATGATGCCGACCGGCCTGACTATCGTCTGCGTTAGCGAAAAGGCGCTCAAAGCCGGCGCAACCGCCACGCTGCCGCGCTGCTTCTTCGATTACAAGGACATGGCCAAGAACAACGCGCTGGGTTATTTCCCCTACACTCCGGCGGCAACCCTGCTGCGCGGCTTGCGCGCCTCGGTCGATTTGCTGCTCGGAGAAAGCCTACCCAACGTGTTCGCCCGCCATCATCGACTTGCAGGCGCAGTCCGCGCCGCGGTCGAGGCGTGGGGTCTGCGCAATTGCGCACAAGGGCCGGAATGGTACTCCGACACGGTCACCGCCGTCGTGGTGCCGGAAGGCTTCGACGCCAACGACGTGATCAAGACCGCCTACCATCGCTACGATCTCTCGCTCGGCGGCGGTCTCAACAAGGTCGCCGGCAAGGTGTTCCGCATCGGCCATCTCGGTTGGCTGAATGAGATCATGGTGCTGCAGGCGCTGGGCGGGGTCGAACTGGCGATGCACGACGTCGGCATCAAGTTCGAGCCAGGCGCGGGCGTCGGCGCCGCGGTTCGCCATCTTTCCAAGGCTGGAGAGGCGATGCGCATTGCCGCGGAATGAACGGCTCGGTAACGCGCGCCATTCAACGATCCGGAACGCCCCGCGCTGCGGGGCGTTCGCTTGTTGAGCCGGCGGGTTGGAGATTTCCATGACACGTATCGTCTTCCTCGACCGATCCACCATCGGTCCGTCGGTCACGCTGACAAAGCCGTCGTTTCCTCACGAATGGATTGACCACTCCCGGACGCGGCCGGACCAGGTGGTCGAGCGGCTCAGGGGCGCGCAGATCGCCGTCTGCAACAAGGTGCCGATCCGGCGCGCGGCGATCGAGCAACTGCCCGATCTCAAGATGATCTGCATTCCCGCAACCGGCTACGATGCCTTCGATATCGACGCCTGCAAGGAGCGTGGCATCGTCGTCTCCAATGTGCGCGACTACGCCACCAATACTGTGCCCGAGCACGCCTTCGCGCTGATCCTGGCGCTGCGGCGCGGCCTGATCGGCTACCGGCAGGACGTCATCGACGGCCGCTGGCAGCAGGAAAGCCAGTTTTGCTTCTTCACGCATCCGATCAACGATCTGGCGGGTTCGACGCTCGGTATTTTCGGCGAGGGTGCGCTTGGCCAGGGCGTTGCCCGGCTCGGCCAGGCATTCGGCATGCGCACGTTGTTTGCCGCGCACAAGGGCGTTGAAGGCTTGGGTCCGCTCTATACCCGGTTCGACGAGGTGCTTGCGACGGCGGACGTCATCACGCTGCACTCGCCGCTGATGCCGGCGACGCGCAACATGATTGCCGCGTCCGAATTCGCCAAGATGAAAAAGAAGCCGCTGCTGATAAATTGCGCGCGTGGTGGTCTGGTCAACGAGGCCGATCTCGTGGCGGCACTCGAACGCGGTCAGATCGCGGGGATCGGCTTCGACTGCCTCACCTCCGAACCGCCCGCAGCGGACAATCCGCTACTGAAAATCCTCGATCGACCAAACGTCATCGTGACACCCCATATCGCCTGGGCCAGCAACGAGGCCATGCAAACGCTATGGGATCAAGTCGTCCAGCACATCGAGAATTTCCACACCGGGCATCCAAGTAACCGGGTCGTTTAGAGCGGGATAAGGTCAGCTGACTCGCCGAATTCTCCGCTCGTTCTCGCGCAAGCGGGGCTCCAGTACTGGGTCCCAGCTTTCGCGCGGATCCTATGCTCGCATGTGCGGCGAACCTGTCTCACAACGCTGGCGTGGCGCGTTCGTGATCCACGATCCGCTTCAATTCCGGCAGACAGGAACCGCAATTGGTGCCGGCGCGCAGCGCTACACCAATCTGGTCGACATTGAGTGCTTCGCCGCTCTCGATCGCGGCCCTAATCACATTGAGACCAACGCCGAAGCAGGCACAGATTACTGGCCCAGGATCGGCTAACCCTTCAGTCGATTTTCCGGAGAGCACCGCACGCCTCTGCGCCTCGCCGAGCGCCTCGCGGTCTAACAATGCCTTCACGGCATCCCATTGTGGTGAAGCCTCGGCCGGGCCAATGAACAGACAACCCACGAGCCGGCCGTCGGTGAAGGCCGCCGCGCGATAAAGCCCGCGCGGAGCGTCGCTGTACTCGGCGATCTCCAGGCCCGCGAAGTGCGCTTTGGCCCAGGCACGCCACGCCGCCGGACCCGCGTTGCTGGCGAGCAGCCAGCCCGCGCCGCCCTCGAGCGTCGCTCTCGCCCACCAACCCTCGTCGGGCAATGCCAAGCGTCCGCGTGCCAGCGCGAAACCACGGAAAGCAAAGGAGACCGGCTCGACCGATACTGGCGTGGCTTTGGAGTCCGGCTGGCCCGAAAGAGGGTCGGTCGCACAGGTAACCAGATCGCCGATGCGCCCTGCTGACGCCGTCTCGTCGCTCCAGTGGATAGGCGTGAACAACGAACCGCGTTGCTGCCCTTCGCTGGCCACTACCTTCAGAACGCATTCGCCGTAAGCCGAGCGCAAACGCGCAAAGCCGTTGTGCGTCACGCTGCAAGCCGCCGCATCGTCGGGGTGAATCTCGACAAAGGGCTCCGGGCTATGGTGGGCGAGCCGCGGACTCAGGCCCGACCGGGTCATCGTGTGCCACTGGTCGCGCACGCGGCCGGTGTTGAGGCGAAATGGAAATTCCGTGGAGGCCGCGTGCGGCTGCGGCGGCGCGACTGCCGCCATGCATGCGCGACCATCCGGCGTGAAGAAACCGCCCTCGGCGAAAAGCCGTTCTTCGCCTCGTGGCGCACCGGTGCGCACCGGCCACTGCACCGGATCGAGCGCATTGAATTCTGCATCGGACAGCTGTGCCAGAGCGCCGATATCAAAATCCCGCTCGCCTCCATTCTCAAATGCCGACAGCGCGGCGTGCTCGCGAAACACATCCGCCGCACTTTCGTAGACAAACGCGTCGCCGAAACCCATGCGGCGCGCGACTTGCGTCACGATCCACCAGTCTGGCTTTGCCGTCCCCACGGCCGGCAAGAACGGACGCTGCCGCGAAATGCACCGCTCTGAGTTAGTAACGGTGCCATCCTTCTCGCCCCAGGCCGCTGCCGGCAGAACGAGGTGGGCGCCCGCGTTCACCGTGTCGTTTGAAGCGACATTGTCCGACACGACGAACAGATCAAGCTTACGCAACGCTTCGCGCGCGGCGCCGGCGCGCGGCAGCGACACTGCCGGATTGGTCGCCATCACCCACAGCGCTTTGATCTCGCCGCGAGCGATGGCTTCGAACATATCGACTGCTTTCAGGCCATCGCTGTGAGCCATCGCTGACGCGCTCCAGAAGCGTCCGACCCGATCGACATTCGTCGGCGTGAACGTCATATGCGCGGCGAGCTGATTGGCGAGCCCTCCAACCTCGCGACCGCCCATGGCATTGGGTTGACCGGTAAGCGAGAAGGGTCCCGCGCCCGGCCGGCCAATGCGGCCGGTGGCAAGACGGCAATTGATGATGGCCGAGACCTTGTCGGTTCCTTGCGCCGACTGGTTTACGCCTTGCGAAAAGCAGGTGACGGCATTCGGGATCGTGCGGAATAACGCAAAGAAGCGGCCGACCTCGGCTGGCGACAGGCCGGTCAATGCCGCGGTCGAAATCGCGTCGGGTGCAATTTCGCGCGCCCGCGCCAACGCCTCGACAAAGCCGGCGGTGTGGGCATCGATAAAGCCGTAGTCGAGCGCCAGATTGTCGGCGAGATGCACAAGCAACCCGCAAAACAACGCGCTGTCCATTCCGGGCGCGACCGCGAGGAACAGGTCGGCTTCCTCCGCGGTGGCGGTACGGCGCGGATCGATGACGATGAGTTTTGCTCCCCGTGCACGCTTGTTGGCAACCATGCGCTGATAGAGCACCGGATGGCACCAGGCGGCATTGGAGCCAACCAGCACGATGAGATCGGCCTGGTCGAGATCTTCGTAACAGCCGGGCACGGTGTCGCTGCCGAACGCGCGACGGTGGCCGGCCACAGACGAGGCCATGCACAAGCGTGAATTGGTATCCACGTTGGCCGAACCGATGAAACCTTTCATCAGCTTATTGGCAACGTAGTAGTCCTCAGTGAGCAATTGTCCTGAGAGATAGAAAGCGACGGCGCCCGGCCCGTGCTGCGCGATGATCCGGGAGAAGCCTTCGGCCACGGCGTCGAGCGCCCTGTTCCACGACACGCGCCCGAGCACGCCGCCGGCCTGCCGCTGCATGGGATAAAGTAGCCGGCCCGCAAGGCCGAGCGTCTCGCCGAGTGCCGAGCCCTTGGAACACAGCCTGCCAAAATTCGCCGGATGCGCCGGATCGCCAGCGATCATCGCCCCGCCGCAGCCGTCCGGCTTGGCCAGCACGCCGCACCCCACGCCACAGTAAGGACAAGTGGTGCGGACGGCCGGCGGATGCTGCGAGGGTGCGTTCATGATGGACCGGCTTTCGGCGACCTCAGTAGACGTCCTGCTGATAGCGGCCCTGCTTCTTCAGATCGGTGACGAAGGCCACCGCCTGTTCCGGCGTGCGCGCGCCGTGCTGGGCAACGATATCGACCAGGGCGAGTTCGACGTCCTTGGCCATGCGCTGGCCATCGCCGCAGACGTAGACGTGGGCGCCATCGGTCAGCCACGTCCACAGATCGCGGCCGACCTCGCGCATGCGATGCTGCACGTAGACCTTTTCGTCGCCGTCGCGCGACCAGGCGAGCGACAGCCGCGTCAGCGGCCCGCTCTGCTTCATCGCCTTGAATTCGTGCTCATAGAAGAAATCGCAATTCGAGCGTTGATGGCCGAAGAACAGCCAATTGCGCCCCGGCGCATGCGTCGCTTGACGCTCGTGCAGGAAGGCGCGAAACGGCGCAACGCCCGTGCCGGGCCCGATCATGATGATCGGAACCGCCGGATCGGCCGGCAGGCCGAAGGCGTGCGCCTTCTGGATATAAACGCGGCTTGTGTGGCCGATCGGCGCGCGGCCGCCGACGAACGTCGAAGCAACACCGAGCCGCTCTCGCGTGCCGACGGTGTAGCGAACCGCATCAACCGTGAGTGCAATGCGGCCAGGATGAGCCTTCGGCGAGGAGGAGATGGAATAAAGCCTTGGCTGCAAGGGATCGAGCGCTTCTATGAACGCTTCCGGATCCGGGCGCACGCCGGGGAATTTCTCGATCGCGGCGAGGACGTCGAGGGTCTCGGCGTCGCCGTCCGGGTCCTCGCCGTTCGCCAACGCCTGCGCCTTGCGCCGCCGTTCGCCGCCAGTGATGTAGGAATAGAGTTGGAAAAGCATGTCCGGCGCGGGCGACAACGAGACGCCATCGATCAGCACCTCGCGCAACGTGCGACCGCCGATGGGAAAGTTGGCCTCGCCACCGAGCGCCGTAAGAATGTCACGGACCAATTCCGGATCGTTGGCCGGAAACAGGCCGAAGGAATCGCCGACGACGTATTCGAGCTCGCTGTCTGCGATGTCGAATTCGACGTGCCAAGTCTCCTTCTCGGAGCCATCTTTGTTGAGGCGCGTGCGGTCGGCAAGCGTCGCGGTCACCGGATTGTCGCGCGTGCCGGCGGGCGCATCGGACGCCGGCGTTGCGGCGTCGGCCGCGGGTGTCGCCTGCGCCGCCGCGGGCTTGGCCGGCACTTCACCGATTTCCGCGTGCAACGCCTTGAGCGTGCGCGCGGTCGCCTTGCCGCCGGGCACGCACAGGTTCAGCCGCTCTTCCTTGCCTTCGAAGATGGCGCCGGAATAGTTGCGGCAATCGTAGCCGCATTGGCCGCAATCCTGCTGCGCCATCGCCGCCATCAACCGCCAGCGCACCGCCTTGCCGTCGGCCAACCTCATGCGATCGTCGATCGGCATGGTCTGATCATGCCACGGCGCGCCGCCGTCATCCTCTGCCGCAGCCGCGCCCGCAGGACCGCCAGCCATTAACGCGGCGACCTGTTCGTTCGTGACGGGCGTCGCACCGTCCAGCGAGATGAAACCGGCCAGGAACCCGTTGAGCCAAGCGCGTTGTTCTTCCGAGAACGGCGCGGACTCCGGCACCAGATTGAGCATCGGCGGCGACACATTCTGGGTCATGCCACCACCTCCGCGTCAAACATTTCTTTGAGCGTTTCGACCTCATGCCGCCGTGAAAACGCGATAAATGTTTCATCGTTGCTTTCACGGTTGGCGAGGTAGCCCTGCAACATGCGCTCTATCACTGGCGGCAGGTGTTGGGCCGTCACGTCGCGGTATATTTCCCGGCCGATTGCTGCCTGCGGACCGAAACTGCCCCCGACATAGACGTGATAGCCTTCGATCTGCTCGATTTCGGCGCCCTCGCGCTCCTCTTCGACCTTGCACGCGAGCAGGCCGATATCGCTGATGTAATGCTGCGCGCAGGAGTGATGACAGCCGGTGAGATGGATGTTGATCGGCGTGTCGAGCGGCACGCGCGCCTCGCACCATTGCGCGATCTCCTCGGCATGCTGCTTGGTGTCAGACGCCGCGAATTTGCAGCCGACGTTGCCGGTGCAGGCAACCAGCCCCGCGCGGATCGAGGTCGCCTTGGTTGAAAGCCCAAGCGCCGCGATCGCCGCTTGCGCCGCCGAAACGCTGCCGTCGGCCACGCCTGAGATCAGCAGGTTCTGCCACACGGTCAGGCGAAGGTCGCCGTCGCCGAAGTCTCGCGCGACGTCCGCCAGCCCGCGCATCTGCGTGGCGGTCAGGCGGCCGACCGGCACCACCACACCGATCCAGTTCAAGTCGTCCTGCTTCTGCCTGTGCACGCCGATATGAGCGAAGCGGTCGAATGCCGGGCGTTCTTCCAGCGCATCCGCCAGCACCTTGGTGAGCTTGCGCCCGAGCTTATCTTCGACGGCGGCAACGAATTTTTCCATGCCCCAGGCATCGAGCACGTATTTCAGCCGCGCCTTGGTGCGGTCGGAGCGATTGCCGTTCTCGATGAAAACGCGGACGACGGCATCGGCCACTTGCGTCGCCTCTTCTGGCTTGACGATGACGCCAGTCTCGCGCCCGAAATCGAGATGCCCAGTGATGCCGCCGAGGGTGAGGCGGAACCAGACGCCCGGCTCCGCCGCAGAACCCTCCTTCACTTCGACCGCCTGGAAGCCGATGTCATTGGTGTCCTCCAGCACAGGCACCCGCCCGGCGCCGTCGAAGGCGACGTTGAACTTGCGCGGCAGGCCGTAGAGCCCGCGCTCGTTCAAAATATGGAAGTGCCACTCGCGGGCGTAAGGCCGTGTATCGATCAGTTCCTGCGGATCGATCCCGGCGGTCGGCGTTCCGGTGACGTTGCGGATATTGTCCGCTCCAGATCCGCGCGCGCAGAGACCGAGCAGTTGGATTTCTTCCAGCATCAAAACGGCATTCTTGGGCTCGATCTCGCGGATCTGGATGTTGGCGCGGGTGGTGACATGCGCGTAGCCGCCGCCGAAGTTCTCGGCGAGATCGGCAAGCCCGGCCATTTGCCAGTGCTTGAGCGTGCCGTTGGGGATGCGCAGCCGGCACATATACGAATTCTGCGCCGGCGCCACGTAAAACAAGCCATGGAAGCGCCAACGGAAATTGTCCGCCGGCTTGGGCGCCTCGTTGTTGCGCGCCTGTTTCTCCAGATGTGCATAACCGTCGAGCGGGTTGAGCTCGCGCTTGAACTTCTCCGGGTCGGAGAGATTGCCGCCGGAATCCAGCACCCGGTCCTGCGCCTTGATCGCAGCCGCGTCGGGTCCGGTCGGCTCGCCTACAGCCTTGGCGGTGGCACGATTGCCCGTGAGGGATTGCACCGCCCGTCCGACCGTGAGGCCGGACATGTAGCCTTCCAAATATCGTTTCTGCTCGCCGCTGAATCCGGTGTCGTCGGTCTTATCCATCATCGGGCCCCATCTTGATGTCGAGTCATTCAACAAGAGCTTCCAACAGTGCCTCTACGCTGGCCGATTTCAGAACCGGGTTAGACACAGGAATGGGTTCGACCGTGCGACCCGCAAAGGCGCGGCCGAACATGAGGTCGTCGCGGATAGCGTCGATCGGCACGCCCTCGCGGATGAGCTCAAGATACCAAAGGCCGTCGGCGGTATCGCCGAACAGCACGGCACCGGTGAGACGCCCGTCCGCAATCACCAGCTTCTTGTAGATGGCAAGCCCGGCGTCGGAGAGCACGATCTGCTCGGTGCCCGGCGCGCCCAGGAAGTCGCCGGCAGAGAACACCTTAACGCCGGAGACCTTGAGATTAGTGGCAATCACGCTGCCTTCGTAGCGGGCGCTCTCGCTGGCGAGAAGAGTGGCGAGCACGCGCGCCTGCTCATAAGCCGGCTCCACCAGCCCATAACAGATGCCACGGTGCTCGGCGCACTCGCCGATGGCGTAAATGTCGCGCTCGCTGGTGCGCAGATGATCGTCAACGACGATGCCGCGGTTGATATCGACACGTGCCGATTGTCCGAGTTCGACATTTGGGCGGATGCCGGCGGCGACCACCACGAGGTCGGCGGGAATGTCGCGGCCATCCTTCAGCGCCACCGCCTCGGCGCGCTTGTTGCCCCGAATGGCGACCGTCTCGGCATTCAGATGCACGGTGACGCCGGTTGCTTCGACGGCGTCTTTGAGCATGTCTGCTGCGCGCGCATCGAGTTGGCGCTCCATCAGACGGTCCATGAGGTGGATGACCTCCACCTGCGCGCCCGCCTTGGCGAGGCCGTAAGCGGCCTCGAGGCCGAGCAAGCCACCGCCGATCACCGCCACTTTCCTCCGTCCGCCCGCAGCCAGGCGGATCGCGGCGACGTCGGAGAGATCGCGAAAGGTCGTCACGCCGGATAGATTCATACCTGGCACGTTGAGCCGGATTGGGCGTGAACCGGTGGCAAGCACCAGTTTCCGAAAAGGCAGCGTCGCCCCATTGGCGAGCCGCACGCGGCGGATCGCTGGATCGATCGCCGTCGCGCCGTGGCCATACAACAGCGTGACGCCGCGCGCGCGCCACCAGTGGGCCGGTTTCAATTCAATCTCGCTGTCGTGCACTTCCTGCGCCAGAACAGACGACAGCAGCACCCGGTTGTAAGCCAGCCGCGGTTCTTGGCCGACGACGGCAATAGCGTAGCGGCCGAGCGCGCGGGCGCTCAATTCCTCCACGAGCCGCATGGCGGCCATGCCGTTGCCGACGATGACGAGCGGCTCGCTCATGGCTTTTTCCTTGTGCGCATGATTTTTTCCGAAAACCGGTTCCCATCCCCGATCAAGTCGGGGACAGGTTTTGTCGAGATCATGCGCATTACGCGGCTTCCTCCTTCGCCGGACGGCCGCCAGCGCCGTGCTCGTATTCTTCGAGGAAGCCGAGCAACTCCTGCCGGTATTCATAATAGCGGGCGTGCTCGAGCAACGCGCGACGAGTGCGCGGGCGCGGGATGTCGATCTCCATGACGTTGCCGATGCGGGCGTTCGGCCCGTTCGTCATCATGACCACGCGGTCGGCCAATAGGATCGCCTCGTCGACGTCGTGTGTGACGCAGATCGCGGTCACTTGCGTGCGCGACCACACCTCCATAAGCACTTCCTGCAACTCCCAGCGCGTGAGCGAGTTGAGCATGCCGAAAGGCTCATCGAGCAGCAGCAGCTTGGGCGATAGCGCAAACGCGCGCGCGATGCCGACGCGTTGTTTCATGCCGTTGGAAAGCTCGGCGGCGCGCTTGTCCATGGCGTCGCTTAAGCCGACGCGTGCCAGGTAATAGCTGACGATGTCTTTGCGCTCCGCCTTGCTGGCGTGCGGATAGACCCGGTCTACGCCGAGCGCGACATTCTCGCGCGCGGTCATCCACGGCAGTAAGGAGGGGCTCTGGAATACCACGGCGCGATCAGGCCCCGCGGTGGTCACCTCCTTATTGTCGAGCACGATGCCCCCGCTGGTCACGTCGTTGAGGCCCGCGACCATGGACAGCACAGTCGACTTGCCGCAGCCGGAATGGCCGATCAGCGAGACGAATTCACCCCTGCGCATCAACAGGTCGAAGCCGTCGACCACGGTGAGCGGGCCATTCGGCGTCGGATAGACCTTGCGCACCTCGTAGAACTCGACATAGCGGTTCTCGAACGGCGTATCGGCGGCCGCCTTGTAAGCGCGCGGCGGACCCTTGTCGAACTGCACCGGCACGATATTGGGCGGCTCGCGTTCCGCCGTGTCGGTGTCGGCGCGGCGTTCGCCGGCATCGATGAGATATTGCGTAATAGCGGCGCGCAATTTCTTGTACGCGAGATTGGTGCTCATCGCGGCGGAGTCGCGCGGGCGCTCAAAGGGCACGCGAAATTCCGGCCCGAAGCCAGCCTCCGGTCCCGGGTCGAGCGGCACGATGCGGTCAGCGAGCAGGATCGCCTCGTCCACATCGTTGGTGATCATCACCACCGTCTTCTTTTCCTGCGACCAGATCTCCTCGATCTCGCCCTGCAGTTTGGCCCGGGTGAGCGCATCGAGCGCCGACAGCGGTTCGTCGAGCAACAGCACCTCCGGGTCCATGGCCAGCGCGCGCGCCACGGCCACGCGCTGGCGCATGCCGCCAGAAAGCTCCGCCGGCTTGCGCTCGGCCGCATGGCTTAGACCCACCATTTCGGTGTAGCGGCTGACCCGCGCCTTTCGCTCATGTGCCGGTGTGCCGCTAAACGCGGCATCGACCGCCAGCGCCACGTTGCCGCGCACCGACAGCCACGGCATCAGGGAATAGCTCTGGAACACCATGCCGCGCTCGGGTCCGGGTTGCTTCACCGGCGCGCCCTTGAACAGCACCTCGCCGCTGTCGGGCGCGATCAGACCCGCCATCAGGTTAATGAGCGTGGTCTTGCCGGAACCGGAAAAGCCGACGATAGCGACGAACTCGCCCTCCTCCACGGCAAGCGTCGCGTTCTTGAGCACGCGCGTGCGCGCGGGCTCTTCACCGAACGACTTGGATACCGATTTCAGTTCGAGAACGGTCATAACACTTGCCCTCACCGCGTCGCGCTGTGGGTGAATGCTACCTGCAGCGCCAGCATGATGCGGTCGAGCAGGAAGCCGATGATGCCGATGGTGAACACCGCCACCATGATCTTCGACAGCGAAGCGGAGGAACCGTTCTGGAATTCGTCCCAGACGAACTTGCCGAGGCCCGGGTTCTGCGCCAGCATCTCGGCGGCGATCAGCACCATCCAGCCAACGCCAAGCGACAGCCGCAAGCCGGTAAAGATCAGCGGCAGCGACGACGGTAGAACGATCTTGACGACCTTCGTGTACCAGGGCAGCCGCAGCACGCGGGCGACATTGATCAGATCCTTGTCGATCGAGGCGACGCCGAGCGAAGTGTTTATCAGCGCTGGCCACAGCGAGCACAAAGTCACCGTGATCGCCGAGTTGAGAAACGATTTCGGAAACAGCGGATCATTGGACGCGTAGAGCGCGCTCACCACCATGGTGACAATGGGCAGCCAGGCGAGTGGCGACACCGGCTTGAAGATCTGCACTAGCGGGTTGATCGCAGTGTTCACGGTCTCTGACAGGCCGCACAGCACACCGAGCGGCACCGCGATCAGCGCCGCGAGCAGGAAGCCGGTGAACACTGTCTCCAGGCTGGTGACGATCTGGTCTATGTAGGTTGGCGCGCCGGTCCAAGCCCTGATCTTCACCTTGGCGTTCGGATTTTGCGCCCGGATCGTTTCGTTTCGCTTGACCTGCCGCTCATAGAAAACGTGCGCCTTAGCGCGAGCGGCGAGATGGTCCGCCCACAAATTGCCCGCTTGCTTCCAAACCTGCGCGGGGCCGGGTACTGCACCCAGGCTGGTATGGACCTTGGGTGCCACAAAGCCCCATGCCGCGAGAAATAAAACGATCGCCGCGAGCGGCACACCCAAGGTCCGCCATAGTTCCTTGAGTTGCGGCTGGGCTCGTTCGCCGGTTGCGATGCGCAGGATCGGCACGAGCCATCCGAGGCCAAGGATATTGAGAAAGCCGGACACGCGCGCTATGCGCGTCTGCCAGCGCTCCCGCCGCGCCGCACGGACTTCGTCGAGACTGAGGTCCTGATTGGTGATGACATCGCTTGCCGATGACATTCGTGCTTCCTTGTCGAATTCGAGAGGTGCCGGAACGAGGGACGGCGGCCGGGCGACGGCGTTTGCGCCCGGCCCGCCGCTCAGTTGGCGACCACCTTGGTACCAGCGATATGCTGGTCGCCTTTGAGCCCGATTGTGAGCTTGTTCAGGTATTCGTTCGGCTTGCGGCCGTCGTATTCGATCTTGTCGATGAAGTTGGTCGTCGGCTTGTGATAACCGTCGGTATCCCAGGGGAAGTCTTGCTTCTTCGCCTTGCCTTCGGCGACCAACATCTTGGCGGCCTGCAGATAGATATCCGGCCGATAAACGTCTTTGGCCGCCTGGGCGTACCAGCTATCCGGCTTGTAGTCGGCGATCTGGCCCCAGCGCCGCATCTGGGTCAGGAACCAAACCGCGTCGGAGTAATAGGGATAGCTGGCGAAGTAGCGGAAAAAGACGTTGAAGTCGGGCACGCTGCGCTTGTCGCCCTTTTCGTATTCGAAGGTGCCGGTCATCGAATTGGCGATCACCTTCGCGTCGGCGCCGACATATTCCGGCCGCGACAGGATCTTCACAGCCTTCAGCCGGTTGGCGTTGTTGTTTTCATCAAGCCATTGGCCGGCGCGGATCAGCGCCTTGGTGGCTGCGAGCACAGTCTGCGGATGCTTCTTCTGGAACTCCGCGGTGAAGCCGAACACCTTTTCCGGGTTGTTATTCCAGATTTCGTAGTCGGTGATCACCGGCACGCCGATGTTCTTGAACACCGCCTGCTGGTTCCACGGCTCGCCGACGCAATAGCCGAGGATGGTGCCGGCGTCGAGCGTCGCCGGCATCTGCGGCGGCGGCGTCACTGACAGCAACACGTCCGCCAGGATCTGACCGGAAATGTTCGTTGACGAATAAAAGCCCGGATTGATGCCGGCGGCGGCGAGCCAATAACGTAGATAGTAATTGTGGGTCGACAGCGGGAAGACCATGCCCATGTTGAAGGGCTTGCCTTGCGCGTTGTAATGATCAACCACCTTCTTCAGTGACGCCGCCGTGATTGGATGAACCGGCTTTCCATCCGGACCCTTCGGAATGAACTTTTTCATCTCTGCCCAGACTGGCTTGGCGACGGTGATTCCGTTACCGTTCAGGTCCATGGAGAAGGGCGTGATGACGTGTGCCTTGGTGCCGAAGCCGATGGTGGCGCCAAGCGGCTGCGGCCCCAGCATATGGGCGCCGTCGAGTTCGCCGGTGATGACACGGTCGAGCAGCACCTTCCAGTTGGCCTGGGCCTCGACCGAAACATAGAGCCCTTCGTCCTCGAAGTAACCGTTCTCCTTCGCGATGGCGATTGGCGCCATATCCGTCAGCTTGATGAACCCGAACTTGAGGTCTTGCTTTTCCGGCTGCAGCAAGGCCGCGCGCGCGATGGACGGCGCAAACAGCGTGGCGGCCGACACTGTGCCCACGAGCGCCGCCGCGCTGACCCCGCTCTTGAGGAAGGCGCGCCGATCGAGCGCGGGGCGGAGGCGCTTGGTATCGGTCCTGTCGGTCATTCCTTTTGTCCTTTCGACATTTGACGTGAGGCTCGTTGTTCGCCCGGCCGTCTCACTTCCTTCGAGCCAAAAAAAAAGCCGCAGTCCGGCCGCGCACGGCGGCGCGGTGATGGGACAGCGGCTTTGCTTGTTGGCCCCTCGTTGGACCAGAGGCGCCATTCGTACGGTGCCCTTCGTCCTTATCCTTTCAAGTCTTGTGCCAACCCGAGGAAAGACTGAGTAAATTATCTATTTCAATGGCTTATTCCATCTTGGCCCGTAACCGGGAGAGGGACGCAAGCCTGTCACGTTGCCCGCTGGCGGCGCAGCGTGCGGAAACTTTGTGCACCGCAGCGATCAGCGGACAATCGACAATTTCGGCTTGCCGGGGCGCTTTCTGCTCCAAGCCGCAAGAAAACCCGCGACGTCGTCGGGAACGAAATCAGGGCCGGCGAAGCCGCCGATGCCATCGGATGGTGTGTTCAGGCGTGCTGGCGGCGGCAACCCAAGCGCTGCGTCATAAAGGTCGGGGCGGAACACATTCTGCGCGATGCCGTGCAGTTCCTGCGAGACCGGCGCCTGTCCCCAGCGCGCCATCTGCGCATATAGCCACGCGGCTTGAATCGGATCGGGCCGGTTGGCGCCCTCCCCGCCGATGCGGATGTAACCCGCGTCGGCACGCGTCGTGCCATCAGGCGCAATGCGCAGGTGTCCGGCGAGCGTTCGCGCGACAAGGTCCGGATCAACCTCGATGTGTCTTGCAATCGCGGCGGAAACCGCGTCGCGATTGACGACGTCTTCAACGAAATCAGCGGCGCGCTTGAGCGCGCGTATTAATTTGTTGAGCGCGTCGACACGGTCGGCCGCCCATTGCGCACGCACCGCCAGCACCTTTTCCGACACCTGCGCCATAAGCTCGCTGCTGAAGTGCAGAATTTGGCCGAGCCCCGCTTCCACTGCCACGGAATTCCATGGCGCGCCGACGCAGAAGCCATCGACGTGGCCGCTCGCCAAACTCTCCACCATGTAGGGCGGCGGCAGAACCACCAACCGCACGTCCTCGTCCGGATCGATGCCGCCGGCGGCCATCCAGAAACGGAGCTGGTAGTTGTGGTTCGAGAACGGAAAGGTCATGCCGAAAGTGAGCGGATCGGCACCGCCGGCCTTGCGTGCCTCGATGACTCGCATCAACGCGCGCGCCGATACCGCAGGATCCGCGAGTTCGCCATCAGCGAACTTAGCCATCGCCTCATGAAGCCGCGGCGATACGGTGATGGCGTTACCATTGAGGCCGAGATTGAACGGCGCAATGACCGGAATACGTACGTGGCCGATATCCAGGCACGATGCGATCGCCATCGGCGACAAGAGATGCGCGGCATCGAACAGACCGATATTGAGCTTGTCGCGCACGTTCGACCATGACACCTCACGCACCAGTTCAATGTCGAGGCCTTCGGCGGCGGCGAAACCGCAATCGGCCGCCACCACCAGCGCGGCGGCATCGACCAGCGGAATGTATCCGATACGGAGTTTGGTCTCACTCATTTGAAAAGCTCCGCGGCGGTGATCACAGATTGCGCGATGTCGGCGATCTTCTTGTTCTCGTTCATCGCCGTCTTGCGCAGCAACGCATAGGCCTCTTCTTCGGTGAGCATCTTGGCCTTCATCAAGATGCCCTTGGCGCGGTCGATGGCCTTGCGCTCCTGCAGCGCGCCCTTTGCATGGTCGAGTTCGGACTGCAGACGCGAGAAGGCGTTGAAACGCGAGATGCAAAGGTCGAGAATGCTGGTGATGCGCTCCTTCTTTAACCCGTCGACGATATAAGCGGAGACGCCGGCGTCGACCGCCGCCTGGATCGAGGCGCTGTCGCTCTGGTCGACGAACATGGCCACCGGACGCTTAACGGCGCGACTCATCTGGAACATTTGCTCCGGCATGTCGCGGCTAGGGCTTTCCAGGTCGATCAGGATGACATCCGGGTCGAGTGCGTAGATGCGCGCAAGCAGATTATGCGTCTCGGAAATGCGCTCCACCTGGGTAAAGCCGGCTTCGCGCAGACCGTCCGCTAGAATCGCCGCCCGGATCGGGCTTTCATCGACGATCGCAATCTTCAGGGTCGAATCCCGCTGCGCGCCCGGCGCGGACGCGCCGGGGCTTGGCGGTTCTGAGCCCTTCCGCATCTCGGCCAAAATCCCGGTCCCCGCCATGGTTAAACCAGCCACTTCGCCTGTGGCAGCACGGTCCTGCAAACAAACGTGGTTGTCGATGCAAGGCTCGTGCAAAACGCGCAGCGGCTGCGCGAGTGCCCCTTTGCAGCTCCGGCGGGCCATGCGTGCCCTACTCAGCCGCCGGACTGAGCGGTTGCGCTGCCGCGGCCTGCATCACTCCGGCCAGGGACGCGTAGGCTTCGGTCCAAGCCGCCTTGGCCGGTGTCGTGAAGCCATCGCCCAACCCTTGTTCCAGCGTCCATAACAAGGCCGCGCCCACCGGCTCATAGTGCGCCGGCGTCACGCCGTACCCGGCATGGCGGCGCCCCAGATCCTCCACTGCCGGCAGAATCGCCTCGATTTGGTGCAGATTGGTCACCGCCGTCGCCAACATACCAATCAGCTTCTTCTTCTGTTCGGCTAGGTCGTCCGGGAACAGTGGACGCGCTTCAGGAGCAATGGCAAAAAGACGGTCGTAGAACAGGCCGACCGCCGTATCGGCGATAGGAACGACCTGTTTGAAGGTTTCCTGGACCAGCGTGATGTTTTCGGGAGCCATCTCGTCCTCTCCAAGGTCAATGAGGCGGTTGAGGGATGCCACCAAAGGGGGGCGCTGCCCGTCGAATAGGCGCTTGAAGTGGGCGAACGACACCGAGGCAGACACCGAAATCGGCACGGCGAATGTGGATTGAGTTAACGGCGACTTTCACGGCGGCGGACCAAATCGGTGCTTGCTGCTGCCTGGTAAAGGTCCAGGCAGCAAGCGTTGACACCGGCACCTTCGCCGGCAAAAGCCTGCCATTGGGCGACGTTCGAAACGTCGACGCGCATAGTTACACCTCGGCATGGCACTTATTTTCAAACAAGCTGCGTGCCATCCGCCGCCGATAAAATATCAGGAACCGCGACCAGCGCTAGCAAGACATCCGATCAATGGGCAACATGATGCAGCGCGCGCCAACGCGACTCTCGTCCACGCAGCAACATCTCAACCGCTTCTTCTGTGTGCCGCGCGCCCGCTTCCTCGGCGTCACACCGCAGGACATCATTGATTTCGGTCTGCTGCTGTGGATCACCCGCGGCAAATCGAACCGCGATGTGGCCGAAATCCTCAATCTCAGTCCACGCACCGTAAACAAGCATCTTGAGCAGATCTACGCCAAGCTCGGCGTCGAGAACCGCACCGCCGCGGCGGCTCTGGCGATGCAGACATTGGGACTGCGCTGACTGCCGCCGCTTCGCAAGACGAGCGCCCAGCCTTACATCACCGCGCCGATCTGCCAGGGCACAAATTCCAGATCACCGTAGCCGAGGTCTTCCGATTTCGTGTGCGCGCCGGAGGCGGTCGCCAGCACCGTCTTGAAAATCTCCTCGCCCTTCTCAACGACGCCGACGCCGTCGAGGACATCACCACAGTTGATGTCCATGTCGTCGATCATGCTCTCGTAGACATAGTTGTTGGTCGCGAGCTTGATCGATGGCGCCGGCTTGCAGCCGAAGGCCGAACCGCGGCCGGTAGTGAAGCACATGACATTGCAGCCGCCCGCGACCTGCCCCGTTGCACCGACCGGGTCGTAACCCGGCGTATCCATGAATACGAAACCCTTCTCGGTCACCGGCTCAGCGTATTCGTAGACCGCGCGCATGGTGGTCGAGCCGCCCTTGGCCGCGGCGCCCAGCGACTTTTCGAGAATGGTGGTGAGCCCGCCTGCTTTGTTGCCGGGCGAGGGATTGTTGTTCATCTCGCCTCGATTCCGGGCCGTGTACTCCTCCCACCAGCGGATACGCTCGACCAGCTTCTCACCGACGGCCTTGTTGACCGCCCGGCGGGTGAGCAGATGTTCGGCTCCGTAGATTTCCGGCGTTTCGGCCAAGACGCCAGTGCCACCGTGTCTCACCAGGAGATCGACAGCGGCGCCGAGCGCCGGATTGGCCGTAATGCCGGAATAACCGTCAGAGCCGCCGCATTGCAACGCCAGCACGATTTCGTTGACCGGCCGCGTTTCGCGTTTCGCCCGCGCCGCGATCGGCAGCATGGCCTTGATGCGCTCGATGCCCTCGGCCACCGTCTTCTTGGTGCCGCCGGTCGCCTGGATGGTCATGGTCTGGAAATGATCGCCCTCGACCAGCCCATATTCGCTCTTCATGCGATCGATCTGGAACACCTCGCAGCCGAGCCCGACCATCAGAGTGGCGCCGAGATTGGGATGCGTGGCATAGCCGCATTGGGTCCGGCGCAGCACGTCCCAGCCCTCGCCCTTGGCGGCCATGCCGCAACCGGTTCCATGCACAAAGGGCACAACGCCGTCGATCCCCGGATATTCATCGAGGATGCCGGAACGGCTTACTTCTTCGGCAATGAATTTGGCGACCGAAGCCGAACAGTTCACCGAAGTAAGCACACCGATGTAGTTGCGGGTGCCGGTCTTGCCATTAGGCCGGCGATAGCCCTCGAATGTAGCGCGCAACTCCGGCGCTAGCATTTCATCGTTCTTGGCATCTTCGGCGAAGCGGTAATCGCGCGCGAAATCGTGCAGAGCGACATTGTGCTCGTGCACCCAATCTCCCGGCGCGATTGGCTTGGAGGCGAAGCCGATGATCTGCCCATATTTGCGCACCGGCTCATTCAGTGCGATGGGCATAACGGCCATCTTGTGGCCGCGCGGAACTCGCTCGCGCGCCGTAGCCCCCGCCGCGCTCGCGCCTATTGGGATTTGATCCACGGCCACGATCACATTGTCGTCGGCGGACAGGCGAATGACGCGGGGGGTGGTCACCAAAACGGCCTCCGGAGCTTTGCAGGATGGCCATGCTGCCACGGCAGCGGCGGCGCGACAACGGCGGACACTTTCGCACCGGCGGACGGCTTTCCCATTTACGGCTGCGATTGCTATCGTGGCTCGGCGCGGCGCCAAAGCGGTTTAACGGGAGAACACGGCCATGATCCGGATCGGCGTTATCGGCCTCGGCTGGTGGGGCAAGCAGATTGTCACCTGCCTCGCCCACAGTCCACGTTTCAAGGTCGTGGCCGGCTGTGACATCGATGGCGAGATGGCCGAGCCTTTCACGGCGGCGCATGGCCTCGATCTCGTGTCCGACTACCGCGAGTTACTGAAAAACCCGGGGATCGACGCGGTCGCGGTGGTGACGCCGCACGCGCTGCACGAGGAGATGGCGATTGCTGCCTTCCGGGCCGGCAAGCAGGTGTTTTGCGAGAAGCCGCTGGCGCTGACCGCAGCGAGCGCCGAGAGGATTCTAGAGGCCTGCGCCAAGGCGGGCGGCGTGCTCGGCATCGGCCATGAGCGGCGCTTCGAGCCGGCGATGGAGGAGATGCGTCATCTGTTCGAGAACGGCACGCTCGGCCGGCTGCTGCACATGGACGCCAATGTCAGCCACAATAACTTCCGCGCGATGGCGCCGTCGAACTGGCGGCGTGATCCCAAGCACGCGCCGGCCGGAGCCTGGACCGCGCTCGGTATCCATCTCGGCGACATGATCGTGTCGCTTGCCGGCAAACCGGTGCGGGTCGCGGCCCGCACGGCCTCGCAGGTTTTCCCAAGGCCATCGGAAGACTTCGTCAGTGCCGAAATCGATTTCGCCGATGGCGCGCGCGGACGCATTACCTGTCTATCCACGCCGCCGTTCTACGGCCGCTTCACCCTGTTCGGCGATCAAAGCTGGGTCGAGGTCGAGGAAGGCGGCAATGTCGACAAAGGCCTGCCGTCAAGCTTCGTGCATTGCAAGCCGGACGGAAGCCGCGAAACGTGCAGCTACGAGCCGGTCAATACGGTACGGCTGAATTTCGAGGCCTGGGCCGATGCCGTGGAGGGCCGCGCCACGTATCGTTTCACGCCGGAACAGTTGCTCTCCAATATTTGCATTCTCGATGCATTGACCCGTTCGGCCGCGGAGGATGGCAAACCTGTCCCGCTGTGATTTTCGAATTGCAACTTATTCCGAACAGCGAAACACGCGTTTGGCGCTCGCGACCCGAAACTGCTAGAGCTTTCGCCGCATGCAGAGCGAAAAGGAACAAGTCGCCATCTCTTCGATTGCCGCTTCGGCCGGCCTGACGGTCGCCAAGGCGGTCGTCGGCGTCACGACCGGCTCACTGGCGATCCTATCGGAAGCAGCCCATTCGGCCATCGACTTCGGCGCCACGGTGATGACCTACATCGCCGTCCGCATTTCCGGCAAACCGGCCGACGAACAGCATCCTTACGGTCACGGCAAGATCGAAAGCATCTCCGCACTGGCGGAAACCGCACTGTTGTTCCTGCTGTCGGGGGTGGTGATCTGGGAAGTCGTCAGCCGCTTAGTCGAGCGCGCCGGGCAGCACGTCGAAGCCAACGTCTGGGCCTTCGGCGTCATCCTGGTGTCGATCGGAGTCGATTTCGTGCGCTCGCGCGCGCTGTCGCGCACCGCACGCAAGACGTCGAGCCATGCGCTCGAAGCCGACGCGCTGCATTTCTCCTCTGACCTGTGGGGCTCGCTGGCGGTGCTGGTCGGGCTTATCGGCGTATACTTCGGCCTGTGGTGGGCGGACTCGATTGCGGCGCTGGCGGTGGCGGTCCTGGTCTGCATCGCCGGCTGGCGGCTGGGACGGCGGACCATCGACACGCTGATCGATGTTTCACCGGAAGGTGCGGCCGCCATCATTAGCGCGATCGCGGCGCGTGTACCCGGCGTGGTCAAGGTCGCGCGCGTGCGCGCCCGCGCCGTCGGCGAGAAGACCTTTATCGACCTCACGGTGGCCGTGAACCGTACGCTGCCGCTCGACCGCGTCAGCGCGCTGAAAGATGCCGTAGTCGCCGCGCTGCGCGACGGCATGCCGGGCGCCGAGCCGACTGTAACCACCGACCCGGTGGCGCTCGACAACGAGACCGTGCTCGACCGGGTGATGGTGATCGCGCGCAACCGGGCACTTGCCGTGCATCACGTCACAGTGCACGAGCTGCGCGAGAAGCTGGCGGTGTCGCTCGATCTGGAAGTCGATGGGAAGGTGTCGCTGCAGGTAGCGCACGAGACGGCGGATGGCTTGGAAAACGCTATCGCTGCCGAACTCGGCCCGGAAGTCGAGGTTGAGACTCACATCGAGCCGTTGCAGCCGCAGCACGCATCAGGACGTGAAGCACCGCCTGAGCGCGTGCAAGCGGTAACGATCGCGCTTTCCGAGCTCGCGGCCGAAGGCCGGACGCTGCGCGACGTCCATGACGTCCGCGTGCGTGAGACCGACGACGGCGAGATCGTCAATTTCCACTGCCGGGTCGATCCCGACCTGAGCGTGCAGGCGGTCCACGAAAAAGTCGATGGGCTGGAACGCGCTCTGCGCGAACGCGCGCCGTCGATCAAGCGCGTGATCGGCCACGCCGAGCCGATGAAGTAACTTGCTTATCCCCCCGCAAGCGAGGAGGGATAGAAGAGTGTTCGGCTAGGGAATCAACACCGCCGCGCCTTGCAGCCGCCCGTCGCGTAGATCGGACAAGGCTTCGTTCGCCCGTTCGAGCGGATAGCGCGTTACCTCGGCATGCACGCCGGCCTTGGGCGCGATCGCCAGGAACTCGTGCGCGTCCTGACGCGTGAGATTGGCGACTGATTTGACGCAACGCTCTTCCCACAGCAACGAATAGGGAAAGCTCGGGATATCCGACATGTGAATGCCACCGCAGACGACGCGGCCGCCCTTCTTGACCGCTTTCAGCGCCGCCGGCACCAGAGTGCCGACCGGCGCGAAGATGATGGCGGCGTCGAGCGCTTCCGGCGGCGCGTCGTCTGAGGCGCCCGCCCACACTGCGCCGAGCGACCGGGCGAATGCTTGCGCCACCTCATCGTCCTTGCGGGTGAAGGCGTATATGCGCCGCCCCTGCCAGCGAGCCACCTGCGCCAGGATGTGCGCGGCGGCCCCGAATCCATAGAGCCCGAGCGTCTCACCCTCGCCGGCCATGCGGTAGCTGCGCCAGCCGATCAGCCCGGCGCACAGCCAAGGCGCGATCTCGGCGTTGTCGCCGGCCTCACCTAGCGGAAAGCAATACCGCGCGTCGGCGATGGCGTGGGTGGCGAAGCCGCCGTCGCGGGTGTAGCCGGTGAATAAGGGATGGTCGCACAGGTTCTCGCGTCCGCCGCGGCAATAAAGGCAGACGCCGCAGGTCGCGCCCAGCCAGGGCACGCCTACCCGCTCGCCCACTTCGAATCCACTCACGCCTTTGCCAAGCGCCACGACCCGCCCGACGATCTCGTGACCGGGCACGATCGGCAACTTGGGCTCGGTCAGGTCGCCGTCCACCACATGCAGGTCGGTGCGGCAGACGCCGCAGGCGGCGACCGCCACCAGAATCTCGCCTTTGCCGGGAACCGGCAGCGGCAGTTCACGCATGACCAGTGGCGTTCCCGGCTTGTCCAGCACCATGGCGCGCATCTTCGCCATCATTCTTCCTTCCAATCCCCGGCCCGACACCTTAGATCAAATAATTATGCGCACCGACATCGCCCAGCCCATCCGCCTCAAAGACTACCGCCCGCCCGACTGGCTGGTGGAGACCGTCGCCCTGGATTTCTCGCTGCACCCAACCGAGACACGGGTGCGCGCCACACTGAAGCTGAAGCCCAATCCGGAAAGTCCGGCTGCGCCGCTGGTGCTCGACGGCGACGGACTGACGCTGAGATCGCTCAAGATCAACGGCGCCGATCCGGGCCCCGACAGCTTTTTGGTGACGCCGGACCAACTCACCATTCCACAGCCGCCGAATGGGCCATTCACGCTGGAGCTCGAGACACTGGTCGATCCCACGGCCAACACGCAACTTTCGGGACTTTACCGCTCGAGCGGCAACTGGTGCACCCAGTGCGAGGCGGAAGGCTTCCGTCGTATCACCTATTTCCCAGACCGCCCTGACGTCATGGCGGTCTACACCACCCGCGTCGAGGCGGACAAACGCCAAGCTCCGGTGCTGCTGGCGAACGGCAATCTCGTCGACAGCGGCGACCTGCCGGGCGGGCGTCATTTCGCGGTCTGGCACGACCCGCACCCGAAGCCGTCGTATCTATTCGCGCTGGTGGGCGGCGATCTCGCTTGCGTCGACGACAGTTTCCGCACTATGTCCGGCCGCAACGTGATGCTGCGCATCTATGTCGAGCACGGCAAGGAAGACCGCTGCGCCTATGCCATGGATTCGTCGAAGCGTTCCATGCGCTGGGACGAGGAAGCGTTCGGCCGCGAATACGATCTCGATATTTTCATGATCGTCGCCGTCTCCGACTTCAACATGGGAGCGATGGAGAACAAGGGTCTTAACGTCTTCAACGACAAATACGTGCTGGCGACGCCCGAGACCGCCACCGATGGCGACTATTCCCATATCGAAGGCGTCATCGCCCACGAATACTTCCACAACTGGACCGGCAATCGCATCACCTGCCGCGACTGGTTCCAGCTTTGCCTGAAGGAAGGCCTCACCGTCTTCCGCGACCAGGAATTTTCCGCCGACATGCGATCACGCCCCGTGAAGCGCATCGCTGACGTGCGCGGGCTTCGCGCCGCGCAGTTCGTCGAGGATGCCGGGCCTCTCGCCCATCCGGTGCGGCCCGAGGCCTACAAGGAGATCAACAACTTCTATACCGCGACCATCTACGAGAAGGGCGCCGAAGTGGTGCGCATGGTACAGACCCTGATCGGTCGCGAGAAGTTCCGCGCCGGCATGGATCTCTATTTCGAGCGCCACGACGGTGAAGCCGCAACCATCGAGCAATTCATCCAGTGCTTCGCCGACGTGAGCCACCGCGACATGAGGCAGTTCATGCGCTGGTACAGCCAAGCCGGCACGCCGGAGGTCACCGTCAGCGGCCGCTACGACGCGATAGCCAAGACCTATACGCTCGAAGCCAAGCAGACGCTGGCGCCCACGCCGGGCCAGCCGACCAAAGAGCCGATGGAGATCCCGCTTGTGCTCGGCCTAGTCGGCAAGGATGGCCACGACCTGCCTCTGAATCTTTCGAACGGCGAGAGGCTTGAGCGCGGCGTGCTTGTGCTCAGCGAACCCAAAGCCAGCTACCAATTCACAGACATCGCCGTGCCGCCGGTGCCGTCGATCAACCGAGGGTTCTCGGCGCCGGTCAAGCTCGTCACGGATCTCTCGTCCGAGGAGCTTGCCTTCCTTGCCGCCCACGACAGCGATCCGTTCAACCGCTGGCAGGCGCTGCAGACCATCTCCATGCGCCTGCTCATCGACAACGTGGCCGCGTTGCGCGCGGGCGGATCGGCACGCGGTGACGACAAGCTGATGGTGGCGCTCGCCTCGATCCTGGAAGACGCCGCGCTCGAGCCGGCTTTCGTCGCGCTGGCCCTGGTGCCGCCTGGCGAAGGCGACATCGCCGGCGAAATCGGCAAGGACATCGATCCCGACGCCGTGTTCCGCGCCCGCAAGGCGCTGCGTGCCGAGATCGGTACTGTGCTCGAGGCCGCGCTCGATACGACCTACGAGCGCATGACCGCGCTCGGCGGCTACACCCCCGACGCGACAAGCGCCGGCCGTCGCGCTCTGCGCAATGTTTGCCTCGATCTGATGGCGGCGACCGGCGGCCGGGCGGCAACCAGCCGCGCCATGCGCCAGTACGAAGCCGCCGACAACATGACCGACCGCATGGCGGTAATGTCGACGCTCTCGCTGCACGACGTGCCGGAGCGCGCCCGCGCGCTCGCCGACTTCTATCAACGCTATCAGGCCGACGCCCTGGTGGTCGACAAGTGGCTGTCGCTGCAGGCAACCGTCCCCGAAGCCGGCGCTTTGGCCAGGGTGCAAGAACTCACCAAGCATCCGGCCTTCTCGATGACGAACCCCAACCGCGTGCGCGCGCTGATCGGCGCTTTCGCGCAAGGCAATCCGACCCAGTTCAACCGTGCCGATGGCGAAGGCTATGATTTCGTCGCCGAGACGGTGCTCACGCTCGACCCGAAAAACCCGCAGATCTCCGCGCGGCTTTCGACGGCCTTCCGCAATTGGCGCACGCTTGAGACCGGCCGCAAGGCCAAGGCCGAATCCGCGCTCAAACGCATCCAGGCCGCCCCCAGCCTGTCGCGTGATCTCGCCGACATCGTCGAGCGCGCGCTGGCGGCGCCCTAATTACCGACGTCAATCCGGGACGCGCCGAAGGCGTGGACCCGGAATTTATAATCCCTGTCCGACGATGATCTTCGGTGCAGGGCATATGGATTCCGGGCTCGCTCACTGGCGCTTGCGCCCGGGAATGACGGGCCGGTCGTACCCCACTGCCACCATCCCCACCCCGTTGCCGTCCTCGTGTTATTTGTGGGTAACGCTTTTTAAATAATTGATTTCGGACTCTCGACAAATCAGCAGCCATCGATTCCAATCGACAGTGATTCGGAGAGATGCGGCACATCCTTCCGTATCGAGGATGCTTAGGGGAATTCCGAGGGGGAGGCCGTCCATGGCGCGCGCCAACGTGGCGAGTGCGTCTGCACATCCTGATTCCATCAGGGGTCTCGCGCAGTCAATCGCCAAGCCGGCCTACCGGCGGCTGTTGACCGCGGAGCCCCTGCTACGCCGCGCCGTCCCCGTTCTCATCATCGCGTTTCTAGCGACCATCTGCGTCGGCGCCGCCGTGCAAATGCTCGAACACCGGCGGCAGACCTTGAGCGACATGGTGGTCACGCTCGACGCGGTCGCCGATATCGCCGCCGAGCGGCTGCAGCCGCCGCTCGCGCTCGACAACGGCGCCGTGACAAACCCGCAGGATCTGCTTGCGCGGGCTCTGCCCGCCTGGGCGACCGCCAGCGGCCGCCGCTTTCTGCTCGCCGATAAGGCCGGTGTGGTCACCGCCGCCTCGCCGGGCGCTGATCCCGCCATTGGCCGCCGTCTAATCGACGTGCTCGGCGCCAGCCAGCCGCTGACGACGTTTGGGGCATCCGCCGGCGTGCTGGAGATTACGCTGCCCGACAACAGCCGGGCGCTCGCCACCGTGCGTGCGCTGCACCCGCCGCTCGGCCAAATCGCCGTGCTGCAATCGCGCCACGCCGCTCTCACCGCCTGGCGCTCGCTCACCACACTCACCGTTACGCTCTCCGCCACCACCGGCTTCGTCGTACTCATCCTCGGCTTCGCGTTCCATTGGCAGGCGACGCGCGCGCGCGAGGCCGACACCATCTACGAAACCGTGCGCACCCGCATCGATACCGCGCTCAATCGCGGCCGTTGCGGCCTCTGGGACTGGGATCTCGCACGCGGCCGCATTTTCTGGTCGCAATCGATGTTCGACATCCTCGGTTTGGAGACCAAGGAGGATCTGCTGTCGTTCGGCGATGTCAGCGCGCTGGTCCATCCTGACGATGCGCAGCTCTATGAGTTGGCCACCCAACTCGCCGACGCCCGCACCACCACCATCGACCAGGCATTCCGCATGCGCCACGCCGACGGTCATTGGGTGTGGTTACGCGCGCGCTGCGAATTGGTACACCAGCCGGGCGAGCCTGGTCCGCATTTGATCGGCATCGCCGTCGACGTCACCGAGCAGAAGAACTTGGTGGAGAAGACCGCTGCCGCCGACATGCGGCTGCGCGACGCCATCGAGACCATTCCGGAAGCCTTTGTCCTGTGGGACGCCGATAATCGACTGGTGCTGTGCAATTCCAATTTCCAGGAGCTGCACGACCTGCCCGACGAAGCGATTGCGGTCGGCGCATCCTATGAATTGGTCGTCGCCGCCGGCGGCAAGCCCGTCGTGCGCAACAAGGTAGTCGGCACCGGCCCGACGCTGCCGGGGGCGCGCACCTTTGAGGCCCAGATCGAGGACGGCCGCTGGCTCCACATCAGCGAACGGCGCACCAAGGACGGCGGCTACGTCTCGGTCGGCACCGACATTACGGCGCTCAAGACGCACGAGGAAAAGCTGGTCGACAGCGAGAAGCGCCTGATAGCGACGGTGGCGGACCTGCAGGCTTCGCAGCAGCGCTTCGCCGAACTTGCCGAGAAATACGCCGCCGAAAAGACCCGAGCCGAGGAAGGCAACCAGGCGAAATCGAAGTTCCTAGCCAATATGAGCCACGAGCTGCGCACACCGCTCAACGCCATTATCGGATTTTCCGAGATTATGGAATTGGGCATGTTCGGCCCGCTCGGCGCCGAAAAGTACCAGGAATATTGCGGCGACATTCATAGCAGCGGGCAATACCTGCTCGACGTCATCAACGACGTGCTCGACATGGCCAAGATCGAGGCCGGCCGCATCCGCCTCGACTTTGAGGACCTTGCGCTTGATCCGCTGCTCAACGAGGCGATGCGCGTCGTCTCCGGGCGTGCGCAGGAAAAGCAGCTGACACTGACCGCCAAGATCGATCCCGGCCTGCACCTGCACGCCGACCGGCGCGCACTGAAACAGATCGCGCTCAACTTGTTGTCCAACGCGGTGAAGTTCACGCCCGGCGGCGGCCGCATCACAGTGCGCGGGCGTGCCAGCGATCACTGCATCGTGCTCTCGATCGCCAACTCCGGCATCGGAATCGCCGCTGACGCGCTCACCCGCCTCGGCCGCCCATTCGAACAGGTGGAAAGCCAACTCACCAAGAGCCACCAGGGCTCCGGCCTCGGGCTCGCGATCTCGAAGTCTCTGGTCGAATTGCATGGCGGAAGCATGCGCATCCGCTCCACCCTTGGCAAAGGCACGCTGGTGGTGGTCCGCCTACCGATCGAGCCACAATGTCTGCTTCCGAAAGAAGCGGCGGCCTAGCTCATACTTGGAAAGGCAAAGCGCCGGGACGCAGCCATCGGGCGGGAGTTCGTCGCCACGCCCGCGTTTGCCCCGCAGCGGAACATTGTCGGCAACGCGGCGCCTCTTGCGAAGCGCCTCCCCGATCGGCGACACCACTCAAGTAAAAGAGAGGCAGCCACGAGGCCGCCACTCATTTCTGCGTTGTATGTCGCCCTTTGATCGCCGCCCTGAATACTCGCGTCGATGGCGTCAAGGGCACGGATGCCGGTATCCGTCGTAGCCCAAATAGGTGCCGCTGCGCGGATCGTATGACTTAAACCGACGCATGCAGTAGGCAACCGCATCGTCCGGCGGCCCGGCATACATGGGCGGCTCCGCATAATAATATTGATTCCGTCGGTTGTTCGCGATCGCGCCGCCAATGATGGCGCCGCCAATAACGCCTGCCGCGATTCCAGCGCCGACGGCGCAACCATAGCAACGCGCATTTGCCGGGGTCGGCATACTGGTTATTGCCCCGCCAGCAATGATCGCCGCCGCCGCGATAGCAAGAGCAGCATTTTTCATAGCGTCCTCCATCAAAGCCAAAATCATAGAGCTTCGTCGTGACGGTCACAAGTCGAAGACTAATATGTTGATCGGTATGCTATTTCGGTCCCGATCAATACGCGCTATACGGGTGATCGCCGCGCAGCCCTCACTTTTGCCCAGACAGATCGGCGTGATCGGAGAATTGATTTGATCACGTTGGGCCGAACCAAAGCTCGGCAGTTGGCGCGAAATTGACCCGCACGACCCTGAAACTCGCGCTCGCCTTTAGCAGGCGGAGTGAATACCGGCAGATCGCCGCTCGCTCGCTTCCTCCCAGCGAAGGCATGACCCCCCCCGGGCCGGCGGCTACGGCGCACGCCCCAAAATCCGAACGAAGCTCTCACGCACCCGGCTTTGCGTCTCAATCAGGGTCGCGTCGAGCGCGGCGAAGTCCGGCACGTCGGCGGCGCGCGCCAGCAGGCGCAGCAGGCCGGCGCCCGCCGCCTTGGGATCGAACGGCCCCACCAGGCACAGCCGCAGTATCTGCGTGAGGTCGTGATAGAGCTGCACCGCCGGGCGCAACACCTCGGCGTCTTCCACCGGCAACACTTGCAACGCCCAGGCCTTGTCGAGCACGCGCGCGGTCGAGGTGTCGAGAATTTCCGGCAGTTTGAGGGCATGCACGAGTTGCAGATATTGCGCAATGAATTCGATATCGATCAGCCCGCCGGCGACGTACTTCAAGTCCCAGCGCTCGCGGTCGCCGTTTTCCTTGGCAATCGCGCCCCGCATTTCCACCACGTCACCGGCGATCGCCGCGGCGTCACGCGGCTGCTGCAGGATTTCGATAACTGCGTCTTCCACCCGCGTCTTGAAGGCGGCCGGCGCCGACACCACCCGCGCGCGGGTGAGCGCCATATGCTCCCAGGTCCAGGCCTCGGTTTCCTGGTAGCCAACGAAGCTTGCGATCTGGGTGGCGAGCGGGCCGGCGCGGCCCGACGGGCGCAACCGCATGTCCACCGAATAGAGCGCGCCGTAATTGGTCTGCGCGGTCAGCGCATTGATGAGGCGCTGGGTCAGGCGCGCGAAGTATTGCGAGCCATAGAGCGGGCGCTCGCCTTCCGACTCCGGGTGCTCCTCGTCGTAATCGTAGATCAAGATCAAGTCGAGATCGGAGGTCGCCGTCATTTCGCGGCCACCGAGCTTGCCCATGGCGACGACCGCGGTCTCCTCGCCGTGCATGTGGCCGTGGGTGAGCGCGAAATTGTCGGCGACCCCGCGGTGCACGGCGCGGATCACGGCATCGGCGAGCCGCGCGAAGGCCTCGCCGGCCTGCCGCGCGGTCAGCGTGCCGGAAAGGATCCGCACGCCGATCAGGAACATGTATTCCAGCCCAAACATACGGATCCGTTCGAGCAGGTCTTCGGTGTATCGCGATTGCGCGAGCGCGGCGTCAAGCCGCTTGCCCAGTTCCGCGTCATCCGGCAGCGGGCCGAAGAAGCTCGGGTCGACCAGCGCGTCCATCACTTGCGGATAGCGCGCGACGATGTCGCCAAGCCGCGGCGCGATGCTCAGGACCAGGGTAATAAGCGAGATCAGTTCCGGATTCTGTCGCAAGAGCGACAACAGCCGGCCGGCCGCATGCAGATTGGAGAGAAACCGATCGAACAAGAGCAGCGCGGCGCCTGGATTGTCGGAACGCGCCAACTGCTCGAGCAGTAGCGGCAGCAGCGCCTCCAAATTCTGACGCGCCGCCTCGCCCTTCAGCGAACGATAGCCGCCGGCAAGCCAGTGGCGCACGATGGCCGAGGTTTCCAGGGGCGCGCCGAAGCCGAGCTCGGCGAGACGGTCGAGCGTCTTGTGGTCGTCGGCGTCGGCGGGAAAGTTGAGCGCCGGCCGGTCGGCGCCAGGCTCGACCTCGAACAATTGCGCATAATAGCGCTGCACCTTGTCGAGATGGCCGACCAGCATCCCGGCAAACGCGTCCCGGTTCGGGTAGCCGAGAAAGCGGGCGAAGCGTTCCAGCCCCTCACGCTCACCCGGCAGCACTTGCGTCTGCTCGTCCTGAACCATCTGCAGCCGGTGCTCGACCGTGCGCAGGAAGCAATAGGCCTGCTTCATATCGTCGCGCGCGTCGGCCTCGATCCAGTGGTCATCGGCCAGCTTGTCGAGGGTGGTGAGCGTGTCGCGGTCGCGCAAAGACGGGCTGCGGCCGCCGGCGATCAATTGCTGGGTCTGCGCGAAGAACTCCACTTCGCGGATGCCGCCGCGGCCGATCTTGATGTTGTGGCCCTCGATCGCGATCTCGCCGTGGCCACGGTAGGCGTTGATCTGCCGCTTCATCGCCTGCACATCGGCGACCGCGGCGAAGTCGAGATATTTGCGCCACACGAACGGCGACAAATCGTTGAGCAGCGCCTCGCCCGCCGCGATGTCGCCGGCGCAGGCGCGCGCCTTGATCATGGCGGCGCGCTCCCAGTTCTGCCCGACACTTTCGTAGTAGGACAGCGCTGCCGCCTTCGACACGGCGACCGGGGTCGAGGACGGATCGGGACGCAGGCGCAGGTCGGTGCGGAAGACGTAGCCGTCGGCGGTGCGTTCCTGCAGCAGCTTCACCAGCCGCTGCGTCAGCCGCACGAACATCGGCCCCGGCTCGATATCGGCGGGCAGCCCCGGCGCATCCGGGTCGTAGAAGACGATGAGATCAATATCGCTTGAATAGTTGAGCTCAAAGGCGCCCATCTTGCCGAGCGCCAGCACGATGTAGCCGCTGCCGGTCTGCGGCGCGGAAGGGTCGGGCGGCGCAAGCCGATCCGCGCGCGCGGCCTCAGCCAGTAGGAAACGAGTCGCCGCGCCGACCGCCGCATCGGCGAGATCGGTGAGAGCACGCGCACAGCGCATGATCGGCCAGACACCCCCAATATCGGCAAGCGCGATCAACAGCGCGGCTTCGCCTTTCATGCGGCGCAGTTGCCGCATGGCTTCATCGAAGTCCTCAGTACTGGCCGTGGCGTGGCCGTGCTCGGCCAGCAACACGGTAAGATGCGTCTCCGGCTCGGCTTCCATGACACGCAGCAGGCGTTGGGCGTCACGCGTGACCAATTCCCATAGATGCGGCGAGCTTTCGCTCAAGCTTTCCAGCAGCGTCTGGACGATGGGGTAATCGGCCATCAGTGCCGCAAGCGCCTTCGCCTGAGCGTCCGGCAGATCGGCTAGCCAGCCGGCGACGCCCGCGTTCGCGGCCTCCGCGTCGATCAGCATAGGCGCGGTCACGACGGCCTCGCACAAAGCGACACCCTCGCCAGGCCCACTGGCGTCAGGCGTTGACTTTGGCGCTGCCTTGGGCGCCATCTTGGGCGCTGTCGTGGACGGCGCTGTGGTTGCTGATTGGGGCTTCGAGCGCGGCGTCATCCCGCCTCTGTAACGGCACTCCCCGCGGCAAGGCAATGATGCATTTCAAACCTGGCTCGTTGTCAGCCAGCGTCAGTTCGCCGCCGTGCAGTCGCGCCACCGCGGCGGCCAGGCTCAAGCCCAGCCCCGAACCCGGCTGCGAACGGCTCTGCTCCAACCGCACAAACCGTTCCACCACGCGCGCACGGTCGGCCTCTGGTATGCCAGGCCCGCGGTCCGCGACGGTCAGCAGGATACGCTCGCCGGTATCGGCAGCGCTCACGACAATCTCCGCAGGTACCCGCGCGCCGTCGGCCGGCTGCGCCGTTGGCTCGGCATATTTGATGGCATTGTCGATCAGGTTGGCAAGCGCCTGGCTGACCAGTTCGCGGTTGCCCTTGACCGGGACCGGCGCCTCAGCCTTCACCTTGAGCGCAATGCCTTTCTCCTCGGCCAATGGTTCATAGAGTTCGCCAATGTCGTGCACGATCTCGGCGGCGTCGAAGTCCACCATGTCATCGCGCGCTTGGCCCAATTCGGCGCGCGCGATCATCAACAGCGCATTGAACGTCGTGATCAACGCGTCCAACTCGTCGATTGTTGCTTCCAGCGCGGCACGATACTCATCGTCGGTCTTGGCGGCGCGCAAGGCCTGCTCAGCGCGATTGCGCAGGCGCGTGAGCGGAGTCTTGAGGTCATGGGCGATATTGTCGGACACCTCCTTCAGGCCGCGCATCAGCAACTCGATGCGTTCGAGCATCTGATTCAGGTTCTCGGCCAGCCGGTCGATCTCGTCGCCGGTGCCGGCGACCGGTAGCCGCTCGCCGAGATCGCCTTCCATGATGGTGCGCGTGGTCTCCGTCATGGCGTCGACGCGGCGCAGCACGCGGCGCGACACGAACAGGCCGCCGGCCAACCCCAGCACCAGCACGATCGCGACCGACCAGCGTCCGGCCGCCAGCACGATATGATAGAGTCGTTCGCGCTCTTCCAGGTCGCGACCGACCAAGAGGCGGAAGCCGCCGGGCAACTGGAATACGCGCACCAGCGCATGGTGCTCGGGGTGGGCGGACTTCGCCTCCGTCTCGTCGAGGCGGCGGTAGACCGTCTCGGTCCAACCCGGCCTGTCAAGAATGCCCGGCTGCAGCGCGGTGACATTGCCGGCCAACGGCTGGCCGGTGAACGTCGTGACGAGATAGAGGCTGGAGCCGGGCCGGCGCGCGCGCGAGTCGATCACGATCACCAAGCGGCGTATGCCGCCCTGCCGGTATTGCTCGGCAAGCCCAGTTATCTCCGCATTGACGGTGTCGGTGATCTGCTCGTCGATCAGGCGGCGGGTGTTGAGTGCGAAATAAGCGAGCAGGAACGCGGCGAACAGCGCGAACACGGTCAAATAGACCAGCGTCAGCCGGAACGTGGTGGTTCGGAATAGTTTACCGAGCGCCGTCACGTATCATGTATCCCGCGCCGCGGATGGTATGCAAAAGCGGCTGGGAAAAACCTTTATCGATTTTTGAGCGCAAACGCGAGATGTGCACGTCAATGACGTTGGTTTGCGGGTCGAAATGATAGTCCCACACGTTCTCCAGGAGCATGGTGCGGGTCACCACCTGGCCGGCGTGCTTCATCAGGTACTCCAGCAGGCGGAACTCGCGCGGCTGAAGGGAAATCTCTTCCTCGCCGCGGCGCACCTGATGCGACAGCCGGTCGAGTTCAAGATCGCCGACGTGCAGGACGGTTTCCTCGTTGCGGCCGCCGCGCCGGCGGGCCAGCACCTCGACCCGCGCCAGTAATTCCGAGAATGAATAGGGCTTGGGCAGGTAGTCGTCGCCGCCGGCCCTGAGACCCTTCACGCGGTCATCGACTTGCCCCAGGGCGGAAAGGATCAGCGCGGGGGTTTCGATGCTCTGGTTGCGGAGGGTGCCAATCACCGATAGCCCGTCGAGTTTGGGCAGCATGCGGTCGACGATGAGCACGTCGTACTGGCCATCCTGGGCCATGGCCAAGCCGTCCTCGCCATCGGTGGCGGCGTCGGCCACGTGGCCGACCTCGCGAAACGCCTTCACCAGATAGTCGGCGGCGTCACGGTCGTCCTCGATCACCAGAATTCGCATGGTGGTCCGATCCGGTTCGGCATCGGCCGTTCGGCCGAATACGCGCTGCCCTTCAGTATTCGGGTATGTGGGCATCGGTCACACCAATTTCAGTCTATTCGGTGACGGGTCAACCCCCGTTTTGCGCCGCCATAGGGCGTGCGCCGTCAAACCGGCTGCGCAATCCTATCTTTTTCGTACGCGAGGGGGTGGCGGATTTGGCCCGCCACCCCCTCTACGACCCCACCCCAGCGGGGGCGACGGATGCCAGGGTTGGAGTTCCGGCCGGGAGGCGGCGCGCCTTTCGCGGGTTCGCCCGCCTCCCGGAATTAGTCGGGACAGGCCGAAGCCCGTCCCGTTGAGGCCGTTCCACCGACGGGGGCGACGGATGCCGGTGGAACGTCCTCAAACTCAGCCCTGCTTGATCGGCAGGGCAACGAAGCGGGTGTTAGAACCCGATTTCACCCGCATCAGCACGGCGTGCTTGCCTTGCGAGCGCACACCGGTGATCTCGTTGCGCACTTCCGCGGGTGTTGAAACGCTTTTGCCGGCGACCTCGAGGATCACGTCGCCAGTGGAGAAGCCGTGATCGGCGGCGACGCCCGACGAGTCGACATCGGTCACCACCACACCCTTGTCCCCCGCACCGGCAACACGGCTGGCGGGCGCCAGCGTCAGCCCGAGCTTGGCGAGATCGACGCTGTCGCTCTTCTTCTCGGAGGGCGTGCTGGCCTTCGCCTCGATGTTCTTCGGCAAGGTGCCGAGCGTGAGCGCGACCGTGCGTTCGGAGCCGTTGCGCACGATGCTAAGGTCGACCTTGACGCCCGGCGCCATGGCGCCGATCTTTTTGGCGAGATCGCGGGCGTCCTTCACCGGTTTACCGTTGACGGCCGTTATGACGTCTTCGGCCTTGATGCCCGCCTTCTCTGCCGGGCTGTTCGGCTGCGGCGCAGCCACCAGCGCGCCTTGCGCCTTCTTCAGACTGAGGCTGTCGGCAATGTCTTTGGTCACCGGCTGGATCTGCACGCCGATCCAGCCGCGCGTGACCATGCCGTGCTCTTTGAGCTGGCTAATCACGGTCTTCACCGTTTCGGCGGGAATCGCGAAGGCGATGCCGACAGAACCGCCCGACGGCGAATAGATCGCGGTGTTCACGCCGATCACGTTGCCTTCGACGTCGAAGGCCGGACCGCCGGAATTGCCTTTGTTCACTGGCGCGTCGATCTGGATGAAATCGTCGTAGGCGCTGGCGTTGATATCGCGCCCACGCGCCGACACGATGCCGGCGGTCACCGTGCCGCCAAGACCGAACGGATTGCCGACGGCAAGCACCCAGTCGCCGATGCGCGGGGTCTTGTCGGCGAGCTTCACATAAGGATAGCCGCTGCCGTCGACCTTGATTAGCGCCAGATCGGTGCGCGGATCGGTGCCGATGACCTTGGCCTTGTGGGTCTTGCCGTCGTCGGTCTTGACCTCGACGCTTTCGGCGTTGTCGACCACGTGGTTGTTGGTCACCGCGTAGCCGTCAGCGGAAATGAAGAAACCGGAACCCTGGCCGAGGATCACGTTGTGGCCGTGGCCCTTCGGCATGTTGTTGGGAAAACCCGGCATGCCGAAGCGGTGGAAGAACTCGCGCAGGCCGGGCGGAATCTGATTGTTGCCGAGGCCCGTGGTCGCCGATCCGCCGTCCAGCTTCACGCGGACGGAAATCACCGCCGGTTTCACTTTTGCGACGATGTCAGCGAAGCCGACCGGCGCCTGCAACTTGTGGGCCTGCTCGCTCAAATTCTGGGCGAACGCAGCCGGATAGCCTTGAGAGAAATTCAAGCCGGGGCCGACCACGAGGGCGGCGGCGCCGAGGCCGGCGACGGTAGTCGCGAGGAGAGCAATACGACGAGCAGACAACACACGCCGCTTCCTCGGGCGCTCCGTAGCGGGAGTGGCGATGGGCATCATCTAGGGTAGCTCCATCAGGATTCGGGTGGGCGCATCTCGCGCCGTTTTCGAACCCTAAAATGAGCTGCCGCGCCTTACAGTCTCCTGACAGGGGCATTAAACTTTTGTAAGGTGCCGCGGATGTTTTTTATTTGAAATTCAGCGGCTTATGTGGGGCCTTGCCCGTTCCGGGGTTCGACCAAAGTCGCAATCCGCTGCTGCTCCTCCGCCGTCAGAACGGGCGGCTCTCCGGTTCCCGCGTTCCGTCGCCGCATGGCAAAGAAAATTCCCACCATGCCGGCGAAAAGTGCCGCCGGCGGCAGGCCCCACAGCAAAAGCGTGTGCAATTCGACGCGCGGCTTGAGCAGCACGAACTCGCCGTAGCGCGCCACCAGATAGTCGAGCACCTGCTGGTCGGTGTCGCCGGCTTTGATTCGCTGGCGCACCAGCACCCGCAGATCGTGCGCCAGCGGCGCCGCCGAATCATCGATCAACTCGTTCTGGCAGACCATACAACGCAGTTCGCTGGACAGATGCCGCGCGCGCGCCTCCAGCGCCGGATCCCTCAGCATCTCGTCGGGCGTCACCGCGACGGCGAGCGTCGGCGCGAGCGACGTCAGCAGAAAAGCGATCAAGGCAACACGGCGCATGTCGCTCTACTCCGCCGGCTGAAGCGACGATTTCGCCGCCGGCTTGTTGGCCGGCTTGGGTGCCCCCACCCGCAAGCGCCGATCCGACAGCGACAAGGCACCGCCCAGCATCATCACGATCGCACCGATCCAGATCAGCAGCACCATCGGCTTGTAGTAGATGCGCACGCCGATCGCATTGTTGGCCTCGGTTTCGCCAAGCGACAGGTAAAGCTGGCTCAAGCCGCGCGTCATCAACGCCGATTCGGTCGTCGTCATGCCGCGCGCACCGAAGGTGCGCCGGGCGGATTCCATTTCGCCAATCGGCACGCCGGCCTGTCGCACGCCAAAGCGGGCCCCGACCGCGGTGTAGTTCGGCCCGGTGCGCTTATCCATCCCGTCGAACTTGAAGTCATAGCCCGACAGCGAAAAGGTCTGCCCTGGCTTGACTGCGATGATGCGTTCCGTTGCCCAGTTGGTCACGCTGACGATGCCAAGTAACGTCAGCGCCAGCCCGCAATGAGCGACTGCCGTGCCCCAAGTCGAGCGCGGCAGGCCCTTGGCGCGCGCCCACACCGTCGCAAATGGCGCGCGGAACAAGCTGGTGCGCTCGGCGAGATCGGTCAGCGCGCCGACGATCACGAAGAAGGCCAGGCCGATGCCGAACGGCGCCAGCACCGATTTGCCGCCCGCCACGACGAAAGCCGCCGCGACTGCCACAAGGCCAACACCGCAAGCCGCCATCAACCGCTGCGCCGCACCGAACAGGTCGCCGCGCTTCCAGGCGAGCAACGGCCCAAACGGCATGGCAAACATCAGCGGGATGAACAGCGGCGCAAAGGTCAGGTTGAAATATGGCGGGCCGACCGAGATCTTCGCGCCAGTCAGCGCCTCGAGCGCCAGCGGATAAAGCGTGCCGACCACCACCGTCAGGCAGGCGGTCGTGAGGAACAGATTGTTGAGCACCAGCGCACCCTCGCGCGACACCGGCGCAAACAGGCCGCCCTGCTTCAGCAGAGGCGCGCGCCAGGCGAACAGCGTCAGCGCGCCGCCGATGAACACCACCAGAATAGCCAGGATGAAAATGCCGCGGCGCGGATCGGTCGCGAAAGCGTGCACCGAGGTGAGCACGCCGGAACGCACCAGGAAAGTGCCGACCAGCGAGAGCGAGAAGGTCAGAATGGCGAGCAGGATGGTCCAGACCTTCAGCGCGTTGCGCTTTTCCATCACTACCGCCGAATGCAACAGCGCCGTTCCCGCAAGCCACGGCATCAGCGAGGCATTCTCGACCGGATCCCAGAACCAAAAACCACCCCAGCCGAGTTCGTAATAGGCCCAGTACGAACCCATCGCGATCCCGAGCGTCAGGAACATCCAGGCGGCGAGCGTCCACGGCCGCACCCATCGCGCCCAGGCGGCGTCGATGCGACCGTCGATCAGCGCGGCAATCGCAAAGGAGAACGCGATCGAAAAGCCGACATAGCCGAGATAGAGCAGCGGCGGATGAATGGCGAGACCGGGATCCTGCAGCACCGGATTGAGGCTGCGGCCCTCGAACGGCGCCGGCTGCAACCGAACGAATGGATTGGAGGTGAGGAGGATGAAGAGATAGAAGGCCGACGCGACCCACGACTGCGCCGCCAGCACCAGCGCCTTCAGGCTCAGCGGCAAATTGGTGCCGAAAGCGGCCACCAGCGCGCCGAACAGCGACAAGATGAGGACCCACAGAAGCATCGAGCCTTCATGGTTTCCCCACACGCTGGTGAATTTGTAGATGAGCGGCATCAACGAATGGGAATTCTCGTAGACCACCGAGACCGAAAAATCCGAGGTTACGAAGCAGGCGGTCAGCGCCGCAAACGACAGCGCGACGAAGAAGAACTGCATCAGCGCGGTGGTATTGGCGAGCCGCATCAGCGTGCCGTCATGCTTGCGCGCGCCGATCACCGGCGCCACCGACTGGATGAGACCGAGCGCCAGCGCCAGCACCAGAGCGTAATGACCGAGTTCGGGAATCATCGCACCGCCCCTTTGGCCGTTTGCGTCTCCCCCTCCTGCCAGCGCCCGGACTTCTTCAAGGCTTCCACCACCTCGCGCGGCATATAGCGCTCGTCGTGCTTGGCCAGCACGGTATCGGCCACCAGCATATTGCCAGACTCGATCTGGCCTTCCGCCACGACCCCCTGCCCTTCGCGGAAGAGATCCGGCACGATGCCCTGATAACGCACGGCGATGGCGTTCCTGCCGTCGGTGACCTTGAAGCGGATGTTGAGATCACCGCTGCGTTTGACGCTGCCGTTTTCGACCAGCCCGCCGACACGCACGCGGGTGCCGGGCGCCAGATGCTCTTGCGTGACCTCGCTCGGCGAGCGGAAAAATACAATCGAATTGCTCATGGCGCTGAGCACCAAGCCGACCGCGACCGCCAGCACGACGCCGCTGCCGCCGATCAGAACCAGCCGTCGTTGCTTGCGGGTCATTCCGTTTCGTTCCTGCTCAACTCTAGTGTCCCGGTTCCGACGCTTGTATCCCTTAGCAGCACCTTTGTTTACAAGCGTCGGAACCAAAGGGACACTAGCAAATCTATGATTCTAGTGCCGCTTTCGATTTGAAGTTCCTGGTCGAGGTTGTCGCAAGTGGTGCAGGAACTTCAAATCGGCGGCACTAGAGCCCCAGGCTTTTGACCATATCGTCAAACTGCCGAAGCTTGTCCGGGTCGCCGGCCAGCGCCTTGCGGGCATCCACAGCGGCGGCCAGCGCCTTGTGGCGCTCCCCCAGCACCATATAAGCACGCAAAAGCCGCTGCCATCCCGCCACGTCGCTGCCGTTCTGCTTCAGCCGGTCTGCGAGCCGCGCCACCATGGAATGGATCATGGCGCTGCGGTCTTCGGCACTCATTTTCGAAGCGGCGACAACGTCGGTCGTGCTCGGACCCGGCGCCGCAGCCGTTGGCGGAGCAACCGGCGGCGCGGCGAGCTCGGTCGCGCCCGAAGCTTCCTTGAAAGCGCGCAGCTTGTCGGGCTGATCTTTCAGCGCGCGCTCGGCATCATCGATCGTGGCCCGCGCCTTTTCAGCCTCGCCGAGCACCCGGTAGGAGCGCATGAGCTGCAGCCAGCCGGCGACGTCATCGCCGTTTTGTTTGAGGCGCGCCGCGAGCTTGTCCACCATACCGCGGATCATCGCGGCGCGGTCGTTCGCGCTCAGGTTGGCCGCGCCGGCGATCTGCGCGGCGTCCGGCCCGCGCGGCGTACCGGCAACCTCGGGGCCGACTGGCTTACCGATACTAGCGAGGGCACGCCGCACGGATGGCACCCAGGGCGCATCCGCGGTGGCTTTCGCGAGCATTCCGCGCCAGATCGTGGCGGCCTTCGCGAGATTGCCATCTTGTTGCGCGGCGAGACCCGAAAAGAACTTAGCCTTGACCTCGTTCGGATCGAGCTTGAGCGCCTGTTCGAAGGCGGCCTTGGCCTCGTCCGTGACCACACCATTGGCGGCGGCGATCAGCGCTTCACTGAGATCGGCCTCGCGGGCGGCACTCGCGCCGGCGAGCGCGATCGCCTTGCGGCGCGCGCGCACCGCGTCCCCAAAACGGCCAAGCCGCAGATAGACCGGCGCCAACACTTCATATCCGCGCACGTCGTTTGGATTCTCGGCGAGATGGGTCTCCACCTGCGCCACCAGCTTGGCGATCGGGCTATTCTCGTGAATGGCCTGCAGACGGGCATAAAGTGGCTCGCCCGGCAATTGCGGCGAGCCGAGGTGGAGATAGAGGGCGGCGGCGCCCGTCGGCACCAGCAGCAGCGCGGCCGCGGCGGTGATACGGCGGCGCCAGAGCGACGATCGGTCGCGGCCGCTCGAAGCAGTATCGACTGCGGTTTCCCCGTCTGCTTCAGCACTGTCGGCGGCGGCGATCAGCCGGCGCGAGACCTCGACCCGGGCAGCTTGGGCCTCCGCCTCCCCGATCAGCCCGGCAGCGCGATCGCGGGCGATTTCATCGAGCTGATCACGGTAAACGGCAAGGTCGCTCCCCCCACGCTGGTTCGCGCCGCGCCGCGACAGTGGCCACAGCACGGCGAAAACCGCTGCCGCGGTCATCAGCGCAAACACGAACCATAGGGTCATCGAGTCGAATTACCTGACAATTGCCTGCCTTGTGCCTGCCTTGGCGCCTGGCCCCCTTGGGAGGCCTCACCGCTGAGGGCATACATCACGTGCAATCGTGGCGGCAATGCGCAAGATCAAACGGGGCGGAAAGCCGTAAAAATCGCGGATTTCAGGCCCAAGCCGCCTCTTGTCCAGCTTTTTTGAACGCGCGGGCGTTTCCGAATGGGTTCAGCTAACCGGCGTCCAAGAACCGTCAGGATTCCGGCAAGCGACGCCGCGAGCCGTCTGCGGCTGACCACCGATATAAATCGTGTGGGTGTAAGAACGGCAGTTGCGCCCATTGTCGACATAGGCCGGGCCAGGGACGAAGGCGCCATAGTGGCCACTATCGGGATTGCGCCAAGAGGTGGCGATGCCCGACCTGCCGTGTTCCAACGCCTCCTCCTGCGCGGCATAGGCGCGCTGCCGGTCCTGCTCATCGAGCGAAGCGCCGATACGATTGCCGATCAGACCGCCCACCAAGCCACCGATTGCCGCGCCCGCCAGCCGATTGCCGGTGCCACCGCCCGCAACAGCCGCACCGATCAGCGCGCCGCTGCCAGCGCCGAGCAAGGTGCCGGTGTTCTCTCGCGGTCCCGGGCCATCCGGCGTGCCGGCGCAACCGACAAGCAGGAAGCTGACGGCGGCGATGGTTGCGAACTTGAAGGCGGACATTGCGACCCCCGGGAAGAAAATTGACGGAAACTCAAGCAAATCCGTCAGCAGCGAATAATAAATGCAACGGGAGGGGACGAATAGGGCAAAACTCCGGCAGGGGACAAATAGGTATCTGCCGTTCGTCCGAACGAACGACGGCTCAGCCCGCGGGCAGCACCAACTCCGCGCGCAATCCCCCGAGCGGAGCCGCGCCGAGCTTGAGTTCGCCGCCATAGAGTGCCGCGAGATCGACCACGATTGACAGTCCAAGGCCCGAGCCCGGCTTGGTTTCGTCGAGCCGGCGGCCGCGCTTTGCGGCCTGCTCGCGCCCGGCCGCCGATAACCCAGGGCCGTCATCGTCGACAATGATGCGCACGGTTGACGCTTCGCTTTCCGCATCGGCATGGCCGCGCATGACTTCGATCGACACGCGCGAACTCGCCCACTTGCAGGCATTGTCCACCAGGTTGCCGATCATCTCTTCCAGGTCCGGCCGCTCGCCGCGAAAACACGCCTTGTCGTCGGCCCGCACGTCGACGGCGATGCCGCGATCGTGATGGATCTTCTCCATGGTGCGCGCCAGCGCGGTGACCACCGGCTTAACGTCGGTCACCGTGCCGACCACGGTCAGCCGCGCCGCCAGCCGCGCGCGTTCGAGATGGCGCGCGACCTGGTCGCGCATGATGGCGGCTTGCTCCAGCACCTTGTCCGCCAACGGGTCGTTCGTGCGCGCCGAGGCCTCATTGACCATGACCGACAGCGGTGTCTTCAGCGCATGAGCCAGATTGCCGACGTGGGTGCGCGCGCGCTCGACGATTTCCTTGTTGGCTTCGATCAGCGCGTTGGTCTCACGCGCAAGCGGCGCGATCTCTTCGGGGAATTGTCCGGCGAGCCGCTCGGCATGGCCGGCGCGGATGGCGGCAAGGCTATCGGTGATCCGCTTTAGCGGAGCAAGACCGAAGCGAACCTGGAACATGGTGGTCAGCAGCAGCACCGCCGCCAGGATCACAAACGTGATCACCAACGCCTGGTCGAACGAGCGCGTCTCGTCTTCGATCTCCGCCGCATCGCCTGCGACGGCAACTAGATAGTGTCCCTCGCTGCCGAGATCGATATTGCGCTCGACCTGGCGCAGCCGCTGGTTCTCGGGGCCGGAAACGTAGCCCTCGCGCGAACCGTCAGGTCCAGGCGCGACGCCTTCTTCCTCAAGATGCGGCAATCCGCCGTCCCACAGCGAACGCGAGGAACGGACTTCGTGCTTGCCGGGGTCGAGCCGCGTCACCTGCCAGTACCAGCCCGACAGCGGCAACTCGAACAGCGGCTCTCCGAGCGATTGCGGAAACCGGCCGCCGTTTTCGTCGGGCGAGGCGAGGTCGGCGACCAGCGTGCGCAAATAGACGTTAAGCCGGCGGTCGAAGGAGCGCTCCACGGCTTGCCGGTAGAGCGACGACAGCACGATACCTGTTATGAACAGGATGATCACCGCCCAGGCGGTGGCGGAGACGAAAAGGCGCAGCGCGAGGGAGTTGGCGCGCATGCGTCAAGGAGCATCAGGAGGGGTGAGCAAATAGCCGAGACCGCGCACGGTCTGGATGATCTCGACGCCTAGCTTCTTGCGGATACGCCCGACGAAAACTTCGATCGTGTTGGAATCGCGATCGAAATCCTGATCATAGAGATGCTCCACCAGTTCGGTGCGCGAGACCACGCGGCCGGCGTGATGCATCAGATAGGCCAGCAGCCGGTATTCGTGACTGGTGAGCTTGACCGGATTGCCGTCGACCGAGACGCGGCCGGTGCGGGTGTCGAGGCGAACCGGGCCGCAGGTAAACTCGCTCTTGGCGTGGCCGGTGGAGCGGCGCAGCAGCGCGCGTACGCGAGCGAGCACCTCTTCGAGATGGAATGGCTTGGCGACATAGTCGTCCGCGCCCGCATCGAAGCCTTGCACCTTGTCGCTCCAGCGGTCGCGCGCGGTCAATATCAGCACCGGCATCGTGCGGCCGGCGCGCCGCCAGGCTTCCAGCACGGAAATACCGTCCATCTTGGGCAAGCCGATGTCGAGGATGACCGCGTCATAGGGTTCCGATTCGCCGAGGTAATGGCCCTCTTCCCCGTCGAACGCGCGGTCGACGACGTAGCCGGCGTCGGTCAGCGCGGTGGCGAGTTGGCGATTGAGGTCGGGGTCGTCCTCAACGACGAGAAGGCGCACGGTGTTCAGCTCCGGTCAGCGCCCGCTGATAACGCGGCCATTGGCAGCGTCAACGGACACGCGCCTCACTTTGCCATTGCGCGCCAGCAGAGTCAGCACGTAGACGAGCCGCTCGCCCCGGTGGCAAAGCCGGGCCCTGAGTGCCTCGCCATGGTAGCCGTGCCGGCGGGCGTACCGGATGGCCCGACCGAGCGAGATAGCCCTGCGGCTGGCGACCTCCACACGCTGCTCGGCCTTGGTCAGGCACATATGGCGTGAATGCTCGGCGGCCGCGGCAGACGTGGCCGTGACGGCCACGAAGCCGAACAAAATGAGTGCAAAGAGGGGGCGAACGACCGGCATGAGGCTCTATTAGTGGGCGGACAGTGAATGCGGCCTGAACAACTGGGGCTAACCGTCTGTTTCCGCTACCTTTCGAAGCCATCAAATGAGGCATAGGCAGACACCGGCGCGCGCGGCGAACGCCAGCGGTTGATGGGGGCGATCTCGTCGGCAAAGCCGAGCGCCATTCCAGAATAGATCATGAGTTCGGGGGGGAGATTCAAGAAGGCCCGTACCGCGCGGTGGAACGACACCCAGGCCTGCTGGGGACAAGTGTGCAAGCCGTGGCCGCGGGCGAGCAACGCCACGGTCTGCAGGAGCCCTCCAATGTCGGCCCATTGCGCCACGCCAAAAGAGCGGTCTAGCGCGAAGAACAATCCGACGGGAGCGCCGAAAAATTGGAAATTGTTGGCGTATTGGCGGTAGCGGGCCGGCTTGTCGGCGCGCGGCACGTTGATGGACCGGTAGAGCAACTCGCCGACCTCGAAGCGCCGGGCCTGATAGGGCTCCTCCATCGGATCAGGGTAGATGCGATAGTCGCCGCCCTCGCCCTTCGGCAATTCGTCCATGCGCGGCGCCAGCAACGCCTTCAGCGCCTCGACCCGCTTGCCGGCGACCGCATAGATACGCCAGGGCTGCATGTTGCCCGCCGACGGCGCGCGCGCTGCCCGCTCGACGATGTCGCGTACGGTCGCCTCCGGCACCGGCGTCGGCAGAAAAGCACGGCATGAGAAACGGGAAGCAACGGCTTCGAATACGTCCATCAGCAAGATCTCCGCGGGAATCGCGGAGAGTGTGGCGGCCATGCGCAGCCTTGCCAAGCGCGGCTCACTAGGACGGTTCATTTCCGTCCCAAGATGCGGGCCACTTTCTCGAGGCTGCGGCCCCCGAAATAGGCCGTGAGCACGATCATCGCCCACTGCGCCACCTGGCCCGACAAGGGATTGGTCGTTCCCCACCCCAAGACGGTGTCCCAGACCACCGCCTTCCACACATATATAATGAAGGCGAAGGCAAACAGCGGGCGCGGCAGCGCGGTGTACCACCGGCCCTGCTCCGCGATCGCCACTTGCGTCGCCAGTTCGCGCTCGCGCTGTTCGACCGCCAATTCGCGCGCTTGCAGATCAGCGGCGATCTTCTCAGAGGTGTTGTCCGACGCGAGCCTGGCGCGATAGGCGTCGACCGCCGCCTTGGCGAAGGGACCGCCCAGCAGATTGCCGAGCCAGCCGAGGATAGTCGCGATCATCAGCCGATCGCCTTGTCGGCTGAATTGGTCGCCTTATGGACCGTGCGCCGCCGCGCCAATTCGGTGATAAGCCCAATCGCGATCACGTAATAGGGAATGAATTTCGGCTGCAACGCGGACTGGATCGCGTCACTGACGTTGGGATCGCTCGACAACGACAACAACGCCGCCATGAGGGCACCCCCGAGTGTGACGATACGCGCCCACAGAATAGTGACTGAATGCTCAAACCAGCTCTTGATCTTGTCCCACATGGCTCAGTCTTTCTTGCTGATGAAATGAACTGCGATGGCCCCCGCCGTGAAGACGACGCCCGCAAGCCATACGATTTGCCACCCGTTGAGGCCCGCGCTTGCGCCAGTGACGACCGCACCGGCTGCGCCGGCAGCACCGCTCGCGGCAATTGTGGTCGCGGAGGCAGCTTCCTTCGGCGCCTTGCCCGGCGCGAGACAGTGTGACGTTTCCCGCACAGTCACGGCCCGCCCGGCCATAGCGAGGGACATCGCGCGCACTTCGATCACACGCCGCTGCCACCCCTTCCCGAACACAGGCCACGTGCGTAAGGCTTTCAGGAAGCGCAGCCGTTCATCGCAAATCGCAACGATGACAATTTTGGAATCCGCCGACATGACCGCGCGCATGGTCTGCGGACCCAGCACGCCGTCGGCCGCGACGCCGATCACGCGCTGCAGCACTTTCTTCGAGCGCGCAATGCCGGAATTAACGCCGTAGTCAATCACGGCGTAGTCGACGCCGGCCGGCAACTCATCGCAGCGCTGTGCGTCCCAATACTTGGCGCGATAGATGCTTTTGGCCTCATCGACCTTCATACGCCGCACGTCGTCCGCGGTCGCATCCGGCTTCACGTATTTGCGATAGTCATGGATCGTAATGCCGAAATTGGTCGGCCCGCCCGGATCGGCGGGATGATTGGTATAGCCTCCCTCGTGCGCGAGCACGCGCGCGAGGGCCTGGTCGTGGCTCCAGGTTGCCATGGTCGGGATTTCCTTCGATAAGGGCTCTATTGGTGGCCAGGCACTGGAGCAAAGAAATGGACCTTGCGATCCTCCAAAACCTGCTGCAACGCGGGCTGCTCGGCTACCAGCCGATTAATTTCGACAACGGCGTCTCGCTCGGCACCGGCCTGCAATTCTTCGGGCGACCCGCCGAAGGGCGAGAGAATGTCGCGGCGACGAAATTTCTCGAAAATCCCAATGACCTGCACAATTTCTCGCTCGGGAACATCTTCATCCCGGCGCCGCTCAGGACCGCGCTCGACTACCCCTCGTCCAGCTTCTACCTGCCCACCAGCGAGGCCGACGCCCCCCTCCTCATCCAGCGCAATGAGGAACTCGCCAAGCTCTATCGCCACTTCGTCGGCGAGGCCCTGCGGACCCTCCGCGAGAACGGGATCGAACCGCGGAGCATCACCGAGATCGGCGCCAACAATTGCCTGTTCGAATTTTTGTTCGCCGAGCGCGGCCTTGATGGCGTCGGCGTCGACATCGTGGACTATCGCGACGCCGTCGATTTCCTCGCCAGGGAAAAGTTCGCCGACGCGAAGGGTGCTGTCCACTTCCACCACCTCGCCGGCAACTGCGACCAGGACATCGAGGCGATTCCAAAGAGCGACCTCGGCTGGTCCTATGCGGTCGCCCTACACCAGGCCAACCCGCTCATCCACATCGCCGAACTCAGCGCGGTGAGCAGGCGGGCTTGCTTCATCATGACACCGGTCACCAACCTGGAGGAAGCCGAGGCGCGCGGTAGCCTCGTTCTCCAATTCCTGTCCTCCAACAGCTACTACCAGGCGCCATTTCCACAGAATTTCGACGTCGTATTCATGAGCCGCGCGCTTATCGAATTCTCGCTCAGGCAGGTCGGATTCGACCGGCTGATCGAGATTCCGTTCCCAAAACACGACGCATTTTTCGACCGCTGGGCCTCCCAGCACGCGGCCTACGTGGCGATCCGCGATGTACCCCGCGAGGTCAGCATCTACGACTTCCCGCGATCGCCGGAACGCGACGGCAACCGCGCGGACCCTGAGACCACGGTCCTTTGCGTCGCCGGCAAAAGCCACAACATCGTACTCTACCGCAACCGTTATAGAATCGTGCCGCACGGACGGCCCTTCCCTTCAACCAACTTCGACACGCATCCGAGCAGCGCCAGCCTGAACCGCACCAAAGAACTACTGGGCGAGATCGAGGATGGCGCCGGTCGTACCGCTCGCGGCAATCGTGGTCGCGCAGGCGGCTTCCTTCGGCGCCTTGCCGGGCGTTCGCAATCGTAATGCCGGTTTCAATTATCTTGGCGACGGCCGGCTACCGCTTTCTGGAAAGGCCCGGAATAGCCATGGGCAAGTCACTTCAAACCTCCGTGACACGGTTTGCAAAGTGATCCGCGAAGACCTCATGTTTGCCACTTAAGTTGAGCTACGTGTTCTCGCAGCTTCTCAATCATCGCCTGCTGTTCCTGCACCGCCTTGATCAGCGGCGCGATGAACTGGTCGTAGCGCAGGCCTTGCGTTGACTGCGGATCGTCCGGGTCGCTCAACGTCCAGCCGCCAAAGTCGGCCACACCGACGGTACCGAGCGCGGCCTTCACCTCCTGGGCGATCAAGCCGTAATGCGTGCGCCGGCCTGGCCGCGCGATCTCATCGCCGTCCGTGTCGACCGAGACGCCGCCGATGGCCCACCGGTAGGACACCGGCCGCAATGAGCGGATAAAATCCAGCCCGAGATCGCTGTTGGCGATGCCGGTCTTCTCGCGCCCGTCCGACGTATTGATGGTGCCGCTCGCCGCGTGGACGACGGACCAGCGGAAGCTCGCGGAACCCAAACTATAAGCATTGTCGGCGCCGGGTCGCAGCGTGCCATCGGACGTGATCCGCATCCGTTCCGGCCGGTTATTGGCGCCACCCGGCGAAGTGGCGAAGGCGATATACCCCGGCACGTTGTCGGTGCTGACGGCGCCTTCGACGCCAGCGAAAAGGCCTGCACCCAAGATATAGCGCGTGCCATCCGAAGCGCCGAAGAGGAACTGGCCCATTCCGTCGCCATTGACGGCCGCGGCGTAATCCAGCGCCGACGCGCCGCGCGTCGATAGCAGCGTGACCGGAGCGCCGCCGAGGCCCGGCGAGGTGTAACGGATCACGCCCAACGAACCCGCACCGCTGCTGCCGGCCACCTGTACGGTCGGTGCGCCGCCACCTGATACATTCAAGCCGGCCGGTTCCGGGTTGCCAAATCCGATCTTGCCAGTGGCTCCGTCGATAACGACGGCTTCCGTCCACGCCGAACCATCGGTCGAGACCTTGAAATGGAAATTGTCATCGCCCGTAAGACCGATCTCGGCGCGGCCGGAAAAATTGTTCTGGAACAGGAGCGACAGCGTATTCGCCACCGCTTCCTTGCTGAGCTTGTAGCGCAGATCACCGTCGCCACCCTCGGCCGCGGTCTTCGCCGTCCACAGGGCATTGTTCAGCTTGGCGCTGAATGGATTCGCCGCATCGGCGGTCGTGCCGACACCGAGCAGCACCATATTATTGAGCGTGGTGGGCGCCGCTGTGGCGCCGACCCAGGCGCTCCCGCTCCAAACCACCAACGCGCCCTCATCGGCCACATAGGCCACCCAGCCGGTTTGCGGCGTCGAGAACTGCCACGCACCGTCCTGCCAGGCGGCGACCGCATTGTCGTGCCCGGCCCAGGCGTCGGTAGCGACCGCCGCGACGATCCATCGCTGCCCTTCCGCCACCGCTCCTGGGGGTGCGCTCAGATCCCGGTCGAGCACGGCGAGTTGCACCAGCGCGTCGAGAATGCGCAAGGCATCGTTATGGGTGATGTGCTTTTGCGCTTGGCTGCCCTCGATGCAGGGCAGGCGGAGATTGACGGTATCGGTCATGGTCGTCCCGTTTTATGGAATGAGCGTGGCGCCGGCCGCGAACCCTCGCCCCACCGTGGCGGAGACTTGCGCAATCCGCACGGTCAGGCTCAATTGCGCGGCACCGAAATCGGCGAGTTCGTCGGCGGCGGCATAAAGCGCATTCGGACTCGTGGCGGTGAGCGTGCGCACGACGTCGCCGCCTGAGAGAATATCGATCGCGTATTGCTCGCTGTCCTCGCCCAGCGGCACCTCGCCTACCCAGGTATCGCCGTCGACACGCGTGCGGCGGATCCAGGTGATGCTCACGCCGCCGGCATCGCGCCGCGCCTTCAGATGCACCGGCGCAAGCGGCATCAGCGCCGTCGCCTGCGGCGTCGCCTGAAGCACCAGCGCGGTCAGGTCCGCCGTATCGCGGCCGGCGGCCACCACGCGCAACTGCGTTGTCCGCCCGAGGGCATCGAGGCCGCTGGCGATAGTCTCCACATTGCCGTCGAGCAACACGAATGGCGCGCCGGCCGCCAGCGGCGAGCCAATCGCCCACTCGCTGCCGGCCTGGCCGCGCAGTAGCCTCGACAATGTATAAGTTCGCTTCCCGGTCAGCTCCGCGTTGGCGAACTGGATTACCTCCCACGCGCCGTCGCCGCGCTGTAGCGCCGCGACATTGGCTCCGGAAAATAACGCGAGATCGGTCACGGAAACGAGCGCCCCGCCGTAAAGCTCGATGCGGAAGCCGACATCGTGCCAGCGCGCGGTCGGTCCCGCCGGCAGATCGTCGAGTGTATGGCCCACAATCGCAGGCGCCGCCGCCAATCCGAGCCGGCTGAAGCTCGCGCCATCGACGGAGCTCCAGATCACCTCCGCGCCCGGCCACGGATTGGCGAACACCGCCAGCCGCGTTAGCACCGGCGGCAGTTCGGATCTCAGCGTCGGCAGGTCGAGCACCAATGCATGCACGGGCCCCAGAGAAGCGGGCATGGCCGGCGCGCGGTGGCGCGCGCTCGCCAACGGCAAATTGAACACTTCAGGGTCGATGGAACGCGCCTTGATCGCGCGGCTCTCGGTGTCGGAAATCTGCTGCAGCTCCACGAGCCGTCGCCGCCCATTCACCGTCACGCCGACCACATCGCCGGGCGTCAGCGCCAATCGGCTCGGCGGCAGCGCGAAGTCCGCGCTCTCGCGCCCGGCCCACAAGTCCTGCAGCCAGATCCCGGCGCGCCGCACGATCTCGGCGCCGTTGCTCACGACCGCCAGATCGGCATGAGCGTTTCGCGTCGAATGGCCGACCAGACGGCGCGAAGCCGCCGCCGCGCGCAGATAGTCAGCACCAAGATCGGTGTAGCCGATGGATACTTCGCGCGGCAGATCGCTTTCCTGCCCACGCGTGAGAAGCGCCGGCGGCGACGTATCCGGCAGCACCAGCTCTTCTTCCTCGAGTTCCTCAACCGGCGCGCCGCCGCGCTGGCGAAAGCGCAGAATCCCTTCCCGCTCCGCGGCTTCGAAGGCAAAAGCAAGCGCCAATGGGTCGATCATGGCGCGCGGCGCCATCGGACGGTCAATCACGTATCCGTCGACCGCGTCAGTCAGTTCGCTGGTGTCGGCGTTGCCGATGCCGCTGTCGTCGAGAAGGCTGGCCACCAGCGCATCGAGCGGCGCGCCACCGAGCCGGCCGGTCAGCCAATGGCCGGTGTCCCAATTCGGCCCGTCGCTCCAGACGTCGGTCGCCGCCGGAAACACCGGGAACGGCCGCGCGTCCCATGTCCACAAATAGATGCGGTCGGGCGGCAGCATGCGGTCGCCGTAGACGGACGAGATCGGATTGAGCGCGCCGCCGCCGAACGCCGGATCGAAGGTGCCGAGCACGGCTTCCAGCATGCGGCGCTGGATCACATCATCGCGGCTGCCGTCGGAAAAATATGGGAGGCCCGATTCCGACGACTTCGGGTCGGGGAAGACACTCGGCTGGTTGGCGCCCTTGTCGACGGCCGGGCAGCCGATCTCAGTCAGCCACACGGGTTTGCTTTGCGGCGTCCAACCCGTCGGGTTCGCAAGCTCCATGCCGCCGACGCGTTCGTAATGCGGCTCAGTCCAGAAATTCCAGATGTCCTTCTGCCGGAAGATCCACGGCTTGCCGAGCCCATCGGTGATCGGCGTGCGTACCTGGGCGTTACGGGCGGAAGAGTCCGCATAGTACCAGTCATAGGCGTCGCCGCGCGCGAGATTGCCGGCAAGATACCCGGTCCCGTAAGGACTGTCGCTCAGCGCGCGGTCGAGTGCATTGGCGTCATCGCGCCAGTCGGCAAGCGGGGCGTAGTAATCAATGCCCACCGCGTCGATTGATGACGAGGCCCACAATGCATCGAGCGGAAAGCGCACTTCGTCAGCGGCCGCGTCCACGACATGCGCGCCGTATTCTGTCCAGTCGGCGCCATAGGTCACCTGGGTGGCCCCGCCGACGATCGCCTTCACGTCGCCGGCAAGCGACACCAGAGCATTCACCGCCGGATAGACGCCGGAGGCCGACCGTACGCGGGTTAGAGACCGTAGCTCCGAACCGATCACGAACGCATCGACGCCGCCGGCCTGCGCCGCCAGCGACGCGTAGTGCAGCACCATGTTGCGGAAGTTCCAGTTATCAGGACCGCCGCTAAAGAAGCCATCGATTTGCTTTTCCGCGTCGGCGCCGCCATCGGGAGAGCCCGGCTGTCCCGGCGCGGGATCGCAGGTAATGCGCCCGCGCCACGGGTAAGGCGGCTGCGACGACGCGCCGCTCCAAGGATCGCTGAGCCCGTTGCCGGCCGGAATATCCATCACCACGAAGGGATAGAGCGTGACCTTCAAACCGCGTCCCTTCAGATCGGCGATCATGTTGCGGACGCTGTTGTCCGACGGCGTTCCGCCATAGGCCGCGCGTCCGTTGACGGTCGAGACCAGCCGGGCGCTTGCCCGGTCGACACCGGCGACCGACCAGGTGCCGCCGAACGTCGACTTCGCCCGGTTGTCGATCGACGGCACAATGCGGCACTGACCGCAGCGCAGATCGGTGCCGAACCACGCGACCACCAGCGCGACGTTCTTTACGATGGGCGCGATCGCCTGCAACGTGTCGATCGATGCCGTCACATCCGACGGCGCGTAGCTTACGTGCCGGTTCTCCGGCGCCGACAGGCCGGGGCCGAGTTGCTGCACAACGGTCGCCGGTTCGTAGCCGAATTCGGTCGTGCCCGGGATCAGGGTCACCGCGCGCACCATCTTTTCCAGCTTGCCGATCGGCCGCACGATCTCGAACGACAATTGCGGAATACGGTTTCCGAAGCTGGCAACCGGCAGCCGTTCGAACACCACATAGGCGAGCCCGCGATAGCCGGGCGTGTCGCCCTCCTTGGCCACGATCAACGGATCGGCAGTCTGGTTTTCGTCACCCCGGTAGGTGCGCACGGTGAGCCCGCTAACATCGAGCAGCTTGCCGTCGGCCCAAATTCGCCGGACCTCGCCGATCGGCCCCTCGCACAGCCCCACGGCAAGGTTGGCGAAATAGGAATAGGTGGTGGTCGTGGTGGTCGTGGTCGTTCCACCGCCGCCACCCATCCCCTTGCCGCCACCGCCGGTGGTTTCCGAGGTGGTGGTCACCACCTCTTCAAGATTGGTCGCCCAGATCACCTGGCCGGACAACCGGGCCATGCCATAAACGCGCGGGATCGGAGCGCCCTCGGTAGAGGCCATCACACTGAGATCGGCGAGGCGCGGGCCTTGCACGGAACGCTCGTTGTGGGTGCCGAATAGCGTCCGATCGATGAAGTTACCGGCGACGGCGCCGAGGAGGCGGCCGGCAATGGCGCCGGCAGAGCCAAACACCGCGCCGCCGGCGGCACCGCCGGCCACTGAAAGAACGAGTGCAGCCATGATGAAATATCGTCGATGTGGAGTTCAGCCGCGCCGAGATTGGCGCTATTTACTCAATCCAGAATTCCCGGAAAGCGAAACGCGTAAGCCAATCGCCGCCGCCACCACGGCGCCAGCACAACTTCCGCAACCGCGGCGCCGTCATGGGCGTGCACCATCTTTCCGTCGGTGGTGACGATCGCCGCGTGCTTGGCGGGTAGCCCGGCGCGCCAACGAAACAACAGCACGTCGCCGGGACCACATGCATCGCGCTCGATCGCGATCAAATGGCGCGCAGCCGCCTCGGCCAATGTCTCGCGGCCGCTCGCTTCCGCCCAGTCGGGGGCGTAAGGCGGCGCGCGCTCCGGTTCGGCGCCAACGACGGCGCGCCAAACCCCGCGCACCAGCCCAAGGCAATCGCAGCCGACGCCTTTAAGCGAAGCCTGATGTCGGTAGGGCGTGCCGATCCAGTCGCGCGCCTCGGCGACGACGCCGGCGCGGCCAAATGAGACTTCGGACATGAGACATTCTCTCTTTACCTCCCTCTTAAAAGGGGCAGGGAGCGCGCATCGCTCGCGGCTAATTCGATTGCAGGCTATCGCCGTTGTGTCCGGGCTCGCCCTGCACCGGATAACGCACGACGAAATCGTTGCCGGGGATTTGCGGGAAGCCGCGAAAGTTCACCGTGTTGTTGAAGCGGCTGTTACACGTCGAAAAGCGCTTGTCGCAGCCGGCGGTGATGGTGAAACCGTCACCGATGACAATCGATTGCGGCATGCCCTGCCACAATACCAAGCTGACGCCGGAGTGGTTGCGATGGGTCTTCACCTCGATGCTGAGGCCGGCATTGGCGCCATTGATAAAAGTAAGTTTGCCGGCCGTAAACCAGCCATCTGCGAAGTCGTCGAGCCCGATCACGGTGAAGCTCGACGTTCCGGTCAAGGCCGCGATACTGCCGCTGCTCTGATAGGCTGCATTGTCGAGATCGATCTTGCAGCGCGCGTCGCCAAGATCGGCCGAGCAAGCGGCCGTGAAGAGCCGGCCGGTGTCTTCCGCCAGCCGCTGGGTGATGCCGCGCACTTCCGCGGTGAAGGCCGTGCCCTCGCGCTTGACCTCGCCGAGCGAGCCGGCCGCGAGCTGCACCCGCAAACTCGGCTCGCTCCAGTCCACCAGCCAGAGCTCGACCGCCGCCGCGTCGTAAATTCCAGCCGCGAGATCGTCCTCGTTGAGTGAATTGTCATTGAGCGCGCCGGATAGTTCCGAGCCCGTCACCGAAAGATCGAAAGCCTGCGTCGCCTCGCTGCCGCTCAGGCCCGTGCTGGCGCGGCAGGTGACGGCATCGAGCGGCACGTCCTCGTCGTGATCGGTAAAGCCTTGCGTCACGCCGTCGCTGCGCGCGATCAGCCAGCAGCGGCACAGCGTCGTCGCGCCACTGTCGAGCTTCGTCTGCAAGGCGGAAGGAATGGTGCGCATGGCTAGACTCGTATTTCCACCAGCGGGATCTTCGGGATAGCGCCGGCCGCGAAGGCCGAGAGATCGACCTCGAGATAATCGGTGTCGAAACGCGCCGGCACGTCGAACAGAAAGCCGGCGGTGACGGTCGCTCCGTCAGCGGGTACGCGGCCGGGGAGGAACGTCACGATGCCTGTGGCGTGATCGACGGTGAAGTCCGTCCCCTCTCCCGCTTCGTTGCCGGCCAAAGCGACCCGCACGCTGCCCGATACCGGCTTGGTGACCGGCCGCTGGTAGGGCGAATAGAGCGAACCGTAGGTCTTCGCCAACTGGAACGTTGCAGCGGCGCCGTCGCCGATGCCAATGATCTGGTCGCTCGGCGCCGCGGTCACGCCGGGCGCGGCGGAGGAATGGTCGAGCCGGTCGCGCCAGCGGAAGCCGTAGAGCCGCCCGCGCCGTTCCTCGAAAAACGACACCACCTGTGACAACGCCTCGTAGGTCTTCACGCCGCAGCCCGCATCGTAGCGCCGGCGCGAATGCGCCCAACGCGCGTTGCGCTCTTCGGCGCCGGAGCCGAGCACCACCACGTCGGTGCGCCGCTGTGGCCCGCCCGCGCTTTTCAAGGAGATGTCGAGCGGAAACAGGACTTCGTGAAATGACGGCATCACAAACTCCGTTGCCCGCGCGCCACCGCGCGCGCGATCTGGCCGGTGATGTAGGCTTCCGAGCGGTGAAAGCTCGCAATGTCCGGCGTCGCGATCTGCACCGTGACATTGGGCGCCGCCGCCGGCCCGGCCATGGCGACGCCAAGCCGGCCATCGGCACCGCGTGACAGCGGCACGATCGCCTCCGGCCCCGCTTCACCGGCCAAACCCAGGCCTCCGTTCGACAGCGGGAAATAAGTCGGCGCGCCGATCACGCCGCCGGCGGCGAACGGCTTGATCGCGCCGACGGCGTTCAGGCTGATCTGGCCACTCCCAGCGCTTCCGAAAATACCGCTGAAGATGCTGTTCAGGCCGCCTGACAAGCCGCCCGCCACCGACTTGAACGCACTCCTCACCGCGAGATCGGATAATTTCAGCGCCAGCGACTTGAGCACGTCGTCGAACTGCTTGCCGCCGCTCACCGCTTGCGTGAAGGCGCGGGTCATGGCGCCACCGAAGGAGCCGACATCCAACTTGAGCTTGTCGGTCTTGCTCTGCACCAGGTCGAGCGTGTTGGACAGATCATTGGCGGCAGTGCTGGCCGCGCTCACGTTTGCGCCGGGATCAACGAAGCTCATCGGGATAACTCTTCATCAGTTGCGCCAGCCTGTCGCGGTTGAGCGGCGCGGTGCGCCCCGTCACTGTCTCGATGGCGTAGGCCAGCTCACGCGGCGTCATGCGCCAGAACTGCTCGGGTGCAAGCCGCAGCACGCCGAGCCCAAAGCCGATCGCCTGCTTCCAGGGAAACGGCTGCATCTTTGCCGGCTCACGCACCGAACGTCGCCTCGATCAGTTCCGCGGCAATGCGCACGTAACCTTGCGCGCCACCCTCTACCTGCATGGCGGCGACCACATCGTCGAGTACGGTTTCGCCGGCCCCACGCAGGCCCGCGCCGATGATGCGGACGAGATCGCGCGCGGTCAGCCGGCCATTGCCGAAGCGCTCGGTCAGCGCCACCAGGTCATCGGCGCCGAAGGCGGCTTCGAGCTCGGCAAGCGCGCCGAGGGTCAGCACCAGCTTGCGCCGCGCGCCGCCGATCTCCGCCTCGATCTCACCACGATGTTTGTTGGGCATGGCGTTTCCCTCGCCTAGATCGCCGTGAACGTCAGCTCGCCGGCCGACTCCAACGCCATGTCGTACGTCACCTCGGCATTGTGCTCACCGGCGAATTCCAGGCTGGTGATCTGGAACGGCCCCTGCACGGTGCCGAAGGCAGGAATGACGATCTGGTAGATCACCACCGTGCCGTCGAAGAAGGTCTGCCGCATCAGTTCGTCCGTCGAGGCGTCCTTGAACAGCCCACGTCCCGACACCGAGTCGCGCTTGACGCCGGCGCCGTCGAGCAGCTCGCGCCAGCGGTTGGCGCTTTCCGCGTGCGTGACGTCCACGGTCTCGGCGTTGAAGGCTAGCCGGCGCGTGCGCAGGCCCGCCACGGTCGTGAAACCCCCGCCGTCGGCGATCTTGACGAGCAGGTCCTTGCCTTTTTGAGCGGTCATCGGATGATCCTCTTGACTTAGGCCGGCTCGGTCACGGCGCGGAACCGCACCAGCGCGTGATACGTGCGCCCGTCGGCTTCGCGCCTGACGTCGGCGACCGCGAAGCGGAAATTGACCAGCGTGTGATCGGTGAGCGTGAGCGGTGCGTCATCGAGCGCCTGCAACAACGCGCCGGCGATCATGTGCGCTTGCGCGTGGCCGCCTTGCCGCGACCAGGCGTGCAGCGTCAGTTGATGCTCCTTGCCCGGCCCATCGCCGGTCGAATAGTCGCTGATGCGCGCCTCACCCAAGGTGACATACGGAAACGCAGCGGTGCGCGGCGGCTCGTCATAGATTTTCGGGCCCCCGAGCAACGCACTGAGCGCGGCATCGGCGGCGAGCGCGTCGTGCACGGCGGCGCGCAGCGCGGCGGAAGCGGCAGTGGACATGGATGACCTCTAATCAGTCTTCTCGCTCTTCCGCCTCAATCTCGAGGAAGCGGCGGTCGGCGCTGAGATGCGCGGCGATCACGCGATAGACATGCGTGCCGTCGAGGAACCGATGGCGCGTCGTGACGTCGTCGCGCGCCCGCACGACAATCCGGTAGCGCAAGGCCGCGCCCAGGCTGCCGGCCGCAATGTCAGCGACGGCGCCGAACGGCAGCAACTGCGCCCACAGCGTCGTCACCGTCTGATTGGTGCGGCTGACGCCGCCCTCGCCGTCGTCGCTCTCGACCGGCGCTTGCAGCACCAACCGGCGATTCAATTTGCCGATGCTCGCGCTCGGCGCGCTCATAGCGACAGCACCCGGTATGGCGCGAGCAGCGCCGCCACGGTCTGCGGCAAGACGGCGCCGGCCGCGCCTACCAGCCCACGGTTCTCGTACCAATGCGCGACCAGCAAGCGGATGGCCTGCCGCAACGGCTCCGGCACGTCGGTCGCGGCCTCGCCGTAACCGACCACCACGTCAAGCTCGATGCCGGCGACCAGCCGGCCCGGCACTGGCAGCGCCCAGGGCGCGAACGCGACTGCCGACGCGCCGCGATCGAGCACGAAGGCTTGGCGGTCGACGTCGCGCGTCGAGCCGTCCTCATCGTAGACGCGCGCGGCAGTCAGCGACTGCAACGGCGCCGGCAGCACCTTGATGCGCCCATCCGCCGGCCAATTGTCGCGCGACAGCCGCCAGCTTTGTGTAAAGAGCGCGCGCCGCGTCTGCGCCTCCACATGGATGCGGGAGCCGGCGATCAGCGCGGTGATGACGTCGTCGTCATCGCCGGTTTCAACGCGCAGAAACGCTTTCATGCCGGCGAGCGCGATCGGCTCGACCGCCGGCCGGGTGAGAAGGAGTGATGACATCGTGCTTTCTCTTGTGTTGACAAACGCTCGAGGCCGAGGCTCAACAGCGCCATGCGCCGCGTTTTCACCCTCACGGCCCTGTTGGCCGCTCTCGTTTTGCTCGAGTCTCCCGTTTACGCCATTACGGGCGAAGCCCCGCTGGCGGCGCTGTGGGCGGCGCGGCCGATCGTCATGGTCATCGACCCCAAAGGCGACCTCTGCACCGGCACCGCGCTCGCGCACGATCTGGTGCTCACCGCCGCCCATTGCGTGATGCGGCCGCTCAGCTACCGCGTGAAGGAATTCCAGACCGGCGAATTGGTCGCGGTGCAGGCCATCGCGCGCCACCCGCATTTCAATCCGAAAGCTTATGCCGAAAGCCGCGCCACCGCCGACCTCGCGCTGATCAAGCTCAGCCGCCCCCTGCCCGCGGTCATCGTGCCGGCCGCGCTTGGCGCCGCGCGCCGCGTCACCGTTGGCGAGACGCTGACCATCGCCGGCTTCGGCACCACCGCCGACTTCACTGATCACGGTCTCGGCGTGCCGCGCATGGCAACGCTCACCGTCACCGGCAAGCCCGGCTCGCTGCAGATCCGCCTGGTCGACGACCGGACGCGTAACCGCGGCCGCGGCCTCGGTGCGTGTACCGGCGATTCCGGCGGGCCCGCCTTCGACGGCCTTGGCCCCTTGGTCATCGGCGTGGTGAGCTGGACGACCGGCCCCCGCAATTCCGAAGGCTGCGGTGGTCTCACGGGTCTGACGCCTTTACTCACCTATCGTTCGTGGATCGTCGATACCGCGCGTAAATTCGGCAGCCATCTCTAGCCCGCAAAGCCGCCGGCTGCATTTTCCGTCCCCCATTTAGACTTCGCTAACCGTGTCCCGGAACCGCCGATTAATGATCCGGGACTACTACGACGGGCTATGAGCACCGTCAGCTCCATCGCCCTGTCGGGACTGTCTGCGGCGTCTTTGCGGCTGCAAGTATCGGCCAGCAATGTCGCCAATTCGCTCTCGTCCGGTCCGCTGCCGGGTTCGCCCGCAAGCGCAAGCTACCCTGCGGCTTACACGCCGCAGCGCGTCGATCAGGTCGCTCGCGCCGATGGCGGCACCAGCGCGCATGTGAGCGCCGTATCGCCCGCCACTGTCGCGGCTTACGACCCCTCGGCGCGCTATGCCGACAGCCGCGGTCTGGTGGCCGCCCCGAACGTCGATCTCGCCAGCGAAATCGTCCAGCAGCTTACCGCCAAGATCAGCTTTGCCGCCAACGCGCAGTTGATAAAGGCCGATTACAAGATGACGGCCTCGCTGCTCGACACCATCGCGTGATCTCAACCCCATCGCCCGGCCAGGCCGGGCGATGGCGGTCGAGCACGCTGCAGCGTCGGCGCCCTATGACGCCGCGAACTTCATCACCTTGATGGCGTCGAAATCCTGTATGCCGCCGCCTACACGCTTGGTGGTGTAGAACAGCACGTAGGGTTTCGCGCTGTAAGGATCGCGCAGAACATTGACGCCAGTGCGATCCACAATCAAATAGCCGCGCCTGAAGTCGCCGAACGCGATTGACAACGAATCCGCCGCGATGTCCGGCATGTCCTCCACATCCAGCAATGGAAAACCCATCAGGCTGGCGCGCCCTCCGGCCACCGCCGGCGGTTGCCAGAGATAATTGCCGGTCGTGTCCTTGAATTTGCGGATTTTGCTCTGCGTTCTGCGATTCATCGCGAAGACGGCATTCTGCCGATAGCCGGCGCTCACGGCGTATACGAGATCAATCAGCACATCGGACGGGTTAGAGGCCGGAAATGCGCCGGCCGCTCCGCTCGCCACGTAGCCGATATTGCCCCAACTCCACGAGTTGTTGGCGATCGTAGTATACGAGAGGAAGCCCTTGGGCTTGTTCGAGCCGTCGCCGCTGACGAAAGCGGCCCCCTCCTGCTGGGCGAACACCTGCTCCACTTCCTGCGCGATCCACTCGTCGATGTTGACGACCGAGTTCCTCGAGCAGCGTCGCGGTCGCCGCCGGTTGCGCATAGAGCTCCATCGCCGGGAACGACAACTCGTCCAGCGTCGGCGAGGCGGTCTGCGCGCGCGCGTCGGTCTCGCCCACCCAGCCGACCGCGGGGCCGGCCGTCATGAACGGCTTCTTGTAAACGTTACTGCCGATGGTGCGCACGCCAGCGATGGAACGGATCGGCGAGATCGACGTCAGCCGCTGGCCGATCATGATCTCGACTTCGGGCGGCACCAGGAAGCCGCCGTCCGGGTTGGAGCCGACCGACAGCGCCTTCTGCTCCAGCCCGCGCAAGCCTGCGGTCTCGCCGGCGCGCACATAGGCCTCAAACGCGGCCTTGTGCTCGAGCGCGGCGGCACTTCGCGCGGCCTTGTCGCCGCCGATCGCCGGCCGCGCGCTCTTCAGGGTGATGTCGTCGAGCCGGCGCGCCTGGCCGTCGATGGCTGCGCTGATGCGGGCGAGCTTTTCCTCCAGTACGACGTCGGCGTCCTTCTTGTCGAGCCGCTCGTCGTTCGCCTCCTTGAAAGCTTCAAAGGCGCGCATCATCTCGCCGTGCGTCACCACCGCGTCGTGCGGGATGCCGGCCTTGGTCTCCAGTCCGTCGTGGGTATCGATGTCCATCATAGTTCTCCTGTGGATTTGGAATTTTTTGCAGCCGAAAACAAAGCGCCCGCGCACATGGCGCGGGCGTTCCGAAACTTCGAGTCACTGCGGAGGCTGAAAACCCGCCTCCATAAGAGGCGGGGCCAAGTCGCGGCGGGGAGGACGCCTGCTCTTCTCCCGATGTCTCGCTACTGCCCTTCCCGCAACCGCTTGCGAAACTCCAGCATCGCCATGCACTGCGCCTCTGTCTCCAGGATGTAGAAATCCGGGCGGCCCGGTTGGTAGCGGTGAACGCTGCCGCCGGTCAGTTCGTCCAAGAACACCTTTCCCTTTCGGTAGTGATCCTCGTTGGCCCATGCCATGGTGAATTCAGTACCGGTGGAACGGTCATAAAACATGGTCTTGAATTTTGACATGGCGCCCACCTAACGAATTGGATAGCGCTGATACATCCCTATCCTGTAGGCAAAGTCGGCACAGTTGCACCGCGGCCTCGCCGCCTACCGCTCCCGCAATTGCCGGCGAAATTCGTACAACGCCTCCAGCTGCGGTTCTTTCTCCAGGTAAATAAGCGGCGGTTCATCCGGGCGGCTTAGGTTCGGCAACCAAAGCACGCCCATTTCCGCGAAAAACTCCTTCGCCGACTGATAGTCGCGCTCATTCGCCCAGGACAAGGTCATCTCAACACCGGTCCACGCGATGTAAATTTCCGTTTTGAGGGTGCTCATGCGTGTCACCGCCCGATGCTCTTCGGATATGCCGTAAGAATCCGGTAGCCCTTTGCAGTGCTGCTGTCTCGCACAATGATAACACGGACCCCATCCGTTGGCCTGATATAGGCGCGCGACCGTTCAGTCGCCGCATAGGCTTCATGTCCGGTTGGGCTCTTAAATTGGGCTTCGAGTTGAGCACCTCCCATTGCACCCGAAGCAACCGCTTGGACCTTGCCCGCATTCTGCGCGATGGTTGAGTTGACCAGCTTATTGGCCGCCTCGATAGAGGTAAACGACCCCTCTTTAAGACCCTCAGCGTAGTCGCCTCGCCGCAAAGACGAAAGCGCCTGCTGGTGAACGGTATTCAGCAAATATCCGTCACTCTTGGCGACATGGTCTGCGATCGCGTGTCCGCCGCGTTGTTCCTCCTCGTGCAGATCTACCGGATAGCCTGAGGTCCGGTCGTTCTGCGCCAGCCGAGTCCCCGGCTTGTAGTAGTTGTCCGGAGTGATATCCGACAGCACACGCGGATCGTTGCGACCGCCGCCGGCAGCCGGATCGGTCCGCGATCGCGGCGTTGACGATCCGCCACCTCCGCCCCCTCCCCCGTCCGTCCATTGCCCGCCATCGGGATTGCCCGCCGGCACGCGCGGCTGATCGGGGCTGTACTTGAGCGCGCGGTCGTGCCGCAACATGGCGAGTTCGAAACGCGTAGCGGCGGCGATCCACTTCAGGCGCAGCAGACCGGACTCGACGGCGCGCAGCGCCATCAGCCGGCGGATATCGGGATCGGCGGACAGCATGGGTTAGCCCCTTCGCCCCGTGTACGCCGCGGCACGCGGGACGCCGGTCACGCCGCGCCATTCCCTCTCGGCGCGCGTGCGCGCGGTGAAGCATTACGCGGGGAGGACGCCTGCTTCACCGCGCGCACGCGCGCCCCCGCAAGCAGCGGGAAGGTGACGATGGATATCTCCCACAAGTCCACGGCCAACAGGCTGCGCACCCGCGTCTTCGGATCGATGCGGCCCTTGACGGTGCGAAAGCCGATCGACAGGCCGTCGATGGCGCCGGCGCGCAGCAGCGATAACAATTCGCGCGCGCGCGCGACTTCCGAAATCAGCCGTCCGCGCGCGTAAAGTCCGCGCTGGTCTTCACGCAACTCAAGCCAGACGCCGACCGGTTCCGCCGGGTCGTGCTGGAACAGCATGGGAATGCGATTGATCCCGCGCAGGCGCAGCGTCTCGGCAAAGGCGCCGCGCATCACCCTGTCGCGCGCCTGGTCGATCTCGCCGAACAGGCTGGCGTAGCCTTCTACCGTGCCGTCGGCGTCGATGGTGGCGCGCGGCGCGAACACGGAGGCGATGGTCGGTTCGGTTTGGGATGCGAGCATGACAGGATTTCCCTGTCGTCCCGGCCAAGCGAGCGTAAGCGAGCGCGAGCCGGGACCCAGTAACCCCGGTCGTCGTGATGCGGACGGACTGGGGTTACTAGGTCCCCGCTTCCGCGGGGACGACATATGAGAGGATGGTGAGCTTACTTCCGGCCGCGCTGGCCTTTCACCTTCGCCGCTTTGACAGTGCGCCGCGGGTTCTTGCGCCGCGTGGCGCGGTCGATGGTGTTGATGAATTCGCGAAACACGTCGAGGTGGTCGCGGCGAAGCTTGGTTTCTTGTTTGCTGTCTTGGCGAAGCGATCGCAGCACGGTGTGAAGGGTGTCCATCATTTGCCTCCGGATGATCGGAACGTGTCGTTGAAGCGCGCGAGCTCGCGCACGAAGTCGTCGAAGCGGCGGCTCGCGGCGGCGAGCTCCTTGAGCGCGAACCAGGCGAGCGCGCTCGCCGAGGTCGCCCACAGGAACAGCGCCAAATGCGCGAGATCGCCGCGCGCGGCGAAGGTCTGGGCCAGATAGTTCATCGTTAACTTGCGGCGCGGCGCGCTCGGGTCTAAGGAACACGGAGTGGGCGATGCCTCTTCGCATGGAGACGAATATGCGATGGTTGTGCGCCGCCCTTCTGTTACTTGCCGGCATCGGCCCGGCAGCGGCCAGTATCCGCATCGATCAGTCGCATTACCGCAACGGCACCCTGACCATCGCCGGCCGGACCGACCCGGACAAGACCGTGGTGCTCGACGGCAAATACAAGACCAAGAGCGACGCCGACGGCGATTTCAGGTTCTCCGAGCATGAAAAGCCATTCACCTGCATGAGCGACATCCGCTCCGGCGGCAGCAGCTATTCCGCCGTCATCTCCGGCTGCCTCGATCCCGGCGACACCATGTCGATCGATAAGCTGCCGCCCATCGGATCGCCGGCCGCGCCGGCGGTGAAGAAACTCGCGGCAAAGCCACAGAAATGAGGTGTTTAATACCTTCGATGCAAAGCGAGCGGGTGCCGTAACAAATCATTCAGCGCGGCCCCGTAGGCTGCTGCCATGGCCGCGCTGCTCGCCAATGTTATTGTGCTTATGGTCTTGGTCCTGCCCATCGGGTTGGCGAACTATTACTATTATCTTGCGTTCGACTCAGCGCGGCGCTGGCTTCCACAGCAGTTCCGAGATGGCGGTGCACATCTAGCCATAAACAGGTTTGTTTGGAGTGGCGCCATTCCAGACGCTGCGCAGCGCAACTTTCTCCGCGCGCATATCTTCGCCTGCATTTCTTCTATGAACGTAACACTGTTCTTTCTCGCCCAGTTTGCGACCCGCAACGGGTTGCTTGTGCCGTTGATTCTGTTCGCTGGATTGACCGTCTTCATAATCATACGCACGACAAGGGTCTGGCTGCGCTACCGGCGGCAGCGTCACGCCAACGCATCACCGCCCGCCACGGCGCCGTAGCCGGTTGCCGCGCGCTTCTCGTTGACCGTCAGGAACGGCGCGTTGGTTACCCGCTCCCACAGCGCGGCGCGGTCGGGGCTGAGCGCCTCGATCTTGTCGGCGTCGGCCGCAAGCGTCAGCCCATCGCCGAAGCTCGGCGCCAGCCATTGCGTCAGCGCGCCGGCCATTCGGCCCGCGAGCGGCAGCACGGTCTGCCGCCAAAACACACGGCTCGCCTCTTGATAGTTCGAGTAGGTGTTGTCGCCGGGGATCGCCAGCAACATCGGCGGCACGCCGAAAGCGAGCGCGATCTCACGCGCGGCGGCATGCTTGGCCTCCATGAAATCCATGTCCTTGGGCGAGAGCGACATCGGCTTCCAGTCGAGCCCGCCTTCCAGGATCAGCGGCCGCCCGGCATTGGCCGTGCCCTGGTATTGCCGTTCGAGCTCGGCCTGCAGCCGCTCGAACTGCGCCTCCTGCAGCAGAAAGCCGTCCGGCCCTGCATAGACCAGCGCGCCGGAAGGCCGCGCCGCATTATCGAGCAGCGCCTTGTTCCACCTGGCCGCGGCGTTATGGGTGTCGACCGCCACCGCGGCGGCTTCGAGCGGGCTCAGGCCGTAATAGTCGTCGAGCGGATTGATCAGCGTCAGATGCAGGATCGGCGGCTGGTCTGCGTCCTGCGCGTAGCGCACGGTCGAGCCCGCCACGGTGTATTCGTAGCCTTGCGGCCAGCCGTCCGGCCCCGGCACCACCTTCATGCGGTCGGGGCGCAGCGCATGGAGTTCGCGCACTTGTGCGCCGTTCTCGCCCTCGATCCCCACCGCCTCAACGTAACCGTTGCCGGCGAGCAGGAGATGCGTCGCCACGTTGTCGAGGAACGAGGCGCCGTCCTGGCGCGGGTTCGGCCGCGCCAGCAGGTCGAGCAGCGGGTGCTCCGTGTGCTCACGGGAACCCTCGTAGAGCACGAAGGAAAGCGACCCGATCGATTCCGCGGTCAGCCGCACCGCGCGATAGACAATGGCGTTCTTGCAGAAGCCCTCGCGCGTCAGCGCCGCATAGTCGCGCGGCGTCCAGCGCGCGCGCCCGCCCGACTCCAGCGCGATCAGCCGGCCGGTGCGCGAGACTTTCTGCTCCGGGGCGGCCAAAAGTTTCTTCAATCGATCGAACATGTTTGATCCTCGTGTCCCAGCTCTGCTATCTTGCGAACGCGTGGGGGCGCGAGCGCTCGACAAGGCCGGGAGCTTTTGCCATGACCCTTGAACGAGAAATCCTCACCCATTACCGCCACGGCTCGCTGGAACAGGCGCTGCTCGCCGGCCTTATCGCCGCCGGCAAGGATCCCGACAAGCTTACGGCCGACGATCTCGCCGCTGCGGACGAGTTCCATATTGGCGGCCGCCAGGCGACCGTGGATCTCGCCGCCGAAATCGCGCCCACAGCCGGCATGCATCTCATCGACATCGGCTGCGGACTCGGCGGGCCGTCGCGTTTCTTCGCGCAAAACTATAATTGCCACGTCACCGGCGTCGACCTGAGTGAAGAATACGTCATCACTGCCGGCTCGCTGTCGCGCCGCGTCGCGCTCGACGGCCGGGTGCAATACCGGGTGGCGAGCGCGCTCGAGCTGCCTTTTTCCGATGCGAACTTCGATGCGGCCTACATGCAGCACGTCGGCATGAACATCGCCGACAAGGCGCGCCTGTTCCACGAAGTTCACCGCGTCCTCAAACCCGGCGCCACCTTCGCGCTTTATGATGTCATGCGCACCGGCGATGGCCCGTTCAGCTATCCGGTGCCGTGGGCCTCGGGCGAGGAGACCAATTTCATCGAACCGCCGGAAGCCTACCGCGCCCTGCTCAGCGCCGACGGCTTCGAGGTGGTCAAGGAGCGCAACCGCGCCGAAATTGCGCTCGCGTTTTTCCGTACGATGAAGGCGAGGATGGCCGCGAGCGGTCCGCCGCCCTTTAGCCTGAATATCGTCATGGGCGCGAGCGCCCCGCAGAAAGTCGCCAACATGGTGGCGTTGCTCGATCGCGGTGTCGTTTCGCCGGTCGAGATGATCTGCCGCCGCGTCGAGGCGAATCCGCACGCGGGGAATGTGTGAACTGTCTCTTTGCGTGTCGCCTGCAGTTCGAGCGCCTCCTATATCCCCCTCACCCTTGGCTCCGCACGGGCGCCGTGTGTCAGCGCCGTCACCGCCCACACCAGCGCGTCGAGCCGGTCGGGCGAGCGGCCGGACGACAGTCCGTCGAGACCGAAGTCGCACATCTCGTCCTCCAGCGCCGGAAAGCTGCCGACATGATGCACGCGGCCCTGCTCGTACAGTTGCGCCACCGGTTCGGCGCGCAAATATTTGCCCCGCGTCGCCCTGACCGCCATCACGGGCACATTTGGGTCCGCTTCACGGATCACTGCACGCACCATATCGCCGCCGAAATTCATCTCGGCCACCAATGCGTCGGCTTGAAGCTTTCGCCACAACGCGATCGCTTTCATCGCCCAGCTTTGCGGCGACAAGCCCGGCGCGCGCTCGTCGGCCAGCACAAAGATCGCACCGTCGCGGTCGCGCCCGGCGGCGACCAGGCCGCAAGCGTCGGCGCCTTTGCGCGCCGAGCCAGGCGGGTCGATCGCCACCACGATGCGCATCAGCGCCGGCGCCACCGCCACCCTCCCCGCTTCGATACGCGCCCGCGTCCACAGCGCGTCGGCGCGCTCCTCGATCAACTCGCCGTCGATCTCCTGCCGTCCCAGCCGCGTGCCGTGATAGCGCTCGAGCACCGTCTCCACGAAAGCCGGCGCCAGGTTATAGGCGTTGGCGCGCGTGCCCGCGTGGGTGATCGCCGTGAGCGTATCCGCCATCAGCCGCCTCAGCAAATCGGTCGGCCGCGGCGTGGTGGTCACCACCTGCCGCGGCCGTTCGCCAAGGCGCAGCCCGAACTGCAGCATGTCGAATGTCGCTTCGGCATGGCGCCACTTGGCGAGCTCGTCCAGCCAGGCGGCGGAAAACTGCGGCCCGCGCAAACTCTCCGGGTCTTCCGCCGAGAACACCTGCGCCACCGCGCCGTTCTTCCATTTCAGCAAACGCCGCGTGGCGATCCATTCCGGCCGCTCGTCGGGCCGGTGCACGGCGAGCACGCCGGAAACGCCTTCCACCATCACCTCGCGCGTTTCGTGCTCGCCCTCGCCGATCAGCGCGATGCGCGCCTTCGGGTCGGCGAGCGCTACCCGGCGCACCCATTCGGCGCCGGCGCGGGTCTTGCCGGCGCCGCGCCCACCCAGGATCAGCCAGGTGGTCCAGTCGGCGCCGCTGTTGGCGCGTTCGGGCGGCAGTTGGTGATCGATCGCGACCGGCTCGAAATCGGCGCCGATGGCGTCAATCCAATCCGGCACCTGGGTCAGGAAGAACTCGGCCAGCGCCGGCTTGTCGAGCTTCAATAAATGCTCGTATTCGCCGCGCAAGTTCGAAACGGAACTCGTCAACGTCGCGGGGTACGGGGTCGTCGATGTTTTCATGGGACGGGCTTGCTTCCAACGGCAGGCGGGCGACGGCGAGTTCGCGCAGCGTGCACGACACGCTGGCGAGCGTGCGTCCGTCGCGTTCGGCTTCGGACCCGTCGGCGGGATCGATTTTGTTGAGCACGCGCTCGACGGCGCTCATGGCGCATTCGACCGCGTTTTGGATTCGCGCGGCGACCGCGGCGCGCCGCTCCGGCGAATCCGGCGCCAGTTCGACGCCGTCGCCCGGCGGCGAGTCGTCCGTCATGGCGGCGAGGATGGCGCCGCGCGCCGCATGATGAAGTTCGACCGGCGAGGCCGGTCTGCGCCTGCGTTGCCAACCCCAATCCCCGATACGATTGTCCAACGTCCGATTTGAGACGCCCATATACGCAGCGATATCGCGCAGGGGCGTCAGCGTCCGTTCGTAGAGCCGCTTTCCTTCGGCGATCACATCAGGCGCGATCTCGATCTTGTGAGTGGGCATGGCCCCTCCAAACGCCAAAGTCCAAACGCAAAACGCGCCGGCGAACAACCAGCGCGCAACATGCGAACTTGTGAATAGTCAGACACTCTCCGCCGCACTCAATCACGCGGCATCGCCTCGGCTCAGCCCGTCACCCGAAGAACCACAAGAACACCGCCAGCACCGCGACCGCGCCGCCGATCGTGCTGAAAATCAGCACATAGCGCGCGCCGTGCCCGGTGACGCCCGCGCGCGCCTCGTCCGGCGTCCCGACGATATGATCGTTTTCGATTTCAGCCATGGTCGCCTCCCGCCGTTGTCGCGCATGTGACAACGCGGAACCGCGGGCGGCTGTTCCGCCGCGCGGGAAACGAACGTAAATGTGGAGCGTGACTGATGTGTACCCCACCAGCGTTACGCTGTCAATATGGTCCTAGGATTTTTTAGGATGTATTTGGCAGCGGACAACCACAAGAATTTCAGCCGGTTACACCAAAAGGCCCGGCCCCTCGCGGCAGACCCGTCAAAAAAATTCGAAAACTTTTTTCGCTGCGCCGCGGCCTCGGGCCTTATGTGAAGGTGAAGCAGGCCAACATCGCCAATGGCACCGACCGTACATGCAATTGGCGATCAGTGGATCTTTGTGGCGCTCGATCCAGACACCAAGCTGGTCCGGCCTATTTGGTCGGAAAGCGAACGCATGCGAACGCCACGGCGTTTATGGGCGATCTTTCCGACCGCCTGAGCAACCAGGTCCAGATTTCATCGAGCTCGCTTTGTTCATACGTCAAGGCCGCCGAGCAGGCTTTCGGCTGCATAGGACGCTGCGGATCACCCCGGCCATGATTCTCGGCTGAGTGCGCCCGCCTCAGGCTCTGCGCGGCGGTCTCAGATCGAAGCCGATCTCGAACACTCTTTTCCCGTTCGGATCGGCCACCGTCATCGACCAGCCCGAGAGATCGTGGATGTGGGGATCGCACATGGCCGCCTTGAGCTCGCGCACCTGCGCGACGGCGTGCTGGCGCGCTGCCGCCAGCCCGCGCAATTCCTGCCCAATGTCATCGCTGAACATGCGCTTGCCGTCGGAAAAATGGAAAAAGTAGCGTGGCACGCGCCTGTTCTCCGAAACGCGTCCGACCATATTTGGCGGCGCTCAAAACGCTTGCCGGCCGAAGGAAGCGGCTATCCCAAGCGCGCCAAACGACGATCGTCCGGTGGAAACAATTGTCGACCGCAATCTTGAACAGAAAATGACCGCAACGCGTACAAAAAAATGCAGGGTCGCAGGTAGAAGTCCGCAACTCATAAATACCAGCAGATTTTGTGGTTTTGCCGTGTACGAAGTCGCGTTATCCCTAAAATGCCGCCAAGAACTGTACTTTTTCACATACCGTGCGAAATCAGAGCCGCACTTAGTGTCGCGCGTTGCCGTCGTCGAAACGCTTGCGCGCCGCTTCGATGGAGGCGCGGTTGCGACGCGCCCACAGGCCGAGTTCGCTCACTGGCTCAAGCAGCGAGCGGCCGAGATCGGTCAATTCGTAATCCACCCGCGGCGGAATCGTCGGAAACACCGTGCGCGTCACCAGTCCGTCGCGCTCGAGCCCGCGCAGAGTCAGCGTCAGCATGCGCTGCGAGATCGAGCCTAGCGCCTTGCGCAATTCGTTGAAGCGCTTGGGGCCGTCGCCGAGAGTCGAGACCACCAGCACCGTCCACTTGTCGCCGACCCGGGAGAGCACCTCGCTTACGGCGCGGCAGTCCTCGGCCACATGCAGGTTACCCGGTATCGCGGTTGTGCCTTCTTGCGCGTTTCGCTTGGTCATCTATCTAGCCTTGGTATCAAACCGTAACCAATAATCACACAGATAGAGGCTGCCATGGCAAAGCACAAGCTCGGCATCATCGTCGGATCGAACCGGCGCGAATCCATTAATCGCAAGCTAGCGCAGGCACTTAGCCAGCTCGGGGCCAATGCCTTCGAGGCCAAATTCATCCGGATCGACGACTTGCCGATGTACAACCAGGACCAGGAACAGCCGGTCCCGGCCAATGTCGCCCGCTTCAAGGCCGAGGTCGAGGGTTCCGACGCGCTGCTCTTTGCCACCCCCGAGCACAGCCGCTCGATTCCGGCCGTGCTCAAGAACGCCATCGACTGGGGCGCGCGGCCTTGGGGCAAGTCGTCCTGGCCGAACAAGCCGGCCGCCATCATCGGCACCTCCGGCGGCGTCATCTCGACCGCAATCGCCCAGCAGCACCTGCGCGCCGTGCTCGGCGATCAAGGTCTGCACGTGCTCGGCGGCGAGGCCTATATTCACTTCAAGCCGGAGCTGATCGACGCCCAGGGGAATGTCACCGACGAGAATGTGCGCACGTTCCTCAAGGCCTTCATCGACAACTTCGCCGGCTTTGCCGGCCGCTTCGAGCACCGCGCCGCCGAAGCCGCGTAAACGAAAGGCAACACGCCATGTCCATCCGACCCGTCAAACGCGTCGTGCAGTCCACGCCCACCATGGAAGGCGCCGGCGTCAAGTTGCGCCGCGCATTCGGCTTCGGCGAAACGGCCGAAACCGATCCCTTTCTGCTGCTCGACGATTTCCGCAACGACCGCCCCGAGGATTACCTCGCCGGCTTCCCCTGGCATCCGCACCGCGGCATTGAAACCATCACGTACGTGCTCAACGGCACCGTCGAACACGGCGACAGTTTGGGCAATCGCGGTTCGCTCGGATCCGGCGACGTGCAGTGGATGACCGCCGGCCGCGGGATCATGCACCAGGAGATGCCGCAAGGTGACACGCAAGGCCGCATGCACGGCTTCCAGCTCTGGGCCAATCTGCCCTCGTCGCTGAAGATGACTGCGCCGCGCTATCAGGACGTCGAAGCCGCCGCCATTCCCGAGATCGTGGACGACGACGGCACCCGCGTGCGCGTTGTCTGCGGCGAGTTCTGGAGCAAGAAGGGCCCAGTCGACGGCGTCGCCGCCGATCCGCGCTATCTCGACGTCTTCGTGCCGGCGGGAAAGCGCAAGACGTTGAAGGTCGAGGTCGAGCGCCACGCCTTCGCCTATGTGTTCGAAGGCGACGGCCGCTTCGCGTACGCCTCCAAACCGTTCGGCGTGCTCACCGAAAAGCAGGTCGGCGGCGAGGAGATCCTGTTTCGCGAACCGGTCGGCGATCGTTCGCTCGTACTATTCGACCGCGGCGACGAAGTCACCGTCGAGGCCGGCGATAACGGCATCCGTTTCCTCTTGGTATCGGGTAAGCCGATCCAGGAGCCGGTCGCCTGGTACGGCCCGATCGTGATGAACACCCAAGCCGAACTGCAGCAAGCGGTCAGCGAACTGCGCGCCGGCACCTTCATTCGCGATTGATTGAGGCCGATCCGTTGATCCGCGCGCGGAACGTCTGGAGCCGCGCCGGATTATCGGCCTGGACCGCCTGCCGCATCAAACGGCTTCGCTTTCGGGCGCCCCAACGACGGGCTTCGGTTTGCCGCCACGCATGCGGACGTAGATCTGAGTGCCAATCAGGAGCAGGCAAACGCCCAGGAAGAAGGCGCTGATCGGCCGTTCCACGAAAACCCAGATGTCGCCGCGCGAAATCAGCATCGCGCGGCGGAAGCTCTCTTCGAAGCGGGGGCCGAGCACGAAACCGAGCAGAATTGGCGCCGGGTGGAAGCCGAGCCGCAGCAGCACATAGCCGAAAATGCCGAAGACGATGGTTTCGCCAACCTGGAACATGTCGTTGTTCGCGGCATAGACGCCGATGCACACGAAGAAAAGCGCGCTTGGGAACAGGTACTTGTACGGGATAGCCAGCAACTTCACCCAGACGCCGATCAACGGCACGTTCAGCAGCACCAGCACAATATTGCCAATCCAGAAGCTCGCCACTAGGCCCCAGAAGATATCGGGATGCTCGTTGATGAGCTGCGGGCCCGGCACAATGCCCTGAATCATCAGGGCGCCGAGCAAGAGCGCCATCACCGCATCGCCTGGAATGCCGAGGCTCATGGTGGGGATGAAGTCGCCCTGGATCGAGGAATGGGTCGATGTCTCCGGCGCCACGACGCCTTCGATCATGCCGGTGCCGAACTTCTCCGGTGTTTTCGAGATTTTCTTTTCGGCGGCGTAGGCGATGAAGGAAGCGATCGTCGGCCCGGTGCCGGGAATGAGTGAGCATAAACTACCCACCAGCGTGCCACGTATCATCGCCGGAAACGCCCGCTTCACCTCGGCCTTGCTCGGCCGCATGTCGCGCAAGCGCACATTTGAATAAGCCAGGTTCACGGGCATGACCTGGTTGACGCTGTTCATGAACTCGGCGATGCCGAAAATGCCGAGCGCGAGCGCCACCAGTTCGATGCCGTCATACAGATGCGCCATGCCGAAGGTCAGGCGGTAGGTGCCGCTCTCCACGTCGGTACCGACGATGCCGAGCAGTAGTCCGAACACGGTCATCGCGACGCCCTTGATCGGCGAGCCGCGCGCCAGTGTAGAGCCGGCCAAAAGGCCGAGCAGCATCAGCGAACAAATTTCCGCGGGGCCGAATTCCAGCGCAATCCTCACCAGGACGGGCGCCAGAAAGATCATTTCCGTGATCCCCCATGACGCGCCGATGAAGGATCCCATCACCGAAAGGCCGAGCGCGACGCCGCCCTTGCCCTGCTTGGTCATCGGGAAACCGTCGAGGCAGGTTACCGCGTGCGGCGGGTGGCATGGCAGGTTGAGCAGGATCGAACAGATGGCGCCGCCGTATTGCGCGCCATACAGGATGCCCGCCAGCATCAGGATAGCGCCGACCGGTTTGATGCCGAACGTGAGCGGCAGCAGGATCGAAATGGTCGCCAGCGGCCCCATGCCCGGCAAGACGCCGACCATGTTGCCGACCAGAACGCCGATGAAGCACCACATCAAATTGTGCGGTTCGAGCGCGACGCCGAAACCGGTCCAAAGATCAGCCAGCGCGGTTCCGATCACAGGCCGCTCCAGGTCAGCAGCGGCATCGGCACCTGCAGCAGATAGGAGAACACCGCGACACCAAAGGCGGTGATGATGAGCGATAGCACGAACGCGCTCTTCAACGTCGATTCACGGTCGCCAAGCGCGGCCACAAACACGCAGGAAAAGGTGGCCGGGATAAACCCGCCGATGCTGCCGAAGATCATAAAGCAGACAGGCCCGGCCAGAATGCAGCCCCAGCCCCGCCATTGCGGGTATTCGGGCAGAATGCCTTCGTCTTCGCCTTCGGGAGTGTTGACCGCGCTGCCGGCAATGATGATGCCGAGCAGAACAAGCAGAATGCCGAGCGCCATTGGCATGAAGCCGGGACCCATGCGCATCAGGGTGCCGAGTTGGTAGCTTGGACCCTTATAGGTTGCCACCAGGCCGACAAGCATCATCAGCCCGCCGGCATAGAAGTCCCGTTTGCGCAACAGTCGGCGTCCGCGCGCCGCGATGCTATGATGATCGCCGTCCAAAACCATCTGCCTCCTCGTCCTATCTTGTCCGGCATTTCGCGCCGCGCCAAGGCGGCCCTTCGAACAACCGGCGATTGATCGGCGCTACTCAAACCTCGGACTTGCGGATCGGTAAACGGCAGCTCTCAACGCAGCGGCGCGATTCAGGAGCGCGGAAAATCGTAGAGCCGGGCCGGATTATCAACCAGGATAGCCTGCCGCTTCCCGGCCTCTTGCGTCCAGACGCGAAAGACCTCGACCAGCCGCGCGGCGTCCGGCACCGGCCCTTCCGGCCGCGGATGCGGCCAGTCGCTGCCCCACACCAGGTTTTCTGGATTGGCCGCGACCAGCGCGTCGTGAAACGGCTTTGCTTCCAGGTAATCGGGCGGCGTGCCGCCGATGCGGTAGGTCCCGGACAACTTCGCCCACAGTTTCCCCTCGCCCACCCCGCGCAGCAGCGCCTGGAAGCCGGAGTGCTGCGTGCCGTGACGGTAGTCCATGCGGCCCATGTGATCCACCACGACCGGAACCGGTACGCGCGCGAGCGCTGGCAGTAGTTCCGGCAGATCGCGCGTGTCGACCCACAATTGTAGATGCCAGCCAAGATCGGCCATGACCGGCAACAGCGGCTCGATGTCGGCGAGACGCACGCCGTTCTGGTAATAAGGCTTGCCATCGCGGCGGAACTCGTTGGCGCGAAGTCCGCGCATGCCCAGCCTGTGCCACTCGCCGAGCATCTTTGAATCGAGCTCGGCGCCGCCGACGGCGACGCCGCGCAGCCGTTCCGGTTCCCGCTCGAGTGCGTCGATCATCGCCCGGTTGTCGCGGCCATAGGCGCTCGGCTGCACCAGCACGCCACGATCGAAACCGAGCCGGTCGAGCAGAGCGAGATAGGCCTGAAGCGGCGCGTCTTCGGGCGTATAGCTACGCGGCTCCGCGTAGGGGAACCGCGCCGCCGGCCCGAAGACGTGACAATGGCAATCGCAAGCGCCTTGCGGCAGCGCTCCGCTCATTTCGGTTTGATGCCCGCCAGCTTGGCGGCCGCTTTCATATTGGCGAAGTCGGTGCGGATGAACTCAGCGAAGCCCTTCGAGGTCATCTGCTCGGGCGTGGCGATTTCCGCGCCCAGCTTGCGCAGCCGCTCCGGCGCCTCTCCACCGCTCAAGCCCGCCGCGACCGACTTCTGCAGCGCGGCGACGACCGCCGCCGGCGTCTTCGCTGGCGCGACGATTCCGATATAGCTCTGCGCCAGGAAGCCTTTTACGCCGCTCTCGATGAAGGTCGGGGTCTGCGGCGCGAGCTTCGAGCGGTGCGCCGCCGCCACTGCCACGAGGTGCGCCTTGCCGCCCTTGTGCAGTTGCAGCGCGGTGGAGAATTCGGTGATCGCGCCGTCCACGTTGCCGGCGATCAGGTCGGGCATCATGGCGCCGCCGCCGCGATACGGCACGTGGGTGATGTTGGCGCCGGTCGCGGCCTTGAAGCGCTCAAGCGTCATGTGCGAGGCGCTGCCGACGCCGCTGGTGGCGAGCGTCACCGGCTTCTTCTTCGACATAGCCACGACCTCGGCGATGCTGGTCGCCTTGACCTTGTTGGCCATGATGAGCGCGTGCGGCACATAGCTCGTGAGCGCCACCGCCACGAAATCCTTGAGCGGATCGTAGCCGAGATGCGCGTGCATGATGGGGTTGATGGTCAGTGGGCCGTTCGAACCCACTAGCAGGGTGTAGCCGTCCGGCTTGGCATGCGCCACGAACTGCGCACCGATGCCGCCGCCGGCGCCGCCGCGATTTTCGACCACCACCGTCTGATGCAATTGCTTCGACATCTCGTTGCCGACCAGCCGGCCGACAGTGTCGGCGTTGCCGCCCGCCGCGAACGGCACGATCATGTGGATCGCACGGTCCGGATAGGCCGCAAAGGCGGCTTCCGGCAGCATGGTGACAACCGGCGCCAAGCCGAGACCTGCAACGAGCGTGCGGCGTGAGATGGTCATGGTCTTCCTCCCAAATGCGGTTTCTTGAACGTCCCTTGCCCCGGATTGCGCGGCAGGCGCACGGCCGAGGCTTTGTTCAGGACAGTAGAAACGGCTTCACCATTTTCAAAATTAATAATAAGAATATAGGGCATTCACCCTGCGAATGGCGATCGAGTTCCCGCAAACCCGGGCCCCGCATGAACCTGAGCAACGTCGATTTCAACCTCCTCAAGGTGCTGGATGTGCTGATCGCCGAGCGCAACGTCACGCGCGCGGGCGAGCGGCTCGGCCGCTCGCAGCCGGCGGTCAGCAATGCGCTCCACCGGTTGCGTATCCTCTTGGGTGACGACCTTTTGGTGCGCGGCCCCAGCGGCTTCGTGCTGACGCCGCGGGCCGCCGCGATCCGCGAACCGCTGCGCGACGCCATAGCACTGGTCGAAGGCTGCCTCGCCGACGAAACGCAATTCGATCCGGCCAGCGCCACCGGCGTCTTGCGGCTGAGCACGCCCGACCGGCTCAGCATCGCGCTGGTGCCGCCCTTGCTCGCGCGCCTGCGCAAGCTCGCGCCCAACATGGCGCTGCAGGTGCTGACCGCCGACCGCACGCAGGCGCTCGACCTTATCGATCAGGACCGCACCGACCTCGCACTCGGATGGCTCGACGAAAAGCCAAGCCACCTGAACGCGGAATTCATGATGGAAGAGAGTTTGTTCTGCGTCTTCCGCCGCGGCCATCCGATCGCGAAGCGGGGCGCGCCGTTCAATGCCGCGCGCGTTTTGTCGTTTCCCCACCTGATCGTCAGCGCCACCGGTCAACGCTCGGCGATCTTCGACGACCTGTTGGCCCAGCACGGCCTGCGCCGTCGCGCGCTGGTGGCAGTGACCAATTTCACCGCCGTGCCCGATCTGCTCAGGCGCAGCGATATGATCGGCGTCTTCACCAAGCTCGCGGCCGACGTGTTCCGGAATTCCTTCAAGCTGGCGACGCGGCCGGTGCCGGTCGACGTCGGCAAGATCTCAACCAACATGGTCTGGCACGTGCGCGACGACCGCGACCCGAAACACGTCTGGCTGCGTCAGCAGATCAAGGCCGTTTACAAGGGCCTGTGAGAAAGACGCTTCAGCTCGCCTGATGCTGCTTGGCGAGGAACGCTAGCGTGCGTTCGCACGCGGTCTTTGCCGCCGATTCCAGGTAAGTCGGCCGCACGTCGTTGGCGAAGGCGTGACCGGCCTCGTAGATGTAGGTTTCGGCGGACGGGAACGCCTTGCGCACCGCCTCGATCGTCTCCGGCGGCGAATTCGGATCGGTCTCGCCGAAGTGAAACAGCAACGGGCATTTCGGCTTTTGGTCGAGATAGGTCATCAGTCGCGTGCCGTAGAAGGCAATCGCGCCCCGCAAATCCAGTTCCGCCGCCGCGCGTACGATCACGCCACCGCCCCAGCAGAAGCCGAGCACGGATACCCCGTGCGGCCCCTGCACGCGCGCCACCGCGGCAGCGACATCGAGCATCACCTTGTCGAGGTCCAACCCATAGGCCATGTCCCTGCCCGTGTTGGGATCGCTGAACGGCACCACGGTGCCAGGCGCGATGCGGTCATATACGCAAGGGAAAATCGTGTCATAGCCGTCCCGCGCATAGCTGCGCACGACACCCTTGAGCTGGTCGGTCAGGCCGAAGATCTCCTGCAGGATGACCAGTCCGCCTTTACTCGCGCCACGCGGCTTGGCGCGGAACGCCTCAAGCGAGAAGCCATCGGCCGCGCTCAGCTTGGTCATTTCTTCGACGATGTCGGAATTCTCGGCTGCCATGATCGCCTCGCTCATTCGACGCGCCGGCTGACGCTGCCGGCTCGCGTTGGGCGGCGACCATAGGCAGCGGCCAGGACCGGCCAAAATTGATTATCGATATGCCGCGCATTCGCGGCGTGGATTGCGCCGCCCGTGGCCATATCGGCCGATCCGCCACGTCTCCAACGCGCGCCGACGCTAGCCGGCCACCGCCGCCGGCGCTTCCTCACGTTCGAGCCGCCCGTCGCGCAGGTGATAGATGTGGTCAAAACGGTCGAGGATCATCTCGTCATGGGTCACGACGATGATGGCGGCGTCCTGATCGGCCGCCACCTTGCGCAAGAGATCCATCACGATGCGCCCGCGCACCGAATTGAGCGGTGCGGTCGGCTCGTCGGCGAGGATGATGCGCGGATGATTGGCGAGCGCGCGCGCAATCGCCACCCGTTGCGCCTCGCCGCCTGACAGTTGCGACGGCATGGCATGTTTGCGGTGGCCGACGTCGAGATATTCGAGCAGTTCCACCGCGCGCTTGCGCGAAGCCGCCGAACTGTAGCCGGCGAGATCGAGCACGACGGCGACATTGTCGGTGCCGTCGAGGAACGGCAGCAGATTGGGGAACTGGAAGATGAAGCCGACCTTGTCCAGCCGCAGCCGGCGCAGGTCGGCCTTCAGCCAGCGGTCATCGTAGACCAGGTCGTGATCGAGGGTGATGCGCCCGCTACTCGGCTCGAGAATGCAGGCGATGCAGTTGAGCAGCGTCGTCTTGCCCGAGCCGCTCGGGCCCATCAGCCCGACCACCTGGCCGGGATAGACCTCCATATTGATGTCGACGAGCGCGTCGACGCGCGCCGTGCCGGTCCCGAAATGTTTAGAGACGTGCTCGACGCACACGACCGCTTGTTTGCCGGCTTCCGCCATCGCCCTACCCCGCCGACGCCAGCGCTTCCGCCGGGTCCACTTTCAGCGCCAGGCGAATACCCAACGTGCTGGCGGCCAGACAGACGACGATGGTGATGACGAACACCACCTCGACACTGGTGGGATCGAGCACCAGTCGGCGCGGAAAGAAAGGCTGGAATATCACGACGAGCGCCAGCCCGGTGAAGTAGCCGAAAATGCCCATCGACAGGGCCTGCTGCACGATCAAGCCGATAATCGTGCGGTCGGGCGCACCGACGAATTTGAGCGTGGCAATGGAGCGCACCTTATCCATGGTCAGCGTATAGATGATGAGGGCGATAATCACCGCCGACACGATCACCAGCAGCACCATGATCATGAGCTGCTGCTTGCGCGCTTTTTCGATCACGAACTTGCTCAACAGCGTTTCCTGCTGCTTCTGCGTCAGCGTGGTGAGGTGCTTCCAGCGCGACAGCGCGGCGGCGACCTCGTCGATGCGCACATAGGGCGAGACCTTGGCGATGACGGCGTTGATCTGGTCATTGGTCTGCGACGTGCCGCCGCGCGCGACCTCGCGCCGTTCCGCCGGCGGCGCCAGCTCGAACTGCAACGCCTGCGCGTCGCGCAAGGTGATATAGGCAACCGGATCGCCGGAGGAGGTAACCTCCTTGGTCATCAGGCCGACAACGGTGAAATTGTGCCCGTGCGTGCCAAGCGGCACCAATTGGCCGAGCTTGAGCCCGGCCGAGCGGTCGACGACCATCTCGTAGTGGCCGCGCAGGATGCCGCGGCCGGCGGTGAGCTTGCGCGGGCCGCCTGGACGGCCTGGCTGATAGCCGATCAGAAACATGCGCAGCGGCCTGCCGTTCAGGGTCGTCTGCACCGACTGATAGGTAACCCCACCCGCCGCCGAAATGCCGTAGACCCGGCTCACCAGTTCCCGGGTGTCGCCGGGAATGCGCGAAGCTTCGGCGAACGGCCCATTGGTGCCGGCCTCCACCACCCAGAGATCGGCATTGGCCGCACGCGCCTGCCGCAGCGCGTCGTCGATCAAGCCGCCATAGACGCCGGTGATCATGATCACGATGCCAAGCAGCAGGCTCAGGCCGAAATTGGTCAGCACGAAGCGCAGCAGGTTATGCTTGATGTCGCGATAAGCGAGGTTCATTTCTTCGGCTCGCCGTTCGACTTGGTGTCAACCTTCTTGGTCTCGATTTTGGCGGCGCGGCCGACCCGCATACCGCTGCGCAATTGGGTCACGACTTTCGCCCCTGGCGGCACCCCGCCGGTGATCTCAATGCGGCCGTCGAGCAGCCGATGGCCGAGCGTCACCGGCCGCTGCTGCAGATGGCCGTTCTCGACCGTCCATACCGTCCCGCCATTCTGCGCAAGCCCGACGATCGCCGCTTCCGGCACCAGCAAGGCCCGCGGCAGATGCACGGTGGTAATGTAGACTTCCGCCTGCTCGCCAAGATTGGCGTAAGGCGGAATAGCGTCGAAGGCGACTTCGATGCGTCGCTCCTCGTTGACGCGGTCACTCTCCGGCTCGATGCGCGCGACCTTGCCTACCAGGCGTTGATGCGGATGCGAGCGCAGCACGATTTCTGCCTGCTCGCCGACCTTGACCTCGCCGGATTTGCTCTCGTCGATGAAGGCCAGCACCCAAATCGATTTCGGATCGATCAGCGTGAACACCGGCTGTCCGGCGGTCAGCGCCGAACCGAGCTCCTTCAGCCGCGCCGTCACCATGGCATCGTAGGGCGCAACCAGCGTATGGAAGTCGAGCGTGGCGCTCTGTAGCTGTTGTTGGGCCTTGGCGTCGCTCGCCGCTGCCTTGGCGACGGCGACATCGCTGTTGGCGAGGCTCACATCGGCCGCCGCCGCGTCCTGCACCGCCTTGGCCGATTCCGCCGTCTCCACCGAGGTGACGTTGCTCGCCACCAGCTTTTGCCGGCGTTCGTTGATGTTCTTGGCGTTGGCAAAATTGACCTTGGCCTTTTCGACGCTCGCGCTGGCGCGTTGCAGGCTGGCCTCGGCCTGTTGCACGGCGGCCGCCGCGCGGGCGACTTGCGCGCGCTGTTCGCGGTCGTCGAGCCGCGCCAGCACCGCGCCCTTGGCGACCCGATCGCCGACATCGGCGCGCAAGTCGGTGAGCACGCCGGCAACCTTGAAGCCGACCTGTGACGTCACCCGCGCCTCAACGGTGCCGAGGCCGAACACCTGCACGGCGACGTCCTGCGCAGGCGCCGCGACCTGCACATTGACCGGGCGCAGCAACGCCGCCCAGCTCGCAGCGGCGATACCGGCGGCGATGAGCACGACGACAGTGAGCGAAATGATACGTTTGCGTGTCATTGAGTTGAATCCTAACAATGGTGCCACCATCTCACCGGGAACCAGGTGCGACATTGACCAGGATCAAAGGCGCAAGAGCCCTTCCGGGGTTCGCGAAGGGACCATCATCGTGATCGGTCTCGGCTCTTACGGATTTCGGCGCGCCGCGCTCGTGCTTTTCGCGCTTGCGCTGCTACCGACGCTGTGGCTCGGCCTGCGCACCTATCGCTCGTTCCTGCTGCTGCGCTCGGCCTACGAGGCCGGCGCCCCGGCAACCAGCAGCATTCGCGGCTGGATGACGATTCAATATCTCGCGGCCACCTATCACACGCCCGAGGCAGGTCTACGCGAGCGGCTCGGCGTGCCGCCGGCAACCGTCTCCGATACCAACCTGAGATCGTTGGCCGAACGGGCCGGGATTTCGCCACCGCAATATGTCGAGCGCGTGCAGCGCGCCGTCGCGGCCGCGATATCCGCCAACATTGCCGCTCCGGCGTCCGAGCCGTCCGGCTGGCTGGCCAGCGCCGGCGACGCGATTCTCACGCAATTGCTGGTCTACGGCTATCCGGTGCTCGGCCTGACGCTCTTTCTCGGCGCCATCGGCGCTCCCCTCCCCGACGGAATTGCGACCGCCGTCGCTGGCTCATTGGCCGGACAAGGACGCATGGATTGGGGTTGGGTCATCGCGGTCGCCGTCACGGCATCGGTCTTGGGCGACCTTATCGGCTATGCGGTCGGACGCCTGCTCGGCCGGGAGGTACTCAAGCGCCACGGCCATTGGATCGGCTACACATCGGTCCGGCGCTCGACGGTGCAGGACTTGTTCGATCAGTGGGGCATGCTGACCGTTTTCATCACCCGCACCTTCGTTTCCTATCTCAGTTCGGTCGCTAGCCTGCTCGCCGGCATCGCGCATTATCGTCTGTCGCGCTATCTAGGCGTTGCCATTGGCGGACGGTTGATCTGGACGGCCGCCTATCTCGGCCTCGGCTATGCTGTGGGCACCAATCTCGAGGCTGCTGCCGGGTTTCTCACCAATCTCAGTCTGTTGCTGCTGTGCGCGACGGTGCTCATTGCATCCGGATTGATTGCTTCGGGTTTAGCGCTGCAGCCGTACCGCAGCCGCACCTGAATGCGTGCGGATTACCGCCGATAAACAAACCGGTTTCGGTGCTCACCTTACTTAAATTTCATCTTAGAGCCGCTCTATTACGAAATTTAAATTCGCCCGTCAGGTCACCGTAAGGCGCATTCCCTATGTTGTCTCCAACAACGCGACGACGCATCCCTTTCCAAATTTGTCATGGAGACACATGCAATGCCCCACAACGAAACGTCCAAACGCAAGCTGCTGACGCCGGGCAAGCTGACTCTGCTGGCCACGGTCGCCGCCGTCGGCGGTGCCATCGTGGTCACCAACTTCGCGCCCGCCAATTTCGCTGCAACGCAACCGGCGCAAGCCGCCGAACGGACCGCGCCGCTCGCGGGCATGCCGACCGCGGCGCCGACCGGATTCGCAGATCTCGTCGCCAAGGTGAAGCCGGCGGTAATCTCGGTGCGCGTGCGCATTGAAGAGTCGATGAACGCCGAGGGCGCGGCCGACAGGCAAGTCCCGCCCGGCCTGCAAAAGTTCTTCCAGCAATTCGGCTTCCCCGGAATGCCGAACATGCAGAACGGCATGCCGCACGGCAGACAGATGATCACCGGGCTCGGCTCCGGCTTCTTCATCTCGCCGGACGGTTACGCCGTGACCAACAACCACGTTGTCGATCACGCCAAGACCGTCGAGATCAAGACCGACGGCGGCGACACCTATAAGGCCAAGGTGGTCGGCACCGATCCGAAGACCGACCTGGCGCTGATCAAGGTCGATTCCGACAAGACCTTCCCCTATGTGAAGTTCGCCGAGAACGAGCCGCGCATCGGCGATTGGGTGGTCGCGGTCGGCAATCCGTTCGGCCTGAGCAGCACGGTTACCGCCGGCATCGTCTCGGCCAAGGGCCGCGACATCGGCGGCTCGGGCTACGACAACTACATCCAGATCGACGCGCCCATCAACAAAGGCAACTCCGGCGGTCCGGCCTTCAACACCAACGGCAACGTGATCGGCGTCAACACGGCGATCTACTCGCCCTCGGGCGGTTCGGTCGGCATCGGCTTCGATATCCCGGCCAAGACCGTGAAGGCGGTCGTCGCCCAGCTCAAGGCACACGGCTTCATCAACCACGCCTATCTCGGCGTCAAGGTGCAGCCGGTGTCCGCCGAGATCGCCGACAGCCTCGGCATGAAGGACGCCAAAGGCGCCATCGTCGACCAGCCGATGGCCGGCAGCCCGGCCGCCAAGGCCGGCATCGAGGCCGGCGACGTGATCACCGCGGTCAACGGCAAGAAGATCCAGGATTCGCGCGATCTCGCCCGCACCATCGGCATGATGGCGCCGGAGACCTCGGTGAAGCTCGAAGTGCTGCATAAAGGCGAGGCCAAGACGGTCACCGTCACGCTGGCCAAGCTCGCCAGCGATCACGGGGCCAAGGGTGCGCACAAGTCCGCGTCCAACACCGCCGTGCCGAAGCTCGGTCTCTCGCTCGCCCCGGCGAGCGACGTGGCCGGCGCCGGTGACAAGGGCGTCGCCGTGGTCGGCGTCAACCCGAATGGTCCCGCCGCCGCGCACGGCTTCCAGACCGGCGACATCATCTTGCAGGTCGGCAACAAGACCGTCGCCAAGCCCGGCGACGTGGAAAAGGCCATCCAGGAGGCGCACGCCAGCGGCAGGCACGCCGTGCTGATGCAGGTGAAGAACGCCAACGGGACCCGCTTCATCGCTGTGCCGCTCGGCAAGGCGTAAGTGCCCGAACGAAAGCTGCCGGGTCCACCGTCAGCATGTCTCCGCGGACCCGGTTCAGCGCATGATCGCACGCGTATTCTGTGTCGACCATGCGCGGGAGGGGGAGCCGGCACGCCAATGTGCCGGCTCTTCCTTTTGTCGGCCTGGAGGTAGCCCTACAACCTCCAAGAAAGTTCAAAACCACCGTTTTTCAGGCACTATGAGCACTGGTTATAGATGCCGATTCTCTGATATGATGACAAGATCATCGGGGGCTCCCAAGGTGAAAAAACGGCACTGTCGCATTCGTCGCGCGGCGAGAAGCATGGCTTTTGCCGCTGCGGTCATTCCGCTTTCCATGATGTCATCGGCGCACGCGCGGCCAGCGTGCGATGCGCCGCTCCGCTTGCTACGCTTCGCCAATCCTCTCGCCCGCGTCGCGAAGAAACTGGCCAATCATGAACCGGTCGTCATTGTCGCCATTGGCTCGTCCTCGACCCAGGGTGCAGGCGCCAGTTCGCGCACGGCGAATTACCCCAGCCAACTTGAAGCCGAACTGAAGCGGCGTTTTCCCACCCATTCGATCAAGGTGATCAATCGTGGCATCGGTGGCGAGGTCATCGCAGACATGCTCAACCGTTTCGATCGCGCCGTGGTCGCCGCCAAGCCCGACCTCGTGCTCTGGCAACTCGGCACCAACGCGGTGCTGCGCAATCGTCCGTCGGCCAACCGCCGCGCCGCCATCCGCGCCGGCTTGGCCAAGATCCGCGCAACCGGCGCCGACGTCGTGCTGATCGATCCGCAATTTGCGCCCAAGGTAATCAGCAAGCACGATATCGAACCGATGCTGCGACTGATTTCCTCCGTCGCCAAGGAGGAAAATGTTGGCCTCTTCCGGCGCTTCGCTGTGATGAAGCGTTGGCATGATGAAGATCACCTGCAATTCACCACCTTCGTGTCGCCCGACGGCATCCACATGAATGACTGGAGCTACGCCTGCATGGCCAAGGGACTGGCGGCAGCCATCGCGGAAGCCGCGAGCCGCTCCATGGTGTCGGCCGCGGTCTCGCACGAAGAAAACCCCTCGGCAGAGTAAGCGCGCGGTTCGTTGCATTCGCGCGGCGTCGTATCGCGGCCGCGCAACCTTCGACACAAAAAGGCGAACACCGTCACTTCGATGGCGGGCGCCGCTGCATATTCTTGGCAAAGACCCCGAGCGTTATGGCGTGCGCGACATATTGCGCAAGGCAGGCGTAGCCCTGCTCGCTGCGCTCGAACTGATCCGCCACCGGCTGGCTGGCTAGCTCCGCCTTGTTGAGGATTTCCATCGCCTCGTAGAAACGAATGACAATCACGTTCTCCCGTGCCGCCACACGGCGCAACGTATCGCGGATCAACTTGTAATGCGTATCGCGCAGCATCTCCGGCGCGAACTGTAGTCCGACCAGCACCACGTCTACCTTGTGCGCCTTCAACCAATCGACCTGGCCCTTGACCGTTGATGCGAATTCGTTTGCCGGCACATAAGCAAGCGCGTCATTGGTGCCGACCTGCCAAAGCACCAAATCGGGCGATTCGAGCGCCACTTCGTTTTTCATGCGCACGGCCGCGTCTGCCGCCAGCTCGCCGGAGATGCCGCGGTTGATGACGGCAACGTCAATTCCCTTGAGCGCGCCTTCCAACATAGCCTCGATCAGCTCACTGTAATCGCCCCGCGAACTGACCCGGCCCGGAGCTGTCCCCATCGACAGAATGCGCAGGGTCTTGCGGCGCTGAAGAGCGGCGGCCACGTTGGGCAGCGACGACGTGCCGGTCAGCGCGGCCGAGCCGTTGCGGCACGCCGCCGAATAAGGCGATGGCACAGTCGCCGGCCCCGCGGCGGGAGGCGCAGTCTGCGCGCGCGCGGGCGTCAGCAGCAGCAGCGTGGTTACGAGCGCAGCGCCGAGCCCACCGGAGAAGGCGGTCGGGCGCGGCTTTGCGATTCGGCGAGCCATGCGGTGAATGCCAAGACAGCGATGCCAAAGACTACCACGGCGGAGTCGCTGCCGACACTGCCGTGACTGACGTAGCGGACCACCTGCGCAGACAAGCTTAACAGCGAGCCGACGCAGAAGACATAGAGCGAATTACGCCCAAGCAGGGCGAAAAGCCCGATCAGGGCGCCAATAGGCGCGCGGATATATCGAAAATGGGTCAGCTTCCGGATGTAGCGGAAGGCCAGCGAGAACACCGCCACCAGCGCCAGAAACTGGATGAGCCGCATCGGCGAGACGAAGGCCTTTGAGGCGATGAAGAAGAGCTTGGGGTCCGGCACATGGGTCGGATCGGGCCACCATTCGTAGACGGGAACGAGCACGCCGAGAATGACGATAGGCACGCCGATGATGCGCAACGGCACGATGGCGCGGCGCGCCAGGCGGCCGATCCCATAGTCGGCCTTGGCGAGCACGAAGCCGAGCACGAAGACCAGTTGCCAGGCGAAGGGGTTGAAGAACCACGTCCCGCTCACCGGCCAGTTATGCAGCGTGATGCGGAAGGAGAGCACGAAGAGATAAATCGCCAGCGAGAACGGCAGCAGCAGCGCCGGCGCCCAGCGGTCGATGACGACAAAAATCGACGCCATTGTCATCAGCACCACGTAGAGCGGCAGGATGTTGAAATAGCCGAGTTGGTGCGTGAGCACGGCCAGCCCGACATGGGTCGGAACCGGGTCGTTGAACACGGCGGCGGCGTTGTGCCACTGCAACAGCAATGGATTGTGCAGGATGGTGGCGCTCGCCGCCAGGATGGCGATGGCCAACATGGTGATGAGGATCTGCGCGGTGTAGATCTCGAAGGCGCGACTGAGCACGCGCCTCACCAGTTCGCCGGTCGTGCGCCGGCGGCTGCCGCCTTCCGCCAAGAGCCGCAGCGACCAGCCGGCCAGGAACACAAACAGGTCGGCGGAATCGGAGATGGAAAAATTCGCGTACGTATATTTCGCGTAAAAAAGGCCGGGGATGTGATTGATAAAAATCGAGATTAGCGCGAACCCGCGCCAGAAATCGACGGCATTGGGTTCCCGCGGCATTGCGCGTTCCGCTGACGTGGCCAGGCGCGGATACTGTTGCGGGAGTTTGGCCTGATCAAGGCATCAAGAGGATGCCGGCGGCTTTCCAAAATCATCGCCCGCGATCCTTTAATTGGTCGCGGGGCCGGCCCGGCCGCCCTCACCCGCCGCCCTGCCAGTGCGCGATGGCCGGGATCGGATGGATGAGCTGGATGATATTGAGGGTCAGGTTGTCGTGGATCATGACGCCGACGAACAGTTCCAAAGCCACCACCAGGGCAACACTGCTCCACACCGGCAGGTTGCGCGCCAGGAAGAAACCGACGATCGCGCACGCCGTGTCGCTCAACGAATTGAGGATGCTGTCGCCGGAATAACCGTGCGCCAACGCCTGCTGACGGTAGCGGTCGATGACGAAGGGCGTGTTCTCCAAGACCTCCCAGCTTACCTCGATCCCGATTGCGACGGCCAGCCGCAACAGCACCGGCGCGCGCGGCGCGATCAGCCGGAGCAGGAAATAGAACCCGATGCCGTGGATGACGTGGCTGAAGCTGTACCAGTCGGTAATCTGCTGCGAGTTCTCCGGCCCCGACACGGTGCCGACCCACAGCCTTATGGTGCCGCAGGTGCAGATCGGTGGCTGGCCGAAGGCGTAAAGCACGATCGCCTGCAGCGTGATCAGCCCGGCGACGACGAGCAGATAAAGGCTGACCGGCGTCTGCGTCAGCGGCCGTCTCACGGCGCCGCCCCCACGCCAGAGCATCGGATCGACGAGCCGCTCATTTAGACAGGAAGATATGAGGCAAGAGGACCGAGACCGCGTAGTAGAACCAGTGCACGATGTAAGAATAGGCCAGCCCGTTCGGCACCCGCAATATCAAATAGGGGAACGCCAGTCCGAAGGCCGCCGCGGAAATCATGAAACGGATCACGTAACCGACTGGCACCCCACCGAACAGCAGCAGCGCATGGGCGGCGCCAAATGCGGCCGCGCAAGCGAACGAAATGGCGCGCAGGCTGCGTTTTTGCGCCGCCAGCGCCAGCACCAGCGCCACCACGAGGAACTGCTGAAACAGGATATCGATGGATTTCGGCAGGAAATACCAGGGCGTGGCCACCGCCACCTCGGGCGGCGTCCAGGTTTCGCGCCATTGGACGGTCGGTAGCATCGGCAACACATAGGCGGCGAACAACAGGCAGCCGGCAAAAGCCAGACACCACACCGCGTAGCTGACGAACCGATTGCCGAAGGTCGCCCAGCGGCCGTATTTCGGCCAAGTGGCATAAAGCGGCCAGAAGGTGATGACCGCAATGCCGACCCAGAACGCATAGTAGAGCGTGACCGCGACCGGGCCGTTGTTGTAGTTCGGCTGTACGCCGAGCGCCGGCAGCAGGAAATAATAGCCGGCATCGGAAACGGTCCAGATCGCCGGGATCTGCGCGACGGTGCGGAGCAAGTCCGCCTGTTTCGACGCGGCCGCGGCGATGGAAAAGCGCTTGCGCACGGGAACTCATTCTAGATGGCCAATCGTGCGGCCATTCAATGCGCCGGACCACCATCCGTCAAATCCATGCCTATGAACGGTGCCGGCTTCGTATGACCGTAATCATATGGGCGCGGGCCGATCGGCCTATGGTGGACGGCAACGTGTACGGCAGGGCGGGTGGTGACATCAACGGAGAGAGCACGTCCATGAAGACCCGAACCAAACTGACCGGCCTCGCCGCGCTTGTCGTGGCGCTCGGCGTCGGCACTTACGCCTATACGGCGCATTCGCAGAACGCGCGGCCGGGCTTCGGCCCATTCGCCATGCACGGCCCCGGCATGATGGGGCAAGGCATGATGGGTCCCGGCACGATGGGAATGGGACCGGGCATGATGATGGGGATGGGCCACGACGCGACGACCATGTCGCAGTTGCAAGTCATCCACACCTTGCTGGTCAACCACGACCGCATCACGCGCACGGTGACCAACCTGCCCAACGGCATCCGCACCGTCACCGAGTCCGATGATCCGGCGCTCGCCGCCCAGATCAAGGGGCATGCGGCCGCGATGACCGCGCGCGTCGCCAAGGGCGACGATCCGGGATTGCCGATCGAGAGCCCGTCGGTGCACGCGATCTTCCGCGACAACAAGAAGATCCACACCACCTACGAGGCGACCGCCAAAGGCATCGTGGTGGTGCAAACCTCAGACGACGCAAAGACCGTCGCCACGCTGCAGCAACACGCCGCCGAAGTCACCGACCTGGTGCGGGGTGGCATGGCCGCGCTGCAAACGGCGATGATGAAGAACCACGGCGGCATGATGGGCGGGATGATGATGCGCGGCCCCATGATGATGATGCGTGGGATGATGCACCGCGACGCCATCTGAGCCCGCGGCGGCTGCGGCCGGCCCAGCGCCGGCCGCAGAAGTCACAACCTTTGCGCTAGATCAACGAGACGCGGCCCCCGATGTGAATGACTAAATTGAACGCGCGCTGGTCAGGCATGACATGGCACAGGCAGCGGCAATCGACCTCTCCAAGCCCACGGCGGCGGACCCCGCGCCCGCCGGCCTCAGCACGTCGGAAGCCAAGCGGCGGCGCGGCATTTACGGCGTAAACGCGATTGCCGAAGCCGCGCCGCGGCGCTGGCGGAGCTTCCTCGCCAAGTTCTGGTCGCCGGTTCCCTGGATGCTCGAAGCCGCCATCGTGCTTCAGCTCTGGCTCGGCCAATATATCGAAGCTGGCCTGATCGCCGGCCTGCTGCTGTTCAACGCCACGCTCGGCTTCGTGCAGGAGGGCCGCGCCGACGCGGCACTGGCGGCGCTCAAGAAACGGCTGGCGCCGACCGCGCTCACTCGTCGCGACGGCGAATGGACGCGGTTGCCGGCCTCCGCCCTGGTACCGGGCGACGTAATCCGGCTGCCGCTTGGCGCGGTGGTGCCGGTCGATGCCACGATTGTCTCCGGATCGGTGATGGTGGACCAGTCGACGCTGACCGGCGAGTTGGTTCCCGTCGAGGCCGAACCCGGCGCCAGGCTGTTCGCCGGCTCCATGGTGCGTCGCGGGCAGGCCACCGCCGAGGTCACGGAAATCGGCGACAAGACTTATTTCGGACGCACCGCCGAGCTCGTGCGCGTGGCGCATGCCGCCAGCACAGAGCACGCCGCGATCTTCGCGGTGACGCGCAATCTCGCCATCATCAACGGCATCGTGGCGGCGCTCATCATCGTTGCCGCCTACTGGGCGGCGCTGCCCGCCGCCGATCAGGTCCGTCTCGCTTTGACCGCGCTGCTGGCGACCATTCCGTTGGCGCTGCCGGCGACCTTCACGCTGTCGGCCGCTTTGAGCGCCCGCTTTTTGGCCCAGCGTGGCGTGCTGCTGACCCGCCTCACTGCGGCTCACGAAGCCGCCGCCATGGATATCCTGTGCGCCGACAAGACCGGGACGCTGACGGTCAACACGCTTGAGGTCGCGGAGGTCGTGGCCATGCCCGGTTTCGCGCCCGAGCGCGTGCTGGCGCTGGCGGCGCTGGCGAGCTCCGAAGCGGATCAGGACCCGATCGACGCCGCCATCCGCGCGGCGACGAAGGACGCCGGCACGTCCGAACGGTTGCTGCGCTTTGTCCCGTTTGAGCCGGCGAGCAAGCGCGCGGAAGCGATCGCCGTCGACCGCGACGGCCACGAGATCCATATCGTGAAGGGCGCCTTCGAAGTCATCACGCGGTTTACGCCGTCCGCAGACGACGCTGCGCGGCGCGCGGACGCACTGGCCGCCAAAGGCCACCGCGTCATTGCCGTGGCCGCCGGCGCGCCGGGCGCGTTGCGGCTTTGCGGCCTCATCGCCTTGAGCGATCCGCCGCGCGAAGACTCGAAGGAACTCATCGCCGCCCTGCGCGACATGAACGTGCGCACCATCATGGCGACCGGCGATTCAACCGTGACGGCAACCGCGATCGCCGGCAAGGTCGGCATTGTCGGCGCCGCCTGCACGGCGGAACGCATGAACGAACACACCGACGCCTGCGGGGTGTTCGCGCGCGTCACACCCGAGCAGAAATACCGGCTGGTGAAAGCCTTGCAGGAAGACGCCCACGTCGTCGGCATGTGCGGCGACGGCGTCAACGACGCGCCGGCGCTGCGTCAGGCGCAGGTCGGCGTCGCCGTTTCCACGGCGACCGACGTCGCCAAGGCCGCCGCCGCCATGGTGCTGACCGAGCCCGGGCTCGCGGGCGTCGTCGCCGCCGTCCGCGAAGGACGCGTCGGATTCCAACGGATGCTCGCCTTCGTCGTCAATATGCTGGTGAAGAAAACGGAGATCGTCCTGTTTCTCGCCATCGGGCTCGCGCTCACCGGCCATGGCGTGCTGACGCCAGCGCTTATGGTGCTGCTGTTCGTGACCAACGATTTTCTCGCCATGTCGCTCACCACCGACCGCGCCAGTCCGGCGCCGCGGCCGAGCGTCTGGCGCATGCGCAACATCACCGCCGCCGCGGTCGTGCTTGGCGCCGCCAAACTCGCCTTCTCGGTCGCGGTTCTAACCGTCGGCCAGTTCCGGCTCGGGCTGGATGCGGGAAAACTGCAGACGCTCGCTTTCGCGACGCTGGTGTTTGGAAATCAGGCCGCGCTCTATGTGTTGCGTGAACGCCGTTCCATGTGGAGCTCGCGGCCCAGCGTCTGGGTGCTGCTCTCGTCCGCCGCGGGCATTGCGCTCGTTGCAGCGTTCGCGCTCACCGGCACGCTGATGGCGTCGCTGTCGTGGCGCATCCTGGCGAGCGTGTTCGTCGCGGCGGCTGGATTTGCGCTCATTCTCGATCGCATCAAGCTGCCGGTGACGGCGTTGTTCAAGGTGGAATAGATCGCCCGCGGCCGCCGGCCCGGGTCATCGACCTGTGAAGGAGGGCGAAATGACGGACATGGCACATCACCATTGCACCCGGGCCTGGTATATGCGGCCGCCGGTGTGGGTGCTCGGCCTCGTCGTGGTCGGGCTTATCGTCTTCGGCCTCATCGAAGCGGCCGGCGGCCCGCCCGCCTTGCCCTACAGCGGCTTCCTCACCCAGCTCGACTCCGGCAACGTCGCCAGCGTCACTTTCCAGGGAACGCAGATCGACGGCCGCTTCAAGCATCCGGTGGCCGCCAGCACGGCGGGCGGCAAGGAACAGAACGCGTTCCGCAGCCGCATCCCCGATATCGGCGATCCGACGCTGCTGCCGGAACTGCGCAAGGAGCAGGTCGCTATCGACGTGGTGACCTCCTCGAACTGGACGGCATGGCTTGGCCGCCTGCCCTGGCCAATGGTGCTCTTCATTGCGTTCATTCTGGTTGCCGGTTTCGTCAGAGTCGTACGCGGACGCGACGCGCCGGCGGCGGGCGGCGGCATGCCCATGCATCCGCCGATGATGGCGCTGTTCTCCGGCCTGTTCGGCAAGCAAGATCAGCCGACGCCGACGACCGGCGGTGACGGTGGCAAAAGCGGCTAGACTTTCGCCGGCAACGCGAAACGCCCTATTCCGGGATGGGCGTCGCCGGCGCCGGTGTGACGTCTGCCTTGCCTAAATCAGGTGCAGACGAAAATCGCCATCTGAGTTTGTGGCGTTCTATTTGGAGCGATAGACTGGAACCTGCAGCTCAATCGTTTCATTTCTTGATGGTCGGCAGGACCACATCGCCATCCGAATCGCTGATACAGACTTCGCCGATCAGCGAGTATCCGGATGGGCAGGTTTCCTTCCGAGCCTGTTCGGCTCGAACAACAGCGGTTTGCGTCAGCGACGCAAGCAAGACGATCGCGCCAATTGTCGTTCCGTTGATCTGTTTCACCGCAATTCTCCGTTTGGAAACGTCGGTTTGCTCTGCGCTCGCGCACCTAAGGCATCTTGGCCGGCTTAGAAAATGGCTTGCTCGCATCCACGACGAACATGATCAGAGCGGTCAGATCGGTGGTGCCGCTGTTGAAGACTTGCATCGGCATGCCAGGGGCATGTCCATTCATGGAATGTCCGGCGTCGACATGGATCACACCTTCCGGGGTCTTCTGGCCAAGCTGACCGGAGACAACATAGAAAGCTTCGGAGCCCGGATGGCTGTGCATTGGCGTTTTGGCTCCAGGCGGTCCGTAGCCGTAGTTGACGCGCAACAGATATTCATGCGCGGTGATGGGAGGCACAGGCCCGATCTCGGCGACCTTGCTGCCGCCGGGCGTTGCACCGCCCTTGGGGCCCAGCGTGAACAGCCAGGCCTTGCCCGCGATTTGGGCCGCCAGCGCCGCCGGCTCGTCGTAGCGCACCGTATCTTTGTTCCACCGACCGGGGCCGATGGCGGCCTGCGCCTGCGAGAGCGTGGGGAAGTTCTCAACCCGCCAGTACAACGGTCCGGCCGGAAGCTGCTTGATCTTCTTCTCGACGACTCGTTTGACCGTATATTTCTGTGGCGCCGCCGCATCAGCCGGCACCAGTGACAATCCCATTGCACACAGCAACAGTGCCAGGGCGACGGTGCGCGCGACGTTGGACACTCGCGGTTTCATCGTTCTTTCTCCTGGGGCGACCATGCCGGGGCACCACCTGCAGGCTCGTTGTTTCGGCAATCGCGAACGGCTCCCGGGGCAGCCTAAAGACCAAGCCAACTTGGCTTTGACCCGGTTCGGCGAGCCAACCGTGCGCGCCGTTGACGCCGTTAAGCCAAACCGTGTGGGCAGCCGCGGTAACGAGAAAAACCGAAGGAAACGCCGAAAAAGCCCCGAAATTTGAGCGGGCAAGACTGCGGCATCTGCGATATATTGGGCGGGAGCCGCACCGACGGAAATTTCCAGGTTTGCGGTCCGGACGACCCGTCAAACCGGGCGGGAAGAGATACAGAGCGGAGAAAGTTCGCCATGCACGGTCTCTCTCGCCGAAGCACGATCCGCCTCATCCTGATGACCGCCGCCTCGCCGTTTGCCGGCTCGATCACGTCGTTTGCCGGGGATGCGCCTCCTCTGGCGATCAAGGGGTTTGACCCGGTCGCCTATTTCACCGTGGGACGCCCGGTGCGCGGGCTACCAGAAATCGAGTTTGAATGGGATGAGTACCGCTACCGCTTTTCGACTCCGGAGCATCGCGCGCTATTCAAGGCCGATCCGGTACGCTACGCGCCGCAGTTTGCAAACTTTTGCGCTATGGCGCTGACCAGAGGCGAAGTCGACGAGGCCAACCCGCAATATTGGCTTATTAGCCAGGGCAAGCTGTATCTCTTCGGAAAGCCGGTCGGTCCGGCGCTGTTCCGGCGCGGTCTCGCCGAGAACGTCGCGAAAGCCAATCAAAACCGCGGGCGCATTCAAAAACCCTAGCGGAGCGAATTTAACATTTGCTCGAGAGTTTGCAGCAGCGCGATGCAAATGCCGGAAGCGGACCACTAGCGCTCAATGTGCCGACGGCGAGCTGTCCGTTACGGCGACGTAGAGCCCAGCCTTGCGCAAACCGTCGCGCAAGCGTTCGAGATCGGACGCGTTCAGAAACTTGCTCCCGAAGGCCTGCGGGTCGAATGTCGGATCCGCACTGCGAATTTCGGCCACAACGCGAGCGCTGTCCTTGAGACGATTTTGCTGCGCGTAAGCCGCCGCGAGCACGACATTGTTGAAACGCGCACCTTCCGTTTTGAGCAGATTGAGTTTGGCCTGCTCGATCGCCGCCTCATAACGCCCCTTCAGATAATAAGCCAGACTGAGGGCGAAACGATCAATTGAGTTCATCTCGGGATCGATACGCTGCGCCAGTTCCAATGACGCGATGGCGGCATCCGTCTGGCCCATCCACATCAGGATATTCCCCCGGCCAGCAAGGCCCTGGGCATCGTTCGGATTGATCGCAATCGCACGGTCAATTTCGACCTTTGCCTGTTCGTACCGATGATGGAAAATATGAATTCGGCCGAGAATGACGCGCGCGCGCACGTCGGCTGCGTCAAGATCCAACGCTTTTTGTGCGGTCGCCTCCGCACGATTTAAGAATGCAGCGGGCGATTCCGCCCAGCCCATCGATACGGCAATGTAAAAGGTCTCGGCGAGCGCGGCGTAGGCGGCAGCGTAGTTCGGATCGAGCGCAATTGCGTGCCTGATCAGCGCGCGCGCTTCGACGATATTGGCGCGCGTCGGGCGCTGAAGTGCCGGCCGGGCACGCAGCACATAACCGTAAGCCTCGAGGTTTCCAGTCGGCTTGGCGGACACCCGCCGTTGTTCGGCCTCGGTCACGCGGATCGCCAGCGCTCCGACGATTTGCGCGGTGATCTTGTCTTGCAGGGCAAAGATGTTCGCCAGAGCCTCGTCGAAACGGGAGGACCAAAGCACGCGGCCGTTCTTGTCGACCAACTGTGCGATGACGTGGACGCGATCGCCAGTCCGGCGCACGCTGCCCTCGACCTGATAGCGCGCGGCGAGACCGCGGGCAATTTCCGCAGGGCTTGCGGGTTTGCCCTTGTACGGCAGGACGGCATTCCAGGACATCACCGTCAGCGCGGAAAATCGGCCCAGCGCGTTGATGATGTCTTGCGTCAGCCCGTCCGCGAAATAGTCATGCGTTTGACCTTCACTCTCGTTCAAGAACGGGAGAATGGCGACGGCAGGTTTTGCCCCGAAGTCGGCGGTCATTTGAGGCCGACCGCCGGAGCGAAAGGCGCCGGCAAATTTCCAGCCGGAACCTAACCCGGTCCACAACGCAACCGCGGCAACCAAGATCAGGAGAGCAAGGACGGCGAACCATCGCCTATGCCCACCGGCAGACTTGATGGCGGCGTTCGTCGAAGAAGTGCTGTCGGGTGGGGCTGCCGCTTCCGGCCTACCGCGCGTTACTGGATCATCGGGCCCGGCAACCGACACCGCGGATTCAAATCGATAGCCGCGGCGCGGAATGGTCTTGATCAGGCGCGCTCCATCGTCTCCGAGCGCCCGCCGCAGTTCGCCGATGCTCTGCACCAGGGCATCGTCGGTGATGGCGATATTCGGCCATACCGCGCCAAAGAGATCGTCCTTTGAGACAAGTCGACCGGCGTTTTCAATCAGATAGTGAAGGACCGCGAATGTCTTTGGCCGAAGTACAATCTCGGTGCCGTTGCGAAGAAGACAGCCGCGATCCAAATCCATGACATAACGATCAAAACGAAACCGTTTTGCCCGCCGTTGTGACTCAGAATTAGCATCTCGGATGGTCATCGCAACGCCATGCGCGCCAATTCGGTTTCAAGACCTATATCAACAGCGGCCAGCCAACCCTTATCAGGCTACGCCAATATGACGCGGCAGTCGTGGGGAATCCCACGGGCGCAAAGATCATGGCCGTTTTCCGATGATTCGACGATGAACGTCCGGCCAGCGGGCCGGTTCCCCTGCCCTATTCCGGGATCGGCGTCGCCGGCGCCGTCGGCGCGCCGGCCTGCGGCGAATGGGTGGAGGGTCCGCGCAACGCGCGCTCCTCCATCGCCAGCAGGAACGTCATGCCGAAGCCGAGCACCAGCGCGCAGGCCAGGAACACGAAGCGGAAGGCGTGCGCCAGCGTATGCAGCGAGGAGACGCGCGCCAGCGTCTCCACAGCCACGCCGGTCGCGCCGCCTAAACCGCCCAGCACGATGGCGCCGAGGATCGCCACCACCAGCGCCGACAACAGCGCGCGGAAGAAATTCGCGGTGGCGGTGGCGATGCCCATCTGGCTCTGCACCACCGCGTTCTGCATGCACACGGTGGAGATCGGGAACAGGCTGCCGAGCCCGGCGCCGACCAGCGCCAACAGCACCAGCACCGCCCAGATCGGCAGCGAGGCCGGCCAGACGGCGAGCGCGCCCAAGCACAAAATGGAAATCGACACGCCGACGAAGGGCATGCGCTTGTAGTGCACGACGTGCATCATCGCCCGCCCGGTGAAGGTCGACAGCGTCACGGTCGAGCCCATCAGCGGAATGAGCGCCAGGCCCGACTGGCTGGCCGAGAGATGCAAGACCACCTCGAAATAAAGCGGGACGAAAATGGTCATGCCGACCAGCGTCGACATGGCGCAGGCGCCGGCCAGCGCCGAGCAGCGCACCACCGGATTGCCGAGCACGGTGAGCGGCAGGAACGGCTCGCCCGCGCGCATCAGCCGCCTGCCGAACAGCCCCCACAAGATCGCCGACCCCAACAGCATTGCGCCGATCGGCGCCGATATCCAGTCGAACTTGCGCCCGCCCCACGACAGCGCCAGCAGCATCACCACGGCGGCCAACACCATCAGCGCGGCGCCGAGCAAATCGAGTTTGTGCTTGCGCGGATGATAGGGCACGCGCCGGAGCACGTTGGAGGTCATGCCGAGCGCGGCGAGGCCCATCGGCAGGTTGATCCAGAAGATCAGCGACCAGTCGAGATGCTCGGTCAGGAAGCCGCCGAGCACCGGCCCGCCTACCGAGGAGGTCGCGAACACGGCGGCGATATAGCCCTGATAGCGGCCGCGCTCGCGTGGGCTGACGACGTCGGCGATGATGGTCTGCGACAGTGCCATCAGCCCGCCGCCGCCGAGACCCTGCAAGCCCCGCGCGATGATCAGCGCGGTCATGCTCGGCGCCAGCGCGCAGGCGATCGAGCCCAGCATGAACAGGCCGATCGCGGTCAGCAGCATCATGCGCCGGCCGTGGATGTCGGAGAGCTTGCCGTAGAGCGGCGTCACCGCCGTGCCGGTGAGGAGATAGGCGGTCACCACCCAGGACAGGTCGCCGAGATCGCGGAAGTGCTGGCCGATGGTCGGCAGCGCGGTGGCGACGATGGTCTGGTCGAGCGCGCCGAGGAACATCGCCAGCATGATGCCGAGGATGATCGGGCGGATTTCCTCGTGGCTGAGCCGCGGCAGCTCGAACTCGGGTTCCTCGTGCGCGGGCACCGGCGCGCGCGCGGCCTCGCGCGGCGGATGCGCACGCGGGTGCTTGCCGCGGCCGGAGGGGCGCGTGCGTCGCGGGGCGGAACGGGATGAGGTCATGTGGGCGGTTACCGCATGATCCCGAAAAAGCCTGTCCCCGACGCGATCGGGGATGGGAACCGGTTTTCGGAAAAAATCATGTGCATGCAAATCATGGGCATGCAAATGCCGTGTTGGCGCTGTGAATGCAATGGCCGTCGGCGCGGAGCGGGTATGCGCATGCCTCCTCGTCATTCCGGGGCGCGCCCATAGGCGCGTTTACGCGCGTCTTCGACGCGCTATGGGCGCGAACCCGGAATCCAGAAACAAGCACCAAGCCGGCATCTGGATTCCGGGTCCGGCGCTGACGCGCCGTCCCGGAATGACGAGTTGAGGGCCCCCTTTCAGGGGGAGCGAGAAAGAGAAGCCATCGCCGCCTTCTCCCACTGCGCCACCGCGATCGCCATCCAATCGAGCGCCACATGAACGGCCATGGTGAGCGCCCGTTCGCGCAACGCCGCCGGCCGCGACCACGCCCGCGTCTTCTTGCTCTCCGCGTCATGCGCGGCGAGGTCCTGCCGCGCCTGGGTCACCGCCTGGATGGCGCGGACGGTCTCCTTGCTCCAGCGCTCTTGCTGCGCCTGGCATTCGGCCAGGCCCGCGCGCCGCGCGGCCGCGGCGCACGCGGCGGCGGCGCGGGCGTGAGCAGCGGGATCGAGCGCCTTGAGCCCGGCCGCGAACGGCAAACCCGCATCCTCGCGGCGGATGAAGCGCCCGCCCGCCCCTTTTGCCGGCGCGAAGCCGGGCGAAGGCATGGCGCGCCGCCCGCGGTTGGCCGCCGCCGCGGCAAGCCCACGCGGTGAGAGGCGATAGCGCTTCCGCCAGCCGTGCTTGGCGACGTACTTGTACAGAGTACGCTCGCTGACGCCGGCTACCACTGCGATCTCGCGCACCGGCACCGCCGAGCCCTCATAGAGCGCGCGCACGCGCGCGGTGAGGCTTGTCTCGCCGGAGCGTAGCGAAGGCGGATCGGTTTGGACGGCGGGCAACTTATCCCCGCCCCTCGCAGCGACCATCTCGCGATAGAATTCCTGCGCCTGCGCGCGCGTGGAAGAGCGGCGGGTCATGGGGCTCTGATTTAGTTGTGGAGGATGCCGGAAAGGTAGCGGAGCAGAGTCACGGTGTCAAGGATTATTTTCTTAGTTAGTCCGGAACACCTTCTGCACCTCGTCGCCGAAGTGGTTGATCACCTTCACACAGATCAGCCCCCTTTCCGGCTTCGGGAACGGTCGCGAAATCGTTGAATTCAGTTCCGCCCAGGCGGTTTCGTCGATCTCGGCCTTGAGCGCCCGTTTGAGCCCGTCATAGGGGTCGTCGCCGACGAAATAGGCCTGGCGGACGAAGAAGCTCTCCTCATCGTAGTCGTTGTCGATGAACCAAGCCGCCACGTCGTTCATCAGATTCGAGCCGGTGGACGAACGCACCTCCCCGGTGGTCGGATCGAAAATATCCATGCCGCGGATTTCCACCTTCAGCATGTCGTCCTTCAATTTGTGAATGACGATATCCGGCTCGCCGAACACCACGAACAGGTTGCCGGCGCCCGTGGCCTTGAGCTTGTCGGCCATGCGTAGGTCCTGGTTCATGCGCGCCTTGAGCACCGTCAGGTTGCCGAAGTTGAGCCGCGTGTCGTCCACTTCCGGCGCAAAGGCAAAGCCGCAGACGATCAGCATGTCGAACATATCGACCGCCTCGCGCGCGGCGCGGCGAACAAGGTCATAACCGACCGTGTCGTATTCCGGGCCGATGCAGACGGCGGCGCGCTTGCTCGCGCCCTTCTCCATGTAGCGGCCCTCGAACTGGATCATCCCGCTGCGCGAGGCGAACGGCCGGAGATTTTCCAGCATCAGCCGCTCGCCCTTCTTGGTGTTCTGCACGCCGGAGGTCTTGAGGTTCTCGTACACGACCTGCGCGAAGTCGGTGATGACCGCGCCGCTTGCCGCAGCGGTGTCCCCTCCCCCCTTGCGGGGGAGGGCCAGGGAGGGGGGTAGCTTACCTTCGCCGTGCTCTTCGGCATTCAACAATTCCTGCAGATAAGGGTCCTCCTCCCCCATCGGCAGCACGCGATGCGGCGACAGGCTCTCGACCGTGAACGGCCCGGCGACGCGCACCACGCCGCGCGCCTTGTAGGGCCGGTCGTAGAGATATTCGATGTCGGCATTGCGCGCGATCGAAGCGTCAATCTCCTTTTGCCGCGCGCGCCGCCCCTCCCACCACGCCGCATGAGCTTCGGTTGGCTCTTTTGGCCACGGATCGATCGGCTTTTCTGGCAATTGGTCCCGTCGCAAACTCCGGCCAAGCTGCTTGTTGAGCTGATCGAGCAACTTTGTCGCGTCCAGCTTTTCCCGGACCGCCGTGCGAAGATCATAGAATGTCTGCGTTGCGTCCTTCGGCCAAGGCTCCCCCGCCTCACGCGGAATTTCCCACTCTTCCCAAGATTTCTTGAGGGCCTTGTTTAGCTTCTCGCGCAGCGGTTCCAGCGATTCCTGCCAGCGTTCCCAGATCACATCGATCTCGGCGTTGTTAGCGATCGACTTCAGCATCACATGCGACGCCCGCTCGTAAACGAAGCCATGACGGATATTATTTGTGAAAGGTCCAGCCGCCGCCTGCTTAGCGGTGATCTCGCCTTCCTTGGCCGCACCATCTTTGCTATCTTTCAGCAGGTAGTAGTCGTATTTCGCGCCCATCAGCCGGGCACGGGCGAGCGTCAGCGCCACTCGACTGGTGTCGATAGTGATCCAACGACGCCCCCATTGCTCGGCGACATAGGCCGTCGTGCCCGACCCGCAAGTGGGATCGAGGACAAGATCACCAGGATCGCTCGTCATCAGAATACAACGCTGAACAATCTTGCTGCCAGTTTGCACCACATAAATCTTCTCATCAGTAAAACTGCCCGTCCCCGTATCAGTCCAAAGATTTCCGACGAGTTGCGCTCGAAAGTCATCCAGAAACCGAACGTACGCAAGACTGCTTCCAGATTTTACGACACGGTCCGACTTCAACAGGCGCGACATCCCCACTTCGCCAGTCTTCCAATATCCTTTACCCAGCCCAAACATTTGGCCATCAAATTGTACGGGGAAACTGCCCGGCGGCCGTTGCGAGGTTAAATTGTCAATACGAAATACGCCAAGAGTGTCATCGTTGGATCGCTGCTCGACAGATATACGTTCATAGTTCCGCACGTCAGTTCTTACCCACCGGTAGACGCCCGATCGATCTGATTCAAATCCCTTTTCGTTCAGAACCTGCCGGAACTTTGCGTCTGGCCTCGAGCGCGCATACCAAAGAATAAAGTCAGTGGTGCCAGCAAGAAGCGCCGCGGTCTGCCCCGCCGTTTTCATGACAGTGATTAAAGAGCAAAATTTTCTCGACCGAACACTTCGTCCATTACAGCGCGAACGATATGGACGTTTTCATCGCCTATCTGAACGAACACCGACCCGCTTTGATTGAGCAGATCGCACGCTGCAACAAGTCGGTCGCGCAAGTAACTCAAATATGAATTGATGCCCTGCTGCCAAGTGTCACGAAAAGCGCGTATGACTTCCGGCTCACGAGATACGCTGCTTTCATTTCCCTCCTTCACATCGCGAGTTTTAGTCGAAGGCTGCCAATTCGAATTGAACCTAATCCCATACGGCGGGTCGAAATAGATACACTGAACCTTCCCACGCAGACTTTCCCGCTCCGTCAGCGATGCCATGACCAGCAACGAGTCGCCAAGGATCATCCGGTTCTGCCAGTTGCCCTCATCGTGGTAATAACTTTGGGTCGCATCCTCTTTCCAGTCTTCCGGCAAGCCATTGAAGTCGTCGAAGAAGTTGAACTGTGTCGTCTCATCCGGCCGGCGTTCTTTGGTTTGTCGCCGCAGATTCTCAATGATGGCGCGCGGCTGGATTTTCTCCTGGATATAGATCGGCGGCGCGTCGACTTCGAGCGGATCGGCTTCGAAATCCTTGCCACGCCAGACCAGTTGTGGATCGAGATCGGGATTGCGCGGCCAGCGCAGCTTCTTGATCGCCTTGTCTTCGTCGGCGACCAGCTTCTGGTTCTCGGCGGTCGGGATGTTCTTGCGCTTGGCCTCCTTGTGCTTGTAGCTCTCGACGTCTGCCTCGGCGCCTGCTTTTCGTTTAGTTCTTTTTGCCATCCCCGTCCTCACGCCATCGCCGGCGCGCGCACGAAGGCGCGCAGGCGGTCTTCAATGTCATAGGGAATATCGGTCAGTTCCAGAAATGCCCAACGCCCATAATGGCCGGCATTGTTCACCGCCGGTATCCAAACCTTGCGCATGGTATCGGCCTTAGCCGCATCTTTGGCGTCGCGCTGGCCCTTGACCTCGACCACAAGATTGAGCGGCTCGCCCCACTCGACCTTGAGGCGGACGATAAAGTCGGGGCGGTAACGGAACGTGTCGCCACCGAATTCATAGGGCACCTCGAAATGCAGGCTGTGGTTTTTGACGTAGGAAACGACGACGTCGCCCAGCTTCTCCAGTCGTTCGGTGAAGCCCGCTTCCCAGTCCTTGTCGTACACAACGTAATTGACGTGCGAGAGCGTGGTCGGGATCACGGTCTGCTTGGAGGTAGTGAAATCGACGTGGCGCGTCGAGCCTTCCGGGTTGAGCGGATTGATGATCGGCAGCAGGCGCCCGCGCGTTCCATCGGCCGGATCAGTGAGCGAGCCGACGAGCGCCCTGAAAATGCGGTCAACTGCTCGCTGCGCCAAAGGCCGCCATTTCAGGTATTGCTTCGGCGTCTTGCCCTGGGTGGTTAGGCACTGCTCGAACCATTGCTCCGTGATGCGCACCAGCTCCGGGTAGCGCCAGACCTGGTCGGGAAACTTCTCACGAAGCAGGAGACCGGCCACGTCGAAGGCGACCGATTTGAGCCGCAGCTTCTCGGCGTCCTTGCGCAGATCGAAGGTGATCCCCTCGCCGATCAAAGGCTCGGCTTCGGTGACATTGGGCACCACATCCGGGTCCAGCTCCATCTTGCTGTCATCGGTGAATACCGGCTTGAGGGGCGTGCGGGGAAACTCGACGCGATAGCCCTCCACGTTGGGGAAGCGGATTTCGCGTTCCTTCCGCCGCTCCTCCAGTGCCCGCACGCGGGTGACACGCGGCGGCGGCGGCGGATCGCACCCACCACCGCTTTGCGCGAACGAAAACGGCACGCCGAGCACTTCAGCGTATTCGACCGGAAAGAACCCGGTTTTCGGATCGACTTCGTAGGACACGCGCCGCAGCCCGCGCCCCACCACCTGTTCGCACAGCAGTTGCGTGCCGAAGGCGCGCACGCCCATGATGTGGGTGACGGTGTTGGCGTCCCAGCCTTCGGTCAGCATCGACACCGAGACGACGCAGCGAATATCGGCGCCGAGCCGGCCGGGCCGGCCGACTGTGTTCATCACCTCGCGCAGGATGTCGGCGTCGGTGATGTCGTCGATCGATTCGCCGCGCGCCTGCTTCTCCTTCTTGAATTCGTCGATTTCGCGCGCCGCCACCTTGCGGAAATCGTCCGACAGCGCCTCGCCGGATTCGAGTTGCGACGAGTCGATCAGGAAGGTGCGAAAGCGCCGGCGCCAGCGGCCGTCCTCGTCGACATTGGAGAACAGCGGCAGTTTTCCAGGCACTGCACGGGTCTTGGCATTCTCGCCCTCGCCTTCGGTTTTGTCGTAGCCGGAAATCCAGTCGTAGACGAGCTTCGACGTGGACGTATTGTTGCACACGACGATGAATACGGGTGGTCGGCCGAGCTCCGGCACCTTCTCCCACTTGGCGAACATCTCGGCATAATGCTTGTAGAGCGCCTCGATAGCCGCTTCGAGCAGATGGTGCGGAAGCTGGCTCGGGTCCGCCACAGCGCCTTGTGTGCGCCGTCCGCGCATAGGAAAGGCGCGAGGGTTCTCTTTGCGGATGACATTGTAGATGTCGCGGAACTTCGGCAGTTCACCCTTGATGGCATCGTCCAGCACTGGCAGCCGTGGCACCTTGACAATGCCGCTTTCGATGGCGTCGAGCAGGCCGAAGTCGGACACTACCCAAGGAAACAGCTCGCCCTCGTCGTAGCCGGAGCCGCGCAGAAAGAATGGCGTGGCGGACAGGTCATAGACGGCTTCGAGCCCAATGTGGCCGGCGAAAGCCTCAAGACCGCTGATCCAGACGCGCGCCGCTTTTTCATTGTCCGCGGCTTCGGCCCGTTCTTCCGTCGTCATCGGCGCGGCGTCTTCCTCGCCGCCTACCTTGTGCCGATAGCAATGATGCGCCTCATCGTTCAGCACGATGATGTTCTTGCGCCCCAGCAGGTCGGTTCCGCCGACGCGCGCGACCATCTCGCCGATTGTTTCGGTAAATTTCTTCTCGCCTTCGCGCCCGCCAAGGATTTGCCGGTTGAGCTTGGAGACCTGTTCTTTCTCCTTCAGCATGAAGGCGTGGTAATTGGTGATGACGATGCGCGCCCTGAGAACCGCATCCATCATGTCGGGCGGTACGAGATCGAGCTGCTGGTAGATGTTCTGTTGATCCTGCGGCTTGAGCACGCGCAGTCGGTCCTTGATCGTAATGCCGGGCGTGACGATCAGAAACGCATCGGAAAAGTGCCTGGAGCCGGGCCGCCGCGCACGGTTGACCGCGTGCCAGGCGATGATCATTGCCATCACGGTGGTCTTGCCCGCACCGGTCGCCATCTTGCACGCGAGGCGATAGAGGCCGGGATTCGCTTCGGCGTTGGCGGTTTCGATTTCCGTTCGAAATTCTTTCGGCGCGACCTCGGTGAGCCAGATCAGCGTCTCGACCGCCTCGCGCTGGCAGAAGAACAACCTTCGTTCGCGATCAGGGTCTTGCCAATGCAGCAAAAGACGCTGGGTTTCCGGCGTCACGCCCCATTTACCGGGCGGCAGGTCACGCCACTTGTCGACTTCTTGCCGGATTTTATTGACGAGGACGTTTGTGGTGACCTTGTCCTCCAGCGCTAGCTGGCCCTGTTGCGCCCCTCTTCGGCGGGCGGCAGGTACCGGAACGACATAGATGCTCTTGCGCCGATCCGGCAGCTTCTTGCCGGTTGGCTGGCCGTCAGCGTCCAGCTCGAAATGGCACTGCGGTTTGTCAAACGGCGAATTGATGATCGGACTATCAGCAAAGCTCATTTCTCCCCCGACACTGCCTACGGTTGCATGATCGAGCGAGCGGCGCAACGACTAGGGCTTTCCCCCCTACTCCTCACCTTCTACTTTTGGACGGCTTCGCGCTGCCGCGCGCACCCCGCGGCCACTTTCCCGGCCACTTCACCACGAAATCCTGCAGCCGCTCGTCCGGCACGTCCTTCTCGTTCGCCGCCACGCGCCCGCGCACCGAGACGCCGGCCTGGTGCACCGTCTCAGGGCTCCCGGAGACCAGCGGGTGCCACCAGGCGAGGTCCTTGCCCTCGGCGATCAACCGATAGCCGCAGGTCGGCGGCAGCCAGGTGAGCCGCGCGACGTTGCGCCAGGTCAGCCGCACGCAGTCGGAGACCTTGGCCTGCCGGTGCGCGTAGTCGCGGCAGCGGCAGGTCTTGTCGTCGAGCAGTTCGCAGCCAACGTCGGTGTAGACGGTCTCGTTGGTGTCGATGTCGGTCAGCTTGTTGAGGCAGCAGCGGCCGCAGCCGTCGCACAGGCTCTCCCACTCCTTCTGCGTCATCTCGCTCATGCGCTTGGTGCGCCAGAACGGCTCGCCGTTGGCGGCGGGCTTGGCTTTGCGGGTGGGGACGCGATGGACGCTCATGCCCCTTCATGTACGATTCCCCCTGCCCTGGCGAAAGCCGCTTTCCACCACCGTCATTCCGGGGCCGGCCGAAAGGCCGGAACCCGGAATCCAGAGCCAAATGACGTGTCGCCCCTGGATTCCGGGTTCGCGCCGCGGTGCGCCCCGGAATGACGGGAATGGGCCGGAACCGCCGCCATTTCCCCGCATTTTCGGTTCACCTTGGCGGCATTAACGCTTCCCCGCCGTGGCGCCGGGGCGCAGAACGCGCTAAAACACCGGCCGGCGGCCGACCGCCACCTTTAAGTCAAACGAGATCAAAGCCTTGCGCGACCTGTTCCCGGAGGACTGGAAGCCCAACGTGCGGCGCTGGCTGCTCGGGGTCGACAGCTGGATCGACTCCAGCCTGTTCCGCGGCTTCGCCGCCCTGCGCGAGACCTACCAGCGATTCTCCGCCTTCATGGACCGCTTCCACGTCGCCGGCTGGCGGCGGTTCCTCACCGAGGTCGGCTCCGAAGGGCTCACCATCGGCACCTTCGGCCTCGTCCTGATGATGGCGCTGGCGACGCCCGCGTTTCGCGACACCGCCGACTCGAACTGGCTGAAGAAGTCGGAGCTCTCGGTCACCTTCCTCGACCGCTACGGCCACGAGATCGGCACCCGCGGCATCCGCCACAACAACTCGATCCCGCTCAACCAGTTGCCCGACCACCTGATCAAGGCGGTGATCTCGACCGAGGACCGGCACTTCTACGACCATTTCGGTATCGACATCACCGGCACCTTCCGCGCGCTGGTCACCAATGCGCGCGCCGGCGGCGTGGTGCAGGGCGGCTCCACCATCACCCAGCAGCTCGCTAAGAACCTGTTCCTGTCGAACAAGCGCACGCTCGACCGCAAGATCAAGGAGGCGTTCCTGGCGATCTGGCTGGAGACGCACCTGACCAAGAACGAGATCTTGAAGCTGTATCTGGACCGCGCCTACATGGGCGGGGGCGCCTTCGGTGTCGGTGCGGCGGCCAAGTACTACTTCAACAAGTCCGCGCGCGACGTCGACCTGCCGGAGTCCGCGATGCTCGCCGGCCTGTTCAAGGCGCCGACCAAGTTCTCGCCCAACGTCAACCTGCCGGCGGCGCGCGCGCGCGCCAATGTCGTGCTCGACAATCTGGTCAATGCCGGCTTCATGACCGAGGGGCAGGTGTTCGGCGCCCGCCTCCACCCCGCCACCCCCGTCGACCGCAAAGACGATCAGGCGCCGAACTATTATCTCGATTGGGCCTTCGACCAGGTGAAGAAGCTGGTCGACAGCTTTCCAAAGTCGGTCACTGAGCGCGTATTCGTGGTGCGCACCGCGCTCGATCCGAACCTACAGAAAGCCGCCGACGATGCTGTCGAGAGCTCGCTGCGGCAATATGGCCAGCAATACAACGCCCATCAGGCCGCCACCGTGCTGATGGACACCGACGGCGCGGTTCGGGCGATGGTCGGCGGACGCGACTACGGCGCCAGCCAATTCAACCGTGCCACCGACGCCATGCGGCAGCCTGGCTCATCGTTCAAGCCCTACGTCTATTCGACAGCGCTCGAACACGGCCTCAAGCCAACCTCGATTGTGGTCGACGCACCGATCTGTATTGGCAACTGGTGCCCGCATAATTACAGCCGCCGTTATCACGGTGCCATGACGCTCATCCAGGCGCTAACCCATTCGATCAACACCATCGCGGTACGTCTTTCGGTCATGATTGGAGACGGCAACGCCAAGAGGGGCCGCGCGGCGATCATCAAGACCGCGCACGCTATGGGTATCACAACGCCCCTGCCCGACACGCCGTCGTTACCGATTGGCGCCGACGCGGTGGAATTGCTCGAGCACACCGGGGCGTTCGCCACCTTCCCCAATCTCGGGATGAAGGTGACGCCACATGCGATCCTCGACGTGCGCACCGGCGGCAGCAAGGTTATCTGGCGTTGGGACAAGGACGGACCGAAGCCTCAGCGCGTGCTGCCGGAACAAGTCGCGCGCGGCATGGTCCTAATGATGAACAGCGTCGTCGAACATGGCACCGGTCGCCGCGCCCGCCTCGATGGTATCGCAGCTGCCGGCAAGACCGGCACCACCAACGCCTATCGCGATGCCTGGTTCATGGGCTACACGGGCAACTTCGTCTGCGGCGTCTGGTTTGGCAACGACAACTTCAGCGAGACCAACCGCATGACCGGGGGATCGCTACCGGCGATGACCTGGCACAGCATAATGAGTTATGCTCATCAGGGCATCGAGATCAAACTGCTGCCGGGCATCCCGGAGCCGCCCGCGCGTCAGCAGCCCGCGATCGCAGCTGCCAAAAAACCCGGCGAGCTCGCTCCGCCGCCACGTCCTGTAATGCTGAGCAAACGCGGCGCCGAGATTTTGTCTAGAATCGAGCGGATGATGAACGAAGCCATCCGCGCCATGCCGCCACTGCCTGTGAGCTTGTCGGCGACCAAGGAGAAACAGGGCAAGACCGGCGGTAAAGGTGATGCCTTGGCCGCGGCGCTAGAGGGACGGGCGTTTGAACGGAACTGATCATTAGCCGCAGCCCCGCGGCCGTCGTAGTCTGCCCTATTACGAATCACGTCTCCTCACTGCCAGCGGGTCGATCGTGCGACTGCTTCTCGGAACGCTGTTTGTCCTTTTGGTCGCGGTGGCCGTCGGTCTCGGCGCGACCTATTACGCCCTCACCCAAGGTGCGGACTTTGGCGGCTTGACCATTGGCAGCTGGACCGCCCAGCCGAAGACAGGCACCATTGACGCCGACCCCTACGCACGGGCATCGATTGCACGCAGCGGTCGCCTGCCCCTCGCGCTCGGCGACGGACTGACCTTCCTCGCCAAGAGCGACGTCAGCAACCGGCCGCTCGACGGCCGCTGTGATGTTGTGTTGTCCGGCATCACGCCGGCCGCGCGCTTCTGGACTTTGACGCTCTACAATGTCCAAGGCGAGTTGGTGGCCAATTCAGTCCACCGCTACGGATTCACAAGCGAAGAAATCGTCCGCCATCCTGACGGACACTTCAATATCGTGATTGCGCCGCGCGCCAACCCGGGCAACTGGCTGCCGACAGGCGGTGTCGAACGCTACATCCTGGCAATGCGGTTCTACGATACGTCGGTCGGCGTCTCCACCAAGGAAGGCCGCGAAATACCCATGCCGACCGTCATGACCAGGAACTGCCCATGATCCGCTGGCTGCTTCTGCTGCTCGGCGGCGCGCTGCTTGGCGGCGTCGTGCATCTCGGCACAATTATCGTCCTGCCGCGCACGGCTACGCAGGACGCTTACGCGCGGCTGGAACCGATTACGCCGATCAATACCGTCGTTCCGCTGCCATCCTCGACGCCGGAAAAGGCGCTGATGCCCTTCATGGACCCGGCTTTCGCCGGCGCCATTTGCCGCTACGATCTGAGCCAGGGACCACTGCGGGTCACCGTCCCCGTGAGCCTCGCCTATACGTCGGTGTCGTTCTACACGCGCCGCGACATCGCTTATTACGCCATCAACGACCGCGCTGCCGGGCGCAAGAACATCCAGCTCGACCTCATGACGGCTCAGCAGCACAGCGAGATGCCGGAAGACGAGAACATCACCGCCGCCGACCGGCTGATCGTGGAATCCCCGACACTGACCGGCTTGATCGCCTTCCGCGCGCTAGCGCCGGAACCGGGTATGGTGCCGATGGCAAATGCAAGCGTCAGCGCTGCCAAGTGCACGCGCTGGACCGGCGCGACACCGCCGGGGTGATTAGTTGTTGGCGGCGAGGCTGTTCGGGCGCACCCAAGTGGGCGTCGACGCCCGATCATGCCGCGCGATGTCAACTTTCAATTGATCGAGCGCGCGTTCGACGGTAGCTGCCTGCGGCGACGGTGTCATGACCACGAGTTGCTCGAGTGCAAAGCGATAGGACGACGCGCGTTGCCTCAACCTGGTCGAGACCATCGATATGATCGCGGCATTCTCGCGAATTCGGCGAAGCGCGTTGTTGCGCTCAGACCGTGGTAGGTCGGTGATGTAACTTAGGCTTTCGCGCCGTTTACTATCGATTCCGATCACTCGCGTGGCGGTTTCGAAGAATTGCGGCAGGCGCGCCTCGTCATTGTTGATGTCGTCGAGGAGTTGCGCATAGCGCGCCGATGACGAGCGGTAATGCGGTTCCATCAAGTGCTTAAGATAGGCCGAGCGGTCGGCCGCCGCGACCTGGAAGGTCTTGAACTTGCCGTACTCCCCGAGCACCGAGTACCATTTCTGGCGATCATAGGGCGGCTCGATCAGCGGGTAGGCGAGGTCGCGCAGAGCGCGCTCGTCGTCAGTGAACTGAAAGGTCGATGGCGCGGTATGATGTTCAATGGCCGCCTCGCGGCCGACCCAATCGTGGATGTTGTCGCGGACCAAATCCGACCGCACCTCCCCGAAATCACCCCCAGAACCGCTGCTGGCGCACCCTGCCAACAGGGCCGTACCAGCAAGGACAAGCACATACCGCCAGAGGGAGTCGGCTCGCGACCGCGGCAACGAATGGTGCATCGAATGGCCGCCGGTTCGTTTCAGCGCGCCATCCGACGGCGGCGCCGGCGCCCAGCGTTGCTGCCTGAGGTCGGATCCGCACTCGAGTCGTCCGGGCCGCGCTCCACGCGGATGACCGGAAGGATTATGACCGTTGCAGGTTCCGAACCGGCATCGACATACCTGCCGCCGCGCAGATTGCCCGCGTCGTCTGGAAATTGGATGACTTCGCCCATTGCAGTCCCCTTTTCCGCCCCGGCCTTACGCCGTACCACTAGGACTTGCCGGATCGGCGCCTTGAGCAATTAAAGGCGCTCCAAGGTTAACGCTCTGCTAACGCCGGCTGGCTAATCTGCGCCGTCTGTTGATGGTGTTGCGTCCGCGTCATGGTGAAGTCTTCCGCCTATTCTCCGCTCGATAGTCTCGTCGATCTCGCCTGCCGGGACGGCGTCGACATCCGTCCGACGCTTTTGCGGGTTATCACCGATCTTTACGTGCAAAAGTCGACGCACACTGCCGAAGAAGAGATCCAATATGTGGAGCTCGCGCTCGGCCTAATCTGCGCCGTCGATGAAGCGACGCGGGCAGCCGTCGCGGCGCGGCTCAGCGCCTATCCGAACGCGCCACGGGCGGTGCTGACACGCCTTGCCGCTTCATCCTCGGGGGCACCCGCCGCACAGCCGGCCAAGCCGGCAATCGCGCGGACGCAACAACCGCGGGCCGCACCAGCGTCCGAAAGCACATCCAGCCATGACCTGATCGAGCTGTTCTTCACCGCCAATGCGGAGGAACGCCGTCTGATCCTAATCAACCTCGACGTCGCAAGCGAACCGACGCGGCAGAGGCCGGCGCCGCGCGCCGATGCGGTAGTTCGCCGGTTGGAGAGCAGCGCCCTACAGCGCAATGTCGTTGAGTTCACTCGCATGCTCGAACGCGGGCTGGGGTTCGGACGAGAACTCGCCACGCGCATGGTGGAAGACCCGTCCGGCGAAGGCATCGTGATTGCGGCCAAGTCGCTCGGCATGGAGGCCGATGTGCTCCAGCGCATCCTCTTGTTTCTCAACCCCGTAATCGGTCAGTCGGTCGAACGAGTGTTTGAGTTGTCGAAGCTTTACGACGACATCACCTGGAGCGCGGCCGACCGCATGGTCGCGATCTGGCGGGACGTTGGCGAGCGCGCGCGGCCACCGCACGCGCCGGTGTTTTGGGATAACGAGCGAGCGAACGCCCGTGCCCGTGCGACTCCGACACGGCACCGCGGTCTGGACACGAATGATGCAACACACCCGCTGCATCGTTCAGCCAACAAGCCATCGCGTTAATTCACGATGCGATCGAGGAAGTGCCGGCCGGCTCGGTCCTCGACTTCGACGATCCAGAGGTCCGGATCGAATTTGATCTCGCGCGTCAGGCGAGCCTCCACCTCCGCTTCCGGAACGGGACCATCGTTGCCGAGCGCGGCAGTGAACAGGCGCTCGGCGGGCTGCTCGTCGTCGAACGCCGACTGTGGCGCCGGACCGTAGAGCGCCGCGAAGCCATCAAGCCGGCTGACCTTGATAAACACCGCGCCCGCCTCATCGGCGCCGTGCCGGCGCACGACCGCGAAAGCGCCTTCGACATTGCAGCGGCGCAGATAGGCGGAAACCCAGATGGCGGACTTCAAACGCATCGCGCGCTAATGTCCCGAATCAGAAGTTCATCAGATTGTTGAGCTGGCACCACACGAACTTCGGATTCGAAATGGAGACTTGCAACTTCATTAGACTAGTGTCGTTTTGGATTTGAAGTTCGTTTATTTACCAGCTCGCTGCAACCAATCTAACAAACCTTCAAACCCGTGACACTAGGTTAACACGACTGCCGTGCGGCACCCAATCACTCCAGCGGCCGGCCGGTCATGGCGGCGAGTTCGCGCACCAGGACGTCGGACATTTGGCCAGTGACCGGGAGGCCATGCTCTCGTTCGAACTTCTCGATCGCCACCCTTGTCTCGCCGTCGAGAACGCCGGTCGGCTTGATCTGGCCGTAGCCGAAATCGGCAAGCACGCGCTGGACTGCGAGGATCCGCTTGGAAGGTGTCGGCCGAGCGCCGAACGGCGCAAGCAACCGCGCGATCGGATCGTTGGCGGGCGGCGCGGCGGCCTGAGGCGCCTGCACGGTTGAGGTCTTGATCGTGCGCAACAGGCTCGCGCTCGCCTCTGCGCTGGCGTTCGAGTTGGCTGCCTGCAGAAAGGCGCGCACCGCACCGTCGGTCTTGGCGCCCCATAGACCATCGATGGTGTCGTCATAGAAGCCCTTTTGGCTCAGTGCCTGTTGGATTTCGGTGACGAGCTGGCTCCGGTGCTCGGTGACCGCGCCGGACGGAGATGAAACGGTGGCCCGCGTTGGCGGTACCAACACGCTGCGCATCAACGGTCGGGTTGCGAAGATCGGCGCCGGATGCGGTCCACGCTGCAGAAACAGTGCATTGACGAAAATTACAACCGTTGCCACCGTCGCCATCACGATCGCAACGAATTCGCGCGGATACGCCGTGATCGTGACCGCGAGCCTGACGGCGGCCCCGCGTTCGACTTCAGGCGCTTGGGCTTTGATCTTCTTGCTCTTCTGTCTAGGCAATTTTCTTGACCTGAAGTTGGGCAACCGCCGCCAATTCGCCGGCACGATCGCTGACAAGCTTGATCGGACTGGGGGCGCGCGCCGCCTCGCAATCAATCGGCAGTCGCACTGTCACCCGCGTGCCCTCACCCAGCCTGCTGCGGATATCGGCGTCTCCACCATGCAGCTCCACCAGCCCTTTCACGATTGAAAGGCCAAGCCCCGAGCCGTCGTGCTGTCTGTCATAGGACGTGCGCGCCTGGAAAAAGGCTTCGCCAAGACGTGGCAAATCATCGGCGCGGATGCCGACGCCGGTATCTTCGACCGCAAGCACAAGCTTGCCTGCCTCACACGTCGCGCTGACGTTAACGATGCCACCACGCGGGGTGAACTTGACGGCGTTGGAAATAAGATTGATCAGGATCTGTTTGAGCGCGCGCCGGTCTGCCACGATCTCCGGCAGATGACCGGAAATACGTGCCTTCAGCGTGACTCCCGATTCCTGCGCCTTGAGCGCCAGCAGATCACAACAGTTTTCGATCACCTGACGCGGCGCAAACGGTTCCGGCGTGATCTGGAAATTGCCGGTCTCCATCTTCGACATATCGAGGATACCATTGACCACCGAAAGCAAGTGGCGGCCGGATTCATTGATCAGCTTGGCGTATTCGAGCCGCCGCGCCTTATCGAGCGCCAGCGAGCCATCGGTCAACATATCGGAAAAGCCGATGATGGCGTTGAGCGGCGTGCGCAGCTCGTGGCTCATGGTGGCGAGGAAACGGCTTTTGGCCGTACTGGCGCGTTCGTTTTCTGCGCGCGCGAATTCCAACGCTTGTTCCTGAATTTTTCGCTCACTCACGTCGCGCAACACCGCGACCACCTCGCGTTCACCGGCCAGCGCGACGCCCGCGCGATCGAGCGGCCGGCAGCGCATCTCGACCCAGACGAATTCCTGGCGGCGAGGCTCACGGTCGCGATCGCGTCGAATTCGGAATTCGACAGAGCGATGATCGCCGTCGCGGGCGGCATCGGCAAGCGCAGTGAGGTAAGCGGGCCGATCCGCCACATGTACCCGGTCGAATAAACCATGGCCCATCAGATCGCCGTCGCGGGCGCCGAATAGAGGCTCGGCTGCAGGGGAAACGAACAGCACCGCGCCGTTGCGGCCGTGTCGCGTTATGACGTCAGTCATATTGCGCGCGAGCAGTCGATAGCGATCCTCCTCGGCATAGAGCAGCCAAAAGCTGGTACGCGCGAGTTGTTCGGCGCCGAGCGCGAGCCCGGTCGCATAAAGCGCGGCCGAGATGATGCCGAGCGCGGCAAGCGCGCCTCGCTCGGCCGCGATTGTGGCCGGCGGCGGCAACAGGTGAATGGTGCTGAGTACGAGCAGCAGGCCAGCGGCGACGAGCGCGAAAGTCGAGGCCAGCGCGACAACGCGGCGCGAGGCAGACAGCGCGGCTTCCAGCGGCACTACCAGGAGCCAGATCGCCGCAAACGAACCGATGCCACCGGTACACCACGCAACCGCCGCCACCAGTCCGGTCAGCGCCAGCGACGACAGCACATGCGCGCTTTCATAACGGCCGGTTCGCGAGAGGTAATAGGCCGTCAGAATCGGCGCTACCAGCCAGCCGAACATGCCGACCTCGAGCGGGCTCGGTACGCCACGGACGACGAGATAGACAGGAAAGCACGCCAATGCGATCAGGCTTCCGAGCAGGCGCGGAGCGATAAAAGCGCGGTGGCGCGCGGCCGTCAGCACGTCCTGGCGCGCTTCCGGATGCACCAAAGCGTCGACATAGCTCCACACTGACGTGAGGAAACTCACGGGTCCCTGTCCCACCAACTGACGCGTCCCCTTTTGTGGCCGTAATGCTAGCCCGGCGCGGCTTAAGCGAACGCTAAAACGACATCGGCTCGGGCAGCTCGCGACACCCCATGCGTTCGCGCGACCGGCATTTGCCGGTCATGGTGAAATTTGTGTTGCCTTTCGCGTGGGCGGAGCACCGCAGCAGCGCCCGTTACCGCCGCAGTAACCATCCGCGCGTTGCGTCGGCGCAATTTAAAGCCCGCAGGGCGAGCGTTAAAATTTTAGTCAAACTGAGGCTGTTCAAATTTGACTAAAATTCGCCGCCCATTTGCATCGATTTTGTCCAAAAACGTCGGACCATCGCCAACGACAGCTTCAGGCCTATCTGATAGCGTTTATCTCAAAGGCGGTGAAAAGCCGCGGGGACAACTATGACAATGGGTAGGGTCATGTTCTTTCTGATGCGGATGGCGTTTTGGCTGGGCGTCGTTTGCCTGCTGCTGCCGAGCAGCGGCTCCAAATCGACGCCGCCGGAAACGCAGGTCAATGCGCGGGAGGCAGTAACACTCGCGAGCGCGGCGGTGTCGGACGCGCGGGGCTTCTGCGACCGCCAGCCGGCCGCCTGCGAGGTCGGTAGCAAAGTAGCGATCGCACTCGGCCACAAGGCCGAGGCCGGCGCCCGTACGCTCTACGAGTTCGTCACGGCGAGCCTCAGCGGTAAATCGGCCACCCCCGACAATAAATCGGCCAAGGTTCTGCCGGTGTCGGCCTCCGGCAATGGTACGCTGAGGGGGAGCGATCTGCAGGCACCGTGGCACGCCCCGGTTCCGCTACCGCCACGGCGGGAAGTACGGGTACGCCCGTCGGCCTGAATCGGACTGTTTTTCTCGGCATTTCGCGCAGGCCTGGCGGTACCGCGCCCATTGCTCTTTGGTCATCGCGCCAAACCGAACTATATATCGGGTCGAGCGTGAACCCGACTCTATCATTACGTTGCCCAAGACATGGCTGACATCGACGAGATTATTGAGAATTTCGAGCTGCTCGACGAGTGGGACGACCGTTACCGCTACGTGATCGAGCTGGGCCGCGGCCTGCAGCCGCTCGCCGAGGAGGCCCATACCGAGGCTAACAAAGTCCGTGGTTGCGCGAGCCAGGTCTGGTTGGTGACTCATGTGAAACCGGACGGCGCCGACGGCCCCACGCTGGCCTTCGACGGCGACAGTGATGCCCACATCGTGCGCGGACTAATTGCGATCCTGTTCTCGCTCTACTCGGGCGAGGGCGCGCGCAAGATCCTGGCGACCGACGCATTCGCAGTATTCGACCGCCTTGGCCTGCGTGAGAATTCTGACTCCGCAGCGCTCGAACGGCCTTCGCGCTATGGTCGAACGCATACAGGCGGATGCTAAGGCGGCGCTGGCACCCGCCGCCTGATCATTCAGTCGCTATCGACAATGAAACCCGCATCCTCCGCCAGCCACGTGCGGAGGGCACCATGCTTGCGGCCGCGCGTCTCCGCTGCATACCCGTAATGACGGGCAAGCCGGTCGAGCGCAAGCTGCAACACCACCTTCGCCGAGCGCACCGGCCAGACCCGCTCGCGCTCGACATCTTCTAGGCGTTTGAGAAAGCAGCAGACGTCGAGTAACAGCCCAGCAAATTCCGGGCCGACGGCATCGAGCGCCCGATGCACGTGCTGGCGCGCCGTAATCATCGTCTCGGTGAGTCCGCTAAACCGTTCGCCACCGCCGCCGCTGGACGCGATTGGGTTCGACCAGTTGGACGTGGTGCGCGGCATCAAATGGCCGCGGGTGAAATCGGCGCGCAACCGTTCGCCGGCCTGGAGCTGATGCGGCGCGATCAATGCGCAGCCGTCGCGGCCGCGGCGGCGAGCGAGCCAAGCAAGCGGACTTTCCGCTTCGTCAACGGTGACGCTGGTGCGGCCCAATTCGGTAACGATCTGCCGCTGCGCCAGGCTCAGGTGCCGGGTGCGATAAGCGTTGATCGTCGGCCGTCGGCCGTCTTGCTGGAGCGTTGGCGTTTCACGCGCTTTGGCGGGGGTCTTGCTGCCGCTCATGACCGCACCTCGGACCCAACATGGGGACCACGGATAAGATCGCTGCAGACGTCTTCGAGCCTTTGCATCAGGCGGTCGATGGCGGGATCGTCTCGACGGTCTTCGACCACTTGGCAGGCGTGAGCCGCCGTTGTGCGGTCGCGGTGAAAGAGGAGACCCGTCGCGCTGTAATTCAAGCCCAAGACGACGTGGGCGAGATACATCGCGCTTTGCCGAGCGAAAGCGACGGTCTGCGTACGGCGAGAGGGCGCCCGCAATTCGACGACTGATACTGCAAAGGCCGCAGCGATGGCGGTTTCCATCAGTCTGCATATGCGCTTGTGGTCGTCGTCCGATTCGGGCGGGCGTGGCCACCGGGAACTTTCCAGCACTTCCACGAAACTCATCAGCGATCTCCATGTGGGATTTTCGGCCCACATCATCGCTGCAACATAGTCGCCGGGGATAAGTTTTTTATCCTAGCTGAAAAGCTGGAAATCGGGCCGGTTATCTGGGCGCAAAACCACGCGGCGCGCCGTGCTCGTCAGCGCGAACGACGACGCCGCTGCTGGCCGAGCCCCATCTGTTTAGCCAATTCGGAGCGGGCGGCTGCGTAATTGGGGGCGACCATCGGGTAGTCCGGCGGAAGATTCCACTTATCGCGGTACTGTTCCGGAGTGATGTTGTACTGGGTGCGCAGATGACGCTTTAGCGACTTGAACTTCTTGCCGTCCTCAAGACAAACGAGATATTCGGGCGTGATCGAACGTTTCACCGAAACTGCCGGCTTTAGCGGCTCGGCCGGCGCCTCGCCCGGCGCCCCCGACACCCGGGTGAGCGCCGCATGAACCTGATTAATCAGCGCTGGAATATCCCCGGAAGACACTGTGTTATTGCTGACATAAGCCGATACGATCTCGGCCGTAAGTTCAATAAAATTGTTGTTAGTCGCGTTCTCGCTCATCGACCTTGCCCCGAATTTGGCGCACGGCGCGGCCCGTAAACCGCAAATGGGCCGGCGCACATGCCTGCTGCCCCCCAAGGCAGCAGCTCCCCTAACTGCAGCAATACAAGCCGGAGACTTATATTATTTAAACACTACTAGCGAATGCAAGTCGCGGCAAGAAAAACGTGGCACAAAAATTGTCTAGACTAACTTTTTTGCTATGGAGGCGCCCAACAACTCCGGAACATCTAAGTCCGAACGCGAGCTTGAACTTGTCCGGCAGAACGATTTCACGCGCTGGAATCAGCCGGCGGCCAATCAGCCAGTCCTAAAACGTTTTTTCGAGATGTTCGCGCAAGTCGTTGATCGAGGCGAAGCGTAACGTACCTTGCGGCAGTTCGGCCTCGATCGAGCCGTCGACATACAGGGTGTAGGCCATCCCATCGACGACGCCCGATTTCAGGATGGCGACGGCGCGGCGTTCACTTTCTAGCGCAGACGGCGCCACCTCCGGCGCCTCGGCAGTTGTCGACACGGTAGCCGCGGGCTGATCCTCCTTGGCCTCGGCCTGGCTGACCGTCCGGCCCTCATCAGCCGGCCACACAGATTCGAACTTAGCCGCTTCTGGCGTTCGCGGCGCCCCGGGCGGTTGAGGGGCAGGATGCCATCCCGATGCCGGCTCGGGTGCATGCTCGCTCGCTCCCGAATCATTGAAGCTGAATCGCGGCTTGCTCACGGGCGCGGCGGTCTCGTCGGGTTCGGTATCAATAGGCGGCCTAGCAGCAAAGGGAGGTGGGGCCTCTTCCGCCACTTCCATTGGGGGCATATCCGGATTGGGCAATGCCGGCGCATCGGACTGCGCCGGAAGCTCTTCGGCGACCATCATGGCCGGCGCTGGCGTTATCGGAGGCGGGCCGGCTGGAGGCTTTTCGCCGGTCGCCGCTTCGGGCTTCGGCTTGGGCGGGAAAGGAATTCGGTTCGCCGGCAGCGGGCGTCCGGCCTCAAGGACATCGGGCGCCCGGTTGGGTCTCGGCGCTGCGCGCATGGCCATTACCTCTACCACCCGCTGTAGATGAGAAACGACCGCGCCCAAACCAATCACGATCAAGCCGCCCACCGCGGCCGTTGTACCGGCCAAGATGAGCGTGTTGCCAAAGCTGAATTCGTTGACCGGAATGCCAAATCCAATCGCGAGGGCACCGAGCACGAGGGTGATGGCGCCGATTACGAAGAGTAGAATCGACATGGAGTGCGTTGATCCTCTATCCGAATCGATTGATCAGGCTTGATGCCAATATACAACAATGAGCTAAACTATTCTAGCATCGAACAATTCCGGCTCGAGCGCGGTGTCGGGCAGATATCGGCCGGTGTCGCCTAGGTGTCGCTCCCGGCAGACCTGCCGAATACGTTCGGACTCGTCCGATTTTCCATCGCCCACAAATCTTTTTCGGTGGCGAGCCCCCTGAACACGCGCGAAACCGTTGCCCCCGCCGCGCGCAGAGCCTAATTAACGCCGCAGAGGGAACTCGCCCGGGACCTGCCGGTTTCACCCTACGGGGCCGGCCTATCCCGCATTTTCGTTTGTGGATCGAGGAGGACCTAATGTCGTTCAAGCTGCCCGAGCTGCCATATCCCCATGACGCGTTGGCGCCGTATATGTCGCGGGAAACGCTCGAATATCATCACGACAAGCACCACAACGCCTACGTCACGACCGGCAACAAATTGCTGGAAGGCAGCGGCCTGGAGGGCAAGTCGCTGGAGGACATCGTCAAGGGGTCTTTCGGCAAGAATGCCGGCCTCTTCAACAATGCGGGCCAGCACTACAACCACACCCATTTCTGGAAATGGATGAAGCCGAACGGCGGCGGCGACAAACTGCCGGCCAAGCTGCAGGCGGCGATCGACAAGGATCTCGGCGGCCTCGCCAAGGTGAAGGAAGACTTCGCCGCGGCCGGCGTCGGCCAGTTCGGCTCCGGCTGGTGCTGGATCGCGGTGCAGGGCGGCAAGCTCGCCATCACCAAAACCCCCAACGGCGAGAACCCGCTGGTGCACGGCGGCACGCCAATTCTCGGCTGCGACGTGTGGGAGCACTCCTACTATATCGATTATCGCAATCGCCGCCCGGACTATCTCAAGGCGTTCCTCGACCATCTGGTGAACTGGGAGTACGTCGAAGAGCTGTTTTCCGCCGCGACGAAGTAAGATTTGGCGCTGGACGTCTTGCGAATTACGGCCGGCCGTCTCGAATGGCCGGCCGTTTTGTTTTTCGACGCGATTACGCCGCGCCGTGACCGGTCACCACCGCGACGACTTCGGCCGGATCGTCGGGGGCGCGGCTGCCCCGCCATGCGACATGCAGATCCGGCCGTAGCAACAACAGGTCGAAGCCATACACCTCGCGCGCGTTTTCATCGGCCAGATCGAGCACGGTGAGCGGCGCGCCGGTCGCGCGCATCGCATGTTCCAGTGCAGCGGTGTCGGCCGCGGTCTTGCCCAGCCGCAACAAGGTGTAGCCGTCGTCGGGGACGCGGTCCTGTAACGCCACCCCGTGCCCAAGCCAGACATGGGGCAGCCGCGCGCCCGGCCAGGTGGTCGGCTGATAGGTACGGAACAGATGTTCGGGCCCGCCGGGAATATTGTCGATGATCGGCGAATCAACATAGCGGTAGCCGAGCTCGGCGCCGATCATCTCGTTGCTCTTGCGCTGCTCGACATCGGCGACGTGCGTCAGGCGATCGCGCGTCACCTGCCCCTCCGCCGTATTGTCGCGGATGTTGGGCCGGTAGAGGCTGCGCCATTTGCGCCGGCCGAGCGAAGCATAGCGCGAGGCGCCGATGTTACGGTCGCCGATCTGGCGGCGCTCGATTTCGTAGGAACGCAGCAATTGCGGCCCGCCCCAACCCCGCAAGGTCGCCGCCAGCTTCCACGACAAATCGAAAGCGTCGCCGACACCGCTGTTCATGCCGAGCCCGCCGGTGGGGATGACCAGATGCACCGCATCGCCCGCGAGGAAAATTCGGCCCGAACCGTAGTGATCGGCCAGCAACAGGTTGTGCCGCCACGGTGCGCAGGAGAGCATCTCGTAAGAAACCGGCACGCCGATCACCGTTTCGAACTGGCGCTGCATTGCCCCGTCGTCTTCGACGCGTGCATGCAGGGTGAAGTGCTTGGTCGAGTCCTGCATGATGAGGAAGGAGGCGCAGGCGTCGGCCACGTGGTAGTGCCGCCCCTTGCCGGGCCCCGGGCCGATCGGAATGCGGTCGAACAGATCCGGGCAATGGAACAAAGCCTGGCGGAATTCCATCAGATTGCCCTCACCGCGCAAGCGAATGCCGAGTTGCCTGCGCACCAGGCTGGCCCCGCCGTCGCAACCGACGAGATAAGGCGCGCGGATAGTCTCGGCAGCGCCAGCGGTCGTGCGCACGTGCGCCGTGACGCCGGCCTCGTCCTGGCTGAAGGATTCGAAGGCGCAGCCGTAGCGCATGCTGACGCTCGGCAGGCTCTCGGCCACCGATTTCAACAAAGGCTCGAGCGTATACTGCGAAATAAGCTGATAGGGCTCGGCCGGCTGGCTGCCGTCGCGACATTGGGCAAGCTGTTCGCGTGCGACATCGACGGACGGGTACGGCAGGTGCAAGAGCGGCGTTTCGTTCATGGCGGTGATGATGAACACGTCCATCGGCACGTCGCCGCGCAACCCCGCCGCGCGAATTTTGTCGGCCAGGCCAATGCGCCGGTAAAGCTCCATGGTGCGGGCATTGCAGCGCTCCATCTTGGGAAGGAAAGCGGGCGCCTCTTTCTGCTCGAGTAGAACGCACCGGACGCCGCGGCGGCCGAGATCGATGGCCAGCGTCAGCCCGACCGGCCCGGCTCCGACGATGATGACCTGTGGCTCCATGGAACGCCGCTCTCTCCCCGATGCCATCTTCCTCGACCTCGTAATGCCTTATTTTCCGCGCTATGACTATTGCGGGGACGACGTCTGAATTGCGAGACGCCGCCGTCATGAACGAGACGAAAGTCCCCGAGGTCACCCTCATCTTCTGGATTATCAAGATCGCCGCCACCACGCTCGGCGAGACCGGCGGCGACACCGTCAGCATGACGCTGAACTGGGGCTACCTGATCGGCACCGCGCTGTTTCTGACGCTGCTGGTGATGCTGGTGGTCTGGCAGATCACTGCCAAGAAATTTCATCCGTTCCTCTATTGGGCGACCATTATCGCTTCCACGACTGCCGGCACCACGATGGCCGACTTCGCCGACCGCTCGCTCGGCATCGGCTATACGGGCGGCTCGGCCGTCCTGTTCGCCAGCCTGATGGCGGTCCTGGCGCTGTGGTATTGGTCGCAGGGCTCGATATCGGTCGAGACCGTCAAGACACCGAACGTAGAGGCGTTCTATTGGGCGGCGATTACCCTGTCCCAAACACTCGGCACCGCGCTCGGCGACTGGCTCGCCGACACCGGCGGCTTGGGCTACGAGGGCGGTGCGCTGGTGTTCGGCGCTGGGCTCGCCGTGCTGGCCGCGGTCTATTACTGGACGAACGTCTCGCGGGTGACCCTGTTCTGGGCTGCCTTCATTCTGACGCGTCCGTTGGGGGCGACGGTTGGCGATCTGCTCGACAAGCCAATCCGGCACGGCGGATTCGACTTGAGCCGGCCGATGGCCTCGGCGGTAATCGCCGCATTCATCGTCGCCTGCATCCTGTTGCTGCCGCAGAGCGCCGGCACTCATCCGGGCGCATCCGAAACGGCATCGTAAGCGCGGCAAGCGCTTTCAGCGGTCAGGCGTCAACGCCTGCGAACGCTGACGAGATGGCAAGACAACAAATGCACACCGCAACGCCCGCGCGGACACCCTGTCCACGCGGCCACGCCACGCGTCCGAAATCGCTATCGTCCGACCGTGGCGATCAAGCCGCGCCGTCGGAACCTTGCGGATCGAGCACGACCACGACGTCGGTCGGCTCCGGCTCGTGGGGCACCAGGCTGGTGCGGTCGGAATCCTGCCAGCCAGCGATCTTGACCACCATGCCCTTCTGAGCGCCGTCGTCGGCTTCTGTCGGCTCGAGGATGTTGAGCCCGCTGCCGTTGAGGAACAAGGTATGGTCGCCGAACAGGGAATTGAGCTGCGGCACCACCGGATGATTTTCCGGGATGGCCTGGGCCTCGAATTGATTCAAGGTGCGCTCGACCAGTGCGGAATTCAGCTTCATCGGCGGATCCTTTGCTGGTTTGAGTGTCTTGTCGTGCGAAAGCTTGCGGCGCCATCGTCGTCGAAACGTAGGCGCCGTCATTGCCCCCGACCTCCCGTCTCTGCGGCGGTGGAGACGGCCGGAAATCGCCGGTTAGCCCTACCTAATGCATCAACCTTCGACGGCAACGCGACCATAGGGCGCAGGGATTTACATGCTGCCGCTGTGATCCATGCACAACCCTTCAAGTGGACATTTATGCCGAGCGAATTCGACATTTTCAGGGGGCAGGTTTCCTCGATGTGTCGGCTATGGCAGGATCATCGCCCCTGCGCCGGGCAAACGAAGATGGCACAGTATCTCTCCGGTCTATTTACGGCGGCAGCACTGACGCTGCTGTCATGCACGGCTTTCGCACAAGATGCACCCGCCGCCGGCGGAGCCGTGGTGTTGGACGTAACCGGTGGCATAGGCCCGGCCAGCGCCGAATACGTGCACAATGGATTGGCAGAGGCCGAAAAACGTCACGCCAAAGTGATCGTGCTGCGCATGGACACGCCGGGCGGGCTCGCCTCGTCGATGCGCGCGATCATCCACGACATCCTGGCCTCCCGAATCCCGGTGATCGGTTACGTCGCTCCGGCCGGGGCACGCGCGGCCAGCGCCGGTACCTACATGATGTACGCGAGCCATCTCGCCGCCATGGCGCCGAGCACGCATCTCGGCGCGGCGACGCCAGTGCAGATCGGCGGGGGTGGCCTGTTCGGCGGCGGCAAGGACAACAAGGATAGGAAGGACGAGAAGAAAGACGCCACCGCCCCTACCACGACCGAACAAGCCAAGGTGCTCAACGACGCCATCGCCTATATCCGCAGCCTGGCGCAATTGCGTGGGCGCAACGCGCAATGGGCGGAAGAGGCGGTGCGCGAGGCCGCCACGCTGACCGCCAGCGAGGCCAAGGACAAGCACGTCATCGAACTGATCGCCGACAACATCCCCGACCTGCTGCGGCAGGCCGACGGCCGCATCGTCAAGGTCAACGGTCACGACATGACGCTGAAAACCGCCGGCCTGAAGACGGTGGCCATCGAACCGAACTGGCGCAGCAATTTCCTGAACATCATCACCAATCCCAACATCGCCTATCTGCTGCTGCTCGCCGGTATCTACGGCATCATGTTCGAATTCTTCAGCCCGGGCGCTTATTTCCCCGGCGTGCTCGGCGGCATTGCCCTGTTGATCGGGCTCTACGCTCTCAACCTGCTGCCCGTGAACTATGCCGGCGCCGGCCTGCTGCTGCTGGGCATGGTCATGATGACGGCGGAAGCCTTCGTACCTTCGTTCGGCGCGCTCGGCCTCGGCGGCATCGCCGCCTTCGTCATCGGCTCGCTGTTCCTGTTTGACACAGAAGTGCCGGGCTTCCAGCTATCCTGGGGGGTGATCGCCACTGCTGTCGTAGTCAGCGTGGCATTCCTCGCCATCGCGCTCGCGGCCGTCATGCGTGCGCATCGTCGCACGGTGGTTATCGGCGACGCCGCCCTGGTCGGCCGCGAGGCGCAGGTGCTCAGTTGGGACGGCGAGGAAGGCGACGTGCAAGTGCTCGGCGAGCGCTGGCACGCACGCTCGAACGCCAAGCTAACACCGGGCCAGCGCGTGCGCGTCGTCTCGCGCCGCGATCTCCTCCTCGTCATCGAACCGGAACTTGCCGGATCACCAAAACCATAAGGAACACGCCATGTCCGGGACCAATATCGACATTGTCTGGTATGCTGTTATCGCCGCGATCGTTATCGCGGTGGTCTTGTCGTCGATCCGCGTCATGCGCGAATACGAGCGTGCGGTCATGTTCACGCTCGGGCGCTTTACCGGCGTGTCGGGGCCCGGCCTCATCATCTTGATCCCAGTCATCCAGCAAATGGTGCGGGTCGACCTGCGCACCATCGTGCACGACGTGCCGAGCCAGGACGTGATCTCGCGCGACAACGTGTCGGTAAAGGTCAACGCAGTGGTCTATTTCCGCGTGGTCGATCCCGACAAAGCGGTGATCCAGGTCGAAAACTTCTTCGCCGCCACCAGCCAGCTCGCGCAGACCACGCTGCGCTCGGTGCTCGGCAAACACGAGCTCGACGAGATGCTGGCCGAGCGCGACAAGCTCAACAAGGACATCCAGGAAATTCTCGACCGGCAGACCGACACCTGGGGCATCAAGGTCGCCAATGTCGAGATCAAGCACGTCGACATCGACGAGAGCATGATCCGCGCCATCGCCCGCCAGGCGGAAGCCGAACGCTATCGCCGCGCCCGCATCATCGGCGCGGAGGCCGAGCAGCAGGCGGCCGAGAAGCTAGTGGAAGCCGGCGAGATGCTGGCCAAGCATCCCGAATCGATGCAGTTGCGCTATCTCTCGACCCTGCAGGACATCGCCGGCGAAAAGAACTCGACCATCGTGTTCCCCGTGCCGATCGACCTGCTGCACGCGCTGCACACCATAAAGCCGGCCAAGAGCGAGACCTAGCTCGCCAGCTCGGCGACCGCGGCACGCTCGATCACCGGCCGCCAGTCGGGCGCGACCGGAAGCCCGAAGATTTCCGCGAGCGCTTTTTCAAGCTGGGCAGCATCGAGTTGGCGCTGCTCGGTCTCACCGCTCGGTTTGCGCACGGTGTAACGATTGTCGAGCAGCGCATAGCGCGCCGGCGGTGTCACCCGCGTGACCATCAGATTGCGCCGGAACGGCGAATTCGGATGGGTGGCGGTGAACCAGTTGGCGAGCTCATAGTCGATGGAGAGTTGCGGTTCAGACAATATCTCGTAAAGCGCCAGCCAGTCGCCGCCGCGCTCGGCCTCGACAACCAATGATCCGCCTTCCGGCCGGACGCGGAAGGTCTCGTGGCCGGTCGGCTGCGGCGCGTCGATAGATAGGCGCAAGGGCGCGGTAGGCACGCAGCCGCCGAAACCGACATCGGCCAGCCACGGCTCGCCGTCGACAATTACCCGCAGGGCCATATGGGTGCGGGGCATCGGCGGCGCATCGGGAGCGCGCATCCAGCGCACACGCGCTGACAGGCCATCGACGGCAAAGCCCATGGCGACCAGCGCCCGCATGAACAGGCTGTTCTGCTCGAAGCAATAGCCGCCACGGCCGGCGGCGATCAACTTGGCATCGACGGCGGCAGCGCTGAGATCGACGCCGCGCCCGAGCAGGACGTCGATCGCCTCGAAGGGAATTGCAGCCGGATGCAGTCCGTGCAACGCGCGCAACGTGTCAAGCGTCGGCACGCGCGGGCCGGTATAGCCGACGCGCGCGCAATAAGCATCGAGATCGATTGTCTGGATGGCATTGCCCGGCGCCGGCTGCGGCGCCAAAGTCGCTTCACTCATATCCTCCATATCCCCCGAGACCTCACGAATGCGCAAAGGCCCAGTAAAGCTCGCGCGCCTTGCGGTAAAGGGGACCCGGCGGCAGCGCGCGGTCGTCGATACGGTTGATCGGCATCACCTTGGAATAATTGCCCGAAGAAAAGATTTCGTCAGCGGCCAAGATGTCGCTGTAGCGCAGCGTGCATTCGACGACACTCACACCGGCCCCGCGCAACAAGGCGATCACACGTTGTCGGGTGATGCCGTTAAGGAAGGTGCCGTTTGGCGCCGGCGTATAGACCACGCCGCCCTTGGCGCAGAACAGGTTGGCGGTGGCAAGCTCCGCCACGTTGCCGAGCATGTCGAGCATGACACAATTGGCGAAGCCGCGCGCTCCGGCCTCCAGCAACGCGCGGGCGTTGTTGGGATAGAGGCAGCCGGCTTTGGCATCGGTCGGCATACATTCGAGGCTCGGCTTACGATAAGGCGAGAGCGTGATGGCGAAGCCTTCGGGCTCACGCATCGGCGCTTCGTACAGCGTCAAGCACCAGCGGGTTGAGTCGGGATCCGGCGACACCAGCAGTGCGCCGTTTTGCTCGGCCCAGTACATCGGGCGGATATACAGCGCCGCTTCATTGTCGAAGCGCTTGAGGCCATCCGCGGTGAGCCTCATCCAGGTCTCCACCGAGACCTCCGGCTTCAAGTGCATGGTCTCCGCCGACTCGTTGATCCGCGCGCAATGCATGTCGAGATCGGGCATCACCCCCTCGAAGGCGCGAGCGCCGTCGAACACCGACGAGCCCAGCCACGTGGCGTGCGACCGCACGCCCAGCATGGGGAAATTGCCCTCATGCCAATCGCCGTCATAGAACGTCCAGGTCTTCGACCAGCCCTTGCCCGCCATTTTCTATTCACTCCCGGCACATCGGATTGTGATCGCGGGGGTGCTTTCCTTGTCCCCGGCGATGTGCTTTTCCACCACCATAACGGCCCCACCGGGAGGATTCCATGTCATCCATTTACGTTTTTGATGCTTACGGCACGCTATTTGACGTTCACGCCGCGATGGCCCGTTTTCAGGCCGGGCCCGACGCTCAACGCATGTCGGACATTTGGCGTCTGAAACAGCTCGAATACACCTGGACGCTGACGCTGGCCGGCCATTACGCCGATTTCTGGACCCTGACCGAGCGGGCGCTGGACCACGCGCTGGCTCGGGTGCCGTCGGTCGACAAGGGACTTAAAGGCCAGCTGCTGGATGCCTATTTCAAGCTTGACGCCTATCCGGACGCGCGCGCGGCGCTGCAAGCGCTCAAGGCCAAGGGCCACAAAACCGGCATCCTCTCCAACGGCTCGCCTAAGATGCTGAAGGGCGCGGTGGACGGCGCCGGCATCGGCGACGTGCTCGATGCGGTGCTCTCGGTCGACGTGCTCAAGATGTTCAAACCGCGACCAGAGGTCTACGTGCTGGTCACCGACCATTACAAATGCGCGGCCAAGGACGTGACCTTCGTCTCCTCCAACCGCTGGGACGTCATGGCCGGCACCTCGGTCGGTTTCCGTACGCTTTGGGTCAACCGCAGCAAACAGCCGGACGAATATCTCGATTTTCCCCCAGCCCAGACACTTTCCGACCTAAACGCGCTGGTCGCGGCGGCCTAGACGTCATGAAGTAGTGGATGTGAACGGGCTGGGCTGGCGAGGCCCGGGGCCGTTGCCTATATGCGCAATCACCCCGCCCGGTTACCGTCCTTTCCATGCCGCCGATCATTTCCGTCCAGAATCTGTCGAAGACCTACGCCACCGGCCTCCGGGCGCTGAACGACATCAGTCTCATCATCGAGCGCGGCGAGATCTTCGCCCTGCTGGGCCCCAATGGCGCCGGCAAGACCACGCTGATCGGCGTCATCTGCGGAATCGTGAATGCGTCGGCAGGCTCGGTGACCGTTGACGGTCATGACATCGTCAAGCAGTACCGCGCCACCCGTTCGCTGATCGGGCTGGTCCCGCAGGAATTAACCACCGACGCCTTCCAGAGCGTTTGGGACACGGTGAGCTTCAGTCGCGGCCTGTTCGGCAAGGCGCCGAACCCCGCCTATCTCGAGCGGCTGCTGAAATCGCTGTCGCTGTGGGACAAGAAGGACGGCGCGATCCGGACTTTGTCTGGTGGCATGAAGCGGCGGCTGATGATCGCCAAGGCGCTCAGCCACGAGCCGCGCATCCTGTTCCTCGACGAGCCAACCGCCGGCGTCGATGTCGAGCTGCGCAAGGACATGTGGCAAGTTGTGCGCGATCTGCGCGCCTCCGGCGTCACCATCATCCTCACCACCCATTACATCGAGGAAGCCGAGGAGATGGCCGACCGGGTCGGCGTCATCAACAAGGGCGAAATCATCCTGGTGGAGAACAAGGCCGAGCTGATGCGCAAGCTTGGCCAAAAGCAGTTGATCCTGCAACTGCAGAAGAAACTCGACACACTCCCTGAAGAGCTCGCCGGCCACAACCTGACGCTGGCCAATGGCGGCAGCGAACTCGTCTTCACCTACGACACCCAGGTCGAGCGCACCGGCATCACGGCGCTGCTCAACGACCTCAACCGCGCCGGCATCCGCTTCCGTGACCTGCAGACCACGCAGAGCTCGCTGGAGGACATATTCGTCGGATTGGTGAGTGAGCGGCCATGAACTGGCGGGGCGCCTACGCGATCTACAGTTCCGAGATGGCGCGCACCCGGCGCACCTTCTGGCAAAGCATCGTCTCGCCGGTGATCTCCACGTCGCTCTATTTCGTGGTGTTCGGTGCGGCGATCGGCTCGCGCATCAGCCACATCGAGGGAGTGAGCTACGGCGCCTTTATCGTACCTGGGCTGACCATGCTGACACTCTTGACCCAGAGCACCATGAACGCCTCGTTCGGCATCTATTTCCCCCGCTTTATCGGTACGGTCTACGAAATCTTATCGGCGCCGATCTCAGCCTTCGAGATCGCGCTCGGCTATGTCGGGGCGGCAGCCACCAAGTCGATCATCCTGGGGCTGATCATCCTCGCCACGTCCTGGCTATTCGTGCCGCTGCGCATCGCCCATCCGGTGTGGATGTTAGCCTTCCTGGTGCTGACGGCTGCGACGTTCAGCTTGCTCGGCTTCATCATCGGTATTTGGGCCGATAGCTTCGAGAAGTTGCAGATCGTCCCGCTGCTGGTCATCATGCCGCTGACCTTCTTGGGCGGCACCTTCTACTCGATCCATGTGCTGCCGCCGATCTGGCAGAAAATCACCCTGTTCAACCCGGTAGTCTACCTCATCAGCGGCTTCCGCTGGAGCTTCTTCGAGGTCGCCGACATCAGCCCGGTCATCAGCATGGCAATGACGCTGGTGTTCCTAAGCGTGTGCCTGGCCACCGTGTGGTGGATGTTCCGGGTCGGCTACCGGCTGAAGAACTGAACGGTGGACCGCAGTGCTCGATTTGCAGCTATGACCACATCGCAATTGCATTGGCGGCGATCGTTCGCCATATAGCGCGTCTCACCCTTAACTACCGCCGACTAGGCTTGGCTCCCCCCCCACCCCATTGGAGAATAGATGAGCAGTTTCAATACGCCGGACCTTCACCAACGTCAGAACGAGGCCGCCGCCGCCAAGAAGGCGCTGTTGGAGCGGTTCCGCGCCGCCACGCAAGATCCTGCACTTGCCGAAAAGCAGGCCGCCCGGGCGGCGGTTGCCACCGCGCGCGCCAAGCGCCAAGTCGAACGAGAGGCCGAGCGCGAAGCCGCCCAGCGCGCGCGCGAGGCCCAGCTTGCCGCCGAATCCGCGCGCGAAGCCGAGCGCGTCGCCAAGGAACAGCGTGAAGCCGAAGAAGTCGCCGCCATGATCGCGGCGGAAGAAGCAGATAAGGCCGCCCAGCTCGCGGCCGAGCAGAAGGCCGCCCGCGATGCCCGCTACGCCGCCCGCAAGGCCGCCAAGAAAGAACGGCGGCGGGGGTATTGAGCTCGTAAACGAGCCTTTGACGTGTCATGGCCGGGCTTTGTCCCGGCCATCTCGCTTAGAGGGGCATAGCGTCCGTAAGCGGGATGCGCGGGTCAAGCCGGCGCATGACAACCGAGAGAATCGTGCCGACGGGCCCTACCCTTCCGCCAGCGCGTGCAGGATGCGCGCCCAGGAGCGGATGCCCTTGTGGAAGCACTTGAGGTCGAACTTCTCGTTCGGCGAATGCACCCGGTCGTCGTCAAGCGCAAAGCCGACCAGCAGCGAATCCATCCCCAGCACGGTCTTGAAGTCGGCCACGATCGGGATCGAGCCGCCCGCCCCCACCGTGACCGCCTTGTGGCCCCATTCCTCGGCCAGCGCCGCGCGCGCCTTGTTCAGCGCCGGGTTGTCGAAGGAGAGCTGGAGCGGCGGCGCCAGCCCGAAATTACCGAACTCGACTTGGCAATCGGCCGGCACCCGCTTGCGCACGAAGGCGCGGAAGGCGTCGCGGATCTTCTGCGGGTCCTGGTCGCCCACAAGGCGGAACGACACTTTTGCCTTGGCTTCGCCCGCGATCACAGTCTTGGCACCCTCGCCCGTATAGCCACCTATGACACCATTCACTTCGGCAGTCGGACGGGTGGTGGTCATCTCGATGAGCAGACGGCCTTTTTCACCCGCCGGCTCCTTCAGCCCAATGGGACCGAGAAACTGCTCGGCAGTCAGGTTGAGGCTTTCCAGATCGGCCTTGATGCCCGGCGGCAGGTCCTTCACCCCGCCGTAGAAGCCCGGAATGGTGACGCGGCCGTCGTCGTCGTGCAGGTCGGCAAGAATGCGCGACAGGACATGCAGCGGGTTGCGCGCGGCACCGCCGAACAGGCCAGAGTGCAGGTCGCGGTCGGCGCACGTGATCCTGACGTCCTCATACACCAGCCCGCGCAGCGACGTGGTGATCGCCGGGGTGTCCTGGTCCCACATCGCGGTGTCGCAGACCAGCGCCAGGTCAAGCTTGAACTCATTGGCATTTTTTTTGACGAAATCGAACAGGTTACGCGAGCCGCACTCCTCTTCTCCCTCGATCATGGTGGTGATCGGCAGCGGCAGCTTTCCGGTGACGGCGTGATAGGCGCGGCAGGCCTCGATGAAGGTCATTGCCTGGCCCTTATCGTCGCAGGCGCCGCGGGCGACGATAATTTTGCGTCCGTCCGGCAGAGTCTCGATGCGCGGCTCGAACGGCGGCGTCTTCCAAAGCTCGAGCGGATCGACCGGTTGTACGTCATAATGGCCGTAGAACAGCACCCGCGGGCCATTGGCGCCGTTGGACTTGCCCACCACCACCGGATGACCGTCGGTCGGGCGCACTTCGGTGTCAAAACCGATTGATTTGAGGTCGGCTGCGACGTGCCGGGCCGCGTCTCGGCACTGTTCGGCATAGGCCGGATCGGTTGATACCGAGGCAATGCGCAATAATGCGAACAGCCGATCGAGACTCTGGCCGATATCCTGGTCGATGCGGTTCAAAACCGCGTCGAGTGTGCTCATGTCAGGGCTCCTTCGAACATTTCACAACCTAACAACGCGCGCAAAGCCTGGAAAGGCGGTGCGCTCCGACGCGTTTGCCCGGCACGGCGAGTGCATGGGCATGCGACATTGTCGGAAATGGCCACCATTCGGGAGAAGCGGCCATTGATGGTATCTTTTTATGTGCCGGTTTCAGGAATTACAAAGCATAGCCAAGAGACGCAAACGCCCGCGCCAGAAACCACCAATGGACCTCCGCCAAACGACCCGCGGCGTTCTCGAAAGGCACGGAAATCTCACCGTTGCACTTGGATACTACCGTCGCTTTCACGATCCGAGAACAAAAGTCGGAATCGACAGCCGCATCGGCGGCAAAACCGATGCAAAAACATCGCACGCATCGAACAAGTGACGCGCAGACCGTTCAACTGTCTTGACGCGCCACCACAATCTGGTTCGCATGTCGCACATCAATGTGATGAGCATCGCCGCTTGTCATCGGCACAAGCTCCGTTCAATATGCCGCCAACCCGCCGTTAGTGCGGGACGCGAGGGGATTGAATTGTTATGGATGAGTTGATCGCGCGGCTCGTCGCCAATGTCGGCGTCGATCGGGACGCGGCGGAAAAAGCTGTCGGCGTCATTTTCGAATTCCTGCTCAGCGAAGGCCCGCCCGACAAAGTGCGGGCGCTGATGGACCGCCTTCCCGGCGCGCAAGAACTGATGGAAGCCCAGGAAGGCATTGACGCCAGCGGCGGCGGCGGATTCGCCATGGGCGGCCTCATGGGTGCCGGCACTAAGATGATGGCGGCAGGCCTCAGCATGGACCAGGTCCAGGGTGTCACGCGCGAAGTCATTGCCCACGCCCGCGAGATCGCCGGCGATGAAGCCGTCGGCGAGGTCGTCGCCGCCATTCCGGGATTGGGTCAATTCATTTGAAGTTGTCGCCGGAAAGGCGATTTGATCGACGGGCGGCGAGGAGGCAGTTTCGATGTCCTATCCCATTATAGCGATCGACGGGATCGACGGCGAGGCGTCCGCCATCCTGAAGAAGGCCGGGATCAGGTCGACTGAACGCCTGCTGGAGGCTGCGCGTGCCCAGAAGGGCCGCAAGGCTCTGGCCGAGAAGACGGGATTGAGCGAGAAGCAGCTCTTGTGTTGGGCCAATGTCGCCGACCGTATGCGCATCCACGGTGTCAGCAAGGAATATGCTGAGCTCTTGCAGGCCGCCGGGGTCGATACGGTCAAGGAGCTCAAGTATCGCAACCCTTGCAATCTCGCCAAGGCGATGGCCGACGCCAACAAGAAGCGAAGGCTGGTGCGGCTGCTGCCATCGGAAAAAGTGGTGACGCGTTGGATCGAGGACGCCAAGAAGTTGCCACTCAAAATCAGCTATTGAGGGCCCACCGCGGCCGGACTTGCTCACAGTTTCCCGGAGCCTGTTAATACATCTAAGTTTTTGTTTGGTCGCGTTTCCGGACGGAGAACCGGTTCCCACTTCGCCTGGAAACGTTCCAGACGGCTGCTTGACAGCCCCGCGGCGACCGCGCAAAGCGACCGGCATGACCACATACGTCGCCGAGAAGCTTGGAACCGGGCAAAAATCCGCCTCCGATACACTCGCCGGCCTGCTGTCGCACGGGCGGCCTTTGGTAATGGGCATTCTCAATGTCACACCGGATTTGTTTTCCGATGGCGGCCAGTTCTTCGACCCAAACATGGCCATCGGTCATGCACGCGAGATGGTCGACCAGGGCGCGGACATTCTCGACATCGGGGCGGAATCCACCCGTCCCTATGGCGGCCAGCAGCCGGTGTCAGCCGCCGACGAGCGGGCGCGGCTGAAGCCGGTCCTGCCGGCGGTCGCCAAGCTAGGCCCGCCGGTCTCGATCGACACCATCAAGGCTGAGACCGCCGCCTGGGCGCTCGATGAGGGCGCTAAAATCGTCAACGACGTCTGGGGCCTGCAGCGCGATCCCGATATGGCGCCGCTGGTGGCCGCGCGCGATATACCCGTAATCGTCATGCATAATCGCGAGAGCGCGGACGAAACCATCGACATCATAGCCGACATGAACGCGTTCTTCGCCCGCTCCCTGGAGATCGCAGCGCAGGCCGGCATCGCCCGCGACAAGATCGTGCTCGATCCCGGCATTGGTTTCGGCAAGACAGCAGAGCAAAGTATCCTCTGCCTCGGCCGGCTCGACGCCCTCAAGCACTTCGGCCTGCCGCTGCTGGTCGGCGCCTCGCGCAAGCGCTTCATCAACGCGGTGGTGCCTTCGAGCCCGGGCGAGCGCATCGGCGGCTCGATTGCCGCCCACCTTTTGTCGGTCGAGAAAGGTGCGGCTATCGTGCGTGCGCATGACGTTGCGGAAACGGTACAGGCGCTGCGGGTGGCCGCGGCCATCGAGGCGGCACGATGAGCGACCGCATTTTCATCACCGGCCTGGCGCTGCACGCCTATCACGGCGTGATGCCGCACGAGGGCAAGGTAGGGCAGACCTTCAGCCTCGATCTCGAACTGGAGATCGATCTTTCCGCCGCCGCGCGCTCAGACCGGGTGGCGGACACGGTCTCCTACGACAAGGCGGTCGACTGCGCGAGCAAGGCTTTCTGCGCCCAGCGCTTCCGGCTGATCGAGGCCGCCGCCGGCCGGGTCGCCGACGCCCTGCTGACAACGTTCCCGCTGGTGCGCACGGTCAAGGTGACGATCCACAAGCCGCACGCCCCGATCGCCGCCACCTTCACCGACGTCGGCATCACGCTAGTGCGGACGCGGGGCCCCGTGCGGCTATGACTCCAGCCTGGCTGGCGCTCGGCGGCAATGTCGGCGACAGCCGCGCGATCCTCGATCGAGCGGTGGCGCTGTTGTGCGACGGTGACAAAATAAGAACTCACCGCCCGTTCCGCCGACTACCGCACGCCGCCCTGGGGCGTCGAGGACCAGGCGTCCTTCGTCAACCTGTGCATCGCGGTCGACACCACCCTCACCCCGCAGGCCCTGCTGGCGCGTGCACAAGAGGTGGAGCTCACGCTCGGTCGCGACCGCGCCAACGAGCAGCGCTGGGGCCCGCGCACCGCCGATATCGACATCATCGCATATGACGACTCGAAGCTCGACGACGGCGCCCTGACGCTGCCGCATCCGCGCCTGTTCGAACGCGCCTTCGTTCTGGTACCACTCGCCGAAATTGCGCCGGATCTGCGGATCAACGGTCGCCGCATCAAGGACGAGGCTGCGACGCTCGATTCCGCCGGGATCGAGAAGCTGCCGCCGCGCTGAGTGGCATCCGCGCCGCCGGACGCCTTCCGCCAAAGGGGGAAAGCCGGTCCATTGTGCGCTGCGACGAAACCATGGCATTTTGCCGCTATGTCAGACGACCTCTCCCTCGCTGCGGAGTTTCCCGCCACCACCGAACAGGACTGGCGCAAGCTGGTCGAGGCGGCGCTGAAGGGTGCCAGCTTCGACAAGCGCCTCGTAAGCCAAACCTATGACGGCCTGCGGATCGACCCGCTCTATCCCCGCGCCCACGGCGCTACGCCGGTCGCCGGACGCGCGGCGGTCCCCTGGCAGGTGCTGCAACGGGTCGACCATCCCGATCCCAAGGCCGCCCAGCCCCAAGCGCTGCAGGACCTGGAGAATGGCGCCACCGGGCTGACGCTGGTGTTGGCTGGCGCGCCGACGGCGCGCGGCTACGGCCTGGTCGCCGAGACGGCGGACGCGCTCGACCAGGCGCTCTCGGGGGTGATGTTCGATCTGATCGCGCTCAGAATCGAAACCGCGCCCTTTGCCGGACGGCCGGTGGCCACACTAATGACCGACGTCATGACGCGGCGAAAAATCGACCCCGCGCTGCTCGACATCGATTTCGAACTCGATCCGCTCGGCGACATGGCGCGCACGGGACGCGCCCTCTTGCCGTGGCCGGAGCTTTCGGCGCGCGCCGGCGGCACCGCCAAGGATCTCGCCGGCAAGGGTTTCACCAAAGCCCGCTTCCTGCGCGCCGACGGCCGCGTCGTGCATGAGGCCGGAGGCTCGGAAGCGCAGGAACTCGCCTTCGTGCTGGCCGCGGGCGTCGCCTACTTGCGCATGCTGGAAGCGGCGGGTTTTTCGCTCGACGAGGCGCGGCGGCGGATTTCGTTTCTACTCGCCGCCGATGCCGATGAGTTCCTCACCATCGCCAAGTTCCGCGCACTGCGAAAGCTCTGGGCGCGCGTCGAACAGGCGAGCGGCCTGACGCCGCAGCCGGCATATGTAGCCGCCGAGACGGCGTGGCGGATGATGACAGCGCGCGATCCATACGTGAACATGCTGCGCACCACCATTGCCGTCACCGCCGCCGGCGTTGGTGGCGCCGATAGCGTGACCGCCCTGCCCTTCACCTTGGCGCTTGGCTCGCCCGACCGCTTCGCGCGGCGGGTCGCGCGCAATATACAGTTGATCCTGCTGGAAGAGTCGAACCTCTACCGCGTCGCCGACCCGGCCGCCGGTTCCGGCAGCATCGAGCACCTCACCACCGAGATGGCGCAGGCCGCCTGGACGCTGTTCCAGGAGATCGAAGCCGCCGGTGGTTTGGCCGCCGCGCTCGAACAGGGAATGCTGCAAAAGAAGGTCGCCGAGACGCGCGCGGCGCGGCAGGCGGCGGTCGCACAGCGCAAGGACGCGCTGACCGGCACGAGCGACTATCCAAACTTGAGCGAAGCGCCGGTAAAGGTTCTGGACGTGCCGCGCGTGAGCGCGGCCGCGCAGCGGGCAACCTTTGAGGCGCTGCCGAGCATCCGCCTCGGTGAACCTTTCGAGGCCTTGCGCGACAAATCGGATGCGACCCTGGCGAAGACGGGATCGCGCCCGAAGGTTTTCCTCGCCAACCTCGGCAAGCTATCGGACTTCACCGCGCGCGCCACCTTCGCCCGCAACTTCTATGAGGCCGGCGGCATCGAAGCGATGACTAACAACGGCTTCCCCGATCTCGCCGCGCTGGTCGCGGCGTTCAAGGCTTCCGGCGCCAGGCTCGCCTGCCTGTGTTCGTCGGACAAGGTGTACGAGACGCAAACTGCGGACGCCGCCAAGGCGCTGGCCGCCGCCGGCGCCACCGTCCACCTCGCCGGCCGCCCGGGCGAAAACGAGGCAAATTGGCGCCAGGCCGGGGTGAAAACGTTCATTTATATGGGCTGCGATGCGCTTTCGACCTTGCAGGCGGCGCATGATAATCTAGGCAAGCCATGAGCCAGATTCCGAACTTCGCCACGGTCGATTTCGCCGAAACGCCGGTATCGTCGGGCATCGCATCAGCCGAACCCTGGACCACGCCGGAAGCGATTCCCGTCAAGCCGGTCTACGGCGAAAGCGACGTCACTGGGCTCGACTTCCTCGACACCTATCCCGGCAAGCCGCCTTACCTGCGCGGGCCCTATCCGGCGATGTACGCGGCGCAGCCCTGGACCATCCGGCAATATGCCGGCTTCTCGACGGCGGAAGATTCCAATGCCTTCTACCGGCGCAACCTCGCCGCCGGGCAGAAGGGCCTTTCGATTGCCTTCGATCTCGCCACCCACCGCGGCTACGACTCTGACCATCCGCGCGTTTCCGGCGACGTCGGCATGGCGGGCGTGGCGATCGATTCCATCTACGACATGCGCACGCTGTTTTCCGGCATCCCGCTCGACCAGATGAGCGTGTCGATGACCATGAACGGTGCGGTGCTCCCCATTCTCGCGCTCTACATCGTGGCGGCGGAAGAACAGGGCGTGCCGCACGCTAAGCTGTCGGGCACCATCCAAAACGACATCCTCAAAGAATTCATGGTGCGCAATACCTATATCTATCCGCCCGGGCCATCGTTGCGCATCATCTCCGACATCTTCGCCTACACCTCCGCCGAGATGCCCAAGTTCAATTCGATCTCGGTTTCCGGCTATCACATGCAGGAAGCCGGCGCGACGCAGGACCTGGAGCTCGCCTATACGCTCGCCGATGGCGTCGAATACGTGCGCGCCGGCATCAAGGCCGGGCTGACCGTCGACCAGTTCGCGCCGCGCGTGTCGTTCTTCTGGGCGATCGGCATGAACTATTTCATGGAGATCGCCAAGCTGCGCGCCGCCCGCATGATCTGGGCGAAGCTGATGAAGCCGTTCAAGCCGGAGAACGAGCGCTCGCTCTCCTTGCGCACGCATTCGCAGACTTCGGGCTGGTCGCTGGCCGCGCAGGACGTGTTCAACAATGTCGCCCGCACCATGATCGAGGCGATGGCGGCAACGCAGGGGCAAACGCAGTCGCTGCACACCAACGCGCTCGACGAAGCGCTGGCGCTGCCGACCGACTTCTCCGCCCGCATCGCCCGCAACACGCAGATCGTGCTGCAGCAGGAGGCCGGCGCGACTCGCATCGTCGACCCCTGGGGCGGCTCCTATTACGTCGAGCGGCTCACCTACGAACTGGCGAAAAAGGCATGGGGCCATATCGAGGAGATCGAGGGCCTCGGCGGCATGGCGAAAGCGATCGAAGCCGGCATTCCCAAGCTGCGCATCGAGGAGGCCGCGGCCAAGACCCAGGCCCGTATCGATAGCGGCCACCAGTCGGTGATCGGCGTCAACAAGTACCAGCCGACGGAAGAAGAGCATATCGAGGTGCTCAAGATCGACAATTCGGCGGTGCGGCAAATGCAGCTCGACAAGTTCGCGCGCTTGCGCGCGGAGCGCGATCCGGCCGCGCTGAAAGAAGCGCTCGACGCGCTGACCCGCGCCGCCGACCGCGGTAACGGCAATCTTTTGGCGCTTGCGGTCGACGCTGCCCGCGCCAAGGCGACGGTCGGCGAGATTTCATCGGCGCTTGAGCAGGTATTCGGCCGCCACGTGGCCACGATCAAGGCCATCACCGGGGTTTACAAGCGGGAGGTCGGCAAGGAGGGCAAGATGACCGGCGCCGTCGAAAGGGTGCGCGAACAGGTCGAGCATTTCGAGGCGGAGGAAGGCCGCCGCCCGCGCCTTCTGGTCGCCAAGATCGGCCAGGACGGCCACGACCGTGGGCAAAAGGTAATCGCATCCGCCTTTGCCGATCTCGGCTTCGACGTTGATATCGGGCCGTTGTTCGCGACACCGGCGGAAGCCGCGCGGCAGGCGGTGGAAAACGACGTGCATATCCTCGGCGTGTCATCGCTCGCTGCCGCGCACTTGACACTGGTGCCAGAGCTGAAGACGGAGCTGGCGAAGCAAGGTCGCGACGACATCATGATCGTGGTCGGCGGCGTGGTGCCGCCGCAGGATTACGATGCGCTGATGAAAGCCGGCGCCGAAGCGATCTTCCCGCCCGGTACGGTGATCGCCGACGCCGCCGAGAAGCTGCTCAAGACGCTGAACAAGCGCTTGGGCCATGAGAAGGAGGCGGCAGAGTGAGACAGTTCTTTGTCGCTCTTACTGCATTGGGCGCGCTGGCGCTCGGCGGCTGCATCGATTCCGCCCGCCCGATCCTCACCGACGCGCAGCCGACGTTCGGGCCTCATGCGCGCTTCCAGTTCTACGGGTTAAATAAGGGTGCTGCGATCGACCCCGAACAGGCCGACTTCGTCTGGAAGGATGGTCACTACGCCCGTGCAAGCGGCGGCATGAAGGACGTCGCCGCGTTTTCCGCGCATCCGTTTGAGGGCGGCGATTCAATCATCCAGAGCATTCCCACCGATCCAAAGCACCACATCGAGTACGCGCTGATGCACAAATTGCTCGATGGCGTATTCCAGGTGCTGCCGATCGACGAAGACGATGCGGCGGAAGCCGTGCGCAAGGCCAATTGCCAAAAGACCAAGGACTTCTCCTGCCGCATCGAAACGCGCGACCAGCTCTTTGCGCTGGCGCGCGCGACCGCGGCGGCGCGGCGCGACGATCGCGGCGGGTTGGCAATCCGACTGCCCGACAACAAATAGCAATATGCCGATTTTGAGTGGCGGCCCCATTCAATAAGCGGGACGTTGAACATGCGCCTTCCCAGTCGTTTCCTTCTCTTCCCGCTCATCGCCGCATGCCTCTGCCTCTGCCTCTGCCTCTGCCTCTGCCTCTGCCTCTGCCTCCCGCCGGCCACGGCCGCGCCGCAGCAGAAGCCCGACGCCACCGTCAAAACCAAGGCGATTGACGCCAGCGTCACCATCGATCCGGCGCTCAAAGTATATCCCGGCCTCTACCCTCGCCTGCTGGACGCCGGCAAGCGCGAGATAGCGAAGTGGCAAACCGAAGCCGATAAAGACTATCGGGAAAATCGCGAACTCTTCAGCAATAACCGCAGCTATGTATTCGACCGTTCCTACGAACGGCGCTCGGCGATTTAAGGGTATGTCAGCATCGTGCGTGGCGATTACAGCTATAGCGCGGGTGCCGCTCACCCGAACCACCCCGTTGACACCCTGCTATGGGACACCAAAACCGGCAAGTTCGTCAGCCTCCGACCGTTCTTCAGGGAGACTGCCACCAGCGGACTGACGCTACGTATATTAGCAAAGGCGATCCGAGCCGCCGTGGTCTCGGCGAAGAAGGCGCGCGGCATTCCGCCTGAGGCGGCCAACGATGCGATGTGGCTCGACAACATCAAGCCGGACATCACCAAGATCGGCGGCGTTGCGCTGGCCCCGTCGACCGGGCACGACAAGAGCGCCGGCCTTTTGTTCTACTTCTCGCCCTATGCGGTTGGCCCCTATGTCGAGGGCTCCTACGTCGTGTTCGTGCCGTGGGCCGTCTTAAAGGCTCATCTGTCACCGACCGGCGCGCATCTTTTCGGCGGCGCGCGCCCGCCCGGCGATGCCAAGCGCGACGAACAGTAACAGTCTCTTGCGTTCCCAGAGAATTGCAGGCGCGGCGTGCCGCGACGCGAACGGCGCGTGACCATTTTACGGCGCGCGAGGACATTGGAATTTCCGCCCCTGCGCCCACTCAAGAACGAAATCCCATTTCGTTGACTTTACCCGTTTTCCGCCCGCAGATAGCCTTCATGCACGCTGCGGTTTAGCGGCAGCGGCGGGAGGAAACACAATGTCAGCGACCTACGACGAGGTTCTCAAAGCCAACAGCAGCTATGCGGCGAGTTTCGGCGACAAGGGCAAGCTCGCCATGCCGCCGGCGCGCCGGTTCGCCATCCTGACCTGCATGGACGCGCGGCTCGATCCCGCCAAATACGCCGGGCTTGCCGAAGGCGACGCCCATGTCATCCGCAACGCCGGCGGCCGCGCCAGCGACGACGCCATCCGCTCGCTGGTGATCTCGCACAAACTGCTCGCCACCAACGAGTGGTTCGTCGTCCACCACACCGATTGCGGCATGCTGACCTTCACCAACGAGGTCATGAGCGATCTGCTCGACGACAACCTCGAGACCGCCGGTTTCGACGGCAAGAAATGGGCGAACCCTAAGCACGGCGGCGGCAATGTCTGCGGCCATTTCATCAACTGGCACACGATCAGCGATCTGCCCAAGAGCGTGGTCGAGGACGTCAAGCGCATCCGCACCCATCCGCTGGTGCCCGGCTCGATCCCGATCTACGGCTTCATCTACGACTGCAAGACCGGGCGCATCAACGAGGTCAAGGAAGCGAGTGCGGCCGGCAAGCCGACGGCCTAGACACCCCGAAGCCCTCGCGAAGGTCGCGCGTTCGGTGTAAATGGGCGTGATGTCCACGCCCGTTTCCCGCGATTCGTCCGAACAGGTGGCCGTGCTTGCGGCCGGCATCCGCGGCGGCGACCGCGCCAAGCTTGCGCGCGCCATCACGCTGATCGAGAGCAAACGCGCCGACCACCGCGCTCGCGCGCACCAACTCGTGCAGGAGCTGCTGCCGCTCACCGGCAAGGCGGTGCGGCTTGGCATCACCGGCGCGCCGGGGGCCGGCAAATCGACCACCATCGACGCGCTGGGGAGCTGGCTGACCAGCCAGGGGCACAAGGTGGCAGTGCTGGCGGTCGACCCCTCGTCGAGCCGCACAGGCGGCTCCATCCTCGGCGACAAGACCCGCATGGCCAAGCTCGCCGTCGATCCCAACGCCTTTATCCGCCCTTCCCCCGCCTCTGGCACGCTCGGCGGCGTTGCCGCCAAGACGCGCGAGACGATGCTGCTGTGCGAGGCAGCCGGCTATGACCTTGTGATCGTGGAAACTGTCGGCGTCGGCCAGTCCGAGACGGCGGTCGCCGACATGACCGACTTCTTCTTGCTGTTGATGGTTGCCGGCGCCGGCGACGAACTGCAGGGGCTGAAGAAAGGCATCGTCGAATTGGCTGACATGATCGCGGTCAACAAGGCCGACGGCGATAATATTGAGCGAGCGAGCGCGGCGGCGGCCGAATATCGCGGCGCGCTCAATATCCTGACGCCGCATTCGACCACCTGGTCGCCGCGGGTGATCACCTATTCGGCGCTGACCGGCGTCGGTATACGCGAATTGTGGCGCCAGGTGATGGCGCACAAGGAGAAGATGACCGCAACGGGCGAACTCGAACAGCGCCGACGCGACCAGCAGGTGAAATGGATGTGGACCCTGTTGGACGAGCGACTGACCGCGCGGCTGCGCAGCGATCCGGCCGTGCGCGGCAAGGTCAAGCAAGCGGAAGCCGCGGTCGCGGCCGGCACGCTGGCGCCAACGCTGGCCGTCGAAGAGATTGCGCAAATGCTCGGGCTATGATCACCCTCCTCGTCACCGGCTTCGGGCCATTTCCCGGTGCGCCGTTCAACCCGACGACGCCACTGGTCAAGCGGCTGGCGCGGCTGCGACGACCCGGTTTGGCGGACGTGCGCATTGTCGGCCATGTGTTCCCCACCAGTTATACGGCGGTCGAACGCGAGCTGCCGGCGCTGATTGCCCGACACAAACCGGATGCCTTATTGATGTTCGGCTTGTCCACGCGGGCGAAGCGATTACGTATCGAAACACGGGGACGCAATGCACTGGCGCTGTTGCCTGATGTCAAAGGTGCAACGGTCCCGCGAGGCAAGATCGCGCCCGGCGGACCGCCCGCGCTGACCATGCCGGCGCCAGCGATGCGGCTATTGAACGCGGCGCGCACCGCCCATGTGCCTGTGATGCTGTCACGCGATGCCGGACGCTATCTCTGCAATTACCTGTGCTGGCGGGCGGCGGAAGCGGCCACTGCAAAGGGCGGTCCGCGGCTCGCCACTTTCGTCCATGTACCGCCCATTTCCAGCGTCCCGCGCCCGCGCAGGCCCGACAAGCACCGATTTTCACACGATGACCTGGCTCAGGTGGGAGCCGGCCTCATGATGGCACTCGCCGCGGCAGCACGGCGCTGACCTCTACCGGGCATCATGGGCGCACTGTCGAATGGCGCGCCGCAAGATGCCTTAAAAATATCACGCCCCTTTCACGCCGAATTGTCCCGAAGTTATCCCCCGCAGGATGACGGCGGTGCTTGTGCCGTGGCAAATTAGGTAGGTGAAATTGCCAAGGAATGCCCGCCCCATGCGCGATACCCTGCCGCTGCTCGACGCAATCCCATTTCCCGCGCTCACGCGCGGCCGGCTCGAAACCCTGCAGATCAATGTCGGCTATCGCTGCAACCAGTCGTGCTTTCATTGCCACGTGAATGCGGGCCCGAACCGCACCGAGGAGATGAGCGGCGAAGTCGCCGATACGGTGCTCGCCTTTCTGGAACGCCACCGCACGCCGACCCTCGACATCACCGGCGGCGCGCCCGAGCTCAACCCGCACTTCCGCCGGCTCGTCACGCGAGCGACCGCGCTCGGCGTCAAGGTGATGGACCGCTGCAATCTCACCATCCTGGAGCAGCCGGACCAGGAGGATCTCGCCGACTTCCTCGCCGATCATGGGGTCGAGATCGTGGCCTCGATGCCGTGCTATCTGGAGGACAATGTCGAGCGCCAGCGCGGCAAGGGCGTATTCGACGGCTCGCTACGTGGCTTGCGTAAGCTGAATGCACGCGGCTACGGGCGTGATCCTGGCCTCAAACTCGACCTCGTCTACAACCCGCAAGGACCCTCGCTGCCGCCGCCACAAGCCGCGCTTGAAGGCGACTACAAGCGGGTACTCGGCGAGCAATACGGCATCGTGTTCAATCAGCTTTATGTGTTGGCCAATATGCCGATCCAACGCTTCGGATCCGCGCTGATCACCAAGGGCGAATTCAACGGCTATCTGCAATTGCTGCAGGACGCTCATCTCGACGCCAATCTCGACAGCGTGATGTGCCGCAGCCTGATGTCCGTGGACTGGCGCGGATACGTCTATGACTGTGACTTCAATCAAATGCTCGACCTGCCGCTGGCGCACGACACCCACGAACGCCCGCGCCTTGCCGACCTGCTCGGCGCCGAGCTTGCCGGCAATCCGATCCGCGTCGCCGGACACTGCTATGGCTGCACCGCCGGCCAGGGCTCCAGTTGTGGCGGCGCGTTGAAAGAGGCGGCCGAATGAATTTTCTGCACCGTCCGCACGCCGAACCTGCTCTTAGCGAGGGCAATGAGGGCCGCATCTGTCCGCGTGACTATACCTATGCGCCGACGATGTTCGCGCGCGAACCCGACTTCGCGGCCGAAACCCTCTATGTCGTCGGCGGCCTCTACGGCAACCTCGCCGCGCTGGAGACGATCGAACTTTTGACGACGCGGGAACGGACGGCACCGACGCTTGTGTTCAATGGCGACTTCCATTGGTTCGACGCCGAACCGGAATGGTTCGCAGAAGTCGAACGCGCGGTGTCGCCGCATCGCGCGTTGCGCGGCAATGTGGAAACGGAAGTCGCCCGCAACGCCGATATCGGGGCCGGCTGCGGCTGTGCCTATCCGGACAACGTCGACTCCGAAGTGGTGCGCCGCTCCAACATCATCTTGCGCCAATTGCGCCCGCACGCGACACCTCGCGCGCGCGCCCGGCTCGGCGCGCTTCCCATGCATCTGGTAACGCAGGTCGGAGAACTTCGCATCGGCATCGTGCACGGCGACGCCGGCGCGCTCGCCGGGTGGCGCCTCGCTCACGACGCACTCGACGATCCGGCCAACGCGCACTGGCTTGCCGACATCCGCGCGGCGTCGACGGTCGACGTGTTCGCCTCGACACATACGTGCCTTGCCGCCTTGCGCGATTTCGATTTGCCACAGGGCCGGCTGACCGTAATCAACAACGGCGCGACCGGCATGCCGAATTTTTTCGGCACGCGCTTCGGTGTTGTAACCCGCATCGCCACCTCCCCGTCCCCGCATGCGACGCTTTACGGCTTGCAGCGTGACGGCCTGCACATCGACGCGCTGGCCGTTTATTACAACGAAGATGCTTTTCTCAAGCGCTTCCTTGCCCGCTGGCCGCAGGGTTCAGCCGCCTATTTGTCCTATTTTTCGCGCATCGTCGAAGGACCGGATTATTCCGTTGCGCAGGCGGGCGGAGTATGAAGCTCTCCATCATCATGCCGGTATTGAATGAGTCCGCCGGCATCGAATCCGCGTTAGAGGCGCTGCGCCCCTATCGCGCGCGCGGGATGGACGTCGTCGTCGTCGACGGTGGCAGCAGCGACGACACCGCTGCCCGCGCCCGCCCGCTCGCCGACCGCGTGCTTGAGGCCCCGAGCGGCCGCGCCACGCAGATGAATACTGGCGCCGCCGTCGCCCAGGGAGATGTGCTCTTGTTCCTGCATGCCGATACCCGTTTGCCAGAGAACGCCGACACGCTGATCGCGGAGGGTTTTGCGCGGAGCAAGCGCGCATGGGGGCGCTTCGACGTGCGTTTCGACGACGGCGGCTGGCTGCATCTCGTCGCCTTCACGATGAATTGGCGCTCGCGGATGACGGGCATTTGTACCGGCGACCAGGCGATGTTCATGACCCGCGCCACCTTCGACGAGATCGGCGGCTTTCCGTCGATCGCGCTGATGGAGGATGTCGCTGCTTCCGCGCGGCTGAAACGGATCGGCCGCCCATTATCCCTGCACGCGCACGTAAGGACTTCTGGCCGGCGCTGGCGCCGGCACGGCATCTGGCGCACCATTCTTTTGATGTGGCGATTACGGCTCGCTTATTTCTTCGGCGGCGATCCCAAGAGCCTGGCGCGGCACTACGGCTATGTCCCGCACGAATCCTGAAGCTTGCACCGTCGCGGTGATGGCGAAAGCGCCAATCCCCGGCATCGCCAAGACCCGACTCATTCCCGACATCGGCGCCCACGCCGCTGCCGTGCTGGCCGGACGGCTGACCGAACACGCTGTGCAGACGGCACTCGCAGCCGATGTCGGCCCCGTGACGTTGTGGTGCGCGCCCGACACCGCACACGCGGCTTTCCGCAACCTCGCGCAGCGCTACCCGGTGGCGCTTGCCGCCCAGCCGCAAGGCGATCTCGGAGCTCGTATGCTAGCTTGCACGTTCGACGGCCCGGCTTTGGTGACCGGCAGCGACTGTCCGGCTCTCGGCCCTGAGCATTTGCAGGACGCGGCAACCGCGTTGCGCGACGCCGACGTGGTGCTGATCCCAGCCGAAGACGGCGGCTATGTGCTGATTGGCACACGCGCGCCGCAGCCCGGTCTTTTCGACGACATGATCTGGGGCTCCGACACGGTGCTCGATAAAACGCGCGAACGTATCGCGGCCCTGAAGCTGCGCGCCGTCGAACTCAGCCCATTGTGGGACGTCGATACCGAAAGTGATCTCGCAAGGCTTGAACGCGATCTGCCCGAACTCGCGCTTTAGGTCACTGCAATCGGATCAACACCAGCCCGCACACGATCAACAGCGCGGCCCCGATGCGCAGCGGCCGCAGCGGCTCCTTCAGCCAGACCACAGCGATGCCTGTGCCGAACAGCACGCTGGTCTCGCGCAAGGCGGCGACGATGGCGATCGGCGCCAGCGTCATCGCCCACAGCGCGATGCCATAGGAGACAGCGCTGAGCACACCGCCGACAAGGCCACGCAGCCAGAAACGGCGCATTGCCGCGGCCACGTCGCGGCCGTCGCGCCAGAACGCATAGGGCACCAGCAGAGCGGCGTTGCCGATGAACAGCCACATTACGTAAAACTCGGGGTTCAGCGAGACCCGCGCGCCGATGCCGTCGACGATGGAATAAGTGCAGATCGTGAGCGCGGTGGTGAAGGCGAAGCCGACGGCGCGGCGATCGATGCGCTCGAAGGCGCGGCCGCCGCGCGCCGACAACAGCAACACGCCGGCAGCGAGCGCGACGATGCCGCTCCAGCTCAACCCGCTCAACGGCTCACCGACGAAAACGGTGCTGGCGCCCGCGGTCATCAGCGGCGCCGAGCCGCGCGCGATCGGATAGACCTGACCGAGATCGCCAGTGCGGTAGCTTTCGATCAGCGCGGCAAAATAGGCGAGATGAATGATGGCGGAGGCGATTAACCAGGGCCAGGCGGCGGCCGTCGGCATGCCGAAGAATGGCAGTGAGACGATACCGACGACGGCTGAGCCAAGGGCGATGAGCGCGGTGGTGGAAAGCGGATCGAGCCCGACCTTGATCAGCGCGTTCCAGCCGGCGTGGCAGGCCGCAGCGAACAGCACGGCCAAGAAGACGATCGAGGTCATCGACCTCTCCCCGCACGCGGGGAGAAAAGCTCGCCCGCGCGCGGTATAGGCGTCACGAAGCCTTCGACGCAGCCGGCGCCCATAGCTTAGGCGCGGCGCGTGCATATTGCTGCGGACGCGGCACCTCGGCGCCGAGGACCTTGGCCGCGTGCCAACCCCAGTGCGGGTCATCGAGGAAGCCACGTGCCAGCGCCACTTGGTCGGCCTGGCCTTTGGCGATGATCTCCTCGGCCTGAGCCGGGTCGACGATCAGCCCCACCGAGCGCGCGTCGAGGCCAGCTTCCTTCTTCACCTTTTCGGCCAACGGCACGTTGTAGCCGAGCGTCGCCGGATTGCGTGTGTCGGCGGTGATGCCGCCCGATGACACGCAGGCATAGACGAGCCCCTCAGCCTTGATCGCCTTGGCGATGGCGACGGCGTCATCGGGCGTCAGCCCATCCGGCCGCCAGTCGCTGCCGGTGATGCGCGCGCCGAGCGCCACCTCCTTCGGCACCAACGCACGCACCGCCTTCACCACCGAGAGCGGAAAGCGCAGGCGGTTCTCCAGCGAGCCGCCATATTGGTCGGTCCGTTTGTTGGAAACCGGCGAGGTGAACTCGTGCAGCAGATAGCCGTGCGCCATGTGCAGCTCGATAACCTCGAAGCCGAGACGGAGGGCGCGCTTGGCGGAAGCGACAAAGGCTTCGCGCACCCCTTCCATGTCAGCTTCGGTCGCCTCGCGCGGCGTGTGCCAATTGTCGCCGAACGGAATCGCTGACGGGGCGATGGTCTCATAGGGGTCGCCGCCGGCTTTGAGTGCGCCGCCCCCTTCCCAGGGACGCAGCGCCGAGCCCTTGCGCCCGGCGTGGGCGAGTTGGATGCCCCATTTGGCGCTGCCGGCGCGCCGCGCCGACGCCAGCACGCGGCCGAGAGCCGCTTCGTTGTCGTCCGAATAAAGCCCGAGGCAGCCGTGCGTAATGCGGCCGTGACGCTGCACATGGGTCGCTTCCACCATCACCAGCGCCGCGCCGGAATTGGCGAGCATGCCGAGATGCATCAGGTGCCAGTCGTTGGCGCAACCGTCGTCGGCGCTGTACTGGCACATGGGCGAGACGACAATGCGGTTGGCGAATTCGACACCGGCCAGCCGATAGGACGAGAAAAGGGCGCTGCTCATGGGACCTACGGTTTGTTGAGGGGGAGCTTGTCGAGGGACTTTCTGGAGGAACGTCGTTGAAGCGACAAGTGCGCCGGTTCAGCGCCGCTGGATCGACTTCAGATAGACAATGATGGCACCAACATCCTCGGCGTCAAATGCGAATTCCGGCATATCTGGATGACCGGACATGATCCCTTCAGCGAGGGATTCCTCGAGCGATTCAATCGGATAGCGCTGGCCGAGGGTGCGGAAGGCCGGTGCATCCTTGCGCGGGCTTGCGCCCCTGCGCCCAATAGCGTGGCAGCGGGCGCAGTCGCGCTGCAGCAGTTCTTCGCCCCGCTTGAGCTGGTCCTGGTCAGTTGCGGCCCCGGTCGAGCGAAAGGCTGTCGCCAACAACAGGGCGGCGGCCACGGCGGCGAAGGACAATTTCATGCGGCGGAACGCAGGCCGTTTCGTTTCCGCGGCATGGACGGAGACAAAGGTGGCGTAGGCACCGTTGCTGGCGCGGTCGGTGCCGACGATGTGGCGACCGGCACCGTGACCGCGGGCGGCTCGCGGCCAGCAAGGCGTGCCCAGATCTTCGCCGATCTGATCACGTCGAGCATCCGCGCAGAGAACTGCTGCTCGCTTTGATAGTAAAACCGCCAGCGGCCGCTCTGATAAAGCTCAGTGAAATGCGCCAAGCGGCGGTCGGCCAGATCGTGCCATCGCTCAGTGACGCTGGCGGAACTTGGTTTGGCTTGCTCTGCCGGCATAGTAGCCCTGTCGCGAGAGCCGCGCGCCCGTGCCGGACAAATACTTCCCCGACCGAAGACACCCGGCTATTGCACAACTGATGACGCCGACGCTGTGGACAACACTTCACAAAGCAATAGCTGATTCGCGAATCGGTTTGAAATCGGCGCGGTAACGTATCCACATCTAACGCTGTGAATTAGCCGGTTCTTGGCGGCTCTCCAGTGATGCACAACTGCCCGTCACGTGAGAGCCGCATTGCCGCTTCGCAATCGTTAAATAGCTTGAGCGGCCGCTTCACGACAGTCACGACAGTGACGCGATGGCCTCCTTGAGAACCTCAGGGGCCTTGGTCACCTCGCCCTGCACATCGGGCGTCGCATATTCGATGAAGCTGTCGGGCAGCGTGGCGCCCCAATAGGTGCCGGTGCCGCGCTCTTCTTCGTCCCAGGTCACCGGCTCCCAATCGGGCGCCATCACCAGGAAGCTGCTGGAATAAACCTCGACACGATTACCTCCCGGTTCGTAGCTGTAGAGATAAAAGCCCTGCGAATTGTTGTGTTTGGAAGGGCCGGCTTCGATGAAGATGCCGTTCTCGGTGAGGATGTCGGCGGCGCGCATCACGTCGTCGCGATTGTCGACCCACATCGAGAAGTGATGCAGGCGGCCGTGCGCGCCTTTCACGTCGACCACGTAAGCGAGTTGATGATGGATCGCGGTCGGGCTCATCCAGGAGCCGATTTCTGTCTTGCCTTGGTCGAAGCGAACCTGCTCGCGCAGTTGGAAGCCGAGCAGTTCCTGCGCGAACTTGCGGTTAGCTTCGACGTCCTTGGCCAATAACGCCAGATGATCGATGCGGCGCACGCCGGCGCCGCGGCCGGTAAATTTCTGCGGCAGGTTCTTCAGATTCGAATGCAGCTCCGGCGGCGCGACGAATTTCTGCTCCTCGTAATAGATTTCCATCACGTGGCCGTCGGGATCGTGGAAGCGGTAGCCGCGGCCGCGGCCGAAATCGCCATTGGTCCAGCCGATGCCGAGCCCGGCAGCCTCGATCGCCTTGGCGCGGCGCTCAAGCGCCTGCGGGCTGTCGGCCCGCCATGACACGCAGCCGATGCCGTTGGTGGCGGCCGTCGTCAATTTGAGGGTCGAGGTGGCGTAATCGCCATAGCCGCGCAGATAGACCGAGGGCCCACTCTCGTGCACCGGCTCCATGCCCAGCAGGTCGCGGAAATACCACAGGCTCTGCTCGGGCTTGGGCGTGAACAACTCCACACTGCCCAGATGCGCGATGTCGTGCATGGGTTCCGCCTGCGCCACCATGACCGCCTCCTCGGTTGTCTTCTTCACCCTTGGTTCCGGATGAAACTATCGGGCAAGGCGGGGCGGCGGGTATTGATCTAGCGCAAAGGGCGGGGCTCTTCGGCGCGCGGGCGCGGCTTCGCCCTCCTCTTTCCTCAAGCTGAGGAGGCGGCGAAGCCGCCGTCTCGAAGCATGAGGCCCCGACGGTGGCCGCCTTCATCCGTCTAGACGGGCGCTACGCGTCCTCCTTCCGATGAGGCGGAGAGAGGCACAGCTCCGCTGCCCGTATTGTTTGGTCGGCGCCGGGTGCGCCCTCTTCCATCCAACCGGATGCCGGGCTTGCCCGGCATCCGGCACGTTAGGTGTCCGCCGCCTTCGAAAAAGAACCGAGGGCGCGCGGGACGCTGTCGGGTCCGGGCGCACTCAAGTTCACGCGAGCGTGCGCAAACTGAAAGTGCTCAGACCCACGGGCCTCGACGCCTCGCGACATCGAGGCTTGTCGAAGCTGATAGTGCCGCAAGTCCGCCAGTCCTTCGGCGTCCCGCGCGCGGTGTTTGTAGGTTTGCTCCGCATCGCCCCCGGTGGACTTACCTTTCAGGCGACCCTGCCTCTCCTTTCGAATTGGCAGGCCGCCTATCCACCGCTGTTGGCCCAGGTCGTCGCTGCGGTCCAGTGACCGGATGCAACGCGACGCCATCACGGGGGCCGGTTGACGCGCGGCTGGCGCGCCGGGACGGTGCGGCTTGGACCGCCGGCTGGGGAATTCAGCGCCGCATCTCCGACGCCCCCGAACCGGCCACCGCTCCCCGCCCCGCGTCTGGAGACTGCAGACCCCTCGGTAGCGAAGGGCGGGATGGATGGGATTATAGTCATGGATTAAAAGCCCGTCAATTGACATATATGAAACAAATCTTATCCTCGTTTTGGCGGATTTTTCCCGCGGGGCAACTTATCCCCGCGTTGAAACTTCGCAGGGCGCGCTGGCGCCGAAGGCGCCTAACCCACCGGGACGCGATACGATACGATTGACGCCAAACCGTGGATTACGCTTCGCTCATCCGCCCTACGCGCCAATCGCTATGGTAATCGGGCGGGCCATCAAACGGGTGACAGGTCATAAGCCATGCTGGAAGCTGACAAGGTGTTCGCCGGCTCGATTCCGGAAAACTACGACCGCGGTATGGTGCCGTTGATTTTCGAGCCATACGCCGCGGATCTTGCACGACGTGCCGCGTCCCTGTCTCCAAGCGCCGTTTTGGAAACCGCCGCGGGCACCGGGGTCGTCACCCGCGCATTGGCGCCAAAATTGTCCCCCGGCACAAGCTATACCGTAACCGACTTCAGCCAGCCGATGCTCGACTACGCCGCATCGCGACAACCTCCCGACACGCGTATCCAATGGCGCCAGGCGGATGCTCTGGCGCTGCCCTTTGAGAATGCGGCGTTTGATCTCGTTTGTTGCCAGTTCGGCGCGATGTTCTTTCCCGACCGCATCGCTGGCTACCGCGAAGCAAGGCGGGTGCTGAAGCCCGGCGGACATTTTTTATTCAACGTATGGGATCGCATCGAGGAGAACGTTTTTGCGGATGACGTGACGAACGCTCTCGCAAAACTTTTTCCGAACGATCCGCCACGCTTTATGGCGCGCACGCCGCACGGTTACCACGATACGGCCCTGATCCGCCGCGAGCTGGAAGCGGCAGGTTTTTCCCGTGTGACGATCGAGACGAGAGCCGAACAAAGCCGCGCATCCTCGCCGCGCCTTCCGGCGGTTGCCTATTGTCAGGGAACCGTGCTTCGCACCGAAATCGAGGCCAGAGACCCGGGGAAACTGGAAGCGGCAACCGACTACGCCGAATCCGCGATTGCGGACAAACATGGCCGCGGTGAGGTATCCGCCAAAATTCAGGCGCATGTCATCGTGGCTGGGGTCTAAATATTGGATTTCTTCTCCTGGCCCAACGCGAACCGCAACACGTGCCTCCACCCCGCCTCGGCGTTCGACCCGCCGACGGCACGCAATAGGCCGAATCAAGTAGATTGCCATAGGCCAACTGCTCAAACGTCATATCAAGCCCTGTCGGAAACCACGTCCGCCCGATGAAGATCGCCTTCTGCTTCCTGACGCGCGCAAACCTTCACCAGCCACGCCTGTGGGAACGCTTCTTTTCGGCATCGAACGGCCGGCACACCATTTACTGCCATCCGAAATTTCCGCAAGACGTGACGGATGCATTGCTGGCCGGCCGTATCATCAAAAATCGCGTGCCCACCGCCTATGCGCATGTGTCGGGGGTGGTGGCTTCGATCAGTATGTTCCTGGCCGCTTACGCGGACTGCGACGAGAACGAATATTTCGTTCTCGTCTCCGAGAGCACGATTCCCATCGTGCCGTTCGATTCAATCTATCAAGAGCTTCTGCAAGCCAAGGGGCGCTCTCTCATTCAGTATTACGTGCCGGAGCCGGGGACCGAGCTTCATGAGCGGCTGCGTGAACGCTTGTCGATGATTGAGCCTCCGTCGCTGTTTCCTTCTCCGCTCTATGCGCACGCGACATGGCTTGTGCTTCATCGCAGTCACGTCGCCTTGCTATATGACTACCCTGCGATTGAAGCCTTTATGAAAGTGAATGGGGCCGACGAGCACTATTTCATGAACGCGCTGGTGCACCTGAAAAGCCAGCCGCTTGCGGAGTTTGTCAACAAGGCAACGACGTTCGCGAATTTCAGGGAGCCGGAGGTCGAGCGGCAACTCGTGCCCAACGCGAAGCAGGAACTGGTGTCGATCGAGACCTATCGGCCAAAGACCTACGACACGATTTCGGCGGCCGATGTGGCGGAGGCGAAAGCAACCGGTGCGTGGCTCTTTCGCAAAGTCACCAAACAATGCGATTGCGCCATTGTCGAACCGCATATTGGCGGCATCTGAACCTGACAGCGGCGCAAGCACACCGGCTTGACCCGCGCGCGTTCATTTGCGCCTACTCCAGCAACGATAAAGGGAGGACTTGCGATGCAATGGCGGGCTAGCCGCGACCGGTTTCGTGCAATCTTGAACGGCAACACATGCATTCACCCGGCCTCGGTGTTCGACCCGCTGTCGGCGCGCATCGCCGAGCACCTGGGCTTCGAGCTCGGCCTGCTCGCCGGTTCGACCGCGTCGCTGACGGTGCTCGGCACGCCGGACCTGATCCTGCTGACCGCGACCGAATTCGCCGAGCAGGCCCATCGCATCTGCCGCGCCATGAGCTTGCCTCTCCTGGTCGATGCCGATCACGGTTACGGCAATGCCCTGAACGTCGCCCGCACGATTCAAGAGCTCACCGCGGCGGGCGTGGCGGCGGCCTCGATCGAGGACACCAATCTGCCGCGGCCGTTCGCCGCCGACAAAGCGCCCGCGCTGGTCTCGATCGAAGAAGGCGTCGGCAAGATGCGCGCGGCGCTTGCCGCGCGTCCCGATCCTTCGTTCGCCGTGATCGGCCGCACCAGCGCGCCGACTTTGTCCGACATCGACGATACGGTTGCGCGGATGCGCGCCTACGAACAGGCCGGCGTCGACGCGCTGTTCATCGTCGGCCTCAAGAGCCAGGCGCAGCTTGCGGCGGTCAGCAAAGCGACGACCTTGCCGCTGATCCTCGGCAATGCCGGCGGTGACCTCGCGAGCGCCGATCTTAGCCCCCACCGCGTGCGCGTTGCGCTGCAGGGCCACGCCACCATCATGGCAGCGGTACAGGCCGTCTACGACACCATGAAAGCGCTGCGCGAGGGCACCAAGCCATCGCAGCTCAAGAACGTCGCTTCGAGCGAGTTGATGAGCACGCTCACACGCGCGGCCCAATACGATCAGGCGACGCGCGATTACCTGGCGGCCGAGTGAGACAAGAGCGCCGCGCCGGCGCCTACAGCCCGAGCAATGAACGCTTCACGTACCAATCATCGAAGTTCGACAGGGATTCGAACACCCGCGTAAAGCCTTGACCGCCGAGCAGCTTGAAAAGCTCTTGACGACTTGGCTCGACGAAATTGTGCTCGACCGTCACAATCTTGATGTCGTATTCGGCGAAGTCGAAAGCCCGCAGGATCTGCAGTTCCGAGCCTTCGGTATCGATGGAGAGAAAATCGATCTCCCGTGGCGCATTGTGCGTCTTCAGGAGGTCGTTGAGAGAGACCGTATCCACCGTGTAGGTCGTTCCCTTCGCGCGGCTGCCCTTATTGAAATCCCGCTCCGTCAGATCGCTGAGCGTCGACAATTCCGCGATGTCGGTTTCCTTGAATTCGAGCTGCGCGCCCGTTTGCGACCAGACGCAACGGGTGTCTATCGCCGCCTTGCGGTTGGTCCTCAGCGCCGCGTGCCAGCACCTGGCCGGCTCCGCGAGAATCCCGCGCCAGCCCCAGTGCTCCTCGAGGGTGGCCGTGTTGCTGAGATCGCGACCATTGGTGGCGCCGAACTCCACGAAGAACCCGTCGCGTTTGCCTTTCAGGAGGAACATCACGAGCAGGTCCTGAAAGAGCTGCGCGTGCGAGCGCATGAAATGGCTCGCGCAGAAATTCGCAAAATGTCCGGCGAGGTCGTTCGGTTTGGCCTTCACGTAGTCCTGGACAATATCGCGAATGCCCAGGAGGCCATTGAAGCAAGCGGCAACGGGGTGCGGCTTCTGCTGATTCATCGGTGGGCGCCAACGCGAAGGATACGGCAAATTGCCGAAGGGCCGTTTCTAACAGGTTTGCGCTGCCTATGACAAAGAAGCTTGCGGCGCCAGCGATTACGATCAAGCGACGCGCGATTACCTGGCGGCGGGGTGAGACAAGAGCGCCACCACGTCATTCCGGGGCGCGAGCGCAAGTGAGCGAACCCGGAATCCAGCGGCATTTACAGAGCAAGCGTCTGGATTCCGGGTCCGGCGCTCACGCGCCGTCCCGGATTGACGGTTATGATTTGAACTTCTTCGCCAGCGCACTCGAGTTGCTGGCCAGCAGCCCGACGTCGGAGCCGACCGCCACGAACAGGTAGCCCCAGTCGATGTAGCGGCGGATTTCCTCCTCGTTGCCGGTGAGGATGCCGGCCGGCTTGTTCAAGCCCTTGAGCCGCTTGACCGCGTCTTGAATCGCCTTCTGCACTTCGGGGTGCGCCGGGTTGCCGAGATGGCCGAGCGAGGCGGCGAGATCGGATGGACCGATGAACACGCCGTCGACACCCTCCACCTGTGCGATCGCTTCCAGATGGTCGAGCGCGGTACGGGTCTCGACCTGCACCAGCACGCACTGTTCGCTGTTGGCCTTGCCGAGATAGCCGGGCGTGCGGCCGAAGCGGCTGGCGCGCGCGGCGACCGAGACGCCGCGCACGCCTTCCGGCGGATAGCGTGTCGACTCGACGGCGCGCTTGGCTTCCTCGGCGTTCTGCACATAGGGGAACAGCAGCGTCTGCGCGCCGATGTCGAGGCAGCGCTTGGCCATGACAGTATCGTTCCACGGCGGCCGCACGATCGGCGTCGCGGTGCCGCGCGTCGAGGCCTGCAACTGCGCGAACAGGTCGGGGATTTCGTTGGGCGAATGCTCGCTGTCGAGCAGGATCCAGTCAAAACCGGCGTCGGCAACGATCTCGGCGACAATCGGGCTGCACAGGCTCGACCACAGACCGATCTGCAGTTTGCCTGCGGCAATGGCGTGCTTGAAGGCGTTGCGCTGCAATTCCATGCTCATGACGTAACCCACTTTTTTGATTTGCGCATGATCTTATCCGAAAACCGGTTCCCACCTTTCGGGATCATGCGCTAGATGAACTGAATGGCGATGCCGCCAAGCGGGCCGAAATCGGCGTGCAGCGTGTCGCCCTTCTGCGCAAACACCACGCGCGTGAACGATCCGGCGAGCACGATGTGGCCGGGCTCCATGGCGTGACCGAGTTCGCAAATCTTGTTGGCGAGCCAGGCGACGCCGAGCGCGGGATGGCCGAGCACGCCGGCGGCGAGCCCGGTCTCCTCGATTTCGGAATTGCGGTACATGATACCGCCGACCCAGCGCAGGTCGACGTCCATCGGCCCGACTGGCCGGCCGCCGAGCGCGATTCCGGCGGCGGCGCCGTTATCGGCCACGGTGTCGACAATCTTGCGCGGATCAGCGAGACGCGCATCGACGATCTCGATCGCCGGGATGACGTATTCGGTCGCGCGCAGTACGTCGGCGAGGCCGACGCCGGGGCCTTCGAGCCGCTTGCCCATAATGAAGGCGAGTTCGACCTCAACGCGCGGCTTGCAGTAGTCGGCGTGTTTCACCTTGGCGCCGTCGCCGATCATCTGGTCGTCGAGGATGTAGCCGTAATCCGGCGAGTCGATCATTGAGGAGCGTTGCATCGCCTTCGAGGTCAGCCCGACCTTGTGGCCAATCAGCTTGGCGCCGGCCGCGATCTTGCGTTTCGCGACCGCGTCCGAGATCGCGTAGAGAATCCTCGATCGTGATGGCCGGGAAGGTCTGCGAAAACGGCGTTGCCTGTTTGCGCTCGTTCTGCGCCTTCACCAGGATCTCGACGCACTTTTGGCGGTCTGCTTCGGACAGCATGGCCAGTCCCTCTCCTATCGTTTCCCTGATGCTCTAGCCGCTCCGGCTGCAAATTAAAATGGGCAAAGCCCGCAAAGGTTCGCCAAAGCCGCGAAATGGCTATACGCGGGAGTGGCGCGAACCCGCAGAAATTGCAGCCGTTCAGTAGTGCGGCGGTGGCGGCTCGACCTCTCCGCCAGCAGCGCCGGCGACTGCCTCGGCGAGTTGCTCAGTCAAGCGTGCGACCTGACGGTTAAGCGCCTCGATCTCTTTCCACTGCGCAGCCAAGGCCTCGCTCAAATCCTCGATGGAACGATCCTGGTGCGCCTTGCCTATTTCCAGAGCATCGATGCGCGCTGAGAGTATGTCGATATCGGCCATGATGCGAGCCTTGTCCCGGCGGTTAGATGCGTTGCGTTATGAGCATATCGCACGGCCGGCAAAAACCTGAAATACTGATGCCTGACAAGGAAACAGCATGAGTTTCGACACCATCATCCGCGGCGGCACAGTGGCCACAGCGTCCGACACGTTTTCCTGCGACGTGGGAATAAGCGGCGGCAGGATCGCGGCGCTGGGCGCCGACCTCGGGACGGCGGCCGAAATCGTCGACGCCAGCGGCCGGTTGGTACTGCCAGGCGGCATCGACAGCCACGTGCATCTGGCGCAACCGTCCGGGCCCGGCATCGTCATGGCCGACGATTTCGAGACCGGCACGCGAGCCGCGGCCTTCGGCGGCAATACGATGGTATTGCCGTTCGCGCTCCAACAGAAGGGCGAATCCCTGCGCCAGGTGGTGAAGGACTATCACGCCAAGGCCGACGGCAAATGCTACGTGGACGTCTCCTTTCATCTCATCATCGCCGATGCCAGCGAGACTGTGCTCGGCCAGGAACTGCCGGCGCTGGTCGAGGACGGCTACACCTCCTTCAAGGTGTTCATGACCTACGAAGGCCTGGCGCTTTCTGACTTCGAGATGCTGAGCGTGATGCAGGTCGCGCGCGAGAGCGGCGCGCTGGTCATGGTGCACGCGGAAAACTACGACGCCATCCGTTTCCTCACCGACCGGCTGGAGCGCGGCGGGCATACCGCGCCGAAATATCATGCCACCTCGCGGCCAATCCCTGTGGAGCGCGAGGCGACCCACCGTGCGATCTCGCTGGCCGAGCTGATCGACGTGCCCATCATGATCGTGCACGTGTCGAACCGCGAAGCGATGGAGGAGATCGCCCGCGCGCGCAGCCGCGGCCTGAAGATCTACGGCGAGACCTGCCCGCAATACCTGGTGCTGACCGAGAAGGATCTGGAAGGTCTCAACATGGAGGGTGCGAAATACGTCTGCTCGCCGCCGCCGCGTGACGCCGCCAGCCAAGAGGCCTGCTGGCAAGGGCTCGAGCAAGGCATCTTCTCGCTGTTCTCCTCCGACCACTGCCCATTCCGCTACGACGACCCGCAGGGCAAACTGGCGCCGAAGGGCCGCACCAGTTTCCGCTGGGTTCCGAACGGCATTCCCGGCGTCGAAACGCGGCTGCCCATCCTGTTCTCCGAAGGCGTCGGTAAAGGGCGCATCACGCTCAACGAGTTTGTGGCGTTGACCGCCACCAACCACGCCAAGACCTACGGACTCTATCCGAAGAAAGGCACCATCGCGGTCGGCAGCGACGCCGACATCGCGATCTGGGATCCGAAACGCGAAATGACCATCACCCAAAGCACCTTGCACGGCGGCTGCGACTACACACCCTATGAAGGCTTCAAGATCACCGGCTGGCCGGTGTCGACCCTAGTGCGCGGCAAGTTCGTGGTGCGCGACGGCACGCTGACCGGCAAAGCCGGCGACGGCGGCTATGTAACGCGGGACAAATCGCCTTTAGCGGCGCCGCGCGGCTAGTGCGGAAGTTGAAGTCGTACAAAGCACGCTGAATAATCTGACGACCTTCGGATTCAAGCCACTAGCGGCGCGACGACGCCTTCTGTCTAACGCGCTTGCCCCGCAGGCGGTCCATTTCATCGTGGAAGTCCGGCGTCTGGCTCGTGTCGAGACAAGGCTGAGCGCCGATTATTGTTCCCAGCGTGGCGCGCGAGCGTCCTCACCGCACGCGTCAACGCGCGCAGGGCATGACCGATGCGATCCGTTCAGTGCTTCAGCTTGGAGTTGACGGTAAAGCTCGCTTCCGTCTTCTGTTTGATTTCGTCGACCGTGACGCCGGGCGCCAGTTCGGTCAGCGTCATCCCGCCCTTTTTGCGGTCGATGGTGAAGACACCGAGATCGGTGATCACCATGTCGACGACGCCGGCGCCGGTGAGCGGCAGATTACAATTGTGCAGCAGTTTGGGCGCATCCTTGGCGGTGTGCTCCATGATCACCACGACCTTCTTGACGCCGGCGACCAGATCCATGGCGCCGCCCATGCCCTTCACCATCTTGCCCGGAATCATCCAGTTGGCGAGATCGCCGTTCTCCGCCACCTGCATGGCGCCGAGCAGCGCGATGTCGATATGGCCGCCGCGGATCATCGCGAAAGAATCCGCCGAGGAGAAGAAACTGGTGGTCGGTAATTCGGTGACGGTCTGCTTGCCGGCGTTGATGAGGTCGGGGTCTTCCTCGCCCTCGTAGGGGAACGGCCCGAAGCCGAGCATGCCGTTCTCGCTCTGCAACTGCACGGTCATGCCGTCGGGAATGTAGTTCGACACCAATGTCGGGATGCCGATGCCGAGATTGACGTAAAAGCCGTCGCGCAATTCCTTGGCCGCGCGTTCCGCCATCTGATCACGGGTCCAAGGCATGATTAAACCTCCTCTCCAGTCGCGGCGGCCGCTTCGCGCTTGCGCACGGTGCGCTGCTCGATGTGCTTCTCCGCATTGGGCACGTGGATGATGCGTTTGACGTAGACGCCCGGCGTCACGATGTGGTCGGGCTCGATCTCGCCCGGCCGTACCAGGTGTTCGACCTCGGCGACGGTCATCTTGCCGGCGGTCGCCATCATCGGATTGAAGTTACGCGCGGTCTTGCGATAGACGAGGTTGCCTTCGTGATCGCCCATCCAGGCGTGCACGATCGACAGATCGGCGACGATGCCGCGCTCCATGATGTAGCGGTCGCCGTCGAACTCGCGCTCCTCCTTGCCCTCGGCGATGCCGGTGCCGGCGCCGGTGCGTGTGTAGAAGGCTGGGATGCCGGCGCCGCCGGCGCGGATACGCTCGGCCAGTGTGCCTTGCGGATTGAATTCGATTTCGAGTTCCCCTGCGAGGAATTGCTGGGCGAACAGCTTGTTCTCGCCGACATAGGACGAGATCATCTTCTTGACCTGCTTGGTCTCGAGCAGCAACCCGAGGCCGGCGCCGTCGACGCCGGCATTGTTCGAGACGATGGTGAGGTTGGCGACGCCCGCTTCGCGGATCGCTTTGATCAGCGTCTCCGGGATACCGCAGAGGCCGAAGCCCCCGGCCATGATCAGCATGCCGTCCTTGAGCAGGCCGGCCAGCGCCGCTTGCGCGTCGGGATAAACCTTCTTCATGCGACTAATACGCTCCCCTCTCCGGCTGAGCCTTCATGCTAGTGTCCCGAATCCGAAGTTCGTCAGGTTATTCAGCTTGCTCCGTACGAACTTCGGATTCGAAAAGGACACTAGCAACTTTCTGATTCTAGTGCGGTTTTTGATTTGAAGTTCGTTTACGGACTCGGCTCGCAAGTGATGTAACGAACTTCAAATCCACCGCACTAGGACCAGTAAACATCATCAAGACGGGCTGGATGCAAGCCTATTGGTTGGGTTTCGGCAGAGTGATGTCGGTGACCGGATTGGCTGGCTTTTGCGAGGCGGCCGGCGTAGCCGGAACCGGCGCCGGGGGCGCCAGCGCAACGCCACTTTCTCGGCGAGCCGGGTCGGCAACGGCAGGTGGTGCGGATAATAGGTCGACCAGGCTGGGCAGAAAAACGAACACCGCCAGCACCCCCACCTAGACCCAACTCACATTCGCCCAATCGATCAGCATGGTCCAATCCCCTTTCAAGGGCCATCCACTCTAGCGCAGGCCCGCGATGCGGGCCACTGGAGTAACAGGTGGTGCGCAATTTGTTTCCCGCGCTGGGGTTTGCGGCTATAGGTGGCGCGCCATGCCCAATCTTCTCATCCTCACCGAAGTTCAAGAAGCCATGCGGGCGCGCTACAAGCAGATGCTGCTGGAGCGCTTTCCGCAACTCACCGTCAACATGGTCGGCCATCACAGTGAGGTCGACCCCTATATCGCCGACACCGACATCTTGTTGTGCTTCTCGCCACCCATGGCGGACCATGTCGTGCGCGACGCCAAGAAGCTGAAATGGATTCAGGCGCTCGGCACCGGCGTCGACAACATCGTCGATCTGCCCTCACTCGGGCCAGAGGTGCTGGTCACGAACCTGCGCGGCATCCATGGGCCGCCTATGTCGGAGGCTACCATTGCCTACATGCTGTCGCTCGCCCGCGACATGCCGCGCACGGCGCTGGCGCAACCGCGTCATGCCTGGGAACGTTGGCCGGTGGGCCTGCTCGACGGCAAGACCGTCGGCATTCTTGGCGTCGGGCTGATTTCCGAGCATCTCGCGCCGATGCTCAAGGCCTTCAACATGACGGTGATCGGCATCAGCGGCTCACCGCGACCTGCGCCGGGCTTCGACCGCATGGTCGCGCGCGCCGATCTGTTGAAGGCCGCGTCCGAGTTCGACTATCTGGTGGTGCTGATCCCCATGAGCGCGGAAACCCGCCACATCGTCGACAAGGACCTGCTCGCCGCCATGAAGCCGACCGCTTATCTGGTCAACGTGGCGCGCGGTGGCGTGGTGGACGAACAGGCCTTGATCGAAGCTCTGGAGACCGGCGAGATCGCGGGCGCGGCGCTCGACGTCTACGCGCAGGAACCCCTGCCGGCGGAGAGCCCGCTGTGGAACACCAAGAATCTGACGGTGATCCCTCACCTCGGCGGCTATTCGCAAGGCTATGAGGACCGCGCGATGCCGACTATCGAGCGCAACATGCGCTGCTTCTTCGCCGACGATCCAAAAAGCATGATCAATATCGTGCGTAAGCCCAAATCATGGGGAGAGTAAACGATGGCCCTATCGGAACGCCTGAACACGCCAATCTCCACCGCCGAACTGGAGCGCCGCTGGCAGGCGGTGCGCGCGGCCATGGCCGCGCAGAAGATCGACGTCCTGCTGATGCAGAACAACAACGACCACATGGGCGGCTATGTACGCTGGTTCACCGACATTCCGGCGACCAACGGCTACCCCAACACGGTGGTGTTCCCGCGCGACGACGAAATGACCGTGGTGTGCCAGGGCCCGTTCGGCGGCGACAACCGGCCGCCGGAGAACCCGCAGGTCTGGCGCGGCGTCAAGCGCCTGCTCAACACGCCGAGCTATGCATCGGCGCACTATACCAAGGACTACGACCCGGAGCTGGCCGCTAAAGGTCTTGCGCCCTTCGCCAAGGGCACGATCGGCTATGTCGGCACCTATCAAATGTCGTTTGCGCTGCTCGACTACATGAAGCGCACGTTTCCGCAGGCGACCTTCCTTGACGCCACCGAGATGGTCGACCGCATCAAGGTCATCAAGAGCCCTGAGGAGATGGAACTGGTCAAGCGCGCCGCGGCGATGCAGGACGGTGCGATGAAGGCGGCCTTTGCCGCGGTGAAGCCCGGTATGCGCGACGTAGAAGTCGCGGCGGTGGCGCAGCACTACAGCGTCGCCCACGGCAGCGAGAATGGCATCTATCTCTGCGCCTCGATGCCGCTCGGCAAATCGTCGAAGTTCGCCAACCGTCACATGCAGAACCGGGTGATCCAGGAAGGCGATCAAATCGCGCTTCTGGTCGAGGACAACGGCCCGGGCGGCATGTACACCGAGCTCGGACGTTCGTGCGTGGTCGGCAAGGTGCCACAAGAGATGAAGGATGAATTAGCGTTCTGCAAGAAATCGCGCAAGCTCACCCTCGACCTGCTCAAGCCCGGCACGCCGTGCAAGGACATTTGGGACGCCTTCAACGACTTCATGCGCAAGAACGGCCGGCCGGAGGAAGCGAGGCTTTATTGCCACGGCCAGGGCTATGACCTGGTTGAGCGCCCGCTCATCCGCAATGACGAGCCATGGACGATCGAGAAGGACATGAACATCGTCGTGCACCCGACCTATGAGCACGCCGGCTATCTCAACTGGCTGTGCGACAATTACCTGATCGGCGGCAACGGCCCGGGTGACCGGCTGCACCAGTTCCCGGAAGAGGTGGTGGAGGTCGGCTGAGCGCGGGCGCGGTCCTCGGCGCCTGACCTGCCGCTTCTTTGAGCAGAAGGGCGCGGCCAGCAGCCATCCGCCCGCGCCACGTTATTTTTCCTAAGACTTTGTATTGGCTTTACTATTTTTGAGACAGCCCGCAGGCCGACGGGCTCTTAGCCTTGGCATAGCGCTTGCGAAGGCACTTACTGCATACAATTCAGCAGCGCGGCCCGTTCGTTGTCCGCGCCAGCGAGGTGCCCCGTGCCGACCGAGATTGCCGCCGAACCACAGCCGATCAGCACCGACCTCGACCGCACGGCCCTGATCATCATCGACATGCAGCGCGACTTTCTCGAGCCGGGCGGCTTTGGCGAGACGCTGGGCAACGATGTGTCGCGGCTGCAAGCGGCGGTAGCGCCATGCAAGGCGGTGCTCGAGGCCGCGCGCAAACGCGGAATGCTGGTGATCCACACCCGCGAGGGCCATCGCCCCGACCTCTCCGACGCGCCGCCGGCCAAGGTGGAGCGCGGCGCGCCGTCGATGCGCATCGGCGATGAAGGGCCGATGGGCCGCATTCTGGTGCGCGGCGAGCCTGGGCACGACATCGTGCCGGCGCTTTACCCCGCGGCCAGCGAGCCGGTAATCGACAAACCCGGCAAGGGCGCCTTCTACCAGACCAACCTGGAATCGATGCTGAAGAACCGTGGCATCGAGAACCTGCTGGTTTGCGGCGTCACCACGGAAGTCTGCGTGAACACCACCGTGCGCGAGGCCAACGACCGCGGTTACCGCTGCATCGTGATCGCCGACGCATGCGCCTCCTACTTTCCTGAGTTCCACGAGATGGGCCTCAAGATGATCAAGGCGCAAGGTGGCATTTTCGGCTGGGTGTCGAACGCGGCTAACGTGCTGGCGGCGCTTGGCGGCGCGCGATAAAAGCGACACTAGGGCACGATGCGGCTAGATCGGATCGTCTTGCTTGCCCAACATTTTGTTTGCGCATGACTTTATCCGAAAACCGATTCCCACTTTTCGGGATCATGCGCTAGCCGCGAAGGAATCACCTCTTGGCCGAGACTATTGCCCAGATCGTCGCCGCCCACCGCGCCGGCACGAAGTCCCCAGCCGAAACGGTGGCTCGTTGCTACGCGCGGCTGCGCGCACATAACGATCCAGCGATGTTCATCACGTTGCGCGATGAAGCCGAGGTCGCGGCCGAAACGCGCACGCTGGGAGACGCGACAAAGCCGCTTTTCGGCGTGCCGGTGGCGGTAAAGGACAATATCGACGTCGCCGGCCTGCCGACCACCGCCGCATGCCCGGCCTTCGCCTACAGGCCGCAGCGCGACGCCACCGTCATTGCGAAATTGCGCGCGGCCGGAGCCATCGTCATCGGCAAAACCAATCTCGATCAATTCGCGACGGGGTTGGTGGGTGTGCGATCACCCTATGGCGTACCGCGTAACGCGATGAAGCCCGATCTCGTTCCTGGTGGATCGAGTTCCGGTTCGGCAGTGGCTGTGGCCAACGGCATCGTGCCGCTTGCGCTGGGCACCGACACCGCCGGCTCCGGCCGCGTGCCGGCGGGCTTGAACAATATCGTCGGATTGAAACCGAGCCTCGGCTTGGCTTCAACCTATGGCGTGGTGCCGGCCTGCCGAACGCTCGATTGCGTGTCGGTGTTTTCGCTCACGGTCGACGATGCCTGGATGGCGCTGTCGGTAATCGCGGGAAAGGACGAGAAAGACCCCTTCTCGCGCGAGCGCGCGCTTGGCAATCCCGGCCCCATGCATGCGCAGATGAGGCTCGGCGTGCCGCGTCCGGGCCAGCGTCTGTTCTTTGGCGACCGCGTGTTCGAGGCGGCTTATGGCGCGGCATTGGAACGGCTGGCAAAGCTCGGTTGCATTATCACCGAAATTGACATCGAGCCATTCTACGAAACCGCGCGTCTGCTCTATGAAGGTCCGTGGGTGGCCGAACGCACCATCACCGTGCGCTCATTGCTGGCGTCGGATCCCGACGCCATCCATCCGGTGACGCGCGAGATCATCTTGAGCGGCTTGCGGCCGACCGCCATCGACGCATTTCAAGCCTTCTATAAATTGGAACAGTTGCGGCGCGTGGCGGAGCACACATTCCACAACATCGACGCGCTGGCGCTGCCGACCGCTCCCACTTCCTACACGGTCGAACAGGTGCTAGCGGATCCCATTCAATTGAACAGTCGGCTTGGAACCTACACCAATTTCGTCAACCTGCTCGATTTGTGCGGGCTGGCACTGCCGGCGTCGATCACGGAACAGGGCGTGCCGTTCGGCATTACGCTCTTGGCGCTGGGCGGCGAAGACGCCAGGCTCGCCGAAATCGGCCGCGTATTTCATGCCGATACGAAATTGCCGCTCGGCGCGTTGCACGAACGGCAGCCGGAAGAAGCGCCGGAGTAGTCACAACGACTCGCGATAGTGCTCGTACTCGTCGCGCACCTTGATGATGTGCTGGTACATGACCTGTGCGGCGGCGTTGCGCTCGCCGCGCAAGATTGCCTTTACGACGCGATCGTGCTCGATATGCGACTTGGCGAGCCGCCCGAGGATACGGAACTGCGCGCGGCGGAATGGTTGCACCCGCGCGCGGGTCATCAGCGTCAGTTCGGCGAGATAGCTGTTGTGGGAGCCGGCATAGATGCAGGCGTGGAAGGCTTCGTTGAGTTCGTGATACTGCTGCGGATCGCCGCTCTGAATCAACACGCGCAGCTTTTCGTGGATGCGTTCGAGATCACCGCGCTCGACGCTGGTCATGCGTTCGGCGGCATGACCGGCGCACAGCGATTCCAGTTCGGCCATGGCCTCGAACATGCCGACGATGTGCTCGTGGGTGGGCTTGGCCACCACCGCGGCTCGGTGTGCGCGCACTTCGACAAGCCCGCTTGCACCCAGCATGCGGATCGCCTCTCGTACCGGCGTGCGCGACACGCTGAAGCGGCGCGCGAGCTCGGTTTCATCGAGCGCCGCGCCCGGCGCCAAGACGCCGCGCACGATTTCGTCTGCCAATTGCAGGCGCAGCTCTTCCGAGCGCGTCTGTTTGACGACGAGCGGCGCTTCAGCGGCAGGCCAAGTGATGCTCATGTGGCGCTCATGTGATGCTCATTTCGGCGATTCCATCAGACTGACGTGGGCGGTCACGACACGCCAGCCTTCCGGGAATTTCACCCAGGTCTGCATCTGCCGGCCGGTACGGCCCGGGGCAGACGGGCGTTCGTAGAGCGTCGACGCCACCGCAAAATCGCGGCCATAAGTGGTGATCACGGTGCGCGACAACGTGCGCCCGAGCGCGACAGGCGAGCGCGCGGCGCGGAAAGCCATGATCTCCGCATAGCCGTACAGGTTCTCAGCGGTACCGTAGCGGATGGTGCGCGAGTTGTTATGGAACAACCCGTCGAGCGTCACCACATCGTTCGACACCAGCGCCTTCTCGTAGCGCGCGAAGGCCTCTTTGACTTCGGCCACGACCTCCGGCAGGTCGATCTCCATTCGGCTTGTCTCCATCGTCGTTTCTAGTCTTGCGGACGCGGCGCGGCGGCGGCGCCCGTTTGCTCGAGCGCATACGCGATGCGCAAGGCAATGTCTTCCCGCCAAGGCGCGGCGATCACCTGCACCGCGATCGGCAACGGCGTCAGCCGCACCGGCACCGCAACCACCGGCAGGCCGATGAAGGAGATCGGTTGCGTGTAGAGCCCCATGTTGGGACGCAGCGGCATTTCAACGCCGTCCAGCGTGAAGTTCTGCTGACCGATCTTCGGCGCGGTGCAGGGCGTCGCCGGGGCCAGGATGGCGTCGTAATACTGGAACAGCTCATGCACGCGCTCGCGATACCAACGGCGGAATTTCTGCGCCTGGTCGACCGCCATCGCCGGCACCATAGCGGCCGCGAGAAGGCGGTCGCGCACGGCCGGATCGAAGTCGCGTGCCTGCTTCCGTAAGCGATCGAGATGGAGCGCGGCGCCTTCGGTGGCGGAGATGACATAGGCCGCGGAGCGGGCGCGCGCGGCTTCCGGGATCTCCACCTCATCGCGAGCGCCGGCGGCCTTGGCGATACGTTCAAGCGCGTCGAGCGCCTCGGGAAAGGCACCTTTCTTGAAATAGCCGCCGGCCACCGCGATGCGCAGACCATCGAGGCCACGCTCGAGTTGCGGCACGGTCGGTTCGGCGGCGCGGTTGGTGCAGACCGGATCTTCGGCATCGGGGCCCTGCATGGCGTCGTAGCTGAGCGCGAGATCCAGCGCTGAGCGGGCAAAGGGGCCGAGGTGATCGAGGCTCGCAACAAACGGAAAAGTACGCGCGCGCGACAACCGGCCGTAGGTCGGCTTCAATCCGAAAATGCCGCACAACGAAGACGGAACTCTTATCGAGCCATTGGTGTCGGAGCCGAGCGCAAGCGGTATGAGGCCACCGGCCACCGCCCCGCCGGAGCCGCCGGAGGAACCGCCGGTCATTCGGCTTGTGTCGTGCGGATTGCGCGAAGGGCCGTCGTGCAGGTTCTCTCCGGTGAAGTCGTAGGCATATTCGCCCATGTTGAGCGCGCCGACCAGCACCGCGCCGGCGGCTTCCAGCCGCGCGATCAATGGTGAATCCTTCTGCGCCGGCGGGAGGCTGCGGTTGATCTTGGATCCGGCAACGGTGGTTACGTCTGCGATGTCGAACAGGTTTTTCACCGCGAACGGCACGCCGGCGAGCGGCCCCGGATTTTGGCCGCCGGCGCGGGCTGCGTCGATCGCCGCGGCGCGGGCGCGCGCGCGTTCCGCTGTGACCGTGGTGAAGGCGTTGAGTGTCGGGTTGCGGTGAGCGATACGCGACAACGTCTGCTCGACCACATCGGCGGCGCTCACCTGGCCTGCGGCAACGCCTTGGGCGATCGTCGACGCTCCCGACCAGGGCATGTCGAGGGCGGTTTCCCGGGCCATCCCTTCAGGCCTCGAACACCGGCGCCGGCTCGGCGGCGTCTGGCAGCGCGAATTCGCCGACCAGCGCAGCATGCCTGAGGGTGGCCGCGAGGTTGGCTTTGATCACCGGCTGCCACTCCGCTTCCAGCGGCAGGTCGAGCGCCACGGCGGCGGCCGCAATGAAATCATCGAGCGGATCGGACGCGGCCATAGTGGAGCTCCCTTTCGGCGCGCTCGGCGCCTCAATTCTAGCATCACCACACGGGCGCTCCTACTTGGTGCCCCGCACTGCGCGCCTCGCGAGATGCAATTTTGCTGCCAATTTACACCCGCCCCGTGGGCGGGCGCCATCGCCGTTATTCTTGGTTGCCGGCCCTGAGAAGGCGCTTTCTCGGCTTTTGCCGTCCCCTTCGAAAGGAACCGAGGGCGCGAGCGCGCGCTCCGAGGTTGGGATGGGGGGAACTATGGGAGAGGACTAAAAGCCGAGCGCGGGTGGGTCCGCCGGCCGGGCCGATCCCGTGGGGGAACGATGACAGAGGAATAGGACGCAGCGCTGCGGCAGCGCATTGCGCGCTAGGGCTTCTGCCCCGCCACGCCGCGCACCAGCCAGAAGCGATAAACTCGTTTGGCGGTCGCGGCCGACATTTTGTGGAATTCCGCGCACGCCTTTTCCAGATCGCCGGTGGACATCGGGTTGTCCGGGAAACGGTTGGCCAAGATCGCGCTGAATGTACGCCAATTGAAGTCGCACGCTTTGCAGGCCGTGAGTAGCCCGTCATAGGACGGGCTCTGCACCAAGGGGTCGATCAGACTGACGGGCGCCAAGCATAACCGCGCAAGCGCGACCACCATTTCCTCGTATTGGCCGCCCTGGGCGAAGGTTACGACTGACGCCTCATTCAACTGTCCGCGCACCTTCATGTCATCGATCACTCTTTCGGAGCGCCGGAAGTCGCGGCGCGTCGACGCTTCGCTCGCAACCTGCAAGACTGCCGCGTCGAGCGCCTTTTTGATCTCGGCCTGGCGTTCCGATGACGCCCCGGCCATCAGGCGCGCTCGCACGGTCTCCGTCGCCTTGGCCATCAGGTCTTGCAACACCTTCGGCGGTACGTCCACGCGGCCGCCGAGATTTTCAGCTAGTTCCTCATCGTTCTCCGCCCGCTTCGCCAGATTGTTGAAGCCGGCGTTCGAAAACGACGCGCCTTGGTTGCGCGATAGTTTGCGGACAACGATCGTGTCACCACGCTCGACCAGGATATCCGTCACCGCCTCCGCCAGCCGCGACCGCTCGGAAATCGCACCGAGATGCATCTGTCCCTTGGTCTGAGCGATATCGATCAGATCTGCTTCCGACAGCCGGTCCGATTGGGCCAGCACAGGCCCGGCGACATCAATCTCATCGTGACGGGCGAGACGTTGGATAACGGCATTCGGCGCGTTCGAAATCGGCGCCAGCTTGGAGCTCAGCTCAGCCAGCACCTTGTTCTCGACCTGATCGGTGAGGCGCGTCAGCACGTCGCCGAACAGGTCGACATGTTCTTCGTTGAAACCCTCGGCGCCGACCACGAAAAGCTCGGTCACTTGCCGCAGGATCGCAACGCGCTTGTCTTGATGGCCTTCCTGGATGGCCGTTTCCAGGTCGGAGATTAGAACTTGGAAGCTGCTCACGTGATGCCCGCCCGGTCATTGAAGAAGACGTTTGACCGGTGGCTCGATCAAAGCGTTTTCCGCCTCACGCTACGGCCATATTCCTATACGAAAGGTTTATCGCGAATGAAAACGCTTCGTTTTTCCAGAATTCCGCCATCAAATGGCAGATTAATTTATCTTAAAGATTCCGAATAATATAAATGATTGCCTTGCGGCGGTGCGAGGCCGGGGTAGCCGGCTCGCCACGCGCGGTTTGGCCAACTCAACAGGCCTAGGTGAGGCGGAAAGTCCGGGCGGCCGGACACTAATGCTTCTGGGCGACGCCACGCACCATCCAGAAACGATAGATCCGTTTCGCCGTCGCGACCGACAACTTGATAAAATCGACGCGCGCCTTTTCGAGTTCGATGCCGGATATCGGACGAAGCGGGAAGCGCTTGGATACAATCGCGCTGAACGTGTGCCAATGAATGTCGCATGCTTTGCAAGCCAGCAGCAGGCCGTCGTGGGAAATGTTCTGCGTGAGGGTATCGATCAGATCAAGCGGCGCTCCACACAGTTCCGCAAGCCCGACGACCATCTCCTCGTACCGGCCGGCGTGAGCGAAGTTTGCCACGGCGGTTTCGTCAAGCCGATGATTCCGCTTCATTTCCTCGATCAGCAATTGTGCACGACGGAAATCGCGGGGGGTGTTTGATACTTCCCGCGCGACCTGGGCCGAAGCCAGACCCAACGCCCTTTGTATCTCGGCATGCGTTTCCGGCGAGGCATTTGCGACCAGCCGCGCCCGCACAGCATCGGTCGCCTTTGCCATCAGATCCCGAACCACACCCGGCGGCAGGTCCATGCGGCCGCCGAGATTTCCCGCCAGCACCTCGTCGCGTTCTGCCCGGCCAGCCAACGTGGTGAAGCTGGCGTTGGAAAACGACGCGCCGCGGTTGCGCGACAGCCTACGTACAACGGTGGTGTCGCCTCGTTCAACCAGGATATCCGTCACCGCCGCCGCCAGCCGCGACCGCTCGGAAATTGCTCCAAGATGCATCTGGCCCTTGCTCTTGGCGATATCGATGAGGTCCTCGTCCGAGAGTCGCGCTGACTGCGTCAGCACGGGACCGGCGACTATGATCTCATCATGGCGGGCGAAATCCCGAATGATGGCATTCGGCGCGTTCGCGATCGGCGCGAGCTTGTTGCTCAGCTCGGCCAGCACCCTGTTTTCGAACTCGATCGGCGAGGCGCGTCAGCACGTCGCCAAATAAATCGACGTGCTCCTCGTTGAAACCTTCAGCTCCGCCGACAAAGAGGTCGGTTACCTGCCGCAAGATTGCAACGCGTCTATCTTGTTGGCCGTCCTGGACGGCGGTCTCCAGGTCAGCGACTAGCGATTCAAACGCGCTCACGGGGACGCCTACCAGTCAGTGCCAATCGCGTTCGATCCGCCCTTAAGATCGAAACGCCTCCTACCATACAATACCGCGGTATAGCTGTATGAATCGTATACAACAGATGAAAATGTACGAATTAGCCCTGCGCTTTCTATTAGGTAACCTCAAAATTTATTTTACAAAAATAAACTATTAAATTGGAGTCCGCGCGCATGGCAGGGCGTATACGCGCTACTCCACAAACACGCCGCGCCGCTTTTCGCCCGCGAATTTGACCAGCGCCAGATAGCGGTAAAGTCCGTGCACGAACTTCCCGTAGGGCAGGCTCAGGAACAAGCCGAGTACAAATCCGAGATGCACGCTGAGCAGGATGCCCATCGTCGATGTATCGCGTAAGGTGAGCAGCAAGAGGCCCGTAAGGCTGGTCAAGAACAACATAATGACAAAGGCGGCATCCATGCTCGTGCGGCGCGGATCGGTGAGCGCGGCGTCCCGCTGGCGCGCCAGCACGAACAATCCGGCGGGGCCGACCAGGAGGCCGATGCCGCCGAGGGTGCCGAGCAGCACCGGCAGGCTGTAGGGGCTATAAGGCGCCTCCCAGCCGAAAGCATAATGATAGATGGTCGCGACGCACGTCGCAGCGAAGCAGAGCAGGAAGCCGTAGAAAGTGAGATGGTGGAACTTGCGGCGGGCGGCGGAAGGCCGCTCGTTCTCGCTCATGCAGCCGCCGCCACCACCGCCAAGATATTTGAGCTCGCCGGCCTCGCGCACGGCTGTCGCCATGGCGATTACGCCGGCGCGCGGAGCATCGGCGTTGATGCTGCGCCAGAATGCGCGCAGGCTGAAGACGAAGGCAACAATCACGTAAAGCGCCACCGTGCCGAACAGCGCCACCATGGCCTCGTGCGGCATCAGTTTATAGAAGTCGCCAGCGTGCGGCGAGAACAGAACGGCCGAATCCTGGAACGCGACAAAGCCGACGATGAACGCCGCAACGCATGCGGCGGTGACCAGCGTGACGACAAGCGCGTTGCGCGCGAAAACGCCGGCAAGGGCGCGCGGCCAAGCGTAAACCGCGTAGCTCTCGTTGCGCAGCTTCGCCATCGCACGCGGGATGTTGACGTCGAACTGATGCGGCGGCGCGTATTGGCAATCGGGCAGGCAGGCACCGCACTGGTGGCAGAGATTTGCCAAGTAGTGCAGGTCGCCAGCGGCGAAAGTGCGCCGCATCTCCATGGCCGGGAACACCGCGCACAAGCCTTCGCAATAGCGGCAGGCGTTGCAGATGGTCATCAACCGATCGGCTTCGTGCAAGGCCTCAGTTGTTGGCATGCGTCGCCGCCCCCTCTCCGGCGATGCGGCCGAACACCGTGCCGATGGTCATACCAATGCCGGCGAGATAGCCCTTCCCCAGGACGTTGCCGGCCATGATCTCACCGGCGGCGAACATGTTGGCGGTGGGCGTGCCGTCCTTCATTAGCATGCGCGCCTTGTCGTTCACGCGCACGCCGAGATAGGTGAAGGTGATGCCGGGACGCAGCGGATAGCCGTAGAACGGGGGCTCTTGAATCGTGCGGGCCCAATGGCTCTTAGGAATCGCCAGCCCCTCGGTGTGGCAATCGTCCAGGATCGTGTGATCGAAGGCGCCGGGCTTCACCGCCGCATTGAATTTTGCCACCGTTTTTTCCAGCGCCGCCGGATCGAGCTCGAGCTTTACGGCGAGTTCAGCGATGGAGTTCGCCTCGACCGCCGGGAAGATCGACGGCATGAACAGGCGGATGGAACGGGAATCGATGATCGAATAAGCGATCTGCTCCGGCTGTTGCGCAATCAGTCGTCCCCAGATCGCATAGCGCTTGGGCCAGGTGTCCTCGCCCTCGTCGTAGAAGCGCTTGCACGCGCGGTTGACCATGATGCCGAACACCACGCTATCGAGCCGGGTGGCGATGCCCCCGTCGAAGCGTGGCGCGCGTGCATCGATGGCGACTGCGTGGCATTGGGTTGGATCGCCGACCGGCATGATGTCGGCATCAAGCAGCACGCGCAGCACGTCGCCGCGGTTATAGGGCGTGCCACGGATGAGGAAGTTGTCGGCTGCCGGACCCCAATACTGCTTGAGCCACTCGACATTGGCCTCGAAACCGCCGCAGGCCGCGACCAGCGCCTTGCCGCGCACCGAGTGCTGACGGCCCTCGTGGTTAACTTGGGCGGAGACAAAGAAGCCATCGCTGATCATGAGCGCGGTGACCGGCGCGTCGTAGACGACGCTGACGCCGAGCGCCTCCGCCTGGCGGTAAAGCGCGTTGAGCTCGCCGCGGCCGCCGCCAAGGAAGAAGGCGTTTGTCTTGCCCAGGCTCAACGTACCGCCGAGTGGCGGCTGGAAACGGACACCCTGTTCGTTCATCCAGCCGATCAATTCAGTGGAACGCGCGACCGTGATCTGGGCAAGCCGCTCATCAGTCTGGCCGCCGGTGACACGCATCAGATCGTCGAGGAACTCTTCCTGCGCGTAAGGGCCTGTCATGGTCGGCGCCGTGCCGTTGTGGGCGCAGCGCAGATTGCGGGTGTGGCGGGTATTGCCGCCGCGGTAAAAGGCTGGCGCGCCTTCCAGCACAACGACGCGAGCGCCGCCGCGCGCCGCGGTGATGGCGGCGCACAGGGCGGCATTGCCGCCGCCGGCGACCACCACGTCAAAAGGCTCGCTGAGGTCAACGGTCGTCATCACTGCGTCTTCGGGCTTTGCGGGACCGCACGTCCCCGCGCGGGGGTGACAAGGCTTCGGAATCCAATGACGCCATGCCGCCCCGCATGGTAAGGCGAGAGGGAATTCAATGCCTTGCTTTGGAGGGGCTTGCAATGGCCGAGGCCCAGTTCCCCCCACCTGGGGCGTGCGATTGCCATGTCCATGTGATCGGGCCGAAGCGGCGCTATCCATTGCCGCCTAATGCCCGCTATACGCCGATGGACGCGCCCGTCGGGCAGTTGGCCGCCATGCTCAAGCGGCTGAAGCTCGAGCGCGTGGTGATCGTGCAGCCGAGCTTCTACGGCACCGACAATACCTGCATGCTCGACGCCATGGCCGAACTCGGCAACGCCCGCGGCGTGGCCGTGCTGCCGGACACGGTGCCGGAGCGCGAGCTCGATACGCTCCATGACCAGGGCGTACGTGGCCTGCGCATCAATATCGCCACCTTCGGCACCACGCCGGTGGACGCGATGCAGCGCGCGATTGAGGCGGCGGCGCGCCAATGCGCGCAGCACGGCTGGCACGTGCAGATCTTCGTGCCGGCGGTGGCGCTCGAACCGCTGTCGCCGACGTTGCGCGCGCTGCCGGTCGACACCGTGATCGATCATTTCGGGCTCATCGATCCGGAAGCGCCGGGCGGCGACCTCGCCACGCTCTTGAAGCTCATCGACACCGGCAAGGTGTGGGTGAAGATTTCCGGCGCCTATCGCATCACCACCGATCCCAACAATGCGGCGATCGATCCGGTGGCCCGCGCGCTTACCGCCGACAACCCGGAACGCATCGTCTGGGGCTCGGACTGGCCGCACACGCCGACCCACGGCCTGTATAACTCCGACCGCAGCCAGGAGTCGCCGTTCCAGGACATCGACACGGCTGGACTGCTGGCGCTGCTGCCGCGCTGGCTTGAGGATGACGCGCTCATTCATCGGGTGCTGGTCGATAATCCTGCGCGGCTTTACGGGTTTTGAGACATTACGAGCGCATGACCTTTTCCGAAGACCGGTTTCCACTTTTCGGGATCATGCGTCATTTATTGAGCCAGCGCTTGGCGAATCCGAGCAGGCCCTGCGGCAGGAAAATGACCATCGCGATGAAGATGACGCCGAGCGGGATCAGATAGGGGAACTGGTCGCCGAAGATGCGCGACAGCAATTCGCGCAGCAACTGGAAGAAGCCGGCGCCGACGATTGGCCCGACCAAGGTACCGATGCCGCCCAAGACGTTGAAGATCACGGTATCGCCCGAGGTCAGGAAGTAGACGAAGTCAGGCGCGGCGAACTCGTTCTGTATCGCGTAGAGCACGCCAGCGAGCCCTGCGAACAGGCCAGACAGCATCACAGAGACGATCTTGTAGCGCTCGACCGGATAACCGATGGCGCGGGTGCGCGCTTCGTTCTCACGGATCGACTGCAGCACCATGCCGAACGGCGACTGGGTCACGCGGCGCAGGATCAGATAGGAGCCGGCCACCACCGCCAGCACGAACCAGTGCATCGTGGCGCCGGTGAAACTGTGATCGGCCAGGAACGGGATGGTGAAGTGCGGGCGGGTGAAGATCAGCCCATTCTCGCCGCCCGTCACCTTGGTCCAAGTGAAGATGATGACGTAGAAGATCTGACTGAAGATCAGCGTCGTGATGGTGAAGTAAATGTCGCGCACGCGGGTCGAGAAATAGGCGACGAACAGCGCGGCGGCGCCGGCGCCGACCAGTCCGAACAGGATCGCCAGCCATAGATTGGGCGGGCTCACCAGCAACAACGCGCCGGCGGCGCCATACATGCCGAGCCCGAAAAAGGCGGAATGGCCGAAGGAGATCATGCCGGTGTAGCCGATCAACAGATCGGACGACATCGCCAGCAGGCCCCAGATCAGAATCTCGGTGAGGAAGCGACGCCAGAATTCGGGCAGCACATAGGGCGCGATGATCAGAAGCGCCATCACGCCGCAGAAGCCGAGCCAGAACACCGTGGTGTGGCTCAACCGCGGCTTCTTGAGCGGCATGGTCTTGTCGAGCGGCGCGGTGGTCATTTCGGCACCGCCACGAACAGCCCGGTGGGCCGGAACAACAAGGTGACGATCAGCACGACGAAGGAGACGATTACCGCCTGCGACGGGTCGACCCAGATCGAGGCGTAGGATTCAAGCAGGCTGACGAAAATGGCGGCGGCGATGGAGCCGCCGAGGTTACCCATGCCGCCGACCACGACGACGATGAAGGCCTTGAGCACCCAGTCGAGCCCCATGGTGTGATTGACGCCGACCAGTGGGGCGAACAGAACGCCGCTCGCCGCCGCCATGGCGGCGCCGAGCGCGAACACGCCGGTCAAGACCCACGGCACCGGAATGCCCATGGCCTGCGCCATCACGCGGTCCTGGGTGGTGGCACGTATCCAGATGCCGAACTTGCCGTGCTTCAGGAACAGGTAGAAGCCGCCGATGATGGCGCCCGACAACAGCGCGATGACGATGCGGTACCAGGGATATTGCAGGTAGAACAGGTTGAAGTAGGCGGTCATCGGCGCCGGGATGCGGCGCGCCGTCGGCCCGAACTGCCAGAGCGCGTAGTTCTGCAGGATCAGCGATATGCCGAAGGTGGCAAGGATGGTGTAGAGCGGGTCGCGACCGATCAGCGGCCGCAGCGTCACGATCTGCATGGCCGCGCCCAGGATGGCAACGATCAGCGCGGAGAGCACCAGCGCTATCCAGAAATTGCCGGTGGCGGAGATGACGACCACGCCGACATAGGCACCGAGCATGAACAGCTCGCCGTGCGCGAAGTTCACCACGTCCATGATGCCGAAGATCAGCGTCAGCCCGGAGGCGACCAACGCCAGGATCATGCCGGTGACGATGCCGTTGACCGTCTGGATCAAGATCAGGTCGAACGGAATGGCGCCGAAGAAATGGACCACCGCGGCCATTGCTTAAACCCCCAGATATTGCTTGACGATCGGATCGTCGACTTTGATCTCGGATGCCGCGCAGTGGTGGCGCACGCTGCCCTTTTCCATGAAGTAGATGCGCTGGCTGGCGGCGAGCGTCAGCGGCACGTTCTGCTCGACCAAGAGTATGGCGACGCCCTCGTTGTGCAACACATCGATGATCTCGCGGATCTGCGACACCATGCGCGGCATCAACCCTTCAGTAGGTTCGTCGAGCAGGATGATCTTGGGTTCCAGCATCATGGCACGGGCGATGGCAAGCATCTGCTGCTCGCCACCGGACAGCGTGCCGCCGGCCTGACTGCGGCGCTCCGCCAAGCGAGGGAAGAAGGTGAACACCTTGTCGAGCAGCGACTGGCGCTTGTGCTCGTCGACGCCCTGGCGGTCGAGCCCGGTGCGCAGGTTTTCCATGACGGTGAGCCAGCGAAAGATGCGGCGGTCCTCCGGTACGTAGCCGATGCCGAGGCGGGCGAGCTTGTGCGGCGCCATGCCGGTGATGGAATTGCCCTCGAGCAGCACCTGGCCCTGGCTCGGCTGCACCAGGCCCATGACCGATTTCAGCGTGGTGCTTTTTCCGACGCCGTTGCGGCCGAGCAGGCCGACGACCTCGCCGGGTTCCACGCGCAACGAAACGCCATGCAGGATGTGGCTCTTGCCGTAATAGGTATGCAGGTCCTCGACGAGGACGAGCGGTTGGTCGCTGGCGGCACTCATGTCTTAAGATAAACCTCCAGCACGCGGGGGTTATCCTGGATTTCGGCCGGCGTCCCCTCGGCGAGGATTTCGCCATAATGCAGCACGGTGATGCGGTCGCACAGGCCCATGACCACTTCCATGTCGTGCTCGACGATCAGGATGGTGAGGTCCTTGGCAATGCTGCGCACAAGTTCCACGGTGTCGTGGGTTTCCGCCGCGCTCATGCCGGCGGTCGGCTCGTCGAGCAGCAGCAGCGACGGCTCGGTGGCGAGCGCGATGCCGATCTCGAGGTTGCGCTGCTCGCCGTGCGAGAGATTGGCGGCTATTTCCGCGGCCTTGCTCAACAGGCCGACGGAATCGAGCGCGCGCTCCGCCCGCTCGTTGATGTCGGCGAAGGCGCTATAATGGTTGAGCATGTTCCATGCGTGGTGGCGCGACTGGGCGGCGATGCGCACGTTTTCCAGCGCCGTCGCGTTCGGCATGAGGTTGGTAATCTGGTAGGAGCGCGCGATGCCCTTTTGCGAGATCGCGTTGGGCGACAGGCCGGTGATGTCCTCGCCGTTGAACACGATGCGTCCTCCGGTCGGCCGCAGCACGCCGGTGAGGCAGTTGAAGAAGGTGCTTTTGCCGGCACCGTTCGGCCCGATGATCGCGTGAACGCTGTCGTGCGCTACCTGGAAATCGACCTGGTTAAGCGCAGCCAGGCCGCCGAAGCGGACTGACAGTTGTTCGGTCGCCAGCAGCGGGGCCGACGCTGCTCCCCGGCCCTGCGCCGGGGAGCTCACGTCGATCGAGGTTTGCGCCGTCACTTAGGCCGAGAAGTGGCAAGCCGGCGGGACGAGGGTCTTGTCCTTCGGCACCTCCTGCTTGAGGTGATAGGTGCCACCGCTGACCTCGAAGATAAACTCGTTCAAGAAGGCCTGATGGTCGGCCTTGCGCAGCGTCTTCGGCCCTTGGATGAAGTCGGGGCCAGCCTTGGCCTCGAAGCCTTCGAGCGCCTCGACCAGCTTCATGGTGTCCTTGCGGCCATCGAACTTCGCCTTCTCGGCGTTGATCTTCACCGCATTCAGGGCCTCGTAGTTCGACTGCACGTACTTGTCGGGCAGCGGACCGGAGGGATCGATCTTGGCCAGCCGCTTCTTGGCTTCCTCGAACCACGCCTTGTGATACGGCGTGTCGAGCGAACCCGCGAAGATCGGGATGTAGCGGTTGATGGCGATGAAGCCGTCGATCTTGCTGCCGATCGCCTTCAGGTTGGTCGATTCGGAGATCGAACCGTCGCCGGCCCACTTGTACTTCTTGGTCAGGCCGAGGTCGTAGGCCTGGTTGCAGATGTTCACGCCATCCTTGCCGAAGAAGATGCCGAACAGGCCGTCGAAATTACCGGTGATCTTCGACAGGAACGGCGTCATGTCGGGGGTGCCGAGCGGGATGCCGGTGGTGCCGACCACCTCGCCGCCGGCCTTCTTGATCTGGTCGGCGTAGGCGTCACGCGTCGACTGGCCCCACGAATAGTCCGCATAGGCCAGGTGCCACTTCTTGCCCATGCCGACGAGGGTGGGCGCGAAGGCGACCGCTTGCGCCGGCGCATAGTCGTGCAGGCGGAAGCTGTAGCGGTTGCAGTGGCTGGTGGTGAGCGTGGTGTCGAGGCACACGCTGATCATGTTGACGATCTTGGCGTGCTCCCACACCGGCATGCAGGCAAGGCAGATGTTGGAGAGGAAGCCCCCGACGTGAACGTCGATATCGTCCTCGGACACCATCTTCTGAGTCTTGCGGCGGGCGACGGCCGGCGAGCTTTCGTCGTCGGCGATGACAAGGTGGACCGGGCGGCCGTTGATGCCTCCCATCTTGTTGATGCGATCGGCCGCCATCTGCAATCCGACGAGCGCGGTCTTGCCGCCGGCGGCGCCGGCGCCGGAGAGCGGCTGTTCGGAACCAATCTTATAAGGCTTGGCGGCGCCGAAAGCCGCGCGCCACGGCGCCGGCACCAGCATCATGGCGCCGATCGCGCCGCCGCCCCACCCGATGACGCGACGGCGGCTGACCTTGCCGTCAAACCAGAATTCTTCGTCTTGCGCCCAAGCCTCGTCTTTCCACTTTTCAGTCATCGTTTTTACTCCCACTGGACTTTACTGAAGTCGAACGAATGTATTGCGGCCGCACACTGGTGCGCGGACGCCAAAAGCAACTGCCATGAATGTGGATTGATGGACTGACGCGGCCGCGCGCCGTGTCCGCCGCGGCCGGACCGCCGGCGGCGAAACACGAAACCAGCCACCGCCTGCCTTTGCGGCAAAGTGCGGCATCGCCCAAATCCTCCCGTCGATCGACCCTTCTCGAGCATTAGCGACCGATTGCCGTTAGCAAACGTCATCCGGGCTGAACTTTCAACCGCTATTTTCACAGTGATGGATTGGTGCTCATATCGTCGCAAACTGCGCACGCCTTGGACAGCGTTCGCGTCCCCGCGCGGCCAATGCTAGGATGAATGTTGTGGGCGCCTCTCACATAATCGGATAGCGCAAAATGAATATCACCGGTGTCCGTCGGGATGAGAGGACATCTTCCGATGGCGGGCACGCCGCGCGGCTCGCGATCCGTGCGGGCGTGCATCGTGGCCCAACCGCCGGGCTCGCACAAGGCTTCGTGCAGGGCAATCTTGCTATCCTGCCCAAAAACCTGGCAGCGGATTTCCTGCGTTTCTGCCAGCGCAACCCGAAGCCCTGCCCGCTGATCGGCACCTCGGCGCCGGGCGACGCGCGAGTGCCGGAACTGGGCGAGGACCTTGACATCCGTACCGACCTGCCACGCTACCGGGTGTGGCGGAATGGCGAACTGGTGGCGGAGCCGGAGGACGTGCGCGAGTTCTGGCGCGACGATCTCGTCAGCTTCGTGATCGGCTGCTCGTTCTCGTTCGAGGAAGCGTTGCTGGCGGAAGGAATCGAGGTGCGCCACATTTCACAGGGCTGCAACGTGCCAATGTATCGGACCTCGATTCAAACGGCAGCGGCGGGACCGTTCCATGGGCCGATGGTCGTGTCGATGCGGCCCATGAAACCTGCCGACGCCATCCGGGCCGTGCAGATCACGACGCGCTTTCCGTCGGTGCACGGCGCGCCGGTGCACATCGGCAAGCCGGAATTGATCGGGATTTCGGACTTGGCGAAGCCCGACTATGGCGACGCGGTGCCGGTGAACGAGGACGAGTTGCCAGTGTTCTGGGCCTGCGGGGTGACGCCGCAGTCGGTGATCGCGACCGTGAAGCCGGAGTTCTGCATCACGCATTATCCGGGCTGCATGCTGGTGACGGACCGAAAGAATACGGAATTTGCGATTATGTAAAACTGTCGTCCCGGGCGAGCAAATCGAGACCCGGGACCCAGTACTCAGTATCCTATCCAGAGGCCGCGGCGTACTGGGCTCCCGCCTTCGCGAGGACGACGACAGAAATTACGCCGCGTCTCTCGCGGCGTTCTTATCGAGCAGACCGGATTCGATCAGCGCGGCGCGGATCGCCGCGATCTCGCCGCGCTCGATCTTGACCAGCGGCGGGCGCACCACCGCGCGCGGCAATTTGCCGAGCAGCACCAGCGCTTCCTTCATGCGGTTGTGCATGTCGACGAAGGGATCGGCGTAGAACACGCGCATCAGCGGCTCGATGCGGTCGTTGAGCGCCTTGGCTTGTGCGAGGTCGTTGCCATGCACCGCGCGAAACAGGCGCGCCTGCAGATCGGAGATCACGCTGCCGGAGCCGGACAACAAGCCGTTGCAGCCGAGGACCAAGGACGAGAACAGCCAGGCCGAGTGCGTCGTCAGCACGTTTACCGGGCTAGCTAAGTTCTGCAGCGTACGGATGTGCCATTCGTGATGCGGCACGTTTCCGATCCAGTCCTTGATGGCGCGAATTGACGGCACCTGTTCGCAAAGCTCGAGCAACGTGTCCTTCGGGTAGCCTTGCCCAGTCGCCAGCGGATATTGGAAGACGATCAGCGGCAGATCGGTGGCGTCCGCAATGCGTTTAAAATGGGCAAGCGCCATGGCCGGTGACTGGCCCAGCGTGAACGGCGCCGGCGGAAACACCAGCAGCGCCGAGGCGCCGCCCTGCTCGGCCATCTTGCCGATGCGCGCGGCTTCGAGACTGCCGTCGGCCCAGATGCCGTTGACGATCGGAACGCGTTCGCCGATCTCGTCCTGGGCGATGTCGAGCACGCGACGCTGTTCGTCGAACGTGCAGGAGCCGACTTCGGTGGAGTGAGCATTGAGCGTAATGGCGGAAAGGCCTTCCGTCGCCGTGACGTCGCGCAAATGGGCGCGGAAGCTTGCTTCATCAATAGCGAGGTCGTTGTCGAACGGCAGCAGCGCCGCTGGGATCACGCCGTGGGGAACGTAAGATGCGTGCCGTGGCATGGTGGGCTCCCTAAATTACATTGGCGCATATCTTATCCGAAAACCGGTTCCCCCTTTTCGGGATCATGCGCCGGTCCTATTCCGCCGCGCGCACCCGCGGGGTGCTCTCGCCGGCGTAGCCGAATTCCGCCGATAGCTCGTCGGCAGCAGCGCGCACGACGCGCGCGCGCTTCTGCAACGTGTCGATCGACAGCCGCCAGACCGGGCCGGAAATGCCGAGCGCGCCGACGACCTGGCCGGTGAAATCTCGGACCGGCAACGCCACGCAGCGTGCTTCCGGGTCGAACTCGCCGTCGTCGAACGCAACGCCTGTGCGGCGCACCTCGGCGATCTCGCGGCGCAGGCGCTCGGGCTCCGTAATGCTGTTTCGCGTCTGCGCTGCCAGTTCGGTGCGCTCCAGGTAGCTTTCGAACTGCTCGCCGGTAAGCGCGGCCAGCATGACCTTGCCGAGCGCCGTACAGTAGGCGGGGCGCACCACGCCGACGCGGTCCGACAGCTGAAAGGCGCCGGGACCGCTGGTACGCGCCAGCACCACCACCGCATCGCCCATGCGCACGGAGAAATGCGCGCTCTCGCTGGTCTCGCGCGAGAGCGCCTCGAGCACCGGGGTAGCGAGGCTCATCATCTCGATTTCGTCGAGCGCGTTGGCGGCGAGAGCGAAGAGCGGCCGACCGATACGATAGCGCTTTGAATCCTTCAACTGCCGCACGTAGCCAAGCGAGACCATGGTGCGGACCAGATGGAAAGTGGTGGAATTGTGCAGGCCAACGCGTTTGGAGAGGTCGGCGAGACCGATACCGTCGCGGTTGCGGGCGATTTCCTCCATGATGGCAAAGGCTCGGCCGATCGACTGCACGCCACCGCGGACGCGGTCGCCCGCGTCGCGCTCACGCGCCGGTGCGACACGGCTGCGCCCCGGCTGCGCCCTGCCGGCGCCTGCCCTCTGTTTGGTTCTTGCGGCCACGGGCCTCTTGCCTTTCGTTGGTTGGCGGGACGTTATCACCCTGGATTTTCGATTGGCAAATGGCAATTCACCATGTTGAATCCGGTCCCGCGCCCCGGCCGCCGTGGCCGGCGGGCTGGATGAAGCCATGAGCAGGCCGGGAACGAACGCATACGACGTAGTGGTGGTCGGCGGTGGCGGCAGCGGGCTCGCCGCGGCGCTCGAAGCGCGCGCGCTCGGCCGCAGCGTGGTATTGTTGGAAAAGAATGAGAAACTCGGCGGCTCGACCGCCTGGTCGGTGGGCTCGGTGAGCGCCAGCGCCACCCCGCATCAGAACGCCAAGGGCATCAAGGATTGCCCCGAGGATCATTGGAGTGACATGGCGGCGTTCAACGGGACGCTCGACAACCGCGACAATCCCGCCCTGCGGCGCGTGCTCGCTGACAACATGCCGGACACGTTCCGCTGGCTGCTGTCACACGGCATCCGCTTTACCGGACCAATGCCGGAGCCGCCTCATCGGAAGCCGCGCATGCACAATGTGCTGCCCAATTCCCGCGCCTTCGTCCGGCATCTAGAAGGCGCCGCACGCCGGGCCGGCGTCGACATCGTGACGCTGGCACGGGCCCATGCGCTGATCACCGACGGTGGACGGGTGACGGCGGTCGATTGCGAGACGCCGCGCGGGCGGAAGATGTTCGCCGCGCGCGGCGGCGTGGTGCTGGCGGCCGGCGACTTCACCAACGATCCCGAACTAAAGGCGCAATACATGGGCGCGCAGGAAGCGAAAGCTTCCGGCGTCAATCCCACCGCGACCGGCGACGGCCAGAAGCTCGGCGTGGCGCTGGGCGCGCGCATTCTCAACGGCGACTTAGCGCTCGGGCCCGAACTTCGTTTCGCGCCGCCGCAACGACGGAATCTTCTGTTGATGCTGCCGCCGTGGCCGTGGCTGGCGAGCTTCATGGCCTGGTCGCTCGAGCATATGCCGCAGGCTGTGCTCCGCCCCTTCATCATGAGTTTTGTCACCACGGCGCTGGCGCCCTCGCCCGACCTGTTCGAGGCCGGCGCGCTCCTGGTGAACGAGAAAGGCGAGCGCTTTTGCGAGGAGCGCGATACGCCGGCGCTTGCCGTACCTGACCAACCGGACGGCAACGCGTTCATTCTGCTCGATCATCGCATGACGACGATGTTTGCCGACTGGCCGCACTTCGTCTCCACCGCGCCGGGCGTGGCTTACGCCTACCTCGCCGATTACAAACGCAACCGGCGCGATATCTTCTATGAGGCGCCGACGCTGAACGCGCTCAACGGAAAACTCGACATGCCACGCGGCGCGCTAACCCGCACGGTCGAGGCCTACAACAAGCACGCGGGAAAGCGTCATCGTTTCGGCGATGGGCCTTACGCGGCGTTGGGACCCGCACGCGCCGTGTTCGTGCACAACGAAGGCGGGCTCGCAATCGATCACCAGCACCGCGTGCTCGGCGCGAACGATGCGCCGATCGCCGGGCTATTTGCCGCGGGCTCAACTGGGCAAGGCGGCTTGCTATTAAAGGGCCACGGCCATCATCTGGCTTGGGCGTTCGTTTCCGGACGGCGGGCGGGAAGGAATGCGGCGCTTGCGGCGACGACCGCGAACATGGCCGATTGACGGCGCAACGACCACGATGAGGACAATGGACACCCCTGAAAAACGGCAGAGTGCGCGGCGCACGATCACGCACACGGTTTATCTGGCAACCGGAATCAGCCCACCGTTGAAATGCCAAATGCTTGATGTCTCCGAGTTGGGCGCGCGTTTGCGCGTGGGCGATCCACGGACGGCACCGCAAGAATTCCTGATTCAACTCGACAAGGGGCTGACGCGATGGTGTCAGGTGGTGTGGCGATCCGGCATCGAAATCGGAATCAGGTTTGTCGACCCGCCACAATCCTTGAAAATCGAAGAGAAGACGGAAAAGTAGAAGCGGCGCCCGAACCGGGTTTCGGGCGCCGGATGTCCTCCGCTAGGCTGGATCTTCCCCGTCCGTTACCGGCGAGGTGACCACCAGGAACACCAGATCTACAAGGCCAGTGTTCGATATCGAATGTTCCACGCCGGGCGGCAGATAGACGAAGTCGTGCTTGCGCACGACGTAATCCGTCCCAGCCACGTGCATCAATCCTTCGCCTTCAATGACGTGATAAACCTGCTCCTGCACCTTGTGGCTGTGTTTCTCCACATAGGCTTTCGGCTGGTACATCGAGATGCGATAGTCGATATGCTTGGACTGCGCGGTCTCCGGCATCACCAGCGGCTTCGATAACGCGCCGCCAAAGTGGTTGGGAAATTCCAGCCACGGCACCTCGGCGATATTCTTGATGAAGGCTTTGCGGGTGTCGGCCATAAGCAGGTTTCACTAGCGGGTTGCGATAATGCGAGAGAAATTCTAACCATATCGAAGCCGCTCGACAACGGGGCCGGGAATGAAGGCAGCGCCATTCGAGTATTCGCGCGCAAGCGACATCGACGAAGCCTGCGCCTGGCTTGCCGCCGACGACGGCGCGCGCGCGATTGCCGGCGGGCAGACGCTGGTGCCAATGATGGCGATGCGGCTGGCGCGGCCCACGCGGCTCGTCGATATCGCCCGCATCGCGGCGCTTTCTCATATCACGAAAGAAGACGGCGCCATCGCCATTGGCGCCACCACGCGGCAATGCCTGATCGAGCGCGATATGCTGATCGCCGCCAACCTGCCGCTGATGGCGCGGGCGGTACCCAATATCGGGCACGCCGCCACTCGGGCGCGCGGCACGCTGGGCGGCTCGCTCGCCCACGCTGATCCGGCGGCGGAACTGCCGCTGGTCGCGGTGACGCTCGAGGCCACCGTGCTCTATCGCGAAGGAAAAGACAGCGGCGAGATGCCCGCGGGCGAATTTTTCATTGGCCCCACCATCACCGCGTTGCCGGCGGGCGCCCTGCTTACGGGCGTGCGCTTTCCGGTGTGGACTGGCAGGGTCGGCGTCGGTTTTCACGAGGTGAACGCGCGGCGCAGCGATTTCGCTTTTGCGTCCGCGGCGGCGCAGGTCGAGCTTGGCGATGACGGAAAAGCTAAACGCATCGCCATCGGCATCGGCGCGGTGGCCGACGTGCCGGTGCGGCTCGACACCGCCGAAGCGCAGCTCACCGGCGGCGCGCTCGACGAAATGGCCGTGCGCGCGGCAGTGACGGAAGCGCTCACCGATATCGAGGCGCTCGAAGACCTGCACGCCAGCGCCGCCTATCGCCGCCGCGCCGCGGCTAGCCTGGCGGTTCGTGCCATCGCCGACGCCAAAGCATCCGCGCAAGGACGTAAACCCGATGCGCATTGAACTCGACGTAAACGGCAAGACGAGCGCGCTCGAAGTGGAGCCGCGCACCACGCTGCTCGACGCCTTACGCGACCGTCTCGGCCTCAAGGGCGCGCACGCCGGCTGCGAGCACGGCGTCTGCGGCGCCTGCACCGTGCTGGTCGACGGCGTAGCGGTTCGCTCTTGCCTGATGTTCGCGCCGCAGGCGGAAGGTGCGAAGATCACCACCATCGAAGGCGTGGCGCCCGGCCCCGGCGAGCTGTCGCCGGTGCAAGACGCCTTCTGCGAGACCCACGGCATGCAATGCGGCTATTGCACGCCGGCCATGATCCTCACCGCGCACGCGCTGCTCGCCGGCAATCCGGCGCCGACGCGCGAGGAGATCGTCGAAGCGATCTCCGGCAACATCTGCCGCTGCACCGGCTATGCGCAGATCATCGAGGCGATCGCGCTCGCCGCCGAGCGCATGCGGGGCGCCAATCGGCCGACGGAGTTGAGCCAATGAGCGCGCAACAGTTCCGCTACGTCAACACCGACCGCCGCGTGCGCGAGGACCGCCGCTTCGTGGTCGGCAAGGGCCAGTTCGTCGCCGACGTCGATTTGCCCGGCACCAAGCACGTGGGTCTGGTCACCTGCCCCTACCCCAATGCACGGATCGTCGGCGTGGACGTCAGCGCCGCACTGAAATTGCCGGGCGTGCACTACGTGCTCGACGGACGCGAGCTCGCCGAAGCGACCGTGCCGCTGATCAACGGGCTCGACACACCGCATGTGCTGCGGCGGCCGCTGGCCTTCGAGATCGCGCGTTACGCTGGCGAATGGGTGGCGGCAGTGGTCGCGGACACCCGCGCCCAGGCCGAGGACGCCGCCGAGAAGGTGAAGGTCGTCTACGAGCGCCTGCCCTTCGTCATCGACGCCGAAGAGGCGCTGGAGAAGACAAGCCCACTGGTGCACGCCGGGCACGGCAGCAACGTGCTGCTCGACCGCACATATAACTGGGGCGAGGTCGACAAAGATTTCGCCGCCAGCCCCCGCCATCTGTCGATCCGGGTGAAATGGGGCCGCTCATCGACGGTGCCGATCGAGACCTTCGGCGTGGTGGCGAACTGGGACCCCTGGCGCGAGGTGCTTGACGTCTGGGCCTCGATCCAGATGCCGCGCTATGCCGATCAGATTGCCAATGCACTGAAATTATCGGGCTCAAACGTACGCGTGCATTACGATATCGATGTCGGCGGCAGCTACGGCGTCAAGCGCGGCATCAAGCACACGGTGCTGGCCGGTTATCTGTCGCGCCGGCTCGGCTTTCCGGTGCGGCTAATCGAGGACCGGCTGGAGAACATGCGCGGCGGCGACGCGCACGGGCCGGAGCGGCTATTCGACGTCGATCTCGCCTTCGGCAACGACGGTGTTGTGCGCTCGATGAAGATGCGCGCCTTGGAAAACCTCGGCGCCTATGCCGGGCGCTCGCCATTCCAACTCGGCAAGCCGGCCGGCGCCATCGTCGGACCCTATAAGATAAAAAGCGTGCGCTATCATGCCCAGGCCGTGGTCACCAACAAGACCACCCAGGAAGCCGTGCGCGGCTTCGGCCAGGCGCCGACCAACTTGGCGCTGGAGCGCGCCATGGATGCGGTCGCCGACGCGCTCGGGCTCGATCCGCTGGAGGTGCGGCGGCGCAACCTGATCCGCCACGACGAATTCCCCTACACCATCCCGAGCGGCACCAAATACGACAGCGGCGATTATCTGACGGTCATCGACAAGGTGCTGGCCGACACCGACTACGCCGCACTGAAGCAGGAGCGCGACCGACTGCGCGGAGAAGGCAAGCTTGCCGGCATCGGCATCGCGGCGTGTTTGGAGCCGAGCGGCGGCAACGCCACCTTCGAGGCGCTGATCAACCCCAAGATCACCACCACGACCTTCATGGAATCCTGCCGCGTCAACATCGACGGCGGCGGCGCCATCACCGCGGCGATGCACACCACCTCCTCCGGCCAGGGTCACGAGACGCTGGTCGGCACCGTGGTCGGTGAGGTGCTGGAGGTCGATCCCGACAAAGTACGGGTGACGCGGCCGGATTCACTCTCGGCGCTGCCGAGCGGCACGCCGGTGGCAAGCCGCATGGCGATCATGCTGGGGGCGGCCGCCTTCCACGCCGCCGGCAAGCTGAAAGAGAAACTGACCGTCATCGGCGCGCACGACCTCGGCATCCCGCGCGAGCGCGCGGCTTACGCGCAAGGCGCGGTCTACGACCGCAACGCGCCGGACAAGCGCATCGGCTGGGACGAGCTCATCACCATCGCACACCGCAACTACCACCGCATGCCGCCCGGCATGGAGCCAGGGCTGGCGGCAGAACACATCGAACAGGTGCCGACCGGCGGCACGCTGCCGACCAAGGACGGCTACGCCCACATCTACCCGTGCGTCTCATTCGAATTCCATCTGCTGCTCGTGACGCTCGATGCCGAGCTCGGCGCGCCGACGATCATGCGCTACCGCATCGGCCACGACTGCGGCACCATTATCAACCCCAAGATCGTGCGCGGCATGACCATGGGCGGCGTGGCGCACGGCATCGGCGCCGCGCTCTATGAGGAATTCGCCTATGACGGCGAAGGGCAGATGGTGGCGCAGAGTTTCATGGATTATCTCTTGCCGTCCTCGCACGAGGTGCCGCCGGTGGAGATCATCGAGCACGAGACGCCCTCACCCAACACGGTGCTCGGCCAGAAGGGTTCGGGCGAATCGGGCTATCTCGGCGCGCCGGCGGCCATGGCGAACGCCATCAACGACGCGCTGCGGCCGCTCGGGGTGTCGATCAATACGCTGCCGCTCAAGGTGGCGAAGCTCGGCGACCTGATCGCCGAGGCGCAAGAAACGGCCACACAAGCAAAGACCACCGCATGATCGTCGATTGCCACGCCCACCTGGTGCCGCCCAACCTGCTGGCGGCGATCCGCCAGGACGCCGTGCGGTTTCCAAATATGCGGCTGATCGAGGACGGCGGCAGCCTCGCCTTCTCGTTTGCCGGCGGCAAGCCGACGCGGCCGGTGTCGAAGCCGCTCTCGGATATCCCCGCTCGCGTGCAATGGATGCAGGAGCAGCAAATCGACAAGCAGGTAGTGGGCGGTTGGGTCGACATGTTCGGCTATGAACTGCCGGGCGCGGAAAGCGAGGCCTGGAGCCGGCTGATCAACGACCATCTGCTCGACGCGGCGCGTACCGAGCCGCGCTTCGTGCCGCTCGCCAGCGTGCCTCTCGGCGACGGCAAGCGCGCAGCAGCAGTGCTAAAGGCGGCAATGGAGGCCGGCTTTCCCGGCGCCATGATCGGCACCTTGCCGCGCGGCGCCGGCAGCCCGCTCGACGACAAGGATCTCGACCCGTTCTGGTGGGCGGCCGACGAGACCGGCGCGGTGATCCATATCCATCCGAGCTTCGATGCCGGCGATAGGCGGGTCGAGGCTTACGGCCTCGCCAACGGGCTCGGCCGCATCACCGACGCGGCGATCGCGGTGGCGCGGTTGATCTCGGCCGGACACGTGACGCGCTATAAAAATGCGAAGTTCTTCGCGCCCATGGGCGCAGCGGCCCTGCCCTTCGTGCTCGGGCGCTTGAAGCGCAACGCGGCGATCACGCCGGACGTGGGCGATCCGGTGGAAGGCCTGTCGCTGCTATACACCGACACCATCCTGCACGACGCGCGGGCGCTGAAATTCGTCGTCGAGATGATCGGCACCGAACGCTTGATGATGGGCTCGGACAAACCGTTCCCGATCGGCGATCCGGAACCGATGAAGATCGTAGCGGAAGCCGGATTGACCGGCGCGGCGGCCGCGTCGGTCAATGGTGGGCTCGCCGCAAAGCTGTTCCGGATCGGGTGAACGAATGAAGCTCGATATCGGCGGCGAGGAAAAGTTCGACGTCGGCATTGAGGCGCTGTGGGCAGCGCTCAACGATCCCGCGGTCCTCTGCAAGTGTATCCCCGGCTGCAAGGAGATGACGCCAACGGCTGAGGACCAGTTCAAGCTGCTGCTGGAATTGAAGGTGGCCTCGGTCGGCGGCAGCTTCGAGGGCGCGATTGCGCTCACGGACAAGCAGCCGCCGGCGCAATGCCGCCTTGCCGTGTCGGGCGAAGGCTCACTCGGTCACGGCAATGGCGCGGCGACGTTTTCGCTTTCCGCTGATGGCGGGCAAACGCTAATGCGTTATGCAGGCGAAGGCGAGATCGGCGGCCTGGTCGCCGGCGTCGGCCAGCGCATCTTGAAGGGCGTCGCCAAGCATCTGATCGGCCAGTTCTTCAAGACGCTGCGGACGGAGTTGGCGAAGGCGTAAGCTCAGCCAAGCGCAATGAGCCGCTCATCCTCGCGCAATCGGGGATCCGGCAATTCTGAAAATATAAACTGGATTCCCGCTGGCGCGGGAATGAACGGAGTCCGTCGACACGTCTAGGCCGGCTGCTCGGATTTACCGACACGTGACAGCCGCGCCTTCAGATCGAAACTTAAGTCCACCGCTTCCTCCGGCGTCACGCCCTCGTTCGCCGCCAGCAGGCGGCGGCCGAACATGTGATCGGCGGCGCGGTTGACCGAACTCGATGCCGAGGAGCTTCTCGCCCTTGAAGCAGAACACCGAGAACGCGCGGGCGGCGACGTCGCCGCGAATGACGGTGTGATCGCAGCCGCTGGTGAGTCCGACCATCTGTAATTTCAAATCGCGCTGGTCGCTCCAGAACCACGGCACGGCGCTATAGATTTCCGCATTGCCGGTGATGTGTTTAGCGACGCAGCGCGCCTGGTCGACCGCGTTCTGCACCGACTCCAGGCGAATGTGCTGGTGCGTATTTGGATCGGGAAAGGCGGCGCAGTCGCCCACAGCGGAGATGGCGAGGTCGGCGGTGACGAGATGTTTGTCGACCATGATGCCGTTCGCGATTTTGAGACCAGCGGCCTCAGCCAGCTCGACGTTAGGGACGATGCCGATGCCGACCAGCACCAGATCCGCGGCAAGCACGCGGCCGTCGGCAAGCGTCACGCCGCTGACGCGGCCGTCCTTGCCGTCGATTTTCGCAAGGCGCGCGTTGAGGTGCACCGTGGTACCCCAAGCCGTATGAGCCTCGGCATAGAACTGCGAGATCGCGGGCGACACCGCGCGACTCATCGCGCGGGGCAGCGCCTCGATGACGTGCACCTCCTTGCCGAATTTGCTGGCAACCGCTGCAAGCTCCAGGCCGATGAAGCCGGCGCCGATGACGATGATGGTCTTGGCCGCCTCGAAGCGCTCGTGGATGGCGTCGGATTCAGCGAGGGTACGTAAGTACATCACGCCATCGAGGTCCGCGCCCTCGAGCGGCAGCAGCCGGTTGCGGGCTCCGGTCGCGAGCACGAGATGGTCGTAGGAGAGCGACGAGCCGGAGGCAAGATGGATGCGGGAGGCCGCGCGGTCTATCTGGCTGACGCGGTCGCCGAGCAGCAGGTCGATTTTTCGGGTCTCATAGAACGAGTCCGGCCGCAGCGTGAGACGGTCAACCTTCATCTCGCCCAAAAGATACGCCTTGGAGAGCGGCGGCCTTTGGTAAGGCGCGACCGGCTCCTCGCCGACAATGACGACGGACTCCTCGTAACCCATCTCGCGCACGCTGGCCGCGACTTGATAGCCGCCCTGCCCGGCGCCGACGATGACGATCCCATGTGATGGCATTTTTTCGCTCTTACCCTCGGATGGAATTTGGCGGCAATAAAAGCAATCTTTTGGTGCCGCGGCCTAGATAGCAAGATGATTCCGGGAGCCCAACTAAAATTGTTCGCGATGAATGCCAGCGCCGCCCTTGGCGCACATTCGCATTCCAGTGCGAGGCAATCTCGTCGAACGGATCTACCGCGCGCAGGCGCGGGTTGAACTCGATGCAGTCGATGACGCGTAACTGACGGTCGCCGAGCGCAAATTCGAAAGGGCCGGCAACTTTCCGGCAGTGAACAAGAAATGCTTGCCTGATCCTGCTCGACGAGCCGAGCCAGTGGATCGAACCGCTGATCATAATGGAAGTTTTCCGCGCGATCACCTCGGCGTGGAAAGAAGGCATCTCGGTGCTGCTGGTCGAGCAGAACGTGCGGGCGGTGGTGGAAATCGCCGACCGCACCCATGTGCCGGACGCCGGCAAGGTGGTCTATTCTGGCTCGGCGGCGGAGTTCGCCAAGGACGACAAGCGCGTGGGCTCGCTCGCCGGCGTGAGCAGCGAAAGCTGGGGCTGAGCGAACCCGCCTCGCCTATACGTCGAGCTGGCGCTTAGAAGTCGAGTTGATCCTGCACCGCAGCTAGGCCGGCCTTGGCGCAGGCCTCGTCCTTGTCGCCGCCCGGCGCGCCCGCCACGCCGACGCCGCCGAGCAAGGAGCCACCGGCTTCGATCATGAGGCCGCCAACAAGCGGCGTCACCTGCGGCAAGCCGGCGAGACCAGCGCCGATCGTGCCGTCCTTCACCGCCTTGACGAAGTCGCCGGTGTTGCGGGTGAAGGTCACCGCCGTCCAGGCCTTGCCCTTGGCGATGTCGAGCGCGCCCACCGGCGTGTAGCGGTCGCGTAGGCTGACCAGCGGTGCGCCGAAGCGGTCGAGCACCACCACCGCGACCTGGTAGCCATCCTTGCGGCATTGATCGAGCGCCGCTTTGGCCAGCGTCAATGCGGCGTCGGGCGCCAGCGACTTGTAGGTAATCACCCCTTCCGCGGCGCGGGCGGGCAGCCCCGCCGCGAGCGACATTGCGGCGGCCGCCAGCGTCGCGCCCACGATGGCACCTTTGTTCACCTCAGCCTCCTTAACGTTGCGGAGCCGGAACGGCCCCCAGTTTACGGGCGGATGTAGGCCCAGCCTTCTTCCTGCAGCTGGGTCAGGCGCACCACGCCACCGGGCACGACGCGCGCCTCGGAGACGATCTTGATCGGATGGCCTTCCTTCTTCTCCATGCCCATCATGGTGTTGTGGCAGGCGGAGAAGGTCAGCTTGGACGGAAAAGCGACCTTCTTGAGGGTCGCCAAGCGGCCCTTCACCGGCGACTTGTCGTCGCGCAGCATCATCAGGCCCGGCCCATAGGCCACCACCTCAATGTCCGCGGTCTCACCGTGGTCTTGATAATATTGCATCATGTTCGCGACATTGTTGAGGACCAAGTTCATCAGCGCCTTGTCGTTCTTGTCGATCTGGAACGCGATGTGGTGCACCTTGACGTTCGCCTTCTGCATCTTTTCCGCGGCATGGCCCGGCGTCGCCGCAATCGTGGCAAAAACGAGCGCGGCGACCGCGTACGTGAAACGGTTCATTTCAGTTCCTCCCATTGATGAGCTCTTGAATTTCTTGTTATGGCCGCACCACCGTGTAGCCCTTCTCAGACAGTTCCAGGATGCGGGCAACGCCGACCTGCACCTTGACGGCCTTTGGATTGATGCCGACCTTCTTGCCCGTCTCGCGCTCGATGGTGTCAACGGTGTTCATGCAGATGTCAAATTCGACGCCTTGCGAGATCAGGCTGTCGACGCGGGCGCGGTTGGGACTCTCCGTGCGCAGCAGGTCGATTCCGGGGCCAAAGGCGACGACCACGATGGAAATCTTGTCCGGGTCATAGAATTTGAGCAGGTTATAGGGAACGCTGAGCGCCAACGCCTGCTTGGCCGGCGTGCGGTCGGACAGCTGGATAACCAAGTGGTGCTCGGCGAACGGCTTGTCCGGCAGCGGCGCCTGCAGCTTCGTCTGCGCGAGGGCCGGCGACCCGGCTAGTGCAAGCCCGACGGCCAGCCCGGCGATCAGGACAGCGCCCGAACGAACCTGCAGCCATTCAAACCACGCGCACATGAATGACATCGCGCCCCCTATCCGGAAACGCCTGGGTTATTGCTGACACCCTTGAGCGCGACCCGGTTGAACTTTTTCGGCTTAGCGTTCTTTTGGCCGCGCAGATAGCCGGCGAACACCTCCCACACCGGCTTGCCGTTCTGCGGATTGACCGAGGCCCAGCCGGCGACCTTGTAGATCTTGTTCGTTTCGAGCGGCTTGCCGCTGTCGAGGGTCATGTCGGACAGACGCTTGCCGACCTTTTCGTTCGGCGTGCAGGCGTAATCCATGCCGCCGACGCGCACCATGTCGCCGCCCTGCTGATAGAACGGATCGGGATTGAAGAGGTTGTCGCATACGTCTTCCATGATCGCCTTGATCTGCGCGCCGGTCATTTCGACCGCGTAGACTTCCGGATAGGTGATGGCGGTCTCCGACAGCACGTCTTCCATGGTGATGGCGTCGCCCGGTAGCACGGTGTTGCCCCAGCGGAAGCCGGGCGACAGCGCAATCTCGGCGTCGAGCTCCTGGCGCAGCGCGTCGCAGATGAGCTGGTCCATGGTGCCGTTGAAATTGCCGCGCCGGTAGAGCAGATCGCCGGCGACCGCCAGCCTCTCGCTCAACGCCTTTTCGTGCGGCTTGCGCAGGCGTTCGATCAGCGCCTGCATGGCAGGATCCGGCTTCAACAGGCCGGCGAAGACCGGCAGCAGGCGGTAGCGCATGCCCTTGACCGCGCCCTTGGCGAGATCGAGATCGAGAACGGCCAGGAACTTGCCGGCGGACCCGGCGCTGGTGACAAGCGTCTTACCGCCGGCATTCTTGACCGTAACCGGCGACGGCACCGCGTCGTGGGTGTGACCGCCGAGGATGACGTCGATGCCGGTGACATGGGCAGCGAGCTTGAGGTCAACGTCCATGCCGTTGTGCGAGAGCAGAATGACGGCGTCTACCTTGTCCTTCTGCCGGACCTCGTTGACCAGCTTCTGCAATTCGGCATCGCGAATGCCGAAGGTCCAGTCTGGGACGAAACGCTTGGGGTGCGCGACCGGCACGTAGGGAAAGGCCTGACCGATGACCGCGATGCGGTGGCCGCCAACCTCTTTCACCGTCACAGGCTTGAAAACGCGGCCACTATCCTTGTCGAAGGCCGGCTTGTCGTTGAAGATAGCTTCCTCGGTGAGGAACACGTTCTGTGCGACGAACTCGCCCTTGAAGCGCTTGATGTTGGCGAGGAGATGCTCCTCGCCGAGTGTGAATTCCCAATGCCCGGTCAGCGCCTCGATGCCGAGCAGATTGGCGGCATCGACCATGTCCTCGCCGTGCACCGTATTGGCAAGCCCGCTGCCCTGCATGAGATCGCCACCGTCGAGCAGCAGCGCGTTGCCGGCGCCGGCCTCGCTGCGCAGGCGGTCGATCAGGGTCTTGAGGTGCGCGAAGCCGCCGAGTCGGCCATAGCGGTGGGCGGCTTCAGTGAAGTCGAGATAAGTGAAGGCGTGGGCGGCGCGCGTATCGGGCACGATGCCGAAATGCTTCAGGAAGGCCTTGCCGACCAGATGCGGTGGCTGGCCGGCCATGCCCCCGACGCCGAGATTGACACTCGGTTCGCGGAAATAGACCGGCAGGAGCTGCGCATGACTGTCGGTCATGTGCAACACCCGCGCGTTGCCGAAGCGGCCGATGTCGTAGAGGTCATCGGCCGCGGCTGCACGGGCAATGCCACGCGGGACAAAGCCCGAGATCGCCGCGGCGGTGAGCACCTTCAGCACGTCGCGGCGGCGCATCGTAGCTCTCTCCTCGCTTTCCCCTATGCCGGCTCTCGTCAGTGGATTCCGGCGTTCTGCCAGATCTTGGCCTGTTCCTTGGACTGGGCGATCGAGGCCTCGGCCAGGGCTTCGGCCATCTTGGCGTGCTTGACGGCGTCGTCGAACTTGCCGGCGTCGGCCGCCTTTTTGGCCGCCTTTAGCTCCTTGTCGGTCGTCGTCCACGCCGCCTTCATCTTATGCGACTGCTTGGCCGCGGCCTCCGCCTTGCCGAAGGCCGCCTTGTAGTCGTTGGCCGAAGCTGCGAAAGCGGCACTGCTCATGCCGGCGAGCGACAGGACGACCGCTAGGCGGATCAAAGTGCGGGTGCGCATGATATCTCCTCCATCCGTTCGCGGTTTACGGGCGCGCGCCCGGGCCTGAGATTGGCAGACCGTTGGCCATGTAGGAGAGGTAGTACTCGACGTCGCGGTACAGATCGTCTCCCGGCTTCAGCGAAGCCGCCCGCACCTGCGTGTTGCAGGAGGTGAGGCGGCGGCTGGTGGTGCCCATGCCGCCCCAGTTCGAGCGGTAGATCGGCAGAGCGTTCATGATGCCCAGCGCCGGCGCCAGAACTTCGGTGCGCAGGTGCTGACCGGCCATCTGCACGTGGCAGCTCGAGCAAGCGAAGTTGAACTGGCCGCGGCGGGTGTAGAAGTACTCCTTGCCCTTCTGATAGGCGGCGAGCGCGCGCGGGTCGTTCGGAATCTGGATGTTCATTGGCTTGCCGCGCGAGGTGAAGGCCATGTAGGCGGTGACCGCCGCCATGTCGTCCTTCTTGAAGTCGTAGGGCTTTTCGCCGTTGTCCTGCAGGCATTGATCGACCGCCACTTCCAGCGTGATGATCTGGCCCGACTTGGCATCGAACTTGGGGTAGTCCTGGCGGACGCCAATGCCCTTGTTGGGGAAGCAGTCGGCGAATGTCTTGCCGTTCTTGAACGGCTTTTTGAACAGCCCCTTACCCTTGTCGACAGCGATGTCGTAAGGCGGAAACTCCTCGATCGCCTGCCACTGCTTGCGCAGGCCGACGTCCATGGAATACGGGCCGTTGACGAAATCGTCCGGCTTTAAATTCGGGAACTTTTTCAGGAAGTACTCCCGAAACGCCTTGAAGTCCGCCTTCGGATCAATCTTCGCATTGTCAGCCAGCAATGGCTGCGCCGTGCCAACAACGAGCGCGAGCGCGATAAAACTTTTGCGCAGCATTCAATCCTCCCCTGTCACCCTCCTGATCGCGGGCGTTACTGAATTTTGGCGGTCAGCGAGTCCGTCTGGCCCTTGTTGTCGACCCAGCTCACCTTGATGTCGTCGCCTTTCTTGGCGCCTTTGAAGGCGAACTTGACGTACGGATTCTTGGAAACGGCCGGGCCCCACAGTGCGGTGAACACGGACTTGCCGCCGTGCTCGAACTCGAGCACCTGGATGTAATGCGCCGGGATGGGCTTGCCGGTCTTCTTGTCCTTGACGAGACCAGTGTCCATCGGATGCTGGATCAGCGACTGGACGACGGTCGAGTCGCCGCCGGCGACGGCGCGCACACGGATTGTCGACATTGTTCTAAGCCTCTCTGTTCTGTTCGTGACGATCAGCCGCCGCAGCCGCCGACGGTGACCTTGACCTCTTTGCTGGCGGTATAGAGCTTGCCGTCCGACTCAACGATCGCGACCACTTTGCTGGTCTTGGCCATCTTCAGACGGTTCGCCATCATCGCCTCGGTCCCTTCCGGAATCCGATAGGCCGCGGTCAGGGTGTTGGGGTTGTTCAGCACCATGATCGCCATCGCCGTGACCTTGGGCAGCGAGCTCTTGACTGCGATCGGCACCACCGCGCCGTTCTCGGCGATTTCCGGCGCGTCGACGCTGATCTTGTCCGATGCGGTGGCGGTCTTGCCGTAGAGCGCCTTGAGCACGCCGGCTTCGTCCTTCTGCTTGAAGGCCTCGGCCGGCCAGCCCTTAGCGTCTGCGGCCTGAGCCTGCTGCAGGAGCAGCGGCAGCTCCGCCAGCCCCAAGCCGGCGACGCCGCAGACGGCCGCGCCTTTCAGAATCATTCGTCGCGCGCGATCGGGCGCGTCCGGCGACTTCTTCATGCTATTCGTCTCCTTTGTCATGCCCTGTTGTCCGATTTGTTCTTGTTGCTTATTTCGAATACGCGGTCAGCGCGTGTAGAGGAAATCGATGATCGAATCGATCTCCTTGTCGGTGAGGATGAGATTGCGCTTGAACGGCGGCATCACCGTCAGCGGATTGCGCTTGGTCTCGTCCGAGATGATCGCTTTCAGTTCCGCGCGCGAGAAGCGCTTCTTCATGTCGTTGAGCACCGGACCGGGATTGCCAAAGTTCTGGGCACCCTTGATCTCGTGGCAGGTGATGCAATTGCCCTTGCTGCGGTTGAAGGCGAGCTTCTGACCTTCCGCCGGCGATGCCGACGCCGCGCTCATACTCAGCACGACGGCGCTGAGGATTCCGCCGGCGATCACCACCGGCACGACGTAAGACTTCTTCAATTCCATCTGCTTCCCTCCCCAGCCAAACCGGTCATTTTAAACGACGCTGTTTTGGTTGAACTATTTGCCTTGCATCTCGTCAAGCGGCCCCGCGGTCCGCGGTGTTACGCCTTTTCCTTCGGCCGTCGACTTGATCTCGATCCGTTTCGCATCTGCGCAATCCTTCATGCACCCTTTGGCGTGCGTGTCGGGACGCGGATCCCGCCAAATGAAGTTGCCGCGGTTCAGCATCTTCACTTTAGGCAAGCTGTTGCGATCCGCAACGAAATTATTATCCACGACGTCGCTCAAGTTTAGGATGTAGGCAGTGAGCGCATAAACGTCGTTGGCAGACAGACTGTGCGGCGCCGGAAACGGCTGCGCGCGGTTGATGTAGTCCCATAACGTGGTGGCGTAGGGCCAATAGCTGCCGACGGTCTTCTGCGGCCGGTCCTGACTCAACGTTCCGGCGCCGCCGGCGAGCATGGGATAACGTCCGGCGCCCTCGCCAAAGGTACCGTGGCAGCCGGCGCATTGTTCGGCGAACACGTCGGCGCCACGGCTGACCGTGCCGCTACCCGGCGGCAGTCCCGTGCCATCGGGGCGCACGTCGATGTCCCATCCGGCGACTTGTTGCGGCGTCGCCGCCGTGCCGTAACCGTAGTGGCCCGGCTCGGCGGCGGAGGCGCCACCGATCGCCATGGTGCCGGCCGCGAACAGCACCGCGGGCAGCGTTGCGCGACGTTCAGCCAAGCTGCACATCGAAGACACTCCCGTCGGCTTTGACCTGCCAGGTCTGGATCGCATTGTTGTGGTAGACCGAATTTACACCGCGCACCCTGCGCAACTGCGCCATGCTCGGCTGCACATAGCCGGTCTCGTCGATCGCTCGCGACTGCAGTAACGCCGGCGTGCCGTCCCAGCGCCAAGAAAAGGTGAAGCGCGAAAGCGCCTTCGACAGCACCGGCGCCTGCAACGCAGCGCGCCGCCAGTTGACGCCACCGTCGAGTGACACGTCGACCGCCTTGATCTTACCGCGGCCGCTCCACGCAAGTCCCCGGATTTCATAGATGCCTGCGCCGCGCAGCGGCTTTTCCGGACAGGGAAAGGTGATGATGGACTTGGCGTCCATCACAAAAGTAAACCCGCGCGCCTTCCCGTCGGGCATCAAATCGGTGTATTTCGAGGTTTCCTCACGGGTGAACCAGGGCTTGTCTCCGATCTTGATGCGGCGCAGCCATTTGATCGAGACGTTGCCCTCCCAACCCGGCACCAGAAACCGAAGCGGGAAGCCTTGTTCGGGCCGCAAGGCCTCGCCGTTTTGAGCATAGACCACAAGCACGTCGTCAAGGCATTTATCGAGAGGCAGGCTGCGCGACATGTGTGCGCCATCAGCGCCTTCCACCAGTAGCCACTTGGCGTCTTTCTTGAGGCCTACTTCTTCCAGAAGCGTCGACAGTTTCACTCCGGTCCATTCGGCGCAGCCGACCATACCGTGAGTAAATTGCAACGAGTTGAGCTGCGCGCCACGCCACTCCATGCCGCCATTGGCCGGGCATTCGAGGAAGTAGGTGCGCGACACCGCAGGAAAACGCGCGACGTCGGTCATGGTGAAGACGCGCGGCCGTTCCACCAGACCGTGGATCATCAGGCGATGTTGCTGCGGATCGACACTCGGCCGGCCGGCGTGATGACGCTCAAAGAACAGGCCGTTGGGTGTGATGGTGCCGCTCAGGTCTTGCAATGGCGAGAAACTGACGGAGGATTCTTTTGTCGCGGTGAGCCAGGGAACGTTGCGGCGGATGACGTCTTTAACGAAAGCCGACGGTTGACCATAGGGACGCTCGACGACGCCGCGGCCCAACGACAACGACCACGGCGGGTCCTTGGGCGGATACGCGTCGGCGGCCTCAGCGACACCCGCGCCGAACACGGCGCCGCCGGCCACGGCAGCGCCGAGTGTCAGGAACGTGCGACGTCCCGATTGCTCGACGGCATCATCAACTTGATGCGCGCTCTTGCGGCCGCCGTCGGATATCCGGCGGCGCAAAGCCGGCAGCATCATTCAGCTCTCCCTAGTCAACCCGTTCCCCAAACCTATCGTTATTTTTGATTGTTCTTATCGTTATATTTTATTATTCATATTCAACTTGAACTATCTGTCTCGATCCGTCCAGAACTCTTTGCGTGGGGAATTCGTCTCTATCAAACAGGCGGTGGGCGATAGCCCCCGCGCGTAATCTGCTGAACGCCGGTCTTGTGCGCGATGGAGACGCGCGTTCGGCGGCGTTCAAGATAGTTACACCCGTACAGCGACGCGCGGCCGCCCGAGTTCGCGGCGCGCGCGAACATGCGCAGGTTGCAGCCGTTCACTGTGAACGCCGTGTGACCATTCGCCGCGCGAGTGCCACTTACGTCGACGTCATGCCCTTGCCGCCGTTGGTGCTCCAGCCGCCGTCGACCGGGATCACCGCGCCGGTGACATAGGCCGCAAAGGGCGAGGCCAGAAACAGCGCGAGATTGGAAACATCCCTTTTGGTGCCGATGCGGCCGAGCGGCACGTTGTCGACAATCGCCTGCATCGCTTCGTGCGTAGGCGCGAGCCGCGCCATACCTTCGGTATCTTCGATCGGACCCGGAACGATCGCGTTGACGCGGACGCCGTCGCTGCCCCATTCGATGGCGAGCACGCGCGTCAACATGTCGACACCGGCCTTGGCGGCGCAGACGTGCGCCTGCTGGGGCATGGCCAGCAGAGCTTGCGGCGCCGAGATGTTGATGATCGCGGCGCCGGGCTTGCGCAAGTATTCATACGCAAGCCGCGTGATGTTGAAGCTGCCGAGCAGGTCGATATCGATCACCGCCTTGAAGCCGTTGGGCGACATGCCGAGCGCTGGGCTCGGGAAATTACCGGCGGCGCCCGAGATCAGCACATCGATTTCACCCAGTTCATCGTGCGTGGCTTGCAGCGCTGTGGCTATCGCCTCGGGATTGCGTACGTCGGCGGCATAGCCGATCGCCTTGCCGCCAGGTCCGCGCAATCGTTCAAGTGCCGTGCACACTCGCTGCTGCGAGCGGCTGATCACCGCGAGATTGGCGCCGGCTTCGGCGAAAGCTTCGGCAATGCCGAGATTAATGCCGCTCGTGCCGCCGGCGACGAAAACCGTGCGGCCCTTGAAATCGAAGCTCTGCATGCCCTGCCCTCGCAGTTTGCACCGACGCCGGATTATCGGGCGCGGCTACGCTAGCAGCAAGGCGGCGGTCATACCTTAAGACTGTGCTTGTCCATCAGCTTCACAGTGCTGGCTTGCGGACCCTTATCGCCCATCTCCTCGGCATAGGACACGCGCGTGCCGACGCTCAGCTGCGAGAAGCCATCGCCGAGCACGCTGTTGCGGTGGAAATAGATTTCGTGATCGTCTCCGGTCTTGATGAAGCCGAATTCGCCGAGCGGATCGAGATCAACCACGGTGCCGACGGGCGAGCCGTTGTGCTGCTTCACCTGCCCCTGCAAGTCGCGCACCTTGTCCCGCAACTGACGGCGCGCGCGCTTGAAGGTATCGTTGAGCGCGAAGGTCAGATCGGCAAACCGCTCGTCATTCTGACGCACACGGCCGACATTGACCTCGCGGCCGTCCGGCAATGAGAGATGGACGTTGATCTCGTAGAGGCCGCCCGTGCGGTGATGGCCGCCGGGCGCCTTCAGCACCGCCCGCCCGGCGATGATGCGGCCGAAGCGCTCCTCAAGCTGTGTCACCTGCTTTTCGATCGCCGCGCGCACCTCGGAGTTGGCGTCCATGCCCTGGAAATCAATCTGAAAGGAGGTTTGCATTGGTCCTCTCTCCGGCTTTTCCGTTGGTCTTCTTTGGCAAAGGCTCGGGCTTCCCGAGCCCGCGGTCATTGATTTGGCTCAAGGCCGGCCCTAACGTTTAGGCCGCCTGTGGTCGGGTAACGCGGAACCCCATGGACGAGTTCGCGAACGATATTTCCCGCCACGTCTGGCAAAGTAGGTACCGCTTTGCCGATCATGGCATGCGTGAAACCGGCCGCTCCGTTCATCCGCGGCCTGCCCGACGACATCCAAGGATCAATTGCGCGCGACGGCATCCGCAATAGTCATCTATTGGCGATCGCACCGACCTGCACCATCAACCTGCTGGCCGGCAACGTGTCGAACAGGCGGGGGCCGATTTTTGCCGAGTTGTACGAATGGCCGTTGCTCGATGAGGATGGAGAACCGCAACCCTCGAACTCACCGACTATTCGCTGGCGCGGTGACGGCAGACAAAAGAAAGAACATCCGGCAAGCCGGTCACTTTCGTCACCGCCCGCGAGATCAAGGTGAGCGATCATCTCGACATACAAGCGGCGCTGCAGCCCTATGTCGGAAATTCGATCTCGAAGACCGTCAATGTGTCGCAGGTCTACCCGTTGGAGGACTTCAAACGCATCTATGACCTCGCCTGCGACAAAGGCCTCAAAGGCTGCACAACGTTCCGGCGCAATCCGGTGACGGGCACAGTGCCGAGCGAGACCGGCGTCGAGGCGCCGCATTGCTGCGTACCCGAGCGCGACGCGGACTACGCGCGCTCGTGCGCGTGGCCCGACGGTCCGGTCTTGGTCAGGCCGGCTAGGTGCTTGCTGATGGTGCGCACCGGCACGATGGTGTCGTCCAAGCCCAATTGCGCGCATACCGGCAGGAAGCCTTCGTCCTCAATCATGGTCACCACGCGGGGGATACCGAGGTTCTTGCCGATCAGGCTGGCGATGATGTTGGTCTGGTCGTGATTGGTGATGCAATACAGGATCTGAGTGCGGCTCGGATCGACCTCCTTGAGCACGTCGGGCGTGCTGCCATCGCCGTGCAGGAAGGCGCAGTCGAGCTGCTCACTGAGTTCCTTGATGCGCTCCTCGTTGCGCTCGATGATGATGACCTCGTGGCCCTCCTCAATCAGCGCATGCGCCGTCTTCACGGCTAGTCCGGTTGCTCCGATGAAGGCCAATCTCATGGCGCCTTGCCCTTCCTTTGAGCCGCATTCTCGATAGAGCGGCGCGATCCGATCCAGGTGCGCGGCGAAAGAAATACCAAGAGTGGCAGGATTTCCAAGCGGCCGAGCAACATATCTGCGCACAATAATCCCTTGAGCGCCGGCGGCAGGCCCAGGGCGCTGATTCCGGTCGACAAGCCGACGGTGCCAGTGGCGGAGACGACCTCGAATAGGGCATCGAGCGGATCGTAGCCGTACCAGAGGAACGGCAGCCAGGAAGCGACAATCACCATCGCGAACAGGCCGATGACAGCAAGGATACGCACCAGCTCGTCATCGCTCCAGGCGCGGCCCGCAATCGGCGCCTGCACGGTGGCGTGCGGCGTCAGCCGAGTTTTCAGGATGATCAACCGGGCGAGCTTGATCAGGACCAGCAGGCGCAGGAGTTTGATGCCGCCGGCGCTCGAGCCAACGCTGCCGCCGATGAACATAGAGACGGTCAACACCACCTTGGAAAAGGAATCCATCGCGTCCACTGACGCGACCGAAAAGCCAGCGGTGGTCTGGGCCGAGAATGCCGTGAGCAGCAGGTCAGTGATCTGACCACTGGCAGGGCCCCTACTCCACTGGTCGAGCGCGAGCAGCGCGAAGACGGCGAGGCCCGCGATCAAGAGCGCGTGCAGCTCCTGATCGTGCACGAGGTCGCGCCAGTTGCCGCGGACAGCTTGCGAAAACAGAGGAATGGAGATGGCGCCGGAAAAGCAGAACAGGATGACAAGGGCCTGCACCGTTCCGTTGACGCCAGCGAGGCTGGCGTCGAACGGCGCGAAGCCGCCGGTCGACACCGACGTCAGCGTCAAGGTAATGGCGGGGAAGACGCCGGCGCCGGCCAGCCACAACGCAACAATACCGATGGTGGTCAGCGCCAGATAGACGCGGATGATGACGACGGCATAGGCGCGCGTGCCGCCGAGGATTCCCTCCTGCTGATTGAGGACGCCGCTGAGCCGCTTGGCGCTCGCGCTTTGCCCAAACAACAGCGTGAACGATAGCACCATTATGCCGATGCCGCCCAGCCATTGGAGCCAGGCGGCGGTGAACAGCAGGCTCGCCGGCTTGTCTTCGACGCTCCTAAGCGTCGACAGACCGGTGGTGGTGATGCCGGAGACCGCCTCGAACAGGGCATCAAGGAAGCTGATGCCGGCCGACATCATCGGCAGCGCCATAATCAGCGGCACCAACAGAAAGATGGCGGCGACTACGACCACCGCCTCGTTGAGCTGGATGTCGTGTGGCCGCTGTCCAAGCTGCAACACGAACCCAGCGGCCAGCATGGCGGCGATGGCAACCGCATAGCCGACGGCATGGCTGAACTCCCGATCGACGAGCGCAAAGATCAGCGGCGGCAAGCAGAGCATGCCAACCAAAAAGAGTAACTGGCCGAGATAAAGGCCGACGACCTTCGGCCGCACCGCGTAACTCAGGCTTTCCGCAGACGCCATTTCCACGCCTATGGGTGGGATTACTAGAACGCGGCCAGGGGTGTCCACGTCATGCCGGCGCCCGAGACCTCAGTATAATTCCTGAGGCCGGGAATTGACCTGCGTCAAGCGGGCAGGACCAGCAAAGGGGAGATTGTATGGGTTGTGGAAGTCTGAGTCGTCGCGGCGCAAGGCGCCGCTAACCCGATCCCGATAAGGCCAAGCCATGAACTACTCGATCGCCACCGCCGACCGCACCACCCACCTGAAGATCGTCGTCATCGGCCTGTTCTGGGCCATTCTGGTGATGGGCGCCGCTATCACAACGGCCTGACGCCAGCAAAGGCTTTTCTTTACGAGCTTACGCGATCATCGAAGCGCGGGGGGTGGTTATCGTTGTTCGCGCGCATTGGATGACGTCTCAGCACCCGGCCGCGCCGGCTTTTCAGCAGTTTCAGATCGAGCGCCTCAAGCAGGTTCTGACCCACGCGAATCCGGTTGGGCGCGTCCGACATGGTGCGCAGCCAGCGTTCTACATTGGCGCGCAGCCTGGCCCGCCGGAGATGCCGCCCAGAAACATAAGCGGCGCCCGGCACGACCTGCAGATCAAGCGCGATCGGATGATGGTCGGACCGCCCGCGCGCGAGCACCCGGCCATGAGAACTGCGTAAGCCCCGCGCCATGCAGCGGTCGAGCCGAAAAGAAATGATGTTGTTCGGACTGTGGGTTGGCTGCCGCGGGCCGACGTCCTTGAAGCTGGCGAGCTTGATTGGCCCCACCGCATTGTAGTCGCCGACGATGGCCGCCGGGCCTTCGAGCGCATTGGCAATATGCAGCAATTGCCAGCGATTCAGGAACTGGCCGTGCGAAAGATGCACGTTGGCGAAAGCGACGTCGCCGAACTGGACGATTTGCGCGACGCGGGGCGGCACCCGGCCCGGCACCTGCGACACCGGCAGACGCAGCGCATAAGGCTGCGGCAGCGGGTGCGGACTCCACACGGCCAGGCCATAGATGCGGCCATCAAGCGGTTCGCGGAAAAAATAACCGCCGACATGCGACGGCAATTCGGCGAGCTCTTCGGTCGCTTCCTGCAGCAGCAGCAAATCGGGACGATGCCGCTCAATCAGCGCAGCGACGTCTTTCACGCCCGCGCCCGTCAACCGCAACAGGTTCCAACTGATGATTTTCAAGGGTCGGTTCTCGGTCCGCGTTTTCGCGTTCATTCTCGGCCTCGGACCTCGAACCGCCCGAATGGCCTGCAAGTTTTGAACGTTGTGCCGTAATGCCTGACCGGCACCAAGACTTCAATCGCTCTGATAGGTAAATCTGGCCAGTATTTGGTGAATGGAAAAGGCCGATTCAAGGCCGTTTTGTCACTGACAGAGGCTAGGCTAGCGGCGGAATTGGGGATTTGCAGGCCCAGCCCCGCTGTCGCTACAACCGGGCGGTCCACAGGCGCAACAGTGGCCAATTTGGCATCGGGGTCAATGGAATTTCTGTTCGTCACGATTTATGCGCTGATCGCCGTCGCCGTCACGGCGCACGTGTTACTCACCAAGAGCGACGTGCGCGCAGCGCTGGCTTGGATTGCAGTGGCCTGGCTATCCCCGTACTTCGGGGCGTTCCTTTACTTCGTCTTCGGCATCAATCGCGTCACGCGGCGCGCCTTGCATCTGGCACGGCGCGACAGCACGCGCGAAGGCGACACCAGCTCCGCCGCACAGCCTGACGTACAGGAGAATATCTGCGCGCTTGCCGCCGCCAGCCAGCGCGTGACCGGCAGCCCCCTGATCGCCGGCAATGAAATATCAATTTATCACGGCGGCGACGAAGCCTATCCGGTGATGCTGGAAGCAATTCGTAATGCCCGCACCAGCATCGCGCTGGCTTCTTATATTTTCCGTCATGATGCGACCGGCCGCGCCTTCGTCGAGGCGCTGGTCGGTGCGCACAAACGCGGCGTTGCGGTGCGAGTACTGATCGACAGCGTCGGCAGCGGCTATTTCTGGTCAGGCGCGCTGCGCGACCTGCAGGCTAGCCGGGTTCCCACTGCGCGCTTCCTGCACACATGGGTGCCATGGCGCATGCCGTTCCTCAATATGCGCAACCACAAGAAGCTGCTGATCGTCGACGGCACGGTCGGTTTTACCGGCGGCCTGAACATTGGGGCGGACCATTCCCGCCGGCTCGCCAAGAAGCGCAATGAGTATGTTGACGACGTGCAGGTCCGGATCGAAGGGCCGGTCGTGCGCCAGCTCATGGACACCTTCGCGCACGACTGGTCATTTACCACCGATGAAGTACTTGACCAGGATATCTGGTGGCCGGACATCAACCCCGCTGGGCAGGTGTTCGCACGCGGCATCCATTCCGGCCCCGATGCCGACATTTACAAGCTGGAGACAATCCTGGGCGCGGCGCTGGCGCAGGCGCGCACGCGCGTGCGCATTGTTACGCCTTATTTCCTGCCGGACCAGCGCCTGCAATTCGCCATCGCGCAAGCCGGCCTGCGCGGCGTGACGGTCGAAATCTTGATCCCGGAACATTGTGATTACATCTTCATGGACTGGGCGATGCGCGCGCATTTGCGCTTCTTCGAGGACGTGCCGGCAGAGGTCTTTTTCACGCCGGCGCCGTTCAACCACGCCAAACTCATGACCGTCGATCATGAATGGTGCCTGGTCGGCAGTTCGAACTGGGATGCCCGCAGCTTCCGGCTCAATTTCGAGTTCGATCTCGAATGCTACGACAGAGCCCTGACCACAGAAATCGACGCGCTGATCGACCAGAAGATCATGCATTGCAGGAAAGTGGACCTATCCGCGCTCGCCGACGCGCCGCAGTGGGAACAGCTTCGCGACGCCGCCTGCCGGCTGCTACTCCCTTACCTCTAAGCGCCAGAAATCCGGGAAAAATGGGCTTTTTTGCCCGCGGCGGGCCGTTTCAGGCTGCTTTCCACCCGCGGTCGCCCCCTACAGGCCTCCGGTGAATCCCCTATGGAGATTATCTGAATTTTCGCATGGCCGGCCAGCGCGTATCCCAAACCCATGGAATTTCGGGAGAACGCCATGCACGCCGAGACCCTCGCCGCCCGCCACGCCACTCTGCAGCCGGCCCACCCGGCCCCGGTCAGCCCGAAGAGCCTCGGCTCCTCGGTCGAGATGATGGGCGCCCCCATGCCGTTTACCCGCAACGCCGAGATCTACGGCGAGAACGAGCCGGCGGAGTATCTCTACAAGGTGATCAGCGGCGCGGTGCGCACCTACAAGGTGCTCAGCGACGGGCGCCGGCAGATTGGCGGCTTCTACCTCCCCGGCGACATTTTCGGCATGGAATGCGGCGACGAGCACACCTTCTCGGCGGAAGCCATCACCGACTGCAAGGTGATGGTGATCAAGCGCTCCAGCCTGGTCTCCTTGGCCGCGCGCGATGGGGAAGTGGCCCGCCAGCTCTGGACCATGACCGCGAACGAACTGCAGCGCGCGCAGGACCACATCATGCTGCTGATCAAGACCGCGCAGGAGCGGGTCGCCGGCTTCCTGTTGGAGATGGCCGCCCGCGGCGCCTCGATCGGTGAGATTGAGTTGCCGATGTCGCGCCAGGACATTGCGGACTATCTGGGCCTCACCATCGAGACCGTGTCGCGCACGCTGACGCAGCTGGAGAAATCCGCGGCGATCGCAGTGCCGACCTCGCGCCGCATCGTGCTGCGCAACCGCGCCGCGCTCAACCGCATGAATGGCTGATTTCTCCTCCGAACTTTAGGCCGAACCTCGCTCCTCCCTGACATCGTTCGGCTAGACTGACCCCGGCATTCCCCGATGCCGGGGTTTCTTTTTGATTATTTGATTGCCCATGATCTTATCCGAAAATCGGTTCCCACTTTTCGGAATCATGCGCCTGCTTTGAGCAGCCCGAGCTCGCCGAGGGTGGCGATGAATTCGCCGCGCTCGCGGGCGAGATACGCGGTCAGCGTTGCACCATCCTGATAGAGCGGCGACCAGCTCAAGCGCACCAGCTCGGCGCGCCATATCGGCTGATCGACTGCCTGGCGCAGCACGCCTTGCCAGAACCCGATCTGGTCGGCGCTAAGCCCGGCCGGACCGGTGGCGCCGCGCCAGGCGCCGATGACGCAATCGGCGCCCTGCTCCTGCCAAGTCGGCGTGCCGGCAAAGGTACCGGCCAGCCGCTCCGGCGAGGAAATGCCCAGAACGCGAACGCGGCCCGCGTTCAGTTCGCTCAATACGCTCGCCGCAGTGACGGCGCAGACGTCGGCCCCGCCGGCAATCACATCGGCGACGGCGTCGAGTGCGGTGTCGAACACCCGTATCACCGGCGCATTGATGTCGCCGCCGGCCTGCCGCGTGAGTTTGGCAAGCGCCACATGATTGGGATTGCCGAGCGCGGTCGACAGCGCCACGCGCACCGCCGACGGCTCACGGCCGAGACGCGCCAGGAGATCGGCGCCGCTGCTCAGGACTGAATCCGCGCGCGCCGCGAAGGCGATGTATTCGGTGACCAAAGTCGCGAGCGGCGTGTAGCGGGTGTGCTCGAAATCGGCGATGCCGGCCAGGTAGTCGCTGGTGAGATTGGGCGAGCTGATGCCGACGACATGGCCGTCGCCCGGATGCCGGTCGACAAATTCAGTCCACGCCCGCCGTGCGCCATCGCCGGGCACGTTGACGACCTCGCACGGCACATCGAGCAGGTAGCCTTCGACGATCGCCTTCTGCAGGCTGCGCGCCACACGGTCGAGCCCGCCGCCGGGCGGCGTGCCGGCGACGAGTTGCACCAGCGTTGACGGTCGCCAGGCCACGCTCGATGAGGTGGTCATGCGCCCTGCCCCGCCGGCAGCAGACCGAGGTCGCCAAGCGCACTTGCCATCAGCTCGCGCTCGCGGTCGAGGAAGGCACGCTCCTCGGCGCCGGCCGTGAAGGTGTCGGCCCAATATTTCTCGGCAAGCGTCGCGCGCCAGGTGTCGGTCCTGGTCGCCGCCGCCAGCACGCCGGTCCAGAAGTCGGCGGCGCCGGCCGGCAGATTGCCGGGTGCGATGACGCCGCGCCACATGCCGATGTCGCAGTCGACGCCGCTTTCGCGCAAAGTCGGCACGTCGGCAAAGATGCCGCCGAGCCGCGCCGGACCCGAGAGCGTCAGCGTGCGCAGTTTCCCGGCGGTCAATTCCGGCACCGCGCTCACCGCGGTGATGACGCCGAGCTCGGCCTTGCCTTCGACCACATGGACGATGGCGTAGCGGGCGGAATCGAAGACATCGATGGTGAGCGAATTGACGTCGCCGCTGGCGTGCTGGGTCAGCCGTGCCAGCGCGATGTGGTTGGTGTTGCCGATGGCCGTCGCCAGCGCGATGCGTAAAGCGCCGGTGTCGTCCTTCAGCCGCCGCATGAGGGCGGCGACGTCGCTCAGCGCGGAGTTGGCGCGCACGATGAAGACCGGATATTCGGTGTAGAGATTGGCGAGCGGCGTCAGGTCTTCATAGTCGCGCGTGCTCACGCCGAGCAATTTGTTACTAATGACAGTCGGCGAGTTGATTGCCAGCACATGGGCGTCGCCCTCGTGCGCGCGCAGGTGATCCCAGGCGTTGCCGCCGCCGCGGCCGGGGATATTGACGAGATTGACGGGTTGCTCGACGAGCCCATGCGCCGCGACGACCGCGATGAGCGCGCGCGCTGGCCGGTCCTGGCCGCCGCCCGGCGGCGTGCCGGCAACGAGTGTTAGATCGCGGCTCGGCCGCCAGTCGCCGGCACCACCACCAACCATCGCGTCAACCCGCCGCCGCTTCGTCGGCCGGTCTGGCGGCGATCGTCTGCTTCGCCCGCCGCCCGACCTGCAGGACGATCAACACGACGAGTAGCGCGGCGCCGACCGCGTATGTCTCGTAAAACAGCTTCTCGTGGATACTCAAGAAGAAGTCGATCATGTGGTCGACCGGCAGCAGCAGGATCACGGCCGCCGCCGCCGCCAGGCTGCGCTCGAGCGTGTTCGTGTTGGTGAGCGCGTAATCTTCGAGGAAGATCGCCCAGGCGATTACACCGGCGACCGCGCCGGCGACCGAGACGACGATCTCAAGCATGGTGCCGTCGAGCAATATGGCGGTGTAGATGAACATGATCGGCATGAAGAAGATCATGGATGCGATCTTGGTCGCCTGGAAACCGGTCTTGATCGGATCGGACTTGGCGATGGCGCTGGCGGCATAGGCGGCGAGCGCAACGGGCGGCGTCACCGCGCTGACCACCGCCAGCCAATAGCTGATCATGTGCGCGGTCATCGCCGGCACGCCGAGCTGGTTGAGCGCGGGGACGGCGAAGATTGCGAGGATGACGTAGCTCGCGGTAATCGGCAGGCCCATACCAATGACATAGCCGGCGACGATGACCCAGAAGATGGTGATCGGCAGCAAACCAAAGCTGAGCTGGACCAGCAGCAGCGACACGCGGCCCGGCAGGTCGCTCTGGGTCGCCGCCGACAGCAGGATGCCGAGCACGCCGGCGATACAACTGACGACCAGGGTGTTCTTAGCGCCGGTTTCAAGCGCGCCCCAGACGTTCTTGATCAGCTCGACGCCGCAGGTGGTCAGGCAGTCGAGCGCGCCGTTGCGCGCCGGCTGGGCCGGAGCCGAGCCAGCGGCCGTGGCCCTTACTTCGGTTGCCGGCGTTTGGGCGGCGGCGCCGGCCACCACGACCTCACCAAGCTTGAGCACGAAGAACGCTATCGCTACCCAATAGACGCAGTCGCTTGGCGACAGTCCGTAATAGACATTGATGAAAAAGGTGAACGGCCCACCGATGGCAATGCCGAAGAAATAGACGAAGACGCCGAAGGCGACCGACAGTACCAGATAATATTTCCAGGACTGCGCGGACCATTTGGTCTTGACCGCGAGCAGCAGATCGACGCCGCGCAGCATGACGATCAGAACGATGGTCTTGGCGGCGGCGAGGAACGCGGAATCGCCGCGCACCAGCAGATAGACCATGAAGGGGATCGGCAGTAGCAGATGCAGCCGCGGCAGGATGTTCATCAGTGGCGGCAGTTCGGCGAGCGGCACGCCGCGCAGGCCGCGCCGCGCGGCGCGCAAATAGACGATGAGCCCGACCGACAGATAATAAAGCAGCGCCGGGATGGTCGCGATCTTGACCACCGTCAGATAGCTGGTCTCGGTCAATTGCGCGAGCAGGAAGGCGCCGGCGCCCATGATCGGCGGCATGTAGGCGCCGCCGGTCGAGGCCGCGGCTTCCACCGCGCCGGCGAACTCCGGCTTGTAACCGATGCGCTTCATCAAAGGGATCGTGAAGGTGCCGGTGGTCATCACGTTGGCGACGCCGCTGCCAGAGATCATGCCGAACAGGGCGCTGGAAAACACGGCGGCGAGGCCCGGGCCGCCGGTGCGCTGACCGGTCAGCCGGTAGGTGGCGTCGATGATGAGCGAGCCGAGGCCGGTCTTTTCGAGAAAAGCGCCGAGGATGACGAAGATCACGATATAGGTGGCGAACACCTCGATGATCAAGCCGGTCATGCCCGAGGTCGACAGCAGCAGGAACTCCATCACTCGCTCGACCGAGTCGCCGGCGTGCCAGAGCAGGCCGGGCATCGACTGCGCCACCGGCTCGAACGAGTAGACGAAGAACAGAAAGCCGAGCAGCGGGATGATCGGTCCGACGATGCGGCGGGCGATCTCGAAGCTGGCGGCCGCCAGGATACCGGCATAGAAGATGACCGGCGTCGGCACCGGGCCGCCGATGCGCGCGGTGAGATCGGCGCGATTAAGGATCCACCAGGTGATCGCCGCCACCCCGCCGATCAGGAACAGGATGTCCGACACCGTCGGCTTGTTAGGATCTTTCGCTTTGACCGCTTCGTAGGCGTAGATCAGCGCGCCGATGACGCCGCCGGCGCCCGCGATTATCCAGACCCGGTCGTTGGAGAAATTGCGCCACAGTTCGATGTTGCTGAAGAACTGCCAGTCGATCCAGATGGCGATGGAGCCGCACAGAACGACCAGATCGACCAGCGCGAAGAACTCATCGAGCCAGACGAAGCCTTCGCGCAGCGGCCGCTGCCGGCCACGGTAGAGCACGATGCACAGGAAGGTCGTGCCCAGCAGGAACGTGCCCTTGAACACTTCGGTCGGCGGCGAGCCGAAGAAGGCAACGTCGATGAAGAACAGCGAATAGGCGACAGCGACCAGCGAAACGAGGATGCGGAACGGAAGCGACAGATCACGTTGCGGCACGATCTCGTCGCTGACGAGCCCGATCTTCATCAGAAGAGAAAGCGCACCGTTTGCCATGGTCGAACCGTTCCGTCGGATGTTGGCCTTTTAGAGGGGGAGCAACGCAAATGCGGAAGGGGGTTTCCCCCTCCCGCATGCCGTCATTGAAGGACGATGGCCGCCTTTCGTCAGGTGCCGTTTCCGTAGCCCTTGACGATTTCCTGCGGCACCTTGTAGCCGTGCGCGTCCCAGAACTTGGCCGCGGCCGGATCGACGTAGATCTTGTACGGCACCAGCGACTTGAATTTGCCGCTCAGCGACTTCCAGTAGCTGGCGGTGCTGGCCAGCGTCTTCAGGTTCTTCGGGTCAGCGATCGCATTGAGCATGTCGGTGATGGCCTGCTCGGACATCTTCTTACTGACGATCCACCATACGTTATAGCCGATGGTGAGCGCCGGCTTGTCCATGCCCTTGACGTCCTTCTGCACCGGGATGGTGACCGGCGAGTAGAACCTGTAGGCGGAGCTTAGCTTCTTCATCTCCTCCTGCGTCAGGCTGATATAGCGCACCGGCTTGCTGACCGAGAGCTGCGTCAGCGCCGGGATCTGATACGGCACGCCGGCCGAGCAGAACACGTCGATCTGACGGTCGCCGAGCGCGCGCGCCGAGGCGGAGAAGTCCATGTAGCGCTGCTGGATCTTGTCCATGAGACCCAGGCCCGTGAAGATGTTCACGCAATTGGCGCTCGAGCCCGAACCCTTGCTGAGCAGGCTCACCACCTTGCCCTTCATGTCGCTGAACGAGTGGATCGGGCTGTCAGCGAGCACGGCGACAATCTGCGTCTGCTCACGCACGTTGCCAATGACGCGGAAGTCGTGCGACGGGCCATCCTGCTTGAAACCGCCGGTGCCGGTCCACGATTGATAGACCTGCGGCATGTGCGCCCAGCCGGAAGCCAGCTCCTGGCTGCGCACCTTGCGGGCGTTGCCCACCGAGCCCGCGGTCGGTGTGTACTGGAAACGATACTTTGTGCCCAGCTTCTCGTTGAGCAATTGCGACGCCGCGCTCCAGGCCGGATGCCAGGCACCGCCCGACGGTCCGCCGCCCATGCGGTAGACATCCATCGCGCTGGCCGCACCCGCCATCGCGAGCACGGACGCGCCGATGACAACTTTATGAAAGAGTTTCATTCATCGCCTCCCTTATTGGATTGTTCCACCCTCGTGATCGCCGGTTGACCGGTTCTTTGCCCGAGAGGATCGCAGCATTGGGCGGGCAGCACAATGCAGGCTGCCCGCCATTCGTGAACTCGGTCAGCTTGCCGGGCCGTAGCCTTTGACGATTTCGCTCGGCACCTTGTAGCCGTGCGCGTCCCAATACTTGGCCGCGGCCGGATCGACATAGATCTTGTAGGGCTTGAGCGCGTCGAAGTTGCCGCTCAGGTCCTTCCAGTAGCGCGCCGTGCTGATCAGCGTTTTCATATTCTTCGGATCGGCAATGGTCGACAGCATGTCGGTGACTTCTTGCTCGGTCACCTTCTTGCTGACGACCCACCACACGTTATAGCTGATGCTGCGCGCGGCTTGCGTCATGCCTCTCACATCCTTCTGCACCGGAATGGTGACGGGCGAATAGAACTTGTAGGCGTCGGTCACCTTTTTCTGCTCGGCGGGTGACAATCCGACGTAGCGTACCGGCTGACTAATCGATAGCTGGTTCAGCGCCGGGATGGTGTAGGGGCTCGCCGCCGAGCAGTAGACGTCGATCTGGCGGTCGCCGAGCGCACGCGCGGCCGCCGAGAAATTCATCCAGCGCGGCTTGATCGAATTGTAAAGGCCGAGCGCCTTGAAGATGTTGATGCAGTTGGCGCTGCCGCCGGAGCCCTTGTTGAGCAGGTTGACGACCTTGCCCTTCATGTCGCTGAACGACTTGATGGGACTGTCGGCCAGCACCGCGATGATCTGCGAATATTGCTGGACGTTGCCGATGACGCGGAAGTCCTGGCTCGGGCCGTCCTTCTGGAAACCGGCGGTGCCGGTCCAGGCCTGGTAGACTTGCGGCATATGAGCCCAGCCGGAGGCGAGGCCGCCGGAGCGCACGCGGCGCGCGTTTTCGACCGAGCCCGCGGTCGGCGTGTATTGGAAGCGGTATTTCGAGCCGAGCTTTTCGTTCAGCAATTGCGTCGCCGCGCTCCAGGCCGGATGCCAGCCGCCGCCCGACGGCCCGCCGCCCATGCGCAACACATCGGCAGCCTGCGCTGCACCAATCATGGCGAAAGCAGACGCGCCGACGACTATCCCGCGAAACAAAGTCATGTTGTCCTCCCTTGTGGACGTCGCCACTTTTCGACCGCCGGCTTTGCCGGTTCTTGCCTGTCGTCAAGTCTGGCAGGCTTACTCACACGGCACAACGACTTCGTGCCGACGCGGGCAACTTGAAATTCTCATTCAGCAGGAACCGCGGCGCAATAACGATGCCGCGTATTTCAGCTATTCAATCAATGGCGTAAATCGCCGTGCGTGCGACGCGTTTGCGTCAGTCTTGACGCGCGGCTGGCGTGTTACCGCCAATCTCAATCCATTTTCGTTCGGTAACACTTCGATAGCAGGCTTCGACAAGCTGCACGTCGCGGATGCCGGCGCGCAAATCGGACCGCAGCGGCGTACCGGCAACGACGTGACACAGAAACTCGCCCCAGCCACGCCTATAAGGATTTGAATATGATGCGGCGCCGGCCACCTCCTGCCAGCCGGAGCGGTAATCGATGTGCGGGTCGGTGTCCGGATTGATGTGCTGCACCGCGGGCGTGTCGGCGCCGCTCTGCATCCAGCAGCGATGCACGCTTGCCATCGCGGAACCGCCGGTGCCATCAACTTGCAGCGTGAGCACGTCGTCGCGGCGCACGCGCGTCGCCCAGGAAGAAACAATGGTGCCGGCGGCACCGCTTTCAAGCTCCACCAGCGTCAGCGAGCAATCGTCGACATCGACGGCGAAACGGTTGCCGCTTTCATCCACGCGCTCGGGGACGGCGGTGGTCGTTGTCGTCACCACGCGGCGGATTGGGCCGAGGATGTGTTCGATCACGTAACGCCAATGCGGAACCATGTCGGAGGTTATCCCGCCGCCGCCGGAGCGGCGGTAATTCCAACTCGAGCGCTGGCTCGGCCGCTCCGCGCCGTCAAATACCCACCAGCCGAATTCGAGGCGGAAGCCGGTGATCCGGCCGAAGAAACCATCGCGCGCGAGCCCCAGGAGCTTCTGGAAACCCGGCAGATAGATCTTGTCCTCAACGGCGCCGTGCTTGAGGCCCTTTGCCTCCGCGGCTTTTAGCAAGGCGAGGCCCTCAGCCACGGTCGGGGCCGCCGGCTTTTCAGTATAGATGTGCTTGCCTGCGGCAATCGCCTTGTGCAGCGTGTCAACGCGCTGACGGGTGGCGGCGGCATCGAAAAGGACAGAGAAGCCCGGCCGCGCGAGCGCCGCAGCGAGATCGGTGGTGTACGCATCAACGCCGTGACGTTTTGCGACCGCCCCCAACTTCTCCTCATTGCGGCCGACCAGCAGCAGCTTCGGCACAATACGGTCATCGCCACACACGACACCTCCCGCATCGCGGATCGGCACCAATGAATTGCCGAGATGCTGGGTCGAGCCGATGCGCCCGGTGGCGCCGTTGACGATGATGCCGATTTCCTTGACTGTCATTGCTTGACCCTCACCCTCACCTTTCTATCATGCCTCGCCCGACCTGCCGCAACGCCCGACGCGTGAACCATCGTGCCCCGCCACATCGTCTGCCTCACCTTCGACTTCGACACGCAATGCGGCTTCATCTCGCGCGGGCTCACCAGCCCAAACCCGCTATCGCGCGGCGAATTCGGGGCCATCGGCTCGCAGCGGATTTTGTCGTTTTTGAAAGCGCGAAATATCCGCGCCACCTGGTTCATCCCCGGCTTCACCATCGAGAGCTGGCCGCGCCAATGCGAGACGGTGGTGGCGGGCGGACACGAGGTGGCGCATCACAGTTGGGCGCATATCCCGCCGGCGACGCAAAGCCGCGAGGAAGAAGAAGCCGACCTGGTGCGCGCCAACGAGGCGATCGCGCGATTGAGCGGACGGATGGCGCGCGGCTACCGCTCGGCGTCGTGGGACCTGAGCGAGAACACCGTCGACCTGCTGCTCAAGCACGGCTTCTGTTACGAATCGAGCCTGATGGGTTCCGACTACGTCCCCTACCGCGCGCGGCGCGGCGACATCGGCAAGCTGGGCGAGCCTTTCCATTTCGGCGAAGAGACATCGCTGATCGAAATGCCGATCAGCTGGCAGCTTGACGACTTTCCGCACTTCGAATTCCTGCGCATGCCGCAAAGCCTGATGCCGGGGCTGCAGTCACCGCGCACGGTGATGCAAACTTGGCTCGACGAGTTCACCTACATGAAGCGTAACACCGACTGGGGCGTGCTGACCTACACCATGCACCCCTACGTGATCGGCCGCGGCTCGCGCATGCTGGCGCTGGAGGAGATGGTCGACACCATGATGCGCGAGGGCGCGGTGTTCATAACCATGGAGGAGGCGGCCAAGGAGGCGGAGCAGCGGTTAGCCGGTTAGCGCCCGCGCCCATCAACGCGCGGACGTTCGCGTTCGGGTACGGCGCGGAAACGCTCTGATCCATCGGAACAATACGGGATTTGACCGGAAACGGTCATCGGTCAATTTAGACCTGTTTTGATTGCTCTTGCCATGCTGTACGCTTATGGGCGTCCGAAGCGTTACGTCTTAGAGCTCGGGAAGGCACATGGAAACCGCATATCGACCTGAGGCTTGGCATGACCTTTACATCATGCTGGGTACCTCAGCGGCGGCTTTAGCAGGATTGCTATTTGTCGCTGCATCGCTTCAAGTAAAATTCATCGTAAAGGATCCGGTGCTGCGAGTGCGCGCATCGGCCAACACGATCATGACCATCATGTTGGTCATCAATGCGGCCATCATTTTAGTGCCACAAGACGTCGTAGCTATCGGCGCCGAACTTTGCGCAACCGCTTTCGTCTACATTGCTTGGGCCGCTCGGCGCTCTATTCACCTCTTGAGGAGTGGAAGAAAAATTCCCGTGCGCGCCGCTGTTTCAATTTCTTTTAATTTTCTAGGCATAGTCGCGGGAGGGAGCCTCATTTTTCGTTTTGGAGGCGGCTTCTACATTACGACAATTCAGTTTCTCGCTATCCTCGCCTGGGTCATCTTTAATGCGTGGTCGCTACTGCTGGAGGCTAATTCAAACCAAGATGACGCAAAGGCATAATTTGGAGGACTAGAGCCACCCAACCGGCTCACGACGCCGCCACCGCCTGCGCCACCTTGTCCGCAAACGCGTCGGTGCCGAGCTTGCCGCCCATGTCGGGTGTGCGCGTGGCGGGATCGGCGATCACTTTATCCAGCGCGTTCTCGATCGCCTGCGCGGCCTTGACCAGATTATCGTTGCCGCGCCGCTCGCCCAGCCAGGCCAGCAGCATGGCCGCTGAGCCGATCAGCGACGACGGGTTGGCGATGTTCTTAGCCGCGATGTCGGGCGCGGAGCCGTGCTGCGCCTGCGCAACGCCGTGCGCGTCGCCGGCATTGAGCGAGGCCGCCAGCCCCAGGCTGCCGGAAATCTCCGCGGCTTCGTCCGATAAGATGTCGCCGAACATATTGGTGGCAACGATGACGTCGAATTGGCTGGCGTCGCGCACCAGCAGCGCGGCCATGGCGTCGACGATGCGCTCTTCATAAGCGACGTCCGGATAGCGCGCCGCAACGCTACGCGTGCATTCCAGATAAAGCCCGTCGGAGACGCGCAGCACGTTGGACTTGTGCACCGAGGTCACTTTGCGCCGCCGCTGCCGCGCCAGCTTGAAGGCTGATTCCGCGATGCGCAGCGAGCCCTCGCGGGTGATCTTGCGCACGGCAAGCGCCAGGTCGGGCGTCGGCATGAATTCGCCGGGGCCGACATACATCGAGCGGTCGGCATAGAAGCCCTCGGTGTTCTCGCGCACGATCACGAGATCGACCGGCTTGCCGCAGCGCGGCGGGAAGCCGGGACGCGAGCGCGCCGGACGGATGTTGGCGTAGAGATCGAGCCGCTTGCGCAATTCGCCGGAAGGGTTGAGACCGCCCTGCGCCACCGGCGGGTACTCATTATGCGATACCGGCCCGAGCAGCACGCCATCGGCCGCTTTTGCTTTTTCAAATGCTGAAAGCGGAAAGGTGGTGCCTTCGCGGCCGTGCGCCGCCCAGCCGATCATGGCCTGGTCGAAAGCGAGATCGAGCGCGAAAGCACGGCCGGCCGCGCGCAGCACTTGTAATGTCGCGGCGGTGATTTCTGGCCCGATGCCGTCGCCTTCCAGCACCAGAAGATTGACCTCGCCGCTCTTGCCACTCATGGGGGGCATTTCCTCTCCATCGTTCACGGGCACGTATAGACCTTCCGACCGCGCGTGGCCAAGCATGCGCTCGCCGTGCTCCTAATTTGGCACGAGCATAACGATCAGCTAAGATATACCTTGAAAGTATATCTCCATTTCGAGGCCTCCATGGAATTGCGCGAGCTTCGAAACTTCATGCGCGTGGCGCGCGCCGGTAGCGTCAGCCGCGCCGCGCAGGAACTGCGGCTGGCTCAGCCGGCCCTGAGCCGGCAGATCAAGAAACTCGAGCACGAGCTCGGCGTGCCGCTGTTCTCGCGCCACGGCCGTGGCGTGCGCCTGAGTGCCGCCGGCTCGCTGCTCCTCGAACGCGCCGAAGCGATCGCCCATCTCGTCCATCAGACCAGCGAGGAAATCCGGGAAGACCGCTCGCTCGTGCGTGGACGCATCACGCTCGGCGTGCCGCCCGCCGCCGGACGCATCCTGGTGCCAACCTTTGTCGAACGGTGCCAGAAGGCGTGGCCACAAACCACGCTACACATGCGCGAGGGAGTCGCCAGTTCACTGCAGGAATGGCTGTTGGAAAAGCGTATCGACATTGCCCTGCTGCACAATCCACCGCACCTGGAATCCCTGAATATCAGCTCACTTCTGACCGAGCGGATGATGGTGATCGGTCCACCGGCGCGCCGCATCAAGCACAAGACGCACCCGGCAAGCTTCCGCATTCGGGATATCGGCGACCTGCCCTTGATTCTGCCGAACATGGCGCACACCAACCGCCGGCTGGTCGAGCACGCCGCGCTCGAACATGGCGTTCGCCTGCGCATCAAGATCGAGGCCGACAGCGTCGCCTTCGCCAAGGTGCTGGTCGAACGTGGCCTAGGCTATACCATCCTCACCTACGCCGCAGTGCAGGACGAGGTGCTGCGCAAGAAGCTGACCATCTATCCGATCACGCGGCCGACATTGTCGACGCAGGTCACCATCGTCACCTTGCGCGAACAGCTACCCAAGCTGACACAGGATGCGAGCGCGATGCTGCGCGATGTTTGCCGCACGCTGGTACGCGAGAAGACTTGGGCCGGCGCGCAACTCAACTGAGCGTGCGCCTGTTCACTCTTGCGCCGTGGCGCGCGCGCAGCACCACGATGTCCATGCCGAAATAGTATCGCCCGCACCGAGCGCCGCCCATTGCGGCGCCCAGGCGATCCCATTATCGTTTCGTCCAGTCAAGAAACGCCACTATATGGGGAGGATTTCCATGCCGCGATTCATCGGTCGTTTTTGCGTTGCCGCATCGGCGGCGGCGTTGGCCTTCGCCTTCGGCGGGGCGGTAGCACCCGTGCAGGCCAAGACGCTGAAGTGGATTACCTTCAAGCCGGAAGCCGCCGGCGACGCGCAATCGATCAGCACCAAGTGGTTCGTCGAAGAGTTCAAGAAGCGCACCGCCGGCAAGGACACCATCCAGATGTTCTGGGGCGGCAGCGTCGCCAAGGCCAAGGAAATCCCCGACGCGCTTTCGGGTGGCGTCGGCGACATCGGCGACATCATCACCCCCTATTTCCCCGACAAGTTCCCGCTCAACAACGCAATCGGCTACTTCATCCCGCAGCCGCACTCGACCATCGAGATCGCCGAACTGCTGCAGCTCTGGCACCGGCAGTATCCGGCGTTCGACAAGGAACTGGCGAAGTACAATCTCAAGGTCATCGGTTTCCGGCCGCTGGAGAAGTACGGCGTCATCTGCAACAAGCCGATCAAGTCGATCGCCGACTTCAAGGGCAAGCGCATCCGCACCTACGGCTTCGCCTATCCGGCGCTGGTGCACGCGCTCGGCGGCACGCCGGTGTCGATGACCTCGTCGGACGGCTATGAAGCGCTGCAGCGCGGCATCCTCGACTGCTCGCCGATCGGCCCGTCGCTGGCGCACGGCTGGAAATACGACGAGGTGGCGAAATATTATGTCGATGTGCCGATCGGCGCCTCGTTCGGCCACCTGATCGCCATGAACCTGAAGAGCTACAACGCGCTCGACCCGCAGACCAAGGCGATCCTCGACGGCCTCGGCCGAGAATACGCCATGCGTTACACGGTCACCCTCGACGAGCTCACCCAGAAGATCCTGGCGGGCTGGAAGAAGAAAGGCGTGACAGTCACGCATCTGTCGGGGAACGCACTGGACGAGGCTGCCAAAGCGCCGGGCGTGCAGGCGGTGCGGCAGAAGTGGATCGCCAAGGCCAAGGCCGCCGGCCTGACCGACGACCAGGCCAAGGACATCGTCGAAGAGATCGAAAACCGTTGATCACGGTGGCGCGGGCGGCTCCTTGAGGCCGCCCGCCCTCCTCCGAGACCGCCGCGATGTCCGCCTTCCAACGCCTTTACCGGGGCTACGGCCGCCTGCTGCGCGGCTTCGGCCTGATTTCGTCGCTCGCCACCTTCCTCATGATGCTGGTGGTGGTGGCCAACATCGTCGGCCGCTATCTGTTCAACAAGCCGCTGACCGGCACGCTCGAATTCACCGAATCCCTGCTGGTCATCGTCATCTTCCTGTCGGTCGCGCTCACCCAATATGACGGCGGCCATATCCGGGTGAACCTCATCACCCGCCGCCTGCCGAAGCGCGTGGCGCGCATTTTCACCGTCGTTGCCATGCTCGCCGGCTGCGCCTTCTTCACCTGGTGCGCCTATGCCGCCTGGATCTTCGCCGCGCAGGCTTATTCTTTCAACGAACAGGAATGGGGCGAGGTGGTGTTTCCACTCTGGCCGATGAAATTCGTGGTGTTCGCCGGCATCGCCATGCTGGCGCTGCAGTTCCTGCTCGACGCCATCGCCGAGACCATGATGCCGATCGCCGCCGACGACGAGCGCGCCATGGAGCAGATCTGATGGGCGCGCTCGAACTCGGCCTCATCGGCGTCGTCGCGCTGTTTGCCGCCATCCTCGCCGGCGTCAACGTGATGGTGGCGCTCGGCGCTGTCGGCGCGATCGGCCTGACCGCCGTGGTCGGCTTCCACGCCGCCACCTCGATGCTGTCGACGGTATTCTTCGAGACCACCCACAGCTTCCATTTCAGCGTCATCCCGCTGTTCCTGCTGATGGGCATGTTCGCCATGCGCGCGGGGCTGGGCGAGGATCTGTTCGATGCCGCCAACAAGTGGTTCGGCCGGCTGCCCGGGGGCCTGGCAATTTCGACCACGTTGGGCGCGGCCGCCTTCGGCGCCGCCTCCGGTTCCTCCATCGGCACCGCCACCGTGTTCACCAAGCTGGCGCTGCCGCAGATGCTCGACCGCGGCTACGACAAGCGACTGGCCTCCGCCTCCATCGCCATCGCCGGCACACTGGCGGTGATGATCCCGCCGAGCGCGGTGATGGTGATCTTCGGTATCCTCACCAATTCCTCGATCGGCAAGCTGCTGATCGCCGGCGTCATTCCCGGCTTCCTGTTCGCCGCCGTGCTGTGCACAGCGACACTCATCACCGTGTTCCGCCATCCGGAATACGCGCCGCGCTCGAAAGAAACGTACACGCTGGCCGAAAAGCTCTATTCGCTGCGGCTGGCCGGCCCGCTGGTGCTGGTGATCGCCTGCATCATCCTCGGGCTCTATGTCGGGGTGTTCACCCCGACCGAGGCCGGCGGCGCCGGCGCCGGCGTGACCCTGGTGCTCGCCCTCATCCGCCAGCGCAGCTTCAAGAAGCTGCAGCTCATGGAGGTGTTGCGCGAGACGGTGAAGACCTCGGCGATGATCTTCGCCATCATCATCTGCGCGCTGATCTTTTCACGCTTTCTGGCGCTCTCAGGCGTCGCCAATACGCTCGGCGATTTCCTCACCACGCTCAATGTCAATCGCTGGGTGATCGTGCTCCTGATCACGATCATCTACCTGATTTTCGGCATGATGATGGACGCGCCGGCGCTCCTCGCCATCACGCTCCCGATCACCCATCCGGTCATGATGAAACTCGGCTTCGATCCCGTGTGGTTCGGCGTGTTCGTGGTGCTGCTGGTGGAGATCGGCGCTGTCTCGCCGCCGGTCGGGGTCAACTGCTTCGTGGTGCAGGCGGCCTCGGGCGGCCGGGTCGAGCTCGAGCACGTGTTCATGGGTCTCATTCCTTATGTCATTGCCGGCTTCGTGATGCTGCTGCTGCTGTGTCTGTTCCCGCAGTTGGCGCTGTATCTGCCGCAGACGATGTAGTTGGGGCGTTTGCAATAGTTGGGGTGGTTGCAATGTTGGGGTGGTTGCAATGACGGAAAAATTCGTGCTGCGTTCGACACTGACCTCGCCGTTCGGCCGCAAGGTGCGCATGGCAATCGAGGTGCTCGGATTGCAGGATCGGATCACATTAACGCCAGCCAATACGCGCGACGAGATGGACACGCTGCGCAAGCAGAACCCCCTTGGCAAAATGCCGTGCCTGCTGCTCGAAGACGGCAGCCCGATCTTCGACAGCCGGGTGATCATCGAGTTCCTGCAGGAGGTGGCCGGCTCTCATCAACTGCTGCCGGCGAGCGGGCTCGCCCGCTACAAGGCGCTGACAGCGGCCGCGCTTGCCGACGGCATCATGGATGCGGCGCTGCTGGTGGTCTACGAGGCGCGCTTCCGCGACCCCGGCACCTATTCGGAACGCTTCCTGAAATTGCAGCGCGGCAAGATCACCCGCGGGCTCGCCGCCTTCGAAGCCGCCCCGCCCGACCCGAGCAAGACCGACATCGTGACCATCGGACTGTCGTGCGCGCTCGGCTATCTCGACCGGCGAAAGCCGGTGGACTGGCGGCCGGCCTATGGCGGGCTGGTCTCCTGGTTCGACGCCTTCAGCAAGCACGAGCGGTCGTTCGACAATACCTTCGCCGAATTCGCGGACCAGCCATGAACACCAGGCCAGTGCATACCGCCGACACCCCGGCCGAGCCGCCAACTTGGACGGCAACGCCGAGCAAGCCGAAGCTGAAGCTGCCATCGGGCGCGTGCGATGCCCATGTGCACGTGTTCGGCCCGCGCGCGCGCTTTCCGTTCGCCGCGGGGCGCAGCTTCACGCCTTCCGACGCGCCGAAGGAAAAGCTGTTCGCGCGGCATGAATTTCTCGGCATCGAGCGCTGCGTGATCGTGCATACCGCCGCGCACGGCCATGACCTCTCCGCCACCGCCGACGCGATTGCCGCCAAGGACGGCAGCTATCTCGGCGTCGGACTGATGCCGGTAACGATCAGCGACGCCGAGCTAAGGCGGCTCGACGCGCAGGGCTTCCGCGGCGCGCGCTTCCACTACATGTCGCACCTGTTGCCGACCGCCACGATCGACGAAGTCATCGCCTTCGGCGAACGGCTCGCCGACATCGGCTGGCACCTGCAGATCCACATGGCCCCCGAATTGATCGGCGAACTGGCGCCGGCGCTGAAACGTTCGCCGGTGCCAGTCGTCATCGACCACATGGGCCGGGTCGACGCTTCCAAGGGGCTCGACCAGGAGCCGTTCAACAATCTGCTCAAGCTTCTGGAAGACCGCAATGTGTGGGTCAAGGTGAGCGGCTCAGACCGCATCACCCGGCAAGGCCCGCCCTACGCCGACGCGGTGCCGTTCGCGCGCAAGCTGGTGGAAGAAGCGGGCGACCGCTGCGTCTGGGGGCTGGACTGGCCGCACCCCAATCACACCGGGCCGGTGCCCGACGACGGCGTGCTGGTCGATCTCTTGGCGGAGATCGCACCCAGCGAAGCGCAGCGCGAGGCGTTGCTGGTCGACAATCCGCAGCGCCTCTACCGTTTCGCGCCAGCGGCCAAGGCATAGGGAGAAAAGAACATGAGCGGGCGTTTGCAGGACAGGGTCGCCATCGTCACCGGCGCCGGCTGCGTCGGCCCCGGCTGGGGCAACGGGCGCGCGACCGCCGTGCGCTTCGCCGAGGAAGGCGCCCGGATTTTCGCCGTCGATTTGAGGCCCGACAGCGTCGCCGAGACGGTCGAGCAGGTGAAGGCGGTTGGCGGCGAAATCGTCGTGCACCAATGCGACGTCACCAATGGCGCTTCGGTGGCGGCGATGGTCGAAGCCTGCGTCAAGCACTACGGCCGCGTCGACGTGCTGATGAACAATGTTGGCGGCTCCGCCCACGGCGGGCCGGTGGAGATGACCGAAGAGGTCTGGGACGCGCAGGTCGACTTCAATCTCAAGAGCGTGTTTCTGACCTTGAAGAACGTGCTGCCGGTCATGGAGCGGCAGAAAAGCGGCGCCATCGTCAATATGGCCTCGAGCTCCGGCATTCGTTTCACCGGTGCCTTCCAGGTCGGCTATGCCGCCACCAAGGCCGGCGTCATCCAGATGTCGCGGGTGGTAGCGGTGCAATACGCCAGCAGGGGCATCCGCGTGAACACGGTCATCCCAGGCCAATTGCATACGCCGATGGTGGAGGCGCGGCTCGCCCGCCAGCGCGCCGGCGGCGACGTTGAGGCGCTGCTGGCGCAGCGGCTCAAGCGCATCCCGATCGGCTTCATGGGCGACGGCCGCGACACGGCCAATGCCGCGCTGTTTCTTGCCTCCGACGAGGCGCGCTTCATCACCGGCACCGAGATCGTGGTCGACGGCGGCATGACGATGCGCTGCGACTAACGCCCGCGCTGAAGGCCCCCTACTCCGCCGCCGCCACGCCGACACCACTGATAAAGGCGGGACCGTCGGCGTAAGCGTCGATATCGGCGAGCGTGACGCCTTTAACCGCCTTGCCCTGGCGCCTGTTGTATTCGACCGTTTCCAGCTCGGTCCAAAACGTGTCATTCAACCGGTTGATCATATTGAACATCGCCGAGGCCATGGTGATCTCGACAATCTCGGCATCGCTGAACAGGCGCTTCATGGTCCCCCACAACGCCTTGTCGTTCTTGGCGGTGTTGAGCGTTACCGCTTCGGCCCAGGCGATGGTTGCCTTCTCGCGCTCGTCGAACAGGCCGCTCGTCTTCCAGGCGTCGCTCTGCATCGCCTCGAGTTGCGCCTCGGTCAGCCCAAGCGCCTGACCATACATCGAGGTATGCGTCGTGCAGTACTTGCAGGCGTTGACCATCGAGGTCTTGACGGTCGCCATGTTGCGCAGCCGCACGTCGGAAACCGCGCCGAGCGCCGGCTGGCGCACGGCGGCGACGAAGCCAATGAACCAACGCGCGAGATAAGGCGTATGTTTGCACAGGATGCGCAGCAAATTCGCTGAGCGGCCAAGCATCTTGGTCGCGCCAGCCAGCGTGTCCTTGGCGACTCCAGTCGCTTCTTCGTCGGTCAGTTGGGGCAAACGCTGTGTCATGGTCGTTGTCCTCCCGTCCGTCAGCAAACTCCAGAGATTATAGAACTCAACCCGGCAGCTTGAGCGACAGTTCGCTGATCTCGGCCGCCGGCGCGCCATAGCCCTCGCGCATCAGCGGAAAGGCGCTCTCAAGCCAGTTGCGGGCGAGCGGTTCGGCCGGCGTCAGAAAATGCGGGCCGAGACCCGACAATTTCGCGACGCCGAGCAACGCCATGGCGCACCGCATTTCATTCTCGATGATTTCGATCATCCGCACCACCGCGTCCTCGCCGCCTGCGCTAAGCGCAATGCCCTGCGCGCGGCCGAGGCCCACCGCATTGGCGCCGAGTGCCAGCGCCTTTACGACGTCGGTTCCGCGCAAAATGGTGCCATCGACGATAATTTCGGCGCGTCCGGCGACCGCAGCAACGACCTCCGGCAGTGCCGCCACCGACCCTTGCGCATGGTCGAGTTGGCGGCCGCCGTGGTTGGAGACGTAGATGCAATCGACGCCTCGCGATATGGCGATTTCGGCGTCCTCTGCGGTGGCGACGCCTTTGAGAATCAGCGGCACGTTGACGTAGGAGCGAATGCGGTCGACGTCGCTCCAGTTGAACGCCGCCTGATAAATTTCCGCAGCCGCGTTTTTACGCGCGGTCGGGCTATGCCCCTTGGCAAGATCGCGTTCGCGGCGGCCGTAATTGGCTCGATCGACGGTAAGGCAAATAGCGCGATACCCGCAGGCCAACGCCTGCTTCAACGTGTCGTCCACCCAATTCCGGTCGCCGCGCACATAGAGCTGGAACAACTTGGGATAATCGGCGGCCTTGGCGACAGCCTCCAGGCCGGGCGCACACACCGAGCTCAGCATATGCAAGACGCCGGTCCGCGCGGCGGCGCGTGCCGGCGCCACGCCGCCTTCGGCGAGCAAATCCTGCATCGAACCGATCGGCGCCAACACGATGGGCAATTTCAGTTTCTGGCCGAGTAGCGTGGTCGAAGTGTCGATCTGCGAGACATCGCGCAGGACCCGCGGCCGCAGGGCCCAACGGTCGAGCGCGCGCCGGTTCTGGTTGAGCGTGGTCTCGGTTTCCGCCCCGCCCATCAGGTAATCCCACGCCCCCGGCGTCAGGTTGCGTTTGGCGATGGTGAGCAACTGGAACAGGGTTTCGACTTGGCTGACGTCGGTCATGCGGGCAGGTTCCGGAGTTGGGCGCAGGAGTGCGGCGGTCAGGCTTTGTTGCGCAACAACGGATGCAGGTTGCGTACGATGTCGAGTTGGGACGCGATCAAGACACAGCCCGCGGCAAAGCCGACAATGTCGGTCCAGATCGCCCCGGCAAAGGCGCGCGCCGGCACCATCAGCGCCACGCCCGCCAACGCGAACGCGATCCGCAACACGACGCCGACAGGTCTCGTCATGAACCCGGCGACGGCGACCGAGACGAGATAGACGCCCATGATGGCGGTGCCGACCGCGAGGACCACATCGGGTATCGGCCCCTGCATCAACAGCGTCGGCGACGAGACGAACAGGAACGGCACAATATAGGCCGACCATCCGAAGCGGACGCCGGCAAAGCCGGTGCGGATCGGGTCGGCCTGAGCGATGCTCGCCGCGGTGAAGGCGGCGATCGCCACCGGTGGCGTGGTCATCGACATCATGCCGAAATAGAGCACAAACAGGTGCGCGGCGAGGTCGGGAATGCCGACCTGGATCAGCGCCGGCGCCACCAGCGAAGCGAGCAGCACATAGACACCCACCGTTGGCATGCCCATGCCGAGCACGATGGCGATCGCCGCCGCCAGCACCAGGAGCAGCGCGGTGTTGCCGGCCCCGAGATGGATCAGCGTCATCGTAAGCGCGAAATTGAGCCCCGAGACGTTGAGCACGCCGATGATGAATCCGGCAGCGGCGGCGATCATCAAAATGTCGAGCGCGCTGCGGCCGGTTTCGACCAGCGCTTCGACCAAATCCATCGGCCGCATGCGCTTCCCATCGTAGCTGCCGAACAGCCCGCAGACGATAAGCGAGCCGGAGGCGTAAAGCGCGGCCGTGTCGGGGCTGAGATTAAACCCAAACAGGCCTGAGACGACGATGGCGAAGGGAATGGGGAAATACCAGCCCTCGCGCAGTACTTGGCGCACCGGGCGCATTTCCGAGCGCGGCACCGGGGCGATGTTGCTCTTCGCCGCTTCCAGGTCGGCCTGAATGAACAGTGCCGAATAATAAAGGAGGGCCGGTATCGTCGCGGCGATAACGATGTCGCTATAGGGTCGCGCCAGCAGTTCCGCCATGATGAAGGCGGCGGCCCCCATGATCGGCGGCATGAGTTGGCCGCCGGTTGAGGCCACCGCTTCGATGGCGCCGGCGTCGTGTGCCTTGTAGCCGGACTTCTTCATCATCGGGATTGTGACGATACCGGTCGACACCACGTTGGAGACGGCGTTGCCGGAAATCGTGCCAAACAACGACGAGGCGATGATCGCGATCTTGGCCGCGCCGCCGCGGTAGCGGCCGAAGGCGGCGATGGCGAGATCGGTGAAGAAATTGGCGCCGCCCGAGCGCGCCAGCAGCGAACCGAAAAACAGAAACGAAACCACGACAGTCGAGGCTACGCCAAACACCGAGCCGAACACGCCGTTGACGTCGAGCGCGAGATAAATCAGCAGACCGTCGGGGGTGACGTATCGGCCCTGCAAATCGCCCGGCAGTAGCCAGCCAAGGAATCCGTAGGCTATAAAGATGATGAGGATGCCGGCCAGCACATTGCCGCTGCAGCGGCGCAGACCCTCAAACACCAGCATCAGCAGGATAGTGCCGATGAGCACGCCGTGCAGCGGGCGGAAGGCGATAGCGTCGGACAGCGCTCGGTAATCGTAGGCGACATAAAGCGCGGCGACCATGCCAACCACGGCGGCAACGAGGTCGTACCATGGCACGCGGCCCGAGCCGTGCTTACGCACACGGTAGGTGAGAAAGACGAGCGCCAGCGCCAACGCCAGGATGAAAGCGTTGTACTGCTCGTCGATCAGCAGCAGTCCAAAGGTGCGGTAGAGGTCGGCCGCCCAGGCGAGCGCCGCAAGCGTCAGCATGGCGGCGAGGATTTTCGCCACCGTGCCGATCCAGGGCGCCGGCTGGTCGAGCTGGGCGCCGGCGGTGTCGGTCATGCAGGTTCAGGCCTTTCGCGCTTAAGCCAGCAGGCTTACCGCTTCCAGATGCCGACTTCCTTGTAGAACTTAATAGCGCCGGGATGGAACGGGACGCCGTGGTCGCGCGCCAAGTCTTGTTTATGGTAACGGCCGTAGATCTTCGAGATCGCAACAAACTTCGCCTGCTGCTCATAGAGCGTCTTGGCAATCTTATAGGCGTTGTCGTCGGACATCTGCGTACCGGCCACAATCAGGTAGTCGTGGAAGATCACGTTGGTCGGTCCAACGATGCCGATCAGCGGTTTCGCCGGCTCGAGCTTGCCGATGAAGGCCCCCGGCATGATGTCCTTGACCCGCTTCTCCGCCGCCGCGTCGCCCGGCATGCTCAGCCAGCGGATACCGCCGACCTTGGCATCGACTTCAGACATCTTCCCGGCGCCGATGGCAAAGGTGGAGGCTTCGACCTTGCCCTGCATGAAGTCAGCAGCGCCGCGCACCACGTGCGGTACCGGAACGTCCTCGAAATCGGACGGCTTGACTCCGAAGGCGGCAAGACCGGCAAGGTAAGTCGTGTGCTGCGCTGAATTGGCGGTGAAGCCAGTGGCGATCTTCTTGCCTTTCAGATCAGCGAGGCTCTTATATGGCGAATTTTTATGGACGTACCAGCTCAGATAGTAGGGGAACACGGTGGCGATGACGCGCAGGTTCTTGTTGGGCGTCTTGAACGGACCGCCGTTCCCGTTGAAGGCGAAATAGGCATCGGTCGATGACGGCAGCGCCATCTCCAGCTCTTTGCTGTTGATGAGCGGCAAAATCTGCTGCCCGCCGCCGTACGGCACCACGCGGACCTTCAGGCCCAATTGGTCCGTCATCACCTTGCCGAGCGCGTTGCCGAGCGCGTAGTTCGACGAGCCGACCGGGCTGGTGCCGATACTGATGGTCTGCGCCTGTGCCGAGAAGGCGACCAGGGCAAAAACGGCAGCAAAGGCCGCCAATGGCATTTTTTTCATGCGATCCTCCCCAACATTGCTTATTTTTTGGAAGTTAAACATAGCCGCGCTTCACTGTCCACGGACCGGCCAGGGGACCAAGAAACCAAGAAACGGTGGCGATGCGTCGCCTCGTTGGGCACTGCCAGACCGCCTATCGAAAATCCGCGGTCACCCCCCGCCGGCGAAGCCCGCGTCAAGCGCGTCCCAGGCCATGGTTCCCGCCGAACGAGAACTCAGCGCACCACCGTCGGCGGAGTTCAGTGACCGCCTCGCGCCGCTACCGGCCTGTTCGGCGTCGCGCCGCTTGGCCAGTTCCTTTGGCCTACCAATCCGGACGAGGTTAATGGCACATTGGCCGCCAATTCGGTTGTTTGCGCGGCATCCATTTCGTGCCAATTCCGAATGAAACCGCCCGCAAGCAAGACATCGTAAACTACACTTTTTGACTCTTTGTAAAACACAAACAGCCGGCTCGATTAACCGGAAATTTTGGCTTTTCTGCCATGGTCCCAATATCATAACTGTCGGCGCTTGCCCGGCACGGCGAGGGAATATGGCGGCGAAAGGAACGGCCGGCGCACATACTACCGGCGAACTCCGGACCATACTTGCGGTCCACGCCATCGCCGTCGACGGGATGGCGCAAGGCCTTTGCGTGCTCGATTCAGATTTCCGAATTGTTCTATTCAATCGTCGTTTCTTAGAAAATATCGACGCGCGTAGCGGCCAGGTTCAAATCGGCTTCGAAGCCCGCAATATTTTTGCGCGGAAAGATGAAACCGGACAAAACCCGACTTCCACCTCAGCGGAGATGTGGCGCGAGATTGAACGACTACTGCGACTGGGCGAACCTTTTCAGCTACGCCAAAATTTCTTGGATAAGACCACCACATTTCACTTCCAGCCGACGACAGGAGGCGGCTGGGTTGCGACGTCTGAGCAACTCGCCGAAGCTTCACATGCCGATACCGAGGCTGAGGACGAGGCCCAGGACGAACTGTTGCGGCAGATCATCCAGCATGCCTCCAATGGAATTTGCGTATTTGATTCCAATCGGAATTTAGTCGTATGTAACAACGAGTATCGTCGCATTTACGGATATGATCGAGGCTCGACAAAACCGGGGGTCTCCTTCGCGAGTATCTTACAAGACGCATTCGCGCGCGACATCTGTCTCAAGTCCGAATTTGATGACCTGCACCGCGAACTCAATGCTCTATTTCGCCAAGAGCGGTCTACCCGGCAATGTCATTTGAGCGACGGGCGCGTCATCGAGATTCGCGTTCTGCCCGTCGAAACAGGCGGCTGGCTGACCGAGCACGAAGATATCACCCTTAAGGCACGTTCCGAACAGGCGTTGCAGGAACGCAATCGCATTCTTGACGCAGCGCTCGACCATATGGCTCACGGACTGTGCGCCTACGACGCGCAATTCCGCCTCATCGTCGTGAACAGTCGTTACCTTGAAATCTACGGCCTCTTGCCGCAGGACGCCGCCCCCGGCACGCCGATGGTCGAACTCATGCGCCGCAGTATCGCGCGCGGAATTCACTCTCCGGGGGTCGATGCGGAACAGATGTTCGCCGATCTCCACGAACGGCTGGTTGAGAACAGGGAGCCGGTCCTGGTCCGGCACCTTGCCGACGGGCGGATCATTGCCGTACGCCATCAGCCAATGAGCGGTGGCGGCTGGGTCGGAACCTACGAGGACATCACAGAGCGTTTCAAAGTCGAAGAAAACATTTCGCGCATGGCGCGTCACGATGCTTTGACGGATTTGCCGAACCGCCTCTTATTCAAGGAGAACATGAGCGAAGGGCTAGCGCACGTCGTCGACAAGCACGGTCTCATGGCCGTAATGTGCTTTGACCTAGACAACTTCAAAGCCACCAACGACTCTCTTGGGCATCCGTTCGGCGACAAGCTATTGCAATGCATGGCCAATCGCCTGCGCTCGGTCATAGACGAAAACGACACCCTGGCCAGGCTCGGCGGCGATGAGTTTGCGATTTTGCATCCAACGACCGGAATACATGAGGCCCGCGACCTTGCCAGCCGTCTCATCAAAGCGACATCTATTCCGTTCCTGATCGACGGACAAGAAATCAATTCGAGCATTTGCGTCGGTATCGCCATTGCGCCCGAGAACGGAACAACGGGCGACGAGCTCATGAAGCGCGCCGACCTGGCGCTCTACCGCGCAAAGGCGCAGGGTCGCGGCACCTTACATTTCTTCGATCCCGAGATGGATCTGCAGATCCAGGCCCGCCGCGCGCTTGAGGTCGACCTGCATCGTGCGCTGGCCGCCGGCGAGTTCGACATTGCCTATCAGCCGCAGATCAATCTCGCGACAAACGACATCGTCGGCATGGAGGCGCTGGTGCGTTGGACGCATCCGGAGCGAGGGCCCATCCCACCGACCGAGTTCATTCCGATTGCCGAGGAAACCGGATTGATCGCACTGCTCGGTGAGTGGGTGCTGCGGCAGGCCTGCGCGGAGGCCGCACGCTGGCCGTCCCCGATCAGGATCGCGGTCAATCTGTCGCCGGTGCAGTTCCGCAACCGCGCGCTGGTGACAACCATTACAAATGCCTTGGCGTACGCCCGCCTTCCGGCCGAACGGCTCGAACTTGAAATCACGGAAGCAATTCTGATGCAGAAGGACGAGGCAATCGCCGGCATGCTGCATCAGTTGCGCGCGCTTGGCGTCCGCATCACGATGGACGATTTCGGAACCGGATATTCGTCGCTAAGCTATTTGCGCAGCTTTCCGTTCGACAAGATCAAGATCGACCAGTCATTTGTCTCCGACATCGAGTTCGAGCGATGGCGGAGCCGCTATCGTCCAGACGATCGCTGCGCTCGGCGCGGCGATGGGGATTGAAACGACAGCCGAAGGAATCGAAACTCCCGAGCAGCTCTCGCTCGTTCGCCTTGCCGGCTGCACTGAAGCTCAAGGATTTCTGATCGGGCGGCCGTCGCCGGCCTCGGGCGCGCTGAAGCTCATTCAGCAGTACCGACGCAAGACTGATGCGGCCTAGTTGGGCCGTTTCGAAAAACGGAACATGCGGACCCCTGGCGGCAAAGGCGGAAAGCTTCAGCACAACTCGGACGGCATGAATGCCTACGGGGTCTGATTACGCGGGCCGAATAACACACAGTGTTTCAGAGACTTCTCAGGACACTACGTGCCGTATTGTTCGCAATGAACGCGCAATCAACTTCAAACGAGATGAAAAAGTCTTCTGCCTCGTGGCGCGTGCGCACCGGCGTTTTGCCCCAAATTAGCCTCCGGTCGCGCTGCGGCGCAGGTCTCGGTTGTTTCTTTTATTTTTCTGCTACTATGAGTTTGGACCTCGGCGTAGCTAAGGGTTGACCGTTCACAAGGGGAGAAAATGTCATGGCAAAACATACAAAAAGAGGCATGAAGGCTGACCGTGCTCGGGTTTCGGCGAGTCAGCCGTCGGAGGTCTACTATGTCGCGCGGAAGTTTGGAGTGAGTGCCGATACTGTGCGCGGTGTTATCAAGAAGGTTGGTAACAGTCGGGCGAAGGTCTACGCAACGTTGGAAAAGATGTGACGGTCCAAGGGTGTGTCCAAAACGGGCGCGCCAGGGGTCTGTTTGATCAAATATGCATTGGTCTGCGCGGCGCCACGATACCGTTAGCTACGCAATTGGCGTTAGGCTGACATTTGTTTGTGCGGCGGCGAACGTCCACTATCAAGGTCCACCATCAGGGATGGAGCGGACTTGGGGAGGGCATAGGCCCCATGTCCGGTTCCGGCCCACAGCTACAGTTTAAGCCCTCGACAACCGACGGCCGCTTTCGGGGCGAAGCGGGCATTCAGAAAGCTGCGTTCAACCGGCTCGATTTATGAGTGTGCCCCTAGTCTTCCGCGGCGGGGCGCGCCAAATCTTCCGTAAGTACTTTTCCCGCCTTCTTCGCGACCACATAGCCCTCGATCATCAAGACATCGATATCCGTCGACAAAAAGCAACGGATCGCGTCGTCCGGCGTGCAGACGATCGGTTCTCCCCGAACGTTGAATGACGTATTGAGAACGATCGGCACGCCCGTCCTTTCTCGGAAGGCATTGATGACTTTCCAAAATGGTTCATTGTGAGCGCGGTCGACCGTCTGCAGTCGGGCGGATCCGTCGATGTGCACGACGGCTTGCGCATTCTCGACCCCAAGCTCGGTCGCCGGAACAATGAATTCCATGAAGTCGCAACGCCCGACGCCTTTCATGTCGAAATAAGCGTCGGCAAATTCGGCCAGCGCTGCCGGCGCAAAGGGCCTGAACTCCTCCCGGAGTTTCACTCGCGTGTTGACAACGTCGCGCATTTTCGCGGTTCGGGGGTCTGCGAGGATGCTACGGTTTCCAAGCGCCCGCGGTCCAAACTCCATCCGGCCCTTGAACCAACCAACGACCTTGCCGTCCACAAGCGCATCGGCGACCATCGCTTCGGGATCGTCCACTTTATGGTAGGTGACCTTGGCCGCAGAGGCCTCCAGCGCGCGAACGACTTGGTCTTCAGTAAAGGCGGGGCCAAGGCTCATCGTTCGTACCTGAACGCCACGCAAGGGTTGCCGTAATACATCGTGGTAGACGTATTGCGCAGCGCCAATGCTCGCACCGTCGTCACCGGACGCCGGGAAGACATAGGTCTGCTTGAACATTCCGGAACGGGCGACCTGACCGGTCATGACGACGTTCAAAGCCGCACCTCCGGCAAGGCAGATCCGCTCAATGCCGTATTTGTCCTTCAGGTACTCCATGCGGCAATACATTGCTTCTTCGAAGGCATGTTGGATGGCCGCAGCAATATCCATCTCGCGTTTTGTGACGGGGCTGCCCGGCACTCGAGCGGGTCCAAAAAGACTTTCTACGTATGGACCGAAGTCCGCGCGGAGCAATTTGGTGGTCAGGCACGAGCCGTCCGGCTGCTGCTCCACCAGTTCGGCGAACTCCTTCGCGTAGGTCGTGGGGTCACCATAGGGGGCAAGCCCCATGACCTTGTATTCTCCATCCAGGGGCTTGAACCCCAGGAACGCGGTTATCATCATGTAAAGCACGCCGAGCGAGCCCGGAAGCACCGTCTCTTCCACGATCTTAAGACCGTCCGGCCCGCCGATCGCAAAGATTGAGCTCGACTTTTCTCCAAAGCCGTCGATGGTGAGCACGCCGCTTTCGCGGTATCCGGACGAATAGAACGCCGACGCGGCATGGGCCAAGTGATGCGGCACAAAATGCAGCGTAGCGTTGCCGGTTCTGCCGTCGAACAATGCGGCGATCTCATCGGCAATCCGCTCATTCGAGACGGTTTCGCCATAAACTAGGCGATAGGCGTCAATCACGCGTTGCCGAATGTCTGGGGCAAAATGGGATTCCATGGTGGCGATCCGCTGAGCCAGAGCGTCGGCGGTAAAGTCGCAATAGAAGGCAATATGGTCGCAATCTTCGAAGGACTTGGCGACCTGCCGGAAGCAGAACTCGGCCGCGCGGCGCGGACCCAGCGTCTTACCGCCAGGCGCGGTGGCGTGCTTGAAGCGGCAGAACCTCTCCTCGGCCGCTGCTGCAGCGAGGGTTCCGTCCTGCAGAATGGCTGCGGCGCCGTCGTGACCCACGCCGTCGAGCGGAAAAAAATTTAGGGGAATGTCCTCGGGGTCTTCGCCAAAGGTTGTAATGGCGCTGAAGATCGTGGAATGCAGCCTTGAATTCCGCAGGCGGGACTTGAGCTTCTGCTCCGGGTTGCGGACCCATCCGTGCCTTTGGTGCCCCGCGCATCCCAGAATCAGCATCGAAATCGCCTAATTGATTGCCGCCGACTGTCGCCTTGGCTCGTCGGAGACCGTGCGGAGGCCAGCGTTTACCAAAAAAATTTAATTTTCGTTACACAACGTATCCGTGTGTTAATTGTTTTGCGTTACTAATAATTTCTAATTTCGGGACACCGTATAGTCGAACGGAAAGCCGCAAATTGTGGGCGTGTTCCGCGGCGTAGCTGTCGACCTTTGAACTCCGCGTGCCGGGGGCTGGAATGTTTTTCACTGTGCTGGCATCGGCTGCCGCTAGCATCATCACCGGCACCGCACTGGTCGCCACCCGGTTCGTAGTCGAGCAATCCGACGGACTAGGGATTGCGACCCTTCGTTATTTGGTGGCGGCCGCCTGCCTGCTTCCACTTGTCCCCGTGTTTTGCCGCGTTGCCGTGGGCCGTCGTGACGTCATTCCGATTGCCGGGCTGGGAGTTCTTTACTTTTGCCTTTTCCCGTGGTGCGTCAGCGCCGCAATGCAGTTCACGACTGCCTCACACGGCGCTATTATCTTGGCCAGCACTCCGGCAATGACATTGCTGCTGGGTAAGATGACCGGAAGCGAGCCGTGGTCGATGCGTAAGGGTTTTGGCGTAGCGTTCGCCATAATTGGGGCCGCGACCGCGATAGGCCATGACGCGTTCAACTTCGGCGCGCCGACTTGGCGCGGTGATCTTCTCATGATAGCGGCGACGATGCTCGGCGCCCTCTATGCCGTGTTTTCGAAACCTTACTTGAGCAGGTATTCACCACTCGCGGTGACCGCCCTGGCAATGGGCGGCGGCGCGATCGGTCTGCTTGCCCTTTGGTCGGCTGTCGATTTTCCGCATAGCGGTCTGCCAGCCTTAAATTCCGCCGGATGGATCGCAATCCTCTACATCGGGATCGCGGGCGGCGCGCTTTCATTTTTTCTATATGCGTGGGCACTCGGCCGCACATCGGCGACGAACATGATGATCCTGTTGCCGCTGAATCCTATTTCGGCCCTCTTTGCAGGGGCGGTGTTCCTCCACGAGGCGCTGAGTTTCAACCTTTTTGCGGGACTCATCCTCGTCGTAATCGGCATTGTCCTCGTTGTCGGTATTTCGGGAGCCGACGCCGAAGATCAGAAGGTGACGTCGGGAGTTCCGCTATGAAAGCCCTCCTGCTCAGCAATATCAACATGCAGCCGCTGGTTCGCGCACTCAAACCGTGGGGCGTGACGTTCGGAACGTACAACAGCATGCTCGCCGATCTCAGCGCCGCCGGATCGGCCGCTACGGCAGAAGATATCACTCATGTCTTTTGCTTTTACGACAGCGAAATGCTCATGGGCGAGGCGTTTTACGGGGCCGGCTCGCCCGACCAATGCGAGCAATTCTTGCACGCCCTCGAGAGCTTCTGCGCGCGGCACACAACCAAGATCGTCGTCGCCAACACATTTACCTTCAGTTCCAACCGCTGGCTCGGTTTTGCAGATGTCATTCATAAGAATTCACTGAAAGCCCGCGAAGCCCGCCTGAACGCGAGCCTCGCGCGCATTGCCGCGGCAAATCCCAATCTCCTTTTGCTCGATCTCGAGCCTTTGTTCCGTAGATATGGCGAAGAAATGCTGGTATCAAATGCGTTCTGGTACGCGGCGCGCATTCGCTATACCGCGCGTATGTTCGAGCTGCTCGCGCAAACAATTCGCCAGGCGATCAACGCTCATGCGCAACGCTGCAAGAAAGCCCTAATTCTCGATCTCGACGACACGCTTTGGGGCGGGGTCGTCGGCGAGCTCGGGCCGCTCGGTATCGCGCTGTCGGAAGACCTTGCTGGGCGTTGCTACCGCGATTTCCAGCGTTGTCTTAGTGCCGCGACACGCACCGGCGTTCTCCTTGCCGTCGTCAGCAAAAATAACGACGCTGACGTGGAGGAGGTCTTCGAGAGAAACAACATGATGGTCCTGCGGCGTGACGACTTCGCCGCTCTTCGCGCCAATTGGAAGCCCAAGGCCGAAAATATCGTCGACATTGCCGAACAGCTCAATTTGGGCACCGACAGTTTTGTCTTCATCGACGACAATCCCGTGGAACGGGAGGCGGTCAAGAGGTTTCTCCCGGAGGTGACCGTGCCCGATTTTCCGGAGCGGCCCGAGCTGCTGGCGAACTGGTTTACGCGGGAGATCGTGCCGGCCTACTTTGGGAAATATTCGATTTCGGAGGAAGACGCCGGCAAGACGGCGCAATATCGCGCGAATGCGGCCCGCCAAAAGCTGGCGGCGAACTTCGATCTCGACGCTTATTTAGCCGAACTCGGCATCGAGTGCTCAATCGAGGTCGATCCGGCCGACCGGCTGACGCGCGCCGCGCAGATGACGCAAAAGACGAATCAATTCAATCTGACTACGCGGCGCTATGAAGTCACCGATCTTGCCCGGTTCGTGCAAAGCCACGATCACGCCGTCCTCATGCTCGACTACCGCGATCGCTTCGGCGACGAAGGCGCGGTCAGTTTGGCGATCGTGGACCTCGCCGAAGGCCGCATTGACACGTTCCTGTCGAGTTGCCGGGTGATTGGCCGCAAGGTCGAGGCCCGTCTGCTCGACAAGGCTATCGAGCTTTGCCGCTATCACGGTCACCGCCGGGTCATCGGCGAATATATACCTACCCGCAAGAACCAGATCGCCGCTGATTTTTACGGAGCGCATGGTTTCGCACCCGTCGTCGGCGCCTCGGGCGACCACGTCACCTATGAAAAGGCCATCGATGACGAACGATAAGATTAACGCGGCGGTTGAACTCGTCGCCAAGGCGCTCGATGTTTCCAAGGATGAACTAGGACCCGAGTCATCGATGGATAACACGCCGATATGGGACTCGTTCGAGCACATGAATGTGTGCTTGCTGTTCGAGCAGCAATTCGGAATTAAACTCAATATGGATGCTATCGCGACGGCGACGAGCGTTCGCGCCCTTGCTGATTTGATTCCCTGAATTTTCACTCACCTGGCGCCTGTTGGCCTTGGCGGAGCGAAAGAGAACTCAATTAAGGCGGCAAGAAAATTTTCCAAGGGCGCGTAAGCGACGTCTACGTCGCTTGGCCGATCATATGGCGGCCACACCATCATGGCTTGAATCAAGATTGTTTGTCAGCTTGATGGAACGGCCGACGAACTGCTCGGCAGCGTCCAGACTGTCATTGATCACTCGGAAGTGTATCACTTTGTCGTTGCGGTAGCGTGCGATATGCGCAACGCGGTGACAAATCAATCGGTTCGTTTGCCGGTGCAGACAGGTAATTCGAGCAAACAGGGCGCTGCAGTCCCCATCCACCAATAGATGCTCAACCTCCAAACACTTAAATTGAATGATCTGCGGCACCACGCGCGCAAATCGGTCGACGACGGCCGCTTTACCTTGCCAGCGGCCGCAGACTTGCATCACGTCGACTGGTCCGGCGACGTACCACTCGACCTCATCGTCGAGCATCGCGCCAATCCGTTCCGGATCGCGCGAAATATAGGCTTCGTAAAATGCGTCTACGACAGAACGGGGCACCGAAAAAGCCATTGCGTTCGCCTCCCCACCGAAGTGAGCGATCAGAGGGACGTCTCCGGCTAGTAGGCGTTGATTGTCTTGAAGCTTTCTTACTTGAACCGATCGCAAAAAAAGCAATAAAGATTAAAGACAAAGATTGCCTTTATTGCGTCGCTCGTAAGACCCGTCAAGGGATTTGTGCGCCCGTTTACGCCGGGTGCCGCTGGCTTCGCGGGCGGTCTTTGAGCCGCATCCGGTTCGCTGCGGCCGCGGCAGCCGCTATTGCAAGCCCGGCGGCGGTCGACGTGTAGAACGGCGTGACCATGCACAGCCCGGCAACGCCGACCAAGATCCGGCTCCACCATTCGGCGCAAACCGGCTCATAGGCCTCGATCGCCATGGCCAGCAAGATCAGTCCCGCCGCGCCCGTGACGAAAGTGATCGCGGTGTGCCACAAAGGCCCCTGCCAGAGCAGTTCCGGCCCGTACACAAAGGTGAACGGCACCACCAGGGCGGCCAACGCGAACTTGACCGCGTGGGCGGCAATGGCAAGAGGATTGTCCTCGGCAATCGACGATGCGGCATATGCCGCGACCGCCACCGGCGGCGTCAGCGCGCTCATTACCGCGAAGTAGAGCAGGAACATGTGGCCGGGCAGAAGACCGATGTGCATCGGTTCGAGCAGTGGACCGATAAGCACGGCCGCCAGGATGTAGGCCGACGGCGTCGGCATACCCATGCCAAGCATGATGGTCAGCGCGGCCGCCAGCAGTAGTGTCGGGAACACGTTTGCTCCAGTGACCATGTAGACCAAATGAGCGAACTTGCCTGACAGACCGGTCATGGTGATGCCCGCAATTACGAGGCCGGCCGCCGCGCACGCGCCCGCCACCGGCACCATGCGCATGGCGGTCTCCGCCAGCACCCGGTACGCCACCACCAGCCCGATGCGGGTGTCGGCGCGGAACATCGCGACAACGATCACGGACACCGTGCCGAACACGGCAACCATGGTCGGCGTGTAGCCGGCGAGCAGCGCCCAGACGAGCACCGCCATGGGGATGATGAACAACCCACCCTTGCGCAGCGTCGCCGTGAATTTCGGGATCTGATCCTTGCTGAGCGCGCCGAGGCCGAGCCGGTAGGCGCGGAAATGAACCTGGGCGAACACGCCGATGTAGTAGAGCAGCGCCGGCAGCAGCGCGGCCTTGGCGATGTCGACGTAATCGATGCCGGTATATTCCGCCATGATGAAGGCGGCCGAGCCCATCACCGGCGGCATCAGGCTGCCGCCAGTCGAGGCGGCCACCTCAATCGCGGCCGCCACCGAGGCGCGATAGCCGAGCCGTTTCATCATCGGGATGGTGATGGCGCCGGTGGTCACTACGTCCGATGTCGGGCTGCCCGAGATCATCCCGTAAAGGCCCGAAGAAACCACCGCGATCTTGGCTGGCCCGCCGACCTGCCGGCCGGAGATCGCCGAGGCGAAATCGTAGAAGAAATCCGAGCCCTTGGCGTAATAGAGGAACGTCCCGAACATCACGAACATGAAGGCATAGGTCGCCGCCACACGCGCCGGCAATCCCATGATGCCGTCGGTCGTGTAGACCATGATGTCGAGGAAATGATTGTAATCAATGTAGCCGTGACCAAGCACGCCGTTAAAGAGGTGTCCGAACAGGTTATAGGCCACGAAGACGAGCACGATCACCGTCAGCCCTAGCCCGGTAGTGCGGCGGGTGAGCTCGATGGTGAGCAAGCAGATGATCGTGCCGAAGACGAGGTGCCAATCGTCAAGCCGAAACAGCAGGCTGATCCGCTGCACTTCGCTGTCGGCGATAGCGATGAAATAGATTCCCGACGCCAAGCTCAGGAACGACAGCACGAGGTCGTACCATGGCACACGCTCGGTGTCGGACTTCGCGCTCGCGCCCACCGTGAGGGAGGCGAGTGCCATCATGCCGGACAGGAAAATGGCGGTGAGCACCCACGGGTCGATGATGATCCAGGTTGCCGCCAGGATCACGTAGACGGCAATGAGGACTGCGAATGGCGGAATCAGCTTGCCTATCCAGCCGCCCGGCCGCCGCCGGCAGCCCACCGAGAACCACAGACCGGGATCGAGCAGGATGTTACGCGCCATGAACGTCCTCTGTGAGCGTCCTCTAAACCTGAATAGCGATACGGGCGGGGCGGCACGAAGCCGCCACCCCGCCCACCGACCGCCTGGGCGGCGAACCGCCTTTTACAGCCCGGCTTCCTTGAAGGCATTGGCCGCGCCCGGATGGTGCGGCGCGATCGCCGGCTCCGCAACCGTCTTCGGCGTCACCGCTTTCTTCAAGAGACGATGTGCGCTCTTGAAGTCGTCCAGGTGTGCCAGCAGGCCTTTGACGATGTTGTAGGCCTCGGCGTCCGACATCGACTTGTTCACGACCACCACGGCACCGACGCACACCGAGGTCTTGTCCTTGGAGATGAACTTGTGTTCGTTGGCCTTGATCGTGCAAGCCTGCCCGCCGAAGTCGTCCGCCACCTTGGCCGAAACCTTCTGGCCGACGTCCAGCATCTTGAGCGGAATTCCGTTTTCCATCTGGCGGATGGCCGGGTGGTTATAGGCGATGCCGAGCACGATCGCGTCGACCCGGCGGTCGAGCATCAGCGACGTCATCTCCTTTGAAGCGGCGCGCACCACCTGCTTGAAGCTTTTGATCGAGATGCCGCTGTCCTTCATGATCGCTATGCCGATGTCGCCGTCCATGTTGCCCGGCCGGTTGAAGGCAATGCGGAGGTCCCCCGCATGCTTCTTGAGATCAGCCATGGTCTCGATGCCGTACTTCTTCGCGACGTCGCCGTTGACCAGCACATAGTCGTATTGAAACCGGCTCTGCGCCGAATAGGCGCGGAACAGCGTCCGGATATTCTTGAGCGGATGCCCCTTGAACGGCCCGGTGCCGCGATAGGCGGCGGCAAGTTCCATGTCGGCGGCGATGCCCATGGGAACCTTCCCGTCGGAGACCAGTTTCGAATTGGCGAGGCCGCCTGAACCGGTCTGGTAGGTCACCGTGGACCCGGGATACGCCTTGGCCAGCGCCTTGTCGACGCCGGCGCCAATGGTCGACCACAATCCGCCGGGGCTCGCGCCTGCGAGCGTCAACTGATACGTTTGCGCCTGCGCCGCTCCGCCAAGCAATACGGCAAAGGCCGCCGCGATCGTCGCGTTCTTCATTGTACTCATCGATTTTCCTCCCTTATGCATGCCCTTTTGCGAGCTTTTCGCATGTATGGTCTTGTCTTTCGGCGGCTATCCGATTTGAATCGTCTCCCAATGCAGCGGAGAGCATTTTCTTGTTGATGTTCTCCAACGATCGACCGGCGAACCTCCGTCGCGTAACAACCGAGCCGAACTACTGATTGTCATCTAGAGTCCGGTTCACTCAGCCGCGGTGATCCTGCCTTCATCCTCAACCGCGCTTTCGCTCCCACCTCCGAGCGAGCGCCAATTAATTGTCTTCGGCACAACTCCCTCGAAGGAGCTGATATCGGCGTGCGGCATATGAGGTTCCGCCGTGCCGATCGCCGGACCGCCATCACGCATTGCGCGCACCGCCTCCACCATCAGTCTACGGAAGGCGACCACGGCAAAATCGCTATGGCCGACGCGCTCCTGGCTACGATCACCGATCGGGCCCATGGACTCCCACATCGCGATATCCTGGTTAGGAATGCCCGAGATGCCGGTAAAATTACCTACCTTCATCGCCGCCCGGTTCTGCCGGTAGAGATTGTCCGCAGTACGCACATTGTTGAAATTAGCGTCGACGTCGGCGCCCCATTCCAGCACGTTGAACTTGCGCCACTGCTCCGCCGGGACTCCTGGCTTATCGGGGCCGTTCCAGGCGATGAAATAGAAGATTGTATTGTCGTCATCTTCCGGTGTGAGCAGGGTCGCGACGTTGTACGCGTTGTTGGGCGGGATGAGGGCGGTAAACGGCGCAATGTAGACGGTTGTGCGGATGTAGTCGTGCGTCGCCTCGTTCCTGATTGGACGGCGGACGGCAGCGTAGCGGAAGCCGTAGCTTGTCCGCTCGATCTGGAAGCGGGGCGCCTTGTCGGTCGAGGGACGCAACCAGTTGACATCCGTCGCCTTGGCGCTGTCGACCTGCGCCGGCACCATGTCCGACGAATGCAAACTCGAGGAATGGGCGGAATCGATCTGCCCTTCGAGAATCTGCGCCCAATTGCAGCGCACCCGCACCTTGGTGGCGCTGACCCGCACATCGGGTGTCGGAGCGAAGGCAGGCGGCTCGAATTCGCGCATTTCCTCCGGCGGTCCGAGGTAGGTCCAGACGAAACCGCCAGCCTCGCGCACCGGATAGGCCTTTTGCTTGACGCGCTGCGGCACATTAGTGCCCGGCGGTTCGGAAGCGAGGTCGACGACGTTGCCCTCAACATCGAACTTCCAGCCGTGATAAAGGCAGCGCAGTCCGCAGTCCTCGTTACGCGCGAAAACAAGCGATGCGCGACGATGCGCACACAGTTCGTCGAGCACGCCGAGCCGGCCTTTGCTGTCGCGGAAGACGACTAGATTTTCCCCGAGCAGGCGAACCCGCACCGGCGCACCATCCGGTTCGGCCACCTCTTCCGAAAGGCAGGCGGCAATCCAATGGCGCCGCATGATCTGGCCCATTGGGGCCGGCCCTTCGACGCGGCTCAGGAGGTCGTTTTCCTCGGGTGTCATGGCGGTTGCTCCCTACGCGCTTATTCTTTGTGTTATCGTTTAATTTATCTTAGATATCTAAGGAGGTCAAACCAAAGGCGGCTCGGTTGCCGAGTCGGATAGCAACGGTGGCTCCATCCGCAACCCGCCGCGTGAAGTTGGGCGTCGCCGGCCTCGGTCGCGCGTTCTCCATCATGCTGCCAACCTTGCAGCAGGACACGCGCGTCGCTGTCGTCGCTGCCGCCGATCCACGGCCGGAGGCGCGGCAGCGTTTCGCTGCCGACTTCGGCGGCTCCGCCTATGACACCGTCGCCGCACTTTGCGCCGACCCGCAGGTAGAAGCCGTTTATGTGGCAAGCCCGCATCAGAACCATGCCGAGCACGCGCAGCTGGCGGTGGCGCAGGGCAAACATCTCTTGGTCGAGAAGCCGATCGCGCTGACCCTTGACGATGCGGAAGCCATACTCGCTGCGGCGCGGACGGCAGGCGTTCACCTGATCGTCGGTCACAGCCACTCCTTCGACGCGCCGATCCTGCGCGCGCGCGAACTGATCGCCGGCGGCGACTACGGCGCCGTCCGGATGATCACCGCCTTCAACTACACCGACTTCCTCTATCGGGCGCGCCGCCCCGAAGAGCTCATCACCGCGCAAGGTGGCGGCGTGCTGTTCAACCAGGCGCCACACCAGGTCGACATGGTCAGGCTACTTGGCGGCGGACGAGTGGCGAGCGTGCGATCAATAGCCGGCAACTGGGATACGGCCCGGCCGACAGAGGGCGCCTATGCCGCCTTGCTCGCCTTCGAGAATGGCGCCTTTGCCTCGCTCGTCTATAACGGTTACGGCCATTTCAACTCCGACGAATTCATGGGCTGGATCGGCGAGATGGGGCAGAAAAAGAAGCCGCTCACTGCAAAGGCCAGCCGCCAATTCGACAACCCGGCGCAGGAAGCCGCGGCCAAGGCCGCACGCACCTACGGCGGCGCCAGCTGGCAGCAACCGCCGCCGCGCAACCTTCTGCATCAGCATTTCGGAACGATCATCGTGAGTTGCGACCGCGCCGACCTGCGGCCCCTGCCGATGGGTGTGATGGTTCACGAGGATGGTCTTGGCCGGCTTGATCCGTTGCCTCCCCCTGCTGTGCCGCGCGCGGAGGTCATTGACGAACTTTATGCCGCGGTGGTGGATGGCCGCGCGCCGCTTCACGATGGCGCTTGGGCGATGGCGACGCTGGAAGTCTGCCTCGCCATGCTTCGCTCGGCGCGCGAAGGTTGCGAGGTTCCTCTTCGGCATCAGGTTGGTGTGTGATGGCCGATAGCGGGCGTTCCGAAACTCAGAGTATGCTGCAGCACTGGCGCGAAGATGTGCCCAATGACCGTCTCGCGCATCTTGTGCGGGACGCGGCGCGCGCCCTCATCCGCTCGCTCAGCGTACGGCTCGCCGAGCATCAGGTCTCGTTCGGACATTGGTCGTTTTTGCGCGTGCTGTGGGTCGGCGACGGGCTCACCCAGCGAGAGTTGAGCGAGCGCGCCGGTGTCATGGAACCGACCACATTTTCGGCCATCAAGACGATGGAACGGCTGGGCTACGTCGTGCGCCGCCAGCATGAGGGCGACCGAAAAAAGGTTTATATCTATCTCACGCCGAACGGCCGCCTGTTGAAGGAACGGCTTGTCCCACTCGCCGAGGAGGTCAACCAGATTGCGGTCAACGGCGTTGCGCCGGAGCATGTAGCGACCACGCGCGTGGTGTTGCTGGCGATGATAGAAAATCTCGCACGGGACGAGAGCGTCGCGGCGAAATCAATGCCGTCCACGAGAGTCATTGCGAAGCTCGCGAGAAGCCGCTCGCGGAAGTGACCGCCTGATCCCGCACCGGCTTTGTTGGATCTGCGCCGTTCGCAGCAACCGCGCTTGGCCACGAACAAATTTTATTCTCTATCTTGAAATTTGCAAACGTTCGGCCTGCAAGGCCCCGGAATCATGTGTTGGGCATCCGGCTCAATTGCTCAGGTCCGGCTGATGCCCGGCCAGAGTTAACGCGCGAGTCGGATCTCCGGTAATTCTTCAGAAGCCATTGCGAATTTTTTGAAGCCGGTTACCCGGATATTGGTACCCATTCCGACTTGCGGAATTCGGGCACGGAACGAACTCATTGCCCTGCAATGCCCCGGTATGGTTATCAAAGTCAGCCTTTCGGCAATGATCGTTGGGCTCGACCAGCATGACTTGGCCCGTCGTTTCCCGCTGCGCGCCGGCTCCGGACCTTATGTCGGCTCGTTTAACTTGATGAAAGAAAGACAGGCCAACAGTGCCCGCCGAGATCAGCACGCAGAAAATCGCAACGCCAAGCGCCACCGCGAAAATGACATGCGGCTTGTGATGGTGAGCTCGGCCTTTGTGCCGCGAGGCGGTCTGACGAGCTGAATGAACGGGCATGCCTGATAAGGAGTCCTTGGAGCTCCGAACAAATTTGACTTGTTTATGTCTCGGCCAAAACGTTGAAAAAGCTGTTAATCGTTGCGTTTGAATGCACCTAAAACCGTTTATTCACCTTTTGGTAGTATATTTGCCACGGTCGCCGCAAAGCCGGGAATGACAATGATTTTAGGGTGAAATCATGGATCAGGCTGCGAAAGCCAGAATTAAATATACTAAAAGAGCGCATCCGCGATATGATCTTGGTATTCTCGCCATGTTGATGACCGACAGAAATGAATTCATTGGCTTCGCGAGAGTGCGGGATATGTCCGGGGGCGGCGCAAAGCTTATCTTGTCTGATCAGGTCAAACTGCTGCCCGATCATTTCGTTATGGCTCTTGGTTCAAAGTCAGGGCCGCGACGCTACTGCTCTGTCGTCTGGCAAAACGACAACAAGGTTGGCGTCCAATTCGTAGCGGTCGGTAATCCCAGCCACTAACATCACCCGCAAAATTGGCTGGAGCACACCGCTACGTTGTTTTCTTTTAGCAACTGAACGCCCCCCTCGCCGGACGCCTTGGAAATATCGCCACTCGCCGTTGCCGGCAGCTAGGCGCCTTCCCCAAGGGACCTAACAATAAGTGACCTAAACGCCTTTTCCGTCACGCCGCCAGAGGCTCGAGCGCTCCGCAAAGAGATCGCCAACCGTCAGGCTTTTCAGCGGGTTCAGGCAGACCGGAACGCCTGGCTGAGCATGCAGTCCTGTACGAACCCCTCTCCGCCGCAAATTCCCTGCTAACAGGGAAAAGAACAAGGAAATTTGCGGAATTTGGCCTCCGGTAGGTTTTTGGCGGCCTGAAGATGAGCGAACTCAATCGCTTGCGGCAGAATTCCCTACGCAACAGAACAGGGGAAAAATTTAAAAGAACAGGGAGTTTGCAGCACAGGAACAGGGAATTTTACCCAAATGTTTGCCGGATGAGGTTTTCGGTACACACAACGGGCAGGTGCCATAACGACGCTGGTTGGCAACGCTGCCCACTTGTTCAGCTAAATGCCGCCCGCAATGCCGTGGGAAAGCGCTTGCTTGAGGCACACCATTCCCGGGTCTTCAGCGCGCGCAAGGGCGCCCATCAGCGAGATCCACGTCTCGTCAGAGGCTTCAGCCGCGAAGCGACGCACGGCGCCCGCCGCATAGCTGCCCAGAGTTTCGCCATGTGCTTCTGCGCGCGCGTGTAATGTCGCGATCAGTGATAGATCGCCGAGACGCAAAATCGTCTCTGATGCAACCGTCTCGTCTTCGAAGCGGGCAAGCAGATCGCCAAGTAACATCATCCGGCTCCTAGTTGACCCGGTGGGTTTCGGCGCCCTCGAGCGCCAACCCGGAGATATCAGCGGCCGACACCAGCCGCGCGATGTATTGCGCATCGGCGCGCCGCCGAACACTCTCGCGCAAGTAATCGGCGATGCGTTCGGCCACAAGCTCGTAGGGCGGATCGTATCCATCCAGTTTGCGCTCGAGCCAGACGATGTGGAAGCCGTAGCGCGTCTCGACTGGTGTGGGGGAGAGTTCGCAGGGCGTCAGCGCCAGCAGGGCGCGCTCGAATTCAGGCGTGGTTTGACCGTTGGTGAGTTGGCCGAGATTGCCACCATGCGCCGCAGACGAACAGCGCGAATACGCTCTCGCCATGGTGGCAAAAGAGTCCGGGTTTTCCTGTAAGGTCGCCAGCACGGCTTCTGCATCGGCACGGGCCTGCGCGTAGGCCGTGCGGTCCGAGGGATCTGCCGCGAACAAAATGTGGGATGCCTCGTAGATGTCCGGCGCGCGAAAGCGCGCTTTATTCTGTGCATAGTAGCGGCGGCAGTTCGCGTCGTCGGGCTCCGGCACAGTCACTTCTTGTTCAAGAAGGCCGCGGATCAACGCCTCCTCGTCGGTTTCACGTCGCCCGTCGGCATCGCTTATCGGTTCGGGGCCGAGGCCAAGTTCCTGCGCCCGTTGCAACAGCAACTCGCGAACGACCAGCGCATTCGCCGCCCGCTGCCAGGCCGCGATCGGTTTGAACGCCGGATGGTGCTGCATTTCACGCACAATGGCGTCGCGCGGGATGGCCACGCCATTGACACTGACGGTGACCGACTTGCCAGCGGGGAACTGCGGATGGATCGAACAGAACATGGCCCTTACTCCGCAGGCACGGCGCGCCGCGCGGCGGCGCTTTGCGGCAGCGGTCCGGTTCGCCGCGTGCGCACCACCTGATAGCCGCGGCGGCCGAGATACCAGACCGGCGCACTCCAGATGTGCACCAGCCGCGTGAAGGGAAACAGCAGAAACAGCGTCATGCCGAGGAACAGGTGCGCCTTGAAGACCGGGCTCACGTCCGCGATCAACGCCGACACGCCCGGCTGCAGGGTGAGTATCCCTTGTGCCCAGATCATGAATTTCACCATCTCGTGGCCATCGAGGTGATTGAGCGACACGAAGATGGTGCCGAGCCCCAGCGTCAACTGCAGCCACAGCAGCAGCAGAATGGCGATGTCGCCGAATGACGACGTCGTGCGGATACGGGCGTCGAACAGACGGCGGTGCGCCAGCAGCGTGATGCCGATGAAGCAGGCGACGCCGGCGGTGCCGCCGACCAGGATCGCCATCCATTGCTTGAAGGTGTGCGAGATGCCGATGGCGTCGAACACCCAGATCGGCGTCAACAGCCCGACGAAATGGCCGAGGAAGATGACCAGGATGCCGACGTGGAACAGGTTCGAGCCCCACGTAAGCTGCCGGCGTCGCAGGAGCTGGCTGGAACCGCTACGCCACGTGTACTGCTCGCGGTCGAAACGCAGCAGACTGCCGAGCAGGAACACGGTCGTAGTCGCAGCCGGCTTTGCCTTTTTGGCAGTCTTGCTCTTGTTCATGTCGAACTCCTCTTATTGGTTGCGACGGACGAGCCGCCACCACCGCAGCCCCGCGGAGGCCCAACGGCGCTGGCGGGGAGGGGAGGAGTAAGGCCGCTTGCAGGTTTTCAGGTCTTGCCCGTTTCGGAGCAGGTCTCAGCGGCCTTCGATACTAGAGATCCGGTCGAACCAATCGCGGATCTTCCTGGCGCGCGGTTTGCGATTTGCTTGGGCTGTTGGGCATCCGCGGTAGCGTTCTTTTCACCACCACACACGCTCTGTTGCGCCCTCAAGTCGAGCAGATAGTGAGTAATTTTATGGCTCTTTTGGCCTGTGTGTACCGAAAACTTAATCTGCGTTGATGAGGCGAGGGAATCGTCTAAATTCCCGAAATGATCGCTCTGCTGTGGCTGGCCCTGGTGATCGTGAGCTCGCCATTCAAACCGAAATGGCGGCTTGAGGCGGAGAACGCGGCGCTGCGACATCAGGTGGTGGTGCTACGCCGTCAGGCGCGCGGCCGGATCCGACTTACGAACCACGATCGGTTGTTTCTGGTCCAGCTTTACCGTCGGTTTCCGTCGATCCTGCAGGTGCTTGCCATCGTACAGCCGGAAGCGGTCATACGTTGGCATCGGGCCGGCTTTCGCGGCTACTGGCGTTGGAAATCACGTTCGCGGGGAGGGCGGCCCCAGGTCGATGTGGAATTGCGCGCTTTGATCCGGCGCATGAGTCAAGACAAGCCACTGTGGGGAGCACCGCGAATCCATGGGGAATTGCTCAAGCTGGGTTTTGATGTCGTCTCAACAGTTTTCGCGATCATGAAAGCGACGGGCTGGCAGCCACATTCCGTCCGCGGCTTCTTTACTGGAGTTGTGCGCAAGAAGCTCGGCCTCACTTTGGATTCTGAGAAGCGGAAGGACGGTGAGCGGATTTATTGGATCATTGCCGACAAACCGAACAAGCCGGGACCTAAGCCAGACAAATCAAACCGTAAGAACGCCTGATCATGGCTCGGCGGTCAGTCAATTCGACAACGCCAGCCTCGCAAAGACCGCAGCTCGTTCGAGGCGGAACAAGCCTTGACGAGCTGCGCCGCGAATGGTGGCGTTTGTACAACAATGACCCGCCCAGGATCAGCCGCGACCTACTAATCCTGGGCATTGCCTACCGGCGCCAGGAGATGGCGCAAGGCGGCCTCGGCAAAGCAACGCTCCGCAAACTTCAGACGCTGGCCAAGAACTTGCGCACCACAGGCCGGGTCGGACCGTCGCGAGGTCTCAGCCTCAAGCCGGGCGCGCGCCTGGTACGCGAATGGCACGGCCGGACTCACACCGTTAGGGTGACCGAGGACGGGTTCGAATACGGCGGCGCCAGTTACCCGTCCCTGACCACCATCGCCAAGAAGATCACGGGGGCGCACTGGTCAGGGCCGCGCTTCTTTGGAGTGCTGTCGAAGGACAAAGTACAGCGGAGCGCAGGCAGCGATGGCTGAAGCCAGAAGGTCTCCGCAACGGCTCACCAAAAGGTCTCGCTGCGCGATCTATACCCGCAAATCCGCCGAAGAAGGGCTGGACCAGGACTTCAACTCGCTGGATGCCCAGCGCGAGGCCTGCACCGCCTTCATCCAGTCCCAGAAGCACGAGGGCTGGATGGTCCTGCCGATGGCCTACGACGACGGCGGCTATTCCGGTGCCTCCATGCAGCGCCCGGCCTTACGGCGGCTGCTGGCCGACATTGAGGCCGGACGCATCGATGTGGTGGTCGTCTACAAGGTCGATCGGTTGACGCGGGCGTTGTCCGATTTTGCCAAGCTGGTCGAGATATTCGACCGCTGTGGCGTCTCGTTCATCTCAATCACCCAGCAGTTCAATACGACCACTAGGATGGGGCGGCTTATCCTGAATATCCTGTTGTCCTTTGCACAGTTCGAGCGCGAGCTGATAGGCGAGCGCGTACGCGACAAGTTCGCTGTCTCGAAGAAGAAAGGCATGTGGATGGGCGGCACTATGCCGCTTGGCTACGATGCGAAGGACCGCAAGCTCGTCGCCAACAAGGCCGAGGCCCGCACCGTGGTCGACATTTACCGGCGCTATCTCAGGCTGAAGTCAGTGCGGGCGCTGGGGGCAGAACTCCATATTGCAGGCATCAGGAGCAAGTCCCGCGTCCGGCCCGATGGCACGGAATGTGGCAACCAACGGTTCTCGCAGGGGGCACTTTACCTCATGCTCCAGAACCGGACCTACCGCGGCGAAGCAACACATAAGGGTAACGCCTATCGTGGAGAGCATTCGGCAATCGTTGACTAGCCGCTCTGGGATGCCGTGCAGGCGGTCCTTACCGAAAACCGGGTGGCACGGACAACGGGTTCCAACGGCAAGGCGCCAAGTCTGTTGACCGGCCTGCTCTTCGATGAAGCCGGGGAGCGGCTCACACCGACTTGGTCGATCAAGAAGGGCACACGGTACCGGTACTACGTGTCGACCTCTCTGGTGAAAGACGACGGCAAGGCTCACTCAAGGCGTCTTCGTATCCCCGCCGGAGACCTTGAAAACCTCGTCATCGAGCGGCTTCGCACGTTCTTCGCCAATCGAGGGGAACTGCTCGATGCCATCGAGGGCGAAACCCTCGGCAGAGGTGGACAAGGGCAATTGATTGAGCGCGGGCACCAATTTGCCGACAAGCTAAGTGAAACTCCAGATAAAAACAGAGCAATCGTTACGAACTTGGTGCGTCGAGTCGAATTTCGACGGAACGACATCAAGATCAATATTTCGCGGGATAGGCTGACCACACTGCTAAAATCTAATTCAGGGAATTTGCCGATAGAAAAAATTCAACCGAGAGATCCATCTGGCCGCATTCTGACTTTAACGGCGCCCGCTCAACTGATGCGGGTCGGCCGCGAAATGAAATTGCTGATTGATGATTCAAGGGATAACAAAGCGCCTGAATTGAGCCTTCTCAAAATCCTCGCCCGCGCCCACGACGTCCGGACTCGTCTCGCCCAAGACACGAGTCTCACCGTGCATGACATCGCTCGCCAAGAGCGCATCACTGCCGGTTACATTTATATCCTGCTCCGCCTTCGCTGGCTGGCACCGGATATTACGACGGCAATCATCAACGGTCGGCAGCCACCGCAACTCAATGCCCAGAAGCTCATGCGGCTGACTGCACAACTGCCCGCCGACTGGGCTGAGCAGCGCGCACTGCTCGGCTTTCGTTAAAAACCAATCCCGCTTTCGTAGCTCGTCGCGCGCTTAACTGGTTCGTCAACCCTGCATCGGCGGCGCAGCGCCTATCACTAAATGCCCGCCGAGAGATATTCGCGCACGTTCTTGCCTAACGTCTCGCGCGCAAACGTCTCCACCGCGGGCCAACCCGCATCAAGACCAAGAAAGCGCCACAAAACGGCGCAAAAACTGACGAGCAAAGACGATATTTAATATGCAATATCAATTTCTTAGTCGCTGGCTGGGGCGCCTGGATTCGAACCAGGGAATGGCGGAATCAAAATCCGCTGCCTTACCACTTGGCTACGCCCCAATTTCTGGGAACCCACGAGGGATTCGGCCGCAGGCGGGCGGACCATAGCGATGCGCCCGCGCCCGATCAACGCCCGGGAGATGGCCGGGCTTTGCCGCTGAAACCGGCGATTTTGGGCCTGCGTTGACCCGGCGCCCTCCCCGGCTAGATTGTCGCCCATGACCTACCGCGCCCCCGTTTCCGACATCGCTTTCGCGCTCAAGCACGCCGCCGGTCTGAAATCGGCGGTGGCCGAGGGACTCTACGGCGACCTCGACGAGGAAACCATCGACAGCGTGCTGGCGGAAGCCGGCCGTTTCGCTTCCGACGTGATCGCCCCGCTCAACGCGGTCGGCGACAGGTTCGGCACCCCGTTCAAGGACGGGGTCGTGACCACGCCGCCAGGCTGGAAGGAAGCCTATACGTCGTGGGCCGCCGCCGGCTGGAACGGCTTAGCCGGCCAGACCAATTTCGGCGGCCAGGACCTGCCGCACGCCGTCAATGCCGCCTGCATCGAGATGTGGAATTCGGCCTCCATGGCCTTCGGCATCGGGCCGGTGCTGACCATGGCGGCGGTCGATGCGCTCCACGCCTACGGCAGTGACGAGCTGAAAGAAAAATATCTCGAAAAGCTCACCACCGGCGAGTGGATGGGCACCATGCAGCTCACCGAGCCGCAAGCCGGCTCCGACGTCGGCGCGCTGCGCACCAAAGCCGAGCGCGCGGGCGACGGAACCTACCGCATCACCGGCTCCAAGATCTTCATCACCTATGGTGAGCACGACTTAACCTCCAACATCATCCATTTCGTGCTCGCCCGCCTGCCCGATGCGCCGCCCGGCACCAAGGGCATTTCGCTGTTCCTGATCCCCAAGTTCCTGCCGGACGGCACGCGCAACGACGTGCACGCTCACTCCGTCGAGCACAAGCTCGGCATCCATGCCTCGCCCACCTGCACGATGGTCTATGGCGATCAGGGCGGCGCCATCGGCTTCCTCATCGGCGAGGAGCACAAGGGCATGGCCTGCATGTTCACCATGATGAACCGGGCGCGGCTAGCGGTCGGCCTGCAGGGTGTAGCGATCGCCGAGCGCGCCTTGCAACAGGCGCTTGGCTACGCGCGCGAGCGCAAGCAAGGCGCCGCTGGCGAAATCATCCACTACCCCGACGTCAAGCGCATGCTGCTCACCATGCGCGCGCTGACCGGCGCGGCGCGCGCGATCTGTTACCAGACCGGCGTCGCCATCGATCGCTCGCTGCGCGGCAAGGACGACGCCGCGCGCAAGGCGGCGTATGAGCGCGCCTCGCTATTGACGCCGGTGGCAAAGGCTTTCTCCACCGACATCGGCATCGAAGTGGCTTCGCTCGGCATACAGGTGCATGGCGGAATGGGCTTCATCGAAGAGACCGGCGCCGCCCAGCATTACCGCGATGCGCGCATCGCCGCTATCTACGAGGGCACCAACGGCATCCAGGCGCTCGACCTGGTGGCGCGCAAAGTGCCGCTCGAGGGCGGACAGACTGTTGCGCTCTATCTCGACGAGTTGCGATCAACCGCCGCCGATGTGAAGGCCCGCAATGCGCCTGGCTTTGGCGATATTGCGGCGCGGTTGAACGAAGCCATTGACAGTCTCGAGCGGGCGACGCAATGGCTGCTGGCGCAGAAGGGCTCGCAGGCTACGCTCGCGGGCGCGACGCCGTATCTGCGGCTATTCGGCATCACCGCCGGTGGCTGTCTGTTGGCCGAGCAGGCCTTGGCCGCCTTGCGCGAACATATCGGCGGCACCGGCCGCACCGCGCTGGCGCGCTTCTTCGCCGAGAACATCGCGGTGCAGACGTCGGGGTTGGAGCGAAGCGTCACCGAAGGTGCCGATAGCATCGCGCAAGCCGACGCCGCGCTGGCCGAATGAATCAATCCGTTCGTCCCCACGACCCGGCCTGCGCTCTCTTCGCGAGCTTCGGAGGGCCCACGTCCGCCGAATTGCGGAGCGCCTAGGCAGAAAGCGGGACCCAAGCCTAATTAAGCTGTGATTACTGGGGCATGGTCTCATAAATTCGAAGGCGCCGTACAGGCGGAGGGAACGTCCGATTTGCGCACGACCCTCACCATTACGACTGCCTCCTTTCGGGTTGACCCATCGAGTCAATTCGCTGAACCGCCCAGTGGACGACCCCTCCAACCCACAGAAATCCGATGAGGCCTCCAAGATACACGCAGTGTGGCGTGCCGCCGGCTTAACAGCGCCGCGTCACTTCACGGTGACGGCGAAAGCTCCCTGCCCCCTTACCGCCCCATCGAGGAACTCCTCGAGCGCCGTAATGCAGGCGCGGTCCCGATAAATCTTGTCCTTGCTCGCGCCCATGCGGTTGCTAATCTTGAGACGCTCCTCCGGCGTGTTAGCGAGCCGGGCCGCGATGGCGACGTAGTCGTCGAGATCGCGCGCAATGGTCTCGGTCACGCCCATCATTTCAAGAATTGCCGCGCTGTGGCGGCCGCGCATGAAGGCGCCGGGCAGCGTGATGATCGGCAAGGCATTCGGCAGGCTCTCGATCGCCGAATTGCAGCCCGACCATTCCAGACTGTCGAGGAATATGTCGCACAGGCCAACGGCGCCGGCGAACTCGCTCTGGCTGAGGCGGTCGAGGAATACGCAATGGCGCTCAATGTCGAGACCGCGGGCAGCGAAAGCGGCGGTAAGCCGCTCGCGGAACACCTCGGTGACGCGCGGACCGGCGTGGTGCTTGATGAAAACGAACTGGCTGTGCGGCGCCTCGACGGCGATGCGCGCGAACACGTCGTCGAACTGGGGTAGATATTTGTAGAGCGACTGGCCGCACCAGAACACGGCGGCATCGGTACGCAGACCATGTTGTGCGCGGCTGGAGTTGACCGCGCCGAGATCAACCGGCTCGTAATAGATCGACAGGTTCGGCAGCCGCACCAGTTTCTCGGTATAGATCGCTTCGGCGCCGGGCGGCTCCATCAAGTCGCTCGACAGAAAGTAGTCGAGCGTGGCCATGCCGCTCGTTTCCGGGTGGCCCCACGAGGTGCATTGCACCGGCGCCAGCCGCTGGGCGGCGAGTTGCACCGACACCGTGTCCATCAGCAGGCCCGGGTAAATCAGCACGTGCGGCGCGTCGAGCAAGATTTCCCGGCGCCAGCCCTCGACATCGAGCGTGCGCTGCACGAAACGATCGCAAATATCTTCGGCGACGTCGGTCTCGGCGTCACGCACCGAGCCCGGATAATAGCCGTAGATCTTGAAGCGTGAGCGATCGAGTTGGCTGAGCCAGCCCTTGATCGGAATTTTCCAGTTGGAATGGAGATAGAAGAAACCGCTGACAACGCCAATGCGCAGCGGCTCGTCCGGCGCAGGTGGCGGTGGCATCGAAACGGGCGGGAATTCCTGCGCGACAATGCGCGAAACCATCCCGCCGTAGATACTCTGCAATTCACGGTCGTTCTGGGCCTGATAGGCGAGCAGGAATGGCTGGCGCGGCGTGATCGCCGCACACAGGTCGCCGGTGAGCTTGCCCGCCGCGACGTCGTCGTCAAGCGCGCGCAGCTTGGCCCCGTAGGCCGCGCGGCGGCGAGAAATCTCGTTGCCGGTCTCGTAGATGATCGGCAGTTCGGCCATGCAGTCAGCAAAGCGCGCTTCCGAAAAATCCGGGCGGAGCGACAGCGCGCGCTGGAAATCCGCGATCGCTTCGTCGTTGCGATTGAGCTCGACCAAGACGGTACCGCGCCGGTAGTAGGGCTCGGCGTTTTTCGGGTCGCGCTCCAATTGACGCTCGAATGCCGCACGCGCCTCATCGAAGCGGTTGAGCATGACCAGGAGCCGGCCGAGATTGTCGGCGGCTTCGCCGAAGGCCGGGTCGATGTCGAGCGCGCGCTGGTAGCTCGCCAGCGCCGCTTCGAGCTGATCGAGCGCTTCCTGCGCGGCGCCGCGATTGTTGTGCGCCTTGACGTATTTCGGATTGATTACCACCGCGCGGTCGAGACTTACCAGCGCTTCGTCGTAGCGGCCGAGCGTGCGCAACAGGCTGCCGCGATTGAAATGCGCCTCGGCGTAGTCCGGCTTGATGGCGATCGCCTTGCGGTAGCTGTCGAGTGCTTCGTCAAAACGTCGAAGCGCGGTCAGCACCGCGCCACGGTTATTGTGCGCCTCCGCGAATTTTGATTTGAGCTTGAGAGCGCCGTCGAAGCTTTCGAGCGCCTCCTCGTGCCGATCGAGGGCGTTGAGAATGAGGCCCTGGTTGAGCAACACCTTGGGTGACGGCGTGCGCACGCGCATGGCGGCCGAGACGAGATTGAGCGCCTCAGTCGGCTGGCCCTTGGAAAGCTTGACCAGCGCCATCATCTGCAATGCGTCGGCGTGATCGGGACGCGCGGCCAGCACTTGCGCGTAAAGGGGCTCGGCCTGGTCAATCTGCCCGCGCTCGTGGAATTGCAGCGCCTGGGCGAATGCCTGCGCCACGTTGAACGACCCAGGCTTCGGCAGCGGTTGCGGCATGACGAGTTAGTCCTCCCCCATTGAGAGGTAAAAAAGCCCGGCTGAGTTGTCCAGAGAAAATTGCCCCTAGAGTCATGGACTTATTGTCATGGGCCTAGCGCCCATGCGCGCAACTTTTGAGTCCATTCGCAGGCGGGCACGCGCCATAAACCCCGAGGCTGACGGCGGCGAAAGATTACCGCTATGGTGACTTAAACAAGAAACGTGGCGGACTTTTGCGAGGGCGCGCATGTCGTTGAAGGGCAAGACACTCTTTATCACCGGGGGCTCGCGCGGCATTGGGCTCGCGATCGCGCTGAAGGCGGCCGCCGACGGCGCCAATGTCGCCATCGCCGCCAAGACGGTGGAGCCGCACCCGAAGCTCGAAGGCACCATCCATACCGCCGCCGCGGCGATCGAGCAGGCCGGCGGCCAGGCACTGCCACTCGCCGTCGACGTGCGCGACGAGGAAGCGGTAAAAAATGCTATCGAAAAAACCGCCGTGCATTTCGGTGGCCTGGACATCGTGGTCAACAATGCCAGCGCCATCCAGCTCACGCCGGTGCAGCAGACCGACATGCGGCGCTTTGATTTGATGCAGCAGATCAACGCGCGCGGCACCTTCATGGTGTCAAAATACGCCATTCCGTTCCTGTTGAAGGCGGCGAACCCGCATATCCTGATGCTGTCGCCGCCGCTCGACATGAAAGAAAAATGGTTCGCCCCGCACACCGCCTATACCATGGCCAAGTTCGGCATGAGCCTGGTGGTGCTCGGGCTTGCTGGTGAACTGCGCGACAAGGTGGCGGTGAACGCGCTGTGGCCGCGCACGACCATCGCCACCGCCGCGATCAAGAACCTGCTCGGCGGTGAGGAGGTGATGCGGCGATCGCGCACGCCGGCGATCCTGGCGGACGCCGCCCGTCGGATCTTCGAGAAGGATAAGAGCTTCACCGGGAACTTTCTGATCGACGACAATTTCCTCAGCGCGGAAGGGGTGAGTGACTTCGATCAATATCGCGCCGATCCCAGCCAGCCGCTGCAGATAGACTTCTTCGTGCCGGACGATAGGCCGCCGCCGCAGGGGGTGAGTTTGGCGGCGAAGGTGTAACTTCGGCGCTCACCCCCCGCGAAAGCAGGGGTCTTGTGCTGGATTTCCGCTTTCGCGGGAATAAGCGAAATACGGCGCCGTCCGTGAAAGGTTTGCGCCGCCCTGCCCGACCGCGTTAGAAACCACCCATGTCGACGACCCTCTACATAACCCATCCTGCCTGCCTGGACCATCTGACCCCGCCTGGGCATCCGGAGCGGCCCGACCGCCTGCGCGCCGTCGAACGGGCGCTCGAGGACGAGCGCTTCCAGATGCTGGCGCGCGAACAGGCACCGATGGCGGAACAAGACATCATCACGCTCTGCCATCCGGCCGATTACGTCGAGGCGATCCGCAACGCCTCGCCCGACGACGGTATGGTGCGGCTCGATGCCGATACCTCGATGTCGCCGGGCAGCTTCGAGGCGGCGCTGCGCGCCGTCGGCGGCGGCGCGCTCGCCGTTGACGAGGTTATGAGCGGCAAGGCGGCAAACGCCTTCGTCGCCGTGCGTCCGCCCGGCCATCACGCCGAGACCGCGCGGCCGATGGGCTTTTGCCTGTTCAACAGCGCGGCGATCACGGCGCGCTACGCGCGAACGAAGCACGGCGCCGAGCGGGTGGCGATCGTCGATTTCGACGTGCATCACGGCAACGGCTCGCAGGACATCTTCTGGTCCGACAAGAACGTACTGTACTGCTCGACCCACGAGATGCCGCTCTATCCCGGCACCGGCGCGGCGAGCGAGCGCGGCGAGTTCCAGAACATCGTCAACGCGCCGCTGTCGGCCGGCGACGGCGGCGACGCCTTCCGCGAGGCGATGGAGACGACGATCCTGCCGCGGCTTAACGGCTTCAAGCCTGACCTAATCGTGATCTCGGCCGGCTTCGACGCGCACACCCGCGATCCGCTCGCCAATCTCAATCTGGTGGAAGCCGATTATACCTGGGTGACGCAGAAGCTGATGGAGATCGCGGACGACAGCGCCAAGGGGCGCATCGTGTCGGTGCTGGAAGGTGGCTACGATTTGCAAGGGCTGGCGCGCTCGGCGGCCGCGCATGTGCTGGCGCTGATGCGCGGGTAACAAGACGACTTACCGCGCGGTAAGACCGCCATCGATCGGCACGTCGGCGCCAGTGATGAAAGCAGCGTCCTCCGACAACAGATAAACGCACAAGCTAGCGACCTCTTCCGGCTCGCCCAGCCGGCCGAGCGGAATGTCGACCGAGAGTCGCTGCTTCACCGTGTTCGGATCGCGCGTGCCTTGCGCGATGCCGTCGACCATCGGGCCTTCGATGAAGGCCGGACACACGGCATTGCAGCGCACCGGCGGCTTGTAGCGCGCGCCGTGCAGCGCCACCGATTTGGTCAGCAGGGACACGCCACCCTTGGAAGCGCTGTAGGCTGGAAGGTTGGCGCTGCCGATCAGCCCGAGCACCGAGGACAGGTTGACGATCGATCCGCCTCTCTTTCGCAACAGCGGAAAGGCGTATTTGCAGCCGAGAAAGGTGCCGTCGAGATTGACCGACAGCACGCGCCGCCAATCGGCAAAGTCGGCCTTCTCCACATGGGCGACGCTGGCGATGCCGGCGGCGTTGATCAACCCATCGAGGCGGCCGTGGTCACGTTCGATTGTCGCAATGAGACGCTGCCAGCCATCTTCACTCGTAACATCGAGTTCGGCGTCGATACCGGGTCGGCCGGCAAGATCGGTGGCGATCGTCGTGCCGCCGGCGTTGCGGATGGCCGTCGCGGCGGCGGAGCCGATGGCGCCGCCTGCGCCTGTCACCAGAACGAATTTATCGGTCAGATCAGCCATTGCGTATTGGGTCTCCGCGCCTTTTATGTGCGCGCTTGCCTTTATCGCGATTGTCGAGCATTCACCAGTATGGCGTCTCGCAATTGCCGATTTATTTGGCCGCAAGCTCGGTTCGGCAATTGCGAGACAAAAGCCACACTGGATTTAATAACTTGCTAGCGTCCTTTAGTTTCCGAATTGCCGATAGGAGCTGGCTGCAACGGTGTTGGCAATTCGGAAACAGGACACCAGCTTATGTCACCCATGCAGCCCGTCTGCCTGGTCACCGGCGCCCCGACCGGCATCGGCGCCGCACTCGCCCGCGAGTTCGCCCGCCATGGTCATGCGCTGGTGCTGACCGCGCGGCGCGAGGCGCCGCTGCAACGGCTTTCCGACGAGATCGCCGCCGCGGGCCACACCCGGCCGGTCGTGATCACTGCCGATCTCGCGGCGCCGGAATGTATTGCTGCGCTCGCAGATCAACTGGCCGCGCGCGGGCTGGAGCCGGACTTCGTCGTCAACAATGCCGGCTTCGGCCTGTTTGGCGAGGCGGCGGAAATCGCCGTTGGCGACCAGCTCAAGATGATCGACCTGAATGTGCGCGCGCTCACCGATCTCAGCTTGCGCTTCATCGATAGCGTGACGCGCCACCGCGGCGGCATCCTCAACGTCGCCTCCATCGCCGGCTTCCTGCCCGGGCCGGGCCTCGCCGCCTATCACGCCACCAAGGCCTATGCCGTCTCCTTCACCGAGGCGCTGCACCAGGAGCTCAAGGCGGACGGCGTGCGGGTCTGCGCCCTGTGTCCGGGACCGGTCGACACCGGCTTTTTCGACCGGGCCGGCATCCCGCACGACTATTTCCCGGCTTTCCTCGCGCGCTCGCCGGAACGGGTGGCGCGCGCCGGCTACGAGGGCCTGATGGGCGGCCACCGCATCGTGGTGCCGGGCAAGCCAAACCGGGTGATCACCCTGCTGCCGCGGCTTCTTCCGCGCGGGCTGGTCGCGGCCGGGGGCGCCTGGCGCTGGCGGCGGGCGGTTGGCCGCGGGCGCTGATCGCTCTATGGTCGCCCTCGACGAATCCTCGGGACGCGGACGCGCATGGCCGACAACAACAACGATATCAAGAAGATGCCCTTCGAGCGGGCGATCGAGGAACTGGAAACGATCGTCGGGCGGCTCGAGGGCGGCAAGGTTCCGCTCGAGGAATTGGTGACGATCTACGAACGCGGCGAGGCGCTGAAAGCGCGCTGCGAGGAGCTGCTGCGCCAGGCAGAGGCGCGGGTGGAGAAGATCACCCTCGACGCGTCGGGCAAGCCGACCGGCAGCGAGCCGCTCGACGTCGATTGACCCTCAACGCGGGCCGAACGGCCGAAAAGCGCAACCCGGCGATGGGGTTCGGGTGCGCCGGCAACCCCTCGGCGGCCGCCGGGCCCTAAAATGACACCGCCAGCGCCATGGAATTGCCCCGACCGCCTTTTCTATGGTTAAGCTTGCGGGTTCGGTGGGGCCTACCCTGCGCCATTGCTGACCGCGACGTCCATTTCCGGAGTGTGTTTTGCGCGAACCGTCCAAGACTCCTTTGCTCGACCGAGTTCATGTCCCTCGTGACCTGAAGAATCTGTCGGCCGAACAGCTCAAGCAGCTCGCCGATGAAGTGCGCTGGGAGATGATCGACGCCGTCGCCAAGACCGGCGGTCATCTCGGCGCCGGCCTCGGCGTCGTGGAGCTCACGGTGGCATTGCATTACGTGTTCGACACGCCGGACGACCGGCTGATCTGGGACGTCGGCCATCAAGCCTATCCGCACAAGATCCTCACCGGACGGCGTGACCGGATCCGCACCATCCGCCAGGGCGGCGGTCTTTCCGGTTTCACCAAGCGCGCCGAAAGCGAATATGACCCCTTCGGCGCCGCGCATTCCTCGACCTCGATCTCCGCCGGCCTCGGCATGGCGGTGGCGCGCGACCTCGACGGCAAGAAGAACAACGTCATCGCCGTGATCGGCGACGGCGCCATGTCGGCGGGCATGGCCTATGAGGCCATGAACAACGCCGGCGCCCGCGACGAGCGGCTGATCGTGGTGCTCAACGACAACGAGATGTCGATTGCGCCACCGGTCGGCGCCATGTCGGCCTATCTGGCGCGGCTGATTTCCGGTAAGACCTATCGGACGCTGCGCGAATTGGGCAAACAGGTTGCCCACCATCTCCCGAAATTCATAGAGGAGAAGGCCGGGCGTGCCGAGGAATACGCCCGCGGCATGTTGACCGGCGGCACCTTGTTCGAAGAACTCGGCTTCTTTTACGTCGGGCCGATCGACGGTCACAATATCGATCACCTGCTGCCGGTGCTGCGCAACGCGCGCGACAGCGAGACCGGGCCGATCCTGGTTCATGTCGTCACCCAGAAGGGCAAGGGCTACGCACCGGCCGAGAATTCGGCCGATAAGTACCACGGCGTGGTCAAGTTCGACGTCGCCACCGGCGCGCAGGTGAAGTCCAAGCCCAAGGCACCGCAATACACTAAAGTGTTCGCGCAGAGCCTGGTGAAAGAAGCCAAGAAGGACGACAAGATCGTCGCCATCAGCGCGGCGATGCCGTCGGGTACCGGCCTCGACCTGTTCGAGAAGGAATTCCCCAACCGTTTCTTCGACGTCGGCATCGCCGAACAGCACGCCGTGACCTTCGCCGCGGGGCTCGCGACCGAAGGCTACAAGCCGTTCGCGACGATCTATTCAACCTTCCTGCAGCGCGGCTACGACCAGGTGGTGCATGACGTCGCCATTCAGAAGCTGCCGGTGCGCTTTGCGCTTGACCGCGCCGGCCTGGTCGGCGCTGACGGCCCGACCCATGCCGGCTCGTTCGACACCGCCTATCTCGGCTGCCTGCCCGGCTTCGTGCTGATGGCGGCGGCCGACGAGGCCGAGCTGGTGCACATGGTGGCGACGCAGGTCGCGATCGACGATGCGCCCAGCGCGTTGCGCTATCCGCGCGGCGAAGGCACCGGCGTGGCGATGCCGGAAGAAGGCGTGCCGCTCGAGATCGGCAAGGGCCGCGTGCTCGCCGAAGGCAGCAAGGTGGCGCTGTTCTCCTACGGCACGCGGCTGGCCGATTGCCTGAACGCAGCGAAAGAACTTGGCGCCTACGGGCTGTCGACCACGGTGGCGGACGCGCGCTTCGCCAAGCCCCTCGACCTGGACCTGCTGATGCGGCTTGCGCGCGAACACGAGGTCCTGATCACCATCGAGGAAGGCTCGATCGGCGGCTTCGGTTCGTTTGTGCTGCAGGCGCTGGCCGAGAACGGCATGCTCGACCGCGGCCTCAAGGTGCGCAGCATGGTATTGCCGGACGAGTTCATCGACCAGGATTCGCCCGCCGCCATGTACGCAACCGCCAGGCTCGACACCAAGGGCATCGTTGCCAAGGTGTTTGAGGCGCTCGGCAAGAACGCCGCGGACGAGACGGTGAAGCTGGCCTAGCGCGCCTGTCCCGGGCCGGTTCGTGCTGCGCCGAAGCCGGGAAAAATCGCAATGACAAACCGCCGCCGCGCCGATCGTCTGCTGGTCGAACGCGGTCTGTTCGACAGCCGCGCCAAGGCGCAGGCAGCGATTGCCGCCGGCTTGGTGAGCGCCAATGGCGTCACGGTGCGCAAGGCGTCGGAGGAAATCGCCACTAACGCAGCGATCGCAGCGAGCCCCGCACATCCTTATGTCTCGCGCGGCGGTCTGAAGCTTGCCGCCGCGCTCGATCATTTCGGTTTCGATCCGAAAGGCCGCGTTTGCCTTGATGTCGGCGCGTCAACCGGCGGCTTTACTGAGGTTCTGCTCGAACGCGGCGCGACGCTCGTCTACGCGATCGATGTCGGGCGCGGGCAACTGCACGAGAGCTTGCGTCCGCGGCCGGAAGTCGTGTCGCTGGAGGAAACCGATATCCGTACCATCTCGCCAGCCCGCTTTGAGGAACGCCCGGATTTCCTCACCGTGGACGTCAGCTTCATTTCGTTGAAGCATGTGCTGCCCGCAGCGTTCGCGCTTGTGCAGTCGCCCGCGCAACTCGTAGCGCTGATCAAACCGCAATTCGAAGCCGGCCGCGATGCGCTCAAGAAGGGCATCGTGCGCGACGCGAGCGCGCACAAGGCCGTGCGCGACGACATCACCGCGTTCGTTGCTTCGCTCGGCTGGCGCGTTACCGCTGTTATACCCTCACCCATCGCCGGCGGTGACGGCAATGCAGAGTTTTTGCTGGGGGCTGACATCGGCTAGCGGACCCCGGTCGCATCAACAATTGCAATCCAGCGGATCATCCGCGTTGATGCATGTGTCTCAACGGCCACGAACTCGCGCCGAAGCCCGATCGCGGTGGCCACAAGCCTTTCTCTCGCCACAAGACACTCTATGGTGCCCGGCCATGTCGACCCAGGACGGCACGATCGCCGCCGGCGCCAGCGCGCCGGCCACAGCAAGGCTTTGGCGCGTCGAATTGATCGAAACGATCAAGCTCGCGCTGCCGATCGCGCTCACCCAGCTCGGTCAGGTGGCGATGATGACGACCGATCTCGTGCTCATCGGCCACCTCGGCGATAATGCGATTGCCGCGTCCGCGTTGGGACAAATCTTGCTGTTCGCCGCTTTCGTGATCGGCATGGGCCTGGTGTCCGCGGTCGCACCGCTGGCGGCGCAGGCCTTCGGCGCGCGCGAGCCTCGCATGGTGCGGCGCGCGCTGCGTGTCGGCCTGTGGACCGCAGTCATTGTCGGCGCGCCGCTAACGGCGATCCAGCACGCCGGCGAAAACCTGCTGCTCGCGCTCGGTCAGCAACAAGGCGCCACGCACCTCGCCGGCCGGTACCTCGCTGGACTGAGCTGGAGTCTGATCCCGGCCTGGTGGTTCATCGCACTCCGCAGCTTCATAGGCGCGGTTAACCGGCCCGAGCCGGCGCTCTGGATCACGCTTGCTGCCATCCCGCTGAACGCGCTGCTGGCCTATGCGTTGATCTACGGCGCCTTCGGCCTGCCGCGGCTCGACCTGCTTGGCGCCGGCGCGGCGACGACGCTGATCAACGTCGGTATGTGTGTCGCCGGCTTTTGGGTCTGCTATACCCAACGGCCCTTCAAGAAGTACCGCGTGCTCAGCCGTTTCTGGCGCGCCGATTGGCCTTTGCTGGGCCGCCTGGTCGCGGTCGGCGCACCGATCGCCGGCGCATTTCTGCTCGAATACGGTCTGTTCGCGTCGGCCGCCATTCTGATGGGCTGGATCGGTACCACCGCGCTCGCGGCGCATCAGATTGCGCTGCAGACTGCCGCAGTCCTGTTCATGGTGCCGTTCGGGATTTCGATGGCTGCCACCGTCCGCGTCGGCCATGCGGTCGGTCGCGACGACGCGGCCGGCTCCCGCCGCGCCGGCTTCGCTGCCGTTGGCCTCGGCCGCGCCTTCATGGCGGCAATGGGGCTCGTCGTTATCGCGACACGGCATCTCATCCCGCTGCTTTTTCTGAGCGGCGGCGAAGCCGACGCCGACGCAACCGCGGCCCTCGCGGCGACCTTGCTCTTAATTGGCGCATCATTCTGCATCGCTGACGGTATGCAGACGATCGCGGCCGGCGCCCTGCGCGGGCTCAATGATACGCGCGTGCCCTTGCTCTTCGCAGTCGTGAGCTTCTGGGGTGTCGGCTTTGCGACATCGTATTCACTGGCATTCCCGGCACATCTGCAAGCGGTGGGTCTCTGGATCGGGTTCACGGTTGGACTCGCCATCTATGCGACGCTGCTGGTCTGGCGGTTCAACGCCTTGTCCCGCCGCGGCTATATGCCGGCAACACCTGGACACGCCACGCCCCATTGACCGTTTGCCCGCCGAGCCATTTGTCGGCTAAGGCGAAGCATGACCGAACAGTTCACCATCACCGGCCTCGGCCATCGCGGCGACGGCATGGCGGCGTCGCCCGATGGGCCGATCTACGTGTCGTATACGCTGCCGGGCGAGACGGTGACGGTCGAGCGCGTGCCGGGTCATCCCGACCGGCGCCATCTGCTGCAGGTCGACAAGCCGAGCCACGAGCGCGCCGTTCCGGTCTGCAAGCATTTCGGCCAATGCGGCGGCTGCGCGCTGCAGCACTGGTCGCTGGCCGAATATCACTTGTGGAAGCGCGGCCTGGTCGCTGAGGCGCTGGAGCAGCAGGGTGTGTTGGCGCCCCTTGCGCCGTTGATCGACGCCCACGGCGAGGGCCGCCGCCGCGCGGTGCTGCATGCGCGGCGTGGCGCCCACGACGTCCTCGAAGTCGGCTTCACCGCGCCGCGCGCCCATCACGTGGTGGCGATCGACGAATGTCCGATTCTGGCGCCTGGGCTCGCCAGCGCGATCCCCGCCGCCTGGGCGATCGCGGACGCGTTGCAGGTCCCCGAAAAGCCGCTCGACATCCAGTTGACCGCCACCGATTCAGGGCTCGACATCGACGTGCGCGGCTCAGGCAAGTTGACACCTGAACGCACGACGACGCTGGCGCGCGTCGGCGCAAAGCACAAGCTCGCGCGTCTCACCCGCCACGGCGAATTGATGGCGCAAAGCGCGCAGCCGCTCGTCACGATTGGTCGCGCGCATGTGCCGCTGCCGCCCGGCGCCTTCCTGCAGGCGACCGTGCTCGGCGAAGCGACCCTAGCGCGGCTGGTCCTAGAATATTCAGGAAAGGCCAAGCGCGTCGCCGACCTGTTCGCCGGCATCGGCACCTTCGCGCTCAGGCTTGCGGAAAGCGCGCGCGTGACTGCCGCCGACAGCGAGGCGGACGCAATTGCGGCGTTGAACAAAGGAGCGACCGCCGCCAGTGGCTTGAAGCCGATCGATGCGGTGACCCGCGACCTGTTCCGCCGCCCGCTGATGGCGAGCGAATTGAAATCTTTTGATGCCGTCGTCTTCGATCCACCACGCCAGGGCGCCGAGCGCCAGGCGCAGGAACTGGCCCAAAGCGGCGTGCGCACCATCGTGGCGGTATCGTGCAACGCCAACACCTTCGCGCGCGATGTGCGCACCTTGGTCGACGGCGGCTACCGGGTAAACGAGATCACCCCGGTCGACCAGTTCCGCTATTCGCATCACGTCGAAGTGGTGGCGAAGCTCACGCGTTGATCACTGAAAATCCGGGCTGCCCCAGCGTTGCTGCCACAGCGACTCGCCGATGGTGCAGGAAACCCGCGGCTCCTTGGCGGACGCTCGAGTGACCTGCGCCTTCGGCCTTCGGCCAGCGACCTCCAGGATCAGCTTGTTACGCGTCGCCTCAATGAATTGCGTGCGGTCGCGCACGGGGATGACGAACGAGCCCGGCCCGCCGGTCACGCAGTCCTCGTAGTACCAGTCGAGGTGTCCGATATCCATCATGCCGCGGTAGGGCCGTTTGAGCATCAGCGGCAGGCCGTTGACGGTGATGCCCTTGGCAACCACTTCGTCGCGCATGGGCGCCACCGGCAGGCCACTGTTGTTGGGGCCGTCGCCGGACACGTCGATCACCCGGCGCAAGCCGCGATAGCCGCTGGTCGCGAACAGCGAACTGGCGAAGTTCAAGCCACCGGAAATGGACGTACGCGAGGCGCGCCGGTAAGGCGCGCGGCCAATCTCGGCGGCCACAGCGTCGGCCGATTCCGGGCCTTCGATCAGCCGCCAGGGCATGACGATCCGCTGGTCGTGCTGGCCGGCCCACTCGACATAAGTGATGGCAATCTTGCCGTGGGCGCCTTCACGCAGCGCCTGCAGGAATTCCTTGGAGGTCAGCGCCAGGCGATAGCCCTCGCGCTGCAAGGCCTGCTCGTCCGGGTCCATCGAATAGGAAACGTCGACCGCCAGCACCAACTCGACATCGACCGGAATCGCGGAGGGCCGGGTGTCGGCCAGTTGGGGCAGATGCGGCGCCGCCCAACCGGCCACGCTAAAGCCCACACCCGCAATAACCGCGGCGGCTAAAGCGCCGGCCGTGAGCTTGGAAAGACCATGCCGCCCCATTTTTTCTCTCCCCCGAAGGGACAAGAAAATGCTGGCACGCCATCCGGGGCAAAATAAAGGCGGGTTAGTTTTCCGCCGTCTCGGTATCCACGATCTCGATGCCGAAACCGCCAAGGCCGACGTAAGTCCGCTTGCTGGAGGCAAACAGCCGGATCGACGAAATGCCGAGGTCTTTCAGAATCTGCGCACCCAGGCCGATCTCGCGCCATTGCTGCGAGCGGGCGGCCTCGGTGCCGGTCGCGCCCTCGTGCGGGATCTGCGCCACCGGCACTCCGGCGGTGCCGTCGCGCAAATAAATAATAACGCCCCGCCCTTCCTGCTTGAAGCGCGCCAGCGCCGCGCGGATGGGCTTGGCCCCGCCGAACACGTCGCCGATGACGTCGGCGCGATGCAGCCGAGCCGGTACGTTGCGGCCGTTGTCGAGATCGCCATAGACGAAGGCCATGTGATGCACGCGGTCGAACGGCGTCACATACGCGTAGCCCTTGAGTTCACCAATCTCCGAATCGAGATGGAATTCGCCGACCCGCTCCACCAGCTTGTCGCGCGCCTGACGGTAGGCGATCAATTCGGCGATCGAGACCTGCGCGAGCTTGTGCTTCTCGGCGAAGGCGGCGACCTCGGGGCCGCGCATCACCGTGCCGTCGTCCTTCATCAGTTCCGACAACACGCCAACCGGCGGCAGCCCGGCGAGCCGGCAAAGATCGACGCAAGCTTCGGTATGGCCGGAGCGCATCAGCACCCCACCCTGCCGCGCGACCAGCGGAAACACGTGACCGGGACGCACGAAATCGGAGGCGCCGCTGTTGTCGTTGGCGAGCGCGCGCACGGTGTTGCAGCGCTCCTCCGCCGAGATACCAGTGGTAAGCCCATGTCGCACGTCCACCGTGACGGTGAAAGCGGTGCCGAGCGGCGCGTCGTTCTCCGCCACCATGGGATCGAGATGCAGCCGGCGGGCATTCTCGACGCCGAGTGGAGCGCAGACGATGCCCGACGTATTGCGAATGATGAAGGCCATCTTTTCCGAGGTGCAGAGCGAGGCGGCGACGAACAGATCGCCCTCGTTCTCACGGTCGTCGTCGTCGGTGACGACGACGATTTCACCCTTGGCGAAGGCCTTGATCGCCGCATCGACTTTGGCGTGAGTATCGGACACTCGGGTTACCTCGGGAAAAACGTTTAAGCGCTGGGGATGAACGGCCAGGGCGTGCCCTGGCCGGCATTGGCGCCCATCTGACCGCGGTGCATCAGATAGTGATCGGCCAAGACGCACGCCACCATGGCTTCGCCAACCGGCACCGCGCGAATGCCGACGCAGGGATCGTGGCGGCCTTTGGTCACGACTTCAGTATCGTGGCCATAACGGTCGACGGTCTTGCGCGGAGTCAGGATCGACGAGGTCGGCTTGATCGCGAAGCGTGCGACGACAGTCTGCCCGGTGGAGATGCCGCCAAGAATACCGCCAGCGTGGTTGGACAGGAACAACGGCTTGCCGTCATTGCCCAAGTCCGGATTTTTGCGCATTTCGTCGGCATTGTCTTCACCGCGCAACTCAGCGGTGAGGAAGCCATCGCCGATCTCAACACCCTTGACCGCGTTGATGCCCATGAGCGCCGAGGCCAGATCGCCGTCAAGCTTTGCGTAGACCGGCGCGCCGAGACCGGGCGGCACACCTTCGGCGACGATCTCGATCACCGCGCCGATGGAGGAGCCTTCCTTGCGGATGCCGTCGAGGTATTCCTCGAAGAACTTGGCCTGCACCGGGTCGGGGCAGAAGAACGGATTGTTGGCGACCTCATTCCAGTCCCAGCGCGACCGGTCGATCCTGTGCGGTCCCATCTGCACCAACGCGCCGCGCACGGTAAGGCCGGGGATGATCTTGCGGGCGACAGCGCCGGCGGCGACGCGCGCGGCGGTCTCGCGCGCGGAGGCGCGGCCGCCACCGCGATAGTCATGAAAGCCGTATTTGACATCATACGTGTAACCGGCGTGACCAGGCCGGTACTTGTCCTTGATCGCCGAATAGTCCTTGGAACGCTGGTCGACATTCTCGATCAGCATCATGATCGGCGTGCCGGTGGTGACCTGCTTGCCGGTCGCTTCATCGCTGAACACGCCGGACATGATCTTCACCGCGTCCGGCTCCTGGCGCTGGGTCGTGAAACGCGACTGGCCCGGCCGGCGACGATCGAGTTCGCGCTGGATGTCGGCGACCTCGAGCGGAATACGCGGCGGGCAGCCATCGACCACGCAGCCGATCGCCGCCCCGTGGCTTTCGCCGAAGCTGGTGAACCGGAACAGATGGCCGAAGGTATTGAATGACATAGCGGGTTGGTACCCTGCGGGCTTACGGGGGTCAAATCGCCCGATTATTTAATGTAAAGGGGCTGTCCCGATCTCCGTTCATTCCCGCGAAAGCGGGAATCCAGGGCCGCAAGCACCACCTTGGCGGCATAGAGGACGGGGTCGCCGCGCCTGCAGGGACGAACGGGTATCAAGCATAGCGCGTCAGGTTCTCGCCCTCGAACACATAGACCACGCCCTGCTCGATATCGATGAGCGGTGCCGCCGCCGGCTTGGCGATGCCAAGCACCGCCATCAAACCGCGCGCAGTGCCACCATGGGCGGTCGCCACGGTGTCGCGCGTCAAGCTTGCGTACCAGTCGCGCATGCGCGCCGACATGGCCTGATAGCTCTCTCCGCCGGGCGGCAGGAAGTGCCATTTGTCATGCTCGCGGGCGGCCACGCGCTCAGGCTCGCGCACGCGCAAGTCCGCGATCGTAAAGCCTTCCCAACTGCCGAAGGATATCTCTATCAGTTCCGGTGTCAGCCGATAGCCGTTCGCGGCAAGTCCCATGGACCCGCGCGCCAATTCCATGGTCAGGCGCGCGCGGCCCAACGGACTCGACACATAATCGAGACCGGCCGGGTCAATGCCCTCGCGCGCAAACAGATCGCGCAGCACGTCGCCGCAGTGGCTCGCCTGCGCGCGGCCGCGCGCGTTGAGCGGAATGTCCTGCCGACCCTGCAGCCGGCCTTCGACATTCCAGTCGGTTTCGCCGTGACGGATGTAATAGAGGATGGGCGCAGGCATCGGCGAAGGCTGCCGGTACTTGAGAGGGAGACTTTTTCGATTGCGCCTTGTACCGCGATGCCGGAACGCGCGCCAGCAGCGATCGGCCGCGCCGGCCGCTAGTCCTTGACCGCGATGTCGGGCGCGTCGGGGTGCTTCATGCCGACGACATGATAGCCGGCATCGACGTGATGAACTTCGCCGGTGACGCCGCTCGACATGTCGGAGAGCAAATAGACGCCAGTCTTGCCGACGTCTTCCAGCGTTATGTTGCGCCGCAGCGGCGTATTGTACTCGTTCCACTTCAGGATATAGCGGAAGTCGCCGATGCCGGCGGCGGCCAGCGTCTTCAACGGTCCGGCCGAGATGGCGTTGACGCGGATGTTCTTCACGCCAAGGTCAGCCGCCATATAGCGCACCGAACACTCGAGCGCGGCCTTGGCGAGCCCCATGACGTTGTAGTGTGGCATCCACTTCTCGGCGCCATAATAGGTGAGCGTGAGAAGAGAGCCGCCGTTCGCCATCAGCTTCTCCGCGCGCTGGGCGACGGCGGTGAACGAGTAGCAACTTACCAGCATGGTCTTACTAAAATTGTCAGCGCTGGTATCAACATAACGGCCGTCGAGTTCGTCCTTGTCGGAGAAGGCGATGGCATGCAACACAAAATCGAGCGACCCCCAGGCCTGTTCGACGGCGGCGAAAACGGCATCCAGCGTCGCCGGGTCGGTGACGTCGCAATGACCCACCACCAGCCCATCCACCTCTTCCGCCAGCGGTTCGACCCGGCGCTTGAGGGCCTCGCCCTGGTACGTAAAGGCGAGATCGGCCCCCTGTTCGTGGCAGGCGCGCGCGATGCCCCAGGCGATAGAGCGGTTGTTGGCAACGCCCATAATGAGGCCGCGTTTGCCGCGCATCAAACCTGCGTTCTCAGCCATTTTCTTCCTCTATTGGCCGGGCTTAAGCCAGCTGCCTCCTATGGCACAGGCCCCTGGGACCATCAAGCAAGGGGGGCCCGCGCCCGGTGATTTGCTTTGTTAATTCAATTCCCATCTGGGAATATGACCGTCCGTTTCGGGGTTTACCGTGATGAAGCGCAGCCGAACGGCAGGAGCGCGAGGCGAGAACGAACCAGGAGACGGCGTGATTACGTTTCGGCAGAAGATCGAAGCGACGATCCCGGCGCTGCGGCGCTACGCCCGGGCGCTGGCCCGGGATTCGGATCTTGCCGACGACCTGGTGCAGGACACGTTGGTGCGGGCATTGCGGTCGGAGCACTTGTTTCATGGAGAGGAAGTACGAAGCTGGCTCTACACGATCCTGACCAACCTCAACCGCAACCGTCTGCGGTCCCTGGCGCGACGACCGACGGTGATGTCGATTGAGGAGAACGACGCGCCGGATCTCGCCGGGCCTGAATCCGGTCAGCGCGATATCGAGCGCGCGTTAGCGACATTGGTCAACGAGCAACGCGATGCCTTGCTCCTGGTGGTGCTGGAAGGCCTCAGCTACCGCGAGGTCGCTGAGGTGCAGGGGGTGCCGATCGGCACCGTGATGTCTCGACTTTCGCGCGCACGAACACAGATCAAGGCCTATCTCGAAGGCGCGCGTCCAACGCTGCGCCGCGTGAAATGAAGGACGTGACGACATGACTGACCACATGGCTCCCGTGACCGAAGACGAACTGCACGCCTATGTTGACGGCGAACTGTCGGTTGACCGGCAAGAAGCGGTGGCGGCGTGGCTGGCCGCGCATCCGGAGGATGCCGCACTGGTCGCGTCCTGGCGTGCGCAGAGCGAAGCGATCCGCGCCCACTTTTGCGCGGTGGCCGAGGAGCCCGTGCCGGAGCGGCTCAATCTCGATTATCTCACGCGCTATGCCAGCAGGGGCCGTCGCCTTTGGATGAGCACAGCCGCGGCGGTGCTTGTCGCCTTCCTTCTCGGCGGCGGCGCCGGCTGGATGGCGCATGGCGCTTCGGCGTCGTCGTCCGCCAGCGTTGTCGCCGTCACCACCGATGCGCTGGAAGCCCACAAGCTCTACGTGGTTGAGGTGCGTCATCCGGTTGAAGTGTCGGGCGACGAGCGCGCGCACATGACCAGTTGGCTGTCGAAGCGGGTCGGCTACAAGCTGCGGGTGCCTGACCTCAGCGCGATGAATTTGAAGCTGGTCGGCGGACGCCTGTTGCCAGGGCCAAGCGGCGCCTCCGCCTTCTACATGTACGAGAGCCCGTCGGGCGTGCGTTACACCGTTTATTGTGCGAAGGCGGAAAAGTCACCGGAAACCGCGCTGCGTTTCAAGAGCGACAAGCGCTTCGCCGCGTTCTACTGGGTGGACGACAGTCTCGCCTATGTGGTGAGTGGGCCGGACCACCGCGCGCAGCTTGAGACGGTCGCGAAGTCGGTTTACGAGCAGGTGGACAAGGACGAGTCGACGAAGTCGTAAGGCTCTCAGCCCATATCCTTGCGCGGATCGTAGGGCTTGTCGTCACGTAACTTCTTCATCAACTCCTTCAATTCGTCATCGACCGTCTCCGGCAGCGCGACGCGCACGGTGGCGAGCAGGTCGCCGATGACGGCCTTGCCGCTTTCCTTGCCCTTGAGGCCCTTGCCCTTGAGCCGGAACGTGCGGCCCGAGCTAGTGCCGGCGGGTATCGCCAATTCAACCGCGCCGTCGAGGGTCGGCACGCGCACCTTGCCGCCTAGTACGGCTTCATAGAGCGTGATCGGCAGATCGAGCCGCAGGTCGTGGCCGTCCGGCTTGAACACCGGATGCGCCGCGACGTTGACGGTGATGAGCGCGTCGCCCGGCTTGCCGCCGGCGCTCGGCCAGCCCTGACCCTTCAGCCGAATTTGTTGGCCGCTCGTGAGACCGGCCGGAATCTTGACCTCGATGTCCTTGCCGGTGGGCAGGTGAACCCGGGCCTTGGTGCCCTTAGCCGCCTCGGGCAAGCTGATGGTGAGCGAGGCGAGCAGGTCCTGGCCCGTGGCGGGGCTGAAATCCTCTGACTCGAAATGAGAGCCGGGGCCGCTGCCGCGCGCAGCGCCACCGAACATGTTGCGCAGGACGTCTTCAAAGCCGCCGCCTCCGCCGCGGAAGCCGCCGGCGCCGCCCGCGCGCTGAAAGCCATCTGGCCCGAAATGGAAGTTCTCGAAATGCGCGCCGCCCGGGCCAGTGCGAAAACCGCCGCCCGGCTGCGCGCCGGACCCTTCGAAACCATGAAAGCGCGGCTTGCCCTCGGCATCGATCTCGCCGCGGTCGAACGCCTTACGCTTCTCGTCATCGCCCGCGATCTCATAGGCCGCATTAAGCTCGGCGAAGTGCGTGGCCGCCTCGGGATCGTGCTTATTGGCGTCCGGGTGATGTTTCTTGGCGAGCTTGCGGTAGGCGCTCTTGATCTCCGCCTCGCTCGCACCCTTCGACACCCCCAGTACCTCATAGGGGTCGCGCATACTCTGCATTCTCCGTAAAAAGCCCCTGCCCCGGCCGACCGGCCGGAGACTCGTTGTTCGGTCACTAATGTGGGGTTCCGGCAGCTTTTATGCAATTCCGGGCCGTTCCGGAGGAAGCGCTAGTGTCCCGAATCCGAAGTTCGTCAGACCATTCAGCTTGCCCCTACGAACTTCGGATTCGAAAAGGGCACTAGCAACTTAATGATTTTAGTTCGATTTTGGATTTGAAGTTCGTTTGCGGACGCGCTGCAAGTGATGTAACGAACTTCAAATCCACCGCACTAGCGTCAGGAGCTCTTCCAGGGCTTCATCGAGCGCACCTGCCAGGGCCCGGTGTGATGCTTGCAGGCTTCGCCCTGCAGCCAGGATTCCGACGGGCCGTTGATATAGCTCGCCAGGAAATCACGGCAGGTCTGTCCGCCTGCGGCGCTATAAGCCGATGTGATCGGCGTGACGGTGCCACGCGCGCCGGTCGAAGGGTTTTCCCAGGGAAGGCTTGCGTATTTCCGGCCCAAGGCGAGCAGCCGGCTGACGGCGGCCTTGGCATAGGCGAGGTCGTCTTCGGACGGCTTGCTGGTCTCATATTTGACCCCGGGCCGCGGGCTGATCGAACCGGTAATGTCGGGCTTATCGCCGCCGCCGAACATGGAATTGAGCTGGTAGGACATGCTGCAACCGCCGGCTGCCAGCGCCACCGTCATAAGCCCGACAAGGACGCTGGCGCGCCATAGGCGCGGGCGCCAGCATCCATTATATAGGCAGCAACGGAACTGACGGGTCAGCCCCCGGATCACGCGAGCACTCCAGACAATGTCGGACACGGCCTCAATTGAACACCCAAGTTGGTTAACGACTGGTGATTTCACCGCCGCAGACGAACCACTGCGGCTGTTCGCCGCCTGGCTGAAGGATGCGACCGCCGCCGAACCACGCGACCCCACTGCCATGACGGTCGCGACCGTCGATGCGAACGGTATGCCCGACGCTCGGATGGTGCTGTTGAAGGGCTTCGACGAGCGCGGATTCGTCTTCTACACCAACAAAGACAGCCAAAAGGGGCGGGAATTGGACGCGAACGCCAAAGCTGCGCTGGTGTTCCATTGGAAGTCGTCGAACCGCCAGGTACGTGTGCGTGGTACCGTCGAGCACGTGAGCGACGCTGAGGCCGATGCCTATTTCGCCAGCCGCCCGAAGCAGGCCCAAATCGGCGCCTGGGCGAGCCAGCAATCGCGGCCGCTGGAGAGCCGCCTCGCCTTCGAGAAGGCGGTCGCGCTCTATGCCGCCAAGTACGCCATCGGCACGGTGCCGAGGCCGGCTTATTGGTCGGGTTACCGCATCGTACCTTTGCAAATTGAATTCTGGCAGGAACGGCCGTTCCGCCTGCACGATCGAGTTGAATTTCACCGGACGGCACCGGGCGAAGCCTGGAGCAAGACGCGGCTTTATCCGTGAACTAAAATCATCTCGCGCGAGCGCGGGAAACGGGGCGACACGCGAACAGATCATGCCGAACTCTCAGACCAACCAACCGCGACGCACGCTGCTGCTCACCGGCGCCAGCCGTGGCATCGGCCACGCCACCGTGAAGCGGTTTTCCGCCGCCGGCTGGCGCGTGATCACCTGTTCGCGCCATCCCTTTCCGGAAAACTGTCCGTGGGACGCCGGCCCCGAAGACCACATTCAGGTCGATCTCGCCGATGAGACCAACACCGTCGCGGCGATCGAGGAGATCAAGCGGCGGCTCGACGGCAACGAATTGCACGCGCTGGTCAACAACGCGGCGATCTCGCCGAAGGGCGACGGCGGCAGCCGGCTCGGCTCGCTCGAGACCGCGACCGAGGTTTGGCACCAGGTGTTCCAGGTCAATTTCTTCGCGCCGATCATGCTGGCGCGCGGGCTGGTGGAGCAGTTGAAGGCCGCGAAAGGCTCTGTGGTGAACGTCACGTCCATTGCGGGCTCGCGCGTGCATCCATTTGCTGGCGCGGCCTACGCCACCTCGAAGGCGGCGCTCGCTTCGCTGACGCGCGAGATGGCGTTCGACTTCGGCCGGCTCGGCATCCGCGTGAACGCCATCGCGCCGGGCGAGATCGATACGTCGATCCTGTCGCCGGGCACGGAAAAGATCGTCGCGCAGATTCCGATGCAGCGGCTCGGCACGCCGGACGAAGTGGCGAAGATCATCTACGTGCTGTGCACGGAGACGTCGAGCTACGTGAACGGCGCGGAGATTCATATCAACGGCGGGCAGCACGTGTGAGCCCTGCTTATTCCTCCCCTGAAAGGGGAAGAATAAAGCTGAACGCGCCGGATGTCCCCGCCCTCACCTCTTCTCTTGTCAAACAGCCCAGCAGCATCCTCGCTCCTCATAGCGAAAAGACGTGAAGGGCCAAAAAGAGAAGTGCGGCGTTACTTTGAATCCGGCGGGCCGTCGCCTGTGAGCCGCAGCATCAGCTCTATCGCCTGATCGTCGGTAAGGTTCTGTTCCCGAATTAGGGTTCGCCAGGTATCAAAGCTGAGCGCCAATCCCAGGGCGGCGCGGAGCGACTTGCTACGGCCACTTGCTGGCCAAGCTGCCGCGAGTATGTCGGCGGCGTGTCGCCAATGCGCGTGATAGGGCGCCATGATCGGAAGGTCTCTGGCGTCGGCGATCACCCGGCTCATCATTGGTTCGGTTTCGCGGTGATAGGCGTAGCTCTCGCGAAGACCCCGGCGCAGCCTGGCGATCGGATCCTGGATGGAACGCCACGGTGCGGGGTCCGGAAGTGGGTGGTGCTCGAAGTACTGCCCGCTACAAGCCCCCACCAGGCTCTCTTCATCAGGGAAGTGGCGATACACCGTCACCCTGCCTACGTTTGCGCGCTCGGCAATGTCGCTGATGGTGGTGGCGGCGAGCCCCTTCGTTTGATGCAGTTCAACGGCTGCATCAACGATCCTCTGCCGGGTTTCATCCTGGCGCTCCGCGCGCCGCCTGAGGCGATATGAACGGGTCATGCTATTTGTGATACACTTTGTTTCACCAAACTTGACAGGGGCAAAGCAGGCGTGTACCTATCATTTTCAAGATACAGATAGTTTCGCGGAACTGGAGACGCAAGGGCTTGCCTGAGTTGGAGGAGAACCATGAATCTATTGAGCGCCCAAAACCCCGTCTTTGTTACCTACATGATTGCCGCCTCAATCATGATCCTGAAGCTCATGGGTCAAGGGTGGATGACGGTCTTCAGGATGCTGCAAGTCGATGCGGGCTGGGCCACCCCGGAAGACCTCCGAGGTGGGCTGATCAACCGAAATCCGCGTCCCGAACAACTCGAAATAAACGACTACGTGGACCGTTCGCGGCGTATGCACCGCAACGATCTGGAGAACATCCCGGCGTTCCTCGCCTGCGGACTGCTTTTTGTCGCTGCGGGGCCGTCATACCTGTTGGCGAATGGTCTCATGTACACATTCGTCGGGGCCCGCCTGATTCACACGCTCGCCTACGCAACCAAACAAACCCATGAAGTCCGCGCAACGCTCTACACGATCGGTTCGCTCGTGGTCATCGTCATGGCTTTGTATGTCCTGGCGGCTGCCATTTTTTGAAGGAAATGAAGGAAGCTGCGAGCAGACGTCACACACCACTACATGAGCCCCAGCGCTTTGAAGGGATTGCCGACTGAACTGAACAATAAATCGACGGAAGGCTCCTGGGAATATCCGCTGCCGATGCCGAAGCACGGCCCGAATAGCGGCTGCACACATGTGGTCATCGACTGGAACCCGCACGGGCATCCGCCGCCGCACGTCTACACCGTGCCGCATTTCGACTTTCACTTCTACGGCATTAGTTCGGCCGCGGTGAGGAAGGTCTCATTCACTCGGCCGAAAGACTCGGCAACCGAGGTTTTCAATACGGCCCTGATTCCCCCAGGCTATAAGGTCATCTCGGATACGGCGGTGAACGGAATGGGCGTTCACGCCATTGACGTGACGGCGCCCTAATCTAACGGCAAGCCCTTCACCGCCACCTCAATCTACGGCTACGACAAGGGACAGATGATCTTTGTCGAGCCGATGGTGACGCTGGCGTATCTGAACACGAGGCCGAACCTGACCTTCCCGGTGAAGGCGCCGGCTCAATATAGCCGCCGCGGCTATTATCCGACGCACTACAGCGTCCGCTACGACAAGCACAGTAGAGCCTATATTGCCGCGCTAGGTGGTCTCAAGCACTGGAGCAAAAATTAGTACGACTAACTGCGGCGCGGCTCCTGGAGCATTCCGCCGACAGGCGCATACTTCGGCAAAACACACGCCAAGGGAGCAGGGACGGCCCGTTGCCATGACGGGCCGTTTTCGTTTGGGACTACGAGCGTCCGCTTCGGGTCATTTTCAACCCTGGCGGCCGGCTTGGCTTGCCCGCCCATTTCTGCTTCGCCCCAAGTTGGAAAAGTCTAAAGTTCAGTTGAATGAAAAGACAACATCACTACCTACCTGCGCAGTGTCTATCAAAATAGCCGCTTGCGCAGCAGCTGCTTGCGTCGATGCCACGCTGAAAAACGCCGCGACAACACGTTTTATCTGACGCTCCCCTACATGCGCCTCGCGCATGACCGCCACATAAATATCGCATTTACGATACGGCAATGCCGTCAACGGCTGGCTGTAGTCGTCATTTGGCAGCGGCAGGTCCTGGCACATATCCATCAAGCACCGTGCTGAAGACACGATCCCAAATGTCGGTCGTGACGCCAAAATTGCCCGCCTGCGAAAGATGATGATGACGCGCGTGGCGCAGCCGCGCCCTATAAAGATATGAGCCCCTGCGTGGCCGCCAATGGTGGGTCGCGTAGTGAACGAACACGTACCAGAGATAGCCAGTGGCCATGCCCCCAGTCGCCGCGGTGCCCAAGTCAAATCCGAGCGTCGCTACAAACGGAATTGCAACCGCAATCAAGGCAATCAACACGCTCGCCCACGCAGGCGTGCCGATCAGCTCTTGGGGGGAATGATGGTGCCGCTCGTGCATGCGCGTTAGAATTGGTGCGTGGTGAAAGAGCGCGCGATGTAGCAGATATTCGATCAAGGTCCAGCCAACTAGACCGATACAGTAGACGATCGCCCAAACAACGGGCTGCGGTGGCATTGAACCACTAAATGCAAGGAACGTGGCGACGAGAACGAGTGGCGGGAAAAGCAGAAATTCAGCAAAATAGCCAATCTTGCTCATTCTCATAGCAATACCTTGGGGGCCTTGTGCCCAACGCCTGCATTCGCCCCAGAGTATTCAAGGTAAACTTATCAGCGATCAACGACCGTATAAAGGGCGTACCGCCATCCAATAGGGCAGGAAAATGTGGCTCCCGAAAAGGGACCAATTCGCGGGAGGTCAACAATCACGCCAACCGGAACCGCCAGAATTAGCTCGTTGACTGATCCACCAGCCTCTTCCGTCAAAGTCCGGCACAGGTCATTTTCGACGCTGACCGCCGGCTTGGCTTACCTGCCCATTTCCCTGCCCATTTCCGCTTCGTCGCGAAAGCGACCGCCAATCGTCGAGGGCTTAAACTGTAGCGAGGCGAATAGGCGACATTAACGCTCCGAAACCCGCGCCTTGCGCAGTTTCGTCAATGGCCACTCCGAACAAGCCTCGTCGAAAACCAAGTAGTCACGGCGAACTTGCTCGATTAAAAATCCGACCACCGTCGAGAACGTAACTTTCGAACAGATGCTGCAAGCGCGAGCGCACCTTCTGTGGCTTGTCGGTCATGGAGAAGCCGGGATCTTTGTCGACTGGCGGTGTCTTGGGCGTATAACCCTTGCCCCAGGACGTAAGTGGTGTGACCTTGTACTGAGCCTGGAGTGGTTTACGGCCTTGTAGTCGGCCCCCGTGCCATCGGCATACGTCCGGCCGAGAATGACCATATAGCGCGTATGCATCGGTATGTGCTTCATGCCCGGCGGTACTGTGCCCTTCCAGCCGGGCCCAGTGAAAAGATAGTTCGTCGCTTTACCATCGGCGGTGCGACTACTTGGTGAAGAGGCGAAGTCCGTCATCCATAGGTCTACGACTTCGAACAGGTAGAAGCGGTTGCCCATGTCGGGATGGCTGAACACCTGCGGTTCGGACAGGTCGAACCAGCCGACTGAATAAAGCGTGTCCGCATTGGGCGCCGAGACGCCGCGATAGTCGGCTGGCGGGTAGCGGGGAACATTAATGAACTGCCCATTGGTGCCGTGAGCCCTTCTACCTTAGGCACATTGGCCTCCCTGGGAGATGATGCGACAACCGTGCGGATACCAGCCCCGATAAAGCGTTGGCGGTTGCGAATGAGAAAATCCCTCGCGGTGGGTGCTCCCAACTCGCCAGGCATCAGGATGGCGACCGTTCCGCCTTGTTTGCGAAGATCGGCTGAGAGAAAGTCTCCTCATGAGGTCATCGCCGAAAACCATCAGCTTCCTATCGCTCGCCGCGCGCGTCACGTTGTTATTGTCAGTAGCGGGCGTCATTCTGCTGGCTGCCGCCTGGTGGGCGTCGAATCCGAAAGGTCCGGATTCATTCTATGATGCCCCCAAGCAACGAGCCTCTGAACGAGGGCAACTGCTGAGCAGCCAGCCGTTTTCGAGGGATATCCCTGCCAATTCCCTGGCCTGGCGCATTCTTTATTCGACGACACGGGCCGATAACACGTATGCGGTTGCAAGTGCGATTGTCGTTATCGCGAAGCAACCTGCATCGGGGCCACGGCCGGTCGTCGCGTGGGCGCACGGCACGACCGGCATCGCGCGCGGCTGCGCGCCCTCGGTGATGGGTCATCCGTTCGCGAATGTCCCGGCTCTTGATGAACTCCTGCGGCAAAATTGGGTCTACGTGGCGACCGACTACGTTGGACTTGGGACGGCCGGCGGGCACGCTTATCTTATTGGCGACGACGCCGCCCGTGCCGTGCTCGATTCGGTGCGAGCAGCGCGCCAATTGAAGCAAATCAATATCGACGGACGCGTCGTGGTTTGGGGTCATTCACAGGGCGGGAACTCTGCACTTTGGACCGGTATCCGGGCGCACGATTACGCGCCCGATCTTCAGGTGATGGGCATCGCCGCGCTCGCTCCGGCGAGCGATCTCAAAGCGCTTGTCGCAATCGCGCAATCCTCGATGTTCGAAAAGATCGTGTCGTCGTATCTTATTCGTTCCTATTCGACGCATTATTCGGACATTGACCTGGGGTTCTACGTTCGAAGGAGCGCCCGCTTGCTCGTCGATGATATCGCCGGGCGTTGCGTCGGCGATTGGAGCACCCTCTTTTCTCTACTCGAAACCGGTTTACTTCCGCGTGATGGGATTTTTGCACAAGACACAACTCGTGGGCCTCTCGCAACCCGTCTGATCCAAAACACGCCGCTAGGACGGATTCCCATGCCTCTGATGATCGCCCAGGGGCAGAAGGATGACCTCGTGTCCCCTGAAATTCAGCATCGCTTCGTCAATGCACGCTGTGCGGACGGTCAGCCGATCGACTTTCGCCTCTATGCGGGGCTCGATCACCTATCTCTGGTGGCGGCCGGTTCCCCGCTCGGCGGCGACTTAATCTCCTGGACCCGAGATCGATTGGCCGGTCGGCCGGCACCGGAAAACTGCGGACATTAACCGCCGCCGACGCTCTCCCAGTTTTTGACCTTGATCAAGCGTGCCGCGCTCGATTCGCTCAAGTAGTGCGGAGCGGTTTTGAGAATGACGAAGTGAGGGAACGAGCGAGCACCAAGCCCGGCCGTTAGCATCCGAAGGTGGGCGATCGGGCAATCACGGAGGCGTCGGTGTTTATTGGGCCCCGCCTTCGCGGGCCGCTCCGCGCGACCTCACAACCACTTCTTCCACTTGAAAAACATGTACGGCAACACCGCCGCGATCACCATCACCACCAGAACGATCGGGTAGGAGTAGTGCCAGTCGAGCTCCGGCATGTGTTTGAAGTTCATGCCGTAGATCGAGGCAATCAGGGTCGGCGGCATCAAGACCACCGCGGCGACCGAGAAGATCTTGATGATGTTGTTCTGCTGGATGTTGACGACGCCCAGCATGGCATCGAGCAGGAAGGTCACCTTGTTGGTGATGTAGCTGGCGTGGTCGGTGAGCGAAAGCACGTCGCGTTGCATCGACTGGAGTTGCAGACGAGTTCTCTTTCGGCCACTTCAGGCCTTCCGACTCGTTGGCGAGGAACAGAAGCAGCCGGCCGACCGAGACCAGGCTCTCGCGCACTTTCGAGGTGAGGTCGCCCTTGCGGCCGAGCTCCTTGAGCACATCGTTGTAGGACGGCGGGCCGGCATCCTCGTCCGGTTCGAAGATGGTGTGCGAGATCTGGTCGATCTCGGCGCCGATGCGCTCGAGGATGTCGGCAGCGCGGTCGATGATGGCGTCGAGCAGGTCCATCAGCACGGTCTCGCCGGCGACTTTGGGCGGGCAGTTGCGCGCCAGCTTGTGCTCGACGATGGCGAAGGGACGCGGCTCGTCGTAGCGCACGGTGGCGAGCCGGTGGCCGGTAAGGATGAAGGTGACCGGCGTCGACTTGGGCGTCGGGCTGTCGGAGTGGCACATCAGCGTCGCGGTCATAAAGCGCGCACCGTTTTCGACGTAGAGGCGGCTGGAGACCTCGATCTCCTGCATCTCCTCGCGGGTCGGCAGTTCGATGCCGAGCAGATGGCCGACGGAGCGGTCTTCCTGCGCCGTCGGGCGGACGACGTCGAGCCACACCGCTGCGTCGGGCAGCGGCTCGCCCGCTTCGACCGCGACGCGTTCGAGTCTGTTGCCGCGCGGAACGTAGACCGAGAGCATGACGCCCCACCGTTTTCCCGAGAACGTGCGGGCCTGTCATGGCCCGATCGCGCGGGGGAGCGCAAGCCATTAGTGCCCCGCGTGTTGCGCGCCGCACACCATCGTGCTGCCGCACCACCAGGGCTCGTCGTCAGGGTTGCTAGAGGGGCTGCGCCACTTCCAGGGCCGCGAGGGCGCTCAGTCGGAGTCGTTTTGAACGTAAGGTTGCCTGGGCGTCACGGGCGTGGTCCGGTCGCCCTTGTGGCTGACGGCGCCGGCCACGGCCGAAATGCCGATTTTGCCGTAACGCTGGTCAAGGCTGCCGTACTGAATTTGAGGCTCCTGGCTTTGGGATTGCTGGCGCTGCTTCGTCGCCTTGGTCGCCGTCATTGTCGTGGTCTCCAGACCGTCCTTGGTTGTTTCTAGCGGATGTTTTCTCGTGAATCACTGGGGCGGAATTGCGCGCCCTTTGCTATTTTCCGGTGGCAATTCGCAGTAGTTTGGCCCCATTCGCCTTGATCTCGATCATTAATCCGCCAGCTATCGTAAATTACCAATTAACACACTGTGGCTATTGTGCTTTTTCGTACCAGGTCAAAGCCGGCCAGCGGCGCCTAAAATCGGCCTAAACCGGTGCGGCATTCCTGCAACATGTCCACATCAGCTTTTTGTGAACGCGAAGGATTCCGTGGCGTCGGCCCGGCCTTTTCGGTTAATTGCCAGACGAACTAGATGTATCGTGGCGGGCGCGGAAAAAGCGACCGGGAAAGAGGAAGTTCAGATGGCGATCCGGGGGTTGTTCGTCGTTTTGTTTGGAGCCGGGATGTTGCTTGGCGGCTGCATGCAGGCGACGCTGTCGCCGTCGTCGGAGGCCAATTTCACAACCCGCGATAAGAAGCTGCTGGCGGCGGTGCCTTACGCCAAGGCGACCATCCCAGACACCTATCGTCGGCATATCGTTGACTTCCAGCGCAAGGAAGAGCCGGGAACCATCGTCGTCGATACCGACAACCGGTTCCTTTATTACGTGCTGCCCAAGGGCAAGGCGATTCGCTACGGCGTCGCCGTCGGCGAGCAGGGCATGGACTGGTCGGGAGTGGCCAAGGTCGGCGCCATGACCGAATGGCCGTCCTGGACCCCGACCGCGAGCGAAATATCGCGTCTGGGCGTACCGAAATACGTCGGCCCCGGACCGCAGAACCCAATGGGCTCGCGGGCGATGTATCTCTACCAGGGCGGCAAGGACACGCTGTACCGCATCCACGGCACCAACCAGCCGGAATATATCGGCCAGGCGATCTCCTCGGGCTGCATCCGCATGACCAACGAGGACGTCATCGACCTCTACAAGCGGGTCAAGATGGGCACCGTGGTGGTGGTGCTGAAGGCGCACAAGGGCTACACGCCGTTTACGGTGGCCTCGCGCGCGCTGAATACATACTAGGGTTTCGGGCTGAGGAACCGGCGCCGGACAGACAGTCCGGCGCCGTTTTCATTTGGGGGTCAAACCCCGAGCGTCACGCGCACGATTTCCGGTGGCACGCCGAGCCGCAACGGCACCTTGGAGCAGCCGAGTCCGCCTGAGACGATCATGTGTCGGCCGCGCTCGACGATATGGCCGTAGGCGAAGCGGGCGCCGTAGACAGACGGCACCCACATCGGCGGCATCAGCGGAAAGCGGATTTGGCCTCCGTGGGTGTGGCCCGCGAGCGTGAGCGAGACGCGCTCGGGCACCTCGGTGAAGATGTCGGGCTCATGCACCAGCAGGATGACGGGGTCGTCGGTGGTGATGCGTTCAAGCGTGCCGGGCAGGTCGTCGACACCCTCGAAGCGGCCCGGCCCGAGGTAATAGGCGAGTTGGTCGCCGAGGCCGGCCAACCAGAAGCGGCGGCCGGGTTCGCCCAGCAGCACGGCTTCATTCTGCATCGCCGGGATGTGCTCTCGCTCGAGTGCTTTGCGCACCCCGGTGATGTCGTACCACCAGTCGTGATTTCCGTAGATGGCGTGGACGCCGAGCGGTGCTTTAAGGCGCTTGAGTTCGCCAGCCCAGGCGGGCGGTGGCACGTGCTCGGTGATGAAGTGATGGGTGGCGAAGAAATCGCCCAGCACCACGATAAGGTCGCTCCCCAGCGCGTTGCCGGCGTCGACCACCTGGGCGACGCGCTCCAGCCCCATGTTGGGGCCGCCCGCATGCAGATCGGCGATGATAGTAATGGTTAGCCGATGGCCCTGTCGCCAGCCGGGCGGCGTCAGCCGGTAGTCGGTGACGATGAGATTGCGGGCCGCCTCATCGGCGGCGTAGGCGCCGGTGGCGGGGAGCACCAGACCGGCGACACCCAAGCCACCCTTGATCACACCGCGGCGGGAGATCCCGCGGCGCGGCGCGCCGGACAGCGCGAATTCGCCGGTAGTCTCGATCGTCATAGGAGGGGCCTAGAGCAGAACGATGAATGGACTGTGGATTCGATCTCAGAAAGTTGGGTGATGGTTACCCGGGACGGGTAGCCGTCGCGGCGGCCTCGGCCGGACGCGGCCGCGGCAGCGGAACCGCGGGTTTCGGGGCGGGCACGCGCACGTCCCACTCACAGATGCGGTAGCCGTTGTGACGGGCGATGACATCGAGATGGATATGGCCTGAATGATAGGCCGCACCCGGGCCGAGCACCGTGGTGAAGCGATGGCAGGCGGCGTTGCGCCAGGCGTCGCGCAGCAACTTGTCCACCTTCGGGTCGGTGAGTTCGAGGCGGTGGCCGCCAGCGAGGATAAAGGCGCGCACGTCGAGGGCGTCGCCATGGGCGTGCTCGCTGAGCTTGGCGCCGGGGATGCGATTACGGGTACGGCATTCGTAGGAATCGTAGTTCTCGATCGAACGCAGCGTCGCGCCCTGCATTTTTCCGCTCATATTGGCGAGCGCCGGGGCCACCGCATCGCGCACCCAGGCCGCGAGCGATTCCGCCATCGCGCAGGTCAACAGCGCCTGAGGCGCAATGGCGACGCGGCTCTTGTCCGGCAGCACGACGGCCTCGATACGCACCAGGTCGCGGCCGCCGCAGGCGCCGGGGCCGATCAGCCGCGGCATGAGGTCAAAGGCCGCCATCTGCGCCAGACGCCCGTCGCACGGCGTCGGCGCGCTGGAGATGGTGGCCATATCCACGCCGGCGAACGGATCGACGGGAACCGGCGGCGCCGCGGCAGGAACCGCTGGCCGCGGGCGCGGCAACGGCACGGCATCGGCGGCCGCCCAAACGGGGCCGCAGCCCGCGGCCGTGAACGCAAGAAGTGCGATAATGAGCCTCATTGGAGCGGTTTCCGGTAAGATAGCGGCATGTCAAGATAACACCGGGCCTCGCCGGACGTTGCACTCACGGGTGTGCAGGCTAACCTTGGCATGACGGCCGGCGAGGGGCCGGCCCAAAAAATCGTTCAAAAAGTGCGGTGGTGCCTGAACCGCCCGCAAGGAAGCCTAGAGGGGAACTAAAATGCTCGGACTGATGCAGGATTGGCCCCTGCTCTGCCATCGCGTCATCGACCACGCCGGCAAATTCCACGCCGAACGCAAGGTGATTAGCCGGTCGGTGGAAGGCCCTATCGTCGAGACCACCTATGCCGAGATCCGCACCCGCGCACTCCAAGTGGCGCAGCGGCTGGAGAAGGACGGCATCAAGCTCGGCGACCGGATCGCCACCATGGCGTGGAACACAGCGCGGCACCTGGAGGCTTGGTACGGCATCTTAGGGCTCGGCGCGATCTACCACACAGTCAATCCGCGGCTCTTCCCGGAGCAGATCGTCTGGATCATCAATCATGCCGAAGACCGCATGATGATCGTCGATCTCACCTTCGTGCCGCTCCTTGAAAAGATCGCCGACAAGCTGCCGACCATCGAGCGCTACATCATCCTCACTGACGGCGCGCATATGCCCGCGACGTCGTTGAAGAATGCGGTCGCCTACGAGGACTGGATCGCGGAAGTCGACGGCGATTTCATCTGGAAGGAGTTCGACGAGAACACCGCTGCCGGTATGTGCTACACCTCCGGCACCACGGGCCACCCCAAGGGCGTGCTCTATTCGCATCGTAGCAACGTGTTGCACGCCTTCATGGCGTCCCTGCCCGATGCCAAGGGCATCAGTTCACGCGACGTGGTGCTGCCGGTGGTGCCATTCTTCCACGCCAACGGCTGGTCGCTCGCCTTCTCCTGCCCGATGACGGGCGCGAGCCTGGTCATGCCCGGGCCGAAGATGGACGGCGCCTCGATCTACGAACTGCTCAACACCTACAAAGTCACCTTCACCGCCGCGGTGCCGACGGTGTGGCTGATGCTGTTGCAGGACCTCGAAAAGACCGGCGGCAAGCTGCCTTACCTCAGGCGCGTGGTGATCGGCGGCTCGGCCTGCCCGCGCGCCATGGCCAAGACCTTCGAGGAGGTCTACGGCGTCGAAGTGGTGCACGCCTGGGGCATGACCGAGATGAGCCCGCTCGGCTCGCTTTGCACCATGAAGCCGGAATACGCCGCGCTCTCGGGCGACGCGCGGCTCGACATCCAGCAGAAGCAGGGCCACCCGCCGTTCGGCGTGGAGATGAAGATCACCGACGACGCCGGCAAAGAGCTGCCGTGGGACGGCAAGACCTTCGGCCGCCTGAAGGTGCGCGGGCCGGCGGTGGCGAAGGCTTACTTCAAGGTCGACAACGACCCGGTGTTCGAGGACGACGGCTGGTTCGACACCGGCGACATCGCCACCATGGATCCCTACGGCTACATGCAGATCGTCGACCGCAACAAGGACGTGATCAAGTCCGGCGGCGAATGGATATCGACGATCGATCTGGAGAACCTCGCGGTCGGCCACCCCAAGGTGGCGGAAGCCGCCGCCATCGCCGTCGCGCATCCGAAATGGGCCGAGCGGCCGCTGCTGGTGATCGTGCTGAAGAAGGGCGAGAGCGCGACCAAGGAGGAGATCCTCGGCTTCATGGAAGGCAAGATCGCCAAATGGTGGATGCCGGACGACGTGGCATTCGTCGACGAGATCCCGCACACGGCGACGGGGAAGATTCAGAAGCTGACGCTGCGGCAGCAGTTCAAGGATTATGTGCTGCCGAGCGTGCAGGCGGCGGAGTGATGGGACGTTTTGATCCATAAAAAGATCAAGTTATGATCTTCCGGTCTATTTATAAACCATTCCTCGTAATTCTGCTTGCCTCGTCATGGTTTGAGCTATAGATAGATCGCGGAGTAACTTTACGATCCATTTATGAAGCAACCATGGCCAAGCCTGCCGACCGCGCTACCTCCCCCTATGCCCGTGATGCGGCCAAACTGCTCGGACAACTCATCCGCCGCGCCCGCATCGAGAAAAAGCTCACCGCCGGCGAGCTGGCGGAAAGGGCGGGCGTATCCCGCGGGCTCATCCAGCGCATCGAGCGCGGCGATACCGGCTGCGCGATCGGCGCGGTTTTCGAAGCGGCGACGATCGTCGGCGTGCGCCTGTTCGACGCCGATCGGGCTGCCCTGACCGGCATTCTCGACGCCAACACATCGACGCTCGCGCTCTTGCCAAAGGCCGCCCGGCGCCCCAGGGGCGAGGTCAAGGATGACTTCTGAAAGCGGCCCGCAGGAAGCATTCGTATGGACCTGGCTGCCCCGCGCGACCACGCCCGTTGTCGCCGGACGGCTGGCGCCCGAAAGCGAAGGCCTCGTCTTCAACTATGGCCGCAGCTATCTCGCGCGCCAAGACGCGATCCCGCTCTACGAACCCGAGTTGCCGCTGCGCGAAGGCATCCTGCCTCTTTTGAACGGCCTGCGGATGCCGAGCTGCATTCGCGACGCCTCGCCCGACGCCTGGGGCCGCCGCGTCATCATCAACCGCAGGCTCGGCGCCAGCGGGCAGCAGGCCGATGCCGCCGAATTCGATGAACTGATTTATCTGTTGGAGTCCGGCTCCGACCGTATCGGCGCCCTCGACTTTCAACGGTCCGCAACCCATTACGTTGCCCGCGAAGTGGCAAATGCCTCGCTCAACGAACTGCTGAACGCGGCATCGAAAGTCGAGAACGGCATTCCGCTCAGCCCGGCCCTCGACGCCGCCCTGCTGCACGGCAGCTCCATCGGCGGCGCGCGGCCGAAGGCCTTGATCGAAACAGACGACAAGAAATACATCGCGAAATTCTCCTCACAGAACGATCTCTATAACGTTGTCAAAGCCGAATATATTGCGATGAGCCTTGCAGCCGCTGTCGGCATCGACGCGCCGCCGGTCAGCCTGCAACACGTCGCCGGCAAGGACGTGCTGCTGATCGAGCGTTTCGACCGCTTCAAGAGCGGCGCCGGATGGCAGCGCAAGGCCATGATCTCGGCGCTGACATTGCTTGAGCTCGACGAGATGATGCCGCGTTATGCAAGCTATGAAGCGCTGGCAACCATCATTCGCCAGCGGTTCGCCCAGCCGAAAGATACGCTCAAGGAGCTGTTCGCGCGGCTGCTCTTCAATATTTTGTGCGGCAATACTGACGATCACGCCCGCAACCATTCTGCTTTCTGGGACGGCGCGAGCCTCTCGCTCACGCCAGTCTATGACATCTGTCCGCAGGCGCGCGCCGGCGGCGAAGCCAGCCAGGCCATGCTGATCATCGGTGACGAGCGTGCCAGTCGAATATCGCTGTGCCTCAAGGCGGCGCATCTCTTTCACCTGTCGGAGGGTGACGCGCTGTCGGTCGCGCGGCACCAGATCAAAGCCATCCGCGATCATTGGGCAACGGTATGCGCCGAAGCGAAGCTGACCGAGATAGACCGCAATTTGATGTGGCGGCGACAATTTCTCAACCCGTTTGCGTTCGAAGGGGCGCCGGCCGACCTCGCCGCGCTTTTGGCTTGAGCGACCGTAAGCCCGGCGCGAGCGCTCAGCGCTCCGTCGCCATAACGATCGCCCCTCCCCCAATTGCCTCGTCCGCGCTGATCCCGCATGCTCCGCCGCCCCGTACCTTTTGGATTAAGTCCCATGCCGCTTTCGGATGACGTCAAAGCCCTCATAAACAACGCCTGGAACGACGGCTACCCTTGTCTGCTCGCGACCGCCGGCGCGCGCGGGCCGACCGTGGGACCCAAGGGCAGCCTGCTCGTCTTCGACGACGGCCACCTCGCCTATTGGGAACGCACCAGGCGCGGCGTGCTGGAAAACCTCGGCGCCGACAGGCGCGTGTGCGTGCTCTATGCCAACTTCGTCGCGCAGCGCGAGGGCAAGCTGGATTCCGGCTTCCTGCGTTTCTACGGCACCGCCGAGCTGCACGAGAGCGGCCCCGTCCACGACGCGATCTTCGCCAAGCTTAGCGAACGCGAGCAGACGCACACCGGGGCGGACACCGGCGTCGGCGTGCTGATCAAAATCGATGCGGCGGTCAACCACCGCGGCGAGTTGATCATCTGACCCGGTAACGACATCCATTCCTCTGGCTCGGCAAGCGCAGCCCGGATGGAGCCCCCTGGTCGCGGCTCGCGCGCGCCCGAGGGTAAACGCCGCGAAATCCGCAACTCCTTACGATGCGGCAAGGCCGTCCCCGGGTTTCGGTACGCTCACCCGGGCTACAGCGCGTTGCCGCTGCTACATGCCGCAATGCGGCATCGGCCACGCGGAACCGCGCCGGTAAACGATTTGCTAACCAATCATTAACTGCCTGAAAACGCGGCACGAATACTGTGCCGTCGGTGGCGACCGGAGAAAACAGCATGTACCGGGTGTTTCTTTTAATCACATTTAGACGCGCCGCGCGGCTGGTCGCGCTGATGTGGTTCGCCGGCTTTGCGATCAGCTTTTTCCTCCTGACCACGTTTGCCAACGGCTGGGCCGCCGAGATCATTCCCACCATTCCCGAAACGGCAATGACCGCGATCGTCGCCGCGGTCATTACGCAAGCCGCAATCAGCGTGACCGGCTTCATGCTCACGCGACACCAAAGCCGCGAAATAAACCAGTTGCGCACCGCCGTCGACAGCATGGCACAGGGCATGTGCATGTTTGACGAAAATGAACGGCTGGTGGTTTGCAACACGCAATACTATCAAATGTACAACCTGACGCCGGCCGATGTGAGGCCGGGGGCGACACTTTCGGAAGTGCTGAAAAAGCGAGTGCAAAAGGGTACCTTCTCCAAAGATCCCGATCAGTACCGGAAAGAATTCGTGGCCGAGGTGCGCAAGGGCCACACGACGAGGCACGAGGTGAAGTCGAGCGGCGAGCGACTCCTGCTCGTCATGAACCACCCGGTGGCGGGCGGCGGCTGGATCGGCACGCATGAGGACATTACCGAGCGCCGTCAAGCCGAACAGCGGCAAGCCGCCCTGCAGGAACGAGAGACGCGCCGAACGGTCATCGACAAAGCGATCTCTCATTTTCGAATGAGCGCCGAAACACTTCTAGACGGTGTCGTCAACAAAGCACAGGAAATGCATTCCATCGCAAGCAGTCTGTTCGAAAGATCAGGCGACACGTCGCAACGCGCCGAAAACGCGGTTCAATCGTCGAATGACGCCTCGTTCAACATCGAGAGCGCGGAGTTTGCCACGAACGAGCTTTCAAATTCCGTCGCCGAGATCAGCCGCCGGGTCGATCAAACCGCCGCCGTGGTTCAAGCCGCCGTGGAAAAAGGCCAAACAACCAATCAAGACATCGATGCACTCGCTCAAGTCGCGCAGAATATCGGTGACGTTGTCAGGCTCATTCGGGATATTGCCGGCCAGACGAACTTGCTAGCGCTTAACGCGACCATCGAGGCTGCGCGCGCGGGCGAAGCCGGCCGCGGATTCGCGGTGGTTGCTTCGGAAGTCAAGTCACTGGCTGCGCAAACCGAGAAGGCGACCGAGGATATTTCAAGCCAGATACTCAAAGTTCAGAACGCGACCGCCAAAGCCGTGGAGTTGATTGCACAGATCACCGGCCGCATGCACGAGATCAACAATTATACGACGGCGGTCGCCTCATCTGTGCAGCAGCAAGACGCAGCAACCAGCGAGATTTCGCAAAATGTGGCGGGCGCCGCCAACGGCGCCAGGCGGGTTGTCACGGTTCTGCGCGAGGTCGCGGACGCCACCGGCGAGAGCCAGCAGTTGGCGAAGACGGTGCTCGGCGCGTCCCAATCGGTCGAGGAGGCCGCCAGTCAGTTGCGCCATGAAGTCGAGGGCTTCCTCAAGACGGTGGCAGCCTGACAAGATACGTGCTGGCCGTTCATCAGCGGCCTTTTGGGCCCGCGCCCACTTCCACCGACACCGTGAAAAATCAATCGCGTGCCTGCGCGAGACCCGCGTGCTAAAGGCGGGCGCGATTATTCCGAGGCCCCGCAGCGCCGACAAACAAGTAAGACAATAGGAACGCCCATGCCCGCCCCTGCCCCGCCGTTCAAGGCCGATCACGTCGGCAGCCTGTTGCGCCCGAAGTCGATCCTCGACGCGCGGGCGGCGCATAAAGAGGGCAAGATGTCGGCCGATCAACTGCGCGATATCGAAAGCAAAGAAATCGCACGCATCGTCGGCAAGCAGAAGGACGTCGGGCTGAAGCTCGCCACCGACGGCGATTTCCGCCGCCGCCACTGGTTCATGGACTTCATCGAGCGCATCGACGGCATCCGCTTCGCCGAGCCGATGGCGGTGCGCTTCAAGAGCGCCGACGGCAGCGTCGAGTTCTCGCCCCCGCGCATGGAACTGACCGGGCGGCTGATGCGCACGCAGAGCCTCACCGGCAACGACTTCTCGGCGGTGAAGCCGGTGGCGGACGCCGCCGGGCTATTGCCGAAGCAGACCATGCCCTCGCCGACGCTGCTGCATTTCCGCAGCACCCGCTCGCGCCAGCACAGCAAGGTCTATCCGGACGTCGAAGAGCTTTATGCCGACATCGCGCAAGTCTACCGCGGGGAGATCGCCGCGCTTTATGCCGCCGGCTGCCGCTATATCCAGCTCGACGAGACCAACATTCCCGGCCATCTCACCGATCCGGCGCTGCGCGAGGCGGCGAAAGCGGAAGGCGAAGACCCGGACGCGCTGGTCGCGCGCTACGCCGCGCTCATCAACGCATCGATCCGCGACGTGCCCGACGACATGACCGTGTGCATGCACATGTGCCGCGGCAACCACGCCGGCGGCTGGTTCGCCGAGGGCGGCTACGATCCGGTGGCGGAGGTCTCGTTCAGCACCATCGACGTCGACGGCTTCTTCCTCGAATACGACACGCCGCGCGCCGGCTCGTTCGCGCCGCTCAAACATTTGCGCGACGGCACGATCGCGGTGCTCGGTCTAGTCACCACCAAGTCGCCGCGGCTCGAGGATAAGGACGCGCTCAAACGGCGGATCGAGGAAGCGGCCAAGATCGTGCCGCTGGAGCGGCTGGGCTTGAGCCCGCAATGCGGCTTCGCCAGCACCATCGAAGGAAATCCGCTGAGCGAGGACGACCAGTGGAAGAAGCTTGAACTGGTGGTGGAGACGGCGAACGAGGTGTGGGGGTAACGGCGGAGCTGCTGCGCCTCACAAACTTCCCGACTGAACGCTGGCGACCTGCGCCGGCGAACCCTCGACACTGCGCACGACAATCATCTGCTTGAACGCCCCGTCTTCGTAGGCCTGCAAGAACCTCTGATAATCCCTGACCGATACGCAGCCGTTCGACTGGCCGTCCTCACCGAGCATGTAGGAATGCGCCAGCATGCCGTCGCGCCCATACATGTTGCCGGTGCCGACCGGCGTCAGGCGCAACGCACGCACGCCATGGAACAGCTTTTCGCGGAACGAGACGGCGTAGACGTTGGGCGGCGTGACCCCGAGATTCTTACGATCGACGGAGGCCGGATCGTCCATCCACTGGCCGTAGCCCGAATGCGCTTCCAGCTTGTCGCCGTTCGGCAGATAGACCACGCGCTTTTCGATGTCGTAGATCACGGTCTTCGGGTTGGCGGCCAGCATCGCCTGCGCGGCGTGATCCGGGTTGCCGAACAGTTTGCGGAAGAATTCGAAATAGCCGGGTTCGGGCGCCTCCGGAGGCAGCGAGGCCACCTGCGGCGTGCGCTGCGCCGGCGCTTTCCGGCCGGCGGCCTGACGCCTGCCGTCGTTGGCCCGCGGGAGCGGCGACGGCAGCGGCAACGGCACGGATGGCTCGGCTTTTGCGGTCCGTGTGTCCTCGCCGGATGGTGCCGCAATCGGGAAGCGGGTGCCCATAAGGATAGACATGCCGCCGGCTGGCTCCCAGGCATCAGCCCGCGCGACGCGCGTCCCTGGATTGGCCGTCGCGTAGATCGACGCCCGCTCCTCCGTCCAGACCTTGGCGACGTCGAAGCCAGCGCTTGCCTGAGGCACGATGCGCTCGGCCCTGGCGCCGGCCTGATGATCGGGAGATGGCACGGGAGAGGTGGACCGGCTCGGCAATAAGGCGCAAATCACCATCGCGGCGACGGCGCTCGCCAGGGCGGCAAGACCGGTGCGGGCGATCTGGCCGCCCAGGGGGGTCCGCACAAAGGCCGGCAAATCCCACTCAGCCAAGGTCTTTGTCTTTTCCAGCCCGGTCAGGGCCTTTCCAAGCGCGGCCTTTCCCAGCCAAGTCAGGGCCTTTCCCATCCCGATCAGGGCGTTTTCCAGCCTGGCCAAGTCCTTTTCCAGCCTGGCCAAGGCTTTTTCCAGCCTGGCCAAGGTCCAGTCGAAGGTCTTGTCCATCCCGGCCGTGAGCTTCCCGGCCAGGATTTTCCCTTCTGGAACCGCGATCAAATCGGTCATTTAAGCGCCCAGGCCACGCCCAGAGACCGCGATTCCGCGAGCCCCTCTGCGAGACATCTTAATCCAGTTGGCATGCGGTTGGGAATCCCCAGAAGCCCAGACCCATCTTCTTGTGGATATTGGAGAAAATATGGCGATGCCGGCCATTTATGCACAGGCGGCAGGGGCACGGGTCCCGCCCCGCTGCCGGACTCACGCTATCAAGAGCCCGAGCCTCCGGCGTCAGCGCCGGCGGGATAAGCGAGGACAACATCCTGATGCTGAACATCGCCGCCCTGACGAGAGAATGGAATGACCTCACCTCGCACGAGCGCTTCGAGCAAGTCGTCTCCCGCGTCATCATGCTCTTCATCTCGGTGGTGATCGTCTATTCGCTGGTGCTGGTCGCGGTCGAACTGGTCAAGGACTTCACCCGCAGCCCCGACTTCGTCGGCGTCGAGCTCATGCAAGACGTGTTCGGTTCGCTGCTCACCGTGATGATCCTTCTGGAGTTCAATCACTCGATCGCCACCTCGCTCACCAACAAGTCGGGCATTCTGCAGGCGCGCGTGGTGGTGCTGATCGCCGTCCTAGTGGTGGCACGAAAGATCATCCTGCTCGACTTCAAGACGGCGACGCTTGCGACCCTTGCCGGCATCGCGGGCATGGCGCTGGCGCTGGGCGTCTTGTATTGGCTGCTCGGCATGGGCGGCGCGCCATCGCGGGCGAAAGTGCCTGCGAAATCCGACGAGAACTAGAATCTGACCGGCGCACCCTCGCCCGAGACACCCAACGCGCTCCACTTCCCCCCATGAAAGCGGGGGGATTTGAGCAGCTTGCGCTTCCAAACACATTCAAATAGCAATATCTATTACCGCTGGCGGGATCTAGCCCGAAGCGCCGTCAGCAAGGGCTATCGCGTGTCGAGGAAGCGAAAAACATGACCAAAAGCGTCAAGCAGATGATCGAGGCCGCCAACGCGGTGGTGCCGCGCGTGACGCCGGCGCAGGCGAAGGAGATGATGGCGAAAGGCAATACGCTGGTGGTCGACGTGCGCGACGCGCCGGAAGTGGAGAAGACCGGCAAGGTCGCCAGCGCTTTGCACGTCTCGCGCGGCATGCTGGAATTCCGCGCCGACCCGCAATCGCCCTATCACGACACGCATTTCGCCAAGGACAAGACCTTTATTCTCTATTGCGCCTCGGGCGGCCGTTCGGCGCTCGGCGCCAAGGCGCTAAAGGATTTGGGCTTCGCCCACGTCTACAATCTCGGCGCGTTTAAGGACTGGGCCGAAAGCGGCGGCGACATCGAGAAGCCGATCGACGCCGGCATGTGAGCGCGGGGTTCAAAGCGGCAGCTTCCTGGCTTATTAGGAGGCACCACGCCTCAAGCCGCAAGGAAGTCGCATGAAAAGCCCACTCAAGACGCTGGTTCAAGACTACGGCTGGATCCACACAGCGATCGGCGCGGTCGGCAATTTCATTTTCTTCATCGGCAGCATTTTCTTTCTGCCGAGCTTCAAGTCGATGCTGGTCTTGGGCGTGTGGCTGTTCATCACCGGCTCGCTGCTGATGATGATGGGCGCGATCGGCGAGTTCGTCGTAAAGATCTACGAGGCGGAGGAGCGCAAGGCGCGCCTGGCGCGCGGGTGAGGACGGGCGCTCGCGCGCTCGGTCGCGGCATCTTTCGTGCGATCCAATAACAGCTCGTTCGACAGCGCCTGCCGCAATTGCCGGTAGGCGTGGGTGAGATCGCGCTTCTTCTCTGAACGCTCCGCCACCAGCAGCAATTCGCGCGCGAAGGTCCAGCGCGGCAGCCCCTTCAGTTCGGCCGGCAATTCGCGGTCGATGAAACGGATCGCTTCGCCGGTGCTGCGGATGCGCGGGCGCACGCCGCAGCCAGTGGTGCGGATGTAAATCGGAAAGTCCATGAGATGTCGCCGCCCCCATCGGGTCGTGCTTGGAAACGCCGAGCTTCCCGTTTGGTTCCCGCATGAGCGCTACGCGGAACCGGCGGCCACTCTTATCGGTTAGTCGCCCACACCAACATCATCAGGAGGGCGATATGGATAAAGACCGCATCGAAGGCTCGGCCACGCAGATCAAGGGCAAGGTGAAGGAAGTCGCCGGCAAGGCGACCGGTGACGCCAAGCTTGAATCCGAAGGCAAGGCCGATCAGGTGGCCGGGAAGGTCCAGAACACGGTTGGCGGCTTCAAGGACGCCTTACGTGAGGCGGCAGACGACGCGAAGGACGCGGCGAAGTAAGCCGCTTTCAATACCGGCCGAAGAACCGCGCGCTACCCTCCCCCGCAGGGGGGAGGGATGGCGGGCGCCACGGCACGAAGCCGCCCGTGAAGCGTGCCGGCGTCCGATGACGCCTTTGCGCCTGAGAAGGATTTTCTTTGCCGCCGTCGCCGCGCAAACAGCTTATTCGAAAACAGCCGCAGAACTTGGAATTATAGTATTATTTTCTCCAAAAACACAAAATGCGCTTGCGAATTTCCATCCAAAACGCACTTCTAGCGTCCGGGCAGATATTTCATTCCCCTGTCCGGCCCGGTGCGCCGGGTCATTTCTGGACTAGGTCCATGCTCAGAATTGTTCAGCTTGAGGCGGATATCGCGGCGGCACCGCAACTCGTCGAAACCGACTTCGCCGAAGTCGCCGCGCGCGGCTTCCGTTCGGTGGTCAACATCCGCCCCGACGGCGAAGCGCCCGATCAGCTTCCCAATGCGCAAGCCAAGCGCGCCTCAGAGCGCCACGGCCTGACGTTCAGCCATTTGCCGGTCATGAGCGTCAACGTCACCGACGACGCGGTGGTCGATGGCTTCGCGCGGCTGATGGACGATCTCCCGGGGCCGATCCTGTTCTATTGCGGTAGCGCCACCCGCTGCACCACGCTTTGGACGCAGGTTGCGGCGCCGCGCATCGGCATCGACGAGGCGCTTTCGGTCGCGCGCGCAGCCGGCCACGACCTCGACTTCCTGCGCGAGACGCTCGAAGAGCGCGTCGACTGGCGCGACGCCGCTCCGGCGCAAGCGGCAATGGCCGCGGCGCAGAGCGCGGCTGGGGGCTAATCCTCGGCGTAGTCGTGCCGGCGGCGGTAGCGTTTGATCACCGCCGGCAGCAGCGCCGCAAGGCCAAGCGCCACCAGCCCGACAATGAACTCCGGCGTCACCGCCATCCAAATGCTGAAGCCAAGATGGCACGCCGTCCCGTCGACGGCCCGGCAGGCGTTATAGCGCGCAATCTCGGCGGCGAGCGCGCTGTCGAGGCCCGCGCCGAAGAAGGCAATGGCGAGCGTCATCGGCGCGATGCCGAAGAAGGTAGCGGCAACGAAGGGCGCGATGCGCATTCCGCACAGCGCCGGCAACAGGTTGCCAAGCGTGAACGGAAAGATCGGCACCAGCCGCATGAACAACAAATAATTGAAGGCGCCGTGGCTAAAGCCCTCGGCGAAGCGGCGTACCTGCGGCCCGAGCCAGTGCATCGCCACCTTACGCAGCAGCGTCTTGCCGATCAGGAAGACGCCGGTGGCGCCGGCGGTGGCGCCGACCACGGCGAGGACACCGCCGACGAGGCCGCCGAACAGGGCGCCGCCGCCGATGGTGAGAAAGATCACGCCCGGCAGCGCCATCCCAGACGCCACCGCGTAAAAGGCGACGAAGCTCGCCAGCGCGGCGAACGGATGCGCGGCCACCAGCGCGCCGAGCATGGCGCGATGGCGGACGAGTGATTCCAGAGACACCTGCCTATGCCAGCCGAGCGCCAGCAGGATGCCGATCACCACCAGCACGCCGGCGACGATCGCGCCAGCCCGCCACAGTTTATGAATGGACGCTGTCGCGAGCGCGGTTTCCTCGACGTGGTCGTCCTCGATCAGCATGTCAGTCGATTGATTCTTCTCGCGACGCCTTGATCGGCCTCATTGGGGGGTGAACGCCAATTCCACCGTATCATCCCGGGAATTGGATTCGAAAACGACGGCTCTGATGGGGGCTGGAGGCGCCCGCGTAGGGGGCGCTAGCGCATGCCGGCGGCGCGCGCAAGCGGGGAAAATCTTGTGGCAGGTCGCCATGACAACGGCATGATTGCCCCGCCCGCCGCTTCGCACTATCCAAAGGACCATGACCAGCCTGGATGGCGAAAGAACAGCGGCTTTCGACGCTGTGCGGTTCTTGGGGGCGCGCCGAAGTTATTGGCGGCTGCTCGTCCGCGGCGCCCTGTTGCTGATGGTCACCCTCGGCATCTACCGCTTCTGGCTGATGACCGACGTGCGCCGCTTTCTGTGGTCGAACACCGAAGTGGCGGGCGAAGCCCTCGAATATTCCGGTACGGCGCTCGAATTGCTGCTCGGTTTCCTGGTCGCCATCGCGCTGCTGATTCCGCTCTACGCCGGCTTCTTCATTGGCGCCCTCGACCTCGGCACGCTCGGGCAGATATCGGGCGTGATCGCCTTCCTGGCGCTGTTCGTGCTCGGACAATACGCGGTCTACCGCGCGCGGCGCTATCGTCTCACCCGCACCATCTATCGGGGCTTGCGCTTCCACCAGAGCGGCTCGGCCTGGGGTTATGCCTTCCGCGCCATCGGCTGGTGGACGGCGACGGTGCTGACATTAGGCCTTGCGTATCCGTTCCAGCTCGCCAGCCTCGAACGCTTCAAGATGGCGAACACTTGGTACGGCGATCTCGCCGGCCGCTTCGACGGCAAAGGGATGGGTCTGTTGCTGCGCGGACTGCCCATCTGGCTCTTGGTGGTCGGACCGCTGGTGCTGGCGGTCGCCGCCTTCATCGAAGTGGTCGACTGGCAGGCGCTCGCCGACGCGCTCAAACAAGGCGGCGACGATATGATGGCGCGTGTCGAGGGCGGCAACCCCGGCTTCGGCGCGGTGATCGTCTTCGCCATACTGATGGCAGGTGTCGCGGCTGCCGCCGCCGCCCTGCTCTATCCCGCGTTCCAGGCAATCGTGCTGCGCTGGTGGTCGTCGGGCCTGCGCTTTGGGGACATCGAATTGCGTTCAAAGCTGCGCATGCGCGACGTCTACGGCGCCTACGCGCGTTTCCTGGGATACGCGATGCTGTTTTCGATTCTGATCGGCATCGCCACGGTGCCGGCGCTGGCGACAGTCGGTTGGCTCGCCGAGGCCGGCCACGGAACACGCGGCGAGATTGCCGCCACCATCACCGTGCTTGGCGGCTATGTGGTCATCGCGCTCGGTTTCTCCACCATCTACCGCGCTACCGTGCTGCTCTCGCTTTGGCAGATCGGCATGGAATCGCTGCAATTATCGGGTCTGTCGACGCTCGAGCAGGTGAAGGCGAGCGGGCGGCCGAGTTCGGCGCTGGGCGAAGGGCTAGCCGATGCTCTCAATGTGGGTGGCTATTAGCGCATGATCCCGAAACGCGGGAACCGGTTTTCGGATAAGATCATGCGCGAACGAAATGTCGGGGACGCGGGGTGTTTCAATCTGACCTGATTTCGCTCCAGGTGGACGGATCTTGATGGCCGACGGGACCGGAACGTCACCAATGACCGCCGGTAGCGCCATCTATTTCGACGGTCGCACCAGCGCGCGCCATGATGTGTGGGTAACGTTGGCGCCCGGCGGTCTGCAAATCGCCGGCCGCGACGGAAGCCTGCTCGCGCAGTGGCCCTATGACGAGATTGAAGACTTGTCGGCGCCTAACAAGGTGCTCCGTCTCGGCCGCCGCGGCAGCGCGGTGCTGGAGCGGCTGGAGATATTCGACCCGGCGTTCGCCGCGCAGATCGACCTGCGCGCCGAATATGTCGACCGCAGCGGCGCACGCCAGCGCCGCCAGCGCTTCAGCGTGGTCGGCTGGACGGTGACGGCGACCTTATCGCTTTTGGCAGTCGCCTATTTCGGCGTGCCGGCGATCGCGGATCGGCTGGCGCCGCTGGTGCCGCTTGCGGCCGAGCGCAAGCTGGGCGACGCGGTCGACGCGAAGGTGCGCGGGATGCTCGACCGCAAGCACGCAGGCGCGGCGTTTGAATGCGGTCACGCCGCGCGCGAGAAGCCAGGCGTCGAAGCCCTCGACAAGATGATGAAACGGCTGAGTGATACCGCCTCCCTGCGGCTGCCGTTGACCGCCGTGGTCTTGCGGCGGCCCGAGGCCAACGCCATCGCACTGCCGGGCGCGCGAATCTATGTGTTCGAGGGACTGATCGCCAAAGCCGACAATCCGGACGAACTCGCCGGCGTGATTGCGCACGAGATCGGTCATGTCGCGCATCGCGACGGCACCCGCGCGGTGCTGCAGGCGGGCGGGCTGTCGTTGATGTTCGGGATGCTGCTCGGCGATTTCGTCGGCGGAGGCGCGGTGGTGATCGCGGCGAGAACCGTGCTGCAGTCGTCCTATTCGCGCCGTGTCGAGATGGCGGCTGATGACTACGGGGCGCGGCTGATGAACAAGGCCGGCGGCAATGCTCGCGCGCTGGCGGTCATATTGGGTAAGATCGGCGGCGCCACCGAGCCGGGAATGGACATTTTGCTTGACCATCCGCAAACCAAGGCGCGCATCGCAGTGATCAACAAGATTGCCGCGCCGCGTGCCGCGCGGCCGTGGCTCGGCACGGCGGAATGGGCGGCGCTGAAACGGATTTGCACAGGGTAGTCCAAGCATGCTGCGTTCCATTCTTCCCGAAGTACCGGTGTCGCGGCTCGCCACCTGGTCGTGGCGCTTCGCGCTTTTCGGGCTGGCGGTCGCCGTGCTGTCGATCATCATCGTTCGCATCGATTTGCTGGAGATCGCGCCGGCTCTGGTGACCTTCGGCGCCGCGCTGCTGTTCGCGCTGCTTGCGGTGGCGGTGGCGTTCTTCGCATTCGTGGCGATCTGGCGGCAGGGCCTGTTGGGGCTCGGCCGTGCGATCAGCGGCCTGTTGCTGGGCGTGCTGCTGCTCGCCTATCCCGGTTATCTCGGCTATCGCGCCAACAAACTGCCGGCGATCAACGACGTCACCACCGACACCGCGCATCCGCCGCCGTTCGGCAAGCTTGCAGCCCTGCGCCCGCCCGGCACCGCCATCTACCCGGCGAAATTTGCCGCGCTGCAGGAGGAGGTCTACCCGGAGATCGTTCCTCTGGAATTCGACGCTTCGCCGCAGACCGCGTACCGCGAAACGTTGAAGCTCATCGAGAAACGCAAATGGCAGGTGGTCGACGAAATGCCGCCGGTCGGCCGCAGCGACGGCACGATCGAGGCGGTGGCGCATACGCTGATCATGGGCTTCCCGGACGACGTGGTGATCCGGGTGAGCGCGGATGGCAAGGGCGCCCGCGTCGACGTGCGTTCTGCCTCGCGTTTCGGCCTCAACGATTTCGGCGCCAACGCGCGGCGCGTGGCCGCGCTGCTCGAGGACATCGATGACGCGGTGAGTTCGGCCCCGCCGGAGCTGACTGCGCCGCCGACGGACACGGCCCCGCGGCCGCGCCCGGCAACGCGTAAGCCGGCGCGGCGGCCAACAAGGCGATAATCGGCATTAGAAGTCTTCTTGAGGGCAACCACGCTCCCATCCCTCCCCTGAAAGGCGAGGGACGAGGAAGAAGTCATTGCACGAGCCGATAAGTGCCGTCGATCGCCGGCTCACCGTCGGTCTCGACCAGTCCGCGCGCGACCAGATCTTCCAAATGCGCGAGCACCGACAGCCCGGCGGCGCCGGTGAGCCGCGGATCGAGGCCGATATAGCTCGCGCGCACGATGGTCGGGATATCGGTTTCGCCCTTGCCGAGACGATGCAGGATGGAAGCTTCGCGCGCCTTGCGGTGCAGGATGTAATAATTGACGAAGCGCTGGGCGTCGGGAATGGCGGGACCGTGGCCAGGCAGATAGTTGGTCTCGGAGCGCTTGGTGAGTTTTTCGAGCGAGGCCATATAATCGCTCATGGCGCCGTCCGGCGGCGCCACGATGGTCGTCGCCCAGCCCATGACGTGATCGCCGGCGAACAGGACATTCTGCTCCTTCAAGGCAAAGGCCATGTGATTCGCGGTGTGGCCGGGCGTCGTCACCGCTTCGATGGTCCAGCCGTCGCCCTCAACCACCTCACCATCCTTGAGCCGCACGTCCGGCATGAAATCACGGTCGCCGCTCGAGTCGAGCGGGTTGAACTCGCCGATGTGCAAGGGACGCGCCGCGCGGTGCGGACCTTCCGCATAGACCGTGGCGCCGGTCACCGCCTTGATTGCCGGCACCGCCGGTGAATGGTCGCGGTGGGTGTGGGTGACGAAGATGTGGGTGACGGCTTCGCCCTCAACCTCATCGAGCAGCGCGCCGATGTGGCGCTCGTCGGCGGGACCCGGATCGACGATCGCGACGTTGCCGCGGCCGATGATGTAACTCATCGTGCCCTTGAAGGTAAACGGGCTCGGGTTATCGCACATGATCCGGCGCACACCCGGCATCACCTCGTCCACCGTCTCCGGGGCGAGATCCAGTTTCTTGTTAAAGGGGATATCCTCACTCATGCGTCGCGCCCGCGGGGTACGGGGCATTCTCCTGCTCGCGGTCATTTCGCGGGGGACTATCACTATTTCGGCAAAGTTGCACCCTAGTGGTCCGATTCCAACATTTGCATCCCCATTGCTGCAAGCTCCCGAGCAAATGTCGGAATCAAGGGACCACTAGCAATTATTTGATTCTAGTGGAGCTTTGAATTTGACATTTAATGAGCAACTCGCCGCAAATGGGTGCTAAATGTCAAATTCGCTTAACTAGATAGGATGCATGGGTACGTCCTACCATGCCTTGATGCCGGTGATTTGGCTGTGCTGGCTGGTGTATTGGGCAGTCGCTTCCATCGGCGCCAAGCCGGATGCACGGCGAGAACGGCCGGCTTCGCAGCTCAGCCATTCCTTACCGCTTGTCCTCGGCGCGATTATCCTGGCGGCGCCTCGCCTACTCGGCCCCGAAATGCAGCAGCGTTTCGTGCCCGCGACGCCGGCCTGGTTCTGGCTCGGACTGGGCTTGATCGCTTGCGGGCTGATCCTGACCCTGTTCGCGCGCGCTTGGCTGGGCGGCAACTGGAGCGCCGTGGTGACGCTCAAGCAGGATCATGAACTGGTCCGCAGCGGTCCTTACGCCTTCGTGCGCCACCCGATCTATACCGGGCTAATCTTGGCGCTGATCGGCACGGCGGTCTCCATCGGCGAATGGCGGGCGCTTGCCGGCGTGGCGCTGATCGCCGCAGGCCTGGTGCGCAAGCTGACGATCGAAGAGCGCTTCATGGCGCAGCGATTCGGCGAGGCCTATGCGCGCTATCGGCAGCACGTGCGGGCGCTGGTGCCGTTCGTCGTCTAGCCAAAACGCGCTCATCGCACGATGAGCACACCGTTCGTCTGCGGGCGGAAATCGTCAAAAAACTTGTAGCGTCCCGGCGACAAGGCGCGCAAATGAATGATCCCCTCGCCGCCTCCGGCAACAACTTTCTCGACCCGCAAGCTGACACTTTCAAACTCCATCGGCGTGGCGTCGAGATTTTTGATACGCAGCACAATCGGCACATTGGCGGGCGCGTTCGGCGCGGCCGGCTGGAAGCGGTGATTTTTCACAATGACGACGACGGAGGCTGTCTTTTCCGCGCGCGTGCCGCCGGGGATCAGCGCGCTGGCGAGCAGCAGGACGGCAATGGCATACTTTTTCCGCATGACGGTTCCCTTCATCGGGCGAAGCTAGAATTCAACACCCATTTTCAGCTTAGCGCGCTGCCGCGAGAACTCGGCGAGATTGAGCGAGGCGTCAGGATTGTCGACCTCGCTCCCGCTCACCTGCGCGCTCCATGCGGCGGCGAGGAACACCTTGGGGCTGATCTGGATGAAAATTGTCGGCCCGACATAGATCGCGTCGCCGGTGAAGTCGTTGAGCAAGGCGCCGTCGTAGTGACGCAGATACCAGACCTCGCCGCCGACCAGCATCGTCGGCAGGACACGATAGGACAGCGCGGCCGAAATTCCACCTTTCGATTCCTTCGCCCACCCGGCTCCGACGTGGTCCGGGTCACGGGTCGCTTCCGGCTCGTAGAGAAGATTGGCGCCGAGGTAGAGCCTATTTTCGATCAATTCGACGTCGGTCTTCAGCTTGAGTTCGAGCTCGGCATTGGTGACAGTCTCGCCGCTGGTCTCATCGACGCGCCGCCATGTCGGCTCCGCGGAAATCGTCACCGACAACGGCGATGATGGGCCACGGCCGAGCAGCAGATAGCTGATTTCTCCAAAGATGCCGCCGAACGCCAGTTGGCTACGATCGTCGAGACCGGTCACGTTTTGAATGCTGTGAGCGGACACGAACGGACCGAATTCGAACTGGATGTATTGGCTCGGCGTGAACTCGAACCCGAGCTTGCTCTCACTTGCGAAATAGCGGCCATCGCGCTTGCCGATACGCGCTTCGGTGTCGAGAAAGACTTCCTTTTCGCCTTCAAGGCCGATGCCGGAGCCTTCGGTGAAGCCGAAAATGTTTTCGGTCTCGATCTCGCGCAGGAATGCTGGATCGTCTTGCGCACGCGCCGTGGTTCCGGCGGCGATGAAGACGAACACGGCGGCGATTGCCGCACGCCAACAATTCACATGACACATTGGACGGTCCTATCAACATAGTGATTGTCCCATGTGCAAACAGACGCAACAACAATAAATTCCGCACGACTCAAACATTAGAGCGGTTCTACTTCAGAGTTTTTCTAATTCGAGTCTGCGCGTAGCTCGCAGCCGCTAGTGGAGCAAATTTGACATTTGATACTCATTTGCGGCGAGTGGCCGATCAGATGTCAAATTCAAAGCTCCATCAGAATCAAATAATTGCTAGTGGCCCTTTGATCCCGACATATGCACGGGAGCTTGCAGCAACGGCAATGCAAATGTCGGAATCGGACCACTAGTGTATTTCCGGCTCTGGCACCGGCCCGAGTGGTGCCAAGAAATCGAAATCGCAGCCTTCATCGGCCTGGCCGATATGCTGCGAATAGATGGCGCCATAGCCGCGCGGATAACGCGGCGGCGGCTGTTTCCAAGCCGCGCGGCGGCGCGCCAGTTCCTCGTCCGACACATGCAAGTGAATGCGGCGCGCCTCCACGTCGACCTCGATCTCGTCGCCGGTCTGCACGAACGCAAGCGTGCCACCGACGTAGCTTTCAGGCGCCACATGCAGGATGCAGGCGCCGTAGCTGGTGCCACTCATGCGCGCGTCCGAAATGCGCAGCATATCCTTGACGCCCTGCTTCAACAGTTTGCGCGGGATGGGCAGCATGCCCCACTCCGGCATGCCGGGCGCACCCTTGGGGCCGCCGTTCTTCAACACGATGATGTGGTCCGGCGTGACGTCGAGGTCGTCGCAATCGATCTCGCGCGCCATGTGGTTGTAGTCCTCGAACGCCAGCGCCGGCCCGCGATGCTTCAACAACCGCGGATCGGCGGCGGTCGGCTTCATCACGCAGCCGCGCGGCGCCAGGTTACCTGTGAGCACCGCGGTGGCGCCGGCGGTGGAAACCGGATTGTTGAGTGTGTGGATGACCTCGGGCTTGTAGACCTTGGCACCCTCGATGTTTTCGCCAATTGTCTTGCCGGTGACGGTCATGCAAGAGAGATCGAGCATGCCCTTCATCTGGTTCATCAGCGCGCGCAAGCCGCCGGCATAGAAGAAGTCCTCCATGAGGAATTCACCGGACGGACGCACATTGGCGAGCACCGGCACTTCGCGCGAAAGGTCGTCGAAGCGCTTCATGTCCATCGGCAGGCCGGCGCGGCGCGCCATCGCCACCACGTGGATGATGGCATTGGTCGAGCCGCCCATCGCCATGTGCACGCGGATGGCGTTGTCAAAGGCTGCGGTCGAGAGAATCTTCTGCGGCGTCAGATCCTCCCACACCATGTCGACGATGCGGCGGCCGGCCTGGGCGCACATGCGCGGATGCGCGGAGTTGGCGGCGAGGATCGACGACGCGCCGGGCAGCGTCATGCCGAGCGCCTCGGCGATCGCCATCATGGTCGCCGCCGTGCCCATCACCATGCAAGTGCCGAACGAGCGCGAGATGCCACCTTCGAGGTCGGCCCAATCTTCTTCGCTGATGCGGCCGGCGCGCTTCTCGTCCCAGTATTTCCAGGCGTCGGAGCCGGAGCCCATCTGCATCCCGCGCCAATTCCCTCTTAGTTGCGGGCCGGCCGGCGCATAGACTACCGGCACGCCCATGCTGATCGCGCCCATGATCAGGCCGGGCGTGGTCTTGTCACAGCCGCCGAGAAGCACCGCGCCGTCGATTGGATGGCTGCGCAGCAATTCCTCGGTCTCCATCGCCAGGAGGTTGCGATAGAGCATGGTCGACGGCTTGACGAAGGGTTCCGACAACGACAGCGCCGGCAGTTCGACCGGGAAGCCGCCCGCCTGCAGCACGCCACGCTTCACGTCCTCGGCGCGCGCACGCAGGTGCGTGTGGCAGAAATTGATGTCGCTCCAGGTGTTGATGATGCCGATGACGGGCTTCGCTTCAAAATCGCCGGCGTCGAAGCCGCCCTGGCGCAAGCGCGAGCGGTGGGTGAAGGCGCGCAGGTCGTTGACCCCGAGCCAGCGATGGCTGCGGAGCTCTTCGGGACGTTTACGGTGGGACATTTCCAGTCGTTCCAGTGGGCTTGCGTCTCAGTCTGCCGGCCCCACATCGCCGACGCGCTCCTCGGTCTCATCGGGCAGGATTTCGTCGCGCGTGATCCGTTCGCCAGGCTTGGTGCCCTTGAGGACAATGAACACGCACGCGGCGCTGACCGCAAGCAGTGCGACGATAAAGGCGTCGAAATGAACGATATGCGGCCGCAGGTCGCCAGCATACCACAGACCCGCGCAGATCACGACCAACAGAAACCAGTGCAGCGGCTTGCCGAGAAACATCTGGCTCATGCGATCTGCCCTTCCGTCTGTCTCGCAAGCGCCTTGATGATCCGCGGGGCCAGCACGACCACCGCCAGCGCGAGGCCGGTGGCGTCGGCGACATAACCCGGCAGGTCGGCGATATAGTCGAGCGGCGGCAGCAAGATCAACAGCGCCGCCAGCAAGGCGCCCGAGCGCTGAAGGACGTTCAGCGGGCCGCGGTACCAGCCCTCGAGACCGATCGACAGCACCCAAAGGCCGCTCAGCGCGAGCGCCGTCGAGACCACCGTCAGCCAAAGCGGGCCGACGAACAGCAAGGACGGATCGTAGACGAAGACGAGCGGCACGATGTATTTCGCGATGCCGATGCGGGTCGATTCGACGGCCGTTGCCATCGGTGGACTCTTAGCAATCGCGGCAGCGGCAAAGGAGGCGAGCGCCACCGGCGGCGTGATGGCCGAGACGACGCCGAAGTAGAAGGCGAACATGTGCGCGGCGATCGGCACGATGCCGCTCTTGACAAGCGCCGGCACGATCAGCGCCGCGACCGTGATGTAGACGGCAGTCGTGGTGATGCCCATGCCGAGAATGATCGCCGACACGCCGGTCAGCGCCAGGAGTACCAGCAGATTGCCGTGGGAAATCTCGATCACCGACTGGGTGAACTTGAGTCCTAAGCCCGACACGAACACCGAGCCGATGATCAGGCCCGCACAGGCGCAGGCGATGGTGACGGGAACCGTGGCGCGGATGCCCGCCTCAAAGGCCGCCAGCAGGTCGACCGGGCTCATCCGCGTGCCTTTGTTGATGAAGCTCAGCGCGAACAGCGTGCCGAGACCCCAGATCGCCGACTTCATCGGCGTGTAGCCGACGAGCAGGAAATAAACGAGCACCAACAGCGCGATCAGCAAATGCCAACCGCCAGCCAGCACTTCGCCCACACGCGGCAGGCTTTTCTTATCGACGGCGCCAATTCCGTGCTTGTCGGCCTCCAGATGAACCATGAAATAAATAGTGATGTAGTAGAGGAAGGCCGGGATAGCGGCGGCAACGATGATGCTGCTGTACGGCACCTCCAGGAACTCCGCCATGATGAAGGCGGCGGCGCCCATAATCGGCGGCATGATCTGCCCGCCCGACGAAGCGCAGGCTTCGACCGCCGCGGCAAATTTTGGGCGGTAGCCGAGGTTCTTCATCAGCGGGATGGTGAAGGAGCCGGTCGTGACCACATTGGCAACCGCCGAGCCCGACACGGTTCCCATGAAACCCGAGGCAACCACAGCAGCCTTGGCCGGGCCGCCGATGCGGTGGCCGGTCAAGGCGACCGCGAGATCAATGAAGAAGCGGCCGGCGCCGGAGCGGATCAGCACGGCGCCGAAAATGATGAACAGCACGATATAGGTCGCGACGACGTGCAGCGGGATGCCGAAGATGCCGTCGCTCGCCACAAACAGGCTGTCGATGAACTTCGGAAACCGCACCGGCGGCCCGAAGAAGAAACCGAAGAAATGGTCCGCAAACAGCGTATGGATGATGAAGAAACTGGTGACGAACACCATAGCCCAGCCGACCGCCCGGCGGGTGCCTTCGAGCACGAGCAAAATCAGGATGCCGCCGACGATCAAGTCCGGCGGGTACTTGTCGCCGAGGCGCAACTGGAACGCCTCGATGTCCCAGATGGTGTAGACCTCGACAAACAGCACCAATGCGACCAGCACTAGGTCGATGCTGAAGCCGAGGATGCGCAGCGAGTTGCGCGGATCGCCGGGCACGACAATCGGGTCGCGGATCGACGTGCGGAACAGCGGGAACATGAAGATCGCCAGCGTCAGCATGACGGTCAGGTGCACGGAGCGGAACGAACGCCCCTCCGGCGTGCCGAACGCAGCGACGTAGAGATGGAAAATCGCCAGCGCGATCGCCATGATCGTGCAGACCAGAAGCACCGCTTTGACGGCGCCGTGGACCTTCCCCAGCAGCAGCCGTTCGAGGAAACCGAGTTCGTGCTGCTCCTGGTAGGAAATGCCGGTCGTTTCAACGCTCATCGTGCGATCTCAATTTTGGCGCGATTTCGAACTTGGCGCGATCTCGAATTCGCCGCAAAGCTGTTGCAGCGAATCAAACGAATGCAGTCGGAAAATCGGTGGAGCGGATGCCGGCCCTCAAGGCCGGCATCCCTCGTCCCTTGCTTGGGTCAACGGCGAACGGTCAGCTCTTGACGCCAAGTTCGTCGTAACACTTCTTGGCGCCGGGATGGATCGGAATAGCGGCGCCGTCGAGCGCGTGCTTGAGAGTCACCTGGTTCCAGATCTTCTTCACCTGCGCGAAGTCATCGTGGTGGGCCCAGAACACCTTGCACATCTTGTAGACGAGATCGGTCGACAGGTCCTTGCTCACCACCATGTCGGTGACGATGCCGAGCGTCAGGATATCGTGGTCGATACTCTTGTAGACGCCTTTGGGCATGACACCCGGGATATAGCCCGGATTGGCCTTGATGATCTCGTCCAGCTTCTTCTGGGACAGGCCGATGAAACGAATGCCGGGGCTCTGCTCGAGCTCGATGAACGAGGCCTGCGGCATCGAGGTTGAGGCCATGTACACGTCGATGTGCTTGTCCTTCATCAGCGCCACGGATTCGGTGTAGTCCACGTGATAGACCGTGCCGCCGTTTTTCTTGATGCTGTCGAAACTCATTCCAAAGGCCTTGAGGATCGACTCGGCGAACGCCGTTCCGGTCCATTTTGCCTTGCCGGGACTGATGTTGGCGTTCTTCATGTCCTCGAAGGACTTGATCTTGGAGTCCTTGCGCACCGCTACCTGGAACATCGCCGGATAGAGAGTCGCAAAATACATGACGTTCGGATTCGGCTTCTTAAATTTGCCCTGGCCCTTGTAGCCATTGAATGTCGTATGGCCATAAGACCAGCCGATCTGCGCATCGCCGCCGTTGACGGCGAGGATGTTGGAAATACCTCCGCCAGGCTGGTTCGATGTGGAGATGCCCTTGATGTTGTCTTGGAACACCTGCATGATCTTGGCGCCGAGCGGATACCACGAACCGCCCGACGGTCCCGACACCATACGCACGAACTGCTGCGCCTGTGCGGCCGGAGCGATAAGAACCGCGGCGATGGCAGCTACGGCAAGCTTATGAACAATCCTCATTGGTCGCCTCCCTCTAGTATTATTTTTGTCGTCTTATTGGTCGGGACAGTTTGATCCCAATCACCCCCGTAATCAACCCGCCAGCGACAGCTACGGCGGAACCTGGCCGTCATTTCACAGCCCATTGCGGGTGAAGTTCGTATGCCGGTTGACAGCGTGTCCGGAAATTCGGAAAGCGCGCCGCCTCAAGAACTTAACCCCGGCGGCGGCGGGCGACACCTGCATCTTGAGGCCGGAGGCTGCCTGTGGGTCGGCTATCACTTTCGGTTTGCTGGGACGCCATCCACCGCATTGGCGAGAACGAAGTCCTAGCCGATCGTCTTGATCAAGACCGACACGGCACGATCTCCCCCGCTCGCGGGGTCCGGGGGCCTGATTTCTCGTTTCTCTGGTGGCAGGCGCAAGTGGCCAAAGAGGATTTGCATCCGCGCACAATCGCCGGTTTCGAACGGCACGTGCTCTGATGAACTTGCATGCCGCTGCGCCAGCGCACGAGTGGCGACATGCTCAACAAAAAACGACGCGCGCCACGCGCGCGATGATGACGTAGCGTCGGCGATAGACGAAGCGCCTCGTTGCGCGTCGTCATGGAATCTCGCCAGGCGCATCGTAGACCGGATGGCTGTCGATGCGCTGGAGAGCAGCAGAGGCCGTGGCCGCGCTTGGAAGGACCCGATACTTAGGGCCATATCTCAGTCACAAAAATCCCCCTTCGCGCGCGCAAAATTCGCGGCTGAACGGTAGAGGTATCTTAACTTCGGAGCGTTACGGTTACATGTGTAATCAATTATCGACTGCGATTATACCGAAATACACGCATTGCGAGAGTTGGGCTGATGCCACGTCGGGCTTCATTCGGACGTTGGGCGCCGCACGATTGGCGAATGTCAAAATTTGCGTTGGCCGGAGTCGCAGTCAGTTTGATTGTATTTCTTTATTTTTTTAACGGTTGGGCGCCGCCTTGGCTATTGGGTGGGAGCGACTTGCACGGCAACGGCGAGACCGCGGCCCACACCAAAAAAAGCGGCAAGGAAAAACACTACATGGGCTCGATCATCCTGTCGCCCAACCACGGCGACAAGTGCTGGGAGATCGGGATCGATAACCGCAACGGCGCCATGTGGGACAAGGGTTACGTCAATTGCGACGTCATCCCGACCTTGAAGACCCTGCAAGAGGAAGCGAAAGGCCTCGCCGCCAGGCGGCTGCAGGCAATCGGCAGGGCATTTTTGCCAAAGGGCAACTGACCCGAAAGGGCAACTGACCCGGCGTCCACCACGGGCGTAAGCGCAGACCGCTGCCATGAGCCCGGCGGTCACGGTGAGCAGCCTCATTCAAATCAGGCCAGACGTGCAATGTTGCCCATTGGCCAAAGCACCAGCAGCCGTCAACGCCCTTTTTGATCGTCACTCGTGCCATGACGCGGATGCTCGCCCAGGCTGTGAAACGAATGGTCAACATGCCGCACAATCGACCGTGCGCCTGCTGCTAGACTTGCACATCAATGCAGTGGAGCGCTGCGATGTTCGGTCACCTGAACCCCAAGTGGGTTATCATCATCATCACCGCCATCATTTGCTGCCTGATGGTGCTTTTCGCGTTCTACCTGCCGGAGATTTCAATCCCCGAAGATAGGTAGCGCGACTACACCCAAAGCGCCTCTCGCTGGAGGTCGTCAGGATGGCTCGCCTCATCCGATCGCTTCTCGCCGACCGCTTCAACGAGCGCATCGTAAACGTCGTCGCACGCCTGCCACCACTTTGCTCTATCACTGAGCGGATGCCGTGCGACGAACCCGGACTCGCAAAGCCTTCATCAAGTCGTCCAGGTACAATGCTAGTTTGAGGTTGGCGGCCGCGTGATCAACAAGTGGTGACGCATCCGCTCAGAACGAACATGGAAAGCAATGTCAAAATTCGCGAGAACATAACCCCAGCATCCGACATTACGCCCCAACTCAGTTTAGAGGGCTCGCAGGAAGGCCGAACGACCCAAACATTACCCAAGTCGGGAACGCCAATGTATGTGGGGCAGCCCCAGCCAACGAAGAGTAAAAGGCTTATTAGCTTAGCGAAGGCTGTTTCGCAGCTTCGACGAGGGGCTACACAAGTTCAGGCAAGCGGCCTAAGATTAAGGGTGTGGCGTAAAGAAACGGGAGGGCAAGCAATGAGCAAGCCGCTTTCGCTTATATTCGCACTCGGCATTATCGTGGCACCAAGCGCCCAGGCGATGCCTGTCGTAGCCCTTAGCCAACCTCAGGCCGGCTTAACAATCCAAGTCGGCTACGGATGCGGTCTTGGTGTCCATCGTGGCCCTCTTGGCGCATGTACCCCCGTCTATGTTTACGGGGGACACGACCGATACTATCGCGCATACGTTCGCGGCTACTATCGGGGGTACCGTCGAGGCTATTACGCAGGTCGCCATCGCAATGACCGCTATCCTTACGTTAGCCGTCTCCCCGGTGACGTTGTTTACGTCGATAAGGGCGTCTGCGGATTCGGGTCGTATTTGTCTTGCAAAAACCTGACGTGCTGGCGGTTTTGCTATTGAGGAACGTGGCGCTCCCTACGGGAGACTGGGGGCGACTTCAGAAACGCCTATAAGTCCGAACGAAGTTGCATCGCCTGCGGGCCGATTGATACGACCAGCATATGCCACAGGCAATCATACTGCTTCGGCCATTCGCTACCTTTTTTCCCGTGTCGCTATGGCCTCCAAAACGGTCGCCATGCCCCCGATAGCGACCGTTCGCAGTTTTGTTCAATTCGGTAGCGAAGGGCCAGTCGCGACCAACAGCGCAAAAAGAAAGACCACCTCGCGGCGGTCTCTCTGAAAGTAAGCATCCGCCGAGTACCGCAGGTGCGCGGATTTTGCTTGCGGCATATGGCTCAAGCGGCTGCTTGCAGGCTCGCCATCTTCCAGTGCCATGGCAGCAGTTCAGGAAGCCGCGCTTGCGGGATGTTGGCGATGCGGGCGAGCACGTCGGCGAGCCAGTCGAGCGGATCGATATCATTGAGCTTGGCCGTCATGATCAACGTCGCCATGACCGCCGCCCGATCGGCGCCGCGTTCGGAGCCGGCGAACAGCCAAGACTTGCGACCTATTGCAAATCCGCGCAGGGCGCGCTCGGCCGCATTGTTCGTGAGGCAGATCCTGCCATCGTCGATAAAGCCGGCGAACCGATCCCAGCGCTTGAGCATGTAGTTGATCGGCTTGACGACCGAGGCCGAGCGCGACAGGCGGGATCGCTCGTCGCGTAACCATGCTTCCAGAGCGGTCAGAAGTGGCACACTTTGCTCGCGGCGCACGCGCAGACGTTCGTCGGCGTTCATCCGGTTAATGCCGCGCTCGATCTCGAACAGCGCATCGATGCGCTTGACCGCCTCCAGCGCGACCGGTGAGATCGCCGCCGCATTTTTTCCACGCCGGGCATTGGCCGCGATATCGGCCAGTTCGAAGAACTGCCGCCTTGCGTGGGCCCAACACAGCGCCGAAGTAATCGCTCCTTGCACTCGCGACGGATCATAAAGTGCGTTGTACCCGCCATAAGCATCGGCCTGCAGGATGCCGGTGAAGCTTGCAAGATGGCGAACGGGATGCTCATGCCGTCGATCGCGCGAGGCGTAATACAGCGCCGCCGGCGGCGCGCGACCGTCAAAGGGCCGATCATCACGGACATAGGTCCAGATATGCCCCGTGACCGTCTTGCCCTTGGCCAGGATCGGCACCGTCGTGTCGTCGCCATGCAGCCGCTCGGCAGCCAGCACGTGGCGTTCGATCAGCGCATGCAGGGGCTGTAGGACGCTCGTGCAGGCGCCAACCTGATCGGCCAGTGTCGACACACTCAGATCGATGCCTTCGCGCCGGTATCGCTCGCTCTGCCGGTTCAATGGCTGATGCTGGCCGAACTTCTCGAACAGGATCATGGCCAGCAGGTTCGGCCCGGCGAAGCCGCGCGGCGTGACATGGAACGGCGCCGGCGGCTGCGTGATCGTCTCGCATTCCCGGCACGAGAACTTCTCGCGCACCGTCTGGATCACCTTCCACCGCCGCGGGATCACCTCCAGCGTCTCGGTGATATCCTCACCCAGCTTCGACAGCTTCGCCGATCCGCAGCAGGGACAGCTTTCCGGCGCGGCGATGACGATGCGCTCACGCGGCAGGTGTTCGGGGAATGGCTTACGCGAAGGCCGCTTGCGCTCGAACGACTGGACTGTCTGCGTCCGGGCCGCCGCCTGCTCGGCCGCCAACTCATCCTCGGTCGCCGCCGCCTCCAGGTCTTCCAGCTGCAGTTCCATCTGCTCCAGCAGCCGCGCCTTGCGCTCCGAGCGGCTGCCATAAAGCTCCCGCCGCAGCTTTTCGATTGCCAGCTTGAGATGGGCAATCAGCGCTTCACTGCTTGAAAGATCTGCCTGAGCATTGGCCGCTTCGGCTTTGGCAACCGCTGCATTGGCCTCTGCCAGGACGCGCGCGTTACGCTCTGCCAGGATCATCGCGTGAGCGGCAGCAAGATCGGATGGCAGAGGTTCAGACGCCGATGTCATAGGCCCAAGAGAATCATATTCGTCAGCAACTGCAAAGAAAATCCGTCATCCAACCGACGTCGGACGCCAGGTTTGCAGCGGATTGCGCCAATCGATTCCAGACAGCAGGTAGCCGAGCTGAGCCGACGAGATCGTCACCGCGCCGTCGGCCGCGCTCGGCCATAAGAATCGACCCCGTTCCAATCGCTTCACGAACAGGCAGGCTCCCTGGCCATCGTGCCAGATAACCTTCAACAGATCGCCGCGACGGCCGCGAAAGACAAAGAGGTGACCGCTCAGCGGATCGCGCCGCAGCACCTCCTGCACGAGCAATGAGAGGCCCGGGAATCCCTTCCGCATGTCCGTGTGCCCGGTCGCCAGCCAAACCCGCACCCCGCTCGGAAGCGGAATCACGGCAGTGCCTCAAGCCCGCGGACCAGCCGCAACACGGCACCGATATCGGCATCACGATCGACGATGATGCGCCGGCCGTTCGCGCTGACGATCTCAACCCGACCGCCGACCGGTTCGACCGCCTGCGCGAGCGGCTCCGGTGTGATTGTCGCCGGCACAAAACTGGCCGTCGCGCCAAGCCGTCCTTCCCGGTGCAACCTGCGCCACGTGAATATCTGCTGTCGGGAGATCCCGTGCCGCCGCGCCGTCGCCGAAGCCGCTCGCGGCTGCGACAAGCTTTCCGCCACGATCCGAAGCTTCTCCTCGGCCGTCCAGCGCCGTCGACGCCCGGTATCGACCACTTCAAGCCGACTGATCTGATGACTGTCAGTAATGATATCCATACTGACTATCAACTATCCGCCAGACGATTCACGCAAGACGGCCGACGCCGGATGGATACCTCTGAAATTCAATGTCGCGTGTTGATCAAGGGGCCGCGACAGCAGCCTTCTGGCTGTGTTTTTTGGATGACGGCCAACGCGTACTACGTCCCTCAGGCGTTCGCTTGCCTGCGCCGCTTACCGAAGACGAAAAGCGACAAGAGGCCCGCGCCGAAGAGTGGCAGCGTCGAGGGGATGGGGACCGAGCTGGGGGAAATCAAGGTGAAAGCTTCCCCACCACCGCTCCCGCAACTGCCATGATCGCTATTGCCAACCACAAAACCGCAAAGTGCCGGCCCATTATTGACGTCCCACGCTACAAACTGGTCTCCAGAACTGTTATTCGCATTCCCAAGGGTGAGTACATAACTTGTTCCCGCAAACAACATCAAGGAAGTAAGGCCCGTAAGTTTCACTTCATACACGTCAAACCCAAAAGTGTTAGATGAAAGGAAACCGTAATCAGCGGCCGTCAGGGCCACGGTCCCTCCCCCGATGCTGCTGTCGAGAAAGGTGGAGCCGAGCCACCAAGTAACCGTGGTCGGGGTGCTGCCCGTCGTAACCCAAAGGCCGACGTCCAGCTCGCCGACAGTACCGCTACCGGTTGCAGTGAACGTGTCGTAAATCGACTGATTGAACGGACCAGCATTCGGCCCGTCAATATAAAATGCGTTGATCGTCCCGTCGGGCCCTCCGTTGTCATAAATTATGCCAGCGCTGGCTGGGGAACTCAAACCGAGGCAGAGCAGTACGAACGCCAAAGCGGTGAAGCGATTCTTCATCTTCCCATCCCTCCTAGAAGACAACCAAAGCAGACGCCATGCATGCTGCAAACCTCTTGACCGTCCCGATCATTGTCAGGCCGGCCGGTGCGTGCACCGGAAATTGATTCGACGATTTAATGACACACGGCCCCGCGGATATTTGCCACTGACTAATCCGATCACGCACAGGCTTCGGCACCCCTGCGGCAAGATGCCGCAGACATTGAAAGGGCCACAAAATATCGGCGCTTCTGGCACTTCGGCGACAAGCGTTGGTGGAAAAAGATGCGTAAAAATTTACGCGCTGACACATGCCGCAGTGTCTGCTTTGGGTCCAGTCACTACCGTTTTTCCTGTGTCGCTATTCTCCGAAACCGTCGCGTTGCCCCTTATAGCGACCGCGAATGCGACCTGAAGCAGACACTCGATAAGGGCATCTTGGTTATGTCAGCCGCGCCAAAAATCTTTGAACCGCGTTGGCGACAGTTCGGTGTACCGCACAGTATGCTGAATGCTCTTATGCCCGAGACGTCCCTTCTATGTGCCGCGCTCAATGAGTCCCCTTTCGATCTGCAGATCCCAAAACGTGCGGCCACCCCTGGTTTCAAAAAGACCTTTAAAGGGTTGCGGTCGCGGCATCACTTTGAAGCGTCGTGCATCAAGTTCCTGAGACGCCACCCAATGTCCGTTACTGGGAAAAGCGGACAGACCTGTGATGTGCGCTCTTCCCCACGATACGCACCCGAAAGCGCAGCGTCCCAGGCCGTGGTCGATAACACCACAACGCGACGACAAATCATCCTTTATTGGCCAGCAGACCGTAACGACGCAGCGTGAAGTTCAAAATGCTTTTAAGAGCCTATTCGCTAATACCGACAACGCCAGCGACCTCAAAAACCTGTACGTCAATCGGCTTCTCCAACATGCCTTGCAGCCTTTCGACCCTCTTCAGCCGGCCTTTCAATTCGTGCCAATCGTGAACGCTGGCCCCCTCATCAAAAAACGATATGTTCACCATCTCATGGGTGGATGGCCGCTTTAGAAATATGTTGTGCCGTTTTTGACCCATTTCAGACTGGGCATCTGCGAATTGGGTGACTATTTCGACGCCTTTGCGGAAGTGTTCCGGCTTGAATTTGTGCGTATAGATGACAACCGAATGACCTTCCTTGGGCGAATAGGCCGCGGTTGCATGTTTGCCGACGCGCTTTTTCATCGTGAGTGCTCCGATACGAATAACTAATCGCTCTAATAGGCAGTCCCCAGATGAACTCCGAACTGGGGTGAATACTCTTCCGTCTTCGAATAGTTAGTCAAGCGCCTCGTCCTGAAATGCCATCCGCGCAATGGGTCCCCTTCCCATCTGCAAACTCCAAAACGTTCGGCCACCCCTGGTTTCAAAAAGACCGCTAAAGGGTTGCAGTCGCGGTATCATTTCGGAGCGCCGCGCATCAACTTCCAAGGATTCCGCTCAATGTCCGTTGCCGGAAAAAGCAGACGGACCGGTGATGTGCGCTCTATGACCGCTAGCGGCGGTGGGCTCAACCGATCGCTGCAACACATTCGGCGAACTTCTCAGCCGGCGTGTGATAGAGCAAGGTCTTTCTCGGCCTTTCATTGAGCTGCCTTGCGATGGCACTGAGCTTGGCCTGACTATGCAAGGATAGGTCAGTGCCGCGTGGCAGGTACTGGCGCAGCAATCTGTTGGTGTTTTCGTTGGATCCGCGCTGCCAGGGCGATTGAGGATCGCAAAAATAGACCTCGACCTGGGTCGCCAATGTCAGGCGTTGATGGTCGGCAAGCTCCTTGCCTCGGCCCCAAGTCAGCGACCCGTAAAGCTCGGTCGGCAATCGGTGCGATTGCTTGATCAGCGCCGAGACGACGCTTTCAGTGTCCTTGTTCGCGACCTTGACCAGCATCACATAGCGCGAATGGCGCTCAACAAGCGTTGCGACTTAGCTGTTCCCCGACCCGCCGATCAAGTCGCCCTCCCAATGGCCGGGAACCGCACGGTCTTCAACAGACGGTGGTCGTTCGCTGATGGATACGGCGTTCTTGATCTGGCCGAGCCCGTTTCTTTTCATGCTGGCGTGCCTGGATCGACGGACTGTGCGCCTCGCCCTCAGGTGCTCAAGAAGCTCCTTTTTCAGCACTCCGCGCGCCTGAATGAACAGGCTGCGATAGATCGTCTCGTGTGACACCCGCTTTTGAAGGTCCATCGGATATGTGCGTTTGAGCCAGCCAGCAATTTGCTCCGCAGACCATTGCCGCCGCAGCAGAGTTGATACTGTCCGCCTCAAGAACGGGCGGCAAGCCAGCTTGCAAAGCTTGGGACGTCGCGCCCTATCCCAGGCCGCCTGATCGGCCCCTGTAGCCCGGTAACGATACGCTCTGCCATTGCGCTGGACTTCGCGGCTGATGGTCGATGGAGACCGTCTCAGGTGGCGCGCGATCGACCGAAACGAGCGACCCATGCTGAACCATCGAGATATCTCCTCTCGATCAAAAAGGCTGAGCACTTTTTTGGCGCGATGCCGATCCGGCGGTCGAATGCCGCCGGTCGGCGAGATCACCGAGAAGACCAATGAGGAATCTCGGTCAAACCGACGTCCTATCGCCAACAACCAAGGCACCCACCGCTTAGCAGCATCGAAGGCATTGCTCGTGTCCACTACTTTGAGCGAAGCATTCAGGATCGTCCGGTACTCTTGCGGTAAGAACGCTTTCGTCTCGCGATGCCTGCGCGGCTTCGGTACCGTGATCTTCACGCCCTTGAAGGGATTGTCAGGGACATATCTGTGCTCGACTGCCCATCCGAACACCGCCTTGCTGGCGTGCAGATACGTGTTGCGTACGGTCTGCGCTGAGCACTTCTCGGTGATAAGACCTTTAGCCAACTTTGCGCTTCGTCAGGTTTGATTGAGGCCGCGCTTCGACCATCGAAATGCTCCGTCATCGGCCTGAAGACGTATGTCCAGCTTTCAACTGTGCCCGCCGCCGGTTGCCGTTCGGCCACCCATCGCTCGAACAGCTGCATGGGCGTCTCACCGGTGTCCGCACCCTCGAACTTCGGAAACCGTTCACGGTACGCGTCGGGGCTGTAGTCCCCTTCCGAGATGCGGATGAGCTGTTTGAGGGCTTCGGACAGGTCGTCGTAGAGAGTGTCCAGGAACCGGTCGCGCGCCTCACTGTTCAGCACCACCGCCCTCATCGCGAGGAACTGTGCGGTCTCTCCAGCGTCGGCCAGCACAGGGCGAACGGCTCTTCTGATCTCCTCATCCTCTCGCCAGAAGTCGTCAGGATGGTCCGCTTGTTCCCATCGCTTCTCGCCGACCGCTCCAACGAGAGCCTCGCGAACGTTGTCGCGCACATGCTCCCACTGTTCTTTATCGCTGAGCGGATGCCGTGCAATGAACCAGTCGTACCATTCGCCTGCCAAGGCGCGGGCCTGTCGAGGCGTTAGCGCGATGCCCTCGCCCGTGCGCTGGGCGCGAATGGCGGCAATGCGCCCTTCAACCTCCGCCTCCCATTCGCGGAAACGCTGCTTGGCTTCATGAGGCTTTGTGCTGGCGGTCGCGAAGAACTTGGCTTCGACACGGGGGCCGTACAGCCGCCCGTATTCCTCCCTCACGTCATGCGGAAGGCGCTTGCGGGCCTTGTAGCCACCGTTGGCATCCTGTGCGAGCTTGACCATCCGCAACACGCGCCTGTGTACCGCCCTTGTGTACTCGGGCGTCTTGAATTGCTTAGTTGTTGCAGATAGTTGTAGAAAATCAACGCCTTGGGGAGGGCATTGGTCGGAGTGGCAGGATTTGAACCTGCGACCCCCTCGTCCCGAACGAGGTGCGCTACCAGACTGCGCTACACTCCGACTGATGGGCGGTCTTATAACCACGGCCCGGACCCGCCCGCAAGCCAAGAGGAAACCAAAGGGAAACAATGACCGCCGAGCCGGGAACACGTGTGTTGAAGGCCGATTCCGAAGCCATTGCGACCGCGGTAGCGTGCCTCAGCGCCGGGGGGCTCGTCGCCTTCCCGACCGAGACTGTCTATGGGCTCGGCGCCGATGCCCGCAATGGCGAGGCGGTGGCCCGGCTCTATGCCGCCAAGGGTCGCCCCGCCTTCAACCCGCTCATCGCCCATGTGGCCGACATCGCTGCCGCCCGGATGCTCGGACGCTTCGATGATGCCGCTGAACGGCTAGCGGCCGCGTTTTGGCCCGGCCCGCTGACCCTCGTGCTGCCGAAGGCAGCCGGCTGCGCGGTGTCGGATCTGGCGCTGGCAGGACTCGACAGCGCGGCTGTAAGGGTACCGGCACACCCTCTGGCGCATGTGCTGCTTGAAGCCTTCGGCGCCCCGGTGGTGGCGCCATCCGCCAATCGCTCCGGCCACGTCTCACCGACGAGCGCCGCCCATGTGCTGGGCGATCTGCGCGGGCGCATCGATCTGATCATCGATGGCGGCCCCTGCACGGTGGGCGTGGAGTCGACCATCATCGCCTGCCTCGACCGGCCGACGCTTCTGCGGCCCGGCGGCGTGCCGCGTGAAGAGATCGAGCAGGTGCTCGGCTTTGCGCTTCTTGCACCGGCGGCGACAACCAGCGATGCGCCGGTGGCGCCGGGCATGTTGCGGTCCCATTATGCGCCCAAAGCGCGGCTGCGGCTGAATGCGGAAGGCGCGCGAGCAGGCGAAGCCCTGCTTGCCTTCGGGCCGGCGCCGACCTGGTCGGCAGAGAAGACGCGCAACCTGTCACAGCGCGGCGACCTTGTCGAGGCGGCGGCCAATCTGTTTTCGCATCTGCGCGCGCTCGATGCGTCTGGCGCTTCAACCGTTGCCGTTATGCCGGTGCCGCACGATGGGCTGGGCGAGGCGATCAACGATAGGCTACAGCGAGCAGCAGCGCCAAAAGATTGAATCAAGACGAGTGATGACAATGAACCTGCATACCAAACCGACCAAGTTGCCCGCCCTCTCGCCTGAACTGCTCGCACGCTTTACGATGATTGTCGGCGAGAAATATGCCATCACCGATCGGACGATGCAGGAGCCGTACCTCGTCGAGATGCGCGATCTCTGGCACGGCCGCACGCCCGTGGTGCTGCGCCCCGGCTCGGTCGACGAAGTGGCGTCTATCGTCAAGCTCGCCAACGAAACGAGAACCGCGATCGTGCCGCAAGGCGGCAATACGGGGCTGGTCGGCGGACAATTGCCGCACAACGGCGAAGTGGTCTTGTCGCTCACAAGGCTCGACAAGATCCGCGAGGTCGATCCGGTTTCTAACACCATGACCGTGGAAGCTGGCGTCACGTTGCAACGCGCGCGCGAAGCAGCGAGCGCGGCCGACCGGCTTTATCCGCAACTGCTGCCGTCGGAAGGCACGTGCACCATCGGCGGCAACCTTTCAACAAATGCCGGCGGCGTCGCCGCGATCGCGCACGGCGTCACCCGTTCGCACGCGCTCGGGCTCGAAGTGGTGCTGGCGGACGGTCGGGTGCTGCATAACCTCAACAAGCTCAAGAAGGACAACACCGGCTACGATCTGAAGAACCTGTTCATCGGAGCGGAAGGCACGCTTGGCGTCATCACGGCTGCCGTGCTGCGGCTGGTGCCGAAGCCACGTTCGGTGGAAACAGCCTATGCCGCCGTGCCGTCGCCGCAGGCGGCGGTCGATCTCTTGGGGCTTGCGATCGAGCGCACCTCCGACGGCGTGACCTCGTTCGAGATGATGGCGCGGCACGGCGTCGAGGCGGTGATCGAGCACGACTCGGTCAGCCGCAATCCACTTGAGAGGCCCTATCCCTGGTATGTACTGATCGAATTGTCGTCGCAGGCGCGGACAGGCCTGCGCGAAACGATGGAGGAGATTCTTAGCCAGGGCATGGAGCGCCGCTTGGTGCTCGACGCCACCATCGCCGACAGCCTGGAACAGGCCAAAGCGTTCTGGCGCATCCGCGAACTGTTTGGCGAGGTACAGCGCCACATCGGCGCGTCGATCAAGCACGACGTGTCGGTGCCGGTGGCCGCGGTGCCGGCCTTCATCGAAGAAGCGGACGCGGCGGTGGCGAAATTCATACCGGGCTGCCGCTCGTTGCAGTTCGGCCACGTCGGCGACGGCAACATCCACTACAACGTGATGCAGCCGCCGGGCGTCGACGGCAAGGCGTTCCTCGCGCGCTGGGACGAGGTCAACGCCGTCGTGTTCGCGGTGGTGAAGAAACTCGGCGGATCGATCTCGGCCGAGCACGGCGTCGGCGTGATCAAGCGCGATATCCTGCCGCAATACAAGGACCCGGTGGCGCTCGAGCTGATGCGCGGTATCAAGCACCTGCTCGATCCCAACGGGATATTGAACCCGGGCAAAGTGCTGTAACCGTCCTAAAACAACGCCCCCTGCCCGCCGTCCTTCTTCTCGCGCTTGGCGCGCGTGGGTTTTCCGGCCGGTTTGGCCGCCGGCTTTGGCGCAGGCGCGGCGTTCAGGTCCACCGGATCCAGCAGTTTGACATTGTCGTTGGCGGTGCGATTGACCGCCGTCGACACCGGATAGACTTCGAGCAGGTCCTCCGGCGCCGGCGCTATGACCGCGGACGCGGTCACGGCATCGACGTTGACGCCATCGAGCCATAGGTCGAAAGCTTCCGGCGGCACGATCACCGGCATGCGGTCATGGATCGAGCTCAAGACGCGATTGGCGCGGGTAGTGACGATTGTGGCAGTGTCGATCTCCTCGCCATTCGGCCCCACCCAGGTTTCCCATAGGCCGGCGAAGGCGAGCGGCGCTCCCGATTTAGCGCGGATGTAATAAGGTTGCTTGCGCCCGCCCACCGGCTTCCACTCGTAGAACCCGTCGGCAGGCACCAGGCAGCGGCGGCGCTTCATGGCGTTGCGGAACGCCGGCTTGTCGATGACCGACTCGCCGCGAGCGTTGATAAGCAAGGCAAAATTATTCGGATCTTTGACCCAGGACGGAATCAGGCCCCAGCGCACGAGCGCGAAGTGGCGCTCGCCCTCTTGCAGGCGCACGACAGGAATGGGTTGCGTCGGCGCTATATTGTAACGCGGCGGGAAATTGGGCTGATCGGCATAGCGAAACAACGCTCGAAAAGCGTCCGGCGCTGAGGTGATCGTGTAGCGGCCGCACATATCGTAATAACCCTAACTGACCTCAGCCTACCGCCGCCCCGGCTTAATCACAACTTAACCGCGGGATATGAAACTTGCCCCGGGATTGGGACAGCGGTGTGGTGTGGGATGAACTATCAGGATTGCGTGGCGGCTGCGGTGGCCAACGACAAGTATCCGTCCGGCGATGGTTTGCGCCTCGCCGACACCAATATCAATCCGATGACGGGGCTCGCGACCGACTACCTCAACCATTTCAACGAGGCGATCATGTTGCTCGATATGCTCTCGATCGGCCCGGAATTCCGCGACGACCTCCTGTCCTGGGAGCCGATGAGCTATCGCGAACATTTCGCAGCCTCACACTTTAAGAGCCGCCGCACAACGATTGCCGCCTATGAGAACGCCGACCCTTGCGCGCGCGCTTGCCTGGACGCGCTGACCCGCGCCATGACTGCGGTTCTGGAAGCGACTCGTGCTGCGCTGCGCGCCGACCTGCCGCCGGTCTTGGCCCGCGCGCTCGCCGATAAGGCCGCAGGTATCCTGAAGCCGCTGGTGGCGCGTGCCGGCGCGGTGATCAATGGCGAAGCGCACATTGACGGTGCGCAGGCAGCCATCGACGATCTTCTGATGAAGGTCTGACGTTCCTTGGCCGACACCCGCACCTATCCGAGCCGCCCTTATCTCGCCGTCAGTGCAGCCATCGTGCGCGACGGCAAGGTTCTGGTGGTGCGGCGCGCGCGCAAGCCCGCGCTCAATCTCTACAGCTTGCCAGGCGGCGGGGTCGAACTCGGCGAAACGCTGAACGAAGCGGTGGTGCGCGAAGTGCGCGAGGAGACGGCACTCACCGTCGAACCGGTCGCACTCGCCGGCGAGCGCGAGGTAATCGTGCGCGACGCGCAAGGGCAGGTGGAGCGGCATTTCGTTATCCTGTGTTTTGCCGCGCGCGCGCTCGCCGGCGAACTGGTGCTCAACGAGGAACTCGACGACGCGCGCTGGCTTGATCCCGCCGATTTGGAGAGCTTACGCACCACCGAGGGCCTCGCCGACATCGTCGCGGCGGCGATGGCGCGGCTCGCCGGTACGGGCTGAAGGCGCGGCAAAGATTCAAGGTGCATTCAGCCGGCGCCGGACGCCGCCTTGCGGTTACCCAAGAGGGGGCGCATATGGGACCCGCCAAGGACTGAAGAACCACGTGAACAAGCCGCTCGCCATCGTTACCGTCCTGCTCTGCCTTTGGGGCGCGCCCGCTTGGGCGCAAAACCAGCCGGTGCCGCCGGCGGGAGATCGCACCGCGCCGTTCGACCACGATCTGCAGCGGCTCGCCGAAATTCTCGGCGCGCTGCACTACCTGCGGCCTGTGTGCGGGGTCCATGACGAGCAGAAGTGGCGCGACGAAATGCAGGCGCTGCTCGACGCCGAGGCGCCCGCCGGCGAACGGCGGCGCAAATTCGTCGCCAGTTTCAATCGTGGTTACCGTGGCTTTCAGCAGACCTATCGTACCTGCACGCCGGCGGCTTCCATTGCCATCCGCCGCTATCTCGAGGAAGGCGCGCGGATCTCCCGCGACATTGGCGCGCGCTACGCCAACTAACCGCGCACGCGTCGCGCCGATTAACCTTTCTTCAAGATATGGGGCTTCGGGGCGGTACCCGCATGCTAGCGTTCGTTCAAGACATTGGGGCGGGCATCCAAACCGGCCGCCAAGGGATGACGATGGATACGACGGGCAATACAAGCGAGTCGCACGAACCGGTGGCCGACCGCGAGCAGAAACGCGTGGCGCTCGGTTACTTGCAGGAAGCCTGGGCCGAAGCCCGCCTCGACGGCATCGACGGCGATTGCCTTGCGCAAGCCTGTCTATTCGCAGCGCTTGCCGAGTTCGTCTCCACTTATGGCGAGGATGCAGCCGCCACTTTCGCGGAAGGCCTCGGCACGCGCATCCGCAACGGTGAATTCTCTATCGAAGCACAGCGTCAGTAAGCGCTGCCGCCGCCTCTCTAGTTCGTCCATCGATCGACGCCATCGCGCTTAGGTCATTATTCCGTCGAGGCATGCAGGCCGTAATGGCGCGCCAGCACCTTGTCGATATCGGACGGATAGAACGGCTTCTTGAGGAAGGCGTTCGCACCCGAAGCGTAGGCGCGTTTGGCAATGGCGTCGTCCATTGTGGAAGTCATCATCACCACCGCCATATTGGGATGACGGCGCCTGATCATGGCCAGCGTCTCGAAACCATTGAGGCTGGGCATGTTGTAGTCGAGGAACACCATCCCGAAATCGCCGGTGCGCAACTGCCGGATGGCCTCCCCTCCCTCGCTCACCTCGTGAACCTCCAGAGCGAAGCCGCTCGCGGCCAGGATCTTGCGCACGATGAGACGCATGGTGCTGGAGTCATCGACGACCAATACGCGCGCGGGAATTTTCGCGCGCACGCAGGCATTGACCAACTTGAGCGCGTCGGCGGGGCTCGCCGGCCTTGGGGGCGCGGCATTGGTGCCATCGGCGCGAGGGGCTCCCTCTGCCGCGGCTTCGATGGTGAAGGGCGGCGGCTGCGCTTCGTTGACGGCTTTGATGACGACTGCCTTCTCGTCCTGCGGCAAGGCCGGGTCCATGACGCAAATGTCGATGCCGCCATTGCTCAGCGCGGCAGCCGCAGCCGTGGCATCATGCGCGGAAAATTCGATAGGCACGTCGGCCAGCATGGCGCCCTTCCGCCACAACTCGTGGTCCGGCTTCCAAAGCTCCTCCCCCGGCTCCTTGGCCGCTACGTAAAGCATGCGGAACGACACGGGTTCGCCGCTCATGATCTGTTGCTCTTCGCACCCCGGCCTCGCCTTGGCCGGAGAGGGGGTGGCCACCTACCGCTGATAGCCACTCGCGCCAGGAATGCAAAATAACAACAGCCGCACCGCGTAAGTTGCTTGGGGAAAACCCATAAAACGGGCAAAGTGGTGCCTCTTCCATACAACGGCGGGGGGCCGCAACGACGGGTTAGCCGGCGAGTGTCTCCAGGAAACGAACCCGCTCGCCCCGCGCCGGAGCGTTCAAGGCGCCTTCCCACACCACCTTGTGGCCGCGGACAAAGGTCCCGACGGGCCAGCCCAGCACGCTGACACCGTTGTAGGGCGTCCAGCCTGCGCGCGAGGCAACCCAGTCATCGGTAATGGTAACTCGCCGTTTGAGGTCGACTACCGTGACGTCGGCATCGTAACCGACCGCGATCCGGCCCTTGGCCGCGATGCCGAACACCCGCGCGGGACCGGCGCTGGTGAGGTCGACGAACCGCAAGAGCGAAAGCCGGCCGGCGCTGACGTGATCGAGCATAATGGGAACAAGCGTCTGCACCCCGGTCATTCCGGAATGGGTCTTCGGATAGGAGTGCGCCTTTTCCTCGCGCGTGTGCGGCGAATGATCGGACCCGATGCTGTCGATCACCCCTTGCGCGAGCCCACGCCAGAGCCCGGCGCGGTGGGCGGCGTCGCGGATCGGCGGATTGAGCTGGGCGAGCGTGCCGAGCCGTTCGTAGCAGCCGGGCGCTTCGAGCGTGAGATGCGCCGGCGTCGCCTCCGCCGTGGAGACGTCCTTGTGGGCAGCGAGGAAAGCCGCCTCCTCCTTGGTGGTCACATGCAGCACGTGGATACGTTTTCCGGTTTCGTGCGCGAGTCCGACCAGACGCTGGGTGCACATCAGCGCGGCGGTGGCGTCGCGCCAGACCGGATGCGAACGTGGATCGCCTTCGACGCGCAGATGCATGCGCTCCCGCAGACGATACTCGTCCTCGGAATGGAAGGCGGCGCGGCGGCTGATCGCCTTCAGCACCGCGCGCACGCCTTCGTCGTCCTCGATCAGCAGGGAGCCGGTGGAGGAACCCATGAACACCTTGACACCGCACGCGCCCGGCAGCCGCTCGAGTTCGCCGAGGTCTTTGGTATTTTCGCGCGTGGCGCCAACATAGAAAGCGAAGTCGCAATGCATGCGGTGATGCGCGCGCTTGACCTTGTCGGTGAGCGTGTCGGCGCTGGTGGTGGTCGGATCGGTGTTCGGCATTTCGAACACGGCGGTGACACCGCCCATCACCGCCGAAAGCGAGCCCGATTCGAGATCTTCCTTGTGAGTGAGGCCGGGCTCGCGGAAATGGACGTGGCTGTCGATCACTCCGGGCAAGAGGTGCAGGCCGCGGCAGTCGATCACCTCGCCGGCGGACGCCCGCGAGAGGTCGCCGATGGCAGCGAAATGGCCGTCACGGACACCCAGATCGCGCACCCCCTCGCCGTCGTGGTTGACTACGGTGCCGCCCTTGAGGATGAGATCGTAGGTTTCGGCCATTTTAGAGCACTTCTGGTCAAATCTGCCGGGGGTTGCCGCGCCGCCCTCAGCGCTTACGTTTTGGCGCGAGTTCTGGCAAGAGACTAGGGTAAAGACGGCATAAGAGAGTCCCAAATGCAGGCAGCGATTCTTCCCGACCGCGGGGTGGTCAAAGTCGCCGGCGACGACGCCCGGCACTTCCTCAATGGTCTCGCCACCAACGACATCGGCAAGGTCACCCCCGGGCGCCCGCGCTTTGCCGCGCTGCTGACGCCGCAGGGCAAGATCATCGTGGATTTCATCGTAGCCGAGGCGCCGGTCGAAGACGGCGGTGGCTTCTTCCTCGATTGCCCGCGCGCGCTCGCCGGAGCGCTCAAGGACAAGCTCAATTTCTACAAGCTGCGCGCCAAGGTCACAGTCGAAGACCTGTCGGAAGCACTCGGCGTGATGGCGGTGTGGGAAGGTGCCGGTGATACCGAATACGGCCTCTGCTATCCGGACCCGCGGTTGCCGGCATTGGGCATGCGGGTCGTCCTGCCGCCGCATCTCGCGCAGGAAGCGGCCGCCGATCTCGGCGCCGAGCTGGTGAGCGAGGAGGCCTATGACACGCATCGTATCGCGCTCGGCGTGCCGCGCGGCGGCCAGGATTTCATGTATGGCGACACCTTCCCGCACGAGGCCAACATGGACCAGCTCGCCGGCGTCGATTTCGAGAAGGGCTGCTATGTCGGGCAGGAAGTCGTCTCGCGGGTCGAGCATCGAAACAGCGCGCGCAGCCGCCTGGTGCCGGTCGCCTATGACGAATTCGCGCCGGACGATGGGCTGCCGGTGATGGCGGACGACAAACAGGTCGGCACCATCGGTTCGGCGACAAAGGGACGGGGGCTCGCGCTCTTGCGGCTCGACCGCGTTGCCGATGCGCTCGCTGCGGGCACGCCGCTCACTTGCGGCGGCATCGTGCTGCACGTGGTGAAGCCAGACTGGGCGAAGTTTTCGTTTCCGGGCGAGACGCAAACCGCGTCATGAGCGCGAGCGTACGCCACGAAGACGGCCTTACCCGCTGCCCTTGGCCGAAGCAGGATCCGCTCTACGTCGCCTATCACGACGAGGAATGGGGCGTGCCGGAATACGACGACCGCGCGCTCTACGAGAAGCTGGTGCTTGACGGCTTCCAGGCAGGACTCTCGTGGATCACCATCCTGCGCAAGCGTGATAACTTCCGCAAAGCCTTCGACGGCTTTCAGCCGGAAAAGATCGCCCGCTACACGCCGAAGAAAGTCGAGCGGCTGATGCAGGATGCCGGCATCGTGCGCAACCGCTCCAAGATCGAAGGCGCGATTCTGTCCGCGCGCGGCTGGCTCGACATCATGGAAAAGGGTCCGGGGTTCTCCAACCTGCTATGGAAGCATATCGGCGGCGAGCCGAAGCAAAACCACTTCCGCACCATCGGCCAAGTACCGGCGGAGACCGACATCTCGCGCAAGCTCTCGAAGGAACTCATCGGACGCGGTTTCAAGTTCGTCGGGCCGACGATCATCTATGCCTTCATGCAGGCGGTGGGCATGGTCAACGACCATCTGGTGAGCTGCTATCGCCACCCGGAGTGCGCAAAGCACAAACGCTAACGGGTAGGCCCCCTAGTCGGTTAGCTCCGGCTCGGCGCGGATCTTCTGCACCGCGATGGCGTCGGCGCCCATCCATTTCGTCTGCATGACTTCGTGCACCAGCGCGCCGAGCGCCGGCGAATGCGGCCGCCCGCGCACGGTGACCAGCGAGATTTCACGCCAGATCTCGGGCTCGACCAGCGGGCGGACGATCAGGTCGGTACGCTCATCGACGCAATATTGCGGCAGAAAGCCGAAGCCGAGGCCGGCGGCGACCATGGACAGAATCCAGTCGCGCGTTCGCTGCGGTAGACCCGCTGCACCTTGGCGCCATTCGCCAGAAAGATGTCGCGGGCGACGGCGAGATATTCGCAATTGGCGCGGTTGAGATAGCGCTCGCCGTCCAGATCGCGCACCCGGATGGCGTTGCGGTTGGCCAGATGATGGCGCGGGCCGAGCGCGATCATGAACTGCTCGCGAAACAGCGGCATAAGATGGAGGCGGTCGTCCTCCGTCTCCGGCAGGCAATAGATCGCCGCCTCAAGCTCGGCGCCAACCAGTTTATCGTGGAGCTCCTGCGCCGCACCGTCGATGATCTGCAGCTCGATGTCGGGATGCTTGTCCTGCAAAGCGGCGATCAGGCCAACCAGGTTGCCGGGGCCGATGGTGCACATGATGCCGAGCTTGAGCGGGGTCCGTTTCAGCGTGGTCAGGGCGACGGCCGCCCCCTTGGCCTGCTCGGACTGCCGGATCACCTCCTGCATATAGGGCCGCATCGCACGACCCAGCTCGGTCAGTTGAGTGCCGCTGTGCTCGCGGTGAAACAGCCGGCCGCCCAGTTCGTCTTCCAACTGCTTGATGGCGCGGGTCAATGAGGGTTGGGCAACGTGGCATTTGGCGGCGGCGCGCGTGAAGTTGAGCTCGTCGCAGACCGCCAGGAAATACCGGACCTGGTGCATTTCCATTGAAAAGCGCACTCCCCGGGCGGCCGGGTCGGCTGCCTGATAGCCATTTTCTATCAAATCGGAAGCCAAATGGTATTGGCGGAAATCCCCGCCGAAGGGTTTATTCCGCGCGTTTCCGAGCGGCCAGACCGCCGTCCCGACCATTAACCATCAGACCGACAAGAGCCGTCCTATGACCCAGCTGACGCTTGCCGCCGACAACCCCACCTTGGTCCAGGCCATCTCCGCCCCTTGGGCGCACGATATCCGCAACGCGCTGGCGACCATCGGCCTGCATCTCGAAACGCTGGAGCGGCTGTCCGGGCCACGCGGCGGCAAGGTGACGAGCGCCGCCCTGGCGCTGATCAGCCGAAGCGCCTCCATGTGCAGCGAGGCGCTGACCGAGGCGGGACGGCAGAAACCGGCGAGCCGCCGCCGCGGCTTCGATCTGCGCGCCGCGATCGCAGAGGTTGTCGCACTGCTCGAGCCGCTGGCGCCGGCCGGATTCGAGTTCGAGGTCGATGCCGGCCCGTCCTGCATCGTGCTCGGCGACGCGGCCGAGATCTTCCGCATCCTGTTCAATCTCGCCCAGAACGCCGTTTCGCTCGCCCATCGCGGGAACCAGATCAAGCGCCTGCGCGTCACGGTAGCGCGGGGCGACGCCGGCATCGCCATCCGCATCGCCGATGATGGCCCCGGCCTTCCCAAAGCCGTGAAGGCACGGCTGTTCCGGCCAGGCGCAGCGGAAGGGGCCGCCAATGGCTTTGGCCTCGCCATCGCGCGCGAACTGGCGGAACGCAACGGCGGACGGCTTTCGCTGCTCGAAAGCGGAAAGGGCGCAGCGTTCCTGCTCGAACTGCCGCAAGCGGCCGGCGCCGACCGCGCACGCGGCGCGGCCATGCCGTCGCTCGGCCGCCGCGCTGCCGGTTAGGCTCGGCAGGCTTGCGGCCGCCGCCGCCGTGCTCAATAAAAGCGTGTGAACTCGGACACGACCCTCTTCGCCCACGCGACCCGCGAGCGCGCCGCGCGCTTGGCAGCGCATGCTGTCCGGGCGCCGGCTCGACCTGCTCGACCCCTCTCCGCTCGACGTCGAGATGGAGGACATCGCGCACGGGCTTGCCCGCGTCGCGCGTTGGAACGGGCAGACCGAGGGTGCGCATATCTTTTCGGTCGCGCAGCATTCGCTGCTGGTGGAGGCACTCGCCCGCGCCAAGGTGCCGCGCCTCGACGCCAAGGCACGGCTGGCGACGCTACTGCACGACGCGCCGGAATTCGTCATCGGCGACATGATCTCGCCGTTCAAGGTAGTGATCGGTGACCGCTACAAGGCGGTGGAGCGCCGCCTGCTCGCCGCCATCCATCTGCGCTTCGGCCTGCCGGTCAAGCTGACGGATGAATTGCAGGCTTTGATCAAGGCCGCCGACCGCAGCGCCGCTTATCTGGAAGCCACCAGGCTCGCCGGCTTCGCCGCGACGGAAGCGCGAAAGTTCTTCGGCGCATCGCCGAAATTCTCGGCCGCGATCGAGCGCGACTATCTGCCCCCCTGGTCGGCGGGCACGGCCGAGGCTCGCTTCAAGGAGCGGTTCGAGAAACTGATGCGCGGCTGAGGCATTTCAACGCCTCGTACAGGTCATAGATATGACGCAAGAATTGGAATTATCGTCATCATGATCCACGTCTGCTCGCTCGCGCGCCTTTACGCCACCGTCGACAAAACTGGCGCGCGCCACATCGTCACGCTGCTGCGCCTCACCGACCGGGTGGAGCGGCCGCGCCATATCGCGCCGGAAAACCATCTGGTGCTCGCGGTCGACGACATCAGCGCGCCGATGGAAGGCTACACCGTGCCGGGCGAAGAGCACATCGCACGGCTGATCGACTTTGCCGGCGCATGGGATCGCGCGTCGCCGATGGTCGTGCATTGCTTTGCCGGCATCAGCCGCTCGACGGCGGGTGCCTTTGTCGCGGCCTGCGCCATCAACCCCGAGCGCGACGAGCGCGAGATCGCGCAGGCGATCCGCCGCGCATCGAGAACCGCACAACCGAACGCGCGCATCGTCTCCATCGCCGACCGCCTCTTGAAGCGCGATGGCCGCATGGTGCGTGCGATCGAGACCATCGGCCCCGCCGAAGCTGCAGCCGAGGGCATCCCGTTCCGGCTCGATATCGCCTGAGCGCGCGCGACGGCAGCGCACAACCCACCTTTCAAGTGACGGGGCCGCGCACTACCATGGGTCGCAGCGGCGATTCCGGGGGCGGCATGTCGGAAGTTGCATTACTTATCCTCATTGCGCTGGCGTTTCCGGTAATGGTCATCGCCGCCTTGGTGACGGCGCTGAATGCGCGCGCCAATATTCGCAAATTGCAGGAACGAGTGGCGAAGCTGGAAAGCGGCCAAGCGGGAGCCATCGCTGCCACGCCAATTGTCTACGCGCCGCTTCCGGCCGCTGAAGACGCGGTGGCGCCGGCCACCGAACAACCACCGGCCGCAACAGAACCGGAAGAAGCAACCGAACAAGCCGCCGCGCCGGCGGAACCGACGCCCGAGCCAATCGCGTCTCCGCAGATACCGGCACGCACACCATCAGCGACGCCGCCAGCAACCCTGGAAGAACGCTTCGGCACCCAATGGGTGGTGTGGATTGGCGGACTGGCGCTCGCGCTCGGCGCCATCTTCCTGGTACGCTACACGGTCGAGCAAGGCCTGCTCGGGCCCGGCGTACGCATCTTCCTTGCCGGCGTATTCGCCGCCGCATTGATCGCCGCCGGCGAATGGACACGGCGCAACGAAATCGCTGCCGGTATCGCCGCCATTCCGTCGCAGCACATTCCGAGCATCCTCACCGCGGCGGGCACGATCGCAGCTTACGCCACCGTTTATGCGGCCTACGCTCTGTACGGTTTCCTCTCGCCCGGCGCGGCCTTCATCCTACTCGGCGTCGTCGCCTTGGCGACGCTCGCTGCCGCGCTTCTGCATGGACCGGCACTCGCGGGCCTCGGCCTTGCCGGCGCCTTTCTGACGCCGACGCTGGTGGCGACACAAGAACCGAACTTCTGGGCGCTTTATCTTTATCTGATCGTCGTCAATGCGGCCGCCTTCGCGTTGGCGCGGATGCGGTTGTGGCGCTGGCTCGCGATCACGACCGTGGTGCTCGGCGCGCTGTGGGCGCTGGCTGGCATCACCAATTTCGGCGTCATCGCGCTCAATGCTCATCTCTTCTACATCACCGTGGCATTTGCGCTCGCTGCGGCGCTCATCGTCTCGGGGCTGTTGTTCGGTCCCGAAACCGAGCGCGGCGGGATCGACGGGGTCTCGTCCGGGGCGCTTGCCGCCTATGTCATCGCGGCGGCCATCATCGTGACTCGCAGCCATCACGACACTACCGCCCTTGCGGTCTTCACGCTGCTGGCGGCGGCCGCCGTCGCGGCTGCATGGCGCACCGACGCAGCGGTCTGGGCGCTGCCTGCCGCCGGGCTGATGACAACGATAGTCATGCTGCAATGGGCGGCGCCGCATTACGTTGACGATTTGGTAATGCCGCCTGGCGTCACCCGCGGCGCCATTCCCGACCGGCCTACCGGTGCAGGTTCGCACCTGCTCCTGGGCGGCGCGTTGGCGGCCTTGTTTGGCATCGCCGGCTTTGCAACGCAGAGCCGCGCCTCCAACGCACGCATCGCGCTGATCTGGAGCGCCTGCGCGGTGGCCACGCCCATCGCTATCCTGATCGCGCTCTACTGGCGCATCGCCGGGCTCGACCGCTCGATCCCCTTTGCAGGCCTGGCGCTGCTCATGGCGGCGCTCTACGGCTACGCCACCGAGCTTCTGAGCCAGCGCGAACAGCGCCCCGGCATCGCCAGTTCTGCGGCAGTGTTCGCCACCGGCACAGTGGCGTCGCTCGCGCTTACCTTCGCGCTGGAAAAAGGCTGGCTCACCGTCGCCCTCGCCTTGATGGTGCCCGGCATCGCTTGGATCGGCGAGCAACGCCCGCTGCCCGCGCTGCGCAAACTGGCGGCGGCAATCGTTCTCGTGGTGGTCGCGCGTGTTGCCTACGCGCCGAGCATTGCCGGTCGCGATCTCGGTGCCACGCCGCTGTTCAACTGGCTGCTTTACGGCTACGGCGTGCCCGCCGTTTCGTTCTGGTATGCTGGCCATTTGCTGCGGCGGCGCGCCGACGACGTGCCTGCGCGCATGTCCGACGGCGCGGCGATCCTGTTCACCGTCCTGCTCGCGCTATTGGAAATCCGCCACTATATGACCGGCGGCCGCATGTTCGAGCCGGCCGCCACGCTCACTGAAATCGCCATGCAGGTTTCGGTCGGGATCGCCATCACCATCGGCCTCGAACGTGTACGGCAACGCACGCGCAGCGTCGTGCACGATATCGGCGCCCTTATCGTCGCCGGGCTAACGCTGGCGGCAATCATTGTTGGCCCCGGCCTGACGCTCAACCCTTTCCTGACGGCAACGAACGTCAGCGGCCTTCTCTTCAACGTGATCCTGCTCGGCTACGGGATCCCCGCCGTACTGACCACGATCCTGGCTTTCACTGCGCGCGCGAGCCGGCCGCTCGGTTATCGTTATGTCGCGGCGGCAACCACGATCGCGTTGACCCTTCTCTATTTCTCGCTCGAAGTGCGGCGCTTTTACCAGGGCAGTGAGATCTTGCCATCGGTACCGGCGAGTGATGCCGAGCAATATACCTATTCGCTGGTCTGGCTGACTCTCGGAGTGGCGTTGCTCGCGGCCGGCTTCGTTCTGCGTTCGCAACCGGCGCGGCTGGCGTCGGCCGTCGTGGTGGCGCTTACCATCGGGAAAGTATTTCTTGTCGACATGGCGGGCCTGACAGGCATTCTGCGCGCGCTGTCTTTCATTGGACTCGGCGTCGTGCTGGTCGGTATCGGTTGGCTCTATCAGCGGCTCTTGTTTCCGCCGCGCGGAGGCGCGATAACGTCCCGCCCGACGGGGGTGGAGAATGGATGAAGTCGTCAAGCGTTTCGGCGTAGCCGCGCCTGAGGTCGTGAAATCACACGACGGCCTTGGATTTCTGAGGGCCATGATCGCCGGCAGCGTGCCGCAGCCGCCGATGTGCGAGTTGCTTGGCTTCCGCCTGATCGACGTCGACAATGGGCGCGCGGCGTTCGAAGGCTCTCCCGGATTCCAGCACTACAATCCGTTCGGCGTGGTGCATGGTGGCCTCGCCGCGACCATGCTCGATTCCGCGCTCGGCTGCGCGGTGCACTCCACGCTGCCAGCCGGCGACGGTTTCACCACGCTGGAACTCAAGGTCAATTTGGTGCGCGCGATCAGCAAGGACACTGGATTGTTGCGCGCCGAAGCGCGCGTTTTGCACCGCGGCCGAACCGTCGCCACCGCGGATGCTGATTTGAAAGACTCCGCCGGCAAACTCTACGCGCACGCCAGCACCACCTGCATGATTTTTCCGGCGCAGCGCTGACCGATTTCGTCGCAGCGAGCCTTCACTGCACAATTTGCGTGCAAGAATTCCCTAACGATATGCGTGGCTTACCGCGCTAATTGTTGTCCACAACGCGTCGATTTTTGGAACTTTCTTCCTATATAGAATTCTGGGATGTCACTCCCAAATTGGCGCCGAACATTCTCACGACGATAAAATCGCCTTTTACTACAATGATTTGCGCGATTTTGTCTGGCACGGATTGTGCCTGAGTTCCGGATGGAACTTCCTCGCTCCTTCGGCCCTTAGCTTGCCGCCGTGGGAAAAACAATTACACGATGAAGGATTAGCAGGGGCGCATGTGTGGACTTTGCGGAGAAATGAATTTCACCGGAGCGGCGCCGTCGACACGTGCCGTTTCCGCGATGATGGATACGATGGCGCCGCGCGGACCCGACGGCGCCGGCCTGTGGGCGAATGGCGCGACCGCGCTCGGCCATCGCCGCCTGAAGATCATTGATCTCTCCGAACGCGCGCAGCAGCCGATGGTCGATGCCGATCTCGGCCTGGCGGTCGCGTTTAACGGCTGCATCTACAATTACAAAGAACTGCGCGCCGAGCTTGAGGGCAAAGGCTATCGCTTCTTCTCCAACGGTGACACCGAGGTGGTGATCAAGGCTTGGCATGCCTGGGGCAAGGATGCGCCCAAGCGTTTCCACGGCATGTTCGCTATTGCCGTCGACGAGCGCGACACGGGACGGCTGGCGCTGGTGCGCGACCGACTCGGAATCAAGCCTCTCTATTACTCGGAGCACGGCAATTGCATCCGATTCGCCTCCACCCTGCCGGCTCTACTCGCCGCCGGCGATGTCGATACGTCGATCGATCCGGTGGCGCTCAACTACTACATGACCTTTCACGCCGTCGTGCCGCCGCCGTACACCATCATCAAGGGCGTGCGCAAAGTTGAGCCCGGCACCGTCACCGTGTTCGAGCCGGACGGCCGGCGCAGTACGAGCCAGTTTTGGTCGCTGTCGTTTGCGCGCACCTCCGAGGAAACGCGGCGCTCGCGCGAGGAATGGCGCGAACAGGTGCATGCCGCGCTGCGCACGGCGGTCGATCGGCGCATGGTCGCAGACGTGCCGGTGGGCGTGCTGTTGTCGGGTGGCCTCGATTCCAGCCTGATTGTCGGCCTCTTGGCGGAGGGCGGCCAGCAGCACCTGAAGACATTTTCCATCGGCTTTGAGTTGGTCGGCGGCGAACAGGGCGATGAATTCCAGTACTCCGACATCATCGCAAAGCATTTCGACACCGAGCATCACAAGCTGTTCATCGAATCTGACAAGCTGATCGCCAGCCTGCCTGCGACGATACAAGCAATGTCAGAGCCGATGGTCTCTTACGACAACGTCGGCTTTTATCTCTTGTCGAAGGAAGTGGCGCGTCACGTCAAGGTGGTGCAGTCTGGCCAGGGCGCCGACGAGGTATTCGCCGGTTATCATTGGTATCCGCCGCTGATCGATTCGAACGATCCGGTGGACGATTACGCCGTCAATTTCTTTGACCGCGATCACGCGGAATATGCCCGCACCATGGAGCCGGGCGTGGTTGACGGCGATCACGCGCTCGGTTTCGTGCGCGCGCATTTCGACAAGCCTGGCGCCGACGACGCAATCGACAAGGCGCTGCGGCTTGATTCGACCATCATGCTGGTCGACGACCCGGTCAAGCGCGTCGACAACATGACCATGGCCTGGGGGCTGGAAGCGCGCGTGCCGTTCCTTGACCACGACCTGGTCGAGCTTGCCGCCAAGGTGCCGGCGGCTGAAAAGGTGCGCGAGGGCGGTAAGGGCATCCTGAAAGACGTCGGGCGCGACATCATCCCTGCCGAAGTCATCGACCGACCGAAGGGCTATTTCCCGGTCCCAGCGCTGAAATACATCGAAGGGCCTGTCCTCGACTTCGTGCGCCAAGCGCTCGATGCGCCCGCCGCCCGGCAACGCGGGTTGGTCAAGCGCGAATATATCGATACCCTGCTGGCGAGTCCCAAGGAGCACATCACCCGACTCAGGGGCTCGAAACTGTGGCAGGTCGCCCTGCTCGAGCTTTGGCTGCAAGCGCATCACATCTAGTGCGGTGGATTTGAAGTTCGCTAAATCACTTGCAGCGAGTCCGAGAGCGAACTTCAAATCCAAGACCGCACTAGAATTATAGAGTTGCTAGCGTCCTTTCGAACCAGAAACTCGTACGGAGCGAGCTGAAAAATGAAACGAATTTCTGGTTCGGGACACTAGCCGGGGGCGCTAACATGCAGACGAAACCACGCATCCGTGAGGCCGCCGAAGACATGCTCTCGCTCAAGAGCTGGGGCGAGCGGCCGGAATACAGCGGCATCCCGCAGGAGGTTTCGGTCGATTGCGGCTGGGGCCGCATGATTTTCGGCCAGACCTTCCAGGAACCACAGGCGCTGGCCGCCACGCTCGAAGAGGAAACGAGCGGCGAGCGCGATGTTGCGCTCTATGTGCACGAACCGCAGGTGGTGCTGGCGGAAGCGCCGCAGTCGCTCTTCCTCGACCCCTCGCACACCTTCCGGTACTACCTCACCGGGCCGCACGCGCAGATATCGCCCCAGGCCACAACCATCCGCGACGCGCGCGCCGGCGACACGGTGGAAGTGAATCGGCTCTATCTGTCGCGCGGCATGGTGCCGTTGCGCGAGGGCTATCTTGAGAAGGGTGGCCACGCGGGAAGTGTCACCGTGCTGGTGGCAGAAGGCATCGAAGGCCGGCTTGCTGGCGTTGTCATCGGCATCGATCACCGCATCGCGATCAATGATCCCGACAATGGTTCGAGTCTATGGGCGCTCGCGGTCGATCCGCAGGCGCAGATGCCGGGCGTCGGCACCGCGCTGGTGCTGGCGCTGGCCGATCTCTTCCGCCAACGCGGCCGCGCCTTCATGGACCTGTCGGTGATGCACAACAACGAGCAGGCGATCGCGCTCTACGAAAAACTCGGATTCGTGCGTGTGCCGGTGTTCTGCGTCAAGCGCAAAAACGCGGTGAATGAATCACTGTTCGTCGGGCCGGCGCCAGAGGCCGAGCTCAACATCTATGCCCGCATCATCGTCGACGAGGCGCGCCGGCGCGGCATCGCGGTGGAGGTCGAGGACGCCGAAGCCGGACTGTTCAAGCTGTCATTCGGCGGCCGCTCGATCTCTTGCCGCGAATCGCTCTCGGACATGACCAGCGCAGTGACGCTGTCGCGCTGCGATGACAAGGCGCTGACAAAACGACTGCTGGCCAAAGCGGGCCTACGCGTCCCACAGCAGATCAGCAGCAACCGCTTGCATGAGGTCTCGGCCTTTGTCGAGCGTTACGGCCGCGTCGTGGTCAAGCCGGCACGCGGCGAGCAAGGCCGTTCTGTCTTCGTCGACCTGTCAACCGAAGACGAGGTGACGCGCGCCATCGAGCACGCCCACCAGGTTTGCGATGAAGTTCTGGTGGAGGAATTCGTCACCGGCCAGGACCTGCGCATCATCGTCATCGACGGCGCAGTGGTGGCCGCGGCCGTGCGCAAGCCCGCGACCGTGTTGGGCGACGGCAGCCATTCGATCCGCGAACTGATCGAAGCTCAAAGCCGGCGGCGGGCCGCAGCGACCTCCGGCGAAAGCCGCATCCCTATCGATGCAGAAACAGAGCGTGCCGTGCGCGTAGCCGGCCATACGCTCGAGGACGTGCTGCCAGAAGGCGAGAGCCTTGCCGTGCGCAAGACCGCCAATCTGCACACCGGCGGCACCATCCACGACGTCACAGCGGATTTACATCCCGACCTCGCCGCTGCGGCGGTGGCCGGCGCCAAGGCGCTGGAGATTCCACTGGTCGGCTTCGATTTCCTGGTTCCCGACGTGACCGGGCCGGATTATGTCATTATCGAAGCCAACGAGCGGCCCGGCCTCGCCAACCACGAACCGCAGCCGACCGTCGAGCGCTTCATCGACTTCCTGTTCCCCCACAGCCGCACGCCAGCCTAGGGTAAGAGGTTAGATTGAATCACCCCGTGTCCCAACATATTGTTCGCGCATGATCTTATCCGAAAGCCGATTCCCTCTTTTCGGGATCATGCGCTAGACGAAAGCCTTCAGCCCAATGTACGACCCTTCCATCGAGGACGCCTATCTTCTTGACGTCCTCAAGCGCCTTTTGGAAACCCCCAGCCCGACCGGGATGACCGATGCCGCCATCGCGGTGGTCTGCGGCGAATTGGAGGTGCTCGATATTCCCTTCGAACTGACGCGCCGCGGCGCGATTCGCGCCACCTTGTCCGGCACCGCGCCGGCGCCCGACCGCGCCATCATCGGCCATCTCGATACGCTCGGCGCCATGGTCAAGAACATCCGTGACAACGGCCGGCTGGAAATGGTCCCGATCGGCACCTGGTCGGCGCGCTTTGCCGAAGGCGCACGCGTCACCGTGCACAGCGAAAGCGCCCTGTTCCGCGGCACCATCCTGCCGCTGAAAGCGTCCGGCCACGTCTACAACGAGGAAGTCGACGAGCAGCCCACGGCCTGGACCAACCTCGAAGTGCGCCTCGACGCGCAGACTGCTTCAGCAGCCGAGACGCAAGCGCTCGGCATTGCCATTGGCGACACCATTTCCGTCGATCCGCAGCCGGAGTTCGGGCCCAACGGCTTCATCAATTCGCGTCATCTCGACGACAAGGCCGGCGTAGCCACCATCCTGGCGGCGGCGCGCGCGGTGCGCAAAGAGAACCTGACACTGCCGATCGACTGCCACCTGCTATTCACGCTGTCGGAAGAAGTCGGCGTTGGCGCGAGCGCCGTGCTGCACGGCGACGTGGCCGAACTGGTGTCGGTCGACAACGGCACCATCGCGCCCGGGCAGAACACCTCGCCTTACGGGGTGACCATCGCGATGCAGGATTCGTCCGGCCCGTTCGACTGGCACCTGACGCGCGCGCTGCTCGGGCTCGCCGCCAGCTACAACATCGAGCATACGCGCGACGTGTTTCGATATTACCGTTCCGATGGCGCCTCCGCAGTGGAAGCCGGCAACGACATCCGCGCCGCGCTGGTGTGCTTCGGGCTTGACGCGAGCCACGGCTGGGAGCGGGCACACGAGCAGTCGCTGTTCGCGCTGGCGCGACTGCTGGCGTTGTACATGCAGAGCGAGCCGCTGTTCAGCCGCGATCGCCAGGCACTCGGCCCCGTGGGCGACCTGCCCGCCGGCGATGTCGGCGCGCAGAGCTGAACTCAGGTCGCGCCCGCGAAAGCCTGGAGCCGGGGCGAATTGCCGATGCGAAAGTTAAAGCCGGTTTCCCGCTTGCGCGGAAATGAGGGGCGTCCGCGGACTAATTGTTCTCAGCGGTGATCGAGGGCTTGAGCGCCAGCGGAATCTTTTTGCCGAGATGACTGTGCACCATGCGCGCCCGCACGGGTCCGCGCTTGAAGGTGCAGGAGGCAAAGCCCAGCCCCGAAATAGAGCCGACGAACGAGTTGTCGCCGGTCTTTTCCAGATTGAAGCAAGGCTCGAACGGCAGACCGCGCAAAGTGGCACAGACTCTTTCGCCCTTCACCCGCAAGGTGCCGGAGGGCAGCGCTGCGTAGTGCGTGCGGCCGGACCCCTGAAACTGAATCGATCCGACCACCGCGCCGTCCTGAAACACGCGGCCCTGGCCGCGCGTGCCCTCGAAGCAATTATAGCTGAAGACCTTGCCGATAACGAAATGCCGGGCTTCTTGCGCGGACATTTCCCCCGCCATAGCCGGGACGGCGGCCACCAAGCCGATCAGCACCGCAACTGCACGTAACATTCCCGCGACTCCGACTGACGCCACAGACTGACACGTTTCGGCGAACCGAACCGAGGCCTTCTTGTTAAGCCTAACCAATTATCCAACATCTTCGTCGACAAATCCTGAACGCGTTTACCCGATCTTGACCACGATCCGGCCGCGGACCTGACCGGCCAGGATCGCTGGCGCCGCCTCCAGAACATCCGAAAGGGTGATTTCCGTGGCCATCGCGGCCAATTTCTGGCGATCTAGATCGCTTTCCAGACGTTTCCATGCCTCTTTTCGGCGGCCAAGCGGGCACATCACGGAGTCGATGCCATAAAGACACACCCCGCGGAGAATGAATGGGGCCACCGAGGTGGGTAGGTCCATACCCCCTGCCAGACCGCAGGCTGCCACCGCCCCGTCATAGCGGATCATGGACAGGAGATTCGCCAGCATGGTGGAGCCGGCCACATCCAGACCGCCGGCCCAACGCTCCCTGTTGAGCGGCTTGACCGGGCCGGTGAGTTCTGCCCGCTCGACGATCTCGGTCGCCCCTAGGCCCTTGAGGTAGTCGGCCTCCTGCGGACGTCCGGTGACGGCGCTGACGGAAAAGCCGCGTTTGGCCAAAAGCGCAGTCGCCACCGAACCGACGCCGCCGGCGGCGCCGGTGACGGCAATCGCGCCGCTGTCGGGGGAAAGGCCGTGGCGCTCGAGCGCGCTAACGGCGAGGGCTGCGGTATAGCCCGCGGTGCCGATGGCCATGGCGTCGCGGGCTGTGAGGCCTCCCGGCAGCGCTACCAGCCAGTCGCCCTTGACCCGCGCCTTTTCGGCGTAAGCGCCGAGATGGGTCTCGCCCATGCCCCAACCGTTGCCGATGACCTTGTCGCCCGGTTTCCAGTCCGGATGGCTCGAGGCCTCCACTGTGCCGGCAAAGTCGATACCGGCAATCATTGGAAAGCGACGCACCACCGGCGCCTTGCCGGTGATGGCCAGTCCGTCCTTGTAGTTGATGGTGGAATATTCGACGCGCACGGTCACATCGCCGTCCATCAAATCGGCTTCATCGAAATCGGTGAGCGCGGCCCTGGCGCCCTTGTCCGCAATCACAATCGCTTTGAATGTTCCCACGCTTCGCCTCGCTGCCGCTCGAACGCCCAAGGGGCATTCATGGCGCGATGCGCGCGATGACGCAAGGGTCACCGGTGAGGCGCGATACCCGACAACCTGCTAACGATCCGCGCGCCACGGCGGCTTCGGGAAAATAACCTGACGTGCACCCGGCAGCGTCGCCGGCGCGATACCGTAGTACTCGCCGTTCTGCCACTGCCCTACGTACCAAGTGTCGGTGTACAGGTTGTTTTTCAATTTAACCGGTCCAACGACGGTCTGGAACGTCCCTGTCTGCAATTCCTTGATTACCGCGGTGCGATCAATCCTGCCGACACGCTCGATCGCCTGTTGCAGCATTTGAAGAGTTGCATAAGTGATGGGGCTCGCCCACCGGTCCGGCTCCCGTCCGATGAATGCGACGTGCCGCTCGAAGTAGGCCTTGTTCCCGGGCGCGCCTGGATCCCAGCCACCGATACCCATCACCCCCTCGGCGTCGGGGCCGAAGCGTTGTTTAAACACCGGAAATGCGGTCCCTACGGCGACGTAGAAAACCTTGGGATTGAAGTTTAATGCGCGTGCCTGTTCGGTAATCGCCATCGTATCGGGCGGATAGCTGAACGCGACAAAAACGTCCGGCTTACTCTGCATTACTTCGATCATCATCGCGCGCATGTCTTGCAGCTCGACCGGATAAGATCGGTCATAGACAAGCTCGAAACGATTCTTTTTCAATATCCTGCGCGCAGCCCTTGCGAGTCCGATTCCGAACTCATCGGCCACGTTCAGCACGGCAATTCTGCCGTTGATCCTGTCCTCCGCACGCAGCTTGGAAATAACTTCAACGAAGGCTTGCGCCGGCCCGCTTGCCGTGCCGAGGAACCAGAAGCTATTCGGCCAACTTTTTGCTAATTGCGCCGATTGATCGGTATTCGCCGTCACCACCAAATCCGGATAGCCGGCGCGGTATAGGAGCGGAGCCACCGCCAGGTTGAATCCTGTTCCCCAAGGAGACAAAATGAAATCAACTTTGTCCCGCGCAATCAGCCGCTCCTCGGCGTTCAGGAGGTCGTCAAGGTTACTGTGGTCATCATATTCGACGACCTCAATCGGCACGCGCTTTCCGAAGCTACTCAGCATGATGCCGCCGGCCGCGTTCACGTCATTAACCCAAAGGCGGTAGGGGGAATGCTGCGTGATTTCCGCACCCAGCGCGTTTGGACCCGTCATGGAAATCGCATAACCGATTCTGATCGATTTCGGCGCCTGACTGTGAGCCGTCGAGGCCGGCGCTATCATCGCGACAAAAGCAACAATGACCGCAATCATCGACAATCGTTTTGACATGGTGTTCTCCTTCGGCGAAGCGCCATTGGCAATCATCCGCAGCCTAAGCGGTCGCGCGCAATTAGAATATTCCGCGACGCGCCTTGATTTGATTTTTCGCAATATGCTGCTGGAATCGACGCCGCTGCGATCGCAAATGATTGAATGATCTGGGTGGTACGAAAATACGTTTGCTCGGTTCAGCCGACGAATCCTCATCGCGTATCGCGCGCGTCAGCGTCGAATAGCTACATCATACCTTTTTCATTTCATGCGAATCTTTTGATGTGCCGCAAGTTCGGAGAGAGACTCCGCATCTATCATAACAATATGTGGAAACCATCTACGCTCACGAAAACCGGCATCGCTGGAGCGGGCGTGCTTCTATTTATTGTCATCAGCATCGGCGTTGTTCTCAAGGTATCGGTCGATCACTTACTTTATAGCGAGGCCACCGTGGCGGCCGAGAGCTGGGCAAAATACGTCGTCGAGAACGTCGACGATATCGAGGAGATTGCGAGCGGAGCGCAACCATCCGCGGAAAGCATGAAGTTTTTTATTCGCACCCAGCAGATCCGCAACGTTTTTGGATTCGAGATCGCCGATTTGCAGGGAAACGTGCATCTGGTCTCCGATGGCTGGAGGATAACAAGCCCTCGCGGCAAAATCCGTGACCAGTCGGCGTTTTTGGCCGCCAAATTGGGCCGGCCTATCATCGAGGTGAAAACGGGTACTCCGCCGCTCCGCCCCCTGCATTACTCGCAGGCCTACCTTCCGGTCGCCGATGGCGTGACCCGGGCCGTCGTTGCTGCGTATGTCGACCTGACCGAGAGCTACAACAAGTTTCGCAACGTATTTTTGATGTCCGTCGTGACACTGTGTCTGCTCACCGGCGCCGGGGTCAGCATCCCGATGATCGCGTGGCAGCGGCTGACCAAGGAAAAGCAGCAGGCAGATCGGCGTATTCGCTTTCTCGCGGCTCATGACCCGCTGACCAACGTGCTGCCGCTCCAGCCTTGTCGAACAATTGGGGCTTGCGCTCGCCGCTCTCCAACCTGGCGGGAGTGGAATGGCCGTTCATTTCATCGATATCGACCACTTCAAAGGTATCAACGATGCCTTCGGCCACGATGGGGGCGACGTCGTCCTCAGGACCGTCGCCGCGCGGTTCGTTGCCATAACCCGAGCGGGGGATGCAGTTGCGCGATTTGGCGGTGACGAGTTGGTGGTCCTACAGGCAGACGTCAGCAACACGAAGCAAGCCGAAGCATTCGCCCAGCGTTTGCGCGAGTCTGCGGCAAAACCTATCAAATTCAAGGACCAGGAGATCGCGATCACGGTCAGCATCGGCGTGGCGCTGGCCCCCACCGACGGTCGCACGTCTGAGCGTCTATTAAAGAGCGCCGATCTTGCCGTCTACGAGAGCAAGGCCGGGGGCCGCAATTGCGTCCAGCTATTTTTACCGAGTATGGACGCGGAGCTCACGGCGCGCATTGCACTCGAAAAGGCCATCCGGCACGCCGTCGCAACGGGGGGCTTCGTGCTACATTTTCAGCCAGTTTTCGAACTCGGAAAGAAGCTCATTGGTTTCGAGGCGCTTGTTCGACTCCCCGCCGAGGATGGATCGCTCATCCCGCCTCTGGTCTTTATTCCAGTGGCAGAGGAATTGCGACTCATCGACAAGGTCGGAACATGGGTGCTTCGGGAGGCGTGCCGAGTGGCCGCGACCTGGCCCAATAATTTGGCCATTGCAGTGAATGTGTCACCGGCGCAGTTCGCGTGTGGCAATATCAGCGGCGTTGTCGCGGATGCCTTGAGGGAGACCGGCCTCGATGCGCGCCGGCTCGAGATCGAAATCACGGAAAGTTTGCTGCTCAGCGACACCGATTCCGCCATCGCTGAGCTGCACAAGCTCAAGGAAATGGGCGTGTCGATCGTGATGGATGACTTTGGAACAGGCTATTCCAGCCTTAGCTATCTGTGGCGCTTTCCATTCAACAAAATCAAAATCGACCGCAGTTTTATGCTCGGCCTCGACCGGTCCGGTCGCGACGCCGAGACGGTGGTAAAATCGATCGTCGCCCTTGGCCGGGAGCTGAAAATGCGGGTGACCGTTGAGGGCGTCGAAACCGCCAGACAAGTCGCATTCCTGGAAGGAATTCCCGGGGACCAGGTTCAGGGCTTCTTCTTCGGCCATCCGATCCCGGCTTCCGAGATCACCACCAAACTCCTCGCCGCTCCTCAACCGCCGGGATCAATGCGAAAGCCACGGCTCGACGCGGATTCCAAGGAGCGGCAGACAGGTTGATTTTTGAACGAAGCGCCTGTCTGCCAACGCCAATCCGCCGCTGAAGCACAAAGGAAAATGGCGGCAGCCGTTGCCACCGGCTTGTGTGCAGCAGCCGGCGGCGGCTTGGGCTCGGGCCAGTGCTCGGATTTTGCCGCCACCGCCACTTGCTGGGGCGGCCGCTATTCGGCCGGTATCGGTGCCAACCGCTCAATCGGCTTTTCGATGATCGGCAGATTGATGATCGCGGAGATCACGCCGAGCACGACCGACAGCCACCACACCACGTTGTACGAGCCGGTCGTAGTGTAAAGCAGCCCGCCGAGCCAGACGCCGAGAAAGCCGCCGACCTGATGGCTGAAGAAGGCGAAGCCGAACAAGGTCGCCATCCAGCGCGTGCCGAACATCAGCGCCACCAGTCCCGAGGTCGGCGGCACTGTCGACAGCCATAACAAACCCATCACCGCGCCGAATATCAGCGCCGAGACCGTGGTCACTGGCAAGCTGATGAACGCGATAACGGCGATCGAGCGCAGCGTATAGATGACCGACAACAGGTAACGCTTCGGCATGCGGTCGCCGAGCCATCCCGCGCTGACCGATCCGACGATGTTGAACAGGCCGATGGTACCGAGCGTCCAGGCGCCGGCATCGACCGAAAGGCCGCGGTCGACCAGATAAGCCGGCAGATGCACAGTGATGAACAGCAACTGGAAACCGCAAGTGAAGAAGCCGAGCACCAGCAGGACGTAGGAGCGGTGGCCGAAGGCCTCGATCATCGCCTGGCGCAGCGACTGGTGACTGCCGCCGTGCTCCGCCTTGGCGTGCGGGTCCATTGGCTGCGTGCGTAGCGCAGTGGCGAGTGGGATCACCGTCAGCGTGATGATGCCGAAGGCGACCAGCGCATGCTGCCAGCCGAACCAGTCGATGAACCCGACCGCCAGCGGCGAGAACAGGAACTGGCCGAACGAGCCGGCGGCCGTGCCGGCGCCGAAGGCCAGCGAGCGCATATGCGCCGGCATCAACTTGCTGAAGGCGGCGATGACCAGGGTGAACGAGGTGCCGGCGATGCCGAGGCCGCTTAGCACGCCGGCGGAAAGATCGAGCATGCCGGGTGTGGTCGAATAGGCCATCAGCGTGAGGCCGCCGCAGTAGAGCAGCGCGCCGACGAAGAATACGCGCAATGTGCCGAAGCGGTCGGCGATGGCGCCGACGAAGGGCTGCGCGGTACCCCAGACGATGACCTGGATCGCCAGCGCCAGCGAGAACACCTCGCGGCTCCAGCCGTTGGCCGCCGACATCGGCGTCAGAAACAGGCCGAGCGCGGCGCGCGGGCCGAAGCCGATGGCGCCAATCAGGCAGCCACAGACCAGGATGACCATGGGCGTGCGCCAGCCGACGGTGCCCGATTTGCCAGTGGTGGAATTCGTCATCTGATGCGCCCCCGGATTCCGATCACGTCCGCGCCTTCGCGGCGCGGCGGACGGGGAACATATAGGGTCGGCGGTACGGCCGGAAACGAATATTGGTGATCGAAGCCATTTGCGGGACGCATGGCTCGGACAGCGGCGAAACACCCCTCGCCGCTCAGCCCCCGGAATCGCGGCCTTCCATGCGGAAGCTCTTGACCAGTTCCTCGTCGAGGTCGGCATAAATCCGGCGCTCGATGGCGCGGAACTCATCCGAGGTCGGGTCTCGCTGGTGCGGCAGGTCGATGTCGAGCACGGTCTTGATGCGGCCGGGGCGCGCCGTCATGAGCACGACGCGGTCGGCGAGATAGATCGCCTCTACCACCGAGTGGGTGATGAATACCACGGTCTTGCGGTTCTCCTGCCAGATGCGCAGCAGTTCGTGCTGCAGATGGCGCCGGGTCAGTGCATCGAGTGCGCCGAACGGCTCGTCCATGAAGATGATCGACGGCTCGGTGGCGAAGGCGCGCGCGATGGCGACGCGCTGCTTCATGCCGCCGGACAGTTCGCGCGGCCGCTTGTCGGCGAAATCGGCAAGCCCCACCATGTCGAGATAGCGCATGGCGACCTCACGGCGCCGGCGCCGCGGCAGGCCCTTGCGCTCGAGGCCGAACTCCACATTGCCGCGCACATCGAGCCAGGGAAACAAGGCATAGTCCTGGAACACCATGCCGCGGTCGATGTCGGGACCTTGCACGACGATGTCGCCAACGCGCGCCTCGCCGCTAGAGGGCGGCGTCAGACCGGCGAGAATGTTGAGCATGGTGGACTTGCCGCAGCCGGACGGGCCGACCACCACCAGGAACTCACCGGGGGCGATGTCGAGATCGGTCGGCAGCAGGGCCTCGACCGTTCGCCCGTCGGCGCCGGTGTAGTGCTTGGCAAGGCCGCGCAGTGTCAGCGGCTTCGCGGTGGTGACACCAGGCGCGCTCATTCGACCATCCAGTTACAGCGGCGGTCCAGCCAGCGGAACACGGTATCGAACAGCACGCCGAGCACGCCAATGGTCACCATGCCGACCAGCACCAGGTCGGAACGCAGCACTTCCATGCCATTGGAGATCAGGTAGCCGAGACCGGAACGGGCGGCGACCAGCTCGGCGGCGATGATCGCGGCCCAGCCGGTGCCGAAGGAAATGCGCAGGCCCACGATCACTTGCGGCAGCGCCGCCGGCAGCACGACCTTGCGGAACAAGGAAGCGTTGTCGTTGCAGCCGAGGATGCGGCCGGCGCGGATGAGCACCGGATCGATGCTTTTGACGCCGGCGACGGTGTTGAGGAGAATCGGGAAGAAGGTGCCGATGAAGATCACGAAGATCTTGCCGCCCTCGTCGATGCCGAACCAGAGGATGGCGAGCGGAATCCAGGCAAGCGGCGAGATCGGCCGGAACAGTTCCACCACCGGGTCGAGCACGCGCTCCAGCCTCTGCCATCGGCCCATGGCAAAGCCGAGTGGCACCCCCACAATCGCCGCCAGCACCCAGGCCGAGAGCACACGGAACACGCTGTAGGCGGCATCGGTCGGCAGTTCGCCGCTGGCGGTAAGCTGGACGAAAGTCTGCGCGGTCAACAACGGCGACGGCAGCAAGGCCGGCGGCGGCCGGGCGATCCAGATCACCGCCTGCCATACCGCGATGACGCCAATTGCGGCGTAGAGATAAGGCAAGATCTTGGCCGCCTGACGGCGCAGCCGCGCGGCAAAGCCGCGCGGCTTCGAGCCAGCGGGCGTGAACGCGCCCGTCGCCGCGTCGCTCGTCAACGTCACTTCACATCCTTCAACGCCTGTTCTGCGAATTTGGTCTCGACCTTGGGGTTATCGGTCGGCTTCAATATCCCGGCCTTCTTGAGGAAGAAACTATAGGCGTCGACCGTCGACTTGTCCGGTACGATGTTGCGGTCGAATACGGATATCTTCTGCTTCACCGCGTATTCGATGACGGCCTTTGGAAACTTGTTTTCCTTGACCCAGATGTCGATCGCCTTGTCTGGATCCTTGAGGATCAGATCGATCGCCTTGACCTCGGCGTTGATGAGGTCCTGCACCAGATCGGGATGCGCCTTGATGAAGTCCTCGCGTGCATAAGTGCCGTCGCCGACATAGTGGCCGCTCTTGATCGGCATGATCTGAGCGGAGCTCATCAGCACGCGGCCGACGCCGTCGGCGAGCGCGCGCGAGACGTGCGGATCCCAAGTGATACCGGCGTCGACGCTCTTGTTGGCGAGCAAGGTCGCGACCTGCGAGCCCTGCGTCTTGAACAGCTGCACGTCCTTGACGGTGAGGCCTGCGTCCGCCAGCGCCTTGATCAGCAACGGGTATTGCTGCGAGCCCTCACCCGGAAAGGCGATCTTGGCGCCCTTGAGCTCGGAGACCTTGGTGATCTTGGAACCCTTCGGCACCAGAATGGCTGTCTGATCGAGAATGTCGATGGCAATAAGCTTTGCCGGCAACCGCGCGGCGGCCACGATCGCCGGCCCCATGCCGGCCGAGGCGATCTGGATCGCTCCTGAGGCGAGCGCCTGATTTTCGGGCGCGCCGTAAGAGAACGACTTGAGGACGATCTTGACGTTGTATTTCTTTTCGATCGGCTTGAGGTAACCGGCCCCGTGCGCGACCAAAATCGGCTGCGTCGAGGGCTGAACTCCAAAGTTGACGACATCTTCAGCGATCGCCGGAGCGGCAACCGACGCAGCAAGTGCAACGATGATGGCAGCGGAAACACGGATCATCGGCATACTCCTTGTACAGGTTCGAAAAACTGCATGAGTGCGCAGAGAGCGCGCATCGCCGATCTGGGTTACCCGGCCTTTCAGATCGATAATTTAAGGATCGCGTTTGCACAAAAAACTGTCAACAGCAGCGGGCGATCAAAGATTTCGCAAGCGTGCTAATTTGTTGCCCAATTTCCCGGCCAACGAGACAACACATTACTCTTGGCCAGAACGCCGCTTTCAAAATTGCGGGGGCGGTCACTTGAGAAACCGTTTGCAAAGCGGCGTTCTCTAAGGATTGGCGTACAAGCGCGGTTGTATCGAAGGCCTGCTGCGCGCCGACAAGACGCGCTATCACAACTTCTTGATCAGCCTGGTCTCACGCGCCGTTGTCTTGGGGTCGCCCCAGCTCGGCTCGTCGGACCCGTCGCCCCAGGCGCGCGGGCGATAGAAAGTATGCACCCCGATCTTGAACACCTTGCGCATCTCGTGCACCCAGCTCGGATGTACCCAATAGGCGTGATAGTGGGTGGACTTGGCGACCTGCGGCATCCACAGCTTGCCGTCGAGCATGTCGTGGGCGATGCGTTCGGCACGCGCCCAAGCGTCCGGCTCGGTGACCACGTCGGGGATGCCATCGCACGCGAAGGTGAACTGGCAGGCGTTGCGGCGATTGGCATTCTGATAGACCACACCGCAGACATTGTCGGGATAGAATGGCGAGAACACGCGGTTCATCACCACCTGGGCAACGGCGATCTGGCCGCGCACCGGCTCGCCGCGTGCTTCGAAGTAGACCGCATTGGCGAGGCACTTCTCCGACTTGGCGCGCTTGGCGCCGGCAAGCTTCAGGCGTTCGGCCGGCGATTTCGGACGCTGATCGACGCCGGTGACTTCGCCTTTGTTGGCGACCGATTCACCGCCTGCCTCGTCATTGATTGGATCGCCTTGCGTTAGCGCCGCCAGCTTGATGTCGGGATCGCCTGTGTCCGTCCCGGTCACCACTGGGGCATAGCCCGGCGCCCACGGCGTGATCTCTTCTTGCTCGGTAACCAACGGGTCGGCGCCGAAGTAGATGCGCGCTGTGTCCTGGCCTAGCATGCGATTGGTCGAAACCACTTTCGCTTTGGCCGGCTTCACCGGTGGCATGTCAACGCCGTCGTCGGCCACGCTTTCTTTCGTGAACGGTACGTCGGCTTGCGCCTCCGGGATCGGCGGCACCGACAGCAACGGCGGCATGGCTGGCATCGGCGCCCTACTCCGCGCCCGCAGCGAATTCTGTCTTGTCCCCGCGATTGACGGTCGGAAATTGCAGCGGCGCTGCCGGATCGCCAAGGAACTGCGCGCCGATCGAACGTGCAATGTCGCGCGGGTCGAAATTCGCCAAGGCGTAGATCGGCGGGTGCGGGATGCGGGTTCCGATCGGCCGCGGCAGGCTGAAGGTCGCTGTGTGCAGCGTTCCGAAGAACGGTCTGGCGAGAGCGTATTTGTGCACACGAGCGGCGACGCCGGGCTGACGCGCCAGCAGGGCGCCGAGATCATCGAAGGCGGCCCGATTCGGTAGCAACGTCGCGATCAGCGCGATCATACCGATCCGCGTCAGTCTTCGCTGCAACCCGGTATGGGATACTTGAAAGCGCACGCGTACGCGACCCAACATCGATTTCAACTCACGCCCGCCGACGTGACGAGAATGCCGCAAGCTTTCTTATTGGCTGATTAACCTTGCGAACGTCTTAACCGGACGTAGGGCGGCCGAACCGCGCGGCCCCAGGGGCCTCGAAATATTCACACGCAAGAAACGAAAATAATCCAGATATTTCAACCAAGTTGCGAAAATCGTTAACTATATCGAAATGGCTGATGCCGACAATCGCGGCGGTATTGAACAACGGGCCGGCATGCCGCTTTCGAACCTGTTATCGACCGACGGGGGGTTTATCCTCATGCTCGCCGGCCCGGCCATCGCCGCGCTCAGCGGCATTGGCCTCTTCTATTATCGCCTGCGCTCGCAAAATCGGCGGCTGGCCGATGCACTCGACAACATGTCGCAAGGCCTCAACATGTTCGATGCGCAGGGCCGCATCACGCTGGTCAACCGGCGTTATGTTGAGATGTATAAGCTCTCACCGGACGTCGTGAAGGCGGGCTGTACGCTGCAACAGCTGATCCAACACCGCAAAGACACCGGTCTTTTCACCGGCGACGTAGCGGCCTATTGCAAGCAAATCTTCGATGGAATCCGCGACGGCCAAAGCGCGAACTTTTACGTTCAGGCCAGCGACGGTCGCATCGTGCTCGCAAAGAACGAGCCGCTCGCCGACGGGGGCTGGGTCTCGACCCATGAAGACATCACCGAGCAGCGCCGGGCCGAGGAAGAACGCGCGGCCATCCGCGACCAGGAGCAGCGACGCGCGGCGACCGACCTGGCGATCGCTTCGTTCCGGCCGCAGGCCGAAGCGCTGCTGTCCAGCGTCAGCGCCAGCGCCACTGCCATGCGCACAACCGCAACCACGTTGTTCGGATCGTCGGAACAAACCAGCCAACGCGCGGAAAGCGCGGTGCATGCGTTCAATGAAGCATCCGCCAATGTTGAAACCGCGGCGGTCGCCGCCGACGAGTTGTCGCGCTCGATCGCCGAGATCAGCCGTCAGCTCACCCATACCAGCAGCATCGTCGGCCTAGCGACCGAGGAGGCGCGCGCCACCGACGGCGAGATCACAGGTCTTAGTGATGGCGCGCAGAAGATCGGCGACGTTGTAAAGCTGATCCGCGACATCGCCGAACAGACCAATCTGCTCGCGCTCAACGCCACCATCGAGGCCGCGCGCGCCGGCGACGCGGGCAAGGGCTTCGCGGTGGTGGCCTCGGAGGTCAAGTCGCTGGCGGTGCAGACGGCCAAAGCAACAGAAGACATCGCCAACCATATCCTGGCGGTACAGGAATCGACCTCCGGCGCAGTCGACGCGATTCGCCAGATCGCCGCGCGCATGCACGAGATCAACCAGTACACGTCCGCCGTCGCCGCCGCGGTGGAGCAGCAGAACGCGGCGACGGGCGAAATCTCGCACAACGTTACCAGCGCGGCTACCGGTACCAGTCAGGTGGTTTCGGTGCTCAATGAGGTCGCGGGCGCGGCGACCGAAACCCGCAGTTCGGCGCAGGTGGTGCGCGACGCGTCCGAGTCGGTCGAACAGGCGGTCGGCAATCTGCGGCTTGAGGTCGAAGACTTCCTCGCCAAGGTGGCGGTGTAAGTACCCCTATAAAACGTATCGACTCTCATGACCGGCCTTGTGCCGGCCATCTCGTTTAGGGGCGCACCATGCCTTCATGCGCGAGATCGCCCGGACAAGCCCGGCGATGACAGCATTGCTTCAGGGGGCGAAGTTTACGCTTGGCTCGCCGCTGTCTTGCCGAGCGCCGCTTGGGCGGCGGCGAGCCGCGCGATCGGCACGCGGAACGGTGAGCACGACACGTAATCGAGCTTAGTTTCGTGGCAGAAGGCGATCGATGCGGGGTCGCCGCCGTGCTCGCCGCAGATGCCGACCTTCAGCTTGCGGCGTATGGCGCGGCCGCGTTCGACCCCGATCTTGACCAATTCGCCGACGCCCTGCTGATCGATCGACACGAACGGGTCGGCCGGCAGGATGCCGCGCGCGGTGTAAATGCCGAGGAAGCTCGCCGCGTCGTCGCGCGAAATGCCGAACGTGGTTTGGGTCAGGTCGTTGGTGCCGAAGGAGAAGAATTCCGCACTCTCGGCAATCTCGCCGGCCATGAGGCAGGCGCGCGGCAACTCGATCATGGTGCCGACGTCGTAATTGAGCTTGGCGCCAGTTTCCTGGCGGACCGCCTCTGCCATGGCGTCGATACGGGCCTTGACCAGATCGAGCTCGGCCTTGGTGGCGATCAGTGGCACCATAACTTCCGGCACCACAGGCTTGCCGGTGCGGCGCGCCGCTTCCACAGCCGCCTCGAAAATGGCGCGCGCCTGCATCTCGGCCACCTCCGGATAGGCGATGGCGATGCGGCAGCCGCGGAAGCCGAGCATCGGGTTGAACTCGGCGAGCTCGCGGGCACGGTGGGCGAGCTTGTCCGGCTCGGTGCCCATGGCGGCGGCGACCTCGGCGATCTCTTCATGACCGTGGGGCAGGAACTCATGCAGCGGAGGATCGAGCAGGCGGATGGTCACCGGGCGGCCATTCATGATCTCGAACAGTTCGACGAAGTCGGCGCGCTGCATCGGCAACAGCTTGTCGAGCGCCGCACGGCGCAACTTCTCGTCGTCGGCGAGGATCATCTCGCGAACGGCTTGAATTCGCCCTTCGTTGAAGAACATGTGCTCGGTGCGGCATAGGCCAATGCCTTCGGCGCCGAAGCGTACGGCAGCCTTGGCGTCGGTCGGTGTGTCAGCATTGGCGCGCACGCCGAGCTTGCGCACCTTGTCGGCCCAGGCGATGAGGGTGGCGAACTCGCCCGACAATTGAGGTTCGGTCATGTCGACCTTGCCGGCCAGAACCTGGCCGGTGGAACCGTCGACCGTGATGAAATCGCCTTTTTTGAAGGTCTGACCGCCGGTGGTCATGCTGCCACCAGCGTAATCGACACGTATCGATCCGGCGCCGGAAACGCAGGGCTTGCCCATGCCGCGCGCAACCACGGCGGCGTGCGAGGTCATGCCGCCGCGCGTGGTGAGAATGCCTTCGGCGGCATGCATGCCGTGGATATCTTCAGGACTGGTTTCCACCCGAACGAGGATAACTTTTTTGCCATCGGCCTTCAGCTCTGCGGCTTCATCAGACGAGAACACGATTTCGCCCGAGGCGGCGCCAGGCGACGCCGGCAGGCCGGTCGCGATCACCTTGCGGTGGGCCCGCGGGTCGATGGTCGGATGCAGAAGCTGGTCGAGCGACAAAGGATCGACGCGCAGCACCGCCTCTTCCTTGCTGATCAGCCCCTCATTGGCGAGCTCGACCGCAATACGCAGCGACGCTTTGGCGGTACGCTTGCCGGAGCGGGTCTGCAGCATCCACAACTTGCCCTGCTCGATGGTGAATTCGAGGTCCTGCATGTCGCGGTAGTGGCGCTCGAGCTTGTTGTAGATACGCGTCAGTTCGGCATAGGCCTTGGGCAAGGTCGCTTCCAGCGACGGCTTCTCGGAGCCGGCTTCCTTGCGCGCGGCCTCGCTGATCTCCTGCGGCGTGCGGATGCCGGCAACCACGTCCTCACCCTGGGCGTTGATGAGGAATTCGCCGTAAAGCTTCTTCTCGCCGGTCGACGGGTTACGGGTGAAGGCCACGCCGGTGGCGGAGGACTCGCCCATATTACCGAACACCATGGCCTGCACGTTGACCGCGGTACCCCAGCTCTCCGGAATGTTGTGCAGACGGCGATAAGTGTTGGCGCGCTGGTTCATCCAGGAACTGAACACCGCGCCGATCGCGCCCCAAAGCTGCTGATGCGGATCCTGCGGGAACGGCGTCCCCAGTTCGTCGAGCACGCGCTTCTTATAGCGCCCGACCAGTTCCGCCCAGTCGTCGGCGGTCAGGTCAGTATCAAGATTGTAACCCTGCAATTCCTTGTGGTGGTCAAGCAATTCCTCGAAATGCTCGTGGCCGACACCGAGCACCACGTCGGAATACATGGTGATGAAACGCCGGTAGCTGTCGTAGGCAAAGCGGCGATCGCCGGAATTCTTGGCCAGCGCCTCCACGGTCTCGTCGTTGAGGCCGAGATTAAGCACGGTATCCATCATGCCCGGCATCGAGGCGCGCGCGCCCGAGCGCACCGACACCAGTAGCGGGTTGCCGGCGTCGCCGAACTTCCTAGCCGTAATGCGGCCAACCTGGGCGAGCGCCTTCTCGACCTGCTCTTCCAGGCTCGTCGGGTACTTCTTGCCGTTGGCGTAATAGAACGTGCAGACGTCGGTGGTGATGGTAAAGCCGGGCGGCACCGGCAGGCCGAGATTGGCCATTTCGGCAAGGCCAGCGCCCTTGCCGCCCAGGAGGTCGCGCATATTGGTTTTGCCCTCGGCGCGGCCATCGCCGAAGCTGTAAACCCACTTGTTCTTCGATGGCGCCTTGGCTGCTGCTTTTTTGGCCGTGGTCTTTTTGGTGGCAGCCTTCTTGGCGGGACGCATACTTGATTTCGCCTTTTTGGCGCTGGCGCGCGGCGAGGTGCGTTTAACCGATTTACGTTTAGCCATTGGACGCTGAGCCGTGGGTCGTGAAAATTCAGGGTGGGTGGGCGGCCTTTACAAACACCGCCGGACGGGACGACGCAACCCCCCGGCTTCCGGCGCGTAAGACTAAAAGCCTTTGAGCTAGTGGATGATGCCGAGACCGAACAGGCCGACGATGATCAGATAGATCGCGACGATGTAGTTGAGCAGCCGCGGGACAACCAGAATCAAAATCCCGCCAACGAGCGCGAGTATCGCCGGCAGGTGCGCGAGGCCGAAATGCATGGTGTGATCTCCCGAGTGGTTGCCGTGTTGAAACGTGATTGGGCGGGCCAGAGTTCCATCAGCCGATTTACCGTCAAAAAGCCGGAGCTTTCGCAACCACCGCTAGCCCTCGATCTTGGAGAAATCCGCCACCGCGCGCGTTGCTTCTCGGATTTCATTTAGCAGCTTGAGGCGGTTTTCCCGCACCGGCTTTTCGTCGACATTGACGGTGACCTTGTCGAAGAAGGCATCGACCGTGGGACGAAGCTTGGCCATCGCGCTCATGGCGGCGGCGAAGTCCTCCTTGGCGACCGCGGCGGTGGCTTCCGCCTTGGCCTGGTCAATCGCCTCGGCCAGCGCTATTTCTTCGGCTTGAGTGTAGAGCTTGGTGTCGGGCACACCCGTATATTCGCGCTTGTCCTTCTTCTCCTCGATGCGGATGATGTTGGAGGCTCGCTTGACGCCGGCGAGCAGGTTCTTGCCGTCGTCGGTATCGAGGAAGCCCGCAAGCGCCTCAACGCGCCGCACGACCATCAACAAATCGTCCTGAGCAATCTCGTTACCTGTCGTGCCTTCGGCACTCCGCGTGCTCGCGCCGAACACCGCGTCGACCAGATCGTGACGCGCGCCCTGCTCACGCAGACGCACCTTCAGCCGATCGGCGAAGAACGCGAGCAACTCGTGGGTCTGCCGGAGATAAGAATGCGCCTGCACTAAGAGCGGCCCACTCACCTTTTTGCTCTTTTGCGAGACCAGCACTTCGAGCTTCATCGCCAACTCAACGTCGCTCGCACTCAGCCTGAGAATCTGGTCGTTAAGCGGACGCAGGACCGCGATCGCTTCCGCCAGACGCTCGTCGCGCGCGACCGCGCCGAATTGGTGCCACACCAGCATGGCGAGCGGCAGCCGCAATTCGTTTTCGATGACGATACGGATGACGCCGAGCGCGGCGCGCCTGAGCGCATAAGGGTCCTTGGAACCGGTCGGCTTCTCGTCGATCAGCCAGAAGCCGACCAGAGTATCGAGCTTGTCGGCGAGCGCCACGGTCATCGCAACCGGGTCGGCCGGCACCAAATCGTCAGGCCCCTTTGGCTTGTAGTGATCCTCGATGGCGTGGGCGACGCTCTCGTCCTCGTTCTGCGCCTCTGCGTAATAGCGACCCATCAGGCCCTGCAGGTCGGGGAATTCGCCGACCACTTCGGTGAGCAGGTCGGCCTTGCACAGTTGCGCGGCGCGCTCGGCCTTGGCGACGTCGGCGCCGACGATGGGCGCGAGTTCCGCTGAAAGCGACACGACGCGCGCGATACGCTCGGCCATGGTGCCGAGCTTCTCGTGGAAGACAATGCCGTCGAACTTTGGCAGGCGGTCTTCCAACTTCGTTTTCAAATCTGTGTCGTAGAAGAACTTGGCGTCAGATAGGCGCGCGCGGATGACGCGCTCGTTGCCGGCGATGATGGCCTTGCCGCCGTCGGTGGCTTCTTCGTTTGCAACCAAGATGAAGCGGTTGACCAGCCTGCCGGTCTGTGGATCGCGCAGCACGAAACATTTCTGGTTGGCGCGGATGGTCGAGCGGATCACCTCATCCGGGATCGACAAGAAGGCTTCGTCGAACGAGCCCATCAGCGTCACCGGCCATTCCACCAAGCCGGCGACCTCAGCGAGCAGACCCTCGTCCTCGACCAATTCGAAACCTTGCGCGAAGGCAAGGTTCTTGGCGTCGGTGTGGATGATCTCGGCGCGGCGCGCGGGATCGAGCACTACCTTGGCAGCCTCGAGCTTGGCGACATAGTCGTCGAAGCGGCGCACTTTGAACGTATCCGGCGCCATGAAACGATGGCCGCGGGTCTCGTCGCCGGACTTGATGCCGCCGACCTCGAAATGAACGATATCGGGCTCCTCAGTCTCCGGGCCGAAGGTGGCGATGATGGAATGCAGCGGCCGCACCCAATTGAGCCGGCCCGAACCCCAGCGCATGGACTTCGGCCACGGGAAGCCGCGCACGACTTCCGGTATCATCTCGCCAATCACGTCGTGCGCCGGCCGCCCGGCCTTCTCCAGCACGGCCACAAAGAAGTCGCCCTTCTTGGAATCCTTTTCGATCTTGGCCTGGTCGATGGAGCTAAGCCCCGCCGCTTTGAGAAAGCCGGCGATGGCCTGTTCGGGGGCGCCCACGCGCGGGCCCTTCTTTTCCTCGAACAGGTCGGGCTGGCGTGCCGGCACCCCATGCACCGTGAGCGCCAGCCGGCGCGGAGTGGCAAACGCGCGGGCGCCTTCATAGACCAGCCCCGCCGCGACCAGCCGGTCCGTGACCATTTTCTTCAAATCGTCGGCGGCGCGCGCCTGCATGCGCGCGGGGATTTCTTCGGACAGGAATTCGAGCAGAAGGTCGGACATGGCGGCCAGAGGGTGAGGAACGGAAGTGGCGCGGCGTCTGCCTAGCAAGGCGGCCGGCCAATGTCACCAGCCGCCGCCTCCACCGCCGCCGCCGCCGCCGCCGGAGCCGCCGCCCCCGCCGGAAAAGCCCGACGAGCCGGACGAGACCGGCACGGCGCTGGCAAGTGCACTGCTGACGCTGCCCACGGTCGCGGCCATTGCGTTGCTGAAATTGCCGCTCGACCAGCCGCCGCTGCCGGCGTACCAGCCCGGATGATAGTTGCGCATCGGGTCGGCATCCTCCGGATGGGCGCGGCGCAGCGCGGTGGCAAAGGCATCCGACCACGGCTTTTCAACATCGAGCGCGACCGCATAGGGCAGCAGCGCCTCGAAGCGCTCGGTCGTGATCTCGGGCGCCTGGTAGTTGAGCCGGTCCTTCTCGGCGGTTTCCAGATAGAGCTTGAAGCCGTCGAGTTGATCCATGGCCGGCCGGCCGAGCGCGGTTGGCGCGCGCATCAGGTGGATGAACAGCCCGTTGAGCGTGGCGAAGGCGCCCACCAGCACGAAAGAGAACGGATAGCCCGCCACAAACGACCACAGCGCTGGCAGCGCCTTGCCGAAGCCGCTCGGAGAAAACGCGCTCAGGAAATTAGTGCCGATCGAGAAGAAAATAGCGATGACGATGAACGACATGGCGCTGCGAAACACCGCGACAAAACCGGCGCCGCTGAACATGGCCTGCAAAACCGGCACCAGGAAAATGCCCGCGATGAAACCGCCCAAGCCGAAGGCGACCATGATCGAAATGTCGGATTGCTGCAGGCCACCGAACATGATCACGCCCGCGATGACGGCCGCGGTGAGCGCAAATCCGGCGACGACATAGCCGAGATTGCGGCGGAAGAAACGGTTCTTGCTTTCGGTTTCGATGGCGGTCGTGAATTGCTTGCCAATAGCAGACACCGTCGTCCCATGCGCGCTGTCGATGACGACGGTGCCGGCGGCGCTCACCCTGTCGAAGATGGTGCGTTCCCCCGGCGGTAGCGGGTCTGAGTTGACGCTCTTGCCGGTCGACTTCAGCAAGAGCTTGCCGCTGCTGTTGTCGAAATGGATGAGCCCGCGTACGGCGAGCGACAAGCAGGCCGCCGTGAAGGCACGCCATTTCTCACGGCCGAATCCCCAGCGATGGATGTAATTGGCGAGCGCCGGCGAGATATCCTTGGGCGGATGAAACAGCGGAATGACGACGCCGCGCTTGGGATCGCGACCGACCGCACGCCAAGCCGTAATGTAGTAACCGAACACCAGCACTAAACCAATGCTGCCGAAAACCCAGCGGCGGTTGTCGAGGATCGACCACCACAACAAGGTCGCGTCGCTCGGCGGCGAAACCGCCGATGCCGGCAGCGCCGCCACGACGGTGAGCCCTTCGCCGGGCGCGAAGTCGGCGCGTCGTCGCAATCGTCAGCACGCCGTTATCGGCGACCGTACCCTGCCAGTCATGGCCGCGTGCGCCCATCCGGCCAGTATAGGCAATGAACCGCTCCGGCCCCAGATTGTCGACAAGATGCAGATGATAGGTGGCGGACAGAATCGGGAAGTGCCAGAAATTGCCGGTAACATTCCAGTTCAGCTCCGGCTTGCCATCGAACCAGCGCACCTGCCGCCCGGTGCGGTAGTGGAAGACGTAAGTATGCTCGCCGTGCCGGACATAAGTGTTCTTGTCGCCGGCATAAATGCGAAGGGCATTGCCCATGCGCTTGGTGAAATAGTTCTCCGGTTTGCCGTCGCGCGTTACGCCGAGCAGGCTGAAGGTGACGTCGTGCAGCTTGTGGCCGGCATCCTGGAAGATAAGCGGGAAGTCGCGATAGATGCCGTGCCTGATTTCGCGGCCTTCGGCGTTGACGCGGATGGTTTCGGCAACATTGAGCTCCCCGTCCTTGGCAAGCTTTACGTCGGAAACGAAGGACTCGATGACCTCAGCAGCGAATGCATGAACAGCGCCGCCGAGCCAGAGGGTCGCGACGAACGCGGGGACAGCGGCAAACCGTGACCAGCGTTTCATCGTGCGAGTGCTCATGATTGCGTTGGGGCGAGCGAGACACGCGGCACCGCGCGTTCGGCCTCGTCGGAGATTTCGAAATAGGCGCGTTCCGAGAAGCCGAAGCTGTGCGCGATCAGGTTGCTCGGAAACGACTGCACCAACGTGTTCAGATTGCGCACCGTGCCGTTGTAGTAGCGGCGCGCCATCTGCAAGTCGTCTTCCAACCCGCTCAACTGCTGCTGCAGATCGAGGAAATTGCCACTCGCCTTCAGGTCGGGATAGTTCTCGGCCACCGCGAACAGCCGCCCCAGCGCGAGCGATAGCGCGCCTTCGGCCTGGGCGCGGGCGGCAACGTCGCCACTCGGCACCGCGCGGGCGGCGCCGCGCAATTGCGTCACTTCGTCGAGCACGCCCCGCTCATGGGCGGCATAACCCTTCACGGTATCGACCAGATTGGGGATCAGGTCGGAGCGCCGCTTGAGCTGCACATCGATGCCGCTCCAGGCTTCGTTGACCATCTGGCGCGTGCGTACCAGCTTATTGAAAGCGACGACGGCGTAAACCGCCACCGTCGCGACGACGATGAGGATGATCCAGGTCAACATGTCCGTTATGTCGTCCCCCGACTGAAGAAGGTTCGATTATAACTTCAAATGGCTGTTGTCGCAGAACGGCGGCGTCTTGGTGCGCTTGCAGGTGCAGAAATTGCGTTTTCCTGACCGCTTGGCGGTCCATTCCAAAGGCTCGAAGTCGGTAACCTCGTGGGAGCCATCGCAGAACGGCTGGCTCTGAGAGCGGCCGCAGCGGCACCACCAATAGGTCTCGCCTTCCACGACATCGACGGCAGCCGGCTCGCGGCCGCCGATTTCGGGTTCGCTCATGCGTGGCCCCTCCGTCTTGGCGTCCCCTCGAGGGGCGGGCCAAGCCTACAACGTTCTCACGCCAAATCGAAAACCCGCGCGCCGCCGCCTTCGGTCGCCAGCCAGGCCTCGCCGCAGGCCTTTGCCAGTTCACGCACACGCAAGATGTAGCTCTGCCGCTCGGTGACCGAGATCACCCCGCGGGCGTCGAGCAAATTGAAAACGTGGCTCGCCTTGATGCATTGGTCATAGGCCGGCAACGCCATCAGGTGGCGCCTCTTGTCGGGATTGTCCTTTTCCTGCCAGCCGTCGGCGAGGTATTTGCTGCAGGCGGCTTCCGCCATCCTGAACTGCTCGAACAGCATGGCGGTGTCGGCATATTCAAAATTGTGCCGCGAATATTCCTGCTCGGCCTGCAGAAATATGTCGCCATAGGTCACCTTGGCATCGCCCTCGCCGCCGTTGAAGTTGAGATCGTAGACGCGCTCAACGCCCTGCACATACATGGCGAGCCGCTCAAGCCCATAGGTGAGCTCGCCCGACACCGGCGCGCATTCAAAGCCGGCGACCTGCTGGAAGTAGGTGAACTGCGAAACCTCCATGCCGTCGCACCAGCATTCCCAGCCGAGGCCCCAAGCGCCGAGCGTGGGGCTTTCCCAGTCGTCTTCGACGAAGCGGATATCGTGGACCCGCGGGTCGATGCCGATAGTCTTCAGCGAGTTGAGGTAAAGGTCCTGGATATCCGGCGGAGAGGGCTTCAGGATGACTTGAAACTGGTAGTAGTGCTGCAGCCGGTTCGGGTTCTCGCCGTAGCGGCCGTCCTTGGGGCGGCGTGAGGGCTGTACATAGGCGGCCTTCCACGGTTTCGGCCCAAGTGCGCGCAGGGTCGTCGCCGGGTGGAAGGTGCCCGCCCCCACCTCCATGTCATACGGCTGCAATATCACGCAGCCATGGGAGGCCCAGTACTGCTGCAGCGTAAGGATAAGCCCCTGGAACGAGCGCGTCGGCTCAAGGTTAACTTGACGCGGACGGTCCCGGGCGAGAAGATTCGCTTCGGCCATGGTGTAACGACGGCGTGTTGAGAACGGGAAGGTGGTGGACCCTATCGGCGGCCCCAGGGAGGGTCAAGCCGCGGCGGGTCTACCGAGCTTTGAACCTGATGGGGGGGACACGCGACTAATAACAACAACAAGCACGGACGCGGTGGAGGATTGACACATGCTGGCATTCGAGCTGATCGGAATGGCGCTCGTCACTTTATTCTTCGGCGCCATGGTTTCCGGTAGACATCCGAGCCGCCGCTGAGCGGCCGCAACATCGCCAATTTGCGCTTAAGTCGAGCGAGATCTAAGGCCGGTATTCGCCGCTGACCGGATCGCGCCGCAGCGTCGGACGGCGTTCCTGATCGCGGATGCGCGCCCGGACCCGCTGGGCGTCGAGTTCGTCGTTGACGCGGCGCACTTCACGCACCACCCAGTGCACCACCATGGCGCCACCCACCGCGACGAGCGTCCATTTCACCAGTGGCGACATCATAAACGGCGACATGACGGCTCCTTCGTCGGCATCCGATCCTGAAATTCAGCCGCAAAATCGCGGCGAATTCGGGGCCAAGTCTAGCGGGCAAAACCGCGGACAGCACCGCAGTCAAGTCCTTGTCTTTACTGCAGAATGATATCATAGCCCATAGCGCAACCACAATGCCCGCGCTTCCAGGGCCGAAACCAGGTCGTCGGCGAGGCCCGGATGGCGGCCGAGCACCTCGGTAAGCCCCACGCCGGGCAGCCGGCGGCCGAACAGGTTGCGCTCGGCCGAGATCAGCGGCGTGCGCACCTTGTTACCGTAACGTTCGCGCAACGTCGAACGCAGGTCGCCGATGCGGTCGGCCAGTCCCAATTCGATGGCGCGCTGCGCGGTCCAGAACTCGCCTGAAAAAAGCGTCTTATCGGTGCCCTTGAGGTGTGCACCGCGGCGTTCCTTAACCAGCGCGATGAAGTGCTCGTGGATGTCTTTCTGGATCGCCTTGATGCGTTTGACGTCATCCGGCTTTTCCGGCTCGAACGGATCGAGCATGACCTTACGGTCGCCGGACGTGTAGAGCCGCCGTTCTATGCCGAGCTTTTCCATGGCCTTGGGAAAGCCGAACGAGCCGCCGACCACGCCGATTGAGCCGACGATGGAATATTGGTCGCAGATGATCTCATCGGCCGAACACGCCAGCATGTAGGCGCCGGAGGCGCCCACATCCTCGATGAAGGCGAGTACCGGGATTTCCTTCTCGTCCGATAATTGGCGAATACGGCGGAAGATCAGATGCGATTGCGACGGGGACCCACCGGGCGAATTGATGATCAAGGCGACCGCGCGCGCATTGCGCACCGAAAAGGCACGATCGAGCGAACGGGCGACAGTGGACAGCATCAGTCCCGGCCGCAACGGCGTCACGACACCGATCACACCGGATAGCCGCACCACCGGCACCACTGGAATGTCGGGGCGGAAGCGCGCCGGCAGAACCGGGCGCAGGAAATTCAGCACAGGCTGGAGGATATCGGGCATGGGTCCGGTCGCGGTTTTGGCCATATCGGCCAGTTAGGCCGTCATGGCAACCAGAGTCAAAGCCCTGCGGTTCCACAGCCGTCGCCGCGTGCGCCAATCGTCAGGCCGCAAGCGGCAGCGTCTCCGCCCTCCGCAGCACCGCTTCGGCCGCAGCGCTCGGCCGACCCTCGGCATCGTTGAGGGCAAGCGGCGGCAAATGCACCGCGCCGCCCTGCTCTCCCTTGACGGCGCGCACCAGCACGCGGATCGCCGGCCGGTCGGGACGCGGCAGCACTGGCAGCACCGCAACGGCGCCAAAGCTACCGCGAAGCGCATCCAGCACGTCATCGAGGCCATCGGCCCGCCAGATCAGGGTCAGGACGCCGCCTGGCTTGAGCGACCAGGCCGCCGTTGCGATCCAGCGCGTCAACAAACCAGGGGCCGCCGCGTGGGCCAGCCGGCGGCGCGGATCAGGCGAAAGATTCTGCCGCCGCGCATCATGGAACGGCGGGTTCATCAGCACACGGTCGATGGTGCCCTGAGCGAGCCCGGCCGCGGCCAGCGCCTCAACGTCCTCGGCATCGCAGGCCAGCGCACAGACGCGATCATTCAGTCGGTTCAACTGGGTATTGTCCGCGGCGAGAGCCGCAAGCACCGCGTCGATCTCGACCAACCACACCCGCAAGCCAGGAACACGCGCAGCCAACGCCAAGCCGGCGGCGCCTACGCCCGCGCCCAGATCGACCGCCTGCTCGCCGCGTTGCGCGGCGGCCGCCGCCGCCAGCAGAATGGCGTCATGGCCGACACGATGGCCACGCAGCGGTTGGCGCAGCCGCAAACGGCCGCCGAGCACGGCGTCTTCGCTCGTATCGCGTGCGGCAGGCTCAGCGCTCATCGGACCGCAATTCGTGGCCGAGGCCCGCATCGGTCAGCAGCCGGCGGGCAGCGGCGAGATCCTCGTCGGCCACCAGCATGCGACGCGGCAGGATGCCGAGCGAGCCTTCCAGCACGCTCATGTTCTGATCCAGCACCATATGCGGGATCTTGGCGCCGTTGAGCAACGCGCCGATCGCCGACACAAGGACCATGTTGTTGGTGCGAACGAGTTCGCGCAATCCGTTTCACTCCCTGTCACTATCTTTATCGCGATCTTTATCGCGTTCCTCTTAGCGGCCCAAACCGCGCCGCGATGCCGTGGATAACGTTGCCCCGCTGCGCGCCGGACGATAGGATACATTACAGTTCCCTTCGATGCTTCGCACCTCCCGCCCGCAGCAGGCGACTTACCTTCACCAATGACATTTCGAAGCACCCTTTCGCGCGCCTTGACCTGGATCGCGGGCCCCGACCAGCCATTCGAGCGACTGATCCCGTTCAGCTGGCGCGGCGAGATGCTGTTCATTTGCGCTGCCATGCTGGTTTCGTTCCTGGTCGCCGGCTTCTGGTATCCTTATTGGCGCGTCGCCGACATGGATTTCTGGGTCGTCTACAACGGTTTCCTGCTCAACGCCCATCTGCCGCAGGAATATTTCGATCACCCCGGATACCTGTCGATCCTGCTGTTGAGCGAATGGCTGCGCGCGCTGCACTGGCTCGGCCTCATCAAGGTTTCATCGCTGTCGGCATTGCCGCCGGTGAGCCACATGGCGGATTTCACGCAGGCCTGGACGGCGGCCACAAGGGCCGGGCGCGTGCTGTCGCTAATATTTGCCATGTCGTTCGTGGTGGCGTTCTCGTATCTCCTGCGCGCCCTGGTGCGCGACTGGCGCATCGCGGCGCTGGGCGGGTTCTTCCTGGCGTTTTCCGGCGGCATGGCCATGCAGATGCGGACCCTGCGCACGGAATTGCTCGCATCCGGGCTTTTCTTCACCGCACTGTTGATGCTGCTGCTCGCCGCCCGGCGCAGCACGACGCCCTCGCGCCCCGCGGTCGTGGGCCTGGCGAGCCTCTTGATGACCCTGGCGATGCTGAACAAGATTCAGATCATCTTCCTCGTCTGCGCGGTGCCGGTCTTGCTGCTGCCGTTCGGCCCCGTTGCCGCGGCCAAGCGCGACTTCTGGCAGATGTCCGGCCGCGCGCTGGCGGCGCTGGCCGCGGCCGCCTCGCTCGCAGGCCTCGGCGTCTATCTCGCTTATGGTCTTTTGTCCTTCGGGCTCTCGACCTCGTCGACGCCCACTCTTTCATTGCCGGTGCTCGCGCTCAGCGCCAAGACCTATTGGTCCGTGATCGCGGCCTGGCTGGCCCTTGGCATGACCGCTTATTGCGTGGCCTGGAAGGTACCGGCGCTAGAAGCGCTGACCGCGGCGCTCGCCGCCGTCGCCGGCTGCACCATCGGTCTCTCGGCCCTCTACGCGCGCTATAATCCGAACGACGTGGTGGTGGTGTTCCATCCCTTCGAACAGATGTTCAAATGGGCGGCCGGCTCCGAGCCCGGCCTCGCGAAACAAGGCCTCGGCTACGACATCAAATTTCTGTTCGAGGCCATGGGCCACGTGGTGCTGCGGCGAACGTTTTTCCTGGAGTCCTCGCCACGCCCGGCGATGTTCCTCGAATGGTTTGTCATCGCCGCTACGATCATCGCGATCCGCAGGCGTGAATGGTCGCTGGTGCTGCAGGTCGCTGTGCTGATGCTGACCGACTGGGGCGTCGATACGTTGGGGATGAGCCGCGGCCTGAAGCAGGAATACTTCCTGTTGACCGATCCGCTCGCCATCATCGCCGCCGCTCTGCTGATCGCAAAGCTCCCGGACCTGCAGCACCGCCGCTGGAGCTATGCGGTCGGCATGATGCTGATCGGCGCGCATCTCGTCGTCAGCCAGGCCGAGCCGGTGAAGCACGCTTTCAAGACCGGCGGCCCGGACGTGTTGTGCGGGCTTTACCACAACGCCAAGCGGGTCGAGCATTTGCCGGTCTGCAAATCGCGCTAGTGCGGTGGTTTTGAAGTTCGTTACATCATTTGCAGCGAGTCCGTGGACGAACTTTAAATCCAAAATCGCACTAAAGTCATAAAGTTGCTGGCGTCCTTTCGAATCCGAAGTTCATACAGAGCAAACCGATAATTTGACGAACTTGGGATTCGGGACACTAGCGCGCGCTCAGCGCTTGCGGCGTTCCTCGCCCGGCGCCCGGTGGCTCAGATAAGCGAGCAGCTTCACTTCCTGGCGACCGCGCGTCACGGTGTCGAGCACCAATCCGGCGGCACCCGACAGGAACGCCAGCAGCATCAAACCGGTCGACAGCACCGCGGTCGGCAGCCGCGGCACTAGGCCGGTCTGCGCGTAGGTGACGAAGACCGGGATGGCGAAGCCGATCGCGGCGATCGCCAGCGCGATGCCAATGCCGCCGAAAAACGCCAGCGGGCGCTCGGTGCGGTAGAGCTTGACGATGGTACGCAGGATGCGGAAGCCATCGCGCCACGTGTTGAGCTTGGACGCGGAGCCTTCCGGTCGCGCGTAATAGGGCGTGTCGATCTCCTCGACCGCGAGCCCCAGCTCCAGTGCATGAATGGTGAGCTCGGTTTCGATCTCGAAGCCGCCCGACAACACCGGGAACGACTTCACGAAGCGGCGCGAGAACACGCGATAGCCGGACAGCATATCGTTGAAGGTGGGGCCGAACACCGTGGCGACGAATCCGGTCAGCAGCCAGTTGCCTGTGCGGTGGCCGGCGCGGTAGGCCGCCTGCTCGCTGTCGACCCGGGTCCCCACGACCATGTCGAGCCGTTCCGCCAGCATCCGTTCGATCATGCGCGGTGCGCTGGCGGCGTCGTAGGTTGCATCGCCGTCCGCCAACACGTAGATATCCGCCTCCACGTCGGTGAACATACGCCGCACCACGAAGCCCTTGCCCTGGTGCGCGACCTGAAATACCTCGGCGCCAGCGTCAAGGGCGATCGCCACGGTGTTGTCTGTGGAGTTGTTGTCGAATACGAAGACGGTCGCCTCCGGCAACGCGGCGCGGAAATCAGCGACGACCTTGGCAATCGCCGCCTCCTCGTTGTAGCAAGGAAGCAGAATGGCAATCTTATACGGTTCGAAACGGCCGGTTTGCGCGTTGGCCGATGTCGTGCCTGCTGTGGCCAATCGGAGCCCCCTTGCCCATCCCCTGTGTCGAGACGATGATATGGCACTGTAACGCACCTGCCCCGTTAATATAGCGTTTCTGTTTCTGCAAGTTTTGACGCCGGAGAAGCAAATTGGCCGTCATCGTCCCTTTTGAAAGTCCGGGAGCGGGCTCGCTCGATCGCCTCAACGACTTGGTGGCCGCCGACATGGAGCGCGTCAACGCCACAATCCTGGCGCGGACCGGCTCCGACGTCGCCATGATCCCGGAGGTCGCCAACCACCTGATCGCCTCGGGTGGCAAGCGCCTGCGGCCAATGCTCACGCTGGCGATGGCCAAGCTCGCCGGCTACGTCGGCGACGGTCACATCAAGCTCGCGGCTGCGGTTGAATTCATGCACACCGCCACGCTCCTGCATGACGACGTGGTCGACGAGAGCGATATGCGCCGCGGCAACCTCGCCGCCCGCATGCTGTGGGGCAACGAGGCAAGCGTGCTGGTCGGCGACTTCCTGCTCGGTCAAGCCTTCAAAATGATGGTCGAGGTCGGCAGCCTGCACGCGCTCGATATCCTATCCTCGGCGGCCACTGTGATCGCCGAAGGCGAGGTGATGCAGCTAGGCGCCGCCAAGAACACGGCCACCAATGAGGACGAATATCTGGCAGTGATCCGCGCCAAGACCGCGGAACTGTTCGCCGCGGCTTGCGAGGTCGGTCCAGCGCTGGCAGCGAAGGAAAAGGCCGAACAGGCGGCCTGCCGCTCTTACGGTATAAATCTCGGCATCGCCTTCCAGCTCATCGACGACGCGCTCGACTACGGCGGCAAGTCGGCCAAGCTCGGCAAGAATGTCGGCGACGACTTCCGCGAGGGAAAAATCACGCTTCCGGTGGTGCTGTCGTTCCGCCGTGGTGATGCCAGCGAGCGCGCGTTCTGGAACCGAACACTCGCCAAGGGCGAGCTGCACGACGGCGATCTAGATACCGCGATCTCGCTGATCGCCAAACACCACGCCATCGAGGACACCGTCGGCCGGGCTCGCCATTACGGCGCGATCGCAACCGATGCGCTGGCGCTGGTGCCGCCTTCTGAAATCAAGACCGCGCTGGAAGAGGCGGTCGACTTCTGCATCGGTCGCGCCCACTGATTCAGTGATGATTGAAGCTCTCGTAGCCGGTGTCGGGATCGCGCAGCAGGCCTTCCCGGATGAACGGATCCGGGTCCTGGCCGACAAAGTTACCACCCGAAAAGACCGGCGGCGCGCAGCCGTTCGGACGCGGCTCCGGCCCCAGGCCAAGAAAAAAATTATACCAAGAGAACTCAACGGACTGATCGACACAGCGCGGCAAGTGCCGGTGCTTGCCGCGCGCCAAAGCGGGGCTGGCGGCGACAACAAGGGCCGCAAGTCCGACCACGGTCCAACTCGCTTTCATTCAGTCTCTCCGGATATGCACGGCATATAACAAATCACCCCTAACACACTCCCCGGCAAAGCGGGCAATTTCAAGGGCGATCTTGTTCAGGGCAGCCTTTGTGCGGCGTTTCCAAGGTGCGTGGCTTCAACCCACCAGACTGGACGAGCGGTCTTTAGTTTAAGGGCAGCCGCCTCGGCCTGCGGCGCACTGTCGAAAAGCGCAAAGCAGGTCGGTCCCGATCCCGACATACGGGCGAGCCGCACCGCCGGCAGACTGCCGAGCGCACCGAGCACCTCACCGACCGCCGGTGCACAGGCGACCGCCGGCGCAGTAAGATCGTTGCCGTGCACATTGAGGAAGGCCAACAACGCTTCGGCCTCGTCCGGCACAGGGGGAAGCGGCGTTTCGCCGCCACGCATCCCGGCGAATGCCGTGAACACGTCGCGAAGTCGACAGCGGGATGCCAGGATTAACCAGCAGCGCCGGCAGCGCCGGCAGCGCAACCGGCGCCGACAGGATTTCACCAACGCCGCGCATGACACGCACCTCGCTGTCAAGACAGACTGGCACGTCGGCGCCGGTAGCGAGTGCCGCCGCGGCGAGCGCGGGATGATCCGACGGAATTCCGTTGGTGCGCGCCAGCAGCCGTAGCGCCGCCGCAGCGTCGGCCGATCCGCCGCCAATACCGGCCGCCACCGGCAAGTTTTTTTCCAGGCGAAATTGTCCACCCTTGAGGCCCGGAGCACTCACGCGCAAAGCGGCCTCGGCCTTCAGCACCAGATTGTCGGCGTCGGGGCCACAGACGGCGGCGTAGCGGCCAGTGATCGAAAGCCCGGCATCCGAACCCGGCTGTAAACTGAGCGTATCGGCCACGCCGGCGAACACGACCAAGCTTTCGAGTTCGTGATAACCATCGGGTCGCCGGCCGACGACGCGCAAGGTCAGATTGATCTTGGCCGCAGCCTTTTCGGTGAGCGTCGTCACGCGAGACGTATCAGCCGCCGTCACCGGCTTTCTTCGGTGCTTTCACCTGCGAGGAATGCTCCTCAGCGAGGCCGTTCTTCAGCTTGGCCTCGATCTTGCCGAGTTCTTCCGGGTCGGGCTTCATATCCCGCGCATGCGCCCACTGGAAGTGAGCCTCCAGCTTGCGACCGACCCGCCAATAAGCATCGCCGAGATGGTCATTGATGGTGGGATCTTCCGGCTTGAGCTCGATCGCACGCTGAAGCTGGGTTACTGCTTCGTCGTATTTGCCGAGCTTGTAGTAAGCCCAGCCAAGCGAGTCGACAATGTAGCCATCATCGGGACGCTGCTGCACGGCGCGCTCGATCATCGCCATGCCTTCGTCGAGGTGCAAGCCCTTGTCGATCCAGGAATAGCCGAGATAGTTCAAGACGTGCGGCTGCTCGGGAAAGAGCTTGAGCGCTTCCTTGAGATCGGCTTCCGCCTTCGGCCACTGATGCGAGCGCTCGTAGCAGATGCCGCGGAAGTAATACATCACCCAGTTCGACTTCTGCGGATCCTTCAGCGTGGCGATTGCCTGTGAGTAGACGTCGCCGCATTTGTCGAACTCCTTGTGGCCGCGCAGCACGTTGCCGAGAGCCATGATGGCCTCGACGTCTTTCGGATTCTGCTTGAGCAGTGCCCGAAGTTGCTTCTTGGCCTCTTCCGGCCGGTTGAGCGTATCGAGATCGGCGGCCATCTGGATGGCGGCGTTGCGATGCAGCGGAGACTTGACCGGGATGCGCTCATAGGTCTTGAGCGCCAGATCCGGCTTCTTGATCGCCTCATAAAGATCGGCAAGCGACAGAAGCGCCAAGGAATGATGCGGTTCGAGATAAAGCGCGAGTTGGAGATAGACGAGGCCTAAATCCTCGCCACCTCGGCGGCCGAGCGAGGCGCCAAGCCCGTAGAGCGCTTCGGCGGCGCCGGCCTGGGCCGATCGCGCCACCGGCGGCAGCTTCTTGCCCGCCTTGAGCTTGTCAATCGCCGCCAGCACCAGCGGATGGCGCGGCAACGTCTTGTCGAATGCCTCGAACACCTTAAGCGCGTCCGCCGACGACTTGTTGCGCGAGAGCCAACTGCCATAGGACTCGACCACACGCAACGCGGAAGGGTCGAGCTTGTAGGCGTGCTCGAAACGCTTGCCGGCGTCCTTCTTGTGGCCGGCAAGGTCGAGGATCATGCCGGCGTGGAGGTCCTTGAATATAGCGTACCACTCCGGGCCGCTGAGATGATCGATCTTGTTGACTGCAGCACGGCTTTGCCCCTCGCCCTCCATGCTCCACGCCATGAGCAGGGCGGCGGTGAGATCGGTGATCGGCCCGTGGATCGACTGCGCGAGGTCGCGGCGCGCGGCTTGATAGCGCTTCTCCTTGATCGCGTGCACGCCCAGTACCAGCCGGCCGACCCGGTCGGTCTTGTCGGCGTGCACCACGCGGTCGGCGAATTTCACCGAAGCCTTGATCTCACCGCCGATGACGAGCGACAGAAATGCGCGATTGAGCAGGTCGTGGTTCGTGGGATCGCGCTCGAACGCGTCGCGGTAATACTCCGCCGCCGCCACCGCGTCGCGCATTTGACTGGCGTGGCGGGCGGCAAGATAGCTGCCAGAGGCTGTCAGCCCAGAAAGTTCGCCGGCCGGGTGCGGTTGGGCGGAAAGCTCAATCGGCGCCGCGGCGAGAAAAGCGGCAAGCGTGGTGCCGGCAATGCACCGGGCGAGGCTCGAAGAAGTCACTGGCATGCTCCAATGAAGCGGCTGTCGGCGGGATTTGACGCGCCAAACCGCCAAGGTTGCGCCGAGAATGGCCTTTTTACTCTGCCCCTGCAAGAACGGCACCCTTAAGCGACCGTTCTCCGCATGAAAGCCGCGATATGGGCAGCATCGTGGCCGGCAACGTCGGCGTTGCATCACATATTCGAATAATTCGGCCCGCCGCCGCCCTCGGGGGGAACCCAATTGATGTTCTGATTCGGGTCCTTGATGTCGCAGGTTTTGCAGTGGACGCAGTTCTGCGCGTTGATCACGTATTTCTCGCTGCCTGCCTCCTCGACCCACTCATAGACCCCAGCCGGGCAATAGCGCGCCGATGGCCCGCCATAAAGGTCGTGCTCGGAATGGACCTGCAGGTCCAGGTCCTTGACCTGCAAGTGCACCGGCTGGTCCTCCTCGTGGTTAGTGTTGGACAAAAATACCGAGGAGAGTCGGTCGAAGGTGAGCGTGCCGTCGGGTTTCGGATAGTCGATCTTGGTGCACTCCGCCGCCGGCTTGAGCGTTGCGTAGTCGGGCTTGCCGTTTTTGAGCGTGCCGAACAACGAAAAGCCGAGCGTGTTGGTCCACATGTCGAGCCCGCCGAGCGCGATGCCAGCGAGGGTGCCGAACTTCGACCAGAGCGGCTTGGCATTTCGCACCCGCCACAGGTCCTTGCCGATAGGCGAGCCGCGCCATGCCTTGTCATAGTCGGCAAGCTGGTCGTTGCCGCGACCGGCGGACAACGCGGCGGCGGCCGCTTCCGCCGCCAGCAAGCCCGATAACATTGCGTTATGACTGCCCTTGATGCGCGGCACGTTCATGAAGCCGGCATCGCAGCCAATTAGCGCCCCGCCGGGAAACGTAAGTTTGGGCACCGCTTGGTAGCCGCCCTCGGTCAAGGCGCGCGCGCCGTAGACGAGGCGCTTGCCGCCGGCAAAGATGTCACGCACCAACGGATGGGTCTTGAAGCGCTGGAATTCCTCGAACGGCGACAGATAGGGATTCGAGTAATTGAGATGCACTACGAAGCCGACCGACACCAGGTTGTCGTCGAGATGATAGAGGAACGAACCGCCACCGGTCGAACCATCGAGCGGCCAGCCGAACGAGTGCTGCACCAGGCCCTTCCGGTGCCTGTCGGGCGCAACCTGCCAGAGTTCCTTCAGGCCGATGCCGAACTTCTGCGGCTCGCAATCGTGAGCCAAGGCAAAACGGGAAATGAGTTCCTTGCCGAGACTGCCGCGCGCGCCTTCAGCAAACAGCGTATACTTGGCGCGCAATTCCATGCCGGGGGTGAACGAGTCCTTGGGCCCGCCGTTTTTGCCCACCCCCATGTCGCCGGTGGCGACCCCCGCCACGGCGCCGTTGTCGTCGTAGAGCACTTCCGCCGCCGCAAAGCCCGGGTAGATCTCGACGCCCAGCGCCTCTGCCTTGGTTGCCAGCCAGCGGCAAACATTGCCGAGCGAAACGATGAAGTTGCCGTGATTGTTCATCAGCGGCGGCATCATGAAATTGGGCAGCCGCACCGCGCCGTTGGCGCCGAGATAATAGAAGCGATCGTCGGTGACCGCGGTCTTGATCGGCGTGTCTTCGTTGCGCCACTCGGGAAGCAGCAAGTCGAGCCCAGCCGGATCGATCACCGCGCCTGAAAGGATGTGCGCGCCAACCTCCGAGCCCTTCTCGACCACGACCACATTGATGTCGGCGTTGACCTGCTTGAGGCGGATCGCGCTGGCGAGACCGGCCGGGCCGGCGCCGACGATCACCACGTCGAATTCCATTGACTCACGGGCGGGTCGGTCTTGCGTGCTCATTCGCTCCCCTGATGCAATTCGCGCAATGCGCTGAGGCGTTGCACGTTCGGGCCCGGAAATCGGTGTCGGGCACGATCTGTTCCATGATTTGGGCCCCGTGACAATCGGTCCCGCGCGGCGGGCGGGGCACCACGGCGCCTCACCGAAGCGTGAATGCCGATCCCCTAGGCGCAGCGGTTCAGACCGCTATGCTCGCCACGATTTTCGCTGGATCATAAGGGAGATATTCACAATGACCGACATTTCACCGCTTGTGCCGCGCCAGCCGGTGCCAACGCTCGCCGTGCCGCTCGTCGGCGGCGGCAAATTCGATCTCGACACCGAGACGCCGGAGAAATTCACTCTGATCGTGTTCTACCGCGGCCTGCATTGCCCGCAATGCAAGCGCCAGCTCGGCGACCTCGAAAGTAAGCTAGACGAATTCGGCAAGCGCGGCGTCGCGCCGGTGGCGATCTCGGTGGACGACGCCGAACGCGCCGAGCGCACCAAGAGCGAATGGGCGCTGCCGCGTCTGCGCATCGGCTACGGGCTCAGTTTGGTCACCGCGCGCGAGTTCGGGTTGTGGATATCGAGCGGCCGCGGGCCCACCTCGGCAGGCATCGAAGAGCCCAAGCAATTCAACGAGCCAGGCCTGTTCCTGATCAAGCCGGACGGCACCCTCTATTGCGCAAGCGTGCAGACCATGCCGTTCGCGCGCCCGCAATTCGCCGACCTATTGGCGGCGCTCGACTTCATCGCCCAGCGCGATTACCCGCCCCGCGGCGAGGTGGTGAGCCTGGCGCAGGCTGCGGAGTAGCGCCGCCAGACCATTGTCATAGGAGCCTTTGCCGGTCACAAATCTGGCCTAGGATGGCTCCATGACAACCAAATCCACCTTGGCTGGAACTCTTGCTGATCGCCACGCCCGTGCTGGCGATGGCGCAAGATGCCGCCCCCATGCGCGCGACAGCGCCACTCGTCATCAGCGACGAGACGATCGGTATCCTGCGCCAGCACCAGGTCGGCTCGATCATCCTGCCACGCGGCAAGCCGCCCTTCCCCGCCGTCATCGTCCTGCACGGCTGCAATGGCGTGTCACCAAATACCCGGGTGTGGGCGCGGCGGTTGGCTTCATGGGGCTATGCCGCGCTGATCATTGATAGCTTCAGCGCTCGCGGCCTGCGTCAGGTTTGCGACGGCAGCCGCGCGCTACCGGGCCCGCGCCGCGCGCTCGATGCCTTTGTCGCCGCGGCATACTTGCGCTCTCGTTCCGATATCGACGGCAAGCGTATCGGGCTGCTCGGCTATTCGCACGGCGGCTGGACCGCGCTGGCGGCTTCCTGGGAACAAAGCGTCAAACCGGCCAGCGCGCCGCCGTTTCGAGCGGTCGTCGCCTTTTATCCCTACTGCCCCAAGGTGGCGCCGCCGCTTGCCAACGATCTTTTGATACTGATTGGCAAAGCCGACGACTGGGCGAGCGCTGCGCGCTGCATGACCTATGTGGATAAGTACGGCGCGGATGCGACGCACCGGCCGTCATTGACGGTCTACCCGGGCGCCCATCATTCTTTCGATGCAAAACGGCCGGAGCGGGTCTATTTTGGCCATCGTCTCGCTTACGACCCCGTGGCCGCCGCCGACGCGGTCGAGCGGACGCGAAAATTCCTTGGTGAACATGTGAACGCCGGACGATGAGCCCCGAACGCAACGCCACCATGGAACTCCTCGACTTCTATGTCGAAGCTGGTGTTGACGCGCTGGTCGATGAAACGCCGGTTGACCGCTTCGCTGTTGCCGAGACGCCGCCGCCAGCGACAGCAAGACCGAGCCCGCCGCCGCGTGTCCGCCGGGAAGAAGTCGAGGCGCCGGCCCCACCGCGCCACGGCGGTGGACGCGTGCGGCCTTCTGCGGCCAATGCGCCGCCCGCGCCCGAAGAAGCGGTGATGGCCGCGCGCGAAGCGGCGAAAAACGCCCAGTCACTCGACGAGTTGCGCGCGTTGCTCGAGCGCTTCGAAGGCTGCGCACTGAAAGCCACCGCCACCCAACTGGTGTTCGCTGACGGCAATCCGGAGGCGCGGGTCATGTTCGTCGGCGAGGCGCCCGGCCGCGACGAAGACATCGAAGGCCTGCCATTCGTCGGGCGCTCCGGTAAATTACTTGACCGTATGCTCGCCGCGATCGGCCTCGACCGCTCATCGGTCTACATCGCCAACATCGTGCCCTGGCGGCCGCCCGGCAACCGCACGCCGACCCCGCAGGAGTCGCAGATCTGCCTTCCGTTCCTGCTGCGACAGATCGAGCTTGCCGATCCCGACATCCTGGTCTGCCTCGGCGGCCCGTCGGCGCAGACGCTGCTCGGAGTCAAAGAAGGCATCACGCGTATCCGCGGACGTTGGTTCTCCTTCGACGTTGGAAAGCGCGAGATCCGCGCCATGCCGACCTTCCATCCGGCTTTCCTGCTGCGCAGCCCGCTGCAGAAGCGATTCGCCTGGCGAGATTTCCTCGCGATCAAGAAGGCGCTCGGCAACTGACGCCGCCATAGTCTGCGACCTGCTGTCCCTCCCAGGTTGACAAGCGGAACGCAAAAATACCGAATGGCACGGTCCGCAACCATCTCGTGCGTGGATGGAACGCAATTGTTCTTAGAAATTTGTCAAATCGCGCTATGATGCGCCGCGAATTTACCCGACTGGAGTGTCGGCTATGGACTTGGATCCCGTTCTACTTTCCCGATTTCAGTTCGCCTTCGTCATCATCTTCCACATCATTTTTCCGACCTTCACGATCGGACTGTCGGCCTATATCGCCGTGCTTGGTGCGATGTGGGTGCGCACCGGCCGCGAACACTTCCTCCACATCATGCGCTTCTGGACCCGCATTTTCGCGGTGTCGTTTGCTATGGGCGTGGTGTCGGGCGTCGTCATGTCCTACCAGTTCGGCACCAACTGGAGCGAATTCTCGCACGTCGTCGGCAACGTCGTCGCTCCGCTGATCGGCTACGAGGTGCTCACCGCCTTCTTCCTGGAAGCGACCTTCCTCGGCGTTTTGTTGTTCGGTTTCGACCGGGTGCCGCCGTGGCTTTACGTTTTGTCGGGTGCGATCGTCGCCCTCGGCACTGCCTTCTCCGCGTTCTGGATTCTATCGGCCAATAGCTGGATGCAGACACCCGCCGGGTTCGTGATGAAGAACGGCATCGCCTATCCGACCGACTGGCTGGCGGTGATCTTCAACCCGAGCTTCCCCTACCGCTTCGCCCACATGGTCAACGCCGCCTACCTCACCACCGGCTTCGTGGTGCTGGCCGTGGGCGCGCGCTATCTGATTGCCGGCCGCCACATCGAGGAAAGCCGCACCATGCTGCGCATGGCGATCGGGCTCGTCGTGATCCTGGCGCCACTGCAGCTCATCATCGGCGATCAGCACGGCCTCAATACGCTCGAGCATCAGCCAATCAAAGTGGCGGCGATGGAGGGGCATTGGGACGGCAATCAGGCCGGTGTGCCGTTCGAGATTTTCGCCTGGCCCAACGAGAAGACCGAGAGCAACGATTACTCAATCGCGATCCCGCATGTCGGCTCGTTGCTGCTCACCCATAGCTGGAATGGCAAGTTTCCCGGGCTGAAGAGCGTGCCGGCCAAGGACCGGCCGCCGGTGCCGATGGTGTTCTTCGCCTTCCGCATCATGGTCGGGATCGGCCTGTTCATGATCGCGGCCGCGCTTTACGGCGCTTTCCTGTGGTGGCGCGGAACCTTGTTCGAGACGCGGTGGTATTTGTGGATCATGTCGCACTGCTGGTGGATCGGCTTCGTTTCGGTGATCGCCGGCTGGATCACCACCGAAGTCGGACGCCAGCCCTGGATCGTACAAGGCGTCATGCGCACGTCCGACGCAGCCTCGCCAGTGCCGGGCGGAAGCGTGCTCACGACCTTGATCCTGTTCGTGCTCGCCTACGGCGTCGTATTCTCGTTCGGCATCTATTACATCAACCGGCTGATCAACCGCGGACCCGAACTGTCCACCGACACCGCTAAGCATTTCTCCGGCAGCCCGATCACCGCTGCCGGCAGAACCGGCCACTAAGGAGGAACGCCATGGAATGGTATCTTCCCGTGATCTGGGCCGGCCTGATCGGCACCGCCGTCGCCATGTACGTCATCCTCGACGGCTTCGACCTCGGCATCGGCATCCTGTTTCCCTTCACCGACAACGAGCGCGAGCGCGACCAGATGATGCGCTCGATCGCGCCGTTCTGGGACGGCAACGAGACCTGGCTGGTGCTCGGCGGCGGCGGACTGTGGGTGGCGTTTCCGCTGGCCTATTCGGTCATCATGCCGGCGCTCTACATCCCGGTGATCGTGATGCTGCTGGCGCTGGTTTTCCGCGGCGTGGCGTTCGAATTCCGCACCGTGTCGCGCAGCAAGACCTGGCTCAACGTCGCCTTCACCGTCGGTTCGGGTCTCTCCGCTTTCGCGCAAGGCATCATCCTCGGCGGGCTGATCCAGGGCATCAAGGTGACCAATGGCGCCTATTCCGGCGGCCCGCTCGACTGGGCGACGCCGTTCGCCTTCGTCTGCGGCTTCTCGATGATCGCCGGCTACGGCCTGCTCGGCGCCACCTGGCTGGCGATGAAGACCGAAGGCCCGGTGGCCGTGCGCGGCCGTTGTCAGGCGAAAGTGCTGCTCGCCGTAGTGCTCGTCTTCATGGCGGTGGTGAGCATCTGGACGCCGCTATTGGAGCCGCGCATCGCCGCGCGCTGGTTCTCGCTGCCGAATTTCTATTTCCTTTGGCCGGTGCCTGTGGTCACCGCCCTAGTCGCATACCTATGCTGGCGCTGGCTGGAGAACGACCGCGAGGTGCCGCCGTTTCTGGCGGCGATCGCGCTGTTCCTGCTCGGCTATCTCGGGCTGGTGATCTCCGACTTCCCCTATCTCGTGCCGCCCTCACTGACGGTGTGGGAAACCGCCGCCGCGCCGGCGAGCCAGATCTTCATGCTGCTCGGCACGCTGGTGCTGTTGCCGATGATCCTCGGCTACATCGCCTTCGTGTACTGGCTGTTCCGCGGCAAGGTCGCCGAGGGCGAGAGTTATCACTAGGCCGTGTACTCATAAATCCAGCCTGTTGATCGCAGACGGCTCAATGTCCGCTCTGCCCCCAATAACAACCATTTTGCGGACATTCCAAAAGCGTCGCGATGGGCCATAAACGGATTTATGCGACGCAATAAGAAAGACCGCCTCGCGGCGGCCTCTCTGAATTTTGAATTGTGAAACGCGTTCAAACCAGGGCAATGTTGATGGCCCTTTTCCGTTTCCTGCGCCAGCCAAGCAAACCTAAGCCGAAGAGCGCGGTTGAAAACAACGGTAACGACTGGTCTGGGTCCAACCAGGCCTCTTCTATTTCGTAAGCGGTACTCGCTTCCCATTGAGTTGAATCTGCACTACCCATTATCCGGGCAGCATGCTGGTGACCGACCTGAAGTACACAGAGTTTGCGGTCGGGTAATCACCGCCACTGCGCCACCGCGCCATCTCTGCGGCAAGCTACCGCGGTTAAGACCAAAGTGGCGCCTAAGCCGAGGCCCGAAAGACGAATGAATAGGTCAATCCGTCGCGGTTGACGACGCGGATACGTGCGCCCATTTGTTGGGCCAGCGCATTTAGAAGTTTGATGCCGACGCCCTGTGTCTTGAAAGGCGCCGCGAGACCACGCCCGTTATCTGAAATCGTCAGCGTGCACCGATCATCACGCGCGCGGAATTGAATCGAGATCCGTCCCTCTTGACCGGGCGAAAATGCGTGCTTCGCGGCATTGACCACGACTTCATTGATGATGAGGCCGAGCGGGACCGCCTGGTCGATACTCAATTCGGCTGACTCGATATCGCGGACGATAGAAATCTTTAATTCACTGAGGAGCGAGACCTCGAGATTGGCGCAAATATCGTTGACATACGATTCCACGCTAATGCGTTCGAACATGTCGTTGCGGTAAAGATGTTCGTGCAGAAACGTGATGGTATGGATGCGCTCGATGGCGCGTTCGAAATCCTGTTTGGCCGCGGGATCCGTCTGCCGCGCGCCCTTCAATCTCAGCAACGAAATAATCATGCTCAGGTGATTTTTCGTGCGGTGGGTCAACTCCCTGAGAAGCAAAGTTTGCTTTTCAAGTAGCTTGTCGCGTTCATCCTCGAGCCGGCGGCGATCGGTGACGTCGAGACACACGCCCAGCATGTACGCCGGGGTTCCGTCGGCATCGCGCGTGAGCGTGCTGCGCTCGTAGACCCAGCGCACCGTGTCGCCGACAACGGCGCGAAACTGATAGTCCGCGTCCTTACCCTGCTCGACGCAGGCGGTGATTGTCGCAAGTGTTGCGGCGCGGTCGTCGGGGTGCACAAGCGCTAAAAACTCCTGCGACGTCCTGGGGGCGTCGTCCCGCTTGATGCCGTAGAGGTCGCAGATGGCGTCGTCCCACTCGACGATATTGGTCTTCACATTCCAGCGCCAGGTGCCCGAGCGGGATGCCTTCAGGGCGGCGATCAGGCGCTCATAGTCGGCCTCCGAAATGCCGGCCGATGCGCGCCGCGAGGTTTGCGTGGGCCCGTTCAAGATACGCCTACTTATTCGTTGAGAACCGCCGGATGGCTCCCGAATAAACCGAGATTCCCCAGATAAATCCCGATCTGGCGCAAATTTTGCTGTATTTTGGGCTTTCTTGCAAGGTCGATGCGCCGTACCGACTGCTGCCACCACTAATTCCTCTAAATATTGATGTTCCGAAGTAGGTCGCCGCTTTAGCAAAGCCATAACCCTGAAGGTAACTACTGTCACTCATACGGCTGGAATGTCGGATTGGGCCATTCGCGACATTTGCCCATTTTTGGAATGTCCGCTTCGCCCCGATAGCGACCAAAACACATTTATAAGTCCGCGACCTAGCAATTCGGCCGGTTTGCGCCCACCCCTTGCGCGCCGGCGAAAGGCGGCCCATCTATGCGCTAATGCGCATAAGCAAATCATGGCCTAAGGCAATGAAATCAAAAAGTATTCTTTCCGCGCTCGCGGAGCCCACGCGGCTCGAAGCCCTTCGCCTGGTGTGGGACGGCAAGGAGCACTGCGTCTGCGAATTGATGGAGAGGCTGGGCGCGACCCAATCCCGCATGTCGCGCCACATGGCGACGCTCAAATTCGCCGGCCTGGTGACTGACCGGCGTGACGCACAATGGGTGCGCTACCGGCGCGCGCCGAAATTGCCGGATGAGGTTGTCGCCCTTGTCGATGCCGCGTTGGCACTGCCGACCACTCAGGAAAGGCAAGCCGCATGAGCACCGTGTCCTGCGCCAAATGCACGCCAACGCCCGTTCCGGCGCCGATCGTGCCAAGTTCAAAAGATTCTTCACCCGCGAAATGGCTCGCGTCGACTTTTGCGGCACTGATTTTATGGGGCCTCGTCTACAGCCAGTTGGGCGCGTTCTCGGACTGGATCGTCACCTTGCTGCCGGTGCAGGCCGACAGCCATCTCGGCGCGGCGATCACTTTCTTCGCCTACGACACGCCCAAGGTGCTGATGCTGCTGACGCTGGTGGTATTCGCCATGGGCGTCGTACGCAGTTTCTTTTCGCCCGAAAAAACGCGCGCGATGCTAGCGGGAAAACGCGAGGGCGTCGGCAATGTGCTGTCCGCCGGGCTCGGCATTCTCACACCCTTCTGTTCATGTTCGGCGGTGCCACTGTTCATCGGCTTTGTCAGCGCCGGCGTGCCGCTCGGCGTCACATTCTCGTTCCTGATCGCCGCCCCGATGGTGAACGAGGTCGCGCTCGGCCTCCTGTTCGCCCTGGTCGGCTGGCAAGTGGCAGTCACTTATCTCGCTTTCGGTCTCGGCGTCGCCATCGTCTCCGGCTGGATCATCGGCCGGCTGCATCTTGAAAGTTGGCTGGAAGACTGGGTGCGCAATCTTCGCACCACGCCGGCCGATCTGGCGCCGGAGCAACTCAGCGCCGTCGATCGCATCAAGGCCGGTCTCGAGGCCGTCTACGACATCGTCGGCAGGGTCTGGCTCTGGATCATCGCCGGCATCGCCGTCGGCGCCTTCATCCACGGTTATGTGCCGTCGAGCCTGCTCGCCGAGATCATGGGGCGTGATGCTTGGTGGTCGGTACCGGCCGCGGTGCTGCTCGGTATTCCGATGTATTCGAATGCGGCCGGCATCATCCCGGTGGTCGAAGCGCTGCTGACCAAAGGCGCAGCGCTCGGCACCGTGCTTGCCTTCATGATGTCGGTGATCGCGCTGTCGCTGCCAGAGATGATCATCCTGCGCAAAGTATTGTCGATCAAGCTGATCGCGGTGTTCGTTGGCGTCGTCGGCAGCGGTATCCTGGCGGTCGGCTTCCTGTTCAACGCACTGTTCCAGTAGCGCTAGGGAGAATTCCTATGAAAGACGTCAAAGTTCTCGGCCCCGGTTGCAAGCGCTGTGTCGCCACCGCCGAGATGGTGCAAAGCGAAGCCGACAAGCTCGGCGTGCCGGTGACGATCGAGAAGGTGACCGATTATGCGGCGATTGCCGGCTACGGCATCGCCGCGACGCCGGGCCTCGTCATCGACGGCAAAGTTGTGCATGCCGGCGGCTTGCCGAAGTCGGACGATCTCACCCGCTGGCTGACGGCCTGAGAACGATCAGGGCTTATTCTGCCGTCGCGGGCGCAGCACCGCCCAGCCGAGACGGATGGATGGCAGGAAGCCCTGCACCGTCCGAGAGAACGAGTGCGGCACTTCCGGCACCATCGTCGGGAACTGCGCCTTCAGCGCCTCCGGCGGCACGCTACTGGCAGCGGTAGCCGGCCAGACGAGCACGCCGCCAACTTTCTGCACATCGGCGGCGGTCGCCCAGGTGCTCCATTTCGGTGCCCAGTTAAAATAGACGTGGGGACGGCTTGGCGCTGTGAGCGCGATCAACGGCGCCAGAAGTTGATCGCCCGCGACATACTGCAGCGGTTCGCCGGTGCGGCGCTGGAAGGTGTCGCCGAAAAACTGACCTTCGGTCATGGCCGGCTGCGCCACTTTGGGATCGACCGAAGCAACCCAAGGCATCACCGCAATGCCCGCGACCGCGATCAGCGGCGGCACCACGAGGATGCCGAGCCAGGCCGACGAAACCAGCCGCTCGCGATAAAGCAGCACTTGGTCACCGGCGGCGGTGATGACCGCAAGGCCCGACAACACCAGCAGCGGCGTCACCTCACCAAGCGGACCCAGCCGTCCGCTCGCGGCCACGATAGCAATCGCTGTGAACGCGGGCGCCAGCGCGAACACGTAGACGTAAGCGCGGCCCAATGGCGCGGCCGGCGCCCGGTCGATTTCCGGCGCCCGCGCGCGCTCGCGCCGCCCGCGCGGCCAACCCGTGGCGAGCAGAACCAGCAGCACCAGGCCGAGATGGCTGACCGCCAGGAGCGCCGCAAGCCACGCCCACGACGGCACCTTGCCGATCCTCGTCGCGCTCGCCTGCCAACCGGAGAGGACCAAATCACTCTGATGCGCCAGCCACCAGCCGTGTGGGAAGACGACAATCGCCAGCAAGACCGCACAAAGCCAAGGTTCGGCATAGGTGAGCGCGCGCCGGCCCTGAGACGTCGCGACCGTGAACAACGCCAACAGCACAATCAGAATGAGCCCGACATAACTCGTCAGCAGCAGCAGGCCAAGATCGAGGGCCAGCAGAAACCAGGCGCCGCGCTTGTCTTCGCCGAGAGCACGCCAGTAATGCAGCAGCGCCAGCGCCCACAACGGCGCCGCCAGGACACCCGGGCCGAAATCGACGCTCGGTACCGTGAAGGCGGCGATGCCTACCATCAACAGCACGCCCAGCGCGGCATGGCGCGTTCCGACGATCGCGCGGCCGAGGCTGAACACCGCCCAATACGCGACCACGATGCAGGCTTGAGCCAATAGATACACGCCGAAGATGCCAGCCATGCGGAAGGCGACTTCGCCCAGCCAGAACGCCAGCGGAGGCCCGAGATAGCTGCCAAGCATGAATTCATGACCGATGGCGAGCGCCAGCGGCACGTCTCCCGGAGGAGCGCTATAAAAGATCGACGGGATAATGACCCACAGCGCGGCCTGCGTCAGCGCCGCCGTCCAGAACACCAGCCGCGGCCGCCCGCGCAACGATTCGACGATCAGGGAGACGTAGTGCATGGGCCCGCATTGCTGATCCCTCCCCTGACATGGGAGGGAAGAGAAGAGCAACTGCCAGAAATAGAGAACACTGCTTAAAGAGGCAACAACTCGGCCACCACCTCGTCGGAGGTGCCGCCCTCCAGCGCGGCGAGCTTGGCAGCCACCGGCGCGAACGACCTGCGGTGGTGGATCGTGGGCCCGAGCTCGGCCAGCGCCTTGAAATGCTCGGGCACGCTATAGCCCATGTGGCGCTCGAAGCCGTAGCCGGGGTGTTCAAGGCCGAGCCGCGTCATCAGCCGATCGCGCGTGACCTTTGCCACGATGGAAGCGGCGGCAATCGACAGCACCAGCGCGTCACCCGACACAACCGCCTCGCAATCGCAACCGCAATCTATCTTCATATTGCCGTCAACGAACACAAGCTGCGGCCTGAGAGGCAGCGCCCTCACCGCTCGCGTCAACGCCCAAAGCGACGCGCGCAAAATGTTGTCGCGATCGATACGATCGGTCGAGCCAAAAGCCACCGCCACTTCGGCGCTGACGCAGATCTTGGCGTAGAGCTTCTCGCGCGCGGCGGCATCGAGCTTCTTCGAATCGTTCAGACCACGCGGAATACGCTTGGGATCGAGCACCACCGCGGCTGCCACCACCGGACCGGCCAGAGGTCCCCTGCCCGCTTCGTCGCAGCCCGCAACCGGCCAGATGCCCTGATTGATCGCGCGGCGCTCGCGCCGAAATGTCGGGCGTACCACCGATTCGGCGAGGGACAGGCGCGGCATGCCCTTCCTGCCCGGCTTATCCGTTTTGGCGAACGCTTGCGGCTTCTTGACCATCCCCGAGCATGGGCCTTCCAGCACCGCGCTTGTCAACGGTGGCACGCGAAAAAGTAGTGAAATGCAGGTATTTTTGGCGCTGGCACCCCTTCCGCAAAGGGAACCCTCCCGGCGGCCCGCCGTTGCCCGATAGCTTCGATAAAAAAGGCTGAGGCATGGTTCCATCCTGGCTGCATATGTTGTCGATCTTTTCGCTCGCGCTCGGCTTCGTCTGTGCGCTCGTCGTCGCGATTGACGTCAGCCGCCACCCCCAGCACATGGCAATCATGAACGTGGTATGGCCGGTCGTGGCTTTGTTCGCCGCCCCGATCGCATTGGGAGGCTATTTTGCCTACGGCCGGTTCGCAGCCAACGAACGCGCGAAGGGCACGACGGAAAGAGGCGAGCCGATGCCGAGCAAGACGAACACGCCATTTTCAGTGATGGTTGCCAAGGGCGCAGCGCATTGCGGTGCGGGCTGCACCTTGGGCGACATCGTGGCGGAATGGCTGGTGTTCGTCGTGCCGGTGATCGCGGTGTGGTTTGGCTACCTGTCGATCTTTTCCGACAAGATCTTCGCGGTGTGGGTCGTCGATTACATCTTCGCATTCTCGTTTGGCATCGTCTTCCAGTATTTCACCATCGCGCCCATGCGCGGTCTTTCGTTCTGGCCCGGCATCGTCGCGGCGATCAAAGCCGACACGCTGTCGCTCACCGCCTGGCAGATCGGCATGTACGGCTTCATGGCGCTCGCCCACTTTTATTTCTTCGGCGTGCTGATCGGCACCAGGCTGGAAGTGAACTCGCCCGAGTTCTGGTTCATGATGCAGATCGCCATGATCTGCGGCTTCGTCACCAGCTATCCGGTAAACTGGTGGCTGATCCAGGCAGGCATTAAGGAAAAAATGTAAGGATCACGGCGCGTCGCCGTCACCGCTTGCAGGCAGGCGGTGACGGCCCTTGCGCTTCAGATAACGATCAGGTTCCGCAACCGCCGACGCATTTCCCCTTGCCGTTGAACTCCATGGTCCTGCCGCTCAGCGGCACATGCACCGGCACTTTGACGGCGGCGATGAACTTGGCCGTCCGGCTGCCCGGCAGGACCTTGCCTCCCTTGGTCGACGCCTGGTTGGCGTGCGAGGGAATGACCGAATTCGGCTTCACCAGTGAATTGATCACATAAGCCGCTTCAGTCGGGCCCGTGGAGAAGACGTCGCCGATGTTGATGACGGCGAGATTGGCATGGAACTCGCGCCTGACCACGATCTCCTGATCGGCGATCACGCCTGTGTCGCCGGACAGATAGGCGGTGAGCCCGTTGGAAAAGCGCAACACATAGCCGCCGGCCTCGCCGACATAGGCGGTCAGGCCGTTAGCCTTCATCTCCTTGGCAAGATCGCCGCTCAAGAACTCGGGGCTGAGTCCGTTTGGATGCGCCGCCGGCACGGCCCAGATGGAAACGCCGCCGAGCTTGCTCATGGCGCCAAAGCGAAGAATGACCACCTGTTTCTTGTCGCCGCCGGCCGCGGGAATACGCACGCCAAAAAAACTATTCATCTCGCCGCCCACGAAGAACTTCGCCTTCTTCGCGACCACGATCTTTTCGGTATTCGAGCTCGGCGCATCCTTGACGTCGAATTTCGGGTGGCCGCATTCGCCCATGTTGGCCTTCGACGCATGCATGTCGCCAAGGTGGTCGCCGTGCACGTGGCTGAGCAGCACACCGTCGATCTTGCCCAGTCGCGGGTCATCGGCCCCCCGAACGGTGCGTCCTGCATCGTAAAGTATGCGCGTCCCGTCTGGATCCTCGAAAATCATCGCGCGGTCGAGCGCACAGAACTCGCCGTCAATGGCGCCGAGCGGTGTGATCTTTACGTTGGCCGACATGGCCGGCTGCGCTGCCACACCCATCAGCCCGAGCAACGCCCCCACGAATAGTGAAGTACGCATCATAGTCGCCTCCCTGTTTTTTCTTCCCCCAATGAAGGATGTACAACGTCCTTGCGGCCGCTATTCCGAATTATCACCCTTCGAGATGTAAGCTGCATGGTTTTGCAATTGCCCGCAAGGTAGGGGCGTCGCGGCACCATTGGCTCTCCGGTGCACCGACCACTTCGGAACTATAAAAAGAGGACTTTCTCGCCTAGGGCGCGTGCACGCATCGGACGACAAAGCCTCGTCCGCATCATCTGCGTCTGCACAGGAAAACGACGAAGGCAAGGTTGATGTTGCGGTCGATGCCGGCGAACGCGGCAACTTTACCGACGCGCTATTTTTGTCGCTCTTAACGCGAGTTACCCTCGCAACGGCACCAGATCGATCTGGCCACCGTAAAGCTTGGCCAGCAGCGCGAGCGCAGCCTTTGCGCGCGCGTCCGACCAGCCGCCGTGAAGAACATTCAGTGCAAATTTTTCCTCGATGTCGGCGCGCGTCAGCGGCTCGTTCGCACCGCCGCGGAAATGCGGCTGACGTTCCTCGATCACGCGGCCGTCATTGAGGACGGCACGAATGTGCCCGGTGAAGGCATTCGGATAAGGATTGTCCGGATCAACGACGTAACAAATTTTAGCCGCCAGCGCGAGCACGTTTGGGTCGCGCACCGCCTCGTCAGTGAAGGCGTCGAGGCCGACGCCGCCGCGCACAAAGCCGCTCGCGATGATGAATGGCGTCGAGAATTTGGCGGCATAGCCGTTCGGCGGACGCTGCTTGGAGGCCAAAGGCTCCCACAGGCGATGGACCGTACCCTCGCCCACTTCGCACACCATTTCCTTGACATCTTCCACCCTGATGCCGCCGGCTGCCAGCCGCCGGGCGCAGTCGATGTAGGGGTGGGCCATGGTCCCGCATGGGTAGGGTTTGAAGGCAAGCGTCTCCGTTACCCAGCGCGTCCCGAAATCTCCGATGAGCGCGTCGTAATCGCCTTTGGTGGTGTGGGCGAATCCGTAGAAAAGCCCGTGCACGCCTTCGAACACGGTTCGCGGCCCGAGGAAGCCACCGCGCGCCAGCAAGGCGGCGCGCAGGGCCGACTGCGCCGCCCATCCTGGATGCAGCCGCTTGGTCCAGGCACCTTCCGCCAGATATTCGATGATACCGGCGGCGAAGCTGCCGGCGATGCCGAGGGCATCGACGATCTGCTTGGCGCTCAAACCCAACGCAGCGCCGACGCCGGCGGTCGCGCCCATGACGCCGAAGATGGCCGTCGGGTGAAAGCCGGCCTTGTGCACCGCCTTCGGCGCCACTGTCGAAAGCCGGCACATGACTTCAGCGCCGACGGCGATACCCAGCAGCGCCGCCGCGCCGTCCGGCCGGTGCCGCTCGCAGGCCGCCAGCACAGCCGGAACCACGACTGCACCGGCATGCACCGGTCCGCCCTCGAAGGTGTCGTCGAAGTCCTCGCCGTGGGCTGCGGTGCCATTGACGAAGGCGGCGCCGGCGCTGCTCAGCGTGCGGACATGCCCGATCGCGGTGCACGGCCCATCATCGTCGAGGCCGGCGAGCGCCGCATTGACGTAGTCCTCGTTACGGGCCGTGACACAGAGGCCCGCCACATCCACCAGCAGGTCCTCGCACTTGACCCGCAGCGCGGCCGGAAGCTTGCCCGCATCGAGCGCGACAATGCGGCCCGCGAGTTGTTCGGAAAGTGATATTTCTGGAAGCCGATCGCTCATGCGTATTTCACCCTTCACCCCGCCGCCGCGCCGCGGACGCCGCGCAACCCGAGCCCCAGCGTGTTGGCAAGCGTGACCACGCTTGCCGTAATGATCAGCATAAACACACCCAGCACAGAGATGGCCGCGAGGTCACCGCTTTCGTTGAGATCGAAGATCAGCACCGACAGCACCTTGGTCTGCGACGTGAACAGCATGATCGCCGCCGACAATTCGCGCACGACGCCGACGAAGATGAAACACCATGTGGCGATGACGCTCGTGCGCAGAAGAGGCGCGGTAATCTGCCACAGGGCGCGCAGGCGCGTGGCGCCGAGGATGCGGCTCGCATCCTCAAGTTCGGGGTGGACGGCGCGGAACGCCGACTGCATCTGTTGATAGGCTGCCGGCATTGCCAGCGTGACATAGGCGAGCAAAAGGATCCACAACGTTCCGTACAGCACGAGCGGCGGCCGCGTGTAGGCGAAGAACAGCCCGACGCCCAGTACGATGCCCGGGATGGCGATCGGCGCAGTGGCGAGGAAGCCGAGCACGCGATGCCCCACGACGGCCTGACGCACAGTGATATAGCCGATGACGACGGTGATGACGGTGCCGACCGTGGCGGCGAGGATGCCCAGCTCGAACGTATTCCGCACCGCGATGCCGGTTTCCGACAATTCGACGAAAACGAAATGGATGTGCTGAAGCGTGAAATTGTGCGTGCTGACGAGGTGGGATGCGATGTTGGAGAAGGTCGCGTTCAACAGCGCAAAATAGGGAAGGAATACGGGGCACATCAGCACCAGCATGCTCGCGCCGAGCGCGAGCCACCGATATCGCCCAAGGCGGACAATGCGCGGCTCGCTGTTCTTGGCGCCGACCACCGCATAGCCTCGGCGGCCGAGCACCATGTGTTCGGCGCGTAGCAGGACAACGGTCAGCAGCAGAAGCGGAAGCGAGGCGGCCGCGGCAAGCTCCGGCTTGGGCGGGAATTGGAACAGCGTCCAGATCTTGGTGGTCATGGTGTGGAAGCCGGCCGGCAGCGCCAACACGCCCGGCGACCCGAACAGTGTCATCGCCTGGAGAAACGCAATCAGCGCGCCGGCGATCAGCGCGGGAAGCGCCAGCGGAATGGTAATGCGCCTGGCGGTGTACCAAGTCCCGCCGCCGAGGATGGCCGAAGCGTCCTCAAGGTCGCCGGGCGTGCGGTCGAGGGCATTGGCGACCAGCACGAACACATAAGGAAAGGTGTAGCAGCTGATCACGAACACCAGTCCGGAAAACGAATAGATATTCAGCAGGTGCTGGTCGGAGGCGCTGCCGGTGATGTCACGGAAGAGTTGATTGAGGAGCCCGCTGTTCGGGGCCGCCAGCAACTCCCAAGCTATGGCGCCCAGGAACGGCGGCGTCACGAAGGAAGCCGTCACCAATAGCCGCACGGTCCTGCGCAGCGGCATGTCGGTGCGCGCCACCAGCCAGCCCATCGGAGCCGCCACCGCGCAACAGATGATGGCGGAGAAAGTGGCGAGCTCGAACGTGGTCAACAAGGGATCGAGATAGGACGCGTCGACAACCAGCCGATGGAAATTGGCCAACGTGAACGCGCCGGTCTTGTCGGTGAAGGCATAGACAAAGAGCCACGCCATCGGCAGCACGATCAGAATGCACAGAACCGCCGCGAACAGCAGCAGCACCGGCGCCGTCAGATCAAGGCCCGAGCGGCGGCTCGAAGCCGCCGCAGGCAGTGCCGTGGTCATTGCGCTAACTTTCCCTCAAACCTCGCCCGCCGCGTCTGGCCACGCCGGGGATATCGACCCCTTGGCGCATCACCGGACGGGCCGACCGTCGATGGCCGGGACAAGCCCGGCCACGACGTCGTTGGGCGATCATACGTGGAACAGCTTGACGTAATGAGCCTTGATCTGGTCGCCCTCTTTCATCACGCCGGCCGCGTCGTCCTTCAGGAGCTTGATCTGACTGATCGGCTTGCGTCCGGGCTTGTCCTTGGCCTGCGAATGCATCGAGCGCAGGCCGCCGACATCGATGATCATCTGCTGGCACTCCCGCGTGAAGCTGTAATTGCAGAACAGCTTGGCGGCATTCGGATGCGGCGCGGCCTTGAACATGCCGGTCGGCCCGACGATCTGCGGCGTGCCTTCGGTTGCGTAGACCGGCTCCACCGGCCCGCCCTTCTCCTTGATCTGGAAGATATTGTACTCGTTGCCGTCGGCCTGGACGCCGCGCTCGCCGAGCGCCAGCTTTTTCGGTGGCACCGACGCCGACTGCACCTGCAGCACGTTCTGCTTGGCGAGCTTCTCGAAGAAGCCCCAGCCGAGCGCGTGCACCAGCTCGTAGGTCGCTGTCATGATGGTGCCGCTGTAGCCCGGATGCGCCTTGACGATCTTGCCCTTCCACTTCGGCAGCAGCAGATCGGCGAAGCTCTTTGGGGCCTCACCCGCTTTCACCAGGCTGGTGTTGTAGGCGATGATGCTGAGCCCGAGCCGGAAGCTGGCGAACATGCCGTCCGGATCCTTCTGGTCGGCGGGATAGTACTTGGCGACGCCCTCGGGAACATACGCCTCCAGCATGTTTTGTTGCTTCCACACGATGAACTGCGACGCATCCGACGAATTGACCGTGTCGACCGCGTGGATGTTGCTGGCATATTCCTGCCCGATGCGCTGGAACACGCGCTCGGCCCCTGTCCGCTCAACCTGGCACGCGACGCCAGGGAATTTCGCCTCGAAGGCCTTGGCGATCTTCTCGGCCAACGGCAGGTCTATCGAGGTATACCAGACGACCTTGCCTTCCTTCTTGGCGGCAGCGATCAGTTCCGGCGTGATCGCACTCGGCGGCGGCGCGGCCGCCAGAACGCGAGTGGAAAATGCGCTGCCGACCGCGAGCGCGCTCGACCCGATCAACAGGTCACGGCGAGAAACTCCTGAACCACTCATCGACCTTCCCTCCCTATTGGTTTGCTTTGGTTTGTTTTGCTTTCCGGCGCTCCTGTCGCCCTCACGCAAATTCGCATCAGCCCTCCAGCGCACGGCACCGCTCTCGCGGTAAATGCAGCCAGACCGCGCTTCCTTCCGGAATGCTGTGGTTGGCCGTCGTGATCACGCGCAACTGCGTTCCATCTGAGACCTCGACCAGATAGTCGCGGCGGTCACCGAGAAAGATCTGCCGCACTACCGTCGCCGGCATGACGTTCTCGTTCTGCGGAAACTGCGCGACGGAGATCGCGATATCGTGCGGCCGGATCGAGACCGGCGCCCGGTCACCGGCATCAATCGGCTCGCCGGTGCAACGCAAGGCGGCACCGGCGAAGTCGATGCTGGTCTTGTCGAGCGCCTTACCCTTGACGACGTTACTGGAACCGATGAAGCGCGCGACGAATTCCGAGCGCGGCCTATTGTAGACTTCTTCCGGCGGACCGGCCTGCTCGATTTTGCCGGCATTCATCACCGCGATGAGATCAGCGGTCGTCAACGCTTCCGACTGATCGTGCGTGACGTAGACCGTGGTGTAACGATATGTGTCGTGCAGCCGGCGCACTTCGTAGCGCATTTCCTCACGCAAATTGGCGTCGAGATTGGACAGCGGCTCATCGAGTAGCAGCGTCTCCGGCTCCACGATCAGCGCCCGTGCGAGCGCCACGCGCTGCTGCTGGCCGCCGGACAATTCGCCGGGATAGCGCTGCGCAAGCGGCGCCAGCCGCGTCGTGGCGAGGATCGCCTCCAGCTTCTTGCCGATCGTCTCGCGGTCCAGCTTGCGTAGCTTCAGGCCGTAGACGATGTTTTCGGCCACCGTCATATGCGGCCACAACGCATAGCTCTGGAAGATCATCGACATATTGCGCCGCTCGGGCGGCAAGGAGTGCGCCGGCGACGACATCAACTTATCGCCAACACGAATTTCTCCGTGGCTCGGCTCGACGAACCCAGCGACCAATCGTAAAGTCGTGGTCTTGCCGCAACCGGAGGGACCAAGCAAACAAACCAGATGACCATGCTCGATGGTAAGCGAAATATCGTCCACCACCGTTGTGCGGCCATAGCGCTTGGTGACCCCTCGCAACTCTACGGACGCCACGCACTTCCCCCAAATTTTCTATTTCGGCCTTGAATGCGGCGGGTGATCCGACCATTCTTTTCACAGGCGCGTCAACCCCCGGCTCGCCCGACGGCTCTCCTTGCCGGAAGCGCGCGTCTTGGAATTGGAACATCGATGACGTGTCGCTATTCTCAAACGCTTGCCGACTACATGTCGCGTTCGCAACGGTTGACGCTGCCTCCGGAGGTAGCACTAAAAACAAAGCTGCATGTGCTCGATGCGCTCGCCGCTATCCTGTCCGGATCGAGGCTCAAGCCGGGCGCGTTTGCCGCCCGCTTTGTGCAAGAACTCGGCGGCCGTCCCGAGGCGGCGATCCTGGGTACGTCTCAGGTGACGTCTGCCATCAATGCTGCGCTTGCGAACGGAATGGCGGCGCACGCCGACGAGACAGATGACTCGCACCTCAAGTCGCGCTCGCATCTGGGATGCGCTGTCATACCAGCGGCCTGGGCGGTTGCGGAACGACACCGGAAAAGCGGTCTGAGCGTGATAAACTCCGTTGCGCTCGGGTACGACGTCGGCGCGCGCAGCACCATCGCGCTCGGATACGGATCGGCAAAGAGCCAAAAACATAGCACCCACAGCATAGCGACGGTATTCGGAGCCGCCGCCACCGCGGCAAGCCTTGCCGATCTTTGCATGCAGGAGTGCGCTTTCGTGCTTTCCTTCGCGGCCCAGCAAGCATCTGGAATTCCGTCTTGGAATCGCGATTCCGAACACATCGAAAAAGCGTTCGATTTTGGCGGTATGGGCGCAAGAAACGGCGTGTTTGCGGCGCTGATCGTAAAAGCCGGCGCCACTGCCGTGCCAGATCCGCTGGTCGGTCACCATTCCTTTTTGCATGCCTTCGGCGAGAATTCCGATCCGGAAGCGTTGATCGACGGACTAGGCAGAAAGTTCGAAGTGATGGACGCATCGATTAAGAAGTGGTGCGTCGGGTCACCCATTCAAGCCGCCATCGATTCGCTGACGTTTCTCGTCGCCGAACATTCGTTGACTGCGGCTAGTGTCAAACGAATGGTCGTGCAAATGCCGGACGATCGCCTGCACATTGTCAGTAATCGGGATATCCCGGACATCTGCCTGGAGCATTTGCTGGCTGTTACGCTTGCCGATGGCACCCTCACGTTTGCCAACTCGCACGACGAAGCGCGTATGCATGACGCAGCCGTCCTCGCGCTGCGGGGAAAGATCACCGTTGTTCCATCGGACGAACTGACTCACGCCAAGCCAGCGCGCCAAGCGATTGTTGGGCTCGAGTTGGAGGACGGCCGTTACGTGGAAAAGCGGACCACCGCTGTTCGCGGAACGCCCGACAATCCAATGCCGTCAGCCGAGGTGCAAGCGAAGGCAGATGACCTTATGACGCCCGTCTGCGGGGCCAGCCGGTCGGCTGAGATCATCGACACCGTGATGAAATTGGAGGAAGTCGCGGACGTGACTGAGTTGCGGCCGCTGCTGCAGATAAGCTGAGACGGCAGGCTGCTATCACGGCAGATACATGCCACCGCTGACATGAATGGTCTGCCCTGTCATGTAGCTCGACAAAGGCAGGCACACGGCCGCGATCATGGAGGCCGCCTCATCTATCGTACCCATTCTCCCGAGAAGCGGTTGATTGTTGTCCGCCGAAATTCCTTCGCCAGAAGTTGCCGAACGTTGACCGCCGATCTTACCCGGCGACACGCAGTTAACTCGGATATTGGCGGCTGCGAACTCAACGGCGAGCGCTTTGGTGAATCCGACCAGCCCCGCTTTGGCCGCAGAAACGTGCGCGCGTTCGGTCGCGCCAATATGAGCGGAAACTCCGCCGACATTGACGATCACGCCGCCGCCGGCTGCGATCATGAAGGGCACTGCCGCGCGGCTGCAAAGAAACGCACCGTCTAGAATAACGCCGATAATTTCGCGCCATTCACTTAGAGTCATGGACACAAAAGGTGCATGGCGGCGCACTGAGGCATTGTTGACTAGAATATCAAGGCGGCCAAATGTGTCGCTGATATTCTGCATCATGGCCGTGACGGCCAACTCGTCCGTTACATCCGCGATCTGGACAAGCGCGCGGCGGCCGCGATCGCGAATTTCCTTTGCAACGGCTTCCGCTTCGGCACGCGAACTCTTTGCGTGAACGACGAGGTCGGCGCCGTGCTCGGCAAGCTTCAATGCGGTGGCGCGGCCGATCCGTCGCGATGCTCCGGTGATCAGCGCGACTTTCCCAACCAGGCTGAGTCAATTCCATCCCAAGCCGCCTTTCTCACCTAACCTGAACAACGCGCCGAACACACACCATCGCAGTCCAGCAAAGCCGGAATACGCGAGCCCGATAGTAACGGCTGCCACCGCAGATCCTAAACTCGGCGCGAGATTTCTGTCGGGTTGCCCCCAGATACGTCGAACCCTCGAAGGTTGGCCGCGGGCGACTTCACCGCCGCTATCGTCGCCCGTCGCGATCCAGATCGGTGGCAGACGGCCACCTACTTTACCTTAAGTAGCGGAAGTCATCCCCCGGGCAGCAATCGACCGCTATGCGCCGATACTGATGAAAAATCGAAAGTGCAGGCGTTTTGCAAAACTGTTTAGATGACAGCGTCGTCTTCGATCAAATCCAGTTGGTACTGCAAGTCGATTTGCAGCCCGCTGCGTCGTTTTAGCCGCAGACAACGAAGTCCGCGCCCGCGTCTGAAAGCCGCACCGAGGATGCTGAAAAGATCGGGCCGAGTCGATACCCGGACATTTTCCAACAGAATAAAAAAGACGACATGCCCTTAGGTCCGGAGGATGTCTGCTTCACCCCCTCAGGTGGACATCAGCGGGCATTCGCTTCGTCATTTCCTTTTTCGTTCAAGAGTCCGCGCCCTAATCCGGCAACGTCAGTCGCCCGTCGCCGCTGAGCGGCCAGTGGGGATTGTGCGCCACCTCCCAGAGATGGCCGTCGGGATCTACGAAATAGCCGGCGTAGCCACCCCAGAACGTCGGCTGCGGCTCTTTGGGGACGTTCGCGCCCGCACTGATGGCGCGTTCGATGACCGCATCAACGTCCGCTTGCGAGCGACAATTCCACGCGAGCGCCAAGCCGCGAAACGCCGGGGCCTCGGTATTGGCGGCATTCGCGTCCTTGGCAAGTTCATCGGCCGCCCACACAGCAAAGGTCATTGCGCCGGCTTGGAAAAACCCAACGCCGCCGGCGTTCTTTGCCTTGCGGCGAAAGCCGAGCGCCTCATAGAAAGCGATGCTGCGTTCGAGATCGGCGACGCCGAGCGTCACCAGGGTCAGAAGAGCCTCGAGTCCACTCATGAATCGAACAGGCTCAACTGCGCATCTCGGCGCTTCGGCGCGCGGAATCGCTTGGTGGAAAGCGTCGCGCGGCTCTGATTGAGCCCGAATTTCTCGCAGGCCAACTCAAAGCGACGGCCGATCATCCACGCGTACGGACCACTGCCCTTCATCCGCTTGCCCCACGTCGAGTCGTAGTCCTTGCCGCCGCGCATGTCGCGGACGAGCTTGAACACATGTTCCTCGCGATGCGGATAGTTCGCCTTCAGCCATTCGCGGAAGAGATCGCGTACTTCGAGCGGCAGACGCAGCAGCACGTAGCCGGCTTCCTTGGCGCCGGCGGCGGCGGCGGAATCGAGAACGCGCTCGATCTCCATGTCGTTGAGCGCGGGGATCACCGGCGCCACCATCACGGTCGCCGGCACGCCGGCGTCCGACAATCTGCGCAGCGTCTCCAGCCGCCGCATCGGCGTCGCCGCCCGTGGCTCCATGGTGCGCGCTAAGCCAGCGTCGAGCGTGGTAACCGATAAGGCGACCTTCGCCAGGTTGCGCTCGGCCATGCGCGCGAGGATATCGAGGTCGCGCAAGACCAGCGCCGATTTGGTGACAATGCCAACCGGATGATTGGCGCGGTCGAGCACTTCGAGAATGCGGCGCATGACCTGGTAGCGGCGCTCGATCGGCTGGTAGGGGTCGGTGTTGGTGCCGATGGCGAGCACCTTCGGCTCGTAATTCGGCGCCGACAATTCGCGCGCCAGCAAGTCGGCTGCTTCGGGCTTGACCAGAAGCTTGGATTCGAAGTCGAGTCCGGGCGACAGGCCGAGATAGGCGTGGGTCGGCCGCGCGAAGCAATAGACGCAGCCGTGCTCGCAGCCTCGGTAGGGATTGATCGAGCGGTCGAAGCCGATGTCGGGCGAGTCGTTGCGGGTGATGACCTTGCGGGTGGCGTCGACCGCCACCGTGGTCTTGAACGGGGGAAGCTCGTCGAGACTCCGCCAGCCGTCGTCAAAGGCGACCCTCGCCAGCGGCTCGTAGCGGCCGGTCGCATTCGACTGCGCGCCGCGGCCGCGGCGGCGCTCGAATTCGACCGCCACGCCGAGCAGTTCGCTGACGTCGTCATAGGCGTTGGAGCCAAAGTTTAAGCCATGGGCGCCCGCCGGCGTGGAGGGCAGCTCCTTTTCCGGCGGGCGCTTGTGGGCTGCGTTTGATCGAGCCATGGACGGCAACCTAGTGAGCAATTGTGAACAAAACAAGAACCTTGTTTTGGGCCCACAATTTGAGCAAACCGACCCGGATGTCGTAGGGAACGCGCCGAACCCCTCATGATATGGTGGAGCGGTATTGGAGGATCGGCCGTTCGATGCTGAGCGCGATCATCGACACGCACGAATCAGAGCGGGCGCTGGTGCGCACGCTGGCAGCCCTCGTGCCCGGGGCCACCGCCGGGCTGATCGCCGAGGTGATCGTGGCCGATGCCGGCTCCACCGATGACAGCGAGGAAATCGCCGACATCGCCGGCTGCCGCTTCCTGAGCTCCGGCGCGCCACAGGGTGCCCGGCTTAAGGCCGCTGCCGAGACGACGCGGACGCCGTGGCTCATGTTCCTGCGAGCCGGCACCGTGCCGGAGCCGGGCTGGATCCAGCCCACCGAGAGCTTCATGCAGGTCAACGGTCTTCCTGAGGACGCCGGCCGCGCCGCCGTGTTCCGCCCCGCCGGCGTCGCCGAACTGATGCGGCCGGGGCTTGCTGAAATCGCGAGCCTGCTGCGCGTCGCCTTCGGTGGCGGCCCCAAGCCCGAGCAAGGGCTGCTGATCGCCAAGCGGCTTTATCTTGAGCTAGGCGGCCATCCGGAAGGCGCCGCAGCCGACGCCGCGTTGCTGCGCAAGCTCGGCCGCCGCCGCATCGTCATGTTGCCAGCGATGGCGCGCGCGACGCGCTGATCCTGACCCTTACACCGGTCTCTCCGTCTCCCTCCCGCTGCGCGCCATTGTTCCGAGCATGTACTTGACTTTATCAACTAGTTGATCGAGCGTTGCGTCATGTCTGGTCCATCCCCGCAACGCATCGCCGCGGTGCGCCGCTTCAACCGCTTCTACACGCGGCAAATCGGCGTGCTGCGCAAGACCTATCTCAACAGCCCCTACTCGCTCGGCGAGATGCGCGTGCTTTACGAAATCTCCCGCGGCGACGGCCCGACGGCGAGCGACATTGCCCGCGCGCTCGATCTCGACGCCGGCTACCTGAGCCGCGTGCTGCGCAATTTCGAAAAGCGCGGGCTGATCGCGCGCAAGACCTCCGCCAAGGACGCGCGGCAGAGTCATCTCACGCTCACCGCGCGCGGGAAAAAGATCTTCGAGCCAATCGAGCGCCGTTCGAAGGGCGACGTCGCCAAGATGCTCGACAGGCTTAAGTGCGACGGACAGAAACAATTGGTCGATGCCATGGAAACGATCGAGACACTGCTCGACAAAAACAGTCGCGACGAAAAGAGGCGCAGCTACATCTTACGCGAACCTAAGCACGGCGATTTCGGCTGGATGGTCAGCGCGCACGCCAAACTCTACGCTGAAGAATACAATTGGACCGAACCGTTCGAAGGCCTGTGCGCGCAGATCGTCGCCGATTTCGCCAACAATTTAGATCCTGAACGCGAGCGTTGCTGGATCGCCGAGATGGAGGCTGAGAACGTCGGCTGCGTCATGCTGGTGAAGGAATCGGATGAAGTCGCGCGCATCCGGCTCTTGCTTGTCGACCCCAAAGCGCGCGGGCTCGGACTCGGCATCAGGCTGGTCGACGAGTGCGTGAAGTTCGCGCGCGACGCTGGCTATAAGAAGATGACGCTGTGGACGCACAGCGTGCTCACGGCAGCGCGCCTCATCTACGAGCGGGCCGGCTTCGCGCTGACGGCGAGCGAGCCGCGCCATAGCTTCGGCGCGGACGTGGTGGCGGAGTTCTGGGATCTGGAGCTTTAAACCGTCGCGCCCGCGAGCGCGGTCAACAAAAGTGGGCGCCGGTTTTGGATCCGACCGCGCTCGCTACTTTTAATTGGCACGCAATCCGGGCGCCAAACCGGTTCCCATTTAGCCTGATTGCGTGCGTGCCTTCTCCCGCCGCAGATGCTCGTCGAGCCGCGGCAATATCTCGACGAAATTGCAGGGCCGGTAGCGGTAGTCGAGCTGGTGCACCAGGATCTCGTCCCAGGCGTCCTTGCAGGCGCCGGGCGAGCCGGGCAGGCAAAAAACATAAGTGGCATTGGCGACGCCGGCGGTAGCGCGGGTCTGGATCGCCGAGGTGCCGATCTTGGCGTGGCTGACCATGAGAAACAGCGTGGCAAAACCTTCCATGCGTTTTTCGAACAAGGGCTCGACCGCCTCCGGCGTCACGTCGCGGCCGGTGAAGCCGGTGCCGCCGGTCGAGATGACGACGTCGATCGATTTGTCCTTGATCCACTTCCTCACCTGCGCGCGGATGGCCTCGACCTCGTCCTTGACGATGGCGCGGTCGGCCAGCTTGTGGCCGGCCGCCTCAAGGCGGTCGACCAGCGTCTGACCCGACTTGTCGTCGGCCAGTTCGCGGGTGTCAGACACCGTCAGCACCGCAACCCTTAGCGGCACGAACTGTCTGCTTTCATCAATACCGGGCATGATCGATCCTGCTTTGCCCATAGAGTAAGGCGCTTGGCGCGCCAAAGCCAAGCCCACCGCCGGCGCGCTATTTCCAAAACGGCTTGCGCGCCTCCCGATTGGCTTGCTCACGCGTGAGGCCGATGTCCCTGAGCTGGTGATCTTCGAGGTGATTCAACAGGCCGCGCTGGCGCGCCTTTTCGAGTTCGAGCCATACTTGATGCCGGCAATGTTTGTCGATCACGACACCGAGCAGGCGCCAAACGCGCAACGGCGTCCAACGCTGTTTGGCCGCTTCAAAGTAGCGTGGAGTTTCGATGGAAGTGCAAGCTTTGCTGCCGCAAGACATGTCTCGTCTCCCTGGCGGAGCGAGACAACGCTTGGCTGCGAGGCAGCTGACCGGGCGGTTGTCGATGGCCCGGCACGTCACGCCATATAGCACCCAGGCCGGTCAAACTCAACATGCCAGTGCACGGCCGTCACGAGGGACTAAAGCGAGGCAGCGGAGAAGGTGTTGCAGGCCGACACCTTCCCGTCCTTCAGTCCGCGGCTGAACCAACGCTGGCGCTGGTTGGAAGTGCCATGGGTAAAGGCATCGGGCACGACGTAGCCCTGTGATTGCTTTTGAAGACGGTCGTCGCCGATCGCGGACGCCGTCTGCAACGCCGCGTTCACGTCGCCCGGTTCGAGCGTATTCCAACGCTGATTGGAATGGTTCGCCCACACGCCGGCGAGGCAATCCGCCTGCAGTTCCACCCGCACCTGCAATCGATTGGCGGCTGCCTTACTGCCCGCGGAACGCTGGGCCGATGCGACCTTGGGCAATACGCCGAGCAACTGCTGGACGTGGTGGCCGACCTCATGCGCGATCACGTAGGCTTCCGCGAACTCGCACGCCTTTCCGCTACAGCCGCGAAAGCGAACCTGCATGTCGCGAAAGAACGAGGTGTCGAGATAGACGCGCTGATCGCGCGGGCAATAGAACGGCCCCATCGCCGCACTGGCAAAACCGCAAGCACCATCGCGCTTGACGCCCCGGTAGAGCACCAATTGCGGCGCCCCGTAGTGGTGACCGGACTGCCTGAAAATATCGCTCCAGACGTCCTCGGTATTGCCGACGATCGCTGCCACGAAGTCCCCGGTCCGGTCGCTCGGGGCGCCGGTGCGCGACCCAGTCGGTCGATGAGACTGCTGATAGTGCGTGGCGGCATTATTGGCCAGCTCGGCGCCGCCTATGAGGACGCTCGGATCGATGCCGAGCGCCCAACCGACAAGCCCGAGCACGATCACCGCGCCGATGCCGAGACCTCCGCGCCGAAAGCCAGGGCCGCCTCCCGCGGTCTCGAAACCGCCGTCGCTGTCGCGGTCGTCCTCGATATTGTCGCTGCGACGAAAGTCATTCCAGCGCATTCGACGGGCTCCTCAAGTTATCGCTACCATACTGCTATTCCGGGGCGTGAGCACGCGGTTCGACGCTTCCCGGAGTGGCTGTACGAGCACAATGACAAAGTTGCGTCCATTTGCCGGCAGCCCGTTTCGGCACGCGCTGCACTCCCTAAATACCTACGCGATAGGCAGAATTTGCCCACCACATTGGGTTGCTCATAAACCGCTTTTTTACCTTGCGCGGGCATGATGCAGGCCTGTCGGTTGTAGGTCCCGCGTCGCCGACCGCGTTGTCCCTGAGTCAGAGTTCTGAGTCATGGTTGTCTCGCGTCGCGGGGCGCCCTCACGGGCGCCCCGTGGAGTTTCAGACTCCACCCAATCGTACCGTGTCCTGACGGGTGACTGCGTCGCCGCGATGGAAACGCTGCCGGCGGCGTGCGTCGACCTGGTCTTCGCCGACCCGCCGTACAACTTGCAACTGCAGAGCGACCTCAAGCGCCCCGATGATTCGCGCGTCGACGCTGTCGACGACGACTGGGACAAGTTCGACAGCTTCAAGGCCTATGACGACTTCACCCGGGCCTGGCTCGCCGCCTGCCGGCGGGTCATGAAGCCGGCCGCCACCATTTGGGTCATCGGCTCCTACCACAACATCTTCCGCGTCGGCGCCATCATGCAGGACCTCGGGTTCTGGATCCTCAACGACGTGATCTGGCGCAAGTCCAACCCGATGCCGAATTTCCGCGGCCGCCGCTTCACCAACGCCCATGAGACGCTGATCTGGGCGGCGCGCGAGCCGAGCGCCAGGGGCTACACCTTCAATTACGAGATCCTGAAGGCCGGCAACGAGGACGTCCAAGTCCGTTCCGATTGGACCATTCCGCTGTGCACCGGCGAGGAGCGCCTGAAGGGCAAGGACGGCAAGAAGCTGCATCCGACGCAGAAGCCGGAAGCGCTGCTCGCCCGCGTGCTGCTGTCCTCATCGCGGCTCGACGACCTGGTACTCGATCCGTTCTGCGGCACCGGTACCACCGGCGCGGTGGCCAAACGCTTGAGCCGGCGATTCGTCGGCTGCGAGCGCGACCCGGCCTATGCCAAAGCGGCCGAAAAGCGCATCGCCGCGACCGAGCTTCTCGAAGCGCCGACGCTCGCGCCCTTCGTTACCGCGCGCGAAGCGCCGCGGGTGGCCTTCGCCTCGCTGGTCGAGCGCGGACTGGTGACGCCGGGGGCGATCCTCACCGACTCGAAAAAGCGCCACAAGGCGCTGGTGCGCGCCGATGGCGCGGTCTCGCTCGGCGACAAGGTCGGGTCCATCCATCGCATCGGCGCCCTGGCGCAGGGGCTCGAAGCCTGCAACGGCTGGACGTTCTGGCATGTTGAGACCGACAAGGGCCTCAAACCCATCGATACGTTCCGCGCCCAGATGCGCGCCGAGATGGCGGAAGCGGCGGAATAGGCTACGCCGCCACTGATTCCGCGAACAGCGATAGCGCGCGCAGCGCAAAGGCCCGCATATTGGCCTGCCGGTCGCCGCTGCCTGTTTCTAACGTAATCGCGCGCTCGATCGACGGTCCGACGACCGCGATGCAGCTGTGGCCCGCAGCATCGCCGTAGCGGTTGCCGGTCGGCCCCGCCGCGCCGGTTTCGCCGACGGCCCACGTCGTCTCGTGCCGCTCGCGCATGCGGCGAGCGACCAGCAACGCGTAGGGTTCGGTGGAAGCGCGCATTCCCGACATTTCAGCATCAGTGATGCCGAGCAGCGCCACGCGCGAGGTCCGCGTATAGACCACCGCGCCGCCGACGAAATAGGCGGACGCGCCGGGGACCGCGAGCAAGGCTGCAGCAATCAGGCCGCCCGTCGAGGACTCGGCAACAGCAACGGTCGCCTTGCGCGCGACAAGTCGCTTGGCGATTTCCTCCGCGGCGGGGATCAGCGTCTGCATCGTTCAGTCCCCCAATCCTCGGCCGATCTGGCAGAGCACGCGGAAAACGCCGACGTCTGCACCTGCGAACTGCGACGCCATGCGTGCTCCGATCTGTTCCGCCCCGCGCTGGCGTAGAGTGTCGACCATCAGGCAGCCGGCGATCTTGCGGTCGCCGCCGCGCAACTGCTCTTCCATCGACACCGGCATGCCTTTCGAATCAAGCGCGGTCCAGATTTCGCCACCGGCCACACCCGGGTCCGGCAACAGCGCCTCGAGTTGCGCGTTCAGCGCGGCTTCGTCGGGCATTTCACTAAAGCGCACCGTCACGACGTAAGCGCCGCGAAAGGCTCCACGCCGCACGGTGCGGCGGCACACCGTACGGTTCATGTTGACGAACACCTCCGACATGATCTTCCGCGTCATCGGCGTCGGATTGTCGAGCCGTTCGAGATAGGCCGGCGAGGTCAACACTGCGGGCGACTTGGTCACATAGAAATTGAAATAGCGGTTCAAGCCCGAGAGCGCTTCGTGGCGGCGGCCGAACAGAAAGCCGGGCACCGCCAGGCGCTCAATGAGATGCTCGCCCTGAAACCAGGCTTCGAATTCGGCCTCGCGGCCTTCGCGGCAGTCGTTCCAGATCGCCAGAATGCCGGGTTGTTCGACTTGCGCCATGGGACTTAACGCGCTGCTGTGACCATGATTTCGACCGTATAGTCGGGCGCTGCGAGCTTGGCCTCCACCGTGGCGCGCGCCGGCGCCTGGCCAACCGCCACCCAGGCGTCCCACACAGCGTTCATATCGGCGAACTTCCCTATATCAGCGAGGTAGATCGTGGCCGACAGTATCTTGCTTTTGTCGCTGTCGACCTGCGCGAGATAAGCATCGATGGTCGACAGGATCTCGCGCGTCTGTTCGGTGACACTCTTGCCCTTGTTGGATTGCGCGACGATGCCGGCAAGGTAGATGGTATCGCCATGCGCGACGATCTGACTCATGCGGGGACCGGTGTGGTGGCGTTCGATCTTCATAACGTATCCTTGAGGTTGATGGTGCGGCGGGTGATATCACGGCTCGGCAAGCGCTTGCGCAAGCACTTTCCGCATGAGGTTGGGCAGTGCTTCACCAGCGAGATCGGTGCGCTTGACCCAGCGTGCACCCTCAGGCGCGCGCGTGCCACGCGGCACATGCGCGATGAAAACGGTCAGTTCAAGCGGAAAATGAGTGAATACGTGCGCAATCACACCAGGCAAGCGCCGCCATTTGATGCCGGCTCGTAAACGAGGCGCGCAATTACGCGCCTGCGTCACGTTGAAATCGTGGCTCCAGTCGCTGCCCGGCACTTCCGTCATCTTGGCAAGCAGGCCCTTGTCGGGCCGCTGCCGCAACAGGACGCAGCCATCGGCGCGCAGCACGACGAATGCTGCGCCACGCCGCAGACGGCCTTCGCGCTTTGGCGCCTTGCGCGGAAAGATCTCCTGAGTGCCGTGGGCGCGCGCGATACAGACGTCGGCCCACGGGCAGAATGCACAGGCCGGCTTCTTGGGCGAGCAGAGCGAGGCCCCGAGATCCATCAAGCTTTGAGCGAAATCGCCGGACCGGCGCGGCGGCAACAGCGATGCCGCCAGCGCCTTGATTTGAGGCTTGGCCGCGGGCAATTCGTCGCCGACTGCGAACAGCCGTGTGACCACACGCTCGACATTGCCGTCGACGGGCACCGCCGCCGCGTCGAAAGCGATCGCCGCGATAGCGGCCGCAGTATAGTCGCCTATGCCGGGCAGCGCGCGCAACGCATCGAGATCATCGGGGAACCCGCCGCCGTGACGCTCGACGACTGCCCGCGCGCAGGCATGCAGATTGCGGGCGCGAGCGTAGTAGCCGAGGCCTGCCCAGACGCGCAGCACGTCGTCGAGGCTGGCTTCAGCGAGCGCCTCCACGGTCGGCCAGCGTCCTAGGAAGCGCGCATAGTATGGCGCCACCGTCTTTACGGTGGTCTGCTGCAGCATGATCTCCGACAGCCACACCCGATAGGGATTGGGCTTTTCGCCCGGTTGCGCCCGCCAGGGCAGATCGCGGGCATGGCGGTCGTACCAGGCGAGGAGATCTGCCGGGTCCGGCAGGCGGGAAGCTTTCTTTCGCGTCGCGGCGCGGACTGCTACGGTCATGGCGGCGACGATGGCATGAGACCGGTCCTGAAATGAACAAGCCCGCTGGCAGTTTTCCCCGGCCGCTGTCGGCCTTCGCTGGCGGTCCCCTGAACGGCGCCCTCAAGGCCCAGGGGTTCGCGTCGGTCGAGATCGTCGCCCGCTGGGTCGACATCGTTGGGACGGAAATAGCCGCCCACAGCGAGCCGCTCAAGATCAACTGGCCGCGCCGGGCCGACGAAGAGACCTCCGAGCCCGCTACGTTGGTGCTGCGGGTGGAAGGTCCGGCGGCGCTCGAAATCCAGCACCTGTCGTCGGTGATCCTGGAGCGGGTCAATCGTTTCTTTGGTTGGCGCGCCATCGGCCGTTTGGCGCTGCGCCAAGCCCCGCTTCGGCGCCAAGCACCGAAATCGGCCCCCCTGCCGCCCGATCCCGGCGCCACGGCCCGCATCGCGGAAAGCCTGCCAGAGGTCGAGGATGAAAACCTGCGCCTCGCGCTCGCCCGCCTAGGCGCCGCCATCAATCGAAAGTGACCGGTCTAATGGCTCCAGAACGCCCCTCACCTTGGCAGGGCGGCTCGCCATTGCCACAATCGTCCTGTCCAGCTAGGCAGACCCCGTCCCGCCCGCCTTTAAGCCTTAAGGAGTTTCCATTGCAGCTCAATCGCCGCGAGTTTTGCCGCGCCGCCGCCGCTACGACGCTGGTCACTGCCGCTCTGGGAAGCTCCCTGCTCTCGCTGATGCCTGTCCCGGCGTTGGCCGAAACGGTGCCGATGACAGAGCTGATGGCGCCGCAGCCATTGCCCGACATGGTGCTGGGCTCGAAATCCGCGCCGGTCATTGTAGTCGAATACGCCTCGATGACGTGCCCGCACTGCGCGCATTTCGACGAAACCGCATACCCCAAGATCAAGAAGAACTACATCGATACCGGCAAGGTGCGCTGGATCCTGCGTGAGTTCCCACTCGATCCGCTGGCGGCGGCCGCCTTCATGCTGGCCCGTTGCGCTGCTGACAGCAATGCCGAGAAATACTACAGCATGGTCAATACCCTGTTCCATCAGCAAGACACCTGGGCGGTCGAAAAGCCGATCCCGCCGCTCATGGGCATCGCCAAACAGGCCGGCATGACGGAAGACAAGTTCAAGGCGTGCTTGTCGGATCAGAAAACGCTCAACAAGATCCAGGCCGAGCGCCAGCAGGCGATCGACAAGTTTAAGGTCAAGGCAACCCCAACATTTTTCATCGACGGCACCTTGCAGGAGGGGGCCCTCTCCTACGAGGAGATGGCCAAACTGCTGGACGCCAAACTCAAGGTAAAATAGCGGCTTTCGGGCCCGCCCGGCTGCCCTTAGGGCAGTCCGCCCTCATTTCGCCATCCAAGCTGCCGAAATATTGGGAAAACCGCCGCCGCAGGGCGCTTCGTCATTGCCCCGGCGCGCGCGGCGATTCATTCTCCCGCCAGATACGGCGCTTGAGGACGAGAGTCCGGGCCAAGTCCCGGATCGCACAGCGAATCTGTTATTTAAAGACCCGGCGGGATGGGGCGCTGCCAGCCTGCCGGGACGAGGCCTGAAAATATGAAGCTCACACGGCTGCGCCTGCTCGGGTTTAAGTCGTTCGTCGAGCCCACCGATTTCCTTATCGAGCCGGGACTGACCGGTGTGGTGGGACCGAACGGTTGCGGCAAGTCCAATCTGGTCGAAGCCCTGCGCTGGGTGATGGGGGAATCCTCCTATAAGTCCATGCGCGCTTCGTCGATGGACGACGTCATCTTCTCCGGCAACAACACCCGGCCGGCGCGCAACAACGCCGAAGTTGGGATTGCGATTGACAACACCGACCGTTCGGCGCCGGCCGCCTTCAACGACCAGGAAGCGATTGACATTGCGCGCCGTATTGAGCGCGAGGCCGGCTCGACTTATCGCATCAACGGACGCGAGGTGCGCGCCCGCGACGTGCAGATCCTGTTCGCCGACGCTTCCACGGGCGCGCGCTCTCCCGCATTGGTGCACCAGGGCCGCATCGGCGAAATCATTCAGGCTAAACCCGAACAGCGCCGCCGCGTGCTGGAAGAAGCCGCCGGTGTCGCCGGCCTGCATGCGCGCCGGCACGAGGCTGAACTGCGCCTGAAGGCGGCGGAATCGAACCTGCTGCGGCTGGAAGACGTGATCGGCCAACTGGCGTCTCAAATGGAAGGCCTGAAGAAGCAGGCGCGTCAGGCCATCCGCTACCGCACCGTGTCGGCGCAGGTGCGCAAGAACGAAGCGACACTGTATCACCTGCGCTGGAGCGCGGCCGGAGTTGAAGTGAGCGACGCCGAGCACGCCATGGACGTCTGCCAGCGCGCGGTCGCCGAACGCACCGGCGCCCAGGCGGAAGCCTCGAAGCGTCAGGCGCTCGCGCAAGCCGCACTCCCCGACCTGCGCGAGGCGGAAGCGCGCGCCGGGGCCGCCTTGAGCCGCATCAACGCCGCGATGGCCGAGCTTGAGCGCGAGGAACAGCGCACGCGCGACCGGCTGGCCGAACTCGACATGCGGCTCAAGCAGTTTGCCGCCGACAGCGATCGCGAACAGAAGCTCGCCGCCGATGCGCAGGAAGCGCTAGCGCGCATCGCGGGGGAAGAGGAAACCATCCGCCGCGAGGCGCACGACAACGCCGGCCGGCGCAGCGGCGTCGACGCCAAAGTGGCGGAGGCCGATGCCGACGTCGGCTCCGCCGAGAAGATTTTCGGCGATCTGACCGCCAAGCACGCCGACCTAACCGCGCGCCGCAACCAACTCGAAGCCGCCGTGCGTCAGCACGGCGAGCGCGCGGCGAAGCTGGAACGTGAACTCGGCGACATCGAGCAGGAGCTTGCCGCTCTGCAGGCAACCGACGGCCCCGATCTCGCCGCGCTCACCGCCGCGGTCGACGCCGCCCAGGCCGCGGTCGCCGCCGCCGACACCGCCGCGGTCGATGCCGAGGTCGCTCACACGGTGGCGCGCCAGAAGCTCGAAGCCGCGCGCGGACCGCTCGGCGAAACCGAACGCAAGGCGCAGCGGCTGGAGACCGAGGCCAAGACGCTGTCGAAGGTGCTGGCGGTCGAGACCAAGAACCTGTGGCCGCCGGTGATGGACGACATTGCGGTTGAGAAGGGATTTGAGAAGGCGCTCGGTGCCGCACTCGGTGACGATCTCGATGCGCCCATCGATCCCTCTGCGCCGATGCGCTGGATGGGCTCATCGGTCGATCAGACTGACCCCAAACTGCCGGAAGGCGTCGAGCCGCTCGCCACTTATGTGCAGGCGCCGGCGGAGCTTGCGCGCCGGCTGCGGCAGATCGGCGTGGTCGACCGCGGCACCGGCAACCGCTTTGTCGCCGCGCTCAAGCCAGGGCAGCGGCTGGTGTCGCGCGAAGGCGATCTGTGGCGCTGGGACGGATTTGCCGCCGCCGCGCATGCCCCCACCGGTGCCGCCCGTCGGCTCGCCGAACGCGCCCGCCTTGCCGATATCGAGGCCGATCTGCAATTCGCGCGCACCGAAGTGGAAACGGCGCGCGGCGTGGTCGAGGCCGCGCAAGGCACGCTGCAGGCGGCAAGCCAGGCGGAAACCGAAGCCCGCAATGCCTCCCGCGAGCGCCAGCGCGAGGCCCATGCCGCCCGCGACCGCCACGACGCCGCCGAGCGCGAGGCCAACCGCAATGCCGCCCGGGTCTCGGCGCTGTCAGAAGCGCGCGTGCGGCTTGTCGGCAACCGCGACGAGGCGGTGTCCGCCAAGGCAGAGGCCGAACAGGCCCTCGCCGAGCTTGCGGCCGCCGCCGAGCTCGAAGCCGAGATGGCAGCCGTTCGCGACGACATCGCCGTCAAGCGCGCAAAACTCGCCGAGGTGCGCGCCGAGCAGCAGGCGATCGTGCGCGAGGCCGAACTCGCCGACCGCCGGCTCACAACGCTCGCCGCCGACCGCGCCGGCTGGCAGCAGCGTCAGGAAAGCGCGACCAACCAGATCGCCACCCTGGGGCAGCGCAGCGCCGAAGCCGAGCGAGACCGCGCCGAACTCGAAAACGCGCCGCAGCAGTTTGCCGAAAAGCGCAATACCCTGATCAGCGAGGTTGAGCGGGCAGAAGGCGAGCGCCGCGCGTGCGCTGATCGCCTGCAGGAAGCCGAGAACGCCTTGGCCGAGGCCGACCGTGACGCCCGCGCCGCGCTCGAAGCGGCGAGCGCCGCACGCGAAGATCTGGCGCGCGCCGAGGAGCGCTTCGAAGGCGCCAAGCGGCGACTCGCCGATATCGAGCATGAAATCCGTGAGATGCTCGAAGCAGAGCCTGCCGCCGTCGCGGAACTCGCCGAGCTCAAGCCCGATCGGACGTTGCCCCATGTAGCGGAGACCGAGGCGACGCTGGAGCGGCTGCGGCGCGAGCGCGAGCGGCTGGGCGCGGTCAATCTGCGGGCCGACGAGGAATTGCAGGAGGTCGAAGCCCAACATACGTCACTCACCACCGAGCGTGACGACCTCGTCGAGGCGATCAAGAAACTGCGCCTCGGCATCCAGAGCCTCAATCGCGAGGCGCGCGAGCGGTTGCTGACCTCGTTCGAGCAGGTCAACAAGCACTTCCAGCATCTGTTCGCGCAGTTGTTCGGCGGCGGCACCGCCGAGCTGCAGCTGATCGAAAGCGACGATCCGCTGGAAGCCGGGCTGGAGATCATGGCCAAGCCGCCGGGCAAGAAACCCGCTGTGCTGTCACTGCTTTCGGGCGGCGAGCAGGCGTTGACCGCGCTGGCGCTGATCTTCGCCGTGTTCCTCACCAATCCGGCGCCGATCTGCGTGCTGGACGAGGTGGACGCGCCGCTCGACGACCACAACGTGGAGCGTTTCTGCGATCTGCTCGACGAAATGACCCGCTCGACCGACACCCGCTTCGTGATCATTACCCACAATCCGATCACTATGGCGCGGATGAACCGGCTCTACGGCGTCACCATGGCCGAGCGCGGCGTGTCGCAGCTCGTCTCGGTCGATCTCGAAGCGGCGGTGCGCTTCCGCGAAGCGAGCTAGGCCGCCTCACTACCTGGCGGCGACACAAAGGCCTGGACCGGCTCCCTTTCCACGGCACGCGGTGCCTCGGCGAGCCAGGCCGAGCGCAAAGTCCAGACATGCTCTTGCCCGCAGGCAGGGCAGTGCATCCGCCCAGGAAGATCGGCTAGGCCGCGGAAATTATTTGGCTCCATCTCGATCGCGGTGGATACCGCGCGACCGGTCGTGGGGCATCTGATCATCACCGAGCTCATTTCGAGCCCTCCGAACGGGTTTTATCGTCCCCGTAAGCCCATGGAACTGCCCGAAAATGGCCGGGATAAGACGAGCGGCACCCGAGCCGCCTACCCCGCCACAAAAAAATTTGATCGAGGCCGGCCGGCGGGCCGGAACGAATCCGCCGAGGGGGCGTTGTTCGCGCGTGGCGTTTCAGTCAGGCGGCTCCCCCCTTACCCCCCGAATAGCCGTCTGGCGAAAGACCCCAAGCTCCGGCTTGGGGTCTTTTTTTACGCGCCGCCAAGGGCTTGCAGGCAAAATCGCGCTCTGGATGAGGATGTGCCGTCGTGCGCGGGACTGTCTGTTGCCCGTTTTTTGCCGCGCGCTCATCTAGGATAGGCTAGTTCCATCGAGAATCGCGACCTTCAGGAGCCCTTCCCAATGTCCATCACCGCCTGGGTTGTCATCGGCGTCATCGTATTGCTCATCATCTGGGCGATCTCGATCTACAACGGCCTGATCGCCATGCGGCAGCGCGTCGACCAGTCTTTTGCTGACATCGACGTCCAGCTTAAACAGCGCCACGACCTTATCCCCAACCTGGTCGAGACGGTCAAAGGCTACGCCGCCCACGAGCGCGGCACCCTCGAAGCGGTCATTCAGGCGCGCAACACCGCCATCGCCGCGCCCGGCGTCGAGCAGAAAGTCGCGGCCGAAAACATGCTAACCGGCGCGTTGCGGCAATTATTCGCGTTGTCGGAGAGCTATCCGAATCTGAAGGCCAACGCGAACTTCCAGCAACTGCAGAGCGATCTCTCGGACATCGAGAACAAGCTCGCGGCGGCGCGACGGTTCTTCAACAATTCTGTGCAGGAATACAATACCGGCATTCAGCAGTTCCCCGCGGCAATGTTTGCCGCAAGCTTCGGCTTCCATCCGCGGACGTTCTTCGATCTTGGGGAGACCCGCGCCCAACTGGAACAGGCGCCAGAGGTGAAGTTTTAGACGCCAGTGCGTGTCCCGGACGCGGTGGGGCGCGCCAGCGGTGCACCGCAAATCTGGGACCGCAGGCAAAGGTTCGATCCCTGATGATCCCAGGTCTACAGCGCGCCACTTCGTATTGCGCTGCGCCCGGGAAAAGTAGCAAACACCATGGCCGCTTACGGTCTCTACACCCACATCCAATCCAACAAGCGGCGCTCGATTGCGCTGCTGATCGGATTGTTCGTGCTGGTCTACGTGCTGGTATTCGCCGGCGCGCTGCTCGCCGAGGCGCTCATAGTCGACGAGCCGCTCAGTTACCTGATACGCGCGGCGACGTACGACTTTGTCAAGGCCGCACCATTCGCCACCATCGGCACGATTGTCTGGATCTGGATTGCTTACCAGTTCCATCAGTCAATGATCGACGCCGTCACCGGCGCTCATCCGGTCACACGCCAAGAAGAGCCGCGGCTCTATAACCTGATCGAGAATTTGTGCATCTCGCGCGGCATCACCGTGCCAACCTTGCGCATCGCGGAAGACAACGCGCTCAATGCCTTCGCCACGGGCCTCAATGAGAAACAATACTCCATCACCGTGACGCGCGGCCTGATGGAACGCCTGAACGACGCCGAACTGGAGGCGGTGCTAGGCCATGAGTTGACCCATATCCGCAATGGCGACGTGCGCATGATGGTGATCGCCGTCGTTGTCGCAGGCGCGATCTCATTCTTCGGTGAGTTGATCTTCCGCCTGTTCTTCCAGGGGAGCTTTTACGGCGGCCTCGGCGGCGGACGCCGCAGCCGCGGCGACGGCGAAGGCCGCGGCGGGGCCGGCATCGCGATTGTCATCGCGATCGCGCTGATCGTGGTCGCCTGGATTCTTTCGGTGGTGATCCGGTTTGCGCTGTCGCGCCAGCGCGAATACCTCGCCGATGCCGGTTCGGTGGAACTGACCAAGGACCCGGACGCCATGATCTCGGCGCTGCGCAAGATCGAAAATCGCGGCGAACTGCATGCCGCAACGTCAGCCGTGATGGAAATGTGCGTGGACAATCCGCGCACGGATTTTTCCGACCTGTTCGCCACCCACCCATCGATTGACGCTCGAGTTGAAGCGTTGGTCAAATACGCCGGCGGCCACGATCCCGGCCCGTTGGCGCTGCCGGAAGAAGAAGACCGGCAGATCGGCCATGACGAGCAGTCGGAAGGCTCCTGGGGCGAACCACAGCAGTCTCCGACGCCACCGCAAGGCCCGTGGGGTCCCGAACCGAGCGGCAACGCGTCCGGCCAAGTCGGGCCGTCGGGACCGGCGCCGAAGCCCGGCCCCTCTGGCCTGCCTCCCGGACCTTGGGGGCCGCGCAAAGGCTGACGTTGTCTGGCGCGCACTTCCCGCTCTGCGGTGGGACCGCTAGTGCCCCTCAAACGAGACCAGCGTCTGCACCGGCACGTCAAGCTTGCGCAGCTTTTCGGCGCCGCCCAACGCCGGCAGGTCGATAACGAAACACGCCGCCATCACTTCAGCATCGAGCTGACGCAACAGCTTCACCGCGGCCTCGGCGGTGCCGCCGGTAGCGATCAGGTCATCGACCAACACGACGCGCTCGCCGGCGACCAGCGCGTCGGCGTGCATCTCTATCTCGTCCTCGCCGTATTCCAGCGCGTAGGTGACGCTCACCCGTTTGTGCGGCAGCTTGCCTTTCTTGCGGATCGGCACGAAGCCGGCGGACACCTGGTGCGCCACGGCGCCGCCAAGGATAAAGCCGCGCGCCTCGATACCGGCGACCTTGTCGATCTTCATGCCCGCCCAGGGCTGCACCAGTTCGTCAACCGCGCGGCGAAAAGCGCGCGCATTGCCGAGCAACGTCGTGATGTCGCGGAAAATGATGCCCGGCTTGGGATAGTCGGGGATCGAGCGAATGGCGTCGCGCAGGTCGGATTCAACGTCGGTCGAGGTCATCGGGACTATCTCTTCAATTCTCGCTCACGATTATGCCCGCAAAATTGGGTATCCACTACGCCGCAGTCTCAACCGCGGCACCCTTTCTACCCGTTCAGCACCCGGCCCGCCACCGCGTCGAGCTTCTTCAGCAGTTCCGGATCGCGCGCCTCCGGCGCGGTGATCAGAGCGGTGTCGAGCGCGCGGTCGGAGCCGATCGGGCACGGCTCGTGCTCGCGCGGGAAGTCGGCGGCGAGCCGGGCCACCAGCGTCTTGGCGCGCCCGGCATTCTCGGTCAGCACCTTGATGATGTCCTGCACGGTCACCGCGTCGTGGTCGGGGTGCCAGCAGTCGAAATCGGTGACCATGGCAACTGTGGCGTAACAAATCTCTGCCTCGCGCGCGAGCTTGGCCTCCGGCATATTCGTCATGCCGATCACCGAATAGCCGAGCTGTTTGTAAGTCATGCTTTCGGCGTAAGTAGAGAATTGCGGCCCCTCCATACAGACGTAAGTGCCGTCACGCACGATGTCGATGCCTTCCGCTCGCGCGGCTTTCGCCAGATGGATGCGCAAACGCGGGGAAACCGGATGCGCCATCGACACGTGAGCGACGCAGCCCTTTCCGAAGAACGAGCTTGCTCGGTTATGGGTACGGTCTACGAACTGGTCGACCAGCACGAAGGTGCCGGGCGGCAGTTCTTCCTTGAACGAGCCGCAAGCCGACAGCGACACCAGGTCGGTGACACCGGCCCGCTTCAGGACATCGATATTGGCCCGGTAGTTGATGTCGGACGGCGACAAGCGGTGACCCGGTTCGTGGCGGGAGAGGAAAACCACCGGCAGGCCCCCGATATCGCCCCTGCGCAGTGGATTTGATGGCTCGCCCCAGGGGCTCGCAATGCGCACCTCCCGCACGTTTTCCAGCCCCGGCAGATCGTAGATGCCGCTGCCGCCGATAATGCCGAGCACCGCTTTGGTCATGACCAACCTCAATCCCTACCGTCATCATCCGCAACCGGCGGATGACCGAAATTCCCACGCGCGCGTCATCTATTCGCGCCCCGGCTGTCCACTGGATGCCCCGCTTTCGTAGGACATGACAAGCCAAAAAACGAAGGGCCCCGAACCGGGGCCCTTCGAGCGCTAATTCAAGCCGGCGCAAATTAAGCCGTCGTCTTAGGCGTTTCCTCTTCCCCGTGATGCACGTCGTGCCACACCTTCTTTTTGGTGAAGTACAACAGGCCCGACAGCACAATCAGGAATATCATTACTTGGAAGCCAAGGCGCTTGCGCGCGATCATGTGCGGCTCGGAGGCCCACATCAGGAAAGCGGCGACGTCCCTCGAATATTGCGGCAGCGTTTCCTGCGTCCCGTCGTCATACTTCACTTGGCCAGCGGTCAACGGCTGCGGCATGGCGATGTTGTTGCCCGGGAAGTACTCATTGTAATTACCGCCCGGCGGCAGGTTGAAGCCTTTCGGCGGCTTCTCGTAACCCTGCAAAATGGCCGCAATGTAGTCCGGGCCCTCTTCCTGATATTGCGTGAACATGTCGAACACAAACCATGGAAAGCCGCGCTGATAGGTGCGCGCCTTCGCGAGCGTCGACATGTCGGGCGGGGCGACGCCAAAGCTCGCCTTCGCCGCCAATTCGTTGGGGAACGGCGGCGGGAAATGGTCGGCCGGTCGGCCGGGGCGCTCGATCGGATTGCCCTTATCGTCGAGGTCCTTGATCTTGTATTCCGATGCGATCTGCTTGATCTGCTCCTCGGTGAAACCGGGCCCGCCGGCCTCGGCCAGATTACGGAACGAGACCAAGTTTAACGAATGGCAGGCGGAACAAACCTCGCGGTAGATCTTGAAGCCGCGCTGAAGCTGGGCCTGATCGTATTTGCCAAACGGCCCGGCAAAGGACCACGGCTCCCGCGGCGGCGTCGCTTCCTCGGCGGCCCGAGTCGGAACCGCAAGCGCAACCAGCGAGCCGGCGAGGACGACCGCGAAGATGGTGGGCTGTAATTTCATGACCGTCCTCCCGCTCAAGCCTTGGCACCCAAGACCAATTCCGAAATCGAGTTCGGCAATGGCTTGGTCTTCTCGAAGATCCCGAGCAACGGCAGGATGACCACGAAGAAAGCGAAGTAGTAGATCGTGAAAAGGCGCGACAGGATCACGTAGATGCCGGTAGGCGGCTTGGAGCCGAGCCAGCCCAACATGATGCAGGTGATCACGAACAGCCAGAAGAACTGGCGGTAGAGCGGCCGGTAGCGCGCCGAGCGAACACGTGACGTGTCAAGCCAAGGCATGAAGGCCAGGATCGCAATCGCGGAAAAGAGCGCGCTGACACCGAGCAGCTTGTCCGGGATCGAGCGCAGGATCGCGTAGAACGGCAAGTAGTACCATTCCGGCACGATCTCCGCCGGCGTCACCGCCGGATTAGCCGGGATGTAGTTGTCGGCATGGCCCAGATAATTCGGAATGTAGAACACGAACCAGGCAAACAGGATGCAGAACACCATCATGCCGAAGGCGTCCTTGGTCGTGGCGTAGGGCGTGAACGGCACGGTGTCCTTGTCCGACTTCGGCTCGACGCCGGTCGGATTGTTCTGGCCGACGACGTGCAGCGCCCACACGTGCAGCACCACAACGCCAGCAATCACGAACGGCAGCAGGTAGTGCAGCGAGAAGAAGCGGTTGAGCGTCGGGTTGCCGACCGCGAAGCCGCCCCACAGCCAAGTAACGATGGTGTCGCCGACGCCGGGGATGGCAGAGAACAGGTTGGTGATTACGGTGGCGGCCCAGAAGCTCATCTGGCCCCATACCAGCACGTAGCCCATGAAGCCGGTGGCGATCATCAACAGCAGCAGGATGACGCCGAGGATCCACAACACCTCTCGCGGCTCCTTGTAGGAGCCGTAGTACATGCCGCGGAACATATGGATATAGGCCGCAACGAAGAACATCGAGGCGCCGTTGGCGTGCACGTAGCGCAGCAGCCAGCCGTAGTTCACGTCGCGCATGATGCCTTCGACCGAATCGAAGGCCAGTGTGACCTGCGGCGTGTAATGCATCGCCAGCACGACGCCGGTGATGATCTGCACGCCGAGCATGAAGGTGAGTATGCCGCCGAAGGTCCACCAATAATTCAGATTGCGCGGCGTCGGATAGGCGACGAAGGAGTCATACATCAAGCCGCCGATCGGCAGCCGCTTCTCCAGCCATTGCAGAACTTTGTTTTGTGGCTGGTAAGTCGCGTGTCCGCTCATGGTCGAACCCTTGAGAGCAATCGGTCGCGGATCAGCCGATCCGGATCTTGGTGTCGGTGAGGAAGGCGTAGGGCGGCAAGTAGAGATTCTTCGGCGCCGGGCCTTTGCGAATACGGCCCGAGGTATCGTACTGCGAACCGTGGCAAGGACAGAACCAGCCATCATATTCGCCCTGGTGGGCGAGCGGGATGCAGCCGAGATGGGTGCAGATGCCGATGACGACGAGCCACTGCTCATGGCCCTTCTTGACGCGCGCCGAGTTGGGCTCCGGATCGCGCAGGTCGGCGACCTGTACTTTGTCAGCCTCTTCGATCTCTTTATTGGTGCGATGGAAGATGAAGATCGGCTTCGAGCGCCAGAACACCTTGACGATCTGGCCTTCGGCGATGGGGGCGAGGTCGATCTCGACCGGTGCGCCCGCGGCGATCGTCGAGGCGTCTGGATTCATCTGAGAAATCAGCGGCGTCAATGCCGCCGCAACACCCACGGCGCCAACGGCGCCAGTGGCAATGTAGAGAAAGTCGCGGCGCGTGTGTGCCGCCGAAGACACGGTCGTCACGTCTTTGGCCCTCTCCCCCGGTGGCTTGGACATCCCGCCCGCGGCTGGGACCGGCAGGACAAGTCCTACGGGGCGGCGGGGCGGACCGATCAGCGGCTGCCCTGGCGGGCAGAACGGCGCATCGATGGCGTTCTATTGGCACCCTTGCGGAGCGAGTGCAAGCCCAAGAACGGCCGCTTGGCCCAATGAACCGCCGGTTTTGCGCGGATGCGACCATTTGTTGATAAATGGCAATAGATCCCTGACGGACCGGCGGCCTGATCGCGGGCTGCCGATTTGTAGCCAATCGGCCGCGCCAAAGGGTCGATTTATAAAGGGCCGCATTATCATGCGCTCCCACGTGCCGTTTTCCGCCGCGCCGGCGGAGACCGAGTCGATCCTGAGGCTCCTTCAATGAAAATCGCACTCTTCGAGCCGGACATCCCCCAGAACACCGGCACGATTCTTCGTCTGTGCGCCTGCCTGGGCCTCGAAGCCCACATCATCGAGCCGGCCGGCTTCCCGGTATCCGACCGCGCCTTCCGCCGCGCGGGCATGGACTATCTCGACCAAGTGGCGCTGACTCGCCACCGCTCCTTCGCCGCCTTCGAAGACTGGCGCCGAGATAAGGGGCTCAAGCTGGTCGTCCTGACTACAACTGCGACTCGTTCTTATCTCGACCATTGCTATGACCCTGACCAAGTGCTGCTGTTCGGGCGCGAAAGTGCGGGCGTGCCGCAAACCGTGCACGGGGCGGCGGACGTGCGGCTGCGGGTGCCGATCCGGCCGGGCTTGCGCTCGCTCAATGTCGCCGTGGCCGCCGCCATGGTCGCAGGCGAGGCGCTGCGGCAGACCAAGGGATTTCCGCAATAGCTTTCGGCGGCCCGACACAATAAGCCTAGGCGCCATGGATGTGACCGACATCGAAACTCGCAAAGCGCGGGCGCGGCGCTGGTTCGAGACCTTGCGCGACGAGATTTGCGGCGCCTTCGAGCAACTGGAAGACACCCTGCCCGCCTCCGCCCCGCTCGGCGGCGCCGCACCCGGCCGCTTTGTGCGCACGCTCTGGGAGCGCGCCGACCACACTGGCCAACCGATCTCGGGTTTACCCGAGATCGGCACTTCAAATGCCGGGTCGGCTAAAGCCGACCCGGATGGCGGCGGCGGCGTGATGGCGATGATGCACGGACGCGTATTCGAGAAAGTCGGCGTGCACTGCTCGACCGTGTTCGGCGAGTTCGCACCGGAATTCCGCAAGGAAATCCCCGGCGCCGCCGAAAACCCGAATTTCTGGGCCTCCGGCATCTCGCTGATTGCCCACCCGCAGAATCCCCATGTTCCCGCAGTGCATATGAACACGCGCTTCGTGGTCACCACCAAGGCCTGGTTCGGCGGCGGCGCCGATCTGACGCCGGTGCTCGATCGCCGCCGCACACAAAGCGATCCCGACACCCTCGCCTTCCACGCCGCCATGAAAGCCGCGTGCGACGCCCACGCGGCCGTCGCGCCTTACGACAAGTACAAGAAGTGGTGCGACGACTACTTTTTCCTGAAGCACCGCAACGAGCCGCGCGGCATCGGTGGCATCTTCTACGACTGGCACGACTCGGGCGACTGGGACGCGGACTTCGCCTTCACCCAGGACGTCGGCCGCGCCTTACGCGATGTCTATCCCCTGCTGGTGCGGAAGAACTTCACAACGCCCTGGAGCGACGCCGAGCGCGAAGAGCAGCTCATCCGCCGCGGCCGCTACGTCGAGTTCAACCTGCTCTACGACCGCGGCACCATTTTCGGCCTCAAGACCGGCGGCAACGTGGACTCGATCCTCTCCTCCATGCCGCCGGCGGTGAAGTGGCCGTAGTCGCATTTCATTCGCCGCCGTTGGCATAGTCCCCGTCGTGGTTCGGGTACCGGCTCCGCTGAGTTCTCAAGCCGGCGGGCCGATGTACGCGGGTCCGATGCCGCAGCTTATCGTTTTCGGCTTGGTCACCAGAGCCGAAAGTACTGACGGTCTCGACCTCCCCTGTGTCAGGGGGAGTGATGAAATCCGCGATAAAATTAACGAAATCCTGCGCGCCAATGGGCGGTGCATCGTGGACTATCGTACGAACCCCACGCTCCCGGCGCCGAAGCTCGTCCATGATGATCTCGAAGTCTTCCCATCGCCGTTCGGCTTTGGCGATCCGTCCGAGTCGGAGCAATTCCCGAGTTCCAATCTCTTCGGCTCTCGAGGCCTTAATAGCGCGGCGCGGCGCCGGGTTAGGCGCCCTGGTCGCGGACCGGACAGCAGTCTTCGGCGCCGCGCGGACACGCGTTCGCTTGGAGGAGGCACGCGCAGGCATGCGATGTTTGGCGCCGCGGGTGTAATTCTTACGCAGGTCAGCCAGAGCCGCCTTCGCCCGTTGCTGAATTCGCGCTGCGACCTCGGGTGAGTACCGGCGCTTGGAGGCCTTGCTTTCAAGAGTTTTGGAGTACGGTTCAGGATCGAGACGCACCGCCAGGGTCACCTTTCGGCCGCTGCGAACACGAATGTCATAGGTCACGGCCGAAAACTCATCTCGGGTGGTTGTAATCGTCCAGCGACCCGGCGCCAGCCCCAAAAATCGAATCTGTCCATCGTCGTTCGAGACTTGAACGATCGGAAAACCGTTGTTCTGGCCAGATTTTGGCGTAAGCGCAACGATGACGCCGGACATCGTAATGTTCGTATTATCTTTTATTGTTGCGTCAATCCTGCCCGTTGCCGGCGACGATTTGTGTCGCGATTTCGACCGCCGCGTTTGGGTCGTGCCCGATCCGCCGAAAAAGTTGCCGATGGCGTCGAGGAAATTCTCTCCTGTTGCCAAGTCATGCCCCGAAGAAATATCGGCACGATTGCTACCTCCGACAACCGTCCCGGGGGCCGCAACAGCCGGCGTCGCCGCGATCCATGCGCCGAGCACCAAGCTGCCGACAACCGCCAAACCGAGATATCGAATTCGCATGACAACGTCCCTCTGCTGTGCGCGTCACATATTGTTGCTTTTGATCATTTTGAGCGGCAGCGCCGTTCGGCCCGATGGCCGCCATCGTCGAAACGCTAGCAGCGGACAAACCGAGGGGCGTCATCAGAACTAATGACGACAGCCCCGTCTCCGCACTTTGTGATGCAGGCGCAGAAATGGGGCGCCGCGCACCGGTTGGCGCGTGAGCAGGGGTGGACTATGCTGCCGGCGTCAGGGCATAAGCCCGGTCAACGGAATGCGCGCCAAAGGACAGCGCATGACGACACCGGACTCGCTATTGACCGCGATCGAGGCCATCTATGCGGCTGGCCTCGACGAGGCGCTTTGGTCGAGCGCGCTCGGCCAGGTGATGCGTGCCGTTGGCGGCATCGCCGCGACGCTCGAAGTCTTCGAGCGCAGCAACGCGCGCCTCACCGAGTTCCACTACCACGATCTCCCGCCGGGCAACGAACTCGCTTACCTCGATCATTATTTCTCACTCAACCCGCGCATCCCGGCGCTAATCAGCGGAAGACCAGGAAACATCGTCACCGACTATACCCTGCTCGACGAGCGTTCCATGAACCGCGACGCGTTCTATGCCGGCTTTCTGGCGCCGACCGGATATCGTTATTTCATCGGCGCGATGTTCGACACATCCGCTCGCGAAGCTTTCCTGTTCTCCGTGCAACGCACGTCGAAACAGGGGCACGTCGGAAAAGACGAGACAAGAAAGATGCGACTTCTGCTGCCGCACGTGCGGCAGGCCTTTGACATGACACGGAGGCTGCGCGGCGCCAATGCCGCCGATCGCTCGTTCAAGGCCGCGCTTGATTTGCTCTCCGACGGGGTCGCTCTGCTGCGAGCCGATGGTCAGGTGCTCCACGCCAACGAGACCTTTTGGGCAATCGCACGGCGCGGCGACGGAATTCGATTTCGCCGAGGCGCAATGGAGATTGCCGATCCGGCCGGACGCGCCCAATTCGCCGACGCGATCGGCGCCGCCAAAGAAGCGCGCGACGGCAGAGAACCGGGTTCGGGTGATATCGCGGTGGCACGGCAAGCCGGCGCCCTACCCTACATCATTTCGGTGCACCCGCATGCGCGGATCGCGCGCAAACGGCACCAAAGTAACGCCGACATGATCGTCTTCGTGCACGACCCCTTGCAGCGCAACGCCGCAACCGTGCGCTTGCTCCGCAATCTCTTCGGCCTGACCGAAGCCGAAGCCGATCTCGCGCGCGCACTTCAAGCGGGCTCAACGCCGGTCGCCTATGCGCGGGGGCGCGCGGTAACCCTCAATACCGTCTATACGCACCTTCGCCGGATCAAGGAGAAGACCGGTTGCAGCCGGATGCCAGAGTTGATCCGCAAGCTCAACGATATGGGAGTGCCTCTACGCCTCGACTGAGATCGGTGCACACCTGCTGCCGCCAGTTGCCAACTTGCCATCAGGCGCTAGCGTAGCGCGCCCACGACCAACGCCACGGCGCCGATCGTCACCACCGCGTCGAGGATCGCTGCGTGCACATGCACCGGCATACGCTCGACGAATGCGCGGGCAAGGAATGCGCCCGGCAGCGCGACGATGCCGATGAGCAGCGCGAAGGCAACCACCTTTGCGTCGACCGCACCGGCCAGGCCAAACACCGACGTCTTCACCACGCCGATGACCACCGAGATCGCCGCATCGGTGGCAATCACGCCGGCGCCTTCCACGCCCGCCGCCATCAGCAGCGAGAGCAGAATCACGCCGGAACCGACGGTGCCCCCGACCACTACACCGTAGCCTGCCGAGCCGGCCGCCAGCCCGCCGTCACCGACCTTGAAATTGCGCCGCTTCAACAGACGGCGCAGCGGCACGCTGGCGATCAGCATGCCGCCGATGACCAGTGCCGCGCCGCGGCTGCTGAGTCGCGTATAGGCGAAGGAGCCCAGCACACAGGTCGGCGCGGCGGCCAGCAGCACGATGCCGGTGCGCCGCCAATCGGCATATTTGAGGAAAGCGGAGAGCCGGCTGGCGTTGGTGAACAGCGCCGAGATCGCGATGATCGGCACCACCGGCGCTGGCCCCACCAGCGGCACAAGCACCAGCGGCATCATGGCGCCGGTGCCATAGCCGGCAACGCCGCCGACCAGCGAAGCGATTAACGCCACCCCCGCCACCAGCAAGAGTTGCCAGAACGAGATGTCGGCGAAGCCGGACAGGAAGGTCATCGGGCGCCTGGCAAGGCCGGTTGAGACCCCGGCGCGGTGCCGGAGGGAGCCTGTGCCTGCCGGACCGGCACGAGCGGGTCAAGCCCGCCCGCGTCTCACCCCGCCTTCGGCGCCAGCGCCCGCGTAACGGCAAGCACGAGAAGCGCCATCACGCCAGTGACAATCGCGAGCCAAGTGCCGGCGGCGGCGAGCGCCGCGGTCGCCGCCCAGGTGATCGAGGAAAAGGCTTCGGCGAAGGTCGCCATGCGCGATGACGTCTGCCGCCTGCGGAACTGGCTGCGCTTGGCCTGCGCGCGGAACCAGAGCTGTATCGTGGTCGCCGACGCCGCAGCCACGAGGATGCCGATCGCGGCGACAAGCGCGAACCAGGGCCCCACCAACGCCAACGGCGCGACGAACAGCGCAAACACTGCAGCGATCACCGCCATCACCGCCTCGACCTTGGCGCGGGTAACAGCGCGGGCGGGCACCGGCGCTGTTGCCACCAAGTCGGGCGCGTCCTCGCCGGAAATCGCCAGCCAGGCGAGACCACCGGCGAGTTGACCCGCCGCCATCACCAGCACCGGCACCAGGAGCACCAACGCGCCATTGCCACGCGAAAAGCTCTTCCACAACAGGAGCGCCGGCGGCAGCAGATAGAGAAGCTGCATCAGCGTCTGCGACACGAGCCACGGATCGCGCTTGAGCAAAGTCCATTCCTTCCGTCGCAGGGCTCCGAGCGCCGAGCCGCCGCGAAACACCGTCGCTTCGCGCTGGCGTCGCTGGCTAAACCCAACACTCGAGGCCGCCACGACATGGCCGCCGAACGAGCCGGAAAATGCCGCCACCGCCAGCGCGATCATTGTGAGGCCGGCGCCGACGACAACGACAAGCGCGCTCAGATCACCGATTGTTGCGCGCGCCGGCAACCACAACCAACTGGTGATCGCCGGCGCATGGCTGACCATGCCGGCGGACTCCAGCACTGAGAAGCGCGAGATAATGCCATGTGAAAGAATGGCCGCGACCTGCAGCCCGATGACGAATGCAGCGCCGATCACCGCGGCGACGATCTGCGCCACCAGCCGCGTGCGCTTTGCCCCGATGACGCGGAACAGCGCCACCGTCATCGTCACCGCCAGGCCCGAGGCGACAAGGCCCATGGCCGCCACCACGCCATAGGCGGCGAGCCAATGCGCACCGCCGGTCGCAGCCAGTACATCGATGACCGGCGCCGCCAGCACCAGGCCGATGAGCGCTGTCGACACTGCCAGAGCGCCAATGCGCACGGCGAAGACGCGGGCGGTCGCGACCGGCGACGACAGGATCAACTCCAGATCCGAGCGGGCGTAGAAGGCGCGCGTCACCGATTCCATCGCCTGCGACAACATCAGCGAGAATGACAACAGCAAACCTCCGGTGATGGCGACCAGCGCGGCCTTGTCCGGGCGCGTGCCGATATCGGCGACGCGCGCCACCATCGACCAGGCGAACAGATGCATCAGCGCGCCGAAGACAACGAGCATGACCGCCACCATGCGCTCGCGTCCGCGCTTCCCCGCGGTCATCATCGAAAGCCAGTCGCGCCAGGCAAGACGAAATTCGTGACCGGCGAACCAGGTAAGCGTTGCAGTCTCGCTCACGCCGCCTCCACCACCGTTGCCGGCGCAACCCGTCGGGCTACCAGCGCCAGGAAAGTATCCTCGAGGGAAGTATTGCGGGCACCGGCTTGGCGGTGCAATTCCTCAAGCGTACCCTCCGCGATCAGCTGGCCGGCGTCGATCACGCCGATACGGTCCGCCATGCGTTCGGCGATCTCCAGGATGTGCGTTGTCATGATCACGGTGCCGCCGGCTTCCACGCGTTCGCGCAACACGCTTTTGACTTGCCGCGCGGAAGCCGCGTCGAGCCCGGTAAGCGGCTCATCGAGGATGAGCAATTCGGGTTCGTGCACCAGCGCGCCGGCGAGCGCCACCTTCTGCCGCATGCCCTTGGACAAGCTTTCGCAACGCTGGTGCGCGTGCGGGCTCAGTTGCAGCCACTCCATAAGCTTGTGCGCACGCGTCTTGGCGGTGACGGCGCCGACGCTCCACAGCCGCGCGACGAATTCGAGACATTCGAACGGCGTCAGCTTGTCATAGATCATTGGCTCGTCGGACACCCAGGCCATCACCCGCTTGGCGGCGACGGGATCGGCGAGCGCATCGATGCCCTCGACCGTGATGGCGCCGGCGTCCGGCTTCAACAGTCCGCTAACCATACGCAGCGTCGTGGTCTTGCCGGCGCCATTGGGGCCAAGCAACGCGTAGAACTCGCCCTTGCGCACCGTCAGATCAAGATGATCGACGGCGGGTCGCTCGAAGCGCTTACACAGATCGCGGATTTTGAGGGCGGCGGTGGGCTCATTCATCGGCGGCAGCCTTCAGTTTCGAGAACTGAAGAGGCTAGCCGCAACAGGTTTCGGCGAGGTGAATCGACCGGCAAGAAGATGCCGGAACTATCGCGCGGAAACGCGCGCGGCCGGGTGAAATATGCGCGCTAGGGCCCGCCTCTCCTTGACCTGTCTGCGCGGATGACGAGCGTTGCGCAAGGGCGCATGCGCGGTCGCTCGAACGTCAGGCTAATCCGCGCTCGGCAGTCGCCGCATGGTGAACTCGATGCGGTCGCCCGGAAGCTCGCGCCAACTTTCGATCGCGGTCATGTAGGCGGCCTTGGGGAAGCGCGTGAACATCTCGCGGGCCTTGGCGCGGGCGGCTTCGCGCGGCAGCGCAAAGGTGTCGCGACGGAACGCGTCGCGCACGACCTTGCGGCTCCGCTTCGCGCGGGCAAGCCGCTCAGCCAAGTCACCTGGACGGTCGTTGCGTGGCATAAATCCGTTCCGCTGCGTTCATGACCGGAGGTCGGCTTACCCGCCTCGCTTTTCAAGCACGGCACGGCTGTCCACGAGCACGCGCTCCCAAGGCGCCCTCGAAGTGTGTTCAGCTTTGGTAGATGGTTACCACAAATGTGTCCGTCACGACACATTTACGGAATTTGTGAGTGAATTACAACGCTACCACCCAAAGAAGCCCAGGACGTCTAACGCTAAACGTGGCCGGTGTCCGTCCACCGCGCCTTGCCGCTTTTGACTTATCGCAAGGAACCTGCAGACGCGGACGATATTTTTTACGGCCTGAAATTGTGCTATTTTGGCTGTGCCTGACACCGCGCGCAAAGGCAGCGCCTGACCGGGGAGAACAGCAAATGCGTCGTCTTATGTTTTCGCTGTTGAGCGTGGCCGCCATGGGCATCGTCAGCGCACAGGCAGCCGATCTGCCGGTGAAGGCGGAGCCGATCGTGCCGCCGCCCGTGTTCAGCTGGACCGGGTTCTACGTCGGCGGCAACTTCGGTTACGACTGGGGTTCAAGTACCGGCGACCTCGGATCGTTCAGCCCGGCGTTTGCTGCAGCGGTCGCCGCCGGCGGCACGCCGTCAGGCCTCGGGACACAGGCGTCGGGCGTGCTTGGCGGCGCACAGGTCGGGTACAATTGGCAGCTCGGTTCGGTGCTCCTGGGTGCCGAAGCGGACATCCAGGCCAGCGGCGTCGATGACACCAGCACTGTCAATTTCGCGGGCGGCGGCGGCATCGTGCCGTCGACGTCGACGGGCAATGAAGACCTCAAGTGGTTTGGCACGGTGCGCTTGCGCGGCGGCTTCCTGGTCACGCCGAGCGTCTTGTTGTACGCGACCGGCGGGTTCGCCTATGGCGGCGTCAGCAACAGCGCGACCAACGTGTTTACGCCTTCGGCATCCGGAAACTTCTCGGGTTCGACCAGCGAGACCAGGGGTGGCTGGACCGTAGGCGGCGGCGCCGAATGGGCGTTCGCGGATGGGTGGTCCGTGCGCGGCGAATACTTGTACGTCGATCTCGGCAGCACGAACGTGCGCATGACCGACCCGGTTAATTTCCCGGGCCTCTTCGCCGATTACACTTTCAAGCACCGCTACAACATCGCGCGCATCGCGGTGAACTATAAGTTCTGATTTCGGCGCAATTGCCGCTGGGCGTGGTGAGCGAGCCTTTGCCGTGCGCGCCGGAGATATGGTTGAAAGCGGCGCTCAGCGCGCCGCCGCAACGATAGCGGCCAGCGCCGCGCTGTCTTCCGGAAAATCCGCTTTGATCCACGCCTCTTCCGCATCGCGCATCGCGGCGCCGAGCGCGGGCCCCTTCTCGATGCCGCGCTCGATGAAGTCAGCGGCCTTGATCGGAAAGGCGGGCGGCGTCCAGCGCTGCGGCAGCGTGACGAAGTCGAGCCAGGCCTTGTCGTGCGCGCCTGCGTCGGCGCGCGACCAGGCGAGCAACGCGCGGTCGGTATAGGTCACGGGCTTGAGCCGATAGACCAGCGCGCGTTGCTCGGCTTCGCCGATCATCGGCGACATCCGGCGCCAGCCCTCACCCATCGACATCAGCCGCGCGTGTTCATTGTTGCTCAGTCTCAGCTTCTGCCACAGTCGTTCGGCGTCCTCGGTGACCGCGACGCCCAGCGCAGCCAGCCGGCGTACCGGATCGGCGGCAAGGCCGGCTGCCGCCTCCACCTTCGCCATATTCTCGAACGAGCCGAGATAGCCGACGCCGCCGAGAACCCGCAGCAGCAACCCGCCGTCCGCCATCGAGATCAGCGACGGCAGCGCGTGCGGCGCCACCAGCAACTTCAGCAATTCCTGGCGCACGCGCTCACGCGAGAGCTTATCGAGCCCGGCGCGCCCGGCGATGCAGGCGGCAATTCCCTCTACATAGGGATGATTGCTGTTGCCGTAGGCGGCGTGGAAACGGAAGAAGCGCAGAATCCGCAGATAGTCTTCCGCGATGCGCTGGCGCGGATCGCCGATGAAGCGCACGCGCCGTTCTTCGAGATCGGCAAACCCGCCGACGTAGTCGTAGACCGTCCCGTCGGGCGTCACCGAAAACGAATTGATGGTGAAGTCGCGCCGCTCGGCATCGGCGCGCCAGTCGCGGCCGAACTCGACCTTGGCATGGCGGCCGTAGGTCTCGACGTCCTGGCGCAACGTCGTCACCTCGAACGGCGCATTGCCGACCACGACGGTGATGGTGCCGTGCTCGATACCGGTCGGCACCGCCTTGTAGCCCGCGGCGGCGACGCGGCGCGTCACTTCTTCCGGCAACGCCGTGGTGGCGACGTCTATTTCGTCGCTGGGAAGATCAAGCAGCGCGTTGCGCACCGCGCCGCCGACCACGCGGGCCTCTTCGCCATTGCCGTCGAGCACGGCGAGCAGCCTGGGCAGCGCGCCGCCGCTGAGCCAAGGCACACCGCTCAACTTGCGCGTCGTCTCTCCGTCGCGCGTCATCGCCTGATCGTCTTCCCCGGCACGAATTTGCCGTTCTCCATATGGGCGGGGACGTAAGTCGAACCGGGCGGGGCGCCGGTGTAGTTGGCGAAATAGACGAAACTCCCGATCACCATGCAGAAGGCGCAGATGGCCAGCCAGATGATGCGCGACAATGGCCACGACTTCGGCTCCATCACGCCAGTGCGCGTCGCCGACAGGAAAACCGCATAGAGCGCAAATGGCGTCAGGAACAGCAATAGCTCGGTGAAGCCGACGCGGATCATGGTTCAGTCCCGGTAGATCCGATCGTACATGTTTCGCAGAATCCCCGCCGTCACGCCCCAGATGTATCGCTCGCCGAAGGTGATCGCGTAATAATGCCGGGTTATACCCTGCCAGTCACGCGAATGACGCTCGACATTGTCGAGGCTCATGAGGAATGAGAGTGGCACCTCGAAGACGGCGTCGACCTCGCCGGTGTTGAGCGTGAGCGAAAAGCCCGGCTTGACGCGGGCCACCGTCGGCACGATGCGGTAGCCGAGCGTGGTCATGTAGAGATCGAGATAGCCGAGAGGCTCGACCTCGGCGCGGTGGAGGCCGATCTCCTCCTCCGCCTCGCGCAAGGCGCTGTCGAGCGGGGTCTTGTCGGTTGCGTCGATCTTGCCGCCAGGAAACGACACCTGTCCCGGATGCTGCGGCAGGTGCTGCGCGCGCTGGGTCAACAGCACCGTCGGCTCCGGATGGTCGATTACCGGCACCAGCACCGCGGCCGGACGGATCGGTCTCACTTCGGCGATCTTCTGCATCACCGGGTCGGCGTCGTGGTCGCCGCGTTTGGGCGTGATGCCGGGGTCGGTCAGACCGGCGGGCTCGTCAAGCGTCAGCCGCGCCCGCACGCGGTCGAAGAATTCCCCGGCCGACAGCGCCGTCTCCGCCGCCTGCTCCATCAGGCGAACTCCTTCAGCGCGTCGGCTTCCGCCATCACGAAAAATTCATCGCGCGAGGCGACGCCAAACATCGGCTTCCCATCGACGACACGCTCGTCGCCAGCCTCGACCAAGTCATAGAACAGAGCCCGCGTCACTTTGGCCCAGAGGCTCCGGCGCACATGCAGATACGGCTTCATCCCCCCGGTCTCCGGTTCCGTCTCGAATCGCAAGGGGTGATTCCGGCCGGCATTAATCCACTCGTCCATGTTGGTCCTAAATCTGAGGATTTGTTCATCGTCACGATCCACGCGCATTTCGACCGCGAGGAAAGGTACGTCTTCGACGATTATCCCGACCTTTTCCACCGGGGTGACGAGAAAATACTTGTCTCCCTCCCGCTTGAGCACCGAGGCAAAAAGCTTGACCAGCGCATGCCGGCCGATCGGGGTCTTTTGATAGAACCAAGTCCCGTCCGCCGCGATTCGCATGTCGATATCACCGCAAAAAGGGGGGTTCCATCGTTCCACGGGGGGCAGTCCCCGTTTTTCGCGGGGGAGCGCTGCGGTTATCGCATCGAGTGTTCCTTGCCCTGTCTTCGCCATTGTTTGCCTACGATATGGACGCTGCCTCGGCGCTGTTCACAGGGTCGCAAATCGTCCCGACTGAAAGCAAAGGATAGCGTAAGCTGGTCCGTTAAATGAGGCAGATTCGGCCCGCCGGGCGGCACAAAAAATCGGGCTGGTGCATTTGTTGCATGGCATTGCCTGGACCCGAAAGGGGTGTGCCGCAGGATAAGCGGAGCCCAGACCTCGCGCGATGAAAGGATATGGACGTCATGGCGTCGGCAAGCGGTGAAAGCCTCGAAAAGCTGGAAGATATGATTGTTCGCGCGGCCGAATCGACGGCCGCTCATGTGCGTGCCGCCAAGAACGCCATCGGCGAAGTGATCTTCGGCCAGGACGTGGTGGTGGAGCGCGCACTGGTGACCGTGCTTTCGGGCGGCCATGCACTGCTGGTCGGCGTGCCGGGCCTCGCCAAGACCAAGCTGGTCGAAACCATGGGCATCTCCCTCGGCCTCGACGCCCGCCGTGTGCAGTTCACGCCTGACCTGATGCCGTCCGATATCCTCGGTTCCGAGGTGCTGGAAGAAGGCGCAGGTGGGAAGCGCAGCTTTCGTTTCATCGCCGGGCCAGTGTTCGCCCAACTCCTGATGGCCGACGAGATCAATCGCGCCAGCCCACGCACTCAATCCGCGCTGCTGCAGGCCATGCAGGAACAACACGTCACCGTTGCGGGCGCGCGCCACGACCTGCCCAAGCCGTTCCACGTGCTGGCGACCCAAAACCCACTTGAGCAGGAAGGCACTTATCCCCTGCCGGAAGCCCAGCTCGACCGATTCCTGATGGAAGTCGACGTCGATTATCCCGACCTCGAAGCCGAGCGTAAGATTCTGTTCGATACCACCGGTGCCGAAGATACCAAGGCCAAGCCGGCGATGACCGCTGAAGAGCTGCTCGCCGCGCAGCGGCTCGTGCGCCGGCTGCCGGTCGGCGAATTGGTAGTGGAAGCGATCCTCAAACTGGTGCGCTCGGCGCGCCCGGAGAGCGACGCCGGCGATATCAGCAAGCTGATCGCCTGGGGACCCGGCCCGCGCGCGAGCCAGGCGCTGATGCTGGCGGTGCGGGCCCGCGCGTTGCTCGATGGCCGCTTCGCGCCGTCGATCGACGACGTGCTGGAACTCGCCGAACCCGTGCTCAAGCACCGCATGGCGCTCACCTTCGCCGCCCGCGCCGAAGGCGAGACCGTGGTCAACATTATCCGCACCCTCAAGGCGCGCATCGGGTAGGTGCGATGGCGCAGCCGCAACTCAGCGACACTGAGAAACCGGTCCAGGCGGCCGTCGGCAAGAGCCGCAAGCTCGCCGCGCGTGTGCCGCGGCTGATTCTGGAAGCGCGTCGCGTCGCAACGACCGTCATTCACGGCTTGCACGGCCGGCGCCGCGCCGGACCGGGCGAGAATTTCTGGCAGTACCGCCACTTCATATCGGGCGAGCCAGCGCAAAACATCGACTGGCGGCGCTCGGCGCGCGACGACCATCTCTATGTGCGCGAGCGCGAATGGGAAGCATCGCATACCATCTGGCTCTGGGCCGATCGCTCACCCTCCATGGAATTCTCGTCAACGATGACGGAATGGAGCAAGCTCGACCGCGCGCTGGTGGTGTCGTTTGCGCTGGCCGAGGTGCTGGTGCAGGGCGGTGAGCGCATCGGCATTCCCGAGTTGATGCGTCCGACCGCCAACCGCAACGTCATCGAAAAAATGGCGCAGGTCATCGTCCACGACACCGGCGATCGCCCGAGCCTGCCGCCGGACTTCGCGCCGGCCGCGTTTTCGGAAATCCTGCTGCTCTCCGATTTCTGGAGTCCAATCGCCGACTTCCGCCGCATCATCGGCCAATTGGCGGCCAATGGCGCGCGCGGCCATGTGGTGCAGGTGGTCGATCCGGCGGAAGAGGTTTTCCCCTATGGCGGCCGGATTGAATTTGTCGAGCCCGAAGGATTGGGCAGCGTTACGGCCGGCCGCGCCGAGACCTGGCGCTCCGAGTACCAGATGCTGCTTGCCAACCACCGCGCGGCTTTACGCGCCGAGTGCGAGCAATTCGGCTGGAGCTTCACCGTTCACCGTACCGACCGCGGCCCGACCGAGCTGTTGTTTGCAATCCATGCCCGCATGGGCGCGGGCGCGCATGCCATCGTCAATAATCGCAAACCGACGCGCGCCGGCGCGCAAGCCTCGCCATGATCCCCTCCCTGCCACTCGCATTCGCACAGCCACTGGTGTTGCTCGGGCTTATCAGCCTGCCGGCGCTGTGGTGGCTGTTGCGGCTGGTGCCGCCACGGCCGCGCCGCATCAATTTCCCGCCGACGCGGCTGTTGTTCGAGATCGCGCCCAAGGAAGAGACCCCGGCGCGCACGCCGTGGTGGCTGACCCTGCTGCGGCTGACGCTTGCAGCCATTGTCATCATCGCCGCCGCCGGGCCGATGTGGAACCCGCCACTCGCGACCAGCGACCGCAACGCGCCGCTCTTGATCATGATCGACGACGGCTGGTCCTCGGCGGCCGCTTGGTCCGAACGCCTGCGCACCGCCGACGAATTGATAACGCGCGCGTCGGCCGACAATCGCGGCGTCGCGCTATTGCCGCTGTCACGGACCGCGCGCGATATCTCCTTGCAGGTTGCCGATGCCGCCCGCGTGGAGGCCCGCGAGTTCAAGCCGAAGCCCTACACCGTCGACCGCAGCGAGGCGCTGCCGACGCTCAAGCGCTTCCTCGACCGCTCCCCCAGGGTGGAAATCGTCTGGCTGTCGGACGGCGTCGACATGAGCAAGGATTCGGACAAGGGCTCGGCCTTCGTGGCCGCCCTGAAGCAGGTCGTCGGTGACCATCCGCTCACCATCGTCAATGGCGGGATCGCCATTCCGCATGCGCTCGCCGCCTCGGACAATGCCGCCGGCGCCCTCACGGTGAAAGTACTGCGCGCGCAGACCGGACCGGCCGACACCGGCTTGGTGCGCGCCATCGACCTCAAGGGCCTGCCGCTCGGCGAAGCACGTTTTGCCTTCAAACCAGGCGAACGCGAAGCGCAAGCCTCGATCGGCCTGCCGGTCGAGATCCGCAACCAGGTGGCGCGGCTCGAAATCGTCGGGGAGCGTTCTGCCGGCGCCGTGCAACTGCTCGACAAGCGCTGGCGCCGCCGCACCATCGGCATCGTTTCCGGTACCGACGCCGATCAATCGCAGCCGCTGCTCGGCGCCAGCTATTATCTGATGCGCGCGCTCAACCCGTTCGCCGATGTGCGGGACACCGGCCTGGTCGCGCCGGCGGAGGCGATCACGCGCTTTCTCGACCAGCATCTTCCGATGCTGATCCTCGCCGATGTCGGCAACGTTGCGGAGGCGCACGACGCGCTGGTGCAGTGGATCAACAACGGGGGCGTGCTGGTGCGCTTCGCCGGCCCGCATCTGGGCGGCCTCGAAGACGACGACCTCATTCCGGTCCGGCTCCGCCGCGGCGGGCGCATTCTCGGTGGTACGTTGAGCTGGGACAAGCCGCAGCATCTCGCCGGCTTCTCGCCCGACAGCCCGTTCGCCGGCATGGCCGTGCCCGACGATGTCACCGTGCGGCGCCAGGTACTGGCCGAACCGGATGCGACGCTAACCGACCGCACGTGGGCGACGCTTACCGACGGCACACCGCTCGTTACCGCGCAGCGCCGCGGCAAGGGAATGATCGTGCTGTTCCACGTCACCGCCGACACCCGCTGGTCAGACCTGCCGCTGTCAGGCGCCTTTGTCGAAATGCTCAAGCGCATCGTGTCGCTTTCCGGCTCGACCGCAACAGCGCAGAGTACGGCGGCGGCCGGCGCCACCGAGACATCGAGCCAGACAGCGCAGGTCGTGCCGCCGACGCGCATTCTCGATGGCTTCGGCGCCTTCACGTCACCACCGCCGGACGCGCGGCCGCTGCCGGCGAATTTCACCGGCCACGGCACCGCCAATCATCCACCCGGCTTTTACGGGCCGCCGGAAGGCCTGGTCGCGGTCAACACGCTGGCGCCGGCCGACCGCCCGTCGCCGCTGGATTTCGCTGGCTTGAACGCCACGTTCGACGTCTATCGCCATGGCGAACCGCTCGACCTGCGCGGTCCCGTATTCATCGCCGGGCTCGTCCTCTTGATCCTCGACGGGATTCTCGTGTTCTGGCTCTCGGGTGGCTTCGGTGCCTTACTGCCGCGACGGCGCGCCACAGCCGCCTTGCTGGCGCTCGGCTTTGCAGTCGCCCTCGGCCTGCCCCCGCCGACCGACGCGCAGACGCCGGCAAAGCCGGCCCCGCCAGCTGCGTTGACCCAACAGCAACTCGCCTTCGCGCTGAAGGCGACACACAAGACCCACCTCGCCTACGTCGTGACCGGCGATCCGGAAGTCGACGAGGTGACCAAGGCCGGCCTCGATGGCCTCACGCTGTTCCTGGCGCAACGCACCGCGCTCGAGCCCGGCGAACCGATGGGGCTCGATCTGGCGCGCGACCAGCTCGCCTTCTTCCCATTGATCTACTGGCCGATCTCGCTAAAGGCGCCCAAGCCGTCAAAAGAAGCGCTTGAGCACATCGACACTTATATGAAGCGCGGCGGAACGGTGCTGTTCGATACCCGTGACGCCATCGAAGCGCCGCCCGGTCCCGGCGGCGAGAATTGCTCGCCCGGTATGCTGGCGTTGCGCTCGATCCTGGCATCGCTCGACATCCCCGAGCTCGAGCCGGTGCCGCGCGACCACGTGCTGACCAAGACCTTCTATCTGCTGCGCGACTTCCCCGGCCGCTTCGACAGCGGCCAGATGTGGGTGCAGGCGCTTCCGGCGGAAAAGCCCGGACAAGCCGACCGCCCGGTGCGCGCCGGCGACGGCGTCTCCTCGATCCTGATCACCTCCAACGATCTCGCCGGCGCCTGGGCGATCCGGCCGGACGGCCAGGCCATGCTGCCGCTGGTGTCGGACCAGCAACGCCAACGCGAGTTCGCCTTCCGCGCCGGCGTCAACATCGTGATGTACGCGCTGACCGGCAACTACAAGGCCGACCAGGTGCACATCCCGGCCCTGCTCGAACGGCTGGGACAGTAGGAGCGCAATTCCGTGAACCTCGGTGTCTCATTCGCTCCCTTGGTGCCAGCCTACGTAGTGTGGACCGCGTTTGCGGCCGCGATCGTTATTTCGGTGCTGCTGCTGTTGACGCGCGGGCGCGGCACCGTGGTGCGCGCCATCGCAATGGGCCTGATGATCCTGGCGCTCGCCAACCCCTCGTTCACGCGCGAGGATCGTGACCCGATCCCCTCGGTCGCCGCGGTCATCGTCGACAAGAGTCCGAGCCAGGCCTTCGGCGACCGCGAGAAACAGACCCTGCAGGCGGCCGACGCCGTCACCAAGGCGCTCAAGCGCATTCCCGGCCTGGAGGTGCGTGTCGCCAATGCCAGCCAGGCCACCGGCGACAATGACGGCACCAAGCTGTTCTCCGCGCTATCTTCTACGCTCGCCGACGTGCCGCCCGACCGCATTGCAGGCGCGATCATGATTACCGACGGTCGGGTGCATGATGTGCCGGTCAACGCCAAGGCGCTCGGCTTCACCGCGCCGGTGCAAGCGCTGATCACCGGCCACGCCGATGAAATCGACCGCCGCGTCGTGCTCACCGAAACGCCGCGCTTCGGTATCGTCGGCCAGTCGCAGACCATCGGCTTCCGCATCGAGGACCACGGCGTGAAGGTCGGGGCAGCGCAGGTGACGGTGCGCCGCGACGGCCAGGTGCTGGAACAGCGGATCGTGACGGTGCACACCGACGTGAAGGTCGAGATACCGATCCCGCATGCGGGCCCCAACATCGTCGAGGTCGAGGCCGCCCCGCTCGACAACGAACTGACGCAGGTCAACAACCGCGCGGTGGTCTCGATTGACGGCGTACGCGACAAACTGCGCGTGCTGCTGGTGTCGGGCGAGCCGTCGCCGGGCGAGCGCACCTGGCGCAACCTCCTGAAGTCCGACGCTTCCGTCGATCTGGTGCACTTCACCATCCTGCGTCCGCCAGAGAAGCAGGACGGCACGCCGATCAACGAGCTGTCGCTGATCGCATTTCCCACGCGCGAACTATTCCAGCAGAAGATCTCGCAGTTCCAGCTCATCATCTTCGACCGCTATTCGCGCCAGGGCGTTCTGCCGACCATCTATTTCGACAACATCGCCAAGTATGTGCGCGACGGCGGTGCGCTCCTGGTCGCCGCCGGTCCCGACTACGCGAGCCCCACAAGCATCTGGCGCACGCCGCTCGACGTCATCCTGCCCGCGGAGCCGAGCGGCGACATCACCGAACAGCCGTTCCGGCCGACGCTGTCCAAGCTCGGCGACCGCCATCCGGTAACGCGCGGCCTGCACGGCGCGCAGAGCGAGCCGCCGCGGTGGAGCCAATGGTTCCGGATTATCGATACGCGCCGCAATTCGGGTACCGCGCTGATGCAGGGGCCCGACAGCAAGCCGCTGCTGGTGCTCGCGCACGAGGGCAAGGGCCGCGTCGCCATGCTGCTCTCCGACCAGATCTGGCTGTGGGCGCGCGGCTTCGAAGGCGGCGGGCCGCAACTCGACCTGCTGCGGCGGCTGTCGCACTGGCTGATGAAGCAGCCGGACCTGGAAGAGGAGGCACTGCGGCTGACCGTCCAGGGTCATAACCTCCTCATTCACCGCCAAACCATGGCTGACAGCGTCAACGACGTGACGCTGACCTCGCCGACCGGCAAGCAGGAGACTGTGACGCTCAAGCCCGACAAGCCCGGCCTGTGGCAGGCCTCGCTCGCCGTGAAGGAGCTCGGCCTCTGGCGCGCGACCGACGGCAAGCTCACCGCACTCACCAATGTCGGCCCCGCCAATCCGCGCGAATTCCAGGAAGTGACCTCGACCACCAACGTCCTGCAGAAGCTCGCGCAGGCGACCGGCGGCTCGGCACGGCGGCTGATGCACGGCAACACGCTCGACGTGCCGCGAGTGGTGCCGGTGCGCAGCGGTACCCGTTTCGCCGGCGACGAATGGATCGGCCTGCGGATGCGCGACGTCAGCGTGGTGCGCGGGATCGGTGTGCTGCCGATCTTCGCAGGTCTCATCGGCCTCTTGCTGCTGATCGGTTCGCTTGCGACGACCTGGGCGCGCGAGGGGCGCTAAGCCGTCACAGTCGAGTCAGGGCTCGCCCATCACGTCATCGGCGGCGGCGACCATATTGGCTTCTGGATTCTGCGTGCAGTAGTTGCCGAGCTTGGTCACGTCCGCGTTGATCTTGTCGGGGTCGACGATGCGCGGTGCCTTCTCCAGCGTATAGTAGCCTTGCAGCCAAGTGACGATCTGCTCGACCTGCGGCTTCGTCAGGCCTGAAAGCTCCTTGCATAGGATGCTCGACAGATCGACCTTGTGAGTCCAGCCCTGAGACTGTGCTTGCGCTGGAGTCTCGGTCTGAGGTTGACCATCGGTCTGCGCTTGGGCCGAAACAGCGGCAATCGCCGCGCACGCCGTCAACATCACCGCCATCTTCATCGCAACACCCTGCCAATGATACGCGCGTTACATGTGCGCGGAGACAAAGCTTCGCGTGCGCAACGCGCGCGGGCAAGCGTTGTGATGGTCAGCGTGGTATCATTGTGTCAGGCGCTATGCGGTTTCTTGCCAGTCCGGCAAAATCATACCTGACACTCTATCAAAAGCGCCGGGCTGAAGTTCTGCGACCAGAAAGCGGTCGGGGTTAACCGGACCCGGCATCTTCACGCGGCCCTTGTCGATCCGCTTGAAACCGGACTTGCCGTAATAGGGCTCGTCGCCAACGAGGAACACGAGCTTGTGTCCTTGCGACTTTGCTTCATCGAGCGCGCGCGCGATCAGCGCGGTTCCAATGCCGCGCTCGCGGAACGGAGGCTCCACCGTCAGCGGCCCGAGCAAGAGCGCCGGCGTCTCGCCCACCCGGACGGGCGTGAGCCGCACCGAGCCAACCATGAGCGTGCCGATGCGCGCGGTGAACGAGAGCGCGAGCTCGTGCCCCCGGCCCTCGCGGATGCGGTAGGCGCTGCGCACATAGCGGCCCGGACCAAAGGTGCGCTCGTGCAGGCGCTCGATGGCGTCGGCGTCGGCGGCCGCTTCCGGCAGGATGGTCAGCGAAAGTTCGCTCATGGTCCAAAAACGCTCGGGGCGAGGCCGGCGGCCTCCCACGAGCAAGCGATTAGCACCTCGCCCGATTCCGGTCCATCGGTAGCGCTGGCGGGCGTTAACGGCTAAATGTGCGGGTGAACAGCGTGACGGAGAATGGCAATGGGACTTCTGGTTGATGGCATTTGGCAGCAGGATGGATCGCGCACCAAGGGCGGTCATTTTATTCGGCCGACCACCCGCTTCCGCAACTGGGTGACGACGGACGGCAGCGCGGGACCTTCCGGCGAAGGCGGTTTCAAGGCCGAGCCCGGGCGCTATCACCTCTATGTCGCGCTATCGTGCCCGTGGGCGCACCGCACCGTCATCTTCCGCAAGCTGAAGGCGCTGGAGAATGTGATCGGCATGTCGACGGTCTCACCTGACATGTTGCAGGACGGCTGGACCTTTAACAAAGACGAGGGCTCGAGCGGTGACGCCATTAACGGCAAGAGCAAACTTTCCGAGATCTACGTGATGGCCGAGCCGAAATATACCGGCCGTGTCAGCGTGCCGGTGCTGTGGGACAAGCAGCGCAAGACCATCGTCAACAACGAATCGTCGGAAATCATCCGCATGCTCAACTCGGCGTTCGACGCCTTCACCAACGAGCACGCCGACTATTACCCGGAGCCGTTGCGGGCGGAGATCGATCGCATCAACGACATGGTCTATGCCAACATCAACAATGGCGTCTATCGGGCCGGCTTTGCCACCGCGCAAGACGCCTACGAGCAGGCTTTCCGCAACGTGTTCGACACGCTCGACGAGATCGAGCAGATCCTGTCGCGGCAGCGTTATCTCGCCGGCGACCAGACCACCGAGGCGGACTGGCGGCTATTCTGCACGCTGATCCGTTTCGACGCGGTCTACTATTCGCACTTCAAGTGCAATTGGCGCCACATCTACGAGTATCCTAATCTGTCGAACTATGTGCGCGACCTCTATCAGGTCCCGGGCGTGGCCGAGACCGTGAGCATCGCGCAGATCAAGCGGCACTATTACGGCAGCCAGTTGAAGGTGAACCCGACCGGCATCGTGCCGGTGGGCCCGCAACTCGATTTCGCCGCGCCACATGATCGCGGCAGGTTTGGGTAGGCGTTTCCGCCCTTCCCTCTCCCCGTTTACGGGGAGACGGTGGCGAGCGAACAAAGTGAGCGAGCCGGGTGAGGGGCTGACCTTCGTAGGCGCAATCCACCCTCACCCCGGCGGCCTCATGCCGCGGCGCCAGGCTGACGGCGGCACGCCGTTCATCTTCTTGAAAGCCCGGCTGAAAGCCGCCTCCGAACTCGTAGCCGGCTTCGGCGGCGATGGTCGCGATATTCGCCGTGCCGCCAGTCAGCATCTCGGAGGCAATCTGCATCCGCCATTTGGCGAGATAATGCATCGGCGGAATTCCGACGACCTCGGAAAAACGTTCGGCTAGAACCGAGCGCGAGACACCGGCCTCCCTGGCCAACCCATCGATCGTCCAATCCGCCGTCGGATTGCCGTGGATCAGCGACAACACCTTGCCGGCCAACGGATCGCGCAAGCCCGCCAGCCAGCCCGCGTTGCCTGACGAGAGCGACGCGATATAGCCGCGCAGGACCTCGATGAACATCAGCTCGCTCAGTTTGGTGAGGATGGTCTCGCCGCCGGCGCGCTTCTCCGCCGCTTCCGTCACCGCGAACTGGACGAAGGCGCCGACCCACCCCCCACCTTGATGGCGTGCACCACCTCCCTTGATCACGGGCGGCAGCGCCTCGAGCAGCGGATTGAACGGCCGCGCATCGCAGGCGAGGTAGCCGCAGACGAGTTTGGTCGAGGCCGGACCCGCGCCTGCGTAGTTGAGATGGAACGGCAGTTGGCCGGCGGCCGCAACGTCGAGCACGTCCGCCGGCGTGGGCGGGGCATGCATGCCCGGGCCGCTCGACATGACATGCGGGTCGCCGTGCGCAAAGACGACGACCTCACCGGCCTCGACCGCGATCGGCTTCCCGCCGGCAATGGTGGCGAAGCAACGGCCCGCCGTGACCACGTGATAGGCCACCAGGTGATCGGCGCCCGGGAGGATTTTCGGCAGGATCGCATCGCGCGGCGGTGAGGCCACCGCCCACGGCGCCTCGGCGGCGATGTCGAAGAACGCCGCGCCCGTCAGCCGCACGGTCTTCAACAGATCGGATAGGACATCCGCCGCCATTTGGACGACTGGGCCGAAATCCGGACGCGGTGTCAAGCAGCGCGGACGCCCGATCATTCATTTCGATGCCCGTGCGCGTAAGTAACCGCCCCATGAGCGCCGCTCATGGCGGCGCATAACCTGCGCATAAACGAGGCTCGTAAAACGATGACGATGCATAAGGGTAAGTGTTTCTGCGGCGCCGTGGAGATAGAGGTTCAAGGCGCGCCCGCGGCGATGGGTTACTGCCGTTGCAGCTCCTGCCGGTCCTGGTCGGCGGGCCCGGTCAATGCCTTCACCTTATGGAAGCCGGAGAACGTGAAGGTCACGAAGGGCGCGGAATTCGTCGCGCGCTTCATGAAGACGGAAAAGAGCGGCCGGCAATTCTGCAAGAAGTGCGGCGGCCATATCATGACCGATCACCCGACCATGGGTCTCATCGACGTCTATGCCGCCACCATACCGACGCAGCAATTCAGTCCCGGCGTCCATGTCAACTACGCCGAGACCGTGCTGCCGATGAAGGACGGGCTGCCCAAGCTGAAGGATTTCCCCGCCGAACTGGGCGGGTCGGGCGTGATCCTGCCCGAGTAGCGAGACCGACCTCAAACCAAGGACAAGATCATGGACATCGCGAAATTTCGAACCTCACAACAGCCGCTCAGGGAGCTCTACGGCCGGGACGCCAAGGCTGCCCTTCTCACCTTGAAGGCCAAGGGGATGGCGGGCGAATCGACCATCACCTGCAACGTCGAAACCGGACGCGGACTTGCGCTTGCCGGCATTCACCCGAAGTGCGGCGGATCGGGCCTGGAGCTCTGCTCGGGCGACCTCCTGCTTGAGGCCCTCATCGCCTGCGCGGGCATCTCATTGAAGGCGGCCGCGACGGTGCTCGATATTCCCATCAAGTCGGCGGCCGTCTCGGCGGAAGGCGACGTCGACCTGCGCGGCACGCTCGGTGTCGCGGCGGAAGTTCCGGTCGGCTTCAACGAGATCCGTTTGCGCTTCGACGTCGAAACAGACGCGTCCCTGGCCGACCTCGACCGCCTGCTCGAAATGACCGAGCGCTATTGCGTGGTGTTCCAGACGATGCAGAACAGTCCCAAGACCAGCGTGCGGATCGATGTCGTCCAGCACTGAGGCACGTTGGGTGGCGCGCTTGCTAAGAAAATCGCCGGGCGAAAGCCCGGCGATCGATGTCCTTCGTGCGGGCACTCGACCGCCTACCCCGTCATATCCTTCTTCTTCTCCAGATATTCCTCGCGCTGGATTTCGCCCTTGGCGTAACGCTCTTCCAGGATGTCGAGGCCCGAAGAGCGGCGCATTCCCATCGGCCCCATCGGCGGCATCATGTGATGATGACCGGTGCCGGTGATCGCGCGCAGCGCCCAAAGAACGAAGAAGACAATGCAGACGATGATGGCCACCGTGATGGCGACGTGCAGGAAGCCATAGCCCCAGCCGTAGCCGCCCATCATCCCGTAGCCGGAACCCGGTCCATAGCCCCACATCACTGTGCCTCCGGTCGGAAGAAGCCGGTGTGGCGGTTGACGACGAGCTTCTGCACCAGGGCGTCCTTATCCTTGGTGACGATGGTGGCGGTGATCTCGTCGCTGCCCTGCTCCTTGATCTCGCCGACCTTGAGATTGGGATTGCGCATCGTGCGTTCGAGATAGTCCTTCACGTTCTCAGTGGTGAGGTTGAGATCGCGGCCATAGCCGGCGCCGTAGCCAGGGCCGTATCCGGGTCCCATCATGCCAGGCCCGTAGCCGCGGCCGTAGCCGCCCATCATGCCGGGCCCATAACCGCCGCCGTAACCGGGACCCATCATGCCGGGACCCATGCCGTAGCCAGGACCGTAGCCGCCACCCATCATGCCGGGGCCGTAGCCGCCGCCGTAACCGCCCATCATGCCGGGACCCATGCCGTAGCTGGGGCCGTAACCACCGCCCATCATGCCGGGGCCGTAGCCGTAACCACCGCCGTAAGGCTGGGCGCCAGCCGGCGCAGCGAAACCGATTGCGGCGAGCGCCACGGCCAAAGCAGCGTAACGAAGTGTGCGCATCAATCTGCTCCTTGAGTTGACGAGTTGACGTCGCTGCCCGCGCACTTAACCCGCCGGCGGCGCGTTAATTTCACTTGCACGGCGCGTAGTAGCCGGTACCCTTGTCGCTGTCGGTTTCGTTCCAGCACAGGCGCTTGCCGCGATAACGGTCGCCGTAGCCACGCGGGCCGTCACCATTGCCCGGGCCCATCATGTAGCCGGGGCCGTAGTCGCCCATGTGGCCATAGCCGGGACCATCGCCCCCGCCCATCATGCCGTAGCCGTAACCGCCGCCGTAGCCGCCGCCCATCATGCCGGGGCCGTAGTAGGGCTGGGCCTTGGCGGCCGTGCCGATGACGGCCGTCGCTGCCAGCACGCCCGCGAGCGCCGCCGTGACGACGAGAAACCTGCGCATGGCAAATCTCCAAAAAGGGTTCATTCACGAGCGCACACTGCGCCGCGCCGGGGCCAGCCACTTTGATAAAGGTCAAGTTCCGGCGCAGCCTTTTGCGCGTGAAAGGCTAACGCGCCAGCCCAACGCGCCTATGACCGGGGTCATCCGGCGGCGCGCCCTCGCGACAATGTGATCGTGGTTCCAGCGCGCCTGATCTCGCCGGCGCGCTCAAGTGCCGAAAGAGTGCGGTAGAGCGCCTCATGGGTGAGACCGATCTCGGCGGCGATTTCCTTCAGCGTGGCGCCGCTGAGATCGACTGTGCGGCCGTCCTCGCCCACATGCAGCGCGAGGAAATGACGCACGCGCTCGCGCGCCGAGCGGATGTTGCGCTGCTCCAGCCGTGTGCGCAGGGTCATCACTTGATGCGCGAGCGTCGCGGCGAAAGCCTGCGCGGCTTTCGGGTCGTCGGCGAAGGCTGTCAGCAGCGCAGGCTTGGGATAGACGCGCACGGTGGCGTCGGTGCTCGCAACAGCGTCGCAGTGATAGCGCGGCGAGAACAACGAGGCTTCCGCGATGGTGTCGCCGGGAGCGGCGACATAGAGCACGATCTCACGGCCGGAACGATCGACGCGGGAAAGCCGCACGCGGCCGGCGACGATTTCCATGAGACCGGTGCTCTTGTCGCCGAGGCGGAACAGCGCCTCGCCCGCCTTCAGCTTGCGCTCGCGCGCCTGCTGACGCACGGACGCCGGCAGCCAGTCGGTGATGGGCATGGAATTATCCCCCCGCTCATCCCCGCGAAAGCGGGGATCCAGGACCCACGATCAGCGCCGCCATTATAGCGCTGGATTCCCGCTTATGCGGGAATGAGCGGAGACTGCAACTCTTACCACAATTCGCTGACCGTCACGCCCTTGAACGCTTCGGCGATGCGGGCGCGGGTGGCGCGGCCCACGTTCTGCGGCAGCGCGTCGAGCGGGAAGAAGGCGTGATCGATGATCTCGCGGTTCGGCTTGGGCGGCGTCTCCTGGTGGAAGTCGCGAACGATGAACAGCGCCACGTGGTCGCGGCGCGAGACGCGTTTGTTGTAGAAGACGCCGTGCAGCACCGGCGTCGCGGTGAGCTTGATGTTGCCTTCCTCCGCAAGCTCGCGGGCCAGCGCGGTCAGCAATGTTTCGCCGGTCTCGACGCCGCCGCCGGGCAGATGCCAGCCGTCAACGTAAGAGTGCTTGACCAGGAAAACTCGGTCGTGTCCGTCGATTACCAAGGCGCGGGCGCCGAGCGTCATCGGCCGCTTCCAGCGCCAGAACAGGTGCAGGAGCGGACGGGTCACCGGATCGAACAGGCGGCGCAGGCGACGGGGCAAAATCATGGTCCTTTGCTAGACGATCGCTGATATGCGACCCAGTTCGGCCGCCCAAGCTATCAAATCGAACCCATCTTCGTTTAGAGTAGCTCCCGGCTGTCAACCCTCTCAGAGCCCCGACCCAGAGGCGCCCCTTGAAACGATTTTCCGACCTCACCGAGCAGGAAGTGCTGGCGTTGGCCATCACCAACGAGGAAGAGGACAGCCGCATCTACCGAGGCTTCGCCGAGGGCCTGCGCGAGCAATTCCCGTCCTCCGCCAAGGTTTTCGACGAGATGGCGGACGAGGAGGTCACCCACCGCACCCGTCTTTACGACCTATATCGGCAAAAATTCGGCGAGTATCTGCCGCTGATCCGCCGCCAGGACGTGAAGGGCTTCATCCAGCACAAGTCCTCGCTGTGGTTGATGCGCCCGCTCGGGCTCGACGAGGTGCGCAAGTTCGCCGAGGACATGGAATTCGAGGCCGAGCGCTACTACCGCAAGGCGGCGGAAACCGCCCGCGACGCCTCGGTCCGCCAGCTGCTGATCGAGCTCGCCGAGGCCGAGGCTGGCCACGAGAGCCTGGCCCACAAGCTCAGCGAAACCATCCTGACCGAGGGCGCGCGCGAAGCCGAGGATGAGACCGCGCGGCGTATGTTCGTCTTGCAATATGTGCAGCCGGGCCTCGTCGGGCTGATGGACGGCTCGGTGTCGACCCTGGCGCCGCTGTTCGCCGCCGCTTTCGCCACCCACGCGACCTGGGCCACCTTCCTGGTCGGTCTCGCGGCTAGCGTCGGCGCCGGTATTTCCATGGGCTTTGCCGAGGCGCTGTCCGACGACGGCTCACTCACCGGGCGCGGCACGCCCTGGCTGCGCGGCACCGTGTGCGGCCTGATGACCATGGTCGGCGGGCTTGGCCATACCCTGCCCTATCTGATTCCGCATTTCTGGACGGCAACGGCGATCTCGATCATCGTGGTCGCGATCGAGCTCGGCGCGATTTCATATATCCGCTACCGTTACATGGACACGCCGTTCCTAGCCGCCACCTTCCAGATCGCCTTCGGCGGTGCCCTGGTTTTCATCGCCGGTATCTTGATCGGGAGTTCGTGAGGCTTCTTGTCGTCACCGCAAGTCGGATTTTTCCGACTTGCGGCAAGTTTGCGTGCGAAAGTCGGGCAAGCCCGACTTCCGATGCGACTCCGCTTAGGATGGCAGCGTGCGTCCACGAGCGAGATTGCCGGGACAAGCCCGGCAGTGACATGCTTTGATTCGTTCATGGCCTTCACCCTCGCCCATCTTTCCGATCCGCATCTGGCGCCGCTGCCGGCGGCGCGACCCAGTGACCTGTTGAACAAGCGCGTCACTGGCTACATCAATTGGCGGCGCAAACGCCGCTTCATCCATGACCGCGGCGTGCTCGACCGGCTCACCGCCGATATCAAGGCGCAAGCGCCCGGCCACATCGCGGTCACCGGCGATCTTGCCAATATCGCGTTGCGAGAAGAATTCGTACGCGGGCGCGTCTGGCTCGACGGTCTGGGTACGCCTGAGACCGTCAGCGTCATTCCCGGCAATCACGATGTCTATGTGGCGGAGGGCGAAGGCTTCGCACGCGCGCAATGGGGCCAGTTCATGGCGGGCGATGACGGCGCGACCGGCTTTCCTTATTTGCGCCGGCGCGGTCCGCTGGCGCTGATTGGGCTTTCAAGCGCCATCGCGACCGCGCCGTTCCTGGCCACCGGCAAGATTGGCGAGCGGCAGTTGGTCGCGCTTGGTGCACTGCTCGACGCGATGAAGAAGGAAGGCCGTTTCCGCGTGGTGATGATACATCATCCGCCGATAAGCCACGCGCGATCGCATAAACGATTGCTCGACGCCGCCGCGCTGAAACAACTGATTGCCGAACACGGTGCCGAGTTGCTGCTGCACGGCCACGATCACCTTGCGATGCTCAACTGGCTGGCCGGTCACGACGGCAACGGCGTGCCGGCTATAGGCGTGCCATCGGCGTCGGCGGCGCCGGGCACGAGCCACAATGCCGCAGCGTATAGTCTCTATTCAATCGACGGCGCGCACGGCGACTGGACGTGCGAAATGGTTTCGCGCGGCGTCACGCCTGCAGGCGATATCGTCGAGCAGAAGCGGGTGATGCTTTAGTTTCAGGAATTCCCGCTGACCAGAGCCAGCACGAACAGCAAGGCAACGCCGGCGATCAGACCGTAGATGAAAATACCCAATGCGCGCCAGCGGCGGCGGCGGCGCTCGTGTGCCACGATCTTCTGCGCGCTCGCGACACCGGCGGCGGCGTCTGCGAGCGCGCGATCGCGCTCCACCAGCCGGCGCGCGACGTAGCTGGTGATGGCCTCGACCATCTCCGGCACTTCATACGTTTCCGCCAAAACCGCGCGGCCATAACGGGTATCCTGCACGAAACGGTACTGCCGCTTGTCGCGGCCCATCTCAACGTGGGCGATGACGTCGACCCATAGTCGCGGCGTGTCTCCGCGGCTGACGCCACGGTCGAACAGTTCAACATCTGCGGGCACTTCGTTGAACAGCGGGTCGAGCGCCTCGTTGAGCAAATCGAGACGCGCGACCTCGGCATCGCGCAGGTCGACGACGACGCCCGAACGTTCAGCCGCCTCGATGCGCGCCTCGCGCACAGCGTCTTTGAGCGTATGCGTACCCTTGGCCTTTTCGAGCTTTTCAGCCCCGGTCTTCCTGTTTCGTCCGAACATCAGGCTAAATTAGCAATGCCGGCGAGCGCGCGCAAAGCCAAAAAGCGTTCGATTTCAAGACGATTGGTAGTTAATGGCTAGCGGTAACCCCGTAGGGGGCAGCCCACCCCAAGCCGTCTTCCGTGCGTCCGCGGGGCCGATATTCGGCCCCGATCCAGCCCTGGTAGCCGAGTTTGTCCACCGCTTCGAACACGGCCGGGTAGTTGATCTCGCCTTCATCCGGCTCGTGGCGCCCCGGCACCGACCCGCATTGCAGATGGCCGATTAGGCCGAAGTACTTCTGCAGCCGGGTGATCAGGTCCCCACCAACGATCTGCGCGTGATAGAAGTCGAACTGCATCCGCACGTTCGGCTTATCGATCTTCACAATGATGCCGGCGGCATGCTCCACATGGTTGATGAAATAGCCGGGCCTGTCGCGTGGGTTGATCGGTTCGATCAGCAGCGTGATGCCGTGCTCGGCCGCTTTGTCGGCGGCGCGCGTGAGATTGGCGATGAAGGCACGCTCGGCATCGGCGCGCTGGCCGGGCTGTGTGTGGCCGGCCAGACAATGGATGGCGTGCCCGCCGATCGCCGTGATGTAGTCGAGCGCCGTGGCGAAGGAGGCTTCGAAATCGTGCTCACGCCCGGGCAGCGCGGCAAGGCCGAACTCGCCGCTATCGCGGTCGCCGGGAGGGGTGTTGACGCCAAGGATAGTGAGATTGTTACGCTCGATCGCGGCTTTCACGTCGGAGGCCGGCACGTCATAGGGAAACTGCAGCTCGATCCCCTCGAAGCCAGCGGCGCCCGCGGCATCGATGCGCTCGAGCAGCGGATGCTCGGTGAATAGATAGCCGAGATTGGCGGCAAATCGCGGCATTGGAGCTCTCCCGATCATCCCTTGCGCGCGGGCGCGCGGACGTATTGATTAGCGGCGAGCGCCGCCGAACGCCATCCCCGGACCACTCCATGTCTGCCAATTCCGCTTTTCACATTGCCGTATTGCCCGGCGACGGCATCGGCCCCGAGGTGATGCAGCCCGCGCTCGACGTGCTGCGGCGCATCGAGGCGACCACGCCGAGCCTTGCCTTCCGCTTCGCCGAAACACCCGCGGGCGCGGAAGAATATCGTGCGACCGGCAAATCGATGTCGGACAAGACCATAAAGTTGTGCGAGGAGGCCGACGCCATCCTGCTCGGCGCCTGCGGGCTGCCGAGCGTGCGTTATCCCGACAATACCGAGATCATGCCGCAGGTGGAGCTGCGCTTCATCTTCGATCTCTATGCCGGCGTGCGTCCGGCGCGTCTGGTGCCCGGCGTGCCAAGCCCGATCGTCGGTGCGCAGGAGCACGGTATCGACTTCGTGCTCATCCGCGAGTCGACAGAAGGCCTGTTCGCCTCGATGGGCAAGGGTGTCGCGACACACGACGACGCGCGCGAAGCGCTGGTGGTCACACGCGAAAAGACTGAGCGGCTGTTCGACTTCTCCCTGCGTCTCGCCGAGCAGCGCAAAGCGCGCGGCAAGCCCGGCCGGCTAACGCTGGTCGACAAGGCCAATGTGTTCAAGGCCTTCAACTGGCAGCGCGACATCTTCGCCGAACGCAAAGTAAAAATTCCCGACGTCAAGACCGACATGCTTTATGTCGACGCCTGCGCCGCCATGATGGTGCGCAAGCCTTGGGACTTCGACGTGATGGTGATGGAGAACATGTTCGGCGACATCCTGTCCGATCTTGCCGCCGGCTTGATCGGCGGCCTCGGCATGGCGCCGTCGGCGGACATCGGCGATACCCATGCGGTGTTCCAGCCTTGCCACGGCACCGCGCCCGATATCATGGGACAGGGCAAAGCCAATCCGAGCGCGATGATCTTGTCGGCGGCGATGATGCTCGATTGGCTGGCCGGCAAGCACAATCATCCGCCGGCGGCGGACGCCGCGCTTCGGATCGAGCGCGCCGTGGACAAGGCGTTTGCCGGCGGCATCAAGCCGATGGAATTCGGCGGCGGCGACGGCACGGCGGCGATCGGCAAGGCCGTGCTGGCGGCGTTGGATTGAACACCGGGGAGAAAGTCATGTTCTTTGCTGTATTCGCGCTCGACAAACCCAACAGCGCGGACACGCGCAAGGCGGTACATGCCGAGCACGTCGCGCACCTGAAGAAGGCGGCCGATTACGGCGTCACGCTCACTGTCGGCGGACCGCTCACCGACGATGCTGGCGCCGGGTCGCTCGGCAGCCTGATGCTCGTCGAAGCGCCCGACCGCGCCGCGGTGGAGAAATTCAACGGCGCCGATCCGCTGCAGGCGGTGTGGGACCAAGTGGAGATCAAGCGGTTCGACAAGCGGACGGGATAGCCGCGCCGCGCTTCGCCTCACCTTGGGCGCGCCGCGCGCTGCAATGCGTCTAGTACTGTCCCTTCGGCTCCAGCCCCAACACGTGTTGGCCGTACATCGCGCCGACCACGTCCCAATTGACGCTGATATGGGCGGCCGCGGCATGCACGTCGCGCCAGAAGCGCTGCAGCGGATGGTGCAGGCCGAGACCGGAACCACCCGCCGCGGCGAACAGCGCGTCGATCGCCTGCACCGACAGCCGCGATGCAAAGGCATGGTTACGCCGGTTGCGCAGGCGCAGGTCGAGCGCCTGCGCGCCGCTGGCGGCAAGCACGGCGGTCTCCTTCAGATCCCGATGAATCAGCAATTCGGCGGCGTCGATGCAGCTTGCCGCCTCCGCGACGCGCATCTGCACCGCGGTGAAGTCCGCCATGCTGTTGCCGCCGCCGGCAACGGCGCCGCGGGTCCGGCGGATTTTCACCTGTTCGACGAAAACCTCAAGCGCGCCGCGCGCCATGCCGATCTGCGGCGCGACAAGACAAGTCGGCACCACCGACAGGAACGGCTGGCGGTAGATCGGATTGGGGTTGATCGCGGCGCCGGGCGGATTGCCGACCAGCAAATCGGGAATGCTCTCTATTCGGTGATAGGGCACGAAGACATTGTCGACGATGAAGCTCTTGCTGCCGGTGCCGGCGAGCCCCATGGTGAACCAATCGTCGTCGATGACGCAGTCGCATTTCGGCACGAAGAAGAAGCCGGGCACCTTGCCGCCATCCGGTTTCGGCATCAGCGCGGACACGATGGCCCAATCGGCATTGTCGCAGCCGGACGCAAAGCTCCAACGCCCCGACAGGCGATAGCCGCCCTCGACCGGTTCGACCTTCCCGGTCGGCGCATAGGACACGGCGGCGATGGCGTCGCGGTTCTCGTCCCAGATCTCGTGTTGTGCCTGAAGCGGCAGGCCGGCAAACATCCACGGGTGAACCGCCCCAAGCGAATAGACCCAGCCGATGGAGCCGTCGCCTTCGCTCACCGCTATCACGCAATCGACAAAGACATCGTAGCCGTATTCGAATCCGCCGAACCTCTCCGGCTGCATGATGCGGAACAATTCGGCGTCACGCATGGCCGCGATCAGCTCAGGCGAGACACTGCGATTGCGTTCGGTTTCCACGGCATGCTCGCGCGCGAGCGCGGCGATCTTCCTGGCACGGCTCACGAGCTCCGCCGCGCTCGGCTTGGGCGCGCGGCCTGGCTTGTGCACGTCGGCAGCGATAACGCTCATCCTGCGCCTCCTGGTGCTGTCGCGAGGCAAGTAAGCCACGACTGGCGGTCCATGACAACAAATACTTGCATACGCAAATAATTGTTCCCGCAGCGTTGCGAAAAGCGCCGCATTGCAGCAAATAGTGCAGTGGACCACCCACCACTTGCGCTATATATTTGAAATTGCAAATATCTTGCCGGCAGGCCCTGACGCCATGACAGAACCCTTCGCGCTCGCGGAATTTCTGCCCTACCTGCTCAACCGCGCCGGCGTGAAGATCGGCTTGTCATTTTCCCGCGACATCGCACCGCTCAATGTCACGCTGCCGATGTGGCGCGTCATGGCGGCGCTCTGGGAAAACGGCGATCAGCGGCTGAGCGAACTCGCCGACCGCACCAGCATCGACATCTCGACGCTCTCGCGCCTTCTGGTCAATCTGCAACGCAGGCAGTTCGTCGTCCGCCGGCGCTCGGGACTCGACGGCCGTGCGCTCAGCGTCAGCCTCACCGAGCGCGGCCGGGCGATGACCGAACGGATCATTCCGATCGCCAGCCGCTATGAGCAGGTCACCACCAGCGGCCTCGACGACGGTGACATCCGGCGACTCAAAAAGATGCTGATCAGGCTCTATTCGAACATCCAGACCTTCGATCTCGAATACGCCGCCCGGCCGAATGAAAGGCCTAAAGCGCGACGAAACTCTTGATGGCGTCCAGAAACTTCTCCGGCTGTTCGAGCGGCGGGCAATGGCCGCAGCCGGGTAATTCGACGTAAGCCGCCTCCGCGACGTGGTCGGCGATCTGCTTGTTGAGCGCGGGCGGCGTCGCCTGATCCATCTCGCCGCAGACGACGAGCGTCGGCACGCGCAGGTGGTGCAGAAGCGGCACCAGATCGCTTTCCTGCAGAATGCGGCAAGCCGCCTGGAACGCATCCGGGTGGATATCCATCAGCACCTTCTTGCGTTCTTCGACCGCCTCTGGGTGCGCCTTCAAATAGGCCGGCGAATACACCCGCCTGGCGGCGATCTCTGCGACCGCGCCGAGTCCGCCCTCGGCCACCTTTTGCGCCATTACCGCGAAGGCATGGCGGCCTTCCGGCGGGAAGCAGGCGGCGGCATCGCTGAGCAGCAGCCTGGAAATACGTTCCGGGTGCGCGATGGCAAAGGCGAGCGCGACCGTGCCGCCGAAACCGTTGCCGATCAACACCGCGTCCTCGGCAATGCCAAACTCATCGAACCCATCCTCGATCGCCGCCACATAGGCGTCCATCAGCGCCAGCAGCGTCGGCTGCGAGCCATGAAACCCAGGCAGATTGATGAGCGTGACGCGATGATCGGCGGAGAGCGCCGGCAATACCGGATCGAAAGCGTGGCGGTCGGCGAGCAGCGAATGCAGGACCACCAGATCATGGCCGTTGCCCATGCGCACGGCGGTGAGCGCGCCATGGCCGGCGGTGAGTTGTTCGACTTTCATGAGGCTTATCTCCCCGAGATTCCATTAGAGGCGATCTGGATCGTCGTTACGCTTGCACCGCTGACTTCGGCCACCATTGCGACCGGGTGAAATTAAGTCTGGCCTCGCCTTGTTTCCCCTCCTGTGCAAAGATCGCGACCGGGGAAACATGACCGACAACGGGGCGACCGCCCACGGCCGCGCCTGATATCGGCCCTCGCATGAGCGGCCGCAAGACCAAGGGCCAAATAAGGCCTGACCGGAATAAACAGGGAGGAAACATTGATGTCCACATTCGCCCCCAGCCGCGGGTTGCGGCCGTTCATTACGCTTGCCGCCGGCCTTGCCGCCTTGAGCCTGAGCACCGGCATGGCCGCGGCGCAGAAGCCTTATGGCTTCGCCACGTTGCCGGCCGGCACGCTCAACTACCGCACCGCTTCGGCCGTCGCGAAAGTGCTTAAGGAGAAGGCGGGCATGAACGTGCTGGTTCAGCCGACCGCCGGCGACCAGGTGATCGTACCAATGGTCAGCCGCGGCGAAGCCGACATCGGTATCAGCAATGCCATGGAAGTGCATAACGGCTACGAGAAGGAAGGCTTCAAGGATCTACGCATCATCGGCGCGGCGCACGCCCTGCGCGTCGGCTTCTTCGTGCGGAAGAACTCTAGCCTTAAGACGATCGCTGACCTCAAGGGCAAGCGCGTGCCGACTGGCTTCTCCGCCATGCGCGCGCTGGAACCGACCGTACGAGCGATGTTGGCATCGGCCGGCCTCACCGAGAAGGACATCAAGCCGGTGCTGGTGCCCAACGTCGTCCGCAGCGCCGACGATTTCGTTTCCGGCGCTGCCGATTGCTTCTACTTCGCGTTCGGCGCGCCCAAGGTTCGCGAGGTTGACGCCACCGTCGGCGGGATCCGTATGGTCGAGATTGATCCGAAGGGCATGGCGGCCGCGCGCAAGATCGAGAAGTGGGGCTATCTGACGCAAATCAAGCCGGGACCGGCTTTTGTCGGCGTCGACAAGCCGATGATGGTCTACAGCTTCGACAATCTCCTTTTCACCAGCGCGAAGACCAGCGACGAATTCGTTTACAAGGTTCTCGACACACTGTTGAAGAACAAGAACGACTTGATCTCGATTCAGCCGGTGCTGCGCGAGTTCTCCGGCCAGTTCGCCTACAAGAAATATGACGTGCCCTATCACCCCGGCGCGCTGAAATATTACAAGGAACATAACATTCGGCCCGCGGCACTGCAGTGAACGACCAGACGAGCGAACACCCGGACGCGGCGGAAAAACCCGCCGCGTCCGCGAGCGTTTCGCTGTGGGCCGACATTCTGCAGGGCCTGCTGATTGCCTGCGTGGTCGGCTGGGTGCTCGACCTGCCGAGACGACTTTTCGGCTGGGCGTTTTACACCGAACAGCTTCTGGCGGTGTGCCTAGGGTTGGGTCTTGCGCTGACCTTTATCGGCGGCAAGCCCCGGCGCGCCAGGGCGATCGAATGGAGCGGGCTCGTCACCTCGGCAGTGATCTTGCTCTATATCTTCTGGCAATATCCTTCGCCCGCTGACGCGCCTCTCCTGCTCTACATCCCTCTGGCGCTTGCATTAATCTGGACTGTGGTCGGCGGCCGCCCATGGGCCATGCGCTGGTTTGACACCATCGCCGCCATCGCTTCGCTCATCATCTGCGGATACATCGCCTACCGGTATCAGGCGCTGACCTATGAGATCGCCATGCTGCCGACCGACGGGGTTGTAGGCAGCGCCATCCTGCTGCTCCTGGTGCTGGAAGCAACGCGGCGCACCTCAGGCGGCGTGCTGGTCGCTCTCATCCTCATCCTCTCGGCTTATGTCTTCATCGGACCGCACATGCCCGGCGATTTCGCCACGAGGCCAGTGTCGCCGGGTCGGCTGATCACTTATCTCGGCCTCGACACCAACGGCATGATCGGGATCATTCTGCAGGTCGCAATCCTGATTGTGGTGCCGTTCACGCTGATGGGCCAGGTGCTCGGCCGCACCGGCGGCGCCAATTATTTCGCCGATCTCGCGATGTCGGCCATGGGACGCTACCGCGGCGGCGCAGCCAAGATTGCGGTGGTCGGGTCATCGCTGTTCGGGATGATCTCGGGCGCGGCGGTGAGCAATGTGGTGGCCGTCGGCATCGTAACCATCCCGCTGATGTCGCGCTCGGGCTTTTCACCGACGCGGGCGGCAGCAATCGAATCGGTGGGGTCGACCGGCGGGCAATTGATGCCGCCGGTGATGGGAGCCGCCGCCTTCATCATGGCGGAGTTCTTGCAGGTGTCCTACGGCACCGTGGTGATCGCCGCCATCATCCCCGCGGCGCTGTACTATGCCGCGCTGTTCATGCACGTCGATCTGGAAGCGGCCAAGCAGCGTATCGGCGCGGCCAAGGTGGAAGATGCGCCGCGCTTCATCGAAGTGCTGAAATCAGGCTGGCATTTCCCGATTCCCCTGGCTTACCTCGTTATCACCATCGCCTATCCGGAAATCTTTCAAATCCCGATTGAGCGCGCAGCAGTCTACGCCACCGCCATCCTGATCCTGTTGAGCATGATCTTCGGCTACCGCGGCCAGCGGGTGAGCCCGCGCGAAATGATCCGCGCGATCCTCGACACCGGGCGCGCGGCGCTGGATATCGTACTGATCGGCGCCGCTGCCGGCATGGTGGTTGGGGCGCTGAGCGTCTCGGGGATTTCGTTCGGGCTGACGCTGCAGCTCATCGAGCTCAGCGGGCACAATCTGTTCATCCTTCTGCTACTCACCGCGCTGATCAGCATCATCCTCGGCATGGGCATGCCGACGGTAAGCGTCTACGTGCTGACCGCCACGTTGCTCGCGCCCTCCCTGGTCAAGCTCGGCGTGTGGCCGATGGCCGCGCACATGTATGTGATGTATTTCGGCATGCTGAGCATGATTACGCCGCCGGTGGCGATCGCGGCCTATGCGGCCGCCAACATCGCGCGCACGTCGGGCTGGACCACCGGATGGCACGCCGTGATCGTGGGCTGGAGCACGTTCTTTATCCCGTTCCTGTTCGTGCTGGAGCCGAGCCTGTTGATGCACGGCGGCACAGGGCTGATCGCCTGGAACTTCGCGCGCAACCTGCTCGGAATTTTTGTCGGCACCGCCAGCATCGTCGGCTTCGCCTTCGGCTTGTTGTCGGTGCCGATGCGGATCGCCTTCGGCACGGCGGCGCTGGCGATCCTGATCCCGGCGCACGCGTTTGCGGGCGCAGAAATGCTCGACTGGATCGGACTCGGCGGGGCGGTGGCGCTGCTGAGCCTGAACTGGTCACAGGCACGCGGCCGGAAGCCGGCGACCCCGCAGATCGTAGGGCCGTAGCGGCACGTGAGGTCAGTCCCGTCCGGGTTCGTTTTTCTTGCCAGATTTCCTATGGTGGGCGAAAACCCTGGCTGAATTGCCGGGAAAGGCGCTCCCCGGCTGTGAATTAGCGTACTTCTTCGATGTCTGGTGGGCGGATGAGAGAGGTCGTGTTGTTTGGCTGTCGAAGTCCGATGGTCGTCGAATATGAGGAATCGTGCCACCGCGGCGGCGTCGCAATCCGGTCGATCGTGAGCGTCAGCGGGGCCCCGCGGTCGGCCCAACCGGCGCTCATCAAGGACATCGGCAACCTTCAACCGGGCGATTTTGACACGGCGTGCATCGCCTGCGCCTTCAGCCCCGTGCAACGGCGAAACTTGGTTGGGGCCGCGCAAAAGGCGGGATTTTCCATCGCGGACGCCCTGATCGACGCCGCCGCCGTGGTCGCCAGTTCGGCGCGGATTGGCGCGGGCAGCTATATCAATGGCGGCGCCGTCGTTGGCGCGCTGTCCTTTATTGGCGAGCACGTACTAATAAACCGAAACAGCAGCTTGGGTCATCATTGCATGGTAATGGACTATGTCAGCATCGGTCCAGGGGTCACGATCGCCGGCAACGTGCGGATCGGCGCCGACAGCATCATCGGAGCCGGCAGCACGATCCTGCCCGATCTGCGGATCGGCGCGGGCGCCATTGTGGCTGCTGGATCACTGGTGCGCGATGATGTGCAAGAAGGCGCGTTCGTCGCGGGAGCCCCGGCCATTGCGCGCCCGTACGACGTCAAGAACAACTCACTGAATTTGCCGGACGCGGAATAGCGCGTCCCCCCAAAATGTTTATGCGTCACGGTCAAATTTAAGCCGAACGCAAGGGTTCATGGCAGAACATCTCGATTGTAATGCTTTGTATGCTACTTTGGTCGAATGTGCCGCCGCGCGCGCTGAGTTCATCGATTGGGAGGCGGGCTGCTATGACTACAGGTCCGTTGTTGATGACATCAACGCATGGTGCGCCGTCTTCGACGCCGCTGGCCTGCCAACGGCAACGAAGATTTTGATTCAGTCGAGCAACGAAAAAATCGGCATCTGCGCTTTCATGGCGGCGCTGCTCGACGGCCATGTACCGGTCATGCTCGCGCCGGATACGCCGCAGCTGCGGCGGCAAGCAATCGCCGATCTCATCAAACCCGGTCTCGTCGTGCTCGACGAACAGGCACGCACCGCCAATGCATGGCGGGACGCCCAGCCGATTGTTGCGGTGACTGGCAGCGGCCGCCGGTCGCTCCGCCTTCTCGGCAGCCTCAGACGGATCGGCACTGCATCGGACCGGCCTGATGACCTCGACAGCAACTTCGGCAGCCGTCAGCCTCGCTGCGACGTCCGGCCGAATGATCTAGCCTATATACTGTTTACTTCGGGAACGACCTCGGCGCCAAAGGGCGTCATGGTGACCCACCGCAATTTATTCGCTCAACTCGAGACGATTTCCCGGGTTTTCAGCTACGGCAAGTCGTCCGCCATATTCAACGGGCTCTTTCTCGCGCACGCCGACGGCCTGATCCAAGGACCTCTCCTGACTGCAATAAATGGCAGCCGCCTGATCCGCCCGCCTGCGTTTTCGCTGCACACGCTCGAGCGACATCTGAATCTGATCCGGGAAAAACGGGCAACGCATTTCGTTACGGTTCCGACCATTTACCGTTTCATCGACCGCTACGCGCAGCGGGACGATTACTTCGAATTTCCGGAATTCACCGCGCTCGTTTCCGTCGCCGCCAAGCTCGACAATCCGCTTTGGCAACGGCTTGAAGATCGCTTCGGCCGGCCCGTGTACAATATGTATGGATTGACCGAAACGGTGACCAGCGCACTGTATGCTGGGCCCGGTTTAGGCCCGATCGGAACCATCGGCCGGCCAATCGACGTCGACATCCGGCTGGTGAACTGCGCCGACCGAAGACGAGCCCGGCGAGATCTGGCTGCGCGGCGAGTGCGTCTCGCCCGGCTATTTCGCCAACGAGGCCGCCACTGCCGAAAAGTACGACGGCCCTTGGCTGAAAACCGGGGACATCGCCATCCGCTGCGATGACGGGACCTACCGGTATATAGGCCGGGCCAAGGCAATCATCATGTCGGGCGGCTTCCTGATAAATCCAGACGAGGTGGACGAGGCCTTGTTGTCGCATGAAGCCGTCGTCGAGGCGGTTACCGTCGGGATTGAAGACGCCGATTTCGGTGAAGTCCCCGTTTCGTTGGTGGTGCTGGATGATCCTGCCGACGAAGCGAGCCTGACCGCACATTGCGGCCGCCTGCTCGAACGCAACAAGGTTCCGAAACGGATCCTGACCGTCCGTTCGATTCCGCGTGGCGACGCCGGCAAGCCGCAGATGGAGCAAGTGCGCGCGATCATTGACGGGCAGGTTCGCCCTGCAAACGAAAATGCGGTGGATTCCAAAATAGCAGACGTCGTGATCGATGCCGCTTCGCATGTGTTCCGCATGCCGGCCGCGGACCTTTCACTCGACAGCTCCCCCGGTACGGTCGACCGGTGGGATTCATTTACCCATGTCGCTCTCCTTCTTGAGGTGGAACAACGAACCGGCCGACGGCTTCCTGCCAAGGCTGCAACCGCATTCAACAGCTTGCGCACGCTCGTCGCCGCGCTGCGGTCCGAAGCGAGAACGCCGCCGCAAGCCAAATCCATTCCCTATGCACTCATGGTCGGTACATCGTTGTTCGAAAACGCGCTGCCGCCCGAGCATCCGGCCAAGGACGTCTTTCCATCGGCGCCAGCAGAAGCTCGCATGGCCGCGACGGCGTTCGCCAATCAATCGGAACAGCGGATCATTCAGGTAGCGCAAGAAGCGATCGAAGCGGGCACCAGTTATATCTTCATCGAAATCAATCCGTTTCTACTCACGATGCGCTTCGAACGCATTGCGATCTCAAAACATGCCGGCATCCGGCGCTGGATGTCGGCCGGTGTGCGAGTGTTCATCGAGTCCGTTCGCTACGCGTCCATTTGGTTGATAACCTGGGGCCGCTACGGTGAATTGCTCAAGGAACTCACACTGTATTATCCGGCCGATGTGCGCGCTCCGCGTGATCCAACGAGCATCGAGGCGGTCCTTGAGCTGGCAAGACAACGAGGCACCACGGTCGTTTGGGTGGCGATGCCGCGCTCCCAGAGCGCGATAGGATTTCTTGGCTCACGGTTTGAAGCTATATTCGCCGACAGACTGCGGGCCTTCGCCTCGCAGTTCAAGGCCGAAGTCTGGCGGCCGACGCACGCTTGGCCCGATACGTACTTCCATGACAACGCGCATCTCAACGCGCAGGGCCGCGAGCTCTTTATGAGCGCCTTGCGCGAGTACGCCGCAGGCAAAGGCGTCTAGTCTAAACTCAAGCAGGACGCGCCGGCGTTAGGGCGTAGGGCGCGGCAATACGCCGGCGGAAAATGAAAAACGGCGGGCAGCCGAAAGCGACTGCCCGCCGTGTTTTTCAAACCGAATGGACTTCTTAGTCCCCTTCCCGCCAGATACCGAGCGCCTCCTGCGCCGGGCGGTCGGAGATCGAGAACAGCACGGCCTCGCCTTCGGCCTCGTGGTGGTAGCGCTTCCACGGCGGCACCACGAACACATCGTTGACCTTCCAATCGAACGGGTTGCCGTCGATGACGGTGCGGCCTTTGCCTTCGGCAACGGCGAACACCATGCCATCGGTCGAGCGGTAGGGCTTGCCTTTGAAGCCTTTGGGCAGGAGCGAGAGATACGCGCCCATGGTCGGCAACACCGGCCCGCCGTTGATTGGGTTGGCATAGCGCACGCGCGCGCCGTGGCGGTGATCGATGTCACCGGTCTTGTGCAACCGCTCGAGGATCGGCCGCATCTTGGCGTAGGGATAGTTGATCACGGGGCTACGGTTCTGAACCGCCGGCAGGCCATCGGGGAGCACGCCAGTGGCGAAGCGCTCGAAGGAGTCGCCGTCCTCGTGGTTGGTGTTCTGCATCTTGTCTTCGAAGTGCTCGGCGAACGAGGTCTCGAAGTGATTGATGGTCGGCATATCGAGCACGTCGAGCCACATCACCGGCTCCTTGCCGGGATTGCCATGATCGTGCGGCGCCCAGTTGGCGGTGATGATGAAATCACCGTGCTTCATCATAGATTTCTCGCCCTCGACTGCGGTGTAGGCGCCATCGCCTTCCAGTACGAAGCGGATGGCAGACGCTACGTGGCGGTGCACCTCGGCTATTTCGCCCGGCATGATGAGTTGGATGCCGGCGAACAGCGCGTTGGTGACGCGCGATTTGCCGGGCATTGCGGGATTCTCCAGCACGAGCACGCGGCGCTCGGCTTCTTCGGCGGTGATCACATCACCGGCCTCGAGCATGAACTTCTTGACCTCGTCGAACTTCCATTGCGCCGGCACGCATGAGCTCTTGGGCTCCGGCGTGACCAGGCCCTTGAGCACCTCCCACAGCGGCGCCATGTGGTGCTTGGCGATCTTGTCGTAGTAGGCCTGCCGGGCCCCTTGGATGTTGTGTTTCTTGTCGGCTTGAGCTTCGGCAACCGCCATGGCTTCCTCCGTTCCGAACGAGATAGTTGAATTTGAAACCAGTATAGCCGGTCTGTGGCCGGTCGGAAATGGCCGGTTTTGCCCGCCGGCGCTCGCTTCCTAGCTAGTGAGCGCACGGGCCGGCGTCCACCGCCGCCCTATTCGGCGGCCTGGGGCGACGGAAAGCGCATGGTATCAACTCCGTCCGCGGCGGTGGCGGAAATGGTCGTGCGGACCATATAGCGGGCCTCGTGCGCCGGCCAGGGCCGGCCGCGGTGCATGGTGGCGCGGTTGTCCCACATGACAACGTCGCCGGGACGCCAAGCATGGACGTAGCTTGCGCCTGGGGCGGTAGCGGCCTCCATCAATTCGCCAAGCAGCCTCAGCCCTTCGTTCTGCTCCATCCCCTCGATGGCGTAGGCATGCGAGGCGAGATAAAGCGCCGGCTGGCCGTTGACCGGGTTCCTCCACATCAGACGCCAGCGCTGCGGCGGCAGCGCCGCCCGCTCCTCGGGGCTGGCAAGATCGGACGCGATCTGGCTGCGCGAGTGGGCGTAATCGTGCCAGGCGAACGAATTTTCCAACCGTGAGCGGAGGGCGGCATCGAGCCTCTCCCAAAACCGCCGGGTCGAGACAAATTCGGTCTCACCACCGTCGGCCGGGATGATGCGCGCCGATAAGACCGAAGCGAGCGCCGGCACCGCCTTGAAGGTCGAGTCGGTGTGCCAGAGCTGGTTGGCCTTGTTGCGCATGGCGAGACGATGATCGGCCGGGACCACCTTGCCGTTCTCGTCGATGGTCGAGAGGATCACCAGATGGCTGCCGGTCCCTTGCGAGCCGACCTTGGTGATTTCGAGCGGGCCAAAGCGGCGCGAGAATGCGATCTGGATGTCGTCAGTGACGTCCTGGCCGCGGAACACCAGCACCGAATGCTCTTCGAAGGCGGCGCGCACGGCGTCATAAGCAGCGTCGTCATTGGCGACGTCAGCGAGCGCGACGCCGCGCAGCTCGGCGCCAAAGCCTGGGCCCAGAGAAATGACATCCATGACGAACCCTCCGTTGTTTTTCTTTCGGCACGTTCGACGCTGGCGAACCTCCCGCATCAGCGAACAGGCTTAGTGCGTCGATCGGACTCGCACCGGCTCTTCACCAGCGACCTTGACCACAAACGGCATTTCCAGCTTGCGCGCGGGATCGAATTCGGAGCGGCCCGTATAATTGATGTGCCGGCCGTAGGTGTGCAGAGACATGGAAATGTCCGTGCCGACGTTCCAGACGCTGTGAATGTGCTCAGGATAACAGCGCGCCACGTCGCCAGCGGTCATCACGTGTTTGCCGCCGAGCCGGAGCTCGGCATGACCGGCCTCGCTGGCATCGTCGAGCCGGTCCCAGCTAACCTCCTGCTCCTGGCCTTCCATACCGATCACCACCGCCCAGGTCTTGTGATTGTGCGGTTTGGTGCCACGGTTGGGCAGCCAGGAGATCAGAAAAACCGCCAAATCGTGGTTAGGCTCTTCATGCAACAAATGCACACCGAATCCCTGCTCCTCGTCGCATTCGCGGTATTCGGGCCGGAACCAGCCGGGAGACCGAGCAAATCTCTGCGCCAGCGGCGCCACCCGCTCGGTGATTGCCTCCGGATCAGTTTCCTCCGCAGTGTTCGCACGCAGGTCCTGCACGTACTGCTCGAGGCTGTAGGGACCCGTCATCGCGTCATCCTCCGGAGTGTGCCTACGTTGCAAGGCTGCCATGCTGCCACGTCCGCCGCAGCCGGACAATATTGGTCTTGGCCGGATCGGCGGAGAAGGCCGCGCATGGAACCGAGCGGAGGATGCGCTGCAAAAAGGACGCGCTAGTTGTTGACCGAACCGCCGTCCACCACGATCGACTGGCCAGTGACGAAATTGCTATCGCTTGAGGCCAGGAACACCAATGTCCCGATCAGATCGTCCGGGTAGGCGTCGCGTTTGAAGGCGCGCGAATTGCGCACCGGAATACGCTCCTCTTCAACGTGGGTCGCGTTCTCGAGGCCCGTATCGCTGAGAATATAACCGGGCGACAGCGAGTTGACCGCGATGCCGTAGGCGCCAAGCTCACGTGAGAGCGACCGCGTGAAAGCGATCATGGCGCCTTTGGACGTAACGTAAGGCAGCATGCGCGGTATGCCCTTGTAGGCAGCGCCAGAGGCGATGTTGATGATCTTGCCGCTGAGACGTTCCATCATGTGCGGCGCCACGTGTTTGACCATGAGGAAGGGGCCGCGCACGTTGATAGCCATCACTTTGTCCCAAGTCGCCATGTCCCATTCGTTGAAATCACGCGGGCTGAGCTTGGCGTAGAGCGCGGCGTTGTTGACCAGGATGTCGATCCGGCCGAACCGCTCCAACGTCCCCGCGACCAGATCCTTGACCGCTCCCTCGTCACTGACGTCGGTGACCGAACTGGCCACTGCGTCGGCGCCATAGCGGCCGGCGATCTCATCGGCGAGCGGTTTGCCGTCGGCAATATCGGCGATCATCACATGAGCGCCTTCCGCGGCCAGCGCCAGCGAATAATGGCGGCCGATGCCCAATGCACCGCCAGTGACGATAGCAACTTTACCTGCAAGTCTTGGCATTCGCTTTTTCTCCCTCCCGCATTCGCGCGGTGACGGCGAATTCCATATCAGCTATGAGAGCGAAAACCGAGGGACTCTTCCATGACCGGCATCGAAGACCGTCTCGCCATTCGGGACATCGTCGAGAACTGGGTGCTGTGGCGCGATGCGCGCCAGTGGGACCGGTTCCGCACTCTCTGGCACCCGGAAGGCGAGATGCGGGCGACCTGGTTCCAGGGCGGCTACGAGGACTTCATCAAGGTCAGCCAGGAAGGCTTCGACCGCGGCGCGCGCATCGTGCACATGCTCGGCGGCACCACCGTCGATATCGCGGGTGAACGCGCGATCGCGCAGACCAAGCTGACCATCACCCAACGGGCGCCGGTCGAGAGCGTGCTCTGCGACGTCGCCTGCATGGGCCGCGCCTACGACTTTTTGGAGAAGCGCGGCGGCCGCTGGGGCATCGTGCTGCGCCGGCACACCTACGAACGCGACCGGCTCGACCCAGTCGAGCCCGGCGCCACCCCCACGCTCGACGCAGGCCTGCTGACGCAGTTCCCCGAAGGCTACCGCCATCTCGCCTATCTGCAGACCAAGGTCGGCTACACCGTCAAATGCGACCTGCCCGGCCTCGAAGGCCCGGCGCTGGACGCACTCTATACGCAAGGCGCGGCGTGGCTGAAGGGCGGGACGTTGTGAATGCCCTACCCGCTCGTCCTCGCGAAGGCGGGGACTCAGCGCGCAATGCGAAGCCTCAAGAATAGTCTGGATTCCCGCTTATGCAGGAATGAGCGGAGTGTGGTTCTTCGGCCCTACGCCCGCATCCGCTTGACGAAATTGGCGAAGGCTTCGAGCTGCGTCTTGACGATGTCCTTGACCGCCTGGTCGGTGAGTTCGAGCGTCTTCTCGTCGAACTTCTTGGCGGCGAAATTAACGAAAATTTCCGGCTTGCCGAGCACCAGCGCATCGAGCGTGCCCAGCGCCATGCGCAGATGATACTGCATGCGCCCACCGCCCATCTGGCCGGTGGAGGCCGACTGGATCGCCACCGGCTTGTCCTTGAACGGCTGGTCCTTGAGCTTCGAGACCCAGTCGATCGCGTTCTTCAGGCCACCGGGAATCGACCAATTGTGTTCCGGCGACACGATGATGACGCCATCGGCGGCGCGGATTGCGTCCTTCCAGGCCACGACATCGGCGGGCGGTCCGGACTCGACGCGGACGTCGTCGTTGTAGATCGGAAAGCCGGCGAAAGAAGGCGCCGGTATGAGCTTCATCTCCGGCGGCGCGAGCGACGGCAGCGTGCGCGCAAGCGCGGCGTTATACGAGCCCTTGCGCAGCGAGCCGCAGATGACGAGCACGTTGAGTTGATCGGCCATACTTCACCCTTTTCAATCGATTGCCGCTAACGCCGCCCCGGCGTTCCCGCTCATTCGGCTAGGGCCAAAGTTCCGGCCTTCTGGCACCCCGGCGATTCAGAGCTTCTCGTCTTCGATCGGATTGCACAGCGTGCCGATGCCCTCGATCTCGACCTCGGCCTTGTCGCCCGCCTTCATCCACACCGGATTGGGCTTGCGGGCATGGCCGACGCCGGACGGCGTGCCGGTGAACAGGATATCGCCCGGCTCCAGCGTCATCCCCTCGGTCAGGTACACCAGCGATTCCGCCACCGGAAACATGAAGCGGTCGGTGTTGGACGACTGCATGGTGTTCCCGTTGAGCCGGGTTTCGATCTTGAGGCCCTTGCCGCCCGGCGGCAATTCGTCGGCGGTCACCATCCAGGGACCGACGCTGCCGGTGCGGTCGAAATTCTTGCCCATGCCCCACTGCGTGGTGTGGCGCTGATACTCGCGAATGGAGCCTTCATTGCCGCAGCAGAAACCGGCGATGCAATCGGTCGCGCTTTCTAGGGTCAGATGCTTGGCGCGTTTGCCGATGATCACGATAAGTTCGCCCTCGTAGTCGAACTGGATCGATTTCTGGGGCCGCATAAGCGGTTGCAGATGCGGCGTAAGCGAGGTGAGCACGCGGAAGAAGATCGACTGGAATTTCGGAATGTTGTCTTTCTGCGGCCCTTCCTTGACGTGGTCGAGGTAGTTGAGGCCGAGGCAGATGATCTTGCCCGGGGTCCGCACCGGCAGCGCGAATTTTAGCCCCGCCAGCGGGCGGCGGGCGGCGGCCGGCGCCTTGGCGGCAAGATCGGCGAGGGCCTTGAGATCGCCGTTGCTGCGGCGCAGCCAGTCGCCGAGCCCGGTGGGCGCGCTGCTGTCGGCCGCCTGCAGGTCGATGACGTTGTCGCCCTCGACCACGCCGAGCCGCGGTCCGCCGTCTTCAAAACTGACAACTTTCATGAGCTTGTTTCCTGCCTACCCTTTTCACCTAGTGGTCCGTTTCCGACATTTGCTCCCCGTTGCTGCAGGCTCCCGAGCAAATGTCGGAATCAAAGGACCACTAGCAATTATCTTATTCTAGTGGAGCATTGAATTTGACATTTGATGAGCGAGTTGCCGCAAACGGGTATCAAATGTCAAATTCGCTCCAATAGCGCAAACATTCGAATGCGCGAAATTGAACGCGGCTCGCGTGGGCGGCCGTGGGACGACCGGCACCGCGCGGGCGGCAAGGCTTAGCGCGGCACAACGCTGGAATCCAGCCGTCTGCGCAGGAGGTGTCATTTGGTGAGATTTGCCGCCGCCGCCCCCTCGGGGGCCATGCTCTTTGCGCGCATGCCGGGAATAACGGAACCGCGACGCCCCGATCAGGCTTTGCCGTCGGCGGCTTCGGAATCGAGCTTGAATGCCTGGATGGAGAAATACTTGTCGGCGTCGGTCCAAGCCTTAACCGGCGACCAGCCCACGCCGCGGGCGAGCGCAGACAACGATTCAATGCTGTACTTGTAGCTGTTCTCGGTGTGGATGGTCTCGCCGGCGCGGAAGTCGATGGTCTCACCCAAGACCTTCACCTTCTGCCGCTTAAGGCTGGCGAGATGCATCTCGATCCGGTTGCGCGCGCGATTGTAGATGGCGTGGTGCTCGAAGCCGTCGAGATTAAAGGTGCCGCCGAGCTTGCGGTTGATGCGCTTGAGCAGGTTGAGATTGAACTTGGCGGTGATGCCGGCCTTGTCGTTATAGGCGGCTTTCAACACCTCGACCGGTTTGATGAGGTCAACGCCGATGATCAAGATGGCCCCGGCCCCCAGGATCTGCGCGACATTGTTCATGAAAGCCGCTGCCTCGTGCGGCTCGAAGTTACCGATGGTGGAACCGGGAAAAAAACCGACCCGCACCGGCGCCGCCTTCGCTTCCGGGGGCAGCTCGAACTCTTTTGTGAAGTCGGCCGTGACGGGCGTAATGTTGAGCTTGGGGAAATCTCGGCGCAACTCGACCGCTTCGCGCTCGATCATCTCGCCACAGATATCGACTGGCACATAGGCGGAAAGCTTCGGCGCGGCTTTGAGCAGAATACGCGCCTTCTTGTTGGACCCGGCACCCAGTTCAACCAGCGCCGCGCCTTCCGGAATCAGCTTCCAAATTTCAGCGGCGTGCGCCTGCAAGATGCCCATCTCGCAGCGCGTCGGATAGTACTCCGGCAGATCGGTAATACGATCGAACAGAAGCGAGCCGGCATCGTCGTAGAAATATTTCGCCGGAATACGCTTCGGCGTCGCGTTCAAGCCGCGCAGAACGTCGGCAGCGAACGCCGACTCCTCTGCGCTCTGCGGCTGCGGACGGGTTGAACGAGCAAGCGCGACCATCGGTCCTCCTGATTATACTTTTGCGCGACCCGGACCGAAAACCGGATCAAGCGCCGAATTCGGCGAGACGAACGCCGCTGAATTGCCAACGCGACGGGGGGTAGAAGAAGTTGCGGTAACTCACGCGCTCGTGACCCTCCGGCGTCGCCAGCGACGAGCCGCGCAGCACCATTTGATTGACCATGAATTTGCCATTGTACTCGCCGAGCGCCCCTTCCGCCGCGCGGTATCCTGGATAGGGGAGATAAGCACTGCGCGTCCATTGCCAAGTGATGCCGAAAGCGTCCGCCAGCAGTCCAGCACGGGCCGAAACCTCCCATTCTGCCTCGCTTGGAAGGTGTTTTCCGACAAAACGCGCAAATGCGTCGGCTTCGTAATAGCTGACATGCATTACAGGCGCGGCTGGATCGACGGGTTTGAGGCCTGCCAGCGTCATTGTAAACCAGGCCCCGTCCTGCTGGCGCCAATAGCCGGGGCCCTGCCAGGCTTCCGCCTGCGCGCATGCCCAGCCGTCCGACAGCCAGAGCGAGGGCGTCGCATAGCCGCCCGCGGCGATGAATTCAAGCCATTCTCCGTTTGTCACCAGATGGCGGTTAACGCGGACGGGCGGAATCAATTCGTCGTGGTGGGGCGTCTCGTTGTCGAAGCAATAGCCGACGCCATCATGACCGATGGGCAGAATTCCGGCTGGAACATCGACAAAACCGCGCGGCCCCTGCGCCGGTTTCGGCGGCTGCCAATCGGGATTGTAAGCGGGGTCGGTCGGGTTCTGCGAGAAAGCGTGCAGGATGTCGGTGAGCAGTAATTCCTGGTGCTGCTGCTCGTGGTGCAGGCCAATTTCCAAAATCCGGAAGACTTCATCGGCACGCGCCGCCGGCACGGTGCCAATCAGCCCCTCAACCGCCCCATCGACGTGAGCGCGATAGCCGGTGACGTCGGCATTGTTCGGCCGCGTAATGAGCCCGCGCTCAGGACGCGCATGGCGCGGGCCAGCAGCGACGTAATAGGAGTTGAAAAGGAAGGGGAAACGTTCGTCGAAGATCGTATAGCCTGGATCGTTCGGCACCAGCAGGAATTGCTCGAAGAACCAGGTGACGTGCGCGCGATGCCATTTGGTCGGGCTGGCGTCGGCCATCGACTGCACGATCTGGTCTTCCGCCGACAGATGCGCCGCGCGCGTTTCGGTCTCGCCACGCACGCGGCGAAAGTCGGCGCGCCAGCGTTCGCGCGCCGCGTCAAGCGCCCGTGCCGAGACCGCTCCGTTGGCGGCATCCCGCGGTAGGGAAGAGGTAGCGGTGCGCGCCATCACGGCCTCCATTGCATTTTTTCAGGGGAATGGCGGTCTGCGTCCGTTAATACGAACGATGGGCCGGATTGTTCCATCCTCGGCAAGCGGGGGCAACCTCGAACCGACACGCCGGTTATGGACTGACAGGTTTGTGATGAGCCAAGCCGGCGGCCGTAACGCAATAACGCCTAGCGCGTTCATATTGTTCGGGTATCACCCGAATCAAGGGGCCGGGCGTTGGATGCGCCCGACCCGTGACGAAATTGGTTGAGCGCGAACTTTATTTCAGCGCCGCGAGGCCCGCCTCGCAAATCTCGATGTCCTGGGCACCGGTCACGCCGCTGCAGCCGATGCCGCCGATGATCTTGCCGTTGAGCACGATCGGGATGCCGCCGGGCACCGCATTGGCGCCTTCCAACTCCAGCAGGTAGGTGAAGGCCGGGCCTTTCGCCAGCAGATCATGGAAGACCTTAGTCGGCCGCCGGAACATCGCCGCCGAGGTGGCCTTATTGAGCGCCACTTTCATCGAGCCGTACTGGGTATCGTCCATCTTCGCGTAGTAGACTAGTTGACCGTTCGGCTCGACGATGGCGACTGCCTCCCTCCACTTGTTCTCCGTCGCATGGGCCATCGCCGCCGCGGCGACCTTCTGCGCTTGCGCGAGCGTGATGGGGCTTCCGTAGGACGGCGGGCCTTTGGTCTGCGCATGAGCGGGCACGGCGAAAGCGAGGCTCGCACACAGCAGCGCGGACGCAACTATCGGGTAACGCATGTGGATATCCCTCTTAGGATGTTCTGGTTCGCCCCCATACCCGCGCCGACCCGAGATCGGAGGACGATGCAAGTTGAGGCGCTGGATTATGACGAGCAACTGGTCTGTGCACAACGTGGGGGCACGACGCGGAATTGCAGCGCAGCAGAAACGCCCGCAGGCGCGGCCGCATCTTGGATCGCAGGGGAATCGCCTCAATAGGCGCGGTTGAGCGGCGCCTGACTGCGCAAAAGTACGCGCTCGATATTCTCCCAGGACGAGCGGAAGAGATATGTCCATGACTGGCGGGTGACACCGGCGATGTGCGGTGTGAACAGCACGCGCTTGGCGCTCTCGCCGTCGAGCTTGAGCAGTGGATTGTCGGCGGTCGGCGGCTCGGTCGAATAGACATCCACGGCTGCGCCGGTAATTTTTCCCGCGCTCAAATGCGCGGCGAGCGCCCCTTCATCCACCACGCCGCCACGCGATGCCTGGATCAATACGGCGCTCGGCTTCATCAGCGACAGTTCGAGTGCGCCGATCAGGCCGGTGGTCTCCTTGATGAGCGGCACGTGCAGGCTGACCACGTCGGCGGCTTTGAGCAGATGGTCGAGCGCCATCGATTCGGCGCCGATTGCTTTCGCGCCGGCGGGATCGCGCGGCGCCGGATCGTAATAGCAGACCCGGCACCCCATGCGGTGGAAGGCCTGCCCCACCGCCAAGCCGATGGCGCCGAAGCCGATGAGACCGACCAGCAGCCCGTCGAGGCCGGCGAGATTGTCCGACACCATGCGGGCGCGGAACGCGGCGTAGTTGCCGGCCTTGATCTCGGCATCGGCCCAGGCGAAGCGGCGCAGCAGCAGCGAAGCATTGGTTACCGCGTATTCGGCAACCGCACCGTTGCTGCCGCCGGCGACATTGGCGACCGCAATGCCGGCCTTGGTCATGGCGTCCCGGTCGAGCCGGTCGAGGCCGGCGCCGGTAACCTGGACCAGCTTGATCTTGCCGCCTTCGAACAGAGCCGGCGCAAGTTTGGGGCCAACCGCCGGAATGATGAGCGCGTCGCTCGCCTTCATCAGGTCCGGCACGTCGGCGTCATCCGGCTTGCGGTAGGTGACATCAAGCGTCGCCGGCGCCGGCGCATCGACGCGGGTGAAGTCGGCCTCGGGCCGCAGACAAAGAACATTGGTGCTCATGGAAGGTCTCGAAGGGTCGAGCGTTGCGCTCAGAAAGACGGGAAGTTTTCGGTGGTGGGCGCGATGTCGGGCGTCGGGAAGAAGCACAACAGCACCAGCGGCTCGCTGCCGGTGTTGCGGGTGACGTGCTTTTCCTCCGGCGGCACCAGGATGACGTCGCCGGCCTTCACTGCCAGTTCGCCGCCGCCTTCATAGAGCGTGAGGCCCGAACCTTTCAGCACGTAGATGCATTCCTCGTAGCCGTGATGCAGATGCGGGCCGCGCAACGTCTCGCCCGGCTTCGACACCGGGATCTCGACCACGCGGAAGGTGACCTTGGAGCCGATCTCGCCTGACACCATTTCGACCGCCGCGCGGCCGGGCAGGCCCATTCGCTTGCCTTCGCCTTGGGAGATTTTGCGCGTCATCAGCCGGCCTGCCGCAAATGCTTGATCTCGGCGGTGCCGCCCTGCACCGCGTCGAGTTGGGCGAAGATTTCGGTCGCCTCCTTGGCGATGGCGTCGGCAATATCGGTGAGCATGCGCAGACCCTTTTCCGCCGTGGCGTGCTGCGGGCTACCGAACCAGCCGGTGGCCGCGATGGTGCGGATGTCGGTTAACACCGGCTGATAGCTGCGGGTGCGGCGCAGCTTGTCCCATTTGTGGCCGTGGCTGTGGTCGGACGAATAATCGATGCGGTCGAGATGCACGAGCTCGGGCCGATAGGCCAGCACCGCCAGCGCCTCGATCTCGCCGCCATGGGTGAGGCCGTTGCAGGTCTTGCCGTAAAGCTCCTCCGCCACGTAGCAAGCCTGCACGGTGAGCACGCTCATGCCGTGGTCGCGGTGCAGCAACTCGGCGGCAATGGCGAGCGATGGGATGTTGCCCTCGTGCCAATTGAGGATGAGCAGGCGCTTGGCGCCGTGGATGGCGGTGGAGACGCAGGTCTCGGTCACCACCCGCATGTACGTGTCGGGGGTAAACGTGATGGTGCCCTCGAACGGCATGTGCATGGGCGTGACGCCGAAGGGCGTCGCCGGCAGCACCAGGCCGTCCATGCGCTCGGCGACCGCGGCGGAGATCACGTTGGCGGCGAAGGTGTCGGTGCCGGTCGGAAGATGCGGGCCGTGCTGCTCCACGCTGCCGGCCGGCAGCAGCACCAGCGGGTTGGCCTTGAGCTGGGCCGCTATCTCCGGCTGGGTGAGTTCGATGAAATAACGGCTCGGCAACATGGGCTTTCCTCTCCCACTTTCTACGTTTTTTCAGCTTATTATGCTGTTATCAAGCCGAACGCCAGCCCAGAGCGGACCGGCAAAGCTGATAGGTCAGTCCCATTCCCTGGGAACGTCGCATGCTTGAACTCTATAACTTTTCCCAGTCGACCTGCAGCCTGAAGGTGCGCATCTGCCTGCACGAGAAGGAGCTGGACTGGGTCGACCGCCGGCTCGTCTCGAAGAACCACGACCATCTCTCGGACTCGTATCTCAAGCTCAATCCCAACGGCGTGGTGCCGACGCTGATCCATGACGGACGGCCGGTCTTCGAGTCCTCGGTGATCCTGCAATATCTTGACCAAGTGTTTCCGGACATCGCGCTGATGCCCGCCAACGCTTATGGCCAGGCCAGGCTGCGCTCATGGCTCGCGTTCGTCGACGCGGTGCCGACGCCGGCCGTGCGCTACCCCTCGTTCCAGTTCGGCGGCCTGCTGCACAAATTCCAGGCCTTGACCGAAGAACAGTTCGACGAGCAGGTCAGCAAGCGGCCGATCAAAGCCGCGTTCTACCGCAAGATGGACCGGATGACCGGCTTCAGCACCGCCGAAATGGCGGAAGCCTATGCGGCCTTGCGCAAAACAGCCGCGCGCATGGACTGGATGTTCCGCGAGAATGGCGGGTCGTGGCTCTTAGGCGAGCGATATAGCCTCGCCGACATCGCGGTGGCACCATTGATCGATCGTGTCGAGGATCTTGGCCTCGAAGCGCTGTGGCTCGACAAATATCCGCGAGTCGACGACTGGCTCAAACGCATGCAGGCGCGGCCAGCTTACGGCAAGGCCTATTACCACGGCAGCCGCTTATCGGACCAATACCCGGACCTCAACCTCGGTCGCGGCTCGCACCAACACATGATCGAGCAGACCAAAGCGGCTCATGCTTAGTGGCAACCGCCTACGCCGCTTCCAGCCGCCGCCGGCGATAGGCCGCGCGCGGCTTTACCGGATCGCGGCAGAGCGCGTGCAGGAAGCAGGTGCGCTCGCCGACCCTGACGATATCCTCAGCGGTGGCGTCGTCGGTGCCCGTCTTCAGATAAACGTGGGTTTCGATCGGGTCGGTGACGCCGGCCTTGCCGGTCTTGCCCGAGGCGCCGCCGAGCGAGAAATGCGTGTCCTGGATGACGCGGTAGGATTCCAGCGGAATCTTGGCCATGTGGCTGTAGCGGCCGAGCTGGGTCATGAAGCAAAAGGCGATGCCGGCGGCGATATAGCTCGCCGCATCGGGTGCCCTGCCCTCGCCGCCGTGGTCCGGCGCTTCGTCGGACAGGAAACGCCAGGTCGGGCTCGGGCCCGCATATTGCTCGCGCACGATTTCCTTCACGCCGTTCGGCAGCAGCCGGCAGCGGCTGCGCAAGTGCAGCAGATGCTGACCCTCCTCCAGCCGCGGCCCCACCGGCGGCGACTGCTTGATCTTCTGCATGATCTCCTCGACCTCGCCGATCTTTTCGGCGAGCGGCTGGCGCACGCGCGGCTCGTTCTCCACTTCGAGCGCGCCGAAGCAGTCGCCCGGGTCGGCCGGCGGCGTGACAGCGAGCGGCGTCACATGGGATGGCGTCAGCGCGCGGCCGTTATGGGTGATGGTGAAAAGGCTGTTGTGGACGCCCGTCATCAGCCCGTGCAGCGGCGCGGCCGACACCGCCTCATAGAGCAACTGGCTCATGATATGGTCGTCGCAATTGGCCTCGCAGGTGAGCGTCAGCTCCGGCGGCAGCGCGCCCGACACCATGGTGCCGCGCGGGAACGAGCCGGCGCGGTAGTAGAAATTCTCCAGCGTCAGTTCGACATCGCTGAGCGCGACCTTGCGTTGCGCCGCCAGCGCCATGATCTCGTTCATAAAGGCCGAGACCATGCCGACGCTGAGAAAGCTGAGCGGATTGGGCGCCTGATCGCGGCCGTTCAAATGCGGCCCCTCGTCGGAGGCGAAGCGCCAGGACAGGCCGCTCATCGCCGAGGTGACCAGCGCTTCCTTCTGGATCGCTTCCAGTGAACGCACCCAGGTTCGCGCCGACTGGCCGTGCCGGTTGTCGGGCGGCACAAAGCCGGCCGTCTCGGCATTGGCGGCCCGGTAGATGAGCGGCACGTCCATCGATTCCAAAGTGATGTCGGTCATGGTCGCGGCGTCTCCTTCATACCGCCTAGCGGACGGCGAGATAGAGAAAATTCAATCCGGCGAGCAAGGCAAACACGTCGATCAGCCCGCTATGGGTCCCAGGCGTCATGCGACGTAGGAAAGTGCGGCCGATCCAATTGCCCGGTATCATCACCAGACCGACCAAGAGGCCCATGAAAGCGTAATGGGCATCGAGCAAATGACTGCCGCCGAAGGCAGCCATGCGCACCGCGTTGGTGGCGAGCGCGATCACAGCCATGGTTGCAACAAACGCCTCCTTGCTCAAGCCATGGCCCAGTAAAAAGGGCGTCAGCAGCATGGCCGAGCCGATCGAGCCGCCGGCTAAGAAGCCATAGACGCCGCCTATGGCGCCGAGCGTGGTGCCGCCGGCTTTGATCTGGCGCGAATGCGCCCAGTGCCGCATCGGGATGGAAACGAGGATGAGGATACCGAGGACGAGCGCAATGACGCGCACCGGCAGCAGGCCGTAGAGCAGCGCGCCGACCACAATCATCGGCGTGGCGCAGCCCATGACGATCGCCAGCGACCGCCAGTCGATGGCGCGCAGGTTGAGCATGCTGCGCGAGAAATGGCTGACCACCAGCGCGACGCTCATCACCGGCACCGCCGGCCTGACCCCGATCAACAGCGCCAGCGCGGCGGTCATCAGCGTGCCGCCGGCGACACCGACGGTGCCGTGGATGGTCGAGGTGATGAGCGCGGCAATGACGACGCCGAGCAAAATCCAGAAGCCGAATTCGCCGTAAAGGGATTCCAGTGCGCCCATGGTCAGGTCCGAGCGGCGGCGTCCCATAAAGCCTGCAGCCGCGGAAACGCCTCCTGCCCGTGCTCGGTGCGCTCGCTGCTGGTGACGTCGCCCCAGGCGACGATGGCTTTCCCGTAGGCCGGCCGGGCGGCAATGCGCGCGTACCAGGCGTTGAGGTGCGTAAGATGTTGCCAGAGCGGCGCCATCATGAAGGATTCCAGCCGCCGCACGTAAACCACCAGCGCGATATCGGCGAGCGAATAGCTGTCGCCGGCAAGCCAAGTATTGGCCGCTAGCGTTTGATCCATCTCCTCGAACAGGCGGCGGAAGGTCGCGACCGCGTCCGGCAACAGCGGCGAATCGAGACCGCCGGCGATGTTGATCTGGTCGTTGGTCTTGCGCACGGTGTCGCGCATCTCGGCGTAGTACTTGTCGATCTTGTCGGCGCCCTTGGCCTTGTAGATGTGCCGATTGACGAGACACACGCCAATGCTGCGGCTGGCGACGTGCACGCCTTCGTCGATCCGGCGTATCCACAGCCGCATCTTAGCGCGCGCCTCGGGCGACACCGGCCGGAACGACGCTTCGGGGAACGAGTCTTCCAGGTATTCGAGAATGACCAGGGATTCCGGCGTCGCCGCGCCGTTATGAATGATCACCGGCACAAGGCCCTTGGGGTTGAGCCGGTGATAGTCGGCCGGCAGTTCTTCGACGTCGCCGCGCGCGGTGTCGACGATCACGCTCTTCCACGCAATGGCTTTTTCTTCCAGCAGCAGGCGCACGCGCTGGGCCGCGGTCGAACGGTCGTAATGGTAGAGCGTCAGCACGGCGCGCGCCCCTCATGAATTTTCCGGCGACCGAAGCCGCCGGGAAACATTGACGCCAATGCACCCGATCCTGCTTCAGGATCAGAGCTTGGCCGGACGCTGCGGCAGGCCGAGCGCCTTCTGCGCCGCCCAGACGTACTTCATGTCGACGACCTTGTGCCAGTCGAAGTCCTTCGGAACGTTGCCCGTTTCCCTCTCCGGCGCCAAGAACGCATCCATGGAGGCGGCGTCCTCGAAGCCGCCGTCGGGGCTCATCTGCTCGAGCGATTCCTTATAGTTCTTCTTGAAGGCCTTCGTGATCTTGTAGCCGAGCTTCTCCATGGTCTCGAAGGTCTTGTCCTTGTTCTCCGGCTTTTCGACCCACTGACGCGCCTTGATATCCGCCAGGGTGAAGGCGTAGGCGGTGTCTTCGTTCTTTTCCAGCCAGTCGCCGAGCGCGGCATAGCCTTCCTGCGGGGCCGCTTGCGGCTTGTGGTACATGAAATGGCCGCCGGCGGCCTTCAGCGCGTCCTCGTGACGCGGGAACAGGCTCGCCGCATCGACCGTGCCGTTGAGCAACGCCAGCAGGCGCTTGTCCGAACCGCCCGAGGTCGGAACGAACTGGACGTCCTTGTTCGGATCGAGCCCCAGCTTCTTGACGATTTGGCGCTGAACCCACGTGTTGTGCCCGTCGATCGGACCGCCGGTGATCTTCTTGCCCTTGAGGTCTTCCGGCTTGTTGATGCCCTTGCGGACACCCATGATCCACCATTCCTTGTCGCGATAGCAGGAGATCATCTTGAACGGCTTGCCGCTGCGCGCGGCCGCGTTCATGACCGCGTCGGTGTCCGTACGGGTGACATCCAAGCTGCCGCCGAGCAGGCCGGCAATGTACTGGTCCGACAACGTGACCTTGATGCCGTCGATGCCGTGTTCCTTGAAATAGCCGAGCGCCTCGGCCATCCGGTAACCGAGTGCGGAGGCGTAGTTCGGATTGAATTCGCCGATCCGCAGGGTGTGCAGGTTGGCCTTGATGTTCTTGATGCTCGCCATCTGGGTCGCACCGGCACCTTTGACGGTCGCCGACGCGATGAACGTCCCCAGCAAGCCAGCGCCGCCCATCAACAAGAAGTCACGACGCGGTAGAATAAGATTATCTTTCATCCTTTTTTCCTCCCGTATGTTTTAGTACCACTGACCGCGGACGGCGTTTCCGCCGCTCACAGTCCCTCCAACCGTCGCCACGGGGCGACGTAAGCCTCGAGCCAGCGCGTGAGCTGCACCAGAGTCAGCGACACCACGACCAGCAAGAGCAGAACCGCGTACATCAACGCGGAATCGAACGTATCGGCCGAGCGGTTCACCAGATAACCGAGGCCGCGCGAGCCGCCGAAAATCTCGGCGATGATGACGGCGACCAGGCCGCGCCCGATGCCCTGCTGAATGCCCGAGATGATGAACGGCAGCGTGTAGGGCAACACCACCTTCATGTATAGCTGGCGGCGGTTGGCGCCGAACACCTTTGCCGCCGACAGCAGCGACTTCTCGGTCGTCTTCACTCCGGCCCACGAATTGATGATAATCGGGAACACCGCCGACAGCGTGATGATCGTCACCTGCATTTTGACCGAGAAACCGAGGAACAAGATGAACAGCGGCACCAGCGCGATGCGCGGCACCGAAGCGAGCGCCCAGACATAGGGGCTGAGGATCTTCTCGACGATCTTGTTGCCGCCCATCAGCAGCCCCGCCGGGATGCCGATGATGCAGGCGATGATCAGCCCGAGGCCGAGGTTCGACAGACTGTAGAACAGATGGTCGCGGATGCTGCCCGAGATGACCGCGCCCGGCGGCGCCGATGTCGTGAGTCCGTGCCAGAGCGCCGCGAACATGCTCGAGGCCTTCGGAAAGAACAGCGGGCTGATGGCGCCGGAGTTGGCAAACAACTGCCATATGATGAAGAAGCAGCTGATGTTGACGACCGTCACCAGGAACGGACTAACGCGCCGCCAGACCTCGGCCGCCGTCCAGCCGGTGTACTCGATCCGGTTAGGATCGTCCGCCGCAACGGCCTTTCCGCTTCGCTCCATCGCAGTCATCGGTTTTCTCCGCGCGCAGCCTGGAACGCCTCGTCCTTCACCAGCCGCCAGATGTGGTCGTACAGCTTACCGTATTCCGGCAGGATCTTCAGATCTCGATCAAACCGTGGCCGCGGCAGATCGATGTCGACAATTTCCTTGATGCGGCCCGGCCGGAATGAGATCACCGCCACCCTGTCGGCCAAGGTGATCGCCTCGTCGATCGAGTGGGTGATGAACACCACCGTCTGTCCGGTCTTGGAGACAATGCGCTCGAGCTCGCTCTGCATCGCTTCGCGGGTCATGGCGTCGATCGCCGCAAACGGTTCGTCGGCGAGCAGGATGTCCGGCTCGGTGACCAGCGCGCGGGCGATGCCGACGCGCTGCTTCATGCCGCCAGAAAGCTCGTAAGGATAGGACTTCTTGAACCCCGAAAGGCCGACGAGCTCGAGGAAGCGGTCGACGCGCTCATCCATTTCCGCTTTCGACAGGCCGAGGTCCTGGAATTCGAACGGCATGCGCACGTTTGATTCCACGGTGCGCCAGGGCATCAGGGCGTAATCCTGAAACACCATGGCGCGGTCGGGGCCCGGGCCGGTTACCGGCTTGCCGTTGACCTCGATGGTGCCTTCCCAGGGCTGGACCAATCCCGAGATCGCGTTGATGAACGTTGTCTTGCCGCAGCCCGAAGGGCCGACCAGCACAACGAATTCGCCGCGCTTCACCGTCAGGCTGATGTCGCGCAACGCGGTCAGCCGCTTGCGCTCGCGGTGTAGCGTATAGCCGATAGTCAAGCCTTCGGAAACGATGACCGGCGCGCCTCTGGCCGGATCCGACGCCCGCGTGAAACCGGACGCCGCACTAAGCCTCTTGCTAGCCATGAAACTCCCTACCTTCGTCCTCCCAGACGATTTTTTCTTCTTACCCATTGAGGGCAATTTATTCCCGCGCCGCATGCCAGCTGCGCGCGCTTCACCCGCCGGGAGACGGGTAAAGCGTTCTTACCGTGATAGCTCAGGCCGCGCGAAGCGGCTAGGCCACATTGACCTTTCTCGCTTCGGCACGTTGCCGCGCCTCACCAAGAATGTCGTCAATACGCACGTATTGCCCCTTATTATCGATCGAGCGCAGCGCCGCGTTGACCACCGCGACAGCGACATTGCCGTTATGCGCGGTGAGTTCGTTGGCCTTGCCGGTGCGGCAGCTCTCCGCGAACAGCTCCAATTCTGCGCTGAACATATCGCTGGCCGGGACCTTGAGATCCTCGCGCTTGCCGTAGCCGTCCTTGCCGCGCTGGATATAGAGCGCGGAGGACAGATGCAGCTTGTCGGGCGTATCCCATGAGGAGAAGTCTGTCTCGCTGTGCATCAGGCCCTTGGCACCGAACACACGCAACGAGAAGATGCCAGGCGAGGTCCAGCATGAGCCGACATATCCGACCTTGCCGTCGGCGAAACGCAATAGCGTCATCGACTGGTCATCGACCTCGGCGCCTACCGGAGACAGTTTGGAGGCCATCGAGCTCGCCTCCGCAATCTCGCCGCCGAGGAAGTGCAGGATGTCAAATTGATGGATGGCGAGTTGCGACAGTGGCCCGCCCGGCGCCTTGGCCTTGTACCAGCGCCAGGTGTTGGGAGTGAGTTCCAGCGCCCGCTCGTTGGAGAAGTTCGCCTCCATAAAGGCGACGCGGCCGAGTTCCCCGGCGTCGATCGCCTCGCGAATGCGGCGGATGCTGCCCAACAGGCGCGCGCTGTGGCCGACGGTGACGGTAACGCCGTATTTGCGCTCCAGCGCCGCGATTTCGATGCCGTCCTCGAGCGTGGCGGCGATCGGCTTCTCGGTATAGACGTGCTTGCCGGCCTTGGCGATTTCGGTGGCAACCGGCAGATGCTGTTCGTTGGGAACCGTGATGATCACGCCGCGGATTTCAGGATCGGACAAAAGCGTCTTCATATCCGGCACGCCCTTTACGCCGAATTCCTGCTCGAAGGCGTTGCGTTTCTCCTCGGTACGGCTGTAGCCGGCGACGATCTTGAGCTTGTCAGACTTGGCGACGGCCCGGGTCAGCACCTTGGCCCAGCGGCCGAGACCGACAATGCCGAGTTTCACTGGTTGCGCACTCATTCGCGGTTCCTCTTTGCTTTTCTGGCGCGATCCTATGGTGTTTTGGCATTCGCGGGGAAGAAAATCGAATGCCGCCTCGGTCTATCCGA